>NZ_WVVW01000009.1 GCF_009857815.1 Pseudomaricurvus sp. HS19 | reverse complement strand
TCCATGTTTACCACAGGCCAGCCGATACGGTGCCAAACATGGATTGCCGCGGAGCTGAAAAACGCTCCTCGCAATGACGGGACAGGATTAGGCATTAACCTGAGCCGCAGTAACTGCGGCTTTTTTGTGCCCGGGCGATGGGCTCCGGTGCAATTTACGTGGCAGGCGCTGTCAATTGTCCAGCAATTGGATGGCGGAGGTGTCCGGTGCCGGAGGGGGCGGGGGGCGGCGAATCTGCCCCAGGTCACTACCGGCTGGTGCCAGCTCTGCCCCGAGGTCGGCGACAGCTACTACCGCCTTGATCTCTCGCTCTCCCTCATCCAGCAGGGAGGCGCCGGCTTCCCGCAGGCTCACATTGAGTTCGTTGACCGCCACCGGCACTGGCCTCTCAATCTCATTGCCATCCACCAGGTTCCCCTCCTGGGCGCGCAGGCTCAGATGGCCAATGTCCGGTGCCACCGGAGCCTCAGCACGTGCAGGCTCAACCAGCGTCGTACCCACGGGGGCCAGGCTCAAGCCGGAAGCCGCGGCTGCAGTTGCAGGTTTAACCTCTGGCTGACTCACCGCTGCCACAGCCGGTGCAGTTTGTGCCTGGGCGGCGAGACGCTCCTGCATGGACGGTTTTGCCGCAGATGGCTGTGGCGGGGGGGCGGCCGCAGCGGCTCGGCGACGGCCTGCACCCACGGAGCCTTCCGCCGCCAGCTGCACGTCGGCACCGGCTTTTTTCAGCACGGCCAGGTATTTCTGTGCGGTCGCCTCATCCAGGCCGCGCTTCAACGGCGTCGCCGCGCCGCTGAACAGGGCATCTATCCGCGCCGCATCCGCCTTGAACAGGGACGCCAGGTTGCGCTTGACGTCCGCCAGCTGAAAGCCGGGCATCAGGTCGCCGCGAAAGATAATGTCGAAAGTCGCCATGGGTCTGCTGTTCCCTGTTCCTGTGCTGAATCTGTCCGGTCGCCGGTCTTCGCGGTTGACGCTGGCAGCCTGCCCAACGTGCAAAAGGCTACTCGATCTTATGATCCATATCGAGGGCAGGGCTCTCACACTGGGGCCGCCCCACAATGCGCGCCGGTACGCCCGCCACGGTGGTGTGCTCCGGTACCGACTCCAGCACCACACTGCCGGCAGCAATCTTGGCACCTTCCCCTACATACACATCGCCGAGCACCTTGGCACCGGCACTGATCAGTACACCGCGGCCAATCCGCGGGTGACGGGCACCCCCGCTGCAGCCCGAGCCGCCCAGGGTAACCGAATGCAGCATGGAGACGTCGTCACCGATCACGGCGGTCTCCCCCACCACCACCCCGGTGGCGTGGTCGATCATAATGCCGCGACCGAGACGGGCGCCGGGATGAATATCCACCCCGAACACCTGCGACATCTGGTGCTGCAGGTAGAGCGCCAACGGCTTGCGCCCCTGCTGCCACAACCAGTGACTGATGCGATGGGTCTGAATGGCCTGGTAGCCCTTGAAATAGAGAAAGGGGGTACTGAATTTGTCACAGGCCGCATCGCGCTCCCGGCAGGCCTGGATATCCGCTCGCATGGCCTCACCAATGGCCGAATCCGCCTGCATCGCCTCCAGGATCACCTCCCGCACGGTCATGGCCGGCACCGCCGCGCTGTCGAGGCGATTGGCCAGGTGGAAACTGATGGCCGCCGCGAAGGTGGAGTGGTTGAGTATGGCCGCATGGTAATAGCTGGCCAGCACCGGTTCCTCGCGGCTGGCGGCGGCTGCTTCGGTGCGGATCGCCTGCCAGATGAGGTCCTGTTCTCCGGCGTCAGGCGCCCGCAGGGCTTCTGTGTTCATGATTGGTGTCCTCTGCCTGATGGGCGAAGCTTAACATATAGCCGCTGCAGCGGCAGGCAGGCCTCAAGCGTCCGGCCGCAGGCAGATGTAGCGCCGGTAGATCTCCTCAGCCCGTCCGGCGATGCTGTCCGCCAGTGGCCAGCCCGCCCCCTGCAGCAGGGCCTGAAAAACGGCTGGCTCAAAAGCCTGCAGAAACTGTTGCGCCAGTGGCCGGTAACTGAGATGCCAGGGCTCCGGTGCCACTCCGCCAATGTCCTCGGCATAGGGGAAAAAGAATCCCTCGCCCGAATCGCTGGCGACTGCCTGCTGCAGCCACTGGGTCATGGGGGCAAAAGGACCGTCGCCGGTGTACTCTTCCGGCACCAGCTGCAGGTGGTAGCCCGCGGGGACGGCGGCGGCGTCGTAGATATCAAAATCGGTACCCCAGTGATGGCGCGAGGTACCGGGCAGTGCCGACCAACGCAGCAGCGCCTGCAGTTGCTCGTCAGGGCTGAGGGCGTCTACGTCAAGGCGCTCACCGGTACGGGAGAGCAGGGGTAACTCACCCCGCAGCTTGCGCTGCCAGATACTCATCTGCCGCTCAAAACTGCGAAAACCGCTGGCCAGCGTCAGCTCAAAACCAGCCGCCTGCGCCCTGCGGTGAAGACGCTGCAAAGGCTCCAGCACCTGCCTGTGCACCAGCACGCCACCCGGGCCGGGCACCAGGTGCGCTTCGGTCTGCCCGGTGAGCCGGGCGAAGTCCAGGTCGGGGGGAGAGCAAGTCATCCAAAAGTCCAATTTGCCATCGCGGCGGGAAAATGTATTATAACCGCTTGGCCTACCCGACCATACGTGTAGCAAAAAATACAATAAAAACAAAATTGGGGTTTGCTTTTATGACGACCAGTCATAGTGACTTATTGCAATTGAAAAATCTTGGTGTCGCCTCGGTCAACATCCTCAGAGCCATCGGCATCCACTCCTGCGACGATCTCAAACAAGTCGGCCCTGTGCAGGCTTACATCCGTATCAAGCTCCGTGGCATTCATGTCTCCAAAGTCATGCTCTATGCCCTGCAAGGCGCGCTGCAGGATGTGCACTGGAATGACCTGGATCCCGAGCAGAAACAACAATTGGTGGCACAGGCCGAACAGGCGCTGACCACTCCATCTCCCGGTTCCGACTCAAGGCCCGCGCAGCGGCACTGAGGAGCAAGCCGAGGAGCAAAAAGCACAGCCCAATAAAAATTACTCTCAAATGAGAATAATTTTTATTTACATATTAACGAGAAGAGTTATCATTCTCATATCGTCGCTAATGCAGCGGCGGTAGAGTTTAAGGTCCTCATGACCTTCTCTCCTAAACAGGCTAATCACGGTTGTGGGCCGCTCCTTACGGGGCGGCCATTTTTTTGCCTGTAACCCGGCGCTTCGCCATCCCCCCGCGGACTTAGCAGTTTTTTACCCTGCTACAGAGATGCGGACATTGAATTTTCCGCCGCCAGACCTATCTTAGATACTCCGAATTTTTCTCTCTGTGCAGGAGTACTCTGTGTTACGAATTGGCCTTTTCCTGATGACCAACCTGGCCGTGATCCTGGTCGCCAGCATCACTCTCAACCTGTTGGGCGTAGGCTCTTACCTGGATGCCAGCGGCAGCGGCCTCGACCTCGGCAACCTGCTGGTGTTCTGCGCCATCTTCGGCTTCAGCGGCGCTCTGGTGTCGCTGTTTCTGTCCAAATTCATGGCCAAAATGGGCACCCGCACCCAGATTATCGAACGCCCCTCCAACGCCGAGGAGAAATGGCTGCTGGAGACCGTTGCCGAGCTGGCCGAAAAAGCCAAAATCCGCATGCCCGAGGTGGGTATTTTCCCGGCCCGGGAGGCCAATGCCTTTGCCACCGGCTGGAACCGCAATGCAGCCCTGGTGGCGGTGAGCGCGGGATTGTTACAGCGTTTTAACAAGGACGAGGTGCGCGCCGTACTGGCCCACGAAATTGGCCACGTGGCCAATGGTGATATGGTGACCCTGACCCTGATCCAGGGGGTGGTGAACACCTTTGTGATGTTCTTTGCCCGCATCATCGGCCACACCGTCGACCGCGCGGTGTTCAAAACCGAGCAGGGCCACGGCCCGGCGTTTTACATCGTCACATTTGTTGCAGAGATGGTGCTGGCGGTGCTCGCTTCCATGATTGTGATGGCCTTCTCCCGCCACCGTGAATTCCGCGCTGACGATGCCGGTGCCCGCCTGGCCGGTCGCGGCGCCATGATCAACGCCCTGCGCCGCCTGCAGATGGAAGTTGAGGCCCAGGTACCCAGTTCCATGCCCGACAGCATCTACGCTTTCGGAATCAGCGGCGGCTTCAAACAGAACTTCTCCAAACTGTTCGCCAGCCACCCGCCCCTGCAGGAGCGTATCGCCGCCCTGCAAGCCACTGCCTGAGTCGACCGACAGTGCAGTTCCTGTGTGAATTGGGGGATATTCCCGATTACGGCAGCAAGGGGTTCAGCCTGCAGGGGCTGAACCTGTTTGCCGTGCGCCAGAAAGAGCGGGTGCATGTCTACCACAACAGCTGCCCGCACATGGGCATTCCGCTGGAGTGGGTGGAGGACCGCTTTCTCGACCTCGACGGTGAACTGATCCAGTGCTCCACTCACGGGGCGCTGTTTACCATCCACGACGGCCTCTGCGTCGCCGGCCCCTGCAGTGGCCGCTCACTGACCGCGATCCCCGCAGAGCTGCGCCAGCAGCAGGTATGGGTAGACGCCTCCGCTCTTTAACTCGTCCCTCAGATTATCACCGGCAACGGCGTTCGCAGAGCAATCGCGTCGGGCGCAATACTGGCCTGATAGGCGTATACCTCCACCCCCTGGGCCGCCACCTCCGCCAACGTTTGTGCGTAGAGAGGATCGATTTCTGCCGCCGCCGATACCCGCCGGATACCGGTGTGCTGTGCACAGAAGAGCAGCACCGCGCGGTGCCCCTCCGCCACCATGGCGGCCAACTCGCGCAGGTGCTTGGTGCCGCGGCTGCTGACCGAATCGGGAAACAGTCCCTGCCCCTCATCCTCGCAGAGGGTGACATTCTTCACCTCCACATAGCAGTTGCCGGCCGCGCCTTCGAGCAACAGGTCAATACGACTGCGCTCGGCCCCGTAAGGCACCTCCCTGCGCACGCGCTCGTAGCCCTGCAGCTCGGCGATTGTGCCGTTGACTATCGCCTCCTCCACCAGGGCGTTGGCACGGCCGGTGTTCACGCCCGCCAGATCGCCGGTGGGTGTGGTAGCGATCTCCCAGGTGCGGGAATATTTGCGTTTGGGGTTATCCGATACCGAAAACCAGCAGGGACTGCCTTCCGCGAGACAGGCCTTCATGGAGCCGGTATTGGGGCAGTGGATTGTCACCTGCTCGCCGCCCGGCAGCTCCACGTCCGCCAGGAAACGCTTGTAACGACGCAGCAACCGGCCCTCGGCCAGTGGGGGATCAAAATTCATGGGTTAAATGTTCCTTATATGACATCCCGAAAGCGGAATTGCAGCGACTCCGGCGGGATCGCGCAGCCAGTCTATGGCGCATGGCGACGAGTGCAAGTCGCAATTCCCAGCAGGGCCTGCCGCACCGCCATTTGCAGAGTTGACAGATCCCCGCCTTAGGCGCAGTATCCGCGACCGTTATTGATTTTGGGGACCCATCCTGCGGCCTGACAAAGCGCTGGCAGGCTTTCTGCATATCTGGTAGCTTGCCCGTTTGGGTTTTATTTGCCCATATTTGCGGACTCTCGCACCCCACACTGTTTAATCTGGAATCTTGGAACGAGGCGTACACAGATGCCGAAAAACTCTAAAAACACCGACAGCGTCACTTCACGGGGTTTTACACCCTACAAAGAGAAGAAGGGTGAAGAGTACATGAACGATGCTCAGAAAGAGCATTTCCGCGGAATTCTGCAAACCTGGAAGCGAGAGCTGATGGAAGAGGTGGATCGCACGGTTTCCCATATGAAAGACGAAGCCGCCAACTTTCCTGACCCCGCCGACCGCGCCACCCAGGAAGAGGAGTTCAGCCTCGAACTGCGCACCCGCGATCGCGAGCGCAAGCTGATCAAGAAAATTGATAACACCATGCAGCTGATCGACGATGACGACTACGGCTTCTGCGAGACCTGCGGTGTGGAAATCGGCATCCGCCGCCTGGAAGCGCGCCCCACTGCGACCCAGTGTATCGATTGCAAAACCCTCGACGAAATCAAGGAAAAGCAGATCGGCGGCTGACCCCCGACCTGCCTGGCTCACCGGCGGCTACCCCGCCGGTGAGCCTCTCCACTCCCCCTTACCCTAGTGACCATTACCCCCGGCGCCGATTACATCGGTCGCTTCGCGCCCTCCCCCACCGGTGAATTACATCAGGGTTCCCTGCTGACTGCGGTCGCCTCCTGGCTTGATGCCCGCCAACACCACGGCCAGTGGCTGGTGCGAATGGAAGATCTCGACCCCCCCCGGGAACAGCCCGGCGCCGCCGAAGCCATCCTCCGGGCCCTCGAAGCCCACGGGCTCGAATGGGACGGCGAGGTGATGTACCAGAGCGAACACCATGACGCCTATCAGGCCTGCCTTGACGAGCTGGCCCGACGCGAACTCATCTACCCCTGCAACTGCAATCGCCAGCGCCTGCAATCCCTCACCGCCTACGACGGCCACTGCCTGCAACACCCGCCTGCCTCCGGCCCGGTGGCGCTGAGGGTCAAGACACCTGCCAGCGGCGAGGATGAGCTCTGTTTCGACGACCTGCTGCAGGGACGCCAGTGCCAGCAGCTTCGCAGCGAGGTTGGGGACTTTGTCCTGCGCCGCAAGGACGGTCTCTACGCCTACCAACTGGCAGTGGTGGTGGACGATATCGCCCAGGGTATTACCCACGTGCTGCGCGGCTGTGACCTGCTGGACTCCACGCCCCGGCAACTGTGGCTGTTCCGGCTGCTGCAGGCGCCGGCACCACAGTTCGGTCACCTGCCGGTGGTGGTTAACCCGGAGGGGCAGAAGCTCAGCAAACAGACCTTTGCCGCCCCGCTGCAAGCCGTGCAAGCCAGCCATAACCTGTGGCTGGCACTGCACCGCCTGCAATTGCAGCCGCCGCCGGAGCTGCGCGGCGCCGACTGCCAGACCCTGCTGGCGTGGGGGCTCAACCACTGGCATCGCGGTGCCGTAGCGGCCCTGCGCAGCCTCCCTGAGTCATCAGTGCCGTAAAAGCGGCCTCGCAGGCGTGCACCGATGGCAGCCTTTCAGTACACTCAGCGCAGCCATTTTTCCGCTGACCCGGCCCTATGAATAATCAACGCTATCTGATTCTGCTACTGCTTGTGGCCTACATTTTCTCTCCCACCCTGTTTACCTGGATGATCAATCCGGAGGGTGCCTGGTATCGCCCCTACCTGATCTGGGCCATGCTGGTCGTGGCGGCCTTCTTCTACCACTCGCGCAAGAAGCATCAATGACTTTCGATATCACCGACATCGCCGTCATCGGCATCATTTACCTGGTGATACTGTTCGGCATCGCCTTTGCCGCCGAGAAAGGCATCATCCCGAAGAAGATCTCCCGTCACCCGGTCACCTATATTCTGTCGCTGGGGGTCTTCGCCAGCGCCTGGGCGTTTTACGGGGTGATCGACCTCGCCTTCCAGTTTGGTTACGGCGCCCTGGCCTACTACCTGGGCACCGGCGCCCTGTTCCTGTTTGCCCCGGTGGCCATCGCGCCGCTGGCGCAGCTGGCGCGTCGCTTCCAGATCGGCAGCCTCGCCGACCTGCTGGTGTTCCGCTATCACAGCCAGACCGCCGGCGCCCTCAGCACCCTCTGCATGCTGCTGGCTGCACTGCCGCTGCTGGCCCTGCAGCTGCAGGCGGTAGCCGACACCCTGCAGATCATGACCCTCTACAACCGCGAGGAGCCGCTGAGCGTCTTTAGTGACTGGAACTCGCGGGAGTTCCTGGCCTTCTCCTACTGTGCGGTGCTGGCGGTATTCACCATCCTGTTTGGCTCCAGCCGCGACCAGCACCCGGGGCTGATTGTGGCCATGGCCTTCGAGTCACTGCTGAAGCTGGTGGCACTGCTGGCGATTGGCCTGCTGGCCATCTACGGCGTATTTGGCAGCCTCGGCGCGCTGGACCAGTGGCTGCTGGACTACCCGGAACATATCGAGCTGCTGCACACCCCCATCCGCGACACCGCCTCCCACACCCTGCTGCTGGTGTTCCTGGCCACCGCGGTGGCCATGCCCCACATCTTCCACATGAGCGTGGTGGAGGGACCGCTGAAGCAGATGACCTCCACCCTGAGCTGGGCCTTCCCCCTGTTCCTGCTGCTGCTGGCACTGCCGGTATTCCCGATTCTGTGGGCAGGTTTTGAACTGGGCGTACCACTGCCTGCACAGTACTTCACCCTCGGCATCCCGCTGCTGAGTGAATCGCCCTCGCTGACGGTGCTGGCATTTCTCGGTGGTCTATCGGCGGCCACCGGCGCCATGGTCTCCTTCGCCCTGGCACTGAGTACCATGCTGCTCAACCATTGGCTGTTGCCGGTGCTCAACATCCGCAACCCGCACAACATCTACCGCCAGCTGCTGTGGCTGCGCCGCGGCCTGATCCTGGCGGTGTTTGTCATCAGCTACGGCTTCTATCAGGTACTGGAGAGCCGCCTCAGTCTCACCCAGCTGGCCCTGATGGGCTTTATCCAGACCCTGCAATTCCTCCCCGGACTGCTGGCGGTCTCCTACTGGCCAGCGGCCAACAGCCGGGGCTTTATTGGTGGGCTCGTGCTGGGATCCGGTGTCTGGCTGACCGGCCTCCTGATCCCGGCATTCACCGGCTGGGAGACGCTGGCACTGCCCTGGCTCAACCTGGAGCTGCCGCTGGGTATTGAGCACTGGAACAGCATCACCATGGTCTCCCTGACCGCCAACCTGGCGGCCTTTATCGGTCTCTCGCTGCTGACCAAATCCAGTGTGGAGGAGCGCTACTCGGCAGAGCTTTGCGCCGAAGATGAGCTGAGCCACCCGCTGCGCATGATCCTCGACGTGCACAGCGCCGAGGAGTTTATCGACCGCCTGCGCAGCAGCCTCGGCCAGACCAACGCCGAACGGGAGGTCAAACGCGCCCTGAAAGAGCTCAACCTGACGGTCAGCGAGCGTCGCCCCTACGCCCTGCGCCGCCTGCGCGACAAGATTGAAGCCAACCTCTCCGGCCTGATGGGCACCGCCATGGCGGGCGAGATCCTCGACAAGAAGATCCCCTATCACCTGCCGGAAGCCAAAGGCACCACCGACATCAACCTGATCGAGAACCGCCTCACCCAATACCGCAGCCACCTGCGCGGTCTGGCGGCCGAGCTCAACAACCTGCGCCTCTACCACCGCAACACACTGGAAGAGCTGCCCATGGCCGCCTGCTCCCTGGGCGACGACAGTGAAATCCTGCTCTGGAACCACGCCATGCAGGAACTTACCGGCATCTCTTCGGAGTCAGTGGTGGGCTCCCTGCTGGAGGACATTCCCGACCCCTGGCAACAGATTCTGGCGCGCTTCTCCAATATCTCGGAGTCACATACCCACAAACAGCAACTGACAGTGGATGGCGTGCCGCGCTGGATCAGCCTGCACAAGGCCAATATTGCCGGCCCTGTAGCCGACAGTGCCGACGGCCAGGTAATCCTGCTGGAGGACATGACCGAGAACCAGCGCCTGGAACAGGAACTGGTGCACAGCGAGCGCCTGGCCTCCATCGGTCGCCTGGCGGCCGGCGTCGCCCACGAGATCGGCAACCCGGTAACCGGTATCGCCTGCCTGGCGCAAAACCTGAAATACGAGGCCGACGACCCGGATGCCTGCCTGGAGACCGCCGACCAGATTCTCAGCCAGACGGACCGCGTCAGCCGCATCGTGCACTCACTGGTCAGTTTCTCCCACACCGGCAAGCAGGATCAGGCAGACTTTATGCCGGTAGCCCTGCGGGAGATGGCCGCCGAGGCGGTACAGCTGCTGTCACTGCAGAAAGAGAAGACCCAGGTTCACTATGACAACAGGATTGATGCCAGCCTGGTGATCAAGGGCGACTCACAGCGCCTGATCCAGGTGTTTATCAACCTGCTCTCCAACGCCCGCGACGCCAGCCCCGATGGCGGGCACATCAGCCTGGAGGGTGAGGATCTGGGTGACATGCTGCTGATCAGCGTCACCGATGAAGGCACCGGCATCGCCGAGGAGCACCGCGAGCGGGTGCTGGAACCCTTTTTCACCAGCAAGGAACCGGGCGAGGGGACAGGGTTGGGATTGGCCATGGTCTACAGCATCGTCGAGGATCACGGCGGCCACCTGGAGATCGAAAGCCCCGCACCCGGGCAGGTATCTGGCACTCAAATCCGCATAAAATTACCGCGCCAACTTGAATCTCGCGGCGACTAGGGTAACACTAGCGCTCACTTGGCCCCCCAGTAACAGATCAGGTAACAAAAGACCTATGGGTAACATACTGGTAGTCGAAGACGAAGTTATTATCCGCACCGCACTACGCAAGCTGCTGGAGCGCAACAAATACGACGTCAGTGAAGCCGCCTCGGTGAAAGAGGCGTTGAGCCGCTATGACATCGGCAGCTATGACCTGATCATCAGCGACCTGCGCCTGCCCGGCGCCCCGGGTACCGATATGATCAAAGCCGCCGGTGAAGTGCCGGTACTGATCATGACCAGCTACGCCAGCCTGCGCTCCGCTGTGGACTCCATGCGTATGGGGGCGGTCGACTATATCGCCAAACCCTTCGACCACGACGAGATGGTGGCGGCCGTCAAGCGCGCCATTGGCAAGGCCAATGACGCGGCGCGCCAGCGCCAGCCCAGCAAGACCTCCAGCCACCAGATTCCCGGCATGATCGGCAGCAGCCCGGTCATGAAGACTCTCTACAACCGCATCCACAAGGTCTCCCCTACCAGTGCTACCGTGCTGATCCACGGTGAAACCGGTACCGGTAAGGAGCTGGTGGCCAAGGCCATCCACAGCGAGAGCCCGCGTCACAGCAAGCCGCTGATTTCGGTGAACTGCGCCGCCATCCCCGAGACCCTGATTGAATCCGAGCTGTTTGGCCATGAGAAAGGGGCCTTCACCGGCGCCGCCCACAAAAACGAGGGCCTGATTGCCGCTGCCGACGGTGGCACCCTGTTCCTGGACGAGATCGGCGAACTGCCGCTGGAGGCGCAGGCGCGCCTGTTGCGGGTGCTGCAGGAGGGTGAGGTCAGACCGCTGGGTTCCACCGAATCCCGCCGTGTGGATGTGCGCCTGGTGAGCGCCACCCACCGCGACCTGCGCAAGCTGTGCCAGGAGGGCCGTTTCCGCGAAGACCTCTTCTACCGTATCAACGTGGTCCAGTTGGTGCTGCCACCACTGCGCGACCGTGGCCGCGACATTCTGTCACTGGCGGAGTCCCTGCTGCAGCGCTACTGTGGCGACATGGGCAAGGAGATCCTGAGCCTGACACCGGAAGCCATCCAGGCCATTACCACCTACACCTGGCCAGGTAACGTACGGGAACTGGAGAATGCCATTCAGCGCGCCGTCATCCTCTGTGAGGATGAACGGGAGATCTCCCACGAACTGCTCTCCATCGATCTGGACCTGGTTGACGTCAGTGGCGAGAAAGAGGAGATCATTGAAGAGGTTCGACGGGCGCGGGGCGATACCGACGCCGATACCCGCTCCACCCCGGAACCGACCGAAGACCTCTCCCTGGAGGACTACTTCCAGCACTTCGTCCTGGAACACCAGGACCACATGAGCGAAACCGAACTGGCGCGTAAACTGGGCGTCAGCCGTAAATGCCTGTGGGAAAGGCGCCAACGCCTCGGCATCCCGCGCAAAAAGACCGCTGCCAAGTAACTTCCCGCCCGGTACACAGCCCTGCAGCCCGCCCGCCACAAAGCCCTGCAGCCGCCATGCCGGCTGCAGCTCCCCCCCGGCCACCCCTGCCTTACCCTCGCCTGGCCAATAGTCCGCTGCAATAGCCCCTTGTAACCCGGGGTCCCGGCCCCATATCCGGCCCCCTCGTCGCCATCAGTACGCCCTGCCAATACCCAGGCCGGCAGCGTCACGCCGGTAACAACGCCCCTGTGGTGGCAGGTGTTACCAAAGCGGAGTGGTGTAACAGAAACAGGGATATTCGGTAACGAAGTAAGACGCAGCGTCTCAAAGAAAATCGGGGTATATTTTTTTAAGCTATTGATTTAAAAGGGTTTTCAATAGTTGGCACACCAAATGCTTTATATACGAGCAATAATAACAACAAATAATAACAACAACTGATAACTCTAATAACAACAACAAATAATAAGAAACTTAAAACGACAATAATAAAAACAACAAATAATAACTAAAACAGAAAACTACTGAGATAACGGCAAAACAATAACAATAGCGTTTGACTGACTGTTACAACTGACGACATTTGGAGAGAATTTGCCAAAGAGCAAATTACCGCGGGCAGGGATGCTGACTGTTTCGCGGCCAGACATCAGGATGATGATAAATTCTACGGGAAAGCCACGGCTTTCCCGTTTTCATTTCTGCCCACAGCCTCTGTTCTGACAATCCCCTGTTGGCGTGTTACACTGCCGCCCGCAGAATAGACCCCCTGCCCCGACATGAGTTCCCCGTTACCCGGCAGGACATCATCACCCATACCCTTCCTGCGCACCGCGGAGCCGGGCATCCAACCAGTAGTTCTGACCATGCTGAAGAAGCTGTTACGCTTACCACTGATCAACTCCCTGACCAAAAAGAGTCCGACCCTGCACCACACCATCGTGCCCAGGGAGAAGCACAACATCTCCCGGCGCAACATCAGCCGCTCAGCGATCAAAGTAATGCAGCGGCTGGAAGAAGGTGGCTTTGAGGCCTACCTGGTGGGTGGCGGCGTGCGTGACCTGCTGCTGGGCGGGCACCCGAAGGACTTTGATGTGGCCACCAATGCCACACCGGAGCAGGTGCGCAACCTGTTCCGCAGCTCCCGCATCATCGGTCGCCGCTTCAAGATCGTACACGTGCGCTTTGGCCGCGAGATTATCGAAGTCACCACCTTCCGCGGACACCACACCGAAGACACCAGCGGCAACCACTCCGCCCGTTCCGACGACGGCATGCTGCTGCGGGACAACGTCTACGGTGATATCCGCAGTGATGCCGTACGGCGGGACTTCACCGTCAACGCCCTCTACTACACCCTGGATCATTTCAGCATCCACGACTTCACCGGCGGCATGCAGGACATTGCGCGGCGCAAAATACGCATCATCGGCGATCCCGAGACCCGCTACAAAGAGGATCCGGTGCGCCTGCTGCGGGCCGTGCGCTTTGCCGGCAAGCTGGACTTCACCCTCGACAAGGCCACCGCGGAACCCATTGCCCGCCTGGCGCCACTGCTGGGGAATATCGCCTCGGCGCGCATCTTCGATGAAGTCCTGAAACTCTTTATGGGTGGTTATGGCGCATCGCTGCTGCCACTTATGGAGCAGTATGGCCTGCTGGCCCAGGTGTTTCCGGATCTGGCTGCGACGTTGGCCGACGGTAACGAGCTGGGACGCAAACTGGTAGAACAGGCACTGCACAACACCGACCACCGCATCCGCACCGACCAGCGGGTGACACCGGCCTACATCTTTGCCTCCCTGCTGTGGCCACCCCTGTGTGCCGAGGAAGCGCGCCTGCGCGCCAGTGGCATGCAGGGCAACCTCGCCCACCAGCAGGCCGCACAGACTGTGATACAGCGCCAACTGCAGATCACCGCCATTCCCAAACGCTTTACCCAGAGCATGCGCGAGATCTGGGAGCTGCAGTACCGCTTGCAGAGCCGCAGTGGCCAGCGTGCACAGCGCAACTTTGAGCATCCCCGCTTCCGTGCCGCCTACGATTTCGTCCTCATGCGTGAGGCCGCCGGCGAAGACCTGCAAGGTCTGGGCGACTGGTGGACCCGCTACCAGAACACCGATGAAGCGGGCCGCGAGGCGCTGGTGGCCGACCTCGGTAAAAAAGAGGGCAGCGGCAAACGCCGTCGCCGGCCGCGCCGCCGCAAACCGCAACAGACTCATTAAACCGAACCGCCATTGGTAACAGAGGTCGCAATCCCATGAGTCTGGCGTACATCGGCCTGGGCAGTAATCTCAACAACCCTCTGCAACAGGTGAAGAGCGCCCTGCAGGCGCTCGCCCAACTGCCGGGCAGCGAGCTGCTGCAAGTCTCACGCTGGTACCGCAGTAAAGCCATCGGCCCCGGTGAACAGCCGGATTTCGTCAACGGCGTCGCGCTACTGCAAACCACACTGCAACCGCTGGCCCTGCTGGATGCGATGCAAGCCATCGAGCACGCCCACCAACGCGTGCGCGACATTCGCTGGGGGCCACGCACACTGGACCTGGACCTGCTGCTCTACGACCAGCAGTGCATCGACCACGAGCGACTGCAGGTACCACACCCCTGGCTGACCCGGCGTAATTTTGTGCTGTGGCCACTGGCGGACATAGATCCGGCGTTAACCCTTCCCAGCGGTGAGTCAATTACGTCATTATTGGCAGACTGCTCGATGGACGGGCTGGAACCATTGGCACTCTCAGCAGGAGCAGACCGTGACTGAAGGTTTTAACATCACCCTGGACAACGCCGGTAAAAGCCTGCCGCGCTTTATCGCCATTGAAGGGCCCATCGGGGTGGGCAAGACCACACTGGCCAGGCACCTGGCCAAGAGCCTGCAGTACGAGCTGCTGCAGGAAAAAACCGGTGAGAACCCGTTTCTCAACCGCTTTTACGAAAATCCCAAAGCCGCTGCGCTGCCCACCCAGCTCTTCTTTCTGTTCCAACGTGCCCAGCAACTGCAGGACCTGCGCCAGCAGGACATGTTCCAGAGCTGCCTGGTAGCGGACTTCCTGATGGACAAGGATCAGCTGTTCGCCCAGGTGACCCTCGACGATGACGAACTCAACATCTACCAGCAGGTGCACGCCCAGCTGCAGATAGACGCCCCGCAACCGGACCTGGTGATCTACCTGCAGGCGCCCACGGCCGTGCTGGAAGAGCGCGTAAAACACCGTGGCGTGGAGGCGGAGCGCAACATTGACAGCGGCTACCTGGCCACACTGAACGACGCCTACATGCACTTTTTCCACTACTACGACCAGGCGCCGTTGCTGATCGTCAACGCCACCGAACTGGATCTGGCCAACAATCCGGATCACTATCACCAGCTGGTGGACTATATGCTGACCGTGAAGAGCGGCCGCCACTACTACAACCCAACCCCGACCCTGTAGAAGACCGCCATGCCCTACTCGACTGTTCAGGCCAGCTCGGCCCTCAGCAAGCCCATCTCCATCCTCACCCTGCGCAAGATGAAAGAGGCCGGGGAGAAATTTGTTACCGTTGCCCTCTACGACGCCCCCATGGCCGCCATGGCACAGAAGAGTGGTGTGGAAGTGCTGCTGGTGGGAGACAGCCTCGGCATGACCGTGCTGGGCTATGACAGCACCATCCCGGTGACCATGGAACAGATGATCTACCACGTGGAAGCGGTGAAACGCGGTAACGACAAATCGCTGATCATGGGCGACCTGCCGTTCATGACCTACGCTACGCCGGAACAGGCCATGACCAACGCCGCCCGCGTGATGCAGGCCGGTGCCCACATGGTCAAGATCGAAGGTGGCGCGTGGCTGGCGCCCACAGTGCAAATGCTCAGCGAACGCGGCATTCCGGTTTGCGCCCACCTGGGCCTGACGCCGCAGTCGGTGAACAAGTTTGGTGGCTTCCGCGTGCAGGGCCGTGACGACGAAGGCGCCGAACAGATACTGGAAGACGCCCGCCTGCTGGACGCCGCCGGTGCCGATTTGCTGGTGCTGGAGTGTGTGCCCTGCGACCTGGCCCGCCGTATCACCGAAGCCGTGAGCATGCCCACCATCGGTATCGGCGCCGGCAAGGAGACTGACGCCCAGGTGCTGGTGATCAACGACATCCTCGGCCTGACCGAAAAGCCGCCCAAGTTCTCGAAGAATTTTCTGGTGGAAGCGGGGGATATCCCCGGTGCACTGCGCAAATACGCGAACGATGTGAAGACCGGTGTCTTCCCCAGCCCCGAGCACACCTTCGGCTGACAGCAATCAGGCAGACTGACGGCAGCGGCGAAAGCGCCGCTGCTACAGGTCAGGTCTGGTCGTCCTCGCCCTGCTCATCCAGCAGGTGTCCCAGCTTACCCTTTTTGGTCTGCAGGTAACG
This sequence comes from Pseudomaricurvus sp. HS19, assembly GCF_009857815.1. Taxonomy (GTDB): domain Bacteria; phylum Pseudomonadota; class Gammaproteobacteria; order Pseudomonadales; family Cellvibrionaceae; genus Pseudomaricurvus. Next base: position 84,473 of record NZ_WVVW01000009.1, on the reverse strand, counting down.
CAGGTTATGGGGGTTACGCCCGGACTCGTGCGCCACCCGCTCCACCACGTCAATTCCCAGCTCTTTCAGGGCCTGCACCTTGCGCGGGTTGTTGGTCATCAGGCGAATCTGGCGAATATTCATGTGTTCCAGCATCGGCTTGAGGATGCTGTAATCGCGCATATCGGCACCGAAACCCAGGGCCTCGTTGGCCTCCACGGTATCGGCACCCATATCCTGCAGATGGTAGGCCTTGATCTTGTTGAGCAGGCCAATACCACGCCCCTCCTGACGCAGGTAGAAGATCACCCCGCGCCCCTCGTTGGCGATGTTGTTCATGGCCGCCTGCAGCTGGGCGCCGCAGTCGCAGCGCAGGCTGAACAGCGCATCACCGGTCAGGCACTCGGAGTGGATCCGTGCCAGAACCGGCTCATCGGGGCCGATATCACCCATGCTCAGCACCAGGTGCTCTTTATTGGCTTCGGCATCTTCAAAGCCGTGCATATCGAAAGTGCCCCAGGGAGTGGGCAGCTTTGAAGATTCAACGTAACGAACAGTCACTCTCTAACCTCATTTCAAACCGGCAGCGACCGGTGTCATCAGTACTGGCTCCTGAGCACCAGCACGCCATTTTCCCGCTGCATCTGCACCTCATTAAGAAAGCTGTTACCCAGCAGAATGACATGGGGAAAATCACTCATATTGACCAGCGCCGCCACATTCTCCACGGTCACCGCGCCGACACTGACCCGCTCCAGCATCACCTGGTAGGCCCGCGCATTGCCGTTGGCCGTCCGCATGGTCACCGCCTGTCCATTGCGATAATCCAGCCCCAGTGCCTTTGCCTGTGGCAGGCTCATCACCACGGTGGTAGCTCCGGTATCCACCATGGCCTCAACCTGGTGACCATTAATATCAACCGATGTGACATAGTGTCCGCCAGCGTCCGGGGAGAGCCGCACCTCGCTGCCTTCACTCTCGGTAAAACTGGCAGCGATATAACGGGACACCCCCACTTTGTGGCGCTTGCCATCGATCTCCAGCAGCGCCTCGCGGCTGTTTGCCTGCAACAGGGTCACACCAGCCACACTTTCACCCTCACGCAATAACTGCTGCTCGCTACCAATCTGCAGCAGGGCACGCTTGGGAAACAGCGCCTTTACCTGCACCGCCGGCGCCGCCTGCAGGGCGGTCATCCACCCCAGCAACAGTACCGCAAGCGCCCTTCTCATCATCCTTGTCCTTGCGCTAGACCCACAGGGCTATGGCCTGCAGGCATCCCAGTGCCAGCACTCCCGCCAGCACATCGTCCAGCATGATGCCAAAGCCACCATACACGTGCCTGTCGCACCAGGAGATGGGCCAGGGCTTCCAGACATCAAACAGGCGGAACAGGGCAAAACCCAGCACCACCCACAGCCAGCCCGCTGGCGCCGCCAGCATGGTAATCCAGTAGCCGACGAACTCGTCCCAGACAATACCCGGGTGATCGTGCACCCCCATATCCGCGGCAGTGGCATGGCAGAGGTAGACACCCAGCAGAAACGCCAGCAGCACCAGCGCGGCATAGAGCGGCAGCGACAGCTGCGCCAGCAGCAGATAGAGGGGTACCGCTGCCAGGGTGCCCACGGTACCCGGCGCTTTCGGCGACAGGCCAGAGCCAAAACCAAACGCCAGCAGGTGCACAGGATGACGCAACAGGGCGCGAAACGAATCAGTCATGCTACTCAAAATGTTGGTAACCCTGGCGCTTCAACGGCACCTCCCGCCCCTTGTAGAAGCAGGTCACGCCGGAGCCCCGGGTTATTTCGCCAATGTGGGTGGCCTGCAGCCGCTTCTGCTCAATCAGCCGTTCCAGTTCACCGATACGCGCCTGCGGCACGGTGAAACAGAGCTCGTAGTCGTCGCCACCGCTCAGCGCCCACTGCACGCCTTTATCCAGCGACACCAGTTTGCGCACTGGCTCCGACAGCGGCAACTTGCCCAGGTCAATCCTCGCCCCCAGCACACTCTCTTCGCAGATGTGGCCGAGGTCCGCCACCAGACCGTCGGAGATGTCGATAGCCGCATTGGCCACACCCTGCAAAGCCTGGCCAAAGGCAATGCGCGGTTCAGGCCGGTAATAACTGTTCATGAAGTAGTTGAAGGCGGACTTGCCCACCTCCAGCTGCTTCTTGATCACCGCCAGTGCTGCGGCGCCATCACCAACGGTGCCGGTGACGAAGACCCAGTCACCCACCGAGGCGTTGCCCCGCAACAGCGCCCGCCCGGGCGCTACGCTGCCATGCACCTGCAGGGTGATGGCCAGAGGGCCGCGGGTGGTATCACCACCCACCAGCGCAATGTTGTAATCCGCAGCCACCCGCAACAAGCCGCGGGCAAAACTTTTCACCCACGCCTCGTCCGCCGAAGGCAGGGTCAGGCCGAGGGTAAACCAGAGCGGTTCTGCCCCCATGGCTGCCAGGTCGCTGAGGTTGACCCGCAACGCCCGCTCGGCAATCAGTTCCGGGTCGGCATTGGGGGGGAAGTGCACCCCGCCCACCAGCGTATCCATAGAGACCGCCAGCTGCTGCCCCTCGGGCACGCTCAACAGCGCACAGTCGTCTCCTACCCCGCGCACTACACCAAACGCCCCACCATCCTGCTGGAAGTAGCGCCGGATCAGCTCAAATTCACCCATCGCCATCTCAGATATCCGTTCCTGTCATGCCCTGCGCTGCAACACTCTCAGGAGCGGCTACCGCGCTCGGCCTGAACTTCGATAGCGCGGTGATCAGCGGCCACCTTGTCGAGTACGCCGTTGATGAACTTGTGGCTGTCGGTAGCGCCAAACTTCTTCGCCAGCGCCACGGCTTCGTTGATGACCACCTTGTAGGGCACATCAATACGGAACATCAGCTCGTAGGTCGCCAGGCGCAACAGCGCCTGGGTGATGGGATCCAGCTCGTTCTGCTCCCGCTCCTGCAGGTATTGGCCAAAGGCCTCCTCCAGTTCAGAGAGGCGCTGAGGCACCTTGTGCAGCAGCTCGCGGTAGTAGGCGGTATCCACTTTGCTCATGTCGTTGTCGCTGTGGAACTCCGCTTCAATGACGTTGAGCGCCGCGGAGGTCATCTGCCACTGGTACAGCGACTGCATGGCGTAGTGTCTGGCTTTGCGGCGCGCCGCAGGTGATACGGTCATGGAGATCAAACCTGTCAATGAGCCGGGAATCAGAGTTTGCCCAGCAGGGAAACCATTTCCAGCGCCGTCTTGGCCGCTTCTTCGCCCTTGTTACCGGCCTTGGTGCCGGAGCGCTCAATGGCCTGTTCGATACTGTCGACGGTGAGGACACCGAAAGTAACCACGGTATTGGCACCCAGGGAGACCTGCGCCAGGCCCTTGGTACATTCACCGGCCACATACTCGAAGTGAGGGGTGCCACCGCGGATCACCGCGCCCAGCGCAATGATGGCGTCAAACTTGTTGCTCTCCGCCAGGCGCTTGGCCAGCAGCGGGAATTCAAACGCACCTGGAGCGTAGTAGATGGTGATCTGCTCGTCCTTGATACCGTGACGACGCAGGGTATCCAGGGCACCCTCTTTCAGGCTCTCCACCACGAAGCTGTTCCAACGGCTGACGATCAGCGCGTACTGGCCCTGGCACTGGGTAAAATCCCCTTCAACAACTTTAATCTGACTCATGTTCTTCTCACTTTTCCACGATTACCGTCACCCGCTTACCGGTCACACCGGCTCACTGGCGTATTCATCAAGTACTGGCCCGCCGTGCGGGACTCAGCGTTGCAGAAATCCGTTCTCGGCCAGAAAGGCCATATCGATGCCGCCTCCGGTGCTGCTGTCCGCCGCCTTGTCACCCAATAATAGCCGCTCAAGGTAACGGGCTATGACGTCCACCTCCAGGTTGACGCGGGTGCCGGTGCTGTAGCCGCCGATCACGGTGCGCTCCAGCGTGTGGGGCACGATATTCAGTTCAAACTCGTCACCGTCCACGGCATTGACCGTCAGACTGGTACCATCAATACAGATGGAGCCCTTGTGGGCGATGTACTTTGCCAGCGCCTTGGGCGCCCGCAGGCGGAAGCGCTCGGAGCGGGCATCGGCATGGCGCGATACCACCTCGCCAACGCCGTCCACATGGCCGCTCACCAGGTGGCCGCCGAGGCGGGTCTGGGGCGTCAGCGCCTTTTCCAGGTTGACCCGGCTGCCCAGCTTCCACTCGCCGACGGTGGTGTACTCCAGGGTTTCGCGGGAGACATCGGCCCAGTAACCATCCCCCGGCAGCTCCACCACCGTCAGGCAGACGCCGTTGGTGGCAATGGAGTCCCCCAGGGCCACATCGCCGAGGTCGAGACCATGGCTTTTCACCCGCACCCGCAGGTCGCCGCCACTGGGCTGCAGGGCCACAATTTCACCCAGCGCCTCAACAATTCCTGTGAACATAAATCCTGCCTCTCATTCGTCTCGCTTCACCGCGCCTGCCTTTCCGCCGCCCAGGTTACAGGTCAGGCATCCGGGTCGGGCACCGCCGTGATACGCCAGTCGCTGCCCACCGCCCGCATATCGCGGATCGACACCGGCAACTGTTTGGCCATAGTGTCCAGCGGCAGCTCGAACAGTGGCCGCGCACTGCTGCCCAGCAGCTTCGGCGCCACATAGATAACCAGCTCGTCCAGCAGCCCCTGACGCAGGAATGCCCCCGCCAGGGTTGCCCCGGCCTCCACCAGCACCTCGTTGCACTGGCGCGCCGCCAGTTCTGCCAGCAGTGCCCGCAGGCCGATACGGCCATCGCGGTCGGGCAGGCTCAGTTGCTCCACCCCGTCCAGGCCAGTCAGGGCCGTATTCGGCTCCGCCATGGCAGAGACCACCAGCGTGAGGGGCGGCGATTGTAACACTTTCGCCGGCGGACGTAGTCGTTGTTTGCTATCCAGCACCACCCGCAGCGGCTGCACTGAGGCCGCCAGGGCCGCATCGGCCAGTTTCAGCTCCTCTGCCCGCACATTAAGGGAGGCATCGTCCAGGTCGATGGAGTCAATACCGGTGATAATGGCGCAGCTGCGGGCGCGCAGCTTCTGCACGTCGGCGCGGGCCCGCGGACCGGTGATCCACTTGCTCTCGCCGCTGGCCATGGCGGTGCGACCATCGAGACTCATAGCCATCTTGCAGCGTACAAACGGGCGCCCGCTCTCCATGCGGCGGATAAAGCCGGGATTAAGGCCCCAGGCCTGCTCTTCAAGCAGCGGACCATCCACCTCAATCCCCGCCTGCAGCAGGTGCGCCAGGCCGCGGCCCGCCACCTGCGGATTGGGATCCTCCATGGCGTAGACCACGCGGCTGACACCGGCCTGTACCAGCGCCTCGCAGCAGGGACCGGTCTTGCCGGTATGGCTGCAGGGCTCGAGGGTGACATAGGCAGTGGCACCGCGGGCGGCGTCACCGGCGGCGGCCAGCGCATTCACTTCGGCATGCCCCTCGCCGGCGCGGCGGTGCCAGCCCTCGCCCACCACCCGGCCATCGCGCACCAGTACGCAGCCCACCCGGGGGTTGGGCATGGTGGAATAGAGTCCCAGTTCAGCCAGCTGCAGTGCCCTGGCCATGTGTTTGCGATCGGTGAGGTCTGTCATGGGTGTTGTATTCGTGGCGGCGCGACTCAGCTGCGCTCCAGCCGGTCGATCTCCTCACGGAATTCATTCAGGTCCTTGAAGCGGCGGTAAACGGAGGCAAAACGCACGTAGGCCACTTCATCCAGGGCGCGCAGCTGCTCCATCACCGATTCACCGATCAGGATGGAGGGCACCTCGCGTTCACCGGTGGCCTGCAGCTTGTGCTTGATCTGGCTGACGGCGGTTTCCACTTTCTCCACACTCACCGGGCGCTTCTCCAATGCCCGCATAAAGCCCGCCCGCAGCTTGTCTTCGTCAAAAGGCTCGCGGGAACCGTCCTGCTTGATGACCTTGGGCAACAGCAGCTCCGCCGTCTCATAGGTGGTAAAACGCTCGCGACAGGAGAGGCACTCGCGGCGGCGGCGCACCTGGTCGCCGTCAGCCACCAGGCGGGAATCGATTACCTTGGTGTCGTCGGCACCGCAAAAGGGACAATGCATGGGCTGCACCCCGTGTAAAGGTTGTTTCCGTGGCGGCCCCAACGCACGCCGTTAGTCATAACTGTCTGGCGGCTGCCGTCAGGGTTCACCGCAGAACTGCTTGCGATAGGCCGCCGGGGTCACCCCCACCTGGGTGCGGAACAGGCGGCAGAAGTAGCTGCTATCGCTGTAACCCACATCCAGGGAAATATGTTTAATGCTCTTGTCGCTGTGCACCAGCAGATCCCGCGCCGCCTCCAGGCGAATACGCTGCAGGTAGGCGAGGGGCTTTTCACCGGTGGCGGAGTTGAAACGGCGGGCAAAATTGCGCAGGCTCATGCCGTGCTGTTCCGCCACATCCGCCAGCCTGACATCCTCGCTGTAGCGGGTCTCCAGCCACACCTGCACCTGCTCGATCAGGCGATCGCCGTGATGGCGCTGGCGGTTGATTTTCAGCGGGGCAAAATCGTAGCTGCGGCGAATATCAAACAGGATGTCACGACTGATCCCCCGCGCCACCCCATCACCGAACAGACGGATGGCCAGGTTCAGCAACAGGTCCGCCATGGCGGTTCCCCCCGACGTGCAGTAAACATTGCCGCTCTCGGAGATCACCTTGTCTTTCTGCCACAACACGCCCGGGAACATCTCCGCAAAGTGGTCATGCTCACGCCAGTAGGTGGTAGCCTCACGCCCGTCCAGGTAGCCGGTACCCGCCACCCAGTAGATGCCGCACCCCATGCCCACCACCATGCGGTCACGGGCCAGGTGGGGGCGCATCCAGGCGCGGATCTGCGGCTGCAGGGGCTCAAGCACCTCGGGGCGGATCCACAGGTGGGGGAAGATAATCACATCCCACTCGCGATCATCCAGGGCGCCATCAACGCTGATGCGGCTGCCACTGTAGGAGGTTACCGGCTCACCATCGGGCGATAACAGGGCAAACTCCAGCCTGGAATCGGAGAGCCGCTCAGCGCGCCACTGAATACCGTAAAGGATGTCTCGACAGGTCAGCAGGTTGCCGCCACTGACCTGATCCGTGGCCAGCACCGCAACCCGTTTTGCCGGATGGTTAGCAGACATGTTCAAATCCGTAGCCCAACAGGATCGCCGATTATACACGATGGCGATTTTGTCGCATCCTATTACCGCTTTGTACTAGGTCTTGGGCGACCTCAGTGCAAAATTACCCTATGCGCCCCCCAGCCCCGGGGCAAGCACGGTGGACGCTTGCTGCCACCCGCCTTCGGCGTTAGTGTAAGGCGCAACAGCCCAGTGACTGTCATGGAACTGTCACAGACGACAGGCAAGCTGCAGCATCGCTGCCGCGAGACGATCTGTACCGAGGAATTCCGGATGTCCCAAGCCCCGCAAACCCCTTTCACCCCGACCACTGCAGATGCCCATACCGGGGAACAGCCGATTCACATTGTGCCGCGGGAGCTGAGCTGGCTGGCGTTTAACGAGCGGGTGCTGCAGGAGGCCGCTGACAGCAACAATCCGGTGGTGGAGCGGATGCGCTTCCTCGGCATCTTCTCCAACAACATGGACGAATTCTTCCGTGTGCGGGTGGCCGACGTACGGCGCCGTATTCTCTTCCCTCACCTGGAATACGAGAGCTCCGACGACGGCGTTGACGACGCCCAGCTGCTGCACGACATCCAGGACAAGGTGTTCCGCCTCAACAAGCGCTTCGACAAGCTCTACAAGGAGGTGAGTCGCGAGCTGAAGGCCAACAAGATCAGCATCCTGACGGCCCATACCGATCTCAGCGAAGACCAGTCACGCTGGCTGAAGGGCTATATGAAAAGCGAAGCCCTGCCTTACATCTGCCCGATCATCGTTCACGCCGGCATGGACCTGCCGGCACTGCTCAGTGATGACGCCTTCTACCTGGCGGTGGAGATGCTCAGCGACGATGGCGTCGAGCACGCTGTGGTGGAAGTCCCCACCAAGGAGACCTCGCGCTTTATCCTGCTCCCCAACAACGCCCGTGAACGGCAGTTCCTGCTGCTGGACGACGCCATGAAGCACTGCCTCAACGATATTTTCGGGGCGGTATTCACCTACAGCGAGATCCGCGCCTACTCCTTCAAGATGACCCGCGATGCCGAACTCAATCTCGGTGGCGACATCGACCAGAGTGTGCTGGACAAGATGTCCCGCGGACTGCGCCGCCGTCTCACCGCCGAGCCGGTGCGGCTGGTGTACGATCAGGATATGCCACAGTCGATGCTGGATTTTCTCGCCAAACGGCTGAAGTTCACGTCCCACGACTCCATTGTTCCCAGCGGCCCCTATCGCAACTTCCGCGATTTTATCGGCTTCCCCAATGTGGGCGGTAAGTCGCTGGAGCATCGCAAGCTGCCCGCCATTCGCAGCGCCGCCTTTGACAGCTTTGACAACGCCCTCGATGCCATCGCCCACGAGGATATCCTGCTCTATTATCCCTACCACTCCTTTGGCTACTTTACCGAGTTGTTGCGGCAGGCCGCCTTTGACCCGCGGGTGCAGAAAATCACCATTAATATCTACCGGGTGGCAAAGAACTCCCGCGTGCTGCACTCCCTCTGCGATGCAGCCCGCAACGGCAAGAAGGTCACCGTGGTGGTGGAGCTGCAGGCGCGCTTCGACGAGCACAACAACATTGAACTCTCCAAGCAACTGGAGAGTGTAGGCATTAACGTGGCCTTCGGTATTCCCACCCTCAAGGTGCACTCCAAGCTGTGCCTGATTGAGCGCAAGGAGGGCGGCCAGTTAAAACGCTACGCCCATATCGGCACCGGCAACTTCCACGAAGGCAATGCCCGTATCTATACCGACTACAGCTACTTCACCGCCCACGAGGAGATCACCCGTGAAGTGGCCCAGGTGTTTGAATTTATCCACCGCAGCTACAAGCCTTATCAGTTCAACCACCTGATGGTGTCGCCCATTAACTGCCGGGAAAAGATCAGCCAGCTGATAGAGGACGAGATAGCCGCGGCCACCGCCGGTAAAGCCGCCTCCATCCATATCAAGGCCAACAACCTCTGTGACAACGGCATCGCCCGCCTGCTGTGCAAAGCCTCCAACGCCGGTGTTGAGGTGAAGATGATCGTGCGCGGCATGTGCTCCCTGCGCACCGAAGACCCGGGCATCAGCGACCGCATTGAAGTGCACAGCATCGTCGACCAGTTCCTGGAACACGCGCGGGTGATGATCTTTGGCAACCAGGGCGATCCGCTGGTGTACATCACCTCCGCCGACCTGATGAAGCGCAACATTGAACACCGGGTGGAGGTGGGCGTGCCCATCTACGACCGCCACCTGCGCCGCCAGATCCTGGAAATTTTTGACCTGCAGATGAAAGACAACTGCAAGGCGCGGCGGCTGGACTATAACCAGACCAACCCCTATGTGGATCTCCCCGGGCGTCGCATTCGCTCACAAATTGCCATCCACCAATATCTCAGTAGAATTGAAAACCAGAACCGAGATACCGACTTCGATTGATTCCCCAGTGAAGTCCCCACGCAGGATGAGCCGTGCCCGATCCCACCACCCCCTCCGCCACGGCGGTTGAGCCCGAATCCGCCGCCAGCAGTCGCCGGGTGGCGGTGCTCGACCTGGGCTCCAACAGTTTTCACATGACCCTGGCCGAAGTGGGCCCGCAGGGGATCAAGACCTACCACCGGGAGAAGCGCAAGGTACAGCTTGCCGCCGGTCTCAGCGCCGATGGCATCCTGGACCAGCCAGCCATCGACCGCGCGTTGGAAACCCTGGGCCTGTTCGGCCAGATACTGCAGGATTTCCAGCCCGATATCGTCCGCGCCGCCGGCACCTACACCTTCCGCGCCGCCCGCAATATCGAAGCCCTGGTAAAACCGGCGCGCAAGCTGATCCCCGGCCGCATTGAAATTCTCGAAGGTATCGAAGAGGCTCGCCTGATCTATCAGGGCGTGTCCCACGGCGAATACCGCAGTGGACGCAGCCTGGTGGTGGATATTGGCGGCGGCAGTACCGAACTGATCATTGGCGAGCACCATCAACCCCTGCACCTGCACAGCTGCAACATGGGCTGCGTCAGCTTCAGCCAGCGCTTTTTTGCCAATGGCAACATCACCCGCAAAGCGTTTGATGCCGCCATCGTGCAGGCCGAGCAGGAGCTGGAAGCGATCCGCGCCCACTACCAGGCCACCGGCTGGGACCTGGCCATCGGCTCCTCCGGCACCATCAAGGCGTTAGCGCAATGTGTGGAGAGCGCCGGCATCAGCAGCGGCGCGCTGACGCTGACAGCGCTGGAAGAGTTGAAAAAGCAACTGATCCGCTGCGGTCACATTGACCAGATCGACCTGCCAGGATTGCCGGAAGACCGGCGCAGCGTCATCTGTGGTGGACTGGCGGTGCTGCTGGCGGTGTTCGACCTGCTCGACGTTGAGAGCATGGACTACAGCGACTCCGCCTTGCGTGAAGGCCTGCTGCTGGAGACCCAGGAGCGACTGCAGCTGAAGGACAATCGCCACCACTCGGTACAGATCATTGCCCGCCGCTTTGCCTGCGACGAAGAGCACGCCGGCAAGGTACAACAAACCGCACTGGCGCTGTTTGATACCGTCGCGCCACAGTGGGACTTCGATCACCCGGACTACCGCAACCTGTTGCAGTGGGCCTGCCAGCTGCATGAAGCGGGACGCCAGATCAATCACATGGGATGCCACAAGCACGCCGCCTACATCGTCAGTAATGCCAACCTCGCCGGCTTTGATCGCGAGCGCCAGCAGATTCTCGCCTTCCTGCTACTCTGCCACCGCAAATCCCTGAAGCTGTCACAGGCGCCGGAGCTGGATGTTTTCTGCCTGCAGCGCATCCTCAAGTTGGCACTGCTGCTGCGCCTGGCCATTCGCCTCAACCAGTTCCGCCAGAACGAAGTGCTGCACAGCTATCACGCCAGTGCGCCGGGCAATACTGCCCTGCAACTGGAGTTCCAGCCGCTGTGGCAGGCGCGGGAGATGCTGTTTCACTCGGACCTCACCTCGGAACAGGAGCAGTTCCTGCCCCACGGCATACAGCTGTCGTTCTCGTTCCTGCATGAGCCACCGGCGCAGTGAGCCCAACTACACCTTTGGTCTGATGGCGGCGCCGTGCGGCAAGCCCGCGCTGGCCATCGACTGCGAGAAATGACTAAACTGCACCTGTAAACGCTGTGCCGGCGCAGAGCAAAGCCCCGGCTGTAACCACCACCCCTGTATCTGCAGCTCCTGATTTATGGACTTTATCTGGATTCTGTTCGCCTTTACGTGCGGACTGGCCATGCGCCTCGTGGCACTGCCACCCCTGGTAGGCTACCTGGCCGCCGGCTTTGCCCTGCACTTCCTTGGCTTTCAGCCAGCACAAAATCTCGAAACCCTGGCCAACATCGGCATCACACTGATGCTGTTTTCCATCGGCCTGAAGCTCAACATCAAGGACCTGCTCACCACCGAGATCTGGCTCGGTACCAGCGCCGCCATGGTGCTGTGGATCATCCTCTGCGGCAGCCTGCTGATGCTGGCGGCCGCTGTTGGACTCAGCAGTTTTACCAACCTGTCACTCTCCTCCGCCGCCCTGCTGGCCTTCGCCAGCAGCTTTTCCAGCACCGTGTGCGTGGTGAAGCTGCTGGAAGAGAGCGGCGAGATGAAGACCCGACACGGCAAGCTGGCCATCGGTATCCTGGTCATGCAGGACATAGTCGCTGTGGGTTTTCTGGTGTTTGCCACCGGCAAGGTACCGAGCCTGTGGGCCCCACTGTTGTTATTGCTGATTCCGCTGCGGCCCCTGCTGGGACGCTTGCTGCAGGAAGCCGGCCACGGCGAGCTGCTGCCGCTGATGGGATTTTTCCTCGCCCTGGGCGGCTATGAGCTGTTCAGCATGGTTAACATCAAGGGTGACCTCGGTGCCCTGCTGCTGGGCATCCTGCTGGCCAGTCACAGCAAAGCCTCGGAGCTGGCCAAATCCCTGCTCAGCTTCAAGGACCTGTTCCTGATCGGCTTCTTCCTCTCCATCGGCTTCACCGCCCTGCCGGACTGGGGCATGCTGGCCATGGCACTGGCCATCTGCCTGTTGCTGCCGCTGAAGTACATGCTGTTCCTGCTGCTGCTCTCCGGCCTGCGCCTGCGGGCCCGCAGTGCCTACCTCACCTCCATGGCGCTGACCAATTTCAGTGAGTTCGGCCTTATCGTGGCGGCCATCAGTGTCGACAACGGCTGGCTGGACAAGGAGTGGCTGGTGACCCTGGCGCTGGCGGTCTCCATCTCTTTTGCGCTGACCAGCGGCACCTACCGCCACGCCCACAGCATTTACAGCCGCTACAAACACCGGCTGAAAAGCTACGAACGCAGCAAGCGCCTGCCCCGGGATGTCTACCCCTATCCCATCGGCGCGGAGGTGCTGGTGATCGGTATGGGACGGGTGGGCAAAGGGGCCTACGAAGCACTCTACCAACATCTGGGGGACCGGGTGTGGGGACTGGATGCCGACCGCCAGCGCGTGGTGCGCCAGAAGAAGCAAGGCATGCACGTCTGCGTCGGGGATGGTGAAGACGCGGATTACTGGGAGGGTTACGACATCAGCACGGTGCGGCTGGTACTGCTGGCACTCCCCTCCATGGAAGACGCCACCAACGTCACCCAACAGTTAAAACTGGTGGGCTACAAAGGACAGATCGCCGCCATTGCCCGCTACGAAGACGAGAGCGAGCTGCTGCACGCCGCCGGTATCGACCGGGTATTCAACTTCTATACCGAGGCCGGTACCGGCTTCGCCGAAGAGAGTATGGCCATGTTGCGCTGAGTCTGGCGGGCAACCGCTCAGCTGACGCAGTTGATGGGCGCCCCGGCCTGGAAGGCCTTGAGGTTATCGACCACGACCTGCAACAGGCGTTGACGCGCCTCACGTGTGGCCCAGGCAATGTGCGGTGTAATGTAGCAGTTGGGCATATCGAACAGCGGGTGGTCCGCCGGTGGTGGCTCCACCGACAGCACATCGAGAGCTGCAGCAGCAATCCAACCTTCACTCAGTGCCAGCCGCAGCGCCAACTCATCAATCAGTGCGCCACGGGCGGTGTTGATCAGCATGGCCGTGGGCTTCATGGCTCGCAGGAAGGTTTCATTCACCATCTGCTGGTTAGCCTCGGTCAGCGGACAGTGCAGGCTGATCACATCACTCTCCGCCACCAGCTCCTGCAGCGCCACGAAGCGGCACCCCTCCAGCAGGGTTTCCGGTGGTGTACGGCTGTAAATCAGCACCCGCATGCCAAAAGCCCGCGCCAGGTGCGCCACCTGCCGGCCAATGGCACCGTAGCCAATGACCCCAAAGGTCTTGCCCGCCAACTCCAGCATGCTGCTGTCGTAGTAGCAGAAATCGCGGCTGCGCGGCCAGCGCTCCGAAACATCCTCACAGTAGGCCGCCACCGGTTGCGCCATCATCAGCAACTGGGCGAAGACAAACTGCGCCACCGAGTCGGTGCCATAGGCCGGGGTATTGGTCACCACGATGCCCCGCTCACGCGCCGCCGCCACGTCCACCACGTTGTAGCCGGTGGCCGTCACACCGATGTAACGCAAATGCGGCAGTTGCGCCATTAAAGGCTCGTCAAACACCACCTTGTTGGTGAGTACCAGCTGAGCGTCCTGACAGCGCGACAGCACCTCTTCAGCGCTGCTGTGTGTATAGATTTCCACTTCACCCAGGTGCTGCAAGGCAGACCAACTCAGATCACCGGGGTTGAGGGTGTTGCCATCGACCACCACAATTTTCATAGTTGTTATATCAGTCATATAAAATCAGCCTGCCGGCCAACATCAGAACGCAAAAAGCCGTCCCCCGGGGAAGACGGCTTAGACTAACTCAGTTGCCCCCGGCTGTCGCCCGACAACCGGGTATCGGTCAAGGCTCAACCGCAATCATCTTCAGGCGCTGCTTGCCTTCGGAATCCAGGAACAACAGCCATTGGCTGCCTTCCATCTTCACCTGGGTAGTGGCCTGCAAGGCCTCAAGCACCCGGCTCTCCTGATTCATCAACGCCTCGGGGCAGGCCCTGCGGGTGCTGCCCATACCTGTCACCTGCACCGCGCCCTCGCCGCTGACTACGAAATTCCCCATATAGCGGTTGCAGCCGGTGGAGCCGGAAATACGCCCCTGCTCAGGGAAGCTCGCCGTAATCATGCTGTTGTCGATAATACCACCACTGTCGACGCTCTCGATTTGCCAGTTGCTCCCCACCAGGGACTTGCCATCCACCGACTCGGATTGCTTCATACTTGCACACCCCATCATGGTTAATGATGTCAGGGCCACCAACCAGAAGGTAACCCGCCGTCCTGCAGGTGCTCGCACTGTGCTTGCCATAGATCTCTCTCTCATCCTGTATGCTCCTCAGTCACATGGCATGCGGATCACTGTCAGAATGCCACAATAAAATCGGTCGTCATGACCCAACCATTACCACCTACCGCAAACGGTACACTGCTGTAACCCACAGGCGAGTCCTTAAGGTAGAGCCCCTGTATATTCATGCGCACCTCACGGCGCAGGAAGGGAAACCAGTTCACACCCACGGAGACGTCATAGGGATCCCCGTACTCACCATAAATTTTCGAATAACCCACATAAGCCTGCAATGCCTCGGGTATCAGCATAGCAGATGCCTGCAGCTGGTAGCCCTCATCATCCAGCTCACGCACGGGAATGGGCCCGGTGGTAACGAAGTCATCTACCCAGCGGCGATAGTATTCCGCCTCCACAGACCAGCCACGATACTTGAAGCCGGCGTTGGCGGCGGCCATCTGATAGGTTGCCTTGCGGATGTCTCCGCCGCTGCCGAAGGGATCGCCGCTGAAGATCAGCGTGCCATCGGAAAGGCGAATCTGGGAATTCTCGAAGCCTTCGTCGTCAGCCTGTCCCTGGGCATCCTCGCGGCTGCGGGTAAAGTGCAGGCCCAGCAGAGTGGCCAGCTCTTCGTGGTACTCGTAGTCCCCCAGTCCTTCGCCGGGACCGTACTCTCCCGTGGTGGGCATCCACCACAGCGCGGTCGACACGGTGTTGAATTCATCATCCAGCTGGTTGGCGTTCACCCCCAGCTGGCTGAGGTTATTACCCAGCATGGCACGGTACTTCAACCCTTTGGTCAGCTCACCCGAGGCCCAGATTCCGGACGTGTAGGAGCCTCGAAAAAATTCGTCGGCGATGGTGCGGTGGTCATTCTTGAGCCAGTTGGGGAATGTATAGTTGGTGGAGCGGGTGCTGGGCAGTGCCCCGATACCGGCATAGAGATTGAACGCCGGATCAAACTGGTAGCCGAGATTACCGGCCACTACTACCTGCGCCGGATCACCCTGACTGGTATTGGAAGTCCAGGTGTAGAACAGGTAGCGGAATTTCGGATCAAACAGCCAACCCTTGAAGTTCAGGGTCAGTTTCTGGAATTGCACATCGTTACGGGACTCAACAGTGTGTGGTCGACCGAACGAGTCGGTGTAGGTTTCATCGAGACCGGAGTTGTTCAGGTAGCGGGCATAGGTGTACACACTGAAGTTCACTTCGCCCTGCTCACCCGCTGCCAAGCTAAAGCCCTTGCCCGGCGTGTAGCTGCCCGGGGTCGCCGGCTTGTTCCCGGCTCCATCCCGTGACTGCCCTGCCGGCGCTGCAGCAACCGCTTCCGGCGCTGACTCCGTAACGGGCGTGCCCAGCATCAATGACTCCAGCGCGCGGATACGCGCGTCAAAGGCTTTCATTTGCTCGTTCAATTGCTGCCGATCCTGCTGCAAGCGGCGCAACTCTTCTGCCACCTGACGCTGCTGCTCATCCGTCAGTTCGGCGGCACTGGCAGCGCCACCAATCAGTACAGCGACCAGCAGTAAACCGAGCGGGATTCGCGTCCCTGATCCCATATCCGTTCCTCTCCGGCACACCTTGGACCACAGCAGTTGTCACTGTGCCGCCAGCTGCTTTCTATGTATTTATCGATAAAACTATTTATTAAGCGAAAAAATGAGCGCCCCGCTGCTGGCGGGGCGCTGTGTGGTGCAGACTCGACCTCAGCCGCGGGTAGCGATGGCGTAACTCTGCAACTCTGCGCTGGACACAGTGGTAATGTACTTCTCATCCAGATAGAACGCGACGCTGTCATCACCCTTAACACCGCGCAGGGTTTTCTCGGTGCCGTCCTTGTACTGGATATTCATTTGCAGGGTTTTGTCATCCAACTGCTGCATAGTGGCAGACTTCACATCTTCCACATTGATGGACGACAGTGGTGCGTCAGTGACGCTGTCACCCAGACTGTCATTGACCTTCATCCAGGCATCAACCGGGGTATCCACAACGGCCGGAGACTTGCCGGTTACCGGGTTGGTGCCAGTCCAGAATTCAATGGCGTTAATGACAAACAGGTCAACCAGGTTGGCAATACCCCAGACCGGTGACAACAGCAGGAACAAACCTTCACGGCCGTAGCGGTTATCCACCGCCTTGAGGTTGATCTCCACCACCTTGTTGGTCAACGCCATCTGCCCCATACATCCGGTCAGGGTTGTAGCACTGATACCGGCGGCTACAGCAATAGTCAGAAGCTTCAATTTCATTGTGTTTCTCCTTCGGTTTTAGACAACATCATCGAACTTCGGCACGACAAAAAGACCTGGCCACAGAATGCGATACCCCATCCCGGTGCACCAGACTTCCTAATCCGTTGCACCGGTGCGACCACCACTGTGTCTGACACCCGCACAACAGAATTCCGCTTTCACGCCATACGCCGGCTAACCCCATTGAAACAAGTCCGGGTCATACAGCTTTGTACGCCCAAGCTGCTCCTGCAGCCGCTCTCGCCCGTCGCTCTCAGTTGGCAACCTGAGGCTCACAGACCAGCGGGGCGTTGTAGTTCAGGTTAAGCAGGCGGAAATAGTTTTCGCCGAGCGCAATATTACGGAAGGCCTCGTCGTTCAGGCTACGCAGGGCGCGACTGGTGACTTCCAGCTCATGCGCATACTGTGCGTAATCCTTGCTTCCCGCGGCGACAAAATCGGAGCCGGGCAATATGCGTTCGGAATATTTATTCAGGAGGGGCAGGTAAATGTCGCCCCACTGGTGATAGGCGTTGTAGAGCACATCCCAGGAAATATCGAGCATCAGGTTGGGATACTGATCCAGCAAACGGCTCATGATGACGACATGCTGGTCAGGGCTCATTTTAACGAGTTCCTTTGACAGCCCCGCATGTGCCCAGACAATTTTATTGTGTGGATAGGTCTCCAGCACATGCTCCATCAGGTAGAGGAACTCTGTAGGGTTGGCATCATGCCCGAGGTCTGCGTGCAGGGTCACGGGGATATTACGCTGTCGTAATACCGTCATAAAAGGAGCCCAGGCATCGATACTGGCAAGGGTAGCGGGCTCATGCAGGTTTTCCACCAGCGCCTGCTTCATGACATTCAGCTCGCCGGCCCAGCGAAACATCCCCGGAAATTCCGTATCGTACAGCTCGATCATCCTGGCCGCGTTTTCCGGGTGCGCCAGATCGATAAAAGTCATGGAGAGGATGACGTAGAGGTTGTCATGCTGGTAGGCCTTTACATCCATACCATTGACGAAGTCGTTCTTGATGCTGGGCTTGGCCGATACCCCCGGGCAATCGAGGTAATAGGTGCAACCGGATTGCAGCTCCAGCACCTGGCCGATACCAAAATAGTTAACAAAGCGCACACCGAGCTTGTCAAAATAGCCGAACAACTCTTGCGGGGGGATCGCCGGCCCACCGAAGGGGCGCGGGTGAAAGTGGGCATCCACCACCGGTGTATAGGGCTCTTTACTACGATCGTAACAGACCTGCTTCTCCGGGGGCTGCATGTAAGACGCGAGACTGCGATCAGAGGCGCTCTTGCCCCCCGGCCCCATCGCACAACCGGCGAGCGCAGCCGCTGCCGCGATCACGGCTGTCTGACGCAACAGGGACAGCCTCTGCGGACTCAGGACATTCAGGCCTGAAAACCACGAATTACGCATTATCACTCCTTTGACGCACGCCACTGCTACGACGTTGCCGGGCAGCAATCTGCCAACGGCGAAGCATGAGCACTCATTGTGTACTCAACAATAGTGAATTTGGATTACTTTTGCAGCCGAAGCAACCGCTGGCACTACTTTTACAATAGTTAACCCGACCCAACGAACCTTTTTATCCGCCTGGCAGCCTGATTGGGGAAAAATCACCGACCGCCTGAACTTACAAACTGCACAGCACCCTGCTTCAGGATAGAACAACTCTCGGCACTTGAGGAATTAGACGAAGGGTTAAACCGATCAATGAGAAATGCGCCAAACTGCAACGCTTCTTGCTCCACACGACAGACAAGAACGTCCTTTCACCCAGACACTATTGGCACTTGTTACAAATTTTTGGCGCCTGCGGCATCGGCCATCCCCACCTGCCGCGACAGTTCTGTGAAAGCCGGCACCATTCCACTCATGCCGGTAGACAGGTTCGGGAAAGCGGAGTAGCTTGACGCCACACCAATAAGCACGGAGGCCTACCCGTATGAATATCCGATTCACTTCCGCACTTGCCGCAATCACCCTCGCCACCCTGCCGCTCTCCGCCATGGCGGGAAAGGACAGTGGTTTTTACCTGGGCGGCTCCCTCGGTAATGCCAGTCTGGATTACTCGGAAAACAACAACTGGGGAGACGTAGAATTTGATGACGACGACACAGCCTACAAGGTCTTCGCCGGTTACAACTTCGGCCTGATACCACTGATCGATATCGCCGCTGAAATTTCCTACGTTGATTTCGGCAAGCACGAAGGCGAAGTTGCCAACATTACCAATAACAAACTGGAAGTCGATGCCTGGACCGCAGCCGGACTGGTTGGCTTCAACCTCGGCCCGGTCGGTGTATTTGGCAAGATGGGACTGGCCACCTGGGATGGCGATGTCTCCGGCCCCCTTAACGGCTCCGATGATGGCACCGACCCGCTCTACGGTCTCGGCGCCAAGCTGCAGCTGGGCTCCCTGGCGGTACGGGCCGAGTACGAGCTTTTTGATCTCGACAAGATCGACATCGATTACTTCTCGGTGGGTGCCAGCTATACCTTCTGAGTCAGTTTCTGACCGGACACAAAAAAACCGGCCAATGGCCGGTTTTTTTGTGTCCGGGATTTGTGCGCGATCAGTCAGCGTAGACCGGGAAACGCTTGCACAGCTCCAGCACCTTGGCTTTCACTTCCGCAATCACCTGCTCGGAGTTACCGTTTTCCAGGCTCTCCAGTACGTCACACATCCAGTTAGTGAGCTGCACACACTCCTCTTCACCAAAACCACGGGTGGTAACGGCGGGGGTACCTACACGCAGGCCGGAGGTAACAAACGGGGAGCGGGGGTCATTAGGCACGGAGTTTTTGTTAACGGTGATGTAAGCCGCGCCCAGAGCCGCATCGGCATCTTTACCGGAGTATTCCTTGCCGATCAGGTCAACCAGCATCAGGTGGTTTTCAGTGCCGCCGGAGACGATTTTCAGGCCGCGCTCGATAAAAGTCGCCGCCATCGCCTTGGCGTTCTTAACAACCTGCTGCTGATAGGTTTTGAAGTCGTCCTGCATGGCTTCCTTGAAGGCCACCGCCTTGGCGGCAATCACATGCATCAGCGGGCCACCCTGACCACCGGGGAATACCGCAGAGTTCAGCTTTTTGGCGATCTCTTCGTTCTCACGGGCCAGAATCAGGCCGCCGCGTGGGCCGCGCAGGGTTTTGTGGGTGGTGGTGGTTACCACGTCAGCAAAAGGAACCGGGTTGGGGTAAACACCGGCGGCAATCAGGCCGGCCACGTGGGCCATGTCCACAAACAGGTAGGCACCCACCTTGTCGGCGATCTCGCGGAATTTGGACCAGTCCATCACCTGGGAGTAGGCAGAGAAGCCGGCCACGATCATCTTTGGCTTGTGCTCAACGGCGAGGGCTTCGATTTCGGCGTAGTCGATCTGGCCGGTGGCCGGATTCAGGCCGTACTGCACAGAGTTGTAGATCTTGCCGGAGAAGTTCACCTTGGCACCATGAGTCAGGTGACCACCGTGATCCAGGCTCATACCCAATACGGTATCACCGGGGGCGCACAGGGCGGCGTAAACGGCGTTGTTGGCCTGGGAACCGGAGTGCGGCTGGACGTTGGCGTAGTCGGCACCAAACAGCGCTTTGGCACGCTCGATGGCCAGCTCTTCGGCCTTGTCCACATACTCACAACCACCGTAATAACGCTTGCTGGGGTAGCCTTCGGCGTATTTGTTGGTCAGTTTGGTGCCCTGGGCCACCATTACCATAGGGCTGGTGTAGTTCTCAGAGGCGATCAGCTCAATGTGCTCTTCCTGGCGGCGCTCTTCCTGCTGAATAGCAGTCCACAGCTCAGGATCAAAGGCTTCGATGGTCAGAGATTTATCAAACATGGGGCCACCCTGCAGTCGGTACGGTGATTGGAGAAGGAAATAAGGGCGCGAATTGTACACTATTCATTCGCGAAATCGCACATACGGGACGAATTTTCACAAGCAGCCGGCAATGGCCTGAATCCGGCCCCCCGAAACGGCTACCGGGGCCTCATGGACCCCGGTCATCAGTCGCCGGCAGGGCGGGCAAATCAGCGGGAGTAGAGCTCCAGGATGCTGGAGAAGTCCTGCATGCCCTTGTCCTCACCACCGCTGTTCTTGTGCAGGTTGAACAGGTTGCGGGCGGCGGAGCCCATGGGGATGGAGGACTTGCTGGATACCGCAGCGGCCTGGGCCAGGCTCAGGTCCTTGAGCATCAGGTCCACCATAAAGCCACCCTTGTAGCCGTTGGAGGCTGGTACACCCTCCATCACGCCCGGTACAGGGTTGTACTTCTGCAGGGACCAGTTGCAACCGGAGCTCTGCAGCATGATTTCAGACAGCACTTTCGGATCGAGACCATTATCCATACCCAGCTGCAGCGCCTCGGCGGTACCGCTCATGTGGATGGCCAGCAGCATGTTGTTACAGATCTTGGCCACCTGCCCTGCGCCCACATCACCGGCGCGGAAGATATTGGCGCCCATGGCTTGCAGTACCGGCTTCGATGCCTCGAAATCTGCTTCGCTGCCGCCCACCATAAAGGCCAGGGTACCTGCCGCGGCTGCCGCCACACCACCGGATACCGGGGCGTCCACAAAACGATGGCCGCGGATGGCCGCCTCACGGCCGACGCGACGGCTGTTTTCCGGCGCCACAGTGGAGCAATCCAGCACCAGTGCGGTGGTGGGAATCACATCCAACAGGCCGTCATCGATATAGACACCTTCCACAATGGCGCCATTGGGCAGCATGGAAACCACGTAATCCACCCCTTCCACAGCCTTTTTCGGGCAGTCTACCGGCGTACAACCTTTCTCTGCCGCCGCTTTCAGGTTGGCCTCCATCAGGTCAAAGGCGTTGACCTGGAAACCGGCCTTGACCAGGTTGGCCGCCATGCCGCCGCCCATATTGCCAAGACCAATAAACGCTACTGTCTTACCCATCACTCACTCTCCTCAACTCTTAACCTTAAAAACCCCGGCTGCACACCCGGCGCCGACTTACAGGTCGGCCAGCGGGTTAGATGCCCAGGGCTCCACGAAGAACGCCTCTATCTGCCCGGCGGTGACATCCTCAAAACGGGATGGCGTCCAGCTGGGGCTCTTGTCCTTATCAATCAGCAGGGCGCGCACGCCCTCCTTGAAATGGCCGAAACGGGCGCAGTTCACCGACATTGTCAGCTCCAGGCGGAAACAGTCTGCCAGTGACAGCTCCTTGCCGCGCACCAGTTGCTCCCACACCAGATAGGGGGTAACCGGACAGCCGGAAGCCAGCGTCTGAGCCGCCCGCGCGCACCACTTGTCGTCGCCCTCGTAGGCGCGGATGCGGCCGATGATGGCCAGCAGGTCGTCGCCGGCACAGGACTCATTGATCCAGTCGAGGTGGGTTTCCAGATTGCCGGCTGGCTTGCTGTCAGCGGACAGGGCTCCGAAATGCTGCATCACGCCGGCAACACCTCGCTCACATTTCACCTCGGTGAGGGCGGTAATCACCTCTTCGCGCAGATCGGCAGTGATGTAGTGATCAGCGAAGCCCACATAGAGCGCGTCAGTCGCGTTGATCTGGCAACCGGTGAGGCCCATGAACAGGCCGGTCTTGCCCGGGGCCCGGTTGAGGAAGTAAGTCCCCCCCACATCCGGGTAGAGGCCGATGGTGATCTCCGGCATGGCCATGCGGGTGGTGTCGGTGACGATACGGTGGGTAGCGCCGCACAGCAGCCCCAGGCCGCCCCCCATGACAAAACCGGTTCCCCACACCACCAGCGGTTTTTTGTAGGTGGCCATCAGGTAATCGAGGCGGTACTCCTCTTCGAAGAACTCGGCGCAGCTGTTATCCGGCAACTCTTCGCCGTAGTTGGCGGAGCCGGCGTGCAGGGCGACTACGTCGCCACCGGCACAGAAGGCCTTGTCGCCGGCGGAGTGCAGGAACACCGCCAGTACCGACTCATCGTCCTGCCACTGCTGCAGTTTTGGCAGCAGCAGGGAGACCATCTCTGCGGAGAGGGAGTTAAGAGATTTTTCGGAATTGAGCTGGGCTACCGCGAGTTTTTTACCGCCGGCGGCCGGGCGCTCTTCGAACAACACTACATCAGTCATGGATTACCCCATTAACACAGCAAGCGCGCAGCGCTTGCCGGGATCAAACATTTGGAGACCCGGTTCATTTTCGTCCCCCGGCTCATTTTTATCCCGCAGGAGCGCGCTCTGCACATCCTTCGTCGCTCCCGCGCAGGCGGGAGCCCATGGATTCCCGCCTGCGCGGGAATGACACCTTGAAGATGCCCGTGTCGATTCTGAACCTCTGGATTCCCGCCTGCGCGGGAATGACATCTTGCAGATTACAGTGCCGATCCTCAGCTTTTGGATTCCCGCCCGGGCGGGAATGACAAACCGGGATCAGGCGTTTTTCCACTCGGGCTTGCGCTTCTCCAGAAACGCAGAGACGCCCTCTTTCTGGTCCTGGCTGTCCCACAGTTTTACAAACAGCTCGCGCTCCTTGTAGAAGGCACTGTTAATGTCGCCATCGCGGGCCGCCATAATCAGCTCTTTGCAGTAGCGCACTGAGGTGGGGGACTGGCCTTCCACCTTGGCCGCCAGCTCCAGGGCCTTTTCCAGCGCAGTACCGGTGGGCACCACCTCGGAAACCAGGCCGATCTTTTCTGCCTGTGGAGCCTTGAGGCGCTCACCCAGCAGGATCATGCGCTTGGCCCACTGCTCGCCCACCAGCCAGGAGAGGTGCTGGGAACCCAATCCGCAAGGCAATAAGCCCACAGCCGCTTCCGGCAGCGCCATCTGGGATTGCTCTTCACAGATACGCACATCACAGCACAGAGCCACTTCCAGGCCGCCACCCATGGCGTAACCGGTAATCGCCGCAATGGAGACGCCGTTGTAGTTGGTCAGTGCCATAAAGGCGTCGCCAAACGCCTGGGCTGAAGCAAAGGACTTACCCTTGTCGTCGTGGTCGAACTGCTTCAGGTCGGCACCGGCGCTGAAGAATTTTTCACTCTCACTGGCCAGCACCAGGGCGTAGTTGTCCTTATCTGCGTTCAGATCTTCCACCAGCTGTTTCAGGTAGGCCAGGCTCTCAGGCGTCCAGGTGTTGGCCGGTGGGTTGTTGAAGGTAATGATGGCGGTGTGTCCGCGTTTTTCCAGTTTCAGCAGATCAGACATGATGGCTCCGTGGTATTGTTTTTTTAAAAATCCGGCGGGGGATTCTAGCAGGCTGCCGGGAAACTATCCCTACACTGGCCCGCATCTTCGCCAATGCGCCCGGGGCTGCGCCAGCCAGCGGGCGGACGGCCTCAGCGCAGCGCTTCCGGCGCCCCTTCTTCGAGGATGCGACGAGCAGTGATCAGGCGCATAACCTCGTTGGTTCCTTCCAGAATCTGGTGCACCCGGGCGTCGCGCAGGAAGCGTTCAATGGGGTATTCGCGAATGTAGCCATAACCACCGTGCAGCTGCAGCGCCTGGTTGCACACCTCGAAGCCCACGTCGGTGGCAAAGCGCTTGGCCATGGCACAATAGGTGGTTTTGTCCGGGTGATTCTCATCCAGCTTGGTGGCTGCCAGGCGGATCATCTGCCGCGCCGCCACCAGCTCGGTGAGCATATCCGCCAGCTTGAACTGCAACGCCTGGAAACTGGCCAGGGACTTACCGAACTGCTTGCGCTCGTGCATGTAGGCCTGGGCATGGTTAAGGCAGGCCTGGGCTGCACCAATGGAGCAGGTGGCGATATTGATGCGGCCGCCGTCGAGGCCTTTCATGGCGATCTTGAAGCCTTCACCTTCGTCACCCAGGCGGTGGTCGGCTGGCACACGCACATCTTCGAAAGCAATGGCACGGGTGGGCTGGGAGTTCCAGCCCATCTTGTCTTCATTCTTGCCGTAGCTGATACCGGCGGCGTCAGCTGGAATGGCAAAGGCACTGATGCCGCGCGCGCCGTCCTCGGTGGTACCGGTGCGGGCCATCAATACCAGCACGTCGGTACTGCCGGCACCACTGATAAACATCTTGCTGCCGTTGAGAACATACTCATCGCCTTCCCGACGGGCGGTGGTGCGCAGGGAACCGGCGTCGCTGCCGGCGCCGGGCTCGGTCAGGCAGTAGGAAGCCAGTTTCTGACCGGAGGTCAGGTCCGCCGCCCACTTGTCCTTTACCACATCAGTGCCCCAGCTGCAGAGCATCCAGGTGGCCATGTTGTGAATGGAGATAAACGCCGCAGTGGAGGTACAGCCGGCTGCCAGTTCTTCAAGGATGATGGCCGAATCCAGCCGGGACAGCGCCATACCGCCGTTCTCTTCCGGGCAGTAGAGACCACAAAAACCCATCTCGCCGGCCATGGCAATCACGTCAGTGGGGAATATTTTCTTTTCGTCCCACTCCGCCGCATGGGGCGCCATCTCGCCCTGGGCAAAGGCCCGGGCAGCCTCCTGGAAGGCCAGCTGTTCTTCGCTCAGATTAAAATCCATAACACCTGTCTCACGAGCCGGGCAGATGCCCGGTTAGCCAATACAAACCCTCATTTAAGCACAAGCCCTGTGGGGGATCTTGGCCATTTAGCGGATTAATTTGTGCAATATACGCAATTCAGCGGCGCAGACGGGGGGAGTCTGGCGTGATCGGTGTAAAATTCGGGGAATTGAGCAGGCAGGCGGTGACCCGCCGGCAGGGTGCCGGCGAGCCCCGAAAGGCATCAACGCAGGGAGTCGTTGATGTTTTGCAGTACGGCAACACCCGGGCACAGCTCTTTCTCGCCCAGCTGACGCAGCGGCTTCTTGCTGCTGTCGATGCTGTCGTGCAGGTCCTGTGAGTCCGGGTCCATGTACAGCAGGCCGGTGAGGATGCGACCGCGATCCTTGTAGTTCTTCATGCGCTCCACCGCAGAGTTGCGGCTGCGCACGTTGAGCTTGTCGTCCATCTTGCACAGGTGCACCACAGAACCGTCATGCAGGGTCACCTCTTCCGAGGTCTGGTTCGGGTAGCAGGCGGTGATCTCTTCGCGCATGGGCACAAAGTCCACGGTGCCGGTGGCCTCCAGGTGATCACGCACAAACTCGTACCCCTTGGTGGAGCCGGGGTTATTGTTGAAGGTCACACAGGGAGAGATCACATCAATAAAAGCGAAACCGCGATGGGAAACCGCTGCCTTGATCAGTGGCACCAGCTGGTCCTTGTCGCCGGAGAAGCTGCGGGCCACAAAGGTAGCACCCAATTCCAGCGCCACGCCGGCCAGGTCGATGGCCTCAAACTTGTTGGGCTCGCCCTTCTTGCTGCAGGAACCCACATCCGCCGTGGCGGAGTCCTGGCCCTTGGTGAGACCGTAGCAACCGTTGTTCATGACGATGTAGACCATGTTCAGGTTGCGGCGCACGGCGTGGGCAAACTGGCCCATACCGATAGACGCGGTATCACCGTCCCCGGAAACACCCAGGTAGATCAGGTCGCGGTTGGCCATGTTGGCACCGGTCACTACGGAAGGCATACGGCCATGCACGGAGTTGAAGCCGTGGGACTTGCCGAGGAAGTAGGTCGGCGTTTTGGACGAGCAACCGATACCGGACAACTTGGCAACGCGGTGCGGCTCGATGGACATCTCGAACATGGACTGCACCACCGCGGCACTGATGGAGTCATGACCACAACCGGCACACAGGGTGGAGAGTGCACCTTCGTAGTCCTTGCGGCTGTAACCGAGCTCGTTAACGGGCAGCTGCGGGTGACGAAATTCGGGTCTTAAATAAGTCATTGTCTATCCTCCTGGATTACGCCTTGGCCGCAGCAGCTTTCTTGCGCTGGCTGCCGCTGCTCTTGTTCACAACTGCACTGACCGCATCGGCAACAAAGCGCGCGGTGATGGGCATACCGTTGTAGTTCAGAACCTTGTTCAGGCGTCTTGGATCCAGGTCACACTCGTTGACCAGCAGCGTGCGCATCTGCGCATCGCGGTTTTGTTCAACCACAAACACCTGCTCGTGGCTGTTGATGAAGTCTACAATCTCATCGGCAAACGGGAAGGCACGGATACGACAGGTGTCCGCCGCAATGCCCTCGCCCGCCAGCAGATCTACCGCTTCCAGGGTGGCGTGCATGGAGGTACCGAAGTGCAGGATACCCACCGGCGCATTGGCCTTGGCGTTGGCCCTGGTGATCACTGGCGCGGGCACGTAGGACTTGGCGGTCTCGAACTTCTTCAGCAGACGCTCCATATTGGCCACATACTCTTCACCATCCTCGGTATAGACCGCGTATTCATCGCGGGAAGTACCGCGGGTGAAGAAGGCACCCTTGGTCGGGTGAGTGCCCGGATAGGTGCGGTAAGGAATGCCATCGCCGTCCACATCCAGGTAGCGACCAAAGCGCTCGCTCATGCTTTCCAGCTGCTCGGCATTGAACACCTTGCCACGCTGGTAGGTACGGTTCTCGTCCCACTCGAACGGCTCGGACATGTTGTCGTTCATGCCCAGGTCCAGATCGGTCAGCATAATGATCGGGGTCTGCAGCTGCTCCGCCAGGTCAAAGGACTGGGCGGTCATGTCGAAACACTCTTTCGGCGTCGACGGGAACACCAGCACGTGCTTGGTATCACCGTGGGAAGCGTATGCACAGGCCAGCACGTCGGACTGCTGGGTACGGGTGGGCATACCGGTGGAGGGACCGGCGCGCTGCACATCGATCAGTACCGCCGGAATTTCGGCAAAGTAAGCCAGGCCCAGGAATTCACTCATCAGGGAGATACCCGGACCACTGGTGGCGGTAAAGGCGCGGGCGCCGTTCCAGTTGGCACCGATCACCATACCCATGGCCGCCAGCTCATCTTCCGCCTGCACAATGGCAAAGTTTTTCTTGCCCGTGCCCGGATCGATGCGCATGCGCTTGCAGTACTTCTCGAACGCCTCAACCACAGACGTGGACGGGGTGATGGGGTACCAGCCTGCCATGGTGGCACCGCCGTAAACCGCACCCAGACCACAGGCGTCGTTACCCTCAACCAGGATGTAGTCGCCCATGGGGCGGGACTCAACAGTCACATGCAGCGGGCAGGTGAAGTTGCGCTTGGCGTACTGGAAACCCAGCTCCAGAGCATGCACGTTGGGCGCAATCAGCTTCTCCTTGCCCTTGAACTGATCGGCGATCAGGTCGGTCAGCACAGAGAAGTCCATGTTGATCAGCGCCGCCATGGCACCCACATAGATGACGTTCTTGAACAGCTGGCGCTGACGGGCGTCCTTGTACTCTTCCAGACAGATGCGGGTCAGGGGCAGGCCGATAAAGTCGATATCGTCGCGCATCAGGCGCAGGTCCAGCGGCTTGCTGTTGTCGTAGATGAAGTAGCCGCCCGGCTTCACTTCACGCACATCCTTGGCCATGCTCTGCGGGTTTACCGACACCATGATGTCGACACCCTCGCGGCGGGCCAGATAGCCCTGGTCGTTCACCCGCACCTCGTACCAGGTGGGCAGGCCCTGAATGTTGGACGGGAAGATGTTCTTCGGGCTCACCGACAGGCCCATGCGGAACAGGGCCTTGGCAAACAGGTTGTTGGCACTGGCAGAGCCGGTACCGTTCACATTGGCAAATTTCACCACCAGGTCGTTGACGACCGGGGTGCGCGCAGGAATCCCGCTCATGCTTGCTCCTCCTCTTGCACGGCGCAGGCTCCGGCCTTGCTGACGTGATAGGTAAATTTCTGCATATCCCAGGCCGCCGTCGGGCAGCGCTCCGCACACATACCACAGTGCAGACAGACGTTTTCGTCCTTCACCATCACGCGACTGGTTTGCAGACTGTCGGAAACAAACAGGGATTGGGTTTCATTGGTGGCCGGCATCTTCAGCTGCGGACGCAGCTGCGCCTCGTCTTCCATGTCGGTGACATCGATCATGGTGAGGCAGTCTGTCGGGCAGATATCAATACAGGCATCGCACTCGATACATTTGGGCGCCTCGAACACGGTCTGGGCGTCACAGTTGAGGCAACGGGCCGCTTCGCGCACCGCGGTGGCCACATCAAAGCCCAGCTCCACTTCCAGCTTGCGATCCTTCACCGACAGGCCCACATCTTCATGCGGCACGGCGTAGCGCAGGTCGTTGGCCACCGAGTTGTCGTAGCTCCACTCGTGCACGCCCATCTTCTGGCTCACCAGGGTCACACCCGGTGCCGGACGGTTCTTGACGCTGTGACCATTGAGGAACAGGTCGATGGAGATGGCCGCCTGGTGACCGTGGGCCACGGCGGTGATGACGTTCTCGGGACCAAAGGCGGCGTCGCCACCGAAGAAAACGTTGGGACGGCTGGACTGGAAGGTAACCCGGTCCACCACCGGCATATCCCACTGGCCAAACTCGATACCCACGTCGCGCTCGATCCAGGGGAAGGCGTTGTCCTGACCCACCGCGACACAGATGTCATCACACTCCATGATCACATCCGGCTCACCGGTCGGTACCAGTGAGCGCTTGCCATTAGCGTCGTACTCGGCGCGTACCAGTTCAAAGCGCATACCCACCAGTTTGCCGTCCTCGACGATAAACTCTTTCGGGGTGTGGTTTTCAAACATCTCCACACCTTCACGCTCGGAGTCTTCGATCTCCCAGGGCGAGGCTTTCATATCGGCGCGCGGGCTGCGCACCACACACTTGACGGAGTCAGCACCCACCCGCAGGGAGGTACGGCAGCAGTCCATGGCGGTGTTACCACCACCCAGCACCAGCACTTTCTTGCCGATGGCCTTGGTGTGCTCAAACGCGACGGACGCCAGCCACTCGATACCCAGGTGGATATTGGCCTCCGCTTCTTCGCGACCGGGCAGCTTCAGGTCCTTCGGACGGGGTGCGCCGGTACCGACAAAAATTGCGTCGTAACCCTTGTCGATGATGGACTTCATGCTGTCGACGTAGGTGTTGAAGTGGGCGCTCACGCCCATATCGAGAATCTGGTTTACTTCCTGGTCCAGCACGGTGGCCGGCAGGCGGAAACTGGGGATCTGGCTGCGCATAAAGCCGCCGCCCGCAGGCTGGTTGTCGTAGAGATCGACGGTATATCCCAGCGGCATCAGGTCGCGAGCCACCGTGAGCGAGGCAGGGCCACCGCCAATCAGCGCCACGCGCTTGCCGTTCTTGCGGGTGGGAATGGCGGGCATGGCAGCAGCAATGGCTTCGCTGTCCTTGTTGTCCGCGGCCACGCGCTTGAGGCGGCAGATGGCAACCGGCTCCTCTTCCACCCGGCCGCGACGGCAGGCGGGCTCACAGGGGCGGTCACAGGTACGGCCCAGAACACCTGGAAACACATTGGATTCCCAGTTGATCATGTAGGCGTCGTTGTAGCGACCCTGAGCAATCAGACGAATGTATTCCGGCACGGGTGTGTGCGCCGGACAGGCGTATTGGCAATCGACTACCTTGTGGTAGTACTCCGGGTTGTTGGTATCCGTAGGTTTCAACTGACTCTCCACACTTCACAGTTCAGGCGAATATTCATGCCAGCCATTGTGTAGCCGGCCTCTTCTTTTTTTAGTTATGTCACGCTGACGCGTGTTGGCAGGGCGTCCCGCAGTGGTACCGCAGGCGCAGCCCCGCCCCCTCCCGAGTCACAGGGAGGTATTGCACGAAATCCGGGAAACAGATGCAGCGGTTTTAACTCCACAACTCCGCTTCTGACGGGGGTATATCCGGGTGGTCAGTGGCTCTCGCCCAATGCTTCCGCCGCGCTGACGACGGGTCGGCTCTCGCGGGTACCCCGCATCACCTGCTTCTCACCCTGGTGTACCAGCAACACGTGATCGGCTTCGACCGCCACCAGCTCACCCACGAAAGGCATATCCTGGAAGGCTTCCGGCACCCTATAGCTCACCAGATCCCCCGCCTTGAAAGTGGCGGGATCAAAGTTAAACTCGAATGGACAGGCATTCTCGTCGCCGTTGATCATTTCCTGCATGACCACTACCTCTTGTTGTTATGGTTATCCTGCGCCCCGGACGGCAGCCACACACGCAGCAGGAGCCTGACGGGACGCACCGAAATGCGCCAAAAGCAGAAAATTCGGTTCACGCATTGCAAAACCTGTTAATAATAACGTTTGTACTGGCCAAAAAAAACACGCCAACTCCCCCTGCAGACACAATTTCCTGATAGACACATCACTTTTTTGCCCTCTCGCAAGCCATCGCGGCGCCAAAATAAAGCTATCATTCTTCAGGCAGGTGCGTATAATCCGCGCCCTCTTGTGATTCGGGATCACTGGCCAGACGCCTTACTCCGGGTAGACGACCGTCGCGCAGCGACGCCATCAGACACTACCCGCACGACGGAATGAGGGGAGCAGACTGCCTCCCAAGGCGAGCCGCCAATGCCCCCCTTCCACGTGCTATTAATCCGACCTGCGCATTTGCCTGACGGCCGCTACCCACCGGGAGCCATGGCCGCCGGGCGTTCGGCACATTGCCGTGCTGCGCGGTCACACCCAAAGGTATCTACATGTCTGACCCGAACAACACCGAAAACAGCATCCGCTTTGCCGACCTGGGCCTGGCCCAGCCGGTCCTCAATGCCATCGCCAAGGTGGGTTACGAGACCCCCTCCCCGATTCAGGCCCGCGCCATTCCCGAACTGCTGGCCGGCCACGACATCCTCGGCATGGCCCAGACCGGCACCGGTAAAACCGCAGCTTTCGCCCTGCCGCTGCTGACCCGCATCGACGCCCGCCTCAACCAGCCCCAGGTGCTGGTGCTGGCACCCACCCGCGAACTCGCCATCCAGGTGGCGGAAGCCTTCCAGAGCTACGCCTCGGAGCTGAAAGGTTTCCACGTACTGCCCATCTACGGCGGCTCCGACTACCGCGGCCAGATCCGCGGCCTGCAGCGTGGCGCCCAGGTTGTGGTTGGCACCCCGGGCCGGGTCATGGACCACCTGCGTCGCGGCACCCTCAAGCTGGACCACCTGCAGACCGTGGTACTGGACGAAGCCGACGAAATGCTGCGCATGGGCTTTATCGACGACGTCACCTGGATTCTCGACCAGACTCCGGAGCAGCGTCAGGTAGCCCTGTTCTCC
Source organism: Pseudomaricurvus sp. HS19 (assembly GCF_009857815.1). GTDB lineage: Bacteria > Pseudomonadota > Gammaproteobacteria > Pseudomonadales > Cellvibrionaceae > Pseudomaricurvus. The sequence continues at coordinate 52,775 of NZ_WVVW01000009.1, read as the reverse complement.
GCCACCATGCCGCGGGAGATCCGCAAAGTGGCCGATACCTACCTGCGCGAGCCGGCGATCATCAAGATCGAGGCCCAGACCCAGACCGTAGAACGCATTGAGCAGCTCTACTGGCAGGTGCGCGGCGTCAACAAACTGGACGCCCTCACCCGCATCCTGGAGGTCGAGGAATTCGACGCCATCATCATGTTCGTGCGCACCAAGAACGCCACCAGCGAGCTGGCCGAGAAACTGGAAGCTCGTGGTTACTCCGCTGCCGCCCTCAACGGTGACATGAGCCAGCAGCTGCGCGAGCGCGCCATCGAGCGCCTGAAAAACGGCCAGCTGGACATCATTATCGCCACCGACGTCGCTGCCCGTGGCATCGACGTGGCCCGTGTCAGCCACGTGATCAACTACGACATCCCCTACGATACCGAGGCCTATGTGCACCGTATCGGCCGCACCGGCCGCGCCGGCCGCAGCGGCAAGGCGATCCTGTTTGTGGCCCCGCGCGAGACGCGCATGCTGCGCACCATTGAGCGCGCCACCCAGCAGCCCATCACCGAACTGCACCTGCCCAGCAAGGCGCAGGTAGCGGACAAGCGCATCAACCAGTTCCGCCAGCAAATCCTCGCTACCATCGAAGAGCAGGACCTGGATTTCTTCCGCGAGCTGGTGGCCAATTTCAGCGACGAGACCGAAACCGAGCCCCAAACCCTGGCGGCGGCCCTTGCCTACCTGGCGCAGAAAGACAAACCACTGCTGCAGCCCAAGGACATTGTAGAAGATCCCAAGCCCCGTGACCGTGAGCCCCGCGGCCCCCGCCCCGGCCGCGAGGACTACGACGTCGGCCGCCAGGAGAAGCGTGGCCGCAAGGACCGCAAGCACCACAGCGAGCGCGACACCGCTGATGCGAACATGGAGACCTTCCGCCTGGAGGCTGGCCACAACCATCAGGTACGTCCGGGCGATATTGTTGGCGCCATTGCCAATGAGGCGGACATCGACAGCAGCTTTATCGGCCACATCCGCATCTTTGACGACTTCAGCTGCGTCGACCTGCCAGCCGGCATGCCGGATGAACTGCTGCACCACATGCAGAAAGTACGCGTGCGCGGTCAGGCCATGCAACTGAGTCGCTTCAGCGGCGACCTGGAAACTGCCGCCCCCCGGGGCCGTCGTTTTGGCGGTGAGCGCAGTGACCGGGATGCGCCTCGCGGCAAGCGCCACGAAGGCGGGCGCCAGCGCGACAACAGTCGCGGCCCCGGTCGCAATGACAGCCGCGGTAACGACCGCAAGCCACGCCGCAGCTGATCCAGCCCGGCAATACCCCCCGGCGTCAGTCGCGATTGCGACTGAACTCCGCCGGGCGGTAAAGCTGCTGCATCAGATACTCTTTAAAGTCCTCCGCCACCGGCTGGTCGTCCAGCGCCCGGCGCATACACAGCAACCATGCGTCCCGCTCCGCGGTGCCGATCTCCAGATGGCGGTGCGCCTGCGGAATAATGATCTGGCCGTACTTCTCCCGATAGAGGCGCGGCCCACCCAACCAGCCGCTGAGAAAACTGGTCAGCCGGTCCGTGGAATCTTCCAGATCCGCCTTGTGCATGGCACGGATACCCGCCGCCTCTGGCAGGGTGTCCATATAAAAGTAGAAACGCTCGCATAATTGCCGCAGGCCCTCATAGCCCCCGGCCGCCCGATAAGAGGCATCCCCCTCACCATAGGCCGCGGTCGCGACCTGCTTCTGTTCTGCATTACTCACCATTGCTCTCCCTGTCGCGACCAGGCAAGGGTCGCTCTCTCATATTCCGGCCGCCCCGGCCATGCTATTGGCGCTACACTCCCTGAGTAAACACCCGGCCAACAGATCACGGGAGCACACCGCCGAATGGCGGTCACTTTAGGTCGGAGAGGGGGATACTGTCGATGTCACAGATCAAGCGGATGGCTCACCGGCACCAGTTCAGGGGAATCGCCAGCCGCGGCAGCCAGCAGGCTGCCGGGCCGACAAGGGGATCAGGCAGAAGCGCGCTGGCGCACCGCCTCAAACAGGCAGACGCCAGTGGCAACTGAGACATTGAGACTGCTGACTTCGCCCGCCATGGGGATATTCACGAGACCATCGCAGCACTCGCGGGTGAGACGACGCATACCCGGGCCTTCTGCCCCCATCACCAGCGCCACAGGCCCGGTGAGGTCCTGCTGATAGACGGAGATGGACGCCTCGCCGGCGGTACCGATAATCCAAACCCCCAACTCCTGCAATTGCCGCAGGCAGCGGGCCAAGTTGGTGACCGGGATATAGGGCAGTACCTCCGCAGCGCCACAGGCGGTTTTACGGGCTACCGGCGTGAGGCTGGCGGAGTTGTCCTTGGGGGCTATGACGGCGTGCACACCAGCGGCCTCGGCGGTACGCAAACAGGCGCCCAGATTGTGAGGGTCGGTGACGCCATCCAGCACCAGCAGGAAGGCGGGACCTTGCAGCCCCTCCAGCAGGCGATAGAGAAACTTCTCATCGTGCAGCTCTCCGGGGAAACTCATGGCGATCACCCCCTGGTGATTGCCCTCCCCGGCCAGCTTGTCCAGCTCCTTGCGACTTACCTGCCGCACCTTGATCTCAGCCTTTTCCGCCGCTGCCAGCACCTTCTGCAGGCGCTGGTCCTGGCGCCCTTGCAGCACCAGAACCTCATTTACCCGTTGCGGTGCACTTTTCAGTAACGCCTGCACCGCATGCAGGCCATAGACTGCCTCTAACTTCGCCACACTTATCTCTCTGGAACGAGCTTCACTTAAAGGGGAGCCCCCTTAAAAGATACTCTCTGTTAACGCTTTTTGGGTTTACTGGCGGCACCGCTGGCCCGGGTCGACTTGGTCTTGCGCACCTGATTGCCCTTACTGGGCTTGCGGGCACCCTTGGCGTCGCCTGACTTACCGCCGGCGGCGCTCTTCTTGGCACCGCCGCGCCTGCCACCACCGTCACCGGAGGAAGCACGTTTTTTGCCCCGGCCATCACCACCGTCGCCCAGCTGCGCCAGTCGCCGTGCATTGTCACGGGTCTTGATGCCCTTACCGCTCTTGGCTGCAGAGCCCTTGCGCTGCTTGAAGTCGAGCAGCTCCAGGTCCACCTTGCGGTCATCCAGGTTGACGCTGGCCACCCGCACCTGCACCTCGTCACCGAGCCGGAACACCTGCCGCGTGCGCTCGCCGACGAGGCGGTGCTGCGCGGCTTCAAAGTGGTAGTAGTCGTGCGGCAAGTTGGTAATGTGAATCAGCCCTTCCACGTAGAGGTCTTTCAGCTCCACAAACAGGCCAAAACCGGTGACACCGGCCACCACACCCTCAAAGCTGTCTCCCACATGGTCACGCAGGTATTCGCACTTCAGCCAGCTGACCACCTCGCGGGTAGCCTCGTCGGCACGACGCTCGGTCAGCGAGCTGTGCTCACCCAGGGCCAGCATATCCTGCAGGCTGTAGGGGTAAATCCGGTTTTTGGCGATTACGCCGGCGCCCTTCACCCGCCGCACCACCGAGCTGTCGAGCTTCGAGCGCACCACATGGCGGATGGCCCGGTGCACCAGCAGGTCGGGGTAGCGACGAATGGGCGAGGTAAAGTGGGCGTAGGCGGTATAGGCCAGTCCGAAGTGACCCTTGTTGTCCGGTTGGTACATGGCCTGGCTGAGACTGCGCAGCATCACCGTCTGGATCAGGTTGGCATCGCTGCGCCCCTCAATCCCCTGCAGCAGCGCCTGGTAGTTTTCCGGTTTCGGCTCGCCCTTGCCCGGCAGGCTGAGACCCAGCTCACCGAGGAACTCCCGCAGGTTTTCCAGCTTCTCTTCCCGCGGCCCTTCATGCACCCGGTAGAGTCCCGGCAGCTTGTGCTTCTCGAGAAAACGGGCCGCACAGACGTTGGCCGCCAGCATGCACTCTTCAATCAGTTTATGGGCGTCGTTGCGCACCACCGGCACAATGCGTTCGATCTTGCGATCCGCATCAAACAGGATGCGGGTCTCCACGGTTTCGAAATCAATGGCGCCACGCACCGTACGCGCGGCACGCAAGGCCTTGTAGATTCGGTGCAGCTCCAGCACCTGTGGCAAAACCGGCGCTACCGGGTGGGACCTATCCAGCCCCTTCTCTTCACTGCGGAAGCCGAGCTTGTCCAGCATCTTGCGCCCCAGCGACCTCTCGGCCCGGGTCGCCGCCACCTGCTCCAGCGCGTCGCCCACCTGGGTGTAGGTAAGGCGGGCGTGGGAGTGAATCACACCTTCATAGAAGGTGTAACCACTGAGCCGCCCCTGGGCCGAGATGGTCATCTCGCACACCATGGAGAGACGATCCACTTTCGGATTGAGAGAGCAAAGGCCGTTAGAGAGAGCCTCCGGCAACATGGGCACCACAAAGTCCGGGAAATAGACTGAGGTACCGCGCTCCTGCGCCTCCCGATCCAGGGCACTGCCCAGTTGCACATAGTGGGAAACATCGGCAATGGCCACATACAGGCGCCAGCCACCGGACTTCTTCGCCTCGCAGTAGACGGCATCATCGAAGTCACGGGCGTCCTCACCATCAATGGTGACAAACGGCAGGTCGCGCAGGTCGACCCGGTGCTCCTTATCCTCATCCGCCACCTCGACCGGCAGCGCACGGGCCTCAGCCTGCACATCGGCTGGCCACAGGTTGGGGATGCCATGGGAGCGGATGGCAACGTCGATCTCCATGCCCGGCGCCATGTGGTCGCCCAGCACCTCCAGCACACGACCGGCTGGCGGATTGTTGCGCCCCGGCTGCTGCACGATCTCGGTGACCACAAACTGGCCGCGCTCGGCCTTACCCACCGCATCGGGGGCAATCATGATGTCGTGGGAGAGGCGCGGATTGTCGGGGCGGACAAAGCAGACTCCGGACTCACTGAACAGCCGCCCCACCACCTGATTGGTGTTATGGCGCACCACCTCAACGATGGATCCTTCACGCCGCCCCTTGAAATCCTGCCCGGTCTCCCGCACCAGCACCTCATCGCCATCAAACACCCGTCGCATCTGGCGGAACGAGAGAAACAGGTCATCCCCCCCATCAGCAGGCACCGCAAAGCCGAAGCCGTCCTTGTGCCCCTGTACGCGAGCCCGCACCAGGTCCATCTTGTCGACAATACCGAAGCCGCGCTTGCGGTTGCTGAGCAACTGACCATCGCGTGACATGGCGATCAGGCGACGACGCAGGGCCTCCACCGAGTCCTCGTCGTGCAGGTCCAGAACCTCGCACAGCGCCTCGTGGGTCATGGGCCCGGGGGACTTCTCCAGTACCTGCAGAATCAGTTCCCGGCTGGGGATGGGGTTGTCGTAGTTGCGGGCCTCACGGTCCGCCTGGGGATCGCGCAATGTATCTTTGCGTTTACTCAAAATGGAGACATCCTTATTTGGAGTTTCCCGGAGGGAAGAAATGTGCCGCCATGATACCGCTGTGGCCGGCATTACCCTAATACTGACGGCCGCAGGGCCTATATTGATTGCGACCGGCAGGCAACGGAGCGTCTCCACGCCCCATTGCCAGCTATCAGTATATGCCATCTGCGGGCAACTGAAGCGGCCACGTCCGGACCCGATTGGTCACTATTCGGCCAACCACCGGCGGCAGTGCATTTTTTTATAAAAAACTGCTCCCGAGTAATTGACATGATCAGGCGCTACTACTAATATGCGCCACCTCGACAGGGCAAGCCCTGTTAAGCCCAGGTGGTGAAATTGGTAGACACGCTAGCTTCAGGTGCTAGTGGCCTCACGGCCGTGGAGGTTCAAGTCCTCTCCTGGGCACCACTATTCAAAAAGGCTGATCCGCAAGGATCAGCCTTTTTTCGTTGTGGCTCGTAACACCAGCAGCCAAAACCCGCCCGATTCCGCTGTACCACTTTCTGCACACCCGCAAACCACATGATTGCGGCGGCAGCCTGCAAACAAAAAAAGGGGCTACTGCCAACAGTAGCCCCAAACGCTTCAAAGACACGCTGAAAAAGTTGGTACTTCCCTTAGAAGAAGTAGTCCGCAGTCACCCCGTAGGTGCGTGGTGGAGCCAGACGCTGTGCCACACCCTTGGTGGCCACACCGGCATCCATCAGGTACTCCTTGTCGGTGAGGTTTTTACCCCAGAAGGTGACGCGCCAGCTGGCACTCTCCGGCTCGATACCCAGGCGGGCGTTAAGCAGGGTGTAGGCGTCCTGTTCCGCTTCCCGGGACTGATCCACGTTGAGGTTCTGGTCGTCCTTGTAGACAACGTCCATACGACCAAACCAGGAGAGACCATCGATCATTGGAATCACGTCGCGGTATTCGGCACCCACGTTGAAGGTCCACTCCGGCGCGTGATCCAGGGTTCTGCCGGAGAAGTCTGAAGTGCCATTGCCGGGCACACCGGTATCACAACTGGTCTCGGTCAGGCCACAGGGGGCATCCTCGTACTTGTCGTACTCGGTCTGCACGTAGCTCAAGCTGCCATTGAAGGTCAGGTGATCGGTGGCCAGCCAGGTAAACTCGGTTTCGAGACCCATGGATTCCACTTCCGCCGCGTTGGTCACCAGCACGCTGTTCTTGTCCGGACGGTTCTGTGTTACCTGGAAATCCTCATAGGTCTGGTAGAAGAGTGCGGCGTTGAGGCGCAGGGTGTTGTCAAACATCTGGCTCTTGATACCGAACTCATAGTTGTAGGAGGTTTCCGGCTCCCAGAAGGCGATATCGGGATCGATACAACCACCGGATGCCTGCAGTGCTGACCAGTCCGCAGGAGGAGTGGATCCGGCAGTCAGACAGGACTCGCCAAACTCCCGCTGCACACCACCGGACTTGAAGCCCTTGTCATGGGCGACGTAGAACATGGTGTCATCATCGTACTGGTAAGTCAGCTTGAGCGAGTAGGTGGTCTCGCGGAAGGTTTTCACCGTCAGGTCTGAACTCGGCCGATACAGATAAAAATTTGGTCCCAGTACTCGATCCTGTGCAGGCGGATTGAGTGCACTGTTTTTACCGCTGCGCTCATCTTCGGTGTAGCGCACACCGACCGTACCGGCCCACTGGTCATTAAACTGGTAGGTGGTACTGGCAAATACGGCTTCGCTCTTTTCCGGCAGCGGGGTGGGAGAGACCAGCACACCGTCGATATAGGAGAGACTATCGGAATCCTGTTCCTGCCAGTAGTAACCGATCAGGTAGCTGAAATCGCCATCGAAATCGGAGGCCCACTGGATTTCGTGTGTTTCAATATCGCGATTACCAATGTTCTCCAGGTAGCTGCCACCGGGTCTTGGGGTCAGCACCCGCTCGTTGGAGTTTTCGGTCTGGTCGCTCTTCAGGTAAGTGGTGATATCTTCCACAGCAGAAATGGTGGTCAGGGTATGACCCAGCACATCCCAGCGCATGTTAAAGATGTAGCGTTCAACGTCGGTCTCCACCTCACCCAGAACAAAATCAGTCGCCTTGCCCAGACTGCCAGGGCCGCTCTGGATAATGTCATAACCGACACTGCCATCCGTACCCACACCACCGGACACATTGCTCTGGTCCATACGGGAGTAGTCGTTGGTGTCCTCGGCGCTCAGCTTGACCTGGAAAGTATCGGTAACATCCCACAGCCACTTCACACGATAGCCTTCGCGATCGGTATTGCGGGTATCCTTGTTGAGAAACACGTTGTCGGTATAACCGTCGGCTTCGGCATTAAAGCCGCTGATACGCAATCCCATCTTGCCTTCGATCAGGGGCACATTCACGACACCGCGAACTTCACGCGCATCGTAATTGCCAGCCACAGCCTGCACCTTACCGGAAAACTCTTCGGTATCAGGGTCGTTGGTATAGACACGGATAACACCGGCGGTGGTGTTCTTACCAAACAGTGTGCCCTGCGGACCACGCAATACTTCCACACGACTCACGTCGAACATTTCAGAGAAAGCCACACCCGGAACGATCTGATAGACATCATCCACCATGACACCCACAGAAGATACAGCCGGGCTGGTACCGCCGGTACCCACACCGCGCATGTAGATACCGGTGGCAATGGCGGATGACGGGCTCACCAGGTCAAGGCCGGAAATGGCGCCGGTCAAACTTTTAAAGTCGGTAATACCGGCATTCTGCAGGTCATCGCCGGATACCGCCGCGATACTGGCGGGAATGGACTGCAGTCCCTCCTCCCGCCGGGTGGCAGTAACCACCACCTCTTCCAGACTCCGGGAGGTCGGTGCTCCGTCTTGTGCGTGCACTGCCGAAGCGGATAAAAAACCAGCCGCCAAAGCCAGTGCCGGCATCATTGCCGCACCGTATCTGCCGGTCATTTTGTTATGTTTCCGAATAACTTCGGAAAGGGAATTTTTCATCATGCTCATGAGGGTAGCTCCCGCTTTTTATTGTATTGCCGCGTTATTATTTTGTTTTTTTATTTTATAAAAATGGCATGCCTGCCTGGCGTCCTGTCACAACTCCTGTCGTGACCAGGCCAGGCCTTACGATACGTGATTTCAACGCTGGAAAGCCTGGCTTGTTCGTAAAGCTTCAACAGTAAGAGGGAAACGGCTTCATACAGACTTTGGACAACCGCAGTCCCGCCACCCCGCGCAGCGACATCGCTCCCACACGGAATGCAAAACTTACTACTGTTGAGTCTCTGTTAATCCAAAACCGCCACCCTCAACCTGCCTCTGTAATTATTAATTCAGCAAAGTTTTAGCGGAGGTTGTACTGCCCTGGTGCACTTATATTTATTCAGATTCAGGTGCTAATGCCGGGCTGTATTTATGGCATCTGTGATGATCAAAATTAAAGATACCAGCAAGTATCGTTAATCTAGCCGACCGCCAGATGCGCTGTCAACACACCGCAGCACCTAAATGTCCCGAAATATTCAGCATTGTCCCGGCAGGAACACCGGGAACAGGTTTTGCCACTGACGCATAGGTTTTAAGGAAATATTAATTAGTTTTTATAATTTCCTTTAGAAATAACAGTGACGACAGCAGTGCCACGGCACACTGTGGCTCAGTGCCCGAGGAGATTAATCTCCTGCGCCACCGGGAATTGAAAACGCAGCGACTTGATAAAACCCGGAGGTATAGCCGAGCGCGCCGGATAACCTGGCACTACCGGACTGGCGTAATCGGCACCCACATCGAAGGTTTCCTCCATTGGCAGCAGCGCAGACAAGCCTTTGAAGGTGCCGCTGCCAACTGGCTTACCATCCAGCATCAGAGTGGCAATGCCATCACGAGAGCCCTGCGGTCTTTCCATGGCAACCTCGATCACACTCTCTCCGCGCTCAATTTTCCTGACCGACCTGATCTCGGTCAGACCGTTGAGCAGGTGCCTGAAGGCCAATACCGGTCGGCCATTTTTCAGGTAAAGCGCCATCCCCCCGCCGTTGCCACCAACGGAAAAAATCACGCCCTCCTTAACCGGCGTCCGGTTATCAATTGAGACTTTCAACGTGAAAGGCAATTGATTTACTGGTGGCCCAATGACCGTCGGAATGCGACCACTGCCCTGGCGATATTCAAAAATACCCTGACGATCCGCCAACTGTTTTTTCACGCGGTTAACGGAAGCCGTAAGATAATCAGGCGCCAGAGGATAGACGTTATTTATCGCCGCCTGCTGCCGGAACAGCGTTACCATGGTCTCGAGTTTCTGTGGTTCACGGTCCGCAAGGTCATGCTGCTCATTGAAATCTTCGGCAAGGTTAAACAGCTGCCACGGAGCAGCATCTACCGACGCCGGCGTGGAGTGCTCCCAGGGACGGGGACGCAACTGCAAATTGGCCTTCCAACCATCGGACCAGACGCCACGGTTACCCCACAATTCGTAATACTGCACCTGCTTGCGGGTTGCCTGCTCCGCATCGTGAATGGCGTAGGCGAAACTCACTCCGTCCAGTGGCTGCTGCTCAACCCCGGCCACCGTTTTCGGAGCCTTAACTCCGGCCAGCTCCAGCAGGGTCGGGGTGACGTCACTGATAAAATGGTACTGGGAACGCAACTCCCCCCGCTCTTTAATGCCTTTGGGCCAGGAGATAATCAGCGGTACACGGCTGCCGCCCTCGAATGCACTCTGCTTGTAATAACGGAATGGGGTGTTACCTGCCGCAGCCCACCCCACCGGGTAGTGAGGATAGGTCTCCGGCCCACCCCACTGCGCGTAGTGACGCAGGTTGTCTTCCCAGGACACCCGCCCCAACAACATTTCATTAAACGTGCCGGTCAAACCACCCTCGGCGCTGGCGCCGTTATCCGACAGCACCACCACGATGGTGTTATCCAGTTCACCAACGTCGTCCAGAGCCTGCAGGATACGGGCGAACTGATCATCGGCGTGGTCCAGCATCGCGGCGAACGCCTCCATCATGCGCGCGGCCATTTTCTGCTGTTCACTACTCAGGCTCTCCCACGCCGGCACATCATCCGGCCACGGCGGTAGCGCTACATCTGCAGGGACAACACCCAACTTCTTCTGCTTCGCCAGTATCACTTCCCTAACCGCGTTCCAACCTTTGTCGAATTTACCGCGGTACTTTTCCAGGTAGCTGGCTGGTGCATGGTGCGGGGCGTGTACGGCGCCGGTGGCCCAGTACATGAAGAAGGGCCGGGACGGGTTGATCGCCTTCAATTCCCGTATTTGGTGGATCGCCTGATCAGCAAGATCTTCTGTCAGGTGATAATCGGGATTGTTCAGGTCCACATCGGTCACCGGCGTGTGATCACGCCAGAGAGTCGGCTGGAAGTGATTCGCCTCGTGTAACAGGAAGCCATAGAAATGTTCGAAACCCTGGCCACTGGGCCAGTAATCAAACGGTCCTGCTGCGGTCGTATGCTCAACCGGCAGGTGGTCCCACTTGCCCAGGGCATAGGTGGCGTATCCCACTCCTTTAAGAATCCGGGCAATGGTAGCCGCCGAATCCGGCACCCGTGCGTTGTAGCCCGGGTATCCGGTCGCCGTTACCGCATGCGCCCCCATACCCACGTTGTGCGGGTTACGACCAGTAAGCAGTGCAGCCCGGCTGGGGGAGCAGAGTGGCGTTGCATGAAAATCCGTAAAGCGGACGCCGCTCTGCGCCAGCTGGTCGAGAGTGGCTGTTTCAGTCAGTCCTCCGTAGCTACCCAGCTGGGCAAAACCCACATCATCCAGCAACCACACCAGGATATTGGGAGCAGCGGCCGGAGGTGCAGGCTCCGCCGGCCAGTCCGGTGTCGAATCGGCTTCCGTGCGGCCGATTTTTCCCTGAAATTCCGTCGCATTACACGCGGCACTCAGGACCAGGGCTAACAGGCCCAACAACCTTTTTCTGCTCATGACTTGCACTCTCTCCCGGTTATGGGCCTGACAGCGGGCCCGCCTCTGGCGGGCAGCCGGTAACACCAGTCCGCAATGTGAATCCTGTACTGGGAGGTCACCGCGTCTGGCTATGGCTATGATTGGGCCGCTGCGGCCGCTGTTATTATTCGGTAGGGTTATTTAACCGGCATAATGATACTGACCAGTTTCTTTATATGTTAGGATTCCTGCACAGTGGCGTCAAGCTGCGACTCTCGCGGCTGGTCGGGTAGTCACGTCCGCAGCACGCGAAAGCCACAAACAGGGGCCGGCTCACAGAGGGCAGCACTGGATCGTGTCCATGTTGCTTTCGTATTGCTTCTGTATTGAAGAGTATCGTTGTGATTCTTTAAGATAACGGGCAGGCAACATTTGCCTGGGACTGTGCAGCAGTGACGCACCCCGGGAATCCGGACTGCCGCAACATAATAAATAATAAACAGGAACCCAGAGCCATCTCCGGTATGAGCAGATCAACGACAACACGTCCGAAGGCCGGACGCCCTACCGCCGCACAGGCCCAGAAGCGCCACGTGGAAATTCTCGACAAGGCGCTGAAAGTGTTTCTGAAAAAAGGCTATGACCTCACCACCCTGGATGAAATCGCTGCGTCAATGCACATGACCAAGCGCACCATCTACACCAATTACGGCAACAAGGAAGCGCTGTTCAAAACGGCACTGGAGAAAGCCTTTGTGGAGTGCGCCCCCTCCCCGGAAGAGCTGAGAGCATTGATCACCGATGACCTCGCCACCACCCTGGAAGCTATCGCCCACAATCGGGTGAGCCACTTCCTGACCCCCAAAGGCCGATCAACCCAGCGCATAGTCAACTCCGAAACCCATCGCTTCCCGGAACTGCTCGGTGTCTTCTACCGCCTCAGCACACTGCCCACCATCGTGGTTATCAAAGAGGTCCTGGAGCACCATGCCGAGCTGGGTGATATTTATCTGGAGCGCCCGGATACAACCGCTGCCCTGTTTCTCAGCATGGCGGTAGGCGTCCCCGCCAGGGGCATAATGACCGGCATCGCCAACAACGACATCAAGGACCTGGACGATCATATCCGCTATTGCGTACAGCTGTTCCTGCACGGCCTTACCAAACCGGAAGTCCGCGCCAAAACACCCGCATAAGTATTCCCCTCCCTGTCGGCAAGCAACACACTGCTGCCAATCGCCAGACGCAAAAACAAAAAAGCCCCGCATATGCGGGGCTTTTTACCAGCGCAGTCCAGGAGCCAATCAGCTCTTGAACTCACCCACAATGTGAGACAGTGACTGCTTGGCATCACCGAACAACATACGGGTGTTGTCGCCCACAAACAGCGGGTTGTCCACACCGGAGAAGCCGGAGCCCATGGAACGCTTCAGCACAAACACGGTACGGGCTTCGTCAACGCGGATCACAGGCATACCGTACAGCGGGCTGCCCTTGTCCTTGTTGGCCGCCGGGTTGACCACGTCGTTGGCACCAATCACTACCGCCAGGTCCACGTTCGGCAGTTGCGGGTTGATATCGTCCATCTCCACCAGCTGATCGTAAGGCACACTGGCTTCAGCCAGCAGCACGTTCATGTGACCAGGCATACGACCGGCTACCGGGTGGATAGCAAACTTCACTTCTGCACCATTGGATTCCAGGTGATCCGCCAGCTCTTTGACCACGTGCTGGGCCTGGGCCACCGCCATACCGTAACCGGGAACGAACACCACACTGCGGGCCGCTTCCATAATCAGGTAAGCATCATCGGCGGTAATGGGTTTCACCTCACCTTCCACTTTGGTGGAGGAAGTTACCGCAGAACCAAAGCCGGAGAAGAGTACGTTGCTCAGGGAGCGGTTCATCGCCTTACACATGATGTTGGTAAGGATGATACCGGACGCACCCACCAGCGCACCGGCAACAATCAGCAGGTTGTTGTGCAGCACGAAGCCGGCCGCACAGGCCGCCAGACCGGAGTAGGAGTTCAGCAGTGCAATAACCACCGGCATGTCAGCACCACCGATGGGGATAACCGCCATGATACCGAACAGCAGTGACAGGCCGAGAATCGCCCACAGCCACACAGGGTTGGAAGGCTCAATGCAGAACATCACTGCCGAACCCAGGATCGCCAGTACCAGCAGCACATTAAAGATCTGCTGGCCGGTGAACATCAGTGCCTTGGTGGGCATACGCTCGGAGAGCTTGGCCCAGGCAATGATGGAGCCGGTCAGGGTTACACCACCGATCAGGATGGAGAGGATGATAGTGACATTGATAAAGGTGCTGTTGCCAGCGGCGTAGGTAGCAACCCAACCTACGAGCAGGGAAGCAGCGCCACCAAAGCCGTTGAACAGTGCCACCAGCTCGGGCATGCCAGTCATCTCCACCTTGCGGGCGGCAAACGCTCCGATTGCAGAACCGATGACAAAACCGGCGATGATGTAAGTCCAGGGCAACAGGCCCTTACCACCCAGGGTAGCCACCACGGCGATCAGCATACCCACGGCAGAGATCAGGTTACCCTGACGTGCAGTAGCCGGTGAACCCAGTTTTTTCAGGCCAAGGACAAACAGGATGGCCGCAACGATGTAGGAAAGATTAATCAGGAAATTGATAGTCATTGTCGGCTCCGCTTACTGCTTCTTCTTGAACATGGCCAGCATGCGGTCAGTTACCATGTAACCACCCACCACGTTAATGGTCGCCAGTGCCACTGCGGCGCCACCGAGGATATGGGCGATCTGCTGGTTCTCAACCACCGCAGCAGCGGCAGTCAATGCGCCCACCACGGTAATACCGGAGATGGCGTTGGAACCGGACATCAACGGCGTGTGCAGCGTTGCCGGTACTTTGGAGATCAGCTCAAATCCCAGAAAGATGGAGAGCACCAGAATGAAGGAGAGATAGATAGCTTCCATTAGTTTGCCCTCGCATTTTTAATCATTTCACTGATCACTTCGCCGTTGTGGGTAACGATACAGCCCTGCTGGATATCGTCTTCCAGGTCCAGCTGGAATGACTTGCTCTCTTTATCCCAGTACTCGAGTACCAGGTTGTGCAGGTTGGCGGAGTACATGTCGGACGCATTGCCGGCAACGTGGCCTGGCATGTTCGGCAGCCCAATGACCTTAACGCCATTGATATCCACCTCTTCGCCCAGCACCGAGCCCTCGACGTTACCGCCGGACTCCACCGCGAGGTCAACCACAACACTGCCGGGCTTCATTACATCCAGCATGTCTTTGGTAACCACCACAGGAGCCTTGCGACCAAACAGCTGCGCCGTGGTGATAACGATGTCCGCTTGCGCACACACTTTTTTCTGGCCTTCCAGCTGCAGCTTTTGCTGCTCAGGCGTCAGCGCATTGGCGTAACCACCGGCAGTCTGGCCGGTTTCACCCAAGTCAATCTCGACAAACTTGGCACCGAGGGACTCAACCTGCTCCTTCACCACCGGGCGGGTATCGAACGCTTCCACGCGGGCACCCAGACGCTTGGCGGTGGCAATGGCCTGCAGACCGGCAACACCGGCACCGATAACAAAAACGCGGGCGGGAGAAATGGTACCGGCGGGCGTCATCATCATCGGCAGAATTTTATCCAGGCGCTCAGCCGCCAGGATCACCATGGCGTAACCGGCAAGGCTCGCCTGCGAACTAAGGGCATCCATTTTCTGGGCACGGGTAGTACGCGGAATCATTTCCATGCTGATGGCGGTAATGCCCGCTTCGAGGAACGCATCAACCAGCGCGTGCTCATTGAAGGGGTCGAGGAACGAGATATGGATCGATCCTTTCTTCAACAAAGCGACTTCGGCCAGCTCAGGCTTGCGCAGGCGCAGAACGATGTCCGCCCCTCCCAGCAGTGCCGCACGATCAGTCACCACACTGGCGCCGGCAGCAGCATACTCGTCATCTTTAATACCGATGGCCAGGCCCAGACCGGACTCAATCTGTACCTCTGCACCCTGGTCGGTAAATCGTTTTACCGAGGCAGGTACTACAGGGACCCGGGTTTCTCCGGGAGCCAACTCCCGCGGGATACCAATAATCATAAGATGTCCTTGCTTGTTGTTATGGGCACAGAGGTACATGCCTCAGCCCTGATTTTATTGAACTCCTGACAGCACCCGACGGATCAAAACCGGAAGGTATGACTGCCACGTTTCCTTTCCCTTGCGGCCCGACTGCACCGCGCACTCTGCAAAAAAATCTGCCCCGATCCCCAAGGCTGCAAACCAAACAATTACTAAGTCATCAGGCAAAACCTGATCGACAGCACTTTATCTGCGACGAAACACCTGCGCATTACCGCTTTGGTATGGCGTACGAAAACCACCATAAAGTGCTGTACTTTTATCTATAAGTTTTTAAAATAGCTGCTATAACGTCTTGCAAATAATCGCCCGACCCGATAGCAGCCGCGCATAGTACGCAATCCTCAAGCCGCTACTCAAGGGTTAAAAATGACCGAATGTGGTCACAAAAACCATTTTCCAGCCAGCACGCGATTGTTTTGGTGAGTAACAGCCAAAAATGTTGCTACCTCACCCTCCCCGCCCCGACTTCCACATTCAACTTATCAAACACCCTGCTCAATAAAAACCACACCCGTGCACCGCAACACCCATCAGTTTTAGCAGAGATTGCCGCCCGCATCCTGCGGATGTGAGATTTAATGCGCCAGCAACCCGGCCGCCAGGGCCCTGCCGCCAAACCTCTCCTGGCCAGCAGGCGAAACCGTTTGCAGACGCTCCCGCAGGCAACACAAGCGTCACATTTCCTCCGTACAGTTTTCATTCTGATATAAATCCACTTCCAGGGAGCAAGGAATGAACAAGTCACTGCACGCAGTATTATGGATAGGCGCCACTCTGGTGGCACCGGTAATGGCCGCCACCCCGATTACCGATGAGGCCTCGTTACAACAGGCACTGGTACAAGCCGCTGTCGATCCAACCGCGGGCCATCTGGTCTTTGCCAAGGATGCCACCATCACACTCTCTGCCCCGGCGGTCTACAACGGTAGCAACCCCCTCGAAATCGAAGGTAACGGTGCCACCATTGACGGCAGCCACGCCGGCAGCTTTACCCTGTCAGAGGATCTTACCGCCATGACCGAAGACGGCACCCTGGTCTTCAATACCGCTGCCGACATCAAAATTAATCACCTCACCATCAGTCACAGTGCCACCCGTGGCCTGGTAGTGAATATTCCCGAAAACGCCACCGGTGAGGACATCTCCGTGCACCTCAATCGCGTGGAGATCAGCCATTCAGCGCTGTTCGGACTGCACATTGATGACAACATGGACGAGTTTGATGACGGCAACTCCGGCTCCGCCATCGGTGTTGAACTGCTGATCAACAACTCCATCTTTTTCCGCAACGGCACCGGTGCTATCGACTTTGACGGTGTGCGGGTGGACGAGCGTGGCGAAGGCAGCATTCGCTCACACATCATCAATACCTGGATCAACGAAAACGGCGGTGACGGTATTGAGTTGGACGAAGGCGGTACCGGTGCTGTCGATGCCACCATGATTCACGTCACCCTGAACGACAACGGCTTTTACAACGAGGAAGACCTGGATGACGGCTTCGACATTGACGAAGCCGGCGAAGGTGACCTGAAGGTCACCTTGATCGATGTAACCGTAAACAACAACCTGGATGAAGGCCTGGACTTTGACGAGGCCGGCGAAGGCAACCTGCTGCTGGAAGCGCGCAACATTTCCGCCGCCAACAATGCTGACGAAGCCATCAAACTGGATGAGGAAGACGATGGCGACATTATTGCCAAAGTACACAAAACCACGGTAACCGGCAGCGGCGATGACGGTATTCAATACACCGAAATTGGCGCCGGCAAGATCAGCGCCTCCTTTAATCGCACCACAGCCACCAATAACAACAAGTACGGTATCAAGCTGGGCCAATGGATTGAGGAAGATGAAGAGCAGTCCATGGAACCCGCCGGCAGTGCCACAGTGAAACACACCCTGTTGAGCGGAAACGGCAAGGGCAATGATATCGATGTGGACAATGTAATCATCAAATGAATGTCCCACGGAAGCCCGGGCAACCGGGCTTCCGTCCCCGCAACCTGTCCCGGTCGCCAAGCTGCAAAGCCCCTCTTCGATTTGCCTGTGTCTCCCCGCCCGGCAGCACCGTATAACAGTACCAGGCGCTGGTAGCCCGCCACACCATCCCCGCTCTCTGGCAAGTGTCTGTAAACTGGCATAAGGTAATGAAGCAGTAACCAATCCGCGCGTTGACGGCGACAGCACTGCGCTGCGACACCGGAACACCCGGCAACCCCGGGACACCCTGCCAGCGGCCGAAGCTGCGTTAAAGCACCAGGAGACCAGCACCATGGTTTTACCCGGAACCCCAGCCCGGTTTCACCACAGCCACCAGACCCACCTGGAAAGCCTGCTCAAATTTCTCGCCCTGATCTCCGTGCTGGTGGCCTACTTTCTCTACGTGGCGTGGAAATTCAATGCCGCCACCGGCTTCGGGCTGGCGCTGCTGAGCTGGAGTTTTTTCGTGCTCTGCACGCCCATCGCCGACGGCGGGTTTATTGTCGCCTTTCCCGTGCGTTTACTCTTTAATGTACGCATGGCCACCACCCAGCTGGTGGTGTGGCTGGTGGCCGTCGCCATCAATATCGTGATGCTATTGATGTACCGCGACACTTACGCACTGACGTTTCTCACCCGCCTGCTGGAACAGATACTCACTCAACCCCTCCCCTACTGGAGCATTCTGCTGATCAGTGCCCTGGGCACCTTCCTGTCGATCTGGTTTGGTGATGAGATGATGGACGTTACCCGTCATTCACACAGGGAAAAGTATCACCGTCACGGTTTCAATTACCGCCTGATACTGGTGCTGGGGCTGGGCATACTTACGGTAGCCGCCTATTACAACCTGTTGGCCGGGCTGGATATACAGCTGCCTGAGTGACGGAGGGGAAAGTAAAAACGACGCACGGCACACAATAGCCACCGCACGAACGTACAAGACATCTGCCACAGGTTGGCAACAGAAAACAGGGAAGAGAGACACAGCAGCGGAAATGATTTTCCGCTGCTGTGTCAAACGAGGTTTAGTCGGCAGACTTGTCCTGCTGCTGGCGATAGAAATCCGCCAGCACATCAAAGGCAAGTTTCTTTTCACCGGTCTCCGACACCAGACCCTTGCGATTGTAGGTGTCCTGGATACCGTTCAACTCACGCAAATGGGAGCGAAAATCCTTCAGCACCCACGGCGACATACCCTGCACAAATTCGCTGCGAGGCAACATATCCAGCTGGGCGCGGAACACACGGGCCTGATACTCCTCGGACCACATCAATCCCTCTTCAGAGCGCAGGCCTTTTTTGGCACCGGCTCCGAACTCGGAGATGATCATCGGCTTGCCGTACGGATTGGTGAAGCGTACACGGGGCATGATGTTGTCAATGATCACATCACGCACAATGCCCTGATCCACCTGGGTCATCTGGGAGAAAAATTTGGCGTAGTACCAGCCGAAGTACTGGTTGTAACCGGCCACATCCACCACTTTACCCAGCGCATCGGTAACCGCCACTTCGATCACCTGCTCACCCTCAGACTGCGACGGTTGTGCTGGCGCCTTGCCACCCGCCATTTTCGCGGCCATGGCCATCAGCCGTTGGCGATCCGCTTCGGCCAGTTTGGGATGGCGCAGGATACCGGCGAAGATAGCTTTGCCGAGCTCGGCAAACTCCTCACCCTGACCACCAACCAGTGCCGAGGTAATCGGTCGCTTGCTGTCATCCAGTGAACGAGCCGTCTCCACCAATGTTGTGAGGAAGTCGAGACGCGCCTGGGTCTGGGGGAAACTCTCATTGGACACGGACCACAGAATAATGGACGCGCGGTTCATATCCCGGGTGACATTCTCAGCCACCTGGCTTTTCGCCACTGCCAGGGTATCGGCGTTTTCCCAATCGATAAGGGAGACAATGGGCACTTCACTCCAGACCATCAGCCCCATCTCATCGGCCAGCTTCAGGGTGTACTCACTGTGCGGGTAGTGGGCCAGGCGAATGTAGTTAGTGTTGAGCTCCTTCACCAGTTTCAGGCTCGCCAGCACATCCTCGTGGGTGGAGGCCATACCCGGGTGCAGCGGAGTTTCCGCATGCATGCTGATACCGTAGAGCTTGATGGGCTCGCCATTCAGCAGGATGTTCAGGCCATCAACCGCAATGGTACGGAAACCGATGCGATCCTTGATGCGCTCCTTGCCCTGCGCCAGTGATACATCGTAGAGATAAGGATTTTCGGGCGACCACAGATCAAGCTTCTGTGCCTGCACCTTAAAGTTTGCACGCCCTTTGGCATCGGTCACCGCAGAGGTTTTCACTCTGGCCTTGCCGATTTTCAACTCGACCTTTTGCCCGGCAACCTTGCCGCCGGCCAGCTGCACCCAACCGCTGATCTCGTTTTTCTCACGGTCGCTCAGGTAAACATGGTATTGGGAGATAAAGGTATCCGGGACTGTGACCAGGCCGACATCACCAATCAAGCCGCCATACTTCCAGAAGTCGGAAGTTCGCATGGTGGGAATGGTGGTCTCATCCAGGTTGGCATCGACACGTACAATGATGTTGTTGCTGCCTTTCTGCACGAAATCAGTTACATCAAAATTGAACGAGGTATAGCCACCAATGTGGCGACCTACCAGCTTGTCATTCACAAACAGGTCAGTGGTGTAGTTGGATGCGCCGAAGTGGACAAAGTAACGCTGTCCGGCTTTGGGCTTCAGATCGACGGATTTCTGATAGAGGATTCGACTGCGGTAGCGATCCAGCTCCGGGGCCTGGCTGTTCCAGTCACCGGGCACACGCAGCTGCTTGCGGTCATCGAAACTGTGCTCCAGCAGTTCCATGCCGGTCTTGGGGTAGATCTCACCAGTATCGTAATAATCATGTTTGGTGATAACCCGCCAGCCCATGCCCGCCTCATCAATCATGATATTCCACATGCCGTTGAGCGACTGGTAGTCACGGCCCTGGGCATTCACCAGTAGCGGACTGATGTCCGGGTAGCCCTGATCCGGCTCACCTTTGAAAAAGTCCATGGCAGCTTCGTGTTCATCCTTCTTCTCCGCCGCCTGTACCACGGAAAAAAATGGCAGCAGCAATGCCACCAGCAACAGTTGCCAGCCACTCCGGGCCGACCAATATTTATTATTCATATCAAACGCTCTCTGAATTATCACTCTGAAGCAAAATCTGGAAAACGGCTTGCATGCCCGGGAAAAGCAACAGTAGCCCAGCCCACTGAAAAGCCTTCAGCGACCTGTTCCCCCATACCTCAACCGCAAGCGAATACGCTATCGCCACTACGGCCAATACAGGGGCTTTCATTCTGGCAGGAGAGGCTGGACTGTCAATATTGGCCTTACCAATCTTGACAATAAAAGCAGGCCTCATCAGCAGTCAGAGACCACCCCTGTATAGCTCAGGCAAAAAAAAGCGGTATACCCACAGGGAGCACACCGCCGCATAAAGCAAAAATGACAAGATTGCACACTGGCCTTGGTAAAACACCTAAATATAGGGGCAGGCCCAAGACCAGAAAAACGGCCTGCCCCATTCAGGTTCTGGTGTTACATACCGAAGTTGTAACGCACACTGATACCCACTTCACGACGTGGAGTCAGCTGCACGGCGTAGTAACCGGAGTCACCCACGTAGTTGGCCAGGGTACCGCCCGCACCTTCCATCACATCTTCGTAGGAGAGGGTTTCAACTTCGTCAGTGACGTTCTTGGCAAACAGTTGCAGATCCCAGGCACCGGCGATATCACGCACACCGAAGAACACGTTCAGCAGACCATAGCTGTCGATGGTGGTGTAGCGGTGCTTGTTGTCGTTCTCCGGGTAGTAGGAGTAGATACCACGAACGTAGGCTTCCATGTCGCCGGACACTTCGGTGAAGTATTCGGAGCGCAGGGACGCCGACCAGTTGGGGGCGCTGCTGGCGGAGTCACCGGTGTCACAGAAAGCAATCTGGTGACCGGCATTGAGGCTACCGCTGACACTCGGGTCCACCTGATCCGGACGACCGTCGAGGTTGCCATCGTTACAAGGCACGGCGCTCTGCAGCTCGCTCTCGTTCCAGCTGAATACCGCAGCCACGTTCCAGTTTTCCAGCAACTGGTAGGTCGCATCCAGGTCAACACCCTGTACCACGGCGTCGGCGTTGCTGGTGAAGTTAAAGCTCTCGATACCGTTGGTACCAAAGTACTGCGTGGTTGGTGAGTAGTAGATATAGTTTTCGAAGTCCTGGTAGAAGTAGGCAGCGTTCAGGCGACCACGACCATCCAGGAAGTCCAGTTTGAAGCCAACTTCGTAGCTGATGGAACGCTCGTTGTCGCGATCAGCCACCACCTTCGCCATATTGGCGTCCGGGGTGGAGAGG
Source organism: Pseudomaricurvus sp. HS19 (assembly GCF_009857815.1). Taxonomy (GTDB): domain Bacteria; phylum Pseudomonadota; class Gammaproteobacteria; order Pseudomonadales; family Cellvibrionaceae; genus Pseudomaricurvus. The sequence goes on along the minus strand of NZ_WVVW01000009.1, from coordinate 30,995 downwards.
TTGTTCACGCCCAGGGCACCGACAGGACCAGGACGCACAGCAGTACCCACGTTACCGTAGACCATCAGGTCATCGTTGAAGCGGTGGGAGAGGGAGACGTTCCAGATCAGCTCGTTATCGTCACCCTTGATTTTCGCGCCGGAGACTTCACTGCCGTTAACGTAGGTAGTGTTCCAGATATGGCTGCGAATCTGGCGCACACCCGCGGACAACTCGGTAGCGTCTGTCAGGTAGAAAGTGGTGTTAAAGAACGCCGACAGTTCGTCTGACTCAGAAGGACGATCAATGTAGTTGGTCAGGATATATGCACCGCCATTGGCAGTCGGGTTCAGGGCGCCCAGCTGCGGGTTCAGATCAGCACTGAGAATGGTGTTGGAATCCAGCAGGTTGCGACCGTACTTCTCCTGATAAAAGAGACCTACGGTGTAGCTGAAGAAGTCGGCAATGGGCTCTTCCGGGGTAATGCGGATTTCATGGGACTCCTGCTGCTGGTACAGGTCCAGGTTCTGGAACCATTCATCGCGATTGACAGCAGTGCCCATTGGTCCGAGGGAGAACTCGCCACCGTTGGAATCGTTGATCCAGTTGGCCTTATCGTAAGGCGAGTTGGCGTCGTTCTGGTATTCGCTGTACTGGCCCACGTAGGTCAGCTCAAAGCCGCCCACCAGCCAGTTCAGGTTGAGGGTGGTGACCTCCAGGTCGGTCTCTACCTTGTTAGGCGAGCCGAAGACGCTTTTGCGATCTTCAGGATCGATCCGGCCAATGCCGCTGTGGTGCGCCATGCTGGTATTCAGGCCAGCGTACTGAGGGTTGGTCACCAGGTCCTTGCTGATGCGCTGATGCATCAGCTGGCCATCAAAGTTATCGGTAGGTGCAAAGCCCAGGGTCGCACGGAAGCCCTGAACATCGGAATCCGGGTCCACGTCGTGGAAAACACTGGTCACGCCATCCACTTCGTTCTCGTCCACCACACCGGCCAGGCGCAGGGCCAGCTTCTCTTCGATCAGTGGCAGGTTGATGGCGCCCTGGTAGTTGGTGCCGCCCTTGTTGTTGGCGGTGGCATTCACGTAGCCTTCGAGACTGTCGAAGTTGGCTGCGCGGCTGCGTACGGTAATGGCACCGGAGGGAGCGGAACGCCCACGCAGGGTGCCCTGGGGACCACGCAGCACTTCCACCTGGCCCACATCGAACACCTGGGTGAAGATCTGGTTGGACTCTACCGGCGCATCGTTGAGGTAAAACTCAACCGATGGTGCCACGCCTGACTCAATGCTGAAGTCGACGCCGCGCATGGTAGCCTGGGTGCTGAAGCCGTTGGAGCCACTGTCCAGGCTGACACCAGGTACGACCGACTGCATGTCCTGGAAGTTAAGAATATTGAGCTTTTCGAAGGTATCGGAGCCCACCGCGTTTACGGTCTGGGGCACATCCTGCAGGCTCTCGTCCTTGCGGCGGGCGGTTACCACCACCTCTTCCAGCATGAAGCCGCTGCTCTCCTGGGCCAGTACAGGAATACTCATCGGGAAGGCCAGGGCCAGCGCGGCCGCGCCACGCATCATGGGTTTGTTCGCTTTCATCTCTCTCTCCTACATCTGTACATCATGGAGCTGTTGACCCGGCTATCTTTCTGTATTTTCGGGGCCGCCGACCGCTCGAAACGGTGCAGTTGCGGAACCCTCCCGGGAACATACGGCGGGGCATTCTATAGAACGACCAAAAACCGGTCAATTGGCCTTACCACATTACCGCATGCTGCAGACCCCCTCACGGCCCGCGATACCCAGGCCAGAAAGGCCCGCACAGCCGCCTCGCCAGCCCCATCACCAGGTGAAGCGCATCAGGGAACATAGAGAGTCAGGCTATCCAGGAGGCCGCAGAAAGGACGTATTTACCCGGCGGGACTGATGGCAACTGCACACTTGGGGGCCACCCCCACGGAAACGACGCGAACTACGGTCTGCTGACGAAAAAAGGAGATAGTGCTGGCCGGGAGCCTCACGGCCAGCACCTGGAAGACAGGCACTGCAGGAAGAACAGAAATCAGGAACAAAAAAGGCGGCAAGCTCCGGAGAGCTCCACCGCCACAAAGCACCTAAACGATGCAAGATACACACTGACCCTCGCGGGCCCCCGATGGGAGCGACCTGAGCCAGGAGAATCTGGCCACTCCCACAGGTTCTTACAATCAGGATCCGAAGTTGTAACGCACGCTGATACCCACTTCACGCAAAGGGGTTGAGCGAGCAGTGTAGTAACCGGAATCGCCCAATGCGGTCGCCAGCGAGCTGCCCTCGCCAATCTGCAGATCCTCAAGGGAGGTCATCTGCTCTTCGCCAGTTACGTTTTTGGCAAACAGTTGCAGATCCCAGCTACCCCCAACATCCCGCAAACCGACGTACAGGTTCAGCAAACCATAAGCGTCGATAGTCGTGAACTGATGCTGGTTGTCGTTCTCCGGTGTGTAGGAGTAGATACCGCGTACATAACCTTCAAGACCGTCTGACACTTCGGAGGCGTACTCCGAACGCACGGCCATAGACCAGTCAGCCATGGTGCTGGCCTTGTCGCCAGTAGCACAAAAGTTCACCTGGTTATTAGCATCCAGCGGGCGGGACGCATCGTTACAGGGCACCTCGGATTGCAGCTCACTGTCGTTCCAGGCAAGCACCGCTGATGCCGTCCACTCCTCGGTCAGCTGAAAACTGACATCGATGTCCACACCCTGTACCTCGGCATCGGCGTTGGTGGTGAAGTTGAAATCATCAACACCATTACTGCCAAAGTAGAGAATGGAAGGCGAGTAGTGGAGGAATCCATCAAACTCCTGATAGTAATAAGCCGCATTCAGTCGGCCACGACCATTCATGAAATCCCACTTGATACCCAGCTCGTAGGAGATAGAGCGCTCGTTATCGCGAAACAGTACCTTCTCCATATTTGCATCAGGTGTCGCCAGGGCGCGGATACCCAGGGTCCCCAAAGGTGCGGGACGCACGGCAGTACCGGCATTGGCATAGGTCATGAGATCATCACTGAAGCGATGTGACAGAGATGCGTTCCAGATGAGTTCATTGTCATCACTGGAGTCCGAGCTGATACGGCTACCACGCATATAGGTTTCGTTGCTGGTATGGGTGCGAATCTGGCGCGCCCCGAGAGAGAGTTCCGTCGCATCGCTCAGGAAGAAGGTGCCGTTAACAAAGCCGGAGAGCTCATCAGACTCAGAAGGACGCTCCATTGGCAGCGTGTACACGAGAACACCGGACGGCGTGCCACTGGAGCCAACAATTCCCAGCAAGGAGTTACGATCCAGCAGGTTCAGCCCCTCCTGCTCTTCATAAAACACCCCTACGGTGTAGCTGAAAAAGTCAGCGACAGGCTCTTCCGGAGAGATACGCAGCTCATGGGTGCGAGTCTCCCGCATCAGGTGCAGATTCTGATACCACTCATCCACCAACAATGCCGCCTGACTCGCAGACAAGCCCGTTGCATCGCTTTCGGCAATCCAATTAATCTCGTCCTCCGGTGAATTGGAGCGGGTCACCAGCTCGCTGTAGGAACCCACATAGGAGACCTCCAGTCCACCCACCAGCCAGTTGACGTTCAGTGTCGTCACTTCAGTAATGTTTTTAACATCGTTGGGACTGCCCATCAGGCTCACGCGGTCTTCCGGGGCCACATAACCGACAGAAGCATGGTGTGGCAGGGAGCGATTCTGACCGGCCTGCTGCTCAAAGGTCACCAGGTCTTTGGAGATACGCTGATGCATCAATTGCGAGTCGATATTCTCGGTGGGCGAAAAACCAAGTGTGGCGCGAAAGCCCTTGATATCAGCATCAGAGTCCGCATCGCTGAACACACTGTCAACGTGATTGGCTTCGCTCTCATCCATAACACCTGCCAGGCGCAAGGCCAGCATGTCGGAGACCAGCGGAATATTGATGGCGCCCTGATAGTTGCTGCCGCCCTTGTTTGTCAGGGTCGAACTCAGGTAGCCCTCGTACTCGGAGTAATTGACATCGCGGGTGCGCACGGTAATGGCACCGGATGGTGCTGAGCGGCCACGCAGGGTACCCTGCGGCCCACGCAACACCTCCACCTGGCCAACATCAAACACCTGGGTAAAGATCTGGCCTGAAGAGACAGGAGCATCGTTAAGGTAGAACTCAACCGATGCCGAGGTCTGCGCCGTCGGGTCGTAACTCACACCACGCATACTGGCCTGGTTGGTGTAGCCGTTGTTTTCGCTATCCAGGGTCACACCCGGTACAACCGACTGCATATCCTGAAAGTTAAGGATGTTAAGTTTCTGGAAGGTTTCAGCATCGACAGCGTTAACGGTCTGCGGTACATCCTGGAGACTTTCGTCCTTACGACGGGCTGTGACCACCACCTCCTCCAGCATGATACTGCTACTCTCCTGCGCCAGTACCGGCACACTCATGGGAAAGGCCATACCCAGCAGCACAGGCGTGGCTGCCAGACGAAATTGTTCGCGATTGCACTTCATGACTCTCATTACCTTTTTGTTATATCTCGTCGCCTGACAGAGTTCAGACCAGCCCGCAGCAGCACAACGACAGATCCATTGCGGAGGAATAAACACCTGCCCGGATTTCAGCGGGCGCCGATACTAGGAACGCTCCCCAGACTGGTCAATCCACCAGGAAGACGCGGGTACGGCTTAACTACCCCTTTCAACTGCAGGTAGCCGGCAACCGTTTGGCAAGAAGTTCAGTGACTGCGGGGGTTTGCGGGCATCAGCCGCCGCCAGGACGCCCGCACACCGGGAATCGCTAAGAAATGTAATCAATCAACAAAGAAACAATAAGTCTTCCGAAGTACATATATACAGATAAGAAATCAGAATTCGGATTCGAAAAAAATTAAATTAACCCTTAAAAAAAGCCATAAAATAAATATCTTTTCATTAAAGAAAAACAAGATTGTACATATATATGTACTTTTAAGATGGGCTCAAAGCCTGATCAACAGACCAGTGGCAAAGTGAAAAACAAACCAGAGACAGACAAACATGCCCAGGACCGGCACCCATCGCGGACACTGAAACCAGGGCTCTTCAGCACCTTTATCCGGACGGCGATGCACCCGCCATAGCGCCAGATTGGCAATGGCAAACACACTCAACATGATCGCCGAGGTAATTTCCGCCAGTGCCCCCAGTCGCCCCAGGACAGCCAGCAGGGCGACCATCACAGAAGCCAGCAAGGTGGCTGCTGTCGGGGTGCGGGTACGGGCACCGACCTGCGCCAGCCAACCGGGCAACTGGCCGCGACTGGCGAGTCCGTAGAGCACCCTTGAGGCCATAATGATCTGGATCAGAGCCCCGTTGACGATGGCAAACATCCCCACTCCGCTGATCAGCCAGGCCGTCTCCGGATGATAGGCCCGATAGACGTCCACCAACGGGGCGCTGCTGCCGGCCAATTGCTGTGGAGTAAAGGTAAGCAGTGCGGCTGACATGACCAGCAGGTACAACAGCGTCGTGATCAGCAACGTCAGCAGTATCGCCAGCGGCAGGGTGCGGCGCACATTGCGCACCTCCTCCGCCACCACCACCATGTCTTCAAAACCGATAAAGGCGTAGAAACCCAGCAGCGCGCCGGCAGCAATCAGGCTCCAATGGCTAACATGAAATCCCTCCAGCAACGGCTCCCACGTTGCCAGCGAACCCGTCAGCGCCCCGCGACTGACCCAGATCACCAGCAGCAGGCCACCCAGCTCCAACAGGGTAATCAGCCCCGCCACCGTGACCGACTCGGCAATGCCCCACCAGGCGACCAACCCCAACAGCAGGGTCAGGCCCAACACCAGTGGCAACCGGGGCCACGACAGATACAGATACAAATAACCAATCATGGCATTGATGATGGCAGCCGCAGAGACCAGCCCCGCCAACACCACCAGCAGGCCCACCAGGGTCGACAGGTGGCGGGAGCCAAGACCTTCACGGACAAAGGTGGCAGCGCCGCCGGCAAAGGGAAAACGGGCGGATAATTCCGCGAAGGACAAGGCTGTGAGGGACGCCAATAGCGCGGCGAGCACAAACGACGCCAGGGCCGAGTAACCGGAGACCGCCGCCAGCTCGCCCACCAGCGCATAAATTCCGGCGCCGATGGTAGTGCCCAAGCCGTAGAGCAGCAGGTGCGGCAGGGTCAAAACCCGTTTCAGCGCCGGCTTGCCACTCACAACATCACCTCCGGCGGGATTGCTCAAAAGAGAGATCGGACAACACCAGGTCGGAGCGGGCGCTGGCAATGCAGGGCAGGATCACCCCCTGCTCGATATCGGCCTGCCACAGGCCGTGAGGATAGCGGGCACCGTAGTCGATATCGCCACTTACCAACTGGCAGCGGCAGACACCGCAACCGCCGTTACGACAAGCCTTGCGCACCGGCAACTCCTGCCGGCGCATGGCCTCGAGCAAGGTTTCATTCCCGTCGACACGCAACTCCAGGTCAGCGGCCTGTGTTTGGCGAATGGTGATCAGGAAAGACATACTCGGAACAGACACGCTCAGCTCCACGCGGTGGCAGGATGCTGGCATGGTAGCAGGGACGCGCGGCAGTGGCACCTGCCGGGAGGTGCCACTGTAGGGGAGGACTTACTGGCGAATCCCTTCGATATGCAGGTCCAGCTCCACTTCGGTGGACGCCGGGCCGAGACGCTCGGGAATACCGAAATCAGTCAGCTTGAGAGTGGTGGTGCCGGAGAAGCCAACCCGGTAGCCGCCCCATGGATCCTTACCTTCACCAATTTTTACGGCATCAATGGTGATGCTTTTGGTGGCACCGTGCAGGGTCAGGTCCCCGACTACCTGCAACTTGTCGTTGCCCAGGTCGCGCACCGAAGTACTGGTAAAGGTGGCCTCTGGATAAAGCTTGGTATCGAGGAAGTCGTCGCTGCGCAGATGCTTGTCACGCTCGGCATGGTTGGAATCCAGGCTCTCGGTGTCCACGGTTACGGAGATTTTTGAAGCTTCCGGCTTATTGGCATCGTAACTGAAGAAACCGGTGAACTGGTTGAAGCGCCCCAACAGCATGGAATAGCCCAGGTGGGGGATTTTGAAGTTGATGGAGGCGTGGGCGCCCTTGGTATCCACCACGTACTCCGCCGCAAAGGTGTTACAGGAGAGCAGCAATGCGGCCGCAGCCAGTGCAGTTTTTTTCATATCAGTTACTCCGGAAAATAAATTGTCAGGGGTCAATCAGAGCATGCGCCTGAGGGTGTCGTCCTTATCGAGCAGGTGGTGCTTGATCGCCGCCAGGCCATGCAGCACGGCCAGTCCGACCAGGGCAAATGCCAACCACTCATGCACTTCACCGGCCACATCTTCCTGGTGCTCAAAGAAGGAGCCCAGCGAGGGCACCGTAAACCAGTTAAACACCTCGATGCCGCGACCATCTGCGGTAGAGATCAGGTAGCCGCTGATACCAATGGCAAACACCAATCCGTAGATCAGCAGGTGCACCAGCTGAGCCATACGCACCTCCAGCACCGAATGGCTCGCCAGCGGTTTGGGCTTACCCATCCAGTGCACCAGCGCCAGTCTCAGCACCATTACCAGCATCAGCAAAACACCGATACTGCGATGCAGGTCAGGCCCCTTGCGGTACCACTCGTCGTAGTAGCTGAGACTGGTCATCCACAGCCCCAGCCCGAACAGCCCGAACACGGCTATGGCCACCAGCCAATGCAACAGCTTGTTAAGTCGACCGTAACCAGTAGGGGTATTGCGCCACATCTCTATGCTCCATGAAAGCTTGTGTCGGCAGTCGACACCTCAGGCATCGGCACACCGGACGCTATAGTAGAAAAAATCCTGGCAGCCTATCAGACGGCCGCCCTGAACAGTTTGTTCAAATACGATGAACAATCAGCTCGCCGGTAATAGCGTGTAAGTGCCCTCAACGCTGTCACCTGCACGACAGCCTGTGCAGAAGCCGGGCGACACCCCCAAAAGAGCCATTGCCGGAACCACCAACCCTGCTACTGTACAAATTTCCCGCAAAAAGCGGATGCATAAGGGCCTGTATGGGGCATAATAGAAGATCTGCTTTCCCACCCCCACTGCGGCAATCATGATTAAACCGGTCAAAACCAAAGCGCAAATTCGCGAAGAGATCGAAAATCAGATACAGGCCTACCTCGATCTGGGTGGCGAAGTGGCCCGCTTTCAGCCCGGCCACAGTGGTCGCGACAGCAATGAGCCGCTGCCCAAACCGCCACACATCGAACGCAACCCGGAACCACAAGCCCGCACGCCGGTGTTGTCGGAAATCCAGGCCATTGAGGCGAGACGCCAGCGCAAGAAAGCCGTTCCCAATCGTCGCCGCCGTCGCGACAGCGAGAAGAAAACCCTGCTCACCGATGACTTTGGTGAGCCGCTGCGCTGGATTACCGAGTAACTTCGCCAGCAAGCCTCCCGGTAACGAGCAGCCGCAACCGGCTTACGAGGTACTGTCCTGCTCCACCGCCTGCAACACCTGCTGCAGCATCTGCTCTACCTCGGGCTGCAACCGCACCATGGCCTCCCAATCCTGTTGCCTGGCGGCTTGCTCCAGGCATTCACACAAATCCCCCAGCGGCGTGGCGCCTATGGTGCGGGATGAAGACTTGAGCTTGTGCGCCAACGCTCCCACCCCATCGGCACTGCGGCCACCCATGGCGCTCACAAGTTCAACCATATAAGGCGCAGCACTGCGCCGGAACTGATCCAGGATCGCCCGGGTCAACGCCTGGTCATCGCCAAACATCTCGTTCAGCACGGCGGTATCAATCACGGCTTCGGTCACATCGCCTCCTGCGATTACTGTGAACTGTTGCCGGTTTTGTATCACGATACGTGGTCACTGCCTACCGGCGCCGCCCGGCAGACGCTTTGCACAATCCGCTCTAGGCTCCATACTGTGAGCAAAGCCGCACTGAGGTCGCCCCAGCCCCACAGAGCCGTTGTTTGACTCAGCCAAGGATGACGCTATTGAACCCCTCTGATCTCTCCCGCACCACCTGCCTGGTGGTGGACGATGACCCCTTTATGGTGGCGGCCCTCTGTGCACAGCTGCAAGCCCTGGGGGTCGGCCAGGTGATCCACACCACCAACGCCCACGACGCCCTGCGCCGGTTGGCGGATCGCAGCCAGCCCATCGATATCATCCTCACCGATCTCAACATGCCGCATATGGACGGCATACAGCTGCTGCGCCACCTGGTGGCCCTGGAGGAGAGCGCCGGCATTATTTTGGTGAGTGGCGAAGATCCGCGGCTGCTGGAGTCGGTACGCAGCCTCGGCGAGCAACAGCACCTGCACATTGTCGGCACCCTGCCCAAGCCCATCAGCCAGCAGGCTTTGGGGGAGCTATTACTGCGCAGTGATGCACCGCGGCGTACCAGCGAAGACAGCAACAATACCCAGGTGTTTGCCGAAGAGCTGCGCCAGGCGATCCGCAATGACGAACTGGAGTTTTTCTTCCAGCCCCAGGTGGAAATGGGCAGTCGCCGGCTGGTGGGCGTGGAGGCACTGGCACGCTGGCAACACCCGCAGAAGGGCTGGATACCGTCAGATATGTTCGTCAGCCTCGCCGAGCAGTACGAATTGATCCACGAGCTCACCGACTGCATCTACCACAAGGCCATTGACGCCAGTGCCAGCCTGCAGCAGCAGGGCTTGCACACCCGGGTCTCCATCAACTTCTCCCCCAGCACCCTCAGCGCCCTGGACCTGCCGGACATCCTCAGCGATGCGCTGCAGCGCCGCGGGCTGAGCCCCAGTGATGTGGTGGTGGAAGTAACCGAGAGCACCCTGGCGCAGGATATGAACATCGCCCTCGATATCCTCACCCGCCTGCGCCTGAAGGGATTTGGTCTCTCCATCGACGATTTCGGCACCGGCTTTTCATCGCTGGAGCAACTGCGCCATATCCCGTTTACGGAGCTGAAGATCGACCGCTGTTTTGTGCATGATGCGGCCGGCAACAGCGCCAGCCGCGCGATTCTGGAATCCAGTATCGGCCTGGCCCACAGCTTGAGCCTGAGCTGCGTGGCAGAAGGGGTGGAGACGCTGGAGGATTGGCAACTGGTACAGGAACTGGGTTGCGACATTGTGCAGGGCTTTTACATCGCCCCGCCCATGCCGCCGGCAGAGATGGCGCAGTGGGCGCAGGACTACGCCCTGCGCCATGCAGCCTCATAGGGTCGATCAGAAGAGATCAGCGTCCAGCGCCATCAGTGTGTCGCTGCCAGCCAGGATGTTACCGGACAGGGCTTTGGTGAGCGGCAGCTGCCGCTGGTAGAAGAAACGCGCTACCGCCAGCTTGGTACGGTAGAAGTCCGCCTCGCCGGAATCGACCTTCTCCAGCGCCACCTTCGCCATCAGCGCCCACATATAGGCCAGCGAGAAGGTACCGAACAGGTGCAGGTAGTCGTTGGCGGCGGCACCAATGGCACTGGCATCACCTTTGGCCTGCTCCAGCACCGCGGCGGTAACCTGCTTCAGGTTTTCAAGCTCGCTGGTCAGCGGGGCGATAAACTCCTGCATGGCAGCATTGCCATCACAACTGCTTACGAACGCTTCCACGTCGGCGACAAAATCAGCGAAGAAAGCACCGCCGTTGGCCACCAGCTTGCGGCCCACCAGATCCATGGCCTGCACACCGTTGGTACCTTCGTAGATCTGGGTGATGCGCACATCACGCACCAGCTGTTCCTGGCCCCACTCACGGATAAAGCCGTGACCGCCGAACACCTGCTGCCCCAGCACCGTGGTCTCCAGTGCCTTGTCCGAGATAAACGCCTTGGTCACCGGAGTCAGCAGCGCCATCATGTTGTTGGCGTACTTCTTCTGCTCCGCATCGTCGCTGTACTTGCCCAGGTCCAGCCACTTGGCCACGTAGGTGGAAAGCGCGCGGGCACCTTCGGTCTGGGCGCGCATGACCAACAGCATACGGCGCACATCGGGGTGCACAATAATCGGGTCGGCGGCCTTGTCGGGGCAGACAGCACCGGCCGGTGAGCGACTCTGGATGCGATCACGGGCGTACTCGACGGCGTTCTGGTAGGACATCTCCGCCACCCCCAGCGCCTGGATACCCACCACCAGTCGCTCGTAATTCATCATGGTGAACATGCAGGCCAGCCCCTGGTTGACCTCGCCCACCAGCCAACCTTTGGCACCATCGTAGTTCATGACGCAGGTGGCTGACCCTTTAATGCCCATTTTTTTCTCGATGGAACCGCAGCTGAACTGGTTGCGCTCTCCCAGCGAGCCATCGTCATTGACCATGAATTTGGGCACCAGGAACAGGGAGATACCCTTGGGACCGGGAGGCGCATCCGGCAACTTGGCCAGCACCAGGTGGATGATATTCTCCGCCATGCCGTGCTCGCCCCAGGTGATAAAGATCTTGGTGCCGGTAATGCTGTAGCTGCCGTCACCGTTATCTTCCGCCCTGGTGCGGATAATGCCGAGGTCGGTGCCGGCGTGGGGCTCAGTGAGATCCATGGCCCCGGACCAGACGCCGGAGTACATGTTGGGCAGGTAGGTCTCTTTCAACGTATCAGAACCGTGGGCATTGATGGAGAGACAGGCGCCGGCAGTAAGCATGGGCGCCAGGCCAAAGGACATGCTGCCACTCTGCAGCATCTCCTCCACCTGCGCCGTCAGCATCTTGGGCATGCCCATGCCGCCGTATTCCGGGTTACCTCCAAGGCCGTTCCAGCCCCCTTCACAGAAGGCCTCGTAGGCCGCCTTGAAGCCCTCCGGCTCGGTGACTACGCCATCTTCCCAGCTGGAGCCATGCTCATCGGACTCCCGGTTGAGAGGGGCAATCTCCTGCTCGATCAGTTTGGCTGCCTCCTCCAGAATCGCGTCCGCCGTTTCCCCGTCCACCAGTTCCTGCAGAGCGGGCAATTGGGCCCAGAGAGCCGGGGCATCGAACACTTCATTGAGAACGAAGCGGATATCGCGCAGAGGAGCTTTGTAGTCAGCCATAGGGTCACCTCAATTAGTCAAATCCGTTGCTTGAGTAAACGTGAACAGGTCACAGGTAATGCCGATGGATTGCAGTAACCGGACAGTGGTTACATCGACAGCCGCGCGTGGCGGCAACAGCCCCCGATTAAATCAAACAGTCGTTTTAATTTCAAACGCTTCCACTGCTCTGCGCGGACACGCCGCGACCCGGGACCAGCTCTCCCCGCTGTTACATCAGCATAAACCTTGCCAGTTAACTGTGTAGATTCAGTGAAGGGCCTTGGGTGATAGCAGGCGCCGCCCGTGGTGAAGGCAGAGAGCGCCGGAATGAGAGCCCCGGAAAGTCGCCCCGGGTAGAAAGCGTGACGGCCGTGAGGACGGCCGGAGAACCAGACAGGAGAGCCAGGCGGAGAGGACTTCAGTCCTCTCCCAACAGAGGCTCCAGAGAGAGGTATTGGGCTGCGACCACTGCATCAGCCTCAGCCAGATGCGGGACTTCACCCAGACACGGCGCTTTCAGCAAGCCTTTCAGGGTCGCCACATTCTCCTCGTAACAGTTCATATCCGGGTCCACCCGGTTGGCGACCCAGCCCGCCAGCACCAGGCCATCACGCTGAATGGCCTCGGCCGTGAGCAGGGCGTGATTCAGGCAACCGAGCTTCATCCCCACCACCAGTACCACCGGCAGTTGCAGCTCCTGCGCCAGCTGCGACAGGTTTTCCCGCGGGTTGAGCGGCACCCGCCAGCCGCCGGCTCCCTCTACCAGCAACAGGTCCGCCGGCGCCATAAACAGCCCCTGGCAATAGCCGGCCAGGCGCGCGGCAGAGAGCACCCTGCCCTCCTGCTGGGCGGCGATATGAGGGGCGATGGCGGAGCGCAGGGCCACCGGATTGACTTCGCTGTAATCAAACTCGCTGGTCATGGCTGCCTGCAGGGCCAGCGCGTCGCTGTTGCGCAGGCCATCCGGTGTCTCCTCACACCCGGCAGCCACCGGTTTGATAGCTGCCGTACGCAGCCCCTGCTGGCGGGCCTTTTCCAGCAGACCGCAGGCAATCAGGGTTTTACCCACATCAGTGTCGGTGCCGGCGATAAAAAATTTCTTTTTGGCCATGGAACAGTCGGTCTCAATGTTTCAGAAGTTGCAGGTAAAACACGTCATAGGTGGCGGGCAGCAGTCCGTCCGCCTGACGGAAATTCTCGTAGGCCAGCTTAAAGGCCTGCAGGCGCTGGCGTCCGGTCAAACCGCTGGCGCGGCCGTGGTTCATATTGTGGGCACCCAACGCCTTCAGCTCATGGGTGAGCTGCCGCACTTCGCTGTAGCGCAGCACCATCTCTTCACCCTGCCACTGCAGCAATTGCAGGCCTGAGCTCTCAACGCCCGCCCGCACCTGCTGCTCACTGGCAAAACGGTTCACATGGGTAAACTGATCCACCTGACTCCAGGCCGCACGCAGCTCACGCAGGGTGCCCGGGCCCAGGGTGGCGAGATAGGCCCGGCCACCGGGCTTGAGCACCCGCTGCAATTCGGCAAACAGTGCCGGCAAATCGCTGCACCACTGGATAGCGAGGGTGGAGAAGATACCGTCCACCGAGTTGTCCGCCAGCGGCAGTGACTCGGCATCGCCGCACAGCCACAGGTAATCGCCGCCACGTTCCTCTCGCGCGAACTGCAGCATGCCGTGGGAGAGATCCAGCGCAATCAGGTTCTGGCCCGGCAGGTCCAGCTGCCGGCACAAGTGCGGCTCGAAATAGCCGGTGCCGCAGCCCAGATCCAGCCAGCGATCGGCCACCTGTGCGCTTGTATCGATCTGGCGCAACAGGTTATGGCCGATATCGCGCTGCAAACCCGCCACTGAATCGTAACTGTGGGCAGCACGCCCGAAGGATTGTGCCACACTGGCTTTATCCACCGTGTAGTGGATCTGTTCCACAAACTCCGTTACCCGTGCCGCCACCTCGTCGGTGCGCTGCCAGTGCAGGGCATGGCAACTGTCGCTGACCACGTCCACACGCTGTAGCAGGTTGAGCTGTGCCATATCCTCCTCCACTTGCGCCGGTACCAGCGCATCGTCGGCGGCCAGCAGGTGCAGGCCGGGTTGGGTGAGTTGCGCAAACGCCGCGCGATTATCCAGTTGCTGCAACCACTGCAGCCCTTGTTGCCAGGCGGTCATCTCCCGGCCCTCTGCCGAGGAAGCGCTGAGCTGTCGCAGCGTTTTCAACAGCTCCCGCTCCTGCTCACCGGCACCCTTGGCCATCAGGCCGGCAAAGCGTTTGAGGGTCGCCGCCGCGGCAGCGCCAAAGCTGTCGTAGAAGCCGGCAAAGGTGTCCTCGGGCATCGCCTGAGGCCAGTCATCCCGGGCCACGAAGCAGAGATTGCTGGCCAGGGTGATCAGGCCCAGTACCCGTTTCGGTTCCCGTGCCGCCAGCTGCAACGCCAGCATGCCCCCCAGTGACCACCCCACCAGCAGGTAGCGCTCGGGCAGCTGCCGTTGTAGTTCAGCCAGCCAGCTATCCATCGACTCGCAGACTTCACTGCCACCATTCTTTCCATGAAAGCCGGGCAGGGAGACCAGCAGCAGGTCGTAGTGGTAATTCAGTGCCGGCAACAGCGGTTCCCAGCTGCGGGTATCGCTGCCCCAGCCGTGCAGCAGCACCAGGGGTTCCGGACGCAGCCTCTGCGTCGCCGGCAATCGCTCCACCGCGATACGCATTGCTTCAACCATCGTCTGGCAGCTCCGCCAGTACACTGGAGAGTGCCTGTAGCAGCTGCTCCAGCTGCTCAAAGGTGTGTACTGCCGACAGGGTGATGCGCAGGCGGGACGTGCCGGCGGGAACCGTGGGCGGACGAATAGCACCGACCCAGAATCCTTTCTCCCGCAGCGCCGCAGCCGCCGCCATGGCGCGATCCGCCGCCCCAATCACCAGCGGCTGGATAGCAGTCTGCGAGGGCATCAATTGCAGTCCCAGCTGCTCAGCGCCGGCGCGGAACTGGGCGATCAACTGCTGCAGGTGATCGCGCCGCCAGCTCTCATCACTGATCAATCGAAGGCTGGCGCGGGTTGCTGCCGCCACAGCCGCCGGCATGGCAGTGGTGTAAATATAGGGACGCGCCTCCTGGATCAGGTATTCGATCAGGGTCTCACTGCCCGCCACAAAGGCGCCAAAGGAGCCCAGCGCCTTGCCCAGGGTGCCCATCAGTACCGGCACCTGCTGCTGGGTGAGACCGCAGTGTTCCAACACCCCGGCGCCGCTGTCGCCCAGCACGCCGAAACCGTGGGCGTCATCCACCATCAACCAGGCGTCCTGCGCCGCACACACCTGCGCCTGCTCAGCCAGCGGAGCGATATCACCGTCCATACTGAAGACACCGTCCACCACCACCAGCTTGCGGCTGGCGTCACTGCTGCTGAGCTTGCGCTGCAGGTCGTCGTTGTCGTTGTGCAGGAAACGCTGGAAACGAGCACCGCTGAGCAGTCCGCCATCCAGCAGCGAAGCGTGATTGAGCTTGTCTTCGAAAACCCCGTCACCCTTGCCCACCAGGGCGTTGATAGTGCCCATGTTGGCCATGTAACCGGTGGAGAACAGCAGCGCCCGGTCGCGGCCGGTAAAGGCAGCCAGCTCCTCTTCGAGGGCGTGGTGTTCGCGGGAGTGACCGCACACCAGGTGAGAAGCGCCGCTGCCCACGCCGTAGGTGTCGGCCGCCTGCTTCATGGCGATTTTCAGGTGCGGGTGGTTGGCCAGTCCCAGGTAGTCATTGCTGCAGAAATTGAGCAGGGTCTCGCCATCCACCACCACGTGGGCTCCCTGGGGAGAGTCGATGGTGGTACGGCGGCGGTAGAGGTTGTGCTGCTGCCGCTCTGCCAGTGCCTGCGCCAGAAGCTGATCCATCGACGACATGGCGGAGCTGCCTTTTACTGAAATCTGTGCCGGAGAATGACGCCGCTTACTTGGCGGCGTCGTAGAAGAACTGGTCGTTGCGGGCCGCTTCCATGGACTGGCGCAGCACCTCTTCCTGCTCCGCCTCATCCTGCTCCACTTCGTACTTCTCGGTGTTGATACCAAGACGGTTGAGCAGCGCCATATCCTTGTTGGCTTCCGGGTTGGGCGTGGTCAGCAACTTCTCACCGTAGAAGATGGAGTTGGCACCGGCCATAAAGGCCATCGCCTGCATCTGCTCGTTCATCTCCTCGCGACCAGCGGAGAGACGCACATGGGACCGGGGCATGAGGATACGGGCCACGGCGATGGTGCGGATAAAATCAAACGGGTCCAGGTCAGCCTGGTCCGCCAGCGGAGTACCTTCAACACGCACCAGCATGTTGATCGGCACGGAGTCCGGGTGCTGCGGCATGGTGGCCAGCTGGTGCAGGAGACCGGCACGGTCTTTCTGCTGCTCACCCATACCCACGATGCCGCCGCTGCACACCTTCATACCGGCAGCGCGTACATTGGAGAGGGTGTTGAGACGATCCTCATAGGTGCGGGTGGTGATAATGTCACCGTAAAATTCCGGCGAGGTGTCCAGGTTGTGGTTGTAGTAATCCAGGCCGGCCTCTGCCAGCTCCTGGGCCTGCTCCTCTTTCAGCATACCGAGGGTCATGCAGGTCTCCAGGCCCAGCGCCTTCACCTGACGCACCATGGAGGTGACGTAGGGCATGTCCTTTTTCTTCGGCGAGCGCCAGGCGGCACCCATGCAGAAGCGGGTGGCGCCACTGTTTTTCGCGGCCCGGGCCTCTTCCACCACCTTTTCTACTTTCATCAACTGCTCTTTTTCCAGGCCGGTGTCGTAGCGGGCACTCTGGGGGCAGTATTTGCAATCCTCAGGGCAGGCGCCGGTCTTGATGGAGCAGAGGGTACTGATCTGCACTTCGTTGGGATTGAAGAACTGGCGATGCACCACCTGCGCCTGAAACATCAGGTCGTTAAAGGGCAGATCGAACAGTGCGTTGATCTCTTCCCGGGTCCAGTCGTGGCGGATAGTGTCGGCAGTGGCGCCCATAATCTGAATCACCCTGTTAGGCTCTTTACGGCTGTCTGGGCTGGCGTGCGGACGCCGGCTCCAGGCCATGGATTGGTTAAAAATAAAGCTGTGAATGTCCGCATGATAAGGCTCTGGATGAACCTGTCAACCAAAAATCCGAAACAAGGTTAACTAACCATACAAGGATGTCCTGCGTGCCTCTCTACCGGCGACTCACCCGGCGACTCTCTCCGCTGCTCACCCGGCTACTCTCCCCCATCCCGATTCCCCAGCCCTGCCGCCTCTGCGGTCTCTTCTCCGGGACTCCCGTCTGTCATGCCTGTCACGCCATCAGCACCCCCGCCCCTCATCGCTGTCGGCGCTGCGCCCTGCCCCTGCCCGGCAGTGGTGAGATCTGCGGCGAATGCCTGCAGCAGTCGCCGGCGTTCTACCATACCCTCTGCGCAGGCGATCACACCCCGCCGGCCAGCGACTGGCTCAATGTGTTTAAACACAACGCTGACCTCACGGCCGGGGAACTGCTGCTCTGGCGGTTGGCGAAGGTTGTAGAAGCGCATTATGGGAATGGCCCGCGCCCCGACCTGCTGATACCCACCCCCATGCACTGGCGGGCGCAGCTGCAGCGCGGCTTCAACCAGGCCGCCTGGATGAGCCATCGACTCAGCCAGCAGACAGGCATCCCGGCGCTGATGGCCCTGCAGAGAGTTGCCGCCGGCCAGGCGCAAAAAAGCCTCAGCCGACGTGAGCGGCTGCACAACCTGCGCGACTGCTTTGAGGTGCGGCCGCGAATGCACTCGCTCCTGAGTGGCCGTCACCTGGCGCTGATCGACGATGTGGTGACCACCGGCGCCAGCGCGCGCTTACTGAGCCAGCTGCTGCGGGATGCCGGCGCCGCACGCGTGGATGTATGGTGCCTGACCCGCACGCCGAAACCACATCGACTCCGATGCGGGCCTGAACTGGCGTAATGCCTTACCCGAGCGGCCAACCGGAGCCTGGCGGACTAGTTCAGGTCCCGTCGACGACGGCCACGACGGCGTTGACGACGCTCATCACCGCTGTTGGCCTCATAAAGCTGGGATTGCAGCTGACCGGCCAGGCGCCGGTCGTCGCTGCTGTCGCGACGGTCGGTGTGATGAGCGTAGCGGCACTGGCAGCTTCCTGCGTCACAACCTTCCAGCGGCAAGGCCGGCGTCGCGCCTTGCGCGTCCAGGAAGCGGGTCTCCTGCAGTTCTGCTACCGCGCCGCAGGCGTTGGTGCCCGGTACAATTGAGGTGGCACGATAGGGCCTGGGGGCAGGCTGCGCCCGACCCGATTTCGGATTTAACGAGGCGCCGGGACGAACCGTGCGCCCATGACTGCCAGCCACTGAACGGTTGTTCCTGAAAAACAAAAAAGCCGCCAGCAGCAGCACGGCTACACCAATTATTATCTTCATCCCTGTCATTCCCTGATATTGCAATCCAATGTCCCAATCCCTGCCCACCGGACTCCTGTCCGGACATCAGCCAACGGGATTGGCCTAACCGTTATCACCAACATCCTTAAAGCGGCCATCTCAATGACGATGCTAGACCCTGCCAGCGAGTTCCGCCAAACTGAGCGCCGTTTACCAGAGGCAGCCGACAGACCCATGAGCGAAACAACCCACCCCTACGATGCCCTCACACCAGACTCCGTACTGGATGCGGTGGAATCCATGGGTTACTACTGTGACGGCCGCATTCTGGCGCTTAACAGCTACGAGAACCGAGTCTATCAGGTGGGCATCGACGATGCCCAGCCGCTGATTGCCAAGTTCTACCGCCCCCACCGCTGGAGCCGGGAGCAGATTCAGGAGGAGCACGACTTCTGCCTCGAGCTGGTGGAGATGGAGCTGCCGGTGGTGCCGCCCATGGCCGACAGCAACGGCACGACCCTGCACCAGCACGGCGACTTTCTGTTCGCACTGTTTGAGCGCCGTGGCGGCCACGCGCCGGAGCTGGATAACCTCAACAACCTGGAAGTGATGGGTCGCTTTATGGCGCGCCTGCACAACCAGGGATACGAGAAACCCTTCCTTCACCGCCCCGCCATCGACATACAGAGTTACGGCGTGGAGAGCATGGAATTTCTGTTGCAACAGCAGTTTATCCCCATGGAGCTGGAAACCGCCTACCGCACCCTGGCGCAGGATCTGCTGAAAATTGTCGAGCAACGTTTTGCCGCCACCCGCTTTGAAACCCTGCGCCTGCACGGCGACTGCCACCCGGGCAATATCCTCTGGCGCGACGACGCCCCCAACTTTGTCGACTTCGACGATTGCCGCTCGGGCCCGGCGATTCAGGACCTGTGGATGCTGCTCTCCGGCGAGCGCCCGCAGCAACAGGTGCAGCTGGAGGCCATACTGCGGGGCTACCGCCAATTCTGTCCCTTTAATGGCGCCGAGCTGAACCTGATTGAGCCACTGCGCACCCTGCGCATCATGCACTACAGCGCCTGGCTCGCCCGCCGCTGGGAAGATCCGGCCTTCCCCCACAACTTCCCCTGGTTTAACACCCAGCGCTACTGGTCGGACCATATCCTGACCTTGCGGGAACAGCTGGCGGCGCTGCAGGAGCCACCACTGGAAATGCCGATGTTTTAGATGGTGCGCCCGATTCGCCCATCCAGACCGTCCTGACTCAGGCCCAAAGCCTGGCAGGATATGGATTCCCGCCTGCGCGGGAATGACACGCAGTGACTGCTCTGGCGGAAGGCTACCGGAGCCTGGATTCCCGCCTGCGCGGGAAGAACGAGTTGGCGGGATTGAAGATTCAGTAAATGATCTATGGATTCCTGCCTGCGCGGGAATGACTCTGATGCGGGTTATGTCCGGGAACTGCGCCGCTGAGGCTCCGGTCACCTGCCCTGCCATCACCACCCGGCAGTTACCGATCACTATCCTCTCCGTCGCCCCCGCGCAGGCGGGGGCCCATGACGCCCGGGAGAAACCAGACTACGGCCCACCCCGGACCACGCTCTGGCAGCCCCACCGCAATTCAACTTGTTCATATCCACAACACGAACCAAACTCATACTGAGGCTCCGCGTCATATGCTCCTCCCGCGAGAGCGCCAGCACAGTCACCCGAACTCATGGTTACCGTCGTCCATTCCGATCTCTTTGTCACATTTGCAACAGTCACACCGAAAGCGGGATAATCGCCCCGTTTTTCACTGAGGAGCCGCCCATGAACTTCCCGGACAGTCGCCTGCCCGATCCGGCCAAGGACGAGATCTGGCAGACCATTCGCCAGGAGACCGCCCAGCAGGCCGCGGAAGAACCGATTCTGGCCAGTTTTTTCCATGCCACAATCCTCAACCACTCGCGCCTGGAAGACGCCCTCAGCTTCCACCTGGCCAACAAGCTGGACACTCCGGCCGCCTCGGCCATGCAGATCCGCGAAGTGGTGCAGCTGGCACTGGAAGCGGACCCGTCGCTAAGCGCCGCCGCCCGCGCCGACCTGCTGGCAGTGATGGAGCGGGACTCCGCCTGTGACAACCTCTCCACCCCCTTCCTGTTCTTCAAGGGCTACCACGCCCTGCAGGCCCACCGGGTCAGTCACTGGCTGTGGCAGCACAACCGCCGCGAACTGGCGCTGTTCCTGCAAAACCGTATCTCCGTCGCTTTTGGTGTGGATATCCACCCGGCGGCCCGCATCGGCAAGGGCATCATGCTGGATCACGCCACCGGTATTGTGATCGGTGAAACCGCGGTGGTGGAGGACAACGTCTCGATCATGCAGTCCGTCACCCTGGGCGGTACCGGCAAGGAGAGTGGCGATCGCCATCCCAAAATCCGCGCCGGCGTCATGATCGGCCCGGGCGCCAAGATTCTCGGCAATATCGAAGTCGGACGCGGCGCCAAGGTGTGCGCCGGTAGTGTGGTGCTGAAAGCGGTGCCCGAGCGCACTGCGGTGGCAGGTGTGCCAGCGAAGGAAGTCGGACCGGTGGACGATGAGCCCTCACGGGCGATGAATCAGGGGATATAAATCAGGATTCAGGACGCAGAGCTACAGGGGGGTAGGACGCTTCGCTACAGGGCCACCCCCGTTGAACCACCTGCAGTGAAACGTCCTGTAACCTCTGTACTGGTAAGCGCAGCGTCCTGCTCTCAAACCCTCTCAAACGGAAACGCCAGCAACTTACGGATATCGTCGCAGCTGCCCTGCAACATCAACAGGCGATCCACCCCCATGGCCACACCGGCGCAGTCCGGCATGCCGGCGGCCAGCGCCTGCAGCAGATGCTGGTCGACGGGGTATTGGGGCAGGCCCAGAGTTTGCCGCTTGTGCAGATCGCGCTGCAGGCGCGCGGCCTGCTCGTCGGCGTCGCACAGTTCCCAGTAGCCGTTGGCCAACTCAATGCCACCCACATAGGCTTCAAAGCGCTTTGCCACTGACTGCCCGCGGGCATTGGTACCCAGGCGGGCCAGCGCCGCTTGCGAAGCCGGGAAATCATAGAGCAACACCAGCCCGTCACCCATGCACGGCTCCAGCACATGGCTCATCAGCAGGTCGAGCCACAGATCGCGATCGTCACTCTGCAGGTCAATCTCGATGTGTGTCTTTACCAGCCCCTCCAGCTCCGCCGCACCGGCAACGTGGGGATCGATTCCCAGCTCGCGCTCAAACAACTCCTGGTAACTCAACCGCTGTGTGCTGCCGAGGGTCAGGCAGCCATGCAGCAGGTCGGCCACTTCGTCCATCAACCGCTGATCGTCCCAGCCAACCCGGTACCACTCCAGCATGGTGAACTCCGGGTTGTGGCGACGGCCGGCCTCACCATTGCGAAATACGCGTCCCAGGCTGTAGACATCACCACTGCCCGCCGCCAGTAAGCGCTTGAGGAAAAACTCGGGCGAGGTTTGCAGGTAGAGGGTCTCGCCACACACCGAAGCGTTAATACTGTCGATGTGGGGGTCGCTCACCGCCGCCCGGGAGAGCGCCGGCACTTCCACTTCCAGCACATGGCGGTCAGCAAAGAAATTCCGCAGGTAGTGGTTAAGTTGCGCGCGCTGTTGCAGCTGGGGCAGGGAAGCCGAAGGTTGCCAGAGAGACATGGGAGACAGGGAAACAAAAAAGGGGAAGGTAGCCCCGGGGCCGGATGCCCCGGGGCGGCAAGGACTTAATCTTTGTCCTTGGCGCGGCTCAGGTACTCGCCACTGCGGGTATCCACACGGATCACTTCACCCTCGGAGAGGAAGAGAGGCACTTTTACCACAGCGCCGGTGGAGAGCTTGGCCGGCTTGGTGCCGCCCTGGGCGGTATCACCCTTCAGGCCAGGATCGGTTTCAACGATCTCCAGCTCCACGTGGTTGGGCGGAGTCACAGCCAGTGGAGAGCCATTAAACAGGGTTACGGTGACCTTGTCGGTCTCCTTCAGCCACTTGGCGTTGTCGCCCACGGCTTTGGCATCGGCCTGGAATTGCTCGAAGGTCACGGGATCCATGAAGTGCCAGAACTCACCATCGCTGTAGAGGTACTCCATGTCGTGGTCCATCACATCGGCGCCTTCCAGGGTCTCACCGGAGCGGAAAGTACGCTCCCAGACGCGGCCGGTGTTGAGGTTGCGCAGCTTTACGCGGTTGAAGGCCTGGCCTTTACCGGGTTTGACAAACTCGTTGTCGAGGATGGCACAGGGCTCGCCGTCCAGCATCACTTTCATGCCGCTGCGGAATTCGTTGGTGGAGTAAACAGCCATGGTAGGTCTCGCGCTAATTATCGGTCATCGGGATAGCAATCGGGGCCGCGGGCGCAGGGACCGGGGCCGGAGTGGGCGGCATTATAGCGCAGGCCTGCGGGGAAAATAACCAGTGGCGTTCATTGCCCGGTGAATGTCTTGCCCGGGGGCAACCACAGCGGGAACAGAGGCGCAAAGAGCGCGGTATTGATACAATGCCGCCCCCTTATCCCCCGGTGCGCCGCAGCCAGACCCATGAGCCAGATCATCCCAGCCCAGACTACCCTCAGTTGGCAGGAAGCCATGATTCAGGCCGTGCGCGAACCCCGCCAGCTGCTGGAGTACCTCCAGCTGCCCATGGAACTGCTGCCGGCGGCCGAAGCCGCCACCAGCCACTTTGGCCTGCGGGTGCCCAAGCCCTTCCTGGAACGCATCCGCAAAGGCGACCTCAACGACCCCCTGTTGCGCCAGATCCTGCCGCTGGAAGCCGAGCTGCACAGTGCCGACGGCTACAGTGCCGATCCGCTGCAGGAGCTGGGCAGCAACCCGCAACAGGGGCTGATCCATAAATACCGGGGGCGGGCACTGCTGGTGGTGGCCCCCCACTGCGCGGTTAACTGCCGCTACTGCTTCCGCCGCCACTTCCCCTACGCCGACAACAACCCCGGCCGCGCCCAGTGGCAGGCGACCCTGGACTACCTGCGCGAGGACGACAGCCTGCAGGAGGTGATCTTCAGCGGTGGCGACCCCATGGCCAGCGGCGACCGCCAGTTGCAGTGGCTGGTGGAACAGCTGTGCCAGATTCCCCACCTGCAGCGCCTACGGGTCCACACCCGCCTACCGGTGGTGATTCCGCAGCGCATTACCGACGACGCCCTGCGCTGGCTCAGTGGCCACCGCCTGCAGACTGTGCTGGTGATCCACAGCAATCACGCCAATGAGCTGGATCCTGCCGTCGGCGATGCCCTCGCCCGCCTGCGCCACGCCGGTGTAACCCTGCTGAACCAGGCCGTGCTGCTGCGGGGTGTCAATGACACCCTTGCCAGCCAGAAGAGCCTCTCCGAACGCCTTTTTCAACTGGGCGTGCTGCCTTATTACCTGCACCAGCTGGATCGCGTCGACGGTGCCGCCCATTTCGAAGTCAGCGACACCGAAGCGCTGGAGTTGCACCGCCAGATGCAGGCCTGCATGTCCGGCTACCTGGTCCCCAAGCTGGCCCGGGAAGAGCCCGGCCAACCCAACAAGACGCTGCTGTACTGATCCTGCGATATTCCCCCGCAGCAACCGGCCATAACAATCCGTGACATAAAACTGTCGTTTTATTACACATTGCGGTACTTTGTACTTAAACTGTGACTGGATGCTCAGTTTCACTCACCCTGCTCCAGCGCCATCCGGCAGCGGAACAGAGCGGTGGAGGGCGATCCGTGTGACAAGGACCTGTGCCGAGCGATTACGCCGCGATGACTGACACTGCCACCCTGCTTCAACTGATAAACAGATTGCGCCTGCCACCCCAGGAGCTGTCGGAACTGAGCTTTTGCCAAAGCGCCAAGCCCGCGAGGGTGAGCGCGTGGGCAAGCCTGCTGCCTGTCACCCGCACCACCCATACCAGCGTGCTGCTGTATAAGGCCCTGCCGGAAGTCAGCCGCCTGAATACCAGTGCCGACAACCGGCTGGCCATTCTGGAAGCCCTGCGCGACTGTGTGCAGCAGTGCATTCAGGGGCTGGCCGCAGACTTTCTCGACCAGCCATTGATCCTGCCCGAGACAGCGATGAAAACTGCCATCATCGCCCAGGCGCTGCAGAAACATATGACCGCCGGCTATTGTCAGGTGGTGAAAGACCTGCTGCTGAAGCGCGGCAACAGTCGCTGGCGCAAGGATGACTCCGAGCAGCTGACACTGGCGCTGCACCGCGCCCTCACCGGGCTTGGCCTGCAATACCTGCGCAACTCCCAGATCTATTCCCAGGTCTCCAGCCAGCTGTGGCTGGAGATCCACACCCTCTACCGGATTGCGGAAATCACCGGCCTGCAACATCAGGCGGCCAGCGACAACCTGCTGCGCCAGCTACCGGCCAGCACCATCCAGCAGACTTACTGCCGCACGCTGCTGCTCAGCGCCGCAGGCCCCAACCAGCTGCAGCAGCAGGAGGTCTACACCCTCTATAATGCACTGGAAGAGTGGAGCCGCGCCGTTACCATCGATACGGTGCACTCCCCGGAGCCGGCACTCTACTGCGTCGACCTGGCCGACAGCTACCCGCCCGGTTACAGCAGTACCTGGCCCGACAACAAGCCCCGGCCAGCCACCCTGCGTGCCCTGCGCTTTGGCCACCTGCTGGATCTGGTGCAGGATAGTGCCGGCGCCAGCCAGGGCGGTACCGGCTTGCCGCAACGCCTTAACCAGAGGCTGACCCAGCACCTGCTCACCAGCTGGGGCGAGGAGCGCCACCGCAAACCGACCCGACGCCCCAGCAACACCCCGCTGGAAGTCGTGGTCGGCCTCACCCAGGCGCACTATCACCTGTCCCAGCAGCGCACCTTCGACCAGTTCCTCAGCGATGCCTCGGCACTGGGTCACAGATCTATCACCTCCAGCCAGTTCAACAGCCAGTCCACCGGGCTCAAAGATCCCTGGGCCGACGCCCCGGACGCAGAAAAGCTGGGGGGTTCCATACTGGAGCTCTCACTGGACGATTACCGCGCCCAGGCCAAAGCCGCCAAGACCACCAAGGTAGTGGACCAGAACCGCTACCCCATTTATCAGGTGCACACCTCGGATACCAGCAGTGGCGGCTACTGCCTGGAGTGGCACGGCGAGATCCCGCCCCAGGCCAGGGCCGGAGAACTGATCGCCTTCCGTGAACCGGGACGCCCGCTCTGGTCCCTGGCGGTGATCCGCTGGGCCCGGCAGCACCGGGACAGCTCCCAGCTGGGTGTGCAGATCATCGCCCAGCAGCTGGTGCCGGTCGCCGCCCAGCAACGCGCCACCTCCGGCAGCAATGTCTATATGCGCGCCTTTATTGCCTCTCGCGGTGGCCCGGAGATGAACCAGCAGGTGCTGATCACCGCTGCCGTGCCCTTCCGCGAAGGCAACAAGGTCATGGTACGGGACAACCAGGAAGAGATGCTCCTGCACCTCACCAAACTGGAGTTCAGCGCCTCCAGTGTATGCCTGTTCTCGTACCGCCATTTGCACCGGGAGTTCCCCGAGTAACACTCCACATTGTGCAAACAACGTCACACTTCGGCGAAAAGCCGGAGAGTGACGCGTGGAGGGAAATAAATTTTGCAGTAGTCTGGTTGACCCTGCTCTGCGGCCCGTACAATAGTGGCTCTCCCCAGGCCAGGATATTTGCCGCCCGAGGTTCATCCGGGGCCACCACCGGCCCTGACGATACACGGCTCCTAGGATTACCGATTTTCTGCTATGACTGCTAACGAGACCATTCGCCTGCTGATCCTCAACGACTCCCGTGCAGAAGTTGAAAGGCTTGTCAGCATGTTGAAGAACGCCGGCCTCAGCATCCGCGCCCAACATGTCGAAAGCGAGGAAGCCCTCGCCAAACTGCTGCAGGAGAACGCCTGGGACCTGATGGTGGCACAGGATACCTGCTCACAACTGACTCCCGTCGATGCTATCCGCACCGTACGCCGCCTGAACAAGGACGTACCGGTGATCCTCATCTGTGATGACGAGGGCACCCAGCCGGTGGTCAACGGCCTCAAGATTGGCGCCGCCGATGTGGTGCGCCTGGATGAAGACCAGCACCTGCTGCTGGTACTGCAGCGGGAGATGAGCAATCGCGAGCAGCGCCAGGTCCGCCGCCGCGCCGACCAGAAGCTGCGGGAAGCGGAACGCCGCAGCCAGCAACTGCTGGACAGCTCCCGCGACGCCATTGCCTTCGTTCAGGATGGCATGTATCTGTACGCCAACCAGTCCTTTGCGGAGATGTTCGGCTACGACGATCGCGACGACATCGAGTGCATGCCGGTCATCGACATGATCAGCGATGCCGACCAGGAGCCGGTCAAACAGCTGCTCAAGGAGTTCACCCTCAAGGGTGATGACGCCGAGCTGAGCCAGCTGCAGCTGACCACAGTGACCGCCGACGGGCGCAGCATTCCCGCCACCATTGATGTGGCCAACGCCATCTACGACGAAGAGCCCTGTATCCAGTTTCTGATCCGCGCCAAGGCCACAGACGCCGACAGCGAGTTGCTGCAGGCGGAACTGCAGAAGGTCAAGGATCTCGATCATGTGACCAACCTCTACAATCGTCCCTTCCTGATGGACCAGCTGGAGCGGGAAGTTTCACGCGCCGTTAACAACGGCACCCACGCCTGCCTGCTCTACATCGAAGTGGACGATTTTGCTGATCGCATTCAGGGTCAGATGGGACTGGCCGCCACCGACGGCGTGGTGAAAAGCATTGCCACCGCCCTGCAGCCTTTTGCCGACGCCGGCCAGACCCTGGCCCGCCTGGGCGACGACAGCTTTGCGCTGGTGGCCCCGGGCCTCTCCGCCGAGACGGCGGTGAGCAAGGCGCAACAGATCTGCAAGGCGCTGGAGCAGCACATCATTGATGTCGAGGGTCGCACCGTGCAGGCCACCTGTACCGTCGGTGTCTCCACCATCAACGAGACGTCCGACAGTTCGGCAGCGGTAGTGGCCGAGGCCCAGAAAGCGGTGCAGAACTGGCGCAAGGACAACAGCGGCGCCGGCAACGGTGCCCGCCTGTTTGAGCCGGAACTGAGCGAAGACGAAGCCCGGGAAGCGGAGATCACCCGCAAGCTGAAGCACTCCCTGGCCAACAATGGATTCAAGCTCCTGTACCAGCCCATCGTCAGCCTGCGCGGCTCCGACGAGGAGCTCTACGAGGTGCTTCTGCGCATGGTGGATGAGCAGGAACACCTCTCTCCTACCCTGTTCGCCACTATCGCCTCGCAGATGGGCGCAATGGTAAAAATTGACCGCTGGGTGATCCTGCAGGCTATCAAGTCGCTGGCAGCGCACCGTGGCAAGGGCTTTAACACCCGCCTGGTGGTCAACCTGAGCAAGGATTCCCTCTGTGACGCCTCACTGGTGCCCTGGCTGTCAGTGGCCTTCAAGGCCAGCAACCTGCGCACTGACGCCCTGATATTCCAGGTGCAGGAAGATGACGTCACCAACCACCTCAATGCTGCCAAAGCGATGTTTGATGCGCTGGCAGCTATCGGCGGACGCTCCTGCATCTCCAACTTCGGCTGCTCCCTGAACCCGTTCAAGACCCTGGAGCACGCCTCCCCGGACCTGATCAAGGTGCACGGTTCCTTTACCCAGGACATCCAGAACAGTGGCGAGAACCCCGAGTCCCTCAACAGCCTGATCACCCAGCTGCTGGAAGCGGACAAACTCACCATTATTCCGGAAGTGGAAAACGCCAGCGTACTGGCCACCCTCTGGCAGACCGGCGTGCACTACATCCAGGGGCGCTACCTGCAGGCCCCGGCAGAGTCCATGAGCTACGAGTTCGCCATGGATGGCTGAGCCTTGCGCTCAGCCATCAGCAACCCTCGCTCAACCCTCCAGCTGGTCGCGATCGCGAAAACCTATGAGGTAGAGAATACCGTCCAGCCCCAGGTTGGAAATCGACTGTTTGGCAGACGCCTTAACCAATGGCTTGGCGCGGAAGGCAATGCCCAGACCGGCGATACTGAGCATGGGCAGGTCGTTGGCACCATCCCCCACCGCAATAACCTGCTCCAGCGACAAACCTTCCCGCTGCGCCAGTTCGCGCAGCAGTTCCGCCTTGCGGGCACCGTCCACCACCACACCGGAGACCCGGCCGGTGACCTTGCCATCCTCAATCTCCAGCTCGTTGGCGTAGACGTAATCGATACCCAGCTTCTGCTGCAGGAAACGGCCAAAGTAGTTGAAACCGCCGGAGAGAATAGCGGTCTTGTAGCCCAGCTGCTTGAGAGTCGAGATCAGGTGCTCGGCGCCTTCGGTGACCGGCAGCTGCTCGGCGATCTGCGCCAGCACTGACTCGTCCAGTCCCTTCAGCAGCGCCATGCGACGGGCGAAGCTCTCCTTGAAATCCAGCTCACCGCGCATGGCCGCCTCGGTGATCTCGATCACCTGCTCACCCACGCCGGCGGCCTTGGCCAGCTCGTCGATCACCTCCGCCTCAATCAGGGTGGAGTCCATATCAAAGCAGACCAGGCGGCGGTTGCGACGGTAGACGTTGTCCTCCTGGAAGGCGATGTCCACATCCAGGCGGGTGGACAGCTCCATAAACGCCGAGCGCAGCTCACCCAGGTCTTCCGGGGTGCCACGGGCGGAGAACTCCACACAGGCCTTGGTCTTTTCCGCGGCCGACTCCAGCGGCAAGCGGCCGGAGAGACGGGTAATATTGTCGATATTGAGGTTGTGGCTGGCGGCCACTGCGGTCACCTCGGCGATCTGTTCCGCCGTAATGCGACGGGCCAGCAAGGTAACAATGTGACGGTCCTTGCCCTGCTGCCCCACCCAGTGACCGTAGCTCTCCTCGGTAATGGGCTGGAAACGCACCTGCATATGCAGCTCGTGCGCCTTGAACAACACGTCCTTCAGCACCGGCGACGACTCGTAGGCGGCGGGAATCTCCACCAGCAGGCCGAGGCTGAGGGTGTCATGGATCACCGCCTGGCCGATATCGAGAATATTGGCCTTGTATTGCCCGAGGATGCGGGTAATGGCGGAGGTCACACCGGGTTTGTCTTCACCGGAGATGGTAATCAGCAGGATCTCTTTCACAAAGGTACTCTGGCAACAGCGACTTGGTGCGGCATTATAGCTTTACTCACCCCCGAGACTAAAATACCCTGTGGTTTTGCTGCACGACACGCCGTGTCAGGGATACAGCAATCACCATCAACACCACGGAATTCCGGCACTCCCGCCATGCCGCAACAGCCCACCATGCTGCAACAGATAGTCCAGACCCTCTACCGCCTGCTCCAGACGCCCCTGTTTGTCGCCGGTTTGTCGGCCCTGCTCTGCCTGCTGCTGAGCACCTCCCTCTCGGATCAGCAACACCGCGCCCGCCTCGATGAGCGCAGCGCCCATTACGGCCAGGCACTGGCCGACCTGGCCGCCAAGCAAGCCACCGACGCCACCCTCAACCACGATCTGGTGAGCCTGCAGGTCACCGTCAGCGACGTAGCCCGCAACCCCGATATCCTCAGCGCCACCATCCACGATGTGGAGAACCAGTTGCTGGTGCAGGCCGGCACCTCCCCCGGCAGCGGCGACTACAGCGATCGCGACTACCGTTCCTACAGTGCACCCATTACCCTGCACGACAGCGTGGCCGGCTTTGTCACCATCACCGTGGACCACGAACGACTCTATAGCGAGACCCGCGAGAGCTGGTTACTGGCCCTGCTGGTACTGGCCATCGCCCTGATGGTCAGCAGCGCCCTCAACCTGCGCCGCAACAGCGAGGACGATTCTCAACCCGGCGCAGACACCAGCGCCGCCAACGACGAAAGCCAGCTGCCGACGCGGGAGCGGGAAAACGTCAGCGTCTCCCTCACACTCTACTGCCTCAACACCGACGCCCTGCGCCAGCAACTCAGCGCCTCGCTGCGACAGCAGCTCTACAGTGAACTGGAGACCCAGTTGAGCGGTATCAGCTCCCTCTACGGCGGCAAGGTAGTGTTTGCCAGCGAACAGGGGCTGGAACTGCAATTCCAGGGCGACGACCTGGGCAGTACCGGCTTCCGGGCCATCTGTGCGGCGCAACTGCTGCTGTGCCTGCTACAGGAGAGAAAAGCCCCCGGCATGGGGCTGGTGTTCAGCGGTGCGGTCTATGTACCGGCGCGGGGACAAAACCTGCAATCACAGCTGCAATCACAGAAGGAGCGCCAGGCGGTGTGGGAGTTGTTGCGGCAGCAGACCCAACAGACCCTGCTGCTGGACGGCCAGAACTGCGCCACCTCCCAGACACTGCAGCGCATCCGCACCCGACAGGCGCTGGTGGACGGTCACTGGTTTGTGGTTGACGGCCTGCAGCCGAGCTATGAAGGCTTGCTGAAGAAGCAGTTGCAGCAGCTGCAGACCAACAAGGCGCTGCATCCGGCTTAAATGAGGACGCTTCGCTACAGGACGCGTTGCTACAGGATTCAGGACGCTTCGCTACAGGGTGGGGTAAACCGCTTGGTAGCAGGGGGGAGGTGACTCCGGCCATATTGCGCCACCGTTGAAAAAGATCGCCCGCGGGAGCGGGCTCCTACGATGTATATCACATCCCGTGTAGGAGCCCGCTCCCGCGGGCGATCTTTTCTTCTGTC
>NZ_WVVW01000008.1 GCF_009857815.1 Pseudomaricurvus sp. HS19 | reverse complement strand
TATTGCGCCACCGTTGAAAAAGATCGCCCGCGGGAGCGGGCTCCTACGATGTATATCACATCCCGTGTAGGAGCCCGCTCCCGCGGGCGATCTTTTCTTCTGTCTTCTGTAGCGAAGCGTCCTGAATCCTGTAGCGCAGCGTCCTGCCCTTCTCACTCCCCCAAATAACGCTTGCGCTTGGCCGGCTTCAGTTTGTGCAGGTCTGCCAGGAACAGGCCGTCGATACAGTCGCTGAAATCCGGATCGACACTGAACGCCAGTAACTGGAAGCCACCCTCTTCAAACAGCGCCGCGTACTGCTTGAACAACACCGGCACCTTCTCACCCGCATCGTTGAACAGCCGCTGCAGGCTGGCAAACCCCTCTTCCGCATCGAGCCCCGCGTAGAAGATCGCCAGCTCGCGGTGGGTTTCCGGCTCGATAAAGTAGGGCTGACGGGCACTGGCCAGGGCCTGCGGACAGGCATAGTAGCGCTGGTAGTAATAGACCATGTGGTCAATCAGGCGCTTGGGGAAACGGGCACTGATGGTGACCGGGCCGAGCACATAGCGCAATTCTGGCTGGTGACGCAGGTAGGCGCCGATACCCTGCCACAGGTAGTCGAGACTGTTCTTGCCCCAGTACTGCGGGTTAACGAAGCTGCGGCCCAGTTCGATCCCCTGCTCCAGGAAAGGCTGGAAATCAGGCTGGAAGTTAAACAGTGAGTGGGTATAAATCCCCTGTACCCCGCGAACCCGCATCAAGGGGGCCATCTCACCCAGGCGGTAGGCGCCAGCTAGGGTCATGGCGTCGTGGTCCCACAGCAGCAGGTGCTGGTAGTCCCGGTCGAAATCGTCCAGGTCCCGGCGACTGCCGGTACCCTCCCCCACCTTGCGGAAGGTCAGTTCGCGCAGGCGACCCAGTTCACGCATCATCACCGGACTGTCGGCGTAGCGGGTCAGCAGGATGCGATTGCCGTCCCGCGTCTCACCCAGCAGCTCCATGGTACGGCACTCCTGCAACAGGCGTCCGCGATCTTCCGGGTGAGCGATGGTTTTTTCGGTCACAAACAGCGGCCGCTTTTTCTGGTTGCGCTTGCCCAATTTGTAGAGGTGTTTCTTCAACCGCTGGATCAGCGTCCGGTCGGTGAGTGAGTCGGACTCCAGCGACGCCGGGGAAATAGGCTCACCGACGCGAAAGTGAATGGTGGCGGAGTGTTTGTTAAACATCTCCTTGGCCAGCAGCATGGTCCCCAGTGGCTTGAACACCATGGAGGCACCGTAGAACAGCAGCGAGTTCTTGGCCTTGATATGAATCGGCAGTACCGGCGCGCCGGCACGCCGGGCCAGTTTCAGGAAACCGGGACGCCAGCGGCCATCGCGAACGCCGGAGGGGCGTGCACGTGACACCTCACCGGCGGGGAAGACAATCACAGCGCCATCCTGTTGCAACTGCTCAAGCGCCGCGCGAAAGCTCTTCAGGTTACCGGTGCCACCCATGTTATCCAGAGGCAGCAGCAGCGACTGCAGGGGCTCAAAGGCCATCAGCATGTCGTTGGCGATAATTTTGACGTCTTGCCGCACTTCGCTCACCAAGCGCAGGATGGCCAGGCCATCGAGCGAGCCGATGGGGTGATTGGCAATGATCACCACCCGACCTGTGTACGGGATGTTGGCTCGGTCGCGATTGGAGACGGTGTAGCTGACATTGAAGTGGTCAAACACACAGTCGATAAACTCGATGGGATCGAGGCCGCCGTGACGCAACAGGAACTGGTTGATCTCCTGCTCATGAGTCAGCTTGCGCAACAGCGACACCGTAGAACGGCGGATAACGTCGGGCTGCTGTCCGAAGGCGGGGAATCTGTCACAGACGGTCTGTTCGATGTTGATCATGGGGCGGCTGGCTCTGCAGGTAATTGCGACAAAACTACTGCGAAGCTGTGACAGGGGGATGAACGGGAGGTGACAGCGAGGTTACAGGGCCGCCTATTGGGTAGCGTTTTAGCGGGCGGAACTCTGCTGCAAGGCCTTACCTCAAGGGTATGGGTGCGCGGCTATCCGGGATCCACAGTTTTGCCGGAGTGTTACCTATGCACCTGATTCGCACAGGAACCCTATTCGTCATGAATCGACACCCTGGCTTAGAAGGGGACTAATTATGTGCTGTTATTTAGGCTTTGGTTTCGCCCTGCCGGGCGAGTCACTTTTCTTTGTCGCCCAAAGAAAAGTAACCAAAAGAAAGGGCGCCCCGGGTTCAAGTCCGCACTCCGTACCCTAAAAACCATTTAAATTCTGAATGCAGATTGAATTGAAAATGTACGGTTCAGAGGCGTTTGTTTTGTCTTTTCATATTTGAATGTGGCACGGACTCGGGGCCCCTTGCGCAGCGCCGAGCACCGCAGTGCTGGAGGGGGAAGACGGCCATGGACGGCCGGCTTAGCCTTGTTGCGCCATGGAAGGCGCATCAAGGCGACCCCGGAAGCGCGAGGAGCGCAGGGAACCGGAAAGCGTCTTTTTGCTTTCCGGCGCGGAGGTGGGGCTGGGCTTTCTTTTGGTTACTTTTCTTTGCCCAAACAAAGAAAAGTAACTCGCCCCACAGGGCGAAACCCCAAGTCCAAATTCCCTCCCAAAGCCCATAAACACAACTACCCAGCCGCCAAAACCAAAAAGCCCGGCACAAGGCCGGGCTTTCCAGTCAGACTAACAGCAGCAATCAGGCCGCCTCACTCTCCTCCTCCGGCACCGAAGTGCGGATCAGGTGATCAAAAGCCCCCAGAGCAGCGGTGGCACCAGAGCCCATGGAGATAATGATCTGCTTGTAGGCGGAGTCAGTCACATCACCGGCGGCAAAGACACCTTCCATCGAAGTCTGGCCGCGGCCGTCGACCGTGATCTCACCGCGGCCGTTGAGCTCGATATCACCCTTGATCCACTCGGTGTTGGGCACCAGGCCAATCTGCACGAAGATACCCGCCAGCTCCAGGGTGTGCTCGGCACCACTGACGCGATCCCTGTAGTTCAGCGCCGTCACCTTGTTACCGTCACCCACCACCTCGGTGGTCTGGGCATTGACGATAATGTCCACGTTGGGCAGTGAGCGGGCCTTGCGCTGCAGCACTTCGTCGGCACGCAGGGTGTCGGCGAACTCCAGCACAGTGACGTGTTCAACCACACCGGCCAGGTCGATGGCCGCTTCAATACCGGAATTACCGCCACCAATGACCGCCACTTTCTTGCCCTTGAACAGCGGGCCGTCACAGTGGGGGCAGTAGGCCACGCCGCGGGCGCGGTACTCCTGCTCGCCAGGGACGTTCATGGATCTCCAGCGGGCACCCGTAGCCAGGATCACCGAGCGGGACTTGA
The DNA here is from genome assembly GCF_009857815.1 of Pseudomaricurvus sp. HS19. Taxonomy (GTDB): domain Bacteria; phylum Pseudomonadota; class Gammaproteobacteria; order Pseudomonadales; family Cellvibrionaceae; genus Pseudomaricurvus. Next base: position 108,264 of record NZ_WVVW01000008.1, on the reverse strand, counting down.
GCACGGCACCGCTGGCGGTCTCCACCTCGATCAGGCCGTTACGGCGAATGTTGGCCGCCAGCTGGCCGCGCATTACATCCACATCGTAGCTGAGTACATGCGCTTCCAGGTTCGCTGCCAGCTTCGGCCCTTCGGTCTCCTGCACGGAGATGAAGTTCTCAATGGCCATGGTATCCATCACCTGACCGCCGAAGCGCTCCGCCAATACACCAGTGCGAATCCCCTTGCGGGCGGCATAGATGGCTGCCGCAGCACCGGCCGGGCCACCGCCCACCACCAGCACATCAAAGGTCTCCTTGCCGGCCAGGGCTTCCGCCTGACGGGCTTCTGCCTTGTCATCCACCTTGGTGAGGATATCGTCCAGAGTCATACGACCTGACGCCAGCGGCTGGCCGTTCAGGTACACCGTGGGCACCGCCATGATATTGCGGCCTTCCACTTCGCTCTGGAACAGCGCCCCATCCACCATGGTGTTGCGGATGTTGGGGTTCAGTGCCGCCATCAGGTTCAGGGCCTGGACCACATCGGGGCAGTTCTGGCAGCTCAGTGATACGTAGGTTTCAAATTCGTACTCCCCTTCCAGGGCCGCGATCTGAGCCAGTTGCTCGACGCTGGCCTTGGCCGGGTGACCACCGGTGTGCAGCAATGCCAGCACCAGTGAGGTAAATTCGTGGCCCATGGGGATACCGGCAAATTCAATGCGTGGGGCCTGCCCCTCGACGCCGATGCCCATGACCGGGGCGCGCCCCTTGGCCGCTTCGCCTTTCTGCACCCGCAACTGCGGACTGAGAGAGGCCAGTTCATCTACAAAGGTTTCCAGCTCCTGGGATTTGGCACTGCTATCCGTCGCCAGGGTCAGAACCACCGGCTGCACCAGTTTCTGCAGGTAAGCTGTCAATTGCTGTTTCAGGTTCGTATCCAACATGATGGTTCTCCAAAAATTCAGGAAGCCGGGCCAGGCCAACGGCCATGGCAAACCGGTTAGTCTTAACCGGTGAAAAGCAGCCGGGCCCGCAAGCCCGGCGTTGGCGGCTTAGATCTTGCCTACCAGGTCGAGAGATGGAGCCAGGGTCGCTTCACCCTCTTTCCACTTGGCAGGGCACACTTCGCCCGGGTTCGCTGCTACGTACTGGGCCGCCTTGATCTTGCGCACCAGGTCCGCCGCATCGCGACCAATACCTTCGGCAGTCACTTCCATCGCCTGGATGACACCCTCAGGGTCGACGATAAAGGTACCGCGGTCTGCCAGACCCTGATCTTCGCGCATCACTTCGAAGTTGCGGGTGATCAGGCCAGTAGGGTCGCCGATCATCGGGTACTGGATCTTGCCGATGGTGTCAGAGCTGTCGTGCCAGGCCTTGTGGGTGAAGTGGGTGTCGGTAGACACGGAGTAGACTTCAACACCGCGAGCCTTCAGCTCTTCGTAGTGATCAGCCAGGTCACCCAGCTCGGTCGGACAAACGAAGGTGAAGTCGGCTGGGTAGAAGAAGAACACGGACCACTTGCCCTTCAGGTCAGCATCGCTGACGGTTACAAATTCGCCATTGTGGAATGCAGAGGCGGTGAATGGCTTGATTGGGGTGTTGATCAGAGAGCTGGACATAGTCATTTCCTCGTCAGTGGGTAGTTCAGGTTGGCTGCAAAGTGTTGTTTGCTTCGACGAGGATCAGTGTATGAAACGGCCTTCGATTAATTAAATCGTTAGTCCCGCTCGTTTTTATTGGTAAAACCTATGAAACATTGGGCCTGTAACTTCCGCCTTCCAGCATCGTAATCACTCCTCCCGCGCCATCTGCAAATCCGGCCCGACCTTGGCCGTTATTCTCTGTACACCCCCAAAGGGCATTGGTACAGTAGCTGCATAAACGGTAGGGTTATGTCCATTCAGGAAGAATATCCAATGACACGGTCGACCAGTTCGCTCCGACTAGACCAGCCCCAACACTCCCTCCCCCGCGCGCCTGAGGCGCGTCACCCGCTCTCTTTACAATCAGATTCGCAGCATCGAGAACACACTATGGTCAACGACTGGAAAAATTATCCCGCCAGTGATTTTTACGATGAGATCCTCGACCCGTCCGGCAAACCCCGGCCAGGCTCGGAAGAGCTGTTCAATTACCTGAAGTCCCTCTCCACCAAAGAGGTGGCGATGCGAAAGACCGCCGCAGAGCTCACCATCAAGGAGATGGGCATCAGCTTCACGGTCTATACCGACGAGGGCAATATCGATCGCGCCTGGCCGTTTGATATTATTCCGCGGGTAATCACCAAGCCGCAGTGGGACCGCACTGCGGCGGGGCTGAAGCAGCGGCTGGAAGCACTGAACCTGTTCATCGACGACCTCTACAACGAGCAACGCATAATCAAGGACGGTGTAATCCCCGAGTACGTCCTCAAGCAGTCCGCCAACTACCGTAAGGAGTGCGAAGGCATGTCGCCCGCTTTTGGTGTGTGGGCGCACATCTGCGGCACCGATTTGGTGCGTGACAAGGACGGCGAGTTTTATGTGCTGGAGGACAACCTGCGTGTGCCCTCCGGAGTCTCCTACATGCTGGAGAACCGCTCCATCATGAAACGGGTACTGCCGGAGGTGTTTGAGAAGATCGACATCGCGCCGGTCGCAGAATACCCCAGTCAGTTGTTCGAGACCCTCACCAGCCTGTCACCCCGGCGGGTGAAAAAGCCGGTTATCGCCGTGCTGACGCCGGGCATCTACAACTCCGCCTACTTTGAGCACGCTTTCCTCTCCCAGAAGATGGGTGCCGAACTGGTGGAGGGCAACGACCTGGTGGTACTGGAAGATGACTGCCTCTACATGAAGACCATCGGCGGACTGGAGCGGGTGGATGTGATCTATCGCCGTATCGACGACCTGTTCCTCGACCCGGAAGTGTTCAACAAGGAGTCGGTACTGGGTGTCCCCGGCCTGATGCGCGCCTGGCGCGCCGGCAACGTAGCCCTGGCCAACGCCCCGGGCGCCGGCGTGGCGGACGACAAGGTGGTGTATGCCTACGTGCCAGACGTGATCAAGTACTACCTGGACCAGGATCCCCTGATCAACAACGTGGAAACCTTCCTCTGCTACGACAAGAAGCAGCGTGACTATGTACTGGCGAACCTCGACAAGCTGGTGGTTAAACCCGCCAACGAGTCCGGCGGCTACGGCATGCTGATTGGTCCGCATTCCACCGCCAAGGAACGCAAGAAATTTGCCGAACTGATCAAGGCCAACCCCCGCAACTACATCGCCCAGCCGACGCTGGCGCTCTCCACCGCTCCCACCTTTATCGGCGAAGACAACGAACCGGAGCCCCGCCACCTCGACCTGCGCCCGTTTGTGCTGCAGGGCAAAAACAAGTACGTCACCACCGGCGGCCTGACCCGTGTAGCCATGCGCAAGGGCTCACTGGTGGTGAACTCCTCCCAGGGTGGCGGCAGCAAGGATACCTGGATCGTCGATACCGACACCAAAGCCACCAAAACCAAAGCTGCCGGAACCAAAGCCACCGACGCCAAAGAAACCGGTACCAATAAAGAGTCCGGTAAATAAGGGATCAGAGAGAAACAACTATGATGTTATCGAGAGTCGCCGAGCGGGTGTACTGGACTGCCCGCTATCTGGAACGTGTTGCCAGCACCGCGCGTCTGGTGAGCATTTACCAGTCCCTGCTGTTTGACCTGCCCACCACCATCAAACAGAGCTGGTACAACCTGATCGTTATCAACGATCTGGAAGAGGCATTTGGCGAGCGCTACAGCCAGCGCAACGAACGCAATGTGGTGAAATTCCTGCTGGCGGATCCGGAGAACCCCTCCAGCCTGCTGAGCTCCCTCAAGGCCGTGCGTGAAAACGTACGCACCACCCGCGACGCGGTGCCGGAAGAGGCGTGGGAGATGATCTGTGAAATGTGCCTGTTTGTGCAGGAGCATATCGACCAGGGTATCGACCGCCGCACCCGGCACGAATTCCTGGAAGAGGTGATCAAGGGCTGCCTGCAGATCAACGGCCTGCTCTACAGCACCATGCCCCACGACGAATCCTGGGACTTCTTTACCATAGGCAGCCACCTGGAGCGGGGCGACATGACCTCCCGCTACCTGGAAGCGGGACTGACGGCGGTACTGGAGCTGCCCGATGACGACTTCAACCCCAGTGGCCAGCAGATCATCTGGGGCAGCGTGCTGCGCTCGCTCAACGCCACCCAGTACTACCTGCACACCACCCGCACCCCGGTCAAAGGTGGCGAAGTCATGCCCTACCTGCTGCGCGACCCGGTGTTCCCCAAATCCGTAGCCTACTGCCTGCAGGTAATCATGAATTCCTGCGCCCAGCTGCCCAATGGCAAGGCCGCCATCAAAAAGCTGAAAGATATAGAAGCGAAACTGAATGACGAACTGGACTTCTACGAGCCCAGCGAGGAGCTGCTGCAGTTTCTCAATCACCTGCAGATCAGCCTCACCAGTATTCACTTTATTATCAATGAGGCCTGGTTCCCCGAGGATTAACCCGGGCCACGCCTGAACATTTGGGACTTGCAACGCCCGCATTGCCAACCTGCGGGCGTGCCGTTATTTACTGCCGCAGCCAATTTACCCGAGGTAATTGTCAGCCATGACCATCCGTGTCGCTCTCAATCACAACACCTATTACAAGTTCGACCGACTGGTGAACCTGTCGCCGCATACCATCCGCCTGCGACCCGCGCCCCACTCCCGCACCCCGATTCACAGCTACAGCCTCAAGGTCAGTCCCGCCGATCACTTTATCAACTGGCAGCAGGACGCCTTCGGTAACTTCCTCGCCCGCATCGTCTTCCCGGAGAAGACCGATCACCTGTCTATTGAAGTGGAAGTACAGGCAGACATGACGGTCATCAACCCGTTTGATTTCTTTCTGGAGGAGTACGCCGAGAATTTCCCCTTCACCTACCCCAAGCAGATGAAGAAGGAACTGCTGCCCTATCTGGAGACCGCAGAGCACGGCCCGCTGTTTAACAAGCTCAAAGACAGTATCGACCTCAGTGAACGGCGCACCATCGACTTCCTGGTGGCCGTTAACCAGACGCTGGAAAAGATGATCGACTACACCATCCGCATGGAACCCGGTGTACAGAAGCCGGAGGAGACGCTGGAACTGGCCCTGGGCTCCTGTCGCGACTCCGCCTGGCTGCTGGTACAGCTGTTCCGCCACCTGGGGCTGGCAGCGCGTTTCGCCTCCGGCTACCTGGTACAGCTCAAGCCCGACGAAAAATCCCTCGACGGCCCCTCCGGTGCCGAAGAGGACTTCACCGACCTGCACGCCTGGTGCGAAGTGTTCCTGCCCGGCGCCGGCTGGGTGGGTCTGGACCCCACCTCCGGGCTGTTTGCCAGTGAAGGCCATATCCCGCTGGCCTGTACCCCCGACCCGGTTTCCGCGGCACCGATCGACGGCTTCACCGACAAGTGTGAAGTGGAGTTTGAACACAGTAACGACGTCAGCCGCATCCTCGAAGACCCCCGCGTCACCAAACCCTACTCCGAGGAGCAGTGGGATGAAGTGATGGCGCTGGGCGATATCGTGGACGCCGACCTGCAGGCGCTGGACATCCGCCTCACCATGGGTGGCGAGCCCACCTTTGTCTCCATCGACGACATGGAATCCGCGCAGTGGAATACCGCGGCCCTCGGCACCCACAAACTGAGCCTGGCCAAGACCCTGCTGCTGCGGCTGCGGGACCACTTCGCTCCCGGCGGCCTGCTGCACTACGGCCAGGGCAAGTGGTACCCCGGTGAAGAAGTGCCACGCTGGGCGCTGGGTGTCTTCTGGCGCACAGACGGCGCCCCCCTGTGGAAACGCCAGCAGCTGCTGGGGCGGGTGGACAAGGATTACGGTTTCACCGCCCACGACGCCAAGAAGTTTGTCACCACCCTCACCGACCTGCTGGGCATGAGCCACAAGTACGCCCAGCCCGCCTATGAGGATGGCCTCTACTACCTGATGCAGGAGCGCAAGCTACCCACCAATATCGACTCAGCCCTGGGTAAAGCCAAGGATGAGGGCGAGCGTGCACGGCTGGCTAAGATCCTTGAACGCGGCCTCGGCACCCCCACCGGCTACCTGCTGCCGCTGGAGTGGGACTATGTCTCCAACTGCTGGCACACCTGTATGTGGGAGACCCGCCGCGACCACCTCACCCTGATTCCCGGCGACTCCCCCATGGGGCTGCGCCTGCCACTGGCGGACCTGCCCTACGCCGCCGAGACCGAGGTGAATGCCACCCAGGACCCGTTCACGCCCCACTCGCCGCTGCCCACGGAATGGAACTTCCCCGTCTCCCCGGTACAGCCGGTGGGCCCCGAGATGATGCCGGTGCGGCAGCCGGTACCGCAGGTGCCCGGCAAGAGCGCGGCGGAGAACCGTGCCGCAGCCGACTCCAAAACCGCCAAGGCAAAAGGAGAAGTAAAGAAAGAGCTGCAATGGCGCCAGGTGATCCGCACTACCCTGTGTGTGGAGCCCCGCGATGGCCGTCTCTACATCTTTATGCCGCCGGTCTACAGCCTGGACAACTACGTCGAGTTGATCGCCGCTATTGAGGAGACCGCCGCGAAGCTGGAAATGCCGGTGATTATCGAGGGCTATGAACCGCCCCGTGACTACCGCATGCAGAAACTGCTGGTAACCCCGGATCCGGGTGTAATCGAAGTCAACATCCACCCCGCCCACAACTGGAAAGAGCTGGTGGACAATACCATGGAGCTCTATGCAGCGGCGCGGGAATCCCGCCTCGGCACCGAGAAGTTCATGCTCGACGGCCGCCACACCGGCACCGGCGGTGGCAACCACATCACCATCGGCGGTCGCACGCCAGCCGACAGCCCCATGTTGCGTCGTCCCGACCTGCTGCGCAGCCTGGTCACCTTCTGGCAGCACCACCCCAGCCTCTCCTACGTCTTCTCCGGCGCCTTTGTCGGCCCCACCAGCCAGGCACCACGGGTGGACGAGGGACGCGACGAAATGCTGTATGAGATGGAAACCGCCTTCCAGCAGATCCCCGAGGGCATCATCGACCAGCCATGGCTGATCGACCGCATCATGCGCAACCTGCTGATCGACATTACCGGCAACACCCACCGCGCCGAGTTCTGCATGGACAAGCTCTACTCGCCGGACGGCCCGACGGGACGTCTTGGCCTGCTGGAGTTCCGCGGCTTCGAAATGCCGCCCCACAGCCGCATGGCGCTGGTGCAGGCGCTGCTGATCCGCACATTGGTCGCCCGCTTCTGGAAAGAGCCCTACCACAAGCCACTGGTGCGCTGGGGCACCCAGCTGCACGACCGTTTTATGCTGCCTCATCACCTGTGGGCAGATATGAAGGAAGTGGTACAGGATCTCAACGACCACGGTTACCCCTTCCGCCTGGAGTGGCTGCTGCCGTTCGAGGAGTTCCGCTTCCCTCATTACGGCCGCACCAAGATCGACGATATCGAGATCGAACTGCGCTGGGCGGTGGAACCGTGGCATGTTCTGGGTGAAGAGAGTGGCGGCGGCGGCACCGCCCGCTACGTGGACTCCTCGGTAGAGCGCCTGCAGGTGCGGGTCAGCGGTATGACCGAAGGCCGCTACGTACTGGCCTGTAATGGCCGCCGCGTGCCCCTGAAAAACACCGGCCGCCAGGGCGAGAGCGTCGGCGGTGTGCGCTACAAGGCCTGGGCGCCGCCATCCGCGCTGCACCCCACCATTGGCGTGCACACGCCGCTGGTATTCGACCTCATCGACACCTGGAACGGCCGCTCCATTGGCGGCTGCACCTACCACGTGTCCCATCCCGGCGGGCGTAGCTATGAGACCTTCCCGGTCAACGCCTTCGAGGCAGAATCGCGCCGTGGCAACCGCTACGACACCACCAGCTACACCGCCGGGCCCTACACCCCGCGGCCGGATGTGGATGCCCTGCGCAGCTTCTACCCCAATGACCTCTCCAAACCCATGGCGCCACCGCCAGAGGAGGCCCCGGATGAGTACCCACACACCCTCGACCTGCGCCGCCGCCCGCCGGGTGGACCGCTGCTCTGAGGAATCCGGCGTGACAGACTTCACACCCCACTTATGCTGGACCCCCTGTCAGTGACATAATAGCCGGCCTTTCCGCCACCCCGGCCCAGCGGCCGGGGTGTTGTAGCTTGTCCGCAGCGGGTCCCTTAAAGGTTCACAGAGTTCCAGATCATGCAATCGCAATCCTCCTCCACCATCAGCGAAGCCACTGAAGAGTCGCTGCACTACGAATCCGGCACCCGGTTCAAGGATGAGGTGTTTGCAGAGGACGGCACCATCAAGCCGTTCTGGGAAAACCTGCTGGGCAGCCTGCAGTCCCTGGGCGCACTGTCTATGGAAGACCGCGCCAACAAGGCGCGACGTATCCTGCGGGATGACGGTGCCACCTATAACATCTACGACGAACAGCAGTCACCCAGCCACACCTGGGCCCTGGACCTGGTCCCCTCGCTGATCAGCAGCGAGGAGTGGGGCACCATCGAAGGTGGCCTGCTGGAGCGTTCTGAACTGTTTAACCTGCTGCTGAAGGACATCTATGGCCAGCGCCACCTGATGCGCCAGGGAGTCATTCCCCCGGAGGTGCTCTATGCCCACCGCGGCTTCCTGCGCGCCTGCCACGGCCTGCAGGTGCCCGGTGAGCACCAGCTGATCCTGCAGGCGGTAGACCTGATTCGTGGCGACGACGGCAATATGTGTGCCCTCACCGACCGCACCCAGTGTCCCAGTGGCGCCGGTTACGCGCTGGAAAACCGCACGGTCATGTCGCGGGTCTTCCCCAGCCTGTTCCGCAGCAGCCAGGTGCACCGGTTGGCCGGCTTCTTTCAGCAGCTGCGCAGCAAGCTGATTGCCCTCTCCCCCAACCAGGACCAGCCACGGGTGGTGGTACTGACCCCCGGCGCCCACAACGAGACCTATTTCGAGCACGCCTATTTTGCCAACTACCTGGGCTTCCACCTGGTACAGAGTGGCGACCTGGTGGTGCGCAATGGCTATGTGTGGATGAAAGCCCTGGACGGATTGTCGCGGGTGGATGTGATCCTGCGGCGGGTGGACGACCTGTTCTGCGATCCGGTAGAGCTGCGCTCCGATTCCCAGCTGGGCGTACCCAACCTGCTGGAAGTGGCCCGCGCCGGCCGCGTGGTAATTGCCAATCCGCTGGGCTCCGGCATCCTGGAAAACCCGATTTTCCTCAAGTACCTGCCCGGCATTGCCAAAGAGTTACTGGGTCGCGAGTTGCGGCTGCAATCGGTAGCCACCTACTGGTGCGGCGACGCGGAAGACCTGAAATACGTGCTGGCCAACCTGCCATCGCTGGTGATCAAACCCATCTACCGCAGCCACGGCAAGATCAGCACCTGCGGGCGCGACCTCACAGCCAAACAGCTGCAGGAGCTGAAAGCCCGCATCCTCGCCGACCCCATGCAGTACGTCGGGCAACCCATTGTTGAAGCCGGCTACCTGCCCACCTTCAGCAACGGCGAGCTGATACCGCGCCCCTCAATCCTGCGCAGTTTTGCGGTTGCCGGCTCCGGCTCCTACAGCATCATGCCCGGCGGCCTGACCCGGGTGGGCGGTACCGAAGACGCTTTTATTATCTCCAACCAGCTGGGTGCCCAGAGCAAGGACACCTGGATTATCAGCTCCGAGCCCATGGCGGCGGAAGGCGCGGCCGGCGGCGTCGATACGGCGATTGCACCGGTGCGCGAAGCGGACCTGATCAGCCTGCCCAGCCGGGTGGTGGAGAACCTGTTCTGGATGGGACGTTATGCCGAGCGCGCCGAGGCCACCCTGCGCCTGCTGCGCACCGTGTTTGTCATGCTCAACAGCGAGGAGCCCATCTCCCCGGACTGCCAGCGCCTGCTGCTGGAGACCCTGACGGAGACCACGGTAACCCACCCGGGCTTTATCAATGCCACCGAAGAATTGATCAACGATCCCGAGCCGGAGTTGCTGCGCATCCTCAATGACGTGGCCCTCAGTGGCAGCGTGCGCTCGACCCTGAACGCCATGCTGTTCTGTGCTGACGCCTCGCAGGAACTGCTGTCGTCCGACACCACCCGGGTGATCAACGACATCCGCGACGCCCTCAGCAGCCTGGACGACCTGGTCAGCACCGACCTTTTCTCTGCGCCCGAGGAGGCCATCGACCCGCTGGTAACCGCGCTCATGGCCCTCTCCGGCCTGGCCCACGAGAGTATGATCCGCGACTTCGGCTGGCGCTTTATCGATATCGGCCGCCGCCTGGAACGCGCCCATCAGACCACCAGCCTGATCAAGTGTCTGGTGGTGCCGGAACGCCCGGAAGCGGACCAGAACGTCCTGCTGGAGTCGCTGCTGCTCTCCGTGGAAGCGCTCATCAGTTACCGCCGCCGCTACCGCGCGCGCATGGGTGTGCAGTCCACCCTCGACCTGGTGATGATGGACACCTCCAACCCGCGTTCACTGCTGCACCAGCTGGAGCAGCTCAGCGCCCACATTCGCAAGCTGCCGCGGGTGCAGGAGACCAAACACGAACTGCCGCCGGAAGAGCGCGCCACCCTGCACGCCGAAACGCTGATCAAACTGTCCCTGCTCACCGAGCTCAGTTCCCGCAACGACGGCGAACGCCAGGTGTTGCTGCAGACCCTGGACAACCTGCACCTGTCACTGGCTACCATCAGCGACCTGCTCAGTGACAAATATTTCGATCACCGCGAAGTGTCGCAGCAACTGGTCAGCAATACCTGGGAGAACCTGTAAGTGCGCTACCGCATCAAGCACATTACCGAGTACCGCTACAGCGATCGCGTCAGCCATTGCTACAACCTGGCGCACATGATCCCCCGCACCACCCTGCGGCAGAAGTGCCTGAAAAGCGATGTCGACGTACAGCCCATGAGCGCCTACGCCACCCGTCGCCAGGACTACTTCGGCAACATGGCGTTTCACTTTGAGATTCAGCGCCCGCACAAAAAGCTGATCATTTCTGCCACCAGTGAAGTAAACACCGGCCCGCAGCGCTCCAATCTCAACCTCGATTTCGGCATCACCTGTGCCCAGGCCCGGGAGCTGATGAAAAAGGCCAAGGATTTTGAAACCCTGCAGGCCCGTGAATATCAGCTGGAATCACCCATGATTCGCGCCAGCAGTGAACTGCAGGAGTTCGCCGCCCCCTCCTTTGCCGACGATCGTCCGCTGCTGTCTGCGGTGATGGACCTCACCCGTCGCATCTTCAAGGAGTTCAGCTACGAACCCCAGTCCACCACCATCGCCACGCCCCTGCACGAAGTGCTGGAGAGCCGCAAAGGTGTATGCCAGGACTTTGCCCATTTACAGATTGGCTGCCTGCGCTCGCTGGGATTTGCGGCCAAATATGTCTCCGGTTATATCGAGACGCTGCCGCCACCGGGCAAGGAGAAGCTGGTAGGTACTGACGCCACCCATGCGTGGATTTCGGTCTACTCACCCACCGAAGGCTGGTTTGAATTTGACCCCACCAATGAGTGCCTTGCCGGCGAGCAGCACATCATCACCGCCTGGGGCCGTGACTTCTTTGACGTCACGCCGCTGAAAGGTGTGATCTTTGGCGGTGGCCAAACACCCACCCTCAACGTCTCTGTGGACGTGGCGCGACTGGCGGATTAATTACAGCAGTACGCGACTTTTACCCTTCTTTACCCGCACGCATTTTTTCCGCCACCGCAGATCACTGGCTGTGGTGGCGGCTTAACTCCTTGAGTCCTTTCATATTTATTCCGGAACAGTAGCGGTAACCACTGCCGTCATTGGCACCTTCGTGCGTGCGCCACGGTTTTGACAGGCTTTTCATTTGCACCGAAGATAAAGTTCACGCACGGCTCATTAAAAATAATCACACTGTGCGCGTCTGTGTTGCCATGGATAATTCACCTTGCCAACAGGTGATCTCATTATCCAAAAGAACTTACATAACAAAAACAGAGTTCAGGGATTGATATGAAAACCACCAAATCCGTGTTAGCCACCACCATTGCCATTCTTGCCAGCAGCAACGTCCTGGCCCAACCCACCAGTACACCGGTTATCGAAGAAGTTCTGGTTACCGCCCAGAAGCGCACCGAGCGCCTACTGGATGTACCCATGTCCATCACCGCTGTAACCGCTGCCGAGCTGTCCGATGCCGGTATCGGCTCCACCGGCGACCTGCAACAAATCGTTCCGGGCCTGACCACCGTCAACAACGGCCTCGGTTTTGTGCCGGTGATTCGCGGCGTCTCGTCACAGGGCACCTCCCCCGGCGACGAGAGCAACGTCTCTATCTATCTCGATGATGTCTACCTCGGCGCGCCGATGGCCGGACTGTTTGACCTCGCCGATATTGAAAGGGTGGAAGTTCTCAAGGGCCCACAGGGAACCCTGTTTGGACGCAACGCGACCGGCGGTGCGATTCGCATTGTTACCCGCAAACCGGCTTTCGAGCCCCAGGCCAACGCCAGCGTGGATTACGGTTTTGATTACAACGAGTGGAAAACCAGCCTGTTTGTCACCGGCCCCCTGAGCGAAAAAGTAGCCGCCTCCCTGAGCGGGACCTATCGCAGCAGCGACGGTTACATTGATGGTATTGGCCCCAACGAGGGCAGAGAATATGGCGATCCTGACAATCACCTGATTCGCGGCAAGTTGCTGTTTCAGGCGACGGACAACCTGGAGATGACGCTGGCCGCCGATACCATGAAGGCGAAGAACGACACCATCGCCACCGTCTGGCCTCCCAAGGGCTCCGACCCCATCCCTGGAGCCATTCCCAGCCAGCCATTCAAATACGCGGGATCGACCCAACCCAAACAGGATCTTGAGGGCAAGAGTGTCAGCCTTGACGCCACCTGGAACAGCGACGCTGTCACCGTCCGCTCCATTACGGCTTACCGGGATATGGACCTGGAGTACCAGGCAGATGTGGATCGCTCCAGCGCCCCGGGCTTTGCCCTCAACCTGACCCAATACCAGGAGAACCTCAGCCAGGAGTTCAACTTCTCCGGCGCCACTGGCTCCATCAATTGGCTGGCTGGCCTCTATTACTACGATTCCGAAGCAGGCAACCCCCACTGGACCGTGTTCTCCGGCGACGCGCCGGATGGCACCAAAGTCTCCAGCTTTACCAGTCAGGTGGACACCAGCTCCTACGCCGGCTTTGGTGAGGTCACCTGGGACACTACGGACAAACTGCACTTCACCCTCGGCGCCCGTTATACCTCGGAGACCAAGGAGTTCCGCTACCGCACACTGCTCAATAACTCCGTTAACCTGAAAGACAAAGAGACCTGGACCAGCCCAACTTACCGCGGCGTGGTGCGCTACGACCTCAGCGACGACAGCAACGTCTATCTGTCATTGAGCAACGGCTTCAAGAGTGGTGTTTACGACGCTTACAGCAGTCTCGGCATTCCGGTGGATCCGGAAGAGGTGGACGCGCTGGAGATCGGTGCCAAGACCCGGGTTCGGGGCATTACCTTGACCGCGGCGGCCTACGCCTATGAATACGACGATATCCAGGTATCGTCCTTTGCCACCGTCAACAATGTGGTGGTGCTCTCCCTTACCAACGCCGCGTCAGCCGAAATGCGCGGCCTGGAACTTACCGCCGACGGCCCGATTACCGACTCCCTTTCGTTCAACTTCGGCGTTAACTGGGCCGAGACGGCCGAGTTCAAGGAGTTTGAAAATGCGCAGGTGACCCAGCCCATATCCGGCGCGACCGGACCGGTAGTGGCACAGGTGGTCGCGCCTTACGACGCCTCCGGCAGCCGTATTCCCCGCACACCAGAGTGGACAGCCAACCTCGGCTTCACCCACGTCATGCCGCTGTTTGATGGCGAACTGTCGAGTAACGTCAGCGCCTTTTTCAGCCCAGGCTTTTATTGGCAGGTGGGTGACTACACCAAGGAACCATCCTACGAGACTGTGGCCGCTCGGATCTCCTGGACCGATCCCTCCGGGCGCCTGACCTACTCCCTGTGGGGCACCAACCTCACCGACTCGGACAACAGCGTCTATCGCGTACCGAATGTACGGGGGGATTCCAGCGTTGCCACCCAGGGCCGCCAGATCGGTATCGGCGTCGCTCTCGACTTCTGATCCTTTGCCTCCCCCGCTGAGCAGCGGGGGAGCCTCAGGGAAACAGGAACTTCACCAGCCGCCCGCCAAACAGGCGCTCGCCCTCGCTGCTGAGGTGGCGGCTGTCGGAGTAGGTCAGACTGCCATTACTCATCAGGTCCTGCGGATAACGCAGCTCGAAGCCCTGCAACTTGGGCAGGTAATCGATATCGTGTGGCGCTAACCGTTCGCTGAAGGTGTGATCCAGATAGGCGGTCATCTTTAACGTCTGCGGGTCGATGCTTTGGGCCAGCTGGCTCTCGAGGTCAGCGCGGAAGTTGAGATGGATCGGCGACACCGTCATCGGTGGCAGCATGCCGATCATGGTCACTGGCACCTGCGCCTCACGGTGCAGTCGCGCCAGATAATCCACCACCTGATCCACATGCCTGAGAGAGAGGTCGCTCTCCTGCGCCAGCCACATCTGGCGACGGAACAGGCGGTCCGGGGTCTGGGTATAGAGTACCCGCCCAATAGACTCGCGGTGCTCCTTAGCGAAGACCAGGAAATCGTCATAGAAACATTTGGCCGGGAACTGCTCCGCCTGTAACGGCTCGTGCGCCCGGCAGTAGCCGCGGGACAAACCCACCACAAAGGGGTTGCGGGAATCCGGGGCAACCGCGTTATAGAGATCAATACCGTGACTGCCTCCCAGCACCACCAGCGCCTTGCCGTATTCTGCCTCACACTCGCTGAAACGCTGGCGAAACTGCGCTGACAACTCGTAGTTCCAGAATTTGCACCCTTGCTGGTAAATGGGCTGGTGCTGGTGCGAATTTTCCGCCTCCAGCAGGGTTTCATAGCGTTGCATATCCTGCGGGAAGAAGGGGCGCTGCAACTCCAGGTTAACCATGGCCACCAGTGCCACCACCGTCATGGAGGCCATGGTAGCGGCGGAATAGCCGAACACGGCACGGCGGGAAAAGCGCTGGCGATCGCGGAACGGTGATTCCACGTAGCGGAAAGACCAGAGTGACAACAGGTAGGTCACCAGCAGCATCGCCAGCGTGGCAGAGAGGGGCAAGTGGCTGCCCCAGGCCAGCTTGGGCAGGGCAAACACCGGCTGGTGCCAGAGGTAGAGGCTGTAGCTGATAAGACCGATGTGCACCAGTGGCCGGGAGGACAACAGGCGACAGGCCCAGCCCGCCTGACCGCCAAACAGCACCACCAGTACCGCGCCCGTCACCGGCACCACCGTCAGCAGGCTGGGGTGCGGGGTGGTGGGCTGGAAGGTGAAATAACTCACCACCACCACAACCAGCCCAAGCCCCGCCAGCAGCGACTGTGCACGCGGGCCGATCTGCACAAGCCGGCTGTTGCTCATCACCAGAAAGGCCGCCACGGCGCCGAGCAATGGCTCCCAGGCCCGCGGCGGAATCAGGTAGAAGTTGCCAATGGGCGAATTTCGCCAGCCCCACTCGGCGATCATCAGGCTGACTGCTGTACCCACCAGCAATACGGCAAAAAACACCCGCCGGCCAAAGCGCATCGCCAGCAGCGCCACCCAGGGGAAAATCAGGTAGAACTGCTCCTCGACCGCCAGGCTCCAGGTGTGCAACAGCGGTGACAACTCGGAGACGTTGCCGAAATAACCGGAGTGGGTGAAAAAGTAGATGTTGGAGACGAAGAAGGTAACGCTGAGCAGGCTCGCCCCGTAGTCCTGCAGGATGCCGGGCGAGAGGCCGGCAAACAGGGGCAGCAATAGTGACGTAACCAGCACCACAATAGCCAGCGCCGGCAGTATGCGGCGCGCCCGCCGCTCGTAGAACTTCACCACGGAAAAGCGCTTCGCTTCCACTTCTTCCAGGATGATACGGGTGATGAGGAAGCCGCTGATGACAAAAAAGACATCCACACCGAGGTAGCCACCACTGATCCAGGGAAAACCGGCGTGGAAGGCCATAACCGGCAGAATCGCCAGCGCCCGTAAACCATCAATATCCTGACGATGCTTCACGCTGTCCGACTCCCGTACAACGCCATGCCGGCTTTTTCCCTGCTGGAGTTTTCCTTGATAACCACCTGCAGACACTCCTTAGTCTGTCTGTTAATCCTTGCCCCAATGCCTTGCCGACGTTCCCCGTCCGACCCGGGGCATTGAGGGGATAAAAGAATAGCCCTCCGGCCACTGGCAGGCAAACCCTCATGAAAGACGGGTACTGCCCACGCCCCAATAGGGGGCAAATACTTTACCGAGCCGGCACCCTGCACGACCACGACTCCCACCCTTGCCTGCAAAGCCGGTCACATCAGCAGAAATATCCTCTGCCTACTCCTGTCTGCAAGCATTTTGTCCCGTTTCCGTGCCGGTTTCTCTGAGAACCCACCTCCTCGCACATATTTTGCATAAAACAACACAGTCCATATAACTGTTTTAGGCGCACCAAGATGTTCAAGAATTTCGCTGCACGAATCCCCACCTACTGGCCCTCCGCCCTGCTGGCCATCAGCTGCCTGCTCTGCAGCGGATCCTCCTCGGCAACGGAGCAGCGGGAGCTGAGAATCTACAACTGGAGTGACTATATCGATGCAGAACTGCTGGTGCGCTTCGAGGCAGAGACCGGCATCAAGGTGGTTTACGACACCTACGACAGCAACCTGGAAGTCGAGCAGATTATCCTCAAGGGCGGACAGGGCTATGACCTGGTGGTACCCAGCATCGACTTTATGGGCAAGCAGCTGAAGAAAGGCTATTTCCAGCGGCTGGATACTGCGAGGCTGAAAAACTACCCCAAGCTTGACCCAAAACTGATGAAACAGGTTTCAGAGCTGGATATACAGAATGCCCACGGGATTCCCTATATGTGGGGCACCACCGGTATTGGCTATAACATCAACAAGGTCAGGGAAGTCCTCGGTGCCGATGCCCCCACTGACTCCTGGAGCCTGGTCTTCAATCCCGCCAATGTCGCCAAGCTTTCCGCCTGCGGCGTGTCGGTGATTGACGCCCCTTACGAGGTGTTCGCTGCCGCCGTCAACTATCTCGGCCGCAACCCCAACTCCCCCCGGACACAGGACTATCAGGACGCCAGTGAAAAGCTGCTGAAAAAGATAGCCCCGTACATTTCCATTAACGCCAGCGACTACAACGAGCGCCTCGCCCAGGGTGACCTGTGTGTGGTGATCGGCTACAGCGGTGACATCTACCAGGCCATGGCCGAAGCCGCCGAGGGTGTTGAGCTGGCCTACGCCATCCCCCGTGAAGGGGCGCAAATGTGGGTGGATATGCTGGCTATCCCGGAGCTGGCCCGCAACGTAGACGAGGCCCATGAGTTTATCGATTTTCTGCTGCGTCCCGACGTCGCCGCAGCCAACACCAACTACATCTGGTACCCCAACCCGGTACTGGACTCCATCCCCCTGATCGACAAGGAGATCACTTCGGATAAATCCATCTATCCGACGCCACAGGTGCTCTCCAAGCTCTACACCGGCAACCTCCGCAAGGCGAAAGTCCGGCGCGTTATTGAAGATGGCTGGAACGAGGTGATGGAGATCAGCCAGCCGCTCAGCAAGGAGACCGGTAATGCCGCGGTAGCCGACCAGGGCGCCCAGCCATCCAGCTGATGATGCCCCTACCCACCCCGGGTACTGCGCCTGCGGGTGGGGTCACGCCAGCTTCAGCACGATCCTGCCTGCACCCTTGCCCCCGGCCACACTGGTCATGGCATCGGCAAACTGCTCCAGCGCGTAGGTCTCCGCCACCACCGGCGTCAACAACCCCTGCTCCGCAAGCTCAAACACCTTACGACTGTTGGCTGCCGCCCTGGCTGGATCATTCAGGCTTTGCTGCTGCAGGTTGACCCCCACCAGGGCGGCACTTTTCAGTAACGGCAGGTTGGTGGGTAAGGCGCTGATCCCGCCCGGAAAGCCCACCACCAGATGGCGACCGCCGTAACCCAGGCAGCGGAAGGCCAGCCCGGTAGTGTCGCCACCCACCGGATCAAACACCACATCCACCGGCTTGCCGCCATTGGCAGCTTTTACTGCCTCGCGCCAATCGTCGCCCCGCGCATCCACCGCCACATCCGCACCACCTGCCAGCGCCATCTGCCGCTTGGCCTCCGTCGACGCCGACGCGATTACCCGCGCACCAAGGTGGCGACCGATCTGCACGGCGGCATAGCCGGTGGCGCCGCCGGCGCCCAACACCAACAGGGCTTCTCCCACCTGCAACTGGCCCCGATCCACCAGGCCATGCCAGGCCGTCAGCGCACTCACCTTGAACACTGCCGCGCACTCAAAGCTCATACCCTCGGGCATGGGACTGACGCTTCTGCTATCCACGTTTGCCAGATCGGCAAAGGCACCCCCCCAGGAACTGGCGATCACCGGCTGGCCGACAGACCACTGCGACACACCTTCGCCCACAGCATCAATAACACCGGAAAATTCACTGCCGGGAATGAAAGGTACCGGGGCCTTGCCCTGGTACTGGCCGGTAGCATTGAGCACATCCACAAAGCTGACACCCACGGCACGCACCGCAATTCGCACCTGCCCGGGAGCCGGGTCACCCGGGTGGTAATCACGCAGGGTATAGTTTTCCAGCGGACCCAGTTGGTCCGCCATTACCGCTCTTGGCATGGCTCCTAACCCCTTCTTCCATTGGTGCTGGATGGACGCTCGCGGGCAAACGCTTCCATAGCCCGTCGCACCTCTTTCAGGCCCAGGGCCAGCTCTTCACAGCGCGGGCCGGCAATGCGTTCGAGAAACGCATCGGCGATCTCCAGCGCCTGCACATCGGATCGCTGCTTGAGCGTCTGCCCCTTGCCGGTCAAGGTGAAAATCGGCGCACGCTTGTGATCCGGGTTGGGCTGCTTTTCCAGATAACCCTCCTCCAGCAGGCTATTGACGGCGCGCTGTATGACCTGGCGGGGATGCCCCAGGCTGCGGCCAATCTGTGGCACGGTAGGTGGATGATCCGCCTCAACAATGGCATTGAGCACCAGGTCTTCCATGGTTTTCAGCCCGGAACCCTGCTGCACTTCGGCAAAGACACTTTGCAGGCGCCCCTGCAGGCGGGCCACTTCATCCACCAGCTGCACCAGGGGATGGGATTTCAGGCTGCGGGCTTGCCTGTCGCTGGCCGCGGCCCGGGTCATGCCTGCCACCCGATGGGGAAGGCCTGCGGGTAATCACCGATCATGGAGCCACTGGGCACCTTGAAGCCATTGACATCCGCCAGTGTCGGGATGGCATTGTCGGGCGGGATCACGTACTGCAGCTGCGGGCCACCCCACATGCTGGTGTAAGCCCGGCGCCGGGTGGGGTGATTGTCGGCGCCGCCGGCGCTGTGCAGCATATTGCCGTTAAACACCAGCGCATCGCCGGGCTCCACATCCCAGCTGAGGATATCGAAACTGTCGGCGTAACGGTCGATGTCCGGCACCACCGGCGCGTCGGCCGTGCGATTGCTCAGACTCAGCATCTTGCCTTCGTTGCTTTTTTTCAGGGCCTCGTTCTGGCCACCCCCGAGGCGCGGATCGTAAATCACATTCCAGCGGTGGGAGCCACGTACAATCTTCAGGGTCAGCTCTTTGGGGGAGTAATCCGCTGTCACCCACACCCGCACCATGTCGTCACCACGCACCTTCAGATAGGGGGTGTCCTGATGCCAGGGGGTGGGAATAATGCGGCCTTTCTGCTTGTAGAAAATCTGGTCCAGGATCAGCTGCGCCGACGGCGCTCTCATCATACGCGCCGCGATTTCCGGTATGCGACCGACATCCAGCAACTGCTGCAGGGAGGGGCTGCGCAGTGCCGGGAAGGTCTCCAGGAATGTCTCGCCCTCACCGGACTGGTCGCTGGCACGGGTGGCCCGCTTGCCCGGGTTGGTGTAGGACTCCTCCACCCCCTGCTCCAGCAGCTGCCGCTCCTCCGGGGTAAGAATGCCCTTCAGCAATATCGCCCCATCACGCTGGTACTGGTCAATTTGTGCCTCTGTCAGTTCTACACGGCTACTCATCTGCCACTCCCCTACCCGGTTATTCTCTCTATTTCAATTTGACACCATGGTGTCATCATGAAATATTTGTGTCAATTCAGACTGGCGGCGGCAACGGTCCCGCCCTCGAACCCCAAGTGCGGAGCGGGTATGGAAACAGTGCAATTAGAAACGGCGGGCAGCGTGCTCAAGCTGACCCTCAACGACCCCGCCAGCCTCAATGCCATGGGCCCTGCCATGGCCCGGGAGATGCGCGACGCGGTGCGCTTTGCCAGCGACCCGCAAAAGAACTTTCGCTGCCTGGTGATTACCGGCGCCGGGCGCGCCTTCTGTTCCGGCGGCAACCTCGGCATGATGGGAGGCAACTCACAGGCGACCGAGAGTGACCCGGTCAGCCTCAGTACCCACCACCATCACGTGATAAAACTGCTGAAAAACCTGCCCTACCCCATCATCACTGCGATCAATGGTCCCGCCGCCGGCCTGGGGTTCTCCTACGCCCTCACCGGCGACCTGATTGTCGCCGCGAAGTCTGCGTATTTTTTGGCTGCGTTCCGCAACGTCGGTGTATCAACCGATGGCGGCCTGAGCTGGACACTGCCCAAATACATCGGTTGGGCACGGGCCAAGGAGCTGTTGCTGATGGGCAACCGCCTCTCCGCCACGCAGGCGCTGGAGTGGGGGCTGATCAATCGGGTGTTCGACGACGATAGTTTTATGGCAGAGACCATGGCGCTGGCGCAGGAGATTGCCGCAGGCCCCACCGTGGCCCTTGGGACCATCCGTCAACTGACCTGGGAAGGCTGGGATAGCAGCCTGGAGCAACACCTTGACCGGGAGGAGCAGGTGCAATTAAAAACATTTACCACCAACGATGCCCGCGAAGGCGCCATGAGCCTGATGGAAAAACGGAAAGCGGAATTTTCCGGCAAGTGAATTACCTGCGATCACATGAGCTGCGATCACACTATCCGCATTCACATTGTCCCCAATCACATTAGCCTCGCTCACACAGCCACAGGCCACAACGCATCAGCGATGAGTCTTGCTGTAGAGATGGTAAGCCGCCGCCAGCAACAGGCAGGTAACCGCCGGCGCATAGAGAGCATCAAACTGCCACTGCGCAAACAGCAAGGCACCGACCGTACCACCGGCAATAAAACCGCTGATGATCAACAGAAAGAGTTGCAGTTTGCGCCGGTCGAAAGCTTCGCCCCGCAACAGGGAGCCAATCATGATCCCCAGGTCGGTAAAGATACCTGTAACGTGGGTGGTACGGATAATGGCACCACTGTAAGTAGTCGCCAGTGCATTCTGCAGCCCGCAGGCGGCGGACGCCGCAAAGTGGCCATAGACCGACCCCTGCGACAGCAACACCGATGCCCCAAGGATCAGTATTGCCTCCAGCAACAGTGCCGTGTCGTAATGCCGCCCGAGCTTGAGAGAAGCACCGTGCAACAGAAAGCCCGCCAGCATCGCACCAACAAAAAAGGACAACAGCACCCCGAGCAGATGCAGCGTAGTGAGCAGAGGATTACCCAATAGCCCTGCACCCACCAGGGTGGCAGTCCCGGAGAGATGGGATACGGATTGATGCTCGAAACCCAGCAGGCCAATGGCGTTGATACAGCCCGCCACCAGCGCCAGCAGGAACGCTCCGTACTCCACCCATCCCGGTAATGTTCTGATCAATCTTGCGTCCCCCGGCGCTATCGCCTGAGCTTGCCCACCAGCGTCATCACAGACACCAATACCGCACCCGCGACCAGGCCCGCGACAGCACCCAGCAGTGGCCCCATCAGCGATTCCAGTATCGCGCTGTGTGGCAGCAACGCGGCCAATCCATGATGCAGAAATTCATGCACAACCGGCGCACCGTGCAGCAGAATGCCACCACCGACCAGGAACATGGCCACCGTGCCGAGAATGGAGAGTGCCTTCATCAGCCACGGGCAGGAGCGCAACAGGAAGCGACCAAACAGGCGCTTGCCGCGAGCCACCACAGTATCACCAGGCAAGCGCATCAGATAGAGACCGGCGTCATCCAGCTTGACGATCCCTGCCACCACACCGTATACGCCGATGGTAATCAGCGCTGCGACAATCGCCAGGGTCGTAGCCTGGGTGACCATATCGGCGGACTGCACCGCACCCAACGCGATCACCACAATTTCAGCAGACAAAATAAAATCCGTGCGGATAGCACCTTTGATCTTGGCCTTTTCAAATTCCGCGAGGTTAATGTCCGGATTATGAATGGCCGACTGCAACTGGTCCGCCTCTGATTTACTGTCGGAGGCGTGCAGGAATTTGTGCGCAACCTTTTCAAAACCTTCGTAACAGAGAAAGGCACCACCAATCATCAGCAGCGGGGTAATCACCTGCGGCAGGAAGGCACTCAGCAACAGCGCCACCGGCACCAGCACCACCTTGTTAATGGCTGAGCCCTTGAACACCGCCCACACCACCGGCAACTCGCGCTCGGCGCGCACACCGGAGACCTGCTCCGCGTTGAGAGCCAGGTCGTCACCCAGTACGCCGGCGGTTTTCTTCGCCGCCACCTTGCTGAGCAGGGCGACGTCGTCCAGTAACGTCGCAATATCATCCAGCAGCGCCAGTAATCCCGCAGCAGCCATAACAGTTCCTTGTGATTTATCGGAAGGGTTTATTCAATCGCATCCACCAGGCCCCACTCCAAAGCGGTTCTGGCATTAATGCGGCGACCGCTGAGTACCAGCCACGCGGTGCGCTGGCGACCGATACGACGGGTGAGACTGACGGTACCACCGGCGCCGGGAATCAGTCCCAGCTGCAACTCCGGCAGCTGAAAAAACGTTTTCGGATGCGCTACTACCGTGGAAGCAAAAGCGGGCAACTCCATGCCCGAACCCAGACAGGCGCCGTGCACATAGCAGGTCAGTTTATCCGACACCCGTGACAGCATGCGAGCCGGGCTGTGCACCGACCGCACCCAATGGGCCGTGGCCTGATCGGGAAAACTGCCGAACTCCCGCAGCTCACCGCCGACACTGAAACAGGCACCCGCTGCCCGCAGTTCCACCTGGCTGATGCTGTCATCCAGTTGCGCCAGCTCCAGCGCCTCCACCAGGGCGTCACGCATTTCGATGGTGATGGAGTTGCGCAACTGCGGACGATTGAGGGTCAACAACAGCCGCTCCTCTTCGCGCACCATCTGCACCACCGGCCCCTCTTCCTGCGGCCACGGATCTGCCACAAAACTTTCACGCCAGTGATTGAATTCCGGACCGGACTGCAGTGTGGAATAGGCCAGCGATTCCACATTCAACCCCAGCTCCGGCGGCAGGGATTCAGTCGCCCGCAACACCTGCACCAGGGTCATCGCGGTTTGCGGCGCGCTGTTTATTCGCTCCACCAGGGCGACTGCTTCCTTCTCGCTGGCCACCAGTACATCGGCGCTGTTGCAGTGCCGGGGATCTCCCTCGCCCCAGGCAATCACCGGGCAGGGTTGCCGCAGCAGCCAGTCGTGATCCTGGAGGTCCTGCCGGGGAAGGACAATGGCCGTCTGCATAGACACTACTCACTCAGTCCATTCTGTTGAAAGTTTGGGGCGCGATAAATAACCTGGCCGGCACACAATGTCAGTGCCACCGACACCGCGGCAGGATCATGCAGCACCGCTGCTTTGTCACCGTTAAGCAGACACAAATCGGCAGCCTGCCCCACCGCCGGCAGGCGCATACCGGAACCGGGCAAAGCGGGATTACCACAATAGGCCGCCAATGCCTGCTCGACGGTCAGGCACTCTTCCGCACCCATCACCACGCCGTCGTGGTTGCGGCGACTGACGGCGGCCGCCATCGCCTGCCAGGGATTTACGTCACCGTAGGGTGCATCACTGCCGGCGGCAAACGCGACCTTTTGGTGATAAAACGACTGCGCGCGATAGAGCAACGGCTGCTCGTCGGCTGCCACATCCTGCAGATACTGTACGCCGCGCTCAGCAATAAAATGGGGCTGGCTGACTACCGTCACACCCAGCTCCTGCATACGCTCAATAGCCGCATCGTCGGCAATCGAGGCGTGTTCAATCCGATCACCTTCCAGGCTGCCCGCTTCCGCCAGCGCCGCCAGCGCAAAGTGCAGTTCCGCCAGGGTGACACAATGAATGGCCACCGCGCGCAGGTGCTGGTGTGCGCGCTGCATTTGCGCCACCAACTGTTCGAAATCCGGCAGGTCAATTTCACGCAAGTAAATTTTCAGGGGGCCGGGGCGCACCTGCTCGTGCCCGCTGAGCACGCCGTGCAGGTCTTCACTGCCCATCATCCAGACCTTCTGTAACAACTCACCACTGTCGCTCAGTTGCTGCAACAGCTTCAGCGTTTCGCGAGTGTTGTTAACGCCGGTATCGGTGACGCCCACCACACCATAACTTGCCAGCTCCGCCGACAGTGAACGTACATCCGGCAACTGCCGCGGCAAGCGCTCCCCCAGCCAGCGATCCAGGTTGTAGAAGCGTCCATCAGGATGACCATCGCTGTCGCAACCAGCACCGTCCGGCAGGTCATCTGTGTCGGTAATGCCGCACAATTCCAGCGCCCGGGAGTTCAGCACCCACAACATGCCACTGCGATGCTGGATGCGCACGGGCACCGAGGGGCATACGTTGTCGAGCCATCGTCGATCAAGGTGTTCACATACACTCTCGTGGTAACCCACACCGCGCAACCAGTGGCCGCCCGGATTAACGGCCAGCCGCAACGCTTGCTCCAACTCCTGCTCACTGGTGACCGAAGGCGGGCCACAAGTCACCGAACTGCGTGCCGCGGCGGTACCCAACAGGTGCAGATGGTGATCCCAGAGCCCGGGCAGCAAGAGCTTACCCGCTGCAGCGATCACCTCTTCCCCGGCCTCCGGCGACAGCGACGCCTGCAGAGCTGCAATACGCCCCTGGCGCAGGCGCACATCCACCACCCGGCCATTCCACAGCTGCACACCGCGCAAGATCAGCGCCATCATGGCAAAAACTCCTGCAGCAAACGCGGATTGTCAGCACCCAGTGCCGCCGCCCGAGCCAGCACCGGACGCGCCTGCGGCGGGACAACATCATAAGCTCCGGTGATGTCGGCACTGCCGGCGGCAATACTGAAACTCACCACCTGCTGCAGTGACAGCTCCAGCAAGCGGCCACCGCCGCGCTGCCAGTCATGCCAGCCCAGCAGGGCCGCGTGTAAACCAGTCAACGGGTCGGCAATGGCATCGCCGCAAAAGACCGGGTCGCCGCGATCGCCGCCCACCAGCCACGACAGTCCGGCAGCCACACCGGCGTCGTCGCCGTAAGCAATCCAGTCTCTTTGTGGTTCCGCACGGCCATAACCGGACAGGCTCAACCACACCAATCCCGGCTTCTGCTGCAACAGCTCCGCGGCCACTATGCCCATCTGCTCCAGCGCCCGCGGACGGGACGCCTCGATAACAATGTCCGCCTGCAGTATCAAGGTGCGCAGCTGCGCTTTACCTGCTGCAGTGTGTAACGGCAGCGACAGACACTCTTTGCCGTCGTTCATCAAATCAAAAAAATCTGTCGGCCCCTGCCGGGCGCCATCGGGCCGCTGCTCACTCTCCACCTTGATCACCCGCGCGCCGGCCTGTGCCAGCAACTGGCCACATAATGGGCCAGCCCAGAGCGAGCTCAGGTCAATCACCAGCGGGACGCGCTTCCGCGGCACGACAGGCTCGGCATATCGTTTAGCCCCGAACCACGCCGTGCAGGTCTCCGGTGCTGCTACCGCAGCTACTGCCAGCCCAAGCAAACGACCGCGCTCCAGTAACAGCGACAACGGCCTTTGTTGCAGCAGGTCAGCGAGGCTCTCGTCGGTGACATCCTCCTCCAGCCAGGCTGGCAGCAAGTCGCGGTCATCATCACGGGCAAGGTTCAGTGCCAGTACGCCATCGGCACAGTCGTACAACTGACAGGCAGCTCCGGCAGACTGCCGTCCCTGACGACTGTAACCGGCAATGGCCGCACGTTCGCCCAGCAGTTTATGAGCGTCCAGCGCCGCAGGATTCAGGCGACCACCAGTGAGCGCACAGAGAGCCAGCCAGGCACCCTGGGCAACAGCCGCGAGGGGCGCGGGGCAAGCGCGGGGATCTGCATCGGCATGCCCGGTCAACCACATCGCCCCCGACTCAGCCCACAATCTGTCAGCGGGGCGCCCGTCGCTGGCCACAGCCATACCGCCACACTGCAGGGTCTGCAGCAGGTGAAGGGCATAGGCTTCGGGAGTAAGGCTCATAACAGATTCCGGGATTCAGGATTCATGCATGACAGGATAAGCGCAGAGGCGCCGGCCATAAACAAAAACGGCACCCGCAGGTGCCGTCGTTGTTAATGATAAACCCTGCCCCATCATTGCGAGGGGTGTTTTTCAGAGCCGAAGCTGTTCATGCCTGGCACGCTGCAACCTGCCTCACAGTAAACATGGGTCGCCACGCTGCGCTCGCGACGACGGCATTGGGCTTATCTGTGATCCGCGTGATCAGACGCGGCCGGTTACCGGGATCAGGGCTCCGGTTACCGCTTCGGCGCGATCGCTTACCAGGAACAGAATCACTTCTGCCAGTTTTTCCGGTGCAACCCAGGCCGAGTAGTCAGCGTCGGGCATGGCATCGCGGTTGGGCTTGGTGTCAATAATGCTGGGCATAACCGCATTCACGGTGATGTTGCGCTCCTTCAGCTCGACCGCCAGGGACTCGGTAAAGCGGGAAACACCGGCCTTGGACGCGGAGTAGGCGGCGTTACCGAACTCACCCTTGAGGGAACCGATGGCGCTGATGCTGACGATGCGGCCGCCGCTTTCGGGGAAGTGGGCCAGGGTGCCTTTGCTGGCATTCACAGCGGTGCGCACGTTCATCTGGTACATGCGGTCAAAGCTGTCGATGGAACCATCGGTGATGGTTTCCCATACGAAACCACCGGCAATGTTCACCAGCGCATCAATGCGGCCGTGCTTGGCGGCGATACCCGCCATGGCCGCGGCAGTGGCTTCGGCATCACCCAGGTCAGCAGTCACAACGGACTCGACACCTGCAGCTGGCTGGCCATCAACCACATCCACAGCCACCACGGTGGCACCGCGCTTGGCCGCCTCTTCGGTTACGGCACGACCCAGGGATCCCAGGCCACCGGTTACCACTACTACTTTATCCTTCAGTTCCATTTCATCACCTTTTGTCTGTCTGCTGAATGGCGGCCTCGCCAGCCATTCAGTATCCGGTTAATTCGTTGCCCGCCCGCCACTGCAGGGGGCGCTGGCAGGTCACACGATCTCGCAGATCAGCGTACCCACCTCGTAGACCTTGCCCGGCTTCGCGAGAATTCTCAACGTACCGGCTGCGGGCGCTTCCATCTCCTGCACCGTCTTGTCCAGCTCCAACATGTACAGGGGCTGGCCCTTCTCCACTGTAGCACCATCGGCAACCAGAAACTCCGCCAGCATGACCTTGCGGGTGGAGAAGCCCACTGGTGGCAGTCGCACCTCAATACTCATCTTGCTGCTCTCCGATACCTGCGAAAGCGCTACCCCCGGGTTTTGCGGGGGCCGATAAACAACTGGCCCCAAAAGGGGCCAGTTGTTCTGTTCACTGAGACAGGGAAACCTTAAACGATTTCGCCGATCTCGGTACCTACCGGGTAGGTTTCACCCGCAGGCTGCTTCTGTACCAGCTTGCCGGCAGCAGGAGCTTCGATTTCCTGAACGGACTTATCGGTCTCCAGAGAGTAGATTGGCTGACCTTCTTCTACAGTCGCGCCATCTTCTACCAGCCACTCAGCCAGGGTGCCTTCGGTGGAAGACATCTGCAGCTTTGGAATTGTTAAAGAAGTAGACATGGAAATCCCCTTAATTTACTTAAACATCTCACGAACACGGGCAACGATGCTGTTCACATTCGGCACCTGCGCGGTTTCAATGGTTTTGGAGTACGCAATCGGCGCATAGGCCGCACCGAATCTGGCGGCAGGGCCCTTCAGTTTGGTGAACAACTCTTCGTTGATGGTAGACGCGATCTCGGAGCCCAGGCCACAGAATTCTACCGCGGCGTGTACCACCAGTGCACGACCGGTCTTCTCGACGGAGGAGAGAATACGATCATAATCCAGCGGCAGCAAGGTACGCAGGTCGAGAACCTCGGCGTTGATACCCTCTTTGGCCAGCTCTTCCGCTGCCAGCAGACACTGCATCACCTGCCAACCGTAGGTCACCAGAGTAATGTCGGTACCTTCGCGCTTGACCTTGGCCACACCCAGAGGGATGCGGTAGTCACCCACAGGCACTTCTTCCTTCAGGGCGTAGGTCAGCATCATGGACTCGAACTGGATACACGGATCCTCATCCGCAATACAGCTCATCAGCAGACCCTTGGCCTCGGTAGGAGTGCTTGGGTAAACGATCTTCAGGCCTGGTTGATGCAACAGCATGGCTTCAGTGGACTGGGAGTGCTGGGCACCGAAACCACCGATACCACCACCGCAGATCATACGTACGGTCATAGGCACGGTAGTGGTCGCACCGGACATGTAGCGCTGCTTGGCCGCATGGTTGGTGATCTGGTCCATACACACGCCAACGAAGTCGGCGAACATGATTTCGGCAACCGGCTTCATGCCCACCAGGGCAGAACCAGTGGCACAACCGATAATGGCCTGCTCGGCAATCGGGGTAGGACGGATACGCTCGCCCCACTTGCTCTGCATGCCCTTAAAGCACTTGAACACACCGCCGGGATCGTCACCGATATCCTCACCCAGGCAGTAGACGTTCTCGTCCGCCTGCATGGAGAGATCCAGGGCGTCCTGAACGGCTTCAAACATCGCCATGGTCTTGGTTTCACCGGTCCACTCGGGCTCGGCTTCACGCTTGATACGCTGGCCACGACGCGGCACAACATCTGGATCGCCGTAGACGTCCAGCAGCATTTCGTCTTCGCCGGTGACAGGGCTGTTCATGGCCCACTCAACAGCCTCGGCCACTTCGGCCTTGGCGGAGTTGTCGATATCGGCCAGCTCTTCCTCGGTGCAGATACCGGCATCCAGCAGCGCCTGACGGGTGGCAGGCACCGGCCAGTCGGTCTTGGCTGCTTTCAGGTCATCACCTTTCAGCAGGTGGCTCCAGCCCACACCGGCGTGAGGACCCAGACGATTGGTCATGGCCTCAACAAATACAGGACCCTTGCCTTCACGCACGCTGGCGATGATCTCTTTCATGCCGTTGTGGAACGCCACCGGATCATTACCGTTCAGGCGCACGCCGCGGAAGCCCAGGGCTTCTGCACGGGAGGTGAAGTTCTCGCCCTTGGTGTAATCAGGAATCGCCGTGTACTCACCGATCAGGTTGTTCTGACACAGGAAGATCACCGGCAGCTCCCACACACCGGCCATGTTCATGGCTTCGTGCACAGCACCGATACTGGTGGCACCATCACCGAAGTTAACGATGGTGACCTTGTCAGTGCCGCGCAGCTTTTCAGCCAACGCCAGACCATTGGCGATCGGCGCACCGGCGCCCACAATCGCGGTGGTCAGCATGGAACCGGAAGAAGGATCGGAGATGTGTGGAGAACCACCTTTACCCTTGTTCACACCGCCTTCACGACCCAGTGCTTCAGCGAACAGGCCTTTCAGGGGTACACCCTTGGCCACCTGATCGTGAATACCACGGTAGATGGTCACCATGTGGTCTTCGCTGGTGATCAGAGGAGCGATGGAAGCTGGGATGCCTTCCTGACCGGTCATTGGCCAGTAAGTGAACATAAACTTACCACTGGACAGGCCCGCCTGGATGGCTTTATCCACCTCGTGAATGCGGGACATCTGGCGGTAAATCTCCTTCAACGTACCGGGATCTATCGACTTGACATCAATTGTCATTATTCATCTCCTCTCAATTCAAACTCTACACAACTGTATGGGTTGCGAATGGCCACAATCTTTTATTTAAACGGGTAATACGGGGGGAGTGATTCAGACCCCGGAATGCCAGCAGTTCCAGCTGACGCGAGACCCGATTTCAGCAGACTAAAAACCGCCGTAGACTACTATGCCACCCCCTTTTTAGTCAACATCACTGTTGAATATGAACGCCGGCAAAAGCCCCCGAAAAACCGTGCTGTGCCGACCTTCCACTCAGCTTAGCAGGCCGGGGGAAACTGCTGTTGCTGCAGAACCCCCTGTCACGGAACCATAACAACCGGTGACACACGAATCCTGCCGCGCCCTCATTGCCGCTGAGCGGGACGGGCATCAATAAAATCAACCACTCACCCGCCACACTGTAACCGACTGGTAACAGTGTGATCAGCTGGTTACAATATCGCGCTCACACCGCGGAAGCAAGTGCTTCCGGTGCAGGCAAGCCCAAACAAAAAAGGCGACCCGAAGGCCGCCCCTTAACCGCGCTGGCAGGCTGGCTCAGCGACCATCCACCTCCGCCGCGATCTTGCAGAGGGCATCGGCGACAAAGTCCGGCTCGGTGATCATAAGGTCGTGACCGGTATCGATCTCCCAGAAACGCCCCTGGCAGAGGGACTTCAGCGCCTCCCGGTACTCATCCAGCAGGTTCGCCGTACAGGCGATAAACGACTGCGGCAGCTGACGCATGGCCGCCTCATTCCCCAGCTCCAGCTTCTGTGTGAAGCAGGCCCAGGGGTGTGGCGTCAGCTTGGGTTTCATCCAGGCAATCTGCTGCGGATCGGTCACACCGTAGTAGTTATCCGGGGTCATGGGATAGGAGCCGGGGAACAGCACCAGCTCCACACCGTCCACCACCTGCATGTCCTGATGCGCTGCCGCCATCATATCGGCAGCCACATCCGCCAACGACTGGCCATGCATGGGGTAGGCCGCATCCAGGTAGACGATATTGGCAATGCGATCCGTGGCGCGATCCGCCACCCCGGTAATCACCATACCGCCGTAGCTGTGCCCCACCAGGATCACATCCCGCAGGTCCTCATACTCCACTAGCTGCACCACATCGGTGATATGGGTGTCCAGATTGATGGTGTCACTGAGCAGGTGCGAGCGATCCGCCAGCCCGGTGAGGGAGGGTGCGTGCACCTCGTGCCCTTCCGCCCGCAGCCGCTTAGCCACTGGCTGGTAGCACCAGCCACCGTGTCCACCACCGTGAACCAGCATGAACGTTGCCATTGCGATACTCCTTTTTATGGTTATGTTGATGAGCAAGACATAAGTTATCACCTGATAACTTATGTCGCAATTGCCGTCCGCGCAAGAGTTCGTTTACCCTGCCCTGGCACTTTTTACACCATTGAACCCGAGCCTCGATGAACACAACCCCCAAGCGCCGCAACGCCGAACAGACCAAAGCCCGAATTCTGCTGGCCGCCCAAAAGGCCTTTGCCGAAGTGGGTTACGCCCGCGCCGGCATCCGTGACATAGCCGAGGCAGCGGATATCAGTTCACCCATGCTATTGCGCTACTTTGGCTCCAAGGCGGGGCTGTTCGAAGCGGCGCTGACAGACGCCGTCAGCCTGGCAGGGGTGATGGAGGGGGATCGCAAGGAGATAGGTAAGCGGCTGGTGGCGCTGTTCAACGACCCGCAGCAGGAGATTACGCCGCC
Organism: Pseudomaricurvus sp. HS19; assembly: GCF_009857815.1. Lineage (GTDB taxonomy): Bacteria > Pseudomonadota > Gammaproteobacteria > Pseudomonadales > Cellvibrionaceae > Pseudomaricurvus. The sequence goes on along the minus strand of NZ_WVVW01000008.1, from coordinate 76,556 downwards.
GGCCATTATCGCGCTGTCGGCAGGCGACCCCGACGCCCGCGGCATCACCGCCCGGGTCACCGAGGAACATGTGATTGGCCCGTTTGCCCGCTGGCTCGGCGGCCCGGGGGCCGAGGCCCGGGCCACCGAAATTTTCATGCTGGCCACCAGCTTCGTGATCTACTCCCGGCAGCTGCCGATCATCACCAACAACCCGGCACGGGAGATGGAGATCTCAGCCTGGCTGGCGCAATCGATCCAGGCGATTGTGGACGAGAGCGGCAGCGCCTGAGGCCACGCCTGGCTGAGTCAATGTCTGTCCGGGCCTCATCCTCCCCGGGTCAGCAACAGCCCCACACACCCCAACAGTGACAGGGCCGACACCCCCAGGGATAAAAACAGCAGACGGCGGAACAGCTCCACCTGCCGACGGGCTTCGCTGGCAGCCACCTCTGCCGCCTCCATAGTGAGTTGCAGCTTCTCGGCCAGGGTGTGAATGGACTGCGCATTCTGGGTCGCGGCCGCCTGCAGCTCCTCGATTTGCTGCACCACGACCGGATCGGTTTTGACATCATCCTTACGGGACGTGAACGCCGGGATCGCCACCGATGCAATCTGTGCCACGTAAGGCGCCAATGCCTTGATAATGGGCAATGCCTGAACTGCCATAAATCTCCCCTCTGCGATTTGGGCGCCGGCCACCACAACGTCGGCCAGCACCCTGATTATGGCGCTGATGGTAGCAGATCGCCGCAACTCACACGGCACCAATAAATACAGCCCGGCCGTCGCCTGTCGTCAGATTCGACAGCGCAAAGAAAAAACTGTGACGCCTTTTATGCCTGTGACTTCCATAGGTAGAATGGGGTGGCCTTTTCGGCTACACAGGAACGTGACCGGGCCACCCCAGCGCCCGCAACAACGGAATGACTGCTCCATGACTACCCATCTGCAACAGGTTTGCGCACGTCCGGGCAAACCTCAATCGCACCTGCGGAAGCGCTGCAGCACCCTGTTGGCGCTGCTGGGTTGCAGCGGTGTCCTGTTGGCAGCCAGTCCCCCCAAAGCCACCCCCGATGCCACCGCGCTGGCGCAGGCCGTCTATGATCGCCCCGCCGGCCAGGATCACGCCGCTCGTGTGGTAATGCTGCTGGAGAGCAAAGGCAAAGTGGATAAACAGCGCCTGCTCTACAGCTACGGGATTGATCGCGGCAACGGCGAGCGCGGCGTACTGATGCGCTTTATCGAACCCAACGATATCGCCGGCACCGGCTTGCTCACCATGGACCACAAGGGTGACGATTCCGACCAGTGGCTCTACCTGCCCTCCCTCGGCAAGGTGCGGCGCATCGCCTCCAGCCGCAAGGGCGGCCGCTTTGTCGGCTCCGATTTTTTCTACGAAGACCTGGGCGACCGGGAGGTGGATATGGACAACCACCGCATCATCGGCAAAGACAAGGTGGGCGGCGTGCCCTGCATCCTGCTGGAGAGCATCCCGGTGAAAAAATCCAATTCGGTCTACAGCAAACGGGTGAGCTGCATCCATGAAAAACTGCTGCTGGCCCTGCGGGTGGACTTCTACACCCGCGGCAAGAGCCCGACCAAACGCCTGCAGGCCAGCAAGATCCGCAAGGTACAGGGTTACTGGACTGTCTACGAAAGTGCCATGCAGGACCTGAAAAAGGATACCCGCACGCGCCTGGTTACCACCGACATCGTCTACGACCAAGGCCTGACCGATACACTGTTTACCCAGCGGGGCCTGGCAGACGAGAGCCGTGAGCTGCCATTCCGTCCCAAAGGCCAGAAACCCTGAGCGGTGGCCCCACCCCGTTTTTCAACCAACACATAACAACAACTACCAGGACCTGAGATGACCGACACACACACCCGCTGGCTACCCGCCCTGTTCCTCGCCCTGACCCTGCCGGCCGCTCCCCACAGCCAGGCCCAGGACCTGCTTATCATCGACGAAGACAGCGACGACGCCTCCCTGACCATAGAAGACGACAGCGACAGCCTGATCATTGACGACGGCAGCAGCGGCCTGATCAGCGAAGAAGCACCGCGTCGTGACAACAGTCAGGTTACCTCCGCACAGACCACCGATAACGGCCTCAGCTTCAAGCTTGACCCCATCCGCCTCGAAGCTGGCGTGTTCGACACCGACAGCACTGCCGACTATCAGGGCTACGCCCATATCACCGCCATCCTCAATTGGCAGAGCGGCCCCTGGGAGTTACAGGGCAGCGTTCGCGGCGATGCCTTCGAAGAGGAGCCCGACAACAACAACCAGACGGTGCCGCAGGGTGAATGGAACGACGCCGACCTCGACTATGACGAAACCTTTGTACGCTACAAGGGCGAAAGCGGCATCCTCACCCTGGGCGCCCAACGGGTACTCTGGGGCCGTATTGACGAAGTACCCCCATCGGACAAACTCAGTACCCAGGACCTGCGCCGCGGTCTGCTGGACGATCTGGAAGATCGCCGCCTGGCATCCGCCGCCGTGCGCTACGAGCACTTTATTGCCAACGGCAAACTCGACCTCCTCTACCTGCCCCGCTTCCGCGAATCCGAACTGCCCGGACAGGACAGCGTCTGGTACCCGATTAACCGTCGCGAAGGCACCATTCTCGGCCTCGATACCACCGCCCAGGCGGAGTTTGTAGTCCGCAACGCCCCCATCAGCGACAGGGCCCCGGACACCGATGGCGGTGGCGGCCTGCGCTTCAGCCAGCTGGGTGATGGCTTCGACTACGCGGTTACCCTGCAGCGGGGCATCGGCACCCAGCCCTACTTCGCCTTCAACCCGGCCAGCGGCCGTATCGAGGCCCGCTACCTGCGCTCCACTACCGTCGGTGCCGATGCCGGCTTTGAAGCCCTCGGCGGCACCCTGAAACTGGAAGCCGCCTGGAACAGCGACACCCCGGTCACCCGCAGCGACGGTCGCTTCGACAGTGTCGAGAGCGTGGCCTGGGGCGTGGCACTGGAACTCTTCCCCGGCGATGGCGATGCACGGGTCAACCTGCAGGTCACCGGCAATCAGCTGCTGGGCGCACCCTCGGTGATGGACCGGGACGAGATGGTCTCTCTCAACGGCTCGCTGGAGATGCCGTTTGCCAACAACCAGTGGCGGGCGCGCCTGCGCTTTAACGCCGGGCTGGATAAAGAGGACCTGTACATCAACCCGGAACTGACCTATACCGGCCTGAGGAATCAGGAAATCTATCTGGAGGCGCACGCCTTTGACGGCGAAAAAGGCAGTGTGGGCGGCTTCTACGAAGAGGACTCCCTGCTGACCCTGGGCTGGCGCGCCAGCCTCTGATCCTGACGCCCCCGCCACCCCCACACAGCCGAGGATCGCCCCATCAGCAGCACCATGGATGCCCCCCGCTCAGCGCGCCCGCTACCGGATAAACCGGGGGAGCCCCGTGCCCTGCTGGACGACGGCATTTTTGTGCAGGTCAACAGCGCCCTGCTGGAGCGGCTCGGCTACACCAGCGACAGCGGCCTGCTGGCCTCCAACCTGCTGGATCACGCCATCGGCCTGGACAAGGAAGAGCTGGCCCTGCTGCTGAAGCAGGGCCAGCGCACACCGGCTGACAGCAAATCCCTGCCCAGCCTCGATGTCATCCTGCGTACCGCCAGCGGCGAACCACTGCAGGCCGAATTGCTCGCCTGCCACAACCGTTTTGATGACGAGGATGTAGTCGAGATTCGCCTCGTCTCCGCCGTCGACCGGCAACTGGGCAAGCGCCTGCGCAACCTGCCCTGGAGCACTTACGCCTGCCTGCTGCTGTTGCTGGCCATCTCGGCCCTGCCCAACGCCATCCTGCCCCGACTCAACATCAATAACGCCCCCGCCACTTACCTGCCGGAGGACTCCCCCAGCCGGGTATTCAACGATCAGGTACGGGAGATTTTCCCCAGCGATGAGGTTGTCATCCTGCTGTTTGAAGGGGTGGCGCTCTACTCCGACGGCTTCCTGCAGGCTTATGACGACCTGGCGCAGGAGATCGGCGAGCTGGAGGCGGTGGAAGAGGTCATGGCCGTCACCAGCCAGGACCACATTGAGGGCACCGAGGATGGCTTCCTGGTCACCCCGCTGTTCGACCTGGATACCCTGGACGACACCCGGCCCCGGGAGCGCCTGGCCCGTGCGCTGGAGGACCGCTTTGCCAATGGCACCATGATCGCCAGCGACGGCTCCGCCCTGGCCATGGTGATTATTCCCACCGCGCTGGACAGCAGCCTGCTCAACATGCAGCTGGAAGAGGCCATTCTGGAGCGGGTCAAACAGCAGCGACTGCAGGGTTACCTGACGGCGGTGAGTGGCGAGATCGCCACCGACGTGGCGCAGATCCGCATGATCCTGCACGACAACATGATCTTTATCCCGCTGGTCACCGGCCTCGGCCTGCTGCTCACCTGGGTGCTGTTCCGGCGCCTGCTGGCGGTAATCATCACCGGTGCGGTCACCGGCGCCGTGGTCAACAGCACCATGGCGCTCTACGTGCTGTTTGACCAGCCGTTCAACTCCATCTCCAGCATCCTGCCACCGCTGCTCTCAGCCCTCACCATGGCGGTGCTGATCCACATCTACAACACTCTCGCCGGCGCCTCGCAGCGCGGCCTGCAGGGGCGCGAGCGGGTGCGCCACGCCATGCAGGAGGTGAGTCGCCCGGCGCTCTACAGCACCCTCACCACCGCTATTGGGCTGGCGTCACTGGGACTGAGCACTATCCCCCCCATCCGCACCTTTGGCCTCACCGCCGCCCTCGGTGTCTGCCTCATCTACGTAGTGGCCATCCACCTGCTGCCCCCCATCCTCACCTACTTTGACCGCCAGCCCTGGCCCCGCCGGCGCAGCGGCCTGCAGCATCTGGATACCCTGGTGAGCACCATGATGCGCCTCGGTGTGCGCCGCCCGCTGCTGGTGATCACTGTCATCTCGGTGGCAGTGCTGGTTACCGCGCCGCTGATGCTGCGCATCAAGGCGGAGACCAACCTGCTGGAGTTTTTCCCGCAGCAGCACCCGATACGGGTCGACACCAACCACATTGAGGAGAAGCTCTCCGGCACCCTGCCGCTGGAGATCGTCTTCAGCAGCGACGATCCCGACCGCCTGCTGCAACCCGCCACCCTGCGTCACATGCGCAAGCTGCAACAGGCGCTGGAGCAGAACCCGGCCGTGGACAAGACCCTGTCGGTGGCGGAATTTATCGAAGAGATGAACTGGGGCTTCAACGCCGAGGATCCCGCCAAACGCACCATCCCCGACGATCCCAACCTCATCAGCCAGTACCTGCTGGTGTATGACGGCGAGGACCTGTTCGACTTCCTCGACAGCAACTACCAGACCACCCGCCTCACCATCAGCGCCAACGTCCACGGCGCGCAGGAGATTCGTACCCTGATCAACGATACCCGGCAACTGGTGGAAGCGGACTGGGTACTGAACGGTGAAGGCATCGAGTGGGAGATCAGTGGTGCCGGTCGCCTGTTTGCCGACCTGGAAGGGCTGCTGATCAGCAGCCAGATCAAGAGCCTTAGCGGTGCCCTGCTGCTGATCTTCGTGTTACTGCTGGCCTCCTGGCGCTCCCTGCGCGACGCGGCCCTGTGCATGATCCCCAACCTGTCCCCCATCGTGCTGATCTTTATCGTCATGGGGCTGCTGCGCATCGACCTGGATATCGCCACCACCATGATTGCCAGTGTGGCGGTGGGCATCGCCATCGACGACACCATCCACATCTATCACGGCTTTATCCAGCGGGTACGCAAGGGCATCGCCCCGGCCGCGGCGCTGGCCCGTACCTACCGCCAGGCGGGTCGTGCGGTAATGACCACCACCGTTATCCTCTGCAGCCAGTTCCTGATCCTGCTCACCAGCTCCTTTGTGCCCATGGGTTATTTCGGCCTGCTCACCAGCATCGGCCTGCTGGCGGCGCTGGTATTTGACCTGTTGCTGCTGCCGGCTATTTTGATGCTGGCGTTCCGCAACCATCACAAATCCAGCGCCGCGGACAACCCATCGCCCGCGGAGCGGGCTCCCACCCCATAACCACCTCCCTGCGGCGAGAGCGCGCCAGCCCGGGCCATATAACCAAAAAACCCATGAAGCCGGACCCGCAATACGGTAAGCTTGCCGCCCTTTGCGGCCTCTGCCGCCTCTCTTGATTGCCGGATACCCCCATGCGCTTTTCTGACCTGCCCCTGTGCCGCGAGCTGCTTGATGCCGTGGATGCCCAGGGCTACCACACCCCCTCTCCCATTCAGGCCCAGGCCATTCCCGCCGTACTGGAAGGGCGCGATGTGATGGCGGCAGCGCAGACCGGCACCGGCAAGACCGCCGGCTTTACCCTGCCCATGCTGCAGCGTCTCAAGGACGGCCCCAAGGTGGGCTCCAACCAGGCGCGGGCGCTGGTGCTCACACCCACCCGCGAGCTGGCGGCTCAGGTGGCCGAGAGTGTGCGCGAGTACGGTCAACACCTGCCCCTGCGCTCCGCCATCGTCTTTGGCGGCGTCAGCATTAACCCGCAGATGCAGGCCCTGCGCCGCGGTGCCGATATCCTGGTGGCGACCCCGGGTCGCCTGCTGGACCTCTACAACCAGAACGCGGTGAAATTCAGCCAGCTGGAGATCCTGGTACTGGACGAAGCCGACCGCATGCTGGACATGGGCTTTATCCACGACATCAAGCGCATCCTCAAGCTGCTGCCCGCCAAGCGCCAGAACCTGCTGTTCTCCGCCACCTTCTCCGACGACATCCGTGCCCTGGCCAAGGGCCTGGTGCACAACCCGCTGGAGATCGACATCAGTCCCCGCAACACCACCGTGGAGCGCGTGCAACAGCGCATCATCCCGGTGGACAAGTCCGCCAAGGCGCGACTGCTGATTCACCTGGTGAAGAGCAACGACTGGCACCAGGTACTGGTGTTCAGCCGCACCAAGCACGGCGCCAACAAACTGGTGAAACAGCTGGAGGCCGCAGGCGTTGAATCAGCCGCTATTCACGGCAACAAGAGCCAGAATGCGCGTACCAAAGCGCTGGCCGACTTCAAACAGAACAAGATCCAGGTACTGGTCGCCACCGATATCGCCGCTCGCGGCATCGACATCGACCAACTGCCCCACGTCATCAATGTGGACCTGCCCAACGTGCCGGAAGATTACGTGCACCGCATCGGTCGTACCGGCCGTGCCGGCGCCAGCGGCGAAGCGCTGTCACTGGTGAGTGAAGATGAGAGCATTCAACTGCGGGATATCGAACGCCTGACCAAGCAGTCCATTCCCCGCGAAGTCATTGAAGGCTTTGAGCCGCAGCATCCCCTGAAAGAATTTTCCCAGGGACAACACGGCAAGGCCGCCGCGGACAAGCCGCGCACCAACCGTCCGAAAAAACACCATGGCAACAGCGGTGATGAACGTCCGCGCGGACAGGGGCAAGGTCGGGGACAGGGTCGCAGTCAGGCCCAAGGCCAGGGACAAGGTCAGAATCAGGGGCGCAACGCCAGCGGTGACAACAGCAACCCCGGCAAGCCCCGCCGCCGTCGCCGCCCGCGTCGCCCGGCAGCCGCTCAATCCTGAGGCCGTCAGACGGCGAAATAGTCCTTGATCCCGGCCATGGTATTGGCCGTCGCCACCGAGGCCAGAATCAGTCCCATCACGCGACTGATAATGCTGGCCCCGCTGGCACCAATCAGCCGGTGTACAAAATTGGCACCAAGCATTAACACCAGCGCCACCAGCAGCACCGCCACCATAGTGGCGGCAGTCTGCGCCTGCTCCCACAAACTGTAGCGACTGTTTTCCGTCATCAGTACCGCCGCCAACATGGCACCGGGGCTGGCAATGGAGGGCACCGCCAGCGGAAAGATAGCAGTCTCATTGCCACCCCTCACCAGTTTCATCTCCTGTTCGGGTTTACCCTCACCGAAGATCATGGTCAGCGCGAACAGGAACAGCACAATGCCGCCGGCCACCTGAAACGCCGACAGCGGAATCTTCATGGCCGTGAGAATGATCTCGCCGGCGACGATAAAAAACAGCAGCACCGCCAGCGATACCAGAAACGCCAGCAGCGCGATTTTCGCGCGCTCTCCAGCCTGGTGCTGGCTGGTCACGGCCAGAAACACCGGGATGGTGCCGATGGGATCGATCACCGCGAAGAAATAAATAAACGTTGCCACGTAATCGATCATGGAGTTCACCCGGGGAGCGATGAGTTAGCGCGGGAGCGGAAAGGGTTCTGTGTGCTGTGCAGGTTACTATCGACAGCGCAGGCAGTTTTTCATAAACCGGTTGCACTGAACAGCGCGACGGGGCGAGAAGGATTCAAAAAAAGCAAAGATTTACTAAGGCCGCGCTTCACGATGTGGCACTCGTATCCCACAACATGGCCGTACCCACTACCAGCGCGAGAAAACAGAGCACCCAGAGAATTACCGGGCCAGCCGCACCTTTCACCTCGAAGCCCCACACCCGAAACTCAATGGGGTCACGGGCAAACACATCCAGCACCGCCACCACTGAAAACGCGGAGATCGCAGAAATCGCTATACCCATGGTGCCTGCCGGATGCGCCAGCACCATCTGCAAAAACCAGCTGTCGGGCACCAGCTCCGGAAACAGCGCGCTGCACACCAGGAACAGAAAGAAAAAACCGGTCCAAAGGGCCGTGCCAACCACCACCCCCAACGTAGCGTACTGTTTCAGGCGGCTGTTCCGGTCGCCGGACTCACTCATGGTTAAAGCACTCCATTGCCAACGTTAAACTCCTGTGGGTATCCAGTCCTTAATGCACAGTGGCAGTCACAATATGCGCCGGCACCTGGAATACGATATGGCCGTCATCATCCCGATACTCGGCCAGGGCCATTTGCGCCTCACCCAGGATCGACACAATCTGCGGCTCCGACAGGTGGATCCCCATCACCGGCAACCAGCCGCGCAAGTCAGCTTCCACCATGGTGCGAATATCGGGGAAGTGTGCGCTGCCGGGAATGGTGATCAGGGTTTCCGCTTCCAGCGGCGACGCATCAATCAGGTCCATGAGGCGGTCGCGGTCCCCCAGGCAGAAGGGCGCACTCAATGCCGCGGCGGCCTCAGGGCCGACGAGGTGGCGCAGTATGTCCACCAATACCGCATAGGCCTGCATATGCTCCAGCTGATCCCACACTGCCAGTGCCAGCTTGCCGCCGGGGCGTAGCTCCCTGGCCATCTCCCGCAACGCCTGTGGCCGATCCGTAAAAAACATCAGCCCAAACTGGCACAGCAGCGCATCAAAACCATGGTCGGCAAAGGGGATGGCCTCCGCCACTCCTTCACGCCAGTGGCAATGTGGTTCCAGCTCGCGGGCAACCGCCAGCATACCGGGCGCCGGGTCCACCCCGGCCACGTAACCGCTGAAGCCAACCCTGGCCATTGCCGCTCGCGCCAGCACCCCGGTCCCACAGGCCACATCCAGTACCCGCTCGCCGCTGCCAACCTCCGCCGCGTCCAGCATCCGCTGGCACCACTGCCCGAACAGTGCCGGCACATGCAGACTTTCATAGGCGCGGGCGCCGGCAAGCTCTTGCTCAGTCACATAATTTTGCATGCTGACCTCCAGCCTGCGGCGGCCTCAATCACAAGTCAGCCGCAGGTCGTCCATTTGACTCGCCGTTACAGCGTCAACCGGCTCCTGGTCGAACACAACGCCGGAACTGAAGCTGCAACCAATACCGTAGCTTCAGTATAAGCTCCGGATTCAGAAACTGCGGTGTCCAACGGCGCGTCCGCCACGCAATTCGCGGTGGAAATCGCCTGCAGGAATAATGTGCAAACGGCTAATAGCCGAACAGATATAAACAGGAACGAGCCATCCCTTTGCGCCGCAGGGACCATCCCGCAGCCGCCCCTGTCTTGCCGCTCATCCGACCGTCAGGCATATTGGATACCGGAGCCGCCAGCAGGATGCTGATTGCTCCCCGTTAACCCGGTAACCCTTTGCGCGATGCTTCCACCTGATACGGACTTCACATGAAACTCCCTTCGCTCTGTCTGGCGACACTGTTCTGGCTCTTTTTCCCCCTGCTATCCCTGGCCACTGATCTGCCGGATGCCGGACTGGAATTTGTGGCAGTGGGCCATCCCGGCAACCACGCCGATCCGGATACTGGCCACGGTGCGGTGGGCTACCCCTTCCGGATCGGCAAGTACGAAATCACCAACAGCGACTACGCCGGGTTTCTCAACGCTGTCGCCCGTGAGTCGGACCCATTTGGTCTTTATACCCCGCTGATGCAGGACCACTTCTGGGGGGGCATTGCCCGCGCTCAGGAAGGTCTGCACTATTCCTATAAAGCCAAGCCCGGATACGAGCTGCTGCCGGTCACTTTTGTCTCCTGGCTCGACGCGGCGCGTTATGTGAACTGGTTGCACTTCGGTCGCCCGACACCCGGACACTCCGGTCCTGGCATCACCGAAGGCGCTGCGGACACAGGTGCCTATGACACCAGCACCGTGCGGGTCGCAGACCAACGCAATAGCGGCGCCCGTTTCTGGCTGCCCAACCACGACGAGTGGTACAAGGCGGCGTTTTATCACCCTGACACCGACCGCTATTCCACTTACGCCACCGGTGAAAGCACTCCCGCCGCCGGCCTGTCCGCTTCAGCACCCGGCGCCACCTACTTCGCCGGTCACTGGGCGGCACCCTTCCCGCACCTGACCGCCGCGGGCAACTACAGTAACTCTGCCAGCGCCTTCGGTGGTTTTGATTTCGCCGGCAATGTCATGGAGTGGGTGGAAGACACCGCCGGACACAACAAGACAGCACTGGGTGGCTCGGTGTTTATGTCCGCTTCCAGCCTTGCCAAAAACTACCGGGATGCGGAACGACCCGAGGAAAAATTATCGACCTTTGGCTTTCGGGTAGCCACCACTGCGACGCCACTGCCACCAGCGCCAGCAAAAGCGGATACCGAAACAAAGGCGGCTTTACTGAACGCACCCACGACAGAAAAGTATCCCCTGACAGGAATCAACGGCGTGGAATACGTGCAGGTCGGACACGCCGACTACCTGTCACCCAGTGTTTACCGGCGTGGTGTGGTGCGCTACCCATACCTCATCGGCGCGACTGAAGTCACCAATCAGCAATGGGCGGACATGCTCAATCGTGCAGGCGCCAAAGAGGCGGAACAGAAGTGTCTCTACCGTGACGTCATGAGTGACGGTGTGGTCGGCGGCCTGCACAGGGAAGTGATCGACGGCCGCGTACAGTTTGCCGCCAGACCCGGCTGGGAACGGCGTCCGGCGACCTACGTCAACTGGTATGCCGGTGCCTACTACGCCAACTACCTGCACTACCTGCGTACGCCGGATCCAGACGATGACGGACAGCTGGAAGGCACCGACGAGCGCGGTGCCTATGACACCCGCGCCTTCCCCGCCTGCGGTGAAAGCGCCGCGGCCCCTGATCACCTGCCTGCCCGACGCAACCCCGGTGCGCTGGTGTTCCTGCCCAGCGTCGACGAGTGGTACAAGGCAGCCTATTTTGACCGGCAGAAATTCAGCTCCTACAAGTACTGGCAGTACCCCACCGGCACCGACGAACCACCCAACAACCTGGCGCCCCCCGGCGATCGCTTCAGCGCCAACTACCAGCGCGATGAACATCTGTCGGAAGGCGGCCCCACCTATGTCTCCGAAGTTGACGCCTACCCTGAGGCCCGCAGCGCCTACGGCACCTGGGGACAGGCGGGCAACGTATGGGAGTGGGTAGAAGATTGGCGCTCGAAGGGGGAAGGTGGCTGCTGGCGCTGTGATGAGTGGACCCGCGGCCTGATGGGTGGCAGCTTCAACTACATCCACATCGGGCTGCACGCTTCCAACCTGGACCCCGGCGCGCCGCACCAGATCTATCCGTTCTACGGTTTACGCATGGCTGCCTCGGTGGACACTCAGGGCTGGCAGCCCTGGTGGCAACGGCCCGGATTGCTGCAACAGGCCCGGGACGAGCTGACGGTCTGGCTGGCCATCACCCCTGACAGTCACTTGCTCTACCTGTTGCTGGGATTGTGTGGCTTGCTGGCTCTGGCGGGCCTGCTGTTCCTGGCCGGACTGGCGGGATGGATCATTTACCGGCGGAGGCACTGATCATACAGCGCCGCGCCACATGGATCAGGCCCTGGCCTTTTCAGCCGAGAACAGGGCTACACAACCCTCGACAGTGACCTTCACATTGCAGAAATACTTTTTCAGCTGCGCTTCCAGTGCCGCAGCGGAATCCTGCTGGTTGGAGAAAACGCCCTTGCGGTTATAGAACGCCATTAACTTGCGAGCGCCCCGGTTGGGCTCGACACCCTGCCCCAGGATAGTAGCCCCGAACAGTACTGCACCGGGATTCATAACCGTGAGGCAATTGCGGAAGATGGCAGCTTTGTATTCCATCGAGCCCGGCACACAGTGGAGCAGAAAATTCAGGCCTACGGAGTCAAAACCCGGCTGGCCCTCCACACTCATATCTTCCAGTACGTTGCGCTGATAGGTCTCTGGTTCGAAGCGGGCAATGCGTTTGGCGGTGTAGGCCAGTGAGCTTTCATTCAGGTCCATCAGGGCGATACGTGGCTTCAGCGATGAGAAGTAGCAGCGATCGGGAAAGTAGCCACTGCCCACCCCTACATCGAGGTGGTTGTCGCTGGCGAGGTGATCGTACTGCTCCAGCATCAGGCTCGCGTCACAGCGCCACAACCAGCGGCAGGAAAAACCCAGCACCAGCGCGTCGTAAATGGCGAGAGTGAATTTACTGTAGACCGCCTGCCCGGCAGTAACCTGTTCCCTGTTGACCGTTTCCACATCGGCTCCTGATTGATTACTGGAGAAATACGGCGCCTATCCCGGCACCACTCGTTAGCACCGCACTATAGCAGCTGGCTCCGCCAGCTTCTGATGAGAGCCTCACACCCCACAGTCAACCAGTTGGCAGTTCATAGGTGATAAAACGGTGGCCATTCAGTTCACTGGCAAGCACACGACTGGCCCGCTTGCGCAGGAAGTTGTACTCCGGCCGGGTGTGCAGCAGGTGAATGTAAACCACAGGATGACCCAGGGCTTTCGCCTGCCGCATCAGCTCACGAAAAATCTGCGGGCCGATGCCCCAGTGATCATCCGCCAGCACAATGGCCAGCTCAAAATGATCGGCGTCCGGCTGAATTCCGCACCACCCGGCGAGCGTGCCAGCCTGCCATACGGCCCTGAGCCAACACCCCTTGCGGGTGTTCAGATCACGCTTTTCCTGTAACCAGGCTGCCGCCGATTCCTCGGTAAATGCAGCATGTGTCATCAGGTGCTGGCGTACCCTGGCACTGTTCAGGAGCGGCAGAAACAGCGCTGGCTTAACGCCGGCAAGTTCCCGGTATTCGACAACAGGCATACAAGGTCTCAAAGATACGAGAAGGGAGAAACAGAGAGGGGAAATTCGAAGTCGCTGCCGTCCCGGGGGACGGCAGCCTATGGCGATTACTGCTTGGATTTATTGATAAATTCCTGAACTACATTGGACATATCAAAGCTCTTGCCCCCCTGCACCGGCGGGTACTTGGCCATGGTCATCAGGTGCTGTTGCATCAGCTCTCCCATCGGCTGCATCAGCCAGGAGACCTTCTGCAGCAGGTGGCCGTAGGAGTCCTTGTTATCGTAACTCTCAAACGGATCCATGCGGATGTTAAAGACCAGGGGCGCAGTGCGCGGCACCAGATTAGCGTAGTAGTCTTCCTTGGTGGAGAAGTGGAATTTCCACGGCCCCATACGCACGGCGGTCAGCTTGCTTTCGTAGTAGTAGAAGATGTGATTGCGGGCGGAGTGATCAGCCTTGCCCTGCCAGTAGGGCACGTTGTTGACACCGTCAATGTACTGCTTCTTCTGCTTCATCATATCGGCAGCCACATCCTTCACACCGGCAGCAGCCGCCAGACTGGTGAACATATCCTGGTGCCCCTGGATACCATTGAGCACGGTGCCGGGCTTGACCTTACCGGGCCAGGTCAGCATGGAGATGACACGCACACCACCTTCGTAAGTGGTCATCTTCTCACCGCGGAACGGCGTGGTGGCACCGTGAGGCCAGGAGGAGTGCTCAGGGCCATTGTCGGTGGAGTACCAGACGATGGTGTTGTCTTTCAGGCCGCTGGCGCTGAGGAAATCCAGTACCAGGCCGATATCGTGATCGTGTTGCAGCATCCCTGAACCGTGATAGTCCGCCTCGGAGCTGTACTTCTCGGCGGCGTAGCGCCACTTATCGTCAAGACGGGTGTAAAGGTGCATGCGGGTGGTATTGAGCCAGACGAAGAAAGGCTTGCCTTCCGACTTGGCTTTTTTCATAAACGCCAATGCCTTCGGAATGACCTCACCGGCATCAAAGTCCTTCATGCGCTCCTGGGTCAGGGGGCCGGTGTCTTTACACTTCTGCTTACCCATGACACCAAAGCGAGGGTCCTCAGTAGAGTCGCTCTTGTCGCTGGCGGTACAGTGCAGCACTCCGCGGGTACCGAACTTCTTCTCGTAGGCTTCCAGACTGCCGGCATAGGCCTTGCCAAAGTTCTGGTAATCCCGCTGCTCGGCCTCTTCCTGGGTATTGAGGTGATAGAGGTTGCCAAAGAACTCATCGAAGCCGTGCACAGTAGGCAGGTGTTCGTTGCGATCGCCCAGGTGGTTCTTACCAAACTGGCCAGTGGCATAACCGGCGCCCTTCAGCACCTCTGCCAGACTCGGGGATTTTGCCTGCAGGCCCAGTTTGTCACCCGGCTGTCCCACGGTGGTCATGCCTGAGCGAATGGGGTACTGCCCAGTGATAAACGCTGCGCGACCGGCGGTGCAGGAGGGCTGTGCGTAATGATCTGTAAAGCGCACCCCTTCTGTGCCAATGCTGTCGATATTGGGAGTGGTATACCCCATGGTGCCCATACCGTAGGCACTGACGTTCTGCCAGCCAATATCGTCACCCCAGATCACCAGGATATTGGGCTTCTGCTCTTGCGCCTGCGCAGCCTGACTGGCTACGGCCGCTGTCACCAGAGCTGCTGCCAGCCGTGCGGCCGACTTCAACCATGTCGTTTTCATCATCATCGCTACCTTGCTGAGAATTTGAGTCGCCCCATTGCGGAACACGGCAACCATAGCCCAAATTTCCCGCGCTGGCCATTGGACTAAATGCGATGATGCAGATGCTCGTGGCCCTGCAGGCACTCCACCAGATAGGCCACCGCATTGACCCCGAAAAACCAGATGGGCGTACCCAGGGTCAGAGCCAGGTAGGGGTTGCCAAACTCGATGCCGATAATGCTGATGATCATGTAGGCGGCGAACACAATGCCTTTCGCCAGCAGATGATTTTTGCGGTATTCCAGTGCGCGTTCCATTGTCATCTCCTCCAACCCGTTTGCCGTTGATGTCAGAGTATGAAATGTCACGCTTTGGCAATACTGAACGCAGTGTATTAACGCACTACACTATCTGTAGCAGTGCACTACATAAGCACAAACACCTGCCCGGAAAGCTGAGAAAAATGATGGACACGGGCGAATATGGACTCCCGCCTGCGCGGGAGTGACGAACTTTGGTTTGCAGGACCTGAGCCGGATTCAGAACAAAAAAGCCCCCGGCCGTCACCGGCAGGGGGCAGGCAAAACACCGTTGAGACGGTGCAGGGTCAGAAAGCCTGGCTTGGAGGCTCGTTACCCATCGCCAGAGAGCCGGTGAACAGGTGCTGGCGCTTCTCCTGCATGGGGTGGAAGTGGGATGCGGTCACATCCCGCAACAGCGACTCGATGCCAAAGGCGCGCAGGAAGCCGGGACCACCACAGGCTTCTACCGCTTTGGCGGCGCAGCGCTTGCAGGCTTCCGCAGCGATGGTCTTGCGCTTGATCACCTCATTCACGGTCTCCAGGGTGGCTTCATAGTTGAAGTTTTCCATGCGCTTGATCATGTCATCCACCGCCAGCTGGGCCACGGTCAGGGCGTTCTCCATCTCACCGAGAATATATGGGGTCACCGGATCACTGCTCTCCTTGCAACGCTCACGGGCCTTCTCCGCTGCCAGCTCGGCAATACCGCGATAGACCGACATGATCAGCGGCAAGGCTACCGGCAGGATCACCGACCACATCATGTGGTAATCGCCGCGGGGACGACGTGCCGCGATGCTCTCTTCGGGAATAAACACATTCTCCAGGGTGACGCTGTTGGAGCCGGAACCGCGCATGCCCATGGGCGCCCAGTTATCCAGAATGGTCACACCCTCTGACAGGGTAGAGACAGGAAAATGAAATACCTGCCAACCTTCCACCGGATCGTGGTAGGGCGCCGATGTCACCAGTACATCGCCTGCCGGCGAGCCGCTGGCAAAGTGCTTGGTGGCGTTCATCAGGTAACCGCCTTCCACTTTCTCCAGCGAACCGGTGGAGGCCAGCCAGTCACCGGCGCCGGTGCTGATCAGGACCAGCTCCTTGCCTGCCACCTTCTCCAACAGCGCCTTGCCGGGACGACCATGACGATGATTGTAGATATTGGCCGCCACAATATGCTGGTGCATGGAGACCGACAGTGCGGTGGAGGGGTGGTATTTGGCCAGTGAACGCAGGAATTCACACATGGCCGGAAAGCTCTGGTCGCCGCCGCCAAAGGTGCCGGGCACCATGGCTGAAAAGACCCGCGCCTCACGCAGCAGGCGATAGTTGTCCTGCGACAGAGTGTCGGTGGCGTCTGCCAGTTTGCCGTTATCGGCGATCTGTGGACCAATCCTGTGCAGAATCTCGTCCAGGTGATTTTTGTTGAAGTTTACCGCTGTTGACCCAGTCATTTTGTCTACCTCATTTATTAGCTAAGTATAGTTATTGCGTTGTTATATGAATGTCTTGTTGGCCGTCAGGCGGCCTGATCCAGAGTGGTTTGCAGCTGGCGGAAGCCGCCGTGTACGAAGGTCAGTGGCGACCTGTCAGCACTGCCGAACGCCGTCACCTGTCCCACCAGCATCACGTGATCACCCAGCGGGATTACCCGTTGCAGCCGGCAACGAAACGCGGCGCAGGCTCCAGGCAATTCGATACCGTCCTGGTTAAGCGCCTCCAGGTTGATGCCTTCAAACTTGTCGGCGCCCCTGGTTGCGAATCGACGCGCCAGATCCGCCTGCTGCTCGTTCAGTACCGAGACGGTAAAGCCACGGGCACAGCGAAAGTCGGTGTAGCTTCCGGATCGCAGGTCCAGGCACCAGCCCAGCATGGGAGGGTCCAGGGAGATGGAACAGAAACTGTTGATTGTCATGCCAACCGCCTGACCGCAGCGACCACGGGTTGTCACTACGGCCACACCTGTGGGGTAACAACCCAGCGCATTGCGCAGGGTACGGCTGTCGATGGGGGAATTGTGTAGAGTGCTCACGTCTTGCTCCTCCTGTGTCACTACTGTTTTTGTGTCGATTCCTGCTTTTCAGGACTGGTGACCAGATTAGTGAAAGCGGCGCGGTGCCTGAACTGCACAAAGTGGAGGGATGAACTACATTTTGTGTAGTATCCAGCTACAGATTAAGGAAGATTGAGGTTCACCATGGGTTACAACCAGTTTTGCCCCATCGCCAAGGCGATGGATGTATTGGGCGAGAAGTGGACGCTGCTGCTCATTCGGGAGCTGCTGTGCGACTTCACCCGCTTCAACGAATTCCAGCGCGGCCTCAGCCAGATGTCACCGACCCTGCTCACCAAACGACTGGCGTCTTTGGAAAAGCAGGGCCTGGTGGTAAAACGGAAAATTCACGGGCAGCGCGGCTACGAATACTTTCCGACCGAAGCTTGCCGCGAGTTGCTGCCGATTCTGGAACAGGTGGGCATCTGGGGTATGCGCTGGGCCCGGCGCCAGCTCTCTGACGAGGACTACGACCTGGAACTGCTGATGCTGCACCTGCAAAGAAGCATCAGCCCCGCAGACCTGATCGGCAACGAGACCGTTATCCGCTTCAACTTCAGGGATCTCAGTGAGTACGCCAACTGGTGGATGGTGGTGAAAAACAACGATGTGGATGTGTGCGTGCACGATCCGGGACACGAGGTGGACATCTACTTCAATGTCGACCTGAAAACCATGTGTGATGTGTGGATGGGGGACATCAGCTACCGCAAGGCCATCGCCGAAGGCAGGCTGCAGTTGGTGGGCCCCAAGGCCATGATCAATAACGTGGAGAGCTGGCTGAAACCCAATATGTTTTCCGGCATTCCGCCAGCCGAAGCTATTGTTAACCCCGCCTGACCAGGGGCGCTGACATCACCAGCGCTCCGCCTGCCGCGGCGCTTACTCCAGGCCGCGCAGATAATTCATGATCAAATCACGGATCACCGCCGCCGCACGGTCATTCAGGTGAATGTGGTCTGTCACCAGGTAAAAGCCCTGCTTACGGGAGATGTGATCCCACCCCTGCCCCAGCAAATAGTGACGCGCCAACGCCTTGAATGCCGGTGCCTGACTGCCCTGGTAACGGGGAGGCCGATGCCCGGCCGGCAGTAACTTCATCAGGGTCTCGTGCAGTGGCAGGTAACTAACGCCCAACTCTTCGCACAGGGATCGCAGGACGACATTGTACTGCAGGATCCTCGCGTTCAGATCGCTGTCCGTATCCTCCCCCAGCATGGGCAGGCTGAGCACCGCTATATGTTCGACACCCCCGGCCTGTAATCGCTGCAGGATGCTGCGTACCTGCTCAACATACCAGTCCCTGGTCGGCGTAACGGGAATCTGCTTTTTGTCGCGGTAGAGAGCTTCCACCTTGCCACCCAGGGTGGCGTTAACGTCATTGGTGCCCACCAGCAGCGTCACTACATCCGGCTGGCAGGCAATGATCTTATCCAGCCTCCGGTCGACGTTATACGCCAGGTCGCCATTGATGCCGGCATTCACAAATCCGTAGCCATCCGGTGTCAGCGCCTGCTGCAGGAGCGCCACATAGTCGCCCCCCATCACTCCATGGGTAATGCTGTCACCGGCGCAGACTACCAGGCGTTTGATTTGTGGCTCCCGACCGCGGGCAAGAAACGCCCTCGGGCTATCCTCAGGCACGGCAAAGCGCCGCAGGGTTTGCTTTAATTTTTTTATCATTCTTTTATCCGGTCATGATGCCGCCTCGCTACTGCGAGGGACAGCGGGCAAAAACTGTGTCGGCAAGTATGCAATCAGCTACGCCAATGAGCCATCCCCGAATGGTCCGCACCGGCTACAGCCACATCGCCGCCAGCCAACCAAAAATGATCAGCGGGATATTGTAGTGGATAAACGTAGGCACCACCGAATCCCAGATATGATCATGCTGGCCATCGGCATTCAGGCCCATGGTAGGCCCAAGGGTTGAATCAGACGCGGGCGAGCCCGCATCCCCCAGCGCACCCGCCGTTCCCACCAGCGCAATAATCGCCAGCGGACTGAAGCCCAACTGCAACGCCAATGGCACATAGACAGCAGCAATGATCGGCACCGTGGAAAACGAGGAGCCGATGCCCATGGTGATCAGCAGACCGATACCCAACATGGCAAATGCCGCCAGTGCCTGATTGTTACCGATCCACGCCGCCGAGGTATCCACCAGCGTACCGATATCACCGGTGGCCTTGATCACCTCGGAGAAACCCGACGCCGCGATCATCACAAAGCCGATCTGCGCCATCAGTTTCATGCCGTTGATCACCACGTCGTTGGACTCTTTCAGACTGAACACACCGCCCACCAGGAACACCAGATAGCCCACCAGTGCACCGGCAACAATGGATTCGGTGGTGAGTTGCACCGCAAAGGCCAACACAATGGCCAGCAGCGGCATCAAGCTTTTGCCGGAGGCAGGTGCAGCACCGGTCACCACACTTTCCGGCAACGGGTGGCCCGGATCATCCAGTGCTTCCAGGGTGTAGTCCCGCGGCTTGCGGTAGGTGTAGAAGACGGCGATCAACAACCCCATCACCATACCCGCCACCGGGATGGCCATGGCCGCCGGGATCATACCGCTGTCGATCCCGCTCAGCCCGTTGGCCTGCAACTGCTTGAGCAGGATTTCGTTCATAAAGATGCCGCCAAAGCCGATGGGCAGGATCATGTAAGGCATGGTCAGGCCAAACGTCAGGATGCAGGCAATCAGCCGCCGATCCAGCCGCAACTCGTGCAGCAGGTGCAGCAGTGGCGGTATCAGCATGGGGATAAAGGCGATATGCACCGGCACCAGGTTCTGGGAGCAGACAGAGATCAGCAGGGTCAGCGACAGCAGCAGGTACTTGATGCGCGCCACCTCCCTGGCACTGGACTGGCGCCCCAGCAGGGCGTGCACTTTCGCTGCCAGCAGGTCCGGCAGCCCGGACTTCTCAATGGCGACCGCGAAGGCGCCCAACAGGGCGTAGCTCAGGGCAACCGTAGCGCCCCCGCCCAAACCACCGTTGAAGGCTTCAATGCTGGCAGTCAGCGAGAGACCACCCACCACCCCGCCAACAATGCCGCCCAGCACCAGCGATAACACCACGTTGATCCGCATCAGGCTCAAGCCCAACATAATCGCTACAGCAATAACGACGGCATTCATCCGCTTCCCCAATATTCAGATGTTGATTACATGGCATGCCCGCCACCCCGGCACCGGCACCGGCACCGGCACGCAACACACAATTTTTTTGTGGGCAGGCCAACAGATCAGTCGGAAAAGATATGACAGAAAGGCTTACGAGCTACCGGGCCGTCCGGTAGCCCTTTTGCAGTGAATTCGGGCTTGCCATTACCTCAGCCCGGCGCCAGATCACTTCTGGCACTTGGGCGTCGCCACACTCTTCACGTATTCGGAAACCTTGGCGGTATCCTCCATCTCGGCGGGCGAGAACTTCTTCACCAGGTCATCCAGCACACAGCTGCAGGTGGCCTTGGGTGAGGACTCCACACAGGATTGCATAAAAGACGAGCTGAAGGACTTGATGAAATCCTTATCGGCGGCGCTATCGCCTGCCAAGGCGAACTGAACACCGGATAAAGCCAGAACGGAGACCAATACTGCTGATGTTTTCATAACTGCTTCCCCTGCCTTGTTTGTTGACCAAACTCCTGGACAGCCCTGACCCGCCTGACACCGGCGGCACCACACTATCGGTCACGGCCCTGTGAAGAATTCACTCCCCTACAATAGGCCAACAGCCCATAAAATCAACCATGTGCCGACCGGCACCAGCGACCATCAACCGTCAGCCCCCTGGGCAATCGGGGCAAAGATGCCGCCAACCAGCTTTCTCAGATCCTCTGCTGCCAGCTCTATCTCCAGCCCCCGGCGGCCGGCGCTGACGTAGATAGAATCAAAGCCCTGCGCCGACGCATCGATTACGGTCTTCAGCCGCTTCTTCTGGCCCAGCGGGCTGACACCTCCCAGCACATAGCCGGTGGAGCGCTCCACATCCGCCTGATTGGCCATGGCCGCCTTCTTCGCCCCCAGCGCCTTGGCGATCAACTTCATGCTCAACATGGATGAGACCGGCACCACGCCCACTGCCAACTCCTTGCCATCGAGACTCACCACCAGGGTTTTAAACACCTGTGCGGCCGCCACACCCAGCTTTTCTGCCGCTTCGGTGCCGTAGGACTCATGGCCGGGATCGTGGCTGTACTCATGGACTGTGTGAGTAATTTTCTGCTTTTTGGCGAGGTTGATGGCTGGGGTCATGATCCGATTCAGCTTGGGTAATTGAAGAGTAAGGTTTTATAAAACCGGAGCAGGCAGGGGTTACTCATTGATCAGAGCCGCCCTGCGGTATCCCCCGGGGCGGAATGCCGCTGCAAGGTACTGCCGTGACTCCTGCCAACATGGCGCAACAGTATAAGCGCGCAGATAAAATTGGGAAGATTCAGCAACACCGGAATATAGAACGCCAACGGACCAGGATCACCGGTGGGCACCCCCTGATTCCCGGAGGCCACACTGCTGCTGACGAGAAAGAGAAGGCAGTCCCAGAGGAAGTGATAGGTAATCGCCGGCCATATCGATCCGGTCCGGATCACTATAGCGATGAGCACCAGACCGCTCATGGTCGCAGCAACAGACTGGACCAGCGCCTCCCCCAGCTCACCGGTGATAAAAACATTCAGGGTGTGCACGGCCCCGAACAAGACCGTAGTAACAATAATAGCCCTCCAGATGGACATCGACGCGGCCAGCGCCCGGAACAGGACACCGCGAAACATGAGCTCTTCCGACACCCCGACCATCAACGTATTGATCACCACAAACACCACCACGCCCAAGGGAGGCGCCCCGAGGAAGGCGACACCGCTGGCAAAAAGCACCAGGTAAATCCCCGGAAACCACAAAGTGCGAACCAGCGAGTGCGGTCTGGTAAAGTGCATATCCCGCCATTTGAAAACCGAAATCGCCGTTAGCAACAGCGCTATCGCGGCAGCAAAATGCCAGCCAATTCCCGAGGTGACCAATTCGTTAAGGGTCGTATCGTCGGCTACTATCAGCCTGGCGCCCAACAAGGTAACCGCAATCCATGCCACATAAATGACGAGGCTTATCCCTATGCGCTTTGTCATGACAATCCATCAGACCTTTCTATGAGTGAACCAACTATAGAAGATTGGCTATTGTGTATGGGTAATCCGGATAGTGTAAGCCAGTGCAGTCTGACTTTGGCTATCCGGGTTTCAGGAGACGTTGACACACAGCCCCCAAGCTGGCCGGGATTTTTTTGAAGCAGTTAAATTATCTGTCCGTCCAATCTTACATCAGCAGCTGCGAGTCGCAGCCGCTGGTTCGCGGCAGGAGAGGGAGATACTCCGGTTTTCACTGAACAGGGATGTTCAGGCCTCGATTAACCGGCCGGTCACGGGTTGGACACAAGGAAGTCCACAATGGCCGGAACCAGCTTCGGCCAACTGCGGAACAACGTATGCCCGTCCGTACCCGCCATGGTTTGGGCAGAACGCCGGTTCCACTCGTTATCATCCCAGGGTGGCTCCAGCAGCAATGAGTGCGGAATCAAGCGGTGAACCCACTCGCTGGTAGCCCGGGTATGTGACAGGTCACTCCTGCCACTGCGAAACACCAGTGTGGGCATATTGAGCTGCGCAAAGTGACGCGGTTGCATCTCCGGCACCGGCGATATCCCGGATGGTGCATAAGCGGCGGCCCACTTCTGCATAATGGCGATAAATTTATCCGGATCCATCGCCAGCAATGTCTCCCTGGCCCTGGGGTTTTTGCCCAGATGCTCGGACCAAGAGGTCGCCTTCAATACCGCCACCATCCCACCTGAACTGGCCAGGGTTGCCGCCTCACCACAGTAGTAGGTTGCCAGTTACATCAAACCAATGGGATCACCGCTGATCCACCAGAGCACAAGATGGGAGCACAGATCCGGATACCGGGAAGCCGCCAGCATCGACACCCGGGACCCACCCGACCCACCGGCAATCACAGCAGGCCCCAACCCCAACGTCTTGATCAGCCCCGCCAGCGCCTCTGCCTGATTCTCCGATTCACATTCGCCAAGCAGGCAGGTGTCAGAATAGCCACAATTGGGACGATCATAGATCAGGGCCTGATAGCCCTGTCGGACAAACTCTTCCGCCATTTCCCGATAACCGGGAACATCCATGGTAAAGCGCCCACCCGGAGTCAATGCGATGAGCGGAGCGCGGCGATCACCAAGCAGTTCGTAAGCAATACCCACACCGTCAATATTTGCTTTTTCCATCATCGCCATCCTTCTCTGGTCAACATTGAATGACCTTCCTGTTGCCGCAATATTTTCTGAGCCTGCAACAAGGTTCCTTCACGTTATTGTGCCAATCAATATACCTGACCGATCACAGGAGACAAACTGCCTGTTCTTTGATGGGGTTCTCGTGCCAATAAGAGCAACGCCGCTATATTGATGCCTGACGCACCCGACCCGAATATGGGAACCTCTGCACACGGATACCTGAATGTCATGCCCACAGCTATTGGCCGCTACAAAAGCAACTCACTGCGGTGTAGCAGTAACGACCCTGACAGCCACCAACTGTTGGCGAGGCAATTGGTTGACGTAAAACAGGGGTTGGAAAAAATCAGCAATAATCCCCTGGCGTACCGGGGCAAGGCTTTTACCGAATGGCATCGGCAAGCCAGCGAGCTCTACCAGTCAATCGACCGGCTTGGTGCCCCGTCGGCTATCGGGAAAAACTTCTTCGAACGAGGATTCGGAAGATCCAGGGAGGCACTCAACGACGGTCAGATATTTGAGCGATTCAGGCAGGACGTCAGCATAACCACAAAAGAGCTGGACTACCTGATGGCCCGCTATCGCGGTCTGAGGAAAGCGAGCCAAGGATATCCGTCCCCCGCATCCGGCCGATCAATGCGGTCCTTCCCTGTAAACAGACGCGGGATACTTTATCTGGTCACAGCTCTGGGCATATCCATAGTGACAGTTACTCTCTGGCAAATAAGTAACCTCTGACTCTCCCTTTGCCAGCCGGGCGAATCCGGCACCCCGGGCCGCTTACTCTTACCAGCTTCAAGGCTCGACTGTTGATCCTCAGTAACATTACTTCCTTATATGCGCACCTGATATCACCTTAATCAACTTCGCGCTCTTTGTTGTAGTCATGGTTTTTCTTGACGAACCCACCCCAGACATTATGGCCGACACACCTGAAAGGTCTTTCAAGGAGTTCTCCTTTGGAAACGCAGCTTCCCTTCAGGAAAAAATCTTCCTCCACGACCTCATAAGAACTGGCCAGGCCATCCGTAGCCTCGTAGAGGTCATAGCGCTTCACAAACAGAAAGGCGACAACAGCAATGGAGATTGCGACAATTACTTTCATTTATTCATACCTATATAAACCTTTCCCCTAAAAACAGGCAGGCGCAGACGCATTGCACCATAGCATTCGCCATGCCTGGCTTAGTTACCCCTGAGCCGAGAATGCCACATGGTAGGCTACGTCCCCTAGCGCCATCACTCCGGAAAACGATAACGCCTGAAAATACTCTGCAGGCACACCGGGGTAGCGCAGCCCCTCTACAGCCTTGAACCCGAAACGGCCATAATAATCAGGATCGCCAAGCACTACGCAGCCAGACGCGTTCATTGCCTGGAGAGAGGCAAGCGAACTCTCCATTAACCGGGAACCCACCCCACAACCTTGAAATTCAGGAAGAACCGATATTGGCCCAAGGCCAAACCAGCCTGTCACTCCGGTTGATAGGGTAACCGGAGATATTGCAACATGGCCAACAATCTCCCCGTCAACCATCGCAATCTGAGAGATCGTTAACGCTTCCGCGCGACGAAGGGCATCAACAATGAACTGCTCTGTATGATCGGCATGGGGGGCATTTAAAAATGCCTCCGCTGTAACTTCATGTATTCGCGCCGCATCGTCATAGCTTTCATTGCAGATTTGAACATCCAATTTCTACCTCTTAACGCTCCCAGAGGGGAGGACAAAGTGAAGCGACTTTTGGGTATACACTGGCGCAGCCATACCCAAAAGGTTCAGAGCTTTGGCTGGACCAACAACCAGCGGGAGCGATTCCTGCGACTTGATATGCACTTGCGGCCTAGCCTTTTCAGTTACCTTTTCGATAAATATTAACGTGTTTTCCATGAAACACGGTTGTTTTGGATAAATTGAACCCAGCCTTTTCTATAGCTTTTATGGAGGAATGGTGCTCAGGCTCAATAATTGCGCAGATGTACTCATGCGCTTTAATGTTTAAGCCATAGTCTACAACGGATCTAACGGCTTCGGTGGCAAAGCCCTTGCTCCAGTAATTCCTTGCGAGCCTATATCCGACGTGGACTTCTTGGTTGCCATCAATAAGTTCTTCGCTGAGTCCAGCAAAGCCTATAAATGACCCACCTCTTTATCTTCTAATGCCCATGGGCCAATACCATGGTCTTGATAAGAAGACTTGCACCACTTAATAAATTCCAACGTTTGAAGCTTATTCATAGGGCCATTAACAGAAAACTCCATAACCCTTTCATCAGCAAGCATTGCCCCCAGATTATCCAGATCTGCTTCTGAGATCTCCCTTATTACTAGACGAGTCGTTTCCAAAATCACGATGCTTACCTGTGAGAGTGCTTAACGCTTTTCCAAGGGGCAACCGAAACGCAGTGTAGGTTGTCCCGCGGAGGCCAGGATTTCTTGTGGCCGGATTGCACCTGAGAACTTTTTCAGGAATTAGACTTTGACCTTCGTGCTACATTTTCGGCAACGAATTGACGTGACGATAGGGTTGCCGACACGAAATTTGCTATGGCCGCAGTTAAGGCACGACTTTTTTGCGAAGAATGTTTTAGCATTGCTGATAAAGCAGATGTATATGACTGCGATCCCCGGCAAGATGAAAGCTAACAAGCCAAATAATGCCGCAAAGTACCTGGAAAGGCTACTGCCAACCAAGAGCATATATCCGCTCCAGATAAGCAAAAACCAGATTAAGTTAACCGAGAATTTGCCACCTTCAGAAGTTTCCTGAACAGTGAATAGACCGGCTTTATAAATAAGTGGTATAGAGAATGCCGGCGAGAATAAAAAGCCAACCCAAAACAGAAACAGACATAGGCCTTGTGGGAATAGTGCTTTCAAGTTGGGTAGAAATGTCGCTCGCTGGTGCTTCATATACTTTATTCATTTGCATTCCTTTGGTGGTGCCTACCGCTTGCAGAATACGCACCCATGAAATGGATCCAAAGGTGCAATGTAATGGGTATCACCGTGCCTGCACTTGTTAGGCATCGGCAGCCCCTTCTTGCACTTCTTTGTACGTTTCCCCAGCCGCATTAACCCAAGACACGGGGCCTGGAGCTTGCCGACCAAGCACAACTGATGATGCCGCGCTTGGGGAAGAAAAGCTCGCATCCTCAGCAAATACTAGAGTGCCCCCTTTCTGCCTCAAGACTTCTGCGTCTAAGAGTTTCTTCCGTATTTTTAGCCAACCCTCTGCGATCGATTTCGAAGTTTTCAAGCTGGCTTGGGAGCCTGCTTTTACGACGAACCCCCCGTCCGTCTCGATCATTGTTGCATCCAAGCTTTTAGACTTAATTTTGTAGAGTGTGCCACCCGTGTTCTGAAGTTGAGAGTCAGTGGCTATATTGTGGGGCGCTGCTACAACGAGCGAGTTCACCCCTACGGTTGGGAGGATAAGTTTAATCTGCTCAATGAAGTATTCCATATCAGAGACATCCGCCTCCGACAACCTTGAGCCCTTGGGATTATTACTATTCTCTACAAATGAACTGTTGGCCTCACGCGCCTGAGCGATGATGCGCGATTCCAAGTATTTGATATGAGCCTTAGTCAGCATCTCGTCCTTACTGAGAAAACAGACCATTGAGTCAAAATCCCGTTCCGCAATATGCGTCTTAAGACGTGCTCGAAGCTCCTCAGCCTCTCCGATGTAGATCCTTTCATCAAACTCGTAGGATTCGCTTTCACTACGAAGAAAATAGATGCCTGGCGCATCGAACTCAGGCCGATCGAGCAAGCTTTTTAGCGTTGCACGAGGCGAAAAAACTGCTTTACCTGACCAATTACCTATCTCGACCGTTTTCGGACCAGTCGCCGATCCATCAAGCATGTATATCGTTAGTTTCCTGCCCATGCCATCCTCTAATGCCTAACTCCGGCGCCAGAGGCAGCCAAAATGGAGCGCGTTCTTGTGCAAAAATAAGCGGATCGTTTTCACAAAAAGGTGCGGAGTTTCGGCTGTCCCGCCGCGTTTTTCAGCGGTTAACTGCGCGCCTTTGTTATGCATTATTCATCGAAATTGTAATTAACAACTTCATCAAGAATTTTTAGCACCTTCCTTCCATTTTCAAAGCATGAGATTGTCTTTTCGATACCCACATTTGGATTGCCTCCGTGAGCAAACTCGTTTCTAGCATTAACCAGCTCCGTTAATGCCCCCTTTAATGCGGGCCTATCTTCAAGTGCGAGCAATTCGTCAAATTTTTCTTTCCAGCGTTGATCAAATTCGGTCAACAGATTCTCTATCAATCCAAATTTAGGGTTAAACGATGACTCTCTTACTTTCTTCTTGATGAAATTTTTAACTTGTACGTTGCATCCTTCATCAACTTTGTCCGCTATTATTTGCTTGAATCCAACTTCAATGGCACCAGTTGCCCTGATAACTGCATACTTTTTTACATAAGGGGTCGGATTGGCACCATCACCCAATCCAACGAGCAATGCGCGAATATTCTCTAATTCATCGGCGCAATCGCAGAGAATTTGAGACACCTCATTATTATTCATTGCCAATCACTCCGAGAATAATGCGTTATACATTCTAAAGATTCTGTCTCGGATGTTCGGGACCCTCATCGTTTCTTGAGATAATAGGCGCTGAAATTCTTCACCTCTTAGAATTTCTTGCTTTCTAGATTTAGCAGAGTCGGCCCCGATACCAGGTTTCCCGTCTCTCTCCGCCAGATAGAATGCCACAAGAACCGAGTCAAAAAGGGTGGGACTAAAACGCTCTACCAAATGATTGGGATCTGTTTGCGATATATTGTGAAAAGCACTTTCGCCGAATGCTTCCTCGGCTTTAGAAATAGCATTTGTGAATTTACTTTCAAATGAGGCCATATACTCCTGATCATTGAATAGATCCATGAATTGATTAAGGTATTTTTTGAGTGATATTCTCGATGGCGGGTCATCGTCGAATAGTATCTGATCTGAAGACAATGCAAAAAAACGCAGAATATATTCAACATCTCGCATGCGATCATCTATTAGCTCCTTTCCAAACAACCTTCGCCACGATTCATTTTCATTGAGCTTTAATAGCAAAGAATTAAATGGTCCTTGATAGACGCAATTCCTTATTTCCTGCGGAAGCAAAGTTCTTCCACTTGAATTTATTCGTTCAAAAACCTGGAACAAGCTAGTATCACC
Source organism: Pseudomaricurvus sp. HS19 (assembly GCF_009857815.1). GTDB lineage: Bacteria > Pseudomonadota > Gammaproteobacteria > Pseudomonadales > Cellvibrionaceae > Pseudomaricurvus. The sequence continues at coordinate 47,630 of NZ_WVVW01000008.1, read as the reverse complement.
AACAGAGGGGCTACGTTGCATAAATATAATTGCGTGGATGGTTGTATTTCTTATTCTGCGTTGCTCTTCTTCTTCAAGCTCTGCAAAAGCCTTTCCTCTCCATCTTGAATGAACCTTTTCAGTTCTTGACAGCTTAAACACCCTTCCATCTTTTGAAAAAATTCCCTTTACATAATCTCGCACTGTCATCAGGCGTTGATAACCATCAATTATCAACAGTTTCTCATTTTTTGTTTTGGCCAGAAAAATACTAGGAACTGGCAATCCAAGGAGAATTGAGTCAATAAACCTAGATGCTTCTGACTTATCCCAAACGTAATATCTTTGAAGCTCCGGCTTTACAAGCTCATCTTCATCATATCGTGATATTAATTCTCGAAAGCTTAGATCCGCACCCCAAGACTGGATTTTGAAAAGATCGTCATCGCTATAGAAATCATCTTGTTCTTCGGGAGGAACATCCAAAAATTCTGGTGGCGCATCTAAAGGGTTCATATCAATTCCTCAATTCTTAGTGTTACTTCATAAAATGCATAACGCCAGTGGTAATGGGCGCCAACGGAGCGCAGCGCAGTTGGCGACCCGTTGACCACCTTGTTAAGCATATTACAGCCATGAGCGCTTTTTGGTGGTTTCCCATTCATCTTTGAGGATTTTTTGAAGCTCCACCGTGATACTTTCTATTACTTTATTATCCAATTCCCTCTTATCTAAAGCGCCCATATCGGCGAGCACACCGTCAAGATACTCAAACAATTTTTTTGTCTGGGAGTCACCGTTTTTGAAAAGCAATCTCAACTTTGCATTATACTTATAGAAGTCTGCTCTTTTCTGCATAAGGGTCTCATAAGAAACCTTTAGTTCATCATGTAAACTTTTGACTTCAAGATCGGAGGTTATTTTTTCAATTTGTTTGACGCGATCATCGGAAAAATTACGAACCATAGTGAAGTATTGACATGCATGAATCACTTTAATTAACTCGGATGCGGTGCCTCGAACTTCTTGGAGCCAGTGGTGGCGAAACTCAGATATTTTGTTTTGATGCTCAGCGTCCTTGGCTTCATTTGCTAACTCTGTTTGTTTTTCTAATGCCTTTTGAGACAGTTTATTCTGAGCTTCTACTGATTTTCGGTTGCTCCGGTATGTTACTGTTGCAGCACAAATAACCACGCAGATCGTCACCATAAATGGGATGTTGGAAATGACGACATCTAATAGGTTTTTTGTTGACTGAACTAACTCTATTGGCATGACGCTTTCGGCTTTGATCAGTACGTCTGAATCGATTTTTGCCACCACTTTCTCCAAAAATGCTCAATACTTGGCTTTGCGGCGTGCCAGAGCGCAGCGTAGTCGCGTCCGGCAACAGCCACTTGTAGGGTGAGCTGCGGTGGAGTCGAACCACCCTCGCCAATTGGCTCAGGCCAATTGCAGTTTCCCCGAAACACAACAGCTCAAGAAAAATTAGCCATTTTCGCAAGATACCGAGCCTTATCTCTACGTTGCTCTAGTTCAGCTATAGCCTTTTCGTACTTTTTATTGAGACGTTTATCATATGCGTACTGAGACAGAAGTGATTTCAAGTGCTCCAGATTCGTCTCCAAAAATGTATGTATTCTAGAATACTCTTTCTTACGGCCCCACTCACTTACAAGATATTTGTACAGGTGTGTGCTAGTTGGACTTTTCTTTATAGCGTTTATGATGATCGCTTCACGCTCAATTTCTAAGTCTTCTAGGCTCGCAATGTGATTAAGTTTTGACTCATGAATAGACTCAGAAGATATTAGCTCTCTGGGCTCTACCGCCAGGAGGTTATTGGGAAGATGATTTGCACAAACCTCTGCATGATGTATGATTCCAGAAGTTTCATTTTTTACAAATTTATCATTTTCAGAAGGTCGCCTTACTGTTGATAATTTCTTCACTGTTTCCTTTAGCAAAGGAAACGAGGCATATATTATCGACCCTGCGACTCCTAAAGATAAGGCCACCATCAATTTTCGCCGCTTAAAGTCTGGCAGCTTAGAGTTGGCAGCCTTCTCCCGTAACGTAGAAGCCGCCTTGACTATAACGGGCCATTCCTTGATTAGTGTGACCACTCCTGCGGCAATACCGATTATTGTTGCAACTATGGTGATCGCTTCCATATTCTCTTTTTCACCCTAACGCCGCGGTTTGGGGCTGACATGGAGCGCCAGCGGAATGGCAGTCCCAGCCGAAGGCGACAACACCGCCTTGTTATAGCTTATCTCGTAAGTATTGCGGAGCTTACAGATGGCTCCCATTGTTTTCTTTGCATACACAATGTTAGTTGTATTGTTGCAACAGATAGCCTTTTAGTATTTGGCTGCTGTAATTCGTTGCCCGCTTCCTCAGTAAGTTCACCTACACATGAGTTGAGGGCACTTTTTGCGAGATCACGATCCTCGGCAGAAAGTTGATAGTTTATTTCTTTGCCTGATGGAATCCAGTCAATGCCGACCAACCACACTTTATCAATTAACTCTGCACCATTCATGTCGTTAGCAACTTGCTCATAAATTGAAGGCCCAGAACAACCTGAAAGTGCCACGATGATTAATGAAAGTAGTAATTTCTTCATTTAGCTATAACAGTCTGTTAATGAGGGCTGCGCCCTCATAATAGTAATTAGCAGGATGCCCTTTTAATTGGGCATCCAGTTTCCACCTACTTGTAACCACCTGATTTTCATGGCGAACAATCTTAAAAAATCCCTTCAGGCAGCTAAAAGGGCACCGCCCCGATAATTTTCAAAATCGCCCCGACAAAATCTGGCGCAACATTCTTCTCCGCTCACATCAAGCCTGATAAATCGCCCGCAATGCCTTTTTGTCCGGCTTACCCACCGGCGTTTGCGGAATCGCATCAATAAACTCCACCGACTTGGGCGCCTGGTACGCGCCCTTGCGATCGGCCACCATCGCTACCAGCTCTTCGGCGGCGACTGACTGCCCAGCCCGCAGCACCACCAGGGCCTTTACCGCCTCACCCCACTTCTCGTGCGGTACGCCGATAACCGCTACCTGTGATACCGCCGGGTGTTCGGCGAGGATGTCTTCGATTGCGCGCGGGTAGATATTGAAACCACCGCTGACGATCATGTCCTTGGTGCGGTCGATAATGCGCAGGAAGCCGCCCGGATCGCGCACGGCGACATCGCCACTGTGGAGCCAGCCACCGGAGAAGGTTTCGGCGGTGAGTTCGGGGTTGTTGCGGTAGCCATTCATCACCAGTGGGCCACGCACGCAGATTTCACCGGGCTCGCCATCGGCTACCGGCTGGTTGTCCGAATCCAGCATTTCCACATGCAACCAGGGACTGGGACGGCCGCAGCTGGCCAGTCGCTGCAGGTCGTTAATGTCGTGTTCGCTTTTGCGCAGCACACAGACCGACATGGGAGCTTCCGCCTGACCGTAGAACTGCATAAAGACGGGGCCGATGCGTTCGATGGCTTCTTTCAGGCGCGGTGGTGATATGGCCGACGCGCCGTAGAACACGGTTTCCAGGCTGGAGAGATCGAACTCATCAAAGCGCGGGTGATCCAGCAATGCGTAGATCATGGTGGGCACCAGCATCATGCAGTTGATGCGCTGGTCCTGTATGGTCTGCATTACGGTGACCGGGTCGAAGCCCGGTAATACCAGCATGGTGCCGCCTTTCATCAACACCGGAATAAACATCGCCGCCCCTGCGTGACTGAGAGGCGTACAGGAGAGAAAACGCGGCGGGTTGGGCCACTCCCACTCCGACAGCATCAGTTGAATGGTCACCAGGCCGGTGCGCTGCACACTGGCCAGCGCCTTGGGCTTGCCGGTGGTGCCGCCGGAGTAGCCGAGGCGCACCACATCGTCGGGCTCGACCCGCGGTGCCACCAGTTTCTGCGGGGCGTAGCTGGCAGCCAGTGTGGTGAGGTTGGTGGCCAGGGGGTGATCACCGAATGAGATCAGTTTGAGCCGGGGCAGCTGCGCTGCCAGTTTGGCGACATGATCGCCGTAGCGTTCGGCATCAAAGATCAGGACATCCAGCTCGCCATCGGTCAGGGTAAAGAGGTGATCGTCAAAGCTGCCCATGGGGTGCATGGGCGAGTAGACCGACGCCAGCACCTGTACCGCATTGGCAACGTGCAGCACTTCGGGACGATTGGGCGATAACAACCCGATACGACTGCCCTTGCCCAGCCCCATACCCTGTAACGCCTGGGCAAACTGGCTGGCGGCATCGCGTACATCACCGACGGTTAGCAGGCTGGCACCCGCAGTAGCGGCGCTGCCCTGCAGCTGTATCAGGGGGCGGGTCTCGTCCTGGTTGAGGGCGTTGACCAGAATTTCCGGTACGTACAGGGGGCGATGCAGGTCGCTCATCATTCGGATTCCTTTCAGCTATTTTTTGTTATTCGTGTCCAGCTTATGCATTCCCGCCTTCGCGGGAATGACATTGTGATTCCCGCCCACCCCGGAGTGCCCTCTCTTGCAGCGGTGCTGCAATTCACCTTGTTCGCGGGAACGACAACGGTGTTAGCTCTGCTGTAATTCACCTTGCACGCAGTATCACGCCAGCGCGGAAAGCTCAGCTGTTTTCAGCCGCCTCCTGCTGCAGCTTGGAGCGCACGTTCATCAGTACCGCACCGTAGCGGTTATCGCCACGCCGGTCACGGCCACAGCCCCAGAAGTAGTCGTACTGGCTGTTCTCCACCAGTCGCTGGTCACCGCTCTGCAGCAACTGTTCCGCAATTGCCGGATAGGTACGGCACTTGATGTAGACGCCGCGGGTCATGATCACTTCACGCACCTGTTTCCAGTCGCTGCGTTTGCGCTTCAGCCAGCTTTCGCCCAGCTTGTGAGCCTGCTCCGGGGTTGCCGCGTTGCGGATCTTCTCCCGATAAGCGAGGTTGTTGCTGAACTTGCTGGCCTGGAAATAGTGCTCCACCGTCGGCCAGTGCTCCCCTTCCAGCTCGATACCATGATCTGAATAGGTGCCCAGCAACTCCTCTTTATCGGTGCGGGAGAGGTAGAGGCTATTGGTGTCTTCTTCGGCAAAAATACTCATTGGGGTCCAGGCGTTACTCAATAGAATGTTGGTTACTTACAGCGGCCGGCTGATAGCCAGCCGTCAGAATTCAATCACGATTTTGCCAAACTGACGCCCGCTGGCCAGGTGCTGCAGCGCCTGTGGCAACTCTTCAAAACCGTAGCGACTGTCGATGACAGGCTGGATTCGCTGGTAAGCGATGGCGCGGTTCATGGCTTCGAAGTCGTCACGGCTACCGACCCTGACCGGGGTGATATCGACGCTGGCCGAGAAGATGGAAGAGAGTTTATCCGGCCAGCCACCCAACAGGCCTACCAGTGCCATACGACCACCCATGGCAGTGGCACCCAGGGTACGGTCGATGGTGGCCGCGCCACCCAGGTCCACCGAGAGATCCACGCCCTGCCCGCCGGTCAGCTCCCGTACCCGGTTCTGCCATTCGGGCTCTTCGCGATAGTTGATGCACTCGTCTGCACCCAGCGATTTCAATCGTTCACAGCGTTCATCCGACGACGAAATCATAATCACCCTGGCACCAAACGCCTTGGCGAATTGCAGGCCCAGGGTCGAGACACCGCCGGCGCCCTGCAACAGCACACTCATGCCCGGCTGCAGTGGTCGGGCCGCACAGAGTGCGTGCCAGGCAGTGACGCCGGCACAGGGCAGGCAGGCGCCCTCGGCAAAGCTGAGGTTGGATGGCAAGGTAACCACCTCACTGTGGTGCACCACCATCTCCTCCTGCATTACCCCTTGCAGGGGACAGCAGCGGGTGTTCAGGTGCGCCGCATCCGCACGCCAGTCGCCGCCGATCCAGCCGGCATTAAAGGTAAGTGCCACCCGCTCCCCCACCTTTACATGACTCACATCCGGGGCCACCTCGGTGATCTCGCCGGCACCATCGGAGAGGGCAGCCAAACCACCCTCCGGCGCCCGCAATTTGCCTGACAGGGCCAGCAGGTCACGGTAGTTGAGCGAGGCGGCACGCATGGCCACACGAACTTCCCCACTGGCCAATGGACCGGGAGCAGCCACCTGTTCCAGCTGCAGGGAATCAATACCCGTGAGGGTGTGGGTGCGGAAAACTTTCATTGTTCTCGGTTCCATCTATTCCGTGTTATTCCGTGGGCATGTTCCCGTTGGTAGGCGCACCAGGGTTCAGGATCATACCATCCGGCAGGCCGCGGCAGAGCGGCCGGGATCACGCCTTGCTGTGAGTGCGAATAGCGTCTTCCATCACCTGCTGCATCACCCGCGAGAAATCAGCCATGGTTTGCAGCCGCCGGTTCACCACCTCGCTCTCGGCCGCGCTCTGGTGTGAGCTCAGCAATTGAGCAAATCGACCCAGCATCAGCGCCTGGTCCGCCACCGTAGCCGCGTTATCACTGGCAGCCACATAGAGTACCCGCTTGCTGCCTTTGACCGGCACCCGCTTGATCAGCTTGGCCTGCTCCAGCTGGCGGGCAGTGACGCTGGCTGTGCTTTTGCTGATTTCCAGCGCCTCACAGATGGCATCGAGGCTGACGGGCTCCGGCTGCAGGATCAGCAGGGCATAGAGTCGTGCGACCCCGCCCTGCATGCCCCAGGGCAGCAGCAGGGTAGCCAGCTCTTCGATGAAGTGCTGCTGGGCCGGGTTAAGTTTTATCTTTGCTATATTCGACATATGCCGAATATGATAAAAATGACTGCCCGGGTCAACTGAAATTCAGCCGTAAAGATCGCCGCCGGTGCCGGTTGAGGCACTATGCTGATTGCAGGCCACGAGCCCGACGATAACCCGTCCGCCCCCTCGCGGGACGAACACCATAACAATAACGCTCCGGGACAGGTAATCCCCGGACAGGAGTTGCCTAATGATTGGAAACGACCCACTGGACCTGCAGGGACAGGTTGCCTTTGTCACCGGTGCCGGCCAGGGTGCCGGTCGCGCCATCGCCCTGCAACTGGCCCACCACAACGCCGGTGGTATTGCCGTCAATGATTACGTGCTGGAGCGCGCCGAAGCGGTCGCTGCGGAAATCCGTGAACTGGGTGTGGCCGCCTGTGCCGTGCAGGCCGACGTGGGCGATCTGGTATCGGTGCGCGCGGCCGCCGTCAAAGCCACCGCCGAGCTGGGCCCCATCACCCTGCTGGTGAACAACGCCGGGAACGCCGGCCCCAATACCGAGATGCGCCACTCGCCACTGTTCTGGGAAACCGACCCCTCCGATTGGGATCGCTACTTCCACACCAACCTCACCGGGGTGATGAACTGCTGCCACGCCCTGCTGCCTGGCATGGTGGAGCAGAAGCGTGGCCGGGTGGTCACCATCGTTTCCGACGCCGGCCGTGTTGGTGAGCCAAGGCTAGCCGTTTATGGCGCCGCCAAGGCAGCTGCCACCGGCTTTATGCGCTCCCTGGCCAAGGAGGCCGGGCGCTACAACATCACCTGCAACTGCATCTCGCTGTCGACCCTGGAGCCGCCCATTCCGGAGCCACAGAAGAGCGAGTTCCTGGCCAGTGACCAGGCCAAGGCCCACGTCTCCCGCTATGTGATCCGCCGTTTCGGCAAGCCGGATGATGTCGCCGGTATGACCCTGTTTCTCTGCTCCGAAGCCGCCAGCTGGATCACCGGTCAGACCTACCCGGTGAACGGTGGTTACGACTTCGCCGTGTAAGCCACACCGCAGTAACCAGCACCACCTCAGACCGGCGCAGGGATGCACCGGCTGCTATGCTGGTAACCAATAGCACCGCCGAACAAGGATTGTTCCCCATGTCTGCCACCGCCACTCACCTGTTGCTGCTGATTATCGTGGCCAACTCCATGCCGGTGCTGATGACACGCTGGCTGGGAGCCCGTTACAGCTGGCCGGTGGACGCTCACCGCTGCTGGCGGGATCAACGCCGCCTGCTGGGCCCCAGCAAAACCTGGCGCGGCCTTGCCAGTGCCCTGCTGGTGACCTCGCTGTCCGCCCCGCTGCTGGGGCACCACTGGTGGCTGGGCACATTGACCGCTGCCCTGGCCATGCTGGGCGATCTCTTTTCCAGCTTCTGCAAGCGCCGCCTCGGGCGCGCTTCCAGCGCCAGGGCAACCGGCCTGGACCAGTTGCCCGAAGCCCTGCTGCCGGCGCTGCTGCTGAAACCCCTGCTGGCACTGGAGTGGCTGGAGGTACTGCTGATACCGCTGCTGTTTATGCTGCTGGAGATGGTGTTTTCGGTGCTACTCTTCCGGTTGGGGATTCGCAAACAGCCCTATTGATGTACCCGGGTAACCCGTACATTGGTCGCGGAGCTTTTTACATGCAAAGCATCCTGCTCACACCCCCGAACCTGGTCAGCCTGCTGCGCCTGCTGATGGCTCCCCTGCTGCTGTGGCTGGCACTGCAACAACACGCCCAGCTCTATCTGCTTACGGTTGTGGTTACCATTTTCACCGATGTACTGGATGGGTTTCTCGCCCGCAGCCTCAATCAGATCACGGTTCTCGGTTCACAGCTGGACAGCTGGGGCGACTTCCTGATTTACACCACCCTGGCCCTGTGCACCTGGCTACTGTGGCCGGAGCTGGTGCAGGATTATTGGGCCGCGTGGCTGGTTATTGTCGGCAGTTTTACCCTGCCAACCCTGGTCGGCCTGGTTAAATTCGGCAGCATCACCAGCTATCACACCTGGCTGGTCAAAATTGCCGTCGCCTGCACCATCCTCAGTTACCTGCTGCTGTGTGCGGGGCTGCTGCAATGGCCCATCTGGCTGGCAGCCGGGCTCTGCCTGCTGGCGGCCACAGAAGAGATCGCCATCACCCTGACCTTGCGACACAAACGCGCTGACATCCGCAGCATCCTGCAACTGCGACAGACAAGAGACCCGTAACAGACAGAACACGCCGACGACCGCCATGGAAAGATCCCGCCCTATCGCCATTGCCACTTTGCTGTTTGGTGGCGCCAGTCTGCTGCTCGGCGGATGCAGCAGCCCGGCGCCACCACAATCTACCCACACGGCGACCGCACCGCGCTACTGTACGCGCTATCTGGTCTATGACATGTGCATGCTGGACCTGAACGGTGACGGCCGCGCAGACCTGATGTATTTCAGTAACACCAACAAAGTGTTTATGTACGACCACGACTGGCAGGAGCGGATATCGGCAGACTTCGACTTGCACCCCTGCGCACAAATCCTGGACGACGAAACCAAGGCGGCCAGCAGTCCGCTGTTAACCGTGCCACCAGGTGGTTCAGCGATAGGTGAAATGAGTGCGAAAAAGGAGTTGTTCTACGATTACCTGCGCTATTACCCGAAGATCCGCGCTTGTACCAAACAGCCTGCGGAGGAACAGCCCTTCGGCGATCCCGACATGGATGATTTCAGCCAGGTGCCATATCCGCCATAACTGCCGTAATCAAAGTTTCATGCAATCATCAACAAGTGTTCATCCGGCCAGTCCAGACTGGCGTCATGAAAAATCCCTGTCGTTGCGCCGTTACCCTGATGCTGCTGTGTGGCCCTGTCTCACTGCTGGGTGGCTGTGCCAGCAACCATGACAAGCAAAGCGCGACCGACCCGGCATCGCTCTATTGCGCCCATTACCTGATCTACGACATGTGTGTGCAGGACCTGGATAAAGACGGCGGCACCGATCTTATGTACTTCCAGGACACCGGCGAAGTGTTTATGTACGACCAGAGTTGGCAACAGGCGGTATATAGCGACTTCGAGCTGCATCCCTGCGTACAAGTGATGGACGACGATATGAAACAGGCCAGCAGTCGCCTGCTGACGCTCCCACGGCAACATTCGTTTATGAAGAAAATGGCCATCCAGCAGTCGCTGCTTGAGCACTACTCCCGCTACTCTTCCCGGGTAAGGGCCTGCAAGGAAGCGCTGGCGGCAACAGCACCGGCAGAAGCACCTTTTGGTGATGGCGATCTCAACAATTTCTGACACTGAATAAAAAACGGGGCCCCTATGAGCCCCGTCCCGATGTCACCGCAGCGGTGTATCAGTAGCTGTAACTGACACTGACGCCGTAGGTACGCGGCGCCGACGGCACCGCCACATCCGCCAGGGCGCTGCCCAGCTTCTGCACGTAATAGGTTTCATCCGTCAGGTTACGACCCCAGGCCTCCAGCGCCCAGTGCTCACCAACCTGATACAGCAGTGAGGCATTGATGGTATCAAACGCCGGCTGGTCCAGGCGGTTATCAGGCTCGAAGTAGTAGCCGTCGTTGTAGCTGTAGAGCAGGGTCATATCCACTTGGCCGGAATCCAGAGGAATCGTGTAGCTCACCCCCAGATTACCGGCCAGCTCCGGCGCCAGCGGCGTGTCATTGCCTTTGGCACTCGTCAGCACCGTGGAGGCACCGCCAATGTTGGATGGATTGGGGATGGTGTGCGGGGCAAACGGGAAGTCTGTAAATTCGGACTTGAGCCAGGTTACCGAGCCAAACAGGCGCAGGTTATCGGTCGGCAGCGCTTCGAACTCCACTTCCAGACCATCCACTTCCACCTCGGCGGCGTTCAACAGAACCGGGTCCGCCCCCACGCCGGTGGCCGCTCGCACCTGATAGTCGTCGATCTCGTAGTGGAAGGCCGCGAGGTTGAGGCGCAGGGTCTCATCCAGCCAGGTCGATTTCATACCCACTTCAAACGCATCGATGGTTTGTGGTGCGACCGGTGGATCCACATAGGCGGTCATGGAATAGGTGCCGGATTTGAAACCACGGTTATAGGACGCGTAAAGATTGATGCTGTCGGTCAGGTCATGGTGCAACGCCAAACGATAGGTGGGCTCTTCATCCACCACCGAATCAGTGAGGCTGCTCACCGGCATAGTTGGCAAAGCGTAGATGTAGGTCTCGGCTTCAATCTTGCGCTTGTCCATGGTGTAACGCAAGCCGGCCGTCAGCTGGGTTGCCTCGCTCAGGTGGAAGGTCATTTCACCGAAAGCCGCTGTCGACCAGGTTGTCAGGGTTGAGTAGACCTCGGTGCCGCCGCCCACCGCGCCCAGGGCTATGCCGTAGGACTCCTGGGGATTCAGCTCATTTTCGGTACGCAACAGGAACAGGCCTGTCTGCCAGCTGATAAAGTCTGCATCGTTGGACGCCAGTCGCAATTCCTGCTGCCAGGACTCTGTGGTAGAGTCGATATCGATGTGGTACACCGGCGCCGCACCGGTGTCCGGATCCAGAGCACTGAGGTTTTCATTATCACGATGGGCAGTGATACTGGTCAGCGTAGCCCAGCCCAGGTCAAATTCACCGGTAATGTTGACGCCCCAGGTACGCTGGGTGTTCTCCTGCAGGTCAGACGTATTGGTGTCATAGGGATCATCCGGTGGCAGGAAAGCACCGGAGCCTGGTGCCAGTCCCACCGATTCCGGCGCCAACCGGAACGAGGTGGTGAAATCATCGGATTGCTTGGTGTACTCCAGCGAGGTACTGATTTTCGCGGTATCACTGGGTGTCCACACCAGCTTGGAGCGCACACCCCAATCCCAGCCCTTCATCACATCCTTGCCGTTGTACTCGTTCTCGCCCCAGCCCTCACTCTGATTGGTGGAGGTGATGGCAAGATCGGCGCTGAGGGTATCGGTCAGCGGGGCTGCCACGTAGGCCTGCGCGGTACTGGTCTCGTAGTTGGCAACACCCAACTTGATATCGGCGACAAATTCGTCGCCAGGCTCCTTGGTAATCACGTTTACCAGACCGCCTGACGAGTTACGACCAAACAGAGTGCCCTGCGGTCCCTTCAGAACCTCGATACGCTCGATGTTGTTGAACTTGAGAATGGACTGTTTCAGGTCCGGCAGGAACACACCGTCCACGTACATGGCGTTGGCACCCTCTTCACCAGTACCGCCACTGGTATTACCCACACCACGCACAAAGAACATGCCCGAGGGGCCGGAGCGTACCAATTGCACACTGGGCACCATCTCGGAAATCGCAGCAGTGCCATCCACTCCGGCGCGGGACAGCACATCATCGGAGATCGCTACCACCGAAATCGGTACATCACTCAGGTTTTCTTCTCGCCGCTGGGCGGTTACTACCACCTCTTCCAGGGTACGGGCGCCTTTCTGTGCGGGGGCTTCCTGGGCCTGTACGGCAGTGCTGGCTATCGCCACTGCCAGAGTTGCCAGCGCAAAGGTACCAGACACCCTGCGAGCAGGGCGTTGTGTGTTTAGGTCCATCAGAATCTCCTGACTCTATTATCGTTATCTTAAAAAGTCTGATTTGGGTCGGGCACGACCATAGCTGCCACGGTCAGTAGCTGGCAGTTGATCACCTGAAATCCGGGAACATATTTATGGTTGTTGGAGTCCCGCAGGCGCCCCGATAAAAGCACGGCGATTGAAATGGGGCAATGAGGCTGCCGCTGCAGAGTCAACAGGCTACCGCTACAGGCAAAAAAGAAGTGGGGTTATAAACACTTGTTGTCAGCGAGCGTACCCAACCAATCAACAGCGTCTAAAACGCTAACAAAAGTTAACGGATGCTGCGAAAAACACCGGAATAAAAAATCCGGTGACACAGACGTTGCAGCACCGGTCAAACCAGATATTGACGAAAATGTTCCAGCGTCCGCTGCAGCGCCAGTGCGGAAGAAGGCGGATGAAAATCGGCACGGCCGGTGCAGTTAAACCCATGCCCGGCGTCGTACCAGTAGAATTCCACCTGCGGGTTGTCAGCGGCAACGGCGGAAACTTTCTCCTCCGGTGTGCTGACGTCCTGCCTGCCCCAGTGAGTGATGGTGGGACAGCGCGGGTGCTGATCGGCAAACGCAGTAATGGCCGTGCCGTAGTAACAGCTGGCGGCATCAATGCCATCGACTCTGGCTGCCGCCAGCCAGCTGATGGCACCACCGTAGCAGTAGCCCACTACGCCAATCTTCTTTACACCACGGGCCTGCAGCCAGGCCACACAAGCACGCAGATCGATGATTGGATTTTCAAAACCGTTGGCCTTCATGGATTGGACCGCGCGAGGGATATCGCTGTATGGAAACTCCAGCTGTTTGGCCTCCCGATCATAAAGAGAAGGGGCTACGACAGCGTAACCTTGCGCGGCATAACCGTCAGCAACAGCACGGATATGGTCGTTGAGCCCAAAGGCCTCCATGACACAAATAACAGCGGCATCAGCACCCTGCACATCGCCGCTCACATAGACATCAAACTCAAAGCCGTCGCTGGCGGTGATGGTGGTCATCTTGCCGATTACTGTCATGGTCAACTCCGGATCAGGCCCTGCGCACTATATGTCAGGCCGCAGTCAGGGTATGGCGGCGCGCCCACAGCACCCAGAAGCCAATGGCCAGCAACAGGTGATGAGTGTAGCCCGGCAGTTCGTTGATGGCGGGCGAGGTCAGCGCCAGTGACAGGATGATAAAGCTGTGAAAGCTAGCCAGACCGATCAGGCCGACATTGAGCGCCGGTTCCTGCTCACGGCAACGCCAGACCCAGATGGCCGGCACCACGGTGGCCAACGCGCACATGCCCTGCACGATCAGTCCGCGCCACAGCATTTCCGGCCCATCCGGCATCAGCGTCTGCGGTGAGACCACCAGCACCCCACCCATGAGGGTTTCCAGAGCGATGTGCAACCCCAGCACAATCAACAACAGTTTTTTCATCGAGCAATTTCCCCCGGTTATTTTTTATTTGTCAGCCAGCGGCACTACCCGGAAGTTGTCACCCTCCCGGATGTGGTTCAGCAGCTCGGGCTTGTCACCCTGCCAGCGAATCTCCAGAAGGTGATCAATTTTTCCGGCGCCCTCCTGCAACCAGATGCCGCCACAGGTGGCCATGGTAATGTAATCACGGCCGAAGCGCTGCTCCTGCTGAAAATAGTGTTCATGACCGGCAATCACCGTGTAGTTGCGCTGTTGCAGTGACGTTTCCAGCTCCAGGAAACGGGGGTGCTCATACTGCCAGGCGGGCTTGTGCATAATGACGAAGGTCCAGCGGGCATCGGCATTCTCTTCCAGAACCTGCTGTGCCCAGGCCAGCTGCTCCGCGCTGATGGCCACGCTGCCCGGCAGTTTGACCGGCTCAGAGGTATTCTTCCGCGACTTCAGCAGTGCCGCCTGCGTCGCCTCCGGATTGGCTTTCATGGCCGCCATCAAGCGCGCCTGGCCGGCGATCATCTCCGGCGACAGCGCCACCGGTGGGTCTTCCGTATCCAGCAGCAACCACAGTACATCGCCATAACGGACGCTGGTATAGGTGCGACCGTAACGCTCTACCCACATCTGCTTCTGCAATGTATTGGAGATGTCATGATTACCGGGTACCGGTTCGAAATCCACCTCATAGGCAGACATTACCTTGTCAAATTCGGCCCACTCTGCGGCAATGACTGCAGGATCTTCGCTGTAGCCTTCGATCAGGTCGCCCACTGACAACCAGGCCTTTGCCGGTATAGTGGCGGCGTACTGCATCATTTCGGCATAGACACCGGGACGCTCGCCGCCGGTACGATCACCGATCACAACAAATGTGTCGCTCTCCACCGGCTCCGAGTTAGTGGTGGCACAACCGACAAGCCACACGACTGCCAGCATAACAACTACAAAATTCAGTTGAGCTCTGAACATGGTGATTCCTCGTTATTATAGTTTTTGGCCTAACGCAAAGTGTGCAGAAAGTCCCCTACAGCCTCTGCGCAGGCCTGTGGCTGCTCCAGATGCAGCATATGCCCTGCATCGGCAAAGTTGCGCCGCTGCAAATTGGGCACCGCAGCTTCGAGCACATCGGCAATCAACTGAAAGTCCGGCAGGTCAAGGGCGCCGGAGAGCAGCAGGGTTGGCGCCTGTAAGGTGTGCAGTCTTTCGATATCCGGCAAGCTGTATTGCTGCGGATCCTGCACCCACTGGCGCCCGGCAAAGCGTTGCACCGCAGCGTAAAACGACTGCGCTGCGGTGCTGTTGCGTGTGGATTCAAACAGGGGGTGTTGCCACCAGAGTTGTCGCGCCCGATCCAGGTCACCGCTACGGGCTGCTTCGGACATGGGACGCCACAGCTGCCGCCACGCCTCCGACCATTCCCAGGCCACCATGCCAGGACTGATCAATACCAGGCCACTGACACGATCGGGATGGTTCAGTGCCGCATGCAGCACGGTGGCACCACCCATGGAGCTGCCCAACAGGCAGCAACGCTCAATCTCAAAGGCATCCAGCAGGGACAACAGGTCGTCGGCGTGACTGAAAGGGTGTTGCGGGTGGCGGGCGCGCGACAAACCAAAGTCGCGCATATCGTAACGCAGGGTGGAGAGGGAATCCGGCAGCAGCGGCAGCAATGCGTCCCAGGTATGCAGGTCACCACCGAAGCCATGCAGCAACACCAGCTGCGGGTTCTCACCCCGCTGCCGGCAGTGCCACTCGACTTCGTTCAGCGTCAGGCGCTGTTCAACTTCCTGCATGGCGAAGGGGCATCAGCCGCGCCAGCCCCGCAGGCGGTTACCGCCGTCACAGCTGAGAATATCGCAGTTGATAAAGCGGCCCTCTTCCGACGCCAGGAACAGTGCCAGGTTGGCAATATCGGTAGCGGTACCGTCCAGGTCGATCAGCTGCATACCTTTGATGCGGGCGTGAGTCTCCGGTGGCAGCGCCGCCTTATTGGCAGGGGTTTCCATCAGACCCGGGGCGATGGCGTTACAGCGAATACCATCCGCAGAGTAGATATTGGCCATACCGTAAGTGATGGAATTCAACGCCGCCTTGGTCACACCATAGACAGTGGCCGGGGCGTAGGAAGCCATGGAGGACTGGTTGATAATCAGGCCTTTGGCCGCCGCCAGCGACGGGCGCAGGGCTTCCGCCATGAGCATGGGCGCCACGGTATTGACCGCCAGGAAGTGCAGCCAGCGATCCTTGCTCACATCGTTGATCATCTTGTTGATCTCGCCGTAGGCGATACCGGCGTTGTTGTAGAGCACATCGATTTTGGGGTGGCTGGCGCACACCTCTTCGCCAAACGCTTTCACCGCCGCTTCGTCAGCAATGTCGAAGGCGTATACAGAGCACTGGGCACCGGCGGCACGCACCAGCTCGGCAGACTCCTGCAGGCCAGCTTCATTGATATCGGTCAGAATCAGGTCGGCGCCTTCGCGGGCAAACAATACCGCGCAAGTTTGTCCCAATCCTGCTCCACCACCGGTGATCACTGCCACCTTACCTTGCAGACGTTTGCTCATACATTCACCTCATTGTTATCGTTTGTCGGTTTTCTCGCATCTCTCTATACCAGGTAGCCATACCAGGCAGCCCATACCGGGCAGCAGGCAGCGGCCCTCAGGCGTGCTATGGTTATGCTCTGAAAACCATCAGGTCGCAGAGTCTGGCATAGCCAATTGTGCAAATACCAGCCTGCTAACACTTCTCTACATACAATGGCCTGCTGTCGATACCAACAATAATCAACAGCCTCGTCCGACTGGAGCCGCCTATGACTCAAGCCACCCCCGCAGCGGGTAAACGCACTCTCGGCACGCACAGTGTCTGCCCCATTGGCCTGGGCTGCATGTCCCTGTCATTGGCCTACGGCGGCCAGCTCCCGGATGAGCAGGGCGTTGAGATCCTGCACCGCGCCCTGGACCTGGGCTACGATCACCTGGACACGGCGCGTCTCTACGGTATGGGCCATAACGAGACCCTGCTGGGCAAAACCCTGCGGGGCTTGCGGGACCGGTTCTTCCTCGCCTCCAAGACCGGCATCTACGTGGAAGGCAACAAACGCTGGATTGATTGCAGCCCGAAAGCCACCCGCGCCGCCTGTGAAGAGTCCCTGCGCCTGCTGCAGACCGACTACATCGACCTCTACTACCTGCACCGCCACGACGACAGTATTCCCATTGAGGAAGCTATAGAAGGTATGGCCCAGCTGGTGCAGGAAGGCAAGATCGGGGGTATCGGTCTGTCAGAAGTGTCTGCCCCTACCCTGCGCCGGGCAGCAGCGGTACACCCCATAACCGCAGTGCAGAATGAGTACTCCCTCTGGACCCGCAACCCGGAAATTGCCGTGCTGGACGCTTGCCGTGAGCTGGGCACCACCTTCGTCGCTTTCTCGCCACTGGGGCGCGGCGTGCTGGCCAACAGTGTGCAGAGTCCGGAGCAGATCAGCGACACCGATTTCCGCAAGACCATGCCCCGCTTTCTGCCAGAGAACTGGGGCCACAACTACGGCCTGATCTGCCAGTTCAATGGTATTGCCGCCGAACAGGGGGTGAGCCCGGCACAGCTGGCGCTGGCCTGGGTACTGTCACGGGGTGAGCATGTGGTGGCCATTCCCGGCACCGGCAACATGAAACACCTGGAAGAGAATATGGCCCGTCACGACTGGCAACCCGACGCGGATGTCCTGCAGCGGCTGGATCAACTAATCAACCAGCAGACCATCCATGGCCATCGTTACAGTGAAGCCATGCGGGCCAATATCGACAGTGAGGATTTTAGCTGAGGCGCGAAGTAAGCCCGCACATACATTGGCAACAAGCCCAGGTGAAAGGATCGCGCGGGGGACCGCGCTCCTACGCCGTAGGAGCCCGGTCCTCCGGGCGATCTTTTGGTCCGCGGCTAACGTGTGCGACTAACCGCACTCACAAACAGGCTGTTGGGCGCGCGCCAGTCCATGCGCACGCGGCGATGGGCGATCAGCCACTCATCACCCTGCTTGCGGAACTCATCCAGGTAGTAGCCGCCGTGATCGGCACCGATATCGGTGTAGGCGGTCCAGTAGGTGCGGGCGCGGGCGCTGTCCGGCCCGGTCAGTTCAATATCGCAGGTAGCGAGGTGATGCCGCACAAACGTCGCTTTTGGTGATTGGTCAGCGGACGGTTCCAGCCAGCGCTGCAACCAGCCGCCGATGGCCTCGCGCCCCTCAAAATAAAAACTGTCGGCGTCACTCACACCCTCCGACTGCAAGATGCCATCGGCCGTAAACACCGCGCGAAACTCTTCCACCTTCAGGCGATCACCGGCGGTGGTATAACGGGCCATGGTGCGTCGAATAGATTCTCTGGCCAGCAGCTCATCCAGGGTCATGGTGAATCTCCGATAGAAAACTCAGGGCAGGTAACGATCCCACTGCCAGGGAATCACAGTGTAAAACGGCGCCGCCAGTTGTGGAATCGCAGCGGACGTTTGCCAGCGCCGTTGCAGCACCGGCGTTATTTTCTCCGCCACCCGCAGCGGGTCATCATCCAGGAAGCAGAGCGTGATGCGCTGTCCCTCGGAGGCAGTGGCAAACGGATGCGATTGCGCGGTGGCCGACCAGGTACCAGCCACACCGTCCACCGCCAGTAAGTCATCGTTAGCAACCGCTTCACCCTGCTCAATCAGCAGGTAGACTCCCTGTACCGGCAGCCATGGCAGCACATCACAACCGGCTTTGGCGCGGGGCGCGGCCGCACGTTCTGACACGTTATACACGCCACGCTCCAGCGGGTTAAGAATAAACGGCGAGCGACCGGCATCGCGCAGCCCATCGGAGAGCGCATTGAATTCATCCAGCCCATCAACGCTGCGGAAAAAATAGATCATCACATGATCTGTGTCCCGCAGCTGTTCACTCTGCGCGGCACGTGCGTCGCGGCAGGCCGGGGTCGATACCACACGCAACGTACTGCGAATACTCTGCAACCGCATCTGCTCCGTGCGATGGTCAAGGCTGTGCCAGCGCAGGTATTCGGCGTCGGCACCTTCGGGGTGCTTCTCTGCCATGGAGATAAACAGCGCGCCCACATCGCTGCGACCGGTGGCGAGTATCTCCGGCACCTGATCCGAAGGCGTGCCGGGCAAGTCCATGACCTGAGCCGCCATCACTCGCCCTCCTTCAACACCAATTCCGGATGCAGTGCCTGTACCATGCGTCGCATGCCTTCGCGCCAGGGTACCCGGGTTTTACCCAGCACGTCATGCATCAGCGTGGTATCGGGCCACAGCGGTGTATGGGCATCCGGCGTGTATTCAAACACCGGCTCTATGCCCACCAGGGAGCCGAGGTAGTTGCAGTAATCCTCGATGCTTACGGTTTCGCTGCCGGACCAGTTGACCGTCAGCGCCGGTACCCGCGCGGCTTCCATGGCGCGAATGCCCTGCACCACATAGTCGTCTTCATAGATGGGGTTGTAGTTGTTGGGTGCATCCGGGTGCAGGCGAATGGGCTTGCCCTGCAGGATGGCGTTGAAGCGATCCGCCGGCGCGCCACCCAGGGGACCGTAGGTGGAGCAGACACGGATAATGGTGAGCGGGATGCTGAAGTGACCCGCGACCCACTTGAGCACTTCCTCTGCAGCAATTTTGGAGAAACTGTAGTTAGCCCGCAGTGGCACACCCGGCGGATCCTGCTCGGTCAGCGGCCGCTGCCCCTGATAACCGTACACCGAGCCTGTAGAACAGAATACAAAGCCCCTGGCCTTGCGACAGTGGTAGAGCAAATCACCGGAGTTGTGGGCGTTGGTGCTGACACAACTGTTCCAGTCACCCAGACCGGGATCGACGGCGGCGTGAAACACGTAGGAGAAATCGTCCGGCAACATGGAGAAGTCGCCACTGGCCAGGTCTACAGCTACCGGGGTAATACCGGCGGCCTGTAACCTCTCCCGGTCGCCCGGCTTTTGCAGTCGGGCAGCGCCCCACACCTCATTGTTGGCGGCCAGCTCTCTGGCAATGGGAAAGGCAATCTTGCCGGTGGCGCCTGTTATTAGAATTTTTTCGCCTTGCAGCACAACACACTCCTTGATTGGGTGGTACTGCGGTAAAAACTTACACGGCTAAGTGATCAGGTGTCCAGTTAAGGAGTGCAAGTGGCGAACAGAGCGGGAAACTCCAGCCTGCCATAAATGGCGGCCCGAAAATAACTGTGCCGCCCGAAGGCGGCACAGACAGGGTTGAAACGGCTCAAGCGCACAGAGCCGTTTCTTGCTGTTTTGGTTGACGGCTTTAGCAGTGACAGCCCCGATCAGCTTTGCAGCGCCGGTGCGATACTGTGAATGGCACCGTCCTTCATGATCATCACCAGCTTCTCATGCTGGGTCAGCACCCCCAGATCCTGCAGCGGGTTGCCGTCCACCAGCAGAATGTCCGCCAGCTGGCCGGCCTTGATGGTGCCGAGATCGCCCTGCGGACGCATGGCCAGGCCGCCGTTGCGGGTGGCGCACACCAGTGCTTCCGCAGGGGTATAGCCGTAGTAATCCACAAAGCACTGCAGGTCGCGGGCCTGCAAGCCGTGCATGTTCCACTGGAAGCCGTAGTCACCGCCAATCAGGTGACGGATGCCACGCTTGCGCAGTTCAGAGTGAGTCTTGCAGGACTCCTCAATCAGCGCCGGGATACCCATGGCTTCCACCACTGGCTTGGGCAGCCAGGGCTCACCGTGATGCAGCATGTGGTAGAACAGGCCGACGGTCGGGGCGACAAAGACGCGGTCTTTAACCTCTTCCAGCATATCGAGGGTTTTCTCGTCGCTGTATTCGGCGTGGTAGATCATGTCGACGCCGGCGATGACACAGTTCTGGATGGATTCGATGGAACGGGCGTGAGCGTTGACCATCTTGCCGAAGCTGTGGGCGATGCGCACCGCCATCTGCATCTCTTCCAGGGACATGGGTGTGGCGTGCGCCGGTGTCGCCGGGTAGAAAGGATCGCCGGAGGCATCCAGCTTGATGTTATCGCAACCCTCGCGGCAGGCGATGCGTACCGCTTTGCGCATCTCTTCCGGACCATCCACTACCATGGCGGGTGATTCCGAACCACGGGGATTGTGCAGGCGGCTCTCGTCGCCCAGACCACCGGTGACGGTGATTTCCAGTGAGCCAGCGCGTACGCGCGGCCCCGGCAGGCGGCCGGCATTAATCTCATCACGTACCGCCACACCCAGGCGCAGCTTGGCTTCGGAGGCGCCATAGGCGCTGGTGAAACCGGCATCCAGCAACTTTTTAGCCACCCGGGCGGTAAGGTAAGCATGGGCTTCCGGTGTGGGTGCGATCAGGTCTTCTGTACAGGTGAAACCGTCAAACGAGAGGTGCGCGTGGCCCTCGGTCATGCCTGGCATCAGGAATTTGCCGGCGGCGTCGATAGTTTGATCGGCAGACACACTGGCCTGCCCGGCGGGGGTTACCGATTCAATGGTGTTGTTGGCGATCAGTACGTCGCCAGCGAAAGGCTCGGCGCCGGTACCATCAAATACCTGGGCGTTTTTTATCAGAATAGTAGTCACAGCCGGGTTCCTTGCGGTAGTTGAACGGGTCTGTTTGAGCGAGTCAGTGTCAAATCAGGGAATCACGGTTATCCCATCTTGACCTGCCATCTTAAGGTTACCCCGCCAGCGGCAAAATGACTGACGGGGCAACCGGGGTTGCCTCTGCCGGTTCAGCCAGCGCTTTTCTCTGCAGGCTGTGCCGGAGGCGCGAAATCCATATGCAGGCGGGTGAGGCGCTGTTTCGCCATTTTCCACTCACCGTCGCGGCGCACCCAAGTCTCGTGATAATGACCATAGCCCACCAGCGACGGTTTTTCCGGGCCCCACAGCACCCGATCCTGCATGGCCCAGATAACGTCCGCTTCGTCGCCACGCAGGCTCAGCTCCAGGTTGTGCACCTGATGGGCCGTGGTGGCCTCACCAATGGAGCCGCGCACCATGGCCAACGCCTTGTCACGCCCCTGAATTACCGGCATATCCGGCGCCGAGCCGGAAACATCCATCTCCAGCTCCGGCAGCATCAGGTTGGCCAACGCCTCCCACTCCTTGCTATCGAGATAGCGGCAGTAACGGGCTTTGGCCTCGGACAGCTCCATCCAGGCCTGCAATTTTTCCGGGGTAGTCATCTCATCTCTCCTGAGTAACGAATATGGCAAATCGGGGATAGTGCTCAGGTAACGCCTCAGGTCACGGAAAAACCGCCATCAACCGCCAGCACCTGATTGGTCACCCGCTGTGCCGCCGGCGACGCGAAGTAGAGCACTGCTGCCGCGATATCCTCTCCCTGACACATACCCAGGGGCACGGCTCGGCGCGCTGGTCCATCCGGTACCGGACCGGTGGCAGCTATTGCCCCGGGCGTGGCAACACCACCGGGCAGAACGGTGTTGACGGTAATGCCGTGCTGCGCCAGCTCAAAGGCGGTGGCCTGACTGAGCCCCAGCAGTGCCGCCTTGGAGCCGGTATAGGCCACCAGGCCGTGGACGATGCTGCCCTGCAGGGCCGCGGATGCGATATTCACAATGCGGCCGGGCTGCTGCCGCTGGATCATGGCCCGGGCCAGCTCACGACTGAGCAGGTAAGGACCGCGGGCATTCACCGCATTCATGCGATCCCACTCCTCGGCTGTGGCGTCCACGAAGCTCTGGCGATCCTGCAGGCCGGCGTTGTTCACCAGCAACCAGGGGAGACCGTAACGGGCCACTACGGCCGCGCAGACTTCCACGATCTGGGCTTCGCTGCTGACATCCAGCGCGACGGACTCGGCCTGATACCCCTGCTGCTGCAACTCATCAGCCCGGGCAGCAGCGGCTGCACCATTGAGATCGGCAATGATTACCCGCGCACCGGCCTGTGCCAGCTGTGCCGCAATGGCAGCACCAATGCCGGACGCGGCACCGGTCACCAGAGCCACGCGGCCACCAAGGGAAAACGGATTGAAAGGAACTGAAACGCTGTTCATGAGGGTTGCCTGTGTATTTATTGTTGTTTTGGTTCGGCAGCTGGCGGGGGCAGAGGGTTATCGACTCAGCAGGTCTACCTCTTTCAGCTGACGCACGCGCTCGCCGCGGAAGCGCTCCACGATGGTACCAATATCGGCCCCCGGATCCACGCTGTTGCGGAACACCAGCGGCCCGACGATGGCACTGGTGAGCAGGATGACACTGAACACTTCCGGATCAATGGCGTCTTCGCCAGTGCGACTCCCGGTACTCTGGGCAATCCCATTTACCAGCGCGTCCCAATGAGGATAACTGTTACGCACATCGCCGCCGGTGATCAACTCCTCAATCCACAACTTCACTACGTCGGGATTTTCCAGCACAAAGCGGGTGATGTAGTCGATGCGCTCCCGCTGCGGCCGGGAGTCGTCAAACGCCTCCGCCAGTTTCTCCGCCGACCACACCTTGACCTCATTGATGAGTGCGTCACGGCTTTCGAAGTGGTAGTAGAAAGTGGTGCGGTTCATGCCCATTTCGCGGGTGACAGCGGCAATGGATAACGCCTCCAGACCCTTCTCGGAGATCAACCGTACCGCCGTCTCGATCATGGCGAGATGGGTCTCTTCAAAGCATTTATGACGTTTCTGTGCTGCCGGTTTATCCGCTTTCATCAACTTCTGCCGCACGGCCCTGGTAACCCTGAGCGGCACCACCGGGCTGTATAAAGTGGCGCCAAAGCGCTGAACGTTACCGCAGACTGCCGGGCGAGACAACTTACGCCCGCCAGGTTTACGAACCCCGGCCAGACTCCCTCACCACCCCTCAGTGACGGACTATTTTCGTCAACCTCGGACCTTGAAAGCGGTTTACTGCAGGCTACCCACGAAGATCACCAGCCCGACACATCTGCCCTTCCGCAGCCCCTGCCTATCCAGCTGCATTCAATTTGCCACTTTGAAATCTGGAGATCACGTGGCTTAATAACGTCACATTATATAAAATCAACATTCTTATACTATTAATTGCATCAACACGGAAAAGAGGCCAGAACGGGCTTCTACAGCAAAGGACAGCCAGTTTTGAAGTACAGACCCGAAATCGACGGACTGCGAGCTATCGCGGTCGTGAGCGTCATCATTTATCACGCCGAAATCATATTCCGTGGTGACGCCCTCCTGCGGGGCGGCTTTTTAGGTGTCGACATCTTTTTTGTTATCAGTGGCTACCTGATTGGCAGCAACCTGCTCAAGCAGATGCAGACCAACGGCACCATCGATCTGCGCGGCTTCTATGAACGGCGTGCCCGGCGTATATTGCCTGCCCTGTTTGCCATGATCCTCTTTACCGTGCCGTTGGCCTGGATCACGCTGCTACCGAACGACTTTACCGAGTACGCCAACAGCATACTGGCTGGCCTGCTGTTTGTGCCCAACTTTTTCTTTTATGAAACTGCTATCGAATACGGCGCGGAAAGTGCGCTTCTGAAACCCCTGTTGCACCTGTGGAGCCTGGGTATTGAAGAGCAGTTCTATCTGTTTTTCCCACTGTTGATTGTCGTGCTGTATCGCTTTTCCAGAAAAATAGTACTGCCATCAATATTGGCATTGACTGCTATCAGTTTTCTTCTTGCCCAACACACCACCACTGAAAATCAGCCACTAAGTTTCTATATTCCGTGGTTTCGATTTTGGGAGATTCTGATAGGTACTGGCCTGGCCTATGTCGAAATTCACCATCAGGGGTTTCAAAGCAAAAGCGCCCAAAGATCGCTGCCTGTCCTGGGCCTGCTGTTGATCATCAGTTCCATGGTGCTATTCACCTTCAACAGCGGGCATCCTGGAGCTGTCACACTACTGCCAGTATTGGGTGTTACCCTTATTATCCTCTACAGTTCGACATCGGACCCAATCGGCAAACTTCTGAGTTCGAGGCCTTTCGTGCAAGTCGGGCTCGTCTCTTATTCGGCATATCTGTATCACTATCCACTGTTGGCATTTTACCGCATTGCCAACGGTGAACCAGGGACTTGGCACAAGGCGCTTTTGATCGCACTGACATTTTTGCTGGCGGCTTGCTCCTATCGACTTATTGAGAAGCCTTACAGAAACCCACTGACAGTATCAAAAAAAGCCCTGGCTTCGTCAGCAGCCGCCTTCTCCTTAGTATTGATAGTATTCTGCTCAGGAGCTCGTTTCACAGATGGTTACCTGCTACGCCTATCCGCCATACAGCAGCAGGCCTATCAGGATTTTTCCACCACAGAATATGGTGCCTTCAACCATCCTGACAGTCACCAAGGCAGACGCGCCGATACCGGCGAAATGACCATCAATTGCTACAAAAGAATCCCTGCTGAAGCCTGCAACATGGGTAACAGCAGGGTGGTACTCCTGGGGGATAGCTATGTCGGACACTATCAACGATCCATCTATGATCAACTACAAGATTACAAAGAAGGACTTGTAATCTATTCCCATGGAGTATGTCCGTTTCTTAGCCAGCCAATTTGGCTGGGGCATGCGTCGATATGCCCGGAAATAAATGCTCAAAGAAAGAACATTATTGAAAACCTGCAGGATAAAAGAATTTTTATAGTTAGCGCCAATGAACTGTACTTTAAAAAAGCACACTCATTAAACTCCGAAAGCGCAACCAGCGCCACTCCGCCATCGGAGAGCGAGGCCTGGGACGCCTATCTGAACGCTATTAATTGGCTCTTGGAAAAAGGCCATAAAGTAATTGTCGTACGCACCCTTCCAACGCCAACCATCGATGGCAAGCATTGGCTTGCTCGCCACATTGGCGAGCTGGAGCAATACCCTACGATCTACAACAACACCAGCGCTGATGACCTGTTGGCTCTGGATAATACCCGCTATCCGATAACCAACGACAATCTGATTTATATCGATCCAGCCACCATTCTTTGCCCGGAAGAAACAAGTGGCTCCAGGAGCTGTATTGATATTTCCCCTACCCTGGGCCCGGTGTACAACAGAGGCCGCCATCTAAGCCGGAAGGCTGCAGCCGCCATTATGGTCGAGGCCTTGAGTCAGGCGGAAAGCAAAGGCTGGATTCACAGGAATCCAAACCATTCAGAACAAATAGTCTCCACCCCATAATCAAAAAAGGCCCACACTGTCCCCAGTGTGGGCCTTTCTCTTTACTTCAACAGTAGAGGGCTCAGCAGCCCTCAGGCTCCACATCGTAACGGCTGGAGTAACGCTCGAACGCATCGCGCACCTGGCTCTCGTCCAGACCGTACTGGGAGAGTTTGTACTCGTGCTTGCCGAACTTGTTCTGCGGGTTGTCGTCCAGCCAATCCTGCATGCCCTGCTGCGCTTCAGCGGTGAAGTCGTCACCCAGGCCGGCGTAGAGCTTGCGCATGGCGGAGATTGGATCGTTCATCAGGTCGGCGTAGTGCACGTCGATAACGCGGTCTTCGCCGAACTTGTCGCGGAAGTCCATAACACGATTGGCGTGCTCAACCGCTTGATAGAGGCAGTTCTGGCCGATGTACTCTGCATCCACCGGACCGACGGAACCGTGGCCCTGGGAGATGATGCCGCAGAAAGAGCCGGTAGCGGTCAGAGGGTCGCGGTGGGTCAGCACCAGGCGCGCATCCGGATACACCTTCAGCAGGGTCTCCAGGAACAGGGAGTGCGATGGCATCTTCAGGTTCCAGGTGCCGGTGGTGTGGTGCTGCAGCACCTGCAGGTAGCGCTTGTGGTATTCATAAGCACTGGTCATGTCGGTGGAGAGCAGCCAGTCGCGGTAGTTGGCGCACTTGCCACGGGATTCCCACATCAGGGTCTTGAAGTCGTGCGCCATGATGTACACGTCTTCGTTGGGGTAGATGGCAGAGCTGCGGTAGTACTTGCCCATTTCGGGCATGGCCGCCAGCATTTTGGCTTCCATCTCCAGACGGGCAACCGCGCGGGGGTCGGTGGTCAGGGTGGCGTCGGTGGCTGGCGGAACGGGATCGTCGATCTCCCAGGTCAGTGGTGAACGGCGGGCCGGATCGGTGGCCAGCAGGTTGCTGAGCAGGGTGGTACCGGTGCGGGGTACACCGAAGACAAACACCGGCTTCTCGATGGGGCGCTGCAGCAGCTCGGGGTTCTTTTCCAGGTAGTCGGTGGTTTTCAGGCGGTTGGCCAACGACATCACCATGGAACCCTGCAGACGCTCATTGGCGGAAGCGCCACTGGCGTTGTAGTCGGACAACAGGATGTCCAGGCCTTCGCGGAAGCTGTCGCTGTCGAATTTTTCCAGACCGGTGGCGGCCTGCGCCTTGGCGATCAACTCATCGGCAGTCACTGTTTGTGTCATACCCGTAACCTCTCAATCTCTGTATTCACTGTATGGTTGGCAGCATCAGCTTCCACCACGGGGAAGCCCGCTCACTCTGGCCGCCTATCGTGGAGGTTGCCAGCGACGCTGGCAACGCTGTTTGACTTCGAAAACCGGCCACTATGTCCTTGGGCGGTCACGATTCCGTGGGCCCGGATAATGCCGGTGAAGCGCCCTCAGATAAGACCGCTGAAGCTTCCTAGATAAGACCGCTGAAGCTCTCTCGCGGCCAGGCCTCGCAACCCAATGCCCGGTACTCCTCGTCGTCCCAGAAGTCCTTGGTCAGGGCGTACCAGAACAGCTGCGTGTAGAGCTCGCAGCGCTCGCGGGTCGATGCAATCTTCGGATCGTCGCGCAGGCGCTGCTTGAGCTCAGCCACGGTCAGGCGGTCTACCGCCATCCCCAGGCCTTTACCCGGCAGGTCCAGCAGCATTTTGTTGGCACCCTCAGCCTGCCAGGGCTGCCACTCGGGCAGGCTGGTATCGCCACCCTGCCCCGGCTTGCCGGTACGGGCAAATTCCGCCCAATAGCCCCGCATCAGGTTACCCAACACCTCGTAGTCATTCTCATCCTGCGCCTGGGCGTAGGTAGGCAAGCTGGAGACCGCATCGGTGCCCAGCAGGAACACCACATCGTTGCCGTGGGCAGAGCCAAACAGTTCGGACATATCCACGCCGTGGGCGCCCTTCTGTCGCGCCCAGTCGAGGCGGTAAGTAAAGATCTCGCCAGGCTGCGACGCCGCCAGCACTGACGCGGGCTCATTCACCCCTGTCACCCGCCACTGGTCGGAAAAGTAGCCGGTCAGACGATTATAGTCGTCAGCGTCCTTAATGATGGGGAAATAGCCCAAGAACTGGCCGAGAAAGCCGAAGCGTTTGTCAGCAAAACGGTCCAGCTGCCAGAGGAAGAATTTGTACTCGTTAAGGTTACTGCCAACGATTACCGGCACGGCGTTGTAGTCGGCCGGATCGGCAAAAAGCTCCAGCAAAGGCTTGTCCGGCAGCACCAGACCGTCGCGAACATTGCTGTAGGTCTGGTAGCCCAACAGGTTGCGCAGCTCGGCGTTACCCAACAGCTCTTTCGGTGATTTTCCCCGCAGCCAGCTCACCAGTTCGCTGTCGCTCATACCATTTTGCACGGTCTTGGCGGCGGCGCGGTCAGCGGCACGGCCATCCGCTATCAGCAGGCGATTGATGAACTCCCGCGAGCTGTAGGGCAAACCGGGATCCGCATCGTCGAGGTAGTGCTCCGCCTGGGACAGCGGCACCGTCTGTATATTGCCACTCTGTACAATGGCCTTGTGGAACAACCCCTTCGCCAGGGGCGAGGCCAGCAGCGCCACGGTATTCATGCCACCGGCGCTCTCACCAAAAATGGTGACATTATCAGGGTTGCCGCCAAAGGCACGGATGTTTTTCTGCACCCATTGCAGTGCCATGACCATATCCTGCACGGCAAAGTTGCCGGAGCCGTCCAGCGGGGTTGGCGCCTGACTGCGCAGCGCCGGATGGCTGAACCAGCCCAGCAGGCCAAGACGATACTGCAGCGCCACCACAATCACGTCCTCGCGCCCAGCCAGTCGAAACTGCTTGAAGGCGCCACTCATGCCCATGGTATTGGCACCACCGTGGATATAGACCATCACCGGCCGGTTACTGGTCCTGACCTGCCCGGCGCTCAGGCGCGGGCTCCAGACATCCAGATACAGACAATCTTCCGAGCCGATCACCGGGTGCACCGGCATCCAGTCAAAGGCCACTACCTGGGAGCACATGGCGCCGTGTTCCAGCGCCTCGCGGGTCCCCTCCCAGCTGGCCACCGGGCGTGGCGCCTGCCAGCGCAGCGTATCCACAGGCGGGGCCGCGAAGGGAATACCCTTCCAGGCGTAAGTGTTTTCCTGGTCCTCAAAACCCACCACGGCACCACTTTGCAGTTGACGCAGGGTAGCGGGATCGGCGGACGGAGCGGAGACGTGACGATAGATCAGCAGGCCAGCCACAAGGGCCAGCAGTAGCAGAGCAGCTTTTTTCATAGGATGAGCGTTTTTATGGATTGTTATTATCAGAAAGGCGCTCAATTGAGCGCCTGATTTATGTTTATCGCTATTAAATTAAATCAATCATCCGCAAAACAACAGCCAGGATTCCGGTCTTGAGCGACCAGCCCGGCTCAGTGCCCGGCTCGGTGCAGGCGCTCGCGATACTGACCGGGGCTTTCGCCGGTGGCTCGACGGTAGGCGTAG
Source organism: Pseudomaricurvus sp. HS19 (assembly GCF_009857815.1). Taxonomy (GTDB): domain Bacteria; phylum Pseudomonadota; class Gammaproteobacteria; order Pseudomonadales; family Cellvibrionaceae; genus Pseudomaricurvus. The sequence continues at coordinate 18,358 of NZ_WVVW01000008.1, read as the reverse complement.
CAAAAGCTGGAAGGCGAGGCGAAACCGAGGGTGTAGGCGATGGCCTTGACGCTGGTGTCGGTGGCCAGCAGGCGGCGGGCCTGTTCAATGCGGTTGTTGGCCACATAGTCGCCAATGGAGCAGTCACGACTGGTGCGGAAACCCCGGGTCAGCTGGCGTACCGAGAGGCCGCACAGCTCCGCCAGCTCCGCCAGCGACGGCGCTTCACGTACCTCCTGCAGGCGCTCTTCGATCAGGCGCAGGCGCCAGGCCGAAAGGCCACCGCTGGCGGCACGCTCCTTGATATTGACGCAGTAGCGGCTCAGCTCAATGGCGATCTGGGCAACAATCAGCTCCACCATGGTCTGGGAGGCAAATCCCGGGTGACGCAGCTCTTCCGCCAGGCGCAGCATGAGGGAGTGGATGCTGCTCTCCGGGATATCGAGACAGGCCTTGAGGCGCTGGTCGGTCCAGTGCAGGTCATCGTCAAACCACTCGCGCAGCCCCTCGGGATTGAGGTGACAGAGGATGGAAGACTGGGTAGAACAGCCGTCGCTGCGGGCGTGCAGGGCTTCGCCGGCGGGCAACATAAAGATATTACCGAGGCGCTCGAAACGCTCGGGGCCCCAGCGATCGCTGTAGCAGCCACGGGCATTGTGCGGGCGCGGGGTCAGGCAGAGGTCGAGCCAGTAGGACTGGGGCGCCTGCATGGTGCGGTCGATGGGCGACTTCATATCGAATCGCACCACCTGTGCGGTAGCGACCGGGACGCTCAGCTCGGCATCCACTTTCATCAGGTCATTGGCAGCGTATTGCATATGATTATTCTCCCCGGCATTTGAGCCGGTGACGCAGATTGGCGACATTATAACCAGTCCGCCCCATGTCGAGAACCGGACTTACTGTTCCTTAACACTCTCCCATGGCCAGTCCTGCGTATAGCGGCCCGTGATCGACACCGATGGCAGTTGAGAGGCCAGCAGGGCTGAAACACACTATGCTTTGGTTCTTTACCCCCGCTTTCAGCGTAGAGTGGGGCGCTAATACATTTGAAAAGCGATAACGAGGCCGGATTGCGGCCCAGCGAGGAGAAAATCATGTCCAAAGGTTTGTTTGATCTGACCGGTAAAGTTGCCCTGATCACCGGCGGTAACGGTGGTATTGGTCTGGGCTTTGCCAAGGGTATTGCCAAGCAGGGCGGCAGCATCGCCATCTGGGCCCGCAACGCCGAGAAAAACGCCGCCGCCAAGGCCGAGCTGGAAGCCGCCGGCGCCGCCAAGGTCATCACCTATCAGGTCGACGTCTCCTCCGAGGCCAACATCATCGAAGGCTACAAGCAGCTGATGGCCGACTTCGGTCGCCTGGACTGCGTGTTCGCCAACTCCGGCGGTGCCCCGGGCTTCAACTCCGTGTTCGATATGCCCACCGAGAAGTGGCACGAGTTCCTGGACGTAGCCCTGCACGGCGCCTTCTTCACCCTGCGTGAAGGCGCCCGCATCATGGTAGAACGCGCCAAGGCCGGTGAGCCCGGTGGCAGCCTGGTGGCCTGCGGCAGCCTCTCCCTGTTCAAAGGCCTGGCCGGCAAGCAGAACTACTCTGCCTCCAAAGCCGCCATCGCTGCAGTAATCCGCTGCATGGCGGTTGAATTCGGTGAGTTCGGCATCCGCGCCAACGTGGTGGCCCCCGGCCTGATCATGACCCCGATGATGGGTGGCGACGACCGTATTGCCGCCATGGCAGAAATGATGGGTCCACAGCAGCCGCTGAAGCGTGTTGGCTACCCCGAAGATTTCGAAGGCATCGGCGCCTACCTGTGCAGTGACGCCTCCTCCTTCCTCACCGGTGAAACCATCACCATTGATGGCGGCGCCATGGTGAAGTAAGCCTCCTTACAACAATCGATAGCCTGCAGAGCCAAAGAGCCTACAAAGAGAGGAGCCCCTTATGCGCTTACTGAAAATTCACGGATCCGGCGACGTGCGTCTGGACACCTACGAGAGACCAGCCACCGGCCCCGACGATGTGGTCGTGAAAATGAAGAACTGCGGCATCTGTGGCAGTGACCTCTCCTACATCAAGATTGGCGGTATCCCCACCCCCGGCACCATTACGGCGCTGGGGCACGAGGGTGCCGGCGAGATTATGGAAGTGGGTACCAATGTGGAGGGCATCAAGGTGGGCGACGCAGTGATCGTCAACCCGATGATGACCCCCGGTAACATTGGCAGCGGCGGCCCGGAAGGCGCCTTTACCGAAGAGTTGCTGGTGCGGGAAGCCAAGCTGGGTGCCTCGATCCTGCCGATCCCCGCGGGTATCCCCTACGAGATCGCCGCCATGTGCGAGCCACTGGCCGTCGCCATGCACGGTGTGAACCGTGCGGAAGTGAAGGCCGGTGACAAGGTAGTGGTCTTCGGCTGTGGCCCCATCGGCCTCGGCATGGTGCTGTGGCTGGTGGATCGCGGCATCGACGTGGTGGCACTGGACCTGGCAGCAGAGCGCCGCGAGCGCGCCCTGGCGCTGGGTGCCCAGGCAGCCCTGGACCCTACCCAAATCAACCTGCGGGATGAACTTGCCAAACTGCACGGCGAAGTCCCCTCCTACGGCCGTGTGGGCGTGGGTACCGACGCCTTTATCGACGCCGCCGGCGCACCCAACATCCTCTCCGAGGTGGTACAGATCGCCAAGTTCCACTCCCGCATGGTGATTACCGCAGCCCACATGAAGCCCATCGAGTTTCCTGTCGGCCGCATGCTCACCAGTGAGATGACCATCACCACCGCCATGGGCTACCCCACCGAAATGCCGGATGTTATCGCCGCCATGCCGCGCCTGCAGGACAAGATCGCCAGTATGATCAGCCACCGCCTGCCACTGTCGCAGGTGATGGAAGGTCTGCAGATTGCCGCTACGCCGGAATCCTGCAAAGTGATGATTGAGATCGACGGAGAGTAAACTGTGAGTGCTGATAACAATAAAGAGACAGCCCTGAGCCCAGGCGAAGCCGATAAAAAGCCGCACCTTGCCTCACTGGTACAGGCCGGCGACCAGCAGACCGATGCCGTGGTGATCCACGACTACATCTATATGGCCAAGGATATTTCCAACGCCTACCTGGTCACCACCAACGCCGGTGATGTGCTCATCAACGCCGGTTTTATGGGCAGCGCCGAGCGCAACAAGGCCATCTTCGACAAGGTGCGCACCGGCCCGCTGGAGTACCTGGTACTGACCCAGGCCCACGCCGACCACTACGGTGGTGTGCCCCTGCTAAAAGAGAACGGCACAAAGATCGTGGCCGAGCGCCGCTTCGTGGATACCTGGCACTTCTTTGATCGCCTCGGTCCCTTCCTCAAGGGGCGCTCGGCCAAGATCTGGTCCAGCACCATCAAGGGCCGTGACAACCCGGTACCGGAAGTGATTCCGGATATCGCCGTGGATGAACAGTTCGCCTTTGAAGTGGGCGAGCGCCGCTTCGAGGTGATCTCCACCCCCGGCGGCGAAGCTCCGGACGCACTGGTGGTGTGGATGCCACGGGAGAAGGTGGTTTTTACCGGCAACCTGTTTGGCCCGGTGTTCATGTCCATGCCCAACCTCTGCACCCTGCGCGGCGACAAGCCCCGCTCGGCACGCCTGTGGCTGGAGTGCCTGGAAAAAGTTCGCGACCTCAACCCCGAGCTGCTGATCACCGGCCACGGCGATCCCATTGAGGGCGCCGCCAACATCCGCCAGAGCCTGGACAAGATGCACGCCGCCGTCAGCTACGTGCTGGAGCAGACCCTGGACGGCATGAACGCCGGCAAGGATGTGCACACCCTGATGCGCGAGATCCAGCTGCCTGAAGAGATCGCCATCGGCGAATTCCACGGCAAGGTGAACTGGGCCGTGCGTACCATCTGGGAGGAGCACGCGGGCTGGTTCCATATGGACTACACCACCTCCCTCTACGGCGTACCCCGCGCCAGCATCGACGCCGATCTGGTGGAGCTGGCCGGCGGTGCCGACGCACTGGCACAGCGGGCGCAGGCAAAACTGGCGGACAACCAACCGCTGGAAGCCCTGCACCTGGTGGAAGTGGCACTGGGTGCCGAGCCAACCAACAGTGCGGCACTGACGGTCAAAAAAGCGGTGATGGGCCTGTTGCTGAAAGCCTCCGGCGGTACCAACATGAGCGAAGTGATGTGGCTGAAAAACCAGCTTACGCTCACAGAGGCGGCGCTGGGCGAAGGTTAACTCCGCCCCCTGCTGTAGGAGCCCGGTCCCCCGGGCGAGCTCTTTTGACCTCCAATAACGTGAGAACAGAAAGATCGCCCGGGGGACCGGGCTCCTACATCAACACTACCAGGCACTAGCGCGCAGCGCCCTGAACCCTGTAGCGCCAGCGTCCTGTAGCGAAGCGTCCTAGTCCCTAGCTCCTAGCTCCTAGCTCCTAGCTCCTAGCTCCTAGCTCCCCAAATCTTAATCGTTTCCACCTATCGTTCCGGTCGGAATTACCCATTTCCGTTACCCCGACCCATTTCGTAATCTGACTCCACACCAACCAGGGAGACAGACCATGAAAACCATCAAAACCATTATTGCCAACACCACCACCCAGAAGCCTGCCAGCGACTGCAACTACGCCGACAACTACTACGGTGATCGTGTCTGCGTGCAACGCCCGCAAGCCAAATGAGGATTGCGGACAGCTGCCACTGCCCACACAGTGGCAGCTGCAACCGGGCAGATGTGATAACCCCGGACACAGTAGTAAGATAGCGACAGGATTCCGCTTACCGTCCGGCCAGAGGCCGGAGATCGCCGGCGCACCAGCGGCTACAAGACGCCGGCACAACAGGAAGTTTGCCTTGTCCCTGCTCCAACCATCACGCCTGCTTCTGCTCCTGCTGCTGTGCCTCGGCACACAGGCGGTGGCATTGCCGCTGCTGGATAATCGCGGCACCACCGTCAGCGTAACCCCGCGCAATGATGCCCTCGCCACGCAATTGCAAAAACGCCTGCGCAACCTCGATGACAGTGACACCGCCATTCCCCTCTCCGACCTGCAGCGGCAGCAGCGTGCCCGCCAGACCATCGACAAGCTGCTGCGTTCGGAGGGTTATTACAACAGCCGCATCCACAGCTCGGGCAGCGCCGGCTACAGCATCGATACCGGCCCCCGCTACCAGGTACGTACCATTCGCCTCGACGGTGGTGACAGCATCAGCGACTGGCCGTCATTGCAACCGCAAGCCGGTGAGCCGCTGCGGGCCAGACAGGTACTGGAGAGTCGTGCCACACTGCTGCGCTTCCTGCGCCAGCAGTGTCATGCCAATGGCCAGGTGGACTACCAGGTCGTACTGGACAGTGACAACCACCAGGCCGACATCACTTTCAAGGTCACCCCCGGCCCCGCCATCCGCATCGGCGAAGTCACCTTCAGCGGCCAGGTGCATATAGAGGAACCCTTCCTGCGCAACAGCCTGCAGATCGCGTCCGGCCGCTGCCTGCGTGTCAGTGAGCTGGATGAGGCGCGCCTGACCCTGCTGCAAAGCGGCCTGCTCACCAGCGTCCACTATGACGTAACGCCGCCACAGCAGGATGGCGACCTGGTGCTCTCCGATGTCCACTTTCGCCTGACCGAACGCCGTCGCCACAGTGTGCGCGCCACCGTCGGTTACACTACCGATGCCCGCGAGGGCGCCACCGTCGGCTGGGAAAACCGCAACCTCTGGGGCAGCGGCGAACACCTGAAGCTTGAAGCCGGTGCCGACCAGATCAACCAACTGGCCAAGGCCTCCCTGACACTGCCGCAATTCCTGCAACCGCAACAGGACCTGGAGCTGCACACCAGTCTGGAAGAAGAGGACACCGACAGCTACCTGAGCCGCAGCCGCGAAGCCGGTGCCATGCTGACCCAGCACTGGACCGATCACCTGCACACCAACATCGGGCTGGTATTTACCAACTCCAGGGTTGAGGAGGATGACAACAGCGAACGCTTCGAACTGCTGTCCATGCCACTGGGGCTGGTACTCAACTACAGCGATAATCTGCTCGACCCGACCCGCGGCTGGAACGGTGGTATCAGCCTGCGGCCCTACACCGATCTCAACCAGGAGGATCTTACCTTCCTGCAAAATGTGATCAGCCTGAGGGGTTACTACTCCCTCGATGACTGGGGCTGGCGCCCGACCCTGGCACTGCGGGCCACCACCGGACTGCTGACCGGCGCAGCGCTGGAGAGCATTCCCGCCGACCAGCGTTTCTATGTCGGTGGTGGCGGCTCGGTGCGGGGCTACCCTTACCAGAGCGTGGGCGAGCTGGAAGACGGCGATCCCCGCGGCGGACTCTCCTTCTCGGAGGCCTCCCTGGAACTGCGCCTGCGGGTGGGTGGTAACTGGGGCGTGACCCTGTTCGCCGACGGCGGCTACGCCTACCCGGATCGCAACCTCAGCTTTGGCGAAAACTGGCTCTGGGGCGCGGGCATCGGCCTGCGCTACCACACCCGCTTTGCCCCGCTGCGCTTCGACCTTGCCACCCCGCTGAACAAGCGCGATGGCATCGATGACGACCTGCAGTTCTACATCAGCTTCGGGCAGGCGTTCTGATGAACAGCACACAACCGCCAACCCGCAGCAATCGCTGGCGTCCCGCCAGCCGCCTGGCCGCCATTGTTGCGGCCATGCTGTTGCTGTGTACGGTGCTGCTGGGCATCACCCTGGCCGGACTCCTGAACGATCCCCAGGGACGGGTGTGGCTGCTGCAGAGCTCACTGCCACTGCTCAACCGCCAACTGGGTGACTTCCATCTGCAAGTGGAGGCCCCCTACTCTCCCGCCATCGATCACTGGACCTTCCGTCGTCTCACGGTGTACCGGCAACAACAACCCCTATTGCAGCTGGAAAACGGCGAGATCGCCTTCAACTGGCGCCGCCTGCAGCAACAGCAGTTACAACTGCAGCGGCTGACCGCCGAAGTCACCAGGATCTACCTGCCTGCCGCAACCTCTGACCAGCCCCAATCGCCCCCCGATCTGCCTGCACTGTTGCAACAATTGGATATTCGTCCCTGGCAGCTGCAACTGCAGCAACTGCACAGCGATCGCCTGGAGGTGATGGATGCCGATGGCCAGGCGCTGATGCCGGCGCTGCAACTGCAAGCAGAGCTGGATCTGTGGACGCAACAGATACCGCTGCGGGGCAACGTCAGCGCACAATCTCTGCCACAGCATGACGAACCGGTTACCCGCATCCGACTCAGCAGCCACAGCGATGCCCCCGACAGCCTGCTGCTGCAGGCACAAATAGAAGAACCCGCCGGTGGCTGGCTGGGGCAACAACTGCACAACCCGCCACAGCTGCCGCTGCAACTGCAGGCGCAGGTCGAACTGCATCAACGCGATGATGTGCTGGATCTGCAACTACGGCAGGTAGAAGCACCGTGGCAGCAACACCTGGTGCGGGTGCAGGGAAAAATGAGCCTGAGCAGGGACCTGCTGCAGCTACACGGAATTGAACTGGGAGTGACCGTGGATGAGCAGTCGCAACTGATCACCGGTTCTGCCAGCGCCGACAGGCTGGACCTGCAACTGCAATTGCAACAGCTGCCGCTCACCCTGCTCACCCCCTGGATACCGCAACTGCAAGCCGGCAACGCCAGCGGCACGCTGCAGCTGCGCGGTACCCCGCAGCAACCCCTGGCCGAGGGCGACCTGCAGCTGGCCCTCACCTGGGTCGAACAGCAGCCCCGCCCCCAACAGTGGCAGGCCAACGGCAGCCTGAGCGGCCTGCTGGGTCTGGAACGCATTGCACTCAAATGCTCAGACGTCACCCTTCAATGGCAATCCGGGGAGCAGCAGGCCAGCGGCCGCGCCCAGGTCGCCGGCGATCTCAATCTGGCGAGCCAACAGATCGATATCCGCGGCGCCGGGCAGCGCATCGACAGTGACCTGGTGATGGCCATCCTGCAGCGGCTGGAGGTACAGGTGCCGGAACAACTGCAACCGCTACAGCTGCGCGCCGATGTCGGCAACTTCCAGCTGCGCGGGCCCATCGACCGACAGTGGCGCCACACCAACATGCAATGGCAGGCCACGGCAGAGGGTGCCTATCATACCCACCCACTGCAGCTGCAACTGCTGGCCGAAGGACGCTGGCCCGATTTTCAGGTAAGCCAGGCTCGCCTGCACAACGGCGACCTGCAGGTGCAACTGCAAGGCCGCGCCGATTTTGCCACCGGGCAGAGTGCACTGCAGTGGCAGGTGGACAACTTCGACCCGCTGCTGCTCAACGAATTCATGCCACAACTGTGGCCACAGGAGCTGTTAACCCTGGTCAGCGGCAGGGGCACCCTGCGCGGTAACCTGCTGCAACCGGACACCGATTTCGATCTGCACGGCCCCATCCATCATCGCGCGCAACCCCACCGGGGGCAGCTGCAACTGCGCGGCCGGCTGCAGCCGGCGGCACTGACCATCGACGAGGCGCAGCTGAGCCTGCAGCAGGACGGCAGCGAAGGTCATCTGACCCTGACCGGCCAACTGGGCTTCGGCCAGGCAGCTCCCCCCATGCACTGGCAATTGCATGCCGAGCAGTTACCCATGGCGCTGGCGTCCAGCTTTAACTGGCCCGACACCGGGGGCACTCTCAGCGCCAATCTGCAGCTGCAGTTGCCCGCGGCCCCGGAGCGCAACCCGCAATGGTTGCAACAAGCACAGCTGAGCGGCAGCTTTTACTATCGCAGCGGCGAGTTCTCCCTGCCCGACGAGCAGCTTACCTATCTGCAATGGCGGGGCGAGCTGGGCGAAGGCGATTCCACCGCCCAACTGCTGCTGGACAGCCAGCTGCAGTTGGCCAACAACCCGCAGCAACCCGGTGAAGTACAACTCAGTGCCAGCAAAAAGGCGCTGGCCCAATGGCTGTGGGGCAACAGCACCATGCCCGGCTTCGGCCTGCGCGCCAACGCTGACCTGCAGGCACTGGGGTTCCTTATGCCAGCCGACACCAGTCTGGGCGGACGCCTGGATGCCAACCTGACCGTGAACGGGCAAGCGGCCGTGCAGGGCTATCTGCAGCTGCAGGAGGGGTATTTCAGCAGTACCCTGCTGGGTTTGCGCCTGCAACCTTTCGAGCTGCAAGCCGAAGCCGACGGCAAGCAGCTGCGCCTGACCCGCCTGCACGCCGATGACGGACTGGGCGGCATTCTCACCGGCACCGGCGCCCTGCAGTGGCAGCGGCCGGACGCCGACAACTTTCTCGATATCGACCTGCAAGCCAACGCCCTCAACCTGGTACAGCGCCACGATGTGCAGGGGACGGTATCCGGCAACCTGCACCTGAGCGGCAGCCTGCGCCACTGGCTGATGCAGGGCACACTGCTGCTGGACCCCATTACCCTGTCGCTGGACAGCCAGCTGCCGGGGGACGCTATCCCCGCCATCGACGTCAGCTACAGCGACCAAGGCGCGCAGGAGGAGTCCGGCAGTGGGCTGCTGGTAGACCTGGACCTGACACTGAAAACCGACCGCCGTGCCTACCTTCGTGGCCGCGGCCTGGACGCCGAACTGTCGGGCCAACTGCACCTGGGGGGCACCGCCCACAAACCGGAAATCAGTGGCAGCTTCGAGCTGGTACGCGGGCATTTTGACCTGCTGGGACAGCGCTTCACCCTCACCCAGGGGGATGTCAGCATCAACGACAGCGACCTGACCCTGCTGGCCAGCGGCACCCTGACCAAAGCCGGCGTGGATATCCGTGCGGATCTCAGCGGCACCAGTGAAGTGCTGCGTTTTACCCTCACCTCCGACCCGCCCATGCCGGAGGACGAGATCCTGTCGTGGATGCTGTTCGGTAAATCCCTGCAGGCCATCACGCCCATGCAGGCATTGCAGCTGGCCAATGGCATCTCCACCCTGCAGGGTGGCGGCTTTGACCCCATTGGCAGTACCCGTGATTTCCTGCAGCTGGACAGCCTGACGGTGGGTACCCAGGAGACCGACGACGGCAGCGGCGTCAACGTGGGCGCGGGCAAGTATCTCGGTGAAAGGGTCTACATGGAGCTGGAACACACCGGTGAAGCGGCAGAGCCCTGGCGTACCGGCATTACTATCGAGCTTACCCCGAAGTTAAACCTGCGCAGCACCCTCAGCACCGGCACCTCAAAGCAGGGGGTGGAGCTGGAGTGGCATAATGATTATTAGGGGCGAGGGGGAGTAGGACGCTGCGCTACAGGGGTCAGGACGCGTTGCTACAGGACGCTTCGCTACAGTCAGACCGTTTGCGGGCGCAAGCGCCCACTCTGGTTTTTCCTGTAGCGAAGCGTCCTCAATCCTGCAGCCCCGGCGTCCTGTAGCGCAGCGTCCTTAAAAGGCTTTTACTTATCCAGATGCACATCCATCTGCGGGAACGGAATCTCGATACCCACCTCATCAAAACGGCGCTTGATGGCTTCGTTGAGGGCAAAGTAGGTCGGCCAGTAATCGCCGCTGTTGACCCACACCCGGTAGACGAAGTTGACCGAGGAATCCGCCAGTTCGCTGACGCCGATGGTAATGCCCGGATCCTTGAGCACACGCTCGTCGGCGGCGGCGATCTCTTCCAGCGTTTTCCGCACCAGCGACAGGTCGGCGCCGTAGCTGACACCCACCAGCAGGTCGACCCGGCGGGTAGGCAGGGTGGAATAGTTGGTAATGGTGCCGCCCATCACCGCGTTGTTGGAAACGATAATGCGCTTGTTGTCACCGGTGTGGAGGATGGTGCTGAAGATGGAGATCTCCTGCACCACACCGGCAATACCGGCCGCTTCCACAAAGTCACCGGCCTTGAACGGGCGGAACAGAATCAACAGCACACCGGCAGCGAAGTTGGCCAGCGAGCCCTGCAGGGCAAAACCGACGGCGAGACCGGCGGCACCGATAATGGCAACAAAAGAAGCGGTCTGCACACCCAGCTGCCCCAGCGCTGCCACAATGACAACCGTCAACAGGGTGTAGTAGGCGATGTTACGGGTAAAGCGCCCCACCGTGGAGTCCACATTCTTTTTGGTCAGGCCTTTCTCCAGCCCGTTGGCCAGCATATTGGCCAGCCACTTACCGACAAAGAAGACCACCAGGGCGAGAAGTACCTTCACGCCATAGGTCATAACCAGATCGGGGGCCTGCTGCATCATTTCTTCAGGATTGAAATCCATGGTAGCTCCTTAACCATTTTCAAAGGGATGGGTACTGCAAACTGCTGGTTTAAAAAACCTGCCCCGCCCGCTCTCCGTGCTGCCAGCCTGCGGGGACTGAATATGTTCTGCGGCAACCGCTACACTCGCCGCCTCTGGTGCCGCTCCAGGTTCTCCTGCCGCTTGCGATCGCTCTTGCGCAGCATGATATAGGTGGCACCGGCGGCGCCGTGATGTTTCTGCGCCGAGTGAAAAGCCAGCACATCTTCCAGCTGTGGCAACCAGTGGGCCACACAGCTCTTCAGCAGTGCCGGTTGCTCACGTCCTTCGCCCTTGCCGTGGGTGACCAGGGCACAGCGAATATCGTTCTCAAGACAATCCTTCACAAAGCGAAACAGTGCCTCCCGTGCCTGCTCTACCGTGTGACGGTGCAGGTCGAGGCGGGCCTCTACCGCATACTTACCCAGGCGCAGGTTGCGGAACACACCGTGCTGCACACCGGGGCGCTGATAACTGAGTATGGCATTGGGTTCCAGTTGTTCAACAAAATCGCCGGAGAGGTCGTTGCGCTTGCCGGTCACCTGGGCCAGCGCCGATTCACGGCGGGCCTGATTGTTGATATCACTGAGGCTCTGGCTTTTCGCCAGCGTCACCCGGCTGGCGTGGCGCAGGGGTTTGACATCCCCCATGGCGGCGCGGAAGGCCTGCTCATCATGGTTATCGGTCTTGCTCATGGCCGTCCCCCTGTATTCGGCAGTCTGGTGTCAGCAGTCGAAGTCAAAAAGAGTATAACCTCAATTTCAGCCCTGCCGGGCCAGCGTCGTCAGCAGCTGCCACTCCGCGGCGGTCACCGGTTGTACGGAGAGACGCCCCTGACGGATCAGCACCATCTCTGCCAGTTGTGGCTGGCTCTTTATACGCGCCAGCGGCAACACCCGGGGAAACTTCTCCACAAAACCCACGTCCAGCGCAAACCAGCGCGGTGCCTCCGGTGAGGCCTTGGGGTCGAAGTACTTACTGTCGGGATCGAACTGCGCCGGATCGGCGTAGGGTTCACTCACCACACCGGCAATGCCGGCCACGCCGACCGCCTTGCAACTGCTGTGATAGATCAGCACCTGGTCACCGCAACGCACCTGATCGCGCAGCAGGTTGCGCGCCTGGTAGTTGCGGATACCGTCCCAGCGCTCGCGCCCGCGACTCTGCAGGTCATCGATACCGAACTCGTCCGGCTCGGTTTTAAACAGCCAGTAGTTCATTGTCATCAGCTCCCGGGGTCAGCCTCCATCAGGCTGCTGCACAAATCCAGGCCGTCATCGCGAGCGCAGCGTGGCGATCCATGTTTCCGTGTACAGTCCAATACTGTGCCTGCGCTGGATTGCCTCGTCGCTGAAAAACGCTCCCCGCATTGACGGGCAGCGTTTGTTAGCAGGTTGACGACCGTCAGAGACGGCCGTTTTTCTTTTTGTTGGCCTGGGCAAACAGCGACGCCATGGTACCGGAGGCCGCCGTCTGCTGCTGGCCACCACCGAAGCTGCGCTGGTTGTTGCCGCCGTTACCACCGCCACTATTGCGGCGGGCACCACCGCCCTTGCGCTCACCCGGGCCAGAGGTCTTCTCACCGGGGGTGTCGTCGAGACGCATGGACATGCCGATGCGCTTGCGCGGCACATCCACTTCCATCACTTTCACCTTGACGATGTCACCGGCCTTGACCACTTCACGGGGATCTTTAACAAAGTTGTGTGACAGTGCGGAGATATGTACCAGTCCGTCCTGGTGCACACCCACATCCACGAACGCCCCGAAGTTGGTGACGTTGGTGACGGTGCCCTCCAGGATCATACCGGGCTCCAGATCGCTGATCTTCTCCACCCCTTCCTGGAACTGCGCAGTCTTGAACTCGGGACGCGGATCACGGCCGGGCTTGTCCAGCTCTTTAATGATGTCGGTCACCGTGGGTACACCGAAGTTTTCATCGGTGTAGTCCGCCGCCTTGAGCGAGCGCAGGAAAGCGGAGTCGCCAATCAGGCTGGCAATGGCGCGGCCACTGGTGCCGGAGATACGCTCCACCACCGCGTAGGACTCCGGGTGTACCGCGGAGGCATCCAGTGGGTTGCTGCCATTGGCTACACGCAGGAAGCCTGCCGCCTGCTCAAAGGTCTTGGCACCGAAGCGAGGTACTTTTTTCAGGTCATCACGGCTGCCAAAGGCACCGTTCTGATCGCGGAATTCGACGATATTGTTGGCCATGGAGAGGCTCAGGCCGGATACCGCCGCCAGCAGCGGTGCCGACGCGGTATTCACTTCCACACCCACGGCGTTCACACAGTCTTCCACCACCGCTTCCAGCGAACGCGCCAGCTGGGTCTGGGAGACGTCGTGCTGGTACTGACCCACGCCGATGGACTTGGGCTCGATCTTTACCAGTTCCGCCAGCGGGTCCTGCAGGCGGCGGGCGATAGAGATGGCGCCGCGGATGGTAACGTCCAGCTCGGGGAATTCTTTCGCGGCAAACTCGGAAGCCGAGTACACCGAGGCGCCGGCCTCGTTCACCATCACCTTCTGCGCCTTGATGTCCGGGTGTGCTTTCAGCACATCGCCGACAAACTTGTCGGTCTCGCGGGAGGCGGTGCCGTTGCCAATGGCGATCAGACCCACGTTGTGCTTTCTGCACAGGTCCACCAGTTTGGCTTCCGCTTCACGGATCTTGTTCTGTGGCGGCGTGGGGAAGATGGCGCAGTGATCCAGTACCTTGCCGGTGGCATCCACCACCGCCACCTTACAGCCGGTACGCAGGCCCGGGTCGAGGCCAAGGGTGGCCACCTGACCGGCCGGCGCCGCCAGCAGCAGGTCCTTGAGGTTGCTGGCAAACACCTTGATCGCCTCCTCCTCGGCGCGCTCACGCAGCTCACCCAGCAGGTCGGTCTCCAGGTGGGTCAGCAGTTTCACCCGCCAGGTCCAGCGCACCACTTCCGCCAGCCAGCCGTCGGCTGCGCGACCCTGGTCGCGCACCTGCCAGTGATCGGCCACCATGGCTTCACAGGGATGGGACATACCCGGCTCAATGCCGTCGAGGGTGATGGCGATGGAGAGAATACCTTCGTTGCGACCACGGAACATGGCCAGCGCGCGGTGCGAGGGAACACCCTTGAGCGGCTCGTCATGCTCAAAGTAATCCTGGAACTTGGCTCCTTCGGCCTGCTTGCCATCCATCACCCGGGCCGTCACCTGCGCCTCGGTCTTGAGGAAATCACGCAGCTTGCCCAGCAGGGAGGCATCTTCGCTGAAGCGCTCCATGAGGATGTACTTGGCACCGTCCAGCGCGGCTTTGATATCGGTAATCTTCTGCGCCTCTTCGCTACCGTCGTTGTGCTCTGCGCCAACGATGTACTTCTGCGCTTCCACATCCGGCGACAGGGTCGGGTCGGCCAGCAGGCCATCGGCCAGTGGCTCCAGTCCGGCCTCGCGGGCGATCTGGCCCTTGGTACGGCGCTTGGGCTTGTAGGGCAGGTAGAGGTCTTCGAGACGGTTTTTGGTATCCGCCGAGTTGATGTCCGCCGCCAGCTCCGGGGTCAGCTTGCCCTGCTCCTCAATACTCTTGAGGATGGCGGCGCGCCGGTCTTCCAGCTCCCGCAGGTAGCGCAGGCGATCTTCCAGGGTGCGCATCTGGGTGTCATCAAGGCCACCGGTCACCTCTTTACGGTAACGGGCGATAAAGGGCACGGTGGCACCCTCATCCAGCAGGCCAATGGCGGCATTTACCTGGCGCTCCTGGGCACCAAGTTCTTCGGCAATTCGGGCGGAAATTGAAATCATAGAAACAACTCTGGAAACATCGTGCGGCCGCTGGCCTGTTGTTATGGAATCACGTTCAGATGGACTGGCGACGGGAGTATTCCCGCCTCTGGCGGGCATTATGCGAAATTCACCGGGGCTATGACAGGCTTGTTTTTGACCAGCTTTTATGGCTGCCGGACACCTGTCACAAAAGCCAACAAGTGGCCGCGGTGACAGGCGCCACCGGGGCCATCAGAACAGTTGCAAGCTGACCCTGATCACCATAAACCACAGCACCAGGCAGCTCGCCAGATAGGCCATAAAGCGGTGATTCACACGGTTGTAGGTGCAGTGCACCAGCGAGTGCAGCGCACGCAGGCTTACGTAAGCCCAGGCACTGCCCAGCAGCAGACTGTCCACCACTCCCGCCAGTACAGCAATGACGCAGCTGGTATAAAAAATCACCGGCACTTCGAACAGGTTTTTAAAATTATTACTGGCCGCCACAGCCGCCGGCGGCAGCATGGATTCCAGCGTCCTGGCATCGGCTATCTGGTCAGGGTCCAACTTGTGGGTGGCGAGGTAGCCCAGCCGGCGGGCGAACAGGACCAGCCAGACGGCGATGGTGATCAGTATCAATACACAGACGGGCTGCAGGATTGCGGTTTGGGACATGGCGTACTCCCTCAAGTCATTATTGTGGCGCCATGATAACAGCCCGGGGGAGACGCCGGCAGCGGTCTGCCGCCGGCAAAGAAAAAGGCAGCCTCGGCTGCCTTCAGGGGTTATTGACGATCGGGACGTATGGTCGCAAACCGGTCGCGGTCGCGATCGTACTTCTCTTCGGTGTCACTGAATTGCTGTTCACGCTCCGCCAACTGCTCTTCCGCCGACTGTAGCTCACGCTCCAGACCGTCGATCTTTTGCAGAATCGGCTTCGGTACATCCTTGCCCTGGCGCTCGCTTTCCGCCGCCCTGGCGTGCTGCTCCGCCAACTGCCCCTTGATGTTGGTCATGTTGCTCTTGATGATCAGAATACTGTTTTGCACCTGGGCCAGCTTGCGCTTCTTGGCGGCCTCAATATCCCGCACGCTGCTATAACGACGCAGCAGTTCTCTGTCCCACTGCTGCTGCCGATCCTTCTCCATGCGCTCAGCACGCAAGGCCTCTGTGGCCTCCTCACTCAGGGCCGGCGGTACCGTGCGCAACACATCGCCACGCTCGTTGACGATTTCGTAACCATTCTGGGAGTACTCCGGCGGCAAGTAGGTATTCAACTCCTGCACACCCTCGCCGTTGGTGTAGCGATAGAGCTTGGCCGCCAGCGCTCCTTGGCTGATACCGAAGCACCCCAACGCCAGCAGCAACAGGGCCTGTCGCCCCCAGGCCCGGCCCTTGTCCTGATTCAACTTTTGCAATGACACCTGATTTTCACCCCTGATAATAATTATGCTGGCGGGAAGTACTCCCTACCCGGTCTGCCACCCGGCCTGTAAGTCAGCAGTGTGGCAGCCTGTGGCTGAACGGTGCTTAAACGCCGTAGGCCTCGCGGTAGCGACGGATCTCTGCCACGCGCCCGCTCTCCCCCTGCTCCTCCAGGTAGTGGATGATATCCTCGAGACAGATAATACTGATCACCGGGATACCGTACTCCTGCTCCACCTCCTGGATGGCTGACAGCTCGCCCTTGCCTTTCTCCTGGCGGTTGAGGCCAATCAGCACACCGGCGGGCTCGGCACCTGCGGCACGGATGATCCCCATCACCTCACGCACTGCCGTACCAGCCGTAATCACATCGTCCACGATCAGCACCTTGCCCTGCAGCGGCGCTCCCACCAGGGTGCCGCCCTCGCCGTGGTCCTTGGCCTCCTTGCGGTTGAAACAGTAAGGCATGTCCTTACCGTGGCGATCCGCCAGGGCTACCGCCGTGGTCGCCGCCAGGGGAATCCCCTTGTAGGCGGGACCGAAGACCACGTCATAATCCACCCCGGACTGCTGCAGCGCATCAGCGTAATAGCGACCGAGGGCTGCCAGCGCAGCACCCGTCTGAAACTGCCCGGCGTTGAAGAAATAGGGGCTCGTGCGGCCCGATTTCAGGGTGAACTCGCCGAAACGCAGGGCCTGGTGGCTAATGGCCAATTCTATAAAGTCTCGCTGGTACTGCTCCATGAACTAGGTCCGAATCTATGTTGATTAATGTGACAGGTACAACAGATATGATACACAGCCAGCAGCAACCCTGTCACACGCCCCGGGCTACCGGGTGACAGACACCGTATATCAGCACCGTCAATCTGCCACTGGTATCGGTGGCAACATCATCTATTATTGAGTCAAATTCGCAGGCTGGCTGTGCCTTGACCGGGGACAGGGAAACTCCCCGGCACCCCTGATTTCAGTGGTCGCAGTCAACGATACCCTTTATAAAAGTTAACAATTAAGACGCCAGCTCGGGTATCATACGCAGCCTGTAAACAAGGGGCGAACATGCGCATTATCAGTCTTAGTGTGGACGGCATTCATCAGGCAGCCCAGCGCGGCCTGTACGAGTGGCTGTCCGAGCAGGATGCCGACATCATCTGTCTTCAGGATTTACGGGCTCTGGAATATGAGCTCGACGGCGACCCGTTCCACCTGGACGGTTATTTTGCCTATTTTTTCGACTCCGGCATCAAGCATTACAACGGTGTCGCCATCTATACCCGCCACCAGCCCAAGGCCCTGATCTTTGGCCTCGGCTTCAGCAGCGGCGTGGATATGGAAGGCCGCTACCTGCAGGCGGACTTCGAGCACATCAGCATAGGCTCCCTGCTGGCACCCTCTGCCAGCTCCGAAGCCGAGTCCCAGGAAGTCAAAATCCAGTTCTTTGACGACATGCAGGCGCACCTGCACAAGATTACCCGCAAGCGTCGCGAGTTTATCTTCTGCGGTAACTGGCAGATGGCTCACACCCGTCACGACGTGCAGAACGCCGCCGACAACGCCAGCAGTTCCGGCTTCCTGCCCCACGAACAGCAGTGGATGGACCAGCTGTTCAACCAGGTAGGCTATGCCGACGCCTTCCGCCTCGGCAACTCCGACCGCGATGAGTACAGCTACTGGCCAGCCGGTCGCCTGGGCGAAGGCGACGGTTGGCGCACCGACTACCAGGTGATCTCCGAGACCCTGGCCGGCCGCGTGGAGTACGCCACCATCTACAAGACCAAGCAGTTCTCCAGCCATCTGCCGGTGATCATCGACTACGACCTGGAAGTGCGCTGAACCGCTGCTGGACGCCACTGACCGAGATCAGTATTATGGCGCCTCCCTGCGGCAGGCCCTGTGCACCAGAGCCCCGCCTGCAGCCAGAAACAATGCACCCTTAGCTCAGCTGGATAGAGCGTTGCCCTCCGGAGGCAAAGGTCAGAGGTTCGAATCCTCTAGGGTGCGCCATACATAAAAGAGCCGGCTTCAC
>NZ_WVVW01000007.1 GCF_009857815.1 Pseudomaricurvus sp. HS19 | reverse complement strand
ATCCTCTAGGGTGCGCCATACATAAAAGAGCCGGCTTCACGCCGGCTTTTTTATGTATGGCGCACCCTGGCGACAAGATGAGAACCTCCCAGGTTCGACCCATTGCACAGCAATGGGGACCGAGCGCAGCGAGCCCGCAGGGTCATAACAGCCCCCAGGCTGTTATGAGTCCATCCTCGCCCCGCACTCCGCACCCACACAGCACCGCGGCACAAGCCGGCTTTTTTATGTATGGCGCACCCTAGCGATGTGATGAGAACCTCCCAGGTTCGACCCATTGCACAGCAATGGGGACCAGCCCGCAGGGAAC
>NZ_WVVW01000006.1 GCF_009857815.1 Pseudomaricurvus sp. HS19 | reverse complement strand
TGGCGCACCCTGGCGACAAGATGAGAACCTCCCAGGTTCGACCCATTGCACAGCAATGGGGACCGAGCGCAGCGAGCCCGCAGGGTCATAACAGCCCCCAGGCTGTTATGAGTCCATCCTCGCCCCGCACTCCGCACCCACACAGCACCGCGGCACAAGCCGGCTTTTTTATGTATGGCGCACCCTAGCGATGTGATGAGAACCTCCCAGGTTCGACCCATTGCACAGCAATGGGGACCAGCCCGCAGGGAACTGATCGCCCGGAGGACCGGGCTCCTACCCTGCGGTTACCAACATTTCGCTACCCGACCCCAGACACCCGCACCGGCACCCCATTCAGCGCCGCATTGCCACTCACCGCGTCAAACAACCCCCGGTCCGTGAGGTCGTTACAGCTCACACCACCCTGCTCACCGGCAACGCGCAACTGCACGCCCTGGCGCCGATGCCCCCACCCGTGGGGCAGGCTGACCACTCCGGGCATCACTTCGTCGCTGGCCATCACTGAGGTCTCCACCGCACCGGTGCGCGACTCTATCCGCACCTGCACACCATCCTGCAAACCCCGCTGTCTCAGGTCAGACGGGTGCATCAACAACTGCCAGCGCGGTTTGCCTTTTACCAGCCGCTGCGAGTTGTGCATCCAGGAGTTGTTGCTGCGCACATGGCGCCTGCCGATCAACAGAAGTTCCCCCTCAGCCAGCACTGGCGCAGCGGCGACGAGCCGGCCGATATCCTGCAAAATAAAATCGACATCCAGGTGGATCATGCCATCGTCGGTACACAACCGGTCACGCAGCCCGGGCACCAGAGGGCCCATATCCACGCCGTGGGGAAACCGCTGCAGGTACTGCAGGGAAAAGCCCTCTTCACCATCACCGCGCTCTCCGTAGTGGCCGTGCCGCAAACCCATATCCAGTAATTGCGCCGGCTCCGGCAGCGGCTTCAGGCTCCCACCCCTGGCGGCTGCAATCGCTACCGAAAGCTGGTTCAGAATCTGCCAGTCATGGCAGCTGCCAGCCGCAGGTTCAAACACCGGCGCGTTGTAGCGACTGCTGTTGCGCACCGCCAACCGGTGAAAAACGATATCGTAATGGTCGTGCTCCAGCGGCCCGGTGGGAGGCAGGATCAGGTCGGCATGGCAGGTGGTCTCGTTGATGTAGAAATCAATCGCCACCATAAACTCCAGCCCCGCCAGAGCACGATCCAGGGCGCGACCATCCGGCGCCGACAACACCGGATTGCCGGCCATGGTGACAAGTCCCCGCACCTGCCCCTCGCCAGCAGTCAGCATCTCCTCAGCCAGAACCACACTGGGAAACTCACCATCGAACTCCGGCAAGCCGCTGACACGGCTGTGCCAACGGGCGAAATGCCCGGCACCTTTGGCGCCGCGAGTGATATAGCCAAACGCCGGTGACGGCAGCATGGCCCCGCCTTCGCGGTCGAGCGAGCCACACAGGATATTGATCACCTGAATTGCCCACTGACAGAGCGTACCGAACGCCTGGGTGGAAACCCCCATACGCCCGTAACAGACCGAGCCATCGGTCTCTGCCATGGCCCGCGCCAGGTGTCGGATGGTCTCCGCAGCAATCCCGGTTGCCTGTGCCGCCAACTGGGGTGTTATACCCCTGACCGCCTCGCGTACCGCATCCACCCCCTGCACCACATCAACCAGGTGACCGGGACGAATAAGGTTGTCGGCAAACAGTGTGTGGATAATGGCCAGCAACAGAAACGCGTCCGTACCGGGACGGATAAAGTGGTGCTCATCCGCCAGTGTCGCAGTCTCGGTGCGGCGGGGATCTACCACCACCACACGACCGCCGCGCTGCTGAATCGCCTTCAGCCGCTTGGTCACATCCGGCACCGTCATGATGCTGCCATTGGACGCCAGCGGGTTGGCACCGAGAATCAGCATATAGCGGCTGCGATCGATATCCGGTACCGGAATCAGTGCCTGATGGCCGTAGAGTGCCATGGAAACCAGTTGATGTGGCAGCTGGTCCAGCGAGGTAGCGGAGTAGCAGTTACGGGTCTGCAACGCCTTGCGCAGCAAGCCACCGTGGGTAAGGCTGCCGTAATTGTGCACATTGGGATTGCCGGCATAGAGCGCCACCGCATCATTGCCATCACGCTGCTGAATCGACGTCAGGCCCTCAGCTGCCAGTTTTATCGCCTCCTCCCAACTGATCTCCTGCCAACCATCACCGCTGCGCTTTACCGGCTTGCGCAAGCGGTCGGGATCCGTATGCAGATCTTGCAGGGCCGTGGCTTTGGGGCAGATGTGACCACGACTGAAAGCATCCTGTTTATCACCGCGAATGGAGAGAATCTCTTCCCCCTGAGTGGTGATTTCCAGTCCACAGATCGCTTCGCACAGGTGACAGGCGCGGTAATGAGTAGTAATGGAATCCTGCATGGGGGCCCCTCTGTTTTTTATGAATTGGAGCCAGCGACAACCGCTCGCTGTATATCCGCATCATTGAAGGGGAGCCCCCGAAAGTGATCAATGATCATTCAAACCATTGTTGATGATCTTTCGGATCACCGGGCACGTGGGGGTCGGGGAATCGGCAAACTCTACAGGCATCAGAATCAAAGTCACTGGCCACACAATGCAACGACAGAAGACACCGTGACACAGGGGATTTACCGATGTATAAATTGCGAGCCTTTACAGAACATCTGAAGGCGAGGATAAATAAAAACACTCAAGGAGAGTTCGTGAAATATATCAAACTTCTGTTTTTGCTCAGCGTCGTAACCATGGTGGGGTGTGCTTCCAACCCCATGGCCGTATCCAACCAAACCACGGTGACCAGTCTTGGAGATGACAAGGCACAGGTCGTGTTTATGCGGGATACCTTTGTCGGCAGTGCCATCAACGCATCACTGTACGATGTCACCAATGAAGAACCGGTCTTTATCGGCATTATCTCCAACGCCACCAAAGTCAGTTACGCCACCTCACCCGGCAAACATACTTTTATGGTGGTCTCCGAGGCCGCTGATTTTATGGAAGCAGACCTGAGCGCCGGCAAGACCTATTACAGTCTGGTCACCCCCAGGATGGGAGCCTGGAAAGCCCGCTTCTCGATGTGGCCAATCAAGTCCAGTTCCGGCGCCCAGTACCGAACCGACAGCCCGGAGTTTAAGCAGTGGCAGGCAAACACCAAAAACGCACAACTCACTGAAAAAGCTGAAGCCTGGTTTGCCGCCAATAAAAGCAGCATTGTGGCCAAACAGAAAAAGTATGAGGCCGCCTGGAATCAAAAATCAGCAGAGGATCTGGCAGAGAGAACCCTGAATCCCGAAGACGGGCTCTGAACACCGCAGTTCAGTAAGCCGTAAATGAAAAAGGGACGCGCATTTGCGCGTCCCTTTTTTGTGCAGCACGTGCAGCCCTCAAGGCAACTGCCGCATCCGCACAAACGCCACACACAGGCCCGCCACCAGCGCTGGCGCGGCGAAGTAGATAAACAGCGCGTGCAGCGACACATCAATACCAATCAGCCAGCCGGCGATCAGCGGACTGATTACCGCCCCGGCGCGGCCCAGGCCGGCGGACCAGCCGATGCCGGTGCTGCGTACCTGTACCGGGTAAACAGTCAGTGCCACACCGTAGAGGTTGGAGAAGGCACCCATCAGGAAAATACCAATGGCAAACAACAGCACCCAGATCATGGCGAAGGGCAAGGTGGCAATATTCTCCATCATGGCGCTGATCAACAGCATGATGCCAGTGCTGATCAGGAAGGCGACGGCGATGATGCGGGTCAGCGATACCCAGCGCGCCAGCCAGCCGATCAGCACGGTGCCAAAGATCGAACCGAGGGGAATGACGGCGGTGGCCTGGATGGCCTTCTCCTGGGAGAGGCCGCCATTGGTAAGCACCTGCGGCATCCAGCTGCTGAGAAAGTAGACCACCAGGAAGCCGGAGAAGAACGCACCCCAGCACAGCAGTGTGGTAGCGCGTCGTGCCGGTGTCAGCAGCGATACCACGGTGGCGGACTCTTTCGGCCCATCACTGTTGAGCAGAGGCAGCTCGGCAATGGCAGCCTGCCCCAGGTAGGCGAGTGTGCGATTGACGTCATCCAGTGCCGACTGCGGGCGACGTTTGATGGTAAAGGCGATGGATTCCGGCACCAGTAACATCACCAGCACACCCAGCACCAGGGTCACTGCGCCTGCAGCCACAAAGATAGCTTGCCAGCCATAGTCAGCGATGGTCGCAGCGACGAGGAAGCCGCCCACCACGCCGCCGACAGAGTTACCCGCCAACATGCTGGAGATAATCAGGGTGCGGTGACGACCGGGGCTGAACTCCCCCACCAGCGGCGGCAAGGTAGCCACCAGCACCCCCAGCGCCACACCGGCCACCACCCGCAATATCGCCAGCTGGTTGGCGGTTTCGGCGAACTCCACCAGGCAAGTAGCGACACCGGCAATCACCAGGGTAGAACTGACCACGATGCGCCGCCCGTACACGTCCGCCACCCAGGAGAGCAGCATGGCCCCCAGCGTCATACCAAAGAGACCGGCACTTAGCACAATGCCCAGCTCATCCCAGCTGATGCCCCAGTCGGCGGTAATGGCCGGCGCGGTAAAGGCAATAATGACGATGTCGAAGCCTTCCGCCATGCTGGCGCAAAAGCAGAGTGCCAGAATGACCCACTGCTTAAAGGTAATACGCGATTCATGCAGGATATCGTCTGCAGTGGTTTGGGTGCTGCCGTTGCCAGCCATATCTCTCCCCCGGGTCTCTGCCTCTCAAATCTGACTCAATTATGGTTGTATCCCCCGGCCACAACTCTCCGCTGCCGGCGAGGGCCCGTTAGGTTAGCACGCAGCCGGAGCTAACTGAATGCGGCACTTCTCCTTGTTCTGCGGAACAGAATCATGAAAACTGATTGTGTTCTTAACAGGCACACAAGGTCATGAACTGACTATGCACTCCTCTCCCTCCACCCGCCCCTTCGACCTGCTGGTCCCGCTTCTGCTGCTGGCGTTGCTGCTCCTGCCGGCAACCCTGCAGGCCAAGGACGCCGGCCTCGCCCACAGTTCCACCGGCGAGCAAGCGGTCGACCCGCAAACACTGCTGCGCCTGCAGGAGCTGATCGACGAGATCCACAACAGCAAACAGCAGGTGGATCGGCTGCAGCAACAGCTGGCGGAAGCCGCTGACGAGAGCAGCAGGGAGCGCATCGGCCAGGCGCTGGAGAAACAGCGCCTGCAACTGCAGGATCAGGTGGAGCACTTCGAACAGATCGCCACCGGTGCGGTGGACCTGTCACTGTTCAACGACACGGACAACAAGGAGTTCAGCTGGCAAAGCGAGCTGGAAGAGATCTTCCGCCCGCTGCTCTACGAGTTGAAACAGGTCACCGAGCGACCACGCCAGATCGAAAAGCTGCGCAGCAAAATCGCCAGCCTGAACACCCGCCTGAGCGCCACAGGGCTGGCCATCGAAGAGATCCTGCGGTTACAGGCAGCCATAGGTCCGGGGGAGAGTAAAACCGCGCTCAATGACCTGCTGCAGGAGTGGCAACAGCGCCAGCAACAGCTGCAAAACGACCTGCAACTGACCGAGTTCCAACTGCAGGAAAAGCTGGAGAGCGGGGAGAGCAAGGGCTCCGCCATACTCAACGGTTTCAGGAATTTTCTCAGCGGTCGCGGCCTCAACCTGCTGCTCGCCCTTATCGCCTTCGCCCTCACCTTTGCCCTGATACGCTACAGCAGCCACCTGCTTGAACAACGTGTGGCAAGGGGTCAGAACAAGGAAGATCGCCTCTCGGCGCGCGTACTGCACGTGGTATTGCAGGTGCTGGCAGTCGTGCTGGCCATCATTGCCGCCCTCGCCACCCTCTACACCATGGGTGACTGGCTGTTGCTGACCGTCTTCTGCATCCTGCTGCTGGGTCTTGTTTTTGCCTTGCGTAACTCCCTGCCACGCTATGTGGAAGAGGCGCGCCTGCTGCTCAACCTGGGGCCGGTGCGGGAGGGCGAGCGGGTGGTTTACAACGGCCTGCCTTGGCGGGTATCGCGCATTAATATTTATTCCGATCTGGTTAACCCCCTGCTCAGTGGCGGTCGCCTGCGCCTGCCGCTGCGGGAGATGGTGCAGCTGGTGTCACGGCGCTGGGGCCGGGACGAACCCTGGTTTCCCTGCAAGGCGGGCGATTGGCTGCTGCTGCCGGACAATACCGTGGGTCAGGTGGGCATGCAGAGCCCCGAACACGTGCAATTGCTGGTGGTGGGGGGCGGCACCAAGCTCTACCCCACCACCGACTTCCTCGGGCTCGCGCCACGCAACCTCTCCCATGGCTTCGCCGTACCGGTCACTTTCGGGCTGGACTACAACCTGCAGGCGGATATCACCCGCGCCATCCCCGCCACACTGCAGGCAGCGCTCAACGACGCCATCCGGCAGACCGAGTTTGGCCAGTTCGTGGAGAACCTGTTTGTGGAGTTCAAGGAAGCCGGCGCCTCCTCCCTCGATTTGCTGATGGTGGCAGCCTTCAGTGGTGAAGCCGCACCCTTTTACCTGAAGATCGGCCGTTTCCTGCAGTGGACCGCGGTGGATACCTGTAACGCCAACGGCTGGAACATCCCCTTCAGCCAGGTCACAGTGCATATGGAGCAGGCACTGCCGGCCCCAGTGAAACAGGTGAACTAACCGCAATAAAACTAAGGTTTTTCTATAGCGACGGTTTTTGGCTATAATCCCCCGCCTGAGGCCGACCCGGCCAGCGCCTATTAATGAAGGGGACTACTACTGTGAGCCGTTTTACCAAGACTCTGAGCCTGCTGGCCGCTGCCGGCATGAGCATCCTGATTTCCGTCAGCGCCACTGCCTCTGAAGAGAGTGCCGCTATCGCCGAGCGCCTGAAGCCTGTGGGCGAAGTGTGCATGTCCGGCGACGAGTGCGCCGCTGCGCCGGTTGCCGCCGCTCCTGCTGGCCCCCGCTCCGGTAAGGAAGTGTACGAAACCAAGTGCTTCACCTGTCACGCTGCCGGTGTAGCCGGTGCGCCCAAGATGGGTGATGCCGGTGCCTGGGCGCCGCGTATCGGCCAGGGCATGGATACCCTCTACACCCACGCCCTCAACGGCTTCAATGCCATGCCAGCCAAGGGTATGTGCATGGACTGCAGCGACGACGAGATCAAGCAGGCCGTTGATCACATGGTCGACAACTCCAAGTAAGTCTGTCGTCTCACAAAAAAAGCCGCTCTTCAGCGGCTTTTTTTATGCCTGCCCGCATCAGGCAGGGAGGCCGGCAAAGGCATCGCGGGTGAGATTCTCCACCCCCGACGCCTGCAGGACCACGTTGTCCTCAATGCGAATGCCACCACAGCCCCGCAGCTCCTCCACCCGCTCCCACTGGATCAGGCTGCCCCGCAGCTCACCCATCAACGGCTCCAGCAGCGCGTCGATAAAGTAGAGCCCCGGCTCAATGGTCAGCGCCATGTCCGGCTCCAGCACCCGGGTCAGCCGCAGGTAGGGGTGCTCCGCCGGCGGCCCCAACTCCGGCCCATTACCATCCTGCAGCCAGCCCCCGCGATCGTGCACCTGCACCCCCAACAGATGGCCGAGGCCATGGGGAAAAAAGACGTGGGTCAGGCCCTGTTCCAGCACCGCATCGGCGCTGGCCCGCACCAGCCCCTGGTCACACAACAGTTGTGCCAACAGCTGATGGGCCCGCTGCTGCAGGTCGATAAAACCCAGCCCCGGCCGCAACTCGGCGATCAGGGCCTGCTGCAGCTGTTCCATGGCCTCCACCAGTTCGCCAAAGGTCTCCTCCAGCGCGTAGGTACGGGTGATATCTGCGGCATAGCCCGCCACCTGTGCACCTGCATCAATCAGCAGCGAGCGCTGCACCAGTGGCGGCTGCCGCTGTTTCTGCTCGTAATGCAGTACCGCACCATGACCGTTGACGGCGATGATATTGCCGTAGGGCAGCTCCGGTTCCAGCTGGCGACTGGCGGCCAGGTAAGCCAGATGGATATCAAACTCCGAGCCACCAGCGACAAATGCGTCCCTGGCAGCCACATGGCCACGGGCAGCCCTCTGGCTGGCCAGCCGCATGCAGGCCAGCTCATAGCCGGATTTCCGGGCGCGCTGGAAGTCCAGCGCCTGCAGCAGCGCCGGCGGGTTGCGCTCAATATTCTCCGACCAGACCACGGTTTCCGCTGCCCCCACCAGCGCCATGGGCGCGTCGCAGGAGAGCCGGTCCGCCAGCACCTGGGGATCGGCAAACACATGCACCCGGAAGGCCGCCTGAATGGCGGGGTCGGTTAACGGCTCAACCCTATGCCAGATATCCTCGGGAAAGTGATAGAACAGGTGCGGCCGCTCATCGTTGAGGTCCAGCAACAGGTAACAGCCGGGTCGGTCATCAATGGGCACCCAGGTTTTGAAATAGGGACTGACCCGGTAGGGGTAGGCAACGTCGTCCCGGAAAGCCGGCAACAGCTCCCCGCCACACACCAGCAGCCGCTCATAGCCCTGCGCCTGGAGCACCTCACGCCAGCGGCGAAACTGCTGCGTCACATGGTCGTGAAAGAGATCCGCCAGCCCTTCAGGCACCCGATGTCGTGTCATGGCAACTCCTCTGTATGCAGGCCAAACAGCTTAGCGCGGCGACCAGCCCCACGACCAGCCCCGAGCCCGGGCTGAAGATAGAAAGCCCCCTGCCGACGTATGGCAAAAGGCGGCGCTTTACCCGTACACTGTAGAGGATGTTCAGCCACCCTGAATGCGACTTGTCGAGGTCTGTCATGTCATCCCCGCTCACCCCAGCCGAATTGCGCAGCCGTATCCGCCAGGGGCAACACACCGGCAATACTTCCGGCTTCTGCCCCGGCTTCGTGCAGGCCAATGTGGCGATCCTGCCCCGCGACTGGGCCAATGAGTTCCTGCAGTTCTGCCACTTTAATCCCAAGCCCTGCCCGCTGGTGGCCATGGCTTCGAGCCCCGGCGACCCCCACATCGCCGCCGTTGGCAGTGACTTTGATATCCGCAGCGATGTACCGCGCTACCGCATCTGGCAGGATGGCTCACTGCAGGAAGAGACCACCGACATTCATCACCTGTGGCGCGATGACCTGGTGACCTTCCTGATCGGCTGCTCCTTCTCGTTTGAGGAGGCACTGCTGGCGGACGGACTGGAGATCCGCAATATTTCCGAGGGCGTCAATGTCCCCATGTACAACACCAATATCCGCTGCCAGAGCGCCGGTCGCTTCAGTGCCAACATGGTGGTAAGCATGCGCCCCTTCAAACCCGCCGACGCCATCCGCATGATCCAGATCTGCTCGCGTTTTCCCTCGGTGCACGGTGCGCCGGTGCACTTCGGCGATCCGGCGGCCATCGGTATCCGTGATATCCACCAGCCCGACTACGGCGATGCGGTCACCATTGGTGCCGGTGAAGTACCGGTATTCACTGCCTGTGGCGTCACGCCACAGGCAGCCATCATGGAAGCCAAACCGCCCTTCTGTATTACCCATAGCCCCGGCTGCATGGTGGTCACCGACCTGCCCAACAGCCAGCTGGCGGTGCTGTAAGGAGGCGCCCGGTGACCCTGTTACTGAATTGCGACCTGGGGGAGAGCTACGGCTCCTGGACCATGGGGCTGGACGCCGCGGTGATGCCGCACATTGACCAGGCCAACATCGCCTGCGGTTTCCACGCCGGCGACCCACTGGTAATGCACGACACCCTGCAGCTGGCCCGCCAGCACGGTGTACGTATCGGCGCCCACCCGGCCTATCCGGACCTGGGCGGCTTTGGCCGCCGCAGCATGAACTGCAGCCCGCAGGAGATCCGTACCTTTGTCACCTACCAGGCGGCGGCACTGGCGGGTATGGCGCAGTCACTGGAGCTGCAGCTGGAATACATCAAACCCCACGGCGCCCTCTACAATGACATGATGGCCAGGGCCGATGTGCGCCATGCCATTATGGAGGCGGTGGCCGGTTTCTACCTGCCGGTAAAACTGATGCTGCAGGCCACACCGGAAGCCGACCTGCACCGCAAGGAAGCCGAGCACTACGGCATCAAATTGCTGTTTGAAGCCTTTGCCGACCGCTGCTACGACGACGACGGCAAGCTGCTGTCGCGCAGCAAGCCAGGTGCCGTTCACAGCCGTGACAAAATGCTGGCGCAGGTGGAACAACTGCTGCGCCACGGCACCGTCACTACCGCCAGCGGACTGATCATCCCGCTGCACGCCGACAGTCTCTGTGTGCACGGGGACAATATGGAAGCGGTGCAGTCGGTAGCCGATATCCGGGCCCTGATCACCGCCTGAAAGGATAACTGATGGAAACCCAGCCCCGCATTCAGGTTGCCGGTGAAAACGCGCTGATTATCTATTTCGGCAGCGTCGCCACTGCTGCCGTCTCTGCTCATGTGCAGCACACCGCGCAGCTGCTGCGAGAACTGATGGGGCCACACCTGATCGACCTGATCCCCTCCTACGCCTCACTGCTGGTGCTGTTTGATCCCCTCAGCTGCGATCCGCCGCAGGTCTGCCACTGGATCGAGCAGGCGCTGGAGGATGAAACCAGTTTCAGTGACAGCGATGGCCAGCTGGTGGAGCTGCCGGTCTGGTACAGCGCTGAATCCGGGCCCGACCTGGAGGAGCTGGCCGCACGCGCAGGACTCAGCGTCGATGACGTTATCCGGCTGCATCAGGCCACTGACTATCGTGTCTACGCCATTGGCTTTGCGCCCGGGTTTGCCTACCTGGGTGAAGTAGACGAACGCCTGGCGACACCGCGTCTGGCGACGCCGCGACGGCGGGTACCGCAAGGTGCCGTGGCCATTGCCGATCGCCAGACCGCCGTCTATCCGACCGCCTCGCCGGGCGGCTGGAACCTGATCGGCCTCTGCCCCACCCCAATGTTTGATCCACATGCCTCGCCGTCCATGCCGGTCAGTGTCGGCGACCGGGTGCGCTTTACCGCCATTGACCGCCAGCAGTTCCTGGAACTGGGCGGCCAGCTGCCGGGGGAGATTCGCTGATGGCCACAGTTGAAATCCTGCACCCCGGACTCCTCAGCCTGCTGCAGGACAGCGGCCGTTTTGGTCAACACCAGATCGGCCTCACCAGTGGCGGCCCGCTGGATCCGGAAGCCTTTTACTGGGCCAATCGCCTGTGTGACAACGACGCCGCCACGACTATCGAAGCCAGCATCGGCGGCCTCAAGCTACGGGTCGATGCCCCAATACGGGTGGCGGTCACCGGCGGCGAAATGCCGGTCACCATCAACGGCACCAGCGCACCGCGCTGGCAGACGCTGCGCTTGCAGGCCGGCGACACGCTGGAGCTGGGCTACAGCAAACTGGGCAGCCGCTGCTACGTGGCCTTCGCCGGTGGCCTGCAGGTCGAGCCGCAGTTTGGCAGCACCGCCACCGTGGTGCGTGAGGGTATCGGCGGGCTGCGTGGTACCGCCCTGCAGAAGGGCGACACCATCCCCGCAGTGGTGGATGACGGCGGCCCCTGCCTGCGACTGCCACCGGCAAAGCGGCCCCACTATACCCACCGCGCCACCCTGCGGGTGGTGACCGGCTACCAGCAGGATCACTTCAGCCGCGAGCAGCAACAACGTTTTTTCCGCTCCACCTACGACGTCAGTGAACGCTGTGACCGTATGGGTTACCGCCTGCTGGGGCCTCCGGTGCATTCTGCACTGGACGGTATTTTGTCAGAGGGTATCTGCCTCGGTGCTGTACAGATTCCACCGGACGGCCAACCCATTGTGCTGCTCAACGATCGCCAGACCATCGGCGGCTACCCGAAAATCGGTTCGGTGCTCTCCCTGGACCTGGCACGGCTGGCGCAGCTGATGCCCGGCGACCAGGTCAACTTTGCCGAAATCGACATGGAGCTGGCGCAGCGTATCCTGCACCTCTACTACAACATGCGGCGCACCATCGCCCTCGACCTCATTGCCCCCGACTTCATCGTGGAGTAACCCCATGACCAGCCCGCCCGCGCCCGATTCCCTGTTGCACCTGAGCCTGCAGATCGAGTCACTGCTGGTGGCCCGCAACCCGCGTGGCATGCAGACCCTGCAGCGGGCACTAAAGCCGGGTTATTACGCCCGCGCTGTGGAGCTGATTGAGCGCGCCTTTGCTGCACACGATCGCCCCTGCATCCTGGTCGGCACAGGCTTTCCCGTGGCGGGTACCTTTGAGACCGATGGCCCGGTGGGTGCCATCGCCCTCTGGCAAACCCTGCAAACCCTCGGCGCCGAGGCGTGGCTGGTGTGCGGGGAACCACTGGCCAGTGCCCTGCAAACCAACTACCCGGTCTGCCGCCTCAGCTGTGGCGACCGCCACGACGCCGAACAGGAAGCCGCTGCGCTGCTGCAACAGCACCCGCCGCAGCTGGTGATCTCCATTGAGCAGCCCGGACTGGCCCGCGATGGCCGCTACTACAATATGCGCGGCATCGACATCAGCGCCGGGGTGGCACCGTTTGATCCCGTGATGCGCCAGGCCACCTGCCCCACCATTGCCATTGGCGATGGCGGCAATGAGATTGGAATGGGGCTCATCGAACAAGCGGTGTCCGCACTGGCGATTACCCCGGCCACCACCGGCTGTGATGAACTGTTGCTGGCGGATGTCTCCAACTGGGCAGCGCATGGCCTGATCGCCTTGCTGGGCTGGCAGCGGCAACAGGATCTGCTGGCCGCTGTCGACCCGCTGGCGATCCTGCACTATCTGTCACAGCGCGGCAGCGTCGATGGTGTCACCCATCGCAATGAGCTCACCGAGGACGGACTGGATGCAGCCGTCGGCTTGCAGCTGATCAGCGACTTGCGGCAGCTGTGTCACCCGGACGGTTAACTGGCGCAGCAGTGTTGGGGTGTACACACGGAACAAATCCCTGACGAGCGTCATTCCCGCGCACGAGGTGAATTGCAGCACCGCTGCAAGAGAGGGCACTCCGGGGTGGGCGGGAATCCATAACCCGCACAACACTATGGGCCCCCGCCTGCGCGGGGGCGACAAGGTACAGGTTTTCCGCAACCTGTTTGCCGTAAACAACAATTCATTCACCGCGACGATTTACTCAGAACAGTAACGGCGCTGTGGTAAAGTAACCGCTGTTGTCGGGCATGATTGCCGGGAAGGTATAGCCATGAGCACCGTGTTTCTCAATCACCAGTATCTCCCCATGGAAGAGGCGAGGATCTCGCCCATGGATCGGGGCTTTCTGTTTGGCGATGGCATCTATGAGGTCATCCCCTCCTACAACGGCAAGATGGTGGGCTTCGGCCCCCACATCCAGCGCATGCGCAATGGACTCGCCGCCATCGGCATCCAATTCGATTGGGACGAGAGCGCCTGGCGGGAGGTGTGTGACCAGCTGATCCAGCGTAACGGTAGCGGCAACCTCGGGCTCTACCTGCACGTCAGTCGCGGCGCCGACAGCAAGCGCTTTCACGCCTACCCGGAAGGCGTGGCGCCCACCGTGTTTGCCTATGCCTTCGAGATCGCGCCACCACCGGTACCGGATCGCAGCCAGGCCACAGGCTACAAGGTGGCCACCGCCCGTGACCTGCGCTGGCAGCGCTGCCACATCAAATCCACCGCCCTGCTGGGCAACGTGCTGCATTTTCAGTACGGCTACGAGCAGGGTGCCAATGAGACCCTGCTCTACAACAGCAACAACGAACTCACCGAGGCCTCCGCCTGTAACGCCTACATCGTCAAGGATGGGGTAGTGATCACGCCACCACTGGACAACCAGATACTGCCCGGCATCACCCGCCAGCTGCTGTTAGACATCCTGCGCCGCGACGGCTCCATCACGGTGGAAGAGCGGGCAGTGACCATGGACGAAGTGTTCAATGCCGACGAAGTGTGGGTGACCTCCTCCTCCAAGGAGATTGCGCCGGTGGTGGAGATCGATGGCAAGCCCGTAGCCGACGGCAAGGTGGGTCCTGTGTGGGAAGCAGCGCTGAAGCTCTACAGCGCTGCCAAGTTCGACTACTGACAGGCCGGGTAACTGCATGAGTCGCCCCGCCCGCGCCATCGTCGACCTCGACGCCCTGCGCCACAACTACCAGCTGGCCCAGTCCCTGGCGCCCAACGCCCGCGCCCTCGGCGTGGTGAAAGCCAACGCCTATGGCCACGGCGCGGTGGCTGCGGCGCAAGCGCTGGAACCCCTGGTGCCGGCGTTTGCCGTGGCCTGCATGGAAGAGGCACTGGAGCTGCGCGCCGCCGGCCTGCAAAAACCCATACTGCTGCTGGAAGGCGCTTTCACTGCCGATGAAATCGAGACCGCTGCGGCACACAACTGCTGGCTGATGGTAAGCAACCGCGAGCAGGCTGAGGAGATGGTTAACGCACGACCATCAGACCCCCTGCACCTGTGGCTGAAGGCCGATACCGGCATGCACCGGTTGGGGCTCACTCCGCAGCAGGTACCGGAACTGTATCGCCGCCTGCAAGCGCTGCCCCATGTGCAGGGCCCCATTGTAGTCGCCACCCACTTTGCGGTGGCCGATGAGCCGGAACTGGATTTTACCCGGCAGCAGATTGAATGCCTGCAGCAGATCAATCGCGATTTGCAGGCGCCCCTGAGCCTGGCCAACTCCGCTGGCATCCTCGCCTGGCCCGGGAGTCACGCCCAGTACACCCGCCCCGGCATTATGTTGTACGGTTCATCACCCTTTGCTACGCCGCACCCGCTTGCAGCCCACCTGCAAGCGGTCATGACCCTGGAATCCAAAGTGATCGACCTGCATCAGGTGGCCGCCGGAGAGAGTGTCGGTTACGGTCGGCGCTGGATTGCACAGAAGGATTCGATCATTGCCACCGTCGCCATTGGTTACGGCGACGGCTACCCGCGCCATGCCCCCGACGGCACACCGGTACTGGTCAACGGCCAACGCTGCCCGCTGGCGGGCCGGGTATCCATGGACATGATTACGGTAGACGTATCACTGTTGCCATCGGTGAGTGTTGGCGACGCGGTGGAACTGTGGGGCAAGCAGTTACCCATCAACGAGGTGGCAGCCAGCGCCGGCACCATCAGCTATGAGCTGGTCACGCGTATGCCGCTGCGGGCAACTCGCCACTATTTACACCGCTAACACCTGCTGCCGGTAATTACCTGTCGACACCGTCGGCTCACTGTCCACAGACGGCTCTTCACTGCCGCGCCCTCACCTCCCTGACACAAACCGGCACAGCACTTCTCCATACACCACTGACATGGCATCAGCCTGCGGCGAAAAAAGTTTTCCATGAATTTGCGCCGCCGAATTTCAACAACCATTATTAGTGGTAGGAATATTGCTTTCGTATTAGTTGAGGGCACAACCCTCACCATCAAGCCAACTCCC
This sequence comes from Pseudomaricurvus sp. HS19, assembly GCF_009857815.1. Classification (GTDB taxonomy): domain Bacteria; phylum Pseudomonadota; class Gammaproteobacteria; order Pseudomonadales; family Cellvibrionaceae; genus Pseudomaricurvus. Next base: position 43,375 of record NZ_WVVW01000006.1, on the reverse strand, counting down.
AACAAGGAGCATTCATGTTATACCGAGGCTACTTCTCCCTGGCCCACTGGTCTAACACTGGTGATCAATTCTGGGTGCGCTACTGCGCCGAGTTCCATGCCGATGTCTTCCAGACCGGCGGCAAGGTACTGCGCAAACTGGCAGCCCGCAAAATGCAGGAACTCAATGCCGGCGGCATGTGCATCGAACAGCTGGACCTGATCTCACCGGAAGCGGTGAGCGATGACGATCGCATCAATTGCGTGGAGATCTTCTCCCGCCTGGCCGGCGGTACCGAGCAGGTAGAGTTTCCGGTCTGAAGGCCGGTTTCTCCCGCTACTGCCTGTGCCTGACCCGCGCTGACAGCCAGACGGCTGACAGGCCTTCTGCGCCTTTCGTACCTGACAAGCCGGCGGCAACGCAACATCAGCCGCGGCGCGAGGGCCTGTTTAAAGCTGTCCGCAACGGCAAAGGCGCAATGAAAAGACGTAATGGATTTAGCGGGAAGAGAAAGAGAGGACGCTGGCTACGGCCACCAGCAGGATCCTGCGCAGCCCCCGCCGGAGGACGGGGGCACCGCGCAAGCGAGCGATTACTTCTGCGGAATGCCCTGGTGCAGGGCAGATGGTGCCTGGACTTCACCGGCAAAGGCTTCTTGCAGGTCCAGGCTGGTCACTAATACACCCAGGGTAAAGATTGCCGCGGCAATCGTTAGAACGTCAAATTTCATCTGTACTCCTAGCCCCCAAATTTTTGTCGTTATTATTGTGTTTGTGTTGATTTATTCACCGAAGATCGACAGAGCAAACTTTATACCGTTTCTGCAAAGTCAGCCTAAGTAGCAAACAACTAAAGGTTCTTAGCGCCATTTAAGTTCCGGTACGAATCTTATGCAACTGCAATTATCCGGCGTGAGAACTATCTCACAGACCATGTAAGTACCAACTTACATTTTCACCTGCAGCATCTTCACAGCATTTCCCATTGCACCACCTGACCAGCCATTGTCGCCCAAAGCTACAAGGCACTGCCGTGCACAATTTTGGGGAGCCATTCTGCCGGACGCCCCGTCACTGTGCAAATTTTAGGCAGCCGTTATCAGGGGCGACAGCACCAAACGAAACTAAAGGGAAGGTGTGGCCGGGGCGGACCCGGCCGCAACCCGGGCCGCTCATTAGTCCGGGAATCAGCCGAGGAAGAACTGGTAGGCCTCGTTGTCGGTCTCGTCCCAGTAACCGTAACCCAGCTCGTCCAGGCAGGCGTTGACCTCGCGCACCTCTTTGGCGGGTACCTGCATACCCACCAGCACACGACCATAGGCGGCACCGTGGTTACGATAGTGGAACATGGAGATGTTCCAGCGACCGGCCAGCTGGTTGAGGAAGTTCATCAGCGCCCCGGGACGCTCGGGAAACTCGAAACGGTAGACCCGCTCGTTGGTCACCTGCGGCGCGTGTCCGCCCACCATATGACGGATGTGCAGCTTGGCCATCTCGTTCTCGGTCATATCCACCACTTCGTAGCCCTTCTCCCGCAGCTCGTCCACCAGCACCCGGCGATCGTTGCCGTCGCCGGCCACCTGCACGCCGACAAAGATGCGCGCATCACGGTCATCGGCATAGCGGTAGTTGAACTCGGTGATGTTGCGCTTGCCGAGATCCTTGCAGAAGGTTTTGTAGGAGCCGGGTTTCTCCGGGATGGTGACCGCAAGAATGGCTTCCCGCTGCTCACCGATCTCGGTGCGCTCGGAGATGTAGCGCAGGCGATCGAAGTTGGTGTTGGCTCCGCTGGCGATGGCCACCAGCGTCTGGCCTTCCACGCCGTGCTCGGCCACATACTTTTTCAGGCCGGCCAGCGACAGCGCCCCGGCCGGCTCGGTGATGGCCCGGGTGTCCTCAAAGATATCCTTGATGGCCGCGCAGATCTCGTCGGTGTTGGCGGTAATCACGCCATCGACGGTCTCTTTCAATACGCGATAGGTCTCTTTGCCAATCTGCGCCACCGCCACACCGTCGGCAAAGATGCCCACCTGCGGCAGTACCACCCGGCGTTTCTTGTCCAGCGCCGCCTTGAGGCAGGCCGCATCTTCCGGCTCCACCGCAAACACCTTGGTCTGCGGTCGCACGTATTTCACATAGGCGGCGATACCGGCACACAGGCCGCCGCCGCCCACGGGTACAAAGATAGCGTCGATGTGGGCGGGGTACTGGCGCAGGATCTCAAGCGCAACAGTGCCCTGACCGGCAATCACGTCCGGGTCATCATAGGGGTGGATATAGGTCAGACCCTTCTCTTCCACCAGCTTCTGGGCGTGGCGGGACGCTTCGTCAAAGGTATCACCGTGCAGCACCACCCGGGCGCCACGCGCCTTGACCGCATCCACTTTAATCGCCGGGGTAGTGCGCGGCATGACGATGGTGGCCTTCACCCCCATCTTCGCCGCCGACAGGGCCAACCCCTGGGCGTGGTTACCGGCCGAGGCCGCAATCACACCCTGCTTGAGCTGCTCTTCAGTCAGTTGCCGTAACTTGTTATAGGCACCGCGGATTTTGAAGGAGAAGACCGGTTGCAGGTCTTCACGCTTGAGCAACACCTGATTGTTGAGTCGGGTGGACATCAGGCGGGCGGAATCCAGAGGCGTCTCTATAGCCACATCGTAGATGCGGGCGTCGAGAATACGCTTGATGTATGACTGAGGCATGAGCTCCCCGTGCAGTGCAGGATGCGGAAAAGCCGCCATGGTAAAGCATTGCCCGGAAGCTGTTAACAACAATCACGGCTATCGGCGAGCGGACAGGCCCACTATAATAGCGGCCTTTCCCGTGCCCCCACCCCACTCAGCAGAACACAGGCGATCACCATGACCCAGGACGAACTGAAAAAGGCCGTTGCCAAGGCCGCCGTTGATTACATTCAGCCCAAACTGGAGAAGGACAGCATCGTCGGTGTCGGCACCGGCTCCACCGCCAATTTCTTCATCGACTACCTGGCTGACATCAAGGGCCAGTTTGATGGCGCCGTGGCCAGCTCCGAAGCCTCCGCCGAGCGCCTGCGCTTACACGGTATCCCGGTCTACGATCTCAACAGTGCCGAAAGTCTGGTGGTGTATGTGGACGGCGCCGACGAAACCAATCCGGCCCTGGAACTGATCAAGGGTGGCGGTGCCGCTCTGACCCGCGAGAAAATCGTCGCCGCGGTGGCGGAAGAGTTTGTCTGTATTGCCGACGGCAGCAAGTGGGTGGAGACCCTTGGCGACTTCCCGCTGCCGGTGGAGGTGATTCCCATGGCCCGCTCCCACGTGGCTCGCGAGCTGGTGAAACTGGGTGGCGACCCGGTCTATCGCCAGGGCTGCGTCACCGACAACGGCAACGTTATCCTCGATGTGCACAACATGAAGATTACCGATCCGGTAGCCACCGAAGCGGCCATCAACCAGATCGTCGGTGTGGTCACCAACGGCCTGTTTGCCGCCCGCGCCGCCGATGTGCTGCTGCTGGGACGCGAGAGCGGCGTAGAGACCATCACCCGCCGTTAATCACGGCTCCCTCTTATATACCGTCCCGACGGTATAAAGGGGCCGAGATGGACTAGAGCACGGTGGTGCTGACCTGCAGGCGGTCTGCCAAGCGCGCCGCCAACTGATCGCCACTGGCCAGCGGGCCGACGCCGGCCGGGGTGCCGGTCATCACCACATCCCCCGGCTGCAGGGAAAAGAACTCCACAATATGACGCAACAGCGCCGGCACCGGGGTCAGCATCTGCGAGGAGTTGCCCCGCTGCTGCAGCTGGCCATTGCGCTGCAGCTCCAGCTCCACATTGCCCCAATCCAGGCCACTGCAATCCACAAACTCCGACAGCGGGCAGGCGCCGTCAAAAGCCTTGGCCTTCTCCCAGGGGTGCCCGGCTTCTTTCAGCCGGTTTTGCAGATCCCGCAGGGTCAGGTCGAAACCGATTCCCACACCCGCAATTCCTGCCAGCAGAGCCTCCTCCGCATCGCCGCTCTGCAGAGGCCGGCCAATCAGCAGGGCCATCTCCGTCTCCACATGCACACTGCCCATACCCTGAGGCAGGCGCAAAGGCTGACGCAGGGACACCATGGCGGTGGCAGGCTTGAGGAACAGCAGCGGCTCTGCCGGCACCGGGTTGTTGAGTTCGCGGGCGTGATCGGCGTAGTTGCGCCCGATGCACACCACCTTGCCCGGCGCCCAGGGGGCAGGCTGGAGTTCTCCGGCAGGGTTACGCAACAGGTGCTGGTAGGGCATGGGTGACTTCTCCTGAGTGGTGTCTGCGGCGAGACTTTGGCACGACGGCTTTTGACCATAAAGACGGGCGAATTAGGACTAAACTCCGCCGCGGCCTATGGTATCATAGCGCGCTTTCTCCCCCGGCCCCCGGGCCCTGCAGGGTTAAGCCCTGCAACGACAACACGTTATCGAGGTGCGAATCTTCCCATGGCCAAAACGTCTCTGGATAAAGACAAAATCCGCTTTCTGCTGCTGGAGGGTGTGCATCAGTCAGCGGTCGACACTCTGGCTGCGTCTGGCTACACCAATGTGGAGTACCTGAAAACCGCCCTGCCGGAAGAAGAACTGATCGAGAAGATCAAGGACGCCCACTTTGTCGGTATCCGCTCCCGCACCCAGTTGACCCGCGCCGTGTTCGAAAACGCCTCCAAACTGATTGCCGTGGGCTGTTTCTGCATTGGCACCAACCAGGTGGACCTGCAGGCCGCCCAGGAGCATGGCGTTGCGGTCTTTAACGCCCCTTACTCCAACACCCGCTCCGTGGCCGAGCTGGTGATTGCCGAAGCCATTCTGCTGCTGCGCGGCATTCCCGAGAAGAACGCCGTCTGCCATCGCGGCGGCTGGCTCAAATCCGCCACCGGCTCCTTCGAGATTCGCGGCAAGACCATGGGCATTGTGGGTTACGGCTCTATTGGTACCCAGGTGAGCGTTATGGCCGAAGCCCTGGGCATGAAAGTGGTGTTCTTCGATGTGGTCACCAAGCTGCCGCTGGGCAACGCCGCCCAGGTACGCACCATGGACGAACTGCTGGCCCAGGCCGATGTGGTCTCGCTGCACGTGCCAGAGACCGCTGCCACCAAGGATATGTTTGGCGAAGCTGAATTCAGCAAAATGAAGAAAGGCGCCATCTTCCTGAACGCCGCCCGCGGCACGGTGGTGGACATTGACGCCCTCGCCGCCGCCCTGGAGTCCGGTCACCTGGCCGGCACCGCCATCGACGTATTCCCGGTGGAGCCCCGTGGCAACGAGGAGGAGTTTGTCTCTCCGCTGCGCGCCTTCGACAACGCCATTCTCACGCCGCACATCGGTGGTTCCACCATGGAAGCGCAGGAGAACATCGGCTTTGAAGTGGCCGAGAAGCTGGTGAAGTACTCCGACAACGGTACCACCACCTCTTCCGTGAACCTGCCGGAAGTGGCACTGCCGTCACACCCCAACGCACACCGTCTGCTGCACGTGCACCAGAACGTGCCCGGCATCCTCACCAAGATCAACCAGGTGTTCTCCGACAACAATATCAACATCGCCGCCCAGTACCTGCAAACCAACGAGAAGGTTGGCTATGTGGTAGTTGATATCGACGCGGAATACAGCGATGTTGCGCAAAAGCAGTTGCGTGAAATCGAAGGCACCGTGCGCTGCCGCGTACTCTTCTGATCCGCAACCGTGGCGGCAGGGCTGACCTGCCGCCACGGCCACTCTCCCGCCACCATGACCACCTCTCCCCTGCTTGATATCCGCCACGTCAGCGTGTTCCGCGGCGAGCACCAGGTCTTCAGCGATCTCAACCTCACCATTGCCGAAGGCGAAAGTGTGGCCATTCTTGGCCCCAATGGCGCCGGCAAATCCACACTGCTGAAGCTGCTCACCCGCGAGCTCTATCCGGTGGTGCGGGACGGCAGTTACGTGAAGATTCACGGCAGTGAGACCGTTAACGTGCAACTGTTGCGGGAGAAGATTGGCTGGGTATCACAGGACTTCCAGAACAAATACCTGCCCATTACCACTGGTTTTGATGTGGTGCTGTCAGGGTTGCTGGGCACCATCGGCACCCTGTACCAGCACGATATCAGCGCCCGGCAGCGCCAACAAACCGAAGCCACCATGGCGCAGCTGCAGCTGCTGCACCTGCGCGATACCATGTTTCACCACCTCTCCACCGGCCAGCAGCGCCGCCTGTTGCTGGCCCGCGCCCTGATCCACCGCCCGCAGGCGGTGATCTTTGACGAGCCCACCAGCGGCCTCGACCTGCAGGCCAGCTTTCGCCTGCTGAACGACATGCAGCAGCTTACCGAACAGGGCACCCAGGTGATCATTGCCACCCACCACCTGCACGAGATAGTGCCCGGTGTGGAGCGGGTGGTGTTTATCCGTGACGGCGAGATTATTGCCGACGGCCACAAGCACGAGCTGCTCACGGATGCCGCCATCAGCGACCTCTACCAGACCCGGGCGCGCATTGTCTGCGCCGATGGTTTCTACCAGGCCCTGCCGGCCTGAACTGACTTACCCGGGCCGCTATGCCGGATGCGACCAGCCTCCGGCATCAATCTACGATGCGCTCAACCAGCCCCTTATCATTGAAATAAATCGCCATGGTGTTGAAACGGTTTTTCCAATAGATCCACTGATTGGCATCGGTACTGGGGGTTCTGTGAGCCGGGGGTTTCCCCGCTGCCAGCAACACGCCCTTTTTACTCATGCCAACCAGGATCTCACCCCTTTTGATCCCTTCCTGATCCTTGCTGGAGAGGCGCTTGGCTTCCGCCGCATTACAGCTCAGGGCGAAGGTTTCGGCAGCGGCGGTTTCAATAGGTACGCCGGTAGCCTTGTGGTAGAGATACTGAAACTCCCTGCCGCTCTCAAGCTCGGTAAACACCATAACCTTGCGATTGATTTCTGACACCTTTACCTTGGTACAGAGCGGCATGATGGCGTCGGACAGCTGGTAGTTGAGGCTGTAGAGCCGGCCCTTGACGCGGTCAGGGCGCAGCACATGCTGGGTGTACGCGACCTTGCCAACCATGTCCTCGCCGGAACTGTCCTTCAGTGGCATGGAACCGCCACAGCCGACAAGACCGATAAGCAGGAGTGAGAGCGGAATAACGGGGGTGAAACGGGAGACGAGCGGCATAGCGGGTTCCTTCTGTATGCGGTGATGGGTTTACATCATTATGCGCTCCCGCGACAGAGACTCAACCGCCGCGACAGAAAAATCCGGACTGATGGCGGCCGCGAGCTGCTATCCACACGCCACCATCCACACGCCACGGATCAACCCGCCGCACCACACACTCCAGCCCCGGCGGAGTCTGATAGACTGGGCGGGAGCGCACTTAAGGAAGAAGGCATTGATGATCTCCCCTCCCAAGCTGACCCGCTGCCTGTCCATGACACTGCTCCTGCTGCTCTGCCTGCTGAGCGGCTGCGACCGCGACAACACCGACAGCACCCCGGCCAACGACGCCCCCCGGCTGGATACCGGCGACCTGGACGCCATTATCAAGCGCGGCACCCTGCGCATACTGGCGCCGCGCTTTGACGGCGCCGACGCCCTGCCCCGCGACGACATTCCCGTGGAAGCCTACCAGCGTATGGCGGAAGCCTTTGCCGAAGAGCTGCAGGTGAATGTACAGTGGATTTTTATCGATGAGTTCAACGAGCTCATTCCGCGCCTGCAGCGCGGCGAGGGCGACCTGATTGTCACCAATCTCACCAACACACCGGAGCGCCGTAACCAGGTGGCGTTCAGTCGCCCCATCAATATGGTGGACGAAGTGGTTATCACCCCCAGGGAGGTAAGCGTTGCCGACCCACCGGCCCTCAGCCAGCTGACCCTGGCACTGGCCGCCGGCACCGCCTATTTTGAAACCCTGGCGCGACTGGGCGAGAAGACCCAACTGACCTTCCCGGTGGAAACCCTGGACTCGGCCGTCAGTGACAACGACCTGCTGGTGGGCATCAGCGAAGGCCGCTACCAGGCCACGGTCATGGACAGTAATATCGCCAACACCCTGCTGCTGGACTACCCGCAACTGCACCAGGCCATGACCCTGCGCAAGCATCGCGCCATCAGCTGGGCGGTGCGTAAGGACAATACCCTGCTGCTGACACGGCTCAACCAGTTTCTGGTGTCCCATCACCTGCAAGCCGCCGGCAACGAGGAGCAACACCGCGACTGGGAAGGAATTCTCAAGCACGGTCGCCTGCGGATGCTGACCCTCAACAACGCCGCCAGCTACTTTATGTGGCGCGGGGAATTGATGGGGTTCGACTACGACCTGCTGCAGAAATTTGCCAAACAGCACAAGCTGCACCTCACCATCATTATGAAGAACAACATCGGTGAATTGATCGATGCCCTCAAGCGCGGCGAGGGCGATGTCATTGCCGCCTCCCTGACGCAGTCACAGCAACGGGAGGATATGGGCCTGCGCTTCTCCCGCCCCTACCTCAAGGTGAGTGAGCAGCTGATTGCCCGCAGCGACGCCGGGCCCATCGAGTCCCTGGCGCAACTGGGCCAGCAACCCATCGGCGTTAACCCCGAGACCGTGTTTTACCCGCGCCTGCAGGCGCTGCGACAGGAATACCCGAACCTGAACCTGCAACTCCACCCGGGGACAGCGACAGAAACCCTGATCGAGCAACTGGCGCAAGGTGAGTTTTATGCCACAGTGGCGGACAGCCACCTGTTTGCCATTGAGCAGACCCATCGCAGTGACCTGGTGGCACTGCTGGAGCTGAACGGGGAGTCCCCCATCGCCTGGGCCCTGCGCGACGACCAGCCGCAGCTGCTGCAACAGCTCAACCAGTTCATCAAAAAGGAGTACCGCGGCCTTTTCTACAACGTGACCTACGAAAAATATTTCAAAAACAGCCGCAAAATTGAGTCTCACCTGGCACAGCGGCTGGTTCCCGGTGAACCACTCTCACCCTACGATGACATCGTCAGGCCGATGGCCAAGCAGTACGGTATGGACTGGCGCATGGTGGTGGCGCAGATGTACCAGGAGAGCAAGTTCAATCCCAAAGCGCGCTCCTTTGCCGGCGCCCGCGGCCTGATGCAGGTGATGCCGCGCACCGCCCGGGAGCTGGGTTTCAGCAATTTGCAGGAGCCGCAAAACGGCATCGCGGCCGGCCTTGCCTACATGCACTGGCTGGAGCAGCGTTTCCCCGGTGATATCGACATGCAGGAGCGCCTGCTGTTTACCCTGGCCGCCTATAACGCCGGCGCCGGCCATGTGCAGGACGCCCGCCGCCTCGCTGCGCAACAGGGACTGGATCCCAACCGCTGGTACGACAATGTGGAGCGGGCCATGCTGTTGCTCTCCAGGGCGGAACACTACAAGAAGGCGCGCTTTGGCTATGTTCGCGGTCGCGAGCCGGTCAACTACGTGAAGAACATCCACGACCGCTACCTCAATTACCTGCAACTGCAGTAAAGCGACCGCCGGGGCAACAACCCGGCGCGAGACCCGGCCCCGGCCAGGGGTGATGCCAGAGACCGGATTTGCACGCCAACCCGCCGCGCACAGTTCACATTCTGTCCGCCAGCCAGTGGCCGCAGCTGTCATTACTCATGCTTTTGCGGTAGGCTGCTGCCGCCTGTTAATTGAACAATTCCGGACGTTCTATCGGCTATCAAGGACTGAATCGCCATGCCCCATGCCACAAGGATCGCTGCTTACCCATGAAAATCAGCATCCGCGCCAAACTCTTCCTGAGCCACTTTCTCGCCATCCTGCTGGTCTCCGGCAGTATTGGCACCTACTTCTATCACAGTGCCCTGTCGGACCTCACCGGGAGCCTGCAGTCGCGGCTGAAATACAGCGCCGCGCTGCTGAGCCACTACTTTAACCCCACCGAGCTGGACACCCTGATCTCCGCCGGGGACATGGAGCAGCCCGCGTACCAGCGCAACATTGCCACCATCCGCACCCTCGCCGAGGCCAATCCCGACATCGCCTTTGTTTATGTGATGCGCATGGATCAGGGCAGCGTGCGCTTTGTGCTGGATTCCGACAGCAGTGACGACCAGGCCGCCCCCGGCGAGATCTACGCCGAGCACATTCCCGAACTGCTGGCGGGCTTCGACCAGGTGAGTGTGGACCAGAGCATTACCAGCGATCGCTGGGGCAGCTTTATGTCGGGCTACGCCCCCATCACCGGCGGCACCACGCCCTACCTGGTGGGTATCGATATGCGCGCCCGCGACGTGGAGCAAAAGCTGGATGTACTGCGCCAGAAAGGCATGATGTCGCTGATCCTGGCAGTGCTGCTGGCCTTCGCCAGCTCGCAGCTGCTGTCCCAGCACCTGTTGCGCCGCATCAAGTCGCTGCACGATCGCTGCATGGAGCAAACGCCGCTGCGGGATCAGGCCGCCAGCCATCGCGGCGATGAACTGGACGGCCTGTGTAGCGCCTTTGAATTTATGACCGATTCCATGCAGGCCACCCAGGACGAGCTGGAGCGGCAGGTGAAGAGTCGCACCCGGGAGCTGGAAGGTACCAACGCACGGCTGCTGCGGGAGATTGAAGAGCGCAAGCATATGGAGGAGATCATCCGTGAAAATGCGCGCACCGATTATCTCACCGGCCTGCTCAACCGCCGCGAAGTGACCCGCCTGCTGGATCACGCCGTAGCCCACGGCGAGGATTTCACCATGGTGCTGGTGGACATTGACCGCTTCAAGGAGTTTAACGACTCCCTCGGTCACGACGCCGGCGACCAGCTGCTGAAAGATTTTGCACTGGCCCTGCAGCAGAACAGCCGCAGCCAATGCACCATTGCCCGCTGGGGCGGCGAGGAGTTCCTGATCCTGATGCCGGACAGCGATCGCGAACGCGGCTGGAACGAGGCCGAGCGCCTGCGCAGCGCCATTGCCGATACCCACTTCTACACCGGCGAGGACAACCTCAGCATCAGTGCCAGCTTCGGCGTCGCTACCCACCTGCCACAACACAAGTGGGAAAACACCTTCAAGCGCGCCGACATTGCCCTCTACGAGGCCAAACAGCAGGGCCGCAACCGCACGGTTATGGCCCCATCAGAAGCTGACGCATAAGCGCAACCGGAGCCCTGCGGCCTAGCGCACCCACACTTCCACGCGGCGGTTTTTCACCTTGCCCGCCGCTGTGGCCGCCGCCACCGGCATAAAGGCACCGAAGCCCGCCACCGGCTGGGTGGTTATGCCTGCCTTGAGCAGTTCCGAACGTACCGCCAAAGCCCGCAACTTGGACAGCACCTTGCCCCGCGAACCCGCCTGGTTAGGATCACCAAAACCGACCAGCTGCAGCTCCGGTGCTGCTGGCTGGGCCTGCATGTAGTCCACCAGACGCTGGATATCCCGCAGCGCCTTGTTATCCAGCTCCGCACTGCCTTCGGCAAAACGGAAGTTCACCGACAATCGGCTGGCCCCTTCGGTCAACTGCAGGTAGTCCTGCGGCCCTTCGCGATCGCTGTCCGCCGGCGTCGCCATCAGCGCCTGGGAGATAAACCCGGTACGCTCCACCTGGACCTGGCCGGCGTTGGTATGCACATAGTGGACAAAATCACGGATCACATCGTTCTGGCGCTGCGGCGGGGTATAGAGGAACAGGCGCCGGGAGAGCACATAATCTTCGGTGGCCACACTCAGCTTTTGCGGCAGCAGCGGCCGGGTACCTTCCTCATTGATCTTCAGGGCGCGCGACTCCCGCACCGATGCCAGCCCCACAAAACCGATACCGCCCTTGTCCGCTGCCACCAGGTCTGACAACTGGTCATTGGATTCAAAGCGGCGCGCTTTCGGACTGAGCTGGTACTGTTTGCCCAGTACCAGGCTCTTGAAGGTGTCCCAGGTACCGGAGCGATCATCACGGGCGTAGATGTTGACGGCCAGGTCGGGCCCGCCCAGCTGCTTCCAGTTGCGGATCTCGCCGGAGAAGAGCTTCGCCACACTGCTAACGTCCAGTGCCTGCAGCGGGTTGCTGTCGTTAACGATCACCGCCAGACCGTCGATGGCAATCACCTGCTCGGCATCAAAGCCCAGCATGTTGCCGTAGTGGGCCAGCGCCTCCACCTCGCCGCCTTTAATATTGCGCGATGACATGGCCACTTCCACCGCGCCATCCAGCAGCGCCGCAAAGCCGGTACTGGAGCCGTGGGCCGCCACATCCACATAGCGCACCACGCCATCGGCGGAACCCTGCACCCGGTATTCGTTTTCGTGCGCCAACGGCAGCACCTGGATGTTCGTCAGACCTTTTGCGGCAAAATAATCACTCAACAGATTTTTCATGAGGCTGGCGCCCACGGTATTGGAGCCCGCCACACTGAACAACCGACCCTGCTGATCAGCGGTAAAGGGTTGCTGCCCGGCCTGTGCCAGTGTGGGCATCAGCAGGCAACAGAGGATCACCGGCCACAACCGGCGAAGGGAATTCAGGGGATTTGCGTACAACACAGACACGGCCTCGCAAGTTCAGGAGGCGTGGAGAATAAGACAGTTTTGTGACGTTAATATGTCAATTCATGCGACAACAGCGAAGATCTGTTGCCGGCGACCGGTACACGCCCACCAGCGGTCGGTGGACGTGTACGGCAGAGGCAGGACTTACTTGTTCTTGGCGCGCTTGCGCTCGTTTTCAGTCAGCAGCTTTTTGCGCAGACGGATGCTCTGGGGAGTAACTTCCACCAGCTCGTCGTCTTCGATGAACTCCAGCGCCTGCTCCAGGGTGTGCTTAATCGGCGGCACCAGGGTCAGGGCCTCATCCGTACCCGAGGCGCGCACGTTGGTGAGCTGCTTACCCTTGGTCGGGTTGACCACCAGATCGTTGGAGCGCGAGTGAATACCGATGATCTGGCCCTCGTACACCTCAACCGCATGCCCCAGGAACAGGCGACCGCGGTCCTGCAGGTTATACAGGCCGTACGCCAGCGTCTTGCCTTTTACCATGCTCACCAGCACGCCATTCTGGCGGCTCACCACTTCGCCCGGCTTGACCGGACCGTAGTGGTCAAAAATGCTGGTCATGATGCCGGAACCGGAGGTCAGGGTCAGGAACTGACCGCGGAATCCGATCAGACCGCGGGAAGGTGCCAGGAACTGCAAACGGACACGCCCCTTGCCATCGACTTCCATATTGGTGAGTTCGGCCTTGCGCAGACCCATCTCTTCCATGATCGGGCCCTGGTGCTGCTCCTCAATGTCGATCACCACCTGCTCAAATGGCTCGTGGATTTCACCATCAACCACTTTCTGCACCACTTCCGGACGCGAGATGCTCATCTCGAAGCCTTCGCGACGCATGGTTTCAATCAACACGGACAAGTGCAGCTCACCGCGACCGGAGACAATGAACTTGTCGGCAGTATCGCCCTGCTTCACGCGCAGCGCCACGTTGTGGATCAGCTCCTGCTCGAGACGCTCCTTGATGTTACGGGAGGTCACGAACTTGCCTTCCAGACCGGCAAACGGCGAGTCGTTCACCATGAAGGTCATGCTCACGGTAGGCTCATCCACAGTCAGCGGCGGCAGGGCTTCCACATTGTCCGGGTCACACAGGGTGTCGGAGATGCTGAGGCCATCAATACCATTGATACAGACGATGTCACCGGCGGTGGCCAGGTCGGTATCGACGCGATCCAGGCCCATGTAACCTTTAACGTTCAGCACCTTGCCCTTGCGCTGGTCACCGTTGGCGGACTTCACCACCACCTGCTGGCCAGGCTTGAGCTTGCCGCGGGTAATGCGGCCAACACCGATAACGCCCACGTAGCTGTCGTAGTCCAGGGCCGATACCTGCATCTGGAAAGGCCCTTCCGGGTCAACTTCCGGCGCCGGTACGCGGTCGACGATCATCTGGTACAGCGGGGTCATGTCTTCCGCCATGTTGTCGGGGTCATCACCGGCAATACCGTTGAGGGCGGAGGCGTAGATCACCGGGAAGTCCAGCTGCTCTTCGGTGGCACCCAGGTTGTCGAACAGGTCAAACACCTGGTCCATCACCCAGTCAGGACGGGCACCGGGGCGGTCGATCTTGTTGATCACCACGATGGGCTTGAGGCCTTTCTCAAACGCCTTGGAGGTCACAAAACGGGTCTGTGGCATGGGGCCATCCTGCGCATCCACCAGCAGCAGCACGGAATCCACCATGGAGAGTACACGCTCCACTTCGCCACCGAAGTCGGCGTGGCCGGGGGTGTCGACGATGTTGATGCGGTAGTCGTTCCAGCGGATGGCGGTGTTCTTGGCCAGGATGGTAATGCCGCGCTCCTTCTCCTGGTCGTTGGAGTCCATGATGCGCTCGGCACCCTGATCCTTGCGGTCCAGGGTTCCGGACTGGCTGAGAAGCTTGTCTACCAGGGTAGTTTTACCATGGTCAACGTGGGCAATGATCGCGATATTCCTTAACTTATTGATATTTAAGGAGTTTTCTGAACTAGACATCTATAAAGTCTCTGAAATATGTACACAATTCTGTACACATTTTGAACGGTACCCCTCGGATTATGGCCAAGGTGCGTGAAATCAAAGGCGCGCATTCTAGCACAACCTTATTTACTGAATGAGACAAAAATTAAACAATTTGCACGCGAGACGGGAGAACAGGAGCCCTCCAAAGTATTTCGTTGAGGATGAAATACCTGACACAAATGTGCCCAGTGCCCATTTGGTTAATTAAGGATGGGAAGTACTTTTGGATTTACAGTGGCGAACCACCTGGTCCCTCATTTCCTTTGACAGTAGCAGAAGACGGCCCCTAGGTACGGGGATCTCCCCTTGGGACGAAGCAGCAACCTGCTCTGGAAGGTACCTTCGATTGCCTACATTTCTGGTCTGCCGCTCGATAAATTCTTGTGTCACATCTGGCAACGTAACCAACATATCGAGCATTTTTCTCTGCCACTTTATCGCTTCTTTGTTTTTCATTGGCCAACTATTTAAGTCAACCAACTTGTATCCACAGGACGCAAAAACCTCAATTACAAATGTGGCACAAGTTAAGCCAACCGCGGAGAAGCTCGAATTAAATTTACCAGTCTCCGGATCGAAATATGAACCTGAGCAATCAAACCCATATCCGATATCTGTCGGATCATTAGCGTCTGCGACATTTTGGACGTGAGCGCAGATTATCTCTCGATCATAGTCCGAGAAATATTCACCCAAATCCAACCAAAGGTAACTGTCTGACGGGTTTTGTCTCGCCCTAAAATCTCTATTCCAGGCAAGATGCATTAGCTTTGGCTCTTCATGAAACTTATAGAGTATTGCCAAATGCGTTTGCCGTGGATTTTCTGGATCCGACTTTAGCGCCAAGCCTACTACATTCACATTTTCGAATGGTTCTGCCGGAGATGTTTTCAGCTGCATCTTAGAACTACTTAATCCAACCCTCTCAGCAACTTAGCAGGATCTTCGCCTTTTTCTTTGAGAAGAGCCCTTACCCGCTCTAAACAAGCAGACCAATTTCCAAGTTTTGATTTTGCTGGGTATGTAGTTCTGACAAGCGTCAAAAGCGACAAAACACTAAACTTACCCAAGGGCGCAGACAGCAAAATATCATCGACGTCTTTATACGCCTTTTTAGAGAACAAACCTTTGACACCCGAAACTAATGGATAAATATCAGCAGCTTTGGTAGCTCTAGCCGCATCCAAGTAAAATTTTTCTAACCAAGCGTGCCTATTATCTGCCCTAGCAACTCTACCAGGCACAAAGTCTAAAAGAAGGGAACCTGTACTGGTTCTTTTATGCATACTGTCGTGCGCATCAGCCCAATCATAGGTCAACACAACAACGCCAGCCGCAACAGTTTCGGCTTCTAATAAACTCTCGGCCTTTATTACAAGCCAATCTCTTGTTTCAGAAACTGGTAACTCGACCTGTTTTTGAACGGCATGAACAGGAACGACACGCTCGAGTCTACGATCAAACTTCTGCGGGCTGTAGGGATCGGTGAACAACGTCTGAAATGCACCATCTGAACATGTTTCTCGCGCTGTCATGGAACTTGTCCAAAAATCCGTTGACTGCACCATACTCAACCGCTCCCTCGTAAAAGAAATCGCCATCAATTAAAAAACACTGCTCTTGAGTCGCATTATTCTTAACTAAACCATGAATCATGGTCAGCATACCTTCAGACTCGCCGAGCTTAATATTTAATGTGGTTTGAGCTCCAACCACATTGTTTGCGATGACATTTCCATCTTCATATATGCTCGAAATATAAGGATTTAACAATTCACTCCAGGGCCTATCTTCCAACCCCAAATCTGTTCTCTGAATAACATCTTTGTAACGAAGTCCAATTCTTTCTACCGCCCCCATTGAAAGCACGGAGAAAAAACCTTTATCAAGAAAAGTAGAAAGGCTTGAGCTAAAGATTTCCCAATTCTTATATTGAGAAGTAACAATTGCAACCGAGCCTTGCAGAAGTACAACCTTTGTATGGCCATCCAACGTGCTGAACTCGTAAGTAGGCTCTTCAGTTGAAACAACCTGATTATTGGGAGCCTGAATTTCTACAACAACTTTTTTCGCAATATTGAACTGTGGAAAATCACTACTAATTAAGGAGTGAATTTTTAACGCCTGATCAGCCCGAATAGGGTCACCGGTGGGTTTGAAATTGATCTGGCAAGTCACCTCAACCAGAGGGTTTTTACCGTAAATTACACGCTCGCACTTTGGAAAAGGCATAGTGATCAAAAGGCTACAATAATTGGAGAGAAATGCTCTTAATTGTATATAAATTACATACGATTCAACAGCTGTGCAATTTTCATTAAATCCGCCCCTCTAATGGTTAATCCAAAGCCTTAACAAACAAATGCGTTCTGAATAGAGGGCTGGCATGTGTACATAAAATCAAACTGCATTGAAAACCCGATTTTATGTACATGGATATGTACACATTTCGCCTGATTCAGGATGAGATACACCGAAACAGCTTAAGACACCAAAACAATAAAAATTGATTATATTTCAATCAGTTATCATTGCATAATGAGACACTCTGATACCCCCAAAAACACAGCCGATCACCCACGTGGGCAATAATTGCGATATTACGGAGTTTTTCAATCACAAGGGGTATCTCTACAGCAGGCCGGACTCGGGGTGAGGGTAATGGCCAAGGGGAAAAAAGGTGCGGCATTATACCCGCGATACAGTGACGAATAAATGAGCAACCGGGAAATTTGTCACCACCACCCACACTGGCGGGCACCGGATCACCCCCCGGGCAGCACCCGCTCACTGAGATAGGCGAGCACATCATCGGCCGGCAGTGCCGGCGCAAACAGGTAGCCCTGGGCCTCGGTGCAGCCATTGTTGAGCAGGGTCACCATCTGATCGGCGTTTTCCACACCCTCGGCAATGGTCTCCAGCCGCAGCTTGTGGCACAGCTCCAGCACCGAAATCACAATCTCCTGGGAGCCCCCCTCCTGGTTGAGGCGGCTGACGAAGCTGCGGTCAATCTTCACCGCATCTATGGGCAGGTTGCGCAGGAAGGTAAGGGAGGAGTAGCCGGTGCCAAAATCATCCAGGCTCACCTTCACCCCGGCGGCACGCAGGGTTTGCAGGTGCTCGTGCACCAGCGCCTCATCGGTGAGCACACTGGTCTCTGTCAACTCCACCTCCAGCCGCGCCGGCGACACCCCGAACTGCTCCGCCAGCGAGATAAACTGGCCGGCAAAGTTATCTTCCACAATCTGGCGCGGTGAAATGTTGATCGCCACCCGCAACCCGGGGGGCAGGATGTCGTCCCACTGGGCCATCTGGTGCATGGCCTCGGCGATCACCCAGTTGCCCAGGTCGTGAATCAGTTGCGAGGCCTCGGTCAGGGGTACGAACTCCGCCGGGGAAACCACTCCCCGGTCCGGTGTTATCCAGCGCATCAGGGCTTCGAAGCCGGTTACTTCCATGGTGCGCAGGTTGAGCTTGGGCTGGTAATAGAGCTCAAACTCGTTGCGCTGCAGTCCAATCGCCACTGCCTGCTCCATCTCCAGCCGCCGGCGCACCTCGGCATTGATGGACTCGGTAAACAGGTAGTATTTGTTCTTGCCCTGGGCCTTGGCCTGGTACATGGCCATATCGGCGTGGCGCAGCAGAGTCTCGGCATCAGCGCCGTCATCGGGAAACAGGGCAATGCCGACGCTGGCGCCGACACTGACCTGGCTGCCGGCGATCATCAGCGGCACACTGATATCGGTAATCAGCCGCTCCGCCACCATGGCGGCATCACGGGGGCCCTTAATAGCGGGCAGCACAGCGTTAAACTCATCGCCGCCGCGGCGACTGAGCAGGTGCGCTTCAGCCTCTTCAGAAAGATTACCGCCCAACAGGTCGCCCTTGCGCAGCGCCTGCTTGAGGCGCTGCGACACCTGCACCAGCAGCTCGTCGCCGGCATCGTGCCCGAGGCGATCATTCACCTTTTTGAAATCATCCAGATCCACAAACAGTACCGCCAGCTTCTGCCCGCTGCGCCCCATCACCTCCAGCAGGCGGGTCAGGGATTCTTTCAGTGACGAGCGGTTGGGCAGGTCGGTGAGCTGGTCATAGTAAGCCAGGCGCGCTGCGTGCTGGTCGGCCCCCTGCAGCCGCATCCCCATTTCTCCCACGGCCAGCGCCAACTTCCCCACCCCGCCCGTGTCATCGAGCTGCAACTGTGCCGAACGACTGCCCCGCAATACCTCCCGGCAGTAGCTCAGCAGCCGGTCCAGCAGCCACTGCAGGCGATGGTAGATGAGGAAAAGCAGCAGCGCACCGAACAACGCCAGAATAACCGCCGCCAGCACCAGCAGCTGCTGTACGGCGCTCATCACCTGTTGCCGCAGCAGCGCCTTGTCGGTCAATACCCCCAGCCACAAGCCTGCAGCCAGGGGCTGCAGGGACAAGTCATACTGGTGACCATCCACCTCCAGGCCCACGCCGCCTGTAGCGGAAGCACCACCCGGCAAGGCATCGGCCGGCAATACCGCGAACAACGGCTCACCCGAGCTGGTCAGCAGCGCACCATCCTGACCGGCAATAAACATCTGGTAGCTGGGCGCATCCTGACTGCGAAGCAGGGACTGAAGACGGGAAAAATCGGTATCCACCACCACATGGGAGGCAGCCGCGGGCATACCGGAATGAGGCACCGGGACAAGAAAGCGCAACAGGGGATGCTCACCGGCCAACAGGATCGGACCCGCATCCACCTGGTGGCCCTCGATGGAGCCGGTCAGCGCCCGTCGATCAAGAGCCCGGGACACGGGAAAATGCAGCCAGGGACGATCACCGGCAGCAACCCAAACCACGCTCATGACTTCGGGATGCACGCCCTGAAAGTCCGCCAGGGCAGCCAGTACCCGCGCATCCGCCTGTCGCGAATCCGCAAGGCGCCCGGCCACAGCGCCGGCCAGTTCCCGCACCTCAAGCTGCAGACGCGACAATTCCGCGACCACCCCGGCCTGCACCGCCGCAACCGCCCGCTGCTGGTACTCCACCTGCTGCGCACCGCCTTTGAGCAGCAGCAGCCGGTAACTCCCGACACCGAACAACAGCAGGCTGGCCAGCAACAACGCGCCGAACGCAGCCACCATCCTGGACCTGATACCCATGTACATCCCTATTCGATTACGGGAGAACTCAACGCCCTCCCAAAATCCGGCTACCGCCTTGCAACACCCTCACCCTGAGAGCGGCAACTGCCCCGAATCTGTCAGCCGGGACGATAGACCGCAACATTGCCATAACCTGCTTCACTCAGGTTGGCAGCGTGCAGCTGACTCATGACCCCTTTTTCACAGTAGAGCAGGTACTCCACCCCGGCGTCGAGCCCGGCAAAGGCTGAACTGAGGCGGTAAAAGGGAATTTTGAGAACCGTGGCACCGTCTGCCTGCAATGGACGCAGCTCCTCCTCGTCCGGGTGACGCACATCGATCACCACCTGCCCGGGCTGCAGCTGCGACACCAGCCGCACCTCATCCGCCTGCTGCAGGTCACGCACCACGTCATCGATGGGCAGGGTGCGACGGCTGTCGATAGCCGCCTGCAACACCGCCATGTCAAAGTTTAGCTCCTCGGCCGCCACCCGCTCCTCCTTCGCCCGGGTGGTGGGCTTGCGGGAGATCACGCCACAGTATTCGGGCATGGCCGCAGCAAACTCTTCGGTACCGATCTGGCGGGAGATATTAATAATATCGCCCTTGTCCATGGTAATCAGGGGACGCAGCACCAGCGTATTGGTGACACTGTCGATCACGGTCAGGTTGGTCAGGGTCTGGCTGGAAACCTGGGCCACGGCCTCACCGGTCACAAGGGCCGGAATCTCCATCTGTTTGGCGATATCGGTAGCGGCGCGCAACATCATGCGCTTGAGCACCACCCCCATCTGGGAGTTATCCACCTTCTGCAGGATCTCCTCCACCACCCCCTCAAAGGGTACGGCGACAAACATGACACGGTGGGAGGCACCGAACTTCTTCCACAGATAGTAGGCCACCTCTTTCACACCCACCTCGTGGGCGCGACCGCCCAGATTAAAGAAGCAGAAGTGGGTACGAATACCGCGCTTGATGGTCAGGTAGCTGGCCACGGTGGAATCGAAACCGCCGGAAATCAGCGACAGCACCGGCTCCTGGGTACCCAACGGGAACCCACCCAGGCCCGGCGTTTGCGACTCGATCACATGCACACTGTCGTTCTTGATCTCCAGTTTGACGGTAATATCCGGATCCACCAGGCGCACACCCGCCGCCTCGGTGAATTGGTTGAGACCACCACCCACATAGCGCTCCACCTCAATGGAGGTGAAATCGTGCTGCCCCTGGCGCTTTACCCGCACACAGAAGGTTTTGCCGGCCAGCGCCTCACCCCAGACAGAGCGGGTCTGCTGGAAAATATCCTCCAGACTGCCCAGGGGAAAGGTCTGCACCCTGGCGAAATGGGCAATCCCGGGGGTATGGGCCAGAATAGCGCTGATCTGCGCTGCCACAGCGTCGTCCTCACCCTCCGCCAGCACATCAATTTTGTCCCAGTCGCGCCGTACATCTACTGCAAACGGCAGCGACCGGCACAGCTCGCGCAGGTTCTCCCGCAACTGGCGGACAAAGCGCTTGCGCACCGGCGGTGACTTGATGGTGATTTCCGGGAAGAATTTAACAATAAAGTGCATAACGGGGGCCCAGCGGGGTCGGACGGAAAAAAGGCGGCGATTATAAAACAACCAACCCCGCGAGACACCCTCCCTGGCAGCAGTATTCGAAAATCCACCGCTGCACCGCAATCGCCTCAGGGGCTGCACCAAAATGGAAACCCCTCGAATTATTGAGCACCTCCATGGTGCACACAGATAAAAGGTCTGGTTATAATTTGACCGCACCCCCAGTAAAATCAAGGGCTGCAGCATAGTCGTCAGGGTGGCATATTATTTGCCCTGTTATCGCACACAATCTCTCTTGCGTCGCATAAGCAAAACGTGAAGAATGCGAAGCTGATCTTATGCAGCACAACGCTCGCCGCAGACGCAGAGGACTGTAACTGTAGAAGACACTCAATTTTTTTCGTCCAGGTTAGGCCATTTTGGAGGCATCCCTCATGTCAGAGAACACTCTGAATCTGATCAAAGAAAGCGAAGCGCGTTGGGTAGACCTGCGCTTCACCGACACCAAAGGTAAAGAGCAACACGTAACCATCCCTGCCCGCTATGTTGACGAAGACTTCTTCGAAACCGGACAGATGTTTGACGGCTCTTCTATCTCTGGCTGGAAAGGCATTAACGAATCCGACATGATCCTGATGCCAGACGACTCTGCCTCTGTACTGGACCCATTCACCGACGAGCCTACCGTTATCGTACGCTGCGACATCGTGGAGCCTTCCACCATGCAGGGTTACGAGCGCGACCCACGCTCTGTTGCCAAGCGCGCTGAAGAGTACCTGAAGTCCACCGGTCTGGGTGACACCGCGTTCTTCGGTCCAGAGCCAGAATTCTTCATCTTCGACAGCATTCACTGGGGCGCGGACATGTCCGGCTCCTTCGTGAAAATCAACTCCGAAGAAGCTGCCTGGGCCACCGGCACCGAGTACCCTGACGGCAACATGGGTCACCGTCCACGCGTGAAAGGCGGTTACTTCCCTGTTCCACCAGTAGACAGCCTGCACGACATCCGTTCTGCCATGTGTAACGCCATGGAGCAGATGGGTCTGGACGTTGAAGTACACCACCACGAAGTGGCCAACGCCGGTCAGTGTGAAATCGGTGTTTCCTTCAACACCCTGGTGAAGAAAGCTGACGAAGTACAGATCCTCAAGTACTGCGTACACAACGTTGCCCACGCCTACGGCAAAACCGCTACCTTTATGCCCAAGCCAATGGTTGGCGACAACGGTTCCGGTATGCACGTTCACCAGTCTTTCTGGAAAGATGGCGTTAACCAGTTCGCTGGCGACGGCTACGCTGGCCTGTCCGAAACTGCCCTGTACTACATCGGCGGTGTGATCAAGCACGCTAAAGCGCTGAACGCCTTCACCAACCCGGGCACCAACTCTTACAAGCGTCTGATCCCAGGCTTCGAAGCCCCTGTTATGCTGGCCTACTCTGCCCGTAACCGTTCCGCTTCCCTGCGTATCCCTTACGTTTCTTCTCCGAAGGCCGTACGTGTTGAAGCTCGCTTCCCTGACCCAATCGCCAACCCATACCTGTGCTTCGCTGCACTGCTGATGGCTGGCCTGGACGGTGTTAAGAACAAGATCCACCCTGGCGATGCCGCTGACAAAGACCTGTACGACCTGCCAGCTGAAGAAGCTGCCCAGATCCCACAGGTATGTGGCTCCCTGCGCGAGGCCCTGAGCAACCTGGACGCAGACCGTGAGTTCCTGACTGCCGGCGGTGTATTCACCGACGACATGATCGACGCTTACATCGAGCTGAAAATGGAAGACGTCTACCGCGTTGAGCACACCACTCACCCGGTTGAGTTCGACCTGTACTACTCTGTGTAATCTCCCGATTACGCAAGCAGTTGCAGAAAAGGGCCGCACAAGCGGCCCTTTTTTGTGCCCGCTCACTTTGTGATCGGGTCCGCCTGTGCGGGCGCAACAACACAAGGTGGCATCTGGTGACACCCAGCAAAAGGCGCTACCCTGAAACCTCTTTATGCAGAGGCCCAAATTGATGAAATACGCTGCTCCCCTGTTCCTCGCCATCCTCACCACAGCCCTGTCCACCAGTGGCACCCATGCCGAGATCTACAAGAGCGTCGACAAGGACGGCAAGATCACCTTCAGCGACAAGCCGGTCGGAGCCGAGAAGGTAGAGGAGCTGGACCTGCCCCCCATCAACAGCCAGTCCCCCGCCGAGGCAGCCCCTCCCATCAACACCAGCCCCGAGGATGACGGCACGGCCGTGGAGTACAGCCTGTCCATCGTCAGCCCTGCATCCGGCAGCCAGATTCCCATGGGCCAGAGCCGGGTCAGCGTCAGTGTCAGCGTATCCCCCGGCTTGCATGCGGATCACCAGCTGCAGGCCATGCTGAACGGCGCCCCCTTCGGCGAACCCGCCTCCGGCACACTGCTGGTACTGGAGTACCTGCATCGCGGTGAGAACCAGCTTTCAGTGGCCGTGATCGATACCGAAGGCAACACCCTGGCGGAGTCCTCCCCCATCACCCTGTTTGTGCAGCGCCCCATCTTCAAGCCCCAGGCCACCCCCAAGGCGGGCAAATAGCCCGCTCTTTGTGGCCGGCTCATACTGGCCCACAAACCTTGCCCTGAAAAACCATACGCACCAGAATGGGTCACCAAAAATTGCCAAGCTGCGCATCATTCCTCGGAAACAGCCCATTTTCACCGAAAAAGGGCGGATGCGCCGAATTGGTTCGTTTCTTGCTCTACTTTGGCCAATAGCAAAAAGAGAGCGGCAAACTGCCCCGGTAGCGGCAGGCGAGCGGCTCCGGCCAGCTACAGCATGGGCGAGCGGCAGACACAAGACAGAACTCAATGACCTCAGATTTGCACTACAAAGCGATATTCGACCACCTCAATGTGGCGGTGCTGGTTGTCGACAACCAACTGCTCATTCAGTACATGAATCCCGCTGCCGAAATGTTGCTGGCCGTCAGCCGGGTCAAGGTGCTCAGCAGCCAGCTGATGGACCACTTCCACGAGAGCGGCCCGTCACTGCAGACCCTGCGCAACGCCATTGTGGAAGCCACCCCTTACACCAAGCGTCGCGCCAGCTGGATCCTGCACAACGGCCAGGCGCTGACCGTGGACTACACCGTCACACCACTGCCCGACGAGAGCATCACCATTATTGAAGTGGCGTCCCTGGACCGGCTGCTGCGTATCAGCCGCGAAGAGGCGCTACTGGCCGCCCAGGAGACCACCCGCAACCTGGTGCGCAGCCTGGCCCACGAGATCAAGAACCCGCTGGGCGGCATCCGCGGCGCGGCACAACTGCTGGCCCGCGAGCTGCCCAACGCCGAACTGGAAGAGTTCACCCAGATCATCATTGAAGAGGTGGACCGGCTGCGCAACCTGGTGGACCGTATGCTCGGCCCACGGCAGGTGCCCAAGTTTGCCTCGGTCAATGTCCACGAGGTGCTGGAGCGGGTGGCGGCCGTCATCAAGGTGGAGTGCGGTTCGGATCTCCGCATCCGCCGCGACTACGACCCCAGTATTCCCGATGTAGCCGGCGACAAGGAGCTGCTGATTCAGGCGCTGCTGAACATTGCCCGCAACGCCATGCAGGCATTGCAGGAATCTGACCTCAACACCCAGGCCAGCATTACCCTGCGCACCCGCATCCAGCGCCAGTTCACCATCGGCGGCCAGTTTCACAACCTGGTATGTCGTATCGACATAGAAGACAACGGGCCGGGCATCCCCAAGCACCTGCTGGCGGATATTTTTTACCCCATGATCACCGGCCGCGCTGAAGGCACCGGCCTGGGACTGGCGATCTCGCAGAACCTGATCAACCAGCACCACGGCCTGATCGAGTGCGAGAGCCACCCGGGTCAAACCACTTTTTCCATCTACCTACCACTGGAACAACACCATGTTACCGAGTCGCACCCCGCCTAATCACGTATGGATTATTGATGATGACCGCTCGATCCGCTGGGTTCTGGAGCGCGCGTTACAGCAGGAAGGAATTGTCTGCACGGCGTTTGAGAGTGGTGACCGGGCCCTGAATGCACTCAAATCCGAGCGCCCCGATGCGGTGATCACCGACATCCGCATGCCGGGCACCGACGGTCTCTCGCTGCTGAAAATCCTCAGCGAGGATATGCCTAACCTGCCGATCATTATCATGACCGCCCACTCCGACCTGGACAGCGCCGTGTCGGCCTATCAGGGCGGTGCTTTTGAGTATCTCCCCAAGCCCTTTGACGTGGATGAAGCGGTGGCCGTCATCAAGCGCGCACTGGCCCACGCCAACGAGCAGCTGATGGAACCCAGCGCCGAACAACCGCCCGAGTTGCCCGCCGAGATCATCGGTGAGGCGCCGGCCATGCAGGAGGTGTTCCGCGCCATCGGTCGCCTCTCCCAATCCAACATCACCGTACTGATCAACGGCGAATCCGGTACCGGCAAGGAGTTGGTAGCCCGCGCCCTGCACCGTCACAGCCCGCGTCGCAACAACACCTTTATCGCCCTCAACATGGCCGCCATCCCCCGCGACCTGATCGAGTCGGAACTGTTCGGTCACGAGAAAGGCGCCTTCACCGGTGCCGGTGGCCAGCGCCAGGGGCGCTTCGAACAGGCCAATGGCGGCACCCTGTTTCTCGATGAAATCGGTGATATGCCGGCCGAGACCCAGACCCGGCTGCTGCGGGTACTGGCCGATGGCGAGTTCTACCGGGTAGGTGGCCATACCCCGGTGAAAGTGGATGTACGCATCATCGCCGCTACCCACCAGAACCTGGAGAGCCTGGTAGAGGACAACCGTTTCCGTGAAGACCTTTTCCACCGCCTCAACGTCATCCGCATCCACATTCCCAAGCTGTCGGATCGCCGCGAGGACATCCCCAAGCTCTCCCAGCACTTCTTCCACAAGGCTGCCAAGGAGCTGGAGGTAGAGCCCAAGGTGCTGCTGCCGGATACCGAAAACTACCTCTGTAACCTGGACTGGCCCGGCAACGTGCGCCAGCTGGAGAACACCTGTCGCTGGATCACCGTGATGGCCTCCGGTCGCGAGGTGCACCTGGAAGACCTGCCGCCGGAGCTGATGACCAGCAAGGGCACCGAAAGTCCCAGCGGCGACTGGGAAAAGGCCCTGCGCCACTGGGCGGACCAGGCACTGGCCCGCGGCCAGAACGACATCCTCTCCGAGGCGGTGCCCACCTTTGAGCGTGCCCTTATCGAGACCGCGCTCAAGCACACCGCCGGCCGCAAGCGGGATGCCGCCAACCTGCTGGGCTGGGGACGCAATACCCTCACCCGCAAGCTGAAAGAGCTGGGCATGAACGACGACTCCGACGACTGAGTCACTCCACCACCGGGGCCCTGTGCCCCGGTGTCGTCATTACCGCAACGACAGCCGCAACGACAGCCGCTCTGACAGCCACATCACTTGTCCACTCTGCCCCACCCCCGCGCCGACACCTGACACCACAATCCGCTACACTGGCCTGCACACCAATTCACAGGACACGCACTATGCACCCCCTGCTGCAGGACTGCTGTTTCGTCTATCCCCTGAAGATTCACTGGGGCGACATGGATGCCTTCCAGCACGTCAACAACACCCAGTACTTTCGCTACTTTGAGCACGCCCGCATGGGACACTTCGAGCAGATTGGCCTGATGGACCTGCTGGAGACCCATAACCAGAGCGCCATCATTGCCGAGATCCGCTGCCGCTTTAAGGCGCCCCTGACCTATCCCGACAACATCTGGATTGGCGTGCAGGTGGCTGACCTGCAGAAGGACCAGTTCACCCACCGCTACACCGTGGTCAGCGAACGCCTGAACCGCATCGCCGCCGAAGGCGATGCCCGGGTGGTGTTTTACGACTACTCCAGTATGGGACGCTGCGACCTGCCACCGCACCATTACCAGCTGCTGCAGCAACAGGCGGGCGCTGAGCCACCTGCAGACGCTGGCAACTGAG
This sequence comes from Pseudomaricurvus sp. HS19, assembly GCF_009857815.1. GTDB lineage: Bacteria > Pseudomonadota > Gammaproteobacteria > Pseudomonadales > Cellvibrionaceae > Pseudomaricurvus. Next base: position 16,275 of record NZ_WVVW01000006.1, on the reverse strand, counting down.
CCACCTGCAGGCGCTGGCAGATTTGGCATCTGCTGGCGCCTGTGACATTCTCAAAGTCTGCCTTCTCCCCACCCTTGCAGACGGACTTCCATGACCAACGCATCAATCCCCGCCCACCCGTTACACCGCGACGACCTGTTTGGCCACCCCAAGGGGCTCTACGTCTGTTTCACTACCGAAATGTGGGAGCGCTTCTCCTTCTACGGCATGAAGTTCCTGCTGCTGCTCTACCTGACCAAATACCACCTGTTTACCGACGCCGCCGCCTACAACGTGCTCGGCGCCTACGCCGGCCTGGTCTACGCCCTGCCGGTGATTGGCGGTGCCGTGGCCGATCGCTGGCTGGGGATGCGCAAGGCAGTGGTATTCGGCGGCCTGCTGCTCTCCGCCGGCCACCTGTTGATGGCGTGGGAGGGGCAGGCCGCACAGCTCTACAGCGCCGGCACCCTGCTCAACGCCGACCTGCAACTCAATGACGGCACCCTGCTGGCAGCCGGTACCCTGCTGCAGAACGATGTGGTGATTCAGGATGTGGCCGGGCTGAAGATCTTCTTCCTGGCACTGGCCCTGATCGCTGTCGGGGTGGGCTTTCTCAAACCCAACATCTCCACCATCGTCGGCCAGCTCTATGGCAAGGACGACCCTCGTCGTGACAGCGGCTTTACCATCTTCTACATGGGCATCAACCTGGGTGCCTTTGTCGCCATCCTGCTGTGTGGCTGGCTGGGAGAGACCTTCGGCTGGGGCTACGGTTTTGGCGCCGCCGGTGTGGGCATGCTGGCGGGACTGATCTCTTTTCTGCACGGCCAGAAATACCTGCGCGGCCTGGCGGAGCCACGGGACCCGGAGATGCTGCGCCGCCCCGTTGCCGGCCCGCTGACGCGGGAAAGCGCCATCTATCTCGGCGGCCTGCTGTTTCTCGGGCTGGTGTGGCTGCTGGTGCAGAACAAGGACGTGGTACTGAACATCCAGCAACTACTGTTACTGCTGGCGCTCTCCGGCCTGCCGCTCTACGCCCTGCTGAAGGGATCCCGTGAAGACCTGCACCGCACCCTGGTGCTGATGGTGCTGATCGCCTCCTCGGTGGTTTTCTGGTCCCTGTTCGAGCAGTCCGCCGGCAGCATGACGCTGTTTGCCGACCGGGTGGTGGATCGCAGCCTTGGCGACGGCGAAGTGCGCGCCTCCATGTTTGGCTCCCTCAACCCGCTGTTCATTATTACCCTGGCACCACTGCTGGCCAGTCTCTGGATCTGGCTCAGTCGCCGCGGCCTGGAGCCCTCGGTGCCGGTGAAATTTGGCCTGGGTATCATTCAGGCCGGGCTGGGGTTTGGCGCTCTGGTGATGGGTATCTCAATGGCCGGTGAGGACGGTCGCGTGGCCATGGTGTGGCTGATGCTGGCCTACCTGCTGCACACCACCGGCGAGCTGTGCCTGTCGCCAGTGGGGCTGTCGGCAGTCACCAAGCTCTCCATCCCGCGGGTGGTGGGCGTGAGCATGGGTACCTGGTTCCTGGCCACCGCCCTGTCCCAGATAGTGGCCACCAATATGGGCAAGCTGGCAGCGATAGACAGCCGCGGCACCGAAGCGGAAAACCTCAGCGCGGCCCTCAGCAGTTACGCCCAGCTCTACGAGTACCTGATGTGGGCCGGCCTCGCCATTGGCGTCCTGCTGCTACTGCTGTCACCGCTGCTGCGCCGCGGTATGCACGGCACTCGCTGATTCAGGCAGCGGCTTCCGTTGCCAGGTAGACCGTCAGGGCATCAAAGCCGCCGACGTAGTTCTGGCCGTGAAAGATCTGCGGCACGGTAGTCACCTCGTGACCCACGGTCTTCGACAGGTCCGCCTTGCTGATTCCCTCGTCGTGGATGTTGACGTAGCGGAAGGGCAGGCCGCGGCTCTCCAGAACTTCCTTGGCGCGGCGGCAGAAACCGCACTGATCGTGACCGAATACTGTGTAGCGACTCATGGGCAACCTCCGTTGCAGTGATTGATTAACTACTGCACAGATTAGGCCCCGGCCCGGAATAGATAAAATCGATTATTCCTGTCCGAATGATAGGTAAAACCTTAAATGACAGAATCCAGGTCACTGAGGGTGACAGGCTTGCGTGTGTGCAGCAGGGATTAATTGCTTTATCCTAGCGAGACCCGTCGGCGGCGCCGACTGATGCACAGCTCCCCATGACGTGCGTCAATGCGCGGCACCCGCACCTGACTAGAATTAATAATACACAACGCAATATTCGGAGATACCACACTATGGAACACCAGGTTACCGTGCTGATCGTCATCGATCCCAGTAAAAACGAGCATCCGGCACTGGATCGGGCACTGCTGCTGGCCGACCGTGCCTTCAACGGCGCCCGGGTAAAGATGGTGTTCCTGCTTAACTCCAGCGAAACCACCACCGCCAAGGCCGGTGCCGTCCTGTGTGACAGCGCCTGGGTCAAGGAGAACATCTACACCCGCCTGCTGACCAAGCCCAACATCGAGCATTCGGTGGTGATGGGCTGGGGCCCGAGCTTCAACGATGTGATCCTGGAAGCCAGCCACAGTGTGCAGCCCACCCTGTCCATCGTGCCCCAGTACGACACCAGCAGCGCCAGCCGCTTCAGTGACGAACGCTGGAAACTGCTGCGCGAAGCCACCAACTCCGTTCTGCTGGCCCCGGTTGGTCCACGCCAGCACTCCGGCAAACTGCTGTGCGCCTTCAAATTGCAGGATGAGACTTACGACGAACGTAACCAGCGCATCGCCGAGATCGGCAAGAAATTCGGTGAGATCTTCGGCCTCGAGGTGCACGCCGTGAACGCTTACAACGACTCCATGAACTTCCCCGACCGCAGTCGTATCGCCAACATGACCGGCATTGCCAACGAGAACATCCACGTCAAACTGGGTGAGCCCGACGACGTGATCTGTGGCGTTGCCGAAGAGATTGATGCCGACCTGACCCTGATTGCCAGTAAGCAGCGCAAGGGCTGGAAAGGCGCCCTGCGCGGCAACATGATCGAGAAGATCAGTGAGCGTATGAATCGGGACATTTTGATGATTTAAAAAAACAGGTACTAGGTACTAGGTACTAGGTACTAGGTACTAGGTACTAGGTACTAGGTACTAGGTACTAGGTACTAGGTACTAGGTACTCAAAAATTAAGGGCCGTTGATGTAACGTCAACGGCCCTTTCTTTTTGTCTGTCCGGCAGGTTGTCAGCGATTTTCCAGACGGTTGTAGTCGAGCAGGCCATAGTTGATCGGTTGCAGCTCGCGCATACGCTGATGCACGCGGTCGCTGTGCTGCCAGAAGTTGGCGGCAGTGCGGCGCACGCCGTAGCGGCTCATGAAGTGGGCGTAGTCATCGGCGCTGCGCAGCCGGGAGAGGTCCTCCACCAGTTCCGGCAGCTGCGACTCTCTGATCGCCCAGAAAGCGGACGGGTAAGCGCCCAACACACCGGCTGCCACGGTAAGACGATCCTCCTTCGGCAGGCGGTTGGACGACTCATCCAGCAGACTGACAATATTGGAGTGGGCGTTGTCACGCAGTACAGTGTAGAGATGCAGGGTTCCTTTGCTGTCCTCCACGCTCAGGATAGTCATCTGCGGCAACTCGCCGAGTGCCGGATAGCCCAGTGTCGCTATCTTCTGCAACCAGTGCCGCTGGCTGGCCGGAACAGTCGGTTTTTCCAGTGAGTAGGTGTTATCCAGCACCCCGCTCAAGCGTTTGCGTATCTCACCATAGAGTTCATGTTTGGGGTTATCGGTTTTGTAGACCACGGCGGTCTCGTGCGACAGGTGATCACCGAGGCGCAGCACAAAATCTTTCACTTCACTGTCGGTATCCCGGTACCAGTGGCGCCACTGTTTCTGCTGCTCAGCCCTGGGCAACAGGGCAAGAAACTGGAATTCGCTCTCCATACGCAGGAAGTCCATATACAGCCGTGTCAGCAGCTGGTGGGACACATTGCCGTAGACATCAAAACCCGCCACCAGCAGGTAGTGAATGCGCTCCAGTACCGGATAGCTGATCACCCAGGTAGTCTGCGGATCATCTCCCACCAGTCCCCGCACTACCGTCGCGGAATCGAAGTGGCGAAAGACCGTCAGGGCGGCATTGCTGTTAGTGCCATCCCCGTCCCAGATAATCGACGTGTCGATCTGGCGACTGGCATTACTCAGCTGTTGATCAACAAACTCGCTCCTCGCCACCAGGTACTGCTTGTGCTTTTCGGAATAGTTGAGCCAGTTGCCCACTGGCCGCAGGTTACTCTCCGACTCCGCCGGCAGTACCAGCAGGTCACTGTGCTCCGCCAGAAACTCTGCGGACTCGGCAGGATCAATCAGCTCCGGACTCACAAATAAAACCCAGAAGCGATCGCGAATCACATTAAGCGCAATCTGCCCGCGACACACCGGCCCCTTGATAAAACCGTTGATGGTGTACTCCGCCTCTTCCAGCATAAACCGATAGCGCGACTGCACCGGCAGCTCGCGGAAGGTCTTGAAAGGATTGCTGGCGGTAGCCGGCTCGTAGGAAGGCAATCGGGTAACCTTGTACCCGGTTTCGAAGAACCACTGCTGCCACTGCGAGCGCCGCTTGCTGTTGAAGGCATAGGGCATGCGGGTCTTGGTCAAAGGTGTCGCACGATCCAGCTGCAACCGGTACCAGACAGGTGCCCCCGGATCATCGTAGGGGCGACGGGTTGCCACGATGCGAATCGGGTCGCCAGGCGGAGTGTAGGAGCGCACCAGGCGGAACACCTGCTGTGCCGTCTCATCACCACTGCCGGCATCGTTAAAATAGATATGGCTGAGGAAGAGGTGCTCGTAGATGTAACGCCCTACCAGCTGCCCCTTGAGACTGTCCTGGTTGAGAAAGGCCTCCCAGCTGTCCACCTGCTGCTGCTGGGCCCGGGACAGCGGCGCCGCTTCAGGCAGCGGGGCACCGGCCTCCAGCCAGCGGGTGATGGCCTGCTGCTCTTTGGGGTTCAGGCCGGGCAAGCCGTAGGGCATACCCCACTGCGGGTAGCTGCTGCTGAAACTGTCAAACTCCTCCAGCCGCGGGCACTGTTCTTCGCGGCCGATACCCGTCGTTATAGTGTCGGGCAACAGGGCGTCTGTGGTTAAGGGATGTTGCTGCTTGAGCTCCAGCATACGATACAGGACGCTGGCCTCGCGATGCGCGGCGATCTCCTGCGAGCGTTCGTTAAGCACCGGGTAAAATCCCTTGCTGCGCCAGGCTTCGGTATTGGGGGCGTCGATACCCAGGCGGCCGGGGGTCGCCTCCAGCAGACGGCGACCGTCGTACACTTTGTCCTTGCTGGCGCCGCGGTCAATGCCTTCCGGGGAGGAGAGTTTCAGCTGGCAGGGCGCGTCGTAGCAGCCGTGGCAGACCACACAGCGGCTCTCCAGTACCGGCTGCACCTGCTGCCGGTAATAGCGCCCCCACTCCGAGTCCAGCGCCACCTCCCGCTCAACGGTATGCTGCGCCCCGAACCGGTTGTTCAGGTCCGCCGCCGCCCACAGGGCGCAGCCGGACATCAACAGGCTTAACAACAGCAGGCGACCGGTTTTCCTGCTACGCCTGACGGCCGCCCAGGTAAACTCCCTCATGCGTTTCAACACCCTGTCCACCCATCCAACTGCCCTGACAAAGAGCCCTGATACTACATTTAAGTCTATGATTAATACAGAATAGTACTGATCTGCGATCGGCAAACCGGGAGACGTATCATGATCAGAATTGCCTTTTACGATTGCAAACCCTACGACCGCATCTCCTTCAACCAGGCCAACAAACGTTTCGGCCTGCACATCTCCTGGCTGGAGACACACCTCAACGCTGACACTGTGAGTCTCAGCCAGGGCCATCAGGTGGTGTGCGCCTTTGTAAATGACACCATTGATGCCGAAGTCATCCATCAGCTCAAACAACAGGGGGTGCGCCTGCTGGCCATGCGCTGCGCCGGTTACAACAACGTGGACCTGCACGCGGCGGGCACTGACCTGACCGTCGTGCGGGTGCCCGGCTACTCCCCCTACGCGGTGGCGGAACACGCCGCCGCCCTGATCCTGACCCTCAACCGTCACACCCACAAAGCCTACAACCGCACCCGCGACGGCAACTTCTCCATCAACGGCCTGCTGGGGTTTGACCTGCACGGCAAGGTGGCCGGCGTCATCGGCACCGGCCAGATAGGCCAATGCCTGATCAGCATCCTTAACGGTTTCGGCATGCAGGTGCTGGCCTATGACCCACAGCAGAACAGCGAACTCGCCGCCCGCCTGGGGTTCACCTACACCACACTGGCGGAGCTGTACCGACAGTCAGATCTTATCTCCCTGCACTGCCCACTGACTCCGGAGACATTTCACCTGATCGACAACAACGCCATCGCACAGATGAAAGCCGGCGTGATGATCATCAACACCGGGCGCGGCAAACTGATCGACACCAAAGCACTGATCACAGCCCTGAAGGCAGATCGCATCGGCAGCGCCGGGCTCGACGTCTACGAAGAGGAGGCGGATTACTTTTTTGAAGACCGCTCACTCAATCCCATCACCGATGACACGCTGGCAAGGCTACTGACCTTTCCCAATGTTCTCATCACCTCCCATCAGGGATTTTTTACCCGCGAAGCGCTGCACAATATTGCGGAGACGACGTTACAGAATATTGACGACTTCTTTGCCGGGCGGCAGTTGACCAACCAGGTGTGCTGTCTCTGAAATACGTATCCACGCAACATCACAGGAGCAACAGATCTTAACCAAGGTGGAATTTCAGCTCCGGGGTGAACGTGCTATAAGTACCATTCCCTTTGCACCGCTGTTTCCGGAACTCTCATGATTTATCGATTCGCTGCCCTTCCGGCAGGCGTTCTCACATTTTTCGCGCTCGCATTCAGCGCCCCCTCCGGCGCCCAGGCGCCCGTACCTGTTACCACCGCGCCGGTGCAAATGCGTGCCATCCACCAGCAGGTGACGATCACCGGCACGGTCACCTCCCCGCAGGTCGCCAGACTGTCAGCCGCCACCAGCGGCCTGATTACCGCTGTCAATGCCGACGAGGGCAGCCGCGTGACCGCCAACGACCTGCTGGTGCAATTGGATGACGAGCTGGCGCAACTGCAATGGCAGAGCGCCCAGGCGAAACTGAAACAGGCACAGACCTCACTGGCCGATGCCAAACGCCGGCTGGCGGAGGCCAGACGCCTGGCACCCCAGAAAACCATTGCGGAAACCGTGGTGCGTGACCTGGAGGCGGAAACCGAAGTCAACCAGGCAGCGGTGGAACAGGCCGCTGCCGAAGCCGGTTACCAACAGGCGCTGTTGGGCAAACACCAGCTGCGTGCCCCCTTTACCGGTGTTGTCAGTCGCAAGCTGGCGGAAGTGGGCGAGTGGGTGAACCCCGGTGCCGGTGTGCTGGAGCTGGTGGCCGCCGATAACCTGCGTTTCGATTTTGCCGTGGCCGAGGATTACCTGTCGCTGCTGCATCCGGACAGCCGCGTCGAAGTGAAGCTGCCGGCACTGCAGAATGCCCTGCTGCCAGCCCGGGTTGTCACCATTGTGCCGGTCAGCAGTCCCGGCGCCCGTACCTTCCTGCTGCGGGCAGTCCCGGAAACCACGGACAAACGCATCATACCGGGCATGTCCGTGATTGCGGCACTGCAAATCCCGGCGCAGCGGCAGAACCTGGTGGTACCCCGCGATGCCATCCTGCGCTACCCGGACGGACGTGTGGTGGTGTGGACCGTGGAGGACGATGGCGGGGACAAGGTGGCCCGCCTGCACGTGGTCAAACTGGGCCAGGCCTTCTCGGGGCTGGTGGAGATCGAGAGTGACCTGCAGCCATCGGCACAGGTGGTGGTGCGCGGCAACGAAGCCCTGCGCGCGGGACAGAAGGTACGGGTCACCAACGGCAGCAGTGGTAGCTGAGCATGTTTGAAGCCATTATCAAGCGCGGCATTCTCACCACCGTCGTTGTCCTCATCGTCTGTGTGCTGGGCATACTGGCCGCCACCCGCATTCCGGTGCAGATGATTCCCGACCTGGATGTGCGGGTCATCAGCATCCGCACCATCTGGCCCGGTGCCACCCCTCAGGATGTGGAGAAAGAGATCCTGATCGAGCAGGAAGAGTACCTGCGCACCCTGCCCAACCTGTCACGCATTGAAGCCACCGCCAGCACCGGCATGGCAGAGATCGAACTGGAATTTCCCTTCGGCACCGACATCACCGAGATGCTGATCCGGGTTAACAACGCCCTCAGCCAGGTGCCCTCTTACCCAGAGGCGGTGGACCAACCCCGCATCTACGCCAACTCCTTCTCCAGCAACCCGTTTATGTTTTTCGGTATCACCCCCCTGCCCGGCAACCCGAAGCAGCTGGACATGGACCTGATGCTGGACTTCATCGAAGACAACGTCAAAACCCGTATGTCGCAGGTCCAGGGGGTGTCCGAGATCGCCTTGCGTGGAGGGGCGGAACGGCAGATCCAGATTCTGGTGGACCCGGCACGACTGGCACAGCGCCAGCTGTCGTTGAGCGATGTGCGCGACGCCATACGCAAACGCAACCGCGACCGCTCCGGCGGCGACATCAAGTCCGGCAAACGCCAGTTCCTGCTGCGCACCGTGGGTCGCTTTGAAGACATGGAGGAGCTGCAACAACTGATCCTCGCCCGCCGCGGCGACGCCATTATCCGGCTGCAGGACGTGGCCACCGTACAACTGGATCACTTCGAGAAAAGCGCGTCGGCGTTTTACAACGGCGACCCCAATATTTTTGTCATGTCGATGAAAGACGCCGGTGCCAATGTCATTGATATCAAGCGGGATATGCTGGCGGAAGTGGCGCTGATCAATCACGACGTGCTGCAACCGGCGGGCATGCAGATCACCCACATCGCCGACGACGTGCACTATGTGGAGGAGTCCGTCGCCAACGTCTGGCAGAACCTGGCCCTGGGCAGCCTGCTGGCCATTGGTGTGATGTTCCTGTTCCTGCGTTCGCTGCGTACCACCGCCATCGGCGTCATGGGCATCCCCATCTGTATCATTGTGGCCTTCTTTGGCCTGCTGGTGATGGGGCGTACCATCAACGTCATCTCACTGGCGGGTATCGCCTTTGCCATTGGCATGACACTGGACAACAGTATCGTGGTACTGGAGAGCATTGAGCTGGAACTGCGCCGCGGGCTTAACCGGGTGCAGGCGGCGGTCGCCGGTGTGAAAAATGTGTGGCCGGCAGTCTTTGCCTCCACCATGACCACAGTGCTGGTGTTCCTGCCGGTGGCGTTTGTAAAAGAGGAGGCCGGCCAGCTCTACTCCGATATTGCCATCGCCATCTCGTCCGCCATTCTCGCCTCCATGCTGGTGGCGATCACCATCCTGCCCACTGCCGCCGCGCGCCTCAAACACCTGCTGCCGGAGGAGAACAGCCAGCCCAATGGACGCGCCCATCAACTGGGATTATGGCTGCGGGCCCACACTCTCGATGGCGTGCACTGGCTGGTGGCTGACCGCAAACGTCGCTTCACCTGTATCGGCATTACCGTGGTCATCAGCGCCGCTATTATCGCCCTGCTGACACCACCGGCGGAGTACCTGCCGGAAGGGGAGGAACCCAAGGTATTCGCCACCATGTCGGCGCCGCCGGGCTACAACCTGGATACCATGCAGGAGATTGGCGACGAACTGCAGGCCTATTTTCTCAACTACACCGGCACGGATCCGCAGGCCTTCCGTCGTGGCGACGATCCGGTGCCATCCATCAAGTATTTCAATGTCTGGGTCTACCCCTTCATGGTGCGGGTGATTGCCGAACCCACGGACGCGGCCGATATTGAAGCCTTTATGGATGCCCTCACGGCGAAGTTCCTGCAGTACCCGGGTATGCGCGCCTTTGCCGCCCGCGGCTCCATCATCACCAGCAACGACGGCGGTACCCGCAGTATTAACCTGGACATCGCCGGCCCGGACCTGGAGACCATCTTCAGTGTCGCCATGGCCGCCTACCGCCGCGCCGGCGAGGTGTTCGACAACCCCCGCATCCAGACCAGCCCCAACTCCCTCACTATGGCCCAGCCCATGGTGGAGATACGCCCGCACTGGCAGCGGGCGGCGGAAGTAGGCCTGTCTGCCGAGGAGCTGGGCTTTACCGTTTCCGCCCTCACCGATGGCAGCTACGTGGATGAGTTCTTCCTCGGTGATGACAAGATCGATATCTACCTATACAGCACCGTGGGCCAGGACGCGCAACTGGAATCCCTGCCGCAACTGCCCATCTACACCCCCAACGGCACCATCCTGCCGCTGAGCGCCCTGGCGGAGATCCGCGAGAGCGTGGATACCGCCATGGTGCGTCGCGTGAACGGCAACCGCACAGTCACCCTGAACATTATCCCGCCGCGTTCGGTAGCACTGGAGAGCGGCGTCGGGATCGTGCGCACGGAAGTGGTGAGCTACCTGCGCGACCAGGGGCAGATTCCCGCCGGAGTGAGCATCTCCATCTCCGGTGCTGCAGACCAGCTGGATGCCACCCGCAGCGCACTCACCAGCAACTATCTGGTGGCGCTGTTCATTATCTACCTGCTGCTGGTGGCCATCTTCAGCCACTGGGGTTACCCGCTGCTGATCATGACCTCCATCCCCCTGGGCATTGCCGGTGGCATTGTGGGGCTGTGGCTGCTCAATGCGGTGGGTGGCCTGTTGCCCTGGGTGGGGCTGGCGGCCATTGTGCAGCCGTTTGACATGATCTCCATGCTGGGTTTCCTGATCCTTATGGGCACCGTGGTCAACAACCCCATCCTTATCGTGCACCGGGCGGTGGAGAATGTTCGGGACAACGGTATGGATGCCATTGCCGCCGTCAACGAAGCGGTGGATACCCGCCTGCGCCCCATCACCATGTCCACCATCACCACCCTATTCGGGCTGGCTCCACTGGTGCTGATTCCCGGGGCTGGTACCGAGCTCTATCGCGGTGTGGGAGCGATTGTGATGTTCGGCATCATCGGCGCCACGGTGGTGACGCTGACCATGCTGCCGGCGCTGACCGCGGCGGTGCTGGAGTATATGCAGCGGCGGCAGAAAATCTGATCAGAGCCACCCCCCCAAGCCGCCAACCAAGGTATAAGTCATTCCCGCGAAGGCGGGAATCCAGACCTTGACCGGCGCCATGGATCCCCGCCTTCGCGGGGATGACGGAATGATGTGGAACGCCACAAATTCATAACTTCATGGATCCCCGCCTTCGCGGGGATGACGGAGTGATGTGGAACGCCACAAATTCATAACTCCATGGATCCCCCGCCTTCGCGGGGATGACCTTGGGTGTGAAGATGACTTTAGGCGCGAGGATGACGATCGGGCGGTGGGATGACGATCGGGCGCGGGGATGACGATGGTTGGTAACCAACGTTCTCCAGTGCATCAGGTACCAGAAAGGGATTCATTTCTGCTGCTTTAGACAATCGTCGGGCAGGCGCCACTGCCTGCCTCTGCTATCCTGCACAGCAGACAATCCTCCGCAGTGCCGCACTCCATGAACCCACACCCGCTAGCAGAAACCCTGATACAGATCGCCGGCAAGTCACAGGTGCTTACCTCGGCAAGACGCACCCGCTTCTACCGCAGCGGCTTCCGCTCCGGCGAGGGCGAAGCCCTGGCGGTGGTCTTTCCCACCTCCCTGTGGATGCAGTGGCAAGTGCTGCAGGCCTGCGTCGAGGCAGGGGCGATTGTCATAATGCAGGCGGCCAATACCGGCCTTACCGAAGGCTCCAGCCCCAGTGGTCACGACTACGACCGGCCGGTGGTGATTATCAGCACCCGGCGCCTGCAGAAGCTGGTGCTGCTGAACCAGGGCCGGCAGGTGCTGGCCTTCCCCGGTACTTCGTTGTTCCAGCTTGAGAATGCCCTGCGGCCACTGGGACGCGAGCCGCATTCGGTGATTGGCTCCTCCTGTATCGGCGCCTCGGTGATCGGCGGCATTGCCAATAACTCCGGCGGCGCCCTGATCCAGCGCGGTCCCGCCTACACCGAGCTGGCACTCTTCGCCCGTGTCGATGAGCAGGGGCAGCTACAGCTGGTCAATCACCTGGGCATTGAGCTGGGTGATGACCCCCGATCCACCCTGCAACAGCTGGATCGCATGCCTGCAGACCAGAGTGCGCCCGCGTCCGACAGGATGGCCTCTGATAGTGAGTACCAGCAGCGGGTACGGGACACCACTGCCGAATCCCCTGCCCGCTTTAATGCCGATCCCCGGCGACTCTTTGAAGCCAGTGGCTGCGCCGGCAAGCTGGCGGTATTTGCCGTGCGACTGGATACCTTCGGGAGTAACCCACAGGAGCAGGTGTTTTACCTGGGCACCAACGATCCCCACCAGCTCACCCTCTTGCGCCAGCAGATGCTGCAGCAGTTTAAACACCTGCCGGTGGTGGCCGAGTATATCCATCGCACCGCCTTCGCCGTAGCGCGGGACTACGGCAAGGACACCTTCCTCGCCATCCACAAGCTGGGCACCGGCGTGATGCCAAAACTGTTTTCCACCAAGGCCTGGTGCACCGACCTGCTCAACCAGCTGCCGCTGTTGCCGAAAGAGCTGCCGGACAAACTGCTGCAGTGGCTGTCGCGTTGCTTTCCCGAACAACTGCCGCCGCGCCTGCTGGATTTTCACCAGCGCTTTGAGCACCACCTGCTGATCAAAATGGCGGGGGAAGGCATCAATGAACTACAGCAATTTTTGCAGCAACACTGGAGCGGTAATACCGCTGAGGCGGACTACCTGACCTGTGACAGCGACGAGGCCGCCAGGGCAACCCTGCACCGCTTCGCCGTCGCTGGTGCGGCTATCCGCTACCAGCAGATGCACGCCGATACGGTGGAAGATCTGGTGGCGCTGGACATCGCCCTGCCACGCAATTGCCAACAGTGGCGGGAAGAGCTGCCGCTATCGCTGCAGGAGAAGTTATTGCCGCCGCTCTACTACGGCCACTTCTTCTGCCACGTCTTCCACCAGGACTATCTGGTGCGCAAGGGTTACTGCCCCCATGAGGTGAAAGCGGAACTGCTGGCACTTCAGAAAAGTCGCGGCGCGGAGTTCCCAGCGGAGCACAATGTCGGCCACCTCTACGAAGCGGCAGCAGACATGCAGGCACACTATCAGTCGCTGGACCCCACCAACACCTTCAATCCCGGCATTGGCAAGATGTCCAAACAGCGGCAGTACGGTTGCTGCTGACATGGACTGACACGGCGCCGGAAGAATCGCGGGGCTGACCTATACTACCCCTGAGAGATCAACGAACAGGGAGCTCAGAGATGTCCAATCACCACACCTACAAAAAAATTGAAATGGTGGGGTCGTCCCTCACCAGTATCGAAGACGCCATCAGCAATGCCATCGCCGAGTGTGACAAAAGTGTCAAGAATATGGATTGGTTTGAGGTGACCGAAACCCGGGGGCACATCAAAAACGGGCAGGTGGCCCACTATCAGGTAACCCTGAAAATTGGTTTCCGGATTGAAGGCAGCTGACACCGGCTACTGTAAACCATGGCGGATAACCTGCAGCGGCTTTACCGCTGTGCAGCCACGACGCGCCCCTGCCAGATAAACAGCGCCACGCCGCCGAGTATGGCGATGGATGCCAGCAGCAGGCGCAGGGAAAGAGGCTCGTCCAGCAACAACACACCCAGCACCGCGGTAATCACCGGCACACTCAACTGCAGGGTGGCGGCCGTGGCCGCCTGCAGCGAGGGCAACACCGCGTACCAGATGGCATAACCCAGGCCTGACGCCAGCGCACCGGAGGCTATGGCGTAGCCGGCGCCCGGTAAATCCCACTGCAGTTGATCTCGCCACAGCAGGCACAACAGCAGCGCCATGGGCAGCGCGCGGACAAAATTGCCGGCCGTGTCACCGGTGGCATTGGTGGCGCCGCGACCGCGCAGCGAATAGATACCCCAGGCCACACCGGCACTCACCATCAACAGTCCCTGCAGCAGTGGCGGCGCGGACAATCCCGGCAGCAACAGCCCAACCAGTCCTGCCAGGGCACACCCCACACCCAGGGTTTGCAGTCCGTTAAAACGCGCTCCCTGCCAGAGGGCGAAACCGATCATGGTGGTCTGCACTGCACCGAACAGTAACAACGCCCCGGTGGCTGCCGACAGATGGGTATAGGCGAAAGAGAAAGCGGCGGCGTAAGCGAACAGGGCCAGCGCCGAGCGGTAGTTACCACCCGGTCGCCACTGCCGCTGGTGCATCAGCACCAGCAACCACAGGGTCAGGGCACCGGAGAAAAGGCGCAGCGCGGTAAACGCGGCCGGATCGATAGTGGTACCCGCCAGCGCCGCGCGACAGAGCAGCGAGTTACCGGCAAAGGCCAGCATCGCCAGGGCAATCAAAAGGGAAAGCCGCAACGGGTGTTGCTTCGCCGACATAGGTTGCCCCTCTCAACGCCGGATCAGTGAAGTCTCAATCAAAACTATAGCGCAGTGCCAGCCAGGCGTTGCTGTTGCTTTCGAACTGACCAAAGAAGGTGTAGGGCTTGTCGCCTTCAAACAGGTTCACACCACCGGCCAGCAACCAGTTGTCAGTGAGCTTGTAGCTGACGCTGGGGCGCAGGTAGCTGTCATGATCGCTGGGGGAGTAGAAGGCGAACAGGCTCAGGGTCAGGTTCTGGTTCATGGCCAGGTGTGTCAGGCGCAGGGTCATCACCTCACGGTTCTCCTCCCGCGCCGGCTGGCCGGGGAAAAGTGAATCGCGGTAATTGCTGTAGTCCTGCAACTGCTCCACGTAATACTGCACACCGACAGTGGTGTTTTTCACCAGCTCCCACTCATAGCCCAGCAACCAGCGCCACTCGCTGTTGTTGACCCAGGGATCGCGGCCATCACTGTCGTCACGGGAATCGTAGTAGCCCACCTCGGCACTGAAGATACCCGCTCCCACCGGTCCCCGGGCGCTGGCACCGTAGACACGCAGTGACGGAAAGGTGGCCAATCCGGTAGCCGGATCAAAACCGGCTGGACTCTTCCAGTAACCGTCGTAAGCGTAAGCCGCCACTTCAAAGCTGCTCACCTGTCGGTAGAGACGCAGGGCCAGTTCATCGTCACCACTGTCATCGGGTTTATCCACCGACACTACCGCATTGCGCCCCACGACTTCGCCCATACCGCTGCTGTAGTAGGAGAGACGTTCACCGCCGATGTAACGGTCGCTGTCAAAGCGCGGCGACCAGATCAGGTTGACGTTGGCGATAGCGTTGTAAAAACCGACACGCAGCGCATCCGAAGGTGCTTTCAGGTACTGCTCATCGCGACCGGCGAGGAAGCTCTGCCAATCCTTGGGAAACAGGTCGTTAATAAACACCAGGTCACCCACACCCCAGGTCAGGATCTGACGCCCGGCCTTAAGGTCAGCACTGTCACCCAGCCTGCGACTGGCCCACGCTTCACGCAGATCGAGCCAACCCTTGCCGTCCTCCAGTTCCAGTTGCTGGCTGTCCGCCACATCATCGTAAAGCAGGTCGGCCGTGAGCCGGCCGTGCCAGCCCTGCCAGTCGCTGTCGACAGAAATGGAGGCCCGGGTCTCCGCCAGCGAGGTGTGGCGCTGTTCAACAGGATCACGCAGGCGGGTTCCGGCACGGCCCTCAATAAAGCCGGTGTAATGGAACCAGCTGCCGCCATCCTCCTCCGGCGAGTCACCCCAGTCAGACCAGCCATCGTCACTGCCAGCGCCGCTGTTGTCGGCACCGAAGTCCGGCAGTGCCGGCTCACTGCTGTCCATGCCGGCAGGCAAGTCCGGTTCACCGCTACCCATACCCGCCGGCAGCGCAGGCTCATTGCTGTTGATGCCCTGCGGCAGGGATGGCTCCTCGCTGGAGAGGCCGGCGGGCAACGTCGGTTCTGCCTGCAGCAGTTGCGGACTCCCTGCCAGTACACTGCCCAGCAGACACGCCACTACCTGAATTTTGCGACTGGTTTTTGCCATTGCCCGTTCCTGTCTTTCTCCCGCGTGAAAAATTGCACCGTCATGGCGAGCGCAGCGACGCCATCCACGACCACTCCGTAACCAGACTGTGCCACACATGGATCGCCGCGGCGCATACTGCGCGCCTCGCGATGACGGGGTATGAATTAAACATCTTCTCAAACACGCCGTCATGGCGAGCGCAGCGAAGCAATCCATGTTCACTCCGCAACCAGATCGTGCCACACATAGATCGCCGCGGCGCAAACGGCGCGCCTCGCGATGACGGTGTATC
>NZ_WVVW01000005.1 GCF_009857815.1 Pseudomaricurvus sp. HS19 | reverse complement strand
GCGCGCCTCGCGATGACGGGGTATGAATTAAACATCTTCTCAAACACGCCGTCATGGCGAGCGCAGCGAAGCAATCCATGTTCACTCCGCAACCAGATCGTGCCACACATAGATCGCCGCGGCGCAAACGGCGCGCCTCGCGATGACGGTGTATCAATTAAACATCTTCTCAAACACACCGTCATTGCGAGCGCAGCGAAGCAATCCATGTTCACTCCGCAGCCTGGTCGTGCCACCCATGGATGGCCCAGCCCCTCCTCTCTTGCCCTCCACCTGTCGGGCAATTCACCTTGTCGCCGCAGCGCAAACCGCGCGCCTCGCGATGACGGAGCATTAATTAAACATCTTCTCAAACACGCCGTCATGGCGAGCGCAGCGAAGCAATCCATGTGCACTCCGCAACCAGGTCGTGCCACCCATGGATGGCCCAGACCACCCTCTCTTGCCCTCCAGCTGTCGGGCAATTCACCTTGTCGCCGCAGCGCGAACGGCGCGCCTCGCGATGACGGCTATTGTTAACCGTCAAACGTTAACGCAGGTACTCACGCGGTGGCGCACGCAGGTAGCGCTCGGTAAACACTTCCGCTGGCAGGCCAATGTCGTAACCCACCTGGGCGTAGCGCATGACGGTTTTGCTGCCTGTCTGCAGGTTTTCCATGCTCGCCTCGGTGACCGTGGGATGACCGTCAATGGTTTCCACTTTGAGTGCTTTCGACTCGCGATACTTGTTGCCCTTGCTGTCGAAGAACTCCACCTGCACCGGGATAAAGCTCTGCTTGTGCACATACATATCGTAGTAGGCAAACTCTACCGAAGCCGGATCCTTGGGTGTGTGGCGCAACACGTAGTAGTTGTCGGTGGTACGCAGCAGTTCGTGGGTATCGGCATCCACACTGCGGCCGCTCACATCTTCATAGAAGTAATCGGAGCCGACAAAGCTGGTGCGCTTGTCACTGGCAGCAATGCGCTTCACCAGGTCCAGCGCCGGCAGGTAGAGCCAGCGGTCGTCATCGCCGGTCACTTTTTTGTGCACCATAAACACCATCTTGTTGACGTCCGCAGGACGGTGAAAGTAGACGTACAGTTGCTGCTCGCCCAGGTAGGCGTGATCGCTGATGCTCTCACTGTCGGAGAGATCACGGCGCAGGATAGTAAAACTGCGCTGGCGGCTGCGGCCCTGCTTGTCAGTGATCATCATCTGCACCTGGGCGCGACCATCCTTGCCCTGAAAATAGGAGACATGATTGGTGCGGTGGACGATCTCGTCGACGCTGGGTGTGGCTTGTGCCAAAGCGAATACCGGCCATGCCAGTGCGCCGGCCAACAGGGTTTTCATAACGGATTGTGCAAATTTCATTGGTTTTACGCTCCTCGCTTGTTCGCCATGAGGACAAGGTGTGCCTGGGCATCACCGGAAAAGATCGCCCGGGGGAGCGGGCTCCTACACACCGGATTTAAACAACCAGCGCTGCAGCAGGGTGACCAGTGCCGGCATGATCACCAGCGTGGCCAGGCCAGCAAACAAAATGATGGCCGCAATAAAGATTCCCACCGTCTGATAGGGCACCAGCGGTGCCAGCAGCAGCGGCAGAAAACCGGCACTGAGCACAATGGCATTGCGGCTGATGGCTCGCGCCGGCTCACCAAACACATGTGCCACCGCGGCCTTCCAGCTGCCGGCTTCTTTCACCGCCTCCCGCGAACGGGCCAGGAAGTGAATGGCATAGTCCACCGCCAGTCCCAGGCTCAAGGCGCTGAGGATCGCCACCGGCATGTCGTAATCCTTGCCGATCAAACCCACCACGCCATAGATCAAACCCACGGTCAGGGTCAGCGGAATCATGGAGAGCAGGCCAAACAGCAGTGAACGGAACAGCAATACCATCATCACCAGCACCACCACAAACGAGCCGGCAAACGATTCCAGCATACCCACCACCATTTTTTCCTGCCAGGCGACGTTGATGTAGGTCAGGCCGAACCAGTCACTCTGCAAACCGTGTGGCGCCGGATTCTCCGCCAGGAAGCTGTCGAGCCTGGCTATCACCGCTTCCATATCCCGGTTGTCACCACTGGTGAGCTGCATCCACAGGTTGGCCTGGCGATAATCCGGCGTTACAAAGTGCCACAGGTCCTGGGGTCGATGGCTGTTCTGGTAAGTGATCAGCGTCTGGCCCACCGCATTGGAAGAGTCGGGAATGCGGAATTCAGCAGCCTCACCCAGCAGCAGTTCGCGGTGTACGGTTTTCACCACATCCACCAGTGAATTGATCTTGCCTACCTTGTCATCGCTCAACAGGGCACCCTGCAACTCATCCATCCACTGCAGGGTATCAGGCTGCTTGAACACCTCCTGCAACTGGCGCTGGCTGTCGATCCAGAGGGAGAGCTCATCCCAGCTGTCGTACTCCTCGTCCGGGGCGTTAAACATCTGCTCACCGGCAAAGTCGCTCAGGGCAGCGAAGGGATCAGCACTGCCGGACGCCAGCACACGGGAGAGCTCAGCGCCCAGTGTATCGGCCGGGGCCACACTGAAACCGGCTGCACTCATCTTTTCACGCTGCTGCTGCAAGGCGTTAGTGAGTGCCGCGCCATCCACCGAAGCCGCCGGAGCACTCAGTGACAGGTACGCCATATAGGTGCCGCCAAAGTGCTCATTGAGCACACGGTCAGCCACACGGATCTCGTGCTCGGGTCCAAACCACTTGATAGGGTTGTCGTTAATGCGGATCAGGGAGATACCGTACGCTGCCACGGCGCCGACCAGCACGGTTGCCAATACCACCAGTGTCGGACGCCGGGAGGTTAACCTGCCAATAGCCGCCAACCCACGCCCCATGGCAGTGTGATCGTCCTCGCCCCCACCCGCTCCGGCATGAGCGCCGGCGTGGCCATAGCCCTCCAGCTTCTTCTCATCAATAGACATGATGTAAGCCGGGATAAAGAGCATAGTCAGCACCCAGGCGATAAACACACCGATGGCCACAAACAGGCCAAACACCTGCACCGGAGGAATCGGGGTCAATGCCAACGACAGAAAACCGGCCATGGTGGTCAGGGTGGTGAACAACATGGGCGCAAACAGGGTGTGCATGACCTCCTGCAAGGTCTTGCGGCGATCGCGATGTACCGGATAGCGATCAAAGAATTCCGACAGGATATGAATGGCATCCAGCACCGCGATGGGCATGATAAAGATCGGAATCATGGAGCTCATGATGTGGATGGTGTTGCCGGAAATAATCAACAGCGCCATGGTGGTCATGGCGCTGACCACCGCCACGATCATGGGCGAAGTCACCAGCACCAGGCGCTTGAAGAACCACCACAGCAGCAGGAAGATGGTGATCATGGCCAGCGGCGCAGAGATGGCCATCTGGATAAACATCTCCACCCCGAAGGTGTCCTCAGCCACCGGCAGGCCGGTGATATAGACCTGATCTTCCGCCGGCCAGTCGCTGGCGAAATCCCGCAGGGCGTTACTCACACGCCACGACAGGTCCTTGGAGGTAATGGGCAGGTAGATCGCCACCGCCTTGCCATCTTCGGACACCAACGTGCCCTTGAGGAAGGGGATATTCATGGCGCGGTCGCGCACCTGCAGGGCCTCGGCGTCGCTGGCCGGCGGCTGCGGCATCAGCCAGGAGAAGTTCACCACCCCAGGGCCACCCTGCTCGATATTGTCTACCGTGGAGGGCGCGATCATATCCACCGCCACCACCCCTTGCTGCTCCCCCTCGGCCCCTTCCCAGGTCAGGGTTTTAGCGAATTCGGTGAGCTGATAGATACGCTCCAGGGAATCCTTGTTAAAGACGCCCTGGGGATTGGACTCGTTCACCACTCCCACAACTACAATATCGTTCAGGTCGAAGGTCTTTTTGGCCTGCTCATGGAACAGCCGCACCGGCTCCTCGTGAGCCAGCATGTTTTCCGGGTCGGTATCTACCGTCAGGGGATGTAGCAAGGGAACAGAGACAAAGTTTGGCAGCGCCGCCAGCAGCACCAGCAGCAAGGTCGCCAGACCGGTGATTCGGGTTACCAGCCGTGGGTGATTGAGAGCGTAATGAACCGCCCGATCTGCCAGAAATTGGGTTGCCATAGAGACCTCGCGCAGAAAATTCTGGACAAATATTAGAAAATACTTATATTAGAGTCAACTAATGTTTGTCGGTGCCGATAATCCTTTATGCCCGGCACTGACCCAAGTGTAACTGAGCTGCCGTAACACGACGGCCAAATTGCACAGGATCCTGCGCCAACTTGACCTTCGTCATACAGAGAGGTTGTTTATGAATATAGATCGTTTGGTATTTGCCGTAGCCGGTACTTTTATTTTGCTCAGCCTGGCCCTGAGCCAACTGCACAGCGTGTACTGGCTCTGGTTTACCACTTTTGTGGGCGCCAACATGCTGCAAGCCGCCTTTACCGGCTTCTGCCCGCTGGCCATTGTGCTGAAGAAACTTGGCAAACCCGCTGGTTGCGCCTTTCAGTAAGCTAAACCAACACCCCGTCATGGCGAGCGTAGCGACGCCATCCATGCTCACTCCACAACCAGGTCGTGCCATCCATGGATGGCCCAGATCACCCTCTCTTGCCCTCCACCTGGCGGGCAATTAACCTTGTCGCCGCGACGCATACTGCGCGCCTCGCGATGACGGCATTTTTTGGGGAGGGTGGCGAAGGGATTCATTCGCCCCCGCCCATCAACCAGACCAACACCCCGTCATGGCGAGCGCAGCGACGCCATCCATGCTCACTCCGCAACCAGGTCGTGCCACCCATGGATGGCCCAGATCACCCTCTCTTGCCCTCCACCTGTCGGGCAATTCACCTTGTCGCCGCGGCGCCTACTGCGCGCCTCGCGATGACGGAGTCTGAATTAAAAATTTACCGTCATGGCGAGCGCAGCGAAGCCATCCATGTGCTCTCCGCAACCAGGCCGTGCCACCCATGGATGGCCCAGATCACCCTCTCTTGCCCTCCACCTGTCGGGCAATTCACCTTGTCGCCGCGGCGCATAATGCACACCTCGCGATGACGGGCTGTGGGGAGCGGGGGACGGGGGTGCGGGAGACCAGGGACCAGGAATCGTAGCAGGCAGTCAGCCCGGCGGCTGCCAGCCGAAACGGGGTAAATCGACCCGGCCGCGGGCATCCACTGATACCCCTTCTGCCTCCAGCAACCGGGCCTGACGCCAGCGGGAAGCTTCATCGGAGAGCACGATCTCACCGTCGCGATTGACGATGCGGTGCCAGGGTAATTGGTATTTGTCGCTGCAGGCGTGCAGCAGGCGAACTACTTGACGGGCGGCGCGGGGGCTGCCGGCAGCGGCGGCAATAGCGCCATAAGTGGCGACGCGACCGTAGGGCACTGATTGCAGCAGTGTGATAACCCGCTGGCTGAAAGGTGCGAGGGAAGACGGGAGGGTCAGGGTCACGATCAGAGCGACAACGACGGGCTACCCCGGGGATTAAGCGGGCCACAGCTGCAGCGCTGTGCCCGCTCGATCAGGAGAAGCCCGCCGGTCGCAATCGGCTCAGTTGACGCTTTCGGCGCCCGCTTCAGCCTGCTGCTTGGCCTGGGCAACCGCCTGGGCAAACAGGGCATCGAAATTAACCGGTGGCAGCATCAGGGCCGGGAAGCCGCCCTTGGTGACCACGTTATCCACCGCCTCACGGGCGTAAGGGAAGAGGATATTCGGGCAGACAGTGTTCAGCACCTGGGTCAGCTGCTGATTCTCCAGACCGGTAACCGCGAACAGGCCAGCCTGCTGTACTTCCACCAGGAAGGCAGTCTCTTCTTCGATCTTGACGGTAATGGTCAGGGTCAGGACCACCTCATACAGACCGTCATCAACCTTGGCAGCCTTGGTGTTCAGCTCCTGGTTAACGCCTGGCTTCCACTGCTTGCGGAAGGCCTCAACGCCCATTGGGGACTCGTAGGAGAGGTCCTTGAGGTAGATACGCTGCAGTGCGAATTGGGTCTTGGGTTGGGCGGCACCTTGCTCTGCCGCAGTGGTCTGCTCGTCAGCCATAACTGCTCTTACCTTATTATCGAAAACGTCAAAAAATATAACCGTGTGAATTGTGCAAACTGGGGGCGCCAGCGGGCTTTTCAACCCCAGCGGCCGCCACAGGGCCGATTATTCAGCCGAAGCCTCGGCCTGCAGCAGGACATCCAGCTCACCGCCGAACTCGGCCGCAAACAGGTCATCGCAACCGCCAACGTGAGTCTCACCCACCCAGATCTGGGGCACGGTGTGGCGGCCGGAGCGCGCCATCATCTCCTGCCGGCTCTGCGGGTCACCATCGACGCAGATCTCCCGGTAGGCGACACCCTTCTGCTCCAGCAACGCCTTGGCGCGCCGGCAAAAACCACAAAAGTTGCTGCTGTAGATGAGAACATCCGGCATGGTCACCCCCAAAAAGTCGTTACTTCACCAGTGGCAGGTTCTGGTTCTGCCACTCACTGATACCGCCATCCAGGCGCTGCACACTGAAACCCGCACCCATCAGCAGGCGACCGGCGGCGCCGGTGTGCTGGCCCATCTTGTCCACCAGGATCAGGGTCTTGCCCTTGTAGGTGCTGAGCTGGCTGACCTTGTCCTTGAGGGTGTTGTAAGGCAGGTTGATGGCATCGACGATGTGCCCCGCCTTGTACTCCTTGGCCTCACGCAGGTCCACCACCACGGCTTCGCCGCCGTTGATTACCCGTGTTGCCGCATGAATGGAGAGTTTGGGACCGCCACGGCGGCCTTCGGTCCAGATAAACGCATACACCAGCACCATCAGCACGCTGATTGGCAGCCACTGTTCGCTGGCAAAGGTCAGAAAATCCACGAAATCTTGTTTCCCGTTCAAGGTTGGTCAGAGACACCGGAACCCACTGCGGTGCCGGGCCCGGTGCTGATGCCAGCTTCCCGCAGGAAGGCGGCACCGAAAGCGCCGCAGTATACACCAATGGCACAGGCAACCCCTAGGGTGGCGTGGAGTTGGCCCTCCTAAACCGGTAGAATTGCCCCTTCACCGTCTGCGCCGCTGCCGGCGCGACCCACCACCACCCCTGACACAGACTCTGACGACGCACATGACTGAAGTGAAAAAGCCTCTGCTGCTACTGGTTCTCGACGGCTTCGGCTACTCCGAAACCACCCAGTACAACGCCATTGCCGCCGCCAAGGCCCCCACCTGGGACAAGGTCTGGAAAGAATGCCCGCACACACTGATCCATACATCAGGCATGGCAGTTGGTTTGCCTGAGGGCCAGATGGGCAACTCCGAAGTGGGTCACATGACCCTGGGCGCAGGCCGGGTGGTGTACCAGAACTACACCCGCATCAACAAAGCCATCGACGACGGCGACTTTTTCACCAATCCGGTCTACCTGGACGCCATTGATAAAGCGGTGGCAGCCGGCAAGGCGGTACATATCCTCGGCCTGCTCTCTCCCGGCGGCGTCCACAGCCATGACGCCCACATCAAGGCAGCCATCAAGCTGGCCGCCGAACGCGGCGCCAAACAGCTCTACCTGCACGCCATCCTCGATGGTCGCGACGTACCACCGCGCAGCGCCGAGCAGCCGCTGGCCGAGATGGACGCGCTGTTTGCCGAACTGGGCTGCGGCCGTACCGCCAGTCTCATCGGCCGCTTCTTTGCCATGGACCGCGACAACCGCTGGGACCGGGTACAGCAAGCCTACGACCTGCTGACCCTGGGCGAGAGCGCCTTCACCACCGCTGACGCCGCCACCGGGCTGGCCGGCGCCTACGAGCGCGGCGAGGACGATGAGTTCGTCAAGGCCACCGTCATCGGCGAGGCCGCCACCGTCAACGACGGCGACGCCGTGCTGTTTATGAATTTCCGCCCGGACCGTGCCCGCGAGATCAGCCGCGCCTTCGTCGACAGCGACTTTGACGGCTTCGAGCGCCGCAAAACCCCGCAACTGGCGGCCTGGGTGCAGACCACCGAGTACGCCTCCGACATCAAGTCGCCCATCGCTTTCCCCACCATCGACCTCTCCAACTCCTTTGGCGAGATCATGGCCAACGCCGGCAAGCAGCAGCTGCGCATCGCCGAGACCGAGAAGTACGCCCACGTCACCTTCTTCTTCAGCGGTGGCCAGGAGGAGACCTTCGAGGGCGAGGATCGCATTCTCGTACCATCACCCAAGGTGGAAACCTACGACCTGCAGCCCGAAATGAGCGCCCCGGAAGTGACCGCCAAACTGGTGGAAGCCATCGGCTCCGGCAAGTACGACGCCATCATCTGCAACTACGCCAACTGCGACCAGGTGGGCCACACCGGCGACTTTGACGCCTCGGTGCAAGCGGTAGAAGCAGTGGATGCCTGCCTGGCGCAAGTGTTCGACGCCCTGCAGAAAGCCGGCGGCGAAGCTCTGGTCACCGCCGACCACGGCAACGTGGAGCAGATGTTTGACGAGACCTCCGGCCAGAAGCAGACCCAGCACACCACCCTGCCGGTGCCATTTGTCTACGTCGGCCCCCGCGACCTGCAACTGCAGTCCGGTGGCAGCCTGGCGGATGTAGCGCCTACCATGCTCGAGCTGCTGGGCATTGCGCAGCCGGCAGAGATGAGCGGCCACAGCCTTATCGGTTAAGTGGATATTGCGGGCGGTCCATTCAGGCGCACAAACAGGTAACATGTGCCAGAGATGGATCGCCGCGCTGCGCTCGCGATGACGGCATGGCAATGGCCATGAGCCGAAGCGACCTGACAGGCGCCCCCAATCCGAAAACCCACCGATCAGCTCCAAGGATAACGATACCCATGCTGAGACCTACGCTGAGAGTATCCGGACTTCTCCTCTGCGCCCTGCTCACCCTGCCGCTGCTGGCACAGGCCGCCGGCGACGATGACTACCAGGCCAAGATCAACCAGCTGCAACAGTCCATCAAGCAGCTGCAACAGGAACTGCAAAAAGCCAAGGGCAGCCGCGACCAGCTGCAATCCGACCTGCAGAGTTCGGAAGTGGACATCAGCGAGACGCTGAAGAAAATCGAGCAGCTCAAGGGGGAGCTTGCCAGCCAAAAAAAGCAGTTAACGCAGCTCAACCGTAAACAGGATGAGCTGCAGGCGGCCAGCAGTGAGCAGCAGCGCTATATCGCCCAGGACATCAACGCCGCCTACCGGCTGGGCAGCCAGAGCCAGCTGAAGCTGCTGCTCAACCAGCAGCAGCCGGAAACGGTGGCGCGCATGAACAAGTACTACAGCTACTTCCTCAATGCCCGCAGCAGTCGCGTGGACGCCTACCTGGAAACCATCGCCGAGCTGAACATCGTCAGGCCACAGATCGAGGCCCGCACCCGCGCGCTGGAAGAGAATTCCCGCCAGCTGCAGCAGCGCCGCCAACAACTGCTGGCGCGCCAGAAAGAGCGCACCGAAACCCTCGCCAGGCTCAACGCCAGTATCAGCCGTAAAGATGAAGAGCTGAAACAGCAGTCGCAGGACAAGCAGCGGCTGGAAAAACTGCTGGAAGAGGTGACTGCCGCCATCGCCAACCTCGCCCTGCCCACCGACGGCGAACCCTTCGCCAAACTCAGGGGACGCATGCCCTTCCCCGCCAAGGGGCGCTTGCTGAATCGCTTTGGCAGCAGCCGGCTGGAGGGCAAGCTGCGCTGGGAAGGCGTCATGATCGGCGCCCGTGAGGGCACACCGGTGCACGCCATCCACCACGGCCGGGTGGTCTTTTCCGACTACCTGCGCGGCCACGGCATGCTGGTGATCATCGACCACGGCGACGGCTACATGAGCCTCTATGCCCACAACCAGTCCCTGCTGCGGGAGACCGGCGACTGGGTCAGCAGCGGCGAAGTGATCGCCAAGGTAGGCAACACCGGCGGCCAGTCGCAGTCGGCGCTCTATTTCGAGATCCGCCACAATGGCAAGCCCACCAACCCGGCGCGGTGGTGTAAGGCTTAAAAGCAGGACGCTGGGCTACAGAACGCGTTGCTACAGGGGTCAGGACGCTTCGCTACAGGGACGCGGGCGTAGGAGCGCACTCCTGTGCGCGATCTTTTAAGGGGCTCCGGCCCCGCCCGCTATGGCCCTGCACACCGAAGCGAAAACCTCGCGCACGGAGTGCGCTCCTACGGCGGACATCAGACAACAGATTATTCACCAGGTCCTCCCTGTAGCGCAGCGTCCTGTAGCGAAGCGTCCTGTAGCGAAGCGTCCTGTAGCGAAGCGTCCTGTAGCGAAGCGTCCTGTAGCGAAGCGTCCTGAAACCTTTTTACTTAGAGATTTATTCAATGCGTGGTTTTATTCAGCGGGTCAGCGAGGCCAGCGTTACCGTCAACGGCGAGAGAGTTGGCGAGATTGGCCAGGGGCTGCTGCTGTTACTGGGTGTCCAGAAAGGCGATGACGAGGCGGCTCTGGATAAGCTGCTGCACAAGGTACTCAACTACCGGGTCTTTTCCGACGCCGAGGGCAAGATGAACCTGAGCGTGCAGGATATCGCCGGCGGTGTGCTGGTGGTGTCCCAGTTCACCCTCGCCGCCGATACCCGCAAGGGGCTGCGCCCCGGCTTCTCCACCGCCGCAGCACCGGCAGAGGCGGAGCGACTCTACGACCTGTTTGTGGAGAAGCTGCGACAGCAGCACCCCACGGTCGCCACCGGTATCTTTGCCGCCGACATGAAAGTGGGGCTGGTCAACGACGGCCCGGTGAGCTTTCTGCTGGAGACCTGAGTGCGCACCGGGAGCCATCGTTACCACCACCAACAGCACCCCGCCACAAAAACTTAATATATATAATCGATATACTATGTATATACTTATTTCGTCCTCAGTGACCCGGAGATCCCATGGCGACGGATGATGTCACCGGCAAGGAGCAGACCGGCAAAAAGGCCTCTGGCAAGACAGGCCGGCCCTCCAAACCCAAGGCAGGCAAGAAAGACGCACAGCTGCTTATCCGTATCAGCGCCAGCGAGCGCGACCAGTTCATCGCCCTGTGCGAAGAGCTGGATACCAGCGCGGCGCGGGAAATTCGCCGCTTTATCCGGGTTTTTATCCGTGAACATCAGGAAGACTGAGGCGGTAACCACACCCCGCAGGAAACCGATTCAAGGAGAATCCAGCATGTCCAAGAAGAAAGAGTCCAAGAAGGTCGTCAGCCTGAAGAAAGCCATCAAAGCCCGCAAGGCCAAGATCGCCAAGCAGGAAGGCAAGCTGAAAACCCTGAAGAAAAAGCTGAAGAAAGCGGCCTGACGTATCGTCACACCGGCCACAGAGCCCCGCCATTGGCGGGGCTTTTTTGTAACCGCTGCTGAAAAACCTGGATCCCCGCCCACCCCAGAGTGCCCTCTCTTGAAGCCGAGCTGCAATTCACCTTGTACGCGGGGATGACTATTCGATAAATGGTCTGGCCTTCCCTCAGACCGATGGATCCCCGCCCACCCCAGAGTACCCTCTCTTGAAGCCGAGCCGCAATTCACCTTGTACGCAGGGATGACTATTCGATAAATGGTCTGGCCTTCCCTCAGACCGATGCCCCCCGCCCACCCCAGAGCGCCCTCTCTTGCAGCCGAGCTGCAATTCACCTTGTACGCGGGGATGACAAATCCGTGCTTGTGTCGTGGTACTGGCCACAGGTGGATCCCCACCCCT
>NZ_WVVW01000004.1 GCF_009857815.1 Pseudomaricurvus sp. HS19 | reverse complement strand
GAAGCCGAGCCGCAATTCACCTTGTACGCAGGGATGACTATTCGATAAATGGTCTGGCCTTCCCTCAGACCGATGCCCCCCGCCCACCCCAGAGCGCCCTCTCTTGCAGCCGAGCTGCAATTCACCTTGTACGCGGGGATGACAAAGCCGTGCTTGTGTCGTGGTCCTGGCCACAGGTGGATCCCCCCCCCTCCGTCCTTCCCGCGAAGGCGGGAATCTATTGGGCCTACAGGCCCCACACCGCCATTCATCATAGCTATGATGCCGGATCAACAACTGGCCGGTTCACACTCCCCTGCCACCGCGGCCTTGGCCTGCTCGTACCCACCCACATTGGTAACATTGGTGTAGCCCAACTTCTCCAGGGCCTCTTTCGCCACCCCGGCGCGACGGCCGCTGCGGCAGTAGAGGTAGATGGGGGCGTCCTTATCCGCGGTAATGTCGGCAATACGGTCACCAATCTCCGTGTGCGGCACATGCAGCGCCTGCTCCAGGTGGCCGGACTGCCACTCCCCTGCGGAGCGCACATCAATCCAGATGGGATCGGCGGCCAGCGCCAGAACCGGTAGTAACAACAGCCCCGCCAGCAGGCTGCGCCAGGTAGATTTCAGACGAACTTGCATCACTCACCTCTCGTTTTTGCTGTTCCCGCGCCGTCTCTACGGCACCCCAACAGGCGGATAAGATCTGCCATTTATAGCCCTGCAGGCCCTGCCCGGCCACCCGCCAGATCAAATACCGGCTTATTAATTGACACCAGCAGCAGTGCCTGTGTTCTCTGCAGGCAAAAAAAGAGGCGCCGAAGCGCCTCTTTTATAATCCCGACCGATTTACCGATCAGCGTGGCTGCATGCGGATGGCACCGTCCAGACGAATGGTCTCACCGTTCAGGTAGCCATTGCGCACCATCTCCAGCGCCATGCTGGCGTACTCGTCAGGCGAGCCCAGACGGGAGGGGTTAGGCACCATGGCACCCAGCGCATCGATCAGCTTCTGCGGCGCACCCAGCAGGGCCGGGGTGGCGAAGATACCGGGCTGGATGGTGTTGATACGGATGTTTTCACGGGCCAGGTCGCGGGCGATGGTGAGGGTCATACCGACGATGGCCGCCTTGGCGGCGGAGTACGCTGCCTGGCCCATCTGACCTTCGGTAGCGGCGGCGGAAGCAGTGTTGATACAAACGCCACGCTCACCATCGATGGGGTCCAGGGTCATCATGCCGGCCGCGGCGCGGGTGATGCAGCGGAAGGTGCCAACGGTATTGAGCTTCAGTACCCACTCGAACTTGTCGGACGGGAAGATGTTGATCTCGCCGGTCTCCTTGTCGCGACGGGCGGTAGGGATGGCGTTACCACCACCGGCGCAGCACACCAGTACACGCTCCTGGCCATTGGCCGCACGGGCCTTGGCGAAAGCAGCGTCAACACTCTCGTCAGACAGTACGTCTACCTGGCAGAAAATCGCTCCGGTCTCCTCAGCCGCCTTCTCCCCGGTCTCCGGGTTGAGGTCAAAAATGGCAACTTTGGCGCCCGCTGCACGCAGTGCTTTCACGGTCGCAAGGCCCAGTCCGGAGGCGCCTCCGGTAACCACAGCGGCGAGTGAGGAATCGATCTTCATGTGCTACTCTCCTGATCTTTTATTAACCACACGGTAGAGGACAAAAGGGGTTTTGACCCCTGACAGGTCCTATATAGGTAAGACGCGATTTAACCCTAATTGCCAGTTATATACAACAATACTGTTGAATAGTATAATCCGCCGCCTAACTAGAATACGGAGGAGCGCGCATGGCTCAAGTGATGAAAGGGGTTCGAGTCCTCGAAGTAGCCCAATTTACCTTTGTACCCGCCGCCGGAGCCATCCTGGCCGACTGGGGCGCTGACGTCATCAAGATCGAGCACCCTGTGCGCGGTGATACCCAGCGTGGTTTCGTCAAGCTGGGCGGTATTGAAACCGACCCCAACCGCTGCCCCTTCGTTGAGCACCCCAACCGCGGCAAGCGCAGCGTGGGTGTGGATATCTCCACCCCTGAAGGCATGGAAGTCATTTACGAGCTGGCCAAGACCGCCGACGTATTCCTGACCAACTACCTGCCCAACCAGCGCCAGAAAATGAAGTTCGACATCGAACACATCCGCGCGGTTAACCCCAACATTATTTACGCCCGTGGCTCCGCCTTTGGTGATAAAGGCCCGGATCGTGACGTGGGTGGCTTTGACGGTACCGCCTTCTGGAACCGCGGCGGCCTGGCCGATGCCTTCTCCCCGAAAGAGCTGGGCGGCCCTATCTCCCAGGGTGTACCTGCCTTTGGTGACTCCATCGGCGGCATGAACATCGCCGGCGGTATTGCCGCGGCCCTGTTCCACCGCGCCCAGACCGGCGAAGCCACCGAACTGGATGTCTCCCTGCTGAGCACCGCCTGGTGGGCGGCCGGTACCTCCATCGACATGGGTATCGAGACCAACCAGATCATGGGCAACCGTATGCCCCAGTCCGGTGGTAACCCAGGCAACCCGCTGATGGGTAACTACTACTGCTCCGACGGTGGTGTGATCAACATGTGTACCCTGACTCCAGGCCCACACATCAAGAGCTTCTTCACCCACATCGGCAAGCCCGAGCTGGCCGACGACGAGCGTTTCTCCGAAGTGAAAGCCCTGATGCAAAACTGGGAAGCCGCTTCCGAGATCATCGTAGCTGCGTTTGCCGAGAAAGATTTCAAATACTGGCGCGAGCACCTGAAGACCTACTCCGGTCAGTGGGCGCCGGTACAGAGCCTGCTGGACATCACCTCCGACGAGCAGGCACTGGCCAACGACATGCTGTTTGAAGTGGAATCCGCCAGTGGTGGCGACCCCATCAAACTGGTGCGCGGCCCTGTGCAGTTTAACCACGAGCCGGTAAAAACCGAGCGCGCTCCGCTGGCCTCCGAGCACACCGAACTGGTGCTGATGGAGATGGGCATGGAGTGGGACAAGATCGAAGAACTGAAAGAAAAAGGCGCAATTGCCTGATCAAGGCGCGCCTGATTTGTATAACGCCTGATTAAAGAACGAGAGCATTATGAAGCCAGGAACTAAACTGAAAAGCACTGTGTGCAACACCGAAGTCATGGTCATTAAAGGCACCGGTCTGGTGGTTGAGTGCGGTGGCGCACCCATGACTGCCGAAGGCGCGGCCGACAAGGGCGCCATCAACCCCGACTTCGCCGGCGGTACCCTGATGGGCAAGCGCTACGTAAACGAAGAAGGCACCGTTGAGCTGCTGTGCGTTAAAGCCGGCGAAGGCGCTCTGGCCATCGATGGCAAGGTTCTGCCTACCAAAGATGCCAAGCCACTGCCATCTTCTGACTAATCGCACGGTTGCTGCCTGAGTTATGAATATCGTACTGATTTTGCAAATGGCTGCCGAAGCTGGCGCGGACCGGGTTGGTCTGGTCTGTGACGGCCGCCGCTGGACCTACGGCCAGCTGCTGGAAGCGGCCAAGGGAGCGGCAGAGATTTTCGTCAGCAGCGGCTGCCAGCACGTTGCCCTGCTGGACGAAAGCTCCGAAGCTGCCCCGATTGCCCTGTTCGGCGCTGCCATGGCCGGCATCCCCTACGTGCCGCTCAACTACCGCTTGGCGGATGAGCAGCTGGGTGCCCTGCTGGATCGCATCAAGCCCGCCTATGTGATTGGTGACGTTGAGCGCACCAACCGCCTGAGCGCCGGCCACACCGTGGCCACCCGCGACGACTTCGTCAAAGCCGCCGAAGAAGCCGCTGCTTCCGCCAGCGGTGAAGAGCGCGAAGGCGAAGGCATTGCCGCCCAGATCTTTACCAGTGGTACTACCGCTGCGCCGAAAGCGGCGCTGCTGCGTCACACCAACCTGCTGGGTTACATCCTCGGTGCTTATGAGTTCATGACCGCCGAAGAGACCGACGCCCAGCTGGTGTGTGTACCGCCGTACCACATTGCCGGTATCTCGGCGATGCTGAGCTCTTTCTACTCCATGCGCCGCATGGTCATGCTGCCCGCCTTTGACCCGGACACCTGGCTCAAGCTGGCAGAAGACGAGCAAGTCACCAACGCCTTCCTGGTACCCACCATGCTGGCGCGCGTGATTTCCCGTATGGAAGAGAAAGGCGATACCACCCTGCCCTGTGTGCGCGCTATCGCCTACGGCGGTGGACGTATGCCGCCGGAGTTGATCGCCAAGGCACTGGACCTGTTCCCGAACTGTAACTTCACCAACGCCTACGGCCTGACTGAAACCAGTTCTACCATTGCGCTGCTGACGCCGGAAGATCACCGCACGGCCCATCAGTCCGATGACCCTGCCGTAAAAGCGCGCCTGGGTTCCGTGGGCAAACCACTGCCGACCATCGAACTGGAAATCCGTGACGATGAAGGCAAGGTGCTGGCGGCTGGCGAGCGTGGTGAAATCTACGTGCGCGGCGAGCAGGTCTCCGGTGAATACCGCGAGAAGAGCGCGCTGGATGCCGACGGCTGGTTCCCGACCCGCGACGCCGGCTACCTGGACGAGGAAGGCTACCTGTTCCTGGCCGGTCGTGCCGATGACGTTATCGTCCGCGGTGGCGAGAACATCTCCCCCGGCGAGATCGAAGATGTACTGGCGCTGCACCCGGCGATTGCCGACGCCGTTGCCATCGGTGCACCTTCGCTTGAGTGGGGTGAGGCTGTGGCCATCGCCGTGGTGGTGAAACCGGACCATGACACGCCCAGCGAAGACGAGCTGCGCGCGCTGATCAAACAGCACCTGCGCTCCTCACGGGTACCCGAACAGATCAAAGTTGTCGACGAACTGCCCTACAACGAAATGGGCAAACTGTTGCGGCGTGAAGTTCGCACCTGGTTCCAGTAATCAGGCACCCACACAAAAAGGCCGCACCGGAAGATGCGGCCTTTTTGTTGATACCCACCTGCTTGCGGGGAAAAGCGCACTCCTCCTGACTTAGTCACCCCCGCGCAGGCGGGGGTCCACTGAAGTCCGCAGGGAGTGGATTCCCGCCTGCGCGGGAATGACAGCAATCGGAGTTTCTTAAAACGTCACGGGAATACGTGAATCAGAGTTTCCCAAAACGTTGCAGGAAGCTACGATGTAAATGTCGCACTCTTCCACAACACCCTTCGCTGCTACAGCACACCTTCTCTCAGACGCCTGAAAGGATTTAGCGGCGAGCCAGATGTAACCAGATTGCCATTGGGGGATCAATTTCATGAAGAAGTTCAGTCAGTGGGTCAACTCTATCGCCGACGCCGGTAAAGAGCTGTTGTCCGGCAAGGCCCGCCAGGATAAATCGCAGTCCCTTGCCAGCCTCTGCAACGAGCTGTGCACCAGCAAAGGCGAAGCCATGGGCACCGCCATTGCACACGAAGTGGTCAAAGCCTACAGCGCCCTTGATGCTGAAAGACGACTGGCTTTTTTCCAGATGTTGCACAAGGACTTCGGAGCGGACCCCAAAGAGATCGTCAAGTGCGCCGAAGCATTCAAGCAGGCTCCGGGGCGCGACACCTACCGCGCCCTCTACCATGCTGTGGAAACCCGCCGCCAGATCCTCTTCAGCCGCATCAACATGGCCCCCGACGGTACCGAGACCCTGATCCAGTTGCGCAGCGACCTGCTGGACCTGCTGGGACAGTACCCCGAACTCGGCGGGGTGGATTACGACCTCCGCAACCTGATGATCTCCTGGTTTAACCGTGGCTTCCTGACACTGGAGCAGATCTCCTGGGAAACACCGGCCCACATCCTGGAAAAACTGATCGCTTACGAGGCGGTGCACGAGATGACCGGCTGGGGCGACTTGCGCCGACGTCTGGCAGATGACCGTCGCTGCTTTGCCTTCTTCCACCCGGCACTGGAAGACGAACCACTGATCTTTGTGCAGGTGGCGCTGGTGAAAGGCTACGCCGGCAATGTGCAGGAGCTGCTGGCCGACCCCACCGAAGGCAAAACCGACTCCCGCGGTCACAAGCCGGATATCGAACTGCAGGATGGTTTCGACACCGCCATCTTCTACAGCATCAGTAACTGCCAGGAGGGCCTGAAGAGCATCTCCTTTGGTAACTTCCTCATCAAGCAGGTGGTGCTTGAGCTGCGCCAGGAGTTCCCACAGCTGAAGCAGTTCGCCACCCTGTCACCCATTCCCGGCTTCCGCAGCTGGCTCAGTAAGGAACTGGCCAACCGCGACAGTACCGTACTTGATGTGAAAACCCGCGACCTGCTGAAGCTGCTGGACAGCAACGACTGGGTCAAAAACGCCGAGAGCAAGGAGAAGCTGCAACCGGTTCTCACCAAACTGTGCGCCCACTATCTCTACAACGCCAAACGCGGTATCCAGCCACTGGACCCGGTGGCCCGCTTCCACCTGGGCAACGGCGCCCAGATCGCACGCCTCAACTGGCTGGGCGACACCTCCGCCAACGGCATCAAGCAATCGGCTGGCCTGCTGGTGAACTACGCCTACGACCTGAAGTCGGTGGAGACCAACCACGAAGCCTTCGTCAACGAAGGTCGTGTCGCCATCAGCGCCGAGTTCCAGAAGCTGGTCAAGAACACCGCCGTACCGGTGGCCACCAAAAAGCCTGCATAACGCAGGCTTTGGCAAATCGCGGATCGCAACACCGCTAATCCAGGGGACTGACAACCCCCTGGCCACCCCGCTGCAGCACATGGGTATAGATTTCCGTAGTACGCACATCGCTATGCCCCAGCTGCACCTGCACCGTGCGAATATCGGAGCCCCGCTCCAACAGATGAGTCGCAAAGGAGTGGCGCAAGGTATGACTGGTAACCGGTTTGTTAATACCAGCATTGCGGGCCGCCGATTTCACCAACCGGTTCACAGTAGACTCATCATAGTGATGCCGCCGAATGGCACCGCAGCGCGGATCAACCCCCAACTTGCTCGCCGGAAACAGGTACTGCCACAGTACATGCTTGCAAGCCTGCGGATGCTTACGCCCCAGCGCGTTAGGCATATGAACCCCGGCAAAATGCGGGTTCAACAAGTCCTCTTGCAGCAACAACTCCACCCGGGTGATCTGTTGCTTTAATAATGGCAACAACGAACTCGCCAACGTCACCAATCGGTGCTTACCGCCCTTACCGTCAAACACACGGATCTGGCGGTAGTCGAAATCGACGTCCTTTACCCTCAGCCGAACCAACTCCAGACGGCGCAACCCCGAGCCGTACATCAACGCCGCCATCAGGTAATGCATCCCCTCCAACTGCTGCAGTAACAGCTTCACTTCATCATGGGTCAGAACCACTGGCAGCTTCGGTTGGCGGGATGATTTTCGAAAATTGGCAAGGCCCTCCAGCTTCTCCCCCAGATATTTGGTCTTGAGAAACACCACCGCATTCAATGCCACCTTCTGGGTACTGGCAGACACACCCCGATTAACTGCCAAATGGGTCAAAAAACGCTCAACCTCTGCTGAACCAAGTTTACTCGGATGTTGTTTGCCAGAAAAAAGTATGAAATATTTAATCCAATACAAATAGTTGTCTATCGTTCGAATGCTGTAATTCCGAACAAGCATATACTCGCGCACTGAAGCCAGGAACGGTGAATTCGCCATGGACGGGATCCCTCCCAAGTCAGAATGAATTTTACGACCAAATTTTTCGGGGCAAATAAGCGTAATAAAAGGGCAAAGCCCTTTTAACCCGGCGCAAAGGAATTTTCGTGAATTTTTTTTGTGGAATATCAGGATCTTAAAACTAAGGACTGACGAAGCCCTGGATTAAAGGGGCTCCCTTTTAATAATTATTATGAGGGCTATGCCCTCATTAACAGACTGTTATGCTCCTTTAATCCAACGATGAAAATGAATTCAGAAAATTACGATATTGAAGAAGGTAATACGATCGAAATCGTTGTAGATTTTGTCGTAGCGCTTTCTGTCGTCGTTTTGTGTTTTTTAGTCTCTGGCGGAATTCTTGGCATCATTAAAGTAGTGCTTATCGCAGGGGTAGCCTTCTATCTGCTTAATTTTATGATGTACGGCTTCAAACTCAGTAAAGTTACAAGAGCAATTTGTGCGTTAATATTTTGGCCTGCAATCTTGGGTAGTGTGTATGTTTTCATGTCATAAGCATAACAAGGCGGTGTTGTCGCCTTCGGCTGGGACTGCCATTCCGCTGGCGCTCCATGTCCGCCCCAAACCGCGGCGTTATGCGTTCGTTCGCGGTATTGAATAGGCTTCAGCCTTAAAATAATTCCTGCCGGTGCATGTTGCTCGTCGTCAGCACCGGTGTATAAGTCAGCAACCTGCCAAGCGAAGTATCCTTCGGAGGTTTGGTTGCCTCTTCCCAAATGTGCCGCCCATAGGTGTGCCATGGAGGGTAAATTTGGTTTTACCGAAACGTGCCGGCCAGGGTGTTCGGCCTGCGGTTTGGTAGCCATAAATTACAGGGTGCCGGTGCTGGCAATACAATCAGTATCGGCAGTAGTTATTAGTAAGGTGGCGGCAGTCCACAATGCGCATAACCAGTTGCTGTTGGTCGCCGTGCAAAAGACGCACGGCTGGGACGGCTACGCTGCGCTTCGCCGCCCCAAAGCAATGCGTTATACGTTTCTGAGAGTCAACTATGCAAAACTTTTTGGTTTCTAATATTGCCGACAGAAGGCATAAGGCTATCTACAAAGACTTAGGCGAAGGAGCTATTTTTGACCTTTCGCCGTCCCAGCATGGATGGAACGAATTTTCTTCAGTAGTAGTTAATGATTCAATCTACGTTATAAATAAAAACCTCAATGTAGTATTGCACTATAAAGTCACGAAGGTGATGGATGGCATTAAGCTAGATGAATCAACTGAATTAGCTGACAAGGTGCTTTCACCTAAAGGTGGTGATGTTCGAGTCGTTTTTGGTCTTCCGGTTAATCGCGTTGACATGAAATACCCTACATTCGTTCGTAAAAACGGAGTCAGAAGCACAAAAATAAATCCGGATACATCACAGATGCTTCAAGGCTTTAACTGTGCCAAATTTTAAAATACGTATAACAAGTCAAAGCACGCGGACTTGGTAAAGCTGTCACATTTTTTGTTTCAAAAAATCCGCCAGCTTCACCAAGCCGGTGTTTGAGTCGTTATGAGAAAGCTATGAATCGATTACTTGCCATACTTTTAATTCCTGTAGCAATGTCTTCATTTGCTTCTCCAGGTATTACTGAGCACGAAATTACGTATGAAAATGCAAGGGATTTAGGATTCTCCGTAACAATTGAGGTTACCTCTGAAGCAACATCAATTCAGTTGGTAGGCCCCAAAAGCATCAATGGTAACTGCGCCCCCGCTCGCAGTGGTAGTGCCCTTATCTCTGAAACAAGCGAAGAGCTAATGGTGTATCAAACCAACTTAGAGTCTGGGTCGTCAGCACCAGTGGCATACGGGTACTTTACCCAAAAAAACAACAGCATGAGTGTCTGGCTAGACTACTTCTGCCCACCTGGGCATGAGCTTGAGAGCCGTAGGTTCGTCATCCCATCAGTGGCAAAATATCTCATAACAAGTCAATCAACTTCGCGCCTATCGGCGCCGGACAGCCTACGCTACGCTTCGGCTGCCGGTTATTGAGGCGTTATGCGTAAAAGCGAATTGAGCTCCTGATGGCAAATAATTGGAATATACCAGCATGGCTGGAACAGGAAGTAAGAGAGCGAGACAGGTCTTGTGTGTATTGTGGCAATCATTTTCTTTCCCACAAAGAATCAACAAAGGCATCGGCCAGTTGGGAACACATCATTAATGATGCCTCCATAGTCACAAGAGAAAATATCTGCTTATGTTGCTGCGGTTGCAACGCAAGTAAGGGGCAAAAGCCATTATCTGTATGGCTAAAGTCAAAATACTGTATTGAGCGTGGTATTACGTCAGAATCAGTAGCCCCAATAATAAAACAGGCAATTGCAAATGGGTGGTAACGGCACGCATAACAAGGTGGTCTTGTTTGCCCCGCAAAATGCGCGGGGCGGGACGGCTACGCTGTCGCTTCGCCGCCCCAAACCACGGCGTTAGATTTCACAAGGGGAGATTGGTGGAGCACTTCAAGTACAAATACGACGACTTGTTCAACCCTGTTCTACAGGCGTTGCACAAGCTAGGTGGTTCTGGAACGAATACTGAAATTGAGGAACAGGTGATCCTACTCCTCAATTTGTCTGATCTTGAAGTCGAAGATATTCACCGAGGCAACACGACAAAACTTGCCTACCGGCTTGCTTGGGCACGTAACTACCTAAAGCGCCTTGGGCTTCTTGAGAATTCGGGGAGAGCAATCTGGGCTCTGACGGCCCAAGGGCAAAAAACGACCTCGATTGACCAGAAAGAGGCAAAGAAAATTGTAAAGGAACTATCTGGAGTTAAGAAGCCCAGCGAATCCCCAAAAGAAGTAGTAGAAGAATCAGAGGAGCTTGAGGATTTCTCTTGGGAGGAAGAACTTATCGACCTTCTTAAATCCATCGAGCCGGATGCATTTGAGCGCTTGAGTCAGAGGCTACTGCGAGAGCTTGGATTCATAAACGTCGAAGTTACTGGTAAATCAGGCGACGGAGGTATCGATGGTGTTGGGGTCATCAAAATTGGTGGCGTTCTTTCATTTCACGTCGTGTTTCAGTGCAAACGGTATACTGGGTCTGTTTCATCGGCAGCAATCCGAGACTTTCGCGGTGCGATGATTGGTCGGGCTGATAAAGGATTGTTCATTACAACCGGAACATTTACTCGGGATGCAAGACAAGAGGCTCAAAGGGATGGCGCTCCGCCTATTGATCTCATTGACGGCAACGCGTTTGCAGAGCACCTGAAGGACCTGCGACTAGGTGTAACGGTTAAGCTTCGAGAAGAGGTCGCGATTAAACGTGGGTGGTTTGATGAAATCTAACCATCCGTGGCAGTTCGCGCCTGACGGCGCCGGACTCGCTACGCTCGCCGCTGCACAGGGGCGTTAGGTGTCCGAGTTACCCACGAACAGTAGACACCCTTTATAGTTAGATAACCTACAGAGAGGTGACCGCCATGAAACGGACCAGACGATCAGCGTATACCGGGGATTTTTGAAACTTCCCCTCCTAACAATTAAACATGGGTGCCTCTGAAAATAATGAAATCAAAGGATTTAATTGTGTCTACACCAGACGAATTCAGTTACCACGAGGCCCTGGACCGGGCTCACATCGCACTGTCCAATCTGGAGAATGCATTGGGGGATCATCCAGTCATACTTGCCCATGCCGAAGCAAGGGCATTGTATGAACAAGCAACAGATACTTTGGGGTCTTTGTACCAGGCACTTGGAAATTTGGCTTTCAGCAGAGATCACTCCTGATAAAGGGTCCGTTCGCTACGCCCGTTAATTGGCACCACTCTTAAGGCATCCCCCCCGAGATAGCACATGCGTATTACAAGGACGACACTAAACCGGGCAGTCACTGAGCAGATCATCAGCTCCGCACAGGCGGACGCGCTGTTCGAGCTGTTCCAGGCTGAACACCAGAACACACCCAGCTTCAGTTTTACCCATGTTCTCTATTACTGCGGCGGCCTTATTGCCATTGGCGCCATGACGCTGTTTATGAACCTTGGCTGGGAAGCCTTTGGTGGAGCCGGTATTACACTGATCACCATGGTTTATGCCATCGCCGGCTTGATGCTTACCAACCGTTTCCGGGCGAAGGCGCTGGCCATCCCCGCCGGGATTTGTGCGACGTTTGTGGTTTGCTTAACGCCGCTTGGCATCTACGGCGCACAGCTGTGGCTTGGCATCTGGCCCGATGACAGCACCTATCGCGACTACCATCGTTATATCGAATGGCATTGGCTGTATATGGAGCTGGGAACCCTCGCCGTGGGCACCACCATTGCCTGGCGTTACAAGTACCCGTTTCTGGTGATGCCCATCGCGGTCACCCTTTGGTATATGACCATGGACATTACCGCCATGCTCAGTGAAGGGGATATCACCTGGGAGCTGAGAAAACTGGTTTCGCTCTACAGTGGACTGTTAATGACCGGACTTGCCTTCTGGATCGACGTCAGGTCCCGGCACAAAGCGGATTATGCCTTCTGGGTTTACCTGTTCGGCGTTATGGCATTCTGGGGCGGCTTGTCCTCCCAGTATTCCGACAGCGAGCTCTCCAAGTTTATTTACCTCTGCATCAATCTGTTGATGATAGGTGTGGGAGTTTTACTGACCCGTCGGGTGTTTGTGGTTTTCGGGGCTATTGGCAGCTGTGGTTACCTGGGCCACCTGGCCTCCAGCGTATTCCGGGACAGCTGGCTGTTCCCGATCTCGCTGACGGCCATCGGCATCGGCATCATCTGGCTTGGTGTTCTCTGGCAGATGCATGAGCAACGCCTCACCAGAAAATTTCGTGGGTATCTACCTTTGCCGCTGCGGGAACTGCTGGAATCCAAAGCCGGTTAACATCTGGTGCGGCAGGCTTGCGCCGCCAACCTGTCGTTTCAGCCCAGGAGAGACCATGTCCGGATTTGCCCGGCTCACCATGATCATGCTGTTGCTGTCGCTGGCAGCAAGCGTGATCCAGGCTCAC
Source organism: Pseudomaricurvus sp. HS19 (assembly GCF_009857815.1). Lineage (GTDB taxonomy): Bacteria > Pseudomonadota > Gammaproteobacteria > Pseudomonadales > Cellvibrionaceae > Pseudomaricurvus. The sequence continues at coordinate 29,000 of NZ_WVVW01000004.1, read as the reverse complement.
GAATGCACCGCAGAGCGGGATGAGTTCAGTCTCCATTTTCAAAGCCTGCCGCTGGTGACCGCGTTCGAACTTATTGCCGAATACGCCGGCCGGGAGCTGGTCGTGAATAGCGACCGCAATCCTGCCGTGCCGCTGCATTACAACTGCCTGGTGTGGCAGTTTATCGGTCTTGATCTGTCGGAGAAGCATGGCGTCAGCATTAAGATCACCAGAGACAAGATAGTAGTTAGCGACCCATGACGACACGCAACTTGTCGCCAGGAAGCCGGGAAGCCTGTGTGGCAGCGATCCCGGGGGCAACATCTCCGCCCCACATTGACACACAGCAGCCAGCCATTGCTTGCCCCGCGCCCAGTGCGCAGGCTATAACACCCAACACCCGACCAGGCCCAGGATCGGGCCGCAGGGAGCCGCAGGGAAGCGATACGCGGGATGGAATCTAACAACAGGTGCGACAGCGCATCGCGGAACGCTTTAACAACAAAATGGAGCTTATATGAACGCTAAACTCATTGGACTGATACTGATCATTATTGGCGCAGCCCTGGCGATTTGGGGCTATAACCAGTACGACGCTGCCGGCGCCCAGCTCTCCCGCGCCATCGGTGGCGACTCCCCCATCGAAGCCTGGGCCGCAATGGTGGGCGGTGCAATCTGCATTGTGATTGGTGTTTTCCGGCTCAAATAGACTGGCACCGGCTCAGTGCCCCCCCGATCCCCGCCGCTACGGGGATCTGTGCTGCTTGCCGTTGCCGCCAGCGTTGTGACGGTAGCTGCTATAGCCCACGCCCCCGTGCCCGAACGCACTCCCGACCGCCGGCAGGAAAGACCCTGCAACCCGGTTATTCGATAGATACCCGAGCGTGGGCTATTCTTTCCCCATTGGCCGCAACGGCCTGCATACCACAGGAGGAACTGCACATGACCCCTTGGGAAATCAACGCTCTCGCCTTTACCAACTGCAACTGCGCCTACGGCTGCCCCTGCCAGTTCAATGCCCTGCCCACCCATGGGCACTGCGAAGCCATCCATTCAATGGAGATCAGCAGCGGTTTTTTCGCTGATACCGATCTCAGCGGCGCGCGGGTGGTGACGGTACTGAAATGGCCCGGGGCCATCCACGAAGGCGGCGGCAAGGCCTTTATCACCATCGACGACAGCACCTCGGAGGCCCAGCGCATGGCCCTGCTGACTATCCTCAGCGGCGCCGAAACCGAGCCCGGCGCCACCATCTGGAACGTGTTTGCCGCCACCCTGGACGAGGTGCTGGAGCCTGCCTTCCGCCCCATCGAATTCCACGTGGATATGGCCAGCCTCACCAGTGAAATACGGGTTGGCGACGACATTCATGTACAGGCGACACCAATCTACAATCCGGTGACCGGTGCCGAGCACCGGGTACAGATCCACCTGAACCAGGGCTTCGAATACGCCATCGCGGAGATGGGCAGTGGCACCAGCCGGGTGGGCGGCCCCATTCCCCTGTCGTTAAAGGACAGCTATGGCCAGTTCAATGAGATCCACCTCAACAACCAGGGTGTAATGACCCATTGACGCCGGAGGGTAACCGGTTACCGCCATCGCCGGTGTCCCTGCCGGAGGCGTGGGCCGGCCGCGAGCCGTGGATCACCAGCGCGCTGCTGTGCCTGACGGCTGTAGCCAGCTGGACCTGGCTGCTGCAAGGCGCCGGCACCGGCATGGATTCCTGGGCCATGAGCGTCTGGCGATTGCCCACCGGTAACGGGGAGCAGGCCGGCGGCGGAGGCTGGAGCCTCCACTACAGCCTGATCATGCTGGCCATGTGGTGGGTGATGATGATCGCCATGATGCTGCCCAGTGCGTCCCCCATGATCCTGCTGTACGCCAGGGTCTACCGCTTCAACTACCCAACCCATACCGACAGCACTGCCAGTGACCAATCGGCACCGGCCACGGCCATCTCACTGTTCACTCTCGGCTACCTGTTGATGTGGCTGCTGTTCAGTATCGCCGCCGCCAGTGCCCATGGCCTGCTGGAGTGGGCAGCCATCGTTCACCCCATGATGATGTGGATTAATGTGCCGCAATTGTCAGCATTGCTGCTGTTGATTGCCGGTGTCTACCAACTGACGCCACTCAAGGAGAGCTGCCTGCGCCACTGCCAGCAGCCGGCACAGTACCTGACCAGCCACTGGCGTCGGGGGCGTTGGGGCCCCTTGCGGATGGGCCTTGATCACGGTCTCTACTGCCTGGGCTGCTGTTGGGCACTGATGCTGCTGCTGTTTGTTGGCGGCGCCATGAACCTCATCTGGATTGTGGGTCTTAGCGTGTGGGTGCTGCTGGAGAAATTTTCGCCTCGCTGGCCCTGGGTGCAACGGCTGTCTGCGCTGGCGTTAATTATTGGCGGCATACTACTCTGGTATCAGGCCGCAGTGATCGGGTGAAGGATTTGTAACCGCAGAGGGTATTGCCATGAAGTCTATTAAATCCAGGCACTGCTGGCTCTCTATCTTCGGAGCATGCGCTATGCTCGGCGCGTACATGGCTGGTGCCGTCGCCGAATCCCCTGGCCCGTCACACAACATCAGTTACCCCACAGGATGGCAGAACTGGTCCACCATCGCGGTGTCGCACCGCACTGACAATCACACCATACGCACCATTCTCGGGAACGATATCGCGGTTAATGCCGCCCGCACCGGCAACACCAACCCCTGGCCCGATGGCGCCATCCTCGGCAAGGTGGTTTGGAAAGACACCCAGCTGCCGGACTGGAACAGCGCCACCGGACCCGGGGTTTTTGTGCACGCGGAGTTTATGTTCCGCGACTCTGGCAAATACCCAGACTCCCACGGCTGGGGCTGGGCGCGCTGGGTTGGTACTGACCAGCAACCGTTCAATGAGGGAATGCAGGTGTGTATTGCCTGCCACACCCCGGTGAAGGATCGTAACTGGGTATTTACCCACCCGGCCACATTTCCCGCCGATTTGAAATAGTGCTTTTGACACTTACCGGATCAGCCTGGTGCCGGAGCCACCCTGCCAAACCAGCCAAACAAAAGCCAACTCCCACGGCTTGATGAAGCCTTGAATATCCACCGGCATGCCCGCAGGCAAGAGATGGCCAGGACCGCGAAAAGATGAAACCATGCTGGCACCATAGTCCGTGTGCAAACAATCACCGACCCACTGTTCTGTCCGACTCACGAAGGCGTCGCTGCATGAAAAAGACGTTTCACTGGTATCCCCGTCATTGGACTGCGCCAACCGCAGCCGCTCCGTTTTACTCAGGAGTCCTGCTGCGTGCCGGCTCTCGTGGTTTTCGATTTTTACTGCCAGTCATTAGACGCAGCTGCGCTTGCCTGGTCGTCGCTGCATGGCTGGCGTTTGTGTGGGTAGCCACGGCCACTGCCGCGACATCAACAAGCCCCTACCGGATGCCATCGGACGCGGTAACCCAACTGCTGACAGCACCGGCACCGGCGCAACCGTTAATTCACGCCCGCTCCGGCAACGTTGCCCTGCTGGAGACGGACAAGGTCATCAGCATGGATCGCCTGCTGGCACCCCGCGTCGGCCTGGCCGGAGTGCGACTGGATCCGGTGACAGGCATTACGGATATTGAACCCATGGTGCGCCAGATCACCGTGGTTCACGCCAATGCCCACGCTGACGAACACACGACCGGCTCCTCACACGCCCAACCCGCCACCTGGACGGCAGAAGGCGACAGCCGCTTTACCTTCGTGCAGTTCTCCCCCGATGGCGACAAGCTTTCGGCGCTGCAGGTGAAAACGGGTAAACCTTCGGAGCTGTGGATCTACGACCTGGCGACCCGTCGTGCGCGGAAACTCAGCAGCCACGTGAGTCCGGTGTGGGGCAACCCCTGTGAATGGGCCGATGCCAGCTCACTGCTGTGCCGCATGCGACCCAAGCGGCTGCCAGCCTTACCGGCACCTGCCAGTGACGGCCCGGTGGCGGTCGCTCATCCCGGTGGCGCCTTACCGACACGCACCTACACCATGCTGCTGGAAAACGGTTACGACGATGCCCGGTTTGAACACTATTTCACGGTCGAACTGGCGCGCATCAGTACCAAAGGCAAAGTGGAGCGGTACGGCGTAGCACCGGGACTGATCAGGCAATTTGAAGTCGCGCCGGGAGGGCAGTATGTGCTGTTGCGCCGTCTGCAACCGCCCTACCCGCGGCTGGTGACTGCGCCGCGCTTTCCCGCAACGGTGGAGGTTTGGGAGCTGGCGGCTGGCAAGCGTATCTATCAGTCGGAGCCGGTCGGGTTTGGTCTTGACGATAGCGACGAGTACGGTGCCGAGCTGGACAGTATCCAATGGCAACCCGATCGGCCTGCCACCGCCGGCTACCTCTATCGTCAGCCGCTCAGGGACGGTGCGGTGGAATACCAGTGGCGTACGCTGGAGGCTTCTCTTGCCTCCCCAGCCGTCGTGCTGGCTCGCAGCCCGACGCGTATTCTCTCCTTCGGCTGGAGCAGTGCAGGCACGCCCTGGCATTTAAGTCGTGGCGCAGCGGGCGACACCGTGCTCACAGCCCTACTGCCGGAAGGTGATAAAACACTCTGGCGTGGTGATCGCACGGATCCCGACGCGAACCCCGGCCGGGTGCTGCGGGTGGACGGCCAGCAGGGTCCCGTGCTGGAGCACAACGGCCACATCTTTCTCGCCGGTGATGGCCTCAGCGATGACGGCCCGCGCCCGTTCCTCAACAGCGTCGATATCCACAGCGGCGAGACGCGGCAGCTGTGGCTGGCCGCCCGGGGGGTGTATGAACCGGTACTGGCCATACTGGACCCGGAGAAGGCGGTCTGGCTCACCCGTCGGGAAACCGAAACCCGTCCACCGCAACTGAATCGAGTGCAGCAGGGCACAGTCACCACCCTGCATTCCTCCGTGGATCCCTATCCCGCATTGCAGCGAGTGGAACGACGGTTGATCCAATACCCCCGCGCCGATGGCGTCACCCTGCGGGCCACACTCTATCTGCCCGAAAATAACGACACGCCCAAACCACTGCCCACCCTGATCTGGATCTATCCGCGGGAGTACGACGACCCCGAACAGGCGCAACAGCTGGACAGCAAAGCCTTTCGTTTTCATAACATCGTGGGGCCATCGGCCATCGCCGCGACGCTGGCCGGCTACGCCGTGGTAGTCAGCCCGACGGTACCCATCCTGAGTACCGAGGACGGCAACGGTTATCTGCCGCAGCTGGTGTCCAGCACCGATGCACTGGTGGATTTCCTGGTCGACAACAACATCAGTCACCCCGCCCGCATCGCCATTGGCGGCCGCAGCTACGGGGCCTTTTCCGCCGCCAACCTGTTGATCCATTCCGACAAGTTTGCCAGTGGCATTGCCATGAGTGGTGCCTACAACCGCACCCTGACGCCGTTTGGTTTCCAGCATGAAAAGCGTAACTTCTGGGAGGCCACCGATTACTACAGCAGCATCTCGCCCTTCTTCCACGCCAACAAGGTGAAGAAGCCGCTGTTACTGGTTCACGGTGGCGAAGACCCCAATCCCGGCACACCCAAAGCGCAGGCCCGGCGTTTCTTCCATGCGCTGGTGGGTGAAGGCGCCGTGTGCCGCTACGTGGAACTTCCCGGTGAGGCCCATCACTACCGCGGCCGGGAAACCGTGCTGTATGCCACCTGGGAGATGATCAACTGGCTCGACATTACCATCGGGCCAAAAGCCGGGTTAGCAGATTGAGATCTTGTCTGCCGGGCATCCGTGCTCTTCCAGCCGATGCCACCGCAGGGCAACAGTCCGCGTATGGGCAAAATCGCCCTGTAACCCGGCACACGGGTTCTGTCGCCAGCAGGGTTATACTCGTGACCAACACAATAATAATCACGGGCGGCAGATCCCTGAACGCCCCAAGGAGCGACGCTCTATGCAAGAACTCTCAGGACGCACCGCCGTAGTCACCGGCGCTGGCAGCGGCATCGGCCGTGCACTGGCGCTGGCACTGGCCGGGGAAGGTGTGGCGGTGGCCGTCGCCGATATTATCCCCGCCAATGCGCAACAGGTTACTGACGAGATCACCGCCGCCGGAGGCAAAGCCATAGCTGTGGAATGCGATGTCTGCTGCCGCGACAGTGTCGCCACCATGAAGTCCCGGGTACTGCGCGAGCTGGGGGCGGTTTCACTGCTGTTTGCCAATGCCGGGGCCACCTCGTTTGAATACCTGCCCGATATGGACCAGAGCGATGTGGACTGGATGATCCAGGTGAACCTGATGGGAGTCACCCACTGCCTGGAGGCCTTCTACCCGGATATGGCCCGCGCCGGTGATGGCCACGTCATGGCCACTGCCTCGGCCGCCGGTCTGCTGCCGGGCTGGGTGCCCTATCACGCCCCCTATGCGGCGGCGAAAATGGGCATTATCGGCATGATGCTGAACCTGCGCATTGAAGCGGCAGAAGCCGGTGTGGGCTGCACGGTACTCTGCCCCGGCGGCGTGGAGAGCGGCATGAAAGACAATAACGCCCGTTACCGGCCCGATCGCTTTGGGGGCCCGCAGGAGGGCGGGGTCAAAATCCCCGAGGGGTTTTTCCAGCAGGCCGACCTGCATTTCCGTCCCGCCAGCGAGGTGGCCAGCCTGTGCCTGGAGGCCGTGCGCCACAACCGGCCCATGGTGCTCACCGACAGCAGCCTGCGCCAAACTTACCTGGACAGCTATCATCAGACAGTGATGTCCGCCTTTGATGAGTTGGAAGCCTTTGACGGGCAGCCCGGCTAACGCAAACACCGGAGTCCTTTTTATAAGAATCAAACCAGAGCCTTTTCACAGGCCCATAATCAGAGAGCCCTTAGCGGCCCAAAACCAGAGAGCCCTTAGCGGCCAAAACCAGAGAGCCCTGCCATGAAACCCAGAATCAGCATGATCACCCTTGGCGTCGAGGACATGCAGCGTGCCATTGAGTTCTACGAAACCGGCCTCGGTTTTCCCCGTATGGAATCCCCTCCATCAGTGGCCTTCTTTACCCTCAACGGCACCTGGCTGGGGCTCTATGGCCGTGAAGCCCTGGCCCAGGACGCCCATGTTCCCGCCGCCGGTGAAGGATTCCCCGGCGTCGCCCTGGCCCATAACGTCAGCAGCGAACGGGAGGTGGATGAGGTGATCCGGCAGGCAGCGGAAGCTGGCGCCGAGGTGGTGAAACAACCGCAGCCGGTATTCTGGGGAGGCTACAGCGGCTATTTCAAAGACCCTGATGGTCACCTGTGGGAGGTGGCCCATAACCCCTTTATGTGGGTAGGGCCGGAGGACAACTGACGCCTGCAACACTGCCAGCGTGGTTACGGCTCCAGAAAGCCGTTACCCGCGCCGGAAAAAAAGCGTCCCAGCGCCTCGCCCATCTCCCCACAGTTGGTGCCCTCAACATCAGGAGACCAGCCAACCGGAATCAGGGGTATGATGACAAATCCCGTCTGCATCCAAAACGCGTGATCGGTCAGCTTCGCCGTCAACTCGGCGGCCAATAAACCACTCTTGGCCGAATAAATCCGAGCTTCAAGAAAAGCTGTCTTTTCCCAGGCTTGCCCCAATCCCCATACAAATACACCGTCTTCGCCTTCCGCAAAACCAGCCAATTCACTGTCGCCTATGTGGGTGGTAGCCCTGACACTGACCACATAATCCAGCGCTGTATCCGCGAGCCGGGCCTGAATGTCCTCCGTCCTGATTTCCCCATGCCGGGTGAACTCTTCAATTAACGGATTAAGAGTTGGGTAGTACACCTGATCATCATGCCTCACGAGAGCAACATGATTTGCAGTTCGTCGCATGCCTCGTGCGACACAATTTTCATATTTCTTCTGAAGATTCTGTTTCTGACTGTCAAAATTATGGCACTCTTGTTCAGTCCCTTTGCAGGAGATATAGCCAGACAATATCAACGTCACTGTTTTCGACGCAGCTGGTTCCGGAACCGCGATAAACTGTCTGCCATCAATCCTAGTCTTTTTTGACGTGCAAGCGACCAACAGCAAGATTATCAGGAGAAGCAACAGAGACCTCCCGCCACTCATCGGTAAACACACTCTTCCGCAAACGGATTCCTGGGGGAAAGAACCGTATAAAAATATCTGCCTGGCGCTGAATACATAGCCAAACCACTGCTCAACTTGCGACGAAAATACCAGGGCTTCTCCGGCATAGACGGGTACATGTGATAAGCACCAGCCCATTCAGTCTGGCGTGGTGACCCGTTCAGTTCAAACAGTGCCCGTACTGTCCACATCAGCTGTCGGCAAAGAGGTAGCTTTTCAGTCAACGTATAAACGGGCTCGGCAACCTCCGCCTCCACAGAAAAGTCTGCAAAGTCAAAAGAGAAGCCGGCGCTTAGTTGACGATCAAAGATATTGAAATTCGTAGCGAGCTCTCGTGCGGTAGCGAGGCGAAACTCATAGCGCACCTGCTGAAAGTCAGACGCATGCAATCCAGAAGACAGGTCCCAGTCGCGCGGAAATTGTTCCCAGGTAAAGGTCGGCAGCCACGACTCCAGCTGAAACCAGGCTTGATGGCCCATGTTCATGTTTGCATTATTCGTGGCCACGAGTTTGACAAATCCGTCCCTGCCCACCTCATAGAATTCGGGCTTCAACACATAGGCAGGCACATGGGACTCGCTTTTACGATGTGTCACCGGCGGGTGCCAAAGCAGCAACATCTCATCAATCATCAGCACAGCGTTCGACTCCCGAGCACCACGTATCACCAACTCATCAACAAGGCGGTTATGGCGATACAGGGTCGCACGCAAGGAGCTGTCTTCTGATACCGCTACTGAGATCAGGGAGTCCGGCTGTGACAGCTCTGCCGGCTTCTTGACATTGATACCTCGGGATTCTGCGTAGTCGCCAGCCCAACTCAGAAACTCGTCAACCCCCTCCTCGCGGGCTGCCGCGCCCTCAGCCTGTAGCCCCAGAGCCCCATAGTTTTCCGATGAACGATAGCGCTCCAGTACCGGCTTCTCAACCATGGCCGGTGCGCTGCTGCAGCCTTCCAACAGGACAGAGATCAATAACAGTACCGGCATACGGGACCGCAATAGTGGCTCCCTCATCAGTCAGACCCTTTGTGCGCTCGCCATCAAGTGCTGCCAAGCTGCGAGCTATCTGCCAACTTGACTATCAGAATAGATGAGCAATGAGCTCCACGCCAAAGCCCGACCGAACAGGTGGATTGCCGTGCGAGAGTACAAACCACTAGAATAGCCCCATATCACCTGGAAAATATTTGTTTTATATACTGAATGACGGTCCAAGCTATGAAGTTTCAAGGTACTGACTCCTACATCGCCACCCGCGAGCTGCAACTGGCGGTCAACGCCGCCGCCACCCTGGAACGCCCCCTGCTGATCAAGGGCGAGCCTGGCACCGGCAAAACCCTGCTGGCAGAGCAGGTAGCCAACTCCGCCGGTACCCGCCTGATCCAGTGGCACATCAAATCCACCACCAAGGCGCAGCAGGGCCTCTACGAATACGACGCGGTCTCGCGCCTGCGGGATTCGCAGCTGGGTAACGAGCGGGTGCATGACATCGCCAACTACATCAAGAAGGGCAAATTGTGGGAGGCCTTTGCCTCCGACGAGCAGGTGGTGCTGCTGATCGACGAGATCGACAAGGCCGACATCGAGTTCCCCAACGACTTGCTGGTGGAGCTCGATAAGATGGAGTTCTTCGTTTACGAAACCGGCGAGACCATCAAGGCCAAACACCGCCCCATCATTATCATCACCAGCAACAACGAGAAAGAGCTGCCCGACGCCTTCCTGCGCCGCTGCTTTTTCCACTTCATCAGCTTCCCTGACCGCGACACCCTGCAGCAGATTGTGGACGTACACTACCCGGACATTCGCCAACAGCTGGTGCAGGAAGCGCTGGATATTTTTCTCGACGTGCGCGGCGTACCCGCACTGAAGAAAAAGCCCTCCACTTCCGAGCTGATCGACTGGCTGAAACTGCTGATGGCTGACGATGTGGCCGAAGACGTACTCACCAACCACGACCGCAGCAACCCGATTCCGCCCTTTGCCGGTGCCCTGCTGAAAAACGAGCAGGATGTCACCACCCTGCAGACGTTGGCGTTTATGAATCGTCGCAATCCACAAAGCTGAAGCCCGCGCCCGCGATCAGGTTGTTATAGTGTTTATCCGTTTCTTTTTGTTATTGCGCGAGATCGGCATACCGGTCACGGTGCGTGAGCTGCTGGACCTGTTGCAGGCCCTGCAAAACCATCTCGCTTTTGCGGACATTGAAGACTTCTACCACGTCAGTCGCATGGTAATGGTGAAGGACGAAAAATATTTCGATCGTTTTGATCGCGCTTTCGGTGCCTACTTCGAAGGTCTGGAAGAGATCGACGATGTTATCAAGGCGATGATCCCGGAGGAGTGGCTGGAGAAGGGCGACCTGCGTGATCTCACCGATGAAGAAAAAGCCCGGGTAGAAGCCATCGGTGATTTCGACAAACTGATGGAGCTGTTCAAACAGCGCCTCAAGGAGCAGAAAGGGCGTCACGCTGGCGGCCCCAAATGGATTGGCACCGGTGGCATGTCGGCGTTTGGCAACAGCGGTTACAACCCCGAAGGTATTCGCGTTGGCGGAGAAGGCGGTGGCGGTGCCGCCGTCAAAGTGTGGGACAAGCGCGAGTTCAAAAACCTGGATGACAATAACGAACTCAGTTCAAGGGACATGCAGGTCGCACTGCGACGGCTGCGCAAGTTTGCCCGCACCGGCGCCGCCGATCAGCTGGACCTGGACGACACCATCCGCGCTACGGCGCGGGATGCGGGCCTGCTCAACATCCGTATGGTGCCGGAACGCCACAACGCGGTAAAAGTGCTGCTGTTTTTCGATATCGGCGGCTCCATGGATCGTCATATCAAAGCCTGCGAGGAGATGTTCTCCGCCGCCCGCGCCGAGTTCAAACACCTGGAGTATTTCTACTTTCACAACTGCATCTACGAAACCGTATGGAAAGACAACAGTCGTCGCTTTAACGATCGCATTCCGCTGTACGACATTTTTCACAAGTACAACCGCGACTATAAGGTGATCTTTATTGGCGACGCCGCCATGTCCGAGTACGAGATCATGAAACGGGGCGGCAGTGTGGAGCACCAGAACAAGGAGCCTGGTGCAGTGTGGATGAAGCGGGTGGCCGACAATTACAACAAGGTGGCGTGGATCAACCCTCTGGCGGAATCACGCTGGGACAACACCAAAACCGTCGGCATCATGCGCGAGTTTGTGCAGGGGCACATGTACCCGCTGACGGTACACGGCCTTGAAGAGGCGATGAGCTACCTCTCAAAATAAGCGTGGGCAACCAGTGGTCGTAATGTCAGATCTGTTTCTCCACCGGCAGCAGCGACAGCACCCACACTTTGAAACGCTGCCAGGCGCTGGTCTCCGGATCCTTGTGTTCGACTATGGGGTTGCCTTCATCATCGGTGGCCTGCCACCGCAGGTTACTGTCGTCATCCAGCGTCACCCGCCAGGCGGATTCCGGTGAGGTCCAGCGCGCGAACGTCTCTGCCAGCTGCCGGTTGATCTCCGGGTTCTCCACATATACGCCTATCTCCGTGTTCTGCAGCACCGAACGACCATCCAGGTTAACGGAACCGATTACCGCACGATCATCATCAATCACAAATGACTTGGCGTGCAGGCTGGCGCGGGAGCTGCCCTTGAACCATTTCAGGCGGGTATTTCTGCCGGCCTGGCTGCGCAGCTCCCAAAGCTCTATACCGTTTTGCAAAAGGTCGTCGCGGTATTTGCTGTAACCGCTGTGCACCACGCCAACATCGGTGGTGCTGAGGGCGTTGGTCAACACCGACACCTCCACGCCCCGGCGCTCCAGTGCGGTGAGGAACTCCACGCCCATGTCACCGGGAATAAAGTAGGCCGAGCTCATTTGCAGGCGTTGCTCAGAGCGGGCCAGCACCGGCAACAGGTGTTCGATCAGGTACTCACTGCGATCCACCTCGTCGTGACGGGCGGCCTTGTCCGGCGGGTCGGCGTAGAGTTGTGCCCGCCCCCAGGCAAAGCTCAGTTCGCCACTCTGGATACGGTGCAGTAGCGGTGTTTCCCGCAGGGCTTCGGCAAAGACACTGTGCCGGGTCTGCTCAATAAATTCCGCTGACTTTTGCCGCAGGCGCTGCAAGCCTTCAGCGCCCTCTTTCGGGGGCAACAGGATATCCAGCGGTACCGCTACCGGATGATTCCAGTAGGCATCAAAACTGGCCGTAGCCTGCTGCACCACGGGACCCGCGCAGATGATATCCACATCGTGAAACAGGGTTTCGTCGTTGGAGAAGTAGGCGTCGGCGATATTGCGTCCACCGGTGATAATGACCTGCCCGTCAGCCACCAGCAGTTTGTTGTGCATGCGGTGATTGACCCGCTCAAACTCGCTGAGCCCCTGCATCACACGGCTCATGCCGGCCCGCGCCGCTACCGGATTAAACACCCGGATCTCGATATTGGGGTGATACTGCAACAGCGACACCCAACTGTCGGTGATCAATGTGCCCACATCGTCCACTAGCAGGCGCACCCGCACACCGCGGTCCGCTGCCTGCAGGGCCTTGGCAAGAATGATCAGGCCGGAGGTATCATCGGCGAAGATGTAGTACTGCAGGTCCAGCGAGACATCCGCCTCGTCCATCAGCGTCACCCGCGCCACAAACGCTTCCAGGCCATCCTGCAACAGGTAGAGCGCGCTCTGGTCACTCTCATGCCCTGCCATCTTCGGTTCAATAAAATCCCGCAGGCGGGTACCCGCTCCCCCACTCAGGGTATAGCTCTGTTGGCGCTCCTCCGGGTGGTATTCCGGCGTGGACTGGCACGCTGACAACAGCAGCCCGAGAGACAATGACAGCAGCCAGCGGCTGGTGCGCAAGGCGCGAGGGAGAACTGGAACCATGCTTGACCCGATCCGGTGTTAGTGGGTTCAACCCGAACATCAATCCCTTCAGCGGTTCGGGCGGCAGCAAAAAGTGTAAACCACTATAGCCCTAACAGCCCAATCAGGCGCCACTTTGTTTCCCATTGCACCTCGCTGCCAGTTTGGTAATCATCGTGTTCGACCCGGGCCACGACTATAGTTGTGAGGATTTGTGACGCTTACCGGCGATCACACCCCGGGCCACAATAACGGTTCACTCAGAGGAGCAGCTTATGACCTACCCAATCAATGGTTCATGTCAGTGCGGCGGCGTACGTTACACACTCAAGGCGGCACCACTGGCGGTGATCGCCTGTCACTGCAAGGCCTGCCAGAAGCTATCCACCAGTGCCTTCAGCATTACCGCCGTGGTCAACAGTGAGGATGTGGAGTTTGAAGGCGAGATGGCGGAGTGGAGCCGGCTGGCGGACAGCGGCAATACCAACGCCGCCCGCTTCTGCCCCACCTGTGGCAATCGTATTTACCACTACAACCCCGCAGAACCGGGCAAGATCAAGCTCAAGCCCGCCAGTCTCGACGACACCTCCATCCTGCGGCCCACCGCCCACATCTGGCTGAGCCAGAAGCAGGCCTGGTTTGAGGTCCCGGAAGGGGTCGCCACACACGACGGCCAACCCTGACACGCAACTCGCATGAACACGACATCCGCGGCTGCAGGCCCGCTCTGCCTGGTTCTGGACCAGGGTGGCAGCAGCAGTCGCGCCATGGTGTTCGACAGCGCCGGACGGGTCGTCAGCAGCGCCCAACAGCCAGTCGCTACCCTACGACCACAACCCGGGCATGTGGAACAGGATCCTGCTGAGGTAGTCCTCTCTCTGCAGGCCACGGTAAGTAACGCCGTAAGCGCCTTAACCGACCACCAGCGCCGACAGCTGCGCGTGGCGGGCCTGGTTTGCCAGCGTTCCAGCCTTGTGGCCTGGGAGCCCGACACCGGTACCACACTCACCCCCATTATCAGCTGGCAGGATACTCGTGCTGCCCGCTGGCTGGCGGCGCAGGCGCTGGACAACGATCAGGTCCAGCGCCTCACCGGCCTCTGGCCCAACGCCCACTTCGGCGCCAGCAAGATGCGCTGGTGCCTGGATTACCTGCCGGCACTGCAACAGAGCCACAGCGCGGTGCTGGCACCGCTGGCCAGCTACCTGGCCTACGCCCTGTTACGCGAACAACCCGTCCGGGTCGATCCCGCCAACGCCTCCCGCACACTGCTGATGGAACTGGCCAGCCATCAATGGTCGCCACAACTGTTGTCACTGTTCGGTATTGAGCGGCAGCGACTGCCGGACATAGTGCCATCGGATTCTGAATTCGGGACGCTGGTGGTGGACGGACTCACACTGCCGCTGCGACTGCTGAACGGCGATCAGTCAGCGGCGGCCTTTGCCGACGGCAACCCGCAACCGGATTGCGTCTACATCAACCTGGGCACCGGCGCTTTTATCTACCGGCCATTGCCCCGACCGCCGGCACCGGAGCGGCAACTCTGCAGTGTGATTTATGCGTCCGGCGAACAGGCGCTTTACGCCGCCGAGGGTACCGTCAATGGTGCCGGCTCCGCCCTGCAATGGCTGACGGACAACAGTCAGGGCGCAGAGCAGCAGGATATTGACTGGGCGCTGCGGCTCAGCCCCGGCGACTTCAGCCTGCAACAATCCGGGCTGCCCCTGTTTCTCAACGGCGTCGGCGGGCTCGGCTCCCCGGATTGGCGGGCTGATTTCCGCAGCCGTTTCAGTGGCACTGGCAGCGGCCGGCAGCAGGCACTGGCGGTGCTGGAGAGCATCGCGTTTTTGCTGCGGCGCAACTTCGACAGGCTCTGCCAGTACCGGTCGCCACCGCACCGAATCATCGTCAGCGGCGGCCTCTCCGGCTGCAACCTGCTGTGTCAGCTGCTGGCGGATCTCACTGGCATTGAGGTGGCGAGGGTGGAGGAGCGGGAGGCCTCCGCTCGGGGGGCCGCGTGGCTGTTACTGTGGGGTGCGTCGCGGAAGGCTGAAGCCGCTGACGGGGAGCAATGGCAAATGGCGGAGACAGAATCCTTTCAGCCCGCCAATGCCACCCTGCCGGAGCAGCGCTACCGGCAGTGGAGCGGCTTACTGCAAGCCGAACTGGATCGACACCCGCAGAGCGGCGATTAAACCTGCAGTGGCAGCTTGTCGGTGGCTGCCCGCACCGCACGCGGGCCCAGTTGCTGGCGAATGTGCTGAAGTACTTTATCGGCGGTTTTGCGATAGGTGGTGAGCTTGCCCCCATAGAGACTCAACAGGGCTGGATGCTGCGGGTCGAGGTGCAATACACAGTCCCGCGGCCGCTCAAAGGCACGATTGTCCCCCGACGGCAGTACCCGCAGGCCGGCAAACTCGTCGATCACGGTAAAGTTGCTGGTGGGAAAATAGTGATGCGCGGTCTCCAGCAGGTAGGTACGCTCCTGCGGCGACACCGCCACAGCCTGCGGGTCGTCGCCACGGAAGGGTTGCTCGGTGGTACCCAGCAGGCTGTGCTCACCCCACGGCAACAGGAAGATGGCGCGGCCGTCGGCAGGGGCCTCCAGGTAGAAAGCCTCGCTGGAGATCTTCTCCCGGATCACCAGGTGACTGCCCTTCACCAGCTCGCAGTTACGCTGTTGCGGCAGTGGCTCAACCAGGCCCAGCACCTGGTTGATCCAGGGGCCGCTGCAATTCACCAGGTAGTCGGTCTGTAACTGACGGATCGGAAGGGATTCCTGGGTACCCTCTTCCCCCCGGCCCTCCTCCACCGTCAGCTGATAACCATCCGGCTGCTGGCTGGCCTGCAGCAGTCTTGCCGGGCATAGCAGCTCGGCACCGTTCTCCTGCGCCGAGCGGATCACCGCCCGGGTCAGCTGCACATCGTCGGTCTGCCCATCCCAGTAGCGGAATACCTTCTGTAATCCCTGGGTGCGCAGGGCAGCGTGGGCACTGCGGGAAATACTGAAGCGCGACAGGGAGGAGAGCCCGGAGAGCAAGGCATAAAGGCTGAGCCCCACCACCAGCTGCCAGGGGCGGCGGCGCATATCGCGGTAGACCGGGATATTGAAACGCAAGGGGTGCGCCAGGTCAGGTGCCAGCTGCAGCAGCAGGTTGCGCTCCCGCAGGCTTTCACGCACCAGCCCGAACTGTGCTGTCTCCAGATAGCGCAGGCCACCGTGCAGGAGTTTGCTGGAACGGCTGGAGGTCTCCGCGGCCCAGTCCCGCTGCTCGATAATCAGTGTACGGTAGCCGGCTGCCGCAGCCGCCTGGGCAACACCCGCGCCGTGAATACCGCCGCCGATCACGGTGACTTCATAGTGCTCATCAGCCATCGTCACCTGCCCGCAGATCGTTGATCAGCTGACCTACCTTGAAGGTCTCCACCAGTGCCACTCCCTGTTTAAACCAGTATTGTGCCGACTCTGCCGAATCCACCTCGTAGACCGCCACCGGCCAGCCCAGGCCCTGCACCGCGCCAGCAGCGGAGAGCAGGTCGGTATCGCAGAACAGCATGTCCGGCTGCAGTCGCTGAAACTCCTCCGACCGTGCCTGTTCCAGTGTAGTCAGTACCGGCGCAATGTTTTTCCAGCCCCGCAGACGGGCGCTGGCCAGCACCGGCACATCAAAACTGATCAGGAAACTGCGATCCCTGAGAGTCTGTAACAGCGGCAGTACGGCCTCCAGCATCTTCCTGGCACCGAAGTGATAGAGGGATTTGCGCTTGATCTCCACATAGAGGCTAACGCCGCTGTAGCGTTGCAACAGTGTCACACACTGCTGCAGGGTGGTGAAGGGGTTGCCGCGATAACGGCCGCCGAGGCGGTCAGGTTCATAGGCGCTGTAGTCCTGCAGTTGTTGCAGTGTCAGTTCAGTGATGGTGCCACTGCTGCCGCTAAGCCGCTCCAGGGTGAGGTCGTGACACAGCACCGGTACGTGATCAGCCGTCAGGTGCACATCGATCTCGATATGGCAGGCGCCGGCGTTAAGGGCCGCCTGTATGCCAATGAGGGTGTTTTCCGGATAGCGCTGCTGCCAGCCGCGATGGGCCACCAGGCGTTGATCCAGTGAGGGGGTAAAAGCCATAGTGCTACTCGTGCCGGGGAGTTAGCAGTTAGATTACAACGCCCACTGTCGTCATCGCGAGCGCAGCGTGGCGATCCACGTTTACCGCGGGCCAGCCGATACGGTGCCAAACATAGGTTGCTTCGTCGCTGCAAAACACGCCTCGCAACGACCACTACCGTCATCGCGAGCGCAGCGTGGCGATCCATGTTTACCGCGGGCCAGCCGATACGGTGCCAAACATGGGTTGCTTCGGCGCTGCAAAACACGCCTCGCAACGACCACTACCGTCATCGCGAGCGCAGCGCGGCGATCCACGTCTACCGTGGACCAGTCGATACGGTGCCACACATGGATTGCTTCGGCGCTGCAAAACACGCCTCGCAAAGACGGGGCAGGATTTGCCATCAAATATGAGAGCGATCTTTTCATTCTGTCTGCAGATTGAAAAGCCTTTTTGCGCGCTATGCTTTCAACGCGGCCAATTTGTCCCGGCCGCGCGGCGTTCAACCCTTAATAAGGAGACGGCCTCTCTTCCGTCGTCATCCCCGCGCAGGCGGGGATCCATAGAATCCGATACCACCCTGGATTCCCGCCTGCGCGGGAATGACGGCATGATATTAACCACCATCTCGCTGGAGAAATGGATTCCCGCCTACGCGGGAATGACATTGATCTGCGAGAATGACATTGATCTGCGGGAATGACGGCTCTGCCAAACCGAATGCATTGGTATTCAGCGGGATTGCCGACGCCCCATGGCCCACCAGTTGCCGGCCAGTACCAGCGCCAGCCCGGCAAACGCCGACAGGCTCCACTGGTAGCCCTCAAAGAAGGACGAGAGTGTAAGGGCAATAATGGGCACCAGCATGCTCATGTAGGCGGCCTTGTCCGGGCCCAGCACGGTGATCAGCCGCAGGTAACCGGCAAAGGTAAGAATCGAGCCAAACACCACCAGGTAGCCCAGTGACAGCAGGTAGGAAGGCCGGGTATCGAAGGTGAAAGGCACCCCCAACAACAGCGCAATGATCAGCACGGTCACCGTTCCGTAGAGCATGCCCCAGGCATTGATGGCCATTACCGAGCGACCACCGGAGGTGTTATAGGCGGCGGTGATATTGCCCAGTGAAGCCATCAGGGTCGACAGCAGCGCCCACCCCAGCCCCACCGCCACCGGTCCGGTGAGGCTCAGGCCCTGCAGCTCGTGACTGAACAGCAGCGCCACCCCGGCAATACCCGCCACCCCACCCTGCAGCACTTCCGGCTTGATGGGCATCTGCAGCCACAGGCGGGCGTTAAAGGCGTTGAGGAAAACGATGGTGGCAAAGGTGGCAGCAATCAGGCCGCTGGTAACGTGCTGTGCCGCCAGGTAGAGAATCCAGTAGTTGAGGCCGAACAGGAAACTGCCCTGCAACAGCATAAAAGCGTGTTGCCGCAAGGTCAGCCGCAACGGGATACGTCGCAGCAGGCACCAGAGAAACAGCAGTGCCGCAGCCAGCCCAAAGCGGTAGATCACCGACACCAGCGGGTCTACCACCCCCAGCTGGAAAGTAATCGCCAGCCAGGTGGAGCCCCATACCAGGGAGACGCCGAGATAGAGCAACAGAACCGGCATGGGGTGTTTACTCCGCTCCGCTGTCAGACGGGGTCATTAAGTTGCAGGTAGCGCTGCCGCAGCAGTTGGTAACTGCCACTGTCCGACAGCGCATGGCTGTCCGGCGGCAGCGAACGCTGTTCATCCGCTGGCGGGGGTGTGTTCCCGGCCAGAGGCCCTGACGCCCAGCCTCGCGGGACGACAAGTGCAATTCCAATGGTCAGCAAAAACGATCGCCGGCTGCAGGCAGTGGGCATGTTCATGGATCCGGGCTTATGGGGTCAGAGTTCTGTTGCGGTAGCGCTGCAGTGTAGCCGAGGCCCGCGCTGCTAATCCAATCGGGCCCACCCCGGGGCGGGCCCGATTCACTCACATCAGGTGCCGGTCGATATAACCGGCGCGGCGTCATCGCTGGCCGGCGTCGACTTGCCGGTTTTGAGTGCCTGTAATTCCGCAGGCGCCTGCATGGCGCGCAGGCGCAGGTAATGGCGGATATCTTCCAGCGCCGCGTCATCGATCCACGGCGTTGGTGGCATGCCCCGCGGCTTCAGCACACCATCTTTCACCACAGTCTTAAAGGCAGCCGCGTCGAGAATCATGGGGGAAAAACGCAGGTCCGGGGCCGCGCCACCGCCGATGGCATTCATACCGTGACACACCAGGCAGGCGTTACCGGCAAATGCCATGGCTCCGCTCATCACCCGATCCTTCTGCGGCACAAAGTCCGGGTCCTGCAGCGGAACCTGCGCAGGCATCACAAACTCCGGCCGCCTGGCGGTGCCATCGAGGGCAAAGGTCAGCAGTCGTCGCGGCAGCGCATAGTCGGTGCGGAACGCCGCGTTGCCGGTGGCCATAATGCCGCCACCCTGGGAGCCGCTGCCGGTGAGCACACTGATGTACTGCTTGCCAGCCACGCTGTAGGCGATGGGCGCCGCCACCACCGGAGCCACAGTTTTATAGGACCAAACCTCTGCCCCGGTCCGGGCGTTGTAGGCCACCAGGTAACCGTCCATGCGCCCCTGGAACACCAGGTCGCCGCCCGTGGCCAGCACCCCGCCCGGCCAATCACCGGGCAGCTCCAGTGACCAGGCTTCGGTCTGGGTGGCCGGGTTCCAGGCGCGCAGGAAACTGCGACGGCTGTCGGGCAGTTCGGCGTCGGGGATCATGGTCACCCCCATGCCGGCGCTGATGGCTGGCATATTGGGATTGGGTGGGCCGATCAGGGCACCCATCTCAATAATCGGGACATAGACCAGACCGGTACTCTGGCTGAAGGCCTGCGGCAGCCAGCTGTGGGCCCCCTGCGGGCCGGGCCAGAGCTCAAACAGTTCAGTGTTGTTCTGGTAGCGGATTCCTGGGTTCTCCACCGGGCGTCCGCTGTCGGGATCGATCTTTTCGGCCCAGGTGACTTTGGCGATCTTCTCGGCCGAAATAAATTCGCCACTGGCGGCATCCAGCACGTAAAAGAAACCGTTCTTCGGCGCGTGCATGATCACCTTGCGCGGCTGGCCGTCGAGGGTGATGTTGCCAATGGTCATATCCTGCACCGCCGTGCAGTCCCACTGCTCCGCCGGACACACCTGGTAGTGCCAGACGTACTCGCCGGTATCGGCCTTCACCGCCACGATGGAGGCGAGAAACAGGTTGTCACCACCACCGGGACTGCGCATCTGGTGGTTGTAGGGAAAACCGTTGCCAACCCCCAGGTAGATCAGGTCCAGCTCCTGGTCGTAACTGAAGGCGTTCCAGGCGGTGCCGCCACCACCCTTGCCGTACCAGTCACCCTTCCAGGTAGGCTGCATCACCTCCTCGGCCTTGTTAGCCGGAGGCTCGGCGGGGTTGCCTGGAGTGGTATAGAAGCGCCACAGCTGCTCGCCGGTCATGGCGTCGTAGGCAGTGACGTAGCCGCGGATCGGGCTGATATCGGCACCGCCGTGGCCGATAATCACCTTGCCATCGAATACCCGTGGTGCGCCGTTGCTGTTACGGAGTTCGTTCAGTTCAAACTGACGCTGCTCCCACAGCGGCTGGCCGCTGCTGTCGTCCAGCGCGATCACGCGGCCGTCGGTGGTGGCGAGAAACACGCGGTTGTTCCACCAGGCGATACCCTTGTTGCCCCAGCTCATGTGCAGTGGGCTCTGGGCAATGTCGCGGGTTTTGGCGTCGAACTCCCACAACAGCTCACCGCTGGCGGCATCGAACGCACGAATAAAACTGTTGCCGGTAGTGGTAAAGAGTTTGTTGCCGCCCGTCACCGGGCTGGAGACGGAGAAGCCCGGTTCCAGGTCGTAGTACCAGGCCAGGTCCAGTTGACCGATATTGGCCAGCGACACCTGATCCAGTTCGCTGTAGTGCTGCTCGCGACCGTCGCCGCCATAGTTCGGCCAATCAGTATCAGGCACGACAATCTGACTCTCTGGCGCAGCGGGTGTCGGCTTATCAGCCGATACCGCTGTATCCGGGGCCTCCTGCTGGCATCCGGTCAGGGTGAGCAGCGCCGACAGCGCCAGTAAGGGCAGTTTCTTCATCACAGGGAGTCCCCCGGCAGATTGTTATTGTTGTTGTGTCTGTTGTGGTTCTTGCGCCACTTCTTGCGTCACCTGCCGCTGGCCGGTGACATCGGAGGTGCCGAACCAGCCCATCTTGCAGCGACCATTTATCTGATCACCATCGACCTGCAAATGGTATTTGAGCGTTATGCGGATCGGCTTGCGCACCGGTACGGAGAAGATCAACTGATTGCCCTGCACCTCGCCGGTAAAATCGGTGCGCCCCTCGTCACTCTCGAGATAGCCGCTGAGCATTGCGCCCTGCACCTCGAAATGCCCGAGCATCTCCCGCGGGTCGCCAGGGGCGTGCAGCACCAGCTGCCAGTCGCCGGCCGCTGTGTCTGTCGCCTCCGCTTTCGCCAGCGAGTAAACCCCAACCGCCAGCGCCACGCTGATGATCACCGGCACAATCCGGCGACACAGCCGCGCTGATCGGCTGGGCAGACCGGTGCCCACGCTCAGAGCCTCTCGCCCGTGAGCTTGGCGCTACCGAAGATTCCCATCTTGCACTTGCCGCTGATCTTGTCGCCGTCGATCAGCAGGTTGTACTTGAGGGTGATCTTCATGGGCTTGGTGACCTTGAGGTCGAACACCAGGTTATTGCCATTGACCACGCTGCCGGTGAACTCCATCTGCCCTTCCGGGCTGCTGAGGTAACCGCTCAGGTTGTCGCCGCTGGTCTCGAAGTGACCCTGCATCTCCTGCGGCCCCATAGGCGTGGAGAGAATCATCTTCCAGTCGCCGTCGATCACTACCGGTCCGGCAGGCGTGGCGTCAGCCGCAGGCACAGGTTCGGCCACGGGGGCCGGCGCCACAGGTTCAACGGCAACCGGTGCGACGACTTTCGGCGGCGTCAGGTCGCGGCCTTCCATCACGCTCAGCAGCTTGGCCGGTGTCAGCGGCAGATTCACCTCCACCTCGCCGAAGGGCGCCAGGGCGTCGGCAATGGCGTTCACCAGCGTCGGCGCACCGATGATGGCGCCGCCCTCACCCACACCGCGCATGCCACCCACCGACTGCGACGGGGTGTTGGCGTGTACGAATTCGAAGGTGGGGATGTCGGAGATAGCCGGCATCATGTAGTCCTTGTAGGTGGCCGCCGTGGGGTTGCCACGCTCGTCAAAGCCCACCTCTTCCAGCAGCACCATGCCGATGGCCTGCGCCAGGCCGCCGGAGACCTGCCCTTCCACCACCGCCGGATTGAGCGGCGTGCCGCAATCCTCGGAGGAGATCCAACGCTGAATCTTCACAAAGCCGGTATCGCGATCCACCTCCACCACACAGGCATTGGCGGCACTGGCGAAGGTCATGGGCGGCGGCTGGTAGCGGTGCTGGGCTTCCAGCCCCGACTCCATGCCCGGCGGCAGGCGGTCCGGCTCGCCGTAAGCGATGTTGGCCAGTTCACCCAGCGAGATGGATTTGTCGGGATTGCCGGCGACACTGATCTGGCCGGCATCGATGGCAATGGCGGCGGCTTCCACCTGCAGCAGATGGGCCGCCAGGGTGCGCACTTTTTCCGCCAGCTTGTCGGCGGCGAGGATAGCCGCACCACCGGCGATCACACCCTGACGGCTGCCGGCAGCGCCGGGGGAGAAGCCACCGCGGGAGCTGTCGCCCTCAAACACCGATACATCTTCGTAGGACACACCCAGCCGATCGGCAAAAATTTGCGCCATGGTGGTCTGGGTACCGTGGCCCTGGGAGTGGGTGCTCATGGTGGCCGTCACCTTGCCGGTGGGCTCTATGCGCACCTGCGCCAACTCACCGGTCATGGTGGCAATGGCACCGGCGGAACCGGTGGGTTCGATGTAGGCAGCGATACCCAAACCCAGGTAGCGGCCCTGCTCGCGGGCCTCGGCCTGCTCGCGGCGGAAGGCGTCCACATCGAAGTAGCCCAGCAGCTTCTCCAGGCACTCCGCCGGGGTCACATCCTCCAGCGGGATCTGCATGCAGGACTCCGTGGGTTGCTCGCTGAGTGTCACCAGATTCTTGCGACGGATCTCAATGGGGTCGATACCGAGGCGACGGGCCGCCACATCCAGAGCTGTCTCGCGCACCAGCGACTCCATGGCCCAGGGGCCGCGGTAGGCGGCATAACCCACAGTGTTGGTATACCAGCCGCGGGTGAGGAAACCGTAAGCCGGCATCTTGTAGGCGCCCCAGACAAACATGTGCACGGCGATATTGCACTCGGACAGCTGCGGGAAGGCGCCGTTGTTGCAGCTGTAGTCACCGTGGGAGGCCAGCAGTTTGCCGTCGTTATCCAGGGCCACCTGCAGGGTCATCTCCTGCTCGCGGGCCTGGTTGGCACCGATCAGGTTTTCGTAGCGGTCCTCGATCCACTTCAGCGGCCGGCGGAACTTCAGCGCCGCCAGGATCACCGCCACTTCTTCTTTCCAGGGGTGGTTCTTGAGGCCGAAGCCGCCACCCACATCCTTGGCAATAACACGGATGGCCATGTCCGGCTTGCCCAGTGCCAGCGAGGTCCAACGCTCCACCATGTGCGGGCTCTGGCAGGTGATGTAGAGAGTCAGTTCTTTCGGTCCTTCCGGATCCGCCAGCACACCGCGGGTCTCCATGGGGGATTGGGAGATGCGCTGGTGCACCACCTTGTGGGTGACCAGGTGCGGCGCCGCCTGCAGCAGGGCTTCCAGATCCTCATCGATCTCCTCTTCACCCATCTGCGCGGCGATATTGTCTTCGCGGCCGGGATGCACCGGCGCACCGTGGCGGGCATCGTCGATGGTGATCAACGGGGTCTCTTCAGCGTATTCCACTTCCACCAGTGAGGCGGCGTCCTCGGCGATGGCGCGACTGTCGGCGATCACCATCACCACCGGCTCGCCCACATAGGCGACGCGGCCATCCGCCAGTGGCGTGGTCTTCACGTCCGGCGAGGCGAGGAAGAAGGAGATCATGTCGACGTTGAAGTCAGCCAGATCCTGCTGGGTGTAGATGGCATGCACACCCGGCACTTCGCGGGCGTAATCGCTGCTGATGGAGACAATACTGGCGCGGGCTACCGGGCTGCGGGTAAAGGCCACGTGCAGCTGGCCGGGCACGGAGACGTCATCCACGAACTGGCCGTGGCCGGTGAGCAGGCGCGGGTCCTCCTTGCGGTGGACGCGCTGGCCGATGTATTTGCCGGTGAGGATGCCGGCGCTTTTCTCTTCGGGGGCGTTCATATTGGTCATGCGTCACCCCCTTGCTGGGCACTATCACCCATGGCGTCATACGCCAGCCGCGCTGCACTGCGGCGAATGCCCTGGTAGCCGGTACAACGGCAGATATGGCCGGACATGGCGCCCTCAATCTGCGCCTGGCTGCACTGTTTGCCCTCGCCGGTGAGCGAGGCCAGGGTCATCACCACACCGGGGGTGCAGAAACCGCACTGCAGGGCGTGCTCTTCCATCATCACCTGCTGCACCGGGTGCAGGGTGCCGTCCTCGGCCGCCAGCCCTTCGGCGGTGACCACGGTGGCACCATTGGCCTGCACCGCCAGCATCAGGCAGCTGCGCACGGCACGACCGTCCACAGTGATAGTGCAGGCGCCGCAGACGCCGTGCTCGCAACCCAGATGCACGCCGGTAAAGCCGGCATCGTCGCGCAGGAAATCCGCCAGCGAGGTGCGCGCTTCCACGTCGCCGCTGTACTGGCGACCGTTAATGGTCAGTTCGATCTTGTGGTTGCTCATGCGGCTTCCCCTTGTGCGGTCAGTTCGCGCAGCGCGCGGGCCAGCAGTCGGGCACCCACGGTGCGGCGGTACTCCGCGCTGGTGCGTTTGTCGTCAAAGGGTGCAGTTTCGGCCACGGCGGCTTCGGCCACCGCCTGCGGATCGATCTCCGCAAGGCTCTTGCCCAACAGCAGCTGTTCGGCGGCGGTTGCTTTCAACGGGGTCGGCCCCATGGCCATCCAGGCGATGCCGGCACGGCTGATCTT
This sequence comes from Pseudomaricurvus sp. HS19, assembly GCF_009857815.1. Taxonomy (GTDB): domain Bacteria; phylum Pseudomonadota; class Gammaproteobacteria; order Pseudomonadales; family Cellvibrionaceae; genus Pseudomaricurvus. The sequence continues at coordinate 3,882 of NZ_WVVW01000004.1, read as the reverse complement.
GCCGGCCTCCAGCGCCAGTGCACCCACCACACCCACAAGGGCAAAGTCGCCGGGGCGCTGGGCCAGCTCACTGAACAGAGGCAGATGGCCGGCAGGCCAGGCAGGAAAGGTAATGCCAGTGACCAGTTCATCCGGCTCCAGCACGGTCATGAATGGGCCCAGGTAAAATTCGGATGCAGGCACCTGACGAGTGCCGCGCACAGAAGCGATATCAATGGTCGCCCCCAGCGCCACGGCGCAGGCAGGCAGTTCGGCGGCAGGCTCACCGAGGGCGATGGAGCCACCCACAGTGCCGCGGTTGCGGGTCTGATGGTGGCCCACATGGCGCACCGCCTCCACCAGCAGTGGCAGCCGCTCAACCAGCAACTCACTCTCCAGCACCTCGTACTGACGGGTGGCCGGGCCGATGCGGATCCCACCATCCACAGCGCTGATACCTTTCATCTCAGCGGTGTTATTGATATCCACCAGGATAAAGGGCTGGCTCATGCGCAGGTTAAGCAGCGGCATCAGGGTCTGGCCGCCGGCAATCACCGTGGCACCACCGCTTGCTTCACTCAGCAGCTGGCAGGCCTCGCTGATGGTGGCCGGGGCGTAGTAGTCAAACGGGGCCGGCTTCATCAGTCGTCCTCCTCGTCTTCGGGGTGGTGCTGTTGATGCATCTGGTGCAGCAACTGCTGCAGTTGCGCCTTGTCGAGCACAATCACCTGGCTGCTGGCGCTGCTACGGCCATATTCAAAGGCGACAAAGGCCACCAGTACCAGCAACAGGCCAATGGCCAGCCCCATCCAGAATCCACCTTTTGCAGGCGCGGCATACGCTGGCGCAGGCACACCGCTGGCAGCAGCCGCTGCCACGGCTGGCGCGGCGGCGGTCCGGACACCGGTAACGACTTCGCCGAAGCGGGCAAAGAATTTACCGGCCAGCTGTTTGGCAGTGGCATCGATAATGGGCCCGCCCAGCTGAGCCATGCGACCGCCCACCTCGGCGTCCACCTCGTAGATCACCATGGTGCCGCCGTTTTTCTCCTCAAGGCGGACTTTAGCCGCACCTTTCATGGAACCGGCAATACCACCGTTGCCTTCCAGGTTGAGGGTATAGCCATGGGGCGCATTGATGTCAGAGAGGGTCACGACCCCTTTAAAGCGGGCACCTATGGGGCCCACCTTCACCTCCACCGTGGCGGTGAAACGATCGTCTGCCTCCTTGGCCAGAGTCTGGCAACCGGGAATGCTGGCACGCAGGATTTCCGGATCATTCAGCGCTTCCCATACGCGCTGACAGGGGGCAGCTACAAACTGCTCACCGACCATTTGCATTGTGTGTTTTCCTCCCACCCGGAACCGGGCGTGTCAGTGGTTCAGAGCGCCGCAAGCTCCCGCTACCGTTGTTGTTATAGTCGGGGCTGGCGCCTATGGCTATTTGCCTGATGTTATAGCAGTTTTTCATTTTCGTGTCATGACTCTGCCTCGAATTTGCATATTGGCCAAAAACACATACATAATTCAGCCATAAGACGAACAAACCCACTTGAGTGATCCGTTATGCAACTCTCCCGCACTGTCCGCACCAGCCTGTTGCTGGCGCTGTGTACCGCCGCCTGCGCCTCCGTGAGCCAGGCCAACACCAGCCTGCCTACGGTCGACCAGCACCAGACCGGCACCCAGTACTCCCCTCTCTCGCAGATTAATGCCGGTAATGTCGCCCAGCTGGAGAAGGTCTGGGAATACCGCGCCGGCGACCTGCCTGCCGAGGTCAACATGCAGGAGCTGATCTCGCTGCAGGACCAGCCCACCCTGATTGGTGACAACCTGATTGTCTGCTCCGCCACCCGCCAACTGACCGCGCTCAATCCGGCCACCGGCGACGTACGCTGGACCTTCAATCCCGAAATCTCCGACGCCATCGCCACCAAAAAATGTCGCGGCATCGGCAACTGGACCGACATCCAGGCGGAAACTGGCAGCGAATGTAAAACCCGCCTCTTTCTCGGTACCACGGATTACCGCCTGATCGCCATTGACGCCAACACCGGCAAGCGCTGCAGCGGCTTTGGCGACAACGGCGAAGTGCAGATGCCACCCAGTAAAGAGGAGCTGTGGCCCGGTGAAGTGGCGGCCGGCTCCAACCCCACCGTCATTAATGACGTGGTAGTGGTGGGATCGTCCGTGGCCGACATGCAACGCGCTGACCCACCCAGCGGCCGGGTGATGGCCTATGATGCCCGTAGCGGCGAGTTCCGCTGGTCTTTCGACCCTGTACCCCGCGACGCCAGCGATCCCGCCATGGCCACCTGGGGCAAGGGCACCGACAGCTTTGGCCAGGGTAACGTGTGGAGCTCCATGGCCACCGACCAGGCGCTGGACCTGATCTACCTGCCCACCACCAGTGCCTCCGACGACTACTACGGCGGCAACCGTCCCGGCGACAACCTCTACTCCACCTCGGTGGTGGCCCTGCGCGGCAGCACCGGCGAAGTGGTGTGGCACCAGCAGCTGGTACACCACAACGTCTGGGACTACGACATCCCCGCCCGCCCGATGCTGATCGACTATCCCCACAACGGTGAAATGGTGCCGGCGCTGGTGCAGAACACCAAGATGGGCATGATCTTCGTCTTCGATCGCGCCACCGGCGAGCCCCTGGTTCCCATCGAAGAGCGTCCGGTCCCACAGGAGGGCATCGTCCCCGGAGAAGTGCTCTCCCCCACCCAACCCTTCCCGGTGGGCATGCCCAATGTGATGCCACACAGCTTCTCGCCCGAGGACACCTGGGGCTTTACTCCCATCGACGCCTACCTCTGCAAGAGCGCCGCGGAAGAGTATGACTACGGCCCCATCTACACTCCCATCAGCGAGAAGGGCACCATCATGATGCCGGCAGCCGGTGGCGGTCCCAACTGGGGCAGCGGCGGCTACGATCCCGACAGCAACATCATGGTCATTCCATCCAACCGCGTGCCGATGGTGGCCAAGCTGGTGCCCCGCGCGAAAGCCAAGGAGACCTACGAGATGAACGTGGAAGGTCTCTCCATGGGCTTCAGCAACCCCGGCTCGGACTACGCGCTGGAGATGAAGCCGTTGATGTCGCCGCTGGGCGCTCCCTGCTCCGCCCCGCCCTGGGCTGCTCTGACCGCCGTCGACATTGTGAAGAAAGAGATCGTCTGGGAAGTACCTCTGGGCAGCCTGAAAAAGATGATGCCGTTTGGTCTGGACCTGCTCTACGGCACCCCGGGTGCCGGTGGCCCACTGGTCACCGCCGGCGGCCTGGTGTTTATCGGCTACACGCTGGATAACAGCCTGCGCGCTTTCGACATCAAAACCGGTGAAGTGCTGTGGGAAGATGAACTGCCCTTTGCCGGCAACTCGGTACCGGTTACCTATGAAGTGAATGGTGAGCAGTACATTGTGATGCCGGCGGGTGGTCACTCCATGTATACCGCCAAGCCGGGTGATGCGTTTGTGGCTTATAAGCTGAAGAAGTAAAACTTGGCTGAATGACAGAGTGGGTTTTGCTTTGGGTAGTGAATTTGGGCTGCCCTTTTCGCCCTGCTGGGCGAGTCACTTTTCTTTGTCGCCCAAAGAAAAGTAACCAATGGCCGCTCCTGCGCATCCATGCGCCCGCGGCATTTGGACATCCATGTCCTTCAAAGGGCGCCCCGGGTTCGCTGGTCAGCTGGTAAAAAACACCAGCTGACTTCCCTCTCTCCGGGCTGTCTGTGGGGGCCGGCCTGATGGGCCCTCCTGGCCCAACAGACCTGAAGCGCACGTCCATGTGCGCTTCTCCCCCACAGCCAGCCCTCCGTTCGGCAGCTCGCACGGGGTTCTGAGTCCGTGCCATAGGAACTGAAAACAAAGCTTGGAAAGCGCGTTTGAATTGCGG
>NZ_WVVW01000030.1 GCF_009857815.1 Pseudomaricurvus sp. HS19 | reverse complement strand
GTGGATGAGGGTGGTGCACAAATTCAGGGTCAGCTCACCGCGACCGACCCGGACACCGGCGATACACGTACATTCAGCACAACCGCCAGCGTCAATGGGTTCACGCTGAACAGTGATGGTAGCTGGAGCTTTAACCCATCGGATAATACCTATAACCATCTTCCCGATGGCAAGGTTGAAACGCTGAATATCCCGATCACTGTCACGGATGCGGCCGGAGCTACTGGCACAGGCACACTGACGATCGAAATTAAGGGTACCAATGATGCTCCGTTTGTGAGTGGTCCCTCAGTATTTTCCCTTGTGGAAGACGGGCGAGTCTTCTCGAGCCGAATAGCCGTCAATGATATAGATGATGGTGAGCACGGTGCTGGAGCGATCTTTAGCACTACGTCTACTGAGCCGGGTTTCACCTTGCAAGCGGATGGTCATTACA
>NZ_WVVW01000003.1 GCF_009857815.1 Pseudomaricurvus sp. HS19 | reverse complement strand
TTCGGCAGCTCGCACGGGGTTCTGAGTCCGTGCCATAGGAACTGAAAACAAAGCTTGGAAAGCGCGTTTGAATTGCGGCAAAGTCCAAATCGTCATCGCGAGCGCAGCGTGGCGATCCATGGCTTCCAAAAAGTGCTCTACAGAGTGCCACACATGGATTGCCGCGGCGCCAAAAAGCGCGCCTCGCAATGACAGGGCAGGGGTTTGTTTTGTCCTTTCATAATCAAATGTGGCACGGACCTGGGGCCCCTTGCGTAGCGCCGAGCACCGCAGTGCTGGAGGGGGAAGACGGCCATGGACGGCCGGCTTAGCCTTGTTGCGCCAGGGACGGCGCCTCAAGGCGACCCCGGAAGCGCGAGGAGCGCAGGGAACCGGAAAGCGTGTTTTTGCTTTCCGGCGCGGAGGTGGGGCTGGGCTTTCTTTTGGTTACTTTTCTTTGCCCAAACAAAGAAAAGTGACTCGCCCGGCAAGGCGAAACCCAAAGCCCAAATTCACTCCGAACAGCGTGCAAAGCCCCCCCAAAAAAACCAACCCACCCCAAATCCTCCCCAATCTGACACAATCCCCCCATCACTTAACTGGCCCCCAACCACCCCCAATCGCTAAGCTGCTGCTTTCCATAACAACAAGTCCCGGATTCCAGCATGAAGCTCATAGGCGTCAACAACTCCCCCTACCACCGTCGTACCGCCATCTCCCTGACCCTGCTGGGCGTCCCTTTCGAAGTGCAGACACTGTCGCCGTTTATGCACAGCGAAGCCCTCAGCCAGATCAACCCGATGATGAAAGTGCCCACGCTGGTGTGCGACAGCGGTGAGCAGATCATGGATTCGTCGCTGATTATTCAGTACGCCGAGAGCACGCTGACTGATGGCAAGTCGCTCTGGTCCGCTGACACCGCAATACGACAGAGGGAATACCGTGCAGCGAGTCTGGCGCTGGCGGCTCTGGAGAAGTGTCTGCAGATTGTTTACGAGACCCGCCTGCGTCCCGCCGATGTGCGCCACCTGCCCTGGCTGCAGCGACTGGAAACCCAGCTGCAAGCGGGCCTGGGTGAACTGGATCGTCTGGTCGACAGCCAGCCTGAAGTGGTCGCCAGTGAATATTCCCAAGCGACCATCACAGCTGCCATTGCCGGGGGCTTTGCCCGTACAACGGTGCCGGCCTCCATCAGTGACCTCAAAACCCCGGCGCTGGCTGCGCTGTCGGCTCGAATGGAGGCGACACCGGTATTTCAGCAGTTCGCTCCCTGAATCCCCGGCTCTGGATTCCCGCCTTCGCGGGAATGACGAAGGTCGTGTGAGAATGACGAAGGTGTGTGAGAATGAGGGAGGTGTGTGAGAATGAGGGAGGTGTGAGAAAATGACGTTTTCCCGGGATCGGGGCTTATGTGTGACAGGTTGAAAACCGCGATTGTATGAAAGCCGGTACCAGATAACAGCCAACCGCCGTCGTCGCTCAGACTTCGTCATCCCCGCGAAGGCGGGGATCCAGAGACCTCAGTAGAGTCCGGATTTCCGCCCACCCCAGAGAGCGCCCTCTTGCACCCAAGCCGCAATTGACCTTGTGCGCAGCCATGACAGCATTGAACTATTCGCGCATGGGAATGCGCTCCTGCAACACCAGGCAGTGTCATCAAAACCAAACTCAGTAACTCCTGGCATCCCGGAATTTGCTACACTGGCGCCTTTTCCAAAGCGCCGGCCTACTATGACCATTCACTACCGCTGTCCCCTGTGCCAACAATCCCTGACACTGGCTGAGCGCACACTGCGCTGCCCACAGGGACACTGCTTTGATATGGCCAAGGAGGGTTACGTCAACCTGCTGCCAGCACAAAGCAAACGCAGCAAGGCGCCCGGCGATACCGACGAGATGCTGCGGGCCCGCCGCCGTTTTCTCGAAGCCGGTTACTTCCAGCCGCTGATTGACGCCCTGTCGAACGAAATCAGCCAGCTGCCGGACATCACCAGCCTGCTGGATATCGGTTGCGGCGAGGGCTACTACCTGCGTGCGCTGACTGCTTACCTGCCCGCAGAAACCTTCGGCATTGATATCGCCAAGACCGGCGTACGCATGGCAGCCAAACAACAGCAGCAGAGTAATTTCAGTGTTGCCAGTGCCGCCCACCTGCCCTTTGCCGATAACAGTTTTGACCTGGCACTGTCCGTGTTTGCGCCGGCCTTTGGTGAAGAGTGTGTGCGCATTTTAAAACCCGGCGCCAGCCTGTTAATTGTTGGCCCCGGCCCCTCCCACCTGCAGGGACTGGCTGCCCGCATCTACGATCAGGTGAAAGAGCATCAGGGCAATTTCCAGAATGTGGAAGGGGTGGAGAAGCTACAACTGGTGAGCGAACAGACCGTAAGCGCTGACATTAAAGTGGTGGGAAGTGCTGTTGAAGACCTTCTGCAGATGACGCCCTACTACTGGCATACCAGCGCCGAGCGACAGGCAGAGCTGGCGGCGTGTGAGGAGCTGGAAACACCGGTGGAGTTTGTGGTGAGACGCTACTGCCACGAGCACTAAAACCCGCGGCATTAAAATTAATTCAGATTGACGAAGAATCACTGTAAACAGATGTCAGTCGCTTCTTATTTTTCTCCAAATATTTAAATGTACGCACATCCGAAAGGATTTTCATATAGCAGTGTCGGGTACAGAGCACCTCATCTATTACTCGCCCCTCTATTGCACTCGTATGACCTTGATCATATAAGTCCCACACTCTCACCCCACTATCAAACTTCTTTTCTGGCAAATACTTCTGGAGTATTAATGATTTACTTTTTGGGTATGTAAAACTGGACTTATTGTTAAAGGTAGTTATCGCCAACTGAGAGATATCAATAATCCGGAACTTATTTTGGAACGAAAAAGCATCGGAATTTGACAGTATTTTATACCGTTTAAATAACTCAAATAATATTGGAACATCCGACGACGAAATGCCGATCCCACAAAGGATTGGCGAAACCTTACCCTGATGGGCCCTGTATACGAGATCATAAGCGCTCTTCAGAAGATCATATATATCTTCCAGGAGTTTACGCTCCGACCCACTTTTCCAGAGCCACAGCGAACTCACCCTTCCCGGGTTAATCTCCGTATCCAGATTCAAGTCTTTTTCCGGATTTGCCACCAGAAATGAACCACCCAAAAACTTACAACTTTTATCCCAAGGATTGTATAAAAATCCCTCTTTATCCCGCCCAGCCACAGGCACATAAAATTCAAGATCAAAAAAGATTACTCGACACTTTCCCGGCCTCAGTACAAAACTCTTCAATTTCGCCTCTTAAAACACGACAATCACAAAATCTGTAGTAGCACATAGTAATTGATATCAAACCCTGCTGATAGTTATCAGCCCGCGCATGAAGCCACCACTACATTCACCGGCACCCCAGAGAACCTCGGCATAAAATTTATCGGTTCCAGATACTGCTGCAGCGACGTCAGCTGCCCCACATTACTGCCGCCTTCACCATGTATATCCCCTGCCGAAGAGACCAGCTTGCCGAACATGTGAGTCATGGAAACCACACCCCGGCGCAAGCGAGGCTCCGCCTTTGCCACTGCAACGATTTCACCATGCGCTGAAGCGATACGGATCTCCTCTCCCTCCCCTACGCCCTGCTCTTCCATATCCTCCGGGTTCATATAGGCCCAGTTGAGCGGATACTTTTTCCGGGAGCGGTCACTGTCCAGATAGGCACCATTCATATTTTCCAGTACGCGCCGGCAGGTAAGGTAAAAGCCAAATCCGGGTTGCGACTGCTCTTCCAGAACCTGCTGCAACTCCGCCGCCACATCCGGCGGGCACAACTGCAACCGACCACCAAAATCCTTTGGTGGTTTCTGCACATAGTGGGGTTCAAGCTCCGGGCGTACACCGGAGGGATTGGCTTTTAACTCATCGAACGATACGCGACTGTTTTTGCAGAGAAACCGCAGCATATCCTCCGGGTCCGGCTTATCCGTAACACTCAGCGGCAGGCCATCTTCAATCGCATCAAACACCTTGCCGTAGGTCCAGTACTTGAGGGTCAGCGGCATATTCATGCGCGCGCTCACTTCCCAGAAAAACTCCCAGTCGTGAATCGTGCCCGCCGGCTTCTCCACCACCGGTGGTGCATACTGGGCAAAGGCTTCCGGATAGAGGGCATCACCGGGGGTGGTAATGTCGTGACGCTCAAACGGCTGCGAGGTGGCGATAACGTAGTGGGCGTAATCACAGGTGGCATTCATACGTGCATCGAGGCACACCAGCAGGTCCAGGTCCTCAAAGGCAGGAATCGCCCGAGCGGGATCACCCAGCCCCATCAAGGGATTGCCACCAAACACGATCAAGGCGCGGATCTTGTCCGGCCCCGGTGTGAGTATCTCCTGTGGCAATAACGCGGTGGGGAATTCACCCAGCAGCTGTCCCACATCGGCAGTGCGGCACTTCACCCCCTTCTCCCAACTGCGTGACGGCGATACTGCCATCTCCAGGGTGACACGGGGATTGAGCACACCGGGATTGCGCACCCGGTCACCGGCCCGTCTGTAACCACCCACCATCGCATTCACCACTTCGATCATGTGGTCGTTGAGGTTGGAATGCAGGGACATGGAAGGGCCGGTGCCACTGCCCACAAACGCTCGCTGCGCGGCGCCGATCATTGCAGCGGCCTGTTCAATTTGCTCCACCGGCACATCGGCACGGGCGGCCGCCAACTCCGGCGTAAACGGCGCCACGGCATCCCGCAACTCATCCAGCTGGATACAAAACTGTTCGCAGAACGACTGATTAAAGGTGCCGTCGCGCAGCAGGGTATGGGCGATGGCGGCAAACAGTGCGGCGTCCTGTCCCGGCAGGGGCTGGATCAGCAAGTCTGCGTAGCGGGCGGTTTCGCTGTTGCGGGGGTCGATGACGATGACTTTGCAACCGCGCTTTTTCGCTTCGGCAATGGAACGCCCCGGCGAACCGCTGGTGCCGGCGGTAAACGGGTAGGTCTGGTGGGTAACCACCGGGTTGTTGCCCACAAACACCGCCAGGTCGATATCGTCGGTGGCGGGCTTGCCACTGGCCATCACCCCCAAACGCGCATTGGTGACCCACTTGGCGGACTGGTCGATGGTCATGGTGGAAAACAGGTTGGGCGTACCCACGGCTGACAGAAAGGATTTTTCCAGTTGGGCTCCCAGCACACTGCGGTAGGCGCCGGTACCGTGATAGAGGGCCACGGAGCGGGGACCGTATTCACGGAGCAATTGCTGCAGCTGCGCGGCGATCTCATCCAGCGCCTGCGGGGCCGCTATCGCCTCAAAGCCACCGTCATCGTTGCGCTTCAGGCTCTCCAGCAGGCGGTGCTCGGCACCATTATGAAAGTCCACCGCCGCCAGCCCCTTGGCGCACATGTAGGCACCATAGGGTGACGCCGTGCCATCCGCCACCACACCGGTGATATGTCCCTCCTCCACGGTCAGCTGCATGGAGCAGAGGGCGCTGCAGTTGCGGCAAAAGGTTTTGGCGGTATGACTCATGGCAACTCCGGTGCTGGTTTTATGGTTATAGCGCAGACAGCCACCAGTATCCCGCCGCTGACGGCAGGATTCACTAGCGGGCGCCTCAATGTCGGGTCGCTTGGCGCTTCTGTCACCTCCGGCTTGCGCTGTGGGCACCTCCGGCTTGGTGCTGTTGGCACCTCCGGCCTGGCGCTTCTGCTCCCCTGCTTGCCAGTTCTCCATGCCATCGACACAATGCCCGCCATGGAAAACTGGATACTTGAAAGCGCCATCATGATCGCCGCCGGCTTTTTGGCCGGTGCACTCAATGCTGTGGCCGGGGGTGGCAGCTTTATTACCCTGCCAGCCCTGGTCGCGGTGGGCCTGCCGCCGCTGCTGGCAAACGCCACTGGCACAGCGGCGCTGCTGCCCGGCTATGTGGCCAGCGTATGGAAATTCCGCCGCAGCATGCGACTGCCTGCGGGCATCTCCTGGCTGACGCTGGTGGTTCTGACGCTCGGCGGGGGCGCACTGGGGGCCGTCGCCCTGCTGCTGAGTCCCGGGCAACTGTTCAACGCCCTGATTCCGTGGCTGGTGCTGTTTGCCAGCGGGCTCTTCGCCTTTGCCCCGTACTTCCTGCAGGGAGGCCACTCCAACCGATCCCGCCCCCGCTGGCACTGGTTACTGCTGTGTGGTGTGTGCGTCTATGGAGGTTATTTCAACGGCGGGGTGGGGATTGTGTTGCTGGCAGTCCTGTACCTGCTGGGACAGAACGACCTGCATGGCATGAACGGGCTGAAGAACCTGATGTCAGCGTTGCTGACAACCGTGGCGGTGGTGATTTATGGCGTGGGCGGCCTGCTGGACTTCAGTCACCTGTGGCTGCTGGCGGCGAGTGCCGTGGCCGGGGGCTATGGTGGCGCAGCCCTGGCCTATCATATTCCAGCTCGCTGGCTGAGGGGATTTATTGTCCTGGTTGGCCTGGCGGTAGCGGTGATTTTTTTCCTGCGCTGAAATTGAAAGGATCGCCCGGGCGATCTTTTGTACTCGCGCGAAACTCCCACAACGAAAAAAGCCCGCACTGCGGGCTTTTTAAACGGTGGCAGTGTCGGGCGTCCGGAGACGACCGGTAACAACCACTCAGAAGCGCAGGGACATCCCCAGGAACAGGCCGTCCTCCAGCTCCACATCCCGGCGTCCATCCACGTCGATCTCGACAGAGGAGTAGCCGGCACTGAGCAGGGCGTTCTCGAAGATGTGGAAGTTAAACTTCACAAACCACTCTTCGTAGCCATCGGCATCGGAGAAAGAGAGCATGTCCGGGCTGTAGTAGAGGCCGGCAACCATGGAGAAGTCGCTGTTAAAGGGAACGGCGAGTTCACCGCCCAGTGCCACACCATAACCACTGTCATCCCAGTCGGCATAGAAAGCCTTGCCACCGACACGACCGCTGATACCGTCGCGCTTGCCGTTTACGAACAGGCCGCCGGTAACCAGTGTGCTGTCCGTATCGTCGTTGTGCACCAGCCCCAGCTGAGTAGAGGCTTCAGCCCCCATACCGCCGTCCAGGTGCAGCGCCAACGAGTCATCACCGATGCGCAGTGCCACATCGCCCAAAGCCATCGAACTGGCCAGCAGAGTTGCTGCGCCGATTAATACTCTCATAACCTCTCCAGAGTTAAGGATCCATGTCGGGCGGTAGTGTAACGCCGGAGAGGTGTTGAAAAACAGACTCACCATCGCTGCTACTGCCATCACGCTATGAAGACAGCGCAGCGAAGGATTTTACTCCATCATCGCCTTCACTTTTTGTTTCATAATGTGAAGCAGGTCGATTCTGATCTTGACGCTGACCTTATTGATCTCACCGGTAAAGATACCCTGATCGACGTAGTCGGTGGTTACCGGCAGGTTGCTGTCGCGACCAGTATCGAAGGTTTCACCGTTACCGGCGATGATGCCGGGACGCTTCTGCACCTGGGCTTCAACCACCTCTTCACCGTCCACGGAGATCACCAGGGTACCGGCATCGTCCATCAGGTTGTAGGTGAAGTCGTAGCGTACGGTGTGACGACCTGGAGTCAGGGCCTTGTCAGCCGCAATACGGGTGAAGTAACCCGGCTGCGGGGAGACGGCGGCAAAAGCCGTGGGCTTGCCATCCTTGAGATAGAAGCTCCAGCCACCAAAGCGGCTGCCGGCCGCTGCCATCACACCTTCAGCACCACCCTCGGGCACAACAATCTCTGCCTCCAGGCTGAATGGCATCATGGTGATGGGCGGAGCCGACATCAGCTGTACAGAGACATCGCGGCCCCAGAACACATAGTCGCTGCGGAAGGAACCAGCCTTCTGCGCCATGTGCATGGCGCGGGCCATACCGCCGGTGTCCTGGATCGGATAGACATTGTGTTTGCGCGCTTCGGCATCAAACAGCTTCTGCATATCCGCCAGCTTCTGCGGGAACTCCGCTGCCACGTTGTTGGACTGGCTGAAATCCTTGTTGAGGTTGTACAGCTCCCACTCGTAGGTAGTGACGTCACTGCCGGGACGGTCGCGGGCAATATTCCACGGCATGTTGCGCGGCGCAGTATTGGCGATCCAGCCATCGTGGTAGATGCCACGGTTGCCGATCACTTCGTAGTACTGGGTTTCACGCACGGATTTGGCAGCGCCATTGTTGAAGCTGTAGATCATGCTCTTGCCATCGATGGGCTGCTGCTTCACGCCATCCACAGTCTTGGGTGCCGGAATGTTCGCCGCCTCCAGAATGGTGGGCATAACATCGATCACGTGGTGGTACTGGGGACGCACTTCGCCGGTATTGGCAATCTTTGCCGGCCAGGAGAGCACCATGCCGTTACGCACACCACCCAGGTGGGAAGCGTGGGTCTTAAACCAGGGGAACGGCGTGTTGGTGGCGTAGGTCCAGCCCAGCGGATAGCCCTGATAGGTATTGGGGCCACCCAGCTCGTCCAGGTTGTCGTAGATCCAGTCCACGTCGGGATCGTGATAGGTTTTGGTGGAGAGGTGGGCCATTTCGTTGAGCGTGCCCTCGGTACCGGCTTCACCACTGGAACCGTTATCACCTTCAATAAAGATCACCAGGGTATTGTCGGCAATCCCCATGCGCTGCAGCTCGTCCATGACGCGACCGAACTGGGCATCCTGGTAGGCCAGCATGGCGGCATAGACTTCCATGTAGCGGGCGTAGACGGCCTTCTGCTTGTCGGAGAGGCTGTCCCAGGCAGGCACTACATCGGGACGCTCTGACAGTTTGGTGCCGGCAGGCACCACACCCAGGGCAATCTGGCGCTCGAGGATCAGCTCGCGCTCCTTGTCCCAGCCGTGATCAAACTTGCCCTTGAATTTGGCAATCCACTCTTTGGGAGCCTGGTGCGGTGCGTGGGCAGAGCCGGTGGCCAGATAGGCGAAGAAAGGCTTGTTGGGATCGGAAGCCTTCTGGTTGTGAATCCAGTTGATGGTGCGATCAGCCAGGTCCTTGTCCAGCATGTAGTCGTCGGGACGCTTGTCCACATGGATAGGCGTGATGCCTTCGTACAACGCCGGATTGAACTGGTCGGTATCACCGGCGGGGAAGCCGTAGTAGTACTCGAAACCGCGACCAGTGGGCCACTGGTCAAACGGACCGGAAGGGGAACGCTCACCGGCCGGTACGTTGTGGTCCTTACCGAACATGGCGGTGTTGTAACCATTGTCACGCAGGACGCGGGCCACGGTTGCCGCGCTGCGTGGCACATGACCGGTGTAACCAGGGTACGGGGAGTTCAGCTCCACCACCGCCGCCGTGCCTACAGCGTGGTGATTACGACCGGTCAGCAGTGCTGCCCGGGTGGGTGAACAGATACCGGTGGTATGGAACTGGTTGTAGCGCAAACCGTTATCGGCCAGCTTATCCAGGCTCGGGGTGGGTACCGGGCCACCGAATGTGCTGGCGGAGGCGAAGCCCACGTCGTCGGTCATGACCAGCAGCACGTTAGGAGCACCTTCAGGTGCCCTTACCGGGTTGGGGTACTGGGGGGTGGAGTCGTCGACAGTCGGCCCCAGAGTGCCAGTATAAGGCGCGGGCAGGATGGGCAGTGAACTGCGATCCAGCGGCGCCGGATCGGCCGCCGTTGCCGCCAGCGGCAGCAGCAGGGAAACAGCGGGCAGGCAGCCACGCAGCATCAATCGGGTAAGCGATCTCATAGCTTATCGTTCTCGTTCTTAGCCCCCGCCGGTACGGACACGCCGTCCCCAGTGAGGGTGATGGATTGTGCGCACACTATGCCCTACTATTTCCATAACCTAAACTGCATATTTCATCATATATAGATGCCCTGAAAGCATGGAAATTGATCTTAAAAAAATGCGCCAACTGGTGACAGTAGCCCGCATCGGTAGTGTCTCCCAGGCGGCGGAGGTGTTGCATATCACCCAACCAGCCCTGAGCCGCAGCATCAGTGCACTGGAGGCGCAACTGGGTATCCAGGTGTTCGACCGCGGTCGCAACGGCGTCACCCTCACCAAGCTGGGCAAGCTGGCGGTGGAGGAAGCGGAATCCCTGCTGGCCCGCTCCAAACTGCTGCAACGCAACCTGCAGCTTTACCAACAGGGGCAGTCAGGCAGCGTCGCTTTTGGCATGGGCCCGCTGATTGGCAGCCTGGCCCTGCCCGGCCTAAGTGCCCATCTGGTGAACACCTATCCCCAGCTCAAGGCCCGTGCCGCCGTAAAGGCGGTGGACATGCTGGCGGAGGAGCTGGACCGCGGCGATATCGAGATGATTTTCAGTGGCCAGGCCATGCTGCCAGTCACTGAACACCTGCAGCTGGAGCTGATTGGCCGTATTCCCATGGCCTTCCTGGTGTGCGCCGATCACCCGCTGCTGCGTCAGAAACAGGTGACCCGCATGAACCTGCTGGCCTACACCAGTCTTTGCGCTGTTGAGATGGAGCGCTTCATCCCCAGCTCCCGCGGCACCTTTATCTGCGACAACTACGACATCCTGCGCAGCACCGCCCAGCACAGCAACGGCATCTGGGTCAGCTCGCCATTGATGGCACGGGAGGAGATAGCAGCCGGCACCCTGCGGGAGCTCAAGCTGACCGACAGCAGCACCCAGACCCAGGTAATTGAGGTCTATATGGCCAGATTGCAGGAGAGTCGCCTGTCGCCGGCCGCCGAACTGGTGGCGAGCTATATGCGGGACTTTTTCCGGGATATCGGATCAGGGAGCTGAGCCGGCGAATAGCCAGCGCATAGCCAGCGTATAGAGAGAAACGCCGGATACTTGCGGGGGGAGAGATCAAAAGCAGGGGGGAGGTGAAGACCCGCGCCACTGCTGCGACGCGGGTATCCGGTCAGTAAACCGGACGTTCTCAGGCGAACTCGTACTCCGCCAGAAACTTGCCCATGGCCTGACAGAAACGCGCCGCGTCAGCACCATTGATGATGCGGTGGTCGTAGCTCAGGGACAGTGGCAGCAGGGTGTGCAGCTCAGGGTTGCCTTCAGCGTCAGGCAGGAAACGCTGCTTGGCGCGGGTGATACCCAGGATGGCCACTTCCGGCGCATTGATGATCGGCGAGAAGCTGGTGCCGCCAATGTGGCCCAGGGAAGAGAGGGTAAAGCAGCCACCGCTCATCTCGGCCATGGAGAGACCCTTGGTCTTGGCCTTGTCGGAGATGGCCACCAGCTCACCGGCGATCTCGTCCACGTTCTTCTGGTCGCAGTTCTTCAGCACGGGTACCAGCAGGCCGCTGGGCACGTCCACGGCGATACCGATGTTGTAGTAGTCCTTCTGGTACAGGGTGGCACCGTCGGGGCTGATGGAGGTGTTGAACTGCGGGAACTGCTTCAGCAGCTCGACAGAACCCTGGATCAGGGCTGGCAGCAGGGTGCGCTTCTTGTCCGGGTTGGCGGCGTTCCAGGCCTTGCGGCGCGCTTCGAAACCAGTGATATCAACGTCATCGTTGTGGGTTACATGGGGAATGCAGACCCAGTTGCGGTGCATGGCCTTGGCCACAAAACCCTGGATCTTGCCCATGGGCTTGGCTTCTACCGGGCCGTATACGGAAAAATCCTCGGCCGGCCAGGGCATCATGTTTGACAGTTGATCACTCATTACTCGTTATCTCCAACAGCGTGGTAACAGCCAATCCCCGCTCTGTACCCGGAGTGGCTCCGGCTGTGGGAAAGGACCGCTGATTTATGGGTTTATTGACACCGCCCGTCGGCCAGGCGGCGCAGGTAGTGTGGGTTCCCGATCGTGCCGGGATTGCAGCCCGCGTATTATAGAGAGTTTCCCCCGCCGGTCACGGCCTGCAGGGGTTAAATGCGGAATTACAGGTGCGTGGGCATCATCTCCAGATCGGAATACTTCTCCTTGCGGAACAGCCCATCCAGGTGCAGGCGCATCATCTCGCGGGTGAAGCGGCTGGCCATCTCCTCACGCTCTTCCGGTGTGGCGCTGCGGGAGCGCATCCATACCGGCCACAGAATGGCACTGGTGAGCACCCGTACCGCATGTACCTCGGCGTCGATACCCTCGTGCGCAGCCTCGGACGCCACAAACCGATCCACCTGACTCTTGAACTGACGCCAGAAGTGATCCTGGTTGCGGTCTTCCATGCTCAGGATTCGTACCAGCCAGACGCGACCAAACTCCGGATACTCCACACAGAAGTGGGCCAGGTTACCCAGCACAACCTCGGGGCGGTTGCGCTGCTGCTCAGCGTCACCGAAGACCGCATCGGTCATTTTTTCACTGACCCAGTCGGTAGTGGCTTTGACCAATTGTTCACGGGTCTGGAAGTGGTGGTAGGCTGTGCCGCGGTTAACGCCGGCCAGCTGTGCCACCTGGGAGACACTCAACGCTTCCGGGCCGTCTTTGGCCATCAACTTGGCGGACACCTCAAGGATTGCCTCCCGCGTGCGCTCCGGGTCGCGCCGACGCTTGCGCGGTCTGGTCAGTTGGGGGGTACTGTCTGCCATTATTGCTCTTCTCCCGGTCTGCAGTTGCTGACCTGTCTGGCCAGCCCTACTGTCTGCACATCAGTAATGTCGCCAAAAACCTCAAAATCAGGGGGCTTACCGACAATTTTATACATCAGTGTTGAACAGTATGCCTTAACACTTCTTAAATTGCGACCCCTACAAAAGGCGCAGAAAAGGTCACCAAAGCAGCAGCAAATAAGGGGGAAAGCAGCAACGGGAGGGATGGAGGCTCCCGCGCAGGAGCCTCCGGCAGAGAGGATCAGACGCGCTCGATAATGATCGCCGGTGCCATACCGCCAGCGGCACACATGGTCACCAGACCACGCTTGAGGCCACGACGCTCCAGCTCATCCAGCACGGTACCAATCATGATCGGGCCGGTGGCACCAATGGGGTGACCCAAGGCGATGGCACCGCCATTGACGTTAATAGTGTCGCGATCGATACCCATGTCACGGATAAACTTCTCCACCACCACGGCGAAGGCTTCGTTCACTTCCCACAGGTCGATGTCGTCCTTGGTCAGGCCCGCCTTCTCCAGCACTTTTTTGGCTGCCGGTACCGGCGCGTTCAGCATCAGGGTGGGGTCATCACCGATATTGGCCATGGCCACTACGCGGGCACGGGGCTTGAGGCCGTGCTTCTGCACGTAGTCCTCAGAGGCCAGCAGGATGGCGGCAGCGCCATCGACCACACCGGAGGAGTTACCGGCATGGTGGAAGCACTGGATATCCACATCCGGGTAGCGACGGTTGATCAGCTTGCGGAAAGTGGTGCCTTCACGATCCAGCGGCATATCGGCCAGCTTGGCAAAGCTTGGTTTCAGTTCCGCCAGGTCTTGTGCGGTGGTGCTGGGGCGCGGGTACTGCTCGTGGTCCAGCTTGAGGTTACCCTCGTCGTCATAGACCGGGATCAGGGAGTTATTGTAGTAACCATTTTCCATAGCCACGGCCGCACGGCGCTGGCTCTCCAGGGCAAAGGCGTCCAGCTCTTCGCGGGTAATGCCTTCCATGGTGGCAATGGCGTCTGCCGCCAGACCCTGGTTGGATTGCGGATGCTTCTCCTGCAGGCGCTTGTTGCCGGTACCCAGGCCGGTTCCGGGAACCCCCAGGCCCGCCTCACGCACCTTGCCACCGTACTCCTGTACGTGGGACATCATCTCGGTACCACCGGCGATGACCAAGTCTTCCATACCGGACATGATCTGCGCGGCGGCAAAGTTCACTGCAGTCAGGCCGCTGCCGCAGAAGCGGTCCAGGGTAACGCCGCTGACCTTGACGTCGTAGCCGGCATCCAGCGCCGCCATACGGCCCATGTCGCCGCCCTGCAGACCCATCTGGGCGCTGGTGCCCCAGATCACATCATCCACATCGGCGCTGTTAAAGCCGTTGCGATCCAGCAGGGCTTTCAGCACAGCGGCGGCCAGGTGTTGCGGATGCATACCGACGTAAGCGCCTTTGCCTGGCTTGGAGGTGGCTCGCGGGGTACGGACG
Organism: Pseudomaricurvus sp. HS19; assembly: GCF_009857815.1. Taxonomy (GTDB): domain Bacteria; phylum Pseudomonadota; class Gammaproteobacteria; order Pseudomonadales; family Cellvibrionaceae; genus Pseudomaricurvus. The sequence goes on along the minus strand of NZ_WVVW01000003.1, from coordinate 247,463 downwards.
GCATCAATAATGTAGGCTACGGTCATTGTTTTTCTATCTCCTGAATCGGCCCAGGGGCGCTCTGGTACAGCAACGGGACACACCCGCCACAGAAGCAAAAATCGGGCAATAATAACCTGAATACTATACGACAGTGTTGTACATAAGTACACCGGACCCACCTGCAGGGCGGCGCGACCCGTAATACAAAACAGTGCTATGATCCTGCAGTAACCCCCCATTAAACAACCAGTCCCGGAACAGATGACGTCACGTACCACCTCCAGCCCCGCCCCGGTAGAGCCCGGCAACAAGGACGACTCCTCACGCCGTGCGTACAACAGCCCCCTGCGACGCCAGCAAACCGAGCAGACCCGGCAAAAGATTGTGCATGCCGGCGCCGAGTTGGTGCGCAGCTTTGACACCTGGGACTGGACCAACCTGACCTGTAAAGCTGTCAGCGAACGAGCCGGCATCAGCGAGCGTACCGTCTACCGCCACTTCAGCACCGAGCGTCACCTGCGCGATGCCATCATGCAGGAACTGATGCAGCAGACGGGCATCAACCTCGAGCAGATTGAACTGCAAAACTTTGCTGCCATCACCACCCACGTGGTGGAAAACTTTGCCACTTTCGCAGTTCCCCGCACCACCGTAGAAGACCCCACCCTGCTCTCCATTGCCGAAGCTCGCCGTGAAGCCCTGCTTCAGGCCGTGCAGCGCGCCACCCCCAACTGGACCCACCGCGACCAGACCATGGCGGCGGCACTTCTGGATCAGTTCTGGAGCCCGATGCCCTTCGAGAGTATGACCGCCGACTGGGGCATGGATCTGCAGCAGACCATCACCGCCATTACCTGGGTGATCAAGCTGATCAACGACGCCATCAACAGTAACAACCAACCCGGCGCCTCCAGCGGCGACTGATGAACCTCGCCGGCACTTGCCGGAATTGCCCACAACCCGTCCGTTCTGTCCCCTACTCCCGCGTGGCCACTGCCGCCGTTCCGTGGCACCATCAAATGCGCCCGACCTGTACGGTCGCCCCCCACAAAAACAATAATCACAACAGGTAGCCCACATGTCCTCCGCTGCGCCCGCACCGGTCACTGCCACCGCTGCTGCACCCTACCCTCCTGCCGGCATTGCCTGGTACGCCACCTTTTTGCTGGCTCTGCTCTATTGGCTGTCGATTCTGGATCGCTTCATTATCTCGCTGCTGGTGGGCCCCATTAAACAGGACCTGGGACTCACGGATGTGCAGTTCGGGCTTCTGCACGGCCTCGCCTTTGCCCTCACCTACTCCCTGTTTGGCTTGATAGCCGGGTCACTGGCGGACCGCTTCAGCCGCCGCAAGATCATCTGCCTCAGCGTTGCCATCTGGTCGGTGGCCACTGCCGCCTGCGGACTGGCGCAGAACTTCTGGCAATTGCTGGTGGCACGTATCGGTGTCGGTTCCGGCGAGTCCGGCCTCAACCCCAGCGCCACCTCCATGATCACCGACCTCTTTCCCCGCGACCGGCTCACTACTGCCATGGCGGTGTACACCATCGGCGCCACCCTTGGCTCCGGTATGGCGTACCTGTTCGGCGGACTGATTGTGGATTTGGTCGCCGGCTTTGGCACCGTCTCGCTGCCGCTCATCGGTGACCTCTACGCCTGGCAGACGGTGTTCTTTATTATCGGTTTGCCGGGCGTGCTGCTGGCCTTTATCATCTTTACCATTCCTGAACCGGAGCGCCGCGACCGCCGCAGCGAACAGCAACACACCGGTTTCTGGCGCGACATAATCAACTCTTACGGTGGCCTGTTCCGCTATATGAAACCGCGTTGGCAGTTTTTCACCTGCCACTACCTCGGCTTCTCCCTCTCCACCATCGTGCTCTCCGGCGCCGCCATCTGGTACCCGGCACACATGAGCCGCAAGTTCGGCTGGACGCCCAGCGAGATCGGCATGGGCCTGGGTGTGGCGCTGATGATTGGCGGCATCAGCGGCAAGCTGATCGGCGGCTACTTTATTGATCGCATGTATCGTCGTGGCTATCGCGACGCACAACTGCGCTGGTACATCGCCTGTCTGTTGATTGGCGCACCGGTGGGCGTGTTCGCCGCGATCACCGACAACCAATACGCTTTCCTGCTGGGCATCGGTCTCTTTACCGCGCTGCTGGCGCCCATGCCCGCCTGTTCCGGCGCAGCATTAAACCTGGTCACGCCCAATGAGTTGCGCGGAATTGGCATTGCCCTGTTCGCAGCAGTGTTTGGTTTGATTGGCAGCGGCACCGGGCCGGTAGCTATCGCTGCCATTGCGGAGCATGTATTTGGCAACTCACCGGCCAGCCTGGGCTACGGACTGGCAACCGCCATGGCAATTTGCTGCCCACTGGCAGCGCTGGTACTGACGCTGGGGCTGAAGCCCATGCGCGAGGCGGCGCGGGAGTTTGAACAGCAGGGCTGATGGCCCCGCGGGCTGTGAGGAGCTGCCGAGACTGCAACTATAAAAATGGCAGACATAAAAAAACGGGAGGCCGAAGCCTCCCGTTTTTTTATTCTGAGATCAGGATTGTCCGGTCGGCAGAACCAGCCGGACAATCCATCAACTCAGAAGCTGTAGCGTACGGATGCACCCACAGTGCGAGGAGCACCGTAGAAGTAGCCGGCGTAACCGAAGGCATCGATCACGTTCAGACCACCCAGCACGTACTCTTCGTCGGTCAGGTTGTTCACGTAAGCGGCGAAGTCAACTTCGGAGCCCATCACGTTGCGCCAGTCGTAACGCAGGTTCCAGACGGTGTAGTCGTCGATTTCTGCGGAGTCCTGGATCACTTTCAGGTCTGCAGCGTCGACGGCATACAGGTCAGCCTGCTCGTAGCGGGACATGCTGTTCATGGTGTCCTGCCAGTAGGCACTGACCATCACAGACATTTCACCCAGGCTGAAATCAACTGGCAGGGTGTAGGTGGCAGAGGTCGTCAGGGAGTTCTCCGGAATGTAGACAAAGTCATTGTTGGACGTGTCTACCAGATTACCGCCAATGGGATCTTCACGCTCATCGAAGCCGGCATCAACGTAGGAGTAAGCCACGTTCAGGGTCAGGCTGTCGGTTGGCACCACGGTCACATCCAGTTCAAAGCCGGTAATGGCGGCTTTCGCTGCGTTTTCGGTACGGGTTGCCGGAGTACCGCCCGCATCGTAGGCCACAGTGTGGTGAATATCTTCGTAGGCCTGATGATACAGGGCAGCACTGGTACGTACGGAGGCCCAGTCAAATTCCCAGTCCGCCTTGTGACCCAGCTCGTAGGTGGTTACGGTTTCTTCATCGAAGGGCTCGAAATCACCAGGGACCTGACCAGCACGGGTGTTAAAGCCACCGGCACGGTAACCGGTAGAAACACTGGCGTACATCAACACACCGTCTTCCGGGGTGTAGTTGGCAGAGATCCGCCAGGTCGGTGAAGAGTAGGACTCGTCGTTGGCGCGGGTACAATCGGGAGCTGCAGCGCTGCCATCCGGAGTTGTCAGGGTACAGTTGGTGCGATCCAGATCATCCCACTTCTGCAGGGTCAGCTCGCGCTTGTCCCAGCTCTGGCGTACACCGGCGGTCAAGGACCACTCGTCGGTAAAGGTGTAGGTACCTTCGAAGAACAGGCCGTAGGAGGTATTTACCGCATCACTGATACCAGTGTCATAGCGAGGGAAAGTACCAAAGGGAGTCACGGCACTCAGCTGCTGCACGTTGTAGTTGTGAGTGGCATCCATTTCGGACCAGTAAACGCCGGTGATCCACTCCAGGCTCTCGTCGAAAGCGGTACCCAGCAGCTGCAACTCGTTGCTGTAGAACTCGGAGTTAACGGAGGTGTGTAGTGGGTCCGTAACTACACCACCAATGACACAGGGAATACCGCCGAAACAGACCGCGGTACCATCCGCATCAGTTGCGGTTTCAAAGCCGAGTTTGCGGTAGCCAAAGACGTTTTTCACCGACAGGTTGTCGCTCAGCTCAAATTCGGTGGTGTTGGACGCGAAGGTGTTCTTGATGTACTCCTCAGCGTTAACGTCGGTCTGCACCTTCCACGGATCGTTCTGCTTGACGCTGTCCTGTACAGCATCTGCAAAGCCAGGGTTCAGGCCAGCAGCGGTACCGCGCGCAGCTTTCATATTAATGACCATCGGCGTGATGTCATTTTCATCCTGGGAAACAACCAGCAGGTTGCTCAGGGCATCGCCTTCGTAATTCAGGCTGACGCGCACACCCTGGGAGTGCTCATCACCGAAATCCTTACCGTGCAGTTGGTTGTCAGCGGTGTTCTCCTGATAACCCTCACGATCCTTCTTGTGCGCGGCAATACGCATGGAGAAAGCTTCGCTCAGCGGCAGGTCAACAGCAGCTTTGGTGCCGATCAGGTCGTAGCTACCGGCTTCAACTTCAACATAGCCGCCAAACTCGTCACCAGGACGCTTTGGCGTCATCAGGATCGCACCACCGGTGGAGTTACGGCCAAACAGGGTGCCCTGTGGACCTTTCAGTACCTGTACGCCCTGCAGGTCGTACATACCCAGGTTGGCACCCTGGTTCGGGGACATAACCACTTCGTTGAAGTACATGGGTACCGCGGGATCCTGGTTGAACGCGGTTTCAGCAGGACGCTGACCACGCAGGGAAACCAGGGGCTCGTTGGCGGAGGAACCGGCCATGGAGATACGCAGGGAAGGAACCTTGGTGCCCAGGTCGGTAATTTCGCTGACGTTCTGGGTACGCAGGAAGTCTTCGCCCATGGCGGTTACGGCAACCGGCACTTCCTGCAGGTTCTCTTCACGACGACGCGCGGTTACAACAACTTCTTCCAGTGAACGCACTTCCTGCGCGGAAGCAGCAGGCAGGTAGCTGGCGGAAGCGATAGCGATGGCCAGGCTGGCCATTGGCAGGCTGGCATTGGCGGTACGGGTCAACCACTCAGGGGACTGAGATACGATCTTTCTCATGGTGAGTTTCTCTCCAGTGTGCAGATTTTGCGTTGTATTCCGGGAAGCAACGCCAACGTCCCGTAAGGGCTGAAGGGTTCTGTGCTGTAGGGACTGCAATCTGCGCTGCCTTCTGTACCGGTGACACCTGACACCGGTTCCCATCCAGACTTCTCGGAGATTTCTCTTGTCCGGCGACAGGGCTCGCTTATTAGGATTTATAGCAAGTCAGTCGTCGTTTATTTCGAATGCTAATATAGTTATCGGGCGCCAGAGTACTCAATAGCAATCCCGACTGCAATAGAAGAGGCGTAAATTTCAGGAAAAGTCCGGACAAATTAAATCTGCCAACAGCAACACCCGGAGTGCCAGGCAAAAGGCCGGCCGGAGGCGCAGAAAACGCGGTTAATAAGCGAGAGAGGAGGCAGTAACAGGGACGTACAGGGAGGGAAAAACGAGCGGTACCGCTGCCCCTCAAGGCAGCGGTACCACCGCAAGTCCGGCTTAATCAGCCAGTCTTCTTGGCGCCTTCTTTGGCGTGATGGGCAAACATCTTCATCAGATCGCCGGAGACGATACGACGAGGTGCTTCACCCTCTGCCAGCGGAGATGCACCACCGGAAGATTTCGGAGTGGTATCCACACCGTCAGCCTTGGCCTTGGCGCGCAGGGCACCTACGGTCAGGTCTTCACGCTTGTTGAACTTGAACAGGTCGAAATTGTAGAAGTTCATGGCGTTGCGGTGAGTGATCTTCTCGATCTGCTCGGTGGTCAGGCCCTTAACAGTCTTCCACAGGAACTCAGGCACTTCTGGCCACAGGGTGTCGGAGTGCGGGTAGTCACACTCGTAAGCCACCATGTCTTCGTTCAGGTACTTGAGGTTGTCCAGACCAAAAGCGTCATCAATGAAGCAGCTCATGAAGTGCTTCTTGAAGATGTCGCTGGGCTTCTTGCCCTGGAAGCTGGAGTAGGTCCAGGCCTTGTGACGCTCGTGACTGAAGTCAGCGCGCTCCATGAAGTAAGGGATCCAGCCGATACCGGATTCGGACAGGCAGATCTTCATGGATGGGTAACGCTCCAGCGCAGACAGGTTCAGCCAGTCAGCCGCACCAACCGCTACAGACATTGGCATGGTGGTGATCCAGGCCTCAATCGGGGTCTCGGGGGATGCGTGTGGCGCTGGGTTACCGGCACCGATGTGCAGACAGATGGTGATGTCAGCGTCGGTAATGGCTTTCCACATTGGCTCCCAGTAAGCATTGTGAATGCTTGGCAGGCCGGTAGTGGTGGGGTTTTCGTTCAGGGAAACCGCAGTACAGCCCTTGGCGGCGATACGCTTGATCTCGGCAACGGTGGCGTCCATGTCCCAGGTGGGCAGGATGCCACAGGCGATGAAGCGGCCCGGGTGAGCACCACACCACTCATCAATGTGCCAGTCGTTGTAAGCACGCAGGTGCTTGAGCGCCATAGCCTTGTCTGGAGCTTTGTGGAAACGGCCGCCATCAAAGCCTACAACAGTACCGAAGTTCAGGGACGCTGCGATACCGTTGGCGTTCATGTCGTCAACGCGGGCATCCACGTTGTAAACACCTTTGCGCATCTCTTCCAGGGAGTTCGGCTCCATGCCGTACTCTTCCATCGGACGACCCACAACGGCGTTCAGGCCTACGGAAGGCATGTACATGCCCTGGTAGGTCCAGTAGTTTTTGCCATTTTCGTCGGTGCCGAACTTGGGCGCGGTAGCCAGATCTTCTTTCGACAGATGCTTGTCAAACATATCTGGTGGTTCAGTGATGTGATCATCAACAGAGATGATCACCATATCGTTCATTTCCATAGCTATCCTCCTCAATCGGCGGTATTTCAGTAGCCAAAACTGCTTGGCTATTGGTTGTAATTTTACTCTACCGAGTAGCGTTCAGTGATAATTGTTGTTGTCTAATGGCTGACTCTCGTCATTACTAAAATCACGGATCAAACCGACCCGTAAAGCATTAACAGCCCTGTGGGGCTGAAATGTGTAGCAATTGGGCGGCATTCTGGTTGCATCCGACTGCTCTTCCATGGGAATGGAGCGGCCGTGTGCAATCATAATCGCCCAACGTAACAGCCTGGCTGGCTCCTGCAACGGAGCATCCAGGCCGGCAATCCAGTCATTGAGCCTGTCCAGTCTGATACCGGCAGCCTCCGATGGTTCCACCATCACAAATCCCTGCACGATCCAGTGCAGCAGGGTCACATCATTAAGCCTCAAAGCGGCCTGACTGACGCCTGACTCATCAGGGTCCGACACCAGGATGTCGTACTGCTGCACCCTCTCCTCCTGTGCATGCCCCGCCGCCAACAGCGCCAGGTCATAGAGGTGGGTGCAGTTTTCCTTTTTCTCTCCGCGCCGGACAAACTCATCCAGCCGCACACCGGTGAAGGTCTCCTGCACTTTTTGCTGCGCGCCCGGGCAGGTGGTCCACGGCGCGCGATGCATCAGAGCTTCAACCCGGGTAGCCACACCCCCTGCGTGGTGCAGCGTGACCTCCATACAATGGAAGTCGTCTTCCACTTCACAGCACACGCGGTGCACTGCTGGCGTGATGCGAAAACGGCGCCGGAAACCCGGCAGCGCATCCAGCGTCACGCCGCCGGCGGACATCAATCCCGCGCCAGCAGCAGCGCGGTAGCCAGCGGACCACCACCGGACGTGGCGATGGCCACTTTCGGATCGCCCTTGATCTGGCGATCGCCACCGAGGCCACGCAATTGCGTCACCGCCTCATGGGCAAAACCGAAACCGTGCAGACGACCGGCGCCGATCTGGCCGCCGAAGGTGTTGAACGGCAGCTCACCATCGAGAGCAATGCGATGGCCGCCCTCGATAAACTGGCCGCCCTCACCGATATCACAGAAGCCCAGCGCTTCCAGCCAGGTCAGGGCCAGGAAACTGAAACCGTCGTAGAGCTGCACAGTGTCTACATCTTTGGCTGTGTAATCGGTCTGCTTCCACAGGTCCGGGCCGGTCTGGTAAGAGGCCATCCACTCCGCCTGATCCCAGCTGTGACGATCCACGCTGCCCGCCATGGCGGCGATACGCACGGGAGTGCACTTCACTTCGTCCACTGCATCACCGGCAGAAACGATGATCACGGTAGAGGCGTCGGAATAGCGGTCGCAGTCAAACAGGCACAGCGGCGTGGAGACCAGACGGGCAGACATGTACTCGTCCATGGTCAGCGGCTCGCGCACCAGAGCGCGCGGGTTGAGCGCCGCATGGGCACGGTCGGTCAGTGCGATCTGCGCCAGCTGCTCGCGGGTGAGGCCGTACTTCTTAACATGACGCATGGCGTACTGGGCAACCCAGTTGGCCGCCGAAATAGCATTGAACGGTGCGGTCCACTGGGAACCACCATCCACGCGGTCACGACGCATCATGGGGTATTCGTCGGGCTTGGCAGTGGCACCTGCTTCGTACACGGTACGGAAGCAGATGACATGACGGGCCAGGCCGGCTTTTACCGCAGTCGCGGCCGCCACAATGGCACCCAGCTGGGAGGTGATTTCACCGCCACCTGCGTACCACTTGGCTTTAATGCCCAGGGCATCAATCAGGTCATCGGCACCTACAGGCGAGAAACCCAGCATCTGCGGCACGCGGCCGGGATAGGTAGATACACCGTCAATCTGGCCGATAGTCAGACCTGACTCCGCCAGCGCTTCCTTAACCGCATCCACGGTCAGCAGCAGTGGGTGGCGATCCAGTTTGACACCGATCTGAGACTGACCGATACCGGTGATATAAGCTTCATTCACAGACATGGCAGAGTTTTCTCAGTCGATTTTTTCAAAAAGCGGGATATGAACATCATCCTGCTGCTCAAAGATGACCTTCACCTTATCGCCAATATCCACCTGCTGCGGATCGCAGTTGATGATATTGGTGGTCAGGTAAACACCGGGGGCACCATCCAGCTCTACACGGGCGATGGCAAAGGGCACTTCCATTTTCGGATGCCACTTCTGGTAGTTCAGGGTAAAGGTATCCACGACGCCGGTGCCGGCGACGGCTTTGGCAGCCACGTTTTCCGACAGACAGTGACGACATACGGGGCGTGGCGGATGGAAAAACTGGTTACAGTCGTTGCAGTGATGAATTCGCAACTCACCTTCTGCACCACCGGTCCAGAAATCGCGGTTGATCGAATCCAGTCGTGGCAGAGCTCTGCTCATATCAGACATCCCACTTCAGATAAACTTCATTGGGACCCCACACATGACCGCCGTGATAGGTGAGCGGCTTATCGGGATCCAGTCGAAACTCCGGCAGTCGCGCCATCATCTCTTCGTACAAAATATTCAGCTCGATGCGCGCCAGGTGTGAACCCAGGCAACGGTGCGGACCGGCACCGAAAGCGATGTGCGGCTTGCCTTCGCGATTCGCATCAAATACTTCCGGATTTGGATACTCGGCTGCATCCAGGTCGGCACCCGGCAGAAACAGCAGCGCCATTTCGCCCTTCTTCATCTGTACACCCTGGAACTCGCAATCCTCGGCGACAAAACGCGGCGGCAGCGTGAAGGTGTAGCGACGCAACATCTCTTCGGTCAGGTCACTGGTCTTTTCCGGATGAGCGCGCATCTCGGCCTGCAACTGCGGGTTCTTCGCCAGGTGAACAGCACCCAGGGCCATGCCGTTGACAACGGTATCGAGACCGGCGGTAAACAGCATTACCGCGTAGTTTTCGATGTCGTGCAGCGTGGCTTTCTGGCCATTGAATTCCGAATCCCACAGCAGCGAGATCAGATCATTCTGCGGATTGTCCTTACGCTCCAGAATGGCATCGCGCATGACATCCGCCACCTTGCGCAAGCGCGCCTGGATCAGCTGTGGATCCTTATCGGTCTGGGCGAAATGCTCCTCCACCAGATCCCGGTATTCACGCTGACGATCCACCGGCAGGCCGAACATCTGCAGGAAGATGGTCACCGGCATAGGCTCGGAAATATCTTTCACAAACGCGCAGCCGCCCTGCGGCTTGACCTTTTCGATCAGCTCCACCGCCAGTGCCCGAATGTTGTCCTTGAGGACATTCATCGCTTTCGGCGAAAACGCTTTCTGCAACGGGTTACGGTAAACCGCGTGGTGGGGCGGATCGAAAGTGATTGGCGCCGGGATCAGGGGCTTGGGAGCACCTTCCGGCAGCGACTCGATAATCGCCTGCAACTGCTCAAAGGAGATCGGCGCGTTACTGAAGCGCTCCGTATCACGGGAGGCTTCAAACACAGCGTTATGGCTCCGGAGCACCCAGTGCCCGCCCTGGCGCGGCGTCCAGAAAACCCCGGGGGCCTCTTTTGCCACCTGCAACGCACGACCGTGCGCATCCTGCAGTACGCCGGGATCGGCGTAGTAATCCAGATCGTAAACCAGCGCCTCGGGTACGTGCGCCGGTCTTTCGACAAGGGGACTTAGTACTGGCTGAACCATAACGAACTCCTTATCAGGCATATTGCGGCCGAGTCACCAGCCGAAGCGCAAAACGCCCCGAAAACGGGGCGGAATGCTTGCACTGCTTAAACCGAGTATCGAACGTCGTCTTACTTCTTGCCCATCATGGCTGCCAGGTCAATCTGACCGGTAGTCACAGCACCCATGAAGCCGCCGTCAGCAGGCAGCACCACACCGTTAACGATGGTGGCGATGTCGCTGTTGAGGAAGATCAGGGCGTTGGCCTGCTCCTCAGGGGTGGAGTAACGGCCGATTGGCTGCATGGCTACATCCACAGCATCGCCCGCGGCTTCGCGGAAGTGCTTCATCATTGGGGTCTGGGTTGGGCTGGGCAGGGTGCAGTTGATGCGGATGCCCTTCTTGATCAGGGAGGCACAGGAGAGCATGGTCCAGACAATGACAGCTTCCTTGGAAGTGCTGTAGCCATCACGGACTTCGTCCATCTTGCCTTCACACCAGTCCAGTGCGCCCTGGTAACCCTGCTGGGAGATCAGCTCCATCAGCACAGGTACACGACGGCTCCAGCCCAGACCGCCAGTGGAAGAGATGCTGGCAATGGCACCGCCCTCACCCATCAATTCCAGTACTTTTTCAGTCAGGTGACGGGTACCGATGAAGTTTACGCGCATCACGTCCATGGCAGGAGCGGTCTGGGGCAGGCCGGCACAGTTGAACAGTGCATCGATCTTGCCACCCACGTTGGCAACAGCCGCGTCAATGGTGGCCGGATCGCGCAGGTCTACCAGGTTGAAGGAGGCCAGCTCCAGTGAAGTCTCTTTGAAGTCAAAACCGTGGACTTCAGCACCCAGCTCAACCAGTTTGCGAGCTGTCGCTTCACCCATACCGGAAAAACAGCCGCTGACGATTACGCGCTTGCCTTTATATCCCAGGATATCCATCACCTCTCCTCAATATCGTTAGATTTAGATAAAACAGATCTGATTATTCAGGGTGGCACCGCGGCTGCAGCGCCACTCCGGGTTATTCTTCGATGATCTCGATGATTTTTTCAGGGCAGGATCTGGCACCGCGGCGCGCCAGCTCTTCCATGCCTTCCGGCACGTCGATCTCGCTCACGGCGATGTAGCCCTCGTCGTCCAGCTGGAACAGCACTTCCGAAATAGCCGCGCAGCGGGCGTTACCTACACAGGCGTCTTTATCGATTCGGATTTTCACGGCAGACCTCCGGCTTTCTTGCTACAGGCAGGCCACATCCGGATGCTGGCCACAGGCCCATTATTCGCGTTATTATACATCAATGCTGTTCAATAGCAATTTGCTATCCAGCAGCGCTGTTCAATAAACAACCACTCTCAGCGCCGCCGCAAGACAGCAAAGTTTTATATCAACAAGGCCCAGAATAGCAAAGATAATACAGCCTCTCCTCCCGCACCGCGGGACGCCAACAGGGGCCGCCAATCGGGCCTGGATACCCGGCGCGATACTGCCCTGCCCCGGAAATTCTGGCCCCGCCGGATGACCAACCGGTGACAGGGTCCCGGAAAACGCACAGGACAATAAAAGACATGGCACTCTACACCACCGTTCACTTGCACAACGTTAATCCCGGACACGAACAGGACTACGCCAACTGGTTCGATGGCGACCACCAGACCGAACTGTCACGCCTGCGGGGCTTTCGCGGGGCGCAGCGCTTTGAAGTCACCAAAGAGCAGATGATGCCGGATATCCCCCAGCCCTGGCGCTACATGACCATCTACGACTTCGACACCGAAACCCCGGAAATTGACCTGCCAGCCCTGGCTCCCCTGCTGGCCAACGTGCGCGATCTGGGCTGGACCGCCACCGATACCACTGAACGCCTCTACACCTACAAGCTGTTCGGCGACTGGAAAAGCAGTCCCAACCACCAGAAAGACCAGCCCCTGTCCGGTGTCAGCATCCTGTTTGGCAACTATGTAATCGGCCGCTACGACGAATACCAGGACTGGTACGAGAACACCCACAGCATTGAAGTCATCAACGTCCCCGGCCATGTGGCCATGAAGCGTGGCGAGCTGTGCGACGTGCAGCTGGAGCCCAAACACTACTGCCCCGGTGACCAGCTGGTGCTCTGCGCCCAGCAGAGTGATGACCTGATGTTCACCATGCGCGACTTCAGTGCCCGTGCCCGCGGCGTCAGCCCCAGCGGCGTTGCCATGAAGCCCCGCGACCAGCAGGCCGGCTCCTTTGCCCGCACAGTGCACTACTTCAAGCTGTGTAGCGGCGAGCAGCGCTGGCCGGGCGGCATCGCCTACGCCGGTGACATGAGCGTCTATGAGCAGAACGACTGACCGAAAAAACTGATAAAAACCCGACCGGGGCAGTACACTGCTCCGGCAATTTCAGAGTGGGAGTGAGTACAACATGTCCAAAGTGATTGTGATCACCGGCGCCGGCGTCGGTCTGGGACGTGCCCTGGCACGCCGATTCGCCCAAGAGGGCCATAAAGTAGTTCTGCTGGGCCGCACCCTGTCCAAGGTAGAAGCTGCGGCTGCCGAAATTGGCGACAACGCCATGGCGCTCAAGTGCGATGTGGGCAATGCCGACTCCGTGCGTGAAGCCTTCGCCGCCATCGCTGAAGCCCATGGCAAGGTGGACGTGCTGATCAACAACGCCGCCGTGTTTGAACCCTTTTTGCTGGAAAACGCCAAGGATGAGCAGATTATCTCTGCCGTCATGACCAACCTGGCGGGCTCCATGTTTACCTGCCGCGCCGCCACCCCGCTGATGGGTGCGGGTAGCCACATTTTCAACATCACCAGCGAATCCGTCGAGGTGGAATTCCCCCACCTGTCGGTGTACCAGGCCACCAAAGCCGGCGTCGAGCGCCTGAGCAAAAGCCTGGTGAGCGAGCTGGAGCCCCAGGGCATCCGCGTTACCAACGTACGCGCCGGCCAGATGTACGAGCCCGGCAAAACCTGGGACGCCAACCCGGAAGACCAGATGGCCTTCGCCAAGGCAGCCATGGAGCGCGGCCTCAACCTGCGCGCCCGCCCCCTGTCCCAGTTCGACTCCGTGGTTGAGGCCTTTGTCGCCCTGTTGAACCTGCCGGCTGACGTACACGCCAGCACCATCGCCCTGCAGGGCCGCAAAGCCGACTGAAAACAGGACTCACCATGAGCGAAACCTTTGATTTTGTAGCCGTGGGCAGTGGCCCCGGCGCCCTCTGCGCGGCACTTGCACTGCGCGCTGCGGGTAAAACCGTACTGGTACTGGAAAAAGCCGACCTCGTGGGCGGCACTACCGCCACCTCCGGCGGCGTTATGTGGATTCCCAACAACCGCTATATGAAAGCCGCCGGCGTGGCCGACAGCCGCGAGCAGGCACTCAGCTACATGAACGCGGTAGTGGGCGACTCCGGTGACGCCCCCGGCGCCACTCCGGCACGCCAGGAGACTTACATCGACAAGGCGCCGGAGATGCTGGAATTCCTCATCTCCCAGGGCCTGCAATTCCGCCGTATTCCCAACTGGCCGGACTACGTGGACGCCCCCGGGCAACAGGAGGGCGGGCGCACCGTTATCTCCGAACTGTTTGACCTGAAAAAGCTGGGCCCCTGGAAGGCCAGGCTGCGCAAGGGCTTTATCCCCATTCCCGCCTATATCGAAGAGGCGATGGAACTGCCCTACGTATTCAAGCGCAAGCAGAGCACCCAGGCACTGTGGAAGATCCTTGGCCGCACTTTCGGCTCAATGCTGAAGGGGCAACGTCTGGCCACCGCCGGTCAGGCACTGGCAGCCCAGCTGCTGCACGCGGCACTGGAAGCCGGCGCGCAGGTGCGGGTCAATTGCGGCGTGAAAGAGCTGATTGTGGAAGATGGCCGTGTCACCGGCGTGGTGGCCGATTGCGACGGCAAGGAGACCCGAATCATTGCCAGCAGCGGCGTACTGATCAATGCCGGCGGTTTTGCCAAAAACCAGGCCATGCTGGACCAGTACATCCCGGGCACCAAAGCGGAGTGGTCCGGCACCATCGCCGAGGACACCGGCGACCTGATTCTCGCCGGCCAGCGCATTGGCGCAGCCCTGGCACAGATGGATCAGCGTGTCGGCTACCCCTCAGTACTGACCCCCGCCAAGCCCGATTACCCCACCTTCATGCAGGGCGACATGGCCAAGCCCCACTCCATTACCGTGGACCATGAGGGTAAGCGCTTTATGTGCGAGGCTGCCTCCTACGCCACGCTGTCCAAAGGCATCTGGGAACACCACCGCAATGCGTCCGCCATGCAGGCCTGGATGGTGGTGGACAGCCAGTATGCCAGCCGTTACTCCATTGCCGGCGGTCGCGGCAAGAAGTTGCAGGCGTGGGTGGAAGCCGGCTTTATCAAAAAGGGCGAAACCCTGTCCGAGCTGGCCGCCGCCTGTAATATCGATGGCGCCAACCTGGAAGCCACCGTGGCCCGCTTTAACGGCTTTGTGGCCAACAACCGTGACGAAGATTTCGGCCGCGGCAGCCACGTCTACCAGAACTGGCTGGGTGACGCCCTGGCAGAGAAGTCGACAACCCTGGGCTCGCTGAGTCAGGGTCCGTACTATGCCGTGCCTGTCTACCCGGGTGATGTAAGCACCTACGGTGGCCTGGTAACCGACAGCGACGCCCGTGTCCTGCGGGAAGACGGCTCGGTGATTGAGGGTCTCTACGCCACCGGTGTCTCCACCGCTTCGGTGATGGGCAAAGGCTGTACCGGCGCCGGTGCCAGTATCGGCCCTTCCATTACCTGGGGTTATGTGGCGGCGCAACATGTACTGAACAACACAGAGGCCGGTTAAACGGCCCGATTAAACTAAACTCATTAACTACACAACTTCACACACAAATCGTGTCTCATGGTTACGCGTGATATTTGAGGAGATCACAATGGATAAGCTGCAAGACGCCCTGCTGTACATCAACGGCGAAATGCGCCCGGCAGGTAACGGCGCCTTTTACGACAACATCAACCCCTGGACCGGTAAGCCCTGTGGCCAGGCCGCTGATGCCACCGCCGACGACGTAGACGCGGCCATCGCCTGTGCCCGTGACGCCTTCGATAACACCGACTGGGCCACCAACCACGACGCCCGTGTTGCGGCTGTAACCAAATACGTGGAAGTGCTGTGTGCCAACCGCGACAAGCTGATGCAGATCGCTCGCCTGGAAGCCGGTTCCGCCATTGGTGCTGCCGCCCGCGCCCAGATCGACGGTGCCCTGAACGGTGCCAAGGACCTGCTGAAGTGCTGGGAAAAAGTGGAGCTGGTTGAAGACCTGGGCATCAAGAACGAAGGCTACGACACCAAGCGCATCGTACGTCGTGAAGCCACCGGTGTGGTGGGTGCCATCACCCCGTGGAACGTACCCCTGTACGTTAACGTGGGCAAAGTCATCGCCGCGCTGCTGGCCGGCTGTACTGTCGTCCTCAAGCCTGCGCCTGACACCCCGCTGATGGGCACCATCATGGGTGAGCTGGCCATTGAGTCCGGCCTGCCAGCCGGTGTCTTCAACGTTATCACCTCTGCCGATCCCGCCATGGCCGGTGAGATGCTGACTAAGGATCCCCGCGTTGACCTGATCTCCTTCACCGGCTCCACCGCTGTGGGCAAGATCATCATGAAGAACGGTGCCGACACCCTCAAGCGCGTATTCCTGGAGCTGGGTGGCAAGTCTGCGTTCATCGTGCTGGATGACGCCGAGAACTTCCCGATGACAGTAATGGGTTCCATGGTGGTATTCCACGCCGGTCAGGGCTGTGCCTACCCAACCCGCCTGCTGGTACCGAAAAGCCGTTACGAAGAGGCCGTTGGCGCTCTGCAGATGGCCTACGCCGGCTTTGCCGACAAGTGGGGCAAGTTCGACGAGCCTACCTGCATCATGGGTCCACTGATCTCCAAGAAGCAGCTGGGTCGCGTGTCCGAGTACCTGGAAATCGGCAAGCAAGAAGCTCGTCTGCTGGCTGGCGGTAACGTGCGTACCGATATGGGTGAAGGTTTCGAAGGCGGTTTCTTCGTTGAGCCCACCTGCTTCGTGGACGCCACCAACGACATGCGTATCGCCCGTGAAGAGATCTTCGGCCCTGTGCTGGTCGTAATCCCCTTCGAAGACGATGATGATGCCGTACGCATCGCCAACGACAGCGTCTACGGCCTGGGTGGCGCCATCTTCGGCTCTACCGAGCGCGCAGTAAAAGTTGCCGAGCGTATCCGCGCCGGCGCGCTGTCTGTGAACGGCGGTGTGAGCATCACCGGTGACCTGCCCTTCGGTGGCTACAAGCAGTCCGGTATGGGCCGCGAGTGGGGCGTTGAAGGTATCGTTGAGTTTATGGAAATCAAAGCCATCGGTATCCGCGCTTCCTGATCTCTGTAATCCCTTCGGGCATTACGAAAAAGGCGACCTCCGGGTCGCCTTTTTTGTGCCTGTCCGGTCCTTCAGTGGGGAAACTTCAGGGTATTTGCCCTTTAGTGGCAAAACTTCAGGGTATTTGCCCCTCAGTGGGGAAACTTCAGGGTATTTGCCCTTTAGTGGCAAAACTTCAGGGTATTTGCCCCTCAGTGGGGAAACTTCAGGGTATTTGCCCTTTAGTGGCAAAACTTCAGGGTATTTGCCCCTCAGTGGGGAAACTTCAGGGTATTTTCCAGCCGGGCGATTTCCTCTTCACTGAGGGCCGTCATGGTGTCGCCACTGCGGCGCAGCTCCTCCACTGTCTGCTCGGCACGCTGGCGCGCTTCTGTATCCGGGTCCGGGGCACCGGCCTGATACTCCATTCTCGCCGGGATGGCATAGCCGGTACCCGCCGCGGAGAGGATATCCAGCACCCTCAGCTGGATATCCTCCACCACGGATTTGTAGATATTGATATCCGTGGTCTCGATATAACAGTGCAACTCCACCTGCAGGGCGTAGTCGACAAAGCCGGTAAAGTTCACCCGCAGCGGCGCGGCCTCCACCATCTCGTGAGCGCACAACAGCTTGCGAATTTCCCGCACCACACAGCGGATCTGGTCAGGGGAAGTGTGGCAATGCAATGGCAGGTGCCGATGGAAACGAAAGCGCTGGCGCTGGGAAATATTCTCGATCTGCAGGTTGGACAGTTCCGCATTGGTGACAATCACCAGGGTGTTTTCCAGGGTGCGGATTTTGGTGGCGCGCAAACCGATCTCCTCCACGGTACCGGTGCGAGAGCCAATTTTGCAGAAGTCCCCCACCCGCACAGGTGCCGCGAGGTACAGCGTCAGTGCGCCGATAAAGTTCTCGATGGACTTTTGCGTGGCCAGTGCCAGGGCAATACCGCCGATACCCAGCCCCGCCAACACAGTGGTAACGCTGAAGCCAATATTGTCCAGCCATACCACCAGCACCACAAACACCAGCAGGATATTGAACGCCGTAAGCAGCGGTCGCAGCAGTACCACACTCTGCTCGCGCCCACGCGCCAGCAGTTTGCTGCTCCAGTATTCACGGAACAGGCCCACCAGTCGGATAAGCACCCACAGGATCACCAGATAGTAGAGCGTGCCGCCATTCACAAACGCCTGGGTGGCCAGAGACGGCCTCAGAATATCGAAATTGACCCGTACCGAGCCAACGATCAGCAGCAGGCACAGGGGCCCACGTACAAACGCGGCCACCAGAACCGCCATATCGGTGTGGCGCCGGCGAATGATCCAGCCCAGCAGGAAACACACAGGCACCATGATCGCAGCCGCCAGTGTAATCATCAGCAGCAGTAATACCCACTGCCACAACTCCATGCCAAAGAATTTCCATTCCGGCAGCACCGTCACCAGCTTTTCACCCAGCGGCCCATAACCCCGGGCTTCATACAGCAGCGGGATAATGCTCACGGTTTTGGAGGAGAAGACCCAGACAAAGATGCCATCGTTGCGGGGTACATGCTGCAGGAGAATATCGTACTTGCGCCCGTTGGCTTCCACCTCCCCCACCAGGTCGCGATAGGAGGGCAGGCCATCGTCACTGTGACCCTCGGGGCTGGTGCTGAGCAGGTCCATCTCCACCCACAGCGCCCGGTCCAGCACAACCTTTAACTGGCGAGCCAACTCCGGCCCATCAGCAACCGACAGCCCGGATGGCAGGTTGCGCAGGTCCAGGTAGTTGGCGGCACGTGCAAAGTCATCCTCCCGCACAGCCCGAAAGAATCCCTCCACCGCACGGCGAGGCACACCCCGGTCAAACTCGTCGTCCGGACCTGCCTTTACCAGTTTACGGGGAGTATCGCCGGCGGAATCCCCCGCAGACTTGTGGTCATCCGCGATGATCTCGGTGAAGGCCGGTGCGCCAGTCTCTTCTGCCAATGCACCGTTCCACACCACCACACTGCACAGGACAGCGAGCAGCAGACATCTGACCAAGACTCCCTTCTTCACACAACTT
The DNA here is from genome assembly GCF_009857815.1 of Pseudomaricurvus sp. HS19. Lineage (GTDB taxonomy): Bacteria > Pseudomonadota > Gammaproteobacteria > Pseudomonadales > Cellvibrionaceae > Pseudomaricurvus. The sequence continues at coordinate 228,658 of NZ_WVVW01000003.1, read as the reverse complement.
CCCCGTTACTGTGATTACTGTACCGGGAATATAGCACTGCGGCGGAAACCGCGTCACCGCCAGCCGCAATTGCGGTGCGCCCTCACCGCCTTGCCGCAGCCACAAAAAAAGCGGCTCACGCCGCTTTTACGAACCGTTACAACGTCAATACTCCAGCTGCAATTGCGCCACATCTGCCACCAGCGGCATCATGGCGCCGCCGGCAGCCTGGTGAGCCGGATGCTGGAGATAACTCTGGTAATCCGCCACCGAGTTGAAGTCGGCAAACACACCGTAGCTGTATTTGCCGCCGCTGACCCCGGCGTCCCTGCCATGCACCAGTGACACCAATTCGGGAATTGCCGCCGGCAGGGCATCCAGTTTTGCCGCCAGTGCCTGTACCATTTCTTCATTGGCACTGTCGTTAAATTTGATCAAGACCACATGTCGCAACATCACTCTCACTCCATTATTGTATTGGCGGTATCAGCAGGTACTTTAACAGCGCCACGACCACAGCCAAACTTAATCCGCAACCATGTTCGCATGGAGCAAATACTCCTCAGGGCAAACCCATGATCAATCCTGTCACCGGCTTCAATCCGGATTACAGCGAACAAGCCCCCAGCGCCCCGGAGCTGGCGGCCCTGCCGGGCCCGGTGCTGGTAGAGTTTGGCACCCCCTGGTGCGGACACTGCGGGGCGGCGGCCAACGCAGTCCGGGAGTTCATGGCGGACCACCCACAGATGCCGCACATCAAGATCTACGACGGCAAGGGAAAAGCGCTGGGACGCCATTTCCGCGTCAAGCTGTGGCCCACCCTGATCGTCCTGCACGATGGCGTGGAAACAGCCCGTGTGGTGCGCCCGACCTCTGTCAGCCAGCTGCGTCAGTTGCTGCTACAAGCCGGCATCCCACACACCAGCCATCGCAGAAGCGCGCGCCGACCGCTACAATGGCGTCTCGCGCGGCAATACCGCCGCCCCGCACACCCTGCAGGCAACTCCCTTGACTCCACTTCCCTTTACCAAACTCCCCCTCGCTCCGGAACTGCAGGCCACCCTGTCTGACCTCGGCTACCACACCATGACACCGGTTCAGGCCCAAAGCCTGCCGCAGGTTCTGGCAGGCCGCGACATCATCGCGCAGGCCAAAACCGGATCCGGCAAAACCGCTGCGTTTGGCCTCGGCCTGCTGGCCAAACTGGAGGTCAAACGTTTTTGTGTGCAGTCGCTGGTGCTCTGCCCCACCCGGGAGCTGGCGGATCAGGTCGCCAACGAGATCCGCAAACTGGCGCGCGGCATCCACAACATCAAGGTGCTGACCCTCTGCGGCGGACAGCCCTTCGGCCCTCAACTGGGCTCCCTGGAGCATGGGGCACACATTATTGTCGGCACCCCCGGACGGGTGGAAGAACATCTGCGCAAGGCGTCCCTGAGTCTGGCACAGGTAGACACCCTGGTCCTGGACGAGGCGGACCGGATGCTGGAGATGGGCTTTCAGGCCTCCCTGGATGCCATCGTCGAACAGACGCCGGCCAAACGTCAGACGCTGCTGTTCAGCGCCACCTATCCGACGCAGATCGAAGCTATCGCGCAACGCATCCTGCGCGAGCCCGTGCGGGTTGAAGTGGAGGAGCAGCACAATGCCGACAGCATCGAACAGCACTTCTACAACATCAATGACGAAGCCCAGCGCCTACTGGCCACTCGCTTGTTGTTGCTGCAGTTCTCTCCGGAATCGGCCATGGTGTTTGCCAACACCAAGAAAGAAGTACAGGAACTGTGCGACACCCTCTGCGCGCACGGTTTCAGTGCCGCCGCTTTGCACGGTGACATGGAGCAGAGAGACCGCGATCAGACACTGATTCAGTTTGGCAACAAAAGTGTATCGATTCTGGTGGCCACCGATGTCGCCGCCCGCGGTCTGGACATCAGCGCTGTGGACCTGGTGATCAACTATCATCTGGCACGCGACAGCGAAGTGCACGTCCATCGGGTGGGCCGTACCGGACGCGGCGGCAGTCGCGGCATCGCCTGTTCCCTGTTCAGCGACAAGGAGCATTACAAGCTGATGCTGTTGCAGGACTACCTCGGTCACGACATTGCCGGAGAAACCCTGCCTGACGAATCCATACTCAGAAAGCCACCGCGCCAGGCGGCCATGACGACACTGCAAATTGATGGTGGTAAAAAGCAGAAAATCCGTCCCGGCGACATTCTCGGCGCACTCACCGGGGAAGGCGGCATCGACGGCGATCAGGTGGGCAAAATCAATATGGCCCCCATGCGTTCCTATGTCGCCGTCAAACGTGAAGTAGCGAAAAAAGCGTTAAAGATCCTGAACGAAGGTAAATTGAAAGGCCGCAGTTGTCGCGCGCGCATTATCAGCCAGCGCTGACTGTCGTCTTTATAGGGGAAAAGTCAGTAATTCCTGCAAGCCCTGAAACGAAAGCGGATCACTCCTCCGGACTTACCGTCCGTCGCTGTATCTCTTCGGCATAGGCCGGGTTGGCCCCGGCACTGACCAGCAGGCTTTTGAGGAAAGGGCTTTCCTCAAAAGCCGGCACCGCAGCATCGATGGCGGCAGCCCGCTCCCGCAGGCCCTCCCGGTATTCGCTGTGGGTAAAAATATAGAGCCAGTTGTGCTCGATCCCCTTACGCACAATCTCGCCCGCCTCGTCGGCGGTCATCAACATCTTCTGTACCGCTGCTGCACTGTCGCTGAGGGTGCCCGGCTGGCTTGAGCCGTAACCGGAGCCGGCATAGGTGGCCGGGCGATTGCGCACCGCCATGCCAATGCCGGATTGCACAGGGCCGGGGCAGAAGACCGATACCCCCACACCCCTGGGCTCCAGTTCACTGCGCAGGGACTCACTCATCCCCACCAGCGCCGATTTTGTAGTGACGTAAATAGCGGCGCCAGGATGAGGCAGGATGCCGGAGGTGGAGGAGGTATTCACAATATGTCCCCCCTCGCCGTGCGCCAGAATCTTTGGCAACACGATGACAACCCCATTGATGGCGCCCACCAGATTGACATTGATTACCCAGTCCCAATCACTGAAGCTGGCTTGCGCTGCCGGGCCGGACACCAGTACACCGGCATTATTGACCAGCAGATGTATGTTGCCGAACTGCTGCTCCACCGCGTCGGCAAATGCCATGTAGGCATCACGGTCGGTCACATCCAGTTGCCAGGTCAGAATGCCCGCGCTGGAACCAAACTCCTCCGCAGTACGCTCCAGCGCATCGGCTTGTATATCGGCAATGGCCACATTCATGCCCGCGCGATAGAGCGCCCTGACGATGCCCAGGCCAATGCCGGAGGCGCCACCGGTAACAATGGCGGTCTTCCCTGATAAATTTTCCATAGTCCTTTTCATTACTGCCAAATCAAATTCCAGTTACCCGCCACCAGATTCCGCCAGGCAGCGAGGTTAAACGGCCACAACGACCGCTGATCAAAACTGCGGCGGTCAGGAGGGCGGCTTTCCGGCCCGTATCGCCTCCATGGTCGTCTCACCAAAAAACTCATCCATAAAGTCAAAGCCCTGGGAGTGATCCTGACCGCCATCCACCGAAATCGTCTGTCCGGTGACCCAACCGGATTCCGGCCCCACCAGAAAACGAATCACACGGGCAATATCCAGTGGCTCGCCGATGCGCCCCAGCGGTGTTGCCCGGGCGTTGTATTCCACCATTTTTTGCATGCCCGGGTCCGCGGCACTTTCCGGTGACAATGTCATTCCCGGGCGTACCGCATTGATGCGGATACCCGCCCCGCCCAGCTCAAACGCTGCCGCCCTGACAAAACGCTCCAGCGCCGCTTTCATCGCTGCATAAACCGACAGCCCCCAGAAAGTCTGGCTCACGCCGGAGGTGGAGATGCAGGCAATGGCGCCACCATTACTGAGCAGTGGCACACCATAGCGCACCATCAGGAAGGCACTCATAAAGTTCAGGTCAAAATCCCGCTGTACACTTTTGCGGTTGTACATCAGCAAGGGCTTGAGACCCGGTAAGCCAACCGCAGGTACGAGTATGTCCAGATGGCCATCCAGATCGTGGGCAAACTGCAACGCTGCCTGCACCTGCGCCTCGTCAGCCGCATCACCGGTGAAGGTTTCGACAATACCTCCCGGAACCTGTTGCAGTAACTGCCCACGCGCCTGCTGCAGTGCGTCCGTGCGTCGCCCGGTGATCACAACGACAGCACCATCCTCAAGCAGCAGTTGGGCGGTGGCCAGGCCTATCCCCTGCCCACCACCGGTGATTAGTGCTGTTTTTCCTGTCAGTGGCTTACTGTTCATAACTCCTCCTGAAAGCTGTAACCGGCGATCCCTTGCCTTTACGGGTGCGATCAGATTTTTTGCAGTACCTCTTCGGCAAAGCGGGAGGCGTTGTCACACCATTCGGCGCGGGTGTTACCCTCCACATGCGCCGAGGCACCGATCACGCCCAGCTCTTTATACTGACCAATACGGTCCAGCACCGCCGCCGCATCCCACTTTTCACCCGGTTGCATAATGCTGGCAAGAAACACCACCGGCGGCTCTTCACGACCCACCTTTTCACAGTGCTCCTTCATGTACTGGATACCGCTGGCCAGGTCTTCCTCACCGGACATGCTCTGTGTGCGTGTTGTCGCGGTGGACAGGTTGCCGGTAAAGAACGGATTCCAGCCATCGCCCAGCTCCACCGCGCGACGAATAGCACGCTTGGCGTTACCACCGATATATATCGGGATGCCCGGCTTCTGCACCGGTGCCGGACGCATACGGCTGCCACGGGCGTTGTAACCGGTGCCTTCAAAATCAAACTCCTCACCGGTCCAGGCCAGGCGCATGGCCTTGATATGCTCGTCGAACAGGTCATTGCGCTGTTCAAAATCCACGCCCAGGGCAAAGTATTCACCCTTCAGGTAACCGGCGCCCATTCCCAGCGTCAGCCTGCCGTTGGAAAACACATCCAGTGTGGAGGCGGCCCGCGCGGTAATAAACGGGTTGCGATAGGTGGCCACAAGAATACCAGTCTGCAGGCGCAAGGTGGTGGTATGAGCTGCCACCAGACTCAACATTACAAACGGGTCCTGGGCGTCGTGACCACCGGAGTCGCGCCAGCGGGCTGTAGGACACGGGTGATCGGTGACATTGCCGGCGTTAAATCCCAATTTTTCGATGTGCTGCGCGATTTCCCTGACCGCTTCGGGGGTGCAAAATTCGTCGGCCTTTTCCACATTATCAAATGGCAGGGTGACATTGATCTTCATAACTCTCTCCTTCTTGCCCGCGCACGCTGACTGTTTGTGCACCGGCGATTGAATTTCAAACCATCAGATTCCGGTCAGCGTCCACTTGCCGGTCGCATTGCGAATCCAGCCACTGGATGCCCAGCTGCCACCGTCCACCGGTAACACCACACCGTTGACGTAACTGCTCATGGCGGACGCCAGGAACAGCGCCGCCTGTCCGCACTCGCTGTCGATACCGGTGCGCCCGGCGGGAATTCGATTGGCCGTGGCCTGCTCCTGCTCCGGCGTCGGCTGCAACCAGGTGGACTCGTCCACCGGCCCTTTGATATTGCCCCGCAGTCCCGGTGTTACGGTGTAATCCGGTGCAATGGCGTTGACACGAATATTGTGCTCCGCCAATTCCAGCGCCAGCGAGCGGGTGAAGTTGAGCATGCCCGCCTTGCAGGCGGCGTAGATCGAGTAATAAGGCGCGGCACGGGACGCTTCAATACTGGCGACATTGATAATGGCACCGCCGCGGCCACCCTCGACCATCACCGGTGCGGCGGCGGAGGTGGCCGCCAGCATACTCACCAGATTGAGATCGATGTGTTTGCGCCAGGAGCGTTCGGACTGCTGCAGGAACGGCTTGGGTGCAACGCCACCGACGTTATTCACCAGAATGTCGATACGGCCAAATTCGGCTTTGGCCTGATCCACCATGGCGTAGACCTGTTCGGTCTCGCACATGTCCGTGGGCACGGGCAGCGCCTTGCGACCCAGCTCCCGCACTCTCGCTGCGGTCTCCTCACAGCGCTCCGGCACCACATCGGCAATGACAACATCGGCACCGGCAGCTGCAAACGCCAGCGCAATGGCACGACCAATACCACCGCCACCGCCGGTCACGATTGCCACCTGATCGGTCAACGCAATTTGATTACTATCCATGGGTACACCTGCCATCGCTTTAACTGGTAATTTTGCTGGGTGGCGACGAACGCTCGATCATGCCCACCGTCTCTTCATCGCCCCAGCGATAGCGGGCGTGAGCCTGCTGCACAATGGGAAAGTCCGGGGGCAATACCGCACTGCCCTTGTTCACGGAGCGGGTGTTGATAAACGTGGCCCCTTCCACTGTCACGTTACCAGCCGCGGTTTCCAGCACGAACGACACATCGTCACCACGGGCCTGCAGCCGATCCAGCCAGGGAATCTCAACCACCCGCGCAGGTTGCAGTTCGCCGCTGCCATCAAAGACAAAACCTTCGTTGTAAGCCGGCGTACCATCGCCACGATCCGGGTAGGTATTAAAGCCAAACGCCTTGCCGCCGGGGAACACCGCCGACTGCCAGCAGTGGCCGTAGAAACCTTCCAGCCGGCGTACACCCTGGCGGCGAATGCGCAGGCCATTACCGGACAGCCCGATACGCTCATCACCAACATTCAACACACCTTGCGCACGAAACAGTTGTTCATAGCGGGGACTCATAAAGCCGCCCTCCTTGCCCTTCAACAACTCGCGGGCCTGTGCGGACAGGGAACCGGGCACCCACGGTGGCGCCACCATTTCCATATCAATATCGAAGCTGACCGCCACCGGCTCGGGGCTGTTTTTCAGCTCTCCCTGTGCCAGCAACTCTGCCGTAGTCTCCGGCGCGGCTCCATTAAAGGAAACCGTCCAGCGCTTGAAAGGCTCCACACAACAGAAGCGCAGCGGCCCGGCACCACGCACAGAGGACAAACCATCCGCATCGATGGAGTTGTGAGGTGCGTGGCTTTCGCGAAAGCTGATTACCCGGCCATCGGCAAAGGCAATATCGAGCCAGATATCGTGGGCATCCCACTCTTTCGCCAGCGCTTCGATTCCAATGCGCATGCCGAAGGCGCCATCCGCCGATTCAATCCACACATTTACTGCATCGCGCACTTCCGGGTCTTCCGGCTTGCTGGCGATGACGTATTCGCGGCTCTGATCAATACCACCGGTCAAATCAACACTCATGACACTTACCTCCCGGTCCACTGCTGCATACAACGGGTGTAGTCGGCGAACAGCGGCCGTACTTTTTCCAGGTCAACGCCATACTCTGCTGCGGTTTTGGTGCCGGAAGGCTCACGGTTGTTGGCATTTTCTGCCCACCACGTCGTCATATTTTCGGCAAAGGCCGGCGTCACCGGTTCGCCCAGCCACTGGTACAGGCGACTCACTTCTGCCAGTGGATCTTCGTGCATGGCTTTAAAATGAATATCGAAAAAACGTTCCGCGTTGTTATCCCGCTCACGGAACGCCAGGGTACGACGCATGCCTTCCGACCACATATTGATGTTCAGCTCTGCCACATATCCCATATCCATCTGGTCGGTAAATTTGCTGATAATGTCGCTGTAGACATTGATCACCGACAGAATCACATCGGTGGGATCCCGATGGGTCATGACGAAGCGGGCATCGGGAAACGCCTTGTTGAGATCATCCAGGTAGAGCAGATGGGTCGGCGCCTTCAAACGCCAGGGCTTTTCCGGAAGCCGCCACTGCAGCAGTTTCAACGCGCGACGCTCGTACTCATAGCAACTGCTCATGTCGGCGTTATTAAGCCACTCGGCGTAGGAAGGAATCTGCGCAAAGGCGAGAAACAATTGCGAACGAAAGTCCAGTGACATCAGGTCCTGGCACTCAGCCGGGGCGTTCTCACCGGATGGGGTATGACTCTTCCAGCCAGCCACTTTCTCCGCCTCATCCTGTTGCTGTTCGCGGGCCGCTTCCAGCATGCAAGGCGGAGGACAGGGCTGTGCCGCTTCCGCCCGGCGCAGGGAGCGGGCTTCCGGATCACAGGCCAACAAAAACGAAAGTGCTGTGGAGCCGGTGCGGGGCAGACTCAAACCAATCAGCGGCTTTACGATCTGCTCGTCATCAATCTCGGGATGACGTTTGTACCAATCCTCTACCTGCAGGCGCTGCTTGAGGTGACCAATGATGCGTTCACGCAGGATGTGTTCACCCACCGCATTCAGGTTGGCCTCCTCATTCAGGGAGCGCACCAGCAGCTCCAGCCCTTCCCGAAAGGTGTCAGCACCGAAATCGTTGAGCCCGGACTGCCGTTCGGCCACTTCCATCAGGGTTTGATAGTTTTCCACCAGCGTATCCTCGACTTGTCTGTTTATCGTTATGTCTGTGTCGTTTGCGTATTGCCACTAGTCCGCCACGGCGATCAGCGCAGGGTGTTGCTCACTGCAGCGCGAAGGTGCGGCGCCATAGAGTGTGTTGCGCTGCTGACAGGGTCGGGCAATGGCCTGCGCCACCCGCAACACATCAGCGCGACTGAACTCCTGGCCGTTAACACCGCCGGCGGCGCGGGTAATGGATTCATCCATCAGGGTGCCGCCGAGATCGTTGGCCCCGGCCTGCAGGCAGAAGGCTGCACCTTCCGCGCCCATTTTCACCCACGAGGTCTGTACGTTTTTAACCAGCGGGTTCAGCACCAGTCGTCCCACGGCATGCATCAACACCGCCTCGCGGAAGGTGGGACCACTGCGACTCTCGCCGCGTCGCGCCATGGGCGCTTCCATGTGCACGTAGGGCAGAGGCACGAACTCGGTGATACCGCCGGTCTCCTGCTGCAGGCGGCGCAGGTGCAAAAGGTGGGCTGCCCAATGCTGTGGCTGCTCCACATGTCCGAACATGATGGTGGAGGTGGTTTTCAGACCCTGCTGGTGTGCCGTACGCAACACCTGCAACCACTGTTCGGTATTGAGTTTGTCGGCGCAGATAATCCGCCGCACATCGTCGTGCAGGATTTCCGCCGCGGTGCCCGGCAGGGTACTTAGCCCCGCTTCCCGCAACTGGCAGAGAAAATCTGCCAGCGACAGGCCCAGGGTTTCGGCACCGTGCCACACTTCCAATGGAGAGAATGCGTGTACATGCATCTCCGGTACGGCACGCTTCACGGCCTGCACAATGTCGAGATAGGTCTGGCCGGTGAAGTGCGGATGGATGCCTCCCTGCAGGCACACTTCCGTGGCGCCGCGTTGCCAGGCTTGCACCGCACGCGCCCCGATCTCATCCAGGTCGAGGCGATAGGCAGGCCCGCGCAACAGTTTCGCACTCTCACCCTGCCCCTTGGCAAAGGCGCAAAACTGGCAGCGGTAGCCACAGATGTTGGTGTAGTTGATGTTGCGGTTCACCACGTAGGTGACGGTGTCGCCCACCATCTCGCGACGCAGCTGATCGGCTTCCTGCAGCACCACCTGCAGGGCGTTGCCGCGCACGGCAAACAGGTCGGTAATGTCCCGTTCACCCAGTTCGATACCCTGCCGGGCGCGATCCAGGGTCTGCGCCAGGTGGCGGTGACGCGGCACTGTAAACAGCGAAGGCTGCAACCAGTTTTCGGCAACAGCTGGCACCGGATCACCGGCACCGGCGTACCAGTTTTCTTCACGGGCAAGACCACTGGCGTCACTGTGGCGCAGCACACCGGGTTCAATTTCGCTGCTCAGCCAGCGCTCACCGTTGAGTGCATATTGCGGGCCCAGCGGCAGGCGGGCACAGAGCTGACGACCGGCAGCGGCAGTTTCCTGGGCCAGTTTTTCCAGGTGTGGCCATGGGCGCTCCGGATTGACGTGATCAGGGGTCACCGGCGACACGCCGCCCCAGTCATTGACGCCGGCACGAATCAACTCCTGCAGCACACCCGGCTGCAGGTTGGGGGGCGCCTGCACCGTGATGCCACCGCCCAAAATCAGTCGCGCCACCGCAATGGTCCACAGGTGTTCGTCGAGGCCCGGTTCCGGATGCTCCGCCATGCGGATGTCCGGCTTGGCGCGGAAGTTCTGGATAATCACTTCCTGGATATGGCCGTACTGGCGATGCAGGTCGCGGATCGCCAGCAGCGCTTCAATACGCTCCGCGCGACTCTCGCCAATACCGATCAGCAGGCCGGTGGTAAACGGCACCTGCAGCTCGCCTGCGGTACGCAGGGTCTGCAGTCGCGCCTGCGGTTCCTTATCCGGTGAACCGTAGTGAGGCCCGCCCTTGTCACACAGGTGTTGCGCGGTGCTCTCCAGCATGATGCCCATGGAGGCTGACACGTCGCGCAGGCGCGCCATCTCCTCGCGGCTCATCAAGCCCGGGTTGAGATGCGGCAACAAACCCGTCTCTTCATAAACGGCTTTGGCAGCGGCGTGCAGGTAATCCAGCGTCGATGAGTAACCCATCGCCTGCAGGGCCGTGCGCGCCGAGCGGTAGCGATCTTCCGGCTGGTCACCGAGGGTAAACAGGGCTTCCGTGCAACCGGCGGCCTTGCCCTCGCGGGCGATGGCCACCACCTCCTCCAGTGACAGGTAGGGCGCGCGCAGGTTTTTGGGCGCCTTGGCGAAGGTGCAGTAGTGGCACACGTCGCGGCACAGTTGGGTGAGCGGAATAAACACCTTGCGCGAATAGGTAACCTGCGTACCAAAGTGCTGCAGGGTCAGTGCTTCCGCGTCAGCCAGTAACTGCGGCAGCGGACGCTGCAGCAGGTCGCGGGTCAATTCTGCGTCCGACAGCGGCACAGCTACCGCGCTGTCACCGCCCTGCTGCAGTTGTACCAGGTCCCCGCCGCTGTCCACATCAAAGCCGAGTCCGCTGCTGATCACCATGCGGTAACTGCGCTCTGCCTGCTGCAGCATTTGCAGGTGGGCCTGGAAACTGTCGTGCCCAAACCGCAGCGACCAGGGCTGGTCCAGCGGCAACAGCAGCGCGTTGGTACCGCCACCATCGGCGCTGGGGGCAATAGTGACTTCGCTGCTGAGGGCGGCATCGGTCAGCTGCGCAATATCGTCCGGCTGCACGCAGGCCAGGTCCGCCGGCAGGATCAGTACCCTCTGCTCACCTTCCTGGCGCAGCCGCTGCAGCGCGGCCTGCAAACTGCTGTTGAGATCAAAACCGGCGTCGGCAAAACGCTCAATGTCATCCGGCAACTGGTCCTGTTCCGGGCTCAGCACCACAATACGGCCGATGGCCGGTGACTGCTGCAGCACCCCCAGCACATGGCTGAGCATACTGCGCACCAGCGCCAGGCGCTGCGGCGGCGAAAGGTGTTCGGCGAGGCGGGTCTTGCACAGATGGCGTGCTTTTACCGGCACCAGTGCCGTGACTGGCCGGGGCGATTTAACAGGGCTCATAGTGATGGCGCTGCTTATTCGGCCGGAGCCGTCAGCTCGCCGGTAAACTCAATGCCGGCGCCATCCACGGTGTAGGTCTTGTTGACGAAGATCAGGATGGAGGTGAGTGCCTCTGCGGCCACCGAATTGACCAGCGCACCGGCATGAATACCCCGCAGGCGGGCTGCATCAGCCAGTTTTACCACCTCGGCCCGGGCCGCCTTGTCATCGCCAAACACCATCACGTCGCAACGGATCTGCTCGTCGGTGGCCAGCCGGTGGGCTGCCACGCTGTGGAAGGCGGACACCAGCCGCACCCCCTCACCCAGCACCTGCTGTGCCTTGAGTGCCGCGCTGCCCTCCGGCGGCAGCTGTACCCGCATCACCTTGGGTGGCATCAGCGGTACCGTGGTATCCACCACGATCTTGCCCTGCACCTGCTGGCGAATATCCTCCAGCGTCGCCGCCTGCGCCGCAAAGGGTACGGTGACCACAATCAGGTCACTGCCGTCAGCCACCTCGGCATTGCTGCCAAAACCGGCGCTGGTACCCAGTTCAGCATTGAGCTTACCGGCCACATCGGCGGCTTTGCTGACATCCCGGGACCCGATCTGCACCTGCAGGCCAGCCTGCAGCCAGCGTCGCGCCAGGGCTGCGCCCAGTTTGCCGGTTCCGCCGATAACACCAATGACCTGCTTCATGATTTTCACCTGACTTTATTGTTTTGATGACTGTTTGGCTGGGTCAGTCCAGGGCATGTCCTGAGACACTGTTAAACAGTACTGACCAATAGTGTCTACACTATGCCCCAATTGTGTGATAATTTTCAGTGCAAATTAAATCAACATTCCATGAGTTTTATTTATGGATAACCAAGTGCCAAGCCGCCATGAAAATTGACCTGCGCAAGCTCCAGCACCTGGTCACCGTCGCCCGCCTCGGCAGCTTCTCCCGGGCTGCCGAAGAGCTGCACCTCACCCAGCCGGCGCTGAGCCGCAGCGTGGCCAGTGTTGAAGAGCAGTATGGCATTAAAATTTTTGACCGTGGCCGCGCTGGCGCCGTGCTGACGCCGGCCGGCGAGCTGGCCATCGAGGACGCCGAGGCATTGCTGGGGCGGGCCCGCACCCTGGAGAACAACCTGCAGCTCTATGGCGGCGGCCACGCCGGCAAGGTGAGTTTCGGTGTCGGCCCCATGGTGGCCAGCATCGTGCTGCCGGCGCTGAGTGTGGCGTTTATGAGCCGGGAGCAACGGCTCAACATCCAGGTGTCCGTCAAATCTGCCCGTGCGCTGCTGGATGACCTGCAGGACGACCGCATCGAAATGCTGTTTTGTGGTATCGGCCAGATGCGCGCCAAACACGACGCCGTCTATGAAGTGATGGGATCCATCCCCCTGGCCACCCTGGTGCGCGGTGATCATCCCCTGACCCGGCTGCCGGTCATTACCCGCGACCAGCTGTTTCGCTACCCCATTCTCAGCGCCGTGGAGATGTCCAACGACACCACCTCACGCGCCAGTGGCTCGTTTATCTGTGACAACTACGATGTGCTGAAAAATACCGTGCTGCAGACCGATGCGGTGTGGATCTCGTCACCCCTGATGGTGCAGGAGGAACTGGCCAGCGGCCGCCTCACCAGCATCCTCGTTGAGGATCTTGAACGCCCCTCGGAGGTGGAGATCTGTCTGGCCCGCGCCGAAAGCCGTAAACTGTCCCCCGCCGCGGAGGCCATCATCGACTTTATCAAGGACTATTTCCGGACCGGTATCAGCGCCGTATCCCGGGACCAGCAGCGCCTATGACACACACCAACAGCCTCAGTTTTCACCCCATCCAGGGCCTGCCGGAAGTGCACGCTGGTGACCAGTTGCTCCCGCTACTGGAGGCGGGGCTCCTCAGCAGCCAGCTGCAGCTGGAGGATGGCGACGTGCTGGTACTGGCCCAGAAAATCGTTTCCAAGGCCGAAGGCCGGGCTGTCGACCTCGCCAGCGTCACCCCGGGCGCTGAGGCCCGACGGCTGGCCGCCATCTGCCACAAGGATCCACGGCTGGTAGAGCTGATCCTGCAGGAGTCCAGCGCCGTGCTGCGCACGGTGGCCGGTGTATTGATTGTGCGCCACCGGCTCGGCTTTACCCTCGCCAACGCCGGTATCGACCAATCCAACCTGCCCGGTGGCGGCGAGCGGGTACTGCTGTTGCCGGAAGACCCGGACGCCTCGGCGGCCGCCCTCAGTCAGCAGATAAGCGAACACCTGGGCAAGCGCGTGGCAGTGCTGATTGCCGACAGTTTTGGCCGTCCCTGGCGCATGGGTGTCTGCGGCACCTGCATCGGCTGCGCCGGCCTCAGCGCCCTCTTCGATATGCGCGGCGCCACCGATCGTGAAGGCAGAATCCTGGGCGTGACGCAGCTGGCGGTGGGCGACCAGCTCTGTGCCACCGCCACCCTGGTGTGCGGCGAGGCCGCCGAAAGCACCCCGGCCGTACTGATACGCGGAGTAAGTGAGCGCTTTCTTACCAACAGCCGTCCGGCTACCGAGCTGGTGCGTCCGGCGGCCGAAGACCTGTTTTCCTGAACCCACCTTACGCCCTGGAGGGCGGATATGAGCAAACACTACCTGGCCCTCTCCGGCGGCGTCGGCGGCGCCAAACTGGCGGACGGACTGGCGCAGCTACTGCCCCCGGAACAGCTCACCATCGCCGTCAATGTGGGTGACGACTTTGAGCACCTCGGCCTGCCGGTGTGGCCGGACCTGGATACCGTGCTCTACACGCTGGCCGGCAAGGCCAACCCGGAACTGGGCTGGGGCCGCGCCGGGGAGAGCTGGGGGGTCATGGAAGAGCTGCGGGCGCTGGGTGCGCCCGACTGGTTTCTGCTGGGGGATAAAGACGTCGCCCTGCACCTGCTGCGTCGTCACCTGCTGGAGGAGGGACTGAGCCACAGTGAGGTGGCGGTGCAACTGGCCCGCAGTCTGGGGGTAGAGCATCAGGTAGCACCGGTCACCGATCAACCCCTGCGCACACTGGTGGATACCGATGAAGGCCGGCTGGAATTCCAGCGCTACTTTGTCGGCCGCCGGGCAGAACCCATACTGAAGGGATTAACCTATGCCGGCGCGGAGCAGGCTCGCCTGAGTCCGGCGGTCGCGGCCGCACTGCAGCATCCGCAGCTGGCAGGCATCATCATCTGCCCTTCCAACCCCTATCTGAGTGTCATGCCCATGCTGGCCATTCCCGGCTTCCGCGAGGCTCTGCAGTCCAGCCCGGCCCCGGTGATCGCCGTGTCGCCGATTGTGGGCGGCGTTGCCCTTAAGGGACCAGCCGCCAAAATCATGCAGGAGCTGGGGGTTGAGCCCAGGGCCACCATCACCGCCGACCTCTATGGGGATTTTGTGGACCTGAGCCTGATCGATACCACCGATGCCGCCATCGCGGAGGGAGTGAGCGGTGTGGCCGTCGCCCCTACGGTCATGCGCACGCGGGAGGATCGCAGGGCGCTGGCGGACACCTGCCTGCAAGCCCTGCAGAGCCTGCAACAGGGCTGACTCGCCGGGCCCGTCAGTTCCCCTGCAGCAGCACCCGGTAGCGCTCGGCCTGCACAGCGTCGCCCTGATCGCGGTACATGGCGTAGAGCGCGGAGACGATTTCGCGGTCACCCGGGTAGCGCTGCAGCGCCCGCTGCAGGAACTCCACCGCCTGATCCGGCTGCCCGAGGGAGTTGAGGGCCACACCATACACATAGCTGTAGCGTGCCGGCGCCTGCTCGCCCGCGGCGGCCAGGCGCAACTGCTCCAGCGCCAGCTGCGGCTGCTTGCTGCGCACCAGTGACAGGCCCAGTGCGTGCTGGATGGGAGCCGGATCACGCACCGTCGCAATGCCCTCACGCAGCACCGCCTGGCCCCGCAGCTCATCACCGCCGCGGTAATAGAAGTCCGCCAGGTTGATGTAGGCCGGGGTGAAGTAGGGAGCCAGTTTGATAGCCTGACGATAGTAACTGGCGGCCTTCCCGGTCTGGCCCTGGGCGCTGTAAAGATCGCCCAGGTTGGTCAGCGACTCCGGCCGGTCAGCGTTATACAGCTCCGCTTTTTCATACTCGATCAGCGCCTCGCTGTTTTTCTCCAGCACCCGCGGCGGAAACTGCTGCAGCGACAAGCCCACCAGACTCCTGGCTGCCAGGCCGCGGGTGCTGCTGTTGGGATCGTACAACAGGGGCACGGCAAACACCGGCCGGTAATTGGCAGCAATGGATTCCAGCTCCTGCGACAGCGCGTAGGTGAGCAGGGTGTCATTGCCTTGGGCCACCGCCTGCAACAGGGGCGCGGTCTGCTGAGAGGCGTAGGCGGGCAGCATGGCGACCGCCGTGGCACGCACGATCTCCGGCAAGCTGTCATCCGCCACCAGCTCCATCAGCTGCCCTCCCGCATCCGCCCTGCCCTCGCGGCCCGCCTGCAGGGCAATGGCATACTCGGAGCCGTGCAGGGTTTTACCCCGCTGCTGCAGCGCCTGCGTCGCCCAGGCGGCATCCTTGTCGGTGTGACAGTTGGTGCAGGCGTTGGGCGTTCCCAGCTGTTGGGACAGGTCCGGGCGCGGCACACGGAAACTGTGATCGCGGCGGGCGTCCACACCCATATAGGTTTTTTGCGGCATGTGGCAGTTCACGCACTGGGCACCGTCCGTTCCGGCAGGGTGAAAGTGGTGCTCCTGGCGATCGTATTTGGCGGGGATGTGGCACTGGCCACAGAGGGCGTTGTCCGGCGCCCGCAGCTCCAGGCTGTGGGGGTTATGGCAATCCGAGCAGGTGACACCGGCGTGGTACATCTTGCTCTGCAAAAACGAACCGTAGACATACACCTCACCATCAATCTGGCCATCGGGATGATAGAGGCCGGGAGTGAGCAGCGACAGGCGGTGGTGCTGTAACAGCGGCGCAGCCGGATCGGGTTCGGAACTGGTGGAAGAGCGCCGCGAGTGACAGCGGGCGCAACTTTCGATTTCCGTGTGGGTACTCTTGGCGGGATGGCGTACCGGCAGGCCGGTTCGGGCGTCGGGTTGCCACATGGCACCCTCGCGCTCGGTGTAGGCGACCGGGAAGCCGTAGTTCATGGGTTTGCTGTCATCCCCGGCAGCGGCACCGCTGTTGGCCCACTGCAGGTGTTTGGACGCCGGGCCATGGCAGGCCTCGCAACCCACATCCACCTCTGACCAGCTGGTGCGGTAACTCTGTGTCGTAAGGTCGTAATTCTTTTTCAGGTTGGTGGAGTGGCAATCGGCACACATGAAGTTCCAGTTGTGGTTGATGCCGGTCCAGTGCAGCTCATCACCGCTGCTGATTTTTTCATCGGGGTAGAGGTGATACCAGCGCTGGCCGCCCTCCTCTGCAGGCCGGGAGTCCCAGACAATATTAAGCGCCTGCAGGCGACCGCCGGGAAACTCGATCAGGTACTGCTGCAGTGGGTAGACACCAAAGGTGTAGGCAATTTTATAGTCGGTGAGCTGGCCGTCAGGGCCATCGGTTTTCACATGGAAGTCGTCGCCCTGGCGGGAGAACTGACTGACAATACCGAAATAGTCGAAGCTGGTGTTGTTGAAATCCCCCAGCACCGTCTCCGCTGTGGCCTCCTGCATGGCGAGGTCGTGATGGGAGTTTTGCCAGTCTGTCGCTTCCGCCCCGTGACAACTGCTGCACTGCTGCGAACCGACATAGGTCAGCTTTTCGCCGTCCACTGTCAGGCTGCTGCTTTGGTTAATAAGGGGGAAGCGGGACTTTGCCTGCAGGGACTGAGCCTTTACCACGTCGTCACCAGCTCCGGCTTTGGCCTGCTGCGGCGAGTTGGCCTCGTCACCACACCCCATCAAGCCACAAACCACAAGCATCAGTGCCGTCAATACAAGCGAACGAATCATAGACATCCCGTCGACCGGCAGCGGTATCGCGCTGCCCTGTTATTCTTCAATTTCTGCCCGCCGAGAGACGACGGACGCCAACCATAGCAACCGTCTGTACAAAAGCAAAGGCCCGCTTATGCGGGCCTTTATCCGGCAGAAATATTGGCGCTTGTGCTACCAGCGCCGATTAATTGGACGGATAGATGGTTTTCCACTCCTTCTTCATGCTCACCACACTCCACCCCCGCTGCTGCGCCTCATCCAGGCCCCGCGCCAGCGTGCCGATGGAGGAATCGCGGTCGTAGGCATACTCGCGTTTTTTATCATCGTGATGCACCAGCAAGCCGAAACGCAGTCCTTCACCACTGGTGGTCCACTCCAGCATCTGGAAATCGCCGTCCGAGTTGCCGGCGGCAAACACCGGGCGTTTACCGATGTGCTGGTGAATCCCCACCGGTTTGCCCTCCTTGTCATCGACAAAATTCAGTTCTGCCAGTTTGATAATCTGCGGTACTCCATCCTGCACCACGTACTTTGCCTTGAGACTGCTTCCCACCACCTGCTCCGGTGGAATGCCATAAACCTGCTGCGAAAAAACCCGCAGAAAATCGATACCGCCACCGGAGACAATATAGGTCTTGAAGTGGTTCTGACGCAGGTAGACCAGCAGTTCCAGCATCGGCTGATACACCATCTCCGTATAGAGGCGCCCGCTAACCGGGTGCTTTGCCGTCGCCAGCCACTGCGCCACCTCAGCACTGAATTCCGTAGCCGTCATGCCAGCGTGCATCTCGGCGACTACCCGCAGCACCGCGTGCTCGTCCGCTTTCAGTGCATCACTGAGCTTGCCCTGCAGCATTGAGGCATAAGGCTCCGTGTTCTTCCACTCAGGATGATCCGGTGCCAGCTTCTGCAGGCGATCCAGGGCAAAGAAGGCCTGGAAGTAGAGTGGCTGTTCGGACCAGAGGGTGCCATCGTTATCGAATACCGCCACCCGATCTGCAGGCGAGATAAAGTCTGCACTCCCCTGAGTCGTGGCGCGCTGTACAAAATCCATTACAGCTTGCCGGGCAGAGCCCTGCCAGGATGGGAGAGGTTCGTCCGCCGCGCGGGCGAAGACAGAAAACAGCAACAGCAGTGTCAGACTGTAAAAACCCAACGGTCGCGGCCACCGCGGTACGCCAGCAGCATAGTGATACATAATAATTACCCCATAAACAAACACCGCCAGCGATTGCTGGCGGTATTGGCCGAACTAACAATCAACGAGAGCCATGGGCACTCTTCAGTTGTTCTTCAATTTTGCTAAGGTTAAACGCACCCGGTGACTGGCTGGGCGGGTACTCTTCCATGGTTTTCAGGAATTGTGCCGCCAACCCCTGTATCGGCACCAGCACATAGGCGTGATCCAGCAGCCAGTCGTAATAGATGTTGGCGTTGTGTTGCGCCTTCTCAAACGGATCGCGACGCAGGTTAAACACCAGCGGTACCCGCAGCTCGGTAAACGGCTCCATCCATACACCAAACGCCTGGCCGCGGTTTTCCAGGAACACCACCTTCCAGTCATCGTAGCGGGCTGCCACTACGGAGCCATCGTCGTTGACGTACCAGAACTCATGGCGCGGGGACGATTTCTCCTTACCTGACAGGTACGGGAGCATGTTGTAGCCGTCGAGATAGTTTTTGTAAGTGCGACCGTTCAGCTTTACGCCCTTCAGCAGTTTCTCCTTGATATCCACTGCACCTGCCGCTGCCGCAAAAGTCGGCAACCAATCCTCGTGGGAAACGATACCGTTGAGGGTTACCCCTTCCTGTATTTTTCCTGGCCAGCGTACAAACGCCGGTACACGATAGGCACCTTCCCAGTTGGAATTTTTCTCGCCGCGGAACGGCGTGGTGCCTGCGTCCGGCCAGGTGTTGTAGTGGGGTCCATTGTCGGTAGAGTAAAAGACAATGGTGTTGTCTGCGATCTTCAGTTCATCCAGCAGATTCAGGAACAGACCCACATGGCGGTCGTGCTCCAGCATGCCATCAGTGTATTCATCGTTTCCGCGGTTACGATTCTCTTCCTTGACGTGGGTGCGGAAGTGCATGCGGGTACCGTTCCACCACACAAACCAGGGCTTGCCGGCAGCATGCTGCTCACGAATAAACGCCAGTGCCCGTGATGACGTTTCCTCATCGACAGTCTCCATCCGCTTTTTGGTCAGGGGGCCGGTGTCCTCACATTTCTGGTTACCCATCTCACCAAAGCGGGGACTCACGGTTTTGTCCCGCTCAGCCGTGGCGAAACAGTGCAACACACCACGGGGACCAAACTGGTCGATAAACTTGTTGCCGCTGGCCAGCATCATATCGGCTGGATAATCCTCGTTCTCCGGCTCCTCTTCCGCATTGAGGTGGTAGAGATTTCCCATGAACTCATCAAAACCATGCATGGTCGGCAGGTGTTCGTTGCGGTCACCAAAATGATTTTTACCGAACTGTCCGGTTGCATAGCCCTGGCTCTTGAGCACGGTGGCCATGGTGACATCGGTTTTCTGCCAGCCCTCTTTGGCACCGGGCAGGCCAACCTTGGTCATACCGGTACGCACCGGCACATTGCCACCGGCAAAGGCAGCCCGGCCTGCCGTGCAACTCTGCTGGCCGTAATAGTCTGTAAAGGCAACGCCTTCGTCGGCGATGCGATCAATATTCGGGGTCTGATAACCCATCATCCCGCGATTATTGTGGCTGATGTTCCAGGTGCCAATATCGTCCCCCCAGATCACCAGAATGTTGGGCTTCTCCTGCTCGTTCTGCGCGTAGGAACAGCCTGGAAAAATCACAATGGCCAACAGCGCCGTCAGCCATCTCGTCAAAAGTTTGCCTGTTTCATTCATTGCGTAACTCCTTTACCAGAATGGACAGCGCTGCACCGCCTCCCTGCCGTTTAAGCCAACCAGGTGTTCAGCGCTGAAATGCAACAACCTCAATAAAAGTAGCCCAGAACTGCGCAGACAACGGAAAATTGTTGCATTGATTACATCGCGTTCCGTTGATGTGACTGTCTTCGCAGTCCCCATCAGGACAGAGAAGTGTTACGGATGAAGATAGGGGAGGGGGCATTCTCCCGGCTGGCGACGGTGGCATCACCGCCGCCAGCTGAGAAAGCCAGGATGAATCAGGCGTCTTTTTCCGCCGCGTGTCGCGCCGCCACATAACCCCAGGTCATGGATGGGCCGACACTGGAGCCGGCACCGGGATAGTAACGACCCATAACCGAGGCGGTGGAGACCCCGGTGGCGTAGAGACCCGCGATAACAGAACCATCGGCGCGCAATACGCGGGCGTGCTCATCCGTGACCACGCCGCCATAGGTGCCCACGTCACCCGGCACGACAGGAAACGCGTAAAACGGTCCTTTCTCAAGGGTGCCCAGGGTCGGGTTTGGCTTATGCAGCGGATCACCGAGCCAGCGGTCATAAGCGCGTTCACCACGCTGGAAATCGTCGTCATGATTTTTGGCGACAAAGCCATTGAAACGCTCAACAGTCGCCTGCAGGGTATCCGGGCTCAAATCCAGCAGGCTGGCCAGCTCCGCAAGGCTGTCGGCTTTTTTCAGGTAGCCGCTATCAAACCACTCCTGAGGAATTTTTCCGCCGGGCATGATGCCTGCGAACATGTATTTCTTCAGGTAGCGGCTATCGAAGATCCCCCAGCTGGGCACCGCCGCTTCAGCCTGGTTGCGTTGCAGCATGCCCTTGCAGAAAGCCATGTACGAGCCACCTTCATTCATATAGCGAACGCCGGTCTGATCCACCAGGATGGCGTGTGGCTTGGCGGTAATGCTCTGGGCAGTGGCACGAATATCACCGCGTTTGCTGCCCGGCGGCAGGGTGCACTGATTGCCCACCATCTCGTCCATCTGCGCCAGCTGGGCGCCGTGACGGGCCATCTCCTGAATCATCTCACCGGTATCGGTAGGTGCGGCGCTGGTCCACAGATCCGAAGTACCGGGCAGGTACTGGTCACGCATGGACTGGTTGTGGGCAAAGCCACCTGCACCCACCAGTACGCCGAGGCGGGCGCCGATGCGCCAGGGTTTGCCATCTTTGACAGTGACCACACCGACGATCTGGCTGTTCTGTTCGATCAGGCTGCTGACAGGGGAGTCGGTACGCAGGTCCGCTTCCATTCGCAGCAGCGCGTGCAATTGGCGCGCCTGCAGGGCCGCCCCGGCAGAGACGTAATGCTTGCCCGTGAGTTTGGCGTACAGCGCCCGACCCACCATTTTCACACACAGCCAGAAAGCCTTCGGGCTGCGCTTGAAATAGGGCATCTGCATGGCTTCATCCACCATGGCCGGATAGGGCATAAAGCCCGGCACCATGCGCTGTTTCCATTCGCCCAGCTGGTTAATATCAAACAATTTCGCGCCCACACTGCGACCCACACTGAGACCACCGGGCAACTCATCGTAGTAGTCCGGCCAGTAACGGTAGCGATCGATGTCGATGCCCTGCTGCAACAGGAACTCCAGCATTTGCGCAGCGCGGGTAATGTACGTCTGACGACGCAGGGGGGTGGAGCCGGGCGTGTTCTGTTGCTCACCGCAGAGCGCTTCCAGGTAAGTCCGCGCCCGCTCTTCGCTCTCGTCGAGGCCGTCGCGCAGCAGAAAGCGATTATTGGGAATCCACATAACACCACCGGAACGGGCGGTGGTACCACCCACCAGTGACGACTTTTCCAGCACGATAACCTGATTACCTTGCGACAGCATGGTCAGCGCACCACACAGGGCACCGCCGCCTGTGCCTACCACGATAAAATCGGTCTGTTCGTCAAACGTGTTGTTGGCTGTCTCCACTCTCTCCCCCTTGGTGGACGTTATGTTGATTGACTGTTGGCAGGTCACGACACCCTGCCACAGCAGCAATTGGAATGCGGCGAAAAAATGATTATGTCACTTTATATGCCACGCCGCTAATGTTCGGCTTCTGGAGTATAGAGCAAAAACAGCGTGTATTTGCTGCACAACAGGCGGGGGGGTTGTGACAGGTTGCGTACTGGCACAGGCGCTCTCCTGCAAGCTAAAACCACCGGAGGGCGCCTGATGCAAAGGCCTGCGTTAGTAGGTGTATTCCAGGTTGATACCAAATGTACGTGGCGCCGCAGTGATGCCCACATCGCCAAGGCTGCTGACGGTCAGCTTCTGGCTGTAGTAGGTCTCGTCGGTAAGATTGCGCCCCCACAGCTCCACGCTCCAACTGGGTGCGGGTGAGTAACGCAGGGAGCCGTTAAGCAAACCGTAGGAAGGTTGCTCCAGGCGGTTATCGGGCTCGTAGTAAAAGCCGCTGTTGTAGCTGTAGAGCAGCGACATATCCACCTCACCGGCATCTGCCAATGCCAGGTTGTAAGCAATACCAATGTTACCGGAGAACTCCGGAGCCAGCGGTGTTTCGTTGCCGGTGGCATCACCACTCACCGTCCGCGTGCCGCCCAAAACACCAAATGGTGCTCCGGTATCGAAGGTGTTAAGCGAGGTAAAGGGTGCATCGGTAAACTCGGAAAATTCGGAGTCCAGCCAGGCGAGAGAGCCAAACAGTCGCAGTCCATCGGTGATTGCCGCTTCAAATTCCACCTCCAGGCCGTCCACTTCCACTTCAGCCGCGTTCAGCAAAACCGGTGTCGGATTCGGGCCGGAGGCAGAGCGCACCTGGTAGTCACTGATTTCATAATGGAACACCGAAGCGTTGAGGCGCAGCCGGTTGTCCAGCAGGTCCGTTTTTACGCCCAGCTCATAGGCGTCAATGGTCTGGGGCTTCACCGGTGGTCGGGTGGGATCGGACATGGCGTAGGAACCGGATTTAAACCCGCGGTTATAGGAACCATAGACGCTGACGTCGTCGGTCAACTGGTGACGCAGGGCAACCCTGTAGGTTGGCTCCTCTTCCGTAGTGCTGTCCCGGTTTGAAACCGCGGTAAAGCCTCCCAGTTCCAGCAGGTTCATCTCACCTTTGAAGTCCAGCTCATCGCGGGTGTAACGTCCGCCAAGCGTCAGCGTGGTGGCATCGGTAATGTCGTAGCTGACTTCACCAAATACCGCATAGGAGGTGGTGTCCAGGCTGGAAACCACGGCGTAGTCACCCGGTCCGCCACCAACGTGCAGCAGCTGGCCGGTAAAGGTTTGCGGATCGAGGTCGGCATCGATGGTGAGATAGAACAAGCCCGCCTGCCAGTTCAGCGGCCCGTCACTGTTGGAGGCCAGACGCAGCTCCTCCTGGAAGGAAATCTCCGAATCCTCGACGCGTATGTTGAGCAGGTCGTAAGGAGTCATGTCCAGGTCGAAGTAGCTGTGGTTGGTGCCCTTACGGCTGCCGGTGATACTGGTGAGGGTGGCCCAGCCCAGGTCAAACTCCGCCGTCAGGTTCAGGCCCCAGGTATCAATATCAGAGAACTGCTGCTCCGGTGTGTTGGTATCGTAGGGGTCCTTCAATGGCAAGGTGGGACCGTAATCAGCGGGATCGATGGTGGCAAACGCTGCCAGTGCTTCCGGAGTACCCGCCTGCGCCAGCATCAACGCCGGGTTCACACCCAGGCTGTCCTCTTCCAGGCG
The DNA here is from genome assembly GCF_009857815.1 of Pseudomaricurvus sp. HS19. Lineage (GTDB taxonomy): Bacteria > Pseudomonadota > Gammaproteobacteria > Pseudomonadales > Cellvibrionaceae > Pseudomaricurvus. The sequence goes on along the minus strand of NZ_WVVW01000003.1, from coordinate 204,827 downwards.
ATAGGCAACACCAAAGTCATCAGACGATTTTGAATACTCTGCGGCGAAGGAAATTTTGGCTTCATCGTTCGGGGTCCATACCCATTTGGTGCGCGCACCCCAGTCCCAGCCCAGATTGACATCCTTGCCGGTGGCCTGGTTTTCACCCCACCCCTTGCCCTGATTGGTAGACGTCAGTGCCAGGTCCGCGCTGAGGGTTTCCGTGATGGGGCCCGCCACATACAGCTGCCCCTTGGTGGTGTCATAGTTGGCCGCACCGACACTGACTTTGGCTTCAAATTCATCGCCGGGATCTTTGGTAATCACATTCACCAGGCCGCCACTGGAGTTGCGGCCGAACAGGGTACCCTGCGGTCCTTTCAACACCTCGACCCGTTCAATGTTGTTGAACTTCATAAAGGTCTGCTTCAGCGATGGCATAAAGACACCATCGACGTAAAACGCGTTGGTGCCCTCTTCGCCAGTCCCGGAACTGGTGTTGCCCACACCACGAACAAAGAACGTGGCAGACGGCCCGGATGACACCAGTTGCAGGCTCGGCGTCAGTGCCGGCAGCTCACGGGTACCGCTGATGCCACTGCGCTCCAGCATATCCTGCGAAAATGCTGCCACGGAGATTGGCACTTCCTGCAAACTCTCCTCACGACGCTGCGCAGTGACGACGATCTCTTCGATCGTGGCGGCCTGGGCGGATCCCGGTATCGTGGCCGAAGATAAACCGGCACCAAACAGTGCCGCGCTGAGCATGGTCAGGGGCATCCGGGCTTTAACAAATCCGGCTTTTTCAGATTGCAGGGAACAGCGGGCGTTATGCCCGGGAACAGCAGTAGGGAAATTGATCATCGTTTTACACTCACGGCAGTTTTATAGTTATATTGCGAAGCTGATCGAACGACTGTACTCAGTCCCACGCGTCCGGCTCAACCTTCCTGGTGCCCGATAAACAAAAATTAACAGCGGCTATCGCTGGTGATACGCACTATGACTTCGCCATCAACACCTGCTTCAGTTCATCAGACGGGCTTTGCGGGACACTGAATCCTTCCGTATCCAGCGCAGTAATTTCTGCAAAATGTTCAGCAATCGTTTCAGCGTCCGGCGCCACCTCCCTGGAACCTTGCCAACCCCGGGTGACGCCGACAAACGCCCGTGCCATACGACCGCCGCAGGAGGAGTAAAGTCCGTGAGTAGAACGACACACGTTGCTCACCAGATAGGTGGCCAAACCGGCGGTAAACTCCGGTTGGGTTGAGTTCTTCAGGCTGGCAAATACCGGCATGGTGCGTTTGAGATACTCTTCGTCCATCCCCTGCATGGCGTGCTCCGTCATGCGGCTGGAAGCAAAGGGCAAAATGGCATTGCAGAGAATTCCCTGTGACTCACCCTCGATCGCGAACGTATTCATCAGGCCAAACACAGCCGCCTTTGCGGTACCATAGAAACCCTGTCCCTGATTACCAAACAAACCGGCACTGGACGCTGTAAACAGCACGCGACCGTACTGCTGCCTTTGCATAACCGGCCACGCCGCGCGGGTGACAAAATAGCTGCCAAAAAGATGCACCGCGAGCAGAGACTGCAGGTCTTCGGCACACCCTTCCGCCAGTGATGAAAGCCGCATATTGCCGGCGTTATTGATTACGGCATCAAGTCGGCCAAAGGTTTCAAGCGCCGTATCCACAATGGCTTTTGCACCTGCTTCAGTGGAGACACTGTCGCAACTGGCAATGGCGCGACCGCCCTGTTGACGAATCTCAGCCACCACCTGGGTGGCCATGGCTGAGGAGCCACTACCACCCTCAACGTTGCCACCAAGATCGTTGACTACCACCGCCGCACCGCGACGCGCCAGCTCCAGCGCGTAGGCGCGACCGAGACCGCCGCCGGCACCGGTGACTATCACCACCTGATTTTCAAAATTTATTGTTGTCATTATCGTGTCCTGTTCATTCCTGCACCGCGTGGTTACGCCGGATCCCACTCCAGCATCAACCGGTCCACACCCCAGGTGCCACCGGTGTGGTAGTCAAACGCCTCGCCTTCCACCAGGCGGATGTTGTTGCAGTTCTGCAGGAACTCAGCGATCACCGTGCGTAGCTCCCGCTTGGCGAGGTGAACACCAAGACACAGGTGTGGTCCCGCGGCAAAGGTGAAGTGTCGCGGCCTGCGACTCATATCGAACTGATGGGGATGGTCGCAACTATCCGGGTCGCGATGGGCGGCGAACGTGGCCATCAGGACGTAGTCACCTTTCTTCATTTTTACACCGTGAAACTCCAGGTCGGCCTTCAATCGGCGGTGTGGCATGGCCACCGGATAGAGGCGCAGGAACTCTTCCACAGCTGCGGGAATTTTATCCGGGTTATCACACAACTCCGTTTGCAATTCCGGGTTCTCTGCCAGGTGACGGAAGATCCAGCCAAGGGTGCTGTAGACGGTATCCAGGCCGCCGATATAGAGCAGCGTAACCATACCCATAATCTCTTCCTTGGTCAGGCGCCGCTCACCTTCGTACTCGGCAGTGACAATACCGCGCATCACTTCGGTGGTGGGATTTTGCATCTGCTCATCGACAAACTTGTCGAGAAAACCGATGACAGAAAGCAGGGCACCAGCCCGTTGACGCGGGTCTTCGGCACGCAGCAGCAATCGCTCCCACTCCAGGAAATCCGGCAGCATCGAGCGCGGCATACCCATCAGGTCGAGAAAAATATAGGAGGGGAACTTCTCCGCAAAGTCGCCGATAAATTCACAGCGACCCTGCTGCAACAGCGGAGCCAACAACTCTTCGCACACATCGCAGACCGGCTTTTCCATCTCGGCAACAGACTTTGGCGAAAACATGGGATTGAGCAAGCGCCGGTATTTGTGATGCTGGGGCGGATCAAACTCCAGCGGGTTCAGCTTCCACTGCACCCCCATGGCGGCCAGGTCCGAACGCTCACTGGAAAAATGATCCGGATCACCATAGGCCTCCATAATGTGCTGGTAACGGGTCAGCACCCAGCCCGGGTGACCGTTGGCGGCCATGGGTGACCAGAAGATATCCGGTCCCTGCAGCAGGCGCTCACCGGCCTTGTAGGGGTCGTCCAGTTCAGCCGTGTAATGGTGGATATCGATATCCCGGTACAACTCCTCCGGCACATGATCGGGCTTAAGGCTCTCGGTTGCTTGCACACTGCGCATGGGTAGTTTCCTCAGTCTCTTATGATTATTGGGTGAAGTCCCAAGCCGTGCTGCCGGAAGCGAAAAGCGCACAGCCCGTTAAAACGATGACCAACTTTGTATTGCAAAGTTGACACATAAAAAAACAGCTCAGCCGGCAGGGAGGGGCTGCAGGCCACTCGCCTCATCGTCGCTGCTGCGGGCAGCGGCGGTATGTCTCAGCACCTGCTCCAGGGCCTCGAGGTAATCCAGGAAGCGTTCGCGGCCCAGTTCCGACAGGGCACAGCGGGTGCAGGGGCGCTTGCCATCAAATCCCTTGGTGATGGCCACGAAACCCGCCTCTTCCAGTACCTGCAGGTGACGACTGAGATTGCCGTCAGTCAGCCCGCACAACTCCTTGAGATCGGAAAATACCAACCCTTCCGCACTGCTGATCAGTGAGCTGACGATGCCCAGTCGTGCCTTCTCATGGAAGATCCGGTCCAGGCCACTGTAGGCGAAAGGTGCTTCGGATTTCTGTTTAGACACCGCGTCCCTCACTTGCTTTATCAAATGCCAATATCAGCCCCACCGCCACCTGGCCTACCAGGAATGGCACCCCCATCATCCAGGGAGCGAGCACTTCCGTTTGCGCTGCTGCCACCAACACCACCATTCCGGTAACGAAGTACCAGCCGCAGATCCAGATCATACCGCGAGGCAGGTTCGGCAGGGCGGCGAAGCCCATCAGCGCCAGCAGCAGCTGCCACAGCCCCGGCAGCAGCCAGACATTGGCGACGGAAAAATTACAGATCACCCAGGTGAGCAGCACCATGGCTAACAGGAACGGGGCGAACTTCTGCAGCAGGCTGGTCAGCATGGTGGTGGCCAACCGGCCATGAACCTTGCGGGCGCGGGAGACAACATCCAGGGTGGAGATGGAGATGGTTGCCATCATCACCGCCGACCAGATCCCCACATAGCCGAGATTGCCGGTGGCAGGCAGCCAGAAGCTCTGCAACAGGGCTACCGCCAGTGCCAGCGCGCCCATAAACAGGTTGAACTCAGGTGACAGGCCCAGAAATCGGGTATTGGCGACCAATTGCGCACGGATACTGGAGATTTGCGAAATCGCCTGGTCCACATCCTTCACAGCAACTACCTCGGACATTATTAACTTTGTAATGCAGAGTATATTGCACAACAAACCGCCGTCAATGCACTTGACCAAACTTTAACCTGGCGCCGATAACCCGTATCAGGCCTCGCCAGATGCCAGCATCCGGCCTAGCATGAGAGCACCGATTCCCAACTTCCCGGGAGAAGTCATGCACCAGCAAGGTGGCTGCCTGTGCGGCAATATCCGTTATGTCATTGATGCAGAGCCGATTGATGCCGGTTTCTGCCACTGCTCCCTCTGCCAGCGAGCCAGCGGCGCACCCGCAGTGGCCTGGATGACTCTGCCCTATACCGGATTCAGCTATACCGAGGGCAAGGTAGCCACCTACCCATCCAGCGAACACTACCAGCGGGAGTTTTGCCCCCGCTGCGGCACCCAGCTGGCCTTCAGGGCGCAGACTGAACCGCAATTTATCGACATCACCCTCTGCTCCCTGGACGACAATACGGCCATGGAGCCCGGCTACCACATCTGGTGCGCCAGCAAGGCCCCCTGGCTCCACCTCAACGACGACCTCCCCCAATACCCGGACGCCGGGCCCGACAGCTACTGATTAAGGAGCCCATAAAAAAAGCCCCTCACTCCGGGAGTGAGGGGCTTTCTGTTCGCGGCTTCTTATTGGCTTCTTATTGGCGTCTGCCTGTCAGCGTCTGCCGTTCAGCCTTGCACGCAATCAGTTGGCAGGCTTCTGGGCCTGGTTGGCCAGCTTGTGCTTGCCCCAGCCGTCGCCGTTATCCAGGGTACCGAACAACCAGTCGTAGAACAGGGAGATGGTTGCAAAGTTACCGCCGATGAAACGGGCGTGGTGGTTGTGGTGCATATCAGAAGCGTACTTCAGGTATTTGGACACAGCGTTGTTGCCGGTAGTCTCCTGACGATCATGGTTGTGCAAGTTGATCTCGGAGAAGGCAATCCAGGTCAGGATCAGGGTAACAATGTGGAAGTCACCCATGATGAAGCTCAGGCCGAACACAGTACCGACGTACAGACCCAGGCCCATGGCCACTTCCAGCGGGTGGATGTAGCTGGAATCCATGCGGCAGGGGTTCTTCTGCTGGTGGTGAATCGCGTGTACCCACACCAGAGGGCCACCGTCGTGGAACAGGAAACGGTGAGTCATGTAGTAGAAGAAATCGTACACCATCAGGATCACGAAGATATCGGTGAAGTACTGCCACCATGGCTGGGATTCAGCAGTGATAATGAAGGGGATAATGCCCAGGTAGATAACCGCGATAAAAATCGCGCCCCACTTGCGGTTCCACTTCTGGTTTTTCACCCAGTTTGGCTTTTGGGACTTCTGGTCCACAACCGCCTGGTTCAGGCCGCTGATCTCCTTGAAGATACCGAATTTGGTCAGCACCTTGCTCAGCAGCACAGGAATACCCATGACACACACGGCCATAATAAGGGTCAGCCAACCCTCATAGTTTGCAGCCAGCGTGGAAAAAAATGATGTCTCCATCAGCTATCACCTCTTGTAATGGTTAGTAAGTGTTGGGCCAGGGTTCGCACACCGGCGACGCCCAGCTCTTCGAGTAAGTAATCTGTCAATTTCTGAATCTTGCCGGGCACAATGTTGGTCATCCCCGAGCCGCCCATCTGATAGGCGACCGCGTGGTAGAGATCCTCCATGGCACTCTCCAGCACCCGGTAATCCTTCTCGCCCAGCAGCGCCTCTACCCTTTGCTCCAGGGCCCGCACACTGGCGATGGATTCCCGCACCAGGCTTTCACCCTGTGGCGACAGGCGCAGGATGATCTGGCGCTTGTCTTCCGGGTCGGATTCACGAATCACATACCCCAGGGTTTCAAAATCTATGGCCAGCACCGCCGCCGCCTGTTTGCTGATGCCAATAACGGATGCGATGTACTGGATCCGTCGCGGCTCGCTGCTGATCATGCCGAGGATCTGGCCAAAATTGGTCCGCAATCCTTTAAAGCCCTTGCTGCTCATCTCCTCCAGCAAGGTGTCGCGCAGGTGATTGGTCATGGCCTGCAACAACATATTCAATCGTATCGGGCTGCCGCTTTCCGCAGCACCCGGCAGCCTCGGATAGGTGCGCAGCTGCACCCCCAGGCCGTGGCAGACTTTTTCCAGCAACAGGATCATCTGATCCATACGCTCGCCGCCGATCTGCTCCGCCAGGTACTGCTGCACTTCCGCCGTAATGCGGGTGCCATCCTGCAGCAGCTGCATGCCCTTCCCCGACAGGGAGAGCAGCTGGGAGCGACCATCTTCAGGGTTCTGGCGCCGCTCAATCAGCCCCAGCTTCTCCAGCTCCTTGATCACCTTGCTGCAGGCCTGCTTGCTGCTGCCCACACGGGCGGCCAGCTCGCCAGGGGAAATATCCTTCTCTACCAGCACCGGAATGTAGCGCTCGTAGGTCATGCTGAGCTTTTCGTAACGATTACTGGCCGTCAGCTTGTCCAGCGTGTCCTTCATTACGAAGTGGGTGACTACCATCAAATGGGCGATCAGGCCGTGGCTGATGCCCACGCTCTGTTCGCTTTTAGCCGCTGTAGTAGTCGTTATCATGGAGGGCATGGTAAACGAGAATTGTCGGGATGGTCAATTATGGTTTACTAAAGCAGTGTAAAGTTTCAACAATGCCGGTTTGGCACACGCACCAAAAGCGTCGGCACGTACAAATAGAGGACTTAAGCCATTGTGTTTAATGGATTTTAATTATTTTTGAAGCTCTTGGAATAATACGCGCCAATCAGAAGGCGTCAGAGAGATAGGCCTTGGCCTGCCACACATCGAGGTTACTGCGACCAGGACTCTGGTAATCCAAACCCGACGTGACAAAAAACCGGCAGCTGCAATCCGAAAGGTGGCTGCGGCTGCCGGCAGACAATCGGGCCTCAGTAGCGCCCCAAATCCTGCGCCACTACCACCTTGCCGGTGTAGTGCAGAGAAACGCCGTCGATATAGGCCGAATCCGGATCGCTCTTGCGCCCCGGCATGACGTGGGTCAGCACCACTTCGCCCACACCCGCGGCTTTGGCCAGCTTGCCCACCTCTTCCGGCACGGTGTGGTACTGCGCTGACTTGGTCATCAGCTTGTCCATAAGAAAGTCCGGCAACGCTGCCATCAGGCCGTGCGAGCGGATATTGTCCGCCATCAACTCACTGCTCATCACTTCGTGCACCAACAGGTCTGCACCTTTGGTGAACTCTACCAGCGACTGGCAGGGACCGGTGTCACCACTGAAGACGACTGTGCGTGTGGCGGTCTCGAAGCGGAAGGCGTAACTCTTCTCTTCGCCATGCGCACGCTTGATCGGCTCGTCATGGTGGTAATGACAGTTTTCCACTGCCGACACCACCACGTTTTTATCTTTGTAGATCACTTTTGCCGCTGGCGCGTCGCCGATATTGTGTACTTCGATATCCCCCTCAAACGAGCCGAAGCGGGGCAGCGGGGAGTCTTCACTGCGGATGGCCGCATTCACGGAGTAGGACTCCAGGAAGCCGTCCACCACCTCCTGCGTGCCGGCCGGCCCAAACACATCAAAGTCATCGCGGTTGTTGAGCGACCAGCTCAGGCCCATGAGGGTGCCGAGATCGGCGTTGTGGTCATCGTGATTGTGGGAGATAAAGATCTTCTTTACCCCCTCAACCGCAATGTCCGCCGCCGCCAGCTGACGGGCCACGCCATTGCCCGCATCCACCAGATAGGTGACGCCATTTACCTGCAGCGCGTGGGCCGGTTGGGCACGGTAAGGGTTAGGCTGCGGGCCGCCCTGGGTGCCCAGGGCGATGACCACCGCATCGGCTGCAGTGTTGGCGTCCGCGGCGCACAGCGCCGCAGGCATCAGCAAGCTGGAAGCCAGCAGGGGCAGAACCCACCGCCGGCGTGATTGTTTAATACAGGACTCAGTCATCACTTAATAACTCTTTAGCTTTGTTGCCCAGCATCTGCATCATCATCTTCGCCTTCGCCAGTCCCTTGGGCATGAAGTCGAACACCACATTGCGAATGGTGCCGGGGAAGGGGGTTTCCGCCGTGTAGTCATCGGTCAGCGCCTTGCCATCGTCACGGCCGATATCGAAGGTTTCGGACGAGGACATGGTGGCCGGCATGGCAAACTGCACGGTCTCGTTCAGCAGTTCGTTGCCGTTGCTGCTCAGGGTCACGGTGATATTGCGCACCGCCAGAGGCTCGATATGGGCCTGGGAACCGCCGCCCAGATCCAGCGTCATCTCCAGCTGGTTGTCGCCTTTCGATAACGCCTTGCCGGTTACCTTCACCTCTTCGCCCATCAGGCCGCGAATAATAAAGGTGGGCTTGCCGTCCTTGAGGTAGAGCCCCATACCGCCCAGCGAACCGCCCATGGCGTAGATGGGACCGGTCTCGTTACCCTGCGGCAGGTTCACATCGGCGGTCATGGTGTGGTTCATGAACTTGATGGGCGGCGCGTTGAATTCCAGGGTACGTGCCACCGGGCGTGGGTAGACCCACTGGCCGCGACGTGTCTTGAAATCCTCGGTGATGATCTGGCGCATATAGACGCGGGTACCGCCACCACCGTCGATGGGGTTCACATGGAACTGCTCAGCCTGGGCCTCGAAAGCGGCGTCCAGTTCAGCCACCTTGTCCGGGTGCTGGTCAGCCAGGTTGATGGTCTCGGCCGGATCGGTTTTCAGGTTGTAGAGCGCCCAGGCGTTATCGACCGAAGCCGAGGTGGTGAGATCCCAGGTAGCGGTACGGTCGGAGGCGACGATTTTCCAGTCACCCTTCACCAGCGAGCGGTTGCCGTACATCTCGAAGTACTGGGCGCGGTCCGGAGTCTCTGCGGTTTTGGCAAAGGTGCCCACCAGGTTTTCGCCATCAAACGGAATCTGCGGCAGGTTGTTGACCATCTTCGCCGGCTCTACACCCGCCGCGGCCAGCACGGTGGGCGTGATATCGGCAATGTAGGCAAACTGCTCGCGCCACTCGCCGCGGGCTTTAATGCCCTCCGGCCAGGCGATCACCAGCGGTACGCGAATGCCACCTTCCCATGCGGTCTGCTTGTAGTAGTTGTAGGGGGTATTACCCGCCACCGCCCAGCCAAACACATAGTGCGGGAAGGTCTCGGGGCCGCCCCACTGGTCGATCCAGGCCAGGTTCTCTGCCACCGTCGGCACATGGGAGTTGGGGAAGCTGATCTCGTTCATCAAACCGTTGGGGCCGCCCTCGGCACTGGCGCCGTTGTCGGACGTAATAACCACAATGGTGTTGTCCAGCTCACCGCGCCGCTCCAGCTCATCCAGTACACGACCAAACTCGTGGTCCGCATAGGAGAGCGATGCCGCGAACACTTCCATCTGCCGGGCGTAGAGGCGTTTGGCATCTGCTGACAGGCTGTCCCAGGCCGGCATGTGTTCCGGACGCGGAGGCAGTTTGGTGTCAGCCGGCACTATGCCCAGGGCTTTCTGTTTGGCGAGGATCTCTTCCCGCACCGCATCCCAGCCCTTGTCGAAACGACCCTTGTATTTGGCGATCCAGTCCGCCGGCGCATGGTGCGGCGCGTGGGCGGTGCCAGTGGCCCAGTACATGTAGAACGGCGGTGTGGGCAGGCCGGAGCTGCGACCGTTGATGTAGTCGATGGCCTTGTCGGCCATGTCCTTGTTGAAGTGATAATTCTCCTGTTTGGGAATATCCACCGGGGCGATGTTTTCAAACAGCACCGGATCGAAGTTGTCGGTGTCGGCGGTCAGGAAACCGTAAAAACGATCAAAGCCCTGGCCCTGTGGCCAGTAGGTGAACGGGCCAGCGGCATTAAGGTCACTCAACGGGCCGTGATCCCATTTGCCGATGGCGAAGGTGCGGTAGCCGGCCTGGCGGAAGTTCTCCGCCGCAGTACCTGCATCCCGTGGCACCAGGGTGTTGTAGCCCGGCAGGCCCCGCGGGCCCATGGCGTGGCCACCCACGTTCACGGTGTGCGGGTTGCGCCCGGTCAGCAGTGAGGCGCGACTGGAAGAACAGACCGGGGTGGCGCGGAAGTTGGAGTAGGCCAGGCCATTGGCGGCGACGCGATCAATATTGGGGGTTTCTACCAGGCCACCATAGGCGGAGACCTGGGCGAAGCCCACATCGTCCATCAGCCATACCAGCACATTGGGGGCATCGGCCTCGGCGGTCACCCGCTCGGGGCGGGTGCCGGGAATGGATTTGGCCAGGTCATCGGCAGAGACCGCCAGGTCCAGGGCCAGCGCCTGCTGGGCGCTGAACGTGCCGGCAAACAGCAAGGCCAGCAGGGCGGCAGGCCGCCCCATGCGCATGGGTTTACTCATCATCGTGAACATTCTCCGGTGAATATTATTGTTGTCGGTGTTGATTATCGGGGAGCCAGCAGCGCTGCCGCCGCCATCCGCAAGGTATCCGCAAACAGCGGCGCACCATCCACGGCAGCGGGCGCCTGATCGATCATCTTCAGTGCGCCGGTCACCATGACGGTGTTCATCAGCATGCGGGTATCGAACAGGGGTTTGAGAGCATCGGGCATGGCCGCCTGCAGGCGTTCACCCAGTTCGTTGGTAGTGGGGTAATCACTGCTCACCGCCAGGCGAATATCGCCAACGGTGGAGTACATCAGCATGGACATAAAGCCTGCGTAGCTGTGCTGGCCTGTCTCATTGACCTGCTCAAACAGTGGTAACCAGATGGCCCGCAGCAGGGTGAGAGGATCATTGCCGTTGCCGGCGCCCAGGGCCTCCTGCAGCAACTCGCGGCGCCGGGCATCTATGGCCGGCAGGCGGTAGTGAAAGATGGCTTCCACCAGCGCCTCCTTGCTGCCGAAGTGGTAGGCCACCACGCTGGTATTGGAAGAACCAATGGCCGCACCGATCTGTCGCAGGGACACCCCCTCGATACCGGATTGGGCAAAGAGGGTCTCTGCGGCCTCCATAATGGCGATGCGGGTGGCCTCCTTACGGGGGTCATTGCGGGTGCGGGATTTGCCCGGCGCCGGGGCATTGGCTTTGCTCATGAGCAGTGAATTCCGGAGTGGCAGCTGGCTCGCAGTGTAGTGCCCGCCATTTAAATAACGCAAGTGCTTTATTTAAATTTACCGTAGCAGTTACCGGTGCAGAAAGCCCGGCCAGGAGCCCCTCCCAAACCCGAAAACCCCCGCCACCCGTGGCCTTCGGCCCGGCCCGCGTGGCGCGAAGGGCCTTGTTACGCTACAATGCGCGCCCTGATTTACCTTCCCCGATGTAACCCCCGCAGGAATTTTCCTCATGCTGACCGGCGATACGGTTTTTGTTTATGCGTTGATTGTGGTGGCCGGTGCGCTGATGGCCAGCAACCGTGTGCGCTTCGATATTGTCGCCATCCTGGTGGTGATCACCCTCAGCCTGAGCGGCATTCTCACCGTCAACGAAGCCATCTCCGGCTTTGGCAGCCCGGTGGTGGCGCTGGTGGCAGGCCTGCTGGTGCTGGGGGAGATGCTGTCGCGCACGGGCGTAGCCCGCGTGGTGGGTGACTGGGTGATGAAGCAGGGGGGCAGCAGCGAGACACGCCTGCTGGCGCTGGTGATGGGCTGTGCAGCCCTGCTGGGTTCGGTAATGAGTTCCACGGTGGTGGTGGCACTGTTTATACCGGTGGTGCTGCGCATTTCCGCCCAGACCCGGCTGAACTCCAAGCGTATGCTGATCCCGCTCTCCTACGCCTCGCTGATCTCCGGCATGCTGACCCTGATTGCCACCACCCCCAATATCGTGGTGCACGAGGCCCTCAAGTCCGCCGGTTTTGACGGTTTCAACTTCTTCAGTTTTACCCCGGTTGGGCTTGCCGTGCTGGTGGTTTGCATCCTCTACATCCTGTTGGTGGGCCGCCATATCCTCGGCGACAAGATCAGTGCCGCCACACAGAAGAAGGACGCCCGCTCGGTGGAGGAGCTGTGGATGGACCACAGCCCCGGCAGCACCTATCGCAAGCTGCGCATGGTGCCCGGTTCGCCCCTGCTGGACATGACCCTGGCCGACGCCCAGCTGGAGAGCAAATACACCGTGCGGGTAGTGGGTGTGCTGCGGGAGACCAGCCGCGGCAAACAGCGCATTACCTCACCCGCTTCCAGTTTTGAGCTGAGTCTCGGCACCTCCATTATCGTGGTCGGCAAGCCCCACGACATCGACCGCCTGCAGGAGGATCATCAGCTGGTGGAGGTGCCCCATAACTGGAGTGACCGCCAGCGCTGGCTGTGGGACATCAGCGGTGCCACCGTACTGATCCACCCGGATTCCCAACTGCTGGGCAAGTCCCTGCGCGAGTGTGAGTTCCGCTCCAGCTACGGTGTGCACGTGCTGGGCCTGCGCCGCAACTTCAAGGCCGTGGAGAATTTCGAGGATATCAGCCTGCAACCGGCGGACAGCATGTTTGTGGTGGGCGCCTGGTCAAAGATCCAGCAACTGACACAGAAGCCCCACGATTTTGTGGTCACCGAATTCCCCAGCGAACACGCCGATGTGGTGCCCTCCTACGATCGCATGGGCACCTCGCTGCTGATCCTCGGCGCCATGGTGCTGCTCACCATGTTCAACATCGTGCCCCTGATCCCGGCGGTGATGCTGGCGTCGCTGGCAGCCATCTTTACCCGCTGCCTGACCATGGAGGAGGCCTACCGCTCCATCAGCTGGAGCAGCCTGGTACTGCTGGCGGGCATGCTGCCGCTGGCGCAGGCGCTGGACAAGACCGGCGGAACCCAGATCATCGCCGACGCACTAATGAACCTCTCCGCCAGCTCCGGCCCCTACATGCTGATGACGCTGCTGTTCTTCCTTACCGCCAGTATCGGCCTGGTGCTCTCCAATACCGCAGCGGCGGTATTGGTGTCGCCCATTGCCATCTACGCAGCCACGGCGGCGGGTCTGTCCCCCTTCCCGTTTGCGGTAGCGGTGTTGATTGCCGCCTCTTCCTCCTTCTCCACCCCGGTGGCCACACCGGTGGTGACCCTGGTGGTGGAACCCGGCCGCTATGTGTTTACCGATTTCGTCAAAACCGGCCTGCCGCTACTGTTCCTGACGTACCTGACTACCTTGGCTGTGGCACCGCTGCTGTTCCCTTTCCAGCCTTAACCCGCCTCCGGCGAGCCGCCGTTGCCCAAACACAACGGCGACTCGCGCACGGCGATTGACCCTCTATACTGAAAGCTACCTGCTTGAAGGACTATCGGAGGGTCTATGCAACCACAAAATCAAACCGACCATATTGCCTACCTGTCGCTGATGATGGTGGGGGTACTCACCAAACGTATGAAGGAGCTGGGACAGTTGGATAGCGATACCGCCAGCCACCTGCACAAACTGGTGAAAAGCGTGCGCACCCACGCCGCCAGTTCCGGCGTTGACGACCTCAACACCCTGTTCGACAACATTGATAAAAGCCTTGGCTGACCACTGACCCCATCCCGATCACTGCAACTGCGGTCGGCTGCAGGCTGACAGTGCTCGGGTTCCCCACCCGGCTTACTGGAGACTGTGTTCATGGATGATCCCGTCGTTCTGAGGATGATTGAGCGCATCATCGGTGTACTGATTGCCGGCATGGCTATCTTTCTCGGTTACCGGCTCTTCTTTCATCTGCCATTCCAGAACGACGGCAAGGGCAAAATCGAATTGCCGGGCGTCAAGGTGGTGCTCTCCCGGGTAGGGCCCGGGGTTTTCTTTGCGGCCTTCGGCAGCATCATTCTCTACTACTCGCTAACCTCCACTGTGTCGGTTAGTGCTCCCGGTACCATTGAACAGGCCAGCACCCCTGGCGGTGATGTTTTCCACGGTTTCACCGGCATGGGCACCCGCCCCGAAAACATCACCCCACAACAACGCGGCAAAGCCCTTAACAGCATCTGGATGCTGAACTGCGCCCAGCGCCTGGTTGGTACAGATGCGGCCGCTGCAGAATTATCCGACCAGCTGACACTGGCCATCACTGATGCCAAGCGCAGCCTGATGCTGTCGGTATGGAATGAGCAGGAGTGGGGGCCTGTGTGGCAGTTGGGCAACGCCGGCCCTGCCGATGACGCACCATTGGAGCTGCGCTCAGTGTTCAACTCCATCCATGGCAGCTGTCCCGATGACAAGTGACTGGCACATCCCACTGCTGCTTACCTGCCTGATCACACTCTGCTGCAGCACTGTGCAGGCCCGCGACTACCGGACACTGTATGCCGACAGCGACCTGAAGCGCTATAACCTGGTGTACTCGCCCAATATCCGCGCCGTGCTGTTTGAGGATATGGCGGCCTACCTGCTCGCCGATGAGTTAGCGACGCTGCAACGGGTGCAACTGCTGCAACCCTGGGACCGGCGCGTGGACCCCTTTGAATTTTCTGCCAACGCCGGTAACGGTTTACTGCTGATCCCCACCATGTCGGTGCGTTTTATGGATGAGATGGCAATTGCCACGGCCTGGCTGGAGCGCTTCCAGTGCAACAAGGAAGCGGTATTCGACTATGTGGCAGCCATGGACTACAGCGATATCGACCTGCCCGCCATGCTCCCGGCCCTGAATATCCCGGGCAACGCCTATGAGCTGGACAGCTACGTGGATGACGTATCCCAGAAAGCGCTTAAATCGGCGCTGGCGTTTATCCTGCTACACGAGCTCGGACACGTGCACCACCGCCACCAACCCTACGACAGGATCGACGCCGCCACGGCGCAGCAACAGGAAGCGCAGGCGGATCAATTTGCCATGCGGGTACTGCGCCGTATGCAACTGCCCCCGTTGGGCATGGTGATCTGGTTTACCGCAGTCAGTATCCGCGACCCCCATGTGCCCGGCTCGCCGGGACAGACACACCCGCTGAGCGGTGAACGACTGAGCGCCATCGCCAATGCGATGCGCTCACGCCCCGAAGACTTTATTGAGCCGGCCAATCGCGGCAAGGTCACCGTGCAATCCATCCGCGGTGCCGCGGAACAAATAGACGCCATCGGTGTGTATCTGTCTGATCCGTACCTGCGCGGTTTCCTGCGCGAACGAGGCAGACTGGTAACCCCGGAGCTGCTCGCCGGGGCCTGCTCGACGGATGAGCACAACAAGGCCTGGGCAGACCATCTTGGCAAGGCGATCAAGTAACGCAACCTGTTAGTCGTTTTGCCATACCAGCTGCCAGGCAATTTCCCGCGCGCCGACATCTCCCCTTGGACCACCGCTGACCGCAACACTGTCCAGACAAATCAAACCGTATTGAGCGCCATACAGTCGCTGCACCTCGGCTTCCGGCACGGAGAAGGGTGGCCCGGCCAACAACGACTGCTCGTAATCAAACGTCACCAGCAATTGCGGCACAGCACGGCACAACTGCATCATTTTTTCCGCATAGCGCCGGCGTATCTCCGCTGGTAATGCCACCAGCGCCGCGCGATCGTAGACCAGATCAACAGTTCCCAACAACGCGGGCGTCAGGGCAAAGAAATCACCGACAAACACTTCGATACCCGCGCCGCTGAAGCGCTGCAATTCACCGCACACCGTAATTTCCGGTGTAACATCCAGAGCGTCAAAAAACTGCGCCACTGCCGACGGCACCAGTTCAATACCCACCACCTGAAAACCCTGGTCACGCAGCCACACCATATCCAGTGATTTGCCGCACAGAGGAACAAAGACTCGACTACCTGCAACAAGATTTAATTCCTGCAGGTGCGCGGCCAGAAACGGATTGACCACACTCTGGTGAAAACCCAGCTCACCCTTGTCCCACTTTTGCATCCAGAAATCGGCTTCCATACTACCTCCAACCCTGCATTTGAAAAATGAACACACTACACCTTTCACTGACATCAGCGCAGCAGCCACGCAATTCACACCCGGCCACAATGAACACAATGAACACAATGAAAAAGACACCAGCGAATATTAAAGTTACTTTGTACGCAGGATTTTGCAGCAGACATGCACTACCCGAATCAACCTCTGACAGCGCCCCGCCCAACCTATCACCGCCTGTAATGGCACACAATTAAACACCCGCGCAATAATTATTTACCTTGCCAATCGACTCTGTATTATTCCCTCAACAGATCGACGCTACCTTAGATATTGCGCAACCGTGGCGGCATGTCCAAACGACTGTCAATCACGTCACACGTTCTTTTTCCGGTACTACAGCAATCACCTTAAGGAAACCTGCAGAATGAGGATCACACTGATGAAACCCGTTAACCAATATGGATTACAAGCGGTTGTTTGTGCATTACTTCTGGGGCTGCTTACCGCCTGCGATGCCAAACAGGAGGAAAAGGAAGATGGCTCCCTGACCATGAACGTGAGTGAAACCAGCGTCAGGGTTGAAGGCGTTCCCGGTGGTTCCACCACCATGACCGCCAAACTTTCCGCCACGGTAACTGCCATCGATTACGAGCAACGCACCGTGACTCTTGAGGACCGGGAGGGCCACCAGAAAACCGTCAGTATCGGTCCGGAAGCGGTAAATTTCGAACAGGTTGAGGTGGGCGACCATGTCGAGATCTCTTATAAGCAGGAGACCGTTATCTACCTCAACCCCATTGACGCTCCCACTGCCGACGGCGCTGCAGCAGTAGCCATCGACGCTCCCGAAGGCAGTAAACCGGCGTCCAGCATGACTGCTGTCGCTGAAGTCACCGCCGTTGTCACCGCCGTGGATCTGGAAAAGCACACCGTCACCCTGCAGTTCCCTGACGGTGAAGTGCAGACAGTGCCTGTACGCAAGGATGTTGAACTGCGAGAAGATCAGGTTGGACGGGAAGTGGTCATACAGGTATCCACTGCCATGGCGATCTCGGTCACCAAACTCTAGTTAACATTTCGCCGGACACATCTACGTTACACCTGCCTGCCTGACTCCTGTGACTCACCAACAGGAGTCAGGCAGACTACGCCCATTCAGAAGACCACTGCCCGCAGTACTGCAGCGGCCACACACCAGCCAACCACCCACAGCGGCGACAAACGCCATACCGCCAGTAAGGCAAAACCCACCAGCGCAATCAGCAAGTCACTCCAGTCCGCCACCCCCGAAGTGAATATAGGGTTGTACAGCGCCGCCGCCAGCAACCCCACCACCGCCGCATTGACGCCAGCCACGGCACCACTGAGTCGCTGACCGGAGGCGACCTGGTGCCACAAAGGCAACACCGCAGCCACCAGTAAAAAGCCGGGCAGGAACATAAACACCAGCGCCATGGCAGCGGTAGCTCCGGCTCCCGGTCCCGCCGGTATCAGAGAGCCAAGATAGGCGGAGAACGCAAACAGCGGTCCGGGCAGTGCCTGTGCCGCACCGTAGCCGGCGAGAAACTCGGCATCGCTCACCCAGCCACTCTCCACCACCGACTCCTGCAACAGCGGCAGCACCACATGACCACCACCAAACACCAGCGCACCGGCGCGATAGAAAGCATCTGCCACAGCAACACCACCGACCTCAGAAGACAGTGCCGCCACCAGTGAGAGCCCCACCAACAGCATTACAAACAGCGACAGCAGAATGCCACCCGCCTTGCGGCCATAGGCCGGCGCTACGACCGCTGTCTGCAGAGCGGGGGAGCCACGGCAAAACTGTCCGCCCACCACAGCTGCCAGGGCCACAGCCAGCAGCTGCCAGACCGCCGAGCCGCCCCACAACACCAGCACCGTCGCCGCTACCGCCAGCAATCGGCGTATCCAGTCACTGCACAGCTTTCGCCACATACCCAATACAGCATCCGCCACCACCGCGCAGGCCACCAGTTTCAGGCCGTGGATGATCGCCAGGTCAATGGAACCACTCAGGTAGGGCAGCAGCGCTGCAAAACCCAGCATGAGCATGACCGATGGCAGGGTAAAACCGGCGAACGCAGCCAACGCCCCGCGCCAGCCGGCACGTAACAAACCCAACACAAACCCCAGCTGGCTGCTGGCCGGCCCGGGCAGGAACTGGCACAGGGCCAACAGCTGGGCGTACTGACTTTCGCTGACCCAGCCGCGCTTTTGCACCAGCTCGCGGTGAAAATAACCGAGGTGCGCGATGGGACCGCCAAAGGAGGTGAGGCCCAGTTTCAGGAAGACCACAAACACATCCAGAGGACTGTGAGCGACCGGCGTTGGGGTGACATCTTTGTACATAGTAATTCTCTGCTGTCCCTGTGACCTGCTGCCTGCACATGTTGCAAACACCAAAACAACCCGCGGTAAAAACGGCTTAGCCTGCACGCCGACGATGACAGCCTGCGGACTGTTTACCGAATCGGGCAGTATGCTATGGTAATCGCCTCTATCCGAGGCCGCCATGACCCAGACTCCTGCCATCAAACCCCGCAACGCTGAAAAAACCAAGGCCCGTATTCTCGCCGCCGCCTTCGACCTGTTTGGTGAACATGGCTATGCCAAAACCGGCATCCGGGATATTGCCACGCGGGCAGAGGTGGCATCCTCGCTGATTGCCCGCCACTTCGGCAGCAAGGCCAACCTGTTTGAACAGAGCCTGATCCACGGCATTCACACTCACACCTTGTTTGTCGATGATAAACCAGGCTTCGGTAAACAGATGGCAAAGATGATGGTGAGCAAGGCCAACCCCAAACTGACCACCACCATCATGCTGGCCATTGCCGATCCCGAATCCAAGGCCATAGCCCGCAAGGTCACCCGCGAGCACATTATGGATCCGCTGGCGCAGTGGATTGGCCCTCCCAACGCCAAGGCCCGCGCCATCAGCATGCTGACACTGATGAACGGGTTTGTGTTGCAGACCAAATATCTGAGTGGGGACAAGGCGCCGCCAGCCGCAGTGGAGTGGCTGGCGCAGGCACTGCAGGATATTGTGGACAATCGTTGAAGTCAGGGCTTATCCGGGCCTGTCCCTTGTATATCCCGTCATCGTGTTACCCCCAAAAGATCGCCCGCGGGAGCGGGCTCCTACGTACTTGGATAATGCTGTAGGAGCCCGCTCCCGCGGGCGATCTTTTTCGATTCCACAGTTGCCCACCCCACCCGCCTGTGCCAACATGTGATCACCTGATCACTTAATAATTACTATAAAACAGCACATCAGAGATCCTGCAGAGGAGGGCGCCCATGGACAGCACAGCCACCGAACTCAAACACACCTACTGCAAGGTCTGCATGGTGCACTGCGGCCTGGAAGTGGAAGTGGCCGGCGACCAGATTCTCAAGGTACGGGGGGATCATTCCCACCCCCTGAGCGCCGGTTACACCTGTCCCAAGGGTCGCGCCATCGGCAAGCTGCACCACACCCCGGACGCCATTACCCAGCCGCTGATGCGCAAGGACGGTGAGCTGCAACCGGTGAGCTGGGATGAGGCGCTGGACGATATCGCCGCCCGCCTGCGGCACACTATCAACAGTCACGGCCCACGTGCGGTGGCACTGAATTTCGGCAGTGGCCTGGGGCTGGATTCCGCTGGCTACGCCATGGAAGAGGCACTGCACGCAGCGCTGGGTTACGGGCCGAAGTTTTCTCCCCTCACTATCGACGGTGTCGCCAAAGTGCTGGTAGCCGGCGCCGTGGGCGGCTTCCCCGGCCTCAACCCGAAAACCGATTACGACGAAGTCTCCATGCTGATCTATGTGGGTACCAACCCCATGGTGAGCCACGCCCACAACACCGGCATGTACAACCCGGCCCGGTGGATCCGCGCCGCCGCCGACCGCGGTGAAGTGTGGACCATCGACCCGCTGTTTACCGAGACCGCCAAATTCTCCAGCCGCCACATCGCCGCCTACCCGGGTAAGGACTACGCCATCCTCGCCTGGCTGGTGCGGGAGATTCTGGCCGACGGTCCTCTGCAACCGCGACAGCCGGTACAGGGTCTGGAGCAGTTGCGGGAATTGTTAAAGAACTATGACCTGCAAACAGCAGCCTCCATTGCCGGTGTCGACCCGATGGTAATGGAAGAGCTGTTGGCGGCCATTCGTCGTCAGGGTGGCAAGGTGGTGGTGGAGACCGGTACCGGCATCACCATGTCCAGCGGCTGTAACCTGACCCAGTGGTTTGGCTGGCTACTGATGATCCTTACCGGCGCCATGAACGCCCGCGGCGGCACCTGGTTTCACCCCGGCTTTCTTATCCCCTTCGACAGTTTCGAGTTGCCGGTGATGGATCCGTGGACGCCCGGCTCCAATGTGCGCCCTGAAGTGCCCGGCATTATCGGCGACTGGCCCTGTGCCGTGCTACCCGACGAGATAGACGCCGGGAACATTCGCGCCCTGTTCAATTTTGGTGGCCGCCTGTTGCGCAGTTTTCCCGACACCAATGAGCTCAGTCGCACCCTGCAGCAACTGGATCTGCATGTAATGCTGGAGATTGCCCACAACGAGACCACGGCCTTTGCCAGTCATGTGCTGCCCACCAAGGACGCGGTGGAGCGGGTGGAGTTCAGTCGCTGGGACACCCTCAACTGGAACCTGTCGTTGCAGTATTCGGCGCCGCTGGTGCCGCCCATGGGCGAGCGCCGCTCCGCCTGGTGGGTGATCGCAGAGGTCATGCGCCGCGCCGGGCTGCCGGTGGCGGAACATGTGCCGGCGGATGACAGGGAAGAGGGCGCTGACGAGCTGATGCTGCAGCAGCTGATGCAAACCGCACGCTGCAGTTTCGACGAACTGAAGAGCAACCGCTATGTGGAGCGGCCGCTGGAATTTCCCGCCCCCTGGGTGGACAAACACATTGAACGGCTGGGAGGCTGGAGGCTGTTGCCGGAGCGACTGGTACAGCAGTGGCAGGAGATGCTGTCGCAGGATCTGGATCAGTTGGGTAAACCCAAGCCACTCTGCTTTTCATCACGCCGGCAACGCCGGAAGTTCAACGCACAGCTGGATTTTCTCGGCGAGGAAGCCAATATTTTGCTGCACCCTGAAGATGCCCGGGCTTACAACCTTGAGGACGGCCAGGGCGTGAGGGTCAGCAATGACAGCGGCAGCATCCTGCTCACCGCCCGCCTCGATCCCGGCATGAAACGTGGCGTCACCTCCATCGCCCACGGCCACCTGCAGGGCAACGTCAATTGCCTCACCAGCAAGGCCGTGATCGACAACATCAGCGGCATGGCCTTCTACTCCGGGGTGCCGGTCGCCATCGAGCCCGCCTGATACGGCCCACCTGATTCTGCCCGCCTGGCTCTCCCCGTCTCACCTGGCCCTACCTGTGGGCCGCAGGCGTTATTCGTGTTCCACCACCGTGGCAATGCGGAATGAACTGCGGTCAAACAGGTTCTTCTCATCCGCAATAATCTCATCCGGCATCACACTGCTGGTGAGGTAGGCGAGGGCGCCTTTGTAAACCTCCTCGTTATCGAACCAGAGCTCGGTAATCACATCGAAGGGCGGGTCTTCCCAGACGCCGGTCTCCGGATGTACCTGCGGCTCGATAAATCGACGCAGGTAGCGGGCCACACCGCGGGAGTACTTCTGGCACAGCGGCGCATGGTGATTTTCGTAGTAGTCGCGAAAGGCCTCTGCCGACAGGTCGGCACGGCGCTTCATAAACAGCAGGATCTTGTAACAGGCCATGGCAGGATCTTTATGGTTATTGGTTGGCGGCAAAGGTTAACAACCCCGGACACCGGACAACAAGCAGCAGAACCGCCACCTTCTCGGGGACTCGATCCGGGATTCACCCCCAGGGGTCCGGCATCGGTGCTACAGTCAAGGGACCTGGCCTGAACGGGGCAACTGGCGCCTGCTTTTGGTGCAATCCCCCACCCATCACCACCGAAGCAGTCAAAATCCACCCCGAAAACCGGGGATAAGTGCGGAATTACTCACCAAAACCCACAGGTGCCCGGGAATTGCATGGTATTTGCGCTGATACCCAAGCTATGGACCCTGATGTATGAATAGTGCTTCACCGTTTCAGTTTCGCCACACCGTGGGCAGCCACACCTTCGGTTTCCGCGACCTGAAAGAGCTGATGGCCAAGGCCACTCCCGCCCGCTCCGGTGACCGCCTGGCGGGCGTCGCCGCCGAGTCCGCCGAGGAGCGGGTAGTGGCGCAAATGACATTGGCGGAAGTGCCGCTGCAGCAGTTCCTGCAGGACCTGCTGGTGCCCTACGAGTCCGACGAGATCACCCGCCTGATTATCGACGAGCATGACAAAACGGCCTTTGCCCCTATCGCTCACCTCACCGTGGGCGGCTTTCGCGACTGGCTGCTCAGCGACCTGGCCACTCCCGCCATACTCACCCAAATTCGCGCCGGCGTTACCCCCGAGATGGCCGCCGCAGTGAGCAAGCTGATGCGCAACCAGGACCTGATTCTGGTGGCAAAAAAATGCGAGGTGACCACCGCCTTTCGCAACACCATTGGCCTGCCCGGGCACCTGTCGACGCGCCTGCAACCCAACCACCCCACCGACGATCTGACCGGTATTGCCGCCAGCATTCTCGACGGCCTGCTCTACGCCAATGGCGACGCGGTGATTGGCATCAACCCCGCCACTGATAATGTGGCCCAGACCTGTCGCCTGCTGCACATGATGAGCGACGTCATCGAGCACTATCAGATTCCCACCCAATCCTGTGTGCTCACCCACGTCACCAACACCATTGAAGCCATCGACCAGGGCGCACCGGTGGACCTGGTGTTCCAGTCCATCGGCGGCACCCAGGCCACCAACGACAGCTTCGGCTTTAACCTCGCCACCCTTGCCGAAGCCCAGGCAGCGGCGCTGTCGCTGCAGCGCGGCAGCGTCGGCAACAACGTCATGTATTTTGAGACGGGGCAGGGCAGTGCACTCTCCGCCAACGCCCATCACGGTGTCGACCAGCAGACCTGTGAGGCGCGCGCCTACGCTGTGGCCCGCAAGTTCAGCCCCCTGTTAGTGAATACGGTGGTGGGCTTTATCGGTCCGGAATATCTCTACGATGGCAAGGAGATCACCCGCGCCGGACTGGAAGACCACTTCTGCGGCAAGCTGCTGGGCCTGCCCATGGGCTGCGATGTCTGTTACACCAACCACGCCGATGCCGACCAGAATGACATGGACAATCTGCTGACACTGTTGGGAGTGGCAGGCTGCACCTTCGTCATGGGCATTCCCGGCTCCGATGACATCATGCTCAACTACCAGACCACCTCCTTTCACGACGCCCTTTATGCCCGCCGTGTGCTGGGCCTGAAACCGGCGCCGGAGTTTGGCCTGTGGTTGCAGCAGATGGAGATCTTCCGCAACAGCGACCGGTTTGTGCTCAATCAACAGGTACCCGACGCCTTCAACCAACCACTGCAACGCCTTCTGGGAGCGTGACCATGACTGACGACGCCGTCACCGCCAACCCCTGGCTGCGCCTGCGCAGTTTTACCGACGCCCGCATCGGCCTCGGTCGCGCCGGTATCAGTATTCCCACACAGCCATTGCTGCAGTTTCAGCTCGCCCACGCCAAGGCCCGCGATGCTGTGCACACACCATTGAATGTGGATTCACTACTGCCGCTGCTGCAGTCCCTGCAACCCGGTCGACAAGTATTGCAACTGCACAGCCAGGCCAGTGACCGCGCCCTCTACCTGCAGCGACCGGATTACGGCCGATTGCTGGATGAGTCATCAGCTGACCGTCTGAACGACAGCCGTGTGACAAAAAAACCGGAGCTGGCCATCGTGATTGCCGACGGTTTGTCGGCTCTGGCCATCGAAGAAAATGTTGTGCCTTTCCTGCGACGACTGTTGCCGTTACTGACGGACGGTGACGACCCCTGGCAGTTGGCTCCGCTGTGCGTGGTGGAGCAGGGTCGCGTTGCCGTGGGTGATCATGTGGGTGAGTTGCTGCAGGCGGATTGTGTACTGATGCTGATCGGCGAGCGGCCAGGACTGAGTTCGCCGGACAGCACGGGGCTTTATCTCACCTGGAAACCCCGTCGCGGGCTCACCGATGCCAGCCGCAACTGCATTTCCAACATCCGGCCGGCGGGTTTGAGTTACAGCGACGCCTGCCGGCGCACGCTCTACCTGCTTAACGAAGCGCGGCGCCTGAAGTTGTCGGGCGTGCAACTGAAGGATCGCAGTGACGACCACAGCACTGCCGTCGCTGCAGAACAGCGCAACTTCCTCGTCAGTGATTAGTTGTTTACGGCAAACCTCTGCCACGACAGTGGCGGGGTCGCTGCCGCTTGCGGAGGCAGACCGCAACAGGTTGTCACGCTTGCGGGGCTGGCAGTGATTACCGCCACGCTGTAATCATCGCCAATTTCCGTGCGCAACCAGCTGTGGTTGGCGCAACCCATCGCGGACTGTTCAAAGGTGACAGCGGCCATGCCGCCGGAGAAAAGACTCTGGCGCCGGGTTTTCAGCCACGCCTCTTTCAGGGTCCACAACCGGTAAAACATCTGCAACTGGTCGTGCGCGACCCGGGTTTGCAGCTCGGTAATTTCCTGCGCATGAAACCAGCCTTCGGCCAGTGCTGCAAAATCCTGCCGCGGCTTGCAGAATTCGATATCCACACCACAGGGGCCTGAGTCGCTGAGCACGACAGCGATTAAATCGCGGCTGTGAGAGAGGGAAAAGTACCAGTCACCGGAATCGGCGATGGCAGGGGGCAGATCCTCCTGTTCGGTGATTTGCCACGTCTCCGGAGAACGACCGTTATCAACCACCTGGGAGAAAGCCGTACGCAACAGTGCACGACCTAAAAGGAACTGCTGCCGCCGACGCCCCTGGTAGCGCGCCAGCCGCAGCTGTTCCGATGCACCCAACAGTCCCGCCCAGTGACCGGCGTCCGCGGCAGCCTGCATTGACAGCAGAAAAAGGTGCGACACGCAGAACTTATTTCAATTTGACGATCTTGCCCTTGAGCTCGACACCAGCCATGAGGCCTCCAGCCTGGCACTCAAAGTTTTCACGACTGGAGTACTCATTGCGCTTGTAGTAGCTGGTAATACCCACCACCGCGTCGGCACCCTCGCTCCTGGCGCGCTCCTGCAAAGCAATCATGGCCGACAGAAACGCCCACTGACAGGCTTTCTCATCCGTTTTATTAAAGGCGTTGGTCTTCTTGTGGGTGATCATTTCCACAGTGCGATTACCGGTGGCCGGATGGGGCTGGTCGCCGAAGTAGAACTTGATTGAGCTGTCGAGCTTTTCCTGCGCTGCCGGAGTTGTCATGGCTGCTTCGATGGGCAAAAAAAGCTGTGTGTCACGACTGAAGGCTGTACCGGCCGGCAACAGTAATGCCGCACCCAATGCCATCGCTGTCAGTTGTCGTAAATTCATGGAATTCCCCTTTATCACACAGTAATGAATCACAAGCCCTGATGGCCCTTACCAGGCCATCAGGGCAACCGGCTTGCAGGCGCCGGAAGCCTAAAAACGGTCGCCAGTGTAACCGTCACCTGCTGGCGCCTACAACGCCCCGTCATTTTGCCATGCCCTGAGGCTTCCAGTAGAATCGCCGCTGCAGTGGCACGCCCCAGTAACCCGTTAGCAGCAGAATAATTTTCATGAGCGCCCTCCACCAACTCACCATTGCCCAATGGGCCGCCCGCGCCAGTGAGTGGAACGATGTCGCCAGCTGGCAGGCATGGGCACGCGGCGAAACGCCACAGCCACCCGCCGACAGCGAGACCATCCAGTTACCTCAGGTGCCCGCCATGCTACGGCGGCGACTGAGCCCGCTGGGACGTGCCGCGCTCTGGGCCCTGTTTGAGCTGCGTGGGCAGGAGTCAGAATCGACCCCGCCACCACTGGCTACCATCTTCTGCTCCCGCCACGGCGAAGTGAGTCGCACCGTCACCCTGCTGGACGACCTGGCCACCGATACCGCCTTGTCCCCTACCGCCTTCAGCCTGTCGGTACACAATGCCATCGGTGGCATCTACTCCATGGCCGCCGCAGAGACCGGCAATATCACCGCCGTCAGCGCCGGCCCCGACAGCCTCTGTCACGCCCTGCTGGAAGCCTGGTGCCTGCTGCAGGACGGCACAGACGATGACCGGGTACTGTGTGTTGTCTACGACGACGCCCTGCCGCCCCCGTATCCGCAGGAAGCCAACGCCGGCGCCACGGTGCAGGCGCTGGCACTGGAGGTGCGCAAAGCCGGCCAACAAGGCACCCAATTGCGCTTCAGCCTGGAGAGCAACCCGGGCGATGTCGGCAGCACCAGCGTCAATGACGATTTTTTGCGCCTGCTTCTCAACCCTGACCACCGCGACCTGACCGTGAGCGCCGACCAGCGCCGTTGGCACTGGTCCGGCACCGTCTGACCAGGGGGCACAGGGATGAAGCTGGAACGACTGTGGCGGCAGGCGGCCACCGGATTCTGTTTTACCATGTTTGGCCTCGGCGGCCTGCTGATCCTGCTGCTGACACCGCTGATGCGCCTGCTGGTGCGCGGCGAGCTGGAGCAGGAGCGCTTTATGAAGCGCACCATCCACAACTGCTTTCGTCTGTTCACTTGGCTGATGGAAACCACCCGGGTTCTGACCATTGAGGTGAGTGACATCCACAAGCTGCGCCAGCCCGGCCAGCTGATCATCGCCAACCACCCGACACTGATCGACGTGGTGTACCTGATTTCGTTTATTCCGCAGGCGGATTGTGTCGTCAAAAGTGCCCTCTTGCGCAATCCCTTCACCCGTGGGGCGGTACTCGCCAGCCACTACATCGCCAATGACGACCCGGAAGCCATTGTCGACGCTGTGGAAAAGTCCCTGGCCCGCGGCAACAGTGTGATCATCTTCCCTGAAGGCACCCGTTCGGTCCCCGGGCAACCATTCCGCCTGCAGCGTGGCGCCGCCAACATCGCCATCCGCACGGCTAACAAATTGAGGCCGGTTATTATAAAATGCGACCCGCCCACCCTCACCAAGGGGAGCAAGTGGTATTCCGTGCCTTCACGCCGGTTTTTGCTGAGCTTTCGCGTAGACGAGCCTATTGAAATCGAGCCGTTTCTGAATACCCTGCCAACGGTGGCTTCGCGGCAACTGACACAAACCATTGCCGACTATTTTACTGGGGAAACACACTCGCAATGACCGAGCTGAAAAAACAATTAAAACAACTGATTATCGACACACTGGATCTGGAAGATATCAGCGCCGAGGACATTGACTCCGCTGAGCCGCTGTTTGTGGACGGACTGGGTCTGGACTCTATCGACGCCCTGGAACTGGGTCTGGCCCTGCAGAAGCGCTACGGCATCAAGCTGGAAGCGGACTCCGAAGAGACCCGACGCCATTTCGCCAGCATCGATGCCCTCGCCGAGCTCGTTGCCAACCACGCCGCATCCGTGTGAGGGGAAGGTAGCATGAACAAGATTCCACAAACACAGGCCGAGATTTACCAGTACATCGTCGACGCCATGGTGCGCCTGTTTGAACTGGATGCCGACGACATCACCCCCGAATCACACCTCTATCAGGACCTGGACATCGACAGTATCGACGCCGTCGACCTGGTGGTGGAGCTGAAGCAGTGGACCGGCAAGAAAATCCAACCCGAAGCCTTTAAGTCCGTACGCACCGTGCAGGACGTGGTGGAAGCCGTCGAGCTGCTGCTGAAACAACAGTAAGCCCATGAAACTGCTGTTAAAGGCAGGCCTGGCGCTGCTGGTGGCCCTCTATCCGCTGGCCATCTACCTGGGTGTGCAGAGCGACTACCGCGAATGGCTGCCCCTGCTGCTGGTGGCCATAGGTGTCATCCACCTGCTGCGGGCCCTCAAGGGCAATCGCAGCGGCTGGCTGTGGGTGGTCATTTGCCTGGTCCTGGCCGCCTGGTCCTGGCTGCAACAGAGCACCCTCGGCATCAAGTTTTACCCGGTCGCCATCAATGTCAGCATGCTGCTGGTGTTTGGCTTCAGCCTGATCTCCCCCCCCACCGTGATTGAGCGCATGGCCCGCCTGCAGGAGCCTGAGCTGCCCCCCCACGCTATCGCCTATACCCGCAAGGTGACTGTGGTCTGGTGCCTGTTTTTTATCCTCAATGGCACCATTGCCGGGCTTACCATCTTTGCCAGCGATGCCGTCTGGGCCCTCTATAACGGCCTGATTTCCTATCTGTTGATAGGACTGCTGTTTGCCATTGAGTGGCTGGTGCGCCAGCGCGTCCGGAAAAACGCTGTATGACTGATACCGGCAACCGATCCCGCACTCCTCTGAGCCAGCTGCTGTACGCGCCCGCCAGTGACACGCAAACCGTGGCCATCGCCAATGGTAATACCGTCAGCTGGCTGCAGCTGCGCCAGCGAGTGGCCCAGTGGCAACAGCAGCTGACCAGCTGCCCGGCCACCACCGTAGCGGTGTGGCTGCAGGACAGCCTTGAGTTCGCCGCCGCCCTGCTGGCGCTGTGGCACAGTGGCAAGGTGGCGCTGCTGTGCGGTGACCGCCTGCCGGCCACAGTGGAACTGGTAAGCCAACGAGCCGGAGCGCTACTGGGGGACTTCGAACACACCGGTTCACTGCCCCTGATCCCGAAGCCGGTCGCTGCCAGCGAGACTGCGTTACCAGCCACCGCCTCCAACGCTCTCGACCTGGAGCAGCTGGCAGTCGTGGTGCTCACCAGTGGCACCACCGGTGAGCCCAAAACCGTACCCTACCGACTGGCGCAGCTGGATGGAGAGCTGGCCATGCACGAGCAGCTGTTCGGCCACCAGGCCGGCACGGCGCTGGTGGCAGGGACCGTCAGCCACCAGCATATCTACGGCCTGCTGTGGCGGGTGCTGTGGCCGCTCACCGGCCAGCGCCCACTGCTGAGCGAATGTTGTCACTACCCGGAAGACCTGCTGGTACAGGGCCGGCAGCAGCAGGCGCTGGTGCTGGTCACCACCCCCACCCACCTGACCCGCCTGCCCGCCAGCCTGGACTGGCCAGCCGCACAGGGCCCGGATGGACAAAATCAGAGCCCGTGGCGACTGGTGATATCTTCCACCGCGCCGCTGTCGCAGGAGGCCAGCCTGCAGGCCGGTCGCCAGTTGGGCTGCCCGGTCACGGAAATCTACGGCAGCTCCGAAACCGGTGGCATCGCCTGGCGCCGTCAGGGCGACAGCGAATTCTGGCAGCCACTGCCCGGCATTGATGTCCGTGGCGATACCAATGATGAGACGGCAGGCGCGCTGCAGCTGCGCTCGCCGCTGTTTGCCAGCGACGACTGGTACACCACCGGTGACCGCGCCGAGATCGTGGCCGACGGTCGTTTCCGCCTGCTGGGACGCCTGGACCGTATTGCCAAGATTGAAGGCAAGCGGGTGTCGCTCTCCGGGCTGGAGCAGCAGCTGCAACAACACCCCTGGCTGGAGGAGGTGGCGGTCCTAGTTCTGGACGGCCACCGCACCACTACTGCGGTGGCAGCCCGCCTCACCACCGAGGGCCTGGAAGCCCTGCAACAGTTGGGCAAAGCCAGTCTGTGCCGGCAGCTGCGTGAGTGGCTGGGGCACTACTTTGAAACCCCGGTGCTGCCCCGGCGCTGGCGTTTTGTTGACCAGTTACCACGCAACAGCCAGGGTAAATTGCCACTGGCCGCGCTACAGGCCCTGTTTATGGACAGCAATCAACCGGATACCCGCAACCGCCTGCCGGAGCTGCTGGAGACCCGGCAGCTCAACGAGTGCAGCTGGCAGATCCGCCTGAAGCCCTCCGCCGGGCTGATCTGGTTCGATGGTCATTTTCCCGGCACCCCCATCCTGCCCGGGGTGGTGCAGGTGCAATGGGCCGCCCACTTTGGCCACCTTCACTGCGGCACGCCACTGGCGCAGTTTGCCCGTCTTGAGGTCATCAAGTTCCAGCAGGTGATGCGCCCGGAGCGGGAGGCCACCCTGGAACTGAACTGGAACCGCGACAGCGGCAAACTGAGCTTCCGCTACTTCCACGACGAGCAAGTGTTCTCCTCCGGTCGGCTGGTGTTCAACCTGACCGACCCGGCGGACGGGGAGTGCGCCGGTGTTTAACCCCTGTGTCCTGATCCCGGTCTATAACCACCCGGCGGTGATTGCCAACACGGTAGCTGAGGTGCGCGCCCTCGACCTGCCGGTGGTACTGATTGACGACGGCAGTGAGCCGCAGTGTGCCGCCCTGCTGCGGCAACTGGCAGCCGCCGATCCCCGGGTGCACCTGCAGCGCCTGCCGCAAAACCGCGGCAAGGGCGGGGCGGTGAAAGCCGGTTTCCTGTTTGCCCGCCACCTGGGGTTCAGCCACGCCCTGCAGATCGACGCCGACGGCCAACACGATACCGGCGCCATCGGTCGCTTTCTCGATCTCGCCAGGGAGCACCCCCATGCGCTGGTTGCCGGCTACCCGCTCTACGACGAGAGTGTTCCCAAAGTCCGTTACTACAGCCGCTACCTGACCCACGTGTGGGTGTGGATCAACACCCTGTCTCTGGCCATCACTGACTCCATGTGCGGCTTCCGTGTCTACCCGCTGGAGTACACCTGCCGGCTGACGGCCCGTGAACATATCGGCGAACGTATGGATTTCGATATCGAATTTATTGTGCGCTGGTTCTGGAGCGGTGCGCCGGTGGAGCAGTTGCCCATTCGTGTGCACTACCCCGAGGATGGTGTGTCCCACTTCCGCGGCTGGGCCGACAACTGGCTGATCAGCAAGATGCACGCACGCCTGTTCTTCGGCATGTTGTGGCGCGCGCCGCTGTGGCTGCTGCGCGGACGCCGGGGAGCCTGACCGTGACCACTCCGCAACCGCACAAACCACAGCACTGGGCTCAGATGGGCGAGGCCGGCGCCACTGCCGGCATGAAATTCCTGTTTTGGGTCTACCGCTGGTTCGGTCGCATTCCCTTTCGCATCGCGCTCTTCCCGGTCATCGTCTATTTTTTTGCCGGTCGCCGCACGGCCCGCCAGGCCTCACTGCAATATCTGCAATACCTGCGCACCTCCGGCTGTTACCAGCCGCGCTACGGTCGCCTGTACGACAGCTTCCGCCACTTTCTCAGTTTCGGGGAGAGCCTGCTGGACAAGCTGGCGGTATGGCAGGGTGACATCGGGCTCAATGCCATCCGCTTCCACGGCCACGAGTGGGTTGACCGGCTGGCACAGGAGGGACGCGGTGCCCTGCTGATTGGCTCCCATCTGGGCAACCTGGAGATCTGCCGGGCGCTGGCACAACTCAACACCAACCTCACCATGAATGTGCTGATGCACAATGCCCACGCCGCCAAGTTCAACAGCATGCTGAAAAAGGCCGGCAGCAACAGTCAGATGAATATCATTCAGGTGACCGAGATGGGACCGGCCACCGCCATCATGCTGCAGGAGAAGCTGGACCGGGGCGAGTTTATCGTCATCGCCGGCGACCGCATTCCCGTCAGCGGGGGCAAGAACACCACCCGCGCCAACTTTCTTGGCCATCCCTGTGATTTTCCCTCCGGCCCCTTTATTCTGGCCAGCATCCTGCGCTGTCCCATGCTCTCCATCTTCTGCCTGCGTGACAGCAACAGCCGCAAGCCACGTTGGGATCTGCATATGGACCTGCTGGCAGAACAAATCATACTGCCCCGTGCCCGCCGCCAGCAGGAGCTGGGTGTCTATGTGCAGCAATGGGCCGATTCCTTGACACACTTCTGCCGGCTGGCGCCGCTGCAGTGGTATAACTTCTACCCTTTCTGGCATCTGCAAAACACGGATGCCGAATCAACTTCGCCGAAACCATGATTATTTTTGACCATAAGCCCCTCACCATCGAGGATGTGCAGCACATTGCCTGCCAGAAACCAGCGGTCGCCCTGAGCGATGACCCCGCCTTCCTGCAACAGATTGCCCGCGGCAGCCAGTTCCTGCAGACCCTGCTGGAAGAGGACGGCGTTATCTACGGCGTCACCACCGGCTACGGCGACTCCTGCACCACCAGCATTCCACCCCAGCTGGTGGCGGACCTGCCGCGCCACCTCTACACCTTCCACGGCTGCGGCCTCGGCAATGTGCTGTCGCCCCTGCAGGCGCGGGCGGTGGTCACCGCGCGCCTCAATTCACTGACCCGCGGCTACTCCGGTGTCAGCGTGGAGCTGCTGCAGCAACTGACCCGCCTGCTGCAGGAAGACATCATGCCGGTGATTCCGGAAGAGGGCTCTGTCGGCGCCAGTGGCGACCTGACGCCGCTCTCCTACGTGGCCGCCGTGCTCTGCGGCGAGCGCGAGGTGTTCTGGCGTGGCCAGCGCCGGCCCACCGCCGAGGTGTTTGCCGAGCTGGGTATCGAACCGCACCGACTGCGCCCGAAAGAGGGGCTGGCGATCATGAACGGCACCGCTGTGATGACCGGTCTCGCCTGCCTGGCCTACGCCCGCGCCGACTACCTGTCGCGCCTGGCCACCCGCATCACGGCGATTGCCACCCTGGTGCTGGACGGCAATGCCCACCACTTCGACGAGGCGTTGTTTGCCGTCAAACCCCACCCCGGCCAGCAGCAGATCGCCAGCTGGCTGCGCCGTGACCTGCACGCCGGTGAGCCGCCACGCAACCCCAACCGCCTGCAGGATCGCTACTCCCTGCGCTGCGCGCCCCATGTGATTGGTGTGCTGCAGGACAGCCTGCCGTGGCTGCGCCAGTTCATCGAAAACGAACTCAACAGCGCCAACGACAACCCCATTATCGACGCCGAGGGTGAGCACGTACTGCACGGCGGCCACTTCTACGGCGGCCATATCGCCTTCGCCATGGACTCCCTGAAGACCGCGGTGGCCAATATCGCCGACCTGCTGGACCGGCAGATGGCGCAGATGATGGATACCAAGTTCAACCACGGCCTGCCGGCCAATTTGTCCGGCGCCACCGGCGAGCGTGCCGCTATTAACCACGGCTTCAAGGCTGTGCAGATCGGCGTTTCCGCCTGGACCGCCGAGGCGCTCAAGCAAACCATGCCCGCCAGCGTCTTCTCCCGCTCCACCGAGTGCCACAACCAGGACAAGGTGAGCATGGGCACCATCGCCGCCCGCGACTGCCTGCGCGCCCTGCAGCTCACCGAGCAGGTGGCTGCAGCGGTACTGCTGGCCTGCTGCCAGGGTCTGGAGCTGCGCCTGCGTCAGGGTGACCTGGCAGAGGAAAAGATTGGCAGCGAACTGCTGGAGACCCTGGCCTGGGTGCGCGAAACCAGTCCCACGCTGGCAGAAGACCGTGCGCTGGAGAACGAGCTGCGGCAGTTGATTGAGCAGATCCAGCAGGGCAGCTGGTCTCTCTACAGCGACAAGGACTAACAGGAGCGTTGCGCCATGATCAGTGCTGAAATTGAAGTCACCGTGCCCTTCCACGATATCGATGTCATGGAGATTGCCTGGCACGGCCACTACTCCAAGTACTTCGAGATTGCCCGCTGCGCCCTGTTCGACAAGCTCGACTACAGCCACATTGTGATGCGCGAGACCGGCTATTTATGGCCGGTGATCGACCTGCATATCCGCTACGTCAAACCGGCCCTGTTCCAGCAGCGCCTGAAGGTGCGGGCCACCCTCACCGAGTGGGAAAACCGCATGAAGATCGACTACCGCATCACCGACGCCGACAGCGGTGCGCGCCTCACCAAGGGCCACACCATCCAGGTGGCGGTGGAGGCGGGCAGTCACGAGCTCTGTTTTGTTTCGCCGGATGTATTCCTGGAGAAGGTAGCCAAGGCCACTGCTGCGGAGTCGGCGCAGTGAGGATTTTTGCTGCCTTGCTGATCGCGCTGTGGCTACTGAGCGGTAACCTGTGGGCGGAAGAAATCCCGACAGCGTCCAAGACAGTTC
Organism: Pseudomaricurvus sp. HS19; assembly: GCF_009857815.1. Taxonomy (GTDB): domain Bacteria; phylum Pseudomonadota; class Gammaproteobacteria; order Pseudomonadales; family Cellvibrionaceae; genus Pseudomaricurvus. The sequence continues at coordinate 170,877 of NZ_WVVW01000003.1, read as the reverse complement.
CCAAACAGTTGCGCCACCTGGCCCAGAGTGGCCCGGTGAATGGGCGCTTTGTGCAGAACAAGACCCTGCAGGGGCTGGATATCCCGTTACGGTCAGAGGGGCACTTTGCCCTCACGGACGACACTCTGTTGTGGCAGGTCACCAGCCCCATTGCCAGCGAACTGCAGATCAGCCGCGATGCCATTGTGCAACTGGAGGACGGTCGCGAAGTGTTTCGCCTCAGCGCCGCAGAGCAACCCCTCAGCCGCGTGATCAGCGATATTTTCCTCGCCGTGTTCCAGGGTGACTGGGCGCTGTTGCAACAGCATTTCGACCTGCAGGTGAGCGGCAGCGCCGACGACTGGCAGCTGCAACTGCTGCCACTCAATGACGTCATCGGCCGGGTGGCCGGCCGTATTGACGTGGAGGGCGGGGCACAACTGCAGAGCCTGCAACTGGCGGAACCCGGCGGCGATCGCACCCGCATTGAATTTTTCGCACCGGAGCACGGACACCCATGAGTGCACGTTGGCCGGCTTTGGTTAAGGCCTGGGTATGGGCTCTGCTGCTGTTGTCCTGCGGTGGAGCACTGGGCTACAAGTTCAGCGACGCCAACCCCGGGCACTATTTCGATACCAATATTCTCGCCCTGCTGCCCGCCAACCAGCAGGCCCCGCTGGCGGACCTGGCCAGTGAACGCATGGCCGACCACTTTGCCAACGACATCCTGTTGCTGGTGGGCGCCCCCAAAGCTGACGACGATGAACTGCTGCCAGCCACCCGGCGCCTTATGGACGCCCTCAACAGCAGTGGCGACTTCACCGCCGTCAGCAGCGGCGGCAACAGCCAGCTGCAACAACAGCTGCAGACCTTCTACCATCCCTACCGCTATCAACTGCTGACCCCGGAGCTGCGCCAACTGCTGCACAACGGCGACCAGCAGGCGCTGATCCGGCGCAGCCTGCAACAGCTGCACAGCCCTATGGCGCCACCCCGGGCCGCCCCCTTCAGCGACGACCCTTTCAACCTGTTGGGCAGCTGGCTGCAGCAGTTGCAACCGGCGGGCGGATTCCGCCCCGACGCCTGGGGCCTGGTAGCCAGCGACGCCGATTATCAATACCGGGTAGTACAAGCCAGCTTTGCCGGCAGCGCCTACGATCCTGCCAACCAGCAGCGCCTGTTGAACGCCATTGACGCGGCCATCGCCACGGCCAGGCTGCAGGAAGACGACGAACTGCGCCTACTGCGTTCGGGACTGCTGTTTCACGCCGCCGCCGGCGCCGAACAGGCGCGCAGCGAGATGTCCACCATCGGCCTCGGCTCACTGGCCGGTATTGTGCTGCTGCTGTTCTGGTACTTCCGCAGCCCGCGCCCCCTGTTACTGCCGCTATTGAGTATCGGCGCCGGCCTGCTGCTGGCGCTGACCGCCTGCCTGCTGCTGTTCGGCCGGGTGCACATCATCACCCTGGCGTTTGGTGCCAGCCTGGTGGGGGTATCGGTGGATTACGCCCTGCATTACCTCTGTGCCCAGCGTCAGCTAAGCGGTCGCGCCCTGCACCACATCCTGCCGGGCATCACCCTCGGCCTGATCACCAGCGTGCTGGCTTACAGCGCCCAGGCCCTGACCCCCTTCCCGGGGCTGCGGCAAATGGCCGTGTTTGCCGCCATTGGCCTGATTGGCGCCTGGCTTACTGTGGTTTGCTGGTTCCCCCTGCTGGCCCGGGCTCCATCTGCCGACACCACACAGACTTCCCGCCTTTGGCCTGCCATCGCGGCCCTGGCGGCACGGCGGCGCTGGCTGGCTGCTCTGCTACTGGTGGCTGGCCTGTGTGCGCTGTGGGGGCTGAGCCAGCTCAGGTTTGATGACAGCCTGCAGAACCTGCAGAGCTCGCCCGCGGCGCTGCTGGCGGATGAGGCCAGGGTTCAGCAACTGAGCCAGCGCGCCGGTGCCAGCCGCTTCCTGTTGCTGCAGGCCGATGATGCCGAGACCCTGCTGCAAACCGAAGAGGCCCTGCGCCAGCGGCTGGATACTATGGTGGTCAGCCGGCAGCTGCACAGCTACCAGGCCCTGTCACAAGTGATCCCCTCCGTCGCCCGCCAGCAGCAGGACTACCGGCTAGTGCACCAGCAGCTGTTGCAGGGGCAGGGTATTGCCCACCTGTTTACCACCCTGGGCGCCGGCGCCGATGCCGCCTCTGCCAGCGAAGCACACCTGGCCAATCACCAGCCCCGCTGGCTCACCCCCGACGACTGGGCCGACCACCCGATCAGCCAGCTGCTGCCCTTTTTGTGGCTGAACAGTGAAGCCAGCCCGGGACTGCCGGCTGCGGTCAGCGTCATCAGCCTCGGGCCGGTGGCCGATCCCGCCGTTTACTCACAGCTGCAGGCCCTTGCCGATGAATACCGCGGTGTGACACTGGTGAACCGGGTAGCGGATATCTCCGGCTTGCTGGCCAGCTACCGCATCACGGTGAGCGAGTGGATGCTGCTGGCCGCCGTGGCCATCGCCCTGTTGCTGCGCCTGCGCTACGGCCGCCGAGGCTGGCTCATTCTCGCCCTGCCCCTGCTCAGTACCCTGATGACCTTTGGCCTGCTGTCGCTGCAGGGCCACCCCCTGACCCTGTTTCACCTGCTGGCGGCACTGCTGGTGCTGGGCATCGGCCTGGATACGGGCATCTTCCTGCGCGAAAGTGCCGGCGAGCCCCACGCTTGGGACGCCGTCAGCCTCTCCGCCCTGACCTCGATTCTGGCCTTTGGCCTGCTGGCCCTGAGCCAGACCCCGGTACTGCATTATTTCGGCGCGACGGTGTTACCCGGCATACTGCTCACCTGGTTACTGAGTCTGGCGTTGCGCGCCGGCTCTACCCAAACCTCACCACAAGGAACGACTCCATGACCACTGCACCACTGACCAGTGACATTATTGTGATCGGTGCCGGCCCCTCCGGCGCCATTGCCGCCGCCCTGTTGCGTCAGCAGGGTTACGACGTGCTGGTACTGGAGAAGCAGCACTTCCCGCGCTTCTCCATTGGCGAAAGCCTGCTGCCACAGTGCATGGAGTTCATCGAGCAGGCGGGCATGCTGGACGCGGTGCAGGCAGAGAGCAGTTTCCAATACAAGAACGGCGCCGCCTTCCACTGGCAGGGCATGGACACCGGCTTTGATTTCCGCCAGAAGTTCTCTCCCGGCCACGGCACCACCTATCAGGTACAGCGCGGTCGCTTCGACCAGATCCTGGCGGACGAAGCGGAGCGTTTCGGCGCCCGCATTCTCTACGGACACGAAATTATCGCTTTTGAAGGCAGTGACGACGGCGTCAGCCTGCAGGTACGCAACGAGGCCGGCGAGGTGCTGGAGGCCCGTGGCCGCTTCGCCCTCGACGCCAGCGGCTTCGGGCGCGTGCTGCCGCGCTTGCTGGATCTGGAGACCCCCTCCGATTTCCCGGTGCGCGCCTCCCTCTTTACCCACATCGAAGACCGCATCGACGATCCGGCCCACGACCGCGACAAGATCCTGATCACCGTCCACCCCGAGCACCGCGACGTGTGGTTCTGGCTGATCCCGTTCGGCAATGGCCGCTGCTCCCTCGGCGTGGTGGCCGAACCGGCATTTCTGGCCCAGTACAGCGGTGAGCCTACCGAGCGGCTGCAGGCTCTGGTCAATGAAGATCCCAATCTGGCGCGGCTGTTGGCCAACGCCCGCTGGGATACCCCGGCACGGGAGATCAACGGTTACTCCTGCAACGTGAAGTCCCTGTGGGGGCCGGGCTACGCCCTGCTGGGGAACGCCGGCGAGTTCCTCGACCCGGTCTTCTCCTCCGGCGTCACCATCGCCATGAAGTCCGCCAACCTCGCCAATGACTGCCTGCACCGTCAGCTGCAGGGTGAAACGGTGGACTGGGAAGCGGACTACGCGGTGCCACTGAAGAAGGGTGTGGACACTTTCCGCACCTTCGTCAGCGCCTGGTACGACGGCCGCTTCCAGGACGTGATCTTCGCCAAAAACCAGTCAGCCACCATCCGCGAGATGATCTCCTCCATCCTCGCCGGCTACGCCTGGGACACCAACAACCCCTACGTGAAAGAGAGCGAGCGGCGCCTCAACGTACTGGTGGAAACCTGCCGCAGCTACAGCTGATGCAACGCGCCCTGCCAACCAGCCTGCTGCTGACCGTCCTGCTGTTGCTGGGCGGCTGCCAGCTGGTGCCCCGCGCAATCAGCCCCGACGCACCGCCGCTGCTGTCCCCGGCCGCGGCGGGCTTTACCCTGCAGGCCACCCAGCAACTGACCCTGCAGCAGGGTGACAACCGTCACCAGCTGCTGGCAGCGCTGGCGGTGGAACCACAGCAGCTGCGCCTGACCGGTGTCAGCTCATTGGGGCAGCGGCTGCTGCAACTGGATTACGATGGCCATAACCTGCGCAGCCAGCACTACCACGACCTGCAACTGCCACTGTCCGACGAGTGGATACTGGTGCAGTTGCAGCTGGCCTACTGGCCACTGGCACAACTGCAGGCCGGCTGGGGCGCCCCCTGGCAGGTCACCACGGACGGCCGCTCCCGCACCCTGCAGCTTGAGCAGCGCCCCCTGATTACGGTAACTTACCGCCCCCTGACCAACCACACGCCCGCCACGGACCGGCATATACCCGATCCGGCCGAGCATGTGGTGATTACTCACCATCGTTCGAAGACAAGCCTGACCGTGACTACCCTGCAGACCACCACAACTGCCGAGGCGAACCGCCATGAGTGACACGGTCTACCTGCACAAACCGGGCATGATCTGCGCCCTCGGCGACAACACTGATGCCATCGCCGCACAGCTGTTCGCCAGCGAGCCAAAGCCGCTCACACCTACCGATGCCTTTACCCCGGGACTGACCCTGCCCCTGGGGCAGGTGACCACACCGCTTTACGCCGGTCCACTGGCCGCCACCGACGAGAGCCGCAACAACCGTCTGCTGCTCACCGCTGTGGCACAACTGGCCGACCAGCTGGATGCTTTGCAGCAGCGCTACCCTGCCCACCGCATTGGCGTGGTACTGGGCACCAGTACCTCCGGTATCGGCGAGGCGGAGCAGGCGTTCCGCCAGCGGGACGCGGACGGCAACTTGCCGCAAACCTACCACTACAGCCAGCAGGAGATCGGCGCACCCGCGCAATTTCTCGCCCGCCACCTGCAACTGGCCGGCCCTGCCATTACCGTCTCCACCGCCTGCTCCTCCGGCGCCAAGGCGCTGGCCAGCGCCCGCCGGCTGCTGCGGCAGGGGATCTGCGATGCGGTGCTGTGCGGCGGTGTCGACAGCCTTTGCCGCCTGACCGTGAACGGCTTCCACGCCCTGGATTCAGTCAGCCAGCAGACCTGTCGGCCCTCCGGCAGCCAGCGCGACGGCATCAATATTGGCGAGGGCGCCTGCGTCTTTGTCATGACCCGGGACCCTGGCCCGGTAGAGCTGAGCGGTGTCGGCGAAACCTCCGACGCCCACCACATTTCAGCACCCCACCCGGAGGGGCGCGGTGCCAGTGCCGCCATTAGCGCCGCGCTGGCGGATGCCGGTCTGGAGGCCGGCGCCATCGGCTACGTCAACCTGCACGGCACCGCCACCCCGCAGAACGACCGCATGGAGCACCTGGCGGTAAACCAGCAGCTGGGAGAGCAGGTGCCCTGCAGTTCAACCAAACCGCTGGTTGGCCACACCCTGGGCGCTGCCGGCGCCCTGGAAGCGGCCTTCTGCTGGCTGACCCTGAACGGTGACGGCCACCTGCCACCGCACTGGTTGCAGGGCGAGGTGGATGCCGAGCTGGCACCACTGACACTGGCTGCCGCCGGCCAGCGCCTGGCTGCGCCACCGCGCCACGCCCTCAGCAACTCCTTCGCCTTTGGCGGCAACAACATCAGCCTGCTGTTGAGCAGAGCGGGGCAGGACTAATATGCACATCAGCGACTACCCCATCGCCGAGGTGGTACCCCACGCCGCCACCATGAGCCTGCTGGATGCCATCCTTGATGGCGGAGAGGACTGGCTGCGGGCCCGCGCCTCAATCCCCGCCGACTCCCCCTTTGCCGGACCGGGCAGCGACAGCATTCCCGCCTGGGTGGGGATTGAATATATGGCCCAGACCATTGCCGCCTGGGCCGGCGTACAGGCCCGCCAGCGGGGCGAGGCTGTTAAAATCGGTTTTCTGGTGGGCACCCGCCGATACGAGCCGGACGGCCCGACCCTGCCTCTGGGCAGCGAGCTGGAGATTTATGTACACCAACAGCTGGCGGGGGAAAATGGTCTCGGCGCCTTCGAATGCCAGCTGACAGCCACGGCCCCTGACGGGCAGCAATATCAGGCCCGGGCCACACTGAATGTGTTCCAGCCGGACAATGTAGAAGTATTTTTAGAGGACAATTCATGAGCGATGCAGCCATGAGCCAGGCACCCCTGAGCGATCAGACCAACAGCAAAGGCACCATTCTGGTTACCGGCTCCAGCCGCGGAATCGGACGAGCCACCGCCCTGCGTCTGGCCGCCGATGGCTACGACATTGTGCTGCACTGTCGCAGCGGTATGGAGCAGGCTGCTGCCGTACAAGCTGAGATCGAAGCCCTGGGGCGTTCTGCCCGTATCCTGCAGTTTGATATCGCCGACCGGGAGCAGTGCAGCGAAGTGCTGCTGGCGGACGTTGAAACCTGCGGCGCCTATTACGGTGTGGTGTGTAACGCCGGCGTCACCCGCGACAACGCCTTCCCCGCCATCCCCGGCGAGGAGTGGGATCTGGTACTGCACACCAACCTCGACGGTTTCTACAATGTGCTCAATCCGCTGATCATGCCCATGATCCGCCGCCGTGCTCCGGGCCGCATTGTCACCCTGTCGTCGGTGTCCGGAATCATCGGTAACCGGGGTCAGGTCAATTACAGCGCCGCCAAAGCGGGTATCATTGGGGCCACCAAAGCGTTGGCGGTAGAGCTGGCCAAGCGCAAAATTACCGTCAACTGCGTCGCCCCGGGCCTGATCGAGACCGACATGATCGAAGAAGTACCGGTGGAAGAAGCCATGAAGATGATCCCCAGCCAACGCCTGGGTAAACCGGAAGAGGTGGCCGCAGCCGTCAGTTTCCTGATGTCCGCCGACGCCGCCTACATCACCCGGCAGGTACTCTCGGTTAACGGAGGTATATGTTAATGAAGCGCGTTGTGGTCACCGGCATGGCCGGTATCTCGCCCATCGGCAGCGACTGGGAGACCATTTCAGGTAACCTGGAGAGCCTCACCACCGGTATCCGCACACTGCCCGAATGGGGTGAGTACCGCGGCCTCAATACCCGCCTGGCCGGTCCCGTCACCGACTTTGAGAAACCCGCCCACTACCCCCGCCGTGCAGTGCGCAGCATGGGCCGGGTGGCACTGATGGCCACCCGCGCTTCGGAGCTGGCGCTGCTGCAGGCCGGCCTGCTGGAGGATCCCTGTATTACTGACGGCCGTATGGGCGTGGCCTACGGTTCCTCCAGTGGCTGTACTGCCGCCACCCAGGAGTTCGGCAATATGCTCATCAACAAAGCGGTAGACGGTCTCACGGCTACCTCCTATGTGCGCATGATGAGCCACACCGCACCCGTAAACATCGGCGTCTTTTTCGGCCTCAAGGGCCGGGTGATCACCACCTCCAGCGCCTGCACCTCCGGCAGCCAGGGTCTTGGCTACGCCTACGAGGCGATCCGCTTTGGCAAGCAGCAGCTGATGCTGGCCGGCGGCTGTGAAGGTCTCTGCCCCACCCAGGCTGCGGTGTTCGATACCCTCTACGCCACCAGTACCCGCAACGACTCCCCCGAACTGACCCCGCGCCCCTTTGACCGCGACCGCGACGGTCTGGTGATCGGTGAAGGTGCCGGCACCCTGGTGCTGGAAGAGCTGGAGCACGCCCGCGCCCGCGGCGCCACCATCTACGCCGAACTGGTGGGTTTCGGTACCAACTCCGACGGTACCCACATCACCCAGCCCACCCGCGAGACCATGCTGCTGGCCATGCAACAGGCGCTGGATGACGCCGGTCTGGATGCCGGTGCCATCGGCTACGTCAGTGCCCACGGCACCGCCACCGATCGCGGCGACGTGGCGGAGAGCCACGCCACCGCCGACCTGTTCGGCAGCCGTATGCCCATCAGTGCCTTCAAGAGTTTCACCGGCCACACCCTGGGCGCCTGTGGCGCTCTCGAAGCCTGGGTCGCCATCGAGTCGATGAACCGCGGCCGCTTCCACGCCACCGCCAATCTCGACAATATCGATCCGGAGTGTGCCGAGCTGGATTACATCCGCGGTGAGAGCCGCCGCCTGGATTGCGAATACATCATGAGCAATAACTTTGCGTTCGGTGGCATCAACACCTCGCTGATATTCCGCCGCTGGAACGACTGATGAGCCTAACCACCCTCTCATTTGGCGGCGGCAGCCTGCTGCTGGCCTGGCTCTGCCGCCAGCAGCTGCGCAACCCCGCCTGCCACGGCTTTTACCGTTTTTTCGCCTTTGTCGGTGTACTTTGGCTGTTGCTGCAGGCGCTGCCGGTGTGGCACGCGCAGCTGTTCTCCCTGCGCCAGCTGCTGTCGTTGTTACTGATGCTGTCTGCATCGGGCCTGCTGGTCAGCGGGCTGCTGCACCTGCGCCGCGCCCGCGGCCAGGGCCGGGAACAACAGGCCATCGAGAACTTCGCCTTCGAGAACACCGAACACCTGATCACCACCGGCATTTACGGCTATATCCGCCACCCCATGTACAGTGCCTTACTGGCTTTTAACTGGGGCCTGTACCTGAAACAGCCGGGAATGATGGCCACGCTGGTGGCGCTGCTGGTCACCCTGGCGCTCTATCTGACAGCGCGCTTTGAGGAAGAGGAGAATTGCCAGGTCTTTGGCGACAGCTACCAGGCTTACCGCACCCGCAGCAAACGCTTCCTGCCACTGCTGTGGTAGGTTCGCAGGGCACAAGCCACCGCACCCGACCATGACGTTTTAACTGGAAGAAAACCCACACAACAAGGAGTTATTCTCATGCAACGACTACTTATTCTTGGCAGCTTGCTGCTCAGCCTTACCTGTCTCTCCGCCGGACAGGCCTTCGCCCTGGATGCCGCCGGCGCCCTGCAGGTAGACCGCCTGGTCAACGGCGGCCCGGTCAGCGTTCGCGACGTCTCCAAATCCCTCTACCACACCGGCTCCAGAGACACTGAAGTGCTGGATGTCCTGGCAGAAGTGATGCTGCAGACCTACCAGGACGGCAGCAACACCAACATTGACGCCATGGCCTGGGGCACCAAGGCACTGGGACAATCCGGCCTGAACCGCTACCGCAGCACCCTGCAGGAGATCGCCGACAGCGATGCCCACCGCAAACTGCGCAAGTACGCCAGCAAGGCCCTTAAGCAGCTCAACAACGGCAGTGACGCCCAGTATGTCAAAGGCAGCGTGTCGCTGAAGCAAGCCGGTGCCAAGGCCAAGGTGGCCAACGCCGCACCCGCGGCGGGCAAACCCAGCGCCGCTCCCGCCGCCACTGGCAAGCAACCGCTGAGCGTGGTCAAGGAGGGCATGGGCATGTCCGAGGTCTACGCGCTGGTTGGTCAGCCTACCGCTACCCACAACTACCAGACCGGCAAGGCCTGGATCCCCTTCAACTTCAAGGGTGGTGACACGGTGCGCATGGCCGCCCTCTACAAAGGCCAGGGCCGCGTGGTGTTTGCCAACGAGAGCCACTACAGCGCCGGCTGGCGGGTGATCGGGGTTGAGCTCAACGCCAACGAATCCGGCTACCCCTGATCCCGGGCCCTGATGCCAGCGCCGCATAACCGCAGCTGGCCACTACCCCGGAAGCGGTCGGGAGCGCTGTGCCCCGACCGCCTTTTCGTTACCGCTGCCCGAGTCGCCTGTGATCCGCATACAAAACCTGCGTTTTTCCTACCCCGCCAGCCAGCAGCCCAGCCTCAGGGATATTTCGCTGGAGATCGGTGAAGGCAGCCTGTTCGGCCTGTTGGGCCCAAATGGCGCCGGCAAAACCACCCTGCTCTCCATCCTCAGCGGACTGTTGCCGTGCCCGCCGGGACAGGTGTGGATCAACGATCTCGACCTCGCCCAACCGGGCACCCTGCAAAAGGCACGACTGGCGCTGGTGCCACAGGAGTACGCGTTTTACCTGCCATTGACGGTACAGCAGAACCTGGAATTTTTTGCCGGGGTGCAGGGGCTGGACAAACAGCAGCGCCAGCAACGCATTGCCCAGGCTGCCGCACAGACCGGCCTCAGCGAACGCCTCGGCGACCGCGCCGGCAATCTCTCCGGCGGCCTCAAGCGGCGCCTCAACCTGGCCATTGGCCTGCTGAATGAGCCACGCCTGCTGCTGCTGGACGAGCCCACGGTGGGCATCGACCCCCACTCGCGCCACTTTATCCTGCAGACCATTGCTGCACTCAATGCCCAGGGCACCACGGTGATCTACACCTCACACTACATGGAGGAGGTAGAGAGCCTCTGCGATCGCATCGCCATTGTGGATCACGGCGAGATCCGCCTGCAGGGCGAGCTGCAGACACTGCTGGAACAGCAGGGCAGCGAGCGCCTGAGCCTGGAACTGCAACGTCCCCTGGGTGCCAGCGAGCGGGCGCTGCTGGCCCCATCCGTGACCGTCAGCGATTGTGGCCGCCAGCTGGATGCCCAGCCGGCACAGCTCGGCGAGATGTTGTCGCTGGTGCAACAGCTGCAGCACCTGGGCATCGTGCGGGTGCGCTACGGCCAGCACAACCTGGAATCCCTGTTCCTCGATCTCACTCACCGCAACCTGAGGGACTGATATGTCAGCGACCGGATTCCTGATCAGGAAAGAGCTGCAGCTGCTGGGGCGCGACCCCCACGGCCTGGCACTGCTGTTCCTGATGCCTGCCGTGTTTATCCTGGTGATGACCTTTGCACTGCAAAATCAGTACTCGCTCAACACCGACACCCGCCTCGACTACCTGCTGCTGGACCGCGACCAGAGCGAGGCCAGTGCCCGCTTTGTGGAGGGTCTGGGAGAGGTAGGTACCTTTAACCGCCTGCAGGACAGCGGCGACGAGGAGGCACTGCGCGCCCGCGCGCAGGCGGATGACGCCAAGTTCCTGCTGATTATCAACGCCGGCTTCGCCGAACAACTGGCGGCACAGCAGACCGCCGTGGAGCTGCTCTTTGCTCCCGGTACCTCACCCATCTTTACCGGTGTGGTGGAGAGCCAGGTGAGCTTCCTGCTCAAGCGCCTCAGCCTGGAGCTGAGCTACGGTGAACTGCTGGAGTCCGCCGACGATATCCGGCAACTGATCAACAACAACGATCTCTACAGTGCCAGCTCCCTGTTTGAAGGGGAGCAGCAGTACCCCACCTCGGTGCAGCAGAATGTCCCCGCCTGGTTGCTGTTCGCCATGTTCTTCATCGCCATCCCGCTCTCCACCACCTTTATCAGCGAGCGCCAGCAAGGCACCCTGACCCGCCTGCGCAGCCAGGGTATCGGCCGCGGCCAGCTGCTGGCGGGCAAGTTGATTCCCTATTTCGGTATCAACCTGCTGCAGGTGGTGATGCTGTTTTTGATCGGCCTCTACCTGGTGCCCTGGCTGGGTGGCGATCAGTTGACCTTGGGGCAACACCCCTGGGCGCTGCTGGTGATCGCCCTGGCCGCCAGCCTCGCGGCCGTTTGCTATGCCCTGCTGGTGGCGCAACTGGCCGGCACGGTGGAGCAGGCCACCATGTTTGCCGCCGTCTGCAACATCATCATGGCCGCTCTCGGCGGGGTGATGGTGCCACGCTTTATCATGCCCGCTACAATGCAGCAGCTGAGCGACCTCTCCCCCATGGCCTGGGGCCTGGAGGGCTTTTTTGACATTCTGTTGCGCGGTGGCGATGTGATAGCGGTACTGCCGGAAGCCGGCAAGCTGCTGTTGTTCGCCGCCACCATGGTGGCCCTGGCCACCCTGATTGAACGCCGCCGCGCCTGATCCGCGCTGACGTTAACCGAACGAAACACTGAAGAAGAGCCATGGAAAAACTGAAAGCCGAACTGAAACAGCTGATCGTCGATGAGTGTGATGTGGACGTCAGCGCCGATGAGATCCTCGACGACGAGTTCCTGCTGGGTGACCAGAGTCGCCTCAACCTGGATTCCCTCGACGCCCTCAGTATCTCGCTGGAGGTGAAGCGCCGCTTTGGCAAGCACATCGACAGCGGTAACGAAACCCGCCTGGCGCTGACCTCGGTCAATACGCTGGCGCAGTTTATCAGCGGCGAATAAGCCATGGGTGCCGCGCTGCAGCGTGCCGTTAAGATTGCCGGCGGTGGACTGGTCAGCGCACTGGGCAATACCCTGCCGCATACCCTTGAAGCCCTCTACCAAGGGGTAAACCCCGCCCGGGAAGCGACCCTGGAACTGTTTGATCCTCAGCTGCAGGTACCCTACTGCGGTGTCAGCGACGGACCACAGGATGCCGGAGCAAGGCTGCAGTGGCTGCTGGATGGGGCGCTGGCGCAGCTCTTTGCTAGCCACCCGTTGAGTGTGGCTGAGCGCCGTGACACAGCCCTGTTTATCGGTTCCTCCTGCTACGGTATCGGCATTGGTGAACAGCGCTACCAACAGGCGTGGCAGGCCGATGCCGACAGCGCCGTGCCGATGCCACTGGACGGCTTTCTGCAGATCAGCAGCCACCTCCGCCGCCAACACCAGTTCTGTGGCCCCGATTTTTCCTTCAACACCGCCTGTACTGCCAGCGCCAACGCCCTGCTGACAGCTGCCACCGCCATCAACAATGGCCTCTGTCGCCATGCACTGGTGGTGGGCCTGGAGGCGCGCAATGAAACGACTCTGGGCGGCTTTCACAGCATGCAGCTGCTGGCCGCCAACGGTATGCGCCCCTTCGACAGGGAGCGCAACGGCCTGGTGCTGGGTGAGGGCTGCGGCGTGCTGCTGTTGACTGCCGCCGACGATGACGCCGGGCTGCAACTGGTGGGTGGCGCCAGCCAGTGCGACACCTACGGTATCTCCACCTCCAATCCCGACGGCTCCACCATCGCCGCGGTCATGCAGGAGGCGCTGGAGAGTTGCGGTCTGCTGCCTGCCGATATCCTCGCAATCAAAGCCCACGGCACCGCCACGCCCCTCAACGACGACAGCGAAGCCGCCGGTATGCGACGCTTGTTTGCCGACGCCATCCCGCCTTTTTTCAGCCTCAAGGCGGCACTGGGACACACCCTTGGCAGCTGCGGCGCCATGGAGACCCTGCTCACCGGCGCCTGCCTGCAGCACGGCTTGCTGCCCGCCAGCAGCGGGTTTCGTAATGCCGATCCGGCGCTGGGGGTAGTACCCACCACGGCCCCCCAGACAGCGGCCGATGGCCACTACCTGCTGAACTTTTTCGGTTTTGGTGGCAACAACTGCAGCCTGGTGCTGCGCCACTCTGGGGAGCCGCGGCATGTATAAGCTCGACATCATTGCCTGCGGCGATTACGCCGCCAACGTCGCCGAGAACGAAACGCCCGCAGATCTGCGTGCCGACGTGAATGCGGTCTGTCGCGAGCGTCCCCGGCGCATAGATCGCTACACCCAACTGGCCCTGCTGGGCTCGGCCCGCTGCGTCGGCGAACAGCCTCTGTCTCCCCGCACCGGCCTCTACATGGGCTCGCGCTTTGCCTCCCTGAGCAATGCCATCACCATGCACGAGCAGATGATCGGCCGCGGCGACACGCCCAAGCCGGCCCACTTCATCAACTCCCTCAGCAACTCCGCCTCGTTCTACGTGGCCCGTAATCTCGAACTCAGCGGCCGCAACCAGTTTGTCTCCCGCGGCGATGCCTCCACTGTAGCGACACTGCAGGTGGCCAGCCTCGACCTGCTGAGTGGTACCGTGGATGAAGCGCTGGTGGGCATAGTAGAAGAGGCGGTGACGCCACTGGCACACCACCGGCAACGGCTGGCAGTGAGCACCGACTCAAACACTCAGGGCGAGGGCAGTCACTGGTTGCGTCTGGCAAGGAGTGGCAGTGGTGCCACTGCGCTGGGCCAGGTGGATCAGCTGCGCTGTTTAGCCGACAGCGATGCCCTCCAGCAGTGGCTGCAAGCCATGCAGTCGGAGCAGGAAGGGACTTTGCTGTTTGCCGCTCCCACCTGTCGTGCAGCCGTTGCAGACCTGTGGCAGGGGGGCTGGTTTGACCCGTCGCTGGCTTACTATCCCGCTATCAGTGCCGGGGCGTTGCTGGCGTTTGTGCAGTCTCCTCCCTACGGTGTTCGCGCGTTGTTGTGTGTGACGGGGGATGAGGATGGGCGGTGGCATGTGGTGCGGGTTAGTTGTGGCTGATGAGTGGGTTTCCCCAGTGGATTTGAGCTGCCTGTTTCGCCCTGCCGGGCGAGTCACTTTTCTTTGTTTGGGCAAAGAAAAGTAACCAAAAGAAAGCCCAACCCCACCTCCGCGCCGGAAAGCAAAAACACGCTTTCCGGTTCCCTGTGCTCCTCGCGCTTCCGGGGTCGCCTTGATGCGCCTTCCATGGCGCAACAAGGCTAAGCCGGCCGTCCATGGCCGGCTTCCCCCTCCACCACTGCGGTGCTCGGCGCTGCGCAGGGGCCCCCAAGTCCGTGCCATATTCAAAACAGATTTCAAAAAGCCGAAAAGATCGCGCGGAGGACCGCGCTCCTACGAAACCCGGATCGTGCGCTGTAGGAGCGCGGTCCTCCGCGCGATCTTTTGAATTTGAAATAACCATGGCACTGGCACGGACTCGATCCCCGTGCGAGCTGCTGAACGGAGGGCTGGCTGTGGGGGAGAAGCGCACATGGACGTGCGCTTCAGGCCTGTTGGGCCAGGAGGGCCCATCAGGCCGACCCCCGCAGACAGGCCGGAGAGAGGGGAGTCAGCTGGTGCCTTTTACCAGCTGACCAGCGAACCGGGTCGCCGTTTTCTTTTGGTTACTTTTCTTTTGGGCGACAGCAAAAGAAAAGTAACTCGCCCAGCAGGGCGAAACAGGCAGCCCAAATTCACAACATAAATCAGAAAGAGCGCCAGACAAAAAAGCACCACACAGAAGATCACCCAATCGCCTTCCGCAAGTCCCGATACCCCCGTTCCTCCATCGCCGCCACCTGCCGCAACTGCTCCGCCAGTTTGTGGTAATCCAGCTCCATCCGCCCCTTCAGCATCTTCGCTGCATAGAGCGCAAAGCGTCGCCACTCATCCCCGGCGTCGGTAAACAGGTCCGCAGCAACCTGCAGGCGTTCGTTCTGCAACAGCTCCGCTGACTCCTGCAGGAAGGAGGCGAACAGGAAGCGGAAGCCGGCACCGCCGGTACCGATCTCCTCCTGCATGCGCACCATGTGGCCGAGGATCAGCTGTTGCTGGTGGTCACCGGCAGGGTCAAAGCCCTCCAGCTTGCGGGCCACGTAGTTGATACCGCGCACGCCGATAAAGGGCAGCGGGGTCTCCAGCATCAGCTTCGAGGTGCGGCCGATGGCGGCCGGGATAACCCGCGGATAATCCACCGCCGCCGGCATCTTCTCGGGATAGTAGATCAGTCCCTTGGGGGCCAGCATGCCTTTGACGAAGCGGGCACGCTGCAGCGAGGGACCGTCGGCACGCACCGGGTGCTCGAAGGTGGGATCGCTGATGAGGTAATCCTCGCCATCGCGACCATAGGCCACCAGGTTGTGGGCGTTGAAGTGGAAACGCATGTTTTCCGGAAAGTAGGGCAGCCAGTAGACCGAGGTCTGTAAGCCCACCGGGCGAGCCTGGGCCAGGTGCTGGTCCAATACCGCCATGCCCTGTTCCGGGCGGCGGAAGCGCTGGAAGCGGAAGTTGATGCCCACCCGTTTACTGAGGCCACGGATAATCATGCCCGGCGGCATGCGATAGGCGAGCATGGGCATACCGCCGATCTTCAGCAGCGGGATGTAGGCGTAGGTGAGAGCGGCCGAGAGGCCAAACACCATAGGTTCAGACAGCGGTAAACCGTGGTGGCGCAGCAGTGAGGAGACCGCGCCGCTTTCACAGTGGGCGGTCTGGCGGTGTTCAAAACTGGTCATGACTGGGGCAAATCCGGTGTGGGAGGGGGCGGCAGGGAAGCCAATTCGGTGGCACTCAACTGCAGGGCCTGCTCATAGCGCTGCAGCTTGCGCACAGACAGTTTGCTGAATACCTGCGGCCGCAGGTGACGGCGCACCTGCCATTTGAAAAAGCCGGTGCTCTGCGCCAGCAGGGTGACGTCCATACGGCGGCTGTACATGTGGTACTCCAGCGCGGCGGACTCGCCCCGCTCCACCCTTGCCCGGGCGGCGGCACAGGCGCGACTGTATTCATCCAGCGCCTGCTGCAGCACGATCTCCTCGGCATCCCAACCACTGGAAGCGACGGTGGTGTAGCGGCCGCTGGCATCGCGGGCGTAAAGGGCTTTGCGCTCACCGCCGAGACCGGGGGCCTGGTCCTGTGGCACCTCGTTCTCTTTCATGGCTTACTCTCCCGCCGTCTCGGGGCCGCACACCTGCAGCAACATAAACGACGACGAGAAGCGGCCGCTCTCCGGTACGTAACAGAGGATACGCTCACCCACCTGCAGGCGGCCGCTCTTCAGCAGCTCATCCAGCATGATGTAGATGGAGGCCGACCCGGTGTTGCCGCAGCGGCTGAGGTTGGTAAACCAGCGCTCGAAGGGAATCTCACAGCCGGCGGTTTTCATGCCGTCGTAAAGGCGCTGACGGAAGTATTCGGATGAGTAGTGGGGGACAAAGTAGTCCACCTGCTCCGCCCGCAGCTGCCGCGCCTCAATCACCTCGGGCAACAGGCGCTCCACGGTCAGCGGCACGATATTGGGGTTGAGCAGTTTCACATCCTGCTTGATGGCAAACACCGACTCATCCAGCCAGGTCTGCGGCGCCATCTCTTTCCAGCCCTGCAGCGAACCGTCCTCACACTTGATGGCACCGGCGTACATACAGGCGTCCAGCTGATCGGCGTAGGAGCGCACATCAATCCACTCAATGCGCAGGGACAGGCCATCCGCTGCCGGTTGCGGTGCCAGGCGCATGGCACCGGCGCCGTCAGAGAGCATCCAGCGCAGGAAGTCCTTCTCGAACACCAGCTCCGGCTGTTTCTCCAGCGCCTCCACCCGGGCCTCCACTTCAGGCTCAAACAGGTGGCCCCGCAGCACCGCCGAGGCCACCTCGGAACCGGTTGCCACAGCCCGCTCGCACTGACCGGAAGCCACCGCCATCCAGGCGTACTTGAGGGCGGTCATACCCGCCAGGCAGACGCCACTGGTGGCCACCACCTCACAGGAGGGCAGCCCCAGTTCGCCCTGCACCATCACCGCGTGATTGGGCATCAGCTGGTCTGCCAGGCTGGTGCCACAGGCCAGGCAACCGACAGCATCGGCTTCCGGCGGCAGGCCGCGGATGGCCTCAGCGGTGAGTTGGGCGTTGTTGTGGGTGGGCAGGCCAGTGGCCGGGTCGATGGCGTAGTAGCGGGTCTGAATCCCATTGCTGCGCAACACCACCGAGCGCGCCCGGGAGGGTTTGTTGCCTGCCTGTCCCAGCACCGATTCCATCTGGTCATTGGTGACCGGGGCATTGGGCAGGGCCGCAGCAGTGGCTGTGATATAAACGGATCTCATCGGCTGTCCATGCTCTTGCAGAGCTTACTCTTCACCGGATGGCGCGCTGTAATAGGCCCGCTGGGCAGCTATGCGCTCGCGGGCGAAGGGCGCCACCAGTTTTTTAATCAACATACTCAGCGGAATCACGGTCGCAATCAGCGTCACCAGAAAAACCGCGTAAAACGCCAGCACCGGTTTGCGCTGCCAGCTGCGGGATGGCCCCAGCGCGCGCAACAGCCGCCCCCAGATACGGAAGGCCCGCTGACCGGCTTTTTCGCTGGACACCAGCGCCGGGTCGATGCGTACCGCCTGCAAGCCCCGTAACAGGTCTTCCTGCAAAGGCAGATCGCCCTGCAGGCGTTCACGAATCCGTTCACCAAAACGGCTGCAGGCTGTAATGCGTTCCGGCGCCACACCGGCTCGTGGTACCAGGCCACCGAAAAACGGCCCCTTGCGCCCCGTCGTCACCCACAGGGGCGTGGCAAAGAAGCTCAGCAGGCTACCGGCCTCATCGGTCAGGGCCACATTACCTACCAGTTTGGCCCCCAACTGCTGCAGGCGCGCCTTGACCCGCTCCTGCGCCATCAGCCACATATCGCGGCAGGCGATCAGGGTGACCACCGGCGTATCACGCAGCAGTTTGGTCGCCAGTTCACTCTGCAAAAAGGCGGTAACCGGCAGCGAGGGTGACAGGAACCACACCTGATAGGCGAGGATGATCAGGTCAAACTGTTCGTCACCTTTAAGAGCAGAAGGCTGCAGCGGCGGCGGGTCGTCATAGACCGCCTCGGGGAACACATCCAGGAAACGCAGGAATGGCCACGGAAAAGGGAAAGGCTCAACAGGACGCAGGACTTCGAAGGTGACCTCGACGGTATCAGACGCCTGCAGTGGCGCCACAAAGGCCTTAACGGCTTCGTTCAGCTGCCCCGTCTGGGAAAAGTGAATGACCAGGATCTTTTTTTTCACGTTCTCAATCCCCGGAAGCGCCCGGCGGTTTACAGGGCCGCGTCCGGTGTACCCCGGTGTATCGCCTTCCCCCCAATTGCCCCCGCGAAACCTGTAATCCCCGGCTCCACAGTGACCTTCATCACACTGTCATAAAGGGGCGGACTATAGCATAGGCGTCTGTTAAGCTGAATCGCTTCGCCCCGCCCGCAGACCATTCCGGACTCCCTCCGACACATGCCTGACATCGCTCCACAGTCTCTCTTAATCCCCGGAAACCACCCTGCCCTGGCCGGTCATTTTCCGGGGCAACCTGTGGTTCCGGGCGCGCTGTTGCTGGACTTACTGCTTGGCGGCGAAGCTCCGGGCGACATCGACAGTTTGCAGCGCGTACGGTTTTCGGGGGTGGTACAAGCGGGGCAGCCGCTGCAGGTCAACTGGCAGGCCAGGGGGCAGGACTGGCGCTTTAGTTTGAGTCAGTCCGGGAGAGAAGTGTGCCGGGGTAATGCCACCGGTAATGCTACAGCGGCCCCGGATGCAGTGGTCCCTGCTGAAGACGTTGCTGCCACGCCTCCATTCACCGATGCCGGCGGCTGCTATGCCATGCTGCCCCACAGCGGCAACATGTGCCTGCTGCAGGGTATCGCCAGCGACGGCGACCTGCGGAGTTGGGGAGAAGCGGTGATCACCGCCGACAATCCCCTGCTGCGCGGCGACCAATTGTCTGCCTGGTGTGGACTGGAATACGCCGCCCAGTTGCTGGCATGCCATGGCGCCCTGCAACAAGGCGGGTTAAGAAAGGCCCATATCGTCATGCTGCGGACACTGCACTGCCACCGCAACGCGCTGCCGGTCGGCTCACAACTGCAGGCGAAAATTGCCATCATCAGTCAGCAGGACGATGCCCTCAGCGCCGGCTTTGTGGTTCGCGAAAATGCCGGAACAGCACTCTGCAGCGGCGAACTGACCGCGGTATTTGCCTGATTGCAGCAGCGGTGTGCTGCCTGCACAAGCCGCGGTGCCAAGCCTTACCTGTTACCCCAGATTTTGGCCACAGCCCGGTCAGAACCCAGCCCGCCAACCACTACACAGACCAGCGCCACGACAAAAAACACAACCACAGGCAGCGCACCTGACAGCTGGCCGGCCATGATGGCGGCCACCAGGCCGCCGACGGACAACACCAGGAACAGGCAGCCCACCGCCACCAGAATGGTGCGGTGGGATTTTTTGTAGGAGAACGCGCCTTCGCCCGCTTCAAAGGGACGCAGAATGGGCGCAAACAGTTTTCTCAGTAACTCTTTCACTATTACCTCAGTACCATGACAACGGCAGTGACACCGGCAGCCGGGGATCTGTCATCCCGGGGCCAATGGCCGAACGATGGCTACATTGCCACTCATTGGCGCGGTGTTCAATGACAAGAGCCGATGGCCAGTGGCTACAGCGACGACTCCCCGCCACTGACCAGTGTCTTCAACGCCTGCCGTTTGATCAGGAAAGCCGCCCGCAGTCGTTTCAGCTCCTGCGGATAACGGTCAGAGACATCGTAGGTTTCTGCCGGGTCTGCCTGCAGGTCAAACAGAAACTCCTTTTGCGGCGTCGGGAACGCCATGCCCATCTCATCCTGGCCATAGGCAATAGGCAGGGCCGCACGGTATTTAAAACGCTGGTCGCGCACGGCAAACAGGGTTTCGCCGTCCACCAGATAGAGGTAGTCGTGGGGCGAGCCCGCTGCAGCGGTGAGTGTGGCGCGCAGGCTGCGACCATCCAGTGAGCGATCATCCGGCAGAGGCAAATCCAGGATATCCAGCAGTGTCGGCATCAGGTCGGTGCCCATAGCCATGGCATCACTGACCTGTCCCGGCGCGATGGCGGCCGGCCAGTGGGCGATAAACGGCACCCGCATACCGCCATCGAAAGTGCTGCCCTTGCGGCTGCGCAAACCGCCGGTATTGCCCTGAAACCAGGGACCATTATCAGAGCTGATAATGATCAGGGTGTTGTCCAGTTTGCCGCTCATCTCCAGCGACGCCACCAGGTCACCAATGCCCTCGTCCAGCTCTTCCACCACATCGCCGAACTTGCCAGCCGCGGATTGCCCCAGTCTCTGCTCACCAGCGTGCAGCGGGTCATGGGGGAAGTTGTGAGCGAGGTAGAGAAAGAACGGCTTGTCACCGGCCGCGTTGATAAAACCCAGCACCTCCTCGTTGTAACGCTGCGACAACTGACGCTGG
Organism: Pseudomaricurvus sp. HS19; assembly: GCF_009857815.1. GTDB lineage: Bacteria > Pseudomonadota > Gammaproteobacteria > Pseudomonadales > Cellvibrionaceae > Pseudomaricurvus. Next base: position 150,090 of record NZ_WVVW01000003.1, on the reverse strand, counting down.
TCCACGGGTGCCGCGATGGCCACCTGTTGATTGCGGTACAGCTCAAATGGCGTCATGTCGTTGCTGTAGTGTGAACCAAAAAAGCTGTCGAAACCGAAATCGTTGGGCAGCGAGGGTGAACGGTCACCCAGGTGCCACTTGCCCACCATGCCGGTGTGGTAGCCCGCCGCCGACAATACCTCGGGCAGGGTAATTTCCCCGACAGGCAGGCGCACATTGCGGGCGGGATTCATCACCCTGAAGAACAGTCGATCCAGCCAACCGTCCGATGGAAAAACCACATAAGGCAGACCGGCGCGCAGCGGCAGACGCCCGGTGAGAAAGCCGGCGCGGGACGGTGTGCAGACCGACGCCGGCGAATAGAAGTTGGTAAGGCTGATGCCTTCCGCTGCCAGGCGGTTAATGTTCGGGGTTGCAATCGGTGACGGCTGTGGTGCACCAGCGCCGATATCGCCGTAGCCCATATCGTCATAGAGCACAAAAACAATATTGGGCCTGGCTGCAATACCCTGGGCCTGAACTTTCTGCAGGTAAGCAGACTTGCCCGCCAGCAACTCCGGATTATCCTGCTGCGTAAAAGTGGCGATGCGATAGCCCAAAAATAACATCGCGCACAGCAGCAACAGGCCCAGGGTGATAAAAAACCCCGACAGCGATCGGGCCAGGAAAGAAAACAGTTTCATTATTGTTATGTCCGATTGATCTGTTTATGCACCGGGAGGGCTCAACGATAATCCACACTGTCACCGCGCCAGAGGCCTTTCCAGTTGCGGTTCATGATATGAATCATTTTCTGCAGTGCCGTCAGCTTGAAACGCCCCATACTCTGGGTGGCCAGATTGCGCAGCGGCATCTCCTCAAGAATGGCGTGCAGCATGCGCGTCTCCGCTTCACTCAACTTGCCCACGTGTTTGGCGGTCATTTTCAGCATCATTTTGAACAGCAGGCCGCCCAACAAGGTGTGCTTCACTTCGCCGATGGTGGAGTTGAAATGGAAGGGTGTGGCCGCGATCGGGCGCGGCAGTTCACGTCCCAGCAGCACTTCAAAGGCCGCATCATTGAAGTCGCCGCCGGCAGGATCAAAATATGGAGCCAGGCGCGGGTCCCGGGGCAAGCGCGCCACATCGCCCTGCAGGGTGATGGTCTGCTGCAGGCGAATATCCGCTACCGATGCGCCGACAAAGAGTGTGAAATCATCAGACTCCACCAGCCAGGCCTGCCTCTCCGTCGACCACCAGGCAAAGGCGCGGCGGTCCAGTGTCAGCTCAACCGTTTGCGACTCGCCAGGTCGCAACAAGACTTTGCCGAAGGCCTTCAACTCCTTCAGTGGTCGCGGTGCCCCACTGGCGGCCTGGCCCACATACAATTGCGCCACCTCGGCGCCGGTACGATCACCGAGGTTGGTGATGGTAAAGCTGACGGTGATCCGTTCTTCACCCTGCATCGTGCAGTGCAGCGCCTGCCCCACAGCCAGCTCGCCATTGATGCAGAGCGCCGAATAGTCGAAGCGGGTGTAGGAGAGGCCGTGACCAAACGGGTAGCGCACCGGCTGCCCCACCGTATCGAAGTAACGGTATCCCACCCACAGACCTTCGCGGTATTGGCTCAGCCGCGGCTCACCCGGGAACCAGGCGTCCGAGGGGGCATCCGCGCAGCGCAAAGGGAATGTCTCCGCCAGTTTGCCGCTGGGATTCGCCAGACCGAACAGCACTTTTGCCAGCGCCGAGGCACCGGCCTGTCCGCCCAGATAGGCCTCCAGTATGGCCGGCACCTTATCGGCGAAGGGCAGGTCCACCGGAGCGCCGTTCTGCAGGACTACCACCAGTTTGTGGTAGACCGGCGCCAGCGCCTCCACCAGCGCCAGCTGTGCGGTTGGCAGTGACAGGTGGGGGCGATCGTAGCCCTCGGATTCGTATTCCGGGGTGAGGCCGATAAACAGCACCACTTTTTCGGCAGCGCGGGCGACGTCAAGCGCCTCCTCGAACATCCCGGCAGTGGGCTCACCCGTCAGGGGATAGCCGGCGGCATAAGTCAGTCGCGCTGACGACCCGAGCAGCGCCAGACACTCATCCCAGGGCTGTTCAACACGGGTCGGGGTCACTTTGGAGCTGCCGGCACCCTGATAGCGGGTCTCTTTGGCCAGCGCGCCGATCACCGCCACCGACGCGCCCTGAGGCAGGGGCAACAGGTCATCGCGGTTCTGCAACAGCACGCAGGCCTCTTCCGCTGCCCTTGCCGCCAGCCGGTGGTGCTCCTCCATCGTGAAAGCCGGCGCCGGCTGCTGCAGTGCCGGTTTGGCCTTGAGGATCAACTCCAGTACCGGGGCCAGAGCCTGGTCCAGCTGCGCGTCGCTGAGGGAGCCATCTGCCAGTGCTGCCAGGATGCGCTCTGTGTGGATGGTGCCGCTGGAGGGCATCTCCAGGTTCATGCCCGCCTTCAGGGATTCGATACGATCATTGGTAGCGCCCCAGTCGGACACCACCATGCCCTCGAAGCCCCACTCATCCCGCAGGATATCGGTCAGCAGGGTCTGGCTGTCCGAGAGGTAGCTGCCGTTCACCTTGTTGTAGGAGCACATGATGCTCCAGGGCTGCACCTCCTTAACCAGGATTTCATAGGCCAGCAGGTAGAGCTCGCGCAAGGTGCGCTCGTCCACCACCGCATCCACCACCATGCGGTTGGATTCGTGGTTGTTGGCGGCGAAATGTTTGGGGCAGGTGCCCACCCCCTGGCTCTGCACGCCCGCCACCCAGGCAGACGCCAGCTGCCCGGTGAGCAGCGGATCTTCGGAGTAGTACTCGAAATTCCGGCCACCGCGGGGATTGCGTTTGGTATCCACCCCGGGCCCCAGGATCACACTCACCTGCTCCTTGCGACACTCGCGGCCGATGGCCTCGCCCACCGAGCGGAGCAGCTCCGGGCTCCAGCTGCAGGCGAGGCCGGCGGCGCTGGGGAAACAGGTGGCCGGCAGGGCGTCGAGGATACCGAGGTTGTCGGAGGAGGTGTCCTGCTTGCGCAGGCCATTGGGCCCGTCGGTCACCATGATGGCAGGCAAACCCAGGCGCTCGCTGGACTTCAGGTGCCAGAACCCCTCTCCACAACAGAAGGCGGCTTTCTCCTCACGGGTCATCTGCTCGAGCAGGGCGGTCACTGCCGGGTTGGTCATGGACGGGCTTTCCTCACAGAAACAAACTTACTTAGACAAAACTTTCACAAACAAAAAAAGCCGCGACAGATCACTCTGTCGCGGCTGCTTTGGGCAGGGTTACTTAACGACGACGCGCACCCGTCCCAGGTTGCCGATCTGGGCATAGGGACTGTCGGCCTCGCCGCTGCGGCTGGAGGTAGCGCGCAGTACCGGGAACCAGGTGCCGGACTGCTCGAAACGGTGCTTGAGCTTGACGGTTACCTTGCCGTTTTTCACTTTCAGGTCCGACGGGTCAACCCTGGTTGCGAACTCGCCACTGCCATCCAGGTCCCAGGCCGCCGCTGAAACGGTGCCTGTGCCCGGCGGCACTTCAATCACCGCCTTCAGGGTGACTTTCTTGCCCGCCTTGATCTCGGCACGCTCAGCGCCATTGGCAGTCACCTTCACGACCGGCTGGATACCGTGGCGCTCAGCAGCCGTCTCCGGCACGATCACCTGGCCTTCCACCACGCGATAGCTGGTGTTGGCCGGTGGCTCAATACCCTCTTCCACCCAGGCCGCGAGGTCACGCAGCGCCTGCTGCAGGGTGCCCAGGTAGCTGACCGCCTGGGTCGGGTCATCCTGTTGGGTGTGGTCGCCATGCAGTGCACGATCGGTCATCCACAGGCGGAAGCGGTTATCGATGTCGCCACCCAGGTGCTCTTCGACCCTCGCACGGTACCAGTCCGCCTGCCACGGGAAAGCCTCACGGTCCCAGAGGGACTCCAGCAGGATCATCTTGCCGTCAAACTTGCCGGTGGGTACGGTGCCTGCAGCTCCGCGGGTAAAGATGGGACCCAGCAGCATGGGACGCTGTGGGTAGATGGGCTCACCCTTGTCGTTGCGGAACTGATCCCAGACGGAATACTCCTTACCGGGCACCTGATGGCGGTGGTAGGTCTGCAGGGCGAGGAAGTCGCTGTTGTCCAGGCGCACTTCGTCACCGGGCTGCAACTGCTGCAGGACCTTGGGGTCGGCCATGCCGAAGATTGCCAGGTCACCCTGCAGGGCACGCACGGTCAGCACCTTGCCCTTGGCAGCGCCACTGAGGATCACCAGGTCACCGCCCAGGAAGCCTACCTCACGGGGGGCCTTGCCCAACTGTATGGCCACCGGGGTGCCAGCGCCCTTCTCTTCCATGGCCTGCCAAGCCTTGTCAGCCGTGCCCTTGTCACCCTTGGAGCGCTCCAGCGCAGCCTTGGCCTGCTCTTTCTGTTTGGCCTCTTCAGCCTTGCTGGCGCCGGCCTGGTGGCCGAGATCGATACCCATGCTGTAGAGGTCGGCTCCACTCAGCACCTGCTTGATGGTGTCCTGATGCTGCAGGCGGGCCTCCAGCAGGGACTTGGGTGGTTTGAAACCGAGGTAGCCGGGCTTGCTCCAGAAATCGCTAAAGTAGGAAGGATCCATCGCCTTGACCGGCGGGTAGAGCACGGTAAAAGCGTGTACGCCCATGGTCTCCCAGGCGTACCAGGAACCAGGGGGGAAGCCCATGCCGGTCACTTCACGCAGCGCAGCAGCTTCTTCCTCATTGAGGCCAGCGTACATGTCACCGCTGCCACCGGGCTCGAGGGCGTCGAGGATCTGCGGGAACTTGTCGTGCAGGATGCGCATGGCGTGCATGCGCACCGAGAAGACATTGGGAATGGCCATGGGCGAACCCATCACAAAGGGCACCGCCCCGTCCCAGACACCGCTGGTATTCTCCATGCCGCCAATGGTGCGGTAGGCGCCGCCGCTGCCACCGAAAGCGTAGCCCCAGGGGCGGGCGTCGGTCTCGTAAAACTTCTTCGCCACGTCGCGGGAGTACTGTGCAATGGCCGCATTGGCACGGTAGGCCCCAATGGTACCGTCGATGCCGGAACCGGGCACCGCCATCCCCTCTTTACCACCGCCATTGGACTCTACCAGGTAGGCACCACTGGCAATGGCGAAGCCGATCTTGTCCTCTTCGCCGCTCTTGCCCTGGGAGAGGTTCTCGCTGTCCGGTACCGGCGTGATGTATTGGAAGAAACGCCCCTCATACTGCTCTTTGGGCGGCAGGTAGAGGGAAAACCGCGTATCGGTACCCTCGAAGCCGCCATGGACGTAGCGGTGGCGTACCGGGATATCCCGCCACTCCTGCAGATCGATAAAGGGCTTGGTGAAATGGGGATCCACAGGCGCGGTTGCCGGCGCTGCCGCCAGTGCAGTGTGTGCTGCCACACCGCAAACAGCGCCCAGCAGTGACCGCCCGAGGCGGTGCAGGAGAGTCATCTGAGCAGACATAAACGAGGCCTTCTTTGTCTTTGTAGGTTTAGTCTTTGTAGTTTTAGGCGCCAAACCCGGGGCGGCGCCGCTGGTGACACACGCTAACGCCGTTTGACAGCGCTGTCAAACGGCGTTACAAAGCTTATCACTGCCTGCTCAATGAGGGATTCAGGTGCCGGATCGCCTATAATCCGGCGCACTCCCCACCGCGGACATCAACTGAGAATAGCCCTTTTGAAAACCACCGTGACTCTGGAGGATGTGGCCCGACTGGCTGGCGTCTCCCCCAAAACCGTCTCCCGTGTCATCAATGGCGAGGCGCACGTACGCCCTGCCACCCGTGAGGCGGTCAATCGCGCGGTTAACGAACTGGACTATCGCCCCAACCTGGCAGCACGCTCCCTGGCTGCCTCCAGGAGCCTGCTGATCGGGCTGTTGGGTATGCGCCTGGACGCCAACTTCTTCCGCGCCATGTACTTCAGCGGTGTACGCGCCTGCCGCGCCCGCGGCTACCACCTGATGGCGGAAGAAGTACCCGAGATCACCGCCAGCTCACTGGCGGAACTGGAGGCCTCCCTGCGCCAGGCCCGCTGCGACGGCCTGATCCTGACACAGCTGAGTGATCAGGCACCGGTGCTGGGTATGCTGGAGCGGCTGCAGGTGCCCTATGTGCGCCTGTTGCCGGGGACCGACCCCGGGCGCTCCGATGCCGTCACCAATATTCAGGGCGAGGGGGTGCAACTGCTGGCGGAACACCTGTGGCAGCTGGGACATCGGCGGGTGCTGGTGTCGTCGCTACTGGGCTCGGGACAGAGGGATATGCGGGCAGCACTGCTGGCCAGCGGCTTCCGGGCCGCAGACCTGACCGAAGTGAAGCAGGATTGGCGCGGCCAGACACCGGCCGAAATGGGCCGCCTGCTGGGGGAACAACTGCTCACCATGAACCCCAGACCCACCGCGGTCTGCGCCTACAACGATGAAATTGCCGCTGCACTGATCAGCCACGCCTGGGCCCACGGGCTCAGCATTCCCGCCGACCTGACCGTGGTGGGCTATGACGATGCCGAAATCAGCCGCGTTATGTGGCCCCCCATCACCACCGTGCACCAGCCGTTTGACCAGATGATGAGCGAGGCGGTAAACCTGCTGCTCACCCCCAACAGCGGCGATACACCGCGAACCGTCATCTGCCCGCTGACACTCAAGGTGCGGGAATCCAGCGCGCCGCCACCCGCTGAAGCCTGATCCGGGGCTGGCCGCGATAGCCCACCGCTGGCAAACTGCCACCTGCAAGCCACCCAACAGCCAAACAGCCAAACAGCCAAACATCGCCATTGACCAAACATCGCCACTGAGAAGCAAGATGCATCAACACACCCTGGAGCAACAGCGCCACCACCACAACTTCAGCACCAGTAACAGCAGCGGTGAACAGCGCACCCGCTACGTGCTGTGGCTTACCCTGGTCACCATGGTGATTGAGATTGTGGCAGGCAGTGTCTACGGCTCCATGGCCCTGCTGGCGGATGGCTGGCACATGGGCACCCATGTAGCGGCATTTATGATCACCCTGTTTGCCTACAGCTACGCGCGCAAACACGCCAACAACCCGGCCTACAGTTTTGGCACCGGCAAGGTCAATGTACTGGGGGGCTTTGCCAGTGCCGTGGCACTGGCCATCGTCGCGTTGATGATGCTGCTGGAGTCCACCCAGCGTCTTATCGAACCGCACACCATTCGCTTTAACGAAGCCATCGCGGTGGCGGTGATCGGCCTGCTGGTAAACCTGGTGAGCGCCTGGCTGCTGAAGGATCACCACCATCACGACCACCATGGCCACAGTCACCATCATCATGACCATGACCATGACCATGACCACCATCATGAGCATGACCATGAACACCACAAGGACCACAACCTGCACGCCGCCTACATGCACGTGCTGGCGGATGCCCTGACCTCACTGCTGGCAATTGTGGCGCTGGTGGCGGGCAAGACCCTGGGCTGGAGCTGGCTGGACCCGCTGATGGGTATCGTCGGCGCAGTGATTATCACCCGCTGGGCCTGGGGCCTGATGAAGCAGACCAGCCCCATCCTGCTGGACGCCAGTGTGGATACGGCCCTCAGCGATGCCATTCGCGCAACCATTGAGAGTGACGCCGACAACCGCGTGTCGGATCTGCACGTGTGGCGGGTGAGCGGCAGCCACCACGCCGCCATCATTGCCCTGGTCACCCACCAGCCAAAGCCGGTGGAACACTACCGGGAGCTGTTGATGAAACATCACCAGCTGGCCCACGTCACCATTGAGGTTCAACAGTGCGCCGGTGATCCCTGCGCGCCATCAGCACAACAGGCAGCCAACTGACCCCGGTCCGCCCGGCTTACTGCTGGGCGGCGGCCATCACCTGTTGCAGCAGTGGTGCGATCTTCTCCCGCACCACATCCACATTCATAAACTCCTTCACATGGGCCACCCGGCCGTCGCGAATCGTCATGACGAAGACGTGGTTGTTGGCCGTTTTGTCGCCATTGATCAGGGTGCCGTGGGAGTTGATGACCGCCACGGCGCGATCCTCTTCCGCCGTAATGGACTCAATCTCGTAGCTAATCTGACCATCCACAATGGCGTTGAGGGCACGGATACCGGCCTTAAACCGCGCGGTGTCGGACAAACCGGAGTTCACACTCCAGAAGGTAATGTCATCGCACAGCAGTTCATCACTGATGGTGCCTGTGGCCAGCTGGGTGAAGAAGTCGCGTACCAGCTGGTGGTATGGATGGCTCATGAGGGCTCCTTGATGGGGGGTAACGTCTGGCGGGGTCTGGCGGCGCGCCGCAGCAACAGTACCACGACCACCAGCGGCACAAAAAACACCAGCAACTGCCAGTGCAGCACACTCACACCCGCCGCCGCAGTGACAGGTTGATAGCTGAGCAGTACCAGCGCCGCCAGCGCATTACCGCTGAGGCTGCCGGCCGAACGCACGCTGTTGTAGATACCATTGCCCAGCGCCTTGGAGCTGTCCGGTACGGCGGCCAGAGCCCCCCACTGGCTGATCAGTTGCGACAGGGCGCCGCCAACCCCAAGCGCCATCAGGGCCAACCCGAAGGTCACCTTGTTGAGGGTAAACATCAATAACAACAGGGCACCCAGCACCCCCGCCAGCATCAGCAGCTGTAACAACGCCGGGCCACGCCGGTCGATCCAGCGCCCGGCCATGGGACTGGTCACCAGCATGGTGAGCGACAGGATGGACATGTAGGCCCCCAGCAGACCGCCTTCGATGCCCAGCGAGACGCCAATCCAGGCCGGCAGCATAAAGAACACCCCGAACTGCACCGCCGACACCAGAAACGCCATCAATCCGGCCAGGTGAAAATTGAGGCGGTTAATGGCCGCAAACTGCTCACGGGACCTGCGGGAACGGTGGATCCCCCAGGCCAGGGCCACCACCGCCAGCGCCAACGCCAGCCCGTAAAACCACCACTCGCCACCCTGGATAAAGGCCTGCAGGCCAAACGCCAGCGGCACGAAAGGCACCCCCATAAAACTCATGATGGTGAAGTGGGCCTGTCGCGGCTCATCCCGGGGCAGGTACAGCAGCGCCAGCAGCAGTGCCAGCAGGCCGAAGGGCACGTTGATCCAGAACAGGATGTGCCAATCGAACAGCTGCAGCAACAGGCCACCCAGTGGAAAGCCGGTGGCGGTGCCGGTCACCACCGCCGAGGTCAACACCCCCAGGTAAAAGCCAAACTTCTCTTTCGGCACCACCTGCCCCAGCAGCGCCACGCCGTTGGCCATAATCAGCCCGGAGAACACGGCCTGCAGTACCCGGCACACCAGCAGCGCGTTGAAGCTGCTGACAAAACCCGCCAGCCCGCTGGCCAGGGTAAAGCCCGAAATGCCCACCAGGAAGATATTCCTGCGGCCGAGAAAATCACCCAAGCCGCCCGCCAGCGGCTGCGCCACCGCGGTGGCGGCCATAAAGTACATCACCATGGCCGACAGCCACGAATAGGGAACGTCGAACACCGTTGCCAGATGGGGATAGGCGGTTACCACGAGGGAACTGTTAACGGGATTGAGCACGTAGCCAATGGCGATGGCTATCACCGCCGGCAGGGCGGCGCGGGAGTTGTTGTCGTGTGAGGGCAAAGCTGAAGCGGTCATGGCTACCAGGTCTGAAAAGTGCTACCTGCTGCCGGCAGCCAAAGACGACCAGTATAGCGGGTGTTGTCAGGGATCGGGGTGGCTGCGGGCCGCTTTTCGCGCCTGCGAAACCGCGCCTGCCCCCGCCCAGCTCCTGCTGGAGCAGCAAGACACCCGCCAGGTGATTGGGCAGCGATTGATTTGTGTCAGGGCCGGGTGCGCCCGTTGCGCTAGAGTGGCGTCAGGACAATAACAATCCCTATTACCCCGGCTGGGCCGGCGGAGGTTAGCGGCCTATGGCCAGCGACAACCAGCAGGCTTTGATTGAAGCCACACTGACCCGCACCGCAGAACAGGTGGGCGACATTACGCCGCTGGTTATTCAGCAGCTCTACCACCGCTTCCCTGAGATGGAGGCCAGCTTTAAGCATCACGGCCTCGGTAAGCAACAGCAGCTGGAGGGCGATATGGTGCAGAACGCACTCTACTGCCTGATGGACTGGTATGCGGATCCGGGCAGCATTGAGGTAATGCTCGCCCATTCCGTCCCCCACCACCACTACACCCTCAAGGTGCCACCGCATTGGTACGCCGGCCTGCTGGAGGTTACGGCCGCCGTGGTCGGGGAGAGCATCCCCCCGGAAGCCGGTGCCGAGCAGGCCGCCTGGGAAGCCCTGACGTCACAGCTGCTGCAGGTACTGGAAGAGAGCAGCCAACACACCGATGCCCCCTACTCCGCGGCGCAGATCCAGCCAGCGCAAAGCCTCCATTAACCCCGGAGCCGGAAAAACAAAAGGGTGACAACCGTTCAGCTGTCACCCTTCCGGGGCGGTGCAGTACAAGTCAGGCCACTCAGCTGAGAGCCGCCTTGTTCTCCACACCGAGACGTTCACACGCCAGTTTCCTCAGGTCGCCGGCTTTGACTTTCTCGTTACCGGTGAGCGGGTACTCCTCTTCGGTAAATACCAGCACCTCGCGCGGCACCTTGAAGCTGGCCAGCTGCTCTTTCAGGTAGCTGATGAGTGCCTGCGGGTCCACACTCTGGCCATCAATTGGCACGATACAGGCCACCACGATTTCACTCAGGGTCTCGTGCGGAACACCCACGGTCTGGGTGCGCTTCACGCCCGGGAACTTGGCGATGGCGGTGTCGATCTCCAGCGGCGACACATTGGCACCACCGGTTTTGATCACATCGTTCATGCGGCCTTCCCAGAACAGGTGACCTTCGGCATCGATGTAGCCGCCGTCACCGGTGCGGTAAAAGCCCTCCTCGTCGAAGCACTCTTCCGGGGCCTTGCCCAGGTAGCGCTGCATCAGGGTCGCGCCCTTGATGCACACTTCACCGCGCTCACCCATGGGTACCAGCGCACCGGTTTGCGGATCGATCACCTTGATGGTGTTGCCCGGCAGCAGTTTGCCAAAGTTGCTGCGATCCTTGTTGGCGGCGTCACCGGAGACAAACGAAGTCATGATGGCCATGGTTTCGGTGGTACCGAAAGCGTTGGGCATCTCCCAGTCGGTATTGGCGGTAGGGTGCTCGAGAATGATCTCGCCCTTGGTGACGTTTTTCAGGCTGCTGAAGTCCGCATCGGCCCACAGCGGTGAGGACTGCATACGCGCCCACTGGTGTGGACGGCCGTTCATCAGGCTCACCCGCTCTGCCTTGATCAGCTTCAGGGCTTCGTCGGCATCAAACAGCGGCTGCATGATCAGCGCACCACCGGTGGAGAAGGCGGTACCTACCAGAATGGTCACCGGGCCGGACCAGAAGAAGCCGTTGCCGGTCCAGCAGCGGGCCGGCTCGTCCAGCGCCCACAGGCGCGGCCAGCGCCAGAACTGCACGGCAAAGGCGCGCTGCAGGTGCAGGATACCTTTCGGCAGGCTGGTGGTGCCGGAGGAGAAGAACAGGCCGCCGGTATCCGCCGGCGTCACCAGGTCGGCGCGGGCATCCACCACTGCGGTACTGACATCGGCACCCAGTTTGAGGAAATCCTCCCAGGCTTCAATCCCAGCCACAGAGGCCGCCGGCAGCTCGGCGTCACCGACAGCGGTCACGCCGGCCATGCTCACCATGCGGGTCAGGAAGGGGAATTTGGCGGAGCTGATCTCACCGGCTCGGGCAGATTTAATGGCTGGCTCGATACCGGCAATGATGGCGGTGAAGTCTTTCTTCAGCACCTGGTCTTCGTAGATCAGGATGGAGATACCCGACACACTCAACAGGTGCTCCAGCTCCACCGGGGTGGAAAAGGTACTCAGCGGCACAAACACACCACCGGCCAGCGCGGTACCGAACATCACGCTAAGGAACTCCGAGCGGTTGGTCATCAGCATACCGACGCGGGTGTCTTTGCCCACACCGGCGGCCACCAGAGCCTTGGCCACTTCCAGTGACCTGGCATAAAGATCGTTGTAACTCCAACGCTCAACACCGTCCGCTTTATGCATGACAACCGCTTCGTTATCACCGAAACGCTGTGTCACTTCTTTCAAATATCCGGGAACAGTCAATGCACCCATGCCTGGCTCTTCAGCCAATGGCATAGCACGCACAAGAGAGAGAGATGAATTCGCCATGATTCCAGCACGCATCCTGTAACAGCAGAACACCCCGGGCCCGATCAGGCCCGGCGTCTAACAAACAAGCCCTGTCGCAGAGCTATTATTGGGCCAGCTCGACTTCGGCCGTACCGGTGAGGATGGTTTCGCCGTCCTGAGTGGTCATACGAACCTTCACTTTTACCACCGGGCAACCGAATGAAGACTTCTCAATCTTCTCCACCACTTCACCGTCGATGTAGGTGATATCACCTTCGAAGGCCGGGCTGCGGAACTGGGTGTTGGAGTGCCAGATAAAGCCGTCGTGTCCGGCCCAGTAGGCGATGTAGTCCAGGTGCCAGGCGTTCATGGAGGCGCCGTAGCCGTACATACCACCCATACCGATGTTTTCGGCTTTCTCCAGGTTTACGTGACCACTTGACGGACCGTGGTACAAGCCGTCACCCATACGTGGGTCAACCTTACGAGCTTCGTGATCGTAGGTCATATCTTCAGCGAAACCGGCATCTTCAGTAGCTGGGTCGTACTTGCCCTCAGGCACATTCCAGCGCCAGGAACCCCACATGTTCTGGGTAAAGGCGCGGTACTCGGTAACAAAGGTCACTACTGAGTGAGGACCAATCACCTTACGTGGCAGCTTGTCGCCAACCTGCACATCTTCAAACAGTGGAGTTTTACCTTCACGGTTGGACATCAGCCACTCGTGACGGATCTGGTGAATCTCTTTCAGCTCTTCCTTGGTCCAGCGTCTTGGAGTGGCACGCTCTTTACCGTGCACGGCACGCTTGTTGGCTTCTTCACGCAGGTAGCGGATGGAAGTCGCACGCTCACGGGCAACCAATTGACCGTGCTGGTTGCGGTGCTCGGTGTCACCGCGCTGGAACACGGTAGGTCCGGCAAAGCTGGTCTCTTTCAGGTCATAGCCGTCGAAACGACGCTTCTGGGTCAGCTTGTCACCCGGCTTGATACGGTTACCGTAGAACCACCACTCTTCACCACCGAAGATCAGGTGAGAACCGGGGATTTTACCAACGCCTGCCGGGTGACAGCCGTGACCGTAGTCCATGCATACCGCAAAGGACTGGGGCGCAACAATGCCGCCAAACTTGGAGTTTTTAGCGAACTCCTGATCCCAGTGAATGGGGTTGGGGTTATCCATCGCCATAGCCCAGCGGCGGATGTCGGTAGCGTTACAAGGCTCCCACAGCTCGGCATAGACCACTTCCTGGCCCACCAGGCGGTCCAGATCACTCAGATCAAGTTCTACTTTATTCTCATCGGACATGCGGATTACTCCTCCAGATCAAACCTTGACTGCCATTGCTGGTAACCAGCGAGCGAGCCTGTCGACTCAGACAGCGATGTTGTTATAGCCAGTATGCGGGCTGCAGCAAAACAGGCCCGGACTGTATGGGTAACTGATCAGAAAGGCGCGCAGTGGCGTGCAGGGCAGTGCCCGACCCCGAAGGAGCAGACAGCAGAGGGCAAGAGACTGCGGAGGCACCGGGATGATGCCTCTCACAGTGGCGCAAGCACCGGAACCCGTAAGCGGGCTCCGGCATTGCAGGTGTGGCGGGTGTGATTACTTGTTTACGTCAACCACAACGCGGCCACGAACCTTGCCAGCCAGCAGGTCGGCTGCAACAGGAATGGCTTCAGCCAGGGTCAGCTCGGTGCTGCCACCGATCAGGTCCAGAGTGGCCTGATCCATATCGCGACCCAGACGCTCCCAGGCGGCCATACGTGGACCCTTGGGTGCCATTACACTGTCGATACCCAGCAGGGCAACGCCACGCAGGATGAACGGCATTACGGTGGTGTTGAAGTCAGGACCCTGGGCCAGACCGCAGGCCGCTACCGCGCCGCCGTACTTGGTCTGTGCACAGGCGTTGGCCAGGGTGAAGCTGCCAACGGAGTCGACTACACCAGCCCAGCGTTCTCTCTGCAGGGGCTTACCTTTCTCAGTCAATTCGTTACGGTCAATGATAGCGCTGGCACCGAGGCTCTTCAGGTAATCTTCCTCGGAAGCCTTACCGGTCGCCGCCACAACGGTGTAACCGGCCTTGGTCAGCAGGGCGACAGCGAAGCTGCCCACACCACCGGTGGCACCGGTCACCAGGATCTCGCCCTGGTCAGGAGTCACGCCCTTGTTCACCAGCGCATTCACACACAGTGCTGCGGTGTAGCCGGCTGTACCGATGGCCATGGCCTGACGGGCACTGAACGCGGCAGGCAGACCCACCAGCCAGTCGGCTTTCAGGCGGGCTTTCTGGGACAGACCGCCCCAGTGACCTTCACCAACGCCCCAGCCGTTCAGGACCACACGGTCGCCAACCTTGAACTCGGCGCTGTTGCTCTCGCTCACCACACCGGCCAGGTCGATACCAGGCACCATGGGGAACTTGCGGACCACAGGGGAGCTACCAGTGATGGCCAGGCCATCCTTGTAGTTCAGAGTGGAGTATTCCACGTCGATGGTGACATCACCCTCAGGCAGCTGGGACTCATCCAGCTGAGCAACTTCGACGGTTTGACCGGAATCGTCCTTGTTAATTACGACTGCAGAAAACATACGCACCTTCTCTATTTTCGTGTGAGTTAATGTGAATTCTTCGCAGTGAGGCCCCCTGATCCAGAGAAAGGCCCGACGATTTACCAGACCGCTATCAAACAGTAGTCCAGCATGCTAATTCATCGGGGTTGGGGGAATCTCCTCACTTTATGCGATCTTATCGACATTCCGCGCACGGCAAAACCGGCCGGCAAATACCCCCTCGGGGGCAGCGGCAGGGCCCGCAGGGCGCCTGACGCGGAGGTTCTGAGCCCTTTCGGGCTCATCGCGGCGCTGCCTTAAATCGACAGCTGACGCAGAAAGGCTTCAGCGATATCCGCCTCGTAGCTGCCCTGGCTGCCCAGGTGCTCACTCAGCATAGAACGCTTCAGGTACAGGTGACAGGGATATTCGGACGCCATGCCGATACCGCCGCTCAACTGCAGGCACTCTTCCGCCACCTTGGAGTAGGTAGCACTGGCCAGGTACTTGGCTTTCTTGCCACGGAACACGGCGTCATCACTGCCCAGCTGGCCTTCGATCTTCAGCAGGCTGTCATTGAGCAGCGCTTCTGCCGCCGCAATCTCCACCTTCAGGTCAGCACAGCGGTGCTTGAGCGCCTGGAAGGAGGCCAGCGGACGGGCAAACTGCACGCGATCGGTGAGGTGCACGATGGTCAGCTCCAGCAGCGCGTTGGCACCACCGAGGGAATCCGCCGCCATGGCGAAGTCACGCAGGTTGAGCAGGCGCGCTACCAGCGCTTCGGCTTCCGCACCTTGAGCCAGGGCCACACCGGCGGCGCCGTTGAGGGTGACGTCAAACAGGCGTCGGGTAACATCCCAGCCGGGGCGGGACACGGCTTCAACCGCGGCCTGATCGGCAGCCACCAGTGCCACGCACTGGCTGTCGTTGCTCCACACCAGCAGCTGGCTGGCGTTGTCCGCTGACTGTACCGCCACCAGTTTACCGTTCAGTGTCAGGCTGTCGCCGCTGCCGGAGGCAGTGACATCGGAGCCCGCCAGTGACGCGGTGGCCAGCTCGCCACCCATGGTCAGGCCCGCCAACAGCTCGGCCTTGTTCTCCAGGCCACTCTGTACCAGCGCTTCGATCGCCAGTGCTGCCGGCAGGAAGGGGGCTTCAGAGAGGTTGCGACCCAGCTCACCACTGAGCATGCAGAGGGCGTCGGCACCAAGGCCCAGGCCATCCAGCTCCTCAGGTACCGCAGTCAGCAGCCAGCCCAGTTCAACCAATTGACCCCAGGTGGACTCCTCTTTGGCCGGGGTACCGGCGCCTTCCATTACCTGGCGGGCGGAGTCCTGCAGCTCTTTCAGAAATTCGTTCATCATCTACCTCCTTCCCACTTCCAGCTCTTGGGCTCGCGCGGCATCTTCAGCATGCGCTCGGAGATGATGTTGCGCTGAATTTCGTTACTGCCACCGGCGATGGACCAGTTGTATGAGTTCATAAAGTCGAGCGGCCAGTTACCGGTCTCCTGGGTAGCACCGCGCATAAAGCCGGGGTCGAACATGCCGTCCAGACCGGCGATCTTGCGGCCCAGGGTGGTGTAGGCGCGCAGCGCCTGGGCGTAATAGAGCTTCACCAGGGAGGCGTCACCCACCTGCTCCTGATGGGAAATACGCTTCAGCAGGTACTGGTCAGCCAGTGCGCAGGCGCCATCGACGCGGGCGATCACGTTGCCCAGCTCACGGCGCAACACCGGATCTTCGCTGGTGCCATTGGCTTGCATGGCTTCGGCCAGGAAGGAGAGGGAGTAGCGCATGCGCTGGCTCAGCTCTACCAGGGTCAGGCCACGCTCGGAGGCCAGGGTCGCCTGGGCCACGGCCCAGCCATTGCCCTCTTCGCCCACCAGGTCGTCCACGGAGACTTCCACGTCGTCGAAGAAGATTTCGGCAAACTCGTCGTCACCGGTGATCTGGTGAATCGGCACCACGGAGACACCGGGGGATTTCATGTCCAGCAGCAGGTAGGTCAGGCCAGCCTGGGGCGGACCGGAATTGTCGGTGCGGCACAGCAGCAGGCAGCGATCGGCGTACTGGGCCATGGTGGACCAGGTCTTCTGACCGTTGATGATGTACTTGTCGCCACGGCGCTCGGCCTTGGTCTTGAGGGACGCCAGATCGGAACCGGCGTTGGGCTCGGAGAAGCCCTGACACCAGATCTCACCATTGAGGATGCCAGGCAGGTACTTCTCCTGCTGCTCCTTGCTGCCGCACTCCATTAGGGTACAGGCGGCGTGATAGAGAGCCACGAAATAGAGAATCAGACGCGGCGCATCGGCACGGGCCACCTCTTCGTAAATCACCTTCTGCTCGGCGAGGGAGCGACCGCCGCCCGGCCAGCCTTCCGGCCAGTGGGGGGTGGCGTAGCCAGCAGCGGACAGTTTTTTGAACCAGTCGCGCTGGGCTTCGAAAAAGAGTTCCTGATCGACGTTGGTCATGGCCTCACGCCAACCGGCCGGCACATTCTCCTGCAGCCAGGCTCTTACCTCCTGACGCAGCAGGTCAGTACTGTTTTCTGAGCTCATCTGTAAACCTATATCGCTTGATAATTCTGATATCGATACTCGCTGGGAGCCCGGGCAGATCACTGCCGGGTCGATAACGTCTGACCGGTGGAACCGGGGATGCGGAAGCGGGTGGTGTCAGGGCAGTATAGCCGAGACACCTGGCGGGCCTGCCCGATAAGGCTCAGACCGCGACTTCAATCCAGTCATCAACCACCCGCACCTCATAGGTAGCAATGGGCTTGGTGGCCGGCAGGCACATGGCCTCACCAGTCTCCAGGTTGAACTGCGCCCCGTGCAGGGGGCAGGTAATGCGGCAATTGCGCACCCGACCAGCGGTCAGAAATTTCTCCTGATGGGAGCAGACAGCGGATACCGCAAACAGCTTGCCCTTGGTGTTAACCACCAGCACCGGCGTACCATTTACACGACCAGCTTTCTTACCATTGGCTGGCACGGCGTCCACTGCGCAGAAGCGCTGAAACTCTTTAGTCAAAGCAATTCACCTTTCTTCAAAAGCCCGGCAGTTCTCCCACAGCGCCCACATTCTATTGATCAACAGCGTTGTAGACAAGCAAAAGGGGGCTGGGGTCCCCCGGCAGAAGGCCGGCAGACGGGGATTCCGGGGCGTAAAAAACAAAGGGCCGGCCAACCCTGCTTGCCCTGCAAGCGCGATTGGCCGGCCCGTCGATGTCACTCGGATTGGAGGCCGGAGCCTCAGCTGTTGACGTACTTGTCGACAGTCTGCTCAAAGTGACGAATGCGGATCTCCTGGTAGTTACCCAGGGTAATACCCGGCTTGGCAGAGGCCTCCAGGCCCTGCTGCTGCAGCAACAGGTTCTCGGTGTCCTGATCCAGAATGGCGCCAAAACCGTCATTCATGGAAGGCGCCTCGCAGAAGGACTGATGCTCGGTCAGGTGCTCTTCACAGGCTGGCTCAGGACGCTCGCCATTGGCCGGCACGGGATGCATGAAGAACACCTCGTAGTAGCACTTGCGGTGATCGTCAGCCACCGGGCGGAAGCGGTAAACCATCGGCAGGGAGATACCCGGGAACAGGAAGGTGTTGGGGAACACGGTGTAGGAGAAGCAGTCCAGCAGCTCGGCATCGGACACCTTGCTCAGGTCCGTATCCGCGGCCTTGGAGAACATCTCCCGCATCATGTCCGCCATGCGCTGGCGGGCGGTCTCACCCTCTTTCAGGGTGCGGTCGGCACCTTCGAGGACAGAGGCGTCACCCACAGTGAACTGATCCAGCACATCCTGCTCGCTGTAGCGACCACGGTGGTGAGGACTCACTACGCCCAGACTGGAGATAAAGCGGTTCACGTGATCGCCGTAAGTGTCGTACTGGGAGTTGGCGTCGGCGTTGGAAACAGACACCTGCGGGTGGGTCTCCAGTACGTGATAGGCCTCCATAAAGGCCTCCATGGTCAGCTTCCAGTTAGCCGGAATGATCTTGGAAACGTGGGCCACGATGTAGCGGTCTTCCAGGCCCCACTGCTCAATGTGGGACATGGCTTCAGGGCCAAAGTACTCCGCCAGGGAGGGGGCATCCTTATCCATGTTGATAAAGACGAAACCGGCCAGCAGTTCCACACGGGCTTCCGGCAGGGAGAATTCGCTCTTGTTCACATGGGGGAAGTCCCAGTCACACAGCACTTCCTTCATGGTGCCGTCCACGTTCCAGGTCCAGCCGTGGAAGGGGCAGCGGAAGACAGTGGCAGAACCTTCGGTGCCGGATGGACGCAGCTTGGTGCCGCGGTGCATACAGGCGTTGTAGTAAGCCTTGACCTGATCTTCGGCAGTGCGGGTAACGATAAAGGAGTGTTTGCCGATGTCGTAGACGTAGTAATCACCCACTTCCGGGATGTGCTCCTCGCGGCAGGCGAACTGCCAGGTGCGGCTCCACAGACGGTCGTATTCTTTCTGCGCGTAGTCGGCATCGATGTAACGATCGACACTGACATCCTCATCACCCATAAACTGGTAAGACTCGGAGGTCACCCACTGTGGTGCCTTGACCCGGTCACGGGCAATGATTTCCTGAGTGCTGGGCTCGCCCGGGCAGCGGGCCTGGCCTTTTTCCAATGCTTGATCGCTCATGCCTCTCCTCCAGTTACCTTGGGTGGCGTCTTTGTTTTGAGTGCATTGCAGCCACTGCAATACACCTGTTGTTTGCAGGCTTATTTCTTGATTCGGTCATTATGCCACCGCCCCTGTAAAGCCAAAATGACTGCGCGGGCACCGCAACTTGCCTGCTTCTGCCACCCTGATATGCCTGCCATGCAGTTGAGGATAGACTAACCTGACCCAACCGATAGCCTGGGTTTGTGGACCATAACTAAGACAATCTGCGGCGGCGTCATTCCGCCCATCCGCAGCCCCGCAGCGCAGCCGCTGCACCGGGGCACACACCCGTTTGGAGGAGAGAACAATGATAAGAGGCATACACCACATCGGCATTCATGTGAACGACATGGACCGCATGATCGAGTTCTACCGCGAGGCCTTTGGCTTTGAGCTGGTGGGCGAAGGCTTCAGCTGGAAAGACGACGAATTCATCGACCGCATCGTGGCCGTAAAAGGCTCCGCCGCCCGCGGCTGCATGCTGCGCGCCGGCACCTGTTATATGGAGCTGTTCCAGTACAGCGCCCCGGAACCGGACTCCCCCGCGCCCAAGCAGCCCTACGACAAGGGCTACACTCATATGTGTATCGACGTCACCGACATCGAAGAGGAGTTCAAGCGCCTGCAGAGCGTCGGCATGACCTTCCCTGAGCCTGAGCCCATCAATGTGGGCCATGTGAAATCCATCTATGGCAAGGATCCCGAAGGCAATGTGATCGAGATCCAGGAAACCGTGAACTGCGACTTCCCCCTGAGCGCCCTGCCTCCGGTCGCCAAGTAACCCGGCCCGACGCCCCCTAAACCTCTACCGGGCGCCAACAGCGGACGCCCGGTAGAGGTATGCAAACTGATACTGAACACACTATGACCAAATCACCCGACTCCACCGCCCACGCCGTGACCCTGGACGACAAGTACCTCCAGACCTCCGGCCAGGTCTTTATGACCTCCAACCAGGCGCTGGTGCGCCTGCCGCTGGACCAGGCCCGCCGCGACGCGGCACTGGGCCTGAAGACCGCCGGTTTTATCTCCGGCTACCGCGGCTCGCCGCTGGGGGTCTACGATTCCGCCCTGTGGGGTGCGCAGAAGCTGCTGGACGAGCACAATATCGTCTTCCAGGCCGGCCTCAACGAGGAGCTGGCGGCCAGTTCCATCCGCGGTACCCAGGAGCTGAAGTGGTTTGGCGAGTCCCAATACGACGGCGTCTTCGGCCTCTGGTACGGCAAGGGCATCGGCGTCGATCGCGCCTGCGAATCCCTCAAACTGGGCAACTTTGAAGGCGCCTCCGCCAGCGGTGGTTTCCTGGTGGTGGCCGGGGACGACCACGGCGGCAAGTCCTCCGACAGCGCCCATCAGTCCGAACACACATTGATGGCGGCCATGACGCCGATCCTGTACCCGGCCACCATCGGCGAGATCATGGAGTTCGGCCTGTTTGGCTGGCAGATGTCCCGCTTCAGTGGTTGCTACGTGGCCCTGAAGACCATTACCGACACCCTCGACCTGTCCGCCTGTGTTGAGCTGCCCGACCCCATGCGCAGTTACAACATCCCCACTGACGTGGAGATTCCTCCGGAAGGTCTCAACCTGCGCGAGAACCTGCCACCGCTGGTGGAGGAGGAGTGGCTGGTGAACTACCGCCTGCCGGCGGCCACCGCCTTTGCCCGCGCCAATGGCATAGACCGGGTCACCGTGGATGGCGAAAAGCGCACCCTCGGTATCGTCAGTGCCGGTAAAGCCTATCTGGATGTGCGTCAGGCCATGGCTGACCTGGGCCTGGACGACGCCACCTGTGCCCGCCTCGGTATCCGCGTCTACAAACCGGGCCTGATCTGGCCCATGGACGACCAGGGCCTGACCGCCTTCGCCAGTGGCCATCAGGCACTGCTGGTGATGGAAGAGAAGCGCCCGGTGATGGAAGACCAGATCGCCCACGCCCTCTACGGCCTCAGTGCCGACCTGCGCCCGGCACTGGCGGGCAAGAAAGACCTGCAGGGCAAATCCCTGCTGCCAGCGGTGGGTGAACTGAGCGTGCCCAAGGTACGCCACGCCCTCAAAACCCTGCTGGAGCAGCTGGGTATCGAAGACGAGAGCGTTAACGCCCGCTTCGCCGAGCTGGAGCAGGTAGAGCAGCAAGCCCTGAGCGCCGGCAGCGGCAGCATCCGCCCGGCCTACTTCTGTTCCGGCTGCCCCCACAACACCAGCACCAACATCCCCGACGGCTCCCGCGCCCTCGGCGGCATCGGCTGCCACGGCCTGGTGGCGGTGGTGATGGACCGCAACACCATGCAGTTTATGCCCATGGGTCACGAGGGCTCCGGCTGGGCCGGCGTCAGCCACTTCGTGGACACCCCGCACATGTTCCAGAACATGGGCGACGGCACCTACTCCCACTCCGGTGTACTGGCCATCCGCGCCTCGGTGGCGGCCAAGGCCAACATCACCTACAAGGTGCTCTACAACGACGCCGTGGCCATGACCGGCGGCCAGCCGGTAGAGCAGGGCATCACCCCCATCGACATGGTGAACCAGCTGCTCTCCGAGGGCGTGCGCCCGGTGATGCTGGTGACCGACCAGCCCGATAACTACAAACACCTGAAGCTGCCCGCCAACTGCGAGCTGCACCACCGCGACGAGCTGGATGCCGTCCAGCGCCGCTTGCGCGAGACCCCCGGCGTCACCGGTATCGTCTACGAGCAGACCTGCGGTACCGAAAAACGCCGTCGCCGCAAGCGCGGCCTGATGGACGATCCGGATCGCCGTGTGTTCATCAACCAGGACGTCTGTGAGGGCTGCAGCGACTGCTCCGTGCAGTCCAACTGCATCAGCATCCAGCCGCTGGAGACCGAGTTCGGTCGCAAGCGCAAGATCGACCAGTCCACCTGCAACAAGGATTTCAGCTGCGTGAAGGGCTTCTGCCCGTCGTTTGTCAGTGTGCAGGGGGCAAAAATCGCCACCCACACCAGCGGCGACGCCTCGGCCCTGGAACAGTTGATCGCCAGCCTGCCGGAGGCCCCGGTGGCCCCGCTGGATGAGCGCGGCTACAACATCCTGGTGGCCGGTATCGGCGGCACCGGTGTACTCACCATCGGCGCCTTGCTGGGTATGGCCGCACACCTGGACGGCAAGGGCAGCTCCATTCTCGACCTCACCGGCATGGCGCAGAAGGGCGGTACTGTCACCAGCCATATCCGCATCGGCCAGAGTCCCGACGGCATTTACACCTCGCGGCTCAGTGAAGGCATGACCGACCTGCTGCTGGCCTGCGACCTGATCTCCGCCTCCGGCGCCCCGGCGCTGAAGACCGTGCGGCCGGGCCACACCGCCGCCATCCTCAACACCGATGTAGCCCCCACCGGCGACTTCCAGAGCAACAAGAACCTGGACCTGGGCGAGGCGCGCCTGCGCAAGGCGATCCTCGACGCCATCGCCGGTGGCCCGTCGTTCGACCTGCACGCCAGCGAACTGGCCACCGACCTCACCGGCGACAGCATTGGCACCAACGTGCTGATGATGGGCTACGCCGCCCAGAAGGGATTGTTGCCGCTGTCGGTGGCGTCCATCGAAGAGGCAATCCGCCTCAACGGCACCTTTGTTAAAGGCAACCTGCGCACCTTCGCCCTGGGTCGCCTCGCCGCTCACAATCCCAAGGCGCTGGCTGAGCAACTGGAAGCTCATGACCCCCTGCCATCCCTGGAAACCGTGGAAGCAGTGCTGGCCAGCCGTATCCCGCGCCTGACCGATTACCAGAACGAGGCCTACGCCGGGGCCTACAGCGACTTTATCGCCGACATCCGCGCCAAAGTGAGCCAGGTACCCGGCAGCGACGAATTTGTCCGTCAGGTGGCCCTGACCCTGGCCAAACTGATGGCCTACAAGGACGAGTACGAAGTGGCACGGCTCTACTCCCAGCCCGCCTTTATGGAGCGCCTGAAACACCAGTTCAGCGGCGACCTCAAGCTCAGCTTCCACCTGGCGCCCCCCATGCTGCCGGGCAAGGACACCTCCGGGCGACCGAAAAAACGCACCTTCGGCCCTTGGGTACTGAGCGCCTTCAGGCTGTTGGCCAGGGCCAAAGGCCTGCGCGGTACCGCCCTGGACCTGTTCGGCTATACCGCGGAGCGCCGCATGGAGCGGGCCCTCATAGGTGAGTATCGGGAGTTAATTGGTGGTATAGTGCCGCGTCTTGCTCAGAGCAATCTGAACGAAGCCATCGCCCTGGCCCGTGCCGCTGCCGACATCGGCGGCTATGGACCGGTCAAGGAAGCGTCGGTGGAGGAGTACCGCAAACAGCTGCCGGGGCTTAAGCAAGCCTTTGACAACCCCGGTGTGCAGATTGCCGAACCCCAGCTAATAAAAGTACAGCAAGCCTGAGCCCCCGCCCCGGCTTGCTGAAGAGAACAAAAGTGAACCACAAGACAGCGCCCCGGCAGGGGAATGCCAGTCTGGCCTGCATCACTGACCTGTCCCGGACAGGACAGCGACGCGGGCAGCCGACCGCTGTCATTTGACGAGAATTGGAGTAGAACCCCTATGGCACTGAAGACACGTTTCACCGAGCTGGTCGGTATTGAGAAGCCCATCGTACAGGGCGGCATGATGTGGGTTGGCCGCGCCGAGCTGGCCGCCGCCGTTTCCAACGCCGGTGGCCTGGGCATCCTCACCGCCCTGACCCAGCCTACCCCTGACGACCTGCGCAAAGAGATCGAGCGCTGCCGCCAGATGACCGACAAGCCGTTCGGTGTGAACCTGACCATC
This sequence comes from Pseudomaricurvus sp. HS19, assembly GCF_009857815.1. Lineage (GTDB taxonomy): Bacteria > Pseudomonadota > Gammaproteobacteria > Pseudomonadales > Cellvibrionaceae > Pseudomaricurvus. Next base: position 125,978 of record NZ_WVVW01000003.1, on the reverse strand, counting down.
CTGCCTTCCGTTAACCCACCGCCTTACGCCGAGTACCGCAAGGCCATCATCGAGATGGGCGTAAAAGTGGTTGAGACCGCCGGTCACAACCCAGGTGAGCACGTGGAAGACTTCAAGAACAACGGCATTATCGTGGTTCACAAGTGTACTGCCGTGCGTCACGCGGTATCCGCCGAGAAGATGGGCGTTGACGCCATCTCCATCGACGGCTTCGAGTGTGCCGGTCACCCCGGTGAAGATGACATCCCCGGCCTGGTACTGATCCCTGCTGCCGCCGACAAGGTTTCCATTCCCATGATCGCCTCCGGCGGTATCGGCGATGGTCGCGGCCTGGCTGCCGCCCTGGCACTGGGCGCCGAAGGTGTGAACATGGGTACCCGTTTCTGCGCCACCGTGGAAGCGCCAATCCATGACAACGTCAAGCAGCTGCTGGTGAGCAACACCGAGCGTGACACCAACCTGATCTTCCGCTCCCTGCGCAACACCGGTCGTGTCGCCAAGACCGGTCGCTCTTCCGAAGTGGTTGAGATCCTCAAGAACCCTGAAGCCACCTTCGGCGATGTTCACCACCTGGTGAAAGGTGCCGACGGTCGCGTGGCACTGGAAACCGGTGACACCGAAGCGGGTCTGGTATGGGCCGGTCAGATCCAGGGCCTGATCCACGACATTCCTACCTGTCAGGAACTGCTGGATCGCATGGTGGCTGACGCTGAAGCCATCATCAAAGGTCGTCTGGCTGGTTTCCTCGGTTAATCCAGGAACCTGCGCAACGCCAACGAAAAGCCCCGCACCTGCGGGGCTTTTTTTGCTCAATCCAATTTGCTTCTGCCAACACCCGCCGCCACAAGGCGAATTCGCCAAACCGCGAACTGCTCTGGACTCACAGCGGGGTGAACAGGACAATGACCCCTTTTCGTATTTTGCCATTTGCAGGAGGCACACATGCACACACGCAATGTCGGTAACACAGGCCTGCGGGTCTCCAGCATCGGCTTTGGCTGTAATAACTTTGGCCTCAAAACCGATCTCACTGCCTCTACCAAGCTGGTACACAACGCCCTGGACGCCGGTGTCACCCTGTTTGATACCGCACCGGTTTACGGTGCAGAGTGGGGCCAGTCTGAGTCTATCCTCGGCAAGGCACTGGGCCGTCGTCGCCAGGACGCCGTGATCGTCACCAAGTTCGGGATGTGCCCGGACTACTCCCGCAACACCTCACGCAGCAATATCCTCAAGCAGGTGGATGAAAGTCTGGGCCGACTGGGCACCGATTACATCGATATTTACATGCTGCACTGGCCCGATGTGAGCACCCCCATGGAAGAGACCCTGCGGGCACTGGACGACCTGGTCACCAGCGGCAAGGTGCGTTACCTGGGCTGCGGTAACCTGCCGGCGTGGCAGGTGGTGGAATCCCAGTGGCTGTCGAAGAACGAAGGCCTGCACCGCTACATCGTCACCCAGGAGGAGTATTCGCTGGTGGGCCAGCAGAACCGCCAGAGCCATATCCCGGCGCTGGAAAAGTACGGCATGGCGCTGATGCCCTACTCACCACTGGCCAACGGCCTGCTCACCGGCAAGTACTCCGCCAGTGGCGAACTGCCCAGCGACACCCGCCTGGCGAAAAACCTGTGGAATATGGGCGACCGCTACCTGACACCGGAGCGCCTGCAGCTGGTGGACAAGCTCAGTGCCTTCGCGCAAGAGCGCGGGCACAACCTGCTGGAGCTGGCCATCTCCTGGCTGCTGGCACAACCGGTGGTGTGCAGCGTCATCGCCGGCACAACGACACCACAGCAGCTGCAGAAAAACCTGGAGTGCGGCGAGTGGAAGCTGGCTGCGGAAGAGATGCAACAGATCGATCAGATTTGTCAGGGCTAAGACGACTGTCCCTGGAATACCGATAAGGGATATGCTCCGGGACCAAACCCGGAGCAGTCACTCAATTACTTGATTTCAAACAGCAGGGTTTTAGGCGGACCCGCCAGGCGCGAGGCCATGGCATCCATGGAACCGGCTTCACGCATCCTCTCTGCGTACTGATCATGCAGCTCTTTTGACTCCCACACTTCCGAGAGTGCCACCCGATCGGGAGTCTCCAGATTCAGCAGCACCTCCACCGACTCACAACCTTCCACACTTTCAATGTTGGGCTTGGCGGACTGCAACATTTGCACAAAGGCGTCTGTCTCGCCGGCCTTCAATTCGAATTCTACAATCAGTCTTATACTCATTTTTCGTTCCGATGTTTATTGTTTTATAACTTTAACCAGGCAAGGGTACGTACCGTTACGCTTAACGACGACTGTGCTTTAAACGCCGCAAACACCAACCAGCCCACTCAAGACCACCAGCACCATATGAGGGTAAGCGACCGTCGGCGCCAGTGCATTGCGCAGGTACTCCTTCACCATACCCATCATACCGGGTCGCAATTGCAACCAGCGTTGGTTGTATTGCATAGGAGCGGCGGTATCGGGATATTCGCTGCTCAGTACTGCTTCCACTTCCAGCAAGCGGGCATTGATGCGGGACTGCCAGGTTTTCCAGATGCCATCCTGCAACCACAGGGTAGCTGCTACCAGTGCTGCCCAAAAATCCACCTGCAGTGCAAACAGCAAATATGCCGTGACCACCACATTAGTCAGTTTGATCAGCAGCGAAAACTTCTCATAGCTGTCGTATTGGTTCTGCAACAGCATCCACTCTGCCTGGTAGCTGCTCTCCTTACCTGAAGTCATCCTGACCGATTCCTTGTAGTGCCATTCCTGACGAACAAAACCCACAGCTTGTGACTGTGGGCTCACCGCGCGGTTTGCGAGTTTCCCAAACCACATTTAAGACATCGATTGTAGCGCCACTCGCCGGGCAAATCGAACAGGGTACCCAGGTCCGCCCTGAAAACAACAAAGCCCGCAATAGCGGGCTTTGTGCCGATCATCTTGCAGCTCTCACAGCTGATCGGGTTGGGGTGACGCCATCACCCGGGCCGGCTTGTGGCGATAGAGTGGGTAGAACAGCTCCTCCGCCCAGTGCGGTCTTGCCCCCGGCACCCCGTAACGGGCCGGACGACCCTCGGGGATATGCAGGGTACCGAACATCCAGTCAAACACCGACAGGAAGAGACCAAAGTTGCGATAGTGTTTGCCATCAGCGCCACCAAAGCCGTGGTGGGTGTGATGAATACCGGGCGACACCAGCAGGTGTTCCAGGGCTCGAAAGGGTTTGCCCGTGAGCCGGTTGCTGCGCAAGGAATCGTCCCAGCGGAAGTTGCTGTGGGTAAAGATGCCCCACATGGCAAAGATCAGGATGCTGACACTGGCCGCCTGATACAGGCCCAGGTAAAACGCCAGCGAGTGCACCCAGGCCAGGGGTGACACCAGCCCCCAGAACAGATTGATGCGGAAATGCAGGATCACGTTGGCGTAGCTGGCGGTGTGATGGGTGCGGTGCAGGGGCCAGATCCAGCCCAGCCAGCGGTTATTGCGCTTGAGGTGGGATGCCCGGTGTACCCAGTAGTTGCAGAACTCCGCCAGCAGCACGATACCAATGAGTGCCGGCCAGAAGGGCAGATCTGCCAACGCCCCTTTAGGAGCAGGCACCAACCAACCGATAAATACAGCCAGACCCACCGCCAGCATCGGGCGAATGGTGTACCCCAACGCAATACAGAGGCCGTTCACCAGATAGTCATTGCCGTTGTAGATGCCGCGATGCCGGCCAGCCAGTAACTCGGCCACAAATACAATGCCCAGTACCGTGCCTATCCAGAGATGTATGTCCTGCATGGGGAGTGCCTCACTTTCTTATGCTGTGGAGGGATTCTGGCTTGCACCCCAGCCTGCGTCCAATGCATTATTTATCAAAATCTTATGAGTTATATGCATATGGACATCCGCAGCCTGCGCCACGTGATCGCCCTCGCCCGGGAACGCAATTTCACCCGCGCCGCCGAACGGGTGCACCTCACGCAGCCGGCCCTGTCACGCAGCATCCAGACACTGGAAGAGAAACTGCAGCTGAAGATCTTCGACCGGGACCGGGGCAGTGTGCACCTGACCGCCGTGGGCCAGGATTTTGTGCTGCGGGCCGAGAGCCTGCTGCGGGAGATGGATGACTTCGAACAGGTAATGGCACGAATCGCCAGTGGCGATGACGGCGAGGTACGTTTTGGCATGGCCCCGTTGCCGGCCAAGGCACTGCTGCCGCAGCTGGCGCAGGAGCTGCTCAGCAGTGACAGCAAATTGCGCTGGCAGGCGGAGGTGCAGACAGCCAGGGACCTGCTGGCGCTGTTGCTGGATGAGAAGATCGAGTTTTTTGTCTGTGCCGAGGAGCAACTGCCGGCCAACGCGCCGGTAGACCAGCTGACACTGGCCAGCTTTCCGATCTCGTTTGTGGTGCGCAACGGCCACCCGTTGCTGGCAGAGGCATTACCGGCGGCCTCCCGACAGTTTCCGGTCATTGCCACCGGGCACTTCGGTGCCAGCAGCTATCGCGGCTTTCCTGCCGACTGGCGTGATCACCTGGAGCAACCACCGCGCCTGGTCACCAGTGACTACGGGCTACTGACCCGACTGACCCAAACCACCGACGCCGTCTGGCCCATCTCCTGGCTGGCGGTGGCCAACGAACTGCGCAGCGGCCAACTCTGTTTATTACCGGGAACCGAGGGAGAGGCTGCCGTCAGTTTCAGGATGGTGTGCTACACCCTCAAACAGCGTTCACTCTCCCCCGCGGCGCAACAGCTGCTGCAACGACTGCAGCGGGAAATGGCGCAACTGCTGCAGGACTAAGCCCTGCCATTCACAGAAGCGGCATTGCTGTCGACATCAAAACTTCGGCAAGGTCGCGATCAGGCGCGAGTCCTGCAATGCCGCCATACGATGTTTGACGGCGGCAGCATAGTCACTGCCGGTAATCAGGCTCATAAAAGCCTGCAGGTCTGGATAGCGCACCATCAATACCTGATCCCAGCACTCGTCCTGCGGCCCGATAACCGTCGCCCGTGCGTCCCCGTACCAGATCACTTCGCCGCCCACCGCCTGCAGCAATGGCGCTGCCGCGCGACTGTAACGCCGATAGGCTTCTTCTCCGGACACTTCATCACCCGTACTTCGATAGTCCGCCCGCTGGCGAAAACGCAGCAGGTTAAGCATGACGAATGGAGTATCGGCGGGCAGCTGTTCAGTCAGTTGTTGCAGCTGTTCTTTGCTGGCTTCTATGGTTTCCATGTTATCTCCCGCTTCTCCTGCGCTGAACCCTCAGCACTCAAACTTGATCGGTAAACTCTGTAATCCCCAGGCGCCGAGAAACGGTCGCCACTGTAACTCACCAGCCAACTGCGGCTGACGCAGGCGCTGTGCGATCAGGTGCAAACCTTCCTCCAACTGTGCCCGCGCCAGGAACTGACCCAGACAGATATGCTCACCACGGCCAAAGGCCAGGTGACGCTGTTCACTGTTGCGCAACGGATCAAAGCGATCGGGGTCAGAAAACACTGCAGGATCACGGCCGCTGAGGGGTATGGAAAACGCCAGTAACGTCCCCCGGGGAAAATGCACACCGTCGTACTCAAACGCTTCCTTGACCGTGCGGAAGAAGGTAGCGATTGAGGAGAAGCGCAACATCTCTTCAATGACCTGGCGACAGAAAGGCAGCTCGTCGGCACAACGCTGCCAGTAGTCCGGATGCGACAGCAATTGGTGTACTGTCAGCGTGAGAATGTTTGTCGATGTGTCGTAGCCGGCGATCAACAGGTCCAGCAGCATAAACCGCAGATCATCATCGCTGATCCTGCCGCTGTTTTTACTGACGATCAGGGCATCCAGCAATCCGTCCCCGTGAGGCTGCTCAAGCGCACCGGTCTCACGAGTGGTTACAATGCGATCCACAAAGCACCACAGGTTATCGTAAGCCCTCAAAAAATCTTCTTTCAGTTGAGGCTGCAATCCGAACAGCGTCATATAGGTTTCGATATCGGCGCGAATGGTGGCAATGGAATCCGGCGGAACGCCGAGGATCCCGCACAACACTGTCACTGGAAAGTGGGCCGCAAACTCCGCAAAATCAAAAGCGCCCAGAGGCGACCACTGATCCAGCAGGTCGCTGATCACCTGCTGCATCAACGGTCGCGCCTGTTGCGCCCGGCGCGGTGAAAATGCCTCTGCCACACTCATACGCAACCGGTGGTGATCGACGCCGGATTTTGATTGCATCATCTCCAGCATAAAGCGCGCCCAGTGTGAGTCGCCTGCCTGATAGAAATCCACCACCCCGGCCAGTCCCATCTCCAGCTTGTCATCCATGGCACCGAGCTCCCGCAGGGCCTGATAGCCGTAGACCACATAGCCGGATTCAAAACCTGCCAGCCATGGGTGGTGTGAGCGAGCCTCGGCCACAAAGGCAAACGGGTCGCGATGAAAGTCGGGATCACTGACAGGTAAATGGGGCAGGTTCAACTTCTGGATGGAAGTCATGGCATTACTCTGTATCTTGTTTTTATTATCTGATGGCTGCCTGATGACAGCTTACCGGGTGGTTTCTTTCCTGACCTGGATTTGAGGGTATAGTAGCCCCCAAGCGCCATCAATGTAGCAGAAGCACACAATCCAATAACAATAACGATCAGGACCTACTATGCAGACGCAACAACGAGTTGCCCTTGTAACCGGCGGCGGCGCCGGTATGGGCGAAGCCACCGCCCAACGTCTGGCCCGGGACGGTCTCGCAGTGGCCGTACTGGATATCAATCAGGAAAACGCCCGACAGGTGGCGGCGGCCATTACCGCATCCGGTGGCAGGGCCCTGGCGTGCAGCGCGGATATCTCCGAGCGCGCTCAGGTTGATAACGCCATCGCCACCATTCACGCACAACTTGGCCCCATCAGTGTTCTGGTCAACAACGCCGGGATTGAGGACTTTACCCCCTTCACCGAAATCAGCGACGACAACTGGCAGCGCCAGATCGGTGTCAATCTGACGGGTAATTACTACGTCACCCAGGCGGTGGTGCCCGATATGATTGCGCAGCAGTGGGGACGGATCATCAACATATCCTCCTTCGGCGCCCAGGTGGGCGCCCCGAACATGGTGCACTACACCGCCGCCAAGGGTGGCATTATTGCCATGACCCGCTCACTGGCGCAGGAGCTGGGAAGACAGGGGATTACCGTAAACGCCGTGGCCCCCGGGTTTATCGATACCCCCATGGCGCAGCGCACCATTGCCGCCGCCAAACTGGGGGAGAATATCGACGCGGTACTGGCCAGCTACCCCATTCCCCGTCTTGGCAGGCCCGAGGAAGTGGCGGCCGCAACAGCGTTCTTTGCCTCGGAAGAGGCCGGTTACATTACCGCGCAATTGCTTGGCGTGAACGGCGGCACCGCGGTTTAGCAAGCGCCGCCCCAATGGAACGCAGGCCGTTGGACTACTCGAAATCCAGCTCGTCGGCGCGCGCCACCGGCTTGCCCGCCTCCAGCCAGGCATCAAAACCACCGGCAATACTGGTGACACTCAGGTAACCCATCTGCTGCAGGCTGCAGGCCGCCAGTGCGGCGCGGCCACTGCTTTTGCAATAGAGCACCAGGGGCAGGTCGCGACCGGCCAGCTCCGGGGAACCGGAGAGTTTGAATTCCAGCAAACCGCGGGGAATATTGATCGCACCCGGCACGTGACCCTGCCGGTACTCGTCCGGCTCGCGCACATCAATCACCGCCGCCGCCCGGGTAATGGCGTCATCCACCTGCGGCAGTGACACTTCAGTGATCCTGGCCTTGGCTTCCAGTACCAGTTCATGGGCATCTTTCATCTTCATGGTCTCCTGCGTTGCTGACACTGACGCCAGCAGGGTATCAACACTGTGCTTGTGACTCTGACACCCGCTGAATAAATTTGCCTTGATCCGGATGCGGAATCAGGCCGATGGCCGGGAATTGCGACCCATCACCTCCAGCGCGGTATCGTAGAAGGCGCTGATCAGGCTGGAGAACGACAGCTGGAAAGGGTAGAGCATATACATATCCACCTTCGCCGCCTGCCACTCCGGCAGCAGCGGTACCAGCTCATCGCTGGCCACAATCATCTGTTGCGGCAGGATGCCCACACCCAGTCCCTGCAGCACATACTGCTTGCAGATCTGGAAACTGTTGGCACGCGCGCGCACCAGGGGCGAGAACTCCAGCTGCTTCCTGCCGTTGTCCAGTACCAGTTTATTGGACGAGCCGTAGAAGTCGGTGTCGATGAGCGGCAGTTTGTTCACCTGCGACGGAGCGGTAACCGGCTCTGCCAGGGACTCCAGATAGACCGGAGAGGCACAGAGAAAGCAGTCCAGGGTGAACACCTTGCGGGCGATCAGGGAGGAGTCCTGCAGCGGGCCCACTCCCAGCACCAGGTCGAACCCGTCCTTAACCGGGTGCGCCATACTGTCTACGAGGCGGATCTCCAGCCGTGATTTCGGAAAGCGCTGCAGGAACAGCGTGCTGACATTGGCGGCGTAGTCGATGCCTACAAATACCGGCATCGCCACCCGCAGCGCACCCTGAGGCTCCTGCTTGCTGCCCTCTACCAGGGCACGGATATCGTTGGCCTCGGTAAAGATCTTGAGGCTGTGCTGGTAAACCTGCTCCCCCAGGTCGGTCACCGACAACTGATGGGTATTCTTGCGCAACAGCTTGATCCCCAGGTCCGCCTCCAGCTTGCTGATCTTGCGACTGACGGTGGACTTGGGCATCCCCAGCAGTGCCGCCGCGCGGGAGAGACTGCGGCACTCCACCACCTTGCTGAACACCAGCAGCGCGTCCACATTGAAAGGGAGGTTCTGTTCCATTACGCCACTCTCAGAAGTACACGGGCCAGGACCCTTATCCTGTTCCATTATTGCAACACCATGTTTTTATTTAAGGTCTTTTTGCGATATTGAGTCAAGAGTAAGATCGTCCAAACAATAATCAGCTTGCCCTCAAGGTGAGCGTTCAATGCGATAACCCCGGGCCTGAAGAGTCGGTGGAAATAATTGAAGGAGAGCCTGATGAGTGACGACCCCATCGTTAAGAAGCCCGAAAGCGGCTTCTGGCATGACGCCTACCCGGAGCTGGGGCGCGGTCCCATCTCCCTGGAAGACAGTGTCTGCCCGGAGTTCTACGAAAAGGAGAAAGAGCACGTCTTTCGCAAGAACTGGCTCTGTGTCGGACGCGTTGAACAAGTCCCGAAAAAGGGCAGCTATTTCACCCGTGAGCTGGCCATTCTCGACACCTCCGTGCTGGTGGTGCGAGGCAAGGATGATGTGATTCGCGCCTTCCACAACGTCTGCCCCCACCGCGGCAATAAGCTGGTATGGCAGGACGACCCGTTCAAGGAGATGGAGGGCAATGCGCCACTGCTCTACTGCCGCTTCCACGGCTGGCGCTTCAACCTGGATGGCTCCCTCATCAAGCCCTCCCGCGCCGACCTGCTGCTGGATTTTGACGGCAGCAAGTGCAGCGTTCCCGCTATCCAGTGCGATACCTGGGGCGGTTTTGTCTTTATCAATATGGATCCTGACAACAAGCAGACGGTGCGGGATTTCCTCGGCGAGTTTGCCGACGGACTGGAAGGTTACGACTTCGACGGGCCACACCAGGTGTACAAGTTCAAGGCCGAACTGCAGTGCAACTGGAAAATCTTCATGGATGGCTTCGCCGAGAGTTATCACGGCCCCTACCTGCACGCCAACTCCTTCGGGGCGCTGACAGAAGTGGCCAAGATGGATGCCGCCAACCCCTACACCGATGCACTGGCCTATCAGCTGAGCGGACCACATCGTATGTTCTCTTTCTACGGCGAACCCTCCAAAGAGACGCCGTTCTCCCGCCCGATTGAGAAGCTCACCGAATCCAGCCCCGCCGGTCCCTGGAACAAGAAACCCAGCGACAAGCCATTGCCGAAAGGATTGAACCCGACCCGTTCCGACAAGTACGGCTTTGACTCCTTCCAGTTCTTCCCCAACTTCGTACTCATCTTCTCTTCGTCCGGGTTTACCACCCATCTGCACTGGCCGACGGGACCGCACTCACACATCATTGAAGTGGATATGTATTTCAAACCGCCCACCACCCACAAGGAGCGCATCTCCCAGGAGCTAACTGTCTCCTTCCTCAACGATATTGTTCTGGAAGACGCCAGCCCCCTGGAAGGCATGCAGGCCATGCTCAACAGCCGCGCACTGACACACTTCCACGCCAACGACGAAGAGATTCTGGTCCGCCACCTGCACAAGGTGGTGCAGGACACCGTGGAAGAAGGTGAGAAAGAAAAGAACAAAAATATTATTGCGAAGCAGGGGGGCTAACCAATGACCTCAAAATTACCGCAACAATTCCGGGAGCTTGAGTGCTGGGTAGAAGAGTGGGGCATCGAAGATGGCCACCAGCGCTACGTAAAGCGGGTCAACAGCACCATGGAGCAGCTGAAAGCCTTCTACAACGACATGTTTCCCCGCGGCAAGGAGGCGATTGAGTACATCAACCAATTTGATTACAGCGAGCCATTGCCGGAAGACGCGGCCAACCTTCGCAATCTGGTCTACTCACTGATAACCGTTGCCCTGGCAGTCGAAGTGTGGCGCCAGCCCCGGGTCAAACACTCGGCCAACACCATCCTGACGCGAATTTGTTGATCGCCAATTCATTGTATCAGGGCAGTCGCCGTGAACTGCCTGTTGAGGTGAACCATGAGCTTTACAGTCATCAACCTGACACCCCGCATCGGCAGTGAAATCAAAACCGATGTGCAGACCCTGCTGTCCGGAAAACACTCGAGGGATATCCGTGAAATTCTCGAGCACCGCGGCGTAGTGGTGTTCCGCAACATGCCCATTAACGACGAACAGCAAGTCGCTATCGCCAAAACCCTGGGCACCATTCCCGACAATGAAGGCGAGGGCGGCATTTACAAAATCTCCCTCGACAAGGGTATCAACGCCCGCGCTGACTACCTGAAGGGCTCCCTGATGTGGCACTCCGACGGCTCGCTGCAGAAGTACCCCAACCTGGGTGCGCTGCTGCGCCCGATGAAGTTGTCCGAAGTCGGCGGCCAGACAGAGTTTGCCAACACCTACGCTGCTTACGACGATCTCAGCGACGCGGAAAAATCTGACTACGACAAACTGCGGGTAATTCACAGCGCTGAAGCATCACAATATTACGTGCGCCCGGAAATGAGCTACGCCGAGGTACAGCAGTGGCAACAGGTACCCAACAAAAACTGCCCGCTGGTGTGGCAACACCAGTCCGGTCGCAAGTCCCTGTTACTGGGGGCTACCTGCGACTATGTGGTCGACATGAAAATTGAGGAGAGCCGAGCGCTGCTGGCCAAGCTACGCGACTGGTCCACCCAGCCACAGTATGTCTACCGCCACGAATGGCAACTGGGCGACCTGCTGATCTGGGATAACACCGGCACCATGCACCGCGCCATCCCCTATCCGGAAGACAGTGGTCGCCTGATGCACCGCACCATCCTTGAAGGGGAAGAGCCTTTGAATTGATGTTCCCGGTGATGCTATAACCATTAACACGCAAAACCGCCGCAAGGCGGTTTACTTATAAAAATAAAACCCGTTCCGGAGTATCAGTGATGTCTTTACTTACCGATCAGGTTGCCATCATCACCGGTGGCGCCAGCGGCCTCGGGCGTGCCTCGGTAAAACGTTTTGTGGAAGAGGGTGCCCGTGTCGTGATTGCCGACGTCAATCGCGAGCAGGGTGAAGCCCTGGCGCTGGAACTGGGTGACAGCACCCGCTTCAAGCAGACTGATGTCAGCAACGAAGCGCAGATTGAAGAGCTGGTGCAGTTTGCGCTGGATCAGTTTGGCGACCTGCACTGCATGTACAACAACGCCGGCATCAGCGGTGCCGTACACAACAGCTACCTGGAAGATGACCTGGCCGACTTTGACCAGGTCATCGGCGTTAACCTGAAGGGCGTTATGCTGGGCAGTCGCGCCGCAGGACGCTATATGGCGAAACAGAAACGCGGTTCCATCATCAACACCTCTTCCATCGCCGGCCTTAAACCCGGCCTGCCATTGATCACCTATCGTGCCGCCAAAGCCGGTGTGATTCACTACACCAAATCCATTGCCAAGGAGCTTGGTGCCTACGGCGTGCGGGCAAACTGTATCTGCCCCGGTCATATTCCCGCCGCCCAGACCTTTTACGATATGGACGAGATGGTACGGCGCAAGCAGCCGCTGGAACGTCGTGGCACTCCGGAGGATGTAGCCAACGCGGCAATCTATCTTGCGAGCGAACTGTCAGCGCAGGTGACAGGGCTTGTATTGCCGGTTGATGGCGGGTCCAATCTGGGCAAAGACTAAAGCGCAGGGGCTAGGGACTAGGGACTAGGGACTAGGGAAAAATTAAAAAATAACGCAGAGACGATAGCTATGAGTGATAACAATAAGAAAGTGGTACTGGCATTTATTGAAGCGATGGGTAACGGCGATCCGGAAGCCGCAGCCCCCTGTATTACCGAAGATGCCTACACCCTGGCCAAGGGCTTTGGCAGCTTTGCCGGTGTACGCGAGCACGACACCATTCTCGCCACCATCGGTGCTTTTCATCAGTTGATGCCCGCCGGCATGAAGCCGGAGATCGTCAGCGTGATTGCCGAAGGCGATAAAGTGGTGGTGGAGTTTGAGGGCAACGGTATTCTTTACAACGGTGAGCCTTACGGTAATGAGTACTGCATGGTGTTCCGGATGCGTGACGGCAGGATATGTCAGGTCAACGAATACTTCTGCACCCTGCTGGCGGAACAACGGTTGTGGCCAGTGATCAAGGACATGCAGCTGTAAGCTTCCCAGCCCCAGCTATCGGCATAAGACCACCAAAGATACAGCCGATAATTTTTCGGGTTCACCCGGCTGAAAAAACGAGGAAATTTTTCACTTATAAAAAACTGATATATTTTTCGCTATCCTGATATTTCTGCTGCTTTCATGGGGTAGCCATATTTACTTGCGGGGTTCCCCCGTTAAAGTTAAACGGCAACACCATAACTATAAAAATAATGAACAAGATCAAAGTAACACACCGTCCCGGTGTGACCTTCGGTACATGGTAAGTGTTTTATTGTTGTGCAAGACGCGGGCATCGATTGCTCCTTGCAAATACCTATAAGCATAAGAAACGACAAGGAACCACACATGAAAAGAAACCCTCTGCTGCAGGCCATCGCGCTTGCGTCCCTCTCTTCGGCCTCGATTCTGTCCCCCTATGCCAGTGCACAGGAAGGCAAGTCCATGACCATGGAAGAGATCGTGGTAAACGCCCGGCGTCGGGAGGAGCGGGCGCAGGATGTACCCATCTCCATGACAGTTATCTCCAGCGACATGATCAACAACTCCAACATTACCAATGCCGAGGACGTCGCCACGTACACACCGTCACTGGTGGTGAATAATCGCTTCGGTTCAGACTCTACCAACTTTGCCATTCGCGGCTTCTCGCAGGAGCTGCGTACCACATCATCAGTGGGCGTCTATTTTGCAGAGGTGGTCGCTCCCCGCGGGGCAAACACCACCCAATCAGGAGACGGTGCCGGTCCCGGTGATTTCTTTGATCTGGAGAACGTACAGGTACTGAAAGGCCCGCAGGGCACCCTGTTCGGCCGCAACACCACAGGTGGTGCCGTACTGCTGACCCCGAAAAAACCTACGGACGAATACGAAGGCTACCTCGAGGGCTCCGCCGGCAACTACGACATGAAACGGGTTCAGGGCGTCGCCAACCTGCCGCTGACCGAATCCTTCAAGGTGCGCCTGGGTGTCGACTCCCAGCAACGCGACGGCTACCTGGATAATATTTCCGGCATAGGCCCGGATGAGTTTGCAGACCTGGATTACAGCTCTTTCCGGGTCAGTCTGCTCTGGGACATCACCGAAAACCTGGAAAACTACACCATCATCAAATATTCAGAGTCTGAGAATAACGCCAGCCCCTACCAGATTCTGGACTGCAACACGACGGGGGGCTTTGCTGCTTTCTGTCAGGCTGACCTGGCTGGCCGCGAAGCCGCCGGCAACAACGGTGAGTACGATGTCTACAGCTTTCTTGAGGACTCCAAGAGCGAGATGGAGCAAGCCCAGATCATCAACACCACCACCTGGGAGATCAATGACAACCTGACGGTCAAGAATATTGCCTCCTACGCCGAATTTGAGTCCCGTATGAATGTCGCACTCTACGGCACCAACTGGCGGATACCTACAGGCACAGACCCCGCGGGCCAACTGCTGATGTTCCAGGTGGTGGGATCCAACGACTTCCCCACCACCGACCAGCGCACTTTTGTGGAGGAGTTGCAGTTTCAGGGCACCGCTTTTGATGAGCGGCTGACCTGGCAGGCCGGCGTCTATTACGAGAAGAGCAAACCCATCGGCGACTACGGGGCGCTGAACCCCTCCCAGATCAGCTGTGACATGTCCACCATCGACTCCCCCGACCCCAGCACCTGGCGCTGTAATGACCTGCTGGCCGCGGCTTTTGCGGCCCAGGCGTCCGGCGGATTTGTCACCACCAGCGATCCCAGCGTCTTTTCCCTCGGCAGTGTGGTCAGCTCTCCGGGTGGCGTCACCTACGAAAACCAGGCGATCTATTTCCAGAGCACCTACGAGCTGACAGACCAATGGAGCCTCACCACCGGCCTGCGCTACACGAAAGATAAAACCGCGGGCGAAACGGAAACTACGGTTTACTACTACCAGGGCGACCTCGCTGGCGGCTATTTCCCGGCCTCTTTCTCTGCCACGGAAGTGATGAAGCCTGAAACCACCAGTGAGGAGCCCACCTGGCTGTTGGGTGTGGAGTACAAGCCCACCGACGACCTGATGCTATTCGCCAAATACGCCCGCGGCTATCGTCAGGGCAGCGTTAACCTGGCCAGTATTCCCGAGTGGGCGGTACACGATCCTGAACAGGTAGACACGTACGAGATTGGCGCCAAGTCCAGCTTTGCCGGTCGCTTCCCCGCCACCTTTAACATTGCGGCGTTCTACAACGACTTCCAGGATCAGCAGGTTCAGTTCGGCTATTTCCGGGCTAACGGTGTTGGCACCACCTCTGTCCTCAATGCCGGTGCCTCGACCATCTGGGGTGTGGAAATGGATGGAAGTATTCAGCTGACCGACAGTTTGATGATCAGCGCCAGTTACTCCTACCTGAATACCAACGTGGACGAGATGGAAGTTCCCACTGTTATTCCCCCATCCGTAGCCCGCTTCTCCGGCACCACCACCGCGGAAGGCGAGCCACTGCCCTATACACCGGAACACAGCCTGGTGCTCAATGCCAGCTACTTCCTGCCGGTGGATGAAAGCCTTGGGGATATGATTGCTACCATCACCTACGTCTATAACGACGAACAACAGGCGGTTTCCAAAGCCACTTCCGACTACGCGGTACTGCCGTCTTACGAACTGGTAAACGCCAGCTTCAACTGGAAAGGCATCCTTGGCAGCCCCATGGACTTTTCACTGTTCGGCACCAACCTGCTGGACGAAGAGTACCTGAGCAACGTCACGGGTACCTGGGTGAACGGTCTCGAAGCGGGGCGTCGCGGGGTACCTCGCATGTACGGCGCTCGCCTGCGTTACAACTTCTGATTTATTCGGTGCTCCACTCTTGCCCCCGGTGCTGACGGTTCACCGGGGGCTTTTTTCTTTATACCCCGCCCGAAATGGCTATGCCCGGGTTATCAGGCTGGCTGATGCACAGAGCCGGACCCACGACACCGCGATTGATTGCCGTTCTGGCTCCAGCCATAGGGACAACCCTTTTACTATCCGGGGTTATGATTTGCCCACCCCAAAAAAGTCCACATATATGGACCGTAAAGATTTGATAGAAAGACTTTACCCCCCGCACATCAAAGCATTAGAGTGGTGTTACGCACATCATTCCCCAATGTTGTCAGCGTAAAAATAAAAATAACAAATAGAAATATTCACGCGCACCATACAGATCGTTTCGCTTCTTAAATAAAAAAAATGATGAAGAGGAAGTCTCATGAAGCAGTGGTATTACTCCGTGTCCATGTTGGCAGCGGCGGCCGTCAGCGCCGGATTGGCCAGTCACGCCAACGCCCAGCAGGAAGCCCCCCAACCCAAGTCACAAGCCTCGTCCCGGGTGATGGAAGAGATCATCGTTAACGCCCGCCGGCGCGAGGAAAACCTGCAGGAAGTCCCTGTCTCCATGACAGTGCTGACACAGGAAAGCCTGTCAAACGCCAACATCACGGAAGCCGGTGACCTCGCCACCTATACACCATCCCTGATGACCAACACGCGCTTTGGCTCGGACTCCACCAATTTTGCCATTCGCGGTTTCTCCCAGGAATTGCGGACGACCTCATCGGTTGCAGTCTACTTTGCGGAAGTTGTCGCTCCCCGCGGCGCCAATACCACACAGTCCGGTGACGGTGCCGGCCCGGGTGATTTCTTCGACCTGGAAAACGTACAGGTTCTGAAAGGTCCACAGGGTACGCTCTTTGGCCGTAACACCACAGGCGGTGCCGTGCTGTTAACGCCCAAACGCCCGACTGACGAACTGGAAGGCTACGCCGAGGTATCCGCGGGTAATTACGACCTGAAGAGAGCCCAGGGTGTGGTGAATATTCCGCTGGGTGAAACCTTGCGTGTACGCCTGGGTGTAGACCACCAGCAACGTGACGGTTACCTGAACAATATCTCGGATATCGGACCTGATGATTTTGCCGATCAGGACTACACCGCCGCACGCCTCAGCGTGCTTTGGGATATTACCGACAGTCTGGAAAACTACACCATTGCCAAGTGGGTAGAGTCTTCCAACAATGGCAGCCCTTACTCGCTGCTGGACTGTAACCCGGCAGGCCAGCCCTTTGGCAGCTTTTGTCAGGCCGACCTGGATCGTCGCATCGCCAGTGGCAACAACGGCGAATACGATGTTTACAACTTTGTTCCCGACTCCGAGAGCGAGCTGGAACAGTGGCAGGTTATTAACACTACAACCTGGGAAATCAATGACGACCTGACGCTGAAAAATATTGTCTCCTACGCCGAATTTGAATCTACCCAGGCCTTTGCACTTTATGGCACCGACTGGCGGGACTTCGCCGGGCAACACGTCTCCTTTGCGCAGATAAATGCCCAGGCGACACCCACCACCAGCCAGAAAACATGGGTAGAAGAACTGCAACTGCAGGGTACCGCATTCGATGAATCTCTCACCTGGCAGGCGGGCTTGTACTATGAACGCAGCGAACCTATCGAGCCCTATGGCTCACAGGCACCGTCTTCAATAAGCTGCGACCAGAACTCCGTTCAGTCGTCCGACCCCCTGGACTATCGCTGTAATGATTTCTTCGGAGCACTGTTTAGTGGTGGCTGGACCAACCCCACCGGTCTTCCTCCCTTCTCGTTCGGCAGCGTGCAGAATACGCCTGGCGGGGTTACCTACACCAACAAAGCGGTCTACCTGCAGGGGACCTATCAGTTTAATGACCAGTGGAGTACCACCGCAGGTATTCGTTACACCAATGACGAAACCAGTGGCTGGGTAGATGAAACCATCTACTTCTATCCCGGTACCATTGCCGGCGGTTATTACGCTCCGGCGGCCACCATCAATAACTACCGTACACCAGAAACCAGTAGTGAAGAGCCGACTTGGCTGCTGGGCGTCGAATACAAACCCACTGACGACATGATGGTTTACGCCAAGTACTCACGTGGCTATCGTCAGGGCAGCGTCAACCTGGCCTCTATTGAGGAGTGGGCCATCCACGAGCCGGAGAAAGTGGATACCTACGAACTCGGCCTGAAAACCAGCTTTGAAGGCGCAATCGCCGGTACCTTTAACGTCGCGACCTTCTACAACGACTTTACCAACCAGCAGGTGCAGTTCGGTTACCTCAACAGTGACGGGGTGGGTACCACCTCCATTCTCAACGCCGGTGCATCGACAATCTGGGGTGTGGAAATCGACGGTGCGTTACTGCTGACCGATAACTTCAGCGTTAACTATAGCTACGCGTACCTGAATACCAATGTGGATGAAATCAATATTCCACAGGCGCCTTACCCCGCCGGCGTTGGTATTTTCTCCGGTACGTCGACAGCAGAAGATGAGCCACTTTCCTACGCCCCTGAAAACTCGGTAGTGATCGGGCTTAATTACCGCATTCCGGTAGATGAAGCACTGGGAGAGATAGCCACGTCGCTCACCTATGTCTACACAGACGATATGCAGGCAGTTTCGAAAGATACTTCCCCGTATGCGACCCTGCCTTCCTACGAGCTGGTTAACCTGAACCTCAACTGGCGCAACGTGATGAGCAGCCCGGTGGATGTGAGCATGTTCGTCACCAACCTGTTTGATGAGGAGTATCGCACCAATATTACCGGTAACTGGTCAACCGGCCTTGAAGCGGGTCGCGTTGGTGTTCCCCGTATGTACGGTGCAAGGGTGCGCTACAACTTCTGATTTGTTCGGTGCTCTCGTTGCCCCCACAGTGTGAACTGTTGGGGGCTTTTTTGTGGTTTTTCGTTCAGTAATGTCAAAAGATCGCGCACGGGAGTGCGCTCCTACGGAAATGAGGGCCTTAACGTAGGAGCGCACTCCCGTGCGCGAGCTTTTTCGATATCCCCCGGCTACCAATTCAGTATCTTACAACCGGCAACGCACCGCATAGAGCAGGCAATCACTGCGGGCGATGTCAGGACGTGCGGTGATCATAAACAATTTCAGTGGTCGCACCGGACGCAGTTCGCCACCATCTGTGGAAAACCACTCTGCCAATGGCACATCCGCACCGGCGTTGCGAATTCGTAATTGTGTTGCTGCCTCTTCATCACACCAGCCCAACACTGTGTCCGGGGTCACCACCCCAAAATTGAAGTGCTCAATATCAACCCTGAGGGTCAGTTGATCGCTGCTGCGACGTGCTGCTGAGTAACTGAAGCGCAGATCTTCAGTGAGCTCCAGTCGCACAGGATTGTGCAACACTTCGATGGGCCAGGGCGCCTCACTCAGGTCAAACAGATTCTCCTGAGTAAAAAAGCGTTGCAGGCCATCAAACGCTATCTGGTGGGACTCCTCTTCCTGGGCACCACCACACTCCACCGTCACCGTAGGCACATCCCGTTCACTCATCTCCATCAACGCCCCCAACCGCAGGTCGGTGATGATCAGGCGCTCCGTAAACAACGACACCAATGCGTCGTGGCGGCTGTCCAGATGCACCGCCACACCAAACGCCGGGCCGTTGCCGGAAGTGTTATGCAGATCAATAAGGGCTTCAGGGCGGGTCTCGTGAATCAACGTCATCAATGCGTTGGCCAGCTGACCTTCGGGGTCAGCGTGGGGTGGCCGGAAACAGCGGTTTAGATCGCGCATGCCCGGCAACTGCCGGTACGTAAACAGCGGCTCTGTCAGTGCAGCACGCACATTCATAATCGCCAGATAGAGATCACACACCGGTTGTTGCGGTTGTTGCAGCAGGCGAAAGATGGCCTCACTACCAGAGGGCTCATTGCCGTGCAGCAGTGTCACCACAAAGCGACAGCGGGAGCTGTCACGCCCGGGGAGGTACATACAACAGGGGCCCGGCAGCTGCTGCAGAAACTCCACCACATTGTTGCCCAACGGCTCGGGTGCCGGAATCAATGGGAGCAGGCTCATAAGTCCCTCCATTGCGCCACCGGTGTGCCGGTTTGCTGGTTGTGCAGATACCCCAACAACATGGTGCGTGCCGCCTCACGGGAAAATGGCGAGCCCGGGTCCAGTTTCTTTAATTGACGTAACTGCCAGACAGCTCCGGTTTGTGCCGACTGTATGCGCTCTTCAATAACCGTTAGCAGGCGGTCGATTTCCGCTTCAGCAAGGCCGATGCTCTGCAAGCCTTCCCGGGCCAACGGGATCAGCAG
Source organism: Pseudomaricurvus sp. HS19 (assembly GCF_009857815.1). Classification (GTDB taxonomy): domain Bacteria; phylum Pseudomonadota; class Gammaproteobacteria; order Pseudomonadales; family Cellvibrionaceae; genus Pseudomaricurvus. The sequence goes on along the minus strand of NZ_WVVW01000003.1, from coordinate 106,037 downwards.
CTGAGCCAGTTTCAACAACGGTTGCTCCTCCAGGCAATGACGGGCACGGTTGGGCCACACCAGACGCGCTCCGGTGCCAAACTGGGCCGCACGATAGAAGTTGTATTTGGCGTAATTGAACGGCAGGGCCGGTAACAGGCGCTCGGCGCGGTCGGCAAACGCCTCCGCCAGCCCGATATAGAAAGCCGCACTGGCCAACATATCAATTACTGTGGGACCCGCCGGTAACACCCGCAGCTCGATGCGCAGGTGACCACCATCGGCACTGTCATAGACCGGGCGCAGCCAGGACCAGACGCTGTTCTGGTGCATGCGCAACTCATCAAGGCCCGGCGCCACACCGGCGCGCCATAGACTGAGGTGATCCTCACTGCCACACACCGGCAATACCGGCGGGTGCGTGGAAACCGACTCGGCAAACAGTTCATAGGCAGATCGACGTAGGAAACCCTGGCCCAGGCTCACCCGTGCCGGGTGGCGCCAGTGACCGGCAGCCGGTCGGCTATCGACGCTGTGCTTGAAAAGCGGAATACGGGTCTCATGCCACAGACGATGGCCAAACAGGGTGGGAGAGTTGGCAGCCAACCCCAACGCAAAGGGCGTTGCCAGCAGCAACCCATTGTAGAGATCGGCAAAGCGCGAGGGCTTGACCCGGTAATGCAACTGGAAAGAGGTATTGGCCCCCTCATAGGTAACATCGTCAGCGCGGAATTTCAGTGGTGGTTCGCCGTTGATATGAATGCAGAAATCACCGGAACCGATACGCTGCAAACCGGCCGCCAGGGCACGGTAGCGGGGCTGGTCGGTCATGTGTGCCGCGCCGAAATTCTCCCGCTGCAACGTGGGCAGAATACCAACGGCCAGTGGCAGGGCACCAAAGTTTTGGGTCAGGGTACGCAACTGCGCCAGCGCAACGTCAAAATCCTGCTGCAGTACAGAGAAGGGTGTGGAGGAGCCGATGACTGGATCTGAATTGTATTCCAGGTTGAAACGGTTGAGCTCCGGAGTGAAGTGCGGGTCCGCGGCCAGCGCCAGCACCTCTTCGTTACAATCCACCACAGCCCCGTGGGGATCGACAAGGTAGAGCTCCAGCTCGGCGCCGAAGGAACAGACATCGCCACCAAACTGTGGATCCCGCAGCATCTCCTCCAGTGTGGAGAGGCACTCCCCCAGGCGGGCGGAAAAGCGGGTGTAGTCCTGCGCGGTGAACTGCTCACTGGCAATGGCAAGGCCCATGTCACGCTCCCTCGTTACTACGCTACTTTCAGCTTAGGAAGTCGGGGCCGTAATGACAATGCGCCAGCGCAAATAGAATCCGATGTGATGCCTGCCGCTGTCAGAGATCCAGACGGCGCAAGCGTTGGTAGCTGTCATCTGCCGGCGCCAGGTCTCCGCGAGTGACCTTGTCCCCCATGCCAAAGGGCCCGGCCTCCCAGTCACCGCTGTCGTTACATTCGCGGAACCAGTCCACCATGACAAAGCGCTTCAGGATACGCCACTCGTCTTCCCGTTTCTCGAACAGGTCCAGGTAGCGCCCGGCAGCGAAGACATCGCGACGGTTACCTTCCGCATCCGGTACAGAGTGATAGCCCTGGTAATAGGACTCCACCTCTGCCTGCTCCCCGTGCAGGGAAATGAGGACGTTACCCAGTGTGTGCATGTTATAGCGCATGGCCTGCAGATTGGGGCTGGCGTAGGCAATAAACTCGTCGCGACTGCCGGAAAACTCCAGGTGATCGTCGTGGGCATCCGGCCAGTAGGTACTGCGGATCAGCTCCTCGTCGCAGCGATCGGTACCGCGACAGTAACGCATCAGGGTATCGCGGATGGCTTCACGGTCTGCCAGCTCCCCGGCAATATCGGCGACTTTTCTGGCCATGTTCACCAGCTCCTTTTGTTTTATGGTTATTGTTATTGGTCCCCGGCCGGTGGGGCGCATGGAGCCCCAACACGGCCAGGTGAAAACCCGTCAACTGCGCCAGAGATACATACTGGACTGGCGATTGAGAATGGTCAGGCGGTAACTGCTGTCAGCCGCTCGCGCCGCCAGACCATAGCAGATATGCAGTGGCAGCAGGTGCTCCTCCCGGGGGTGGCAGAAACGGGCTTGCGGTGCGTCCTCCCAGTCGTGCAGCCGCTGACGGCGCTCGCCTTCATCCAGCGTCGTATCGGTACAGGTGCTGTGCAACCAATCCTCAAACGCCTGGTTGCGGGCAACCACATCGGGATCATTACCGGCAAAAAACGCTTTCATGTTGTGGAAGGAGAAGCCCGAACCGATCACCAGCACATTCTCCTGCGCCAGGGTTTGCAGCGCCTCTCCGATCCCTAGATGCAACTCCGGGTCCAGGGAGTTCGACAGGGACAACTGCACGCAGGGAATATTCGCTTGCGGGTACATGATCTTGAGAGGCACGAACAGGCCGTGGTCAAAGCCGCGCCGGGCGTCGGCATCACAGGGAATACCCTGCTCCGTCAGCGCCTGCTGCACCGCCGTCGCCAGTGCCGGCTCGCCGGGGCAGGGGTACTGGATGCTGTAGGACTCTTCCGGGAAGTTGTAGTAGTCGTAGATCAGCTCCGGCGTGGCCCCACTGGTGACGCACGGTGCCCGGGTCTCCCAGTGAGCACTGATCACCACAATGGCAGACGGCTTCGGGATATCCGCAGCAATGGCCTGCAGGCAGGTCACCATTTCGGCATGGGAAGGGTCACCCAGCAGCGGCATGGGACCGCCACCATGGGAGAGAAACAATATCGTGGGACTGCTCATTCTCGCTCCTGAACTCCTGAGGGTATGAATAATGACCCCGCTACAGGGTGCGAACCCCGTGGATCATCACACTGGCCCCACCGTAGATAGCCGGAAGGATCGAGTCAATTCGCCTTTCGGCGAAAGGCCCGGGCCGGTGAGCCATGGCCATCTCCCGCACCGGGTCTCCAGTCCGTACTAGACCGCGCTGATCAACGCCCCGCTGGCTGCGTAGATAACCGCGTAGGAGCCCTCGGTATCCAGTGCATCGGACACTTCCAGATCACCGGTCTCGGCCGCCGTCACCAGCCCGCCCAGGGTGGCAATCAGGTCGTCGGTTTCGATGTCATACACCGCCATAAATCGATAGGGGGCGGCCTCCTGGATAGGATGGGCCAAATGAAATCGCTGGGCAGCGATAAAGCCCGGCAGCTGCACCACATCCTGCAGGTGCTTGTGGCGGTACCAGTCGTCGCACTCCTGCTCGCGGCCGGGGTGGGGATTACTGAGCACAACCATCTTGTATTGCTTCATGGCGCTTCCCGTTGTTATGTTTTTGCGCAAACCATGAGAGGGGTCGCCAGCCCTTGTGCAAGACCGGCGACCGCAAAGGGAGGAGCCTTACTTGGCCTTCTCCAGCATGGCCTGAACCGCCTTGCGGTGATCTTCCTGACGCATGCTAACGGCCTCGTAAGCCAGACCGGTATCCAGCAGGCTGTGGGTCACACGCTTCAGCTCCTGGTTGAGCAGCACCTTGGTCCAGCGCACGGCGTTGCGGGAGTTGCCCAGCAACTTGTCGCAGTAGGCCTTAACGGCGCCATCCAGCTCGTCCGGAGCAACACAGTGGTTGATCAAACCGATGTCGGCGGCCTGTTGCGCGGTGAGCAGGTCACCACCCAGCAGGAACTCCTTGGTACGGTTCAGGCCCACCAGCTGTGGCCAGATAATGGCACCGCCATCACCGGCCACCAGACCCACGGCCACGTGGGGGTCGCCAATGCGGGCTTTCTCGGAGGCAAACACCACGTCACAGAAGAGTGCGATAGTAGCCCCCAAGCCGACGGCGTGGCCGTTCATACGGCAGATCAACGGCTTGTCCAGGTCCAGCATGGAGAAGACGATGCGCTTGGCCAGACGCACTTCCTCGTCGAACAGGTCAGGGTTGTTGGCATTGGAGAGGATATGGTCCAGGTCACCTCCGGCGGAGAAGGCACGGCCGGCACCGGTGAGTACCACCACATCAGACTCGTCATCCTTAGCTGCCGCGATAAACACCTCAGCCAGCTCTTCGTGCAGCTTCAGGTTCACCGCATTGAGCTGGTCCGGGCGATTCATGGTGATGGTCAAAACACGACCATCGCGGGTCAATTGCAGGGTCTCGTAGATGGGCAGGCTGGACATAGATAACTCTCTCGCATAACAAAATCGGCCCTAAGGCCGATTTTTTCAGGTTGGTACTCAGCTCCGGCTGAGTCAGGCAGTCAATTCAAGGCTGCCTAGTTTACCAGCCCATGCCGTGATGTCATTAGCGCCAGCCCGCTGGAGCCGGTGCCACACCCGCCGTACAGCCCTAGCCGGCTTTCGCCTTCAGACGCACCGGCAAGCTGTTGACCCCACGCAGGATCACCAGGCTGTCGCTGTAATCCAGGTCTTCCGGACTAACCGCCAGTTCGAATGACTCTACGGAGTTGATGAATTGTTTCAGAGCCGCCTTGACCTCGTTGCGCGCCAGCATGGCACCCAGACAGACGTGCACACCGGTACCAAACGACAGGTGCTGGCTGGAGGCTTTGCGATCGATGCTGAACTCATCCGGATTCTCGAAACGCTCGGGGTCGCGGTTACCGGACGCCCAGCACAGGAACACCAGCGCATCCTTGGGAATCTTCTTGCCACCCAGCTCGGTATCCTCGGTCACAACCCGTGGCAGTGCCGGTACCGGAGCATAGAAGCGCAAGGTCTCCTCACAGAACGCCGACAGCAGCTTATCCTGATCATCGGACTCCTGCAGGCGCTTCAGCAGGTCCGGCCGGGTCGCCAGGGTGTAGAGGGCATAGGCAATGGTGTTGCGGGTGGTGTCCACACCACCGGCGATGGACACTGAAACAATGGAGATCAGTTCCTGCTCGGTCAACTGGTCGTCTTCCGGATTGTCTGCACCCGAATTCACCAGCTGGGAGATCAGGTCACTGGTGGGCGCCTCGCGGCGCTGGTTGATGGCATCCCGCGCAAACTGTTGCAGCTGCATGACGTTATCGGCGTGCTGGAAAGCCTCTTCGCGGCTGGCACCCTTACCGGCGCGGGCTACAAGTGAGTCAGCGGCGCGTCTGACATCTTCAATTCTGTCGAGGGGCAAGCCCAGGGCATCGCAGATGACTTTAATCGGTACCGGAACCGCATATTCCTTGAACAGGTCCACTTCGCTCTTGCCCTTGAAGGTCTCGAACTGATCCTTACAAAGCTCGGCTACACGGTCGGCCATGGCGGCAACCGCGTGCGCGGTAAACGCATGGGAAACCAGTTTGCGACGGCGGGCGTGCAGTTCACCATCCACTTTGAAGCTATCGGACGGATCCAGCAGGTAGAAGCCCTTTTCCTTAATGTATTCGTTGGCTTCATCCTGGTAGGGAGAGCGAACGGATTCGGCGACCCGCATCTCATCGGAAAAAACCGTGGTGTTGCGTGCCGCTTCAATGATGTCTTTATGGCGGGTAACCAGCCATGCGCCCAACTTCTCATCAAAGTGGACCGGGTCTTCGTTACGCAGACGCTCGTAGAACTCATAGGGATTCCGGGTAATCCCGGGATCAGTTATTGTCATTTCGGCTAAAGACTTCATATCCAGTTATCCTGCTGTAAATCTCTGTAGAAAATTTCCCGTCAGTGCCGGCATCGGCACACAATACGGTTATCTATCCTGTGATGAAGCGGTCCTTTGCCATGAGCACATATCCCGCTCGTAAAGCACCCAGCATCACAAGCACTTTTGTTAAAAACACACTCACCTTAACCGTCCAAAGTCCGGATAAATTTGAGCAGAATCAAACATGCTTCCAGTTTAGTTTTGAACGGAAACCAACCCCGCATGCGACGCAGTTAATTCATATCATTTGTCTGAAAATCACCACGGGGCGTCACCTCTCTCATTGCGCCCCGCGCGGAGTTACCAAACCAAACAAATCCCGGGCACTCGCAAGCGCGATGATTGCCTCTGTAAGGTCAAATCAGGACGCGCCCAACTTACCGGCGCGCTCTGCAATATCATTCGCTGCCAGGTAACCAAACACCATCGCCGGGCCAATAGTCGCGCCCGCGCCGGGATAGAGATTACCAAAGGGACTGCCGCTGTTATTTCCGGCTGCATAGAGTCCCTCAATGGGTTGACCGGAAGCATCCAGCACACGACCTTTGGCATCAGCCTTAAGACCACCCTTGGTGCCCAGGTCACCGAGGTTGATGGGTACCGCGTAGTAAGGCGCTTTGTTAATCGGACCCAGACAGGGGTTCGGTGTGCAGTCCGGATGACCAAACATCTGGTCGTAGGAGTTGCTGCCGCGACCGAATTCCGGATCCTCACCCTTGAGGGCGTACTGGTTCATGTTACCCACCACCTGTTTCAACTTATCAGCCGGCACGTGAATTTTTCCGGCCAGGGCTTCGATGCTGTCAGCCTTGAAAATATAGTGGTCCCAGAAATCTTTTGGCATACGCCAGTCAGGCGTGATGAGGTTTGGCATCACACCGCCCGCGGTAAACTTGTCACGGAACTGGGCGTCGAACACCAGCCAGCAAGGGGCGTTGGCGCCGGTGGCCAGGTGATCATTGGCCATGGCTTCGCCGAACTCATCGTAACTGCAGGCTTCATCCACAAAGCGGTCGCCATTGCGGTTAACACACACACTGTGGGGACGACCCACATCGAACGCGGCCTGATGAATCTCTTCAAAGTTGGAAGCTTTTGGCATTGGCAGGTGCATGGTAGGAATCCACCAGCAGGAGCCGGTGTGCTCAATATCGGCACCGGCATTGATCCCCGCCAGCAGCGCCTCGCCGCGATTGGCATCTTCCGGTGAACTGCTCCAGCGGATAGAGCCGGGCACCTTCAGGTAACGGTCGCGCAGCTCCTGGTTCCACTCGAAACCACCGGCACCCAGCACCACGCCATGTTTCGCTTCAATGGTGTAACGGCGACCGTAGTTGCTGACCGTAATACCGGTCACCTTGTCGTCGGTGATAATCAGGTCTTCCAGTTTGGTGGCGAGACGTACTTCCACACCACGGGCAAAAACCTGTTTGAAAACGTGCCCCATGAGTGCACCGCCCTGGGTGAAACGGCGATCGCGCTTGCCCAGCATGCGGGTGCTGACATCGGACCAGTAGCGCCAGAACATTTTCAGGAACGTTTTGATCCAGCCGGGCGTACGCATGGAGAGCGCAAAGAACTCCATCACATCCATGGCGTAGCGGTTGAATACTTTAAAGCGGGAGTACTGCTCACGCATAAACAGGAAGTGATCACCCAGCTCACGGCCATCAAAGGTATCGCAGATCACAGAGCGATCGGCGCGGGAGCCCGGGCTGCCGGCAAAATAGTCAGGCCAGGCCGCCTGCATCAACGGAATGCCGGTGGACTTCAGGTAACCCGCCAACTCCGGCGCGGCGTCAAGAAATGCTTCCAGGCGTTCAGGCTGAATGTCACTGCGAATCAAACCGTTGAGGTATTCCATCACCTCTTCACGGCTGTCGTCGTTTTGCTCCAGTCCGTGACAGGGCAGCCACATCACACCACCGGAGGTGGCGGAGGTACCACCATATTTGTGCGCTTTCTCTACCATCAACACAGACAGGCCGAGGTCGGCCGCCCGCAGTGCAGCGGAGGCGGCGGCAGAACCGGAGCCCACCACCACGACATCGTAGGATTCTGTTTCACTCATGCATTATCTCCGGAAGTTCATGACCCGCATGCGACAGCTGAACTTCTTTACTACAGAAAAACAAAGGAGCCCCGCGGGGCTCCACCAGATTGGATTAATTAAAAGTCGTAGGAGACTTCAACACCGTAAGTGCGCGGTTCGCCGACTGCGGCGGCGTTATGGCCCAACGAAGCCCCCAGCGCCATACCGCCCACAAAGTACTCTTCATCGGTCAGATTCTTGCCGAACAGCGCACCGGAGAAGTCTGTACCCATAATGCCGGTCCAGCTCAAGCGTGCATTAACCAGCTCGTAGGAAGGCAGCTTGGTATCCGGCGCAATAGAGTCAGCGGTATTGGAGAAGTACATCTCGTCCTGACCATACACTTCGGCATACACGCTCATCTCACCCAGGGAGGCGTCTACAGGGATGTCCAGCTTGGTCCATACCGACCAGGTGTTCTCTGGTGTATTGGCAACCGGGCTGTAGCTGTAGTCAACACCGAACAGGGTGGTCTCACCATCGGTAAACTCGGCATCGGTGTAGGCGTACATAAAGCCCAGTTCCACAAAGTCGGTCACCATCATGGAGCCTTCCAGCTCGATACCCTTAACTTCCATCTCCGGGATGTTAGCCGTCACGGCGATGGACGCCAGGTCCAGACCGTTGGGGTAAGGATCCGGATCCGGGAATTCGATACGCTGTACGTCTTCAACCCACTGCTGATAGACCGCCAGGTTCATACGCGCCGGACGATTCAGCACCATGCCCTGGAATTTCATACCCAGTTCGATGTCTTCCACCGTCTCCTTGTCGAACTTGTTACCACCACCGGTAGCGTTGGCATCAAACGGAGGCGCAGAGCCATTAAAGCCACCGCTGCGGAAACTGGAGCGGGCTTTGGCGTAGGCAAACAACTCGTCGCTTACGTCGTATTCCATGCCCAACTCCCAGGAGGTACCGGTAAAGGTCTCGTCCTGTTTGTTGGAGAAGCCGGGGGCGTTATAGAAATCCGCACCGGGCAGCTGCTCGATACTGACATCTTCCTCGGTATAACGCAGACCGGCGGTAATACGCAGCGCGTCGGTGAGGCTGTAAGTACCCTGGGAATAGATGGCCGCGGTATCGGTTTCTATACCGAAGTGGCTGGTGGCGTTAACGGCACCGCCAAAATAGGTTTGCGGCCACAGGGTTTCGGTTTGGCTCTGCTGGAAATAGAGACCAGCCAACCAGGTCAGTGCACCTTCGAAAGATTCGCCGGACAGCTGGATCTCGTCGGAGAAAGATTCAATTTCAAACTCGTTGCCCACCTTGCCGGTTGCCAGGTTGCGGGTGGCGAAGGTAGCGAACGGTGCACCCAGGGCCGGTTGCTCGGAGTCGGTGTCACCGGCGGTATAGCCAAAGATATTTTTCAGCCGCAGGCTATCGCTGAAATCAAATGTGGTGGTGTTGGTAAATACTTCGTCCTCACCCACATGATCAGCGCCATAGGGGTGCTGGGTCTTATAAGGACCGAGATCTTTCTGAACCTGCTCGTAGCCATCCAGAAACGAGGAGGCGGTATTCAGTGCATAACCGTTATGGGTTTCGCCTGCGCCATAAATACTCCAGGCGTAGGTGGCGCCGGTGTTGGTTCCCTCGATACGCGAGTAGGCGTACATGGAGGTATTTTCCAGCCGATCACTTGGACGCAGGGTAAGCGATACACGGCCACTGTCGCGATGAATTTCACCATGCTCAATGCCATTAAAGACATTGTCGATGTAACCGTCTTTATCGAGTGTGTTAAAGGCCACCCGGAACAGCACTGTGTCGGTCAGCGGGGCGTTGAACATACCTTCGGCTTCGCGCAGGCCCAGATTACCGCCACGCAGCGTCAGTTTACCTTCTGTCTCTTCCGTTGGTTTGGCCGCCGTATAGAGCACAGCACCACCGGTGGTGTTACGGCCAAACAGGGTACCCTGTGGACCTTTCAGCACCTGGACCGATTCCAGATCATAGAAGGTAGACGCGCCACTGATGGTCAGCGGCACTTCGTTGATATAAGCCACTACCGCAGACGGCGAACCACTAAAGGTATCCGCCGACTGGCCGCGAATGGAGTAGGTCAGGGAGTTGTTACCCTGCGTCTGGCGAATGGTAAGACCCGGAACCGCAAACTGCAGGTCGGAATCCGTCTGCACCTGACGCTCGCTGAGCCCTTCGGCACCGATAGCCGATACGGCGATAGGTACGCGCGCCAGACTTTCATCGCGGCGACGGGCCGTGACCGTGACTTCTTCGATAGCCGCCGCAGGGGCGTCGGATTGCGCCAGCGCCAGGCCCGGCGTCCAGGCAGTCATTACCGCCAGCGCCAAACCAGACAACTTAAGCGTTGCAGGTGTGCGTAGTACTTGCTCTGTCATTGTTACTCTCCCTTATAAACTGCAGCGGCGAAGCGCTGCAGATCTGTTGTTATTCTTTGTTTGTTATTCTGTTTTTTATTGCCTGTTCTTCATTAACAGGCTGGTCGCAGCTCACGGCTGCGACCCCGCACATCAGCTGAACTCTGCCAGTGCGGCCGCACGGGCATCCCAGATCTCACGCAGGTGGTTCACCGGATCGCCGGCGGTAATACCACCGTCAATGGGCATGGTAATACCGGTAATCTGTGAGGCACGATCACTGCACAGGAACAGGGCCGCCTGCGCCACATCCGGTGGGGTACCGTGACGCTTCAATGGCTGGTTGGAATCCCACACCGGCGCCAGCGCGTTGCGAACCTGCTGGCTCTGCTCTTCGGTCATACCTGGTTCGGTGTAGGCGTTCAGTGGTGTGCGGATATGGCCGGGCACCAGGCAGTTAACGCGAATGCCATACTCTGCCAGGTCAATAGCCATGGATTTGCTGGCCATGATGACGGCCGCCTTGGTGGAGCGGTAGGTCATCAGCGCGTGGCCCGGCAACACACCGGCAATGGAGGCGTTGTTGAGGATCACACCGCCACCGTTTTTGGCCATGTGACGACCGGCGCACTGGGCACCCTTGATGACGCCCAACCAGTTAACACCCACCACCTTGTCAAAATCATCAAACGGATCATCGAGGAAACGGTCGTACTGGGCACCGGAAATACCGGCGTTGTTAAACATGATGTGCAAACCACCAAAGCTGTTAATGGCAGTATCCACCAATGCCTGAACTTCCTCGGGATTGGAGACATCGGTGCGTTTGAAGATGGCATTTTCACCCAGTTCATCCGCCAGCTTCTGGCCAACCTCTTCGTTCACATCGGCGAAGACGACTTTTGCGCCCTCTTCGACAAACAACTCTACCGTTGCACGGCCAATACCACTGGCACCACCAGTAATAACAGCAACCTTACCTTGCAGTTCGTTCGGCACTTCTTCCTCCGGGATATATCACTCTGAATACAGCAAAGCGGAAGCCCATGATCACCGAACTTCCGCTGATTGATTTCCCGCGTTGGCGGGATGTTATTGTTTCTGCCCTGCCTACTGCAGGGTCTCGTTTACGCCCACAAAGGAATCCTGCTGCTGGCTATTGTTATGCCTGCTGGATGCCAGCTGTTCGGAACGAAATTCCCGCGGGCCTTTCTGGTAAACACGTTTGAACATACGACTGAAGTGAGCAGGACTTTTGAAGCCCACTTTAAAAGCCACTTCTGCAATGGAGATCTCTCCGGGCCGGGTGGAGGCGAGCCAACGACCGGCGATTTTCAGGCGCTCACTCCAGATATGTTCCGAGAAGGAAACACCTCGTTGTTTCAGCAACAGCGACAGGTAACGGGGCGAAATACCACAGGCCTCGGCCACCATGGTGGTGCTGAGCTTTGGGTCGGTCAGGTGGATGTCGATGTAGCGCATGACCTCCTGCAGCCGCTGATCGGTAATGGCCTGCCGCTCCGGTGCCAGCTTGTCGCAATCCTTGATGGTATCGGTGAGCGCCATCAGTGCGCTTTCGGCGAGGGTTTGCGCAATGCTTTCACTCAACTCACCGTCGTCTTCCAGCAGGTTGGTAAAGATGTGCTCCGCCACGGCAAAGGCACGCCCGCCGGCGGCGATGGAAAATCCGGTACTGACTTCGTGGGGGATAAAGCGGCGCAACAGGTGGGCCGGTACCAGCACGTGCAGCGCCTCATGCAGCGACTCTTCGTCGGTGCGGCACTCAATGCTGAACGGGGTCATGGATTTGGTGAGGGCGAAATCGCCGGCACGGGCGACGCTGCTGCCACCGGAGTGGTTGATGTGCAGGCTGCCACGCTTTACAAACCAGAGTACCACCACGTCGGTGGCGTCTTTGCGAATGTGGTACCAGGAGCGCTTGAAGGTCTGACGGGTTCGCGCCTTGAGGCGGATGATGGAACAGGAGCCCACCGCCTTCTTGTCGGCACGCACGTCAATTACCGAACCGGAATCGATGGCGTAATCACCCAGGTAGTACTCCTGGTTTTTGTCGCCACGATAACCGGTCTGGCAGTCCTGATAGTTATTCTTATCGAATGCAAAAAGTGTTTCCGCCACCTTCACGTCTCCGTCATTGAGTTGCGAGTCACGTCCTTCTCACACCAGGGGCTTCCTTCGCGCACAACCAGAATAGGTCAGCTTTTATTCAACAGTATTGTAGTACCCGCCGGCTGGCAGTATCCACGCATTGTGCCGGCTATTTTTGCCATTCCCTGTACAGGACCTAATCACTGCCGAAGCCCCGGGCGCTCGTCCCCGGCGCCCGAACACACCCTTGGTGTAACTACTCACTAACGGCATACACCTTTGTTTACAAGCTCATCCTGTTCGTCCTGGCTGAGACCGAGGATCTCCCCATAGACGTAGGCGTTATGCTCACCCAGAGCTGGTGCACCATCGGTGATTTCTGCCATGCGGGTCATTTTCCACGACGGCCCCACGGTCATGCGGCTGCCGGCCTGGGCGTCTGTGACGTTAGGGTAAAACTCCCGCGCCCACAGGTTGCCATCCGCAATCAGGTCCAGGCTGTTCTCGCTCTTGGCCGCTGCCACGCCGGCGGCCTGCAGCTGCTCCACCAGTCCGGTCACCTCCTGACTGCAGCTCCATTCACCCAGCAACTTATCCAGCTCGGCTTCGTTGGCCTTGCGGTCAGCCAGGGTGGCGAAACGGCCATCCCCTGCCAGCCCCAGCAATCCCGCCAGGGCCTGCCAGGCCGGTTCACTGTGGGCGGCGATGGCAACCCAGTCACCACCGGCACAGGGGTAGACGCCATGAGGGGCCATCTCGGCGCGGCGGTTGCCGTTGCACTGCTCCACCACCCCATTGAGGGAGTAGTTGATCAGCGCATCGCCGATCATGCTGCTCATGGTCTCCACGGCGGAGACATCAATAAACTGGCCCACACCTGTGCGACCGCGGTGGAAGAGGGCTACCACGGCGGCGTAGGCAGCAGCAGTCCCGAAAGTGGAATCGGCATAGCGCACATTCATGCCCGTGGGCGCCTCGCCCTCGTAACCCACCAGGGCACTCAGGCCACCCAGTGCGGCAAAGCAGGGAGCGTAACCGGTCTGGTAGGCCAGCGGGCCCTCAGCACCATACATACCCATGGAGACGTAAATAATGTCCGGCTTGGCCGCCTTCACCGCCTCATAACCCAGGCCCAGACGCTCCATGGCACCCGGGCGCAGGTTTTCCACCAGTACATCGGCGGTGGCCAGCAGATCCTTGAGGCGGCTGAGCCCCTCTTCGGACTTCATGTTGATCTGCACGCTCAGCTTCTGCGGGTTCACCGCCTTCCAGCCGGGTGCGTTATTGATGTCTTCCACGCCATAGGTACGGGTGACGTCCATGGAGCCCAGACTCTCCACCCGGATCACTTCGGCACCCAGGTAGGAGAGTAGCTTGCCGGTGTAGGGACCGGCCCATACCTTGGTCAGCTCCACTACGCGCACGCCTTCCAGCGGGCCACCACGTTTCTTGATAGCGCTCATTGCTCCCCTCCTGCCAGTGCCGCCAGCGTTGTCGCGGTATGCTGACCCAGCAACGGCGCCGGGCTGTGAATGGACGCCGGTGTCTCGCTCATGCGGTAGGGCACGGTGGGGTGCACCAGCTTGCCCAGCCGCGGGTGCTCCACTTCGGCAAAGTACTGGCGGTAGATAAACTGCTCACAGGCCTGCAGGTCACCGGCGTTATTGACCGGCACCATAATCAACCCCAACTTCTGCGCCGCGGCGGAAATCGCCGCTTTCTCCTCTCCCGCCAGCCAGGTGGCCAGGTGACCGCGCACCACTTCCACGCGCTCCGGGGTACAGCCCTTTTCCAGCCAGTCGCCGGGGAAGTCATTCATCCACTCAGGATTGCCCAACAGGGTGCCCAGCGCCTGCCAGTGGGCCGGCGCCGACATCCAGATGTAGACGAAGCCGTCGGCGGTGGCGTAAATAGCCGCCGGTCCCGCCAGATCAAACGCGGTGCGCTCGTCACTCACCGGCATATCACCGGCTACCATCTGCCCCATGACATAGTCGGTGCGGGTCACCAGCACCGCCTGCATGGAGATATCAATCAGCTGCCCCTGTTGTGAGGTCTGGCGTTCGCACAGCGCTGCCACCACGCAGAGGGCGGCATCCAGCGCCGCTTCGTAGCTGGCCATAAAGCGACCGGCACCCTTCAGGGGCGGGCGGCTCAGATCCGGCGCACTGGGAGTATGGAAGCCCCAACCGCTGCTGTGGAAGACGGTCAGGTCGGTTGCCGCCAGCTCAGCGGGCGTCTCCTGTAACCCGAAGGGGGTAATGCAGCACAGCACCAGCGCTGGCCAACGGGCTGCCACGGCTTCCGGCTCCAGGCCTGCCGCCTGCAACCAGTCGAGGCGCTGGTCGGCCACCACCACATCCACTTTATCCAGCAGCTTGTGCAGGGTCTGCACCCCATCGGCACTGGTCAGGTCCAGTGTTACCGAGTGCTTGTTGGTGTTCAGATAGGCAAACAGACCACTGCGCTCGGCATCATCGCCAGCCTCAGCGACGGGGCCCAGATAGCGGGTCGGGCTGCCGCCATCCGGACGCTCAATCTTGATGATTTCGGCACCGAAATCCGACAGCAGCTTGCCGCAGTATTCACCGCTGACCTGCTCCGCCAGTTCCAGTACCCGGATACCCTGTAGTGCGGACACTAATACGTCTCCCGTGCTTAAATTCGTTTGATTCAGACGTGTGAAAAGCGTTATTGAGGAAGGGCAGCGCGAGGCAAAAATCGGCGAAATGAAGGGGTTTACAGCCAGTAAATGACCGAATTGAGCCGATTTTTACCAAAAGCAGGCGCCTTAAGCGACGCCGCAATACCCTCCGCAGATAGCTTTTATGGTTTTTTGCGGTTGGAGCCCTGCAGGCGCCACTCTGGCGGATACTGCATATCGATGTCTTTGACGACGTTGTTCAGCCCCTTATCGAAGGTATCTGCACCAAACTCCACATCCGAGGCGCGGTCGTTGCTGATCACCGGCAACATACCCTCCACAAAGCCGGTCAGCAGGCTGCCCATGTACTCACCACGGTACTGCTTGTAGAGCTCCATAAAGGTTTTCTGGATCTGCACCACGTCGGTCGGGCGGGTACGGGCACAGGCCTCAGCGTACTTTTTGGTTTCCGCCTCCAGGCCATCGCGGGCTACAACGCTGTTGACGAAGTTGCACTTGTCCATCTCCTCAGCGGTAAACGGACGACCGGTAAAGAGCATCTCGGAGAACTTGCGCAGCCCCATGGACTCAATCCAGGTCCAGAAGCGCGGGCCCCAGCCCACGTAGCGGAACGAGGGGTGGCCAAACAGGGTGTCGTCGGCGCTGATCACCAGATCGGCGTCGGCGGCCTGGTAGAAGTGCCAGCCGTAGCAGTAGCCCTTGGTCTCGACGATGCTGATCTTCTTGAACTCCTGCAGCGGGCGGTTGCCGGCCGGGGCCTTGGCGTAGTGATCGGTCATGGCATGCAGGAAGCGGAAACTGTTGCGTGGCGGATACTTTACATCCGGATCGTCGATACCAAACTCGTGCACCAGGTTGAGGTCTGCGCCTTCGTCGCCGTAGAAGTCGGCCTGCTCCGGCAGGTCGCCACCGGTACCGAAGTGCTTGCCTTCGCCACGGATCACCAGCACCTTCACCTCGTCGTCAACGTTGGCCTTGAGGATCAGGTCTGCATAGTACTGGCGCATGCCGGCGGTGGCGGCGTTGAGGCTGTCCGGACGGTCAAAGGTGATAGTGGCGATGCGGGTCTCCGGATTTTTCTCGTACCGGATGTACTGCTTCGCTTCCTCTTTCATCTGTTTTATATCTTTCATGGACATGGCGATCTCTCTTTGGCAGTAACAAATCAGTCTGATGTAAAAATAGCAGCCTGCAATAAAAACACGATTGACGCTCCCCGCCCACCGCGACCGTGGCAAAATCTGTCGTTTGGCCGTTTTACCCTGCCGCTCCGGTGGCGCTATAGTGTCTAATGGTGGGCTGGGGCAGATTAACGACGCACCCCGCCATACCTGTTCAACCACCCGTATTCCACACCTAGAAGTACTGCGCCAGCAGTGCCGCGCAGGAGAGACATTCCATGGCCAACGACAGCTTCTACAGCCTGGGCGGTCCCCTGGATTCCATGCCCGTAGAGGGGCAGATGCGCAGTGCCAACCTGTCCGGCTTTCCCTATCTGGTGAACAACTGCGGTGGCGACAGCAGGGCAATCCTTGAACGCTTCAGTATAGACCCCTGGCTGGCCCGGGACCCGGATCACTACATCGAGTGCAAGTCCCTGGTAGACATGCTGGAGTATTGCAGCCAGCTGTTTAACGATCCTTTTTTCGGCGCCCGCCTGGCCAAACTGCAGGAGCCGGACGTCTACGGCTGTGTTACCGCCCTCTGCCGCGCCGCACCCAATGTGGAAGAAGCCCTCAACAGCTTTATCAACTACATGCCGGTAGTGCATTCGCCCAACTTCGAGATGCAACTGGTAGTGGGCGCAGAAGAGACAGAATTGCGCTGGTATGTACCCGATACCCTGGGCGATAACTATCAGGCCAACTATCAGGCCGTGGTTATCAACCTGAAGCTGCTGCGGCAGATTGGCGGTCCCGCCTTCCGTCCGCTGCGCACCCGCCTGCGTACTCACCTGCCCGATCGCGACCTGCCGGAACTGGAAAAACACCTCGGTTGCCCGGCGGTCAAAACCCAGGACGAGAATGCCATTGTCTTCGCCACAGAGGTGCTGAAACAGCCGGTGCCAAGCGCCAACCGCCTGCTGTACAAATTGCTGGGTGGTTATCTGGAGAAGGTCCGCGCCGCCGCACGCAAATCAACGGTAGAGAGGGTAGAGGATTATGTGCGCGGCTCGCTGGCATCCCGCAACTGCTCCATTGAGCGCTGCGCGGAAAAACTGGGCATGTCGGTGCGTACCCTGCAGGCTCACCTCAGTGATGCCGGCCGCAAATTCTCCGACATACTGGAAGCACACCGTGCCGAGCTGGCGTGCACTTACCTGAAGCAGTCGCAGCTGTCACTGGATGATGTGGCAGCCAACCTGGGGTATTCCGAACAGTCCAGTTTCGGTCGCGCCTTCAAGCGCTGGACCGGGCAGACGCCGAAACAGTATCGACGCCATGTGACAGAGAGTAACGGGACGATGACTCACTAAGCAGCCATCCCACCTGAGATCACCGACGCTTGGGACCGGTCGCCTTGCCATTGGTCAGCGCAATGGCCTTGACCACACACTCGCGTTGAAAAGGCACATAATCGGCTTCGATTTTCACTGTTTGCCCCAGCGAGGCAGCCGCTACCTGGAACGCGCCCACGTAATTGGGCTTAACCGCCAGTGTCTCCTCCGGCGCCCCGGAACACGCGGAGGCCCGGCCGGAGTCCAACTGCAGATAGATGCCATACTCATCACCGGATACCGCCGTTACCGTGCCTTCTGTGTTCCAATTGGCAGCGAAGGCTAGTGCCGGGAGCAGGCCCAAAATCAGTAACCCAAAACGCGTCATAGGATTATTGCCTCAAAGCTGTTAGCTGAAATTTTCCGCTAGTCCTGACGGACTTATTCACCATCATTCTTTTTCTGTTTCATTAACTTCACATTCTTAACCATTTTGGCAAAGCTCCGACCTTGTGATCGTTTCTCTGCCAGGGTAGCCGTGGCTTGCGCATTTTCACGCAGCAGTTTTTTGTAATTGGCCAGCCGGCGGCTATCCAGGGTATTGTCCTCTATCGCCTGCAGAACTGCGCACCCGGGCTCCGCTTCGTGCTGGCAATCAGCGAAGCGGCAGGACTCTGCCAGTTGTTCTATGTCCTCGAAAACCGTTCCCAACGATTGGTCGATCTCGGCGACTCTCAACTCCCGCATACCGGGAACATCAATCAGGAGCCCACCCGCGGGAAGGACATGTAACTCACGGTGCGTGGTGGTATGCCGCCCCTTCGTGTCCTGCTCACGAATACCACCCGTGGCGGCCAGTTGCCTTTCCGCCAGGGTGTTCAGAAGCGTCGACTTGCCAACGCCGGAAGAGCCCACCAGGGCCACGGTACTACTCTTGCCGATCCAGGAGCGCACGCCCTCAACAGTTTCCGGATCCAGGGCATTGATGGTTTCCACCGCTACGCCAGCCTGGGCACTTCGCGCACGACGGATAAATTCATCAACATCCTCCACCAGGTCTGCTTTGGTCAACACGATAACCGGTATCGCTCCCGCTTCTGCACACAGGGCGAGGTAACGCTCCAGGCGGGACTCCTTAAACTCGTCGTTACACGATGTGACGATAAAGAGAATATCAATATTGGCCGCAATTGGCTGGACTTCACTGCTCTCTCCGGCTCCCAGGCGTTTAAACAGGCTCTTCCTCTCCAGCACCTGCCGGATTAATGACAGCGACTCATCCAGCACAACCCAATCACCAACGGTCGGACGATCCATGGCGGCCGCTTGCAGCAAGGCCGGCGACAGACCGACAACCCTCTCCGCGGATTCACACACAACTGTAAGATTTGATCGCTGGACAGAAGTCACACGTCCAACCCGTTCCTGCAGCAGGTCAGGATCTTCCAGCTGTTGGGTGAAAAAAGGAACGAGGCCCAGCTTCAGCAAGTTCTCACTCATCACAGATTCCAGTATTGGCGACAGCTTATGATTTTACCGGCGGAATTGAGTAGGTGCCCACGGCGTGGGCGACGGGTTCCTGCAAACCATCCGAGTACAACCATACCTCCCCAACTGCCAGGGCGCGACCGACTTTCAACAGCGTGCACTTGCCGATGATTCGCGCCTGCGCAGATGGCTTGCGCAGAAAATTAATGGTGAGGCTGGTTGTTACCGCCAGAGGCACAATACCAATTCTTCCCAGGATTGCCACATACAGAGCGATATCCGCGACAGCCATGAGTACCGGCCCCGATACCGTGCCACCGGGCCGCAGCTGATGAGGACCAACCTCCTGTGAAACTGTAGCGCCATCCGTGTCGATGGATTCGACCTTGCAAGTGTTCTGCGGAAACTCTGCAGATAGAAATTCCGCCATCTCTTCTGGTGAGACCACCATACCTTTCTCCCGGCTCACTTGGGCTTTCACCTTGCGACTAAAGAATAGTCGCCAGCATCAGGAATTTCCTGCGGTGTTGTGACCCAATCCAGTGCCGACTAAGTTTTCATCGCCCTGGGTCGTGTACCCGGGATCAGGTGGTAGTACACTTGTCCGGGTCGCAAGGAAAACCCATCACTCATCGCCTGAAACGCCCGAACGGAAGCACGTCATGATCATGCGTCAGCCAATATTTAACGGTAAATCTCTCCTGCTATTGCTCAGCGCGTTTGCTTCCATGACCGCCAGCGCCAACGAGACTCCCGACTGGGTCTGGCAAGCCAGCCTCCTCTACAGCTCCCGCACCCTGGACGGCACCATTGTCAGGAAGACGGAAATTGCCAACGGCGTGTTCGGTGACCTGATGGCTACCGGCGACTCCATGGACCTGGATCACAGCAACGAGTTTATCTACAGCGTGGCCGGGCAATACGGCAAGTGGCGGGTGGGGCTCAACTACCTCCCCACCTCCTACAGCGGCGATGGCTATGCCATTGTCAGCCTGGGCGGGAGCCAGACCGGCGTCCTGCAAAAAACCCGACTCGCCACCGATATCAATGTGGATATGGTACTGGCCAGCCTTACCTACGACCTTATCCAGACCAGCAGTTCGCGCTTTGGGGTGGGCGTCGGTGCCGGCCGGACCCAGATAGACCTGAACATTATCCCCCGCATCGGTAACTCGATTATTTATGAAGGGCATCAGCCATTCGGGTTTGTCAGTGTCTATATGGCCAATCGCTACCGGAATTTTTTGTACGGGTTTAATGTGAACGCGATCAGCGCCACCTTTACCGGAGTGCACGTCAACTACTCGGATTACAACCTGCAGCTGGGTTACCGGCTGTCTGACGACGATATCAAGTGGGATATCGTGGGCGGCTACCGGCGGGTGAACTTCTCCATTGATCTGGAGTTCGAGAGGGATGTGGTGGAGGCTGACACCAATATGACCGGCCCCTATATCGGCATAGCAGCGACCTTCTGAGAAGCTGTCTTTCGGGGCAGATGTCTTGCGGGGAAGTGTATGACAAAAAAGCCGTTACCAACACTGATGTTGGTCACGGCTTTTTTGTATCTATCACCTATCGGAGAATCGCTTACTGGCCACTCTTCATGGCAGTCCACTGGCGATTACGATAGCGATTGTTTTTCGCCTCCAGCGGCAGGTCTACAAACAGTTTGCTGCGCACCTCTTCGGATGGATAGACGTTGGGGTCGGTACGGATCTCTTCATCCACCAGCGCCAGCGCCTCCCTATTGGGATTGGCAAACCAGGTGTAGTTGGTGATGCCGGCAATCACCTCGGGCTGCAACACATAGTCAATAAAGGCATAGGCCAAATCGGGGTTGGGGGCATCGGCGGGAATGGCCATCACATCGTACCAGACGCCCGTACCCTCCACCGGAATGGCGTAGCCTACCTGAACACCATTTTCCGCTTCATCAGCATAAATCTGCGCCAGTCCCGCATCACCGCTATAGACCATGGCCAGACAGATATCACCGGCAGCCAGGTCCTGGATCATCTGCTGGGTACCAAAATAGCGAATGTGCGGCCGGACTTTCCTGATCAGCTCGGCCGCCTGATCAATCTCTTCCCGCTTATTGCTGTAGGGATCAAAGCCCAGATAGTTGAGGGCGATACTGGTCACTTCCAGTGGAGAATCCAGCAACGCCACCCCGCAGTCGGCGAAGCGGCTCACCAGCTCCGGCTTGAACAGAATATCAAGGCTGTTAACCGGCGCATCCGGCATACGCGCCTCTATCTTCTCTACGTTGTAAGCCACTCCGGTTGTACCCCAGGTGTAGGGCACTCCGAAGCGATCACCACCTTCATACTGTGACAATTGCTGTACCGCTACAGCCTCCAGATTGCCACGGTTCTGCAGGCGAGTGTGTTCTACCGCGGAAAGCGCGCCGGCCTGAAATTCCCGCACCGCATTGGAAGCCGCCGGAAACACCAGGTCGTAACCGCTGTTACCGGTGAGCAGTTTGGTCTCCAGCACTTCGTTGCTGTCGTAGGTGTCGTACTGAACCTTGATACCGGTCTTCTTTTCAAACTCTTCTATGGTTTCCGGTGCGAAATAGTCGCTCCAGTTGTACAGGTGCAGCACAGGCGCCTCGGCGACAGCGAGAGCCGAGACGCAGGTGAGGGTGAGAGCGGGGAACAACTTGCCAAATCCCATGGGGTGTTACTCCTTGTCGGTAGCGGAAGAAACCTCTGGTTTGTCGTGTGCAAACAGGCACAACATGTTGTGCGCAAGCGTGGCACCAGCCAGCGCGGTCATCTCGGCGTGGTCGTAAGGGGGGGAGACTTCCACCACATCCATGCCCACGATGTTGAGTCCCTTCATGCCCTGCATCAGCTCAATAGCCTGGAACATGTTGAAACCACCACACACCGGCGTACCGGTACCCGGCGCCACTGATGGGTCAAGGAAGTCCACATCGAAGGTGATGTAACAGGGATGGTCGCCGACACGGGAGCGGATGGCTTCGATGGCAGCAGGAATACCGTTGCGGTGCAGCCACTCACCACTCTTGACCTCGTAACCATGGGTCTCGTGGTTGGTGGTGCGCATGCCCAGCTGGATGGAGCGTTCCGGTGCCGTAACGCCCTGCTTGGCGGCGTGATAGAACATGGTGCCATGATCAATACGGCCATCTTCGTCTGCCCAGGTATCACAGTGGGCATCAAAGTGGATCAGGGAAATGGGAGTACCGTGGTGTTCACGCAGTGCCTGTAGCACCGGATAGGTAATGAAGTGATCCCCCCCCATGGCCAGTGGGGTAACGCCGGCCTGCAGGATCGGCTGTACGAAAGCCTTGATCTGCTCCGGGATCTGCGCCGGGCGACCATGGTCAAACACACAGTCGCCGTAATCCACGACATGCAGGCGGTCAAAGGGATCGAAGTACCAGGGCCAGGCTTCACCGAAGCAGAGGTTGGTAGAGGCAGCTCGAATCGCCCGCGGGCCAAAGCGGGTGCCAGGGCGATTGGAGACAGCCAGGTCGTAGGGCAGGCCAAACACCGCCACATCCACGCCTTCCAGGTTGCGACTGTAGCGGCGACGCATAAAGCTGAGAGCGCCTGAGTAGGTGGGCTCAGCGATGGTGCCGTAGGGATTCTGGCGACGAAACGCGGAATCACCGGCTTCCATACAGTCCCCGACTACGCTGTAAATGCTGTCTACCATGGGTTTGAACCTCTTCGTAATAGCGATAAGCCCATGCTAGCAACCCCCCATTGCGGCGGGCATTCTCCCCTGAAGTTACCCCTTTAGTGGTAGACGCAGAGAGTGATAGGATGGACCCCAGCGAAATCGGACAGGTACAGAGGCGTGACTACCCCTGCGGCAACCCCAGACATCGTACTTAACGGCCCCTGGCAGGAGAGCCTGACCCGGCTGGTGCAGCAAGCGGGCACCCCGACCTTTGTCGCCAGTTTTATCAGCCTGCTGAAGCTGATCTATCCCCGCAGCGCCATCGTCTGCACCCTCTATCACGGCAACCAGCCGGCACGCAGCCTCTACCACGATATGGAAGAGCAAGAGCAGATTGACCTCAACACCACCGTCTACGACCGTGGTGCCTATCGACTGGACCCCTTTTTCCAGGCCGCCCGCAGCGGCTTTACCGGCGTCAGCCGCATGACCGACCTGGCGCCGCGGGATTTTGACCGCAGCCTCTACTACCGCACCTATTACAAGAACGTGGTTACAGCAGACGAAGTGGGGCTCTTCTTCAAACTGGATGACGAGCAACAGCTGGTGTTCTCCGTGGGTGTGGAGAAAAGGGCACCGGAGAGCAGCCTGCAGCAATGCCGCGCTCTCTACCCCTTACTGGCATCGCTGGTGAGCCTGCACGGCCGCCTGCAGGAAATGACGGAAGAGCCCACCAAGGCGGTGGTGGAGGGGCGGCTGCGGAGCTTTGGTGCAGAGCTGCTGACGGAGCGTGAACAGGATGTGGCGCAGCTGATGTTGCGCGGTTGCAAAACCACCGAAATCGCCAACCTGCTGGGCATTACCGAGAGCACCATCAAGGTCCACCGCAAACACCTCTACGCTAAACTGCAGATCAACTCCCAGGCGGAGTTGTTTGGTCTGTTTATGGATGAGTTCCAGGGCGTCTGAGCGGTCGCAGACAGGACACTCACAACCCCGGCAATTGCGGTAGGCAGAAAAGCGGAACTTGGTATAGCCTAGTGGAGAGGGAATACTCACCAACCCAGATAAAGAGCTTTCATGGATAAGATTTTAACGCTCTGTTGCCTGCTGTTGCTGCTCATTACACCCGCCTATGCGGCAGAGCAGAACACTCAGGACGAGTCACCGGATGAAGTCAACCAGCTGGTCTGCGACGATGAGCAGACACTGCTGACCGAGCTGCACAAACAGTTGCTCGCCCTGCGCGAACAAGCCCGCATGATGGAGGCTTTTGGCAGTGGCGAGCTGCCCCCGGAATTCCGCGAATCCGATCTTGAGACCCTGCTTACCGATAATACCGGCACACTCACCCGGCAACTGGACACCCTGCCGGAGTCCCTCTCCTGCAAGGCTCTGGCTGACGACTACACCAACACCATGTCCACCCTGCGACTGGAAGCCAGACACCTGGCCAAACGTCGCGACGCCTATTGGGGCGCGCGCAGCGAGCTGACCCGCAAAAGGCTGCTGCTGACCTGGGAATTGCGCGAACAGCTGAAGAACCACTACCGCTACCTGAGTGATTCCCTGACCGAACAACAGGCGGTCGAGCTAAAGCCGTTACTCAGGCAGGTGCATGAGCCCCTGCAAATCACACGTCTGGCCTTTATCCGGCTGGTTGGCAGTCTCAACCCCGATATGGACGGTGTGGAGGTAGCCGCGTGGTTGAGACTGTGGACCGACACACTGGACCAGCCCTCACTCGGCAACGACGACCTGGCTGGCCTGCCTGAAGATCTTCCGGATAGCACACGGCGCATTCTGTTGACTCACCTGCAGCTACTGGAACTGGACAGGCGTAACCTCTCTCACTCCATCAATCTGATTCGTGCGCAACTCTGGCAGCTGCAAAGACCGGCATTCAATGAGGCGCGGGCAGAATTGCAGCTCGACAACACCGAGCTGTTGCAGTACGAGGGGCGGGCCCTCATTAATCTGTTGCAGTGGCTCTACCTGGACACCATCGTCGAGTTCCGGCTCTCCTCCGAAGAGGAGCACTCCATCCTGCAACAGGTGTTGCAGGCGTTTGAGTATCTGCTGGGCGTGCTGGCTATCTGGGTACTCTATGTGGTCGCCCGTAAATTACGCGATCCCGCACTGGCCCTGCAGGGCTTTTATGCACGCCGTTTCCGCAGCAGCCGTATTCACGTGCAGATCAGTCGCATCACCTCGGCAATACCGGTACTGCTGCCCCTGATCGTTGGCTGGGTTGGGTTGTCGCTACTGGAAGCGGTGTTTGTCGACTACAACAAGGCCATGCTGGTACCACTGATACCGCTGGCGCGCCTGTTAATCATCTATGCACTGCTACGTTTGATCGGTGAGTGGTTCCTGCACAGTATTGCCCATCAGGGCGGCACCTTCCTGAACGATCAGCAGCTGAAGCAGATCGGTAAACGCGCCAGGCAAGCCGCCGCCATCGTCATACTGCCGTGGCTGGTCAGGGATCTGTTGACCGTCTCCATCCGTCAGTCGTTGACGCTGACGATGATTGACTGGCTGACACTGTTGGCCCTGCTGCTTGGTCTCGGCTGGCTGCTGAAGCCCTGGCGCCGGGAATACATCCTCACCCTGCAGACCATCTTCCCGCCGCTGCTGGACCGGATCACCGAAAAGTTACTCGCAGGAACTGGATTTATCGTTCTCGCCCCGCTGTTCGCGCCGTTTGCCCTGCTGCCAGTCTGCATCGACTTTGCCCGCCGGGCACTGATTGATTTCGACTGGTACCGGCGACTGAGTGCCCGCGGTTTCCTGTTGCGCGCCAGCCCACAGGAGGCGGAGGAGAACACGGAACCGGAGTCCGTTGAGTTACCGGATTACCGCTGCTGGTTCGGTGAGTTCGCCAGCGGACGCGAAATACCGTTAATCAATAACAGCGCACTGGAAGACGCCAAAAAAGAGCTCGCGCCCTGGCTGGAACACCACAGCGAAGAGAACTCCCTGCTGCTCTCCGGTGAGCGCGGCTCCGGCAAGACCACCTTGCTGCAGCGACTGGCAGAGTGGCTGCAGGAAGGGGAGCAGGCGGTGGATGTGCGGCAGATTACCATACCAGCCAAAACTCTCAGCACTGACGCCCTCAACCAGCTGGTGGAAGAAGCACTGGCGGTCGACCTGGAAGCGGGGCCTTCGGCACTGGTCCGCAGCGACGAAGATCGCCGCCCCACCGTGATTATGTTCGATGACGCACAGAACCTTTTCCTGCGTCAGGTGGGCGGGTTTGCCGCCTGGGAAACCCTGCTCAGCCTCTGCAACGCACGCCTGAAAAATGTTTTCTGGATCATTTCTATCAACAGCCAGAGCTGGGCCTACCTGCGCCGCGTCTTCGGCCAGGACAGTATGTTCGGCGCGCTGCTGCGCCTGCGCCCCTGGAGCCAGAACGAGATTCGCTCCCTGATCCTGTCGCGCAACCGCAAGACCGAACGCCGGTTGCAATACGACAGCATCCTGCTCTCCACCCGCGGGCCGCAGGCTGGCAATGTGCGCAATGCCGAGCAGCTCTATTTCAACCTGTTGTGGGATGCCTGCAAAGGCAACCCGTTGCAGGCGCAGCACCTGTGGCTGACGTCCATCTCTATCAAATACAAGACCGTGACTGTCAGCCTGCCGGAAGAGAAAGCCCTGTCGGTGCTGGACAAGTTGGCCGACGAGTTTCACTTCGTCTACGCCGCACTGGTGCTGCATGAAAACATGACGTCGGAAGAGTTGGTCAGCGCTACCACGCAACCGGAGCGCACAGTGCGATCCGCATTGAAGTCGGCGCTGGATAGCGGACTGGTAGAGCGGCTGGAAAACGGCCGCTATCACATTGTGCCACTGTGGTACCTGCCCATGATCCGCTTTCTCACACGCAAAAACCTTTTGAACGAGTAACGCCGCTATGGATAAGGTCGCCGAACTGGCTTCGCCGGGGCCCAGCCAGCTGGAAGTGCTGATGGGCATGTTTGATCCGGGCACGCTGCTGCTGTTGCTGCTCGGTTTCTTCCTGCTCTGGGCCGTGAACTGGTTTTTGCGGCAGTTTTGCGATGGCCTCATGCGGCAGTTCCCGGCCAAGCGTTTTATTATCCTGCAGCTGGCCACACTGATCTCATTTTCCCTCTACATCGGCGGCACAGCGTTTTTGATCGTGGGTGTACTGGAACCACCCAAGGAGCTGCTGATTGCCTTCGCCGGTTCCGCCGCCGTTGCTTTAGGCTTTGCGCTGAAGGATGTGGCAGCCTCGCTGGTCTCCGGGGTGTTGCTGCTGTTTGACCGCCCGTTTCAGGTCGGGGACCGGGTCACCTTCGGTGATATCTATGGCGAAATCGTTGCCATCACCCTGCGCTCCGTGCGCCTGCAAACCCTGGATGACAACACCGTTACTATCCCTAACCTGCGCTTTATTACCGAGGCTGTAGCTTCCGGCAACATGGGAGCCATGGATATGATGGTAGTCACCGATTTTCACCTGGCACTCGATGCCAACGTTGATGAGGCGAGGCGCATTCTGCGCGAAGTGATCGTCACCAGCCGCTACGTCTACCTGAAAAAGCCGGTGACCTTCACCCTGGAAGAGATTTGCCTCGCCGAGCAGATTGTGATCCGTTTGCGCACCAAAGCCTACGTGCTGGATGTAAGGTACGAGAAAGCATTGCAGAGCGATATCACCTTGCGTGCGGCCACACTCTTTACCGAAGCCGGTATCAAGCGACCACCGATACGCTGAGAATTACAATAATCCGGACTACACTAATAGCAGATGCCGGTGGCACACCGGCAGCAACGAGCTGCCAACCGCCACCACCGGTAACTGATCGGCAATAGCAGTAATGAAAGCAATACACACAGTCAGTTCGGCTCTCTGCATCCTGTTGGCGTGCACTGTTCTCCATGCCGGCGCTGACGATGCGGTTGAAAACAGTACCAGCGACTCCTGGGTCACCGGTACCCTCTCCTGGCTTGAGCGCCAGCAGGCCACACTCTCCCGCGGTGTCAGCGGCGCCTCCTCGGGCCTGGACCAGTACATTGCCCGTGACAGCTTCGACAGCGACCTGGTCAGCAAGAGCTACGTGCAGATTCGCTTCAACCACGAGATATCATCAGGCCGGCCCAACGAAACCCGGGGTACCATCAAGACCCGCCTGGACCTGCCCAACAGCAAAAACAAACTCAGCGTGTTCCTCGACTCCGACCCCGATGAACTCGACTCTATTGATGATCGGCAGCGCAACGTCACGGGCGACACCGTCGATAACCGGGATGAAGACATGGTAGCGGGCCTGTCACTGTTGAATAAAGTTCAGGAACAGTGGGACAGCGACCTGCGTTTCGGTGTACGGGTACGCTGGCCACTGGATCCCTACAGCAAGGCCAGCATCTCGCGCAGCGACCAGTTGAGTGAACAGTGGCGCTCGCGACTTAAATTTTCAGGCAGTTATTTTGACTCCCGGGGTTGGCGTGCTGACAGCCGCTGGGATGTTTATATGCCCCTCGACAAGCGCGATACCTTCCGCATTATTAACGAAGCGCAATTTATTGACGCCGACAACGAGTGGGAGTTTTATCACGGCTACTCCTTCTACCGGCGCTTTACCAAAAGCTCGTTGGAGTATCGCTTTTCTGTCAGCGGCAGCAGCGAACCCAATCCCAGGGTCACCGGTTACGGCTTCCGCATGCCATGGCGTCGCAAGCTGAACAGGGACTGGCTCTACTTCAAGGTTACACCGGAAGTGACCTTTCCCCGCGACCGCGGCTTCTCCGACACCTGGGCAATCTATTTCGGACTGGAGGTGTTCTTTTCGGAACACTATATTGAGAAGCTGTGACCAACGGCGCCGCGCAGACAGTGTGCTGACCAGCCTCGTACACCGGCGCCCGCAAGGGGTTTGAATACAGGGATACACCACAATGGATTATGGCATTGGCTACCTCACCGGAATCGCTGTCGCGATCAGCGTTGTTTGGCTGACAAGGAATACAGACAGAGGCCATTGCCAACACCAGCGGAGAATCTCGCACAGTAGAGCACCTATCCTCCGCCCCCACCGGGCCATTGAGCCCAAACAACGAATACAGTCACGATTTCGCCAGTTACCGGTAGTGCTTGTGCTGCTGGTGTATTCCAGCTTCGGAGCAGGCGAGTCCCGGTCGCTGCCTGATGGCATGCAGCAAATACAACACGACGGAGTCAAGCGCACATACCTGGTCCGCAATGCTGCAGCAGCGGGCAACAATCCACGTGCACTGGTGCTGGTGCTGCACGGAGGGGGAGGCAATGCACACAACGCCGAGCAGATGACCGGCTTTACCGGTAAAGCCATTGAGGAAGGCTTTACGGTTGTGTACCCCCAGGGCAGCGGTCACCGGCAGAACAGACGCCTGACCTGGAACGCCGGCCTCTGCTGCGCCTACGCCATGCAACAGCGGGTCGATGACGTGGGCTTTATCAACGCACTGATTGATAAGTTGGTTGAGGACTACGCTATCGATCACCGTCGAATCTATGTCACCGGCATGTCCAACGGCGGCATGATGACCCATCGCCTCGGCATTCACCTCGCCGATAAAATAGCGGCCATTGCGCCCGTGGCGGCCACTGTGTTTGAGGAGGAAGCACGTCCCGCCAGCCCACTATCAGTCCTGATAATCAATGGCAGCAAGGATGAGTCCGTACCGGTCAATGGCGGCGCTCCCGGCGGTCGATTCCGCCATACCTGGGGTACAAAACTGCTGCCGCCAGCGAAGCACCAGGCTGACTATTGGGCTGCCACCAATGGCTGTCAGCAACCCGGTGTTGAAACATCCACCAATGGCGTTACCGAAACCCGCCTCAACTGTCCCGCGGGCATCGCGGTGGAGCACTATGTGTTGCATTCACTGGGCCACGCCTGGCCCGGCGGTAACCGGGTGCGACTGCTAGGCGAACCTGCGAACGCAACCCTGCAGGCCACCGACTTCATCTGGGAGTTTTTTCGTCAGCACCCTGCCCCGGTGCCGCTACAGTAATCGCATTTCTGTAACGCAGGGCAGACACTGCCCTCCGCTACCGGTCACAGCGTGTTGCCACCCCCGACTACCGGTAACGGATCGCCCACCGCTTATCACCCACAACGAAAAAAGGGGCCAGAGGCCCCTACCTGGTGGCGGGTAACCGCCACCGAAGCTGCAACTGTGGCGCTGCAAAGCAGCAGCCATACAACCCTGCGTGTTAACTCAGTGGCTGTATACCTTTCTCAGTTCGTAATCACCAGCGTCATCCACCAGAGCTTTCCAGCCAGGGTAGACCACGATGGTGGTGAAGGTGGTTTCGATAATGGCCGGCCCCATCACTTCGTTACCTGGCACCAGAGACGTGTCCAGATAGACGTTGGTCTCCTGATAGCCTTCGCCCAGGTTGGCACGACGACGCTTGGCAGGCGTGGCAGCAACCGTGGGAGCGTTGAAACCTTCTCCAACAATAGGCGATGGTGTGTCCACGGAAGAGACCAGACGTACGCCGATAATTTCCGGCAGTTCGCCTTCACGAATGTGATCAAACTCTTCCATGTGGCGCTTGTTGAACGCCGCCAGCGCCTGCTCACCAAAGTTCTTACTGAGGAAGCTGAAGTCCTGGGCGCCCTGGCAGGTGAACAGCTCAAAACTGCCGGCAAAGTTCTGGCCGGCGTAGCGCATATTTACCTGATAGCTGAAATGAATGTCGCGTGTGTTGAAAGAAGCGTCGGCGAAATACTTTGCAGCGCGGCCTTCCAGCTCCTGCCACAGGGCTTTCATTTGCGACAAATCGGCAGCATCAACCTGGAAGCTGCAGGAGCGTTCCTCATCAATGGTAGGCTTGGCTACCAATGTGCCCAGGGCAGAGAAGGTCGGTGAGGCTTTGGGCACCAGTACCTTCTCGATACCCAGTGCATCGGCGTGTACCGCCGCGAAGGCAGGGCCGTTGCCGCCGTATGCCAGCATCACCATGTCCTTGGAGTCCACACCCTTACCGGCGGTGGTACGACGCACCGCCTGGATCATATTGGCGTTCACGATACGCCAGCAGTCGAAAGCGGCCATTTCAGCAACACTGCCGCCACTGGCGTTTTCGGCGCTGTAACCCATCTCGTCACCAATGGCCTGGAAGGCTTCTTCCACACCTTCGCGGGTGAGGGAGAAACTGCCACCGGCAAACTCGGCTTCGGCAGAGAGAATGCCCAGCATCAGCAGCGCATCGGTGACGGTAGGCTTTTTACCGCCGCGGCCGTAGCAGATCGGACCCGGCTCGGAACCGGCAGACTCCGGGCCCACCTGCACTTCGCCGCCACTGACGTGACAGACAGAACCACCGCCGGCGCCCAGGGTTTCCACCTGCACCATAGGTACGCCCACCAGGTAGCGGTGGTGAATGTTCCAGCCGGATTCAGCCGGCGCGGCGCCCTTGATTACCATGGACATATCGTAGGAGGTTCCGCCCATATCCACACACAGCAGATTCGGCGAGCCCTTGGCCACACCGGAGTGCGCCGAGCCGATCACACCGCCGGCAGGACCGGAGGCCAGTACACGGATAGGGGAACCGTCGATGTACTCTTTGGTCATCACACCGCCGCTGGCCTGCATCACCATCAGCTGCTTCTGGTATCCGCCTTCTTTCAGGCGGCTGACCAATTTCTCCAGATAGGAGATAACCCGTGGCGCGACGTAGGCATCCACTACCGTGGTACTGGTGCGATCGTATTCCGGACCGCGAGGCAGCACCTGGTGGGAAACCGACACCTGCACACCCGGCAGTTCCTCACGCACAATTTCGGCAATGCGTTTTTCGTGGGCCGGGTTCACAAAGGAAAAGATGGTGGAAATGGCCACCGACTCAACACCCTGCTTTTTCAGCTTGGCGCACTGTACACGCACGGCGTCTTCATCCAGTGGCTTGTAAACACTGCCGTCGGCCATGATGCGCTCGGGCACAGTCAGGCGACGACGGCGGGGCGTGATCTGCTTGAAGGGCTTGAGGGTGGCATCCCAGATGTTCTCCTTAAAGCCGCGGCGGTACTCCATCTCATCGCGGAATCCCTCGGTGGTAATGAGGCCGGTAACGGCGCCGTTCATCTCGATCAGGGTGTTGTCGGCGATGGTGGTGCCATGCACGATAGCGTCGCACTGGCCGAGGAAGTCCGACAGAGTCAGGCCCTCTTTTTCCGCCAGCTTGGAGAGACCGGTCATCACACCGATGGAGCGGTCTTCCGGGGTGCTCAGGTTCTTGTGAAGAATAACCTCTTCACCTTTCAACATGGCGAAGTCCGTAAAGGTGCCGCCAATATCAATACCTACACGATAAGTCATTTTTATCAGCTCCTTACACCGCTGCTGCTTTCATCTGGGCACGCAGCGCTTCGGTTGCGGCAACATCTACTTCCAGGTCGTACTCTTCCAGGGTGCCGGTCAGCACCACGCCGTATTTGTCACGGGCCGCCTGCAGGCTTACGTATTCGTCCAGTACGTCTTCTTTTACCGCTTCCGGGTCGCGATTCAGCGCCGGACCGAAGCCGGCACCGCCGCCGTGCTGGTAAGCCATGACCGAGTTCTGCGGCAGCATGGTGCTCTCCACCAGCTCGATCTTGTACTCGTCTTCAGTACCCACCAGGAAGTGGTTGGAGTAGGGGATGGCATCGTCACCACCGCACATGCCACGCAACGGGTGCTTGGCAGACACCATCCACGCCATGGCCGACACCGGCTCCAGCACCTTCTTGACGTTGAGGCTGCCGGGAGCACCGCGCCACTGACCGGCACCACCGCCGTCGGTGACCATCTCACGGCTGATGTTGAGTACCGGATAGCGACGCTCGGAATCTTCCGCCATGGACAGCAACAGGCCACCCAGAGACGACGGGCAGGAACCCCAGCCGTCAATGCCTTTCACCGCCGAGGAATCCATGGAGCGGGAGTCCACACCCTGGTCCACCCACATCAGGCCGTTGTCGTAAAAACCGATCACAGCGTTGGGCATACCGATTTTGTAGACCTGTGGCTGGGCGCGCTCTGGCACCACTTCCGACAGAGCCACACATACTGCTTCGGTGATTTCACAAGCAGGGTGGAAGGAGCCCAGTGCCGCCGGTTTGTTAATAGGCGGATGAGCAATGGTGCCCTCCGGGATCACAAACTCCACGGCGTTGAAGAGGCCTTCATTTTTGGGAATAGAGGGGTCAATCATGCCCGCCAGCTGGGTCATGATGTAGCCGCGGGAGTTACCGTAGGTATTCCATACGCCCACCAGATGCTGGCGATCATCGGTACCGGTCAGGTCGACACTGAGGTTCTCGCCGTCCACCTTGACCGCCACCTGGACTTTAATGTCAGGGGTGCCCTGGGTATCGGCGTCCACCCAGGTGGTGGCTTCGTAAGTGCCGTCCGGCCACTTGCCCACTTCCTCGCGGAAACGGCGCTCGGTGTAATCGACGGTGTAGTTGAGGGCGGCACGTACCGCGTCGGTGCCATGCTTGCGGATCAGCGCCTGCATCTCGCGGGCGGCGTACTGTACACCACCGATCATGGCCGCCAGGTCACCGGCAAAGGTGGCAAAACGGTTGTTACGCTCCACCAGTTTGATCACATCGCGACGCTTCTCGCCACGGTGCACCAGCTTCAAACAGGGGATGGCCAAGCCTTCGGTAAAAACGTCCGTGGCCTCCAGGGTAAAGCCGCCCGGGTCCTTGCCGCCGGTATCACCCTGGTGCGCCTGCAGGCACTGGATCATCACCAGCTCGCCATTGTCGTCGAATACCGGTGCATAGACGTTGTAGTCCGGCAGGTGACCGCCGCCGTAGTCCGGGTCGTTGCCGAGGAAGACGTCACCGGGGCCCCAGTCGAACTCCTCAAAGTTCATCAGGCCGTAGCGCACGGTCAGCTGGGTCACAAAGGTCAGGTGAGGCGTGCCCACAGAGCCCACCACCAGACGACCGTTGGAGTCGATAATGGAGGCGTTGCGCTCGTTGGACTGGTTGATAATCGGCGACGACGCCGCTCGACCCAGGTGGGCGCAGGACTCAAAACAGATGGTTTCCAGGGCGCCGCGAATAATGCTCGCCGACACCGAATCGATGTCCACATTGGTGGGCAGCGGGTCGCGCTTGGCGGCCAGCTTTCTGTTTAACTCAAATGACATAGTGACATTCCTCTTTAACCCTGTCGGTGTCTCTCAGCCCCTGCCTGAAGATGGCTCCACAGGGCTCCTCCCGGCACCGCAGCAGGAGTCGGGGTTGGTGGCTTACTAAACCATAAGGCCTCTGTGGAATCCCGACCAATCGCGTCGCGCTATCGACAGTTAGCGCAGATAACCCCCGTCATACCGCTACTGACTGCAGCTCCTGCCGATAGAAGAGGGTGATTTTCACGCCACTTGCCCCTGCCGGACAGGCAAAATGCCTGCAACTGCACAATCCCGGCTGGCCTGCCGTGCGTCGGCCGGCAGTTGCGGTAAGATGATCCGCCTGATGTGCCCATCAGCCACAGACTAATAAATAGCAGAGCCGCCGGTACTGCGCGTA
This sequence comes from Pseudomaricurvus sp. HS19, assembly GCF_009857815.1. Lineage (GTDB taxonomy): Bacteria > Pseudomonadota > Gammaproteobacteria > Pseudomonadales > Cellvibrionaceae > Pseudomaricurvus. The sequence continues at coordinate 72,089 of NZ_WVVW01000003.1, read as the reverse complement.
ATCGCCACCGGCAGACTCAGAGACGCAACCACAGTTGGAGCGATAGACCATGGCTAATCCATCCGAGAAACCCGTTGTCCTGATTACCGGTGCAAGCTCCGGTATCGGCGCCGTTACCGTTAAACGCTTCGCCAACGCCGGCTGGAACATTGTCGCGCTGGCGCGCCGCAAGGAGCGCCTGGAAGAGCTGGCCGCGTCACTGGCCGGTGTCGCTGAAGTCGCCATTGTGGTGGGTGATGTGGCGGACCGCGAAGTGCCAGCCAAAGCCGTGCAGGCCGCCATGGAGACCTTCGGTCGCCTCGACTCCCTGGTGAACAACGCCGGCGCCGGCAAGTGGAACCGGGTGGGTGACACCGACGATGACACTCTGGATGAAGTAATCGACATCAGCCTGAAAGCGCCGTTCCGCTTTGCCCGTGAGGCCCTGGCGGTGATGCAGCCCGGCTCTTCCATTATCAACATTGGCTCTGTCTTCGGTATCACCAGCGGCCTCGCCGGCGGCGCCTACTCCACCGTCAAGGCCGGCCTGATCGGCATGACCCGCAGCCTCGCCTGCGACTACGGCCCGCAGGGCATCCGCTCCAACCTGATCGCCCCCGGCGTCATCAAGACCGAGATGACCGACGCCTACTGGGAGAGCGACTACTTCCAGCGCACCAACCACGAGATCACCCCTTTCAACCGCGAGGGCACCGCCGACGACGTGGCCAACTGTGTCTTCTTCCTGGCCTCCAATGAGGGCAGTTACCTGAATGGTCAGGTGATTGCGCTGGATGGTGGCTGGAGTACTACCAAGTATGTGTCGCCGGAGACGCTGGCGCGTTAATCGGGTTTGGTGGTACTCCGCGGACTGATTGGGGTTTTGTGCCTGCAGAGTTTGCCGGAGTGAATTTGAGCTGGGGGTTTCGCCCTGCTGGGCGAGTCACTTTTCTTTGTTTGGGCAAAGAAAAGTAACCAAAAGAAAGCCCAGCCCCACCTCCGCGCCGGAAAGCAAAAAACACTTTCCGGTTCCCTGCGCTCCTCGCGCTTCCGGGGTCGCCTTGATGCGCCGTCCCTGGCGCAACAAGGCTAAGCCGGCCGTCCATGGCCGTCTTCCCCCTCCAGCACTGTGGTGCTCGGCGCTACGCAGGGGCCCCGGAGCCCGTGCCACATTCAGATACGAAAAGACAAAACAAACCCCTGCCCTGTCATTGCGAGGCGCGTTTTTTTAGCGCCGCGGCAATCCAGGTGTGGCACTCTGTAGTTCACTTTTTGGCAGCAATGGATCGCCACGCTGCGCTCGCGATGACGATTTGGACTTTGTTGCAGTCTCAAACGTGCCTTACAAGCTTTGTTTTCAGTTCCTATGGTGCGGATTTGAACCCCGTGCGAGCTGCCGAACGGAGGGCTGACTGTGGGGGAGAAGCGCACATGGACGTGCGCTTCAGGTCTGTTGGGCCAGGAGGGCCCATCAGGCCGGCCCCCGCAGACAGTCCGGAGAGAGGGGAGTCAGCTGGTGTTTTTTACCAGCTGACCAGCGAACCGGAGCACCGTTTTCTTTTGGTTACTTTTCTTTTGGGTGTGCAAAAGAAAAGTAACTCGCCCAGCAGGGCGAAACCAAAATCCAATAAAGCATAAAACCCATGCCTGAATGGGCAGCTTACAAGACAAAACCGACACCCCCATAGCGCTCCCCCCGAGACCTGCCCATACTGACCCCCATTCCATAAGAACCGACCACGGAATTCAAAACCATGACCCAACAACTCGACCACTACCGCCTGCTGGGCCGCTCCGGCCTGCGGGTATCGCCCCTGTCACTTGGCACCATGACCTTCGGCGCCGCCGGCTGGGGTACGGACCTGGCGGAAGCCCAGCGCATGGTGAATCGCTACGTGGAGCTCGGGGGCAACTTTATTGATACCGCCAACTTCTACAGCAATGGTGAATCCGAGCGCATGGTGGGTCAGCTGGTTAAGGGCTGCCGTGCCGACATGGTGGTGGCCACCAAATACAGCCTCACCATGGAGCCCGGCAAGGTGAACGCCTCCGGCAACCACCGCAAGAACATGGTGCAGGCCGTGGAAGCCAGCCTGCAGCGGCTGGGTACCGATTACATCGACCTGCTCTACCTGCACCTGTGGGACAACCGCACCCCTGTGGAAGAGGTACTGCGGGCGTTCGATGACCTGGTACGGGCCGGCAAGATTCTCTATGTGGGCATTTCCGATACCCCGGCCTGGCAGGTCTCCCGCATGCAGGCCATAGCCGAGCTGCGCGGCTGGTCGCCGCTGATCGCCCTGCAGGTGCCTTACAACCTCACCGAGCGCACGGTGGAGCGGGAGTTTATGCCCATGGCCCATGAGATGGGGCTGGGTGTGCTGCCCTGGTCACCGCTGGCTGGCGGTGTGCTGTCGGGCAAATACAGCAGTGCCGACCTGCAGCCCCAGAGCCAGAACAGCGCCGACATGAGTGCGCGCAAGAACATTAACCTCGCCACCGGCCGCCTCACCGAGCGCTCGCTGGCCATAGCCGACGTGGTGGTGGAGATTGCCAAAGAGCAGGATCGCACCCCGGCGCAGATCGCCCTGGCCTGGACCCTGCTCAACCCGGCGGTCACCTCGCCCATTATCGGCGCCCGCACTTTTACCCAGTTCGAAGACAACCTGGCAGCGCTGAGCGTGGAGTTCAGTGAAGATCAGAAACAGCGCTTAAACGCCGTCAGTGAGTTGGAACCCTGCTTCCCCCACAACATGATCGACCGGCCTACCGGGGACATGATGCTGGGCAACGTCAGGGTCGCCAAAAGAGACGGGCAGTACTGAGACTTCCCGCAGGGATTACTCGCTCGCTGCCTGCGGCGCGGCGGCCTTGCCCTTAACACCCGCATCTTCCTTGAAGCGCACCAGCGGATAGGCCAGCTCTTCCAGCCAGTGGGCGTCCTTACCCGGCAGGCCGTATTTGGCGGGGCGTCCTTCGGGGATGTGCAGGGTGCCGAACACCCAATCCCAGAACGACAGGATGGTGCAGAAGTTGCGGTAATTCTTGCCGTCATGGCCATAGCCGTGATGGGTGTGGTGGATACCGGGTGACACGAACACATGCTCCAGGGCGCGGAACGCCGGGCCAATAACGCGCTGGCGACGCAGAGTGTCATCCCAGCGGAAGTTGGAGTGGGTCACCAGGTTCCAGCCCTGCAGCAGCAGGATGTACACCAGCACCGCCTCGTACATACCGAGGAACAGGGCCAAACCGTTCACCCAGCCGGACGGGATAATGAAATACCAGCTCAGGTTAAGGCGGTAGTTCAGCAGCACGTTCATGTGCCGGCCGGAGTGATGGGTGCGGTGAATCTTCCACAGGATGGGATGCTGGCGCGGCTGGTGCGCCCAGCGATGCACCCAGTAAAACGCCAGTTCCCCCACCAGCATCACCAGTGGCAGCGCCACCCAGAAGGGCAACTCGCCAAACGTGCCGGCCCAGGTTTGCGGCAGGATAAAGCCGTAAACGGACGCAATCAGCGCCGCCGCCAGCGGGCCGAGGACATTGCGGCCCAGTAAGAAGCTGGTGGCTACAATGATGAAGTCGCCCTTGCGATAGACGCCCTTGTGGCGCCCGGCCAGCACCTCCATCACCAGCAGCACCACCGACGCCGCCGCCATCCACACGAAATAGGTTTGCATCACGCTCTCCCGCTACCAATTAATCTTGTTGTGGGTGGGTAATGTGGTTGCTTTGCGCAGCTGTGTACAATGCGGATTCAACAGACAGGGTATGCACACAGGTAATACCCCCGGAGACGCGCAATGGACCTGGACATCAAACGCTGGCGACAGGCTCTCACGGTCGCCCGCTGCGGCAGCTTTTCCCAGGCCGCAGAGGAGCTGCACATCACCCAGCCGGCCCTGAGCCGCAGTATCGCCACCCTGGAAGAGCGCTACGGCATCCGCCTGTTTGATCGCGGCCACACCGGGGTCAGCGTGACGGCTGTGGGACGGCAGGTACTGGATCAGGCGGAGACCCTGCTGCAGAGCGCCCGCGCCATGGAGCACAACCTGCACCTGTTTGGCCGTGGCAGCGCCGGGCGGGTGACGTTGGGCATGGGACCGATGATCGCGGCCCTGCTGCTGCCGGACCTGAGCCGGCAGCTACTGCAGACACAGCCCAATGTGCTGCTGCACGCAGTCACCAAGTCGGCCACCCTGCTCTACGAGGAGCTGCTGGAAGAGAGTATCGAACTGTTTTTCTGCGCCGAGGGGCAACTCAGTGGCCTGCCGGCCATCAGCTGTGAAACCGTGGGTTATCTGGACCTGGCACTGCTGGTCCGGGCACAGCACCCGCTGGCGGACAGGGACGAGGTCAGCCATGACGATATTGCCCCGTTTCCCGCGCTGTCAGGCACCGAGATTTCACGCATTATGGATCGCCCGGGGGCCGGGGGCTTTATCTGTGACAACTATCATATCCTGCGCGACCTGACCCTCGACACCGATGCGGTGTGGGCGTCGTCACCCCAACTGGTGCCGGGGGAGATTGCTGCCGGTCAGCTGAAGGCCCTGAAACTCTCCGACTCCCCGCTGCAATCCATGGTGCCCATCGGCGTGGTGCAGCGCACCGGAGGCTCCCTGTCACCGGCAGCAGAGCACCTGGTTGAGGAGGTGCGGCAGCAACTGACGCGGATCAACCCTGTAGCACTTTAGGATCGCCCCGCCGGTTGCAGCTTCTGTTTCGCCCAGCGGGCGAATTCCATGCGCGAGCAACTGCCGGTGCGGTTGCGCTCGGCGCCTTCCAGCACCCGGTAGATGATCAGCTCGCGGTTGGGGTCGGGGTGGGAGGCGTAGTCGATAATCTTGCGTACCGACCAGTCGGCGCCGGGGCGGTTGTTGCTGTAGACGCCGCCCGGCTCAAAATCGAAGCTCGCCAGCACATCCTTCTGCCGCAAGGCTTCGGCACGCTCGAAGATGATCTGCAGCTCCTCCACGGTGATATCCACCATACTGTCGATCTGGCGCACAGCTTCAGCAATGTAATGACGTGAGGGAATCACCGAATCCGGGCCCACCGGGGAGGGACGGTATTTCATCGCTGCCAGCGGGTAGCGCCGCCAGGGGAAGAGGTTGTTGAACAGCAGGGCCACCACCAGGATCACCACACAGTTGAGCAACACCGGGACAATCACAAACAGGTAACCCAGCTCCCGCACGGCCTCCCCGCCAATCACCGCCGCCAGCGCCGTAGCGCCCCCGGGCGGGTGGATGCAGCGGCCCAGGTGCATGGCAGCAATGGCCAGCCCCACCGCCAGACCGGCGGCGAGGAACACATTGGGGATCAGCAGGGCACAGGTCACCCCCACCAATGCTGACAGCAGGTTGCCCCCCAGCAGGGCCCAGGGCTGGGAGAGCGGGCCGTGGGGTACGGCGAACAGCAGCACGGTGGCCGCGCCCATGGATGGCACCACCGCCAGGGTGCCCTGTACCCCCAGAGAGAGGTAACAAATGGCGGTAATCAGCGCCAGGCTGATCACGCCCCCCAATGTCGACAGCAGCTGCTCCACCCTCGACGCCGGTGTTTGTACACCGAGCCAATGGCTTATTTTCAATACAGTCTCTCCCCCGGCAATTTCACCTTAGGCCTCGTCTTGCATTAAACTAGCACAATCGAACAACAGTGTTGTCCGTATATTCCGAAGAGCTAAATCACGAGACAAGAGATTATGACTACTAAAACAGCACTTGTGACCGGCGCTGCCGCCGGTATTGGGCGCGCCTGTGCCCTGCGTCTGGCGAAAGACGGCATCAACATCGGTGTACTGGATCTGGACCAGTCCAAAGCCCAGGTTGTGGCGGACGAAATTGTAGCCGCCGGCGGTAAAGCGGTAGGCCTGGGTGGCAACATTGCCGACCGCGCGTCCATCGAAGCGGCCGTAGGTCAGCTGCGCGAAGCCTTTGGCCCAGTCACCATCGTGGTGAACAACGCCGGTATCGCCCCCTTCATCCCATTTGAAGAACTGACCGACGCTGACTGGGACAAGGTATTCGAGATCAACACCAAAGGTACTTTCATCGTTACCCAGACCGTACTGCCGGATATGAAAGCCGCAGGCTGGGGCCGCGTGGTCAATATCTCTTCCTCCAGCGCCATCGGCGGCAGCTACCAGCAGGTGGCCTACTCCGCCTCCAAGGGCGCCGTGGTCTCCATGACCCGCTCACTGGCCCAGGCTGTGGGCCAGTACGGCATCACCGTTAACAACATCCCACCCGGTTCCGTGATGGGTACTGTTATGGCCGACGCTGCCAACGCCAACGCCAACTTCAGTGCCGAGCAGATCGCCCGTGCCATTCCAGTACGCCGCACCGGTGTACCTGAGGACATCGCCGGCGCCTGTGCCTACCTGGTGTCTGATGAAGCCGGCTATGTGACCGGTCAGACCATCAACGTCAACGGCGGTCGTCTGGTTTCCTGATAGCCCCGGTGCCTGATGCACAGCCCCGGTCTCTGGCCGGGGCTGACTCGCGGGGCAGCCACTCTGGCTGCCCCCGCCAACCCCCTTCTCCGTGTGTGCTCAGTGCACCACGCTGCCGGAAAAAAGATTGATCACCCCCACACCGGCAATAATCAGCCCCATCCCCACCAGCGCCGGCAGGTCCAAAGTCTGTTGGTAGAGCAGGTAGCCCAGCCCGGTAATCAGCACAATGCCCAACCCCGACCAGATGGCGTAGGCGATGCCCACGGGAATGGTCTTGAGGACGACGGAAAGGCAATAGAACGCGATGGCGTAGCCCACCACCACAATCAGGCTGGGTCCCGGGCGGGTAAATTCAGCAGAGGCTTTTAACGCAGTGGTGGCAATCACCTCGGCGACAATGGCCACGGTCAGCCAGACATAACTCATGGGGAAACCCCTCTCAACAGGCAGGATCCCGGATTTTGGCAGATTTTCAGTGCCTTGCCACAGGCAACGAGCCGGTCTGTGACCCTGCGCCACTCACCAGGCGAGGCAGCCCCCTACTGGGTAACCAACCAAAGGGCGTGCACTACGGCCGGCAGATACATCAGGAAACAGAGCAGGATATTGATCAGCAGATCCCTGCCTGCGCCTTTCTTGAGAAACACGGCCACCGGTGCGAGAAAGATGGCGAGCAGAATCAGTACGAGTTTGTTGTCCATAACAGCTCCTGTTGGCGAATCAAGCCAGTAGTCTTTGATAATAAAGAAGTAACCTTGCAGACCCGCTCAACTGACCGGGCGGCAGGTCATGGGCTCGGTGTTATAGCCCCAGACAATCTTCGCCTCGCCCTGATGCTCCCAGAAGCTCTCATTGGGCCCCAGGTATTTGCTGCCGCTGGCCGCAGAGTCAGCAAACATCAGCGACACACTGTCTCCGCGCTCCGCCACCAGGGTGCGAGGTTCTGTTGGATAGAAGGTGATTACCACCTCATTGCGCGGGTCACCCTCGCAGGCAAATACCACCGGCCCGCGCCCCTCCACCAGCCGGAAGCGGGCCTGCAGTTCGGCGATGCGATGCTGATACTCGTATTTGACGCAGGCCTGGTGATCGGTCGCTTTCCAGCACTCGTCACGCCCCTTGATCCAGCCCCGCTGCTCAGCTTTAAAGAGAGGAGGCGGCTGTTTTGCCAGCGCCTCGCCATATACCGCCGCCATCTGCTGATCCAGCACAGCTAACTCAGGTGTGCTACAGATCAGAGTCGGGATGGCAGGCAGCTCAGCGTCACAGGCATAGGTCGGTACGGCTGCAGCCTCGCCCTTACGGGCCTGCAGCTGTCCCTCGATATAGTCACACCAGGCCGGGTCGTCCCGCGCCGGAACCTGCGGCTGACCGCGCACCCCGAGTCTGAACTCCACCACCGATTTCCACTCATCCGAGCCAATATCCGGCCCGTGCCCCTGGCCATCTCCGCTCATGATCGTGGACTCCACCGCACGGTACCAATCGTCAGTGCAGAGGGCAGGGGCTGGCTGCGACTCAACAATCGGCGCCGGATCCGTTACCGCTTCCATTGCCGTTTCCGACGCACAGGCCACCAACAACACTACCATTGGCGGCGCCAGCCACAGGGGTCGCCACATAATCTCTCTCCTTGGTTCAAACTGGGTGAATCAGCTTTTACTCTTGCCGATCACACCGTAAATGGCTGCACCGATCACCGCTCCCACAATGGGTGCCACCCAGAACAGCCACAGCTGCGACAGCGCCAGTCCGCCTTCGTAGACCGCCACACCGGTGCTGCGGGCGGGGTTCACTGAGGTGTTGGTGACCGGGATACTGATCAGGTGAATGAGTGTCAGGCAGAGACCGATGGCGATAGGGGCAAAGCCTGCCGGTGCGCGGGAGTCGGTGGCCCCGAGAATCACCACAATAAAGATCATGGTCATGACGATTTCAGTGGTCAGCGCCGACATGAAGTTGTAGCCACCGGGGGAGTGTTCGCCAAAGCCGTTGGTGGCGAAACCGGCGGTAACGTCAAAGCCCGGCTGACCGCTGGCAATCAGGTAGAGAATACCCCCTGCTGCCAGGCCGCCAAGCACCTGGGCAACAATGTAAGGCACCAATTCTTTTGCCGGGAAACGACCACCGACCCAAAGCCCGACCGACACCGCCGGGTTGAGGTGGCAGCCGGAGATATGGCCGATGGCGAAGGCCATGGTGAGTACCGTCAAACCAAACGCCAGCGATACCCCCAGCAGGCCAATGCCCACATCGGGAAATGCAGCCGCCAACACCGCACTGCCACAACCACCCAGCACCAGCCAGAAGGTACCCACAAACTCCGCAAAATACTTTTCCATACGTTTCTCCCTGTAACTCAGCGACAGACCGCGGACGAATCCCTTGTCATCATTCTCTCTGTTGCATCAAAAAGTCACCCGCGGGTGCAGGCGCAGCTAATGGACGTGTCGCTTGCAAACAGCAGCAAGCTCCGACCGCCTTGAGTATAGTCAACAAGATCGCGGAGCGATGGCAAAGCCATCATTCTGTGCCACTATTTTTGCGGCTGATAGTTCTCCCGGATGGTGGTCGGGCGAAAGCCCACTCTCAGAATATTGTTCCATGAGTGCTGGGGATCCCCCGGCACTGACACGCCGGTACAGGTATAAAACTGCTGAACGCCCTGTTGCAGCCCCCAGTCGATGCGCGCCCGCAACAACGCCTGCTGAATGCCACGGCCCCGGAACTGTGGGCTGGTGGCGCCAAAGTTGGTCCAGCCACAGTCGCCGTAACGAAACAGAGATCCCACGCCCGCCGGCTGGCCGTCGCAGAACGCCATAAAGATGGTCCAGCCGGGGCGGCCAACCACCTGGGCGATCCAGCCCTCTGTCACCCGGGCTATGGCAGGGTCCTGATCAGGTACTACCAGGTCAAAGGCGGCACAGGCGATACGCCCAAAGTCGGCGGCCCACTCCCGGCCGATGGGGCGAATCTCGATCCCCTCCGCCAGCGGTTGCGGGAGTGAGGGCAGGGGCTCAGCACCGCGGGCAAACTCCTGCCAGCCCCGTGCCCGCTGCAGCCCATGCTGCTGCAACAGGGCATTCACCTCTGCGGTTATCATCCCGGCGGGCAGTTGCAGGAAATAGCGCTGCACACCCATCTCGCCATAACTGCTGAGCACGGCCTGCAGGTGCTGGTGAAACTCACTCCCGGCCCAACACCCGTCACCTTCGGTCAGGCCGGACTCCAGCCCGAAGCAGCGATTGATCACAATTGCCGCTGCCGGCAGGGCCGCCGCGATGGAGACCAGCGACTCCTCCGCCTGCAGGTGAAAGCACTTGAGCCCCAGCAGCCGGCGCTGATCCGCCGTCGCGGCTTGCTGCAGATCCCACAACTCCTGCCGCTCAATCTCTTCAACGGCGGGCATATTCCCTTTCATGATCGTCTCCTTAAAGTCCGTACCGGGCCCTGCACACGACGGCGGGTGGCGCCTGCCAGGGCCACCCGCCAACTCAAGGCCATCGTCACCTCCGGCAGCGTCACCCGGTTTGGTGTACACAGCTCCTAGCTGACCTGGCGCAGGCCTGCGCTCTGGCAACAGATCTGCTCGATGTGCCTGTGATCCGTACCGCAACAACCCCCCAGCACACTTATGTGCGGCAGAAGCGCCAGCAAATGTTGATACTCCTGCCCCAGCTCTTGCGGATTGCCCTGATCCAGCTGCTCACAGCCATCCAGCTCTGCGTGACTGCATTTGGAGGCGTTGGCCCTCAGGCCGCGAATGCGATGACGCTGTCGGGACGCCGCCAGCTGCTCTCCAAAGTGGGTGGGGTGGGCACAGTTAATCATATAGTAGGCCGGGCCAGCTCCGGTCGCCTGGTCCACCTGGGTGATGGCTTCATCCAGGGTCTCACCGGTAGGCAGGCAGCCATCGGTCTCCACGGTGAAAGAGATCACCACCGGTATCCCTGCCTTCTGTGCCGCCCGCGCGATGCCTGTCGCTTCATTAACGTTGGTGAGGGTCATGGCGGTAACGCAATCGGCATCGGTGCCGGCAAGGGTTTTTATCTGCGGCCAGTGGTAAGTCTCCGCCTCCGCCGCACTCATGATCAGCTCCGGCGCGTAAGCGTCGTGACGTGGGCCGATACAGCCGCTGATCACATAAGGGGTGGCGGGGCTGTCATATTTGTCCCGCAGTGGCTGCAGGAACTCGATGGCCTCCCGGTTGATGCGGTGCATATCCTCAGGACTGTGGCCAATGCGGGCGCACCAATCGGGATTGGCGCGCCAGGTGACAGATTCCAGCACAAAACCGCGTTGGTAGTGGCGGGCAATCCCGGTGTAGCGATCAAAATAATCCTGCAGTATGTGCCGGCCACTGTCGCTCTCCAGCAGGGTATAGGCAGCGAACTCCGGCAGGTCCAGCCCCTCGTGAAACACCAGGGTGGTCTCCAGGCCCCCATCCGTAATCAGGGTGTGGCCTTGCAGTTGTGGCAATTGGTGACGATAACGGCTCATGGTTTCCTCCTTGTTGTAGCGCTTTATCAAACACAGGGTCAGTGTAGAAATCCGCCGCCACGCAGATAAGCACCACAGGTAGGAAAGTAAGCTTTATATTTTTCTTATTAAAATCAGACGGTTGGAAAACCGGAGCACAAGACATAGCCACTGCATCAGAGGCCGCGGGGCAATTAACTGTACCCGTGGTACAGTATTTGACTGGAAAAAGTCATGTAATGCAGGGATGTCAGCCATGAACCAGCGTGCCGCCTCTACCCAGGAGCGCATACTCAGCGAAGCCGAAAGACTGATTCTCGGTCAGGGCTTTGCCAACACCTCTATTGACGAAATTGTCGATGCCGCCGCCATTACCAAAAGCGGTTTCTTCTACCACTACCCCGGCAAGACCGATCTGGCCCGCGCTTTAGTGCAGCGATTCCTGCAGAAAGACGCCGATATCTTTGATGCCCTGTTTGAGCGCGCCGACTCCCTCACCGATGACCCGCTGCAGCAACTGCTGATCTTTTTGAAACTGTTTTCCGAACTGATGGAGAGCCTGGAGGAGACCCACCCCGGCTGCCTGGTGGTGACCTTCACCTACGAAAGCCATCTCATAGAACCGGAGATTGTTGAGCTGGTACGGCAGGGGGTGGAGAGCTGGGAAACCATGATCCGGCAGCGGCTGGAGCGCATCTGCTCACGCTACGCGCCAAGATCTGAGTTTAATCCCGTGGACCTGGCCAATATGTTCACCGCCACAGTGGAAGGCGGCATCGTACTCAGCCGCTTGTTCCAGACCAATCGTCATCTGGTGGAGCAGATTCTGCTCTATCGCCACTATCTGCAGATGCTGTTCTCACCGGCCTGAGTCCGGGTTGCCGGGCCGGGAGTCATGGGTTGCGGCAATCGTGCTGTAGCCGAAGTGTTGCCCCGCCAACTGCAACTGCGCCTGGGTGACGCCAGCCAGTTGCACCACACCATCATCCATCCCCACTGAACCGGTAATGCGTGCAGCTATCAGCGCATTGTTGTCACTCACTTCAGGCAATACCCGGTTGCGGAGAAAAGCCAACAGTCCGCTGTCCGCTATTGCGACAGCCTGATTCCCGCTCCCCGCTGCATCCACCGCAGCGGCGCAGCCATCCAGCAGATACCACTGGTCGCCGGCCTGTCGCTGCAGATGACCGGAAATTTCGATAACGCAGTATTTGTGGTAGCGGAACACAATCACTCCTGTCAGCCAGAAACAGTCCAGACTCATGGACCAGGCAGGGGGTTCCCGCAGCCGCCCGGGTTGCACCTGCTGCTCCAATCTACACAAGCCAATCGCCGCTGTCGCGGGTGCCCCGCAGAGCCGGCCACTAACACTGCTTTACTTGACCCTCTCGCGGCCCGCTGCCTAAACTGGCTGGACTTCTCAGAACAATAAACTTTTAACAATAACTTTTAACAATAATAATGGATGCGATTTACCGGCAGTCGTCGCACTAAAACCCCTTGGGAGGTGCTGCAGGCTGAACGGCTATCGCCTGCGAGGTTTTCACACCTCCGAGGTTTCTATGAAAGTCCAACCCGCTGCATTTCTGCGCACCACACTGCCCCTCGACTTCAGCAAGCTGGACGACTACGACAGCGGTCGCTACCACTCCGTGTGGCTGCCGGATCATATGGTCAGCTTCTGGCCCGACTCCATCTGGACGCCGGAATTTACCGATCTCGCCACCCTGTCACCGTCGCCCCATCGCCATCTCGATGCCATGGCCGTGGCTGCCGCCACCGCGGTGCAGACCAGCCGCGTCAATATCGCCACCAGCGTGGTAGACACCGTACGTCGACACCCCTCGCTGCTGGCCCAGAGTGCGCTGACCATCGACCACCTGGCCAAGGGCCGTTTTGTGCTGGGACTGGGCAGCGGTGAAACCGAAAACACCGTGCCCTACGGTTTCGATTTTGAAAAACCGGTGGGCCGTTTTGAAGAAGCGCTGCAAGTAATTCGCCTGCTGTGGGAGAGCGAAGGCCCGGTCAATTTCGAAGGTCAGTTCTACAAGCTGGAGCACGCACGCCTGGATACCGAACCCTTTGAGGGCAAGTTCCCCCCCATCTGGATTGGTGCCGGTGGACCGCGCATGCTGAAAATCACCGGTCGCTACGCCGATGGCTGGTGGCCCGCCGGTGCCTGGTCGCCGGAAGACTACGCCGCCAAGCTCAAGGTGGTGCGCGATGCGGCCGAAGAAGCAGGGCGTGACCCCATGGCCATTGTGCCGGCGTTTATCATGACCTGTTTAATCGGCGACGACGATGAACTGGCGGAAATTCTGCAGGCGCCACTGGTAAAAGCCTGGGTACTGCAGGTCTCTGCCGATGTGCTGAGAGAACACGGCTTCAAACATCCCATGGGTGATAACTGGCGTGGCTACCAGGACATCAACCCCGGTGTACTCACCCGCGAGCGCATTCTCGATATGCTGGATAAGGTGGAGCCGGAAGCCATCCTCGCCATCATTCCCCACGGCTCGCCGAAACAGGTGGCCAAACAGATCAAGGGCTTCGTGGAAGCCGGTTTGCGCGTGCCGAAGATTCTCGACTACGGCGGCATGGCCGGACTCAAGTACGGTGCCATCTCGGCGGCCAAAGTGCGGGAAACCGAAGACGAACTGCTGCGGCTGTGCGGAGAGATTTCATGAGCGAATTGTTAAACGCCAATGAACTCCTGCAAGCGGCGAAGTCCAGTACCGGCCTCAGCGACTGGGGCGATGACTCACTGCCGCAACGCTTTGACATGGCTATCGACAAACTCAATGCCATCGCCATGGATAACGTCGGCCGTCAGGCCACCGCGGATGTCTGCCAGTGGCTGCTCACCTCGCGGCTCAAATTTTTTAACGATCACAAAATCACACCGGGACTGGCGGACGAAGTCATCGAGCAACCGCTGTTTGCCACCGGCGAACCCCGCTCCGGTACCACGCTGCTGCACGCTCTGCTCTCGGTGGATCCCGACTCCCGCTCCCTGCGCTTCTGGGAAGTGATGTACCCGTCACCACCACCGGGACTGGCGGCAGCCGATGATCCCCGCCGTGCCTGGGCCGATGCCGACTGGCGTGAGATCAACGCCATGGCCCCGGAGTGGCTGAAGATCCACCCCTACAACGACATGCTCGGCGACGGCTTGCCGGAGTGTGAGCGCACCTGGGCCATGGATTTTCGCGTCATGACCCCCACTGCCTGGTGGCGTGCCCCCATCGGCATGTACGTAGGCGGGCTGCCCACCGAGGATCACGCCCAGTACCGTATTCACAAAATGATGCTGCAGCACTGTCAGTACGGTAGCGAGAGCAAGAAGCGCTGGGCACTGAAAGGTTTTCACGGTCCACGCCTCAAGGCGTTTTTTGATACCTACCCGGACGCGCGCCTGATCTGGACTCACCGCGACCCGGTACAGGTGACTGCGTCACGCATCGGTATGGCCATCGCCCTCACCAAAGCCTTTGCCAAAGGCGAAGTGGATATGGAGCAGCAGGCCGCCATTCACCTGGCGGCAACCCGTGCCGGCATCGCCGACACCATGAACAATCCTTTAATCGACGACCCGCGAATTTTTCACGTGCGTTACACCGACTTTGTCAGTGATCCCGTGGGCACCATCCGCAAGTTCTATGAGTTCTGCGATATCGACATGACCGACGCAGCGGAACAGGCAATGCGCGATTATCTCGCCAACAACAAGGGCGATCGCTACGGCAAGTTTCACTACACCACCGACTGGATCAAAGAGGACCTCAATGCATTGAACGAAGAGTTTGCGCCCTATCGCCAACGCTTTGGCCTCGACGTTGAAGTACGCAAATGAAATCGCCAAGCCAGCCTGTACATTCCCGCATCTCGGTTAACAGCGTCTGCTTTTTTGCCGCCACCCTGCAACAGCAATCCGAATACTGGCGTATCCTCAACGCCCACACCGTGAGCCTGATTGCTCCGCAGCTCGACAATCACGAACTGGGCAAAGTACAGCAGACCCTGCAGTCCTGCGACTGCGAGGTGGAAACCATTGTGCATAACTTTGTCGCCGGCGCACCGCTGGACCCCAACCCCGCCAGTTGGCATAAACCACGGGAGCAACTGCAGCGTCGTATTGACGAAGCCCGGCAACTGGGCGCGCGCTCAATATACATGCTCACCGGTGGTCGCGGTGACATGGACTGGGAAGACGCTGCTGCGGTTTTTGCGGAAGCCATCAAGCCCTGCGTTGCTTATGCACAACAGGCTGGTGTGCAGTTGATGATTGAGAACGCGCCTGCACAGTACGCAGACATTCATATTGCCCACAGCCTGCGCGACACGGTTACGCTGGCGGAGCTCGCCAATATCGGCGTCTGCATTGACCTGTTTTTTTGCTGGGCGGAAGCCGACCTGAAACACACCATTGAACGCTGTATTCCCCGCTGCGGACTGGTGCAGGTAAGCGACTATGTGTTGGGCGATCGCAACCTGCCGGCACGGGCCGTTGTGGGCGACGGAGCCATTCCGCTGACCCGGTTGCTGCAATGGATTATCGACGCGGGTTACAGCGGAGCCTTCGAGCTCGAATTGATCGGCCCGCGCATTGACCAGGAGACACCGCTGCTGGCGGTCAAACGCAGTATCGACGCGCTGAATACGATGCTGCCTACACTGGGCGCCTGATTTTTACCGGACACGCCATACCGGCAGCACGCTTCCTTTGGAGATACCCTATGGCCTTTGGCGACAGCCCTTGCGACAAGTCACTGCAGGATGCCTGGAATCAGTTTTGCGAACAGCTGCAACA
Source organism: Pseudomaricurvus sp. HS19 (assembly GCF_009857815.1). Classification (GTDB taxonomy): domain Bacteria; phylum Pseudomonadota; class Gammaproteobacteria; order Pseudomonadales; family Cellvibrionaceae; genus Pseudomaricurvus. The sequence goes on along the minus strand of NZ_WVVW01000003.1, from coordinate 56,355 downwards.
CGCTGGCAGCAGAGCATTCAAGGATTTCAATCCCGCGACGCCGGCACACCGTGTCGATGCACTGCGCTTCCTGACCCAGAACCTGGGACAGGCGTTTGACCTGGCGCTGGAGACCCGCGACAGCCGCTACCCGCAACTGCACCCGTTCTGTACCCCCACCTGCAAACTGGGAGGCGATGCCGCCGACTTCACCTACCACCAGGCGTGGATCGACGGCGAAAGCGCTTATCGCGTCTACGGCAATCGCGGCAGCGCCCGCTTTATTAATTTCACCTTGCAGGGGCAACGGCCCTCCACCCAACCCGGCACCGACATCCCCAGCCTGCATGAACCGTTTGGTGATATACCGGAAAGCAACCTGTTTGGTCACGACCTGGTGACCGACAGCGAAGGGGCTTTTGAACTGTTTATCGGCGGGCCAAAACGTAACGTTAATTGGCTGCCCACCACCCCGAACACCCGCAAACTGTTCCTGCGCCAGGGCTTTGATGACTGGAATGAGCGACCGGCCCAACTGCATATCGAACGTATCGGCATGAACGAACCCAGGCCATTGCCTTTGGCTGCTGACATGATCGAAGCCATGGAGTGGGCCGGTAATTTCCTGGATGGGGTGATGAATGACTGGCCCGACCATCCCTATCAATACAGTCCCTTCGTCGATCCGCTGAACGTCAACCGGTTCCCACCGGATCCGTCAGCTTCAGCAGGCGCCGACGATCAGAAGCGTGGCCGCGCTGTTGCTCATCTGTGTTGGCAGCTGCAACCGGACGAGGCTCTGATTATTGAATTCGACAACCACGACGGCTTCTGGATGGTAAGCAACAACGGGGTGTTTTTTAACAGCATGGATTACCGTTACCGGCCGGTGAGCTACACACCGGCCCGCACAGCAGTCGACAGCGATGGCAAAGTGCGACTGATATTGTGTGGGCGGGATCCCGGCTACCACAACTGGGTCGACACCCAGGGCTTTGAGCGCGGCAACATCACCTACCGCAATCTACTCAGCAGCAACAACACCCGCTTTACAACGCGACTGGTCAAAACCGGCGAGCTGGCAGATGCGCTGCCCGCAGACACTGTTCGCGTGTCTCCGCAACAACGCATTGAGCAACTACAGGCGCGTTTCCGCAGCATCAGTTTGCGCTACGGACTCTGATCACCGGAACGGGGCACCGTCGCCCGGGGCAAAATATTCGGCAATAAAAATCCCGGCACTGGCCGGGATTTTTTTCAGGCGGAAATCCGGGAGTTTCACGACGAAACGCGCAGTTCGCCTTCCAGCAATTTCCAGATACCCTCGACACTGGCGATGCTTTTCTCGGGGGTTTTTATCAGGCCCCGCACAAATACCAGATGGCGACCACTGCGCACCACTTCCGGCTCGATGGTAATAAACTCACCCACTTTAGCCACGGAGACAAACTGGGTGTTCAGACTGGTGGTGACACAATTCCTGGCCTTCTCGCCCATGGACTGCACCACGCCCATGCCGAGGCCGATATCCGCAAAGGACATCACTATGCCACCGTGGATAGTGCCAAGATGGTTGTTGGTGTGACGTGCGGCCACCACCAGGCCTACGGTCACGCCGTGGTCACTGTACTTCAACCAGTAAGGACCGACATGGCCGGTAAAACCCTCGGCGACGTTAACACGCTCCCAGCCTTCGGCTTCCAGCTTGCTGAAGGTTTCCAGTTCGGCAGGGGAGTACTCTTTGTCGGACATAATTACCTCGGTTGCGGTGGCAGGTTTGATAGACACTGCTGCCACACACTTAAACTTGCGTGCATAAAAAATGCGGAGGGTTGTCGCCGCTCAATCGAAGCCGGCTCGACAACGCTTCCGCATTTTCAGAATGCTGCTGACGATCAGGCGTCAGCGAAACACTCGTCGGCCACCACCTGCGACTGACCACCGCGACCACCCAGCTCGGAGAGCAGGGCTTTCATGCGGTAGGTCCACAGGTGCAGATCCATCTCCAGGGTCATACCCATGGCGCCGCTCATCTGGTGCATGTCATAGATCAGGCGGGTTGCACTGTCCTGGGCATGCAGGGCTGCCAGGGCTGCGTCACCGGCGTCGCCACTGAAGGCGGCCTTGAGAGCCAGCCAGCGCACACCACCAGTGAGTACCGCACACTCGGCCAGGCGATGACGCAGGGCCTGGAAGGTACCGATGGGACGACCGAACTGCTTGCGCACACTGACGTGTTCAACGGTGGAGTCCAGCGCCGCCTGCATCAGGCCCGCCACTTCCGCCGCCAGCGCGACGCGCATCCAGGTTTTGACGGTCTTGGCAGTTTCGGCATCCAGCTGCTTCACCTCCGGCGTACCCACCAGCTTGCCCATGGGGTAGGCAAACAGGGACTCGGGCAGGGCTTCCACATCACCCTCTTGCGGGTGAGCGATGCCTACATTGTCGCCATCGATAATGATCAGGGTCTTGGCCTGTGGCACAAAGCGTCCGGGACGACCGTTTTCGATCACACCGAACGGACGTGGCAGCTCGATGTCCAGGTGCGGACGCACCAGCATGGAGAGCGCCACCTCGGCGGTGTAGGGCAGCTGTGCCAGACGGGTAGTCGAGGCAGCAGCAGAGACCGCGCCCATTTCCGGCACCGCCGCGATCTCGAAGTAACCACCTTCTTCCAGCGCCGCATCCAGCTCCGGGCTGACCAGGGCAAAGCCGTGGAAATCTACCGGCGAGGAAGAAAAGTCTTCAGCCAGCTTGTCGATGGCATCGGCAACCGCGAGCTGATCTTCGTTCAGTTGTAAATCCATCAGCGTGGCTCCCTTGGCAGTTCCAGGAATTGGGTAGCAATGATGTTGAGCTGGATTTCAGCCGCACCGGAAGCAACACCGGCCACAATGCCGCGCTGGTGATGCGCCAGCAGCATGGGGTGTACGCCGCTGATGGCTTCGGGCACATGCTCAACCACGAATTCACTCACCAGGCGCTCACAGATCACGGTGGAGAAGCGACCCACGGAGGCTTCCGGACCGGCCTGGATTTTCTTGGCGCGCTTGTCGATGATGAAGTAGCTGTACCAGCGCGCAGCTTCACAGGCAGCGTGTGCCTTGGCGGCCTGGTCGATGGCAGCGCCGGTAAAGCGACCTTCTTTCTTCAGCAGGCTGACAGCGTCTTTCAGGGTCTTGGAGGCCAGGGAGAAGCGGGGGATACCCACGCGCTCCAGCGACAATACCTGACCGATGATCTCCCACGCCTGGCCTTCTTCACCGAGGCGCCACTTCTCGTGCACCTGTACGTCGTCGAAGAAGACTTCGTGAATGTCGCCTTCACCGATGATGGACGGAATATCGCGCACGGTGATGCCGGGGGTGTCCATGGGCACCAGGAAGATGGAGATACCGTTCTTGCCATCGGAGGTACGCGCCAGCAGGAAGCAGGTGTCCGCGTCGCCGGCGTAGGAGGTCCAGATTTTCTGGCCATTGATGGTGTAGGTATCGCCATTCTTCACCGCGCGGGTGCGCAGGGATGCCAGGTCGGAACCTGACTCAGGCTCGGAGAAGCCCTGACACCACAGCGTCTGGCCTTTGGCCATCGGCATGATGTGAGTCTCTTTCTGCAGCTCGGAACCGAACAGCATCAGGATCGGACCGATCCAGTTGACGTTCATGTACTGACCGCCGCGTGGCTCACCGGCCATCCACATCTCTTCGGCAAGGATAAAGGCTTCCCACGGATCGGCGTCGCGGCCGCCCCACTCGGAAGGCCAGTGCGGTACCAGCAGGCCGGCTTCGGCCAGGTCCGCACAGATTTTCTTGGCGAACACGGTCTGCTCTTTCGACGCCGGGCCGTGAGCGATGTGTTCCCAGTTTTCAGGCAGGGTCCTGGCGAGAACCTCGCGGATCTGCGCGCGGAACGCCGCCTGCTCTTCAGTCCAGTTAAAATCCATCAGGTGTTAATCCGAGTTTGTTTAATCGTTACTGCCGGAAGGCAGAAGCTTACTTCTTGCCACCGCTGCCAATGTTGGAAATGTATTTTTCCATAATGGCCAGGTAATCCGGGTTCAGCATCAGGGCACTGTTGGCCATACGCTCCACGTGACGCGCCTGATCGCGGCCCAGCTCGGCGCACATCTCGATGGAGATCTTGGCGGCGCCCATCTGCTCGGCGTTCTGCTTGGTGAGGTGACGGCAGAACTCCATCACGTCGGCTTCAAAGGTCTCATCTGCGAACACTTCGTGCACCAGACCCATGGTGAAAGCGCGGTCGGCATCGGCCGGCTTGTTTGCCATGATCAGGTAGCGCGCCCAGTGCGGGCCCACGTAGCGGGTCAGGCGGCTGACGCCATTGGAGGCCGGCAGCACACCGAACTTGCCTTCCGGGAAGGCGTAGCTGGCGCTCTTGGCAGCGAGGCGGAAATCGCAGGAGAGGGACAGTTCCAGACCGCCACCCACACAAGTGCCCTGGTGGGCGACAACGATGGGCTTTTCGATATGCTCCATCTCGTCGTAAATGCGGTGCATGCCGTGCAACTTGAGGCGGTGCTTCTCGCGGATTGCCGTTGGCGTTCTCGCTGGCACTTCCGGTTCGCCACTGGTATCACGCAGATCAGCACCGGCACAGAAATAGCGGCCGGTGGCGCGAATCAGCATCACTTTCAGCTCAGGCGTGTCACGGAACTTGTGCAGCGCCGCTTCGAACAGGCTCATAGTCTGGCCGGTCAGCGCGTTGAGCTTGTCCGGACGGTTCAGGGTGCAGATGATGACGCCGTCGTTCTCTTCTACCAACAGGTGTGGAGCTTCACTCATGTCTCAACTCCTTCCTTAGCGGGTACGTGGCAGGCCAAGCGCGCGCTCGGCAATCATGCTGCGGTGTACCTCACTGGTACCACCGTAGATGGTGGTGCCGTGGGCGTGACGGTAGGCCAGGTTGAGCTCGCCGGCAGGGCCGTGGCGCTTGGACAGGGAATAAGGCGCGGTCAGATCCAGCAGGTCGCGGGCGCTCTCCTGGAATTTCTCGGAGGAGAACATCTTGGTCATGGGGCCGTAGGCCTTGCTCTCGCGACCGGTCACTCCCACCCACAGGCAGCGGTGACCCAGCATTTCCGCCACGTAAGTGTTCATACGGGCACGGGCCAGGCGCTTCTGGGCATCGGCGCGCTCAATCAACGGCTTGCCGGCAAAGGTGATCTCACGGCACATCTCTTCCGCATCCTTGTACAGGGTGTGCTGGGCTTTCATAAAGCCACCGCCGTGTTCCAGCTCCAGCGCCGCCGCCATCACGCGCAGACCACCGTTCACTTCGCCCAGACGGTAAGTATCCGGCACGATCACGCCATCGTAGAAGGTAGCGTTGGTGCGCTCGTCCTGGAAGGTGAACACCGGATGCACTTCGATGCCGGGGGTGTTGAGCGGCACGATGAACATGGTCAGGCCTTTGTGCTTGGCCACGTTCGGGTCGGTACGGGTGAGCATGATCACGTAGTCGGCGATGTTGGCACCAGAGGTCCACATCTTGGCGCCGTCGATGCGCCAGGAGCCGTCTTCCAGCTGGGTGGCCTTGGTCTTGGCCGCGAACACGTCGGAACCACAGCCTGGCTCGGAGTAACCCAGGCTACAGATAGCGTCACCGGAGACGATCTTGGTCAGCACCTCTTCTTTCAGCTCGGGGGTGCCGCACTTGTCGATCATGGTGCCCACCAGCATGGAGGTGCCCACCGGGTGACTGGTCCAGCCGTGCTTCTCCCACACAGCGCTCAGCGCAGACTTGGTGTAAGGCTCCACATTGCGACCGCCCAGCTCTTCACGCCAGTCGGGGAACAGGAAGTTGTGCTCGGCCAGTTTCTTGTGCACGCCGCGATCGAAACCGTCGAAAGAGTAGTGCGCCTTGGCGCGCAGCTCAGGGGTGAGGATCTCGTTGAACAGGTCATCCAGCTCCTTGGCCATGGCGCGGGCTTCGTCGCCCAGGTCAAAGTCGATGCCCACTTCGCCCACTTCTGGCAAGGCAACCACTTCACCGGCGTAGAGACGACGGCCGGCCTCTTCCAGCAACAGGTTGATATCGCCCCACACCAGCGGCCAGGCTTTGGCGCGCAGGTTGTAGAGGTGAATGTCGTATTCAGTGGCCAGACCGTAGCCGCCAAAGGTGTGCAGGGACTGGGTTACGGCACGGGCCGCCACATCGGCATTCCAGTAGAGGGCCATGGAGATCTGCGCGCCGGCATCTTCAATGCCCTTGGCCACGTCGTGAATGGCTTTCCAGGTAAAGTACTTGCCGCCATCCACTTCGGTGATCAGGTCGGCCAGCGGGTGGGAGATGGCCTGGTAGGTTCCGATGGGCTTGTCGAAGGCAACGCGCTCACAGGCGTACTCGGCCGCCATCTCAACGGAGCGGCGGGAGAGACCGGCCAGGGCCGCGGCCATCAGCAGTTTCCACTCTTCGATGCCCTGGTCAAACAGTTTCACCGCCTCGGCGCCTTCACCGATGACCACCGCATCGGCGGCGTCCAGGTTCAGCTCGGCAATCGGGGTGGAGGCCAGGTTAGCTTCAAAACGCTCGCCTTCCGGCAGGGTTACCAGCAGTACCTGGTCGCCTTTTTTGGCGATTACGGCCTGGGCTACGGCACCACCGGCGACCCACTGAACGGGCTGTTCGGCCACGTCGTGCAGGGCAATGGTTGCCACTGCACCGCCCATCATCACCTGCTCCAGCAATTCAGCCTGGGCTTCGGCGGCCAGACAGGCCAGCAGGCGGGTGGAAATCAGGGTCTCAGCCACGGGACCGGAAGCGATGGTACGGCCCACTTCTTCCATCAGCACCACAGCGTCCATGATGCCCAGACCCAGACCGCCCTGTTCCTCAGGGATGCGCAGACAGAAAGCACCCAGCTCGCCGAGCCCGGCCCACATGTCTGCGTCAAAACCGTCTTTTTCCGCAGCGGCGCGTACGCGCTCTGAGCTGCTTTGTTCGTCCAGGAAGCGGGCGAATGATTCCTGCATCATCCGCTGGTCGTCAGAAAGCTCAAAATTCATGGTTGAGGTGACTCCGAAAGTAGTGGACAGGCAACCCGGGAAGCATCAGTCGGGGTATTTGCCGCGGCGGCAGGGTGATGCTGGAGCTGCCCTGTTGTTATGTGAACCGTTTGTGCGAACCCGTCGGTAAGCTTACGCCTGACCAAACCCCAGGGTTCAGGGCTGCTGCAAAGTTTAGTCGCAACAACCGTATTCTTCAGATTCTTAGCCGCCGTAGACTACTATGAGACCCCCTTTTTAGTCAACATCACTGTTGAATAGCGAGCCGCTCGCAAGCCCGGAAAAGAGACAGATTTTTACTGCAGCGGCGGCCTGCAAACACTATGATCGCCACCTGATGCCGGCACACCGCCGGCCACTACCGGGACCACCTTTGTGCTCAGTTACCGTCACAGCTTCCACGCCGGCAACGCCGCCGACCTGCTCAAACACCTGGTGCTCATCGAGCTGCTGCAGTACCTGCAGCGCAAGGACGCCGCCTTTGAGTACATCGACACCCACGCCGGCGCCGGCCTCTATCAGCTGGACTCCGACGACAGCCAGAAGACCGGCGAATACCACAGCGGTTATGGCGCCATCCTGGACTGCGACTGGCCGGAGCTGGAGACCTACAAATCACTGGTGGCGCGCTTCAACCAGCGCAAACAGCTGCGCTACCCGGGGTCGCCCCTGCTGGCGCTGGAGCTGCTGCGGCCGCAGGATCGCGCCTGGCTGTTTGAGCTGCACCCCAAGGATCACCAGCGCCTGCAGCTGAGCTGCAAGAACTACAGCAAGGTCCGTATCGAACACAGTGATGGCCTTAAAGGGCTGGTCGGCCTGCTGCCACCGGCCAGTCGCCGGGCGCTGGTGCTGATCGATCCGTCCTACGAGGTGAAAAGTGATTACCGGGCGGTGGTGGACACCCTGCAACAGGCAGTGCGCCGCTTTGCCACCGGTACCTATGCCCTCTGGTATCCGGTGGTGCAACGGCGCCAGATCGAGCAACTGGAAAAGGACCTGCTGAAAACCGGGATCCGCAATATCCAGCGCTTTGAACTGGGCTGGGCACCGGACAGCACCGAATACGGCATGACCGCCTCCGGCATGATCGTGATAAACCCCACCTGGGGACTGATGGAAAAGATGCAGGGACTGTTGCCAAAGCTGGCGCAACAGCTGGCCGGCGCCGAGGGTAACTGGCGCTGCGACCAGATGGTGGCCGAATAGGGCGAGGATCAGGGCGTCAGAACAGGCGCCCGTCGCGGTAGACATCCCACAGGATCATGGCCCACACACTGCCCGCCACCAGTAAGGCCATCAGCACCGCCGCCGAACCCAGATCCTTGGCCTGGCCGCTGAGCTTGTGACGCTCCGTACCAATGCGGTCGATGGCAGCTTCGATAGCACTGTTGAGCAGCTCCACAATCACCACCAGCGCCACGCTGGCAATCAACAGGGCCCGCTCCACTCCCGTCAGGTCCAGCCAGCAGGCAATGGGGATCATCAGCGCCGCCAGGGTGATCTCCTGACGGAAGGCTGCCTCCTGCCGCCAGGCGGCACGCAACCCCTTGCAGGAATAGGTGAAGGCATTAACTACCCGGCGCAGGCCGGTTTTGCCTTTAAGGTCGGACGCATCCACAGGGCAACTCCTGATTATCTTTGCCGGAATATGGCCGGCGGCACGGGCGTACACCCACCGCTGAGCTCCTCAGACAACTCAAGTGGCGCTTTTTATCCGATGGTCGTGACGTTCTGATGACAGCTCCGGCTGCGGTAACTGCGGCAGGGCATTGGCAGTGAGCAGCAGGCCCTTCTGGTAGTAGGCGGTGCTGGCCTCGTGCTCGCCCAGATTGGCCAGCAATCGCGCCAGTTCGGCGCAGGCATCCGGGCTGGGCTGGGTGCGGATACTGCTCTCCAGGTAATCCCGCGCCTTCCCCCACAACTCATTGCGCAGCGCCAGCCGCCCCAGGGTGAGCAGCAGCGGGCCGTTGGCCGGACGCTCCTTCAGCCAGCCCTCGGCGTAGAGCAACTGGCGACCGCCGGCATCGGCGGCGTCCAGCACGCCATAGCAGATGACCAGGCGGTCATCCCAGCTGGACTGCAACGCCTTGCGCAGCACCAGCTCGGCATCGCCGGCCAGGCCGTTGGCCTCCAGCAGGTCACTGTACTGGATCAGCAGGTCGGGGTCGCTGCGCCAGTTGCGGGGCATTTTGCGCCATAAGGCCGGCACCTGTTCGGCACTGAAGTCCGACTGACCCGCCTGCTGCAGGAGTTTGCTGTAGAGCAGGCCGCTCATCTGCTGCAGCTCCGCCTCCGGGATAACCCGGTGGCGCTGCAACAGCGGCAGGATCGCTTCCAGCGCGTCCCAGTCGTGCAGGTGGGTATAGGCCTGGCGCAACATATCCAGCACCACCGGGTGGCGCGGCGCCAGCTTGCGTGCCCGCTCCAGCGTCGCGGCACAGGCCTCGTATTTTTTCCCTGCCAGCTGCATACGTGCCTGGGTCAGAGCCACCGCCAGACCGGCACCGGCGTAGGCATCCTCGGCCTTGGCCAGCAGGCGATTGGCCTCTTTCTCGTCACCCAGTTCGTAGGCGCTGCGGGCCGCAGCCAGATAGTTGAGCAGCGGCTCCGGCGAACGCTCGGCAGCGCGGGTCAGCTGCCGCAGGGCCGGCTGCCAGTCACCTTCGATAAAGCTGATCAACCCCTTTACCATGCGTTTCTGCGCACGGGCATCACCGCCACTGAAAACCCGGCCCACGCCACTGCCGATACTTTTCACGCTGCCACCAATCAGCAGCAGCGCCCAGTGCCACAGCAGCCAACCGGCCAGGATCAGTGCCAGGGCGAACCAGACACTGGTCTCCAGCGTCCAGTTGCCGATGGAAACCAGCACGTAGCTGTCCTGTCGGGCGGTCCAGTAAACCAGTCCCGCTCCTGCAATCAGGCAGGCGAGAAAAATAAATACCAGCCGCTTCATGGCTGCGGCTCCGCAGCACTGTCTGCCTCTGCCGCCGGCATGGAATCGGGCAACTGCAGCGGCTCACCCATGCGCTCATCCAGCTTGTGCAGGCGCTCAAGATAGGCCTGCAGGGCCTGCAGGGAGCCGCGAATGTTGGGCAGTTCGGAGGTGATGGCCAGCTGCTGCATCTGCATCAGCTCAGCCGCCAGCTTGCGACCCGCCTCCTGACCGCCGAAGTAACGCTGTACCAGCTGCAGGGCGGAGGCGAGGCTGGATTGGTAGACATCGGTCTCCTGGCGCAACAGGGCCAGCTGCGCCTGCTCCATATAGAAACGCAGGTTCTGGCGCAGGTACTCCACGCCATCCGGGGGCAGCAGCGGCTGCAGGGGCTCGTCGTGGTGGCGGATCCGCACCTGGTCCGCCAGTTGCGTCAGGGCGGCGTGGAAACTCTGGACGATGCGGCCCCAGACGCCTTCGGCGGTAGTCGCCGCGGTCTGCTGGCCACTGTCTGCCGCATCGGTATCAGCCAACATGCGTGGCAGTACCGGCAGCGCCTGTATCTGGTCGGAGAGCGCCGCCAGGCGCAGGTAGTAACCGGTGGTGTCTACTTCCGGCACCAGCTTGAGTGCCGTGATATCCCGCTGCAGGCGGTCACGCACCGGGAACAGGTCATCGTTGTTCTGCTCCCGCACAATGGCATCGGCACTCTCCAGCAGCGCCAGTGCGGCCGTGGCCGAGCCATCCAGCATCAAGCGCTGCTGCGCGACCCGCAGCAGGAACTCCGCTTCAGCCAGCTGCCAGTCGGCGCGGGTGGTGGAGGTCAGTCCGCGCAGCAGTTCGCCCTGCTGCTGCAACCGCTGCTCCAGGCTGTCGACGCGCTGTTGCCACACCTGCTCACGGGCCAGCTGTTGCTGCTGCCCCTGCTGCCACTCGCCGCGGTTTTGCTGCAGTTGCAGCTGCTGCGCCTCCAGCCGTTGCTGGGTCTCGTAGTACTGCTGCTGGGTCAGGGCCGAGCGCTGGTAATCCAGCCACACCAGGTAACCAAGCCCGGCGGTGCCCGCCGCCAGCAAAAACATCAATGCCAGCAACCACAGGGGGGCGGATGCGCGACGAGCGGCAGTGGGAGCGGAGGCAGGTGACCCGCCCGGGGGAGTAACCACTTTGGTACCGGCTACCGGGGTAGGCGCAGGTTGCTTGTCGTCCTTCGGGGTCGAGCTTTTATCGCTAGTCATGTCAGTGGTTCTTTTTCCTTATGCGATTGCCCTCGGGGCAAATCCTTTCCGACAGCGGCAGGCCAGCGCCTGCTCATGGGTTCCGGGACAGGCGCCAATCCCGTAACGCCGCCAGCATCTCCTCATCGGATGCATTGCGGGCAACGATCACCTCCGGGTAGCCCCTGTCGCGGGCCAACTGACCCACCCGCCCACCGGGTACCAGCAGAGGCAGCACCGCACAAGTAGCAGCCAGTTGCGGCTGCTCCTGCTTCAGCGCCTGCAACAGCTGGTGCCAGTTATCCAGTGCTTCACCGCTGTGCAACGCCACCAGGTCTCCGTTCCGGCCACACTGTGCCTGCAACAGGTTGGTGAGCGCCTCCTCCACGGGAAAGCCGCGCTCATAGAGTTCACAATAGTCCACCTGCGCGCCGCGTTCGCTGAGCACCTGCGCCAGCAGCGGCCGGCCGCCACGACCACGACAGATGAGCACTTTCTGCAACTCTACCTGCTGCAACTGTGGCAGGGCCAGCAGCTCCTCGGAATTCATGGTGTTATCCGCCGCGGTAACGCTGCAACCATAGGCCTGCAAGACCCGGGCAGTGGCAGCACCGACAGCGTAGAAATGCACCCCCACCGGCAGCTGCGGCCAGTACTGGTCGATCCAGTCGAGTCCATGGTGAGCTGCATTCTGGCTGACAAAGATCACGTGCCGGTACTCCGCCAGCGCCATGATGCGGTCCCTTATGGCTTGCGTCGCCGCCGGCTCGCTGAGGGGCTCGATGGCCATTAACGGCACGCGGCAGGTCTCTGCACCCCCGGATTGCAACAGTGACTGCCACTTGGGCAGCTGTTGTTGCGGTCGGGTCAGCAGCACCCGCAAGCCCCGCAGGGGCTGCTGGCCGTCAATCTCAGAGTGAGCGTTCACCATCGCCATACACCGCACGTAATATAGCACCCGCACCCGCATCCAGCAGGCGTTCCGCCAGGGTCACCCCCAGCTGCTCGGCATCACTGACCGGGCCGCGCAACTCATCTTCCAGCATCTGCGTACCGTCGGAACTACCCACCAGACCGCGCAGCCACAGCTGATCGCCCTCGTGTACCGCAAAGCAGCCGATAGGCACCTGGCAACCACCCTCGAGGCGGCGATTCATGGCCCGCTCCGCCAGCACCTGCTCAGCGGTGTGGGCACAATGCAGGGGCTGCAACAGGTCCAGGATCTGCTGATCCGCCATACGGGTCTCGATGCCTACGGCGCCCTGGCCACCGGCCGGCAGGCAGAATTCGGGGGCAATACGCTGGCGGATACGATCCTCCATTTCCAGCCGCACGAGGCCGGCGGTAGCGAGGATAATCGCATCGTATTCGCCCTCATCCAGCTTGCGCAGACGGGTGTTGACGTTGCCGCGCAGGAATTTCACCGTCAGGTCCGGGCGCTTGGCCAACAGCTGGCACTGGCGACGCAGGCTGGAGGTGCCCACCACGCTGCCGGCCGGCAGGGCTTCCAGTGACTCGAAGTTGTTGGAGACAAAGGCATCACGGGGATCTTCACGGGGGCAGATCACCGCCAGCCCCAGCCCCTCCGGAAACTCCATGGGCACGTCCTTCATGGAGTGCACGGCAATATCCGCTTCATCGTTGAGCAGGGCGTGTTCCAGCTCCTTCACAAACAGCCCCTTGCCACCCACCTTGGCCAGCGGCACATCGAGGATCTTGTCGCCACGGCTGGTCATGGGCACCAGCTCCACCGTCAGCTCCGGGTGGTGGCGCTGCAACTCGGCTTTGACGTATTCGGCCTGCCACAGGGCCAGTGCGCTCTCTCGTGTCGCTATGCGCAGCAGTTGGGTCATGGGGAACTCTCTGGGGTCAATAAAAGGGTCTGTAAAAAAGACTCGGTAAATGGTGGCCGACGCGGCCGTATAAAGGCGGCATGATAACAAAGGCGCACCCTGGTCGCCTCCCTCCGGCATAAGCCGTTGGTCTAACGCTCCCCGAGGCGCTCCCTGACCGTGGCCACGTGGCGACGACTGACCACCGGACGCAGGTCAGTGCCACTCAGGCGCAGCAGGAACTGCCCGCTGCCATCCCGCTCCAAAGCCTCGATACGGGTGAGGGGCACCAGGGCGTTGCGGTGCACCCGCACAAAGCCGTCGCCCAGCTGGGTCTCCAGCTCTTTCAGCGTGTCATCAATCAGGGTTTCGCCACCCTCATGGAAGACGGTGACGTACTTCTGGTCGGCCAGGAAATAGTAAACCTGGGGCAGGGGAATCAGCTCCACGCCGCCACGGCTGCGGGCTGAAATGTGGGCGCGCTGGGCCGGTCGCGGTACATCGCCCAGCCACAGGCGTTGGGGACGGCTGAGGCGGCGGGCCTTGTTAAGGGCCGCCTGCAGCTTCTCCTGCCGCACCGGCTTCAGCAGGTAATCCACCGCATTTACCCCAAAGGCATCCAGCGCGTGCTGGGCGTGGGCGGTGCAGAAGATTACAGCGGGAGGGTCTTCCAGTGTCGCCAGCTGATTGGCCAGGGTGAGGCCGTCAGTGGCAGGCATCTCGATATCCAGCAGCACCATGTCCGGATCGCACTCCTGCACCAGCTGCAGGGCCTCGGCGCCGTTGGCCGCCATGCCCACCACCCGGCAGTCCTGGCTGTCGCCCATCAGGCGCTGCAGGCGCTCCCGCGCCAGCGGTTCATCATCGACAATAATGACGTCCATGGTTATTCACTTACTCCCGAAAGTTCCGGTTTCACCGCGGGCCGGATCTGGCGTCGCGCTCCCGGGTACTCCAGACACACACAGAACTCACCCTCCACCTCACGGGTATCCAGGTGTGCGGCGTTGCCAAAGTAGACTGCCAGACGGTTGCGGATGTTATCCAGCGCCATGCGGTTACCGTTCCTGGGGTTAACAGCGGCGGCCAGCGGGTTGCGGATGGCAATCTTTACCCGCTCACCCTCAATCTGCACCTCAACATGGACGTCCCCACCCTCGGTGCGGCCACTGATGCCATGCACAATGGCGTTTTCCAGCAGCGGTTGCAGCAGCAGGCACGGAATACTGGCCGCACGCTGCAGGGCAGGGTCTGGCAGCCGCCAGTGGGTGCGCAGGCGCTCGCCGAGGCGGGTCTGCTCAATGTCCATGAACTGCTGGCACAGCTCCAGCTCCTCCTCCAGGCTCACCAGCCCCGGCTCCGCCAGACTGGCGCGAAACAGGCAGCTGAGGTCTTCCACCAGCCGCTCCGCCTTGTCCGGCGCCGTGGCGATCAGGCTGGCGATGCTGTTCATGCTGTTAAAGAGAAAGTGGGGCTGGATGCGGGAGTGCAGCGCCTGGATACGGGCCTGCAGCTCCGCCTGCTGCTGGTTGTGCCACTGCTGCTGCACATAGAGGTAGCGCAGCACGATGCCGGCAAAGATGGCGGCCAACAGCAGGTTGTTGGCCACCACCAGCAGATTGGGGGCCTGCCACTGGGCCATGGCCCACTGTCCCAGCAGTGAACAGACCAGGGTGACGGCCAGCACCAGCAGGTAACACAGGGTGCCCGCCAGCCAGCCGGGCTGGGTGTAGAGCCAGAAACGCAGCGGGCAGAGCAGGGCGGCGCTCAACAGCACCACCCATTGAATCAGCATGGAATGGGTGCCGAGATTGCCCCAGTGGATACGCAGCTGGGGATCGGAGGCCAGCGACAGGGCGAGCGCCAGCAGCTCCCCCAGCAGCACCAGCAGGAACACGGCCTGCACGCTGCAGAGATTGGGCAGGAAGGCCAGCGGCTGTTGTCTGTTATTGTTGGCGTCTGCGGCCTGTGGCATAGCGTCGGACGACTCCCCCCGGACAGTCTGGCAACGGGCCACCGGGAACAGAGCTCCACAGTGGCAGTCGGTGCCGGTGGCGCGGCCTATTGCCGGCAACCTCGCTGGGCTATAATAGCCAGCTTTATTCGCGGATGTTAGCGCATGTGCCACAGCCCCGGGCAGCCACAGATCACAGTTGGTCACAGATGGCATGCCAGCGGGGCCGGCGCGGCGTCCTGACAGCGCACTTCCTTCAGTTTCTACCCAGCGGACATCGATACCACACCATGAGCCAGGATTCGAAAACCAATCAGCAGTGGGGCGGCCGTTTCAGCGAGCCCGTCGACGCCTTTGTGCAGCGCTTTACCGCCTCCATTCAGTTTGATCAGCGCCTCTATCGCCACGATATCCGCGGCTCCATCGCCCACGCCACCATGCTGGAGAAGGCCGGTGTGCTCAGCGCGGATGAGCTCAAGGCCATTATCGACGGCCTTAACGAGGTGCAGAACGAGATCGAAAGCGGCCAGGTGGAGTGGTCCATCCCGCTGGAAGACGTGCACATGAATGTGGAGTCCCGTCTTACCGACAAAATCGGTATCACCGGCAAGAAACTGCACACCGGCCGCTCCCGCAACGACCAGGTGGCCACCGATATCCGCCTGTGGCTGCGCGACGAGATCGACCTGATCAGTGCCGAACTGACCCGCCTGCAGAGCGGCATGGTAGAGCTGGCGGCAAAAGAGTCCGACACCATCATGCCCGGCTTCACCCACCTGCAGACCGCGCAGCCGGTCACCTTTGGCCACCACCTGCTGGCCTGGAACGAGATGCTGGAGCGGGACTACAGCCGCCTGCTGGATTGCCGCAAGCGCCTCAACCAGTCGCCGCTGGGCGCCGCCGCCCTGGCCGGCACCACCTATCCCATTGACCGCGAGCTGACCGCCTCGCTGCTGGGCTTTGACCACCCCACCCGCAACAGCCTCGACTCGGTCTCCGATCGCGACTTCGCCATCGAATTCTGCGCCTTCTCGGCCATGCTGCTGACCCACCTGTCACGCATGTCGGAAGAGCTCATCCTGTGGACCTCGGCGCAGTTCAACTTCATCAACCTGCCAGACCGCTTCTGCACCGGTTCCAGCATCATGCCGCAGAAGAAAAACCCGGACGTACCGGAGCTGGTGCGCGGCAAGACCGGTCGCGTCAACGGCCACCTGATCGCCCTGCTGACCCTGATGAAGTCCCAGCCGCTGGCCTATAACAAGGACAATCAGGAAGACAAGGAGCCGCTGTTCGACGCCGTCGATACGGTCAAGGACTGCCTGCGCGCCTTCGCCGACATGATCCCCGCCATCGAGGCACGCAAGGAGAGCATGTACGAATCCGCCAAGCGCGGTTTCTCCACCGCCACCGACCTGGCCGACTACCTGGTGCGCAAGGGCATCCCCTTCCGCGACTCCCATGAGATCGTCGGCAAGTCCGTGGCCTACGGCATCCAGACCGGCAAGGACCTGTCCGAGATGAGCCTTGACGAGCTGCGCCAGTTCTCCACCGAGATCACCGACGACGTCTTCAAGGTGCTGACCCTGGAAGGCTCCGTGGCCGCCCGCAACCACATCGGCGGTACCGCTCCCGAGCAGGTGCGCCGCGCCGCTGCGGCAGCCGGCGAGACTCTTGGCAAACGCAGCTGAGAGCCGCCGGGGAGGAGACTGGAACCCGCGCCTTGAGGGCCGCTATACTAGCCGGCTTGACCTTGGCCGGATTCGGGAGACGCCATGCGCCACACACTTCTAATACTGGCAGCCATCAGCTGCCTGCTGGGTTTGGCAGGTTGTGGCCAGAAGGGGCCGCTCTACCTGCCACAACCCAGTGAGCAGGCCCCGGCCACCCAACCGTCCGGCGACTGACACCGCCCACACTGAATACCGCCAGCCGCAGCCGTCCCGCTGCGGCTGGCCTCCGAGAGTTAACGATGCACGATTTCACCAGCAACAACGGCCAGCTGTTCGCCGAACAGGTCGCCATGACCCAACTGGCCGAGCAGTTCGGCACACCGCTGTACGTCTACAGCCGCGCCGCCCTGACCCGACACTACCAGGCCTACGCCAACGCCCTGGGTGACCACCCCGGCATGGTTTGCTACGCGGTCAAGGCGAACTCCAACATCGCCGTGCTCAACGTACTGGCGCGACTGGGTGCCGGTTTCGATATCGTCTCCGAGGGCGAGCTGGAGCGCGTACTGCTGGCCGGTGGCGATCCGTCAAAAGTGGTTTTCTCCGGTGTGGGTAAAACCCCGGCCGAAATGCGCCGCGCGCTGGACGTGGGTGTGCACTGCTTTAACGTCGAATCGGAAGCCGAGCTGGAAGTGCTGGCCCAGGTTGCTGCGGAGATGGGCAAGGTGGCACCGGTGTCACTGCGGGTAAACCCGGACGTGGACGCCAACACCCACCCCTACATCTCCACCGGTCTCAAGGAGAACAAGTTCGGTATCGACATTAACCGCGCACCGGTGGTCTACGCCCGCGCGGCCGAGCTGCCGTCGCTGAAAGTGTTCGGTGTGGATTGCCACATAGGCTCCCAGCTCACCACCCTGTCACCCTTCGTCGATGCCCTCGACCGGGTACTGGCACTGGTGGACCAGCTGGCGGAGCAGGGTATCACCATTGAGCACCTGGACCTGGGCGGCGGCCTCGGCGTCACCTATCGCGATGAGCAGCCACCTGCGGTGAGCGACTACATGGCCGCCATCAAGGCCCGCCTCGGTGACCGTCGCCTGTCGCTCTCCTTTGAGCCGGGCCGCTCCATCGCCGCCAACGCCGGTGTACTGCTGACCCGGGTGCTCTACCTGAAGCCTACCGAGCACCGCAACTTCGCCATTATCGATGCCGCCATGAACGACAACATCCGCCCGTCCCTGTATCAGGCCTGGCAGGAAATTCGCTCCGTAGCGCCACACGATGGTGAGGTAAAGAGCTGGGACCTGGTGGGCCCGGTGTGCGAGACCGGGGATTTCCTCGGCAAGGATCGCCAGCTGGCGCTGCGCCCCGGTGACCTGCTGGCACTGATGTCCAGCGGCGCCTATGGTTTTACCATGAGTTCCAACTACAACAGCCGGCCACGGGCTGCCGAGGTGATGGTGGACGGCAGCGACGTGCACCTGGTACGTGCCCGTGAAACGCTGGCCAGCCTGACCCAGGGCGAAGCTCTTTTGCCATAAAAACAGTTGCCATAACACGGCGGCTATAGAACAGTGCCCCTGGGACGGCTTTCATAAGCCAGTTGCCATATAGAGAGAAAGGATGAAGCTGCGTTTTACCAAAATGCACGGCCTCGGCAATGACTTCGTGGTCATCGATGGCATCAGTCAGCGTGTGCGCCTCAGCGAAACACGGATTCGCCAGCTGGCGGACCGCCGCTTCGGTGTGGGCTGCGACCAGATACTGCTGGTGGAAGTGCCACAGAACCCCGATGTGGATTTCCGCTATCGCATCTTCAACGCCGACGGCTCCGAAGTGGAGAACTGCGGCAACGGCGCCCGCTGCTTTGCCCGGTTTGTAAGCGATCGCAAACTGACCGGTAAGCGCGTCATCGACGTGGAAACCGCCGGCGGTATTATGACCCTGCACCTGCTGAACAACGGCGATGTACGGGTGGACATGGGCGCACCGCGACTGGAGCCTGAGCAGGTGCCCTTCGAGGCCACCTCCCGGCAGGCCACCTACACCCTGGATGTGGCCGGGGAGAGCGTCGACGTCAGCGCCGTCTCCATGGGCAACCCCCACGCCGTGCTGCTGGTTGAGAACACCGCCAGCGCGCCGGTGGAACAGCTGGGGCCCCTGCTGGAAAGTCATACCGCCTTCCCGCGCCGGGTAAATGTAGGCTTTATGGAAGTGGTGTCGCCGCAGGAGATCAACCTGCGGGTCTATGAGCGCGGTGCCGGCGAAACCCTCGCCTGCGGCACCGGTGCCTGCGCCGCTGTAGTGGCCGGGCGCTTGCGCAACCTGTTAGACTCAAACGTCAAAGTCAATCTGCCGGGTGGCAGTCTGTCGATCGAGTGGCAGGGGGAAGGGCAGCCGGTACTGATGTCGGGGCCCGCGGCCACAGTCTTCCATGGACAAGTGAAGCTGTAATGAACGAACCGAAGACGTGCGAGAAAAGCGCTGCAATCACTGAAGACCAGGTGATCAAGTACCTGCAACAACAGCCGGATTTCTTCGTCCAGCAGCCCAATCTGCTGGCCGAGCTGCGGTTGCCGCACGACAGTGGCGGGGCCATCTCCCTGGTGGAGCGGCAAGTGGCCATTCTGCGCGAGCGCAACATGGACATGCGCCACCGTCTCAGCAAGCTGCTGGACAACGCCCGCGATAATGACCGCCTGTTCGACAAGACCAAACGCCTGGTGCTGGCGTTGCTGGAGAGCAGCTCCCTCAACGATGCCATCAACTCCCTCTTCTACAGCTTCAACAACGACTTCCAGATTCACTACACAACGCTGATCCTGTTTACCGACAGCAAAGATCTCAAAGCCGACAAAGCACGGCTGGAGACCATCGAGGAAGCCCGTGAACACATTGGTAATGTGATTCGCAACAGCAAGCCGATCTGCGGCCCAGCCGACGCCGGCATGGCCCAATACCTGTTTCCCGATCACAGTGAGCATGTGGGCTCCATGGCCCTGGCGCCACTGGTCTATGGCACCACCTTTGGTGTGCTTGCCATCGGCAACCGTGACCCGCACTACTACCGCTCCAGCATGGGAACCCTGTTCCTCAGCTACATTGGCGAAGTGCTCAACCGCACCCTGCCCAAATACCTGCGAGACTGAGGCCAGCCCTCATGGCGGACGCGACCACCGATCCCGCCCTGCAAGCCGCGCTGGACGACTTCTTCCACCATCTGCAGTACGAAAAGCAGGTGTCGCCCCACACCCTGAGCAACTATCAGCGCGATCTGCGCAGCCTGGCCGAATTCTGTAACCAGCAAGCCCTCTCCCTGTCGCAGATTTCCCACCACCACCTGCGCCAGTGCCTGGCCGCACAGCATCGCCGCGGCCTGAAGTCCCGCAGCCTGCAACGCTGGCTCTCTGCCCTGCGCAGCTTCTTCCGCTTCTGCCTGCGCCATAAACGCATTAAAGCCGATCCCAGCAGCGGCCTGCGGGCCCCCAAAGCGGACAAGCCCCTGCCCAAGGCACTGGATGTGGATCAGGCCCTGAGCCTGATGGAGGTTCGCGGAGACGATGTGCTGATGATCCGGGACCGCGCCTGCGTGGAGCTGTTCTACTCCTCGGGCCTGCGTCTCAGCGAACTGCTGTCGCTGGACTGGCGCAATGTAGACCTGCGCGGACGCCAGTTGCGGGTCACGGGCAAGGGGGGGAAAACGCGGGAGTTACCCATTGGCCAGCACGCGACAGACGCGCTGCAGCAGTGGCGCAAGCTACAGGTGGAGCAGTGTGGTAGCGGGGTTGAGGCGATCTTTACGGGCCTCAGCGGACGCCGCCTCGGCAGTCGGGCGATCCAGAAGCGCCTGCAGCAACTGGGGGCCATCCAGGGACTCGACCAGCCCCTGCACCCGCATATGTTGCGCCACTCCTTTGCCAGTCACCTGCTGGAATCCAGCGGCGACCTGCGCGGCGTGCAGGAGCTGCTGGGCCACGCCAACCTCTCCACCACGCAGGTCTACACCCATCTCGATTTCCAGCACCTGGCCAAGGTCTACGACCAGGCCCACCCCCGGGCCCGCCGCCGCAGCGACGACAGCGACTGATCGCCGTGGCTCAGATCGGACGGCTGCCGTAGTTGTTGCCCGGTTTTTGTGGCGGATCGCCCGTCACATTGGAGTCAATCTGCTGTATCACGCCGCCGCGGGAAAGAAAGGCTTCCACCTCCGACTGCAGCTGAGCGCGCAGCTTCTGGCGGGCGTCCAGGGGCTCGTCCACCTCCGGTAGTGCCTGGGCCTCCTCCAGGCCATCGTCTACTTCAAAGTCGTCATCTTCGTCCATAACCCACTCTGCCAAGTTACCCAATTTCGTCAATAAGCCGTCGACGCCCAGCGGCTGGTGCAGCGCTTTTCGTCGACCGAGCGAACTATATATAGATCAGGATGCCGAGATCCGGCCAGCGGAAAATCACGGTTTTTTTAGGCTTTTTTGGCCTAGTTTTTTACGATAACTTGGCGACAGGGTTATTACTTACCGGGAGCCAGCGTGCACACCTCACCCCACCCGACCAACCAACTGTTCCCTCTGCCGGGCCACGTCACACCCGGGCGGCCACTGATACTGGTGAGCGGCTGCCTGCTGGGGGAAGCGGTGCGCTATGACGGCGGTGACAAGTCACTGGGACCACTGCGTGAAGTGTTGCAGGGCGAACTGCAGCTGCGCAGTGTCTGCCCCGAAGTGTACGCCGGCATGGGTACACCGCGACCGCCGGTGCAGTGGGTTGAGCTCGCCAGTGGCGAACGGCAGTTGCTGCAAGTGGACAACCCTGACATCAGTGCCCGGGAGCAGCTGCAGGCAGGCTGCCGCAACTGGTGTGATAACTGGCAGGGGGAGGCGCCAATGGCTGCGCTGCTGAAGGCCCGCTCACCCAGCTGCGGCAACGGCACCACGCCGCTGCTTAATGAGGCCGGCAAGCAGCAGGGCACCATGGATGGTGCTTTTGTGCAGCAGTTGAAGCGGCGCTGGCCGCAGCTGTGGATCGTCGACGAGTCGGCGGTAGAGACAGAGGCGGATGCCCTGTGGCTGTGCCGGCTGCTGCAGTGGCGGCAGTGGCAGGGTGCAACAGATGTGCTGTTACCCTCGCTGCTGGCGCTCACTGGCGAAGAGCGCCGCGCCTGGTGGCGGAAGCAAATGGCCTCTCTTGCTCCACCTCAGTGAATGAGGTGCGGCGTTGGAAGTTTGGATGGAAATCCAACAGATCGCCCGGGGGAGCGGGCTCCTGCAAAGCCAGCGCTTTGATGTAGGAGCCCGCTCCCCCGGGCGATCTTTTATATAGTTAACAATCAGGCGCTCCAGCGCTCAACAGACACAAAAAAGGCCGGTAACAACCGGCCTTTTGGATCTCTGCGAAGCTGCAGGATCAAACAGCGTCGCTGCCGGTCTCGCCGGTGCGGATACGCACAATCTGCTCCAGCGGGGAGATGAAGATCTTGCCATCGCCGATTTTGCCGGTGTGGGCAGCCTTGGTGATGGCCTCTACCGCCTGGTCTACCAGTTCGTCATCAACCGCCAGTTCCATCTTCACCTTGGGCAGGAAGTCCACCACGTACTCGGCACCACGATAGAGTTCGGTGTGACCCTTCTGACGGCCAAAGCCCTTGACCTCGGTTACGGTCATGCCCTGTACACCCACTTCAGACAGCGCCGCACGTACATCGTCGAGTTTGAACGGTTTAATGACAGCAGTAATCAATTTCATTGCAAATTTCCTTAATGCAAAACACCGGCGAGTCGCCGGCCAGTGCAGTAATGGTGATGTGGAACATCCCCGGAGTTAATCAAGTCGACGCAGGCAAGCAGGACGCTGCAGCAGTCCGAAACCCATACATTAGCACGCCAGCAAGCCTCAGGGGAACTCCCGGGCCAGCGTTGCTGCCGGGTCCCTGTGTGACCAGCGCCTATGGACTACAGATACAAATAGTACAGACACAAAAAAACCCGGCAGCTTGCGCTGCCGGGTTTTCCGGGTTCTATCTGTCAGGGTAACTTATTTACCTGCAGTGAACTCTGGGTAGGCTTCCATACCGCACTCGGACAGATCCACACCGTTGAACTCTTCTTCTTCGGTTACGCGGATGCCCATGACGGCTTTCAGGATGGCCCAAACGATCAGGCTACATACGAATACCCAGACGAAGATCACCAGGGCACCCAGCAGCTGGCCACCGATGGTAGCGTCGCCGTCGGTGAAAGGTACAACCAGTACACCGAACAGACCTACAACACCGTGTACAGAGATGGCACCGACAGGATCGTCGATCTTCAGCTTGTCCAGGGTCAGGATGGAGAATACTACCAGCACGCCACCAACAGCACCGATCAGGCTGGCCTGCAGGGCAGATGGGTCAGCAGGTTCAGCAGTGATTGCTACCAGGCCAGCCAGGGCGCCGTTCAAGGCCATGGTCAGGTCGGCTTTGCCGAACAGGATGCGGGCAACAATCAGGGCACCGATCAGACCACCGGCAGCAGCAGCGTTGGTGTTAACAAACACGCTGGCTACTTCGTTGGCTACGCCGATACCGGACAGCTGCAGGGTAGAACCGCCGTTGAAACCGAACCAGCCCATCCACAGGATGAAGGTACCCAGGGTAGCCAGTGGCAGGTTCGCACCAGGGATAGCGTTAACTTCACCGTTTTTGCCGTACTTGCCTTTACGGGCACCCAGCAGGATAACACCCGCCAGAGCAGCAGCAGCACCGGCCATGTGAACGATACCGGAGCCAGCGTAGTCGCTGTAGCTCAGTTCACCGATGAAAGGTACAGCGTTACCGCCCCAGGTCCAGCCACCCTCAACAGGGTAGATGAAGCCGGTCATTACCACGGCGAAAGCCAGGAAGGCCCACAGCTTCATACGCTCGGCAACCGCACCGGAAACGATGGACATTGCAGTAGCAACGAACACAACCTGGAAGAAGAAGTCGGAAGCGCCAGAGTAAGGCAGGCCTGCATCTTCAACGCCACCGCGGAAGTCCGCCTGGGCAGCCAGGACACCGGCAACCGCGTCGTCAGTCATGCTGGCAACACTGTCAGTACCGCTAAGGAAGAAACCGCCGCCGTACATCAGCTCGTAACCACAGATCAGGTACATGGTACAGGCGATGGCGTACAGAGCGATGTTCTTGGTGAGGATTTCAGTGGTGTTCTTGGAGCGGACGAGACCCGACTCCAGCATGGCGAAGCCTGCCGCCATCCACATTACCAGTGCGCCACACACCAAGAAGTAAAAGGTGTCCATGGCGTACTGCAATTCGAAAATTTGACTTTCCATTGCATTTCTCCGGGAGAATTTGTTTTAACAGTATCGAGCGTCTTTTAAATTGCGCCTGATTGCTTACAGTGCATCTTCGCCGGTTTCACCGGTACGGATGCGAATCACCTGCTCCAGCGGGGAAACGAAGATCTTGCCATCGCCGATCTTACCGCTGTGCGCTGCTTTGCTGATGGATTCCACCACGCTGTCAACCTGGCTGTCGCTTACCGCAACTTCCAGTTTGGTTTTGGGCAGAAAGTCCACCACGTACTCCGCACCACGGTAGAGTTCAGTGTGACCTTTCTGACGACCAAATCCCTTCACTTCGGTAACGGTGATACCTTGTACACCGATCTCGGAGAGACTTTCACGCACTGCATCCAGCATGAAAGGTTTAATAATAGCCGTAACGAGTTTCATGGTTGTGCTCCTTCGACGTTACACAGGTTCACCAGAAAAGTGGGCCCGGGCGGGCCCACTTAATCTCAGTAGTGAGGTTTTTCTTATTCGATTGGCATGGAGTAAGAAACAACGAACTTCAGGTCATCGCCTTCTGGCTCGTCAGAAACGAACTGGCTGAAGGTGAAGCTCAGGTTGTCGTTGTAGGCGTAAGAGACGTCCAGGTGCATTGGATCATCACCGTCGTCATCGTGCATACCCAGGGTTGCTGAGAAAGAGCCCAGCTCACCGCTTACGGAGTAGTAGTTGTAACTGTTGCTACAGCCAGTGCTCGGCTCACCGCCACACGCACCAGCTACAGGCTGGTAGTAGGAGAATGCAACTGGGCCGAAGCCAACAGACAGAATCACATCGGTCAGGTCACCAATGTCAGTTTCGCCATCAATGGTATAACCAGCGCCAGTAGGATAGACGTAGTTCCAAACGCTCAGGTCGAAAAAGAAACCACTCTCGAACTCCATACCGTAACCGGCGTACAGATCGAATTCAGTTCCCGCTGATGTGTCACCGGAGCTACCCCAGATACCGGTGTAGAAGCCAGCAGCGCTGTAAGACAGGTCACCGGAGATAGCAGGAGTACCGCTACCCAGGTCGTAACCACGCCACAGGTAAGTACTCGCAACACCTACGGATGCAGATACTTCAGCCATGGCAGGAGTAGCGGCGACAGCACCGGCGGTCAGGGCAACAGCGGCAGCCAGTTGAGTCAACTTTTTCATGTGTCTTCCTCTCGTTTCACGTTCAATTAAGTTGTTCTTGGTTAACAAGTCGTGCCCTGTGAACCAGGGCTTATTGTTGAGCCTTTCGACTTGCCCTGTATTAGCACATTGCTTGCCAATTTAATTTTTTACTTTTAAATCAGCATGTTACAAACAAATTGCACCAATCCAGAGAAAAATCGCCGGCAGAAACATGTGCCAAAGCCCGAACACTGTGCACAAAACGCGACCATGCACCATTACAAGGCACCATTTTGGTGCAGGTGTCAAGAGATCCACATCACTGCGCTGAATTGCACGGTCTGCGGTACACTGGGCGACCCTCAATTACTGCGAAATCGAGACCACAATGTTCGACAAACTGGCTAAAGGGCTATTGCAGGAACTGCAGGCCGTACTGCCGCTGACCAGCGCTGATCTCCCCGAGCGGGAAGTACGGGCGCTGCTGGAGTCGGCGCTGCGCAAGATGAACCTTGTCACCCGTGAAGAGTTTGATGCCCAGAGTGCGGTGCTTCTGCGCACGCGGGAGAAACTGGAAGCGCTGGAGAAGCTGGTGGCGGAGCTGGAACAGCAAAATAGCTGACACTATCTGCACAGGGCTGGCACCTTAGTGCCAGGAGCGCCCCGACATGGGGCGCCGTGGCCGTACAATCACCAGTGCGGCGGATTGTCACCACCAGCAAGCGGGGTAGTCTGGGCGAATTTCCCTGCAAGGATGCAGCTCCATGTCCCTCGCCCGAGTTAATACCCGCGCCCACATCGGTATCCACGCCGCCCCGGTGGAGGTGGAAGTCCACATGTCCAATGGCCTGCCATCGCTGTCGGTGGTGGGCATGGCTGCCACCGCGGTAAAGGAGTCCCGCGACCGGGTGCGCAGCGCCCTGCTCACCAGCCACTTCCAGTTCCCCGCCCGCCGCATCACCGTCAGCCTCGCCCCCGCCGACCTGCCCAAGAATGGCAGCCAGTTTGACCTGCCCATCGCCCTCGGCATCCTCGCCGCCTCCGGACAACTGAACCCCGCACTGCTGCGCGGCAAGGAGTTTCTGGGGGAGCTGGGACTGGATGGCAGCCTGCGACCTGTGCCCGGTTGCCTGCCGGCAGCCATCGCCTGCGCCGCCCAACAGCGCGTGCTGATCTGCCCCCGCAGCAATGCGCCACAGGCGGCCCTCAGTGAAGACACGACCGTGATCGGTGCCGACAGCCTGTTGCAGGTGGTGGCACACCTGACCGGGGAAGACGCCCTGACACAGACGCCAGCCCCGGTGAGCAGCCCGCCAGCGGGGGAGCGCCCGGACCTGCGAGACGTGCGCGGACAGTTACAGGCCCGGCGGGCCCTGGAAGTGGCCGCCGCCGGGCGCCACCACCTGCTGTTTTACGGTCCACCCGGCACCGGTAAATCCATGCTCGCCTCGCGCTTGCCCGGCATCCTGCCACCCCTGAGCCGGGACGAGGCCATTGAGGTAGCCTGCGTGCAATCGCTGGTCAACGACAACGGCACTCACACCCCGCGACGCCCCTTTGCCGCACCCCACCACACCGCTTCCGCCACCGCCCTGGTGGGAGGCGGCAGCACCCCCAGGCCAGGTGAAATCTCTCTGGCCCACCACGGGGTACTGTTTCTGGATGAACTGCCGGAGTTTCAGCGCACTGTGCTGGAGGTACTGCGGGAGCCGCTGGAGTGTGGCAGCATCCGCATCTCCCGCGCCGCGGCTCAGGTGGAATTTCCTGCCCGTTTCCAGTTGGTAGCCGCCATGAATCCCTGTCCCTGTGGCTACCACGGTCACGGGCACCGCTGTCAGTGCAGCACGGAGCAGGTGCGTCGCTACCGACAGCGGATTTCCGGACCGTTACTGGATCGTATTGACCTGCAGGTGGCAGTGTTGCCGCTGCAGGCAGGGGAGTTGTATGCGCCGGCACAGGGAGAAGGCAGCGACCAGGTGCAACAGCGGGTGACGCAGGCTTATGAGCGGCAGTTGCGGCGTCAGGGTTGCCCCAACGCCAGTCTCAGCGGTGCCGCCCTGGACCGCCACTGCCCCCTGCAGCCCCGCCAGCAGCAACTGCTGGAACAGGCGATGCTGAAGACCGGCTTTTCCACCCGGGTTCTGCACCGCATTGTGAAAGTGGCCCGCACCCTGGCGGATCTGGAGGCGCAGGAGGCGATCTCCGACCGGCACCTGCTGGAAGCATTCAGCTACCGTGGGCTGGATAAGCCACTGCTGTAACCGAAGTCGCGCCTGGGCCACCCTTGATGATCGACGGGGTCAACGGCTCTGGCTCATCGGCGGCATTGACCAGGTCGCACCCCAGCTGGCACAGCGACTGGTACTGCTCCTGATCACAATAACCGCCCGCCACCACCGCCTTGCCCAGATGGTGGGCAAACTGCACCAGCCCTTCCAGCAGGCGGCGCCCGGCTTCGGTCTGCCCGGCATCCACCAGCAGGGGCTCGGCGATACGCACACTGGTCACCGGCAGGCGCTGCAACAACCCCAGAGAGGCGCTGCCGCAACCGAACTCCGCCAGCGAAAAATGGCAGCCCAGTTGCACCAGCTCCACCATGGGGGATAGCACCGCTTGCCGGTGTTCGGCCAGGTCCGCTTCGGTCATCTCGAGGCCCAGGCTCTCACCTCGCACGCCGTGCTCCACCAACAGCCGCTGCAGCCGTTCCCTCATATTAGGCTCGGTCAGCTGCGCCGCCGTCACCGGCACCATCAGGCAGAGCTGCTTCCAGCCCGCCTTCTGCAACTGCGCCAGATCCTGCAACCCCTGCTGCAGTGACCAGTTATTGAGTTCTGCAGTGAGTCCCGCCTGTTGTGCCACATCGCGACAATGCTCGCCGCCCAACTCGCCACGCTCTGGATGGTGCCAGCAGAGTTCCAACCCCAGCTCAATCAGGCGGCCACTGGCTGCATCCAGACGCCGCCGGTAGCGCGCCTCCAGCTGGTTGCCACGCAGGGCCTGACGCAGCTCCGACTCCTGCAGCGAATGCGGATGAGGCTCGCCAACATCGGCCGTGTAGAAACAGTAGGCGCTGCCGGCTATTTGCTTGGCCTGGTACATGGCGGTATCGGCGTGCTTCTGCAGGCTCTGCGCATCGTCACCGGCCTCCGGGTAGACCGCAATACCAATACTGACCCCGACACTGACCTCGTCAGCACCCACACTCATGGGCTGGCTGAGGGTATCAATCACCTTCTGCGCCACATGGGCGATGTGGCCAGGGTCGTTGGTGTGCTCCAGCAGGATAGTGAATTCATCGCCGCCAATGCGGGCCACCGAATCGCTCTTGCGAATGCACTCCTTCAGGCGCCGGGCGCACTGACGAATCACCTCGTCGCCGGCGTCGTGGCCGCAGCGGTCATTGATCTCCTTGAAGCCATCCAGGTCGAGGTAGAGCAGGGCAAAGGGGATGCCCTCCCGGCGGGAGAGCTCCACCGCGTGTTCCAAGCGGTCACGAAAGAGGATGCGATTGGGGATATTGGCCAGCGGATCGAAATGGGCCAATTGCGCCAGCTTTTTCTCGCTGGCGTTGCGCTCCATGGCGTAGCGCAGGGTACGTTCGAGCAACCGGCTGTCGATATGTCCCTTGATCAGGTAGTCAGAGGCGCCGGCAGCGATGGCTGTGCGATCCACTTCGGACTCCACATCGTCGGTCATCACCACGATGGGCAGGGTGCAGCCGCGGGAGCGGGCCGTGCGCACGGCCTGCATGGCAGAACCGTTGTTCCAGTGATAATCCAGCAGCACAACGTCGCAGTTGCCCCGCACCATGGCCTCAAGCCCGTCATCAAGACGGTTGAGCCAGATCACCTGGTAATCTGTGTGGTGTACCTGCGCCAGCAGCCGTCCAATCAGATGGAACTCGGCTTTGGGGCGGCAGATCACCAATATCGTAACTGGCATATCCATAATGGGAGACTGGTCACCTTTCCTTGTGGTCCAGAACTGCGCAATTTGCACAAAAAATGCTAAGGGAGGTGACTCTACAGCATCCGTTGTTGCCAAATAAACCTCGGTTCACCGCATATAAAAACATATTCCTACCCCGCCAGTTTTGCGCCCTTTTGCTATAAGTAATCCGCCGCCACACTCCCGTGGCCATTCATCCCCACCCCCTCGGCTTGCTACAATGCCGCTCCCCACAATTCTGCGGAGATCCAGGGTCGATGACCAACCTCAATCCCCGTCAACGTGAAGCGGTACGCTACATTGACGGCCCCGCCCTCGTTTTGGCGGGCGCCGGCAGTGGCAAGACCAGCGTGATCACCCGCAAGATCGCCTACCTGATTGAGGAGTGCGGCCTGCTGGCGCGCCACATTGCCGCCCTGACCTTTACCAACAAGGCCGCCCGCGAGATGAAAGAGCGGGTCGGGCAGCTGGTGAAAGGCAGCGCCAGCCGCGGGCTGACAGTCTCCACCTTCCACAACCTGGGGCTCAACATCATCCGCAAGGAGCACAAGGCGCTGGGCTTCAAGCCGGGCTTCTCCATCTTCGACGCCGAAGACGCCCGTTCGTTACTGAAAGAATTGATGTTGAAGGATGGCGACCTGGACAGCGACCACCTGGACCTGGTGCAGAACCAAATTTCCAACTGGAAGAACGACCTCTGGTCGCCGAGCCAGGCCCTGAGCAAGGCCCAGAGCCCCGGTGAGGAGAAGATTGCCCACATCTACCGCGCCTACAACGCCGCCCTGCTGGCCTACAACGCGGTGGACTTCGATGACCTGATCCTGATCCCGGCGCAGCTGTTCCTGGATCACCCCGAGATCCTCAAGCGCTGGCAGAGCAAGATCCGCTACCTGCTGGTGGACGAGTACCAGGACACCAACTCCAGCCAGTACCTGCTGGTAAAGCTGCTGATCGGTGACCGCGGCTCACTCACGGTGGTGGGGGATGACGACCAGTCCATCTACGCCTGGCGCGGCGCGCGGCCGGAGAACCTGTCGCTGCTGCGCAAGGATTTCCCCGCCCTGAAGGTGATCAAGCTGGAGCAGAACTACCGCTCCACCTCCCGCATCCTGCGCTGCGCCAACCACCTCATCGCCCACAACCCCCACGAGTTCGACAAGGCGCTGTGGAGTGAGATGGGGTTGGGGGAGAACCTGCGGGTGATCCGCTGCGCCAACGAAGACGCCGAAGCCGAACGGGTGGCCGCCGAGATCTTTACCCAGCGCCAGAACCGCCGTGCCCGCTATGGCGACTTCGCCATCCTCTACCGCGGCAACCACCAGGCGCGGCTGCTGGAGATGAAGCTGCAGCAGCACCAGATTCCCTACACCATCAGCGGCGGCACCTCGTTTTTCTCCAAGACCGAGATCAAGGACATCCTCGCCTACCTGCGGCTGGTGGTGAACCCGGACGACGACAACGCCTTCCTGCGCATCATCAACACACCGCGGCGGCAGATCGGTCCCAACACCCTGGAGGCGCTGGGGCGCTACGCCACCGAGCGCGAGATCAGCCTGTTTGCGGCCTGCCAGGAGCTGGGCGTGCAGAGCCAGATCCCCAAACAGAGCCTGGAGCGCATCGAGCGCTTTACCCACTGGCTGCTGCAGGTGGGTGAGAACAGCCGCGGCAGCGACCCGGTGGGCGCCGTACGGGAGATGGTGGAAGACATCGACTACGAATCCTGGCTGCACCAGAACGCCTCCAGCCCCAAGGTGGCGGAGCGGCGGCTGGAGAACGTCTGGTATCTGCTGGACTCCATCCGCACCATCATCGAACGGGATGACGCCGAGGACGGCAGCGGCAGCCTCGAGAGCGCCATCAGCAAACTGCTGCTGCGGGACATGCTGGAACGGCAGTCGGAAGCGGAAGAGGAGCCGGACCAGGTGCAGATGATGACCCTGCACGCCAGCAAGGGTCTGGAATTCCCCTACGTCTTCCTGGTGGGCGTGGAGGAGGACATCCTGCCGCACCGATCCAGCATCGAAGAAGACAACGTGGAGGAGGAGCGCCGCCTCGCCTACGTGGGTATCACCCGCGCCAAGAAGGTGCTGCACATGACCCTGGCCGCCAAGCGCAAACAGTTTGGTGAAGTGTGGGACACCACGCCCAGCCGCTTCCTCGACGAACTGCCGCCGGAAGATGTGGACCGTGAAGGCTTTGGCGATAACAGCCCGGAGGTGAACCGCGCCCGCGGCAAGGAGACCCTCGGCAACCTGCTGAGCATGTTCGACGATCTCTGATCCCGCTCACGGTCAGTGCGCCAGCCACCGGCATCCGTGCTGTGAATTGACCTCACCAGCGATATTCCGCAAGATGCTGGCCACTGCATTTGTAACCCCTGATGTAACCCCTGACCTCCGGATGATTATGACTACTCCCCGCTTTTCCCTGCTGAACATCACCCGCTTGCTGGCCGCCGCTGCCGCCGCAACCGTCCTCAACGCCGCCGCTGACCAGACCGCCATGGGCGATGACGGCCGCGAAATCCTGCTGAAAGACAATGGCACCTGGGAGTACAAGGAGAAAGATCGTTTCGGCACCAGCGAGTCCGGCTCCCGCGTGCGCCTGAAAGACAATGGCAGCTGGGAGTTTGTGGATAACAAGGTAGCGCCAGTGCCCAAAGCCATCAGCGCGCCAGTCGCTGCGAAAAGCACCTTTGTGGCCAGCAACCTGAACTTTGCGTTGCAGGATGTCACCATCCACTCCAAGAAAAACAAAATCCCCAACAGCAACAACTACCGCGTCGAGAGCAAAACCCAGCTGGACTTCAAGGTAGTGGTATCCGAGGTCAACAAGAGCGACCTGGCAATCAAGCTCAAGGACAAATCACTGTTCCGGGTGAGCGACGATACCGACAAAGAGTACAAGATTCTCTCCATCAAACCGGCCGCCGCCAACCTGAAACCCGGACAGAGCTACGACTTTACCGTCATGGTGGATGCAGCCCCCAAGTACAGCTTTTTCTCGCTGGGTGGGCAAATCAAGGAGATGTACATCGAGATCGACAAATCCGTCTTCGGTACCGGCTCTGACGTCAAAATGACCAAGAGCACCGATGATATTAAAGAGTACGTCAACGGCAAGCTGGAAGAGAAATAAGCAACCGGGGCCTTGCGCCCCGGCAGCGTGACACCCAACAAGACCCCGTCATCGCGAGGAGCGCCCTTCAGCGCCAAAAGAAGGGGCCTTAAGCCACGAAGCAACAGGGTGAATTGCCCAAGGGCAAGAGAGGGTGGCCTGGGCCATCCATCCCCCGTCATTGCGAGGAGTGCAGCGACGAAGCAATCCATGCCTGGCACAGATGCAGGCCCGGAGTGAGCATAGGTTGCCACGCTACGCTCGCAACGACGTGAAGTTTTTACCAGCTCGTCATTGCGAGGAGCGCTTTTCAGCTACGAAGCAATCCATGTTTGGCACTTTTCAGGACTCCCGGCAGACATACCCCCCTCTTGCCACACAATAACAAGAGTGGGCACTCTTGGGTGGGAGGGAATCCACCCACATCACTCCCAAAAAACCCGTCATTCCCGCGAAGGCGGGAATCCATGCCAAGCTCAGGGCTCAGCCTTCCAACACCTGCTTCTGCAGATCGTGCAATTCAGCAATACCCTTCTTCGCCAGCGCCAGCATGGCCGCAAATTCAGCCTCGGAGAAAGGCGCCCCTTCCGCCGTACCCTGAATCTCGATAATACCGCCGTCATCGCCCATAACGATGTTCATATCGGTCTCGGCACTGGAGTCCTCCGGATAGTCCAGGTCCAGCACCGGCTCGCCGTCATAGATACCCACTGATACCGACGCGATCATCCGCTCCAGCGGCTCGCCCTTGAGCATGCCGCGCTCCTTCATGTGCGCCAGCGCATCCGCCAGTGCCACACAGGCACCGGTGATAGACGCCGTGCGGGTGCCGCCGTCGGCCTGGATCACATCGCAGTCGATCTTGATGGTGTTCTCACCCAGGGCCGACATATCAATGGCCGCGCGCAGGGAGCGGCCGATCAGACGCTGGATCTCCACGGTACGACCGCCCTGTTTGCCGGACGACGCTTCCCGCTTCATGCGGGTGCCGGTGGAGCGGGGCAGCATGCCGTACTCTGCGGTCACCCAGCCCAGACCCTCACCACGCATAAACGGCGGCACCCCGGCTTCCACAGAAGCGG
The DNA here is from genome assembly GCF_009857815.1 of Pseudomaricurvus sp. HS19. Taxonomy (GTDB): domain Bacteria; phylum Pseudomonadota; class Gammaproteobacteria; order Pseudomonadales; family Cellvibrionaceae; genus Pseudomaricurvus. Next base: position 23,164 of record NZ_WVVW01000003.1, on the reverse strand, counting down.
TACAGATCACCTTGGTATTACCGAACTCCACCAGTACCGAGCCCTCGGCGTGACAGGTGAAATTGCGGGTGAAGCGTATATCGCGCAGTGAGTCTGGCGCACGGCCGCTGGGTCGTTGCATGGGCAAACCTCAAATGTGGGAACTGTCTCTGACCCCGACAGCGCGGGATCAACGTGGGGCGGCATTATACCCGATGGCCGGGCAGAGTCCGACCGCTGCGGGTCTGTGCTAAGATGCCCGAACCCGCCGGGGGCAGCCAACCGCCCGCCGGGCCCACGATAAAAGCAAGATACAAGTAAAGAGGAGTGTCGTATGCCCTGCAGTATGACCGGCTTCGCCCGGCAGGAAGCCAACTACCCCTGGGGAACCCTGGTCTGGGAAGTCCGCAGCGTGAACCACCGCTATCTGGAGCCGCACCTGCGCCTGCCGGAACTGGTGCGTGAACTGGAGCCCGCCGTGCGCGAAGAGATGCGCAAACAGCTCTCCCGCGGCAAGGTGGAAGCCTCCTTCACCTACCAGCTGAGCGGCGACAGCAGCCAGACCCTCACCGTCAACGAATCCCTGTTGCAGCAGCTGAGCCAGGCACTGCAGCACGTCGACCAGCAACTGCCCAACCCTGCACCGGTGAGCCCACTGGACGTACTGCGTTGGCCCGGCATGATCGGTGAATACAAGATTGATCGCGAAGCGGTACTGGAAGCGGCGCTGGAGCTGTTCAAAAAAGCCCTCGCCGGCCTTATCGACCACCGCGCCCGCGAAGGTGCCGAACTGCAACAGCTGATCGAAACCCGCCTCGACGGCATCAGCGAACAGGTGGTACAGGTGCGCGCCATGCTACCCACCATCCTGCAGAGCCAGCGCCAGCGCCTGCTGGACAAGCTCACCAGCATCAAGGCCGAACTGGACCAGGATCGTCTCGAACAGGAGATGGTCTACCTGGCCCAGAAGAGCGACGTCGACGAAGAGCTTGACCGCCTCGACACCCACGTCACCGAAGTACGCCGCACCCTCAAGCAGAAGGGCGCCGTCGGCCGCCGACTGGACTTCCTGATGCAGGAACTCAACCGCGAAGCCAATACCTTGTCATCTAAGTCGATTGTGTCAGAGACCACGCAGGCAGCGGTGGAGCTGAAGGTGTTGATTGAGCAGATGCGGGAACAGGTGCAGAACATCGAGTAGCCCCTGAACCGGACTACCCATGTCCATGTCTCAGGGCTGCCCACTCCAGGTCAGGGGGCCTTACGGGATCAACAACATATGGTTGTTGCCGCCCACCGGCTCCCATCACGCCGAAGATAATAATCACACCCGATAGATCGAGGTCGCCTGTGCGGCGTCCGCCACCAAGGCGTCGATCAATACCCGCTGCCCGGGCTTAAGGTAGCGCGAGCGGGGCCAGACAGCGTGGATCGGCATCTCCACACCCACATACTCCTCCAGCACCGGCACCAGCGCGCCGGTGGCCAGGTGCTCGTGAATCAGCCAAGTGGGCAGCTGCGACAGCCCCGCCCCGGCGAGGGCCGCCGACACCATCACATCACCATCGCTGAACTCGTGCCTTACGTGGATCAACTGCGCCAGGGTTTCACCCTTGCCGCCCCGCAGCGGCCAACTGGCTAGGCCGGCAGCGCGACTGCCAATCAGGCAATCGTGTTGCATCAGTTCAGCCGGGCTGACCGGTACGCCGTGCGTGGCGAGATAGTCCGGACTGGCGCAAATCACCAGCCGCTGCCGGCCGAGCCGTTTCGCCACCAGGTCTGCCTCGTTGGCCAGCTCCCCGATACGCACAGCCAGATCAATCCCTTCCTCAATCAGGTTCACACGGTGCTCGGTAAAATTGACTGACAGATCCAGCCGCGGATGTTCCCGGGTCAGCTGCAGCAGTATGGGCATCACATGCCGACGCCCGAACGCCGCTGGCAGTTGCAGGTGCAGCCGCCCGGCAATCTGACCACTGCCCATGACAACCGCATCTTCCAACCCCTGAACTTCCCCCATGATGGAGACCCAACCGTCAAAATAGGTCTGCCCCTCCGGTGTCAGGCTCAGCCGCCGAGTGGTGCGATGCAGCAGCTTCGTCCCCAGCCGGGCCTCCAGTCGGGTAACGCTCTTGCCAACCGCAGAACCGGTCAGCCCGAGGCGTTGTCCGGCAGCGGTAAAGGAGCCGGTGCGGACCGTCTCAACAAACTCGGTCACGCCGGCAAACAGGTCAGTGCCTTCGTTCATTATGGAATCACAGGACGGAATGAATGGATTTAATGGCGATATATCATCATTTTGCAAGGCAATAGAATGGCGATCAACCTGATTTGTCACTCACGGCAAACCCGGCAACATTCCCTTTCCTGAACCCGGCCGCAGGAGTTAAACCATGCTTGCCCAGTCCCAAACCGACCGCATTACCGCACTGCTGGATCGCGAGGAGATTCGCTCCCTGCGCCTGCGTTACAGCTCTCTGCTGGACAGCGGCGAGACCAGCTGCATGCACGAAGTCTTTACCTCTGACGCCGAGTTAAAGGTCACGGTTGGCGCCATGCGCGGTTTGGACGAGATCCAGCGCAATCTGGCAGAAGCCTATGCCAGCTTCGACAGCCGCAACCGGCGGCACTTCCCCTTCTTCCACGCGATCTCCAACCACGAGATCACACTTACCGGCCCCGATACGGCAGAAGGCAGCTGCTACCTGCTGGACTTTGTCACAGACCGTGCCGAATCTCAGCACCCATTCCTGTTGGTCGGGCGCTACCTCGACACTTATGTCCGAGTGAACGGCAACTGGCGCATCGCCCGTTCCGAACTTGACGTGCTCTGGCCCGATGAAGGCTGAACCCATTACCGAGAGATACTGCGCATGAACGCTACCCCCCAGACGCCACAAAGCTTTAGCCGCGTCTTTTCGCCCAACCAACTCACCATCGGCCTGATCACGCCGCTGGAGGCCTATCCCAACAGCCCGTTCCCCACACTGCAGGATCACCGACGCATGGCACAGCTGGCAGAGCAGGCCGGCTTCGCCAGCATCTGGTTGCGGGACGTACCTTTCTTCGATCCCAACTTTGGCGATGCAGCACAGATGCTCGACCCGTTCGTCTACGCGGGTTATCTGGCCGCTGCCACCAGCACCATCACTCTCGGTACCACCGGTATCGTCCTGCCGTTGCGCGAACCGATATCGGTGGCCAAACAGGCAGTTTCAGCCGACCATCTCACCGACGGTCGCTTTGTACTCGGCCTCTCCACCGGCGACCGGCCAGTGGAATACCCGGCCTTCAATATTGAGTTTGAAGACCGGGGCGAACGCTATCGCGAGGCAGTGGAGCTGATTCGTACCCTCACCGAGCAGAGCTTTCCCCATCGGGAAACCCAACGCTTCGGCTCCCTGACCGGCAACCTGGACCTGCACCCCAAACCCGTAAACGGCCGACTGCCGCTCATGGCGGTAGGACGCGCACGCCAGCCAATTGAATGGATCGCCCGTAACGTCGATGCCTGGATATGGGCGGTAGACGAAGACAACGCCATCCGGGATATCGTCTCGTCCCTTAAAGCCGCCGCCGGCGACGAGACTCCACCAGCCTACGGCTACTCGACCTTCTTCGATCTGGACCCAAACCCGGACGCGCCCTATCAACGTTTCTATAACGTGGTGCGAATTGGCCGCAAGGCTTTGATTGATCGGCTACACCACCATCGTGAGCTGGGCGTGCAGCACCTTGCGTTGAACCTGAAACCATCACGGCGGTCGGCTGAGGCGGTGATAGATGAGATGGGGGAGTATGTTTTGCCTGCGTTGGTGGGGAGAGCATGAGCAAGCAAGACTTGCTGCCAGGGAGAATTCACGAAACAGAAGAGTCTCTGCACCCAGAAACGATCTTGTCCTAATCACAAAATCAGTACTGGACACCACCCACCATACTGTATATAAATACAGCTATAGTGATTGAATACCTCTTGCTTCATTGTAGGCCACGCAGCTCTATTCTTTGCGTACCGGAAGTCAGCCAGCTGGTAAGCTTCGAGGTTAACTCTTCATCGGACAGCCGATATTTGCCCTTAATGCTGCACTCCCAAACTACGGCGATTCGCCAACCTTGGGCGGCTAAGGCTGCTGAATTTTGAAGGTCCCTTTTTTGATTGGAAGTAAGTTTTTCTTTCCACCACTGAGTCCGTGATGCAGGCCAATGGAAGGCTGCACACTTATGGACATGCCAAAAGCAACCATGAACCATTATCGCGGCTTTGTATCGAGGCAAAACAATATCTGGCTTACCCGGAAGATCTCTGCGATTCAGGCGAAACCTAAACCCCTTTGAGTGTAGCAGGCGTCTTATATGCAACTCAGGTTTGGTGTTCTTGCCCCGAATTGCAGACATATTTCTGCTCCGCACCTCAGGGTTATGAACATCGGCCATGTCGGCTCCCACACGGAATAATTTAGTGATATTATGTCACACAATTGACCTGGAGAACCAAGATGAGTAATGAACAACTGGCGCTGACATCAGAAGGTTTTGCTGAATTGACAGATGCCGAGCTCATCTCGAGACTTCTCGAAATATACGATCAAAAAGCATTGGCTGAGCTCTTGAGCAATATTTCACCAGGAAGCTGGTGCAGAGAAACTGTTAACCGGTGGGCCAAAGGTAAATTTGAGCCACGGCTAAGTTACCGCGAATACACTGCGCTGAACAATCTCCTTCCGGATGAAAAAGTCACCCCTGAAACATGTGAGTTCAAGTTTATTGACCTGTTTGCCGGTATCGGCGGTATCCGCAAAGGGTTTGAAGATCAGAACGGCTTGTGTGTTTTCACAAGCGAGTGGAACAAGTTCGCCACCCGCACATACAAAGCCAACTTCTACTCTCATGGCGACTACCATACGTTCAACGAGGACATCCGGGACGTAACCCTTTCCGAAAATCCTGAGGTAACCGAAGCAGAGGCGTATAAGCACATCCATAACGTCATCCCTGACCATGACGTACTTTTAGCCGGCTTCCCTTGCCAGCCATTCTCAATTGCTGGGGTATCAAAGAAAAATGCACTAGGCAGGGCGCATGGCTTCGAGTGCAACACCCAAGGCACTCTCTTTTTTGATGTTGCACGAATAATTAAAGCCAAAAGGCCAAAGGCCTTTGTACTGGAGAATGTTAAAAACCTGAAAAGCCATGACAAAGGTAAAACCTTTAAAGTAATCATGGAAACCCTGGATGAACTTGGATACTGGGTAGCGGATGCTGATCATGCCGGCCCCCAAGACCCCAAAATTATCGATGCCAAACACTGGGTTCCTCAACACAGAGAGCGAATCGTATTAGTAGGCTTCAGGAAGGACCTGAATATTCACCAAGACTTTACTCTCAAAGACATTAAAAAATATTACCCAAGAAAAAAGCCGACTATTGGTGACATACTCTCTCCCGAAGTGGACGACCGCTATATTCTTACCCCCAAGCTTTGGCAATACTTGCATGACTACGCCATCAAACACAAAGAAAAAGGCAATGGATTTGGATTTGGACTTGTAGGTGCTAACGATACAGCCAGAACACTGTCCGCTCGCTACTATAAAGATGGCTCTGAAATCCTCGTAGACAGGGGCTGGGATTTTAAGAAAGGCTTCAGCAATAAAAGAAATCTGGAAAACAGACCACGACGGCTAACTCCGGAAGAATGCGCTCGCCTGATGGGATTCAGCAAGCCAAAGAAAAATGAATTCAAAATTCCAGTATCAGACACTCAGGCTTACAAGCAATTCGGGAACTCCGTTGTCGTTCCCGTATTCCAGGCTGTAGCAAAACTGATTAAGCCACGACTATTGAAACAATAACTCAGAGTTCAACCTCTTCAACTTGTCGATAGAGGAACTTTGAATCCCGATAAATATTATTGATTCTCCATTGAGACCTTCTTTTATTATTTCTTGGATTATCCGCGTCATATTTCGGCGCGGGGTCCAGAAAAATAACTCCTGAGGCGATCGCCTTAATCATCAGCTCTAAGCTGGTTTTTTTACACCAAAGAACCTTATCTCCAAACCACACTCTTCTTGTAAAGCCAGCCTCAACTTCAGCCTGAATGTGATTGTCGGAAACCCTAGCCGGCACATAAACCGCTTCATTATGTTTAACACCCCAATTATTAAGTAGCCGATTCATCGACCAGCTCGCAGCCACTTCTCCATCATCATCGCAAAGAACAACCTGAAGGTTTTTCATCTGATGACTCAATGGTAACTTTGGGTTATAGAAACCCAGCCGTTCATCGACATCACTTTTGTGCGTACATACTACTTGCAATGTTAAATTGGACTTTTCGCAAACCTGACCCGCCCGATGTAAACCTGAAAGCCTGTACACTTCATTCTTTAAATAGCCATATTTACACATAAATTCGGGAAAGTTTTTTGCATACAATCCACCATCAGGCTCAGGTGTAAACAATGTAAGCTTAGGAGACGTGAAGCATTTCAATTCAATTCCAAAAATATCTCCATCTTTTGAAGCATTAGTCGCTATACCGAGCTCATGCTCAAGCGTATACCCATGAACCTGTGTCCCGGTAAATGGTAACGTTTCGCCACTTGTACTTAGGCGACAACCTTTAATATCTCTGCCCGAAATACGTTTCTGAAGCAACCTCTTCAGTTTTTGCGATGAATCGCTCTTCTTAATTTCATATTTCTTGCATATCTTCGAATTTTCCATATATGGAAGATTGTCGAAGCCCTTATGAAAATCTTCTGATGGTTCTGCCAATATAACGGCTATTGCGGCCCCTTCAGGCGTCGCTCCAATCGCCAGATATCGGTGTTTGTCAGGATATTGTTTTGTGAATGCAACGCTCATACTCTCAGGCATTAATCCGGATTCAGCGCTGAAGCCAGACAATCGCACTTCCGGATACTGCAGATAAAGTATTCCCTTACAGTGTGGCACTTGATGAAGTTCATCATCAACAGAGAGCCAACTATAACTATTGAAAATCGCTTCTGTAATTGAACGACCCTTTATCCGTCCCTTCTTCTTTTTACTGGTACTAGGCTCCCTATTATGAAAAGTCAAATCAAAAATGGAATTCAATAGGCTGGCGTCGTGATGGAAGTAAACTTGATTTTTATCATTGTTATTTTTTACAAGTTTCTTAATTAAAATTCGGTCACAACCATATTTTTCAAGCTTAGCGGAAAGTTCAGATAAAGAACTTACTCCAACATGGTCTAATTTGTTATACATCATTCAACTACTACTAAAATTATTAACTAAACTTATTCAGGCACTTCTGAATCTATCAAACTCACTTGGCAGCAATTTTTCCAGGTCATCTTTAGAAATTGAAAACAGGTCGTAAGTGATTTGTAATTGCTGAAGCCAGTTTACATATCGACTAACGCAACCAGGGCTTTTTCTAGCCGCAGAACCTTTTTTAAACATTCCTGTGGAGTTATCAAAGTACAGAAAACTGGCTAATCTTATTACACCTTCCGAGGTTAGAAACTCCTGCCTTGCCATCATTTGCTCAGTAAGCTCTCCTCTCGTAGATGGGTCCTTGCATAACAAGAACTTTGCGTCTTCCCCATAACGGTCTACTAACTGCCATGTCATGTATAGTGCATGTCGTGGCCTGTGATTGTAATTTTTACTCAATATATAGTTGTACTCTTTGCTAGGGCTTCGAATGTTACCCTTTCCGACCGGGCATAATTGATCAAACCAAAATAACGCCAGCCAACTCCAGAATCCTGGATCACTGACAAATCGTCTCACCTCAACCCCAGATAAGACATTGTTCAAATAGACCCCCATATCATATCGAGAATTGAACTTAATGCTTTCCAAATTAAGGGTTACATCCAATGGGTCAGAGGAACGCTCGTCTTCCAATAGGTAGGAGGGTATGTTTTGTGAGACCCCTGATCGACTTTTTTCGATAAATCCAGAAAACTCACTAACTCCGTAGTCGTTCAGTTTCCTTACCTTCATTCCTCCTCCTTGATAACCGCAACAAGACGATCATTGAGATCAAATTTTTTCGAAAACTCGGATACGATTTCATCAACCCAAATCATGATCTCGGATGGATCTTTTGTTTCAGGCTTAGTTCCGCCAAAATAATTTGCAAACCCTAACCACTTATCTGATGCTTCACTGTCTTCATCGTCGTTCCATAAGAAATACATAAGTATCTGCTTTAAAGCCGCTGGCAATATTAGTGTCTGAAAATAAGGGTCTGACTTCATCTTATCAATTGCGTTTGGTATGTTGTTGTTGAGACATAACTCGGGCATCCCACCAGTTTCAAACTCAACCCGCCAAACAACCTGACCTAACGGTTTTTTCACAACAGCAAGAAGACTATCTCTGCTCTGATCATCGTCAGGATCTTGATCCCCACGGAAAGAGTGCCCACTTGCCAACAGCAGGCCATTGCTACCTGACTCATCAACGATCAAAACTCTGAAAAGGGTAGATCCAGAAAGATCAATTTCACTAAGTGCTCTGTCCTTAGGTGGAGAGATCCTGCCAACGGTTCCGAAATCGTATCTTTGCCGTGTTTCTTTGTAGTATGCCTCTACATAAATTTTTGCTTCATCAGGAAATTCCTTTTCCTTAAGACGGAACTCCACATTAAAAGAAGGAAAGTCTTCCGGGCCATAGAAGCTAAATAACGCTTCATCCTGCTCTATCCGCCGTCTACCAGTATAATTAAAAGTCCTTTGCACTTTACTATCTCCCTCAACTAGTCTTAATTTTCAGATCACGGGTCTCATCAAACCCAAGCGCCTTCAGCTTGAATGGGATCTTACTAATCTCGAAAGTCCAGGTGTTTTCCCGTGCTACTATAATCTTTACCCCCTCAGTTGCTGATAGCGTTATACTCCCGCCTTTCCCGACTTTAAAATCGAGCGGGTTATACTTTTTGAACGCATTACCTTTAACCACTTCATAAGCAACCTCTACAGATAGCTCTTTGGGAAGCTTGGTGTCGGTCAGCCCTTCACCGTTGGAAATAGAAAACCCTCCTGCGATTTGAGAAATCGTATATGCCGGTCTGCTAGGAGGAATTGGTGGAATGGGACTTGGTGGATTGGGTTTTTTTCGCTTCCGTTTATTTTTTTTATCATCTGGCTCTTCGAACCAAAAGAACGATTGCAAAGCATCTTCATCTTTTTCTTCGGTAACTTCCGCCAGCAAGTCGTAAAGATGTTGGACAGATTTTTTAATTACAGTAATTGTAGGCTGGGTATTCCTATAATTTTTTGTCAACTTTTCAGTATTGGTAGTCCATTGAGTATGTGCAGCGTTCTCTGCATCACCCAGCAATGCACATATAGGTTCATGCTCTGCAATCATTGCTCCCAATGCTCTTCTGTCTCTAAACTTAGCTTCACCAGGGAGAGTCAACCCACCTCTGACGTACAAATCAAGGCCTTTAGTTAGTTCCTCAGGTCGTTTTATGTAAACAGAGAAATAGCTATCTTCATCTTCTTTTGGATTTTTTCTTTTAATCTTTACAGGGAGAGAAACACCTACTAGCTTTCCACTGGAAAATCGATCTCTTATATTTTCAAGATCATTAGGATCGAAATCATACTGATCAAGTCGCTTATCATCTAGCCAACTTGGTTTAAGTTTTAGAAGGGAACTTTGCTCTGCAGCATAAACTTCTTCAACAAAATCAAATAGTAAATCTATTTGATGGAAACGATTCGATGCATATTTTTTTGCAAACTCTCGCACATTACTTCCGTCAATGACCATGTCATTAAACTGGAGCACAAGCTGTCCAGTTATAAGTGGATAAAAGTAGTTGCCTATGGCAACGCCAATCATATGATCCACATTAAATTTTTGATTGGGGAAAGGAATAACTACGGAAAGCCCAGGCGACTCATCTCGTCTTAGGGAGAAGTTTTTAACAAACTTACTAACGAAATCTGCGGATTTTATTGGTACAGGTATTCGTCTATACAGATCATCTTCATTCTCCAAATCTGAATAGAAAGCATGGGGTGGGTATTGAACACCATCAACCACTCTTAAATTAAGAACCGTTTGGCCCATCAAGTGGTTTCCCGGATCACCTTCTCTTACAGTCACCCCAAAAAACACGCCCACACGGCTGGTGGTCGAATACACCAATTTACCTAGTCCCCATCTACCCCTACTTTTCCCGGTTTTATGGGATTTCCCATGCCTTCGCCAAAAATCGCTGAAATGATTATTGTCTTTATCTGAAATGCTTCCCGTTAATCCTGAAGTTCCATAATCCTCAATAACTAACGCCTCAGGATGACCAAAATCCAAGTCGTCAACATCAAGATCTGCTGCTTTTGCATGATCGAGCTGTTTATCAAACAACTCCTTAAAGAAATCGGGATCCAGCCCTTCATTTTGACTTATCCATCGGAAAGTGACCTTTACCCGCATAGGGTCATCTACAGCCGCATCGAGACTATTTTGTACCGCCTCTCGTACAATGGTTTCTGCTAAGTCCACTTCATCATTATTAAACTGGTCACGCTGAGTAACCTCGGTTTCGACCTGATCCGCCAATTGGGGTGAAAAATGCCATTTCATAAACTTTTCCCTGTTCTCCGATCCACTAACTACAGCTTGAACACGTCTTCCTCATTTGCGCCTTTACTGTCAAAACGCGCTTTCATTTCATCAAGAGCCTTCTTAAGAGCCCCATATATTTTCTTAACATCTTGGTCTGTGTATGAATAGTTGCTTTTATTAGATAAGTTGCCAATTAACCTTATATCCTTCAAGGTTTTTGCGACACGCTTTTCTGCCAATTCTACGAATTTTTTCCGATCAGCTTCTCTGGCCATTTTCTCTCGTCACCTAAAAGTTTATATACAAACAAAATTATTAACGTATATTTTTCATATATACGCAACAATAATTTGAAAGTTTTTAGAAATTCTACGTTATACTTTTATATAACCTCCTGACATCCAAACCCCCCAAATGAGCGTCCATTGACCAATCACAACACCTCACTCCGCGCCGACCTCCTCCTTCTATTGGTCACCCTGCTAGCCGCCGGCGGCTGGATCTTCTCCCGCGAGGCGGTCGCAAGCATGCCGCCGCTGGTGTTTATGGCACTGCGCTTCACCGCCGGCGGGCTGATCCTGGCGGCCTTCTGTACCGGCGCCCTGCGGCAGCTGACCGGGGTGCAGTGGCGGGCAGCGCTGTTGGTGGGCGTCATTTTTGGGGTGGCGATGATCTTCTGGGTGCTGGGGCTGAAGCTGACCAAACACGTGGGTGTGGGGGCGTTTCTCAGTTGCCTGGGTGTGGTGATGGTGCCGTTTTTGAGTCTGCTGTTTGGCGACCGGCCGGGGCGTTATGTCTATGCGGCACTGCCGTTTGCGGTGGTTGGGCTGGCCTGCCTGTCGCTGGATGGGGAGTTTCACCTGGGCGTGGCGGAGGTGTGCTTTCTGCTGTCGGCGCTGATCCTTGGCTTTATGTTCATTGTCGCCAGCAAGGCGGCTACCCACATCGGGGCCATGCCACTGACTTCTATTCAGCTGCTACTGACCGGGTTGATTACCGGGGCGGCCGCGCTGGGGTTTGAATCCTGGGATCTGCAGCAGCCACCGGCGATCTGGGGCTGGTTTTTGGCCAGCCTGCTGATCGCTACCTGCCTGCGGTTTGTGATTATGACCCATGCCCTGGGGCTGACGCCCCCCAGCCACAGCGCCATTATTATGACGCTGGAGCCGGTGTGGACGGCGATTCTGGCGGTGGTGTGGCTGGGGGAGAGTATGAGCCAGTTGCAGATGCTGGGCTGCGGGTTGATTTTTGCGGCCATGCTGGTGAATCGCTGGCCGGCGTTGAGGCAGTGGTTGCGGCGGGGGTGAGGTGGGTCTGGCTATGGATCCCCGCCTGCGCGGGGATGACGAAACCACCACATGGCAGACGGCAACCGATGACGATGGGTCCCCGCTTTCGCGGGGATGACGAACGAGTAGGGCGTCATGGGTCCTCGTCTACGCGGGGATGACGGGTGTAGGGGGCAGGGCGGATGGCCAAGCAGGGGAAAACTGCTATCATCTCGCTTTCCCTGATGTTCCACCCACCGACCCAGCCCAAAGGCCCCTGATCGATGAGCTCACGCGGTACCCTCTACACGGTGTCTGCCCCCTCCGGCGCCGGCAAGACCAGTCTGGTAAAAGCCCTGATCGACAACACCGACAATGTGCGCGTGTCCGTCTCCCACACCACCCGCGCCATGCGTCCCGGCGAGGAGAATGGGGTCAACTACCACTTTGTGGACCGCGATACCTTCGTCACCATGATTGGTGAGAGTGATTTCCTGGAGCACGCCGAGGTGTTCGGCAACCTCTACGGCACTTCCACCCGCTGGGTGAACGAGACCCTGGACAGTGGCACCGACGTGATCCTGGAGATCGACTGGCAGGGCGCGCAGCAAGTGCGCCGCCTGCTACCGGAAACCATCAGCGTCTTTATTATGCCTCCGTCACGAGAGGAGCTGGCGCGTCGCCTGACCGGTCGCGGCCAGGACGACAGCAGCATCATTGATGCCCGCATGCAGGAAGCCATCAGCGAAATGTCCCACTACGTCGAGGGGCACTATGTTATTATCAACGACAACTTCGATGTGGCGCTGGCGGACTTCCAGTCGATCCTGCGCAGCCAGCGGCTGACGCTGGCTCAGCAGCAGCAGCGACACACGGCACTGCTGGCCTCGCTGTTGTCCTGACTGGTTAATTTGCGTACACTAGCGCCCCTTTTCGGCACCGGTTGGACCGGCCCCGGTGTCCGTTGCAGATCCGGATTCTGAACACTCTGTAGACAAAGGCCCTTGCTGCGGGGCCCTGAAGATTAAGGTACATCACCGCCATGGCACGTATTACTGTAGAAGACTGTCTCGATCACGTAGATAACCGTTTTGAACTGGTGCTGGTCAGCAGCAAGCGCGCCCGCCAGATCGCTGTGGGTGGCAAGTCCCCCATGGTGCCGGAAGAGAACGACAAGCCCACCGTAATCGCCCTGCGCGAGATCGAAGAGGGCTACGTGGATGCCAGCATCCTCACCCAGAAAGAAGAGCACGATGACTTCGAAGAACTGGTGATCGACGACTCTGCCCCAGAGCTGTAAGCAGCGAGGGCTCGAAGATCCCGGGCGCACTGAGCTACCAGCCAGTGCGCCGTCAGCCCCACCCACAGGACGCCGATGCAAACACTTGAGTCCCTGAGCCACCGGCTCTCCTCATACCTCGATCCGCAGCAGATCAACAGCGTCAAGCGCGCCTATTTCTACGCCGAGCAGGCCCACCGCGGGCAGAAACGACGCAGCGGCGAACCCTATGTAACCCATCCTCTCGAAGTGGCCAATATCCTGGCCGGCATGCACATGGATCACCAGAGCCTGATGGCCGCCATGCTGCACGATGTGATCGAGGACACCACCATCTCCCGCGATGCACTGTCGCAGCAGTTCGGCGACTCGGTGGCCGACCTGGTGGACGGCGTAAGCAAGCTGACCCAGTTTGAGTTCGAAAACCAGGCCCAGAAGCAGGCGGAAAACTTCCAGAAGATGGCGCTGGCCATGGCCAAGGATATCCGCGTGATCCTGGTGAAGCTGGCGGACCGGCTGCACAACATGCGCACCCTCGGTGCCCTGAGACCTGACAAGAAGCGTCGCATCGCCAAGGAGACGCTGGAGATCTACGCCCCCATCGCCCAGCGTCTGGGCATGAACAACATTCGTCTGGAACTGGAGAACCGTGGCTTTGCCGCCATGCACCCGCTGCGCAGCGAGCGCCTGCAGGTGGCCCTCAAGGCGGCGCGGGGCAACCGCAAGGAGCTGGTGGAGAAGATCCAGAACGCCATCGAGCTGCGACTGGAACGGGAGGAGATCGACGCGCTGGTGATCGGCCGCGAGAAGCACCTGTTCAGCATCTACAAGAAAATGAAGGCGAAGAAGAAGTCGTTCAAGGAGATCATGGACGTCTACGCCTTTCGCATCATCGTCGACAAGGTGGACACCTGCTACCGGGTGCTCGGTGCCATGCACAACCTCTACAAGCCGGTGGTGAGCGAGTTCAAGGACTACATCGCCATTCCCAAGGCCAACGGCTACCAGTCGCTGCACACCGTACTGGTGGGCATGCACGGCGTGCCCATCGAGGTGCAGATCCGTACCCGCGAGATGGACGAGATGGCCAACTCCGGCATTGCCGCCCACTGGCTCTATAAGTCCGATGGCGGCACTGACATCCCCAGTGGCACCAGCGCCCGGGCGCGGCAGTGGATCCAGGGGCTGCTGGAGATGCAGCAGCGCGCCGGCGACTCCATGGAATTTATCGAGAACGTGAAGATCGACCTGTTCCCGGACGAGGTCTATGTCTTTACGCCCAAGGGCGAGATTGTGGAGCTGCCCACGGGCGCCACCGCCGTCGATTTTGCCTATTACGTACACACCGATGTGGGCAACCACTGCGTGGCCTGCCGCATCAACGATCGCCTGGCGCCGCTGTCGCAGCCACTGCAGAGCGGCCAGAAGGTGCAGATCATCACCTCGCAAGGGGCACAACCCAACCCCAACTGGCTCAACTTCGTCACCTCCGGCCGGGCGCGCAGTGGTATCCGTCACTTCCTCAAGCACCAGCGCCACCACGAGTCCATTGAGCTGGGCAAACGTATGCTCAGCCGTGCGCTGCAGGACCTGAAACTGAATCTGGCGGAGCTGACCGACGCCCAGATTGGTGAGCTTCTGAAAGCCACCAACTGCGCCACCCTCGACCTGCTGCTGGAAGACATCGGCCTCGGCAACCGCATCGCCCATTCGGTGGCGCGACTGCTGGTGCACGAGGAGCAGGACACCCCCGGCAGCGCCAGCATCTACTCGCCGCTCACCATCGACTCCACCGACGGCATGATGATCAACTTCGCCCGCTGCTGCCGGCCGATCCCCGGTGACCCGATCATCGGCCACGTCAGCTCCGGCAAGGGGCTGGTGGTGCACCGCGATACCTGCCGCAATATCGGTGAGCTGCGGGATAACCCGGACAAGATCAGCGCTGTGGCCTGGGCCCCCAACGTCTCCGGCGAATTCCTCGCCGATGTGCGGGTGGAAGTGGAATCCGAGCGCGGCATCATCGCCAGCCTGGCCACCCGCATCGCCGAGCAAGGCGGCAATATCGAGCAGGTAAAAGTGGACGAGCGCGATGCCCACAACTCGGTAATCACCTTCTGCCTCGGTGTGCACAACCGTGTGCACCTGGCCAATATCATGCGCCGCCTGAAAACCCTGTCGGCGGTGATCCGCATTACCCGCAGTAAGAATTAAAAGGTTGGGCGATGGCAGGGCTATCGCCCGGCCAGAAACCAACACAGCAAGGATTTACCATGACCAACAAAGCCATCATCAGCACCGACAACGCGCCTGCCGCCATCGGCACCTACTCCCAGGCCGTAAAGGTTAACAACACCGTTTACCTCTCCGGCCAGATCCCCCTGGACCCGAAAACCATGGAGCTGGTGGAAGGCGACTTCGCCGCCCAGGCGCACCAGATGTTCAAGAACCTCAGCGCCGTGTGTGAGGCCGCCGGTGGCTCCCTGGGGCAGATCGTCAAGCTGAACATCTTTATGGAAGACCTGGGCAACTTCCCGGTGGTGAACGAAGTGATGGCGCAGTACTTCAGCGAGCCCTACCCCGCCCGTGCTGCCGTGGGTGTGAAGCAGCTGCCCAAGGGTGCCATGGTGGAAGCGGACGGGATTCTGGTGATCTGATCGCATTGGCGTTCACTGCCGCAGAACAGATATCCAAAATACTGTCATTCCCGCGCAACCGTTATCCTCGCGCCTACTGTCATCCCCGCGCAACCGTTATCCTCGCGCCTACTGTCATCCCCGCGCAACCGTTATCCTCGCGCCTACTGTCAGCCCCGCGCAGGCGGGGATCCATAAAACCAGATACCGCCCTGGATTCCCGCCTGCGAGGGAATGACGATTGCGAGGGAATGACGATTGCGAGGGAATGACGATTGCGAGGGAATGACGATTGCGAGGGAGTGACGGTTGCGCGGGAATGACTTCCTGGTGCCCATGAACACCCCCGGCATCACCAATGGATTCCCGCCTACACGGGAATGACGACTGCCAGGTGCAGGGCCGCAACTCAAACAACATTACATTCCCGTCTGCGGATGCATCGGGGTCAACAGTAAAAAGGGCTCTATAGAGCCCCTTTTAGTTTCCGGCACAAACCGTCTGTCGGCCTCAATGGGTACTTACTGCTGCGCCAGCGCACCGTACTTGCCGCCAAAGAAGAGCAGGGGATCGTTGGCGTTCAGCTGCTGTGCCACCACTTCACCCACCAGGATCTCGTGATCGCCGCCGGGGTATCGCGCCCACACCTTGCACTCAAAGCTGACCAGGGCGTCGTTGAGCAGGGCGTTGCCGCGCTCGCTTACCGTGAATTGCCCCTCTTTGAGGTCGTGCTCATTACGGGTGGCGTACTGGTTGGAGAGCGCCTGCTGGTCTTCTGCCAGCACGTTGATCACAAAGCTGTCGCTGTTGCTGAAAGCTTCCCGGCACTCGGAGTTGTTCTGGATACTCCACAGCACCAGTGGCGGCTCCAGCGATACGGAGGCAAAGGAGTTTACGGTCATGCCAATGGGTGTGCCATCCGGGGCGGTTACGGTGACCACGCACACACCGGTGGCAAACTGGCCCAGCGCATCGCGGAATTCGCGGGTATCGATCATGCTATCAACCAAACGTCAGTAAATGGTGTCCTGGAGAATTACCCGTGTCGGCAGGCATTTGCCCCCGTCGTGCCGGGTAAAAACGGCCTATAGTACCAGTTAATGGGCCGCTGCCCACGCCCGGGGCCGGAAATAACATTGCTTTGCACAAGACGCTGCTGACAACTTGGGGCGCTGCCGGGCCATGGGTTACAGTAGCCGGCGCCATTCCGGTCCGGGAGTGGCCCATAACGATAATCAAGGAACATTATGCGCAAATGGTTGCTGCTGGCCGCCGTCCTGGTGGTCGTCACTCTCGCCTCACTCCACTACCGCTTCGCCTATACCTACGCCCGCACCGAGGCACCGGCCAGCGGGCAGTTACTGCAACAATCGCTGACCAGCTCGGGTATCACGCGGCAGTTCACCTGGTATCTGCCGGCGAAGCCCGCAGCCAAACCGGCACTGCTGTTTGCCCTGCACGGCTCCATGGGGAACCCGGAACATATCCGCCTGCAGAGCGGCTACGGCTTTGAACGACTGGCCGAACAGAAGGGCTTTCTGGTGGTCTATCCCCAGGGTTTCGACAACCACTGGAACGACTGCCGCAAGAGCGCCGATTACCAGGCCAATGTGCAGAACATCGACGACCCGCAATTTTTCCGCGATATGGTGGACTGGTTCAGCCAGCACTACGGTATCGACCGCCAGCGGGTATTTGTCACCGGCCACTCCAATGGCGGCCACATGACCTACCGGCTGGCACTGGAAACGCCGGACCTGGTGCGCGCCGTGGCCCCTATTGCGGCCAATATGCCCATAGCGGACAACAACGACTGCGTCGCCAACGCCGGTCCAGCGGTGTCGATGGCGATCCTTAACGGCACCGACGATGGTATCAATCCCTATGAGGGCGGGCTGGTAGAGATTATGGGCAACGCCTCCCGCGGCACGGTGATGAGTGCCGACGCCACCGCCGCCTGGTGGCGCCAGCGGGACGGTATTGCGGAGCAGCCGGTGATCACCACGCACCTGGACAAGGTGGCGGACGACGGCACCAGCGTGGACATCAGCCGCTGGGGTAATGGCACCGATGAGATACGCCTCTATCGCATCAACGGCGGTGGCCACACCATTCCCACCCCCCATGTGCGCATGGGTAAACTGATGGGTAACAACTCTTACGAGCTGGAGATTGCCAGCGAGTTATGGGATTTCTTCAGCAGCCTGCCACCGCGACCAGACGCAGAACCCGATCGGTAGGTCCGCAGCGGACAGCGCCAAATCAGCAACAGGGAGAGGAGACTATGGAAAAACGGAAGAGAGAGCAGGACAGCGCCTTCGTGCTGGGCCTGTTTATATTCCTGGGTCTGGCAGCGCTCGGCTATCTGCTGGGGAACGCCGCCGTCAACTACCGGCAGTTCGAACGCACCGTAACGGTCAAGGGGCTGGCGGAGCGGGAGCTGCCGGCGGACATTGTTATCTGGCCGCTGCAGTTCAGCGTTGCCAGCAATGACCTCACGGCGCTGTACGACGATATCGAGCAGAACACCCGCAAGATTCGCGACTTCCTGATCCAGAGCGGCATCGGTGCCGAGGAGATCTCCTTTGCCGCACCGGTGATCACCGACAAGTCGGCCCAGCAGTACGGCGACAGCGGTCGCGCCGAATTCCGCTACACCGCCCTGCAGACGGTGACGGTCTACTCCGCCAACATCGCCGCGGTACGCTCGGTCATGTCCTCACTGTCACAGCTGGGCAAGCAGGGCATTGCCCTCACCGGCAATGACTATGGCAGCCAGACCGAGTACCTGTTTACCCACCTGAACGACATCAAGCCGGAAATGATCGAAGAGGCCACCCGCAATGCGCGGGTGGTGGCGGAGAAGTTTGCCTCGGATTCCCAGAGCCAGCTGGGCAAGATCAAGCGCGCCTCCCAGGGGCAGTTCAGCATCAGCCAGCGGGACCGCAACAACCCGCACATCAAGAAGATCCGGGTGGTGTCGACGGTGGAGTATTACCTCTCCGACTGAATGGCGCGGCTTTTGTACGCCAACGGCGCGTCAGCAGCCACCACCCGCTGGATGGGGAAGATACAGGTAAAGGTACTGCCCTTGCCGGGATAGCTCTCGATATCCAGTTTGGCGCCGTGGCGCAGCAGGGCGTGTTTGACGATGGCCAGTCCCAGGCCGGTACCACCGGTGCCACTGTGACGGCTGTTGTCGACCCGGTAGAAACGTTCGGTCAGGCGTGGCAGGTGCACCGGATCGATACCGGCGCCCTCATCCCGTACCGCCACATTCACCCCCAGTGAACTCTGGCTCACATTGATGTGAATGGCGGTGTGGTCACCGGAGTATTTCACCGCATTCAGTACCAGGTTGGAAAAGACGCTCTGCAGCTCCTTGTCACTGCCCAGCAGCTGCAGGTCGTCGGGGCAGGTGAGTGAAATCTGGTGGCCGCGCTCACCGGAGAACACTTCGGCGTCGCTTTTGACCTGCAGCAGCAGGGGCTTGAGCATGACCGGCTTGTGGGCGGTCTTGCTGTCGTCGGTCTCCAGCTTGGAGAGCACAATCAAATCGCTCAGCAGGCTGCTCATGCGCTTGCCCTGCGCCTCCACCTGATCCAGTGCCTTGCGCCACTTCTCCGGCACGTCCGGTGCCATGGACAGGGTCTCCACATAACCGAGAATCACCGTCAGCGGCGTGCGTAGCTCGTGGGAGACATTGGCGACGAAGTCTTTGCGCATCTGCTCCAGCTTGTGCACCCGGGTGACATCGCGCACCAGCACCAGGTGTTCACCCAGACCAAAATTGGTGACCTGATACTGCAGGCGTACAGCCTCGGAGTGTGGGGAGGGGAGATCCAGTGGCAGTTCGAAGTTCTTGCGCTCCAGGTACTGCACGAAGGCCGGGTGACGGATGAAGTTGACCAGCGGGTGGCCCTGGTCCTGGGAGCGCAGCTGCAGCAGCTGCACGGCAGAGCCGTTGAACCAGTCGATATTGCCGTAGCGGTCCAGCAGGATGATGCCCTCGCGCAGGGCGGCGGTGGTCTCCTGACCGCGGCGCACCACCTGTTTGAGGCGATCTTTCTCCCGCTGCTGACGCTTCTGCAGGCGGTGGATGTTGTCGAACACATCGCCCCAGATACCGCTTGCGTCCGGCGGGTTCTGGTCGCGGGAGCTCTGCAGCCACACGTCCAGCCGGTGGATCTGCCACATCATCCACGCCATATAGAGGGCGCCGCCGATGATCAGGGTCCAGGTGAGGTAACCGTTAAGCAGCCCCACTACCACGCACAGCAGGGTAAAGGTGACCACGCGCCGCAGCTCGGCGCTAAAGCCTCGGTTCAACATGACGTCCTGTTTCCGGTTGGATATTACAGCGCTGCCGGAAGGGCGGCGGGAGGCACTCAGTCGGTCCTTTCAACCACCTTGGTGGAGAAGCGGTACCCGGCGCCACGCACAGTCTGAACAAAGCGGTCGTGCTCATCAAGCTGTAATGCCTTGCGCAGGCGACGGATGTGCACATCCACGGTCCGCTCCTCTACGTAGACGTTGCCACCCCAGACGTGATCCAGCAGCTGGCTGCGGCTGTAGACCCGCTCCTGGTGAGTGAGGAAGAACTCCAGCAGGCGGTATTCGGTGGGACCCATCTGCACCGGCTGGTCATTGATGGTGACCCGGTGACTGACCGGATCGAGGGTCAATCCCTCGACCGTGATAGGGCCGGAGTCCACCAGGGTATCGGTTCGCCGCAGCACCGCCTTCAGGCGTGCCACCAGCTCGCGGGGAGAGAAAGGCTTGGTGATGTAGTCGTCGGCACCCACTTCCAGCCCCTGCACCTTGTTATCCTCCTCGCCCTTGGCGGTGAGCATAATGATGGGGGTCTGGGAGGTGACCTCGTCGCGCTTCAGCCGGCGGGCCAGCTCGATGCCGCTGGTGCCGGGCATCATCCAGTCCAGCAGCACCAGGTCGGGCTTGCGATCGATGATCAGGCTGTGGGCGGTTTGGGCGTCCGATGCTTCCAGACAGTCGTACTCCGCCATCTCCAGTGCCACCCGCAGCATGTCGCGGATGGAGGATTCGTCATCAACTATCAGTATGGTTTTCTGGGCCATGGTCACATCTTCGCCGCTATTTTCATGCGCACATTAAATAACGATTATGTGAAGGTTTTGTGACATTTCCAGTTCAGACCAGGTAATCCAGCAATATTCCTGCAAATATCGCCAGACCGACCCAGTTGTTGTTCAAAAATGCCTTGAAACAGGGGTCGCGCTGACGCTCACGGATCAGGTATTGCTGGTAGGCAAACAGCAGCGCCGCCACCAGCAGTCCCAGGTAGAAAAAGCCCCCCAGCTCGTAGCGCTGGCCCACCAGCAGCAGCGCCAGGATCACCATGACCTGCAGGCTGCCGGTAATCACCCGGTCCATATCGGCAAACAATACCGCCGTGGATTTGATGCCGATCTTGAGGTCATCGTCGCGATCCACCATGGCATAGAAGGTGTCGTAAACCACAGTCCAGGTCACGGCGGCCACATACAGCAGCCAGGCTTGCGCGGGTACCTCGCCGGTCTGGGCAGCGAAGGCCATGGGGATACTCCAGGAGAAAGCGGCCCCCAGCACCAGTTGTGGCAGGTGGGTGTAGCGCTTCATAAACGGGTAGAACGAGGCCAGTACCAGTGCTCCCAGTGACAGCAACACAGTCAGGTGGTTGGTGAACAGCACCAGCACAAAACTGACCAGGCAGAGGCCGATAAACAGTGCCCAGGCTTCCCGGACCGACACATGGCCAGCGGTAAGGGGGCGGTGGGCAGTGCGCTTCACGTGCCGGTCGAAGTTGCGATCGGCAAAGTCATTGATGACACAGCCGGCGGCACGCATGCAGAACACCCCCAGCACAAAGATCACCAGCACCCCGATATCGGGAATCCCCTCAGCCGCCAGCCACAGTGCCCACAGGGTCGGCCACAGCAGCAGCAGGGCACCGATGGGACGGTCAAAGCGCGTCAGCCGCATATAGTGGGGCAGGCGTTCTTTCACGATTGGCCAGATGTCATGGCGAGTCACTGGGGTCTCCCGGGTTGAGCTGGATGGGTTGGACAAACGGCAGGCAGTTTACCTGAGAGTGGCGACAAACTCTGGTAAAAACACCTCAGCCACCAACACCGGTTTGTGATAAGCGCGAAATACCGAGCGCCTGCCCCACAGAACGGGCGACTCCCCCCCGGGGGTATTGAAACGGGCCACCTGCAACGGCCCGCGCTCCAAGCCCGGCTGGCGGAACAGCCAGCCACCCAGGGGCTGGTTATCCAGTTTGCTGAGACAGCGCATGGGGCCCTGCAGTGAGCGCCAGGGCAGGATGCTGCGCGCCCACACCCAGGGCTGGCCGTGCCCCCGCAGGATCACCTCGCGGATCAGTACCCGCGCCCGCGGATCGATACCCAGCGCCCGCGCTTCATCGGCCTGCGCCCGGCCCCAGCGCAGGCTGCACAGCTGCACATCAAAGGCTCCACCGCTCCAGGCCACCAGCCGCGCTGTCAACGAGCCGGGGTGCTGCAGCCAGGAGGCGAGCGGGCCGGTGTGATTCAGGTGCAGGGTGCGGGCACTGCACCAGCGAGCCTGTCCGGCAGCGAGATCAACGGGGATTGACGTGGTGGGCATGGCGAATAGCGGTCGTCCGGTGGGTGTATTGCGGTTGTCTGTAACGGAAATTGCAGTCGCCTGCTGGCCTCACCACCAGCGGCAAACCCGCAAGGGGGCTTTACCGCTGTAAAGGCAATTGGTTTAATGCGGGACGATAATAACAAAAACACGTTGAAAGGACGTTACTATGCATAAAAGCGATCTCATTGACGCGGTAGCCGATACTGCGGATCTCACCAAGGAAAAGGCCGGCGAAGTGGTCTCTGCCATCTTCGACCAAATCACCTCCGCCCTGGGCAACAATGACAGCGTTAACCTGGTGGGCTTTGGCTCCTTTACCCAGCGCCACCGCTCTGCCCGCACCGGCCGCAGCCCGAAAACCGGTGAAACCATCCAGATTGCCGCCAGCACCTCGGTAGCCTTCAAGCCCGGCAAGGCGCTGAAGGATGCGGTAAACTGATCCGCCACTGATACGGATCGGATAAAAAGACGAAAGCTCCGGCTTTCGTTTTTTTTTTGCCATCAGAAAAGGGAGTGGCCCCGACTCCGACAGGTGGCCGGTAATGTGCCGGACATGGGTCGCCGCGCTGCGCTCGCGACGACGGGTGGGGGTTTTGTCCCGTGACAAGTCGTCATGGCGAGGAGGAGCATTACCCCCTCACTAACCCGTCATTGCGAGGAGCGCCGCGCCAAAAGCAGGGGCCTTAAGCCACGAAGCAATCCATCTGTGGCACACCTCAAGCCGGATTTACCCATATCTGCCGTGGGTCCGGTCCCGACAGGTCACCAGC
>NZ_WVVW01000029.1 GCF_009857815.1 Pseudomaricurvus sp. HS19 | reverse complement strand
GCTGAAGGCCTGCCCCTGATCGGTGGTTTGATCTGTGACGGCTGCACTGACAGTGGGGGCATCATTAGTGCCTTCAATAGTGATAGTTACCGTGTGGGTAGTACCATCTTTGCTGTGAAATTCAAAGCTGTCTGTTAATGGCTGCCCGTCACCGAGCTGCTGAATAGCCGTCTGATGGTTATCGGCAACATATCCCCAGGCACCGGTCGGGCTAAGAATAAAATGGCCATAGCCATTACTGCCGAGCCCCGACTGTAAATCGAAGCCGGCTTCACCTGTGTCTGCGTCACTGACACTGAGTCTTCCCGAAGCATGTAGCTTATCAGCAGCCTGATCCTCTGAAACGGTTACAGCATCCACACCACTGATCAGAGCTGCATCATTGGTGCCGGTCACGGTAATAGTCAGGTTCTGTGTGTCGGTTGCACCAGCCGCATCAGTCACCGTAATTGGAATAACCAACGGCGGTGCCGTCTGGCCATCCGGCAGGGATTGATAGGCCGCATCGGACGGATCA
>NZ_WVVW01000028.1 GCF_009857815.1 Pseudomaricurvus sp. HS19 | reverse complement strand
GGTGAACAACGTTAACGACCCACCGGTACTGACGCCGGTGAGCAAATCGGTGACGGAAGGTGGAACTGCCCTGAACGATTACCTGATTGCCTTTGATCCGGACGCGGGAGAGCATCTTACCTACCACACTACGGCATCCGAGCTGGGGTTCAGATTGCATGCCGATGGGCGCTACACTTTTGATGCCACTGATTCGGCGTATGACCATCTCGCTGCGGGGCAGAAGCAGGACATCGTTATCCCAATCACTGTTACCGACAGTCATGGTGGGGTAGGTCACAGTACACTGACCATTACCCTGACCGGTACTGATGATGTTCCCAAGTTGTCGGGCAGTGTGCAGTTACCTGTGACGGAAGATGAGCGGGTCTTCAGCAGCCACTTGACCGTCATTGATCCGGATTCCAGCAATAGTGTCGAGTTCACCACCACCGCTGGCGTCCCAGGCTTCACGCTGCATACTGATGGCAGCTGGAGCTTCGATCCTGGCGACGCAGCCTATCAGTCACTGGCGGAAGGTGAACCCAAAACCCTGGTGATCCCGGTGACGGTGACCGACACCACCGGTGCAGGCACCACCAAGGCAGATGCCATCACTATTCAGCTGATGGGCACCAACGACGTACCGGTGGTCAGTCATGTCATAACCGCTCCTCCTGCAGATGAGGATGCGGTGTTCACGTTTGCGGTGCCTGCTGACACCTTTGCCGATATCGACAGTGGTGACACGCTGACGTTATCGACCGGCGCCATGCCGGCCTGGCTGCATTTTG
>NZ_WVVW01000027.1 GCF_009857815.1 Pseudomaricurvus sp. HS19 | reverse complement strand
CAATTTGAACGTACTAAGCCCCACGTTAACGTGGGCACCATTGGTCACGTTGACCACGGTAAAACCACTCTGACCGCTGCCCTGACCCGCGTATGTGCGGAAGTTTGGGGTGGTACTGCGGTTGCTTTTGACGGTATCGACAATGCGCCGGAAGAGCGTGAGCGTGGTATTACCATCGCTACCTCTCACGTAGAGTACGATTCCCCAACCCGTCACTACGCTCACGTAGATTGCCCCGGCCACGCCGACTACGTTAAGAACATGATCACCGGTGCTGCCCAGATGGATGGCGCGATCCTGGTGTGTGGTGCGACTGACGGCCCAATGCCTCAGACCCGTGAGCACATCCTGCTGTCCCGTCAGGTAGGTGTACCTTACATCGTGGTATTCCTGAACAAAGCTGACCTGCTGGCTGAAGACTGTGGCGGTTTCGGTACTGAAGAGTACAACGAAATGCTGGAGCTGGTTGAGATGGAGCTGCGTGAGCTGCTGGACCAGTACGAGTTCCCTGGTGACGACACCCCAATCATCGCCGGTTCTGCCCTGATGGCCCTGAACGGTGAAGACACCGACGGTCTGGGTACTACCGCTGTCAAGACTCTGGTAGAGACTCTGGATTCCTACATCCCTGAGCCTGAGCGTGCGATCGATGGTGCCTTCATTATGCCAATCGAAGACGTATTCTCCATCCAGGGTCGTGGTACCGTTGTTACCGGTCGTGTTGAGCGCGGTATCATCAAGGTTGGTGAAGAGATCGAGATCGTTGGTATCAAAGAGACCACCAAGACCACCTGTACCGGTGTAGAGATGTTCCGCAAGCTGCTGGACGAAGGCCGTGCTGGTGAGAACTGTGGTGTACTGCTGCGTGGTACCAAGCGTGACGAAGTTCAGCGTGGTCAGGTACTGGCGAAGCCAGGCTCCATCACTCCGCACACCAAGTTTGAAGGCGAAGTGTACGTGCTGGGTAAAGATGAAGGTGGTCGTCACACTCCATTCTTCAAGGGTTACCGTCCACAGTTCTACTTCCGTACCACTGACGTAACTGGTGCTGTAGAGCTGCCAGAAGGCGTAGAGATGGTAATGCCAGGCGACAACATTCAGATGACTGTTACCCTGATTCACCCAATTGCGATGGACGAAGGTCTGCGCTTTGCGATCCGTGAAGGCGGTCGTACTGTGGGTGCGGGCGTTGTAGCCAAGATCATCGAGTAATCGATAATC
>NZ_WVVW01000026.1 GCF_009857815.1 Pseudomaricurvus sp. HS19 | reverse complement strand
GGCCTGGCTGAGTTTTGATGCAGCCACGGGTACTTTCAGTGGCACGCCCGCCAATAGTGATGTTGGCACAGTCCAGGTGCTGGTGGGTGCCACCGACAGTCACGGCGCGACGGTTACGACGACATTTGATCTGACAGTCAATAACGTCAACGATCCACCGGTGCTTGATCCGGTGTCGACACAGTCGGTGGATGAGGGTGGTACACGCGTTAATGGACAGCTTACAGCCACGGATCCGGATACCGGCGACTCCTTTAGTTTCAGCACGGCCTCCACCGTCCCCGGTTTTACCTTGAACAGCGACGGTAGCTGGAATTTCAATCCTGCCGACAATGCCTATAACCATCTGCCCGATGGCAAGGTAAAAACACTGAACATACCCATTACCGTGACCGATGCGTCCGGTGCAACAGGCACCGGAACCCTGACTATTGAAGTGACCGGTACCAATGATGCGCCGCACTTTGTGGGTCGCACCACAGTTCCGGTTAATGAAGATGGCCGGCTCGTTGCAAAAACCGTACTGGTCGATGACTTCGATGATGGCGAGCATGGCGCGGGTGCGACTTTCTCGACCACCGCATCAGAACCCGGGTTTATCCTGCAGGCGGATGGTCATTACACCTTTGATCCGAGCGATGCGGCCTATCAACACCTGGCAGCGGGTGAGCCGCTGGATGTGGTGATTCCTATCACCGTGACTGACGCCACGGGGGCCAGTACTACTCTCCGTGATGCCATCACCATTCACCTGACGGGCACCAATGATGCTCCGGTGGTGAATCATGTGGTCACCAGCCAGGTCGCCACCGAAGATGCAGCCTTCAGCTTTGCGTTGCCGATGGATACTTTCGGTGATATCGACACGGGCGACAGCCTGACCCTGAGTGCTACCGGCCTGCCGGCCTGGCTGAGTTTTGATGTGGCCACGGGCACCTTTAGTGGTACGCCCGCCAATGCCGATGTGGGTTCAGTGCCGATCACAGTGACAGCCACCGACAGTCATGGTGCCCAGGTCAGTACCACCTTCGATCTGACGGTTAATAACGTCAATGACGCGCCGACTTTAACCCGTGCGGTAACCGATCAGGTCATCGACGAGCACAGCGCCTTCAGCTTTACAGTGCCACCGGACACCTTCACCGATATCGATAGCGGCGACACGCTGACACTATCGACCGGAACACTGCCAGGATGGCTGAGTTTTGATGCCGCCACCGGTACCTTCAGTGGCACACCGGGCAATGGCGATCTCGGTACCACTCAGGTGACCGTGACAGTGACAGACTCTGCCGGTGCCCA
>NZ_WVVW01000025.1 GCF_009857815.1 Pseudomaricurvus sp. HS19 | reverse complement strand
ACCTGGCTGGTGACCACATGACTCACCACCGGCGCATCATTGGTACCGGTCACGTGAATAGTTATGGCATCTCTGAGGGTTGTACTGGCCCCTGAGGCGTCGGTCACGGTGACGGGAATCACCACATCCAGTGGTTCACCCGCTGCCAGGTGTTGATAGGCCGCATCGCTCGGATCAAAGGTGTAATGACCATCCGCCTGCAGGATAAACCCGGGTTCTGATGCGGTTGTTGTGAATATCGCTCCGGCACCGTGCTCGCCATCGTCGAAGTCATCCACCAGGAGTGTATTGGAAACTGGCCGGCCATCTTCATTGACCGGAACCGTGGCGCGGCCCACAAAGTGCGGCGCATCATTGGTACCGGTCACTTCAATAGTCAGAGTTCCGGTGCCTGTTGCACCGGCAGCATCGGTCACGGTGATAGGTATGCTAAGTGTTTCCACCTTGCCATCGGGCAGATGGTTATAGGCATTGTCGGCAGGATTGAAATTCCAGCTACCGTCGCTGTTCAAGGTAAAACCGGGGACAGAGGAGGCCGTGCTGAAACTAAAGGTGTCGCCGGTATCCGGATCAGTGGCTGTAAGCTGTCCGTTAACGCGTGTACCACCCTCATTCACCGACTGCGTCGACACCGGATCAAGCACCGGCGGGTCGTTGACGTTATTCACGGTCAGGTTGAAGGTGGTGGCCACCAGATCACCCTGACTGTCGGTGGCCGTCACTGTAATCGGTACTGAGCCCACATCGGCGTTGGCGGGCGTGCCGCTGAAGGTGCCCGTGGCCGCATCAAAACTGAGCCAGGCCGGGAGACCAGTAGCGCTCAGGGTCAGGCTATCGCCGGTGTCGATATCCGCGAAGGTACCTGCCGGCACGGCAAAGCTGAAGGCCTGCCCCTGATCTGTGCTTTGGTCGGTTACGGCTGCACTGACGGTCGGCGCATCATTGGTGCCTTCGATAGTCACCGTGATGGTATGTCGAGTACCGTCGGTGCTGGTGACTTCAATGCTGTCGGTTACCTGCTTGCCAACCTCCAGTTGTTGAATAGCCGGATTGCTGTCCAGCGCCGTGTACGTCCAAAGCCCGCTGGCCCCCCAGGTAAAACTGCCGTAACCGTTAGTACCGTTTCCATAGCCGCTGACCAGCTGCGCCTCTCCCTGATCGACATCACTGACCTGTAAACGGCCGCTGGCGACGAGTGACTGGCCCTGCATATCTGCCGGGTTGTCTTCGTGAACGGTCACCGCATCTGCACCGGTAATGACAGCCCCGTCATTAGTACCGGTCACTGTAATAGTCAGGTTCTGCGTATCTGCCGCTCCGGCCGCATCGGTGACGGTAATCGGGATAACAATAGGTGCCGATGTCTGGCCATCCGGCAAGGATTGGTAGGCCGCATCGGACGGATCAAAGCTCCAGCTGCCATCGCTGTTAAGTGTAAAGCCCGGCACCTGAGCCGTAGTGCTGTAAGTCTGGGTATCGACCGCATCGGGATCAGTGGCAGTAAACTGTCCGCTGGCCAGTTGACCATCTTCATTCACTGCAACGCTGCTGATCGGATCCAGCACCGGCACGTCGTTGGTGTTGTTGACCGTCAAATTGAAAG
>NZ_WVVW01000024.1 GCF_009857815.1 Pseudomaricurvus sp. HS19 | reverse complement strand
GTAGCACTCAGGGTCAGGCTGTCGCCCGTGTCGATATCACCGAAAGTATCCGCCGGCAGCGCAAAGCTGAAGGCTGCATCTTCGGTAGCGACCTGGCTGGTGACCACATGATTCACCACCGGAGCATCATTGGTCCCGGTCAGGTGAATAGTTATGGCATCACTGCGGGTAGTGTTCGCACCGGTGGCGTCCGTCACCGTGATTGGAATCACCACATCATAGGGTTCACCCGCTGCAAGGTTCTGATAGGCTGCATTGGACGGGTCGAAGGTGTAATGACCATCC
>NZ_WVVW01000022.1 GCF_009857815.1 Pseudomaricurvus sp. HS19 | reverse complement strand
CGATCCCGCATAGCTCCACCACTTCTTTTCACTGCTTTGTAGATCTCAGAAACGTGTTGTTTTGAGTTGGCCCAGGCCAAGTAGTCCAAGACAGCATCTTTCTGATGTTTGCCATCAGAAGTTCTTTAACAAGGTGGAATGTAAAGTTGTTAAATACATAGATTCAATATTCTTCGCGGGATGTTGGATCATGCTGACAAATCAAGTGTGTATTGTTTATCTGTACATACCTGTCCGGCGTAAAAATGTCATTTTGCAATGAGAACTGTGGCTGTTTTGTGAAAACAAGATAGCGACAAGTTATCCAATTGTAAGTCGCAACATCTAGTTGCTTGAGTTATATGGTCAAGCGACTAAGCGCATACGGTGGATGCCTAGGCAGTTAGAGGCGATGAAGGACGTAGGAGCCTGCGATAAGTCACGGGGAGCCGGCAAACATGCTTTGATCCGTGAATTTCCGAATGGGGAAACCCACCTCTTTAGAGGTATCTTGCACTGAATACATAGGTGTAAGAGGCGAACCCGGGGAACTGAAACATCTAAGTACCCGGAGGAAAAGAAATCAACCGAGATTCCCTTAGTAGCGGCGAGCGAACGGGGATTAGCCCTTAAGCATCATTTGAGTTAGTGGAATCTTCTGGAAAGTTGAGCGATACAGGGTGATAGCCCCGTACACGAAAACTCTTTTGGTGTGAAATCGAGTAGGTCGGGACACGTGTTATCTTGACTGAACATGGGGGGACCATCCTCCAAGGCTAAATACTCCTAACTGACCGATAGTGAACCAGTACCGTGAGGGAAAGGCGAAAAGAACCCCGGAGAGGGGAGTGAAATAGAACCTGAAACCGTATGCGTACAAGCAGTAGGAGCAGACTTGTTCTGTGACTGCGTACCTTTTGTATAATGGGTCAGCGACTTATTGTCAGTAGCAAGGTTAACCGTTTAGGGGAGCCGTAGGGAAACCGAGTCTTAATAGGGCGTTTAGTTGCTGGCAATAGACCCGAAACCGAGCGATCTATCCATGGCCAGGTTGAAGGTGCCGTAACAGGCACTGGAGGACCGAACCCACGTCTGTTGAAAAAGACGGGGATGAGCTGTGGATCGGAGTGAAAGGCTAATCAAGCTCGGAGATAGCTGGTTCTCCCCGAAAACTATTTAGGTAGTGCGTCAGGTCTTACCCGCGGGGGTAGAGCACTGTTTGGGCTAGGGGGTCATCCCGACTTACCAACCCCATGCAAACTCCGAATACCGCGGAGTACAATCCTGGCAGACACACGGCGGGTGCTAACGTCCGTCGTGAAAAGGGCAACAACCCAGACCGCCAGCTAAGGTCCCAAATACCAGTTAAGTGGGAAACGATGTGGGAAGGCTTAGACAGCTAGGAGGTTGGCTTAGAAGCAGCCACCCTTTAAAGAAAGCGTAATAGCTCACTAGTCGAGTCGGCCTGCGCGGAAGATGTACCGGGGCTCAAACTGGTAACCGAAGCTGCGGATGCACTTTGTGCATGGTAGGGGAGCGTTCTGTAAGCCGCTGAAGGTGAACTGTGAGGTTTGCTGGAGGTATCAGAAGTGCGAATGCTGACATGAGTAACGACAAGGGGGGTGAAAAACCCCCCCGCCGGAAGACCAAGGGTTCCTGTCCAACGCTAATCGGGACAGGGTTAGTCGGCCCCTAAGGCGAGGCTGAAGAGCGTAGTCGATGGGAAGCAGGTTAATATTCCTGCACTTTGTATAACTGCGATGGAGGGACGGAGAAGGCTAGGCCAGCGCGGCGTTGGTTGTCCGCGTTTAAGCGCGTAGGCTGGGATCTTAGGCAAATCCGGGATCCTAAGGCTGAGACGTTATGACGAGGCCCTTTTTGGGCTGGAGTGGTTGATGCCATACTTCCAAGAAAAGCTTCTAAGCTTCAGGTTATACAGAACCGTACTCTAAACCGACACAGGTGGTCAGGTAGAGAATACCAAGGCGCTTGAGAGAACTCGGGTGAAGGAACTAGGCAAAATAGCACCGTAACTTCGGGAGAAGGTGCGCCGGCTTTGGTGATGGGACTTGCTCCCTAAGCTGAGGCTGGTCGAAGTGACCAGTTCCCTGCAACTGTTTATTAAAAACATAGCACTCTGCAAACACGTAAGTGGACGTATAGGGTGTGACGCCTGCCCGGTGCCGGAAGGTTAATTGATGGGGTTAGCTTATGCGAAGCTCTTGATCGAAGCCCCGGTAAACGGCGGCCGTAACTATAACGGTCCTAAGGTAGCGAAATTCCTTGTCGGGTAAGTTCCGACCTGCACGAATGGCGTAATGATGGGGAAGCTGTCTCCACCCGAGACTCAGTGAAATTGAAATCGCGGTTAAGATGCCGTGTTCCCGCGGCTAGACGGAAAGACCCCGTGAACCTTTACTACAGCTTTGCACTGAACTCTGAGCCTATTTGTGTAGGATAGCTGGGAGGCTTTGAAGCGCAGACGCCAGTTTGCGTGGAGCCGTCCTTGAAATACCAGCCTGGTATGTTTGGGGTTCTAACTCTGGTCCGTTATCCGGATCGAGGACAGTGTATGGTGGGTAGTTTGACTGGGGCGGTCTCCTCCCAAAGAGTAACGGAGGAGCACGAAGGTACGCTAATCATGGTCGGAAATCATGAGGTTAGTGCAATGGCATAAGCGTGCTTGACTGCGAGACTGACACGTCGAGCAGGTACGAAAGTAGGTCATAGTGATCCGGTGGTTCTGTATGGAAGGGCCATCGCTCAACGGATAAAAGGTACTCCGGGGATAACAGGCTGATACCGCCCAAGAGTTCACATCGACGGCGGTGTTTGGCACCTCGATGTCGGCTCATCACATCCTGGGGCTGAAGCCGGTCCCAAGGGTATGGCTGTTCGCCATTTAAAGTGGTACGCGAGCTGGGTTTAGAACGTCGTGAGACAGTTCGGTCCCTATCTGCCGTGGGCGTTGGAAAGTTGAGAAGAGTTGCTCCTAGTACGAGAGGACCGGAGTGAACGAACCTCTGGTGTTCGGGTTGTCATGCCAATGGCACTGCCCGGTAGCTATGTTCGGACGGGATAACCGCTGAAAGCATCTAAGCGGGAAGCCTCCTTCAAGATGAGCTTTCCCTGGGACCTTGAGTCCCCTAAAGGGCCGTTGAAGACTACGACGTTGATAGGCTGGGTGTGGAAGCGTTGTGAGGCGTTGAGCTAACCAGTACTAATTGCCCGTGAGGCTTGACCATATAACTGATGTAACTAGGTGTTAGACACTGATTACACCGGACGGATATGAGATAGACAGACATACTGATTGTCAGAAAGACTTTACATACCACCACCCTCTTTGGAAACGTGCGGCACACTTTAGACAAGTGATAAGACCAACCACTGATCCAAGCCAGTTTGGCTGACGACCATAGAGCTTTGGAACCACCTGATCCCATCCCGAACTCAGTAGTGAAACGAAGCATCGCCGATGGTAGTGTGGGGCTTCCCCATGTGAGAGTAGGTCATCGTCAGCCTTTTAATACAAAACCCCTGATCAGAAATGGTCAGGGGTTTTTT
>NZ_WVVW01000021.1 GCF_009857815.1 Pseudomaricurvus sp. HS19 | reverse complement strand
GGGCTTAGTACGTTCAAATTGCGATTTTGCCATCGTGAGGGCCTCCTCAAAGTTTAATTACTTAGTTAAGCAATTCAGCGACCCTCACGGACCGCAAACTATCAAACACACAAAAGCGTCGTGAAGAAACTGGAAGCAACTTCACGACGCCTTAAAGTGGAGCTCTTGAGCGGATTTGAACCGCTGACCTCACCCTTACCAAGGGTGTGCTCTACCAACTGAGCTACAAGAGCGCTATTCTTGCCTTAAGGCAGAACCTGGAGCGGGTAGCGGGAATCGAACCCGCATCATCAGCTTGGAAGGCTGAGGTTCTACCATTGAACTATACCCGCCAAACCCTTTAGCGGAGCCCACCAGCCATTCAGCCTGTGGCGCTTCTTTAATGCCGACACCCAGCTCAAGGTATCAGGCCAATATGGTGCAGGGGGGTGGATTCGAACCACCGAAGCTTTCGCGTCAGATTTACAGTCTGATCCCTTTGGCCACTCGGGAACCCCTGCGAAAAAGAGGCGCTATTTTCCGCCTCATCTTTGCCGCTGTCAACTGAATTCTCTTGGAAATCCATGACTTAGCAGGCAAAGTTTTTAAAAAATGGAGCTGGCGAGAGGAATCGAACCCCCGACCGGCTGATTACAAGTCAGCTGCTCTACCTACTGAGCTACGCCAGCCCAATACTCGCGCAGCACGCCTGATAATCGGGGCGCCATGCAAGTGAGGTGCGCGATTCTAGAGAAAGTTTCAGCGGGAAGCAACATCTGGACAGAAATTTTGTCGACGCTCCAGACCTTCTTCCCGATTGAGGAGTTCGAGCCACAGTTCCTGGCCCAATTTCGCCTCCTCACCCGCCCCCAGAACGACCCAGGTCTCCTCGTAGGTGCGCTCCATACGGTGGATGTCAGCGGCGTAACCAAGTCTTTTCACCTCGGCCAGCCTGGCCTCGGCACCTTGCAGGCGACTGAAGACACCAAATGAAATACCGTTCTCCAGTTCACCCTTGGGAATCACATAGCTGTCGATACCCTTGGCCTGTAACTCATGCAGGCGACGCAAAGCCTCTTTGCGGGAAACCTCCGGCGCGCGATAAACCCAATAGCTCGGCTCACCCTGCACCTCGACCCGGCGCACCTGCGCCGCAACATCCAGCGCACCCAGGTGCTCGTCAAAATTCTCGGCCTCCAGCTGCCCGGGGAAGGGGCCAACAAATTCGCACAAGGGCTGCACCGGCGCCGCTTCGCCACCATCATCGCCAGCCCCGGCAGCCGGATCAGGCTCCAGCATTGAAATCCGATCCGCAGAAAACTCCTGCAGCTGCTGCTCCGACACCTCACTGAGCAGCACCAGCGGTTCACCCGCCAGCAATTCGGCCGCCGGCGGTACCACCGCTACAGGCACCTTCGCTTGCTGCCCTTTCCACCAGAGCCCACCAAACACCAGCAGGTTAACCGCCAGCAGCAAAATAAAAATGGAACGCATGTCCGCACTCAGCCTTATATAGTCTTTACCGCCGCCCGGCTACACACCCGTCCGGTGCAGCACTCCCTGCGGCAGCCAGTTTAGATATCCAACAAACGACACTCGGCCAGCGGCAAGCCGTCCAGCACCAGATCTTCCTCTATCCTCAGGCCCGGCCAACCCCGGAGAAGGCCCGCCACTGCAGCCGCATCACCGCCGGTCAGCACCAGCGGCGAGGTAGCCGGACCCTCGAGATGACAGACCGCTTCACGCACCAGGCCTGCCACCATCAGGCGAACCCCACGGCCCACCGCCTCCTCCGTAGTGGTACCGGGCTGAGAGCCCTCCACCCGGGGGAGGCCTACTTTAACCTGAGCCGTCTGCGCAAACAGTGATTCACTCATCAAGCGCAACCCCGGAACGATATAACCACCCAGGTGACTACCGGCCTGTAACACATCCAGGGTTACCGCGCTGCCACAATCCAGTACCAGCCAGCGATCGCCGGGAAAACGGGATGTCGCCAGCACCGCCAGCCAGCGATCCACACCCAGCCGCTGCGGCTCAGCATAGCCGGAGGTCACCCCCGCCGCCTCAGCGGTGGCACGGGCAAACCGTGGCCGAACCCCATAAGCGGTATCAAGGTGGGCATCCAGCAGACGATCAAATTCAGCACCCGCCACCGAAGCCACCAGCACCTCGACCACGCCGGCACCCGCCGCAGCCGTCAACTGACGCAGCACCTCCCGGTCATCGCCGGCATCCCTGCGGGAGACAACACCCCGACGCACCACGGCACCACCCTGCAGGCAGCGCCACTTGATCCGGGTATTACCAATATCAAGCTGTAACTGCATCAGCCCCCCGCGGGACGCAGGGAGATTTCGCCACCGTGAAACTCCTGCTCCTCACCGCCCACCAAGAGGCGCAGGGCACCGTTGGCTGCCACGCCAAGCGCTATGCCTGCCACCTCGGTATTGCCTATCACCAGACGTACCGGCTTATCTGCATAGGCATGAGAACGCTCCCACTCCTCGCGATAGGCGCCAAAACCCTTCGACTCAAATTCTGCCAACAGGGGCAACAACTGATTCAACAGCTCTGCCACCAGGGCATTGCGTGACACCCCGGGCACCAGCTGCTGCAAATCCACCCAGGGCTGATCAATAGCCTCTGCGCCGGCGGAACTGAGCGCCATATTCAGTCCCACACCCACAACCACCTGGCACTGCCCGGCCGGATCGCCGGCCATCTCCAGCAGAATACCGGCAAGCTTGCGGTCGCCGCAGACCAGATCGTTGGGCCACTTCAGCAAAACCTGCTCAGCCCCCAGCGTATTCAGCGCTCTTACCAGCGCCACACCCACCGCCAGACTCAGCCCCTCAAGGGCCGCAGCGCCACCGCTGAACTCTGCCACGACCGACAGGTAGACACTCTGGGCAAACGGGCTGACCCAGGGCCGCCCGCGGCGACCACGCCCCCGGGACTGGTGCTCCGCCAGGCAGACATAGCCACCGGCAGCGCCGGTAGAGGCTCGCGCCATGGCCAGGGCATTGGTGGAGTCCACCGACTCATGAATATCCAGTTCACGCAGACAGGAGTTCGCGGCCGGAGCCAGAGCCCCCTGAATCTGCGCCGCGTCGAGCAACTGCAGGCCACCGGGCACGCAGTAGCCACGCCCTTTTACCGACTCCAGCGGGATGCCATAGGCCTCCAGCTTTTGCAGGTGCTTCCACACCGCCGTGCGACTTACGCCCAGCAGCTCTCCCAGCGCCTCACCGGAATGGAACTCGCCATCCGACATCAACTGCAATATTGCCCTGACACTCATTGTTTAATCCTCATCAACCACCCTGGCTCCAGCCCTCAGGCATCGAGCAGCGCCTCAATCGCCCCCGCCAGCTCAGCCGGCTTTGTGGTTGGTGCGAAGCGACGCACCACCTGACCCTTGCGATCCAGCAGAAACTTGGTGAAATTCCACTTCACTCCCCGGGTACCAAGCAGCCCCGGAGCAGCAGAGGTCAGGTGACGATAGAGCGGGTGAGCATTGTCACCATTGACATCAATCTTCGCGAACATGGGAAATGAAACGCCATAATTACGCTGGCAGAAGCCGGAGATCTCGCCCTCATCGCCCGGCTCCTGCTTACCAAACTGATTGCACGGGAAGCCCAGGATCACCAGACCCCGATCGGCGAAGCGCTGGTGCAAAGTCTCCAGCCCTTCATACTGAGGAGTAAACCCGCATTTGCTGGCGGTATTCACCACCAGCACCACCTTGCCGCGATACTCACCCAGGGACTGCTCATCACCCCCCTCAAGCCGCCGTGCCGAAAAGCCGTAAATATCTCCCATACCCCCTCCCTGCAGAAACACGATCTGTTACAAACCGGAATCAATGTATTTGACGGAGCAGGAGACGTCAAAAGCAACCTGAAAATTTGCGACCGCCCAAAGCAAAAAGGCCCTCGCCGAAGCGAGAGCCTTTTACGCATTTCCCTAATTTGGTGCCCAGGGCGGGACTTGAACCCGCACAGCCAATGGCCACTACCCCCTCAAGATAGCGTGTCTACCAATTCCACCACCTGGGCTAAAACTTTACTTGGGCAGGTCTTCCGCCTCCGGTGCCTCAGGCAACTCGCCTGCTGCATCTGCCGGCGCCTGATCCACCACCGGAATATCCGAATCTTCCACAACCGCAGGAATTGACTCATCCACGATCGGCATACCGGCAGTAGCACTCACCGCCGCCTGCTGCTTGGCCAGCACGGCCAGGCCAAAACTGGTCACAAAGAAAATTGCTGCCAGGATGGCGGTAGCGCGGGTAAAGAAGTTACCACTGCCCTGACTGCCAAATACGGTCTGGGAAGCGCCGGCACCAAAAGAAGCACCAGCCTCCGCGCCTTTGCCCTGCTGCAGCAAAATCAGGCCAATAATAGCCAGGGCTGTCAGCACATGAATCACCAAGATGATTTTATCCATCACTCTGCCTTTACTCTGCCGCCTGGCAGATTCTATAAAAGTCTTCGCTGTTCAGCGATGCGCCGCCCACCAGGGCGCCGTCAATATCCGGCTGGGCAAACAGCTCCGCCGCATTCGAGGGTTTGACACTGCCACCGTACAATATCCGTACAGCCGCTCCGGCCTCACCCAACTGGTCACGAATAAATTCGTGCACCTCTTGTGCCTGCTCCGGCGTTGCCGTCAGGCCTGTGCCTATCGCCCAGACCGGCTCGTAGGCGATTACTGCTGCGGTCATGGCTTTGCGACCCGCCAGCTCTACCGCTGCCTGCAACTGCTCACCGATAACGGCGAGCGTTTCGTCCGCCTCGCGCTGCGCCAGGGTCTCACCAACGCAGAGGATTGGCGTCAAGCCGGCAGACTGGGCCGCGATAAACTTTCGCGCCACCAGCTCGCTGCTTTCGGCATGGTACTCGCGACGCTCGGAATGGCCAACAATTACATACTGGCAACCCACATCCGCTAACATCGCCGCCGAGATTTCGCCTGTGTAAGCACCGGTCTCAGCCCAGCTCACATCCTGGGCGCCACAACCAATATTGGTACTGGCAAGCAGCTGACTGACCTGGGACAGATAAACTGCCGGCGGACATACACCCACCTCGGCCAGATGCACACCCGACCACCGGGCTACAACACCCTGCACCAGGGACTCATTGGCCTGCAATGAGCCGTGCATTTTCCAGTTACCAACTATCAGTGGTCGTCGCATTAACGCTCTTCCGTTTTGTTCCACTCTGCGAACAACCCGCGCCGCGGAAACACTGGTCCTGCGGGCAAAACGGGCGCAAATCTTAGCGGATTAGTTTCTAAGATACAATGCCTTATATGCATTTGTTTAAGGGTGTTTTCAGGCGCTGCCAGTACTCAACGCCTGCTCAACCACGGCAGCCAGTTCTTCCGTCAGGCGATTGACGAGAGACAGCTCCTCCCCCTCCACCATGACCCGAATCACCGGCTCGGTACCCGATGCACGCAGCAGCACTCGCCCGCTGTCACCAAGCTCGGACTCCGCCACCGCCACCGCATCACTGATACGACTGTTGGCAGCAAAAGAGGTCTGGTCCGCGACACGAACATTGATCATTTTTTGCGGCACCTTGCGCATAACCTGCTTGGCCACGTGCAAACTCTCATCCATAACCGACAGGGACAGCAATACCTGCAGCGCCGCTACAATCCCGTCACCGGTGGTTGTCACATCGGCACAGACAATGTGACCAGAGTTCTCGCCGCCCAGAGTCCAGCCCCGAGCCTGCATCTGCTCCAGCACATAACGATCGCCGACATTGGCACGGGCAAATGGCACCTCCAGTGCCTGCAGGGCTTTCTCAAAGCCGAAGTTACTCATCAGCGTACCCACCACCCCACTGCAACCACCGGCATAGCGCTGACGGTAGCTGGCAATCAGGTAGAGAATCTCGTCACCGTCGACCAGTTCGCCCTTGTGATCGACAAACGCGACGCGATCACCATCGCCGTCAAACGCGATACCCAGGTCTGCGCCCAGCTCCAGCACCCGGGCCTGCAATTTTTCAGGCTTGGTGGATCCACATTCGAAGTTGATGTTTTCGCCGTTGGGGCTGGCCGCGATCACATCCACCTCGGCACCCATCTCCCGGAATACCGACGGGGCGATATGGTAGGTAGCGCCATTGGCACAAT
Organism: Pseudomaricurvus sp. HS19; assembly: GCF_009857815.1. Taxonomy (GTDB): domain Bacteria; phylum Pseudomonadota; class Gammaproteobacteria; order Pseudomonadales; family Cellvibrionaceae; genus Pseudomaricurvus. The sequence continues at coordinate 4,730 of NZ_WVVW01000021.1, read as the reverse complement.
CCAGCACCAGTTTGAGCCCGGAGAGACTGAAACCCCAGGGCAAGGTGCCCTTACAAAACTCGATATAGCGACCGGCGGCATCCTCAATCCGGCGAGCCTTGCCCAGAGTAGGTGCTGTCACCATGGCCTGATTCAGCTGCTCCTCAATGGCCAACTCCATATCATCCGGAAGCTTGCTGCCATTGGCGCTGAAAAACTTGATGCCATTGTCGTAGAAGGGATTATGGGAAGCGCTGATCACGATGCCGGCCTGCGCCTGGAAAGTGCGCGTGAGATAGGCGATCGCCGGGGTTGGCATCGGACCCAGCAGCCAGACATCGACGCCGGCATTAATCAGGCCCGCTTCCAGCGCCGATTCAAACATGTAGCCGGAGGTGCGGGTGTCCTTGCCAATCAGGATCCGCTTGGGCCCCTGGAATCGCTCTGCCAATACCTTGCCTGCAGCCCACCCCAGGCGCAGTACAAAATCCGGGGTAATAGCACCTTCGCCCACACGGCCACGAATACCATCTGTGCCAAAATATTTTCTGGACATGTTTTCCTTTACCTTAATCGTTGTTGTTATGAGCGATTACTGAGCGTGCTGCACGGCGCTGTAAAAACGCAGCACATCAACCGTCTCCTGCACATCGTGCACCCGAATAATCGCTGCACCTCCCTGTGCCGCCAGCAAGGCTGCGGCCAAACTGCCCGCCATACGGGCGTCCACATCCCGGCCCAATACGGCGCCGAACAGTGACTTTCTCGACAAACCCGCCAACACCGGGCACCCCATTTCCGCAAAGGCGGGGAGATGCTTCAGCAAAGCAAGGTTATGCTCAACGCTTTTACCAAAACCAAATCCGGGGTCAATGACGACACGCCCGGCAGCAATGCCCGCCATTTCCAGCTCCGCCATGCGAGCCTGTAAATAATCACGCACTTCGCCCACAACGTCGCCGTACGCCGGGCTTTGCTGCATGGTCTGCGGCTGCCCCTGCATGTGCATTATGCACACCGGCAAACCGCTCGCCGCCGCCGCCGGCAATGCCCCCTCCCGTGAGAGCGAGCGAACATCATTGATCAGGCCGGCACCGGCATCTGCGACAGCCTGAATGACTCGCGGGCTGCTGGTGTCGACCGATATGACCACGTCCAGCTCTGCTGCCAGCCGCTCCACAACCGGTACGACTCGCGCCAGCTCTTCTTCATCACTGACGCTGGCGGCGCCTGGTCGGGTGGACTCACCACCGACGTCAATAATCGAGGCGCCGGCCGCCACCATGGCAGCGGCGTGCATCAGGGATTTTTCCACACTCAGGCGCCCGGCGCTGTGGTGCAGGCCACCATCCGAAAAAGAATCCGGGGTGACATTGAGAATGCCCATGACCTGCGGTTGCCCCAGGTCCAGGGATCTGGCACCAAATGCAAAATCTGTCATCGGTACTTCAGCTTTCCACATTTAAGGAGTGCGAATAAAAAAGGCCCAGCAAGCTGGGCCTTTCCACAGAGCCGCCGATCAATGGTTCTGGGCCGGGCCACCAATGGGCTTGGAGGCATCACCCTGACCCGCTTCACCCTCGGGCTTAACCCGGCCACCGAAGTTGCCGTCGTGCCAATCCCGCGGCGGACGCACCTTGCGGCGGGCCATCAGGTCATCAACCTGCTCGGAATCAATAGTCTCGTACTCCATCAACGCATCTTTCATGGACTCGAGAATATCGCGATTCTCCTCCAGCAAGCGCGTAGCCTCTGCATAACAGCCATCAATGATCTTGCGAACTTCCTCATCGATGGTGCGCGAGGTATCGCCGGAGTAATTTGGCATACCGCCGGCACCAGGCATTCCGCCATCATCCTCACCGTAGTGCAGGGGTCCCAGGCGATCGGACATACCCCATTTCATCACCATGCTGCGGGCCATATTGGTGGCCTGCTCGATATCACTGGTGGCGCCGTTGGAGACCGCATCCAGGCCGCCGGTCATCTCTTCGGCGATACGGCCACCGTAGGCGGAGGCAATGCGGGAAAGGACGTAGCGACGGCTGTAGCTGTGGCGATCATCTTCCGGCAGGTACTGGGTAACACCCAAAGCGCGGCCACGGGGGATAATGGTGACCTTGTGTACCGGATCGTGCTCGGGCGTAAGATATCCGACGATGGCGTGACCCGCCTCATGGAAGGCAGTCATCTCTTTCTCTTTCTCGCTCATCACCATGGACTTGCGCTCGGCGCCCATCATGATCTTGTCGCGAGCCTTTTCAAACTCCTCCATGGTCACCAGGCGCTTGTTGGCGCGGGCGGCAAACAACGCAGCCTCGTTGACCAGGTTAGCCAGGTCGGCACCGGAGAAGCCGGGAGTACCACGGGCGATAATGGAAGCCTGGACCTTGTCGTCCAATGGCACCTTGCGCATATGCACTTTCAGGATCTGCTCGCGACCACGGATGTCCGGCAGGCCGACGAATACCTGTCGGTCGAAACGGCCAGGGCGCAACAGCGCCTTATCCAGCACGTCAGGTCGGTTGGTGGCTGCGATAACAATAATGCCTTCGTTGCCTTCAAAACCATCCATCTCCACCAGCAACTGGTTGAGGGTCTGCTCACGTTCGTCATGACCACCGCCATGGCCGCCCCCACGGTGGCGACCTACGGCGTCGATTTCATCAATAAAGATAATACAGGGGGCCTGCTTCTTGGCCTGGTCGAACATGTCACGTACCCGGGACGCGCCGACACCCACAAACATCTCTACGAAGTCAGAACCGGAAATGGAGAAAAACGGCACTTTGGCTTCGCCGGCAATGGCCTTGGCCAGCAGGGTTTTACCGGTACCGGGAGGGCCTGCCATCAGTACACCGCGGGGAATCTTGCCTCCGAGGCGCTGGAACTTGCTGGGATCACGCAGGAACTCTACCAGCTCCTGCACATCCTCTTTGGCCTCATCCACACCTGCCACATCGGCAAAGGTGGTCTTGATCTGGTCTTCGCCCAGCAGGCGCGCCTTGCTCTTGCCGAAGCTCATGGGACCGCCCCGGCCACCGGCGCCGCCCTGCATCTGACGCATGAAGAACATGAAGACGAGAATAATCAACAGGATTGGGAAGCTGGCTACCAGCAGCTGCTGCCACAGGCTAGGCTGCTCTGGCAGCTGACCTTTCACCTCAACACCGTGATTGAGCAGGTCATCCATCAGCCGGTCGTCCTGAATCAGGGGGCGTACCGTCTCAAAACGGGAGTTATTGTGGCGGGTACCCACAATCACCTGGCCGTCGACCACCACCTCGCGCACGGAATCCTGCTGCACCTCTTTGACGAACTCGGAATAGGTGAGCGCCTCCTGCCCGGACTTGGTGTTGAAATTCTGGAACACTGCCAGCAGTACCGCAGCGATCACCAGCCAGAGAAGCAGGTTTTTTACCATATCATTCAAAGAGATACCCTCATGTCATTACTTGAGTGGTGTTTGGAAACCAGTCCGGGCGCCTTATCGCGACCGATGAGTATGAGTATAGCGCTTATGCTGCAGAGAGCGCACCCGATGCTCACCCCTTAAAACCCTTACCCACCAGATAAACTTCGCGGGAGCGGGCACGGGACGCGTCAGGCTTGCGGATCACCACCGTCTTGAAGAGCTCTTTTGCCTGACGCAAATAGTCGTCAAAGCCTTCTCCCTGGAACACCTTGGCCACAAAGCAGCCACCCGGTTTAAGCGTGCTGCCGGCCATATCCAGAGCCAGCTCAACCAGATACATGGCCTTGGGCTGGTCCACGTCAGCCACTCCACTCATATTGGGGGCCATATCCGAAATTACAAGGTCAGCCTTGCCTGGCCCCAGCAGCGCCATCAATGCCTCGAAGACCTCATCCTCGGTAAAATCCCCCTGGATAAAGTCGACCCCGGCCAGGGAGTCCATCGGCAGAATATCTGACGCTATAACCCGCCCCTGAGTTCCCACCCTGCGAGCCGCAATTTGGCTCCAGCCCCCCGGCGCGGCGCCAAGATCGACCACGGTCATCCCCGGACGCAGCAACTTGTCCTTCTCGTCCAGTTCCAGCAACTTGTAGCTGGCGCGTGAGCGGTAGCCATCCTGCTGTGACTTTTTGACATACTGGTCGCTGAAATGCTCGTTCAGCCACCCTTTACTGCTTTTTGACCTGGCCATAGACACCGTTGCGCCGAACTTGAGTTACAATAGCCCGCTACGTGGCGCGAGCCCTAAATTGTCTGTTACAGAAGAGCTATTGTATGCCTTTAACCCCCGTCCTCAAAAAGCAATATCGCGCCCTTGGCCATAATCTGAAGCCCGTGTTGACCATTGCCGGCAACGGTTTGAGTGACGGCGTAATGGAAGAGCTGGACCGGGCCCTGAATGACCACGAGCTTATCAAGGTTAAACTGGTCATCGCCGATCGGGAGCTGCGTAAGCAGGTCATTGCTGAACTGAGTAAAAAAGCCAAGGCAGAGATTGTGCAGGAGATTGGCAAGGTGGCCCTGATTTTCCGGGAAGCCAAAAAGCCGAACCTGCGACTGTCCAACATTCGTTGAGCACCACGGCAACGCAGAATGACTCAACAGTCCTCGACGCCCAGGCTGGCAGCAAAGCATAAGTTGAAGAAGGCCTTCAAGGTCTGATGACCGGCAGCCTTACCCCAAAGCCCGCTCCAGCGGGCTTTTTTGTGCCCAGGGGTTTTGCACCTGGGCCACCACCCTGCCGATTACTACGCTTCCGCAAGGCATAAAAAAACCC
>NZ_WVVW01000020.1 GCF_009857815.1 Pseudomaricurvus sp. HS19 | reverse complement strand
GGGCTTAGTACGTTCAAATTGTGACTTTGCCACTGTCTTCTTCCTCTAATCAAAAATTCAATTAACGGCAGTGCACACCGACTCAGTCGGCGCCCTTGTTCTTTGCAATCACCTCATCGGCGACATTTTTCGGAGCTTCCGCATAACGCGCAAACTCCATAGTGAAGGTCGCACGACCCTGGCTGGCAGAGCGCAGGTCAGTGGCATAGCCGAACATTTCAGCCAGCGGCACTTCTGCATTCACCACCTTACCGGACGGATTGTCCTCCATGCCCTGAATCAGGCCACGACGGCGGTTCAGATCGCCCACCACGTCGCCCAGATTCTCTTCAGGCGTCACCACCTCAACCTTCATGACCGGCTCCAGCAGGACGGCACCGCCTTCCTGCGCCAGCTTACGGGTCGCCATGGAAGCTGCAATCTTAAACGCCATCTCGTTAGAGTCAACATCATGATAGGAACCGTCGAACACAGTTGCCTTCAGGCCCAGCAGCGGGAAGCCCGCCAGCACACCATTCTGCATCTGCTCGGCGATACCTTTCTCGATGGCCGGCACGTACTCTTTCGGCACGACACCACCCACAAGCTCGTTGACGAACTCCAGACCTTCGGCGTTATTGTCTTCCGCAGGCTCAAACCGCACCCACACGTGACCGTACTGGCCGCGACCACCGGACTGGCGCACAAACTTGCCTTCAATCTCGGATTTGCGGGTAATACGTTCGCGATAGGCCACCTGCGGCTTACCGATATTGGCCTCGACACTGAATTCGCGACGCATACGGTCAACGATGATGTCGAGGTGCAGCTCACCCATACCGGAGATAATGGTCTGGCCGGTCTCCTCGTCGGTTTTCACCTTGAAGGAGGGGTCTTCCTGGGCCAGCTTGCTCAGCGCGATGCCCATCTTCTCCTGGTCCGCCTGGGTGCGCGGCTCCACAGCAACGGAGATCACCGGCTCAGGGAACTCCATACGCTCCAGAATGATATGGGAGTCTTCGGCACACAGGGTGTCACCGGTGGTGGTGTCCTTGAGGCCGATAGCGGCGGCAATATCACCTGCCAGTACTTCCTTGATCTCCTCGCGGGAGTTGGCGTGCATCTGCACCATACGGCCGATGCGCTCCTTCTTGCCCTTGACGGAGTTGTAGACCGCCATACCGCTCTCCAGCTTGCCGGAGTAAACGCGGAAGAAGGTCAGCGTGCCCACATAGGGGTCGGTGGCGATCTTGAAAGCCAGCGCCGAGAACGGCGCATTGTCATCCGCCTCACGGGTGGCGACGGTTTCGCCATCGTCCAGGGTACCCTCGATGGCTTTCACCTCGGTGGGCGACGGCAGGTACTCAACCACAGCATCCAGCATGGCCTGCACACCCTTGTTCTTGAAGGCTGAGCCGCCAATTACCGGGATGATTTCGTTAGCCAGGGTACGCTTGCGAATGGCTGCCTTGATCTCCTCCTCGGAGAGCTCGCCATCCTCGAGATACTTCTCCATCAGCTCTTCGGACGCTTCAGCTGCAGACTCCACCAGGAACTCGCGCATCTCTTCGCATTTGTCCTGCAGGTCTTCCGGGATATCACCGTAGTCGAAGGTCATACCCATGTCGGCTTCGTTCCAGTAGATGGCCTTCATCTTCACCAGATCCACCACACCGCGGAACTCGTCCTCGGAGCCAATAGTCATCTGCAGCGGCACCGGGTTGGCCTTCAGGCGGCTCTTGAGCTGCGCCACCACGGCTTCGAAGCTGGCACCGGTGCGATCCATCTTGTTCACAAACACGATACGCGGCACTTCGTATTTGTTGGCCTGGCGCCAGACAGTCTCGGTCTGGGGCTGCACACCGGAGGAACCACAGAGCACCACCACGGTACCATCCAGCACCCGTAGGGAGCGCTCCACCTCAATGGTGAAATCCACGTGTCCGGGGGTGTCGATAATGTTAATACGGTGCTGGTCAAACTGCTGCTGCATACCGGACCAGAAACAGGTGGTAGCAGCCGAGGTAATGGTGATGCCCCGCTCCTGCTCCTGTTCCATCCAATCCATGGTGGCAGCGCCATCGTGCACCTCGCCGATCTTGTGGGAAAGACCGGTGTAGAAGAGAACGCGCTCGGTGGTGGTGGTCTTGCCGGCATCTACGTGCGCACAAATACCGATGTTGCGGTAACGGGCAATGGGAGTCTTGCGTGCCACGGGACAATCTCCAGTCGTGATGTGAATTGCGGTTGTGTCAGCCCATCAGGGGCGGGCTGCACTGTGGGCGGAAGAGGACCTTCCGCGCCTGCCCCACCAACATTATGGCAGGGCCAGATACGCCAAAGGCAGCGATAAAAGCTGCCTTTGGAGTCGCCTTGTGACGTTCGGGGCGTTTACACGCCCCCGGCCCTGGGGCCGCCACCACCTTAGAAACGGTAGTGAGAGAACGCCTTGTTGGCTTCGGCCATGCGGTGCACGTCTTCGCGCTTCTTAACCGCACCACCTTTGCTCTGCGCTGCGTCCATCAGCTCACCAGCCAGACGCTGTGCCATAGACTTCTCGCCGCGCTTGCGGGAGTACTCTACCAGCCAGCGCATAGCCAGCGCCTGACGACGTGCAGGGCGTACTTCTACAGGCACCTGATAGGTCGCACCACCCACGCGGCGGGATTTTACTTCCACCAGTGGAGCGATCTTTTCCAGAGCGTCGTCGAACAGCTCTACAGGATCCTGCTTGGTTTTGTCGGCAACGATATCCAGGGCACCGTAAACGATGCGCTCAGCGACAGACTTCTTACCGCTGACCATTACCATGTTCATAAATTTTGCTAAGGTCACATTGCCGAACTTGGGATCTGGCAATACTTCGCGCTTAGCAACAACGCGTCTTCTTGGCATTTTGCTCGCCTCTCTTCAGGTTTGTTCTAAGACAACGCTCTCACAACTTCTTCTGCTTTCGCTGATTCACACTATGAGCGCGCTTAGCCTTACTCGGTTCAACCGAAAACGTATGTACTGCGCTACGGCCTAATTACTTAGGACGCTTGGCACCGTACTTGGAGCGGGCCTGACGGCGGGCGCTCACGCCAGAGGTATCGAGGCTACCGCGAACAGTGTGATAACGAACACCTGGCAGGTCTTTTACACGACCGCCACGGATCAATACCACGCTGTGCTCCTGCAGGTTGTGACCTTCACCGCCAATGTAAGAAGTTACTTCAAAGCCACTGGTCAGGCGCACACGGCAAACCTTACGCAGAGCTGAGTTTGGCTTCTTGGGAGTGGTGGTGTACACGCGGGTGCAAACACCACGGCGCTGAGGACACGCTTGCAGAGCGGGAACGTCGCTCTTCTGAACCTTACGTTTTCTAGGCTTACGAACCAATTGGTTGATCGTTGCCATGAAAAATAACTCCAACAATTGTCTTGCCTTGCAAATGGCACAAGGCGATTTAGTTACCTCACCCCGCGATCCTGACACAGGTGCCGGAACCACGGAAATAAGCCCCCAAGGTGATGGGGTCGCGCATTGTACGTTCACTGGCCAGGTGGGTCAAGGTTTTCACCACCCGGATTGACCATGACCAGCGTCTGCTTACGCCTTTCATGCCCCCCGGCCGGGGAGCGACCCCGACAGGGGAATGAGCCTGGGGCAACGGGGCTTTACCCCCGCTGCCCCCTGGCCCTTTACGCAAGAACCCCCATCCTGGGGGGACGGGGGTTCCTGGTTGGCCGCGCCCCCGCCGGGGACGCGACCGGGTCAGACAGAGACTGCCCGCTCCGAAGATCAGCTGGTGCTGGACTTCAGTGCTTCGGTCAGTGCTGCTTCCACTTCGGCTGCGGTTGGACCATCACCCTCGAGGCTCATCTCGGCATTACGCTTGCGACGACGCTCGGCGTGGTAAGCCAGACCGGTACCGGCAGGGATCAGACGACCCACAACGACGTTCTCCTTCAGACCGCGCAGGTTGTCCTGCTTGCCGGTTACGGCAGCTTCGGTCAGTACGCGGGTGGTCTCCTGGAAGGAGGCCGCGGAGATGAAGGATTCGGTCGCCAGGGACGCCTTGGTGATACCCAGCAGCTGACGCTCAAACTGTGCCGGCTGACGGCTCTCAGCGCGCAGTTTTTCGCTCTCTTCCAGTACACGGTTGTATTCCGCCTGCTCGCCCTTAACGAAGGAGGAGTCACCCATGAAGGTAATTTCCACCTTGCGCAGCATCTGGCGAATGATCACCTCGATGTGCTTATCGTTAATTTTTACACCCTGCAGACGGTAAACGTCCTGGATCTCGTTGGTGATGTAGCGGGCCAGCATCTCCACACCCTGCAGGCGCAGGATATCGTGGGGGTTGCTTGGACCGTCGGACACCACTTCACCCTTCTCGACCTGCTCACCTTCGAACACGGTCATAACGCGGTGCTTCGGAATCAGCACTTCGTAATGGGTGGAACCATCCGCCAGAGGCTGGCCGTCGGTGGGGGTAATCACCAGACGACGCTTGCCTTTGGTCTCTTTACCGAAGGAGATGGTACCGGAGATCTCCGCCAGGATAGACGGCTCTTTCGGTTTACGGGCTTCGAACAGGTCAGCAACGCGCGGCAGACCACCGGTAATGTCGCGGGTCTTGGAGCTCTCCTGCGGGATACGGGCAATAATGTCACCCACGCTGATGGTGTCACCATCGGAGATACTCAGGATCGCTTTCGCCGGCAGCATGTAGTGCGCAGGCACGTTGGTGTTGGCCAGGCACAGCTCGTTACCCGCTTCATCCACCAGGGTAATGGCAGGCTTCAGGTCCTTACCAGCAGCAGGACGCTCTGTCGGATCCAGCACCTCAATAGAGGTCAGGCCGGTCAGCTCATCTGTCTGGCGACGGATGGAGAGACCGTCTTCCATACCGGCAAATACCACTTTACCCGCCACTTCGGTAACGATTGGGTGGGTGTGCGGATCCCATTTGGCAACGGTCTGGCCGCCATCCACCTTGTCACCGTCCTTGACGGTGATTTCCGCACCGTAAGGCACCTTGTAACGCTCACGCTCACGACCGTTCATGTCGGCCACGGCCAGCTCACCGGAGCGGGATACCGCCACCAGGTTGCCAGCGGCGTTCTCAACCACCTTGATGTTGAGCAGGCGAACCACACCTTCCTGCTTAACCTGTACGCTGTCCACGGCAGAGGCCCGGGAGGCCGCACCACCGATGTGGAAGGTACGCATGGTCAGCTGGGTACCCGGCTCACCAATGGACTGGGCAGCGATAACACCGACCGCTTCACCCGGGTTAACCCGGTGACCGCGGGCCAGGTCACGACCGTAACACTGGGCACAGATGCCGTAGCGGGTTTCACAGGTAATGGGTGAACGCACCATTACCTCGTCGATACCCATCTCTTCGATACGCTCAATCCACTTCTCGTCGATCATGGTACCGGCAGAGATCAGGATCTCGTCGCTGCCAGGGCGGGTCACATCGCGGGCCACAACACGGCCGAGGATACGATCACCCAGGGATTCGATAACGTCACCACCCTCAATCACCGGCGCCATGGTCAGACCTTCGTCGGTGCCACAGTCGATTTCGGTGACTACCACGTCCTGCGCCACGTCTACCAGACGACGGGTCAGGTAACCGGAGTTCGCGGTTTTCAGTGCGGTATCCGCCAGACCCTTACGGGCACCGTGGGTAGAAATAAAGTACTGACCTACGTTCAGACCTTCACGGAAGTTGGCGGTAATTGGCGTTTCAATAATGGAGCCATCCGGCTTCGCCATCAGACCACGCATACCGGCCAGCTGACGGATCTGGGCGGGGGAACCACGGGCACCGGAGTCGGCGTACATATAGACGGAGTTGAAAGAGGCCTGCTCTTCTTCTTCGCCATCGCGGTTAACCACGGTCTCCTTGGAGATGCCTTCCATCATGGACTTGGCCACCAGGTCGTTGGCGCGGGACCAGATGTCGATCACCTTGTTGTACTTCTCGCCCTGGGTTACCAGACCGGAAGCAAACTGGGCTTCAATCTCTTTTACTTCTTCCTCGGCCGCAGACACCAGGGTGTGCTTCTCGGCGGGGATTTCGAAGTCGTTTACACCAATGGAAGAACCGGACTTGGTGGAGTACTCGTAACCCATGTACATCAGACGGTCGGCGAAAATAACAGTCGCCTTCAGACCCACCACGCGGTAGCAGTAGTTGATCACACCGGAGATGGCCTTCTTCACCATGTTGCGGTTAACCAGCTCGAACGGCATACCCTTGGGCACGATTTCCCACAGCAGGATACGACCGACGGTGGTATCGATCACGTAGCGGCGGTCTTCGGACTCACCGTCTTCACCGATGACGGTCTCTTCGATACGCACCTTGACGCGCGCCTGCAGGTCAACCTGCTTGGCGTGATAGGCACGGGACACCTCTTTGGCGTCCGCAAATACCATACCTTCACCGCGGGCGTTAACGCGCTCACGGGTCATCCAGTAGAGACCCAGTACCACGTCCTGGGAAGGCACGATGATAGGCTCACCGGAGGCGGGCGAGAGGATGTTGTTGGTGGACATCATCAGCGCACGGGCTTCCAGCTGGGCTTCCAGGGTCAGGGGTACGTGTACCGCCATCTGGTCACCGTCGAAGTCGGCGTTGTAGGCCGCACACACCAGCGGGTGCAGCTGGATTGCCTTACCTTCAATCAGCACAGGCTCGAACGCCTGGATACCGAGACGGTGCAGGGTGGGTGCACGGTTCAGCATCACCGGGTGTTCGCGAATCACTTCGTCAAGGATGTCCCAAACGATCGCTTCTTCACGCTCCACCATCTTCTTGGCAGCTTTGATGGTAGTGGCCAGGCCACGCAGTTCCAGCTTGGAGAAGATGAACGGCTTGAACAGCTCCAGCGCCATTTTCTTCGGCAGACCACACTGGTGCAGCTTCAGGGTAGGACCAACCACGATCACGGAACGACCGGAGTAGTCCACACGCTTACCCAGCAGGTTCTGACGGAAACGACCCTGCTTACCTTTGATCATGTCAGCCAGGGACTTCAGCGGACGCTTGTTGGAGCCGGTGATGGCACGGCCACGACGACCGTTATCCAGCAGCGCATCCACAGCTTCCTGCAGCATGCGCTTTTCGTTGCGCACGATGATGTCAGGGGCGTTCAGATCCAGCAGGCGCTTGAGACGATTGTTACGGTTGATCACGCGACGGTAGAGATCGTTGAGATCGGAAGTCGCGAAACGGCCACCGTCCAGCGGTACCAGCGGACGCAGATCCGGCGGCAGCACAGGCAGGGCTTCCATCACCATCCACTCTGGCTTGTTGCCGGAGGTCTGGAAGGCTTCCAGCAGCTTCAGGCGCTTGGACAGCTTCTTGATCTTGGTCTCGGAGTTGGTGCTCGGAATCTCTTCACGCAGCTGCTGGATTTCGCCTTCCAGGTCGATGTCACGCATCAGTTCCTGGATTGCCTCAGCACCCATTTTCGCTTCGAACTCGTCACCAAACTCTTCCATGGCCTCGAAGTACTGATCATCGGTCAGCAGCTGGCCACGCTCAAGGGTGGTCATACCGGGATCGGTAACCACATAGGATTCAAAGTAGAGCACGCGCTCGATGTTGCGCAGGGTCATGTCCAGCAGCAGGCCCATACGGCTTGGCAGGGACTTGAGGAACCAGATGTGCGCAACGGGGCTGGCCAGCTCGATGTGGCCCATACGCTCACGACGCACCTTGGAGAGAGTGACTTCAACGCCACACTTCTCACAGATAATACCGCGGTGCTTCATGCGCTTGTACTTGCCGCACAGACACTCGTAATCTTTTACCGGGCCAAAGATCTTGGCACAGAAGAGACCTTCACGCTCGGGCTTGAAGGTTCTGTAGTTGATGGTTTCCGGCTTCTTCACTTCACCGAAAGACCATGAACGAATCATCTCTGGCGACGCCAGTGAAATGCGAATCGCATCAAACTCTTCAGTTTGGCCCTGGGACTTCAGCAAATTAAGTAAGTCTTTCAAGGGACTGTCTCCAGTTATCTCCGGACCCAGGCTCAATGCCTGGCCCTGTTTTACAATTCGTCCTGCTCAGTAGCTCATTCAGCTGAGGCTACCCGCCCGCAGGAGTTCCCGGCTGCTGCGGGGCACCCGCCCCGCAGCGCGACTGACATCAGTTGTCAGTTTCCAACTCGATATTGATACCGAGGGAGCGAATCTCTTTAACCAGTACGTTAAAGGACTCTGGCATGCCAGGCTCCATGCGGTGATCGCCGTCGACGATGTTTTTGTACATCTTGGTACGACCGGTAACGTCGTCCGATTTCACAGTCAGCATCTCCTGCAGAGTGTAGGCGGCACCGTATGCTTCCAGTGCCCACACCTCCATCTCACCGAAGCGCTGGCCACCGAACTGGGCTTTACCACCCAGTGGCTGCTGGGTAACCAGACTGTAAGAACCGGTTGAACGGGCGTGCATCTTGTCGTCCACCAGGTGGTTCAGTTTCAGCATGTACATGTAGCCGACCGTGGTCTGACGCTGGAAAGCGTCGCCGGTACGACCGTCGTACAACTGTACCTGACCGGTATCGGAGAGGTCAGCCAGACGCAGCAGATCCTTGATCTCGGCCTCTTTCGCACCGTCGAATACGGCAGTGGCCATCGGCACACCGTCAGACAGGTTGCTCGCGAGCTCAAGAATTTCGGCGTCGCTGAAGCTGGCCAGATCTTCTTTGTCCTTGGCTACACCGGTCTTGTTGTAGATCGCTTCCAGGAAGTCGCGAACCTCAGCCACCTTGCGCTGCTCCTGCAGCATGGTGTTGATCTTGTCGCCCAGACCCTTGGCGGCCATACCCAGGTGCATTTCCAGCACCTGACCCACGTTCATACGTGACGGTACACCCAGTGGGTTGAGAACGATGTCCACCGGCTCACCATTGGCGTCGTGCGGCATGTCCTCGATGGGCATGATCACAGAGATAACACCCTTGTTACCGTGACGACCGGCCATCTTGTCACCAGGCTGGATACGACGCTTGATGGCCAGGTAGACCTTGACGATCTTCAGTACGCCCGGAGCCAGGTCGTCACCGGTGGAGAGCTTGCGCTTCTTGTCTTCGAAACGCTCGTCGAGGATCTTGCGACGCTCGATCAGCTGCTCTTCAGCGCGGTCCAGCTGCTCGTTCAGGGCCTCATCGGCCATGCGCAGCTTGAACACCTGCTCCTTGTCCATGCCTTCCAGCACTTCGACAGAGAGGACATCACCTTTCTTCACGCCCTTACCGCTGGCGACCTTCTGGCCATCCAGGGCTTTGTAGAGACGCTCGAAAGTCGCGGCTTCAACAATGCGGTACTCTTCGTTCAGGTCCTTGCGAATGGCGTCCAGCTGACCCTTTTCGATCTCCATGGAGCGCTGGTCTTTTTCCAGACCGTCGCGGGTGAAGACCTGCACGTCGATCACAGTACCACGGGTGGAGGTCGGCACACGCAGGGAAGTGTCCTTAACGTCGGACGCCTTCTCACCGAAGATGGCGCGCAGCAGTTTCTCTTCCGGGGTCAGCTGGGTTTCGCCTTTTGGCGTCACCTTGCCCACCAGAATGTCGCCAGGGCCCACTTCCGCACCGATGTACACGATGCCGGACTCGTCCAGTTTGGCCAGCGCGCTCTCGCCCACGTTGGGGATGTCAGCGGAGATCTCTTCACTGCCCAGTTTGGTGTCACGGGCAATACAGGTCAGCTCCTGGATGTGAATGGTGGTGAAGCGGTCTTCCTGTACAACTCGCTCGGACACCAGGATGGAGTCCTCGAAGTTGTAACCGTTCCAGGGCATGAACGCGATGCGCATGTTCTGGCCCAGGGCCAGTTCACCCAGGTCTACGGAAGGACCGTCGGCGAGGATGTCTCCGCGCTCGATCACGTCACCAGTGGTCACAATCGGACGCTGGTTGATACAGGTGTTCTGGTTGGAACGGGTGTACTTGGTGAGGTTGTAGATATCCACACCAGCATCACCGGCTTCAGTCTCTTCGTCGTGTGCCTTGATCACGATACGGGCAGCGTCAACACGCTCAACCACACCACCGCGCTTGGCAACCACACAAACACCGGAGTCAGAAGCAACGTTGCGCTCCATGCCGGTACCTACGAGAGGCTTCTGGGCCTTCAGGGTAGGTACAGCCTGACGCTGCATATTCGATCCCATCAAGGCGCGGTTGGCGTCATCGTGTTCCAGGAATGGAATCAGGGACGCAGCAACGGAAACCACCTGCCGTGGAGAGACGTCCATGTACTGGACTTCGTCGGCGGTCTTGAAGGTAAATTCACCCATGTGACGCACGGACACCAGGTCTTCCACCAGACGATTGTTGTCGTCCAGTTTGGCAGACGCCTGGGCAATGATGTAGCCCGCTTCGTTGATGGCAGACAGGTACTCGATCTCGTCAGTCGCCACACCGTCGATCACCTTGCGGTACGGTGCCTCCAGGAAGCCGTAGCTGTTGGTGCGCGAGTAGGTCGCCAAAGAGTTGATCAGACCGATGTTCGGGCCTTCCGGAGTCTCAATGGGACATACACGACCGTAGTGAGTCGGGTGCACGTCGCGCACCTCAAAGCCGGCACGCTCACGGGTCAGACCGCCCGGGCCCAACGCCGATACACGACGCTTGTGAGTTACTTCGGACAGCGGGTTGTTCTGGTCCATAAACTGGGACAACTGGGAAGAGCCAAAGAACTCTTTCACAGCAGCAGCAACCGGCTTGGCGTTGATCAGATCCTGCGGCATCAGGCCTTCGCTTTCCGCCATGGAAAGACGCTCTTTGACCGCACGCTCAACGCGCACCAGGCCAACGCGGAACTGGTTCTCGGCCATCTCGCCCACGGAACGTACACGACGGTTACCCAGGTGATCGATATCATCCACGTAACCTTTACCGTTACGGATATCCACCAGGGTCTTCAGTACGTCAACGATGTCCTCTTTGGACAGAGTGCCTTCGCCGGTGTCCTCACCACGCTCCAGACGACGATTGAACTTCATGCGGCCTACGCCGGACAGGTCGTAACGCTCCTGGCTGAAGAACAGGTTCTGGAACAGCGCTTCGGCAGACTCCTTGGTTGGCGGCTCGCCGGGACGCATCATGCGGTAGATCTCTACCAGTGCTTCCAGCTCGCTGCGGGTGGGGTCGATGCGCAGGGTTTCGGAAACGAACGGACCACAATCCAGTTCGTTGGTGTAGAGGGTTTCCAGAGTGTCCAGGCCCATGGCCTCAACCTTGTCCAGAACCTCTTCGGTAATCTCGGTATTACACTCGTAGGCCAGCTCACCGGTGGCCTCGTCGATCAGGTCCTTGGCCAGGCTGCGGCCCAGCAGGTACTCACGCGGTACCACCATCTCGCTGACTTTGGCTTTTTCCAGCTGGCGGATGTGACGGGCGGTAATACGACGACCTTCTTCAACAACAACGTTGCCCTTGTTGTCGGTCATGTCAAAGGTGGCCACGTCACCACGCAGACGGGCTGGCACCACTTCGAACTTGTACTCACCGTCAGTGATGCGGAAAGTACTGGTATCGAAGAACATGTCCAGCATCTGCTCGGAGGTGTAACC
Organism: Pseudomaricurvus sp. HS19; assembly: GCF_009857815.1. GTDB lineage: Bacteria > Pseudomonadota > Gammaproteobacteria > Pseudomonadales > Cellvibrionaceae > Pseudomaricurvus. The sequence goes on along the minus strand of NZ_WVVW01000020.1, from coordinate 4,589 downwards.
CAGGGCGCGCAGCAGGATGGACGCAGGCAGCTTGCGACGACGGTCGATACGTACGTAAACCAGATCCTTCGGATCGAATTCAAAATCCAGCCAGGAACCGCGGTAAGGAATAATACGCGCGGAATACAGCAGCTTGCCGGAAGAGTGAGTTTTGCCTTTATCGTGATCAAAAAATACGCCGGGCGAGCGGTGCAGCTGGGAAACGATCACACGCTCGGTACCGTTGATAACGAAAGTACCGTTATCAGTCATGAGCGGAATTTCGCCCATGTACACTTCTTGTTCTTTAATGTCCTTGATGCTTTTGTTCGCTGACTCTTTATCGTAGATGATCAGCCGAACGCGCACCCGCAGTGGCACCGCATAGGTAACGCCACGCAGAATACATTCGTTAACATCGAAAGCAGCTTTGCCCAGGGTGTAGCTTACATATTCAAGGGCAGCGCTTCCGGAATAACTGACAATCGGAAACACAGATTTGAAAGCGGCATGGAGACCGACGTCCAGGCGAGCCTCAGGCGATGCATCGGCCTGAGTAAACTTGCGATATGAGTCCAACTGTATCGCCAGGAGGAACGGGACATCCATGACGTGCGGCAACTTGCCGAAATCCTTGCGGATACGTTTTTTCTCAGTATATGAGTAAGCCATCAGTATTCCCCAGCTTGTTCACGGATAAGGCTTCATCTCACCACGGCCCAAGCAACCGCGGTAACAAAGGGCGCAGTCTGCGCCAACCGGCTAAACCGGTCCTTGCAAGTACTGCTTTGGCCTTCAGGATTCCCTCGAACATCAGAGAGGCCTGCATCTCGCCGTTGGCCACAAACGGCAAAAAGGCCGGCGGGTATTTCACCCGCCAGCCCTCAAGTCAGACAACAAAAATCGATGGCTGACTTAATTTTTGTAGAGCAGCGATTACTTCAGCTCTACAACAGCGCCAGCTTCTTCCAGTTGCTTCTTGGCGTCTTCGGCGGCGTCTTTGGCAGCACCTTCCAGAACAACAGCTGGAGTGGCTTCAGACATAGCCTTGGCTTCTTTCAGGCCCAGACCAGTGATAGCGCGGATCGCCTTGATCACGTTCACTTTCTTGTCGCCAGCAGAGGAGATTACAACGTCAAAGTTGGTCTTCTCTTCAGCAGCAGCGCCACCAGCGTCGCCACCAGCTACAGCTACAGCAGCTACAGCAGCAGTTACACCGAACTTCTCTTCCATAGCTTCGATCAGCTCAACAACATCCTTAACAGACATTTCAGCGATCGCATTGATGATATCTTCTTTAGTCAGAGACATGAGTCTATTCCTACAATTGCTTGAGCAGTTCCCGGCCAACACGACCAGTGCTCGTTAAACGATTTAAAAAGTGCTTTCCCGCAAACGGAATTAAGCAGCTTCCTGTTCTTTTTGGTCGCGAATGGCCGCAATAGTGCGAACCAGTTTGCCAGCAGCGGCTTCTTTCATCACGCTCATCAGCTTGGCGATTGCTTCGTCGTAAGTTGGCAGGCTTGCCAACAGACTGATATCAACCACAGAGCCTTCGAAGGCAGCTACTTTCAACTCAAACTTGTCATTGCCCTTGGCGAAATCCTTGAAGATGCGCGCACCGGCGCCAGGATGTTCGGTAGAGAATGCGATCAGAGTTGGACCTACGAAAGCGTCAGTCAGACACTCGTAGTCAGTACCTTCTACTGCGCGACGCGCCAGAGTGTTACGAACGACTTTTACCCAAACGCCGTTTGCACGAGCCTCTTTGCGCAGAGCGGTCATGGCAGATACAGATACACCACGTGCATCGGCAACTACCGCAGACAGAGCGCTCTTAGCAGCTTCCTGGACTTCAGCGACAATCGCTTTTTTGTCTTCGAGTCCTAATGCCACAAGATTTCTCCTGGATTTGATTAGCTCAACTCTTGAGTAAGCAATAACTTACCGCGAGGAGCGCCAATCGTTACGTCAGTCCTTTGGCTTCAATAATGAAACCGCCGGACGGTTCTCGGTGATCAAATCCAGCGGCAGAGCACAGCGAACCATGCGCTGCCTGAAACTGAATTGGGTGTCACCGTCTGCGCAGGACATTAAGAGCCAAACACTCGCCACTGATAACCAGCAACTCGCTGCTTAAGCTCACCTGCGGTCTTTGACGGCCTGGCGCAACCGTAATCGCGCCAGACCCCAAAGTACGTTAACAGCCGGGATCAGATGTCCAGGCTGCCTTGATCCAATACCAGACCAGGACCCATGGTGGTGCTCAGAGAAATCTTCTTGAGGTACACACCTTTGGCAGAAGCAGGCTTGGCCTTCTTCAGGTCGCCAACCAGGGCTTCCAGGTTCTCTTTCAGAGACTTGGTATCAAAAGTCAGTTTGCCGATGGCGCCGTGAATGATGCCGCCCTTGTCAGCGCGGTAACGCACCTGACCAGCCTTGGCATTCTTAACTGCGGTAGCAACGTCCGGAGTTACAGTGCCAGTCTTGGGGTTTGGCATCAGGCCACGTGGACCGAGGATCTGACCCAGTTGACCCACAACGCGCATGGCGGCAGGGTCGGCGATCACAACATCGAAATCCATGTTGCCGGCTTTAACCTGCTCAGCCAGGTCTTCCATACCAACGATGTCAGCACCGGCTTCTTTAGCAGCTTCAGCAGCAGCACCCTGGGTAAATACAGCTACACGCACGTCTTTACCGGAACCGTTTGGCAGGGTGGTAGCACCACGAACAGCCTGGTCGGATTTACGTGGGTCGATACCCAGGTTGATGGCCACATCAACAGTCTCACCGAACTTAACAGCGGACAGCTCTTTCAGCAGGGCCACTGCGTCGTCAATGCTGTACTGCTTGGCGCGGTCGATTTTTTCGCGAATTGCGCGCTGACGCTTGGACAACTTAGCCATTACACAACTCCTTCAGTTTCGAGACCCATGGCACGTGCGGAACCAGCAATGGTACGCACCGCTGCATCCATATCGGCTGCAGTCAGGTCAGGCATTTTAGCAGTAGCAATCTCTTCCAGCTGAGCGCGGGAAACCTTGCCCACTTTCTGGGTATTCGGACGGCCGGAACCGCTCTTGATACCAGCAGCCTTCTTCAGCAGGAAAGAGGCAGGAGGAGTCTTCATGGTGAAGGTAAAGCTGCGGTCACCGTATACGGAGATCACAACAGGAACAGGAGAACCTGCTTCCATACCTTGGGTCTGGGCGTTAAACGCTTTACAGAATTCCATGATGTTCACACCCTTCTGGCCCAGGGCTGGACCTACGGGTGGACTTGGGTTGGCCTGACCGGCAGGCACTTGCAGCTTAATATAAGCTTCAACTTTCTTGGCCATAGTTAATACTCCCAACGTTGGGTGTTAGCGCCTCGAGCCAGCTGTGGCGCAGCTGACCGTCTCCGGCTCCCCTGTCCCGCCCATGCAAAATGAACGGAGACGCGAAAACCCTCCCCCGCTTGCGCAGAGGAGGGCCGAAAATCCTTTGGCTTTCTGTCAGGCCTTTTCGACCTGACTGAACTCCAACTCAACCGGGGTTGAGCGACCGAAGATCAACACTGCAACCTGCAGCTTGCTCTTCTCGTAATTCACTTCTTCAACGACACCATTAAAGTCGTTGAACGGACCATCAATAACCCGCACCATTTCGCCGGGTTCAAAGATGGTTTTGGGCTTGGGCTTGTCAACCGAGTCATCCACACGCTGCAGAATCGCGTTGGCTTCTTTCTCGGTAATTGGAGCCGGCTTGTCCGCCTTGCCACCAATGAACCCCATTACCCGAGGAGTCTCTTTCACCAGATGCCATGTTTCATCGGTGAGCTCCATCTGTACCAGCACATAGCCGGGGAAAAACTTGCGCTCGGACTTACGCTTCTGCCCGCCGCGCATCTCTACCACTTCTTCGGTCGGCACCAGGATGTCACCAAACAGATCCTGCATACCCGCCAGCTCGACGCGTTCCTTCAGCGCTGCAGCCACTTTCTTCTCGTAGCCCGAGTACGCGTGCACCACATACCAGCGTTTAGCCATGCGTCACCTCTAACCGATGATCTGGGAAGCTGCCCAACCGAGGAAGGTATCCAGCAGCCACAGCACGATTGACATCACAACAACGACGGCAACCACGATCAGCGTGGTCTGATTTACTTCCTGGCGGGACGGCCAGACTACACGACGAAATTCCGCCTGCGCTTCGCGCAGCAGCGACCAGAACGCCATGCCTTTTGCGGTATTCACCGCAACAAATGCTGCCACTGCACCCACAGCCACCATGGCCAGGACGCGGTACAGCACAGCCACTTCAGCAAAATAGGAGTTACCTACAACGCCTGCAGCCACCAGCAATACCACCAACAGCCACTTCAGGCCATCGAGGCGAAATTCCTTGGTGTCAGCTTTCGCATTCATGCGGCGTGCAACCTCAAACTCGGTTATTTTGGGAAAGTGGCAGGCCAGGAGGGACTCGAACCCCCAACTTTCGGTTTTGGAGACCGATGCTCTACCAATTGAACTACTGGCCTTTAAATCTTGCTCTTAATGAAAGGCGCAAGTGCCGAAGCACTCGCGCCCCCATACGAGCTTTGCGGATTATCGATTACTCGATGAT
>NZ_WVVW01000002.1 GCF_009857815.1 Pseudomaricurvus sp. HS19 | reverse complement strand
TTCGTTTTTTTTTTGCCATCAGAAAAGGGAGTGGCCCCGACTCCGACAGGTGGCCGGTAATGTGCCGGACATGGGTCGCCGCGCTGCGCTCGCGACGACGGGTGGGGGTTTTGTCCCGTGACAAGTCGTCATGGCGAGGAGGAGCATTACCCCCTCACTAACCCGTCATTGCGAGGAGCGCCGCGCCAAAAGCAGGGGCCTTAAGCCACGAAGCAATCCATCTGTGGCACACCTCAAGCCGGATTTACCCATATCTGCCGTGGGTCCGGTCCCGACAGGTCACCAGCAATGTGCCGGACATGGGTCGCCGCGCTGCGCTCGCGACGACGGGTGGGGGTTTTGTTCCTTGGCGAGTCATCATGGCGAGAAGGAGCATTACCCCCTCACTAACCCGTCATTGCGAGGAGCGCCGCGACGAAGCAATCCATCTGTGGCACTCTGTAACTCCGATAAACCCATGGTGGATTGCAACCAGCCCTGTTCAGGATTGAACCGGCTTGCCCGCCATAGCGGTTTTCTCCCTGCCAATAACCCACAGAATTTAGGCTGAAACCCGTTTTTGGCTGCAACACAGGACAAGCCATGAGTCTGACGCGACGAATACTGATTGCCATGGTGGCCGGACTGGTCATCGGCGTACTGCTGAATATCATGCACAACCTGGGCTGGTTGGCTCAGGGAGCCGGGCTGTGGTTCAACAACCTGCTGGTGGATGGAGTGCTGGACGCGGTCGGCCGTATCTTTGTGGCGTCGCTGAAACTGCTGGTGGTACCGCTGGTGTTTGTCTCCCTGGTGTGCGGCGCCAGCAGCCTCGGCGGTCACTCGCGCATGGGCACCATGGCCCTCAAAACAGTGCTGCTCTACATCGTCACCACCGCCATCGCCATCAGCCTGGCGCTGCTGCTGGGGTCGCTGATCCGTCCCGGTGACGGCGTTGGTCTCAGCAGCGACAGCACCTTCACCGCCGCCGCTCCACCTTCCCTCAAGGAGGTGGTGGTCAACATGTTCCCCACCAACCCGGTACAGGCCATGGCCGAGGGCAACATGCTGCAGGTGATTGTCTTCTCCCTGCTGATGGGCATCGCCCTCGCCAACAGCGGTGAAGCCGGCGAGCGTGTGCGGCGCTGGTTTGAGGACATGGACAAGGTGGTGATGAAGATGGTGGGCATCCTCATGGAGCTGGCCCCCTGGGGTGTCTTCGCGCTGTTGGCGAAACTGTTTGCCGGACTCGGTATTGGTGCGCTGCTGGAGCTGGGGCTCTACTTCGGCACCGTGGTACTGGCGCTGCTGCTGCACTGCTTCGGGGTCTACAGCCTGCTGCTGAAACTGCTGGGGCGCATCAATCCCCTGCAGTTTTTCCGTCACCTGCGGCCGGTGATGGTGTTTGCCTTCTCCACCTCATCCAGCAACGCCACCCTGCCGGTGACCCTGAAAACCGCGGAGGAGAAGCTGGGCGTGGACAACCGCGTGGCCGCCTTCACCATCCCACTGGGGGCCACTATCAATATGGACGGCACCGCCATTATGCAGGGGGTGGCCACCGCCTTTATCGCCCAGGCCTATCAGGTGGATATCGGCATGGCCGGCTACCTGACTGTCGTGCTCACAGCGACGCTGGCCTCGGTGGGCACCGCCGGTGTACCTGGCGTCGGCCTGGTGACCCTGGCCATGGTGCTGCAACAGGTGGGACTGCCGGTGGAGGGTATCGCCCTGATTATCGGCGTCGACCGACTGCTGGATATGATGCGCACCGCGGTCAACGTCAGCGGTGACTCCATGGTGGGACTGCTGGTGGCGAAGAGTGAAAACAGCTGGGACGAAGCGCGCTTCAACCAGCCCAGGGAGTCGGCTCAAACCGCCGCGTAGTTTTCGTTCTCCCCCAGCCAGCGCAGGATCAGCGGCTGCACCCGCTGCGGGTGTTCAGCCGCCAGGTAGAGGGCCACCTCTTTCACCCGTGGCAGCAGGTGGCCGTCGCGCTGCAGGTTGGCCATGCGGAAATTCACATCGCCGGTCTGGCGGGTGCCCAGCACCTCGCCGGGGCCACGCAACTCCAGGTCTTTTTCGGCAATGGCAAAACCGTCGTTGGTCTCGCGCATAGCGTTGAGCCGCTCGCGACCGTTCTGCGACAGCGGTGAGGCGTAGAGCAGTACGCAGTGGCTCTCCGCCTGACCGCGACCAACGCGACCGCGCAGCTGGTGCAGCTGCGCCAGCCCCAACCGCTCCGGGTTCTCGATAATCATCAGGCTGGCGTTGGGCACATCCACCCCCACCTCGATCACGGTGGTGGCCACCAGCAGGTCCATGGCACCGGCCTTGAAGGCGGCCATGCGCTCCTCCTTCTCCGCCGGCTTCAGGCGCCCGTGCACCAGCCCCACCGACAACTCCGGCAACACCTGGGAGAGACTCTCTGCCACCGCTTCGGCGGCCTGCGCCTCCAGCGCTTCCGACTCCTCGATCAAGGTGCAGACCCAGTAGGCCTGGCGCCCCTGCTGGCAGGCGGCACGTACCCGCTCGATCACCTGACCGCGACGCTCCTGGGCGATGGCGACTGTAGTGACCGGTGTGCGCCCCGGCGGCAACTCGTCGATCACCGAACAGTCGAGATCGGCGTAGGCGCTCATGGCCAGGGTGCGGGGAATGGGTGTGGCAGTCATGATCAGCTGATGGGAGCGCAGGCCGTGGGCAGACTTGTTGCGCAGCGCCAGGCGCTGATGCACACCAAAGCGGTGTTGCTCATCAATGATGGTCAGCCCCAGGTCGGCAAACTCCACCTCATCCTGGAACAGGGCGTGGGTGCCGATCACCACCTGCGCCTCGCCACTGGCCAGTGCCGCCAGCTGCTCGCGGCGCTCCGCCACTTTCTGGCGGCCGCTGAGCCAGCCGACTTTGATGCCAAGAGGTTCGAGCCACTGGCTGAAATTGGCGCGGTGCTGCTCGGCGAGAATTTCCGTCGGCGCCATAATCGCCGCCTGGCGACCGTTGCCCACCGCCTGCAGTGCCGCCAGCGCTGCCACCACTGTCTTGCCGGAGCCCACGTCCCCCTGCACCAGCCGCAGCATGGGGCAGGGGCGTGACAGGTCGGCGGCGATCTCCGCCGCCACCCGCTCCTGGGCACCGGTGAGACTGAAGCCCAATTGCTGGCGGAAGGCCTGCAGCAGTTTGGCCGGGGTGGGCAGCGGTTCGGCGCCATCCGCCTGTAACTTCTGTCGTACCCGCAGCAGACTCAGGTGGTGAGCCAGCAGCTCCTCGAACGCCAGCCGCTGCTGGTAGGGATGCTCACCGTCCAGTAACTGGTCCAGCGGGGCGTCCTTGGGCGGATGGTGTAAGTAAGCGATCGCTTCCGATAAAGGGTAGGGCTGACGCCGCCAGGCATCGTCCGGGATCAGCTCCTCCAGGGAGTGATCGTCCATCAATGCCAGCGCCTGCTGGGTGAGACCGCGCAGCCGTGCCTGGGTCAATCCCTCGGTGGCGTGATAGACCGGGGTCAGGGATTGCTCCAGCGACAGCGGGCGGGCGTCATCCAGGTATTCGTATTCCGGGTGGTAGAGCTCCAGCCCGGCGGCGCCGCGGCGGGTCTCACCAAAGCAGCGCAGCCTAACCCCCGGTTGCAGACGCTGCTTCTGTGCCGCAGAGAAGTGGTAAAAACGCAGGGTGATCAGGCCGGTGCCATCCTGCAGCTTGCACACCAGGCTGCGGCGACGACCGAAGACCACATCGCAGCCCCGGATCTCCCCCTCAATCACCACATTGCTCTGGGGCTGGAGACTGCCGATGGGGCTGACCCGGGTGCGATCCAGGTAGCGCATGGGCAGGTGGAACAGCAGGTCCTGCACCGTGAGCAGCTGAATTTTGGCAAGCTTCTCCGCCAGTTGTGCACCCACACCCTTCAGCGCCGTCACCGGCAACTGGGCAAGCGATGGGGCCTGGGTGGTCTGGGGGGGCTTACGGGCCATGTGCAGAGCCAGGGGCCGTCAGTGGCTGATGGCGCACTGGTTAATGGCCTGCCGCAGCCGGTCAATGGCCTTGTGGCGGGGGAAGCTGGCGCGCCACGCCAGGGCCACGGTGCGCTGCGGCGCCGGCTCGGCAAAGGGCCGTGTCACCAGCAACTCCGGCGCATAGTGGGAAGAGACCGCCGCCGACATGGGCAGGATGGTGATGCCCAGTCCCGACGCCACCATGTGGCGCAGGGTATCGAGGGAGCTGCCCTCCGCCGCCACCCGCGTGGGGTGGGGGCTCTCCAGGCTGGGCTGCAGGCGCGGGAAGGCCTCCAGGATCTGGTCGCGGAAGCAGTGGCCGTCACCCAGCAGCAGCACCTCGTGCTGATCCAGATCCTCACCGCAGATCTCACGCTTCTGCGCCAGCGGGTGGTCAAAGGGCATTAAAACCAGGAAGGGCTCGTCGTAGAGGGTCTGGGTGACCACGTCCGGCTCGTTAAAGGGCAGGGCGACGATAATCGCATCCAGCTCGCCGTTGCGCAGGCGCTGGCGCAGGGTGGCGGTATAGCCCTCCTCCACATAGAGGGGCATATCCGGGGCCAGCTTCTGCAGCTGCGGGATAAAATGGGGAAACAGAAACGGGCCAATGGTGAAGATGGCGCCCACATTGAGAGGGCTGCTGAGCTGATCCTTGCCGGCGTTGGCCATCTCCTTGATGCGCGACACCTGTTCCAGCACCTGTTGGGCCTGTGCGATGATGCTCTCCCCCAGGGGGGTCAGCTGTACCCTGCTCTTGGAGCGCTCGAACAGGGCCACCCCCAGCTCCTCTTCCAGCTTTTTCACCGCAATGCTCAGTGTCGGCTGGGAGACGTAACAGCGCTCGGCGGCACGGCCGAAATGTTGCTCCTGGGCGAGGGTGACGATGTAACGGAGTTCGGTCAGTGTCATCGTTTTATTCTCTGTGCAGGCGGCCGGCCTTATGATTTCGCGGATTCTTGTATTGAAAGTTTCGCGTAAGAGTCCTGCAGGGCCGCTCTCTATAGACGATGGCTATTGAATTCCATTATGTTGATAAATTCAATCACTAATAGCTTTTGAAAACCGCATTTAAGGCGCCCCGATGACCACTGCAGACAACTTCTCAGCACCCCCCACCGACCCCGACGACGCCCGCCAGACGGTACTGCTGCTGGGCTGTGGCGAGGTGGGGCGCCAGCTGGCGCTGCAGCTGCCGGGCGACCGCTTCCGTTGTATTGGTGTCCGCCGCCGTGCCATGCCCCACTATGACTTTATCGAGTACCGCCGTGCCGATATCTGCGACCCCGGGGCGCTGCAAGCGGTGCTGCCACCGCGGGTGGATGTGGTGATCATCACCGCCACTCCCTCCGAACGCAGCGACAGCGGTTATGAACAAGCCTACGTGGGCAGTGTACGCAGCCTGTTGCAGTGCCTGGACAGTGCCAGCAACGGTGCGGGCCCACGGCTGGTGATGTTTGCGTCCAGCACCAGCGTTTACGCCCAGAGTGCAGGCGAGTGGGTGGACGAACTCTCTGCCACCGAACCCACCGGCTTCAGCGGCCGGCGCATGCTGGAGGCGGAGCAGCTGTTACTGGGCAGCCCCTGGCGGGGTTGCTGTGTGCGCTTTTCCGGTATCTACGGGCCCGGGCGGCAACGCCTGATCAAACAGGTGGTGGACGGCGAAGGCAGCGCCGCCGAGCCCCCCCAATACGGGAATCGCATTCATGTCGAGGATTGCGGCGGCGTGCTGGCGCACCTGTTGCAGTTACAGACACAGCAACAGAGAGAGCCGGAAGCACTCTACCTGGCCAGCGACAGCGACCCGGCACCTATGCATGAGGTGAAACAGTGGATCGCCCGAGAGCTGCACCTGCCACCCCACCACCTGCGGATTACCGCCGGAGGGGAGCGGGGCAGCAAACGCTGCAGCAACCAGCGCCTGCTGGCCAGTGGTTACCGCTTCCGCTATCCCGGCTACCGGGATGGCTATCGCACGGCCATTGAGGCCTATGTCCAAGCCGCGGGAACCCACGATGACCTTTGAACTGCTGGACTCCATCCACCGCATTGATCGCCAACAGTGGAACCAGCTCTGGCAGCAGGCCGGCGGGGAGGGCGGCCTCAGTCCGTTTCTGCGCCACGAGTTTCTGGCGGCGCTGGAGGACAGTGGCTGCACCAACGAAAAAAGCGGCTGGGTGCCGCGCCACCTGATTGTCAAAAGTGCGACAGGGGAGCTGCGTGGGGCCATGCCCCTGTACGAAAAGCATCACTCCTACGGCGAGTATGTATTCGACTGGGGCTGGGCCGAGGCCTATCAGCGCAACGGCCTCAACTACTACCCAAAACTGCTGGCGGCCATCCCTTTTACCCCCGCAACCGGTCCGCGCCTGGCGCTGGCGGACGAATCCGACCGCGCCGTCACCGTCGCCGCGCTGCACCGCTTCCTCAACGATTACTGTCGCAGCGAGGGGCTGAGCAGCTGGCACTGCCTGTTCCTGCCCGCCAACGAGGTGGAGCTGTGGCAACAGGCGGGCAGCCAGAGCCGCATTGGCTGCCAGTTTCACTGGGTGAATCGCGGCTACGATACCTTTGATCAGTTTCTCGAGAGCTTCAACTCCCGCAAGCGCAAGGCGGTGCGCAAGGAGCGCTCCCAGGTGACGGCGCAGGGCGTGACCCTGCAGCGGCTCACCGGCAGCGATATCAGTGCCAACCACTGGGATCGCTTCTACCGCTTCTACCACACCACCTACCTCAAGCGCAGTGGCTCCGGTGGCTATCTCAACCGCGACTTCTTCGCCGCCATCGGTGAATCGCTGGCGGACCAGCTGCTGATGGTGAATGGCCAGCGCGACGGTAACACCATCGCCAGCGCCCTCTGCTTCTTCGACCAGCAACGGCTCTACGGACGCTACTGGGGCTGTCGCGAGGAGGTCTCCGGCCTGCACTTTGAGGCCTGCTACTACCAGGGAATTGAGTTTGCCATTGAGCGGGGCTTACAGGTGTTTGATCCCGGTGCCCAGGGTGAGCACAAGATCCAGCGCGGTTTTGAGCCCACCATCACCTGGTCACAGCACTGGCTGGCAGACCCGCGGTTTATGGAGGCAGTGGAGGATTTCCTGCGCCGTGAGACGCCGGCGGTGGAGGCCTATCGGGACGATTGCGCCAGTTACCTGCCGTTCAAACAATAGCTACCGGCAAAGTATCGAAGACCCGGCGGGGTTGGGCTACTTACTCACCAACGTGCCAGACATGGGTTGCTTCGTGGCAAAAGCGCCACTCGCAACGACGAGTGCGGGATTCACAGCTTCTCGCCTACTCCAATCACGTCATTGCGAGCGAACGCAGTGGAGCGCGGCAATCCATACCGGCGACATAGCCGACGGCTGGGACACTTACTCACCAACGTGCCAGACATGGATTGCTTCGTGGCAAAAAACGCCACTCGCAACGACGGTGCGGGATTCACAGCTTCTCGCCTACTCCAATCACGTCATTGCGAGCGAACGCAGTGGAGCGCGGCAATCCATACCCGCGACATAGCCGACGGCTGGGACACTTACTCACCAACGTGCCAGACATGGATTGCTTCGTGGCAAAAAACGCCACTCGCAACGACGGTGCGGGATTCACAGCTTCTCGCCTACTCCAATCACGTCATTGCGAGCGAACGCAGTGGAGCGCGGCAATCCATACCCGCGACATAGCCGACGGCTGGGACACTTACTCACCAACGTGCCAGACATGGATTGCTTCGTGGCAAAAAACGCCACTCGCAACGACGGTGCGGGATTCACAGCTTCTCGCCTACTCCAATCACGTCATTGCGAGCGAACGCAGTGGAGCGCGGCAATCCATACCCGCGACATAGCCGACGGCTGGGACACTTACTCACCAACGTGCCAGACATGGATTGCTTCGTGGCAAAAAACGCCACTCGCAACGACGGTTCAGCGCTTACTGAATACCAGGCAGCGGTTATTGGCCGGCATGGCCACATCTTCCAGCAGCTGCAGGCCGCGATTACCGGCCTCTTCACATACCACTTCGAAGTCGCGGATGGCACGGTGCGGTGCCTGCTCCAGCAGCCAGTCGTTAAAGCGGGCGTTACTCTCGCTGGTGAACCGGCCGTTGTAGTTGAAGGGACCATAGACAATCAGCAGACCGCCGGGCACCAGCAGCTGCGCCACCCCATCCAGCATCGCCAGCACCTCCGGCCAGGCCATGATATGGGCGGTGTTGGCGGTGAAGACGGCATCGAACTCCGACAGCGGCCAGTCCCGCGCCGCCACATCCAGGGCGATGGGGGCATCCAGGTTTTCACCCTCGTACTCCGCCAGCCAGGCGCGGATGCCCGGATGATTCTCCACCAGGTCGCTGGTCTGCCACTGCAGGTGCGGCAGGTTGCCGGCAAACCAGACCGCGTGCTGGCCAGTGCCACTGCCGATCTCCAGCACACTGCCGGGGGCGGTGAGGTGACGCTGCAGCACCTCCAGGATGGGCTGCTTGTTGTTTTCGCAGGCCTGGGAGAAGGGCTTCTCAATCATGGCGGTTCCCTGTGTGAGCCGTGGCGGATCAGGCTTCCGGCTGGCGACGGATAAAGACCCACTCTTTATCCGAGGACATGGCTTCGTTGTAAGCATAGCCTTCGCTGTCAAACTGCTTCAGCTGCTGCGGATCGGTAATGCGGTTTTTGATGGCGTAGGCGCACATCAGGCCGCGGGCCTTCTTGGCGTAGAAACTGATGATCTTGTACTGATCCCCTTTCCAGTCCTTGAATACCGGCGTGATCACTTCCGCCTGCAGCGCCTTCGGCTTCACCGACTTGAAGTACTCGTTGGAGGCCAGGTTGACCAGCACCTCCGACTTGAGGCTCTTCAGCTGCGCGTTAAGCGCGTCAGTAATGCGTTCGCCCCAGAAGTCATAGAGGTTGGCGCCGCGCTGATTGGCAAATTTGGTACCCATCTCCAGCCGGTAGGGCTGCATCAGGTCCAGGGGTTTCAGCAGGCCGTAGAGGCCGGAGAGAATACGCAGGTGCTTCTGGGCGAAGTTGAAATCGTCGGCCTTGAAGTGCGGCGCATCGAGACCGCTGTAGACATCGCCATTAAAGGCCAGCACCGCAGGACGGGCGTTGCCGGCGTCGAAGGGCTGTGCCCACTGCTGGAAGCGGTCGTAGTTGAGCACGCCCAGCTTGTCGCTGATGTGCATCAGTTTGGAGATGTCCTGCGGCGCCAGGTGGCGCAGCTCGTCGATCAGCAGTTGCGACTGATCCAGAAAATCCGGTTGGGTGTGTTTTTTGGTGGCCAGCGGTGATTCGTAATCCAGATTCTTGGCCGGGGAAATTACCAGTAGCATAGTTGTCCTCTGTCCTGCGCACCGGTGCAGCGGGCGCGCGGTGGAATTATTCCGGTCGCAGTATCTCCTGCCACCAGTTGAGTGGGGTCTCGCCGTCAGCGGGATCGTAGACATTGCCATAGGTCCACATCACATCCTCACTGGCCACGCCGTTGAGTAAATTTTCGATCTGCTGGAAACCGCAGCTGACGTGAATGGTGTAGACCAGCATGCGCGGGGTCTCGATATCCAGCTCGCCGCCGAGCTTCTCCAGCACGGGGGATAGTTCATCCACCAGTTCGCTACTGTCATCGCGGCAGTAGACACGGATCGCCAGATTGCCGCTGCGCTTGAGCAGCTCGAAGTGCTGGCTGCCGGGCTGCAGGCGGATCACGTCACCACTGGCCAGACCCTGCACAAACGCCGGTGATTTCACCAACTGGCAGCTGTCATCTTCCAGCACTTTCACCGGCAGGCGCTCCACCACCGGACTGCCGTCGGGGCCTGTTCCGGCAAAAAGTTCGATCACCTGCAGGGCACTACTCATGGTTCTGATCACTCTCAGTTTCTATAATGCCGGACATTATACGTGAATGAACCCGGGAAGGAGATCGCTATGGGTCCAATGTTACGCAGCCTCGGCCTGTGTGCCGTGCTGGCAGTTCTGCATGGCTGCAGTGTTAACCCCGTCACCGGCGCCAGTGAGTTTTCGCTGATGTCGGCGGATCAGGAGCTGGCTGTAGGCCGCCAGCAGTACGGACCGGCACAACAGTCACAGGGTGGTGTCTACACGGTGGATCCGGATCTCGGCGTCTATGTCAGCGAGGTGGGACGCAAGCTGGCCCGGGTCAGCGACCGCGGCACGCTGCCCTACGAGTTTGTGGTGCTGAACAACGATGTGCCCAACGCCTGGGCCCTGCCCGGTGGCAAGATCGCCATCAACCGTGGCCTGCTGCTGCAACTGCAGGATGAAGCGCAGCTGGCAGCGGTACTGGGACACGAGATCGTACACGCCGCTGCCGGCCACAGCGCCCAGCAGATGACCCGCAGCACGCTGCTGGGCATCGGCGCGCAGGTAGCTGGTGTGGCCGCCTCGGGCACCGAGTACGGGCAACTGGTGAGTACCGGAGCGCAGATGGGCAGCGCCATGTACCAGGCCCACTACGGCCGCAGCCAGGAGCTGGAAGCGGACCACTACGGCATGACCTATATGGCCCGCGCCGGCTACGCACCCCAGGCGGCAGTAGAACTGCAGCAGACCTTTGTGAAACTCTCCCAGGGCCAGCAGAGCAACTGGCTCAACGACCTGTTCGCCAGCCACCCGCCGTCACAGCAGCGCGTTGATGCCAACCGCAAGATGGCCGCCACCCTGCCAGCCGGTACCCGCAACAAGGCTGCCTTTGAACGCGCCACCCAACAGCTGCGCCGCGATACCCCGGCCTACCAGGCACACATCAAGGCCCAGCAGGCCGCCGCCAACCAGCAGTGGGCCGAGGCCAAATCACTGGTAGATACTGCCATCAGTAAACAGCCCAAAGAGCCCCTGTTCTACACCACCCGCGGTGAGTTGCAGCTGCGCCAGCAGCAGTTTCAGGGCGCCCTGCAGGATTTCAGCAAGGCCAACAGCCTCTATCCGGAATATGTACTGCCCCTGCTGGGCAAGGGTCTGGCCGCCAAGGCGCTGAAGAAATACGACGTTGCCGAGCAGGCACTGGAGCAGAGCGTGGAGCAGCTGCCCACCCAGATCGCCGTTTTCCATCTCGGTGAGATCAACCTGGCGCAGGGGGAGCGGGATAATGCCGTGAAGTGGTTCCAGCTGGCGGCGCAGGCCGGTGGTGAGCTGGGGGAGAAGTCCAATGCCTATCTGCAGCAGTTGCAGACACAAGCGCAGTAACAGGGTCATGCGGCGCCCGCGACAGCCACAAAAAAGGCAGCGACGTCACCGTCGCTGCCTTTTTACGTTTTACTGTGCCCTGTTGCAGAATCAGCGGCGGCAGGGAATTACTTCTTCGGACCGCGCAGTTTCTCTTCGATCTCATTGACCGAGGCGTGACGCACATCCAGACCACGAACCAGGAAGATCACGTGCTCGGCGATGTTGCGGGCGTGGTCGCCGATACGCTCCAGTGAACGCAGCGCCCAGATGATGTTCATCACCCGTGAAATGGAGCGCGGGTCTTCCATCATGTACGTGGCCAGCTCGCGCATGGCGGTTTTGTATTCCTGGTCCACCTTGGAATCTTCGTGCGCTACTTTTACCGCCAGATCGACGTCAAAACGGGCAAACGCATCGAGAGCGGTAATCACCATCTGGTGCACAATATTGCCGATGTTGCGCAACTCCACATAACCCCGGGGTGCCGCGCCATCCTCCACCAGGTAGATGGCCATCTTGGCGACCTTGTCGGCCTCGTCGCCCATGCGCTCCAGATCGCGGGTAATGCGTGCCACTGCCAGCACCATGCGCAGGTCAGAGGCCGCCGGCTGGCGACGGGCCAGCACCTGGGTGCAGGCTTCATCGAGGCGCAGCTCGCGCAGGTCTACTTCCTCTTCTGTGGCCAGTACCTTTTCCGCCAGCTCGCCATCGGCGTTGATCACCGCAGTGAGAGCATCCACCGTCTGCTGCTCGACAATACCGCCCAGTTCCAGCACCTGGGTGCGCAGCTCCTCGAGGTCGGCGTTGAACTGCTGGGAGATGTGTTGATCGAGATGTAACTTGTCCATTGCGTTCTCCGTTGTGACAGCGCCGATTCGGGACGCTACCGCAGAAATTATTGTTTGCCGTACAGCCTGTTAACCGAAACGACCGGTAATGTAGGCTTCTGTGAGCTCGTGATCGGGATTGGTAAAGACCTTCTCCGTATCGTTCACCTCAATCAGTTTACCCAGGTGGAAGTAGGCGGTGCGGTGGGAGACGCGCGCTGCCTGCTGCATGGAGTGGGTAACAATGGCAATGGTAAAGTTTTCGCTCAGCTCTGCAATCAACTCTTCGATTTTGGCGGTGGCAATCGGGTCCAGTGCCGAACAGGGTTCGTCCATCAGGATCACTTCCGGGCTCACGGCAATGGTGCGGGCAATACAGAGACGCTGCTGCTGACCACCGGAGAGGCCGGTACCGGGTGCGTGCAGGCGGTCTTTTACTTCTTCCCACAGACTGGCCTTGCGCAGGCTGGTCTCCACCACTTCATCCAGCTCGGCACGACGACTCACCAAGCCGTGAATGCGCGGGCCGTAGGCGACGTTGTCGTAGATGGACTTGGGAAACGGGTTGGGCTTCTGGAACACCATACCGACGCGGGCGCGCAGTGGCACCACATCCAGCTTGGGATCGTAGATGTTCTGGCCTTCCAGTTGCAGCTGACCGGTGACGCGACAGATATCGATGGTGTCGTTCATGCGGTTGAGACAGCGCAGGAAGGTGGACTTACCGCAACCGGAAGGACCGATCATGGCCAGTACTTCGTTCTGGCCGATATCGAGGCCAACATTGAAAATCGCCTGCTTGTCGCCATAGAAGACATCAACGTCACGCATGGACATCTTGGCACCGCTGTCGAGAAACGGTTGACCTACCGTCTCGTAGCTGGCGCTGCTGGCAGCGGCCGCTGCCGGGGTTTCCACGGCTTGGGCAATGGTTGCTTGTGCCACAGCATTGAGTTCAGTCACTTGCCTACCTCTCGTATTGGTTTACCAGCGACGCTCCAGCCGCTTGCGCAGCCAGACAGCCAGGGTATTCATCAGGATCAGGAAGCCCAGCAGCACCATAATGGCTGCTGAGGTGCGCTCTACAAAGGCGCGCTCCGGGCTGTCCGCCCAGAGGAAAATCTGTACCGGCAGGGCGGTAGCCGGATCGGTAATGCCACCGGGAATATCCACGATAAAGGCCACCATGCCGATCATCAGCAATGGTGCTGTTTCACCCAGCGCCTGCGCCATACCAATGATAGTACCGGTCAGCATACCAGGCAGGGCAAGTGGCAACACGTGGTGCAGGATCACCTGCATCTTGGAGGCACCGATACCCATAGCCGCTTCACGGATGGATGGCGGTACCGCCTGAATCGCCGCGCGACTGGAGATGATGATGGTGGGAAGAGTCATCAGCGTCAGCACAAAACCACCTACCAGCGGCACCGAACGTGGCATCTCCATAAAATTAATAAAGATCGCCAGGCCCAACAGGCCAAAAATAATCGACGGTACTGCCGCCAGGTTGTTGATGTTCACCTCGATAAAATCGGTGAAACGATTCTTGGGGGCGTACTCTTCCAGGTAAACTGCCGCCGCTACCCCAATGGGGAAGGAGAGTGCCAAGGTCACCAGCAGGGTAAACAGCGAGCCCATCATGGCGCCGCGAATACCCGCTTGCTCAGGTTCGCGGGAATCGCCTGCAGTAAAGAAGGTGGTGTTAAAGCGCTTCTTCACCGCACCGTCAGCAATCAGCGCTTCGATCCAGCTGATCTGCTCTTCATTGAAACGCCCGGTATAGGCTTCACCTTCGCCACGACTCTTGTAGTAGGTGTCGTAGTCATCATCCGCAGCCACCCACACATCCAGCTGGGTGTTGAGCAGCGCGGGATTCTCTTCCACCATCTGCCGCAACTGGAAGCCGGCGCCGTTGCTGACAATGCCATACAGGTTGCGCTTCTGGCGACGGTCGGTGACCTCGGGGAAGCGCTCCTTCAGGGCTTCCTTCAATGCGCCCTGATAGTCAGCTGCCGCGATCTGGTGCGGATCACTGGGGTCATCGATGTAGAGCATTTCGGTGGAGAGATCCACATGCAGCTTGATATAGGTCTGCAAAAACGCACTGTGCCCCTTACCGATAATGTCAGTAAACAGAACCACCAGGCAGAGCAGACCAAAAGCGATGGAAGCGATACCCATTGCGCGGAAGGTCTTCTCTTTGCGATAGCGTTTCGCCAGGTTCCGGTTCACCTTGTCGATGGTGCTCATGGTGTTTTCCACGTTGGCTCCGGTGTCGTGACTTGAGGGCTTATTCATACTGCTCCCGATACTTGCGAACCACATGCAGGGCAACATAGTTCAGTGCCAGAGTAACAACAAACAACACCAGACCCAGCGCAAATGCGGACAGGGTTTTGGGGCTGTCAAATTCCTGGTCACCCACCAGCAGAGTCACAATCTGTACGGTGACGGTGGTGACCGTATCCAGCGGATTGGCGGTGAGGTTAGCGGCAAGGCCTGCCGCCATCACCACGATCATGGTTTCACCGATAGCGCGGGAGACGGCCAGCAAAATACCGCCGACAATGCCCGGCAGGGCTGCCGGAATCACCACCTGCTTGATGGTTTCCGACTTCGTGGCACCAAGTCCGAGAGAACCGTCGCGCATGGACTGGGGCACCGCAGTGATCACATCGTCGGAGAGAGACGACACAAACGGAATGATCATAATACCCATCACCAGACCCGCCGCCAGCGCGCTCTCGGAAGAGATCTGCATGGGCAGGCCGAGGAACTCAAAAGCCCAGACGCCGCTGTCGCGCACAAAGGGCGCCACAGTAAGGGCGGCAAAGAAGCCGTAGACCACGGTGGGAATTCCTGCCAGTACTTCCAGTGCCGGCTTCACCATGGAGCGTACGCGGGAGCTGGCGTATTCGGACAGGTAAATGGCCGACATCAGCCCGGCGGGTACCGCCACAATCATGGCAATCAGCGAGATCAGCAGGGTACCAACAAACAGGGGAATAACACCAAAGGCACCGGAGCTGCCCACCTGATCGGCGCGAATGGCCATCTGTGGGCTCCACTGCAGGCCGAACAGAAAATCGCTAACCGGCACCGTCTTGAAGAACTGCAGGGATTCAAAAATCACCGAGAAGACAATGCCAATGGTGGTGAGAATCGCCAGGCTGGCACAGGCCAGCAGAATCACCTTGAACGCTGTCTCCACCTGCAGACGCGCTTTCTGCTGCGGATTGATACGCAACCAGGCGATGATGGACAGCACCATGGCTACCGAAATAGCCGCTACGGTCATGGCCATCTGGCTGCTGCGCTGCAACGCCGTCAGGGTGCTGGCGGCTTCCACCATGTAGGGCTCGGGATTGGCACCCACCATATTGCCCAAAGCCAGGTTCTTGATGTTGTTAAGCACCAGTCCCAACTCGGCGTGGGACAGGGCGGCAACCTCACCGGGCAGCTGGGCAATAAGCAGCTGGTCGATGGCATTACCATCCAGCATCAGCCACAGCGCCACCAGCAGCAGGCTGGGAATACCGCACCAGAGGGCTGTGAGCATGCCGTAGTAGAACGGCAATGAATTGAGATTGCGGAAGCCGCGTTGCGAATGATCCGCCAACGCCATGGAGCGGCCTCGTCCGAGGACGTAAGCCACTGCGATCAGCACAGCCAGTGTTACAAACAGTGAGGAGGTACTCATAAATCTCCCGGTCAATTCCAATAACTGCAGCACGTCACCAGAGCTGGCGGGTGCCTGTGGCAGAAGGTTTGGGTAAGGGCAGCAATCCCTTAACGAAAACTTCGGCGTTACGTTTTATCGTACACATGTCATGTTGCATTTGAGTGTTGTTGTACCAACACCATTCAAAGCGCGAAAACCCGGCGACCCATCAAGACCCTTGCGCAGACGCAGACTTGATTGGTCGTCGGGCTCCCTGAGGTGACCCCCGGGCAGACCCGGGAGTCGTCTGCAATTCCGACTTACATTTGCAGGTTTTTCAGGCCTTTTACATCAGCCATTACCTTGGCGCGTTCCTTCTTGCTCAGAGGGATCATACCCTTCTCGGACAGGTAACCTTCGCCACCAAAGGCTTTCTCGCTGGTGAATTCAGCCAGGTACTCTTTCATACCAGGGATGGTCTTCATGTGCTCTTTCTTCACGTAGAAGTAGAGTGGGCGAGACACAGGGTAAGAACCGTCAGCGATGGATTCGAATTCTGGTTCCTTGCCTTCCACGATAGAGCCCTGGATCTTGTCGGAGTTCTGATCCAGGAAGCTGAAGCCGAAGATGCCCAGGGCGTTCTTGTTGGCGTTCAGTTTCTGCACGATCAGGTTGTCGTTTTCACCGGCTTCGATGTAGGCACCATCTTCACGCACGCTCAGGCACGCTGACTTGAAGGCAGACTTGTCGGTTTTCTCCATGGCCTTGATCCAGGAGTACTCTTTACAACCAGCTTCCAGAACCAGTTCCTGGAAAGCGTCGCGGGTACCGGAAGTTGGCGGTGGGCCCAGAACTTCAATTTTGGTGTTTGGCAGCGCAGGGTTGACGTCCTTCCAGGTCTTGTAAGGGTTGTCAATCATGGTCTCGGAACCGTTGGGGTTTGGCACCTGCTTGGAGAGGGCCAGGAACAGGTCCTTGCGGGTCAGCTCCATCTGCTTGGCGTGTACGGAGTTACCGATGACGATACCGTCATAACCGATCAGCACTTCAACGATATCCTTAACACCGTTTTCCTGACACTGGGCAAACTCGGTGGACTTGATGCGACGGGAGGCGTTGGTGATATCCGGGAACTGTACACCCACACCGGAACAGAACAGCTTCATGCCGCCGCCGGAACCGGTGGATTCAATTTTCGGAGTCTTGTAGTTGGTGCTCTTACCGAAACGCTCGGCCACAACAGTGGCGAAGGGGTATACGGTAGAGGAACCCACGATGCTGATATAGTCGCGGGCGGCGTGGGCAAACTGGGCACTTGCGGCGGTGGCCGCCAGCGTAGCAATCATCAATGTCTTTTTCACAATGTTCTCCTGACTTTAAAGGCTATCCCTGGGCGGTAACTCTGGCCCGGTGGATACGTCGCAGGTGATGCTAGGCGGCGCGGGTGACAATTGTATGAATCTATTGTGACACTAATGTTACAAAGAGCCAGTATAGCCGCCAGGCCCGGGCTGTGAGGGTTTTGCCGCCATCGCCGGAGCTTTCCGGTATACTGCGCCGACGCTGAATAACCATAAGAATCCAGTCGGAGGGGTCTTATTTCGATGTCACCGCAATACTCTGGTATCCGCGGGGTCCTTGCATGGATCGACGCTTTTGCCCAGTTCACCGGCCGCTGGATTGCGCTGCTGACACTGCTGATGATGCTGCTGACCTGTGTCATTGTAGTACTGCGCTACGGATTTTCCCTGGGTTCCATCGCCCTGCAGGAGTCGGTGGGCTATCTGCACTCAGCGGTGTTCCTGCTGGCCATGGCCAGTACCCTGCAGCGGGATGGCCATGTGCGGGTGGATATCTTCTACCGCCGTTTCAGCCGCGCCAAGCAGGCCTGGGTCAATGCCCTCGGCAGCCTGCTGTTCCTGCTGCCCGTGGCAGGCTTCCTTCTATTCAGCAGCTGGAACTACGTCGCCGATGCCTGGGCGGTGCGGGAGGGGTCGTCCAGCGCTGGCGGCCTGCCTCTGGTGTATCTGCTGAAAAGCCTGATCCCCCTCACTGCGGTGCTGCTGGCCCTGCAGGCCATTGGTGAAGTGCTGCGCGGCCTGCTGGTACTGCTGCAGGAGCCACAGGCAAGCGGGGAGGGCAGCAGCCATGATTGATATGCTGCCCCTGGTCATGTTTGCGCTGGTGTGCCTGTGCCTGATGATCGGCTATTCCGTAGCCTTTACCCTGGCAGGCACGGCACTGTTGTGCGCCGGGGTGGGCATCCTCGCCGGCCACTTTGACGCCAACCTGCTGCGCGCCTTCCCCGACCGGGTGTTCGGCACCATGAACAACTACACCCTGATTGCCGTGCCGCTGTTTGTGCTGATGGGTGTGATGCTGGAACGCTCACAGGTGGCGGAGGAGCTGCTGCGCAATATGGCGCGCCTGTGCGGGCGGCTGCCGGCGGGCATGGGTATCTCGGTGGTGGTGGTAGGCATGCTGCTGGCGGCCTGTACCGGTATTGTCGGCGCCACGGTGGTCACCATGGGCCTGATGTCACTGCCGGCGATGCTGCGCCGTGGCTACAGCCCGGCCATTGCCACCGGGACCATCTGTGCCACCGGCACCCTGGGCCAGATTATCCCCCCCTCCATTGCCCTGGTGCTGCTGGGGGATGTGCTTTCCAGCGCCTACCAGCAGGCACAGCTGAAGATGGGTATCTTCAACCCGCAACCGGTGTCCGTCGGGGACCTGTTCGTGGGCGCCATCGTGCCCGGCCTGTTGCTGGTGGTGCTTTATATAGCCTATCTGCTGTTTGTCTCCCTGCGCCGCCCCGACCTGGCGCCCAGTGGCCAGGACGACACCGATGAGCACCAATTGAGCACCTGGCAGTTACTGCGCACCCTGGCGGCGCCGGTGATCCTGATTGTGCTGGTGCTGGGCTCCATCATCAGTGGCGCGGCCACCCCTACCGAGGCTGCCGGGGTTGGTGCCCTGGGGGCCACCCTGATGGCCTGGCAGCGACGCCAGCTGAGCCGCCAGCGGCTGCGTGAGATTGCCGAAAGCACCACCGAAGTCACCGCCATGGTGTTCGCTATCCTGCTGGGGGCATCACTGTTTTCGCTGGTATTCCGCGGCTTTGGCGGCGAGGAGATGATCACCCACTTCTTCGAGAACCTGCCCGGCGGCGTGGTGTCGGCGACCCTGATTGTGATGCTGGTGATCTTCCTGCTGGGCTTTATTCTCGACTTTATCGAGATCACCTTTGTGGTGGTGCCCATTGTGGGACCGGTACTGCTGGCCATGGGTCTTGATCCCATCTGGCTGGGCATAATGATTGCTATCAATTTGCAGACATCTTTCCTGACGCCGCCCTTCGGTTTCGCCCTGTTTTACCTGCGTGGCGTGGCCCCGCCGGAAGTGGCTACCGCCGAGATTTACCGTGGCGTCGTGCCTTTTATTGTGCTCCAATTGGCGCTGATGCTGACGCTGGCCCTGTGGCCGCAGCTGATAACCGCGCTGCCGGGGCTGATGCGTTAAACGTGTACGAGGTTTGAGCAATTCAATGATTGAAGAAGAAGAGTACAACGATCTGGATGACGAGCCGGAACCCTCCGGTGAGCTGACCCTGCAAGCCCTGGCCATGCCCAAGGATACCAATCCAAATGGTGACATTTTCGGCGGCTGGCTGATGTCGCAAATGGACCTGGCCGGCTCCGTGCGCGCCTCCGCCATCGCCCGCGGCCGCGTCACCACCGTTGCCGTTGGCAGCATGGCGTTCCTGCGCCCCGTGCCGGTTGGCGCCACCATCAGCTGCTACGCCGACGTGCTCTCCATCGGCCGCTCCTCCATCCGCATTCTGGTGGATGTGTGGCAGTACCAGCCGGAAACCAATGAGCGTTACAAGGTCACCGAAGGTACCTTTGTCTATGTCGCCATTGATGATAACGGTCGCACGCGCTCGATCAGCAGCTGAACAGACGCTGCCACGACACCATAAAAAAGGGCTGCAGATGCAGCCCTTTTTTATGGCTTGCCGCGGCGCTCAATCCCGCAGCTCAGTCCCGCAGCTCATAGTAGGCCTGCTCCGAAACCCGGTGGTAGTTCTTTATGCCGTTGTAGAACTCCATATAGGCATCATAGACACGTTTGAAATCCGGGTTTTTGGCGGACTCCTCGGCGTAGATCTGGTGGGCGATCTGCTCCAGCTCCCTCAGTACCGGCTCTGGAATGGGTCGCAAGTCCACATGGTGCTTGTTTACCAGCTCCTCCAGCGCGCGGTTGTTGCGGCCGGTAAACTCATCCAGCATATCCTGGTTGGCCATGCGCGCCGCGGTATCCACCATCGCCTGCAGGTCAGCGGGCAGGGCCTCGTAGGCGTCCTTGTTAACAATCAGCTCCAGCGTGGAGCCGGTTTCATGCCAGCCGGGGTAGTAGTAGTACTTCGCCACCTGATAAAAGCCAAACGCCAGGTCGTTGTAGGGACCCACCCACTCGGTGGCATCAATCACCCCGGTTTGCAGCGCGGTGTAGAGCTCACCACCGGGAATATTGACCGAGGTGCCACCGGCGCGATTCCACACTTCGCCACCAAGACCGGGAATGCGCATTTTCAGGCCCTTGATATCATCCATGGTGTTGATCGGTTTGTTGAACCAACCCGCCATCTGGATACCGGTGTTGCCGCCGGCAAAGGGAATGATATTGAAGGGGGCGTAGATCTCCCGCCACAACTCCATGCCGCCCCCGTAGTAGAGCCAGCCGTTCATCTCCTGGGCGTTCATACCGAAGGGAATGGCAGTAAAAAACTGGGTCGCGCTGTTTTTACCTTTCCAGTAATAGGCAGCGCCATGACCTGCCTCCACACTGCCGGAGGAGACCGCATCAAACACCCCCAGTGCCGGCACCAGCTCACCGGCGCCGTAGACACTGACCGTGAGGCGACCATCGCTCATCTCGTTCATCAGCCGCGCAAAGTTAGTGGCCGCTGA
Organism: Pseudomaricurvus sp. HS19; assembly: GCF_009857815.1. Classification (GTDB taxonomy): domain Bacteria; phylum Pseudomonadota; class Gammaproteobacteria; order Pseudomonadales; family Cellvibrionaceae; genus Pseudomaricurvus. The sequence goes on along the minus strand of NZ_WVVW01000002.1, from coordinate 610,766 downwards.
ACCAAGTCCGGGAAAATTCTTCGGCCAGGTGGTGACCATCTTCCAGTGGTAGGTCTGTTGCTCCCCCCTGGCGGCCATCACGGCCCCACCCGATTTGCCGGTAGCCATCTTCTGCGCCACCAGGGCCCAGAACAGCACCACCACCAGGGCCACCAGCCCCAGGATTACCGCCGGTTGCCAGCGGCCAACCCCCTTGTTGTTCATGCGAAACCAATCCTTTTTATTGTGTTGTTATGGTCAATCAATGTGTGTCATGTGCGCGGTTGTGATGCAACGTCAAACAGATCGCCCGGGGGAGAAGGTGAATTCCAGCGCAGCTGGAAGAGAGGCTGGTCTGGGCCACAGGGCGAGCCTTTAATGGTGTCCTACACCGCCTCCAGCTTGGCGAACTTCAACACCAGCCACTTGATGCCCTCTTCAGCAAAGTTCACCTGCACCCGCATACTGGCACCATCGCCTTCAAAATGCAGGATCACCCCTTCACCAAACATGGGGTGACGTACCGCCTGACCGAGGTAGAAGCCACTCTCCTCATCTTCCTGGGGTCGCAGCGGTGTCACCGGGCGGGAAAAGCTCAATGGACGGCTGATGGTGTTCTTCATCCGCACTTCTTCAATTAACCCCGCCGGTATCTCCTTGATAAAGCGCGACACGCTGTTGAAGTTCTCCTGGCCGTGCAGGCGCCGGCTCTCGGCGTAGCTGATCACCAGTTTCTCCATGGCGCGGGTGATACCCACGTAACAGAGCCGCCGCTCCTCCTCCAGACGTGACGGGTCTTCTGCGGACATACGGTGGGGGAAGAGGTTCTCTTCGGCACCGGCGAGAAACACCAGCGGGAACTCCAGCCCCTTGGCGGAGTGCAGGGTCATCAGCTGCACCGCATCGTCGAACTCGTCGGCCTGGGCATCGCCGGCATCCAGCGCGGCGGTATCGAGAAAGGCTTCCAGGTCTGACAGCTCGTCGTCATCGTTTTCAAAGGCGCGACTGGCGTTGACCAGTTCATCGAGGTTTTCGATGCGCGCCTGGCCTTTCTCGCCTTTTTCCGCCTTGTGGAAATCGTAGAGTCCGGAGTGGTGAATCACATGCTGGGTCAGCGCCGCCAGGTTCTTGCCCTGCACCTGCTGTTGCAGCTCATCCACCAGCGCCATAAACGCCCCCACCGCCGAGCCTGCGCGGGCAGCCAGCGCCCGGTTGCTGACCATGGCGCGCGCCGCCTGCCACAGGGAGCTACCCTGTTCGCGGGCGAAGAGACGCACCTGATCCACGGTCTTGGCACCGATGCCACGGGTGGGGGTATTCACCACCCGCTCGAAGGCGGCATCGTCGTTGCGATTTACCAGCAGCCGCAGGTAGGCCAGCGCATTGCGAATTTCCAGCCGTTCGTAGAAGCGCTGGCCACCGTAGATGCGGTAGGGCATACCTTCGCGCAGCAGCGCTTCTTCCAATACCCGCGACTGGGCGTTGGAGCGGTAGAGAATGGCGCACTCGTTGCGGGTGCGGCCACTGCGCACCCACTGTTCGATACGCTCGACAATGTAGCGGGCTTCGTCCTGTTCATTGAAGGCGGCGTAGAGGCTGATGGGTTCGCCCTTGTCGCCTTCGGTACGCAGGGTTTTGCCCAGCCGGCCGCGGTTGTTGGCGATGACCGCGTTGGCGGCGTCGAGGATATTGGCGGTGGAGCGGTAGTTCTGCTCCAGGCGCACGGTTTGGGTATCGGCAAAGTCGCGCTCGTAACTCTGGATATTCTCGATTTTGGCGCCGCGCCAGCCGTAAATGGACTGGTCGTCGTCGCCCACCGCCGTCACCCGGCACTGGTTGCCCGCCAGCACCCGCAACCACGCATACTGGATGGTGTTGGTGTCCTGGAACTCGTCCACCAGGATAAACGGGAAGCGCTGCTGGTAGTGGGCCAGCAGCTGCGGCGCATTGAGCCACAACTCGTGGGAGCGCAGCAGCAGTTCGCCGAAGTCCACCATGCCGCCGCGGGCGCAGGCCTCCTCGTACTCACGGTAGAGCTTCACCATGGTGGTGATATAGGGGTCACCGGTGATCTGGATATAGTCCGGGCGCAGGCCTTCGTCTTTCTGGGCGTTGATAAACCATTGGGTCTGCCGTGGCGGCCACTGCTTCTCATCCAGCTGCAGCTGCTGGGTGACGCGCTTGATCAGCCGCAGCTGGTCGTCGCTGTCGAGAATCTGAAAATTCTGCGGCAGTCCCGCCTCCTGCCAGTGGGCCTTGAGCAGGCGGTGGGCAATACCGTGAAAGGTACCCACCCACATACCTCGGGGGTTGAGGCCCAGCAGCTCTTCGATGCGGCCGCGCATCTCCCGGGCCGCCTTGTTGGTAAAGGTGACCGACAGGATGGAGTAGGGGGATACCTGCTCCACCTGGATCAGCCAGGCGATACGGTGCACCAGCACACGGGTCTTGCCACTGCCGGCGCCCGCCAGAATCAGCTGGTTGCTGGCCGGTGCTGTCACCGCTTCGCGCTGTGCGTCGTTGAGATTATTGAGAATAGGGGATACGTCCATCGCGGAATTCTACCAAATTAATGCGCGGCTATTGTGGTGAATAGTGTGCTGCAAGCCGGGACTCGCCGGCTTTTGTAGCAAAATTACAAAAAACGGGTGCGTTTACTACAAGGTTTTTTATATGATGGCCCGAGGCGCTGCCCTCTGCAGGGCGTGCCCGCCCCCAAGATCTGTTCAGGAAGCCCGACCCGTGAAGCCCGCTGAGCTGACCACCCGTATTAGTGGTGCTTTGGAAACCATGCGCAAATCCGAGCGCAAGGTAGCCGAATACGTACTGCGTAACCCCACCAATATTATCCACATGCGTATCGTCGATCTCGCCCGCGAGGCCGAGGTAAGCGAGCCTACGGTGGTGCGCTTCTGCCGTGCCATTGGCTGTGACGGCTTCCAGGACTTCAAGCTCAACCTGGCGCAGCAGCTGGCCTCCAGCCCCAGCTTTGGCCAGATTGCCGTTACTGACCAGGACTCCATCGCCGACTTTACCCACAAGGTGTTTGACTCCACCATCGACACCTTGCTGCAGGTGCGGGACTCGCTGGACGCCTCTATCCTCGATGCCGCGGTCACCTCCATCTGTGCCGCCAACCGGGTGGAGTTCTACGGCTTCGGTGCCTCCGGTGCGGTTGCCGCGGACGCCCAGCACAAGTTTTTCCGCCTGCAACTGGCTACCGCGGCGCACTCCGATCCCCATATCCAGAACATGTCCGCCATGTCCATGCAGCCTGGCGATGTGATTGTGGCGATATCCCAGAGTGGCCGCACCAAGGCGCTGCTGCACTCCATGGAGATGGTGAAGCAGGCCGGCGGTATCGTCATTGCCATTGCCCCCAGCGCAACACCGGTAATCCAGAACGCCACCATCCCCATCGTGGTAGACGTGGAAGAGGATATCGAGATCTACACCCCGCTCTCCTCCCGCATCGCCCACTTGGTGGTGATCGATGTGCTGGCCATTGGTGTGGCCCAGCGCAAGGGCTCGCAGCTGCAGGATCACCTGTTCAAGCTCAAGCAGGGCTTGCGTTCCCTGCGGGTGCAGCCGGAAGACAAGCGCTGAGTGCCAATTAATACTGTAATTATATACAGCCAAGACCGCGGGTCACCCCCAATAACGCAAAAAGGCAGCCAAACGGCTGCCTTTTTGCTGTCGGACCGGCTTTCGGTCTCAGAGGCTTATTAAACCTCAGGGCCGGGGCTCGAGGAAGTGAGCGCGAATCTGCTGCAGCTCCTCATCGGTCACATCCAGGTTCTGCTGGATATAGGCCAGAGCGGAACCGGACTGCTGCTCCATATAGTCGAGTGTGGTGTCGATGTAGGACATGCGCACACCGGTCAGCGGCGCCAGCAGCTCTTTCGGCAGTTTCGCCATCATGGCCATGCGGGGATCCTGCTGCGGCTTGCCTTCATCACCATGGGCATCGCCCCCGGCATCACCATGGTCACCCTGCGACTCCACGCCACCCAGCGCCTTGCGGGCATCGGTCATGGTGGTGTAGTAGACCTCACTGAGCATAAAGTCCTGCTCGATGGTGTCGCGGTCCACACCCAGAGTGGTGAGGATCAGCGCCGCGGCGATACCGGTGCGGTCCTTGCCTGCGGTGCAGTGGAAAATCATGGCCTGATCGCTGGCCGCCAGACGGTCAAACATGGTGGTGTACTGCTCATCCAGGTTTTCCAGGATTTGCGGGTACATGGCCGCCATGGCCGCTTCCACTTTCTCCGGGGTGGCTTCCGGGTCCATCAGGATACGGCCGAAGCTGTCCATGCCCAGGTCATACTCCCAACTGAGGATATCGGTACCGTCGCCCTGCCAGTGGGTAGGCTCGTTACTGCGCTCAGGCGCGGTGCGGAAATCCACCACCGTGGCGATCCCGGCTTCCTGCAGCTCTTTATAATCAGCGTCGGTCAGACCGGTAAGGGCGCCGGTGCGGAACAGCTTGCCCCACCGTACCTGCTGGCCGTCGGCGTTGACGTAGCCACCCAGGTCGCGGAAGTTCTTGCCCCCCTCCAGCGGCAACCAGCGGCTGCTGGCCTCGGCGGCGTGGCCGTTGCCAGGCAGCACTTTGAAGTAGTAGCGGTTGACGCCTTCACCGGCCTGCCACTGGAAGCTGGTGCCTTTTACATCACCGGCAACCACCTTGCCGTCGGTGTACTCCGGGTTCTCGGAGACCAGCACGGAAACCTGCTGTTGCGGGTCATCCGCCTGCCAGCTCAGGCTATAGCTGTGCTGTTCCGCGTCGTAGCTGACCGCCAGGTTATTGATGTTGTTGGAGGGGGCTTCCGCCTGGGGCGCCTCCTGGGGGCTGCAGCCCTGCAGCAGCGCCAGGGTGGCAGCCACTGCCAGCGGGGTTTTGAAAGTTGTCAGTTTCATCGCTATCAACTCTGTCATGAATATTGTTTGTTATAGAGTGACCCGGGCTATTACCTGCCATTGGTGTCAGGGGGCTGACTCTAACATGTAAACCCGGGCCGGAGTGGTGACCCCGGGTAAAGTCATGTTAAACACTGGTGCGGCAAATTATAGGCACCCGCGTGTAGCCGGTACAGGCAGCCGCCGTCCAGTGTCGCCCCACTCCCGGCGGATCGGGGCCCGCACCAGACCGCTTCTCCGGGTCGTGGTTACTGCTTTTATTCGTCTGCGGACGTTATCAGAAGTTCACCCGCACACCCGCCTGGTAGCGACGGCCATATCGTTCTACCTGATCGGGAGTATCCTCACTGCCGGTGTAACGCTCATCAACGGCATCGGTGAGGTTATTGGCGTTGAAGTAGAGCGACACCTCCGCACCCGGCAGCTCTACCGGCAAGGTATAGCGCAGCGACAGATCCAGGCGTTTCTGCGGCGCCCAGTACTGCGCCATGCCGGCGGACTCGGTGGCGGTGAGCCAGTCATCCCGGTACTGGTAGTTCAGGCGTGCCGAGAAGGACTCGTTTTCGTAATAGAAAGAGGCGTTGTACACCAGGTCGGAAGTGCCGGGCAGGCTGAACTCTTCGCCTTCCAGGGTGGTGAATTCACTGTCCAGCACACTGGCATTGGCGCTGAAACCAAAACCACTCAGCGGGTTGTCGTAGTCGATGCCAAAAACATCCGTGAACTGGGCGATCAGGTTCAGTTCCAGCCCCTGCAGGTAACCATCGTCACCGTTAACCGTGCCGATAAAGTCCCAGGTCTCGCCGGTGTTGGCCGGCGAGTAGATACCGGCATCAATGGTAGAGACGGCGTTGTAAATCACGTTATCGATATCGCGGTAGAAGCCGCCCACCGCCAGCAGGCTGCCATCCCCCAGGTACCACTCCCAGGAAACGTCCATACCCCAGGCTTCTTCCGCTTCCAGCGCCGGGTTGCCCCCACTGATGGTCTCGGACAGGGCATTGACCGAAGCCGACGCACGCCATTCGTTGTAGGTGGGGCGACTGATACCGCTGGTCAACGATACCCGCAGTTTCTGGTCTTCGGTCAGGTCGTAGTTCCAGTGCACGCTGGGCAGTACATTGGTGAAGCTGTCGGAGTAGTTGGCATCCGGTCCACTGGAGGTGTAATCCGTGTTCTCCACCCGCACCCCGTACACCAGGCTACCCCAGCTGAACTGCGAGGTGTTCATGGCATAGAACGCGGTGATGTCCTCCTCAATCTGGACAATCAGGTCATCGGCGACCGGGGCCGCGATGGAACCACCGGCGGCCTCAATCCAGGCGTCCAGCAGGCCGGCGTTGTCATAGTAAGTACCGCCAACACCGTTATCGAAATCACTGTCCCAGGGCTTGTTGGTATTGAAGCTGTCGATATCGATACCTGCGGGTAACGGACTGCGGCTGGTGGACAGGGCATAGCCTTCCGATTCGCGCTGATCCAGGCGCACACCCACCTGCAGGCGGTGGTCGAGGCCAAAGCCGCGCCATTCGCGGGAACCATCCAGTTGCCACTGCGTAGACTCCACCTCCAGCAGGGAACTCAGAGGCATTCCCAGGTGAGTGGAATAGCTGACATCGGACAGGTCCAGCGGTGTGGTGGTAAAACGCTGGTAGAGGGTCATGGAAGGGTCTTGCAGGTCGCTGACATCGTAGTCCGCCGCCACGGTACCGCCGGCACTGAGAATAATGGGCAGGTCGAGCTTGTTGTCGGTTTCGGTGTAGTTCAGCCGCGTTTCCAGCAGCCACTCGCCCAGCTGGAAATCCGCCCCCAGCGTGGTGGTGTCGGTGGAGTTGCTGTACTCACCGTCCTGCAGCCAGCGCTGCACCAGCACCAGCGGCTCATAACCGCTGTCACCCGGTGTGACATTGCTGCCCATCGCCCCGGCACCATCCTGCAAGCCAAACACAAACTGGTTGCGCTGTTCGTGATCGACAAACTCGCTGTAGAGGTTGGAGACGAAGACGCGGCTGATACCGTCGTCAAAGCGATACTCCAGCTGGCCACCATAGGCCTTGTTTTCACGCTCCACCAGATAGTTGCGGAACTGGATTTCATTGACGTTGCGCAGCCCGGTGGCCGCATCCATGGTCAGGTCATACTCGCGGTTGTCGGTGACCTGCTCGCGGCTGTCTTTGGAGCCGTAGACCATGACTCCCCAGTTATCGTTGGACCAGGAGAGGCGCAGGCTGCCGGTGTCGATATCGCCGTCACCCAGGTCCTGTTTGCCGGTACCGATATCCAGCGCCATGCCAAAGCCTTCTTTGGCAAACGGGCTGAAGGTGTCGATGTTGATGTAACCGGCGATGGATTCTCCGGGCATGGCAGCGGTGATGGCCTTGTTGGCCTCAATACGGCCGGTAATTACCGCCGGAAAGCTGTCGAAGCGGGGCACGCGGCCGTTCTCGGCACCGGGCAGCTGAATACCGTTAATAGACAGGGAGGTGTAGCGGAAGGGGGCACCACGGAAGTTCACATAGCGGGCCTGGCCCTGGTCCCGCTCCACCGCCAGACCCGGTACCCGCGCCAGCGAGTCTGCCAGGTTCTGGTCCGGGAAACGGCCGATGGTATCCGCCGACACCACATCCACATAGTTGTCGGCATCGCGCTTGGCCATGATAGCGGCCTGCTGGCTGTCGCGGATGGGCAGGGCGGCGACCACAATCTCTTCCATGGGAGCAGCGGCGGCAGTCGCAGCCACTGTGGTGGCCTGTTGGGCGCTGCCGGCGGCAGCCTGAACGGACAGTGCTACGGCCAAAGCCAGCTGTCGCTTGGGAAACACAACCATAATCAAAACCTCAGATACAAATCGGTGTGATGAAGTGGTTGTGCAATATCAGGCGCCAATATGGCAGTTCTGTGAAAGAGAGATCCCATGTCGAAAAGAGATATCTCTGAAACCTTAAGTAACTGATTCCTCTTGGTTTATTTTTTCTGTTTGGCTCAGGGAAAGGCCCACAATCCGCACTGTTGGCGTCGCCAGGCGGTAACGGCTACGACCGGTATGGGGGTCTCTCTCACTTTCAAACAGGTAATCGGCAGCCAGATCCTCACCCAGAACTGCCACCAGTTCATCCTTGATCTTGTTGCGGTTCTGGTCGAGGGTTTTGGCGCGCAAGCCATGCTGGTGCAGTTCGTTAATGGCCTTGCGATGACCGCCGCACTGCTCCATCAGCTCGCTTACCGATGCCGCCATGGTGGTGTCCGGTCGCTGTATGGATGGGTTGACGTACCAACCACCACACGGATCCCGCTGCCGCAGGCTGGCGTACCAGAGGTAGTAGCAATAGGGAGTCGAAGAGAGTGTGATGCTGACCCCGTGCAGGTTGAGGGCACCGTGGTCAGCGTTGAACAGCAACCCGTCTTCAGCCCGGGCAATCTGCAAGGCCTGGTACAGATCCCCCCGGGAGTGCTGCAGGCCAACCTGCAGCCACTGCAAACGGCAATCATCGAAGTGCTCAAACCCTGCCTCCCGCAGTGCCGGCAGCGTGGATCGTAAGGGCAGCTGCCAAACCTCCGATAACCGGGACAACATCTGCTGCTGCGCAGGAGGCCACTGCAACACCCAACGGCTGTTGGACCAGGCCTGCTGCCAGTGATCCCCATCCTGCAACAAGCGTCGCAACCAGTTAACGCGACTGACAGAGAGCGGGGCCGGTAACAACCTCCCCATGCCAGTAATCAACGCCGTAAACAGCATTGACCAAATCAGTAAACTCGCCCATCGGGTTTCGCAGCGCACGGAAAACAATGCCTGGTGTGTTGCTCCATCTTCACGCCAGGGTATCAGGGTACGAAACGGCCACCAGCTGCCGGGTTCACCACCGTAGAGTTGTTGCAGCTGTACCTCACAATGGTCATCGCGCAGCTGGTAGAGAAGATCACGATTGGTACGCTGCACAAATTGCAGCATCGGATCGCCGTGACCATAAACACCTTTGAGCGCGTGAGCGGCCTCGTCAGGCAGCCAACGGGCCAGCGAGTGTGCAATCTGCTGGCGGTTACCAAAGTGCTGGCTGACAAACCCCAGGGCAAGCAGCATTACAAACCACAACAGCGGTTGCCAGACCCGCCTACGGGGAAAATGGACCGAACTCTTCATCGGCAACGCTCCGGCACATTGTCGAAGGTAACCTGCAGTTCCGCATCCTGCAGGCTGTCCACCAGCTGCCGCAGCCCTTGCACCAGTACACAGTCCACTTCCCGCGGGCGATGGCGCCGGGCGTACCAGCGCCCCATGGAGGCGTGGTTGTCGATGAGGGTACGGAAGAGGGGACGCTCGCCGGCCATCTCCTGCAGCCAGTCGCTGTCGCTGATCAGGTCTACCTCACCGGACCAGAAGGCCTGTTGCAGGGCATGGTAATTGGGAAAATACCGAAGGCGGGTACGGGTCAGGTCAACACCCAACTCCTTGAGGTGCATCAGCGGCATAAGAAAGTGGGAGTTGCTCTGCATATCCTCCAGCAACCCGACGGAGTGAGTATAGAAGTACTCCGGAGTCAGCGCCGGCGTCTGCTGCAGGCTGAACCAGGCAACGGAATAATCCGGCAGGCGCGCTACAGTCTGGTAGTACTGATCAAAATTGGGCACCAGACTCTGCACCCGACGGTCGCGACTCCAGAACAGGTCGTAACGCTCTTCCACAATATCCCGTGCCGACAGTTCACTGCGCGGTCGCCAGTGCACCTCAACGGCAGAATAATACTGGCTCATAACGGGGGAATCGCACAGCCGGCGGGCGAAAGCCTGCGCGCCGTTATCAACCACTGAGAGCACGCGCAGCCGGGGAAGATCAGCAGACTCACTGCCGGTGGTACATTGCACGAAGCGATATTGACCGGGGTAAAGCTGGGGCAGGTCCTGTTGTACGAGACGGGTAAACGCGACTACTGCCAGCAACAACAACAGCGCCAGAACAGCCCGCCGGACATTGACTGAACTGCATCCCCACAACAGCGCAGAAGTGACTACACCACTCTTCTGCATAGTACCGCGACCCCAACTGAGACAAACGGCGATTTTTAGCAAACTATCGTGACAGGGTGATTACAGGAGGCTGGCAGGATTCCGCGGGAGCATAAAAAAACCGCAGCGAATTGCTGCGGTTTTTGGGGCCAGGTCTGCGGTTATTCGACGGTAACGGACTTGGCCAGGTTGCGGGGCTGATCCACATCCGTGCCCTTGAGTACCGCCACATGATAGGAGAGCAGCTGCAAGGGCAGGGTGTAGATAATAGGTGCAATGCTCAGTGGTACGTGGGGCAATTTCAGCAACACACAATTTTCATCGGAGACAAAGCCGGAGTTCTCATCGGCAAACACAAACAGTTTGCCACCGCGGGCCTGCACCTCCTGCAGGTTGGACTTGAGCTTTTCCAGCAGGTCATCGTTGGGTGCTACTGCTACCACTGGCATGTCACTGTCCACCAAAGCCAATGGTCCGTGCTTGAGTTCACCGGCGGGGTAGGCTTCGGCGTGGATGTAGGAGATCTCTTTTAGTTTCAGGGCACCTTCCATTGCCACCGGGTACTCGACACCGCGGCCGAGGAAGAGGGCGTGGTGTTTTTCCGAAAACTGTTCACTGATGGCCTGCACCTGCGCATCCAGTTGCAACACCTGCTCACAGATCGCCGGCACCTTGTGCAGCGCCTGCACCAGTTCCGCCTCTTTTTCAGTACTGAGTCCGGCGCGACGACCCAGCGCAATCACCAGCATCTGCAGCGCCACCAGCTGGGTGGTAAACGCTTTGGTGGAGGCGACCCCAATTTCAGGCCCCGCCAGGGTCATCAGGCACAGATCCGATTCCCGCACCAGGGAGCTGTTGGCCACGTTACAGATGGTGAGGCTTGCCAGATAGCCTTCACTGCCACGCAGGGCAGCGAGGGTGTCCGCCGTTTCGCCTGACTGGGAGACAGAGACAAACAGGGTGTTGGGGCGCACCACCGTTTTGCGATAACGGAATTCGCTGGCTACTTCCACTGCACAGGGAATACCGGCCCAGTCCTCAAACCAGTACTTGGCCACCATGCCGGCGTGGTAACTGGTACCACAGGCGAGGATCTGCACCGCTTCCACCTGATCGAAAATAGCTTTGGCTTCGGTGCCAAATGCCTCTTCCAGTACCGAGTTTTTGCCGAGACGGCCCTGCAACGTATTGGTGAGTACTTTGGGCTGCTCGAAGATTTCCTTCAGCATGTAGTGACGATAATGGCCCTTGTCTGCCACCTCTTCGGCTTCGGTGATACGGGTGACTTCCCGCTCCACACTGTCGCCGGTTGCGTTGCAGATACGCACACCATTCACACTGATTTCAGCAAAATCACCTTCGTCCAGATAGATAAAACTATCGGTAACCTGACGCAGGGCCAGTTGGTCCGAAGCAATAAAATTCTCTTCAATACCCACACCCACTACCAACGGGCTGCCGGATCTGGCACACACCAGGCGATCAGGCTGACGGGTGGAGATCACACCCAGGGCGTAGGCTCCCTCAAAACGGGTGACGGCGAGACGCAGCGCAGCCAACAGGTCACCGCTCTCCTCGAACAGACTGTGGAGCAGGTGGGCTACCACTTCCGTATCTGTCTCGGAGACAAACCTGTAACCCTGCGCCTGCAGCTGCTTACGCAGCTCTTCGTGATTCTCAATAATGCCATTGTGGACAACGGCAATGTGATCCGATGTGTGCGGGTGGGCATTGATCTCGGACGGTTTGCCGTGGGTCGCCCAGCGGGTATGGGCGATGCCAACGTGGCCCGCCGGAGGCTGTTCGACACACTTCTCCTCCAGGCCAACCACTTTGCCGACGGCTTTACGCACACCCAACTGGCCATCGCTGATCACCGCCAGGCCAGCGGAATCATAACCGCGATACTCCAGCCGCTTGAGGCCCTCGATCAGAATTCTGGAAACGTTACGTTGCGCAACTGCGCCCACAATGCCACACATAAACTAGTACCTTGCAAACACCGGGTGTTGGACAGTGTCCCCGGTCCAGGGGATCACGATCAGGATTTTTTGGTTGGTCTTTTCCAACCTTCAATATTGCGCTGTTTGCCGCGCGCCACCGCCAGTTGGCCATCGCCGACATTACCACTGATGGTCGAACCTGCACCCACCGTCGCATTTTCACCAATGGTAACCGGTGCCACCAGGCTGCTGTTAGACCCGATAAAGGCACCATCGCCGATGGTGGTTTTGAATTTATTCACACCGTCGTAATTGCAGGTGATGGTACCAGCGCCCACATTGACGTTCTTGCCAATTTCGCTGTCGCCAATGTAGGTGAGATGGTTGACCTTGGAGCCTTCGCCAATGATCGCCTTTTTGGTCTCGACAAAATTGCCCAGTTTCGCGCCCCTGGCCATTTGGGTACCCGGGCGCACGCGGGCAAAGGGACCCACATCGCACTGCTCTCCGATGACCGCATCTTCAATCACCGAGTTGGCCTTGATAATGGTTCCGGCAGCCACGCTGCTGTTGGTGATGGTGCAGTTAGGACCCACAATAACACCATCACCGAGGCTTACCTTGCCTTCGAAGATACAGTTGATGTCGATGACCACATCAGAGCCCACCTGCAGCTCGCCGCGACAGTCAAAGCGTGAAGGATCCATCAGGGTGACGCCCTCGCTCATCAGCTGCAACGCCTGTTGCTGCTGATAGTGACGCTCCAGTTGTGCTTGTTGGCGGCGATCGTTCACACCCAGTACCTCTTCTTCGGCTTGCGGCTGTGCAGTAACGATGGCCAACCCATCCGCCCTTGCCATGGCGATGATGTCAGTGAGGTAAAACTCCCCCTGGGCATTATCACTGCTGAGCTGTGGTAACCAGCGCTGCAGGTGACGACTGCTGACGGCCAACACGCCGGTATTGCCCTCGCAAATCTGCAGTTGGTCACTATTGGCATCTTTCTGTTCAACAATAGACTCTACGTCGCCGGCGCCATTGCGCACAATACGGCCGTAGCCTGTCGGGTCACTCAGGTTAACGGTCAACAGGGCGAGGGTACTGGCGCTGCACTGGCTGGTGAGCTGGCGCAGGGTGTCCGCTCGCAAGAGGGGAACGTCCCCGTAGAGCACCAGCACGGTGGTGTCATCATCCAGGTGGGGCAGGGCTTGCTGCACAGCATGGCCGGTACCCAGCTGTTGCTCCTGCAGGACAAAAGTGACGTCGTCGGCCTGAAAACGCTCGATAACAGCATCGCTGCCATGTCCGACCACAATCTGGATGCGGCTTTCACCCAACGAACGGGCACAATCAAGAACATGCCCAAGCATGGGCTTGCCAGCCACAGGGTGCAGAACCTTGGGCAGCGCAGATTTCATGCGGGTACCTTTACCCGCAGCGAGAATCACAATATTCAACATCAACCAATACCGTATAAAGACGGGAAATCCCTGTTGTTGTTATACATCCTTGCTACAACAAAAGCCGTACCGGGTACGCACTTGCAGTAGGGAAATGGAAACAAAAAAGGGCGGCTGACGCCACCCTTTTCCGAAAACCGCTGAACTATACAGCTGCTGGCAGGGTTTAACCCCCACGCATCTTGCGCAGTGCCTGGATAGTACGCAGTTGAGCTGCCGCTTCTGCCAGCTGGGCTGCAGCGCGACTGTAGTCCAGCTCTGCACTTTGGTTGTGCAGGGCCTGCTCAGCCTCACGCTTGGCTTCCAGGGCAGCGGCTTCATCAAGATCGCCTGCGCGAAGAGCCGTATCCGCCAGTACAGTCACTACATGAGGCTGAACCTCAACGTAGCCGCCGGATACGTAGTAAACCTGTTCCTCACCACCTTGCTTGATCACACGGATGGGGCCAGGCTTGAGACCTGTCAGCAGCGGGGCGTGGCCGTAGGCAATACCCACGTCACCCTCGGTGCCGGCCGCGATGATCATTTCAACCAGTCCGGAAAAGATCTCTTCTTCAGCGCTTACGATGTCACAGTGGACAGTCATAGCCATATCTTTCGCCTCGTTAGCTGTTGCGGCAGCTTACGCCGCCGCAACCATCTCTAACTGTATCGATTAAACCTTCTTGGCTTTCTCGACAGCTTCGTCGATTCCGCCAACCATGTAGAAGGCCTGCTCAGGCAGATTGTCGTAATCGCCGTTGAGAATGCCCTTGAAGCCAGCCAGCGTATCTTTCAGAGGAACGTACTTACCAGGAGAACCGGTAAATACCTCTGCTACGTGGAAAGGCTGGGACAGGAAGCGCTCAATCTTACGGGCGCGGGCTACGGTCTGCTTGTCTTCTTCAGACAGTTCGTCCATACCCAGAATGGCGATGATGTCTTTCAGCTCTTTGTAGCGCTGCAGAACAGACTGCACACCACGGGCAATGCCGTAGTGCTCTTCACCGATGATCAGCGGGTCCAGCTGACGGGAAGAGGAGTCCAGTGGATCGATCGCAGGGTAAATACCCTTGGCGGCGATGTCACGGCTCAGTACTACAGTGGAGTCAAGGTGAGCAAAGGTGGTCGCAGGGGATGGGTCAGTCAAGTCATCCGCTGGTACGTAAACCGCCTGGACCGAGGTAATGGAACCGGTCTTGGTGGAGGTAATACGCTCCTGCAGTACACCCATCTCTTCAGCCAGGGTTGGCTGGTAACCTACCGCAGAAGGCATACGACCCAGCAGTGCAGATACTTCGGTACCGGCAAGGGTGTAACGGTAGATGTTGTCCACGAACAACAGTACGTCTTTACCTTCGTCACGGAACTTCTCGGCCATGGTCAGACCGGTCAGCGCTACACGCAGACGGTTACCGGGTGGCTCGTTCATCTGGCCGTACACCATGGCAACTTTATCCAGTACCTTGGATTCTTCCATCTCGTAGTAGAAGTCGTTACCTTCACGGGTACGCTCACCAACACCGGCGAACACAGACAGACCGCTGTGCGCTTTGGCGATGTTGTTGATCAGTTCCATCATGTTTACGGTTTTACCTACACCGGCACCACCGAACAGACCAACCTTACCACCTTTGGCGAACGGGCAAACCAGGTCAATAACCTTGATGCCGGTTTCCAGCAGTTCTTCAGAAGCTGCCAGCTCGTCATAGGCAGGGGCTTCACGGTGAATCGCTGCGCGATCCTGCTCACCGATTGGGCCTGCTTCGTCGATTGGGTTACCCAATACGTCCATGATACGGCCCAGGGTGGCAGCACCCACAGGCACAGAGATAGGTGCGTTGGTGTTTTCTACGGCCAGGCCGCGGCTCACACCTTCAGATGAGCCCATCGCAATTGCGCGTACCACGCCATCGCCCAACTGCTGCTGAACTTCAAGGGTCAGGCCCTTCTCAGTCACAGTCAAGGCATCGTATACCTTAGGTACGGAGTCACGAGGGAATTCCACATCGATAACGGCACCAATAATTTGTACGATACGTCCGCTACTCATTTCCGGATCCTCAATTACAAAAGTTTCGAATAAAAATTCTTTTCACGCTCGGAACAAACTGCGTTATACAGCGGCAGCACCACTAACGATTTCTGACAGTTCCTGAGTAATCGCAGCCTGACGGGCTTTGTTATAAGCCAGCTCCAGGTCGTCGATAATCTCACCGGCATTATCGGTGGCGTTTTTCATTGCCAACATACGGGCAGCCATTTCACAGGCCCCGTTTTCCACGACAGCTTGATACACTTGCGACTCAATGTAACGAGTTAACAAACCTTCCAGCAGTGCTTCCGCATCTGGCTCGTACAAGTAATCCCAGCTGTGTTGCAGCTTCTCATTTTCTTCAGCTTTCAAAGGCAACAGTTGTTGCACAAATGGGCTTTGCGTCATCGTGTTAACGAATTCGTTGCCCACCAGGTACAGCCTGTCAATCTTGCCTTCAGCATAGCTGTCGAGCATGACTTTTACGCTGCCGATCAGATCAGCAACGCTTGGGTCTTCACCAAGATCGCGCACAGCAGCAACGACGTTGCCGCCGTAACTGTTGAAGAACGCCGCAGCTTTGGCACCGATCAGACACATGTCGATCTGTACCTGCTGGTCATTCCACTCTTTCATGGACTTGAGGGCACGCTTGAACAGGTTGATGTTCAAACCACCACACAAACCACGATCGGTGGACACCAGCACAAAGCCGACGCGCTTAACTTCGCGCTCTGCCAGGTACATGTGTTTGTACTCTGGGTTGGCATTGGCAATATGGCCGACTACAGCGCGGATACGCTGGGCGTATGGCTTGCCAAGCTCCATGCGGTCCTGGGCTTTACGCATCTTACTCGCAGCCACCATTTCCATGGCGCTGGTGATTTTCTGCGTACTTTTAATACTCGTTATCTGAGTACGAATTTCTTTTCCGCTTGCCATAACCGGTCCCCGAATAAATTCAAGTTCGTGTCAGTGTTGATAAAGCGCCGGGGCTTACGCCGCGACGCTTATCAAAGCTGCTTACCAAGTCTGGGTAGACTTGAATTTCTCCAGGGCCGCTTTGAAACCGGACTCAATTTCATCATTGTAGTTACCGGATTCATTGACCTTGCTCATCAGATCAGCGTGCTCGCTGTTCATGTAAGAGAGCAGGGCGGATTCAAAAGCACCGATTTTGGCCACTTCGATGTCTTTCAGGTAACCTTCGTTAGCTGCGTACAGAACCACACCCATCTCAGCGGTGCTCAGAGGGGCATACTGCTTCTGCTTCATCAGCTCGGTTACGCGCTCACCGTGGTTCAGCTGAGCTTTGGTGGCCTCATCCAGGTCAGATGCAAACTGGGAGAATGCCGCCAGTTCGCGGTACTGAGCCAGAGCGGTACGAATACCACCGGACAGCTTCTTGATGACCTTGGTCTGCGCAGCACCACCCACACGGGATACGGAGATACCGGCGTTCATTGCAGGACGGATACCCGCGTTGAACATGTCAGTTTCCAGGAAGATCTGACCGTCGGTAATGGAGATCACGTTGGTTGGTACGAACGCGGATACGTCGCCAGCCTGGGTCTCAATGATTGGCAGGGCGGTCAGAGAACCGGTCTTGCCTTTCACTTCACCGTTGGTGAACTTCTCAACGTAGTCGGCATTAACGCGGGAAGCGCGCTCCAGCAGACGTGAGTGCAGGTAGAATACGTCACCAGGGTAAGCTTCACGACCTGGAGGACGACGCAGCAGCAGGGAGATCTGGCGGTAAGCCCAGGCCTGCTTGGTCAGGTCGTCGTGCACGATCAGGGCGTCCTGACCACGGTCACGGAAGTATTCACCCATGGTAGTACCGGCAAAAGGAGCCAGGAACTGCATGGCTGCAGGGTCAGAAGCAGTCGCCGCAACCACGATGGTGTGGGCCATGGCGCCGTGCTCTTCCAGCTTGCGCACTACGGCAGCGATGGAGGAGGCCTTCTGGCCAACCGCTACGTAGATACACTTAATGCCGGAGCTTTTCTGGTTAATGATGGCGTCAACCGCAATGGCAGTCTTACCAGTCTGGCGGTCACCAATGATCAGCTCACGCTGACCGCGACCTACTGGCACCATGGCGTCAACCGCTTTCAGACCAAACTGAACCGGCTCGTCAACGGACTTACGGGCAATTACACCGGGAGCGATCTTTTCAATCGCGTCGGTCTTGGTATTGCCAATAGGACCTTTACCATCGATAGGGTTACCCAGGGCGTCAACAACGCGGCCCAGCAGCTCATCGCCAACTGGAACTTCGAGGATGCGGCCGGTGCACTTACAGGTCTGGCCTTCCGCCACACCTTTATAGTCGCCCAGGATTACCGCACCAACGCTGTCGCGCTCAAGGTTCAGTGCCAGACCGTAGACACCACCTTCAAACTCGATCATTTCACCGTACATCACGTCTTCCAGACCGTGAATACGAATAATACCGTCAGTTACGGAAACGACGGTGCCCTCATTCTGGGCTTTGGCAGAGACATCGAGACCCTCGATGCGCTGCTTGATAATGTCACTGATTTCAGAAGGATTCAGTTGCTGCATGCTCTGTTCCTCAATTCCTCCCGGTGGTTAACCGGCTCAGGAGTTCATAGCTTCGGCGAGCTTGGCCAAGCGGCCACGCACCGAACCGTCGATTACCAGGTCCCCGGCTTTGATCAGGGCCCCACCCAACAGAGACTGGTCTACCTCGGCAGACAAGCTCACTTCACGGTCCAGCTTGGCACTCAGTGCCTTCGCCAATTTATCTTGCAGTTCGCCGGATAACTCAAACGCGGTAGTTACCTGTACGTCGACTTTCTTCTGCAGTTGCGCCTTAAAGGCTTCAAACAGCTGCTGAACTTCGGGCAACAGGTTAAGACGCTTGTTGTCAGCCAGGATACGCACCAGATTGGCTGCCTGCTCATTCAGCTGGTCGCCGCACACGTTTACGAATGCGTCGGACTTCTGCTGGGCAGTCAGGGCTGGTGAGCCCATGGCTTTAACAATGGCGTCCTGCTGCGCAACAGCCGCAGCGAGAGTTAACATTTCAGACCACTGTTGCAACGCGTCGGCCGCACGAGCGAACTCGAATGCGGCCTTGGCGTAGGGTCTTGCTAAAGTTGTAAGCTCGGCCATGAGATACCTCGCTTACAGTTCGGCGGCTAACTGGTTTACCAGTTCGCTGTTCGCGTTTGCATCGATGTTCGCACCCAGTACTTTTTCAGCACCGGCGAGCGCCAGAGCAGCTACCTTGCCACGCAATTCTTCTTTGGCACGGTTAACTTCCTGCTCGATCTGCGCTTCAGCAGCAGCCTTCAGACGATTGCCTTCGGCAACGGCCTGACCTTTAGCTTCTTCAACGATCTGGCTGGCGCGCTTGTTAGCTTGCTCAATAATGGCAGCAGCTTCCTGTTTCGCAGCGTGCAGTTTCTCGGTGGCCTTTTTCTGGGCCAGTTCGAGATCCTTGTCAGCGCGATCAGCCGCTTCCAGACCGTCGGCGATTTTCTTTTCACGCTCTTCCATGATGGAGATGAGCGCCGGCCAGACAAACTTCATGCAGAACCAGATGAAGACGAAGAATGTCAGGGTTTGGCCGATTAGAGTCAGGTTGATATTCACACCGACACCTCTTGCTAAGTTGAGTTAATAGTCTTCTAGCAAAGGCGGTGTGATTAACCAGCAATACCTGGAGCAACAGCGAAGATCAGGTACATGCCGATACCAACACCGATCATAGGTACGGCGTCGAGCAGACCAGCCATCAGGAACATTTTGCCTTGCAGAGCAGGACCTTGTTCAGGCTGACGGGCAGAACCTTCCAGCAGTTTGCCACCCAGAGTACCAAAGCCGATTGCGGTACCCAGAGCACCCAGACCGATCAGAAGAGCTGCTGCGATGAAAACCAGAGCTTGTGCCATTTGTATATCTCCTAGATTTAGATAAATGAAAAGTTAAGGTTAAGGTTGAAAATCGTTTCAGTGTTGCTCGTCATGGTTGTCGTGCGCCATGGCCATATAAACCGTGGTCAGAACCATGAAGATAAAGGCCTGCAGGGAAATCACCAGGATGTGGAACACAGCCCAGCCCCATTGCAGTACACCACCCACTACACCCAGCAGCATGTTCACGCTGAACAGCAGGGCAATCAGGATAAAGATCATTTCACCGGCGTACATGTTTCCGAACAGTCGCAGGCCCAGGGAGATAGGCTTGGCGATCAGGGCAACAGTTTCCAGGATTGTGTTGATAGGGATCAGCACAATGTTGAAGTACCAGAATTTCTTCGGTGCGAAGAAGGGGTGACAGGTCAGCTCCTTGATAAAGCCGAGCACGCCTTTCTCTTTCACCGAGAAGAAGATCATCAGCAGGAATACCGCTACCGCCATACCCAGGGTCGCATTCGGGTCGGTGGTGGGTACAACCTTGAAGAAGAAGTGCGGGTCACCAGTCACTGCCATGGCAGCAGATGGCAGCCAGTCCACAGGGATCAGGTCCATCAGGTTCATCAGGAACACCCAGCAGAAGATGGTGAGACCCATCGGCGCGATCAGGCGATTCTTGTGATGGAAAATATCGCTGACGGTGTTGTTGACGAAGTCAACGATCAGCTCAACGCCGCTCTGGAAACCCTTGGGTACACCAACGGTCGCTTTTTTGGCTGCGCGGAAAAAGAGGAAAGAGAACAGCAGGCCCAGTCCGATGGACCAGCCCATGGTATCCAGGTGAATGGCCATAAAGCCCATGTCTTTCGCCTCCTGGGAGGTGTGCGCCATGGTCCAGGTGGCCTGTTCCAACACGTGCTCATGCCCTTCGGCATCAGTGCGAACATAACCGGCAGGCAGCTTGCCGTAGGTCAGGTTCTGCAAGTGGTGTTGGATATACTGAGTCGAGGTTTGTCCTTCGCTTGCCATAGTTTCTCAAGCACCTTTAAAAGTTTAAAAAAATTTTAAAAGCAAACTCTGCACGCCTGTCGGGGCCAGAGGCTGGTTTTAAAATTTCTGTCGTTTCAGTTTGTCAGCGGTTTGCTGCCGTCACCTGACGGCGCGCGCTACCAGTATTACCTGCACCAACAGCATGGCCAGGTAACCACCAAACAGCCAGCCCGGTTGCTGCTGAGCTGCCGGCAAAACCGCAAACACGGTAGCAAATCCGGTTATGGTCAGAACAAACTTGCCGGTTTCGGCTCGCTTGAACGACTGCGCAATTTGCGGCGCAGCCCGGGCCCCCATGTAACGGTAGGCGAGAAAGGTGAAGTAGAGGTGAGGAATGATCGCGATCAGCCCACCCGTGATCAGCGCCTGCGCCCGGATTACATCCATCAGGCTCAAGCCCGCCGACAGCAACAACAACCCCAACAGCTGGTAGATGGCTATACGGTATACAGGAGGTCTTTTCATGTCAGCCGGTTAGTCCGGTCATAGTTCCGGGTAACCTGCTAATTCCGGATTATTCGCTCGCTCTGCACCTTTATCGCACCAATCTGGCACATTGGGCCTGTAAATTGGGCGTCGCGAATTATAGGGTTTAGCCCCCCGGCAATCAACCGAATTAGGGGCCATCTGACCGCGGAATCCGGTGCTTTACACCCATATACCGCATGTAGTGCTACTAAGGTCTAACAGGCACTAGTGGTTGTAACCGAGATGGGAAAGAATGCCGTCCAGCTCGTCGAGACTGTTGTAGTTGAGCACCAGCTTGCCCTTGCCCTTGGCGTTGTAGGTGATGCTCACCGGCACACCCACTTTCTCTGACAGGGACTCTTCCAGTTGTTTGACGTCGGCGCTGGCCGCAGCACTGCTGGCGGCCACCTCCGGCTGCTCCTGCTGCAGTTTGCGCACCGCGGCTTCGGTCTGGCGCACAGACAGTCCTTTGGCCACCACCTGGCGGGCGATCTCGCGCTGCTCGGCGGCATCCAGGGAGAGCAGGGCACGGGCGTGGCCCATCTCCAGGTCACCATGCTCCAGCATGGTCTTCACGTCATCGGTCAGGGCCAGAAGTCGCAGCAGGTTGGTCACTGTGGTGCGGGACTTGCCCACCGCCTCCGCCACCTGCTGGTGGGTCAGCTCGAACTCGTCCTGCAGGCGTTTCAGCGCCATCGCCTCTTCCATGGGGTTGAGGTCTTCGCGCTGGATGTTCTCGATCAGGGCCATGGCGATGGCGGCTTCATCCGGCACATCACGCACAACGCAGGGGATGGTATCCAGGCCCGCCAGCTGGGTGGCACGCCAGCGGCGCTCACCGGCAATAATCTCGTAGCGCTCGCTATCGATGGGGCGCACCACGATGGGCTGCATAACGCCCTGGGCCTTGATGGATTCGGAGAGTTCTTCCAGGGCTTCGGGATGCATGTCGCGGCGCGGCTGGTACTTGCCGCGCTGGATCAGCTCCACCGGCAGCTTCATCAGCTTGCCATCTGTGCTGCTGCTCTCGACCGCCACTTCGGCAATGGCGGTGCTGGCCTCTTTGCCGGTCGCTCCCCCCAACAGGGCATCAAGCCCGCGCCCCAGTCCTTTTCGTTTTGCAGCCATGATAAATCCGTGAAGCTCTGTCGTTGTTGTTCTGTGCAGGTATCGGGCGGGCAGTTACGCCTCCACCAGACCCCGGGTATCCGCCTCGGAGCGGCGCAGTATCTCACCGGCCAGCGCCAGGTAGGCCAGCGCCCCCTTGGACTGGCGGTCATACACCAGTGCCGGCTGGCCAAAACTGGGGGCCTCCGCCAAGCGCACGTTGCGCGGTACACAGGTGCGGTAAAGGCGATCGCCAAAATGTTCTGTCAGCTGTGCCGAGACATCGGTGGTGAGACTGTTACGCGGGTCGTACATGGTACGCAGCAGGCCTTCGATCTCCAGCCGGGGGTTGAGCACCGCCTGAATCTGGTTGATGGTGCCAATCAGGGCGGAAAGCCCCTCCAGTGCGTAGTATTCGCACTGCATGGGAATTACCACACCGTCGCAGGCCACCAGGGCGTTAACGGTGAGCATGTTGAGCGACGGCGGGCAGTCCACCAGCACGTAGTCGAACTGGTCCTGCAGTTCGGCCAGGGCCACTTCCAGCCGACGCTCCTTGTTGGGCAGTGACAGCATCTCCACTTCCGCGGCTGTCAGGTCGCCATTGGCAGGCAACACCTGAAAGTGGCCGGAGGGGGACTCCACCAGCGCATCGCCGGCCTTGCAGGCTCCGACCAGCACTTCGTAGACGGACAGGTCGACGTTGTTCTTGTCGATACCGGAGCCCATGGTGGCATTGCCCTGCGGATCCAGGTCCACCAGCAGCACACGCTTTTTGGTGGCAACCAGTGACGCGGCCAGATTGACACAGGTCGTGGTCTTGCCCACCCCGCCTTTCTGATTGGCAATGGCTAATTTCTTGATCAAGTCAGTATCCCGTTACAGTCAGCAGCCGTGTTGGTTGCACAGGTGTTCAGGCAGGTATTCAGGAAAACTATGCCACCGCGCCGGACAGGGGTTCAAGCACCAGTAAGTGGCGCTCACCTTCTTCGCGGGGAACCTGCAGGGGGTAAGAAGCGGAAACATTATAGTGTTTTGCAACCGCGCTCAACTCATCCGTGGGGTAGATCCCCTTCATGGCGTAGAAAACACCGCCTTCCCGCAGCAGGTGCCGGCAGCCGTTGGTCATGTCTTCCAGGCTGGCAAAGGCGCGGCTGATCACCGCGTCAAAGGGCTGCGAAGGCTGGAAGCTCTCCACCCGGCGGTTCTCCACCTGCACATTGTCGAGCCCCAGCTGGGTTTTCACCTGGAACAGGAAACGGGTCTTCTTGCCGGCGGAGTCCAGCAGGGTGAAGTGGCGCTGCGGAAACACAATGGCCAGCACCATGCCCGGCAAGCCACCACCGGTGCCCACATCGATGATGCGGTCGGCGTCGATGTAGGGCACGACGCTGAGGCTGTCCAGCAGGTGGCGATCCAGCTGAGAGTCAAGGTCGCGGATGGCGGACAGGTTGTAGGTTTTATTCCACTTGTGAAACAGGGACAGGTAGGCCAGCAGCTGTTCCACCTGGGTATCCGTCAGCGCCACGCCCATGGCGGCGGCGCCATCGCGCAGGCGCTGCTGCAGTTTCGGGTCGGTCACTGTTCGGCCACCGCCTGCTTGCGCAACAGCCCCTGTTTTTTCAGGTAGATCAGCAGCAGCGATACTGCCGCCGGGGTTACCCCCTGGATACGGGACGCGCGGGCCAGGGTCTCGGGGCGGGCATCCATCAGCTTCTGGCGCACCTCGTTGGAGAGGCCATCCACCACGTGGTAGTCAAAGTCGGCGGGGATGCGGGTGTTCTCGTGCTGCCGCAGGCGCTCGATGTCCTGTTGCTGGCGATCGATGTAACCGGCGTATTTGGCAGAGATCTCCACCTGCTCCCACACCTGCTCATTCTCCAGCGCCTCGCCCTTGAGGGAGGCGACGTCGGTGTAGCCCAGCTCGGGACGCTTGAGCAGATCCATCAGGCTGTACTCCCGCGCCAGTGGCGCCGGCAGTTTGGATTCCAGGTTTTTCGCCGCGTCGCTGCCAGCCTGGATCCAGGTGTCGCGCAGGCGCTGCTCTTCGCGGGCAATGGCTTCGCGCTTGTCGCAGAAAGCCGCCCAGCGCGCATCCTCCACCAGGCCCAGCTGGCGGCCCTGCTCGGTCAGGCGCAGGTCGGCATTGTCTTCCCGCAGCAGCAGGCGGTATTCGGCGCGACTGGTGAACATGCGGTAGGGCTCGCGGGTGCCCATGGTGATCAGGTCATCCACCAGCACACCGAGGTAGGCCTCATCGCGGCGGGGGCACCAGCTCTCCTGACCTTTGGCGCGCAGCGCGGCGTTGGCACCGGCCAGCAGGCCCTGGGCGCCGGCCTCTTCGTAGCCGGTGGTGCCGTTGATCTGGCCGGCGAAGAACAGGCCGCTGATGCACTTGTTCTCCAGGTTGTAGTTCAGGTCGCGGGGATCGAAAAAGTCGTATTCGATGGCGTAGCCCGGGCGGGTGATATGGGCGTTCTCAAAGCCCTTGATGGAGTGCACCAGTTCCAGCTGCACATCGAAGGGCAGGCTGGTGGAGATACCGTTGGGGTAGAGCTCATGGGTGGTCAGCCCTTCCGGCTCGATAAACACCTGGTGGGAGGACTTGTCGGCAAAGCGGTGAATCTTGTCCTCCACCGACGGGCAGTAGCGCGGACCAATACCGTCAATCACACCAGTGTACATGGGCGAGCGATCCAGCCCGCCACGGATAATTTCGTGGGTACGCTCATTGGTGTGGGTCACCCAACAGCACACCTGCCGCGGATGATCGGCCAACTTGCCCATAAACGACATCACCGGCTCCGGTGTATCGCCAAACTGCTGCTCCAGCCCTTCAAAGTTGACCGAGCGGGCGTCAATGCGGGGCGGGGTGCCGGTCTTCAGCCGATCCACCCGCAGGGGCAGCTCCCGCAAACGGTGGGCCAGCGCGATAGAGGGCGGGTCACCGGCGCGACCACCGGAGTGGTTCTGCAAGCCAATGTGGATCTTGCCGCCGAGAAAGGTCCCCACGGTCAGCACCACCGCGGGGGCAAAGAAGCGCACACCCATCTGGGTTACCACACCGCGTACGGAGTCACCTTCCACGATCAGGTCATCAGCCGCCTGCTGGAAGATATCCAGGTTGGGCTGGTTTTCCAGGGTGTCACGGATAGCGGCCTTGTAGAGCACGCGATCGGCCTGGGCACGGGTGGCACGTACGGCTGGTCCCTTGCGGGCATTCAGTACCCGGAACTGGATACCACCCTTGTCGGTGGCCAGGGCCATGGCACCACCCAGCGCATCGATCTCTTTCACCAGGTGACTTTTGCCAATCCCCCCGATTGCCGGGTTACAGCTCATCTGACCAAGGGTCTCAATGTTGTGTGTGAGCAGCAGGGTCTTGCAACCCATACGGGCTGCCGCCAGGCAGGCTTCGGTGCCGGCATGGCCGCCGCCAATCACAATCACGTCATAGGCTTTGGGGTAATCCATAGTCAGATCTCGGAGAGAAGAAACAGGGGGCTAATTCAAAAGGGCGCACATTATAGGGCCGGCATTGGGAGTTGTACAAAATTTCAGCGAATAATTTTCTTCAAACAAGAAAAATAACTTAATGAATAAATAAATAGATATATATGAAAGATAGAGAGATTGTGTTTGTTGTTATATATGGTGCCGGTAATTTTTGTGGGTAACTGAATAAACCCTATTTAATACAACAGGTTGCGTGAAGTATAACCGTGGTATTCAGGGCCTGTAATCCTGCCCATAAGCTGCTGGCAAGCTGGTGGTGGAAAGGGCCCTTATGCACAGGGGAGGTGAAAACCCGACTTATCCCCAATTTCATGCCCGGCTTTTCCCGGATTTACCGCCAGGGTTGTCCACAATGTGAAATTGGTCTCTAAAATTTCGATATTTTTCATGAGTTTAGGGGATAAAGCTGTGAGTAATTGTGGATAACATATGTAACTGCTGTGTCTATCGGTGAATAACCGCTTTTTGCCGGTGCGGGCTGCTGCTGGAGTCGGGAGAAGCCTTGTGGTGCATGTGGCCGTATAATCGCCGCTGTTTACCTCATTTAATGCCGGATTACCCTTCATGACTGCACCCACCAGCGCCGCTTTCCATGCCGATACCATCGCCGCCATTGCCACCGCACCGGGCAAGGGTGGGGTGGGCATTATCCGGGTATCCGGGCCGGCGGCGGCCGGGATTGCCCGTGAAGTGACCGGCCGCGAGCTGCAGCCCCGCCATGCCCACTACGGCCCGTTCAACGATGCCGGGGGGGATGCCATCGACAGTGGATTGGCGCTGTACTTCCCGGGTCCCCACTCCTTCACCGGCGAGGATGTGCTGGAGCTGCAGGGACATGGCGGGCCGGTGGTGCTGGATTGGCTGCTGGAGCGTGTGATGCAACTGGGGGCGCGGTTGGCGCGACCAGGGGAGTTCTCCGAGCGTGCCTTCCTTAATGACAAGCTGGACCTGGCACAGGCTGAAGCCATTGCCGACCTTATCGATGCCTCCTCCCAGCAGGCGGCGCGCAATGCGCTCAACTCCCTGCAGGGGGTCTTCTCCCGGGAGGTGGAGCAGTTGGTGGAAGGGCTGATCCACCTGCGCATGTATGTGGAAGCGGCCATCGACTTCCCCGAGGAAGAGATCGATTTTCTCGCTGACGGTAAGGTTTCCGGTGATTTGGCAGCCCTGCAGCGGCAATTGCAGCGGGTGCAGCGGGAGGCTCGCCAGGGGGCGCTGATCCGGGAGGGGATGCAGGTGGTGATTGCCGGTCGGCCCAACGCCGGCAAATCGAGCCTGCTGAATGCCCTCTCCGGCCGCGACAGCGCCATTGTCACCCATATTGAAGGCACCACCCGGGATGTGCTGCGTGAGCATATCCACATCGATGGTATGCCACTGCATATCATCGATACCGCCGGCCTGCGCGACAGCCCGGACGAGGTGGAGCAGATCGGTATCGAACGGGCGTGGGCGGAGATCCGCCGTGCCGATCGCATCCTGATGGTGGTGGACGCCACTACCACCACCGCTACCAGTGCTGCCGAAATCTGGCCGGAGTTTGTGGCTGAGTTGGCGGACACTTCCCATGTCACACTGGTGTTAAACAAATGCGATCTGGTGGGGGATAGCGCCGGCCTGAAAGAGGGCGCGGAGCACCCACTGGTGCGGCTGTCCGCCAAGTCCGGCGATGGTGTTGACCAGCTGCGTGAGCACCTGAAAGCCTGTATGGGGTTCACCGGCACCACGGAAGGGGGCTTTACCGCCCGTCGTCGTCACCTGGAAGCGCTCGCCCGGGCAGAGGCATTCCTGCAGGCGGGCGAGGTGCAGCTGCAGACCCTGGGAGCCGGGGAATTGTTGGCGGAGGACCTGCGCCAGGCGCAGAACGCGCTGGGTGAGATTACCGGGTCGTTTACGCCGGATGAGCTGTTGGGGCGGATTTTTTCCAGTTTCTGTATCGGCAAGTGAGTGGGGCAGGGCGCTTCGCTTTAAGGTTTCAGGACGCGTTGCTACAGGACGCTTCGCTGCAGGAAAAACACGATCCTGACGCGGCGCCGGGATTTTGATGTAACCCCCTCTGCACCCAGTTAAACAAAAAAGGCGCATGGTTTTCAGCCATGCGCCTTTTTTTGTTTCGCCGTGGAAGCGGTGTTACTTGGCCTTGGCCGCTTCCGCGTTGTCGATGCCGCGGTTGATAACGTACTGCTGGGCGATCGACAGGGTGTTGTTCACTACCCAGTAAAGTACCAGACCTGCCGGGAACCACAGGAACATAAAGGTAAATACGATGGGCATCATCTGCATGATGCGCGCCTGGGTCGGGTCCGGAGGCGTCGGGTTGAGACGCTGCTGGATCCACATGGTGGCACCCATCAACAGCGGCAGGATAAACCAGGGATCCTTCACCGACAGGTCGTGAATCCAGCCCAGGAATGGGGTGTGGCGCAGGGCCACGCTTTCCATCAGTACCCAGTAGAGGGAGATAAACACCGGCATCTGTACCAGGATGGGCAGACAGCCTGAAAGAGGGTTGATCTTCTCTTTCTTGTAGAGCTTCATCATCTCCTGGGACATGCGCTGGCGGTCCTCGCCATACAGCTCTTTCAGGCGCTGCATCTCGGGTCCGAACTTGCGCATTTTTGCCATGGAGCGGTAGCTGGTGGCGCTCAGGTGGAAGAATGCTGCCTTGATAATTACTGTCAGGGCAATAATTGACCAGCCCCAGCTACCCAGAATGCCGTGGATAAACTGCAGGAAGGAGAAGAGCGGTTTGGCGATCCACCAGAGCCAGCCGTAATCCACGGTCAGGTCCAGGTAGGGGGCGATCTCCTCCAGGCGTTTCACATCTTTCGGGCCGGCGTAGAAGGCGGCGGTCAGGGTACCCTGGGTACCCGGGGCCACCACCTGCTGCGGGCTGGTGAAGCCCATCAGGTAGATATCACCCTTGCCTTTGCGCAGGCTGAACTGGTTGTCCAGGGTCTGGTCCGGAACCCAGGCGCTGAGGAAGTAGTGCTGCACCATGGCAACCCAGCCGCCCTGAATGCTGCTCTTGTAACCGCCGCTGCGCACCATGTCTTCATCAGCCAGGTCGCCGAAATCCAGTTTCTTGTACTTCTCATCCGGGGTGGTGAGGGCGCCGCCAAGGTAGGGTTGCATACCAAAGCCATCCACTTTCACCGGGTTGTGGCTGTCACGCTTGATCTGGCCGAACAGGCTTGCCTGCCAAGGGGCAGAGCTCTGGTTATCAATCAGGTAGCTGAGGTTTACCAGGTGATCGCCGCGGGTCAGGGTATAGCGCTTGGTGATGGTGACGTCACCCTGCTGCAGGGTCAGGTCCACATTGAGGGTGTCTGCGCTGTCTGCCAACTTGTACTCAGTGGCGGCTGCGGCAAATACCGGACGGCCGGTGCTGGTATCGGTACCGTTCTGGCCCACCAGGCCACTGCGGGCTACATAGGTGGTGGACTGGGTACGGTTGAGCAGGATCAGCGGCTCGTCGGAATCCAGGCTGGCGAGTTGGTCCAGCAGCGCTACCTTGACGATGTCGCCACCGTGGGTATCGATCAACAGCTCCAGTGTGTCGGTGGTGACGCGAATCAGTTGCGCGTGGGGGGCCGCAGCTACTGTGGCCGGTGCGCTACTGTCGTCGCTGGTTACCGGAGCGGGGATGTCGCTGTCGATGGCGGCGGGTTCAGCCACCGGGGCTTCGATGTTTTGTGCGACGGCGTCCGGAAGCGAGGAGATGGTGGTTTCCTGGGAGATCTGCGGCTGGTTGCGCTGCTGAAAATCCCCC
Source organism: Pseudomaricurvus sp. HS19 (assembly GCF_009857815.1). Classification (GTDB taxonomy): domain Bacteria; phylum Pseudomonadota; class Gammaproteobacteria; order Pseudomonadales; family Cellvibrionaceae; genus Pseudomaricurvus. The sequence goes on along the minus strand of NZ_WVVW01000002.1, from coordinate 581,646 downwards.
CACTCGTTCATGAGGAACACGGAAACAACCGCAATGCCTCCAATAAGGATGATACGTTGCCAGTCCATTTATTTTACTGCCGTTTCTGATGGGTGAATGTGTTGTTCCTGCTGAGGGCTTTCCGGCACGGTGCCTGGCACGAAATCTATCCCCCCCGGATGCCAAGGGTGGCATTTTAGCAGGCGTTTGACCGTAAGGAAGCTTCCTTTGCCAAGGCCGTGATGATTGATGGCCTCTTCCGCGTAGTGAGAGCAGGTGGGGTAAAAGCGGCATTGGTTGCCAACCCAGGGGCTGGCCAGGTAGCGGTAGACGTGGATCAGACCGATAGCAATGCGCTTCATGGTGGAGCCCTCAGGGTGCCGGCTCTGCATTGTGAGCCTGGGCGGCCTTTTTGGCTACCCTCGACCACTGTTTGTGCAGCAGGCGCTGCAGCTCGTCATTTTCCAGCTCGTCGAGACCGCGGCGGGCCAGGAAGACGGCGTCGATGCTCCCCAGTTGCGCCTGGTGCAGGCGCACATACTCGCGCACCAGGCGCTTGATGCGATTGCGCTGCACGGCTTTGCGGATATGCTTCTTGGCGATCACCAGTCCCAGGCGCGCATGATCCCCCTGTCCCGGGCGGGCCAGTATCAACAGATTGGGGTGTGAGGCGCGATAGGGGGCGTCGTTGAAGACAGCCTGAAAGTCGCCGGCATTGAGCAATCGATGATGTTTGGAGAAGGAGTTGCTCGACACGCCAGAGTCTCTAGCTGGGTGATCGGTGGGGGTCTGCGGTGTAAAACTGAAATTGCAGACGCGACTATATAAAGAAGGAGGAGCGAAAGTCTTCCTTCTTTATATAGGGGAAATCAAAAGGAGTGATCCTTTTGATTACGCGGCCAGAGATGCGCGGCCTTTGGAGCGACGACGGGCCAGAACCTTACGACCATTTTTGGTGGCCATACGGGCACGGAAACCGTGGGTGCGCTTGCGCTTCAGTACGCTGGGCTGAAATGTTCTTTTCATGAGACTTACCTGCCAATAGAGTCTGTCTGTCTTTGTGATGCGTGCTTGTTCGGACCTTGCTTATCCGGACAAAGCCCGTAAGCAAAACTTGCTCGAAAAAGAGGCGCGAATTCTAAATAATCAACCTTTAAAAAGCAATGCCTTGATGAACTTTTGATCGCCTTTCGCCCGGTTTTTCAGCTATTCATGGAACCCCCAGTTAGCACCCAGCATACCAATAGGATATGCACAGGTTTATCCACAGAAAAGCGTGAGAATAGTTCTTGTTTTCATTTTGTGAATACTGCTTTTTGCGCCATTTTTGTTTTTAACTCTTTGAAAAATAAAACCTTATTTTTTATAACCTTTTGAGATGTGGATTTTTTTGTGGATAACATACAAGGCTGCGCGTACAATATCTGATTCATTCACAACGCTTACCTTTCCTTCTTCGGGGTTTTGATGGTCGCTGGGACAGAGACTGTCGGTGGGGTCGTTTTGCCGGAAATTATCTGGAAAAAGTGCGCAGACGCTTTACAAAATGAACTGCCGATACAGCAATTCAATACATGGATTCGTCCTTTAAAGGTGGACGAGCAGTCACAGGGGCAATACCTGAAACTGCTGGCGCCCAACCGTTTTGTACTGGATTGGGTCAATGACAAGTTTCTGGCACGTATCCAGGAGCTGGCCAGTGAGGCCGGCGCCCAGCTGGGCTTCCAGATCGAGCTGGCGGTGAGCGGTGGCCTGGCGACAGCGCCGGGTCGTATGCGCCGGCGCCCGGCGCCGCGCACGGTATCGATTCCGGAGCGCGGCCCTTCCGAACCCCTGGTGCAGCAGCAGCCTTTTTCCGCTGACGAGCTGTTGCCGGATGCCAATGACGAATACGGGCGTGGTTCCGGTGGCAGCGATATCCTGACATTGGATTCACGCCCGGCCCTGGGCACCGGTTACGGGGCTTCTGCCGGCGTGGAATCCGCCGGTCTCATTACCAGCTCCAATACCGGGGAGCGAGCCACTGCCATTGAGGTGGAGGGCGGCCTCAAGCACCGCAATTACCTGAACGAAAGTTTCACCTTCAAAAGCTTTGTAGAGGGTAAGTCGAACCAGCTGGGTCTGGCGGCGGCACGTCAGGTGGCGGAGAACCCGGGTGGAGCCTACAACCCGCTGTTTATCTACGGTGGTGTGGGCCTGGGTAAAACCCACTTGATGCACGCTGTGGGTAATGCCCTGGTAGAGAAGAATCCCAATGCCAAGGTGGTCTACCTGCACTCCGAGCGCTTCGTGGCTGACATGGTCAAGGCGCTGCAGCTCAACGCCATCAACGACTTCAAGCGTTATTACCGCTCGGTAGACGCACTGCTGATCGACGATATCCAGTTTTTCTCTGGTAAGGAGCGCTCTCAGGAGGAGTTTTTCCACACCTTTAATGCCCTGCTCGAAGGCGGGCAGCAGATTATCCTCACCTGTGACCGTTATCCGAAAGAGATTAACGGTCTGGAAGAGCGTCTCAAAAGTCGCTTCGGCTGGGGCCTGACGGTTGCCATTGAGCCGCCGGAGCTGGAGACGCGGGTGGCAATCCTGATGAAGAAAGCTGAGCAGGCCAATATGTGGCTGCCCAACGACGCTGCTTTCTTTATTGCCCAGCGGATTCGCTCCAATGTGCGGGAGCTGGAAGGGGCGCTGAAGCGGGTGATCGCCAACGCCCACTTTACCGGTCGTGATATCGATGTACCGCTGGTGCGCGAGGCGCTCAAGGATCTGCTGGCCCTGCAGGACAAGCAGGTGAGTGTGGATAATATCCAGCGGGTGGTGGCGGAATACTACAAGATCAAAGTCAGTGATATCCTCTCCAAGCGTCGCAGTCGCTCTGTGGCCAGACCCCGCCAGGTGGCCATGTCGCTGGCCAAGGAGCTGACCAACCACAGCTTGCCGGAGATCGGCGATGCATTTGGCGGGCGTGACCACACCACCGTGTTGCACGCCTGTCGCAAGATCAAGGAGCTGCGGGAGCAGGATGCGGATATGCGCGAGGATTGGAAGAATCTGCAGCGATCGCTGACCTCCTGATATCCCTCACGGAGTGAGACAATAACAACATCCCAATTAGGAAGATGAAGAGACCCATGAAATTCAGTGTATCTCGTGAAGCTTTACTCAAGCCCCTGCAGTTGGTCGCCGGTGTGGTTGAGCGCCGCCAGACATTGCCTGTGCTGGCCAACGTGCTGATTGTACTGGAAGGGGATCGGCTGTCGCTGACCGGCACGGACCTGGAGGTGGAGATTGTGGCCCGCCTGCAATTGCCGGAAGCCGGGGAGTCCGGTGAGCTGACAGTGCCGGCGCGCAAGCTGGTGGATATCTGCCGTTCGCTGCCGGATGATGCGGTTCTCGACTTTTCCGAAGAAAACCAGAAGGTTGTCCTGAAGTCGGGACGTAGCCGTTTCACCCTTTCCACACTGCCAGCCAATGACTTCCCCAATGTGGAGCAGGGCAGTGGTGATATGCAGTTCCAGTGCGAACAGCAGGATGTGAAACGCCTGATTGATCGTACCGCCTTTGCTATGGCGCAGCAGGATGTACGCTACTACCTCAACGGCATGTTGTGGGAAGTTCGCGAAGGTCAGTTGCGTGCAGTGGCCACCGACGGTCACCGTTTGGCGATGTGTACCCGTCCTGTCAGTGTTGCTGTTGACGATGCGATTCAGGCCATCCTGCCGCGCAAAGGTGTGGTGGAGCTTTCCCGCCTGCTGGACGGCCAGGGCAGTGTTGAGGTGGTGCTGGGAGCCAGCCATATCCGTGTTTCCACCGACGCCTATACCTTTACCTCCAAGCTGGTGGATGGGAAATTCCCGGATTATGAGCGGGTGCTGCCGCGGGGCGGTGACAAGTTGGTGTTTGGTGATCGTAATGAGCTGCGTCAGGCCTTTGGTCGTACAGCCATTCTCTCCAACGAGAAGTACCGCGGTGTGCGCCTGCAGCTGGACGATGGCCAGCTCACCATCGTTGCCAACAACCCTGAACAGGAAGAGGCTGAAGAGCAGGTGGCCGTGGATTACAGCGGCGATACCCTGGAGATCGGCTTCAACGTCAGTTACCTGCAGGATGTTACCTCGGTGCTGAGCAGCGAAAACATCAAAATGACCCTGTCTGACTCCAACAGCAGTGCTCTGATCGAAGAGCCTGAGGGTGGGGATTCTCTCTACGTTGTTATGCCCATGCGCCTCTGATGGGGTGTCTGCATGACCCTGCGTCGCCTGCTGGCGCACGACTTTCGTAATATCAAGTCCCTGGATATTGAGCTGTCACCGCAGCTCAATATCTTCTTCGGCCCTAACGGCAGTGGTAAAACCTCTATCCTGGAGGCCATCAGCACCCTGTCCATGGGGCGCTCCTTCCGTTCGCGTAAATACAAAACCGTTATCAATCACGACGCGCAGTCCTACACCCTGCATGGTCAAGTACTGGATGAGCAGCTGCAGGCACCAGTCTCCCTGGGTGTGCAGCGAGACCGCAGTGGGCAGGTGCTGATCAAGAAGGCGGGCAGTGTCTGTCGGTCAGCGGCAGAGCTGGCGGAAACCCTGCCTGTAAGGGTAATGAACGGGCACTCCTTCGGGTTGCTGGAGGGCGGGCCTGAGGTTAGACGACAGTTTCTGGATTGGTTGGTGTTTCACGTGGAACCTGAATTCTATCCAGCCTGGAGGAGCTACGAAAAGTGTCTGAAACACCGCAATAGTCTGCTCAGACGTGATAAAATTGACCGCTTATACCTGCAGCCCTGGGATAGGGAATTGGCCCTGTGTGCCGCTGTGCTGGACCGCTGCAGGGCACAGGCTTTTGAGCGTTTGCAGGGTTGTTTTGGGGAGCTCATCGAGGGATTTCCCGGTGAGGTGGCCAAAACCAGTCTGCGTTACTACCGGGGTTGGGATAGTGAGCAAAGCTTCGAGGAGCTGCTGACCGAAACCCTGGATAGGGATATGGAGTTGGGGTATACCCGACAAGGGCCTCATCGTGCCGATATCCGGGTTCAGGTTGGCAAGCTGACGGCGGTAGATCTGCTGTCTCGTGGCCAGCAAAAGATCGTGGTCAGCGCACTGCTGATAGCGCAAGGGATGATCTTTCGGCAGCTCACCGGACGGCGCTGTATCTACCTGATAGACGATATGCCGGCTGAATTGGATGTTGATTTCCGGGCTGTGCTGGCTGGATGGCTGCAGGAGATGGGCAGTCAGGTGTTCGTCACCGGTGTAGAGTTGCCGGCGTTGGTAGAAGCCTGGCCGGATTACAGCAGTTTGAATTACAAGTTGTTTCACGTGGAACACGGCGGGGTGCAAGTGGCTCGCTACGAGCCCGGCCAGCCTCGACCGCTGCCGGAAGAATAAAAGCAAATACGCTAAATTGCGGAGTGGATTATGTCAGAGCAAAACACTTACGACTCATCCAGTATTAAGGTACTGAAAGGGCTGGATGCTGTTCGTAAGCGCCCCGGGATGTATATCGGCGATACCGATGACGGTACCGGCCTGCACCACATGGTGTTTGAGATCGTTGATAACTCCATCGACGAAGCCCTGGCCGGCCACTGTTCAGAGATCAAGGTGGTTATTCACCCCGACGAATCGGTCTCGGTCTCCGATAACGGTCGCGGTATCCCTACCGAAATCCATGAGGAAGAGGGTGTATCCGCCGCGGAAGTGATCATGACCGTGCTCCACGCTGGCGGTAAGTTCGACGACAACACCTATAAGGTTTCCGGCGGTCTGCACGGTGTGGGTGTGTCTGTGGTGAATGCCCTGTCCAAATTGCTGAAGCTCACCATCCGTCGTGGCGGCAAGGTGTTTGAGCAGGTCTATCGCCACGGTGTACCCGATGCGCCCCTGGCTGTGGTGGGTGAGACCACCAATACCGGTACTGAGGTTCACTTCCATCCCTCAGGCGATACTTTCAGCAACATCGAGTTCCATTTCGAACATCTTGCCAAGCGTTTGCGTGAGCTCTCCTTCCTGAACTCCGGCGTTCGCATCGTACTGAAAGACGAGCGCAGTGGTAAGGAAGAGGTGTACCAGTACGAAGGTGGCCTGAGAGCCTTTGTGGAGCACATTAACCAGAACAAAACCCCGATCAACCAGGTTATGCACTTCACCACCCAGCGTGAAGAGGATGGTGTGGGCGTTGAAGTGGCACTGCAGTGGAACGACAGTTTCCAGGAAAACATCTTCTGCTACACCAACAACATTCCCCAGCGTGATGGTGGTACTCACCTGGCCGGCTTCCGTGCCGCGCTGACCCGCTGCCTCAATAACTACATTGAGAAAGAGGGAGTGGGCAAGAAGGATAAGGTCAACACCACTGGCGACGACGCCCGTGAGGGTCTGACTGCCATTATTTCCGTGAAGGTACCGGATCCCAAGTTCTCCTCCCAGACCAAGGACAAGCTGGTCTCCTCCGAAGTGAAAAGCGCGGTAGAACAGGAGATGGGCACCGCCTTTGCCGATTACCTGCTAGAGAACCCCGCCGAAGCCAAGGCTGTGGTGGGTAAGATGATCGAGGCCGCCAGGGCCCGTGAAGCGGCCCGTAAGGCCCGTGAAATGACCCGCCGTAAAGGCGCCCTGGATATTGCCGGCTTGCCGGGCAAGCTGGCGGACTGCCAGGAAAAAGATCCTGCACTGTCTGAAATCTACCTGGTGGAGGGTGACTCCGCCGGTGGTTCCGCCAAGCAGGGCCGGGACCGTCGTACCCAGGCGATTCTGCCGCTGAAAGGTAAAATCCTGAACGTGGAGAAAGCCCGTTTCGACAAGATGCTCTCCAGTGCTGAAGTGGGCACCCTGATTACCGCCCTCGGTTGCGGTATCGGTAACCAGGAGTTCAACCCGGACAAGCTGCGTTATCACAGCATTATCATCATGACCGATGCTGACGTGGATGGCTCCCACATCCGCACTCTGCTGCTGACCTTCTTCTTCCGCCAGATGCGTGAACTGATCGAGCGTGGTCACATCTTTATTGCCCAGCCGCCACTCTACAAAATTGCCAAGGGTAAGCAGGAGCAGTACCTGAAGGACGATGAAGCCCTCACCCGGTTCCTGACCCAGGCGGCGCTGGAAGGTTCTTCCCTGCACGTTAACGCTGATGCGCCGGGTATTGGTGGCGAAGCTCTGGAAGCACTGGTGTCCGAATACCGCCGTGTGATGGCGACCATCGATCGCTTGTCTCGTCTGTATCCGCCTGAGGTTCTGGAGCAGTTGATCTACTCCACCAGCCTGAAGGAAGAGGTGCTCAGTGATGAGGCGCAGCTGCAAACCTGGCTGGATGAGGTGCTGGCGCGCCTGACCCTGAACTCCTCCGGTAGCCATCGCTACGAGGCGTTTATTACCCAGGATCCGGAACGCCATGTCTCCCTGCCGGTAATCCGTATTACCGCGCACGGTGTGCCCACGGATTTCGTCTTCTCCCGCGACTTCTTCCTCTCCGGCGAGTATGCCTCTATTGTGGCGCTCGGTGAGAAGCTGGATGGCCTGATCGAAGAGGGCGGTTATATTCAGCGTGGCGAGCGTCGCAAAGAGGTTAAAGCCTTTACCGAGGCACTGGAGTGGCTGATGGTTGAGTCCCGTCGCGGTTACAGCATCCAGCGTTATAAAGGCTTGGGCGAGATGAACCCCGAGCAGTTGTGGGAGACCACTATGGATCCGGGCACCCGCCGTATGCTGCAGGTCACCATCGAAGACGCCATTGGCGCCGACCAGATGTTTACCTGCCTGATGGGCGACCAGGTGGAGCCGCGTCGTGACTTTATCGAGACCAATGCACTGGCGGTAGCAAATCTTGATGTGTAAGTGCTTACTATTGCTTTTTACCTTGATTTAAAAGGTAGAAGCATGAGAAAAAGGCCGGGGCGATCCTGTTCGTCCCGGCCTTTTTTGTGGTCTGTGGACCAGTGTATCAAGACCGGTTGCCCTGTATAGCAGCGCTACTGATCCTCCTGATGCTCGGTGTAGGCGGTGTATTTCCGGGCGCTGCCACGAACCCGCTCCGCCGGATACCTGCGTTCGTTTTTCACAAACTTCTGCTGTGCAGCGCTGACAATATCGATATCCAGTTTGTCCGCCAGGCGTATCAGGTACAGCTGGATATCCGCAATCTCTTCGGCAATATGATCCAGTGTGGCCGCGTCCGGAGCCTGTGACTGTGGTTCGCTCATCCACTGAAAGATTTCTGCCAACTCCGCAACTTCCACCGTCAGCGCCATGGCCAGGTTCTTCGGTGAGTGAAACTGATCCCAGTCGCGCTCCCGGGCAAATTGTCTCAATGCCTGCTTCAGCTGTTCAAGATCACTCATTACCAGTCTCCAACAATTCGCCAGTTATTCTCATAGTTGTATTCTATTTTTTGGGCGTTGGGGATTGTGGGTTCACCCTCGCGCCCCCGGAGGTTGATGTCGAATTAGGGATCATCTCCTTAAAACAAAAGCGTTTAACCAGGCGCTGCGTACAGTCTTCTTTCAGGCCTATAGTGACCTTAACACCTGTGACGATTAGCGAGGTTGTTATGGCCAGTATCAAATTCCGTTTTACCACCGAGTGTGAAATGACCCTGCACGGTGACAGTTTTGAAGACGCCTACCTGCAGTTCAAGGATTTTATGCACGGCGACCAGATGGTGGCCCACCGGGCACTGGTCCATGTGTTTCCGCCGGAGACCATGCAGCTCTATTTCCAGCTGGAAGAGAGCGACGAGACCCATGAGATTCCCATGTTCAAGGGCGACTATCGGCAGGACATTATGCAGCATTGCGAGAGCCGCGAACTGAAACCGGTGCCCTCAGCCGAATCCCGCCAGGATGTGTGGGGCAGCGGCTGGTACCCGGGTTAAGCGCCAGTCAGCATCTGCTTGTTGTACATCATTGCCTGCGCCGTCGCATCTGCGCGACACTGAGGGCTCACAGGGAAATAGCAATACGGAAAATCTATGGCTCAGGTGAAATTTCTCGGGGCTGTGGAGGGGGTCACCGGCTCCCTGCACCTGCTCATTACGTCGAAATCCAGAATCCTGCTGGACTGCGGGTTGTTCCAGGGAACCCGGGAGGAGGAGTCGCGCAACTTCCAGAAATTTCCGTTTCACGTAGCGGATCTGGATGCGGTGGTTCTCTCCCACGCTCACCTGGATCACTCCGGGCGTCTGCCGAAACTGGTGGATGAAGGCTACGGTGGTTCCATTTATATGACCCGGGCCAGCTGTGACCTGCTGGAGGTGCTGCTGAAGGATGCGGCGTCCCTGCAGGAACGTGACAGCCAGTGGGAGAACAAACGCCGTCGCCGCGCCGGCAAGGAACCCATCGATCCACTCTATACCGAAGAGTCGGTACAGCAGACGCTCACCCAGTGCCTTGGATTGCCCTATGGGCACAGCCACAAACTGACCGAGGATGTGAGCATCTGTTTCCGCGACGCCGGACATATCCTTGGGTCTGCCATTGTGGAAGTGTACATCGACGAAGATGGGCGCCGGAAAAAACTGGTCTTCTCCGGTGACCTCGGCAACAGTTGCGCGGCGTTGCTGCGGGACCCGGAAGTGATCACTGAAGCCGACGCTATCATGATCGAATCAACTTACGGTGATCGTGAACACCGTTCGCTGTCGGAAACCCTGGAAGAGTTCGAAGAGGTGATTCGTGAGGCGTCGGAAAACGGTGGCAATATTCTCATTCCCTCCTTCGCGGTGGGCCGTACCCAGGAAATTATTTTCCGCCTGGGTGAACTCTACCAGCGTGGCCTGCTGCGCCACCAGGCGGTCTATCTGGACAGTCCCATGGCCATCGCGGTGACCGAGATCTACCACCGCTACCAGCACGTCTACAACGACGAGGACGCGACCGAACTACAGACTGTGGTGGGTGGTCGCCTGAGCAAGTTTCTGCCCACCTTGCGCTACAGCACCACCACCGACGAATCCATGGCACTGAACCGTATCGAGAAAGGCGCCATTATTATTGCCGGCAGCGGTATGTGTAACGGCGGTCGTATCCGTCACCACCTCAAGCATAATCTCTGGCGTCGCAGTGCCCACGTGGTGTTTGTGGGGCACCAGGCGGTGGGTACGCCGGGGCGGGCTTTGATTGATGGCGCCGAGACGCTGCGTGTGGCCGGGGAAGAGGTGGCGGTGCGCGCCAAGATTCACACCCTTGGCGGCTTTTCCGCCCACGCCAGCCAGAAGCAACTGGCCTCATGGTTGGGCCATTTTGAACGGCGGCCGACACTCTTTCTTGTCCATGGCGAAGAGGAAGCCAAGCAGGCATTGCAGGAGAAGCTGCAGGAAGAGGGCTGGAAGCCACACATTGCCCGCCTGGGAGAATCCATGAGCTTCTGATTGTCATTAAGGATGTGCCGGCACCTTGTTTCGCCCCCCACCACACCTTTTCGCCCGACCCTGGGATTGCGTTACACTCCCCTGAGTGGCAGCGCCAGTGTTTGTCGGCGTAGTGATTTTCGCTGACTAAAAGAATAAGAAGTCACAGGAGAACTCCCCATGTCCCAGCCCCCGGTTGTGGTGGTCACCGGCGCCAGTCGCGGTGCCGGCCGCGGTATCGCCATCGCCCTTGGCAGTTACGGCTGCACCGTCTATGTCACCGGCCGTTCGCAGCAGCCGGGTGATTCGCCCTTGCCCGGCACTATCTTTGAGACTGCCGATGCCGTAACGGCAGCGGGAGGGACCGGCATTGCCGTGCGCGTAGACCACGGCAACGATGACGAAGTGAAAGCACTGTTTGAACAGGTTCAGAGTGAGCAGGGGCGACTGGATATTCTGGTGAATAACGCCTGTGCCATTCACGATGACCTCACCAAGCCCGGCAATTTCTGGGAAAAGGATCCGGGCATTGCGGACATGCTGGACGTGGGATTACGCAGCAGCTACATCGCCAGCTATTACGCTGCGCCGATTATGGTGAAGCAGCAACACGGCCTGATTATGTTCACCTCTGCGTCCGGTTCCGTGCACTACGTCTATGGTCCGGTGTACGGCGCTCATAAGGCGGGTATGGATAAGTTCGCCGCCGATATGGCTGAAGACCTGCGGCCGTTTAATGTGGCCGCTCTCTCGGTATGGATGGGGGCACTGAAGGCCGAGCGTTTGATGCTGTTGATGGAATCCAATCGGGAAAAGTACGGTTACCTGGAAGAGATCACCGAGACGCCGGAGTTTACCGGTCATGTTATCTGGCATCTCTACAACGACCCGGCGTTAATGTCCCTCAGTGGTAAAACGGTGATTGGTGCGGAGATGGCGATCCATTACGGTTTTACCGATGCCGGCGGACGTCAGCCACCTTCCTATCGTGACACCCACCAGATTGAACCCCGCGAACAGTATCCCTGTGTTATCCGTTAAGCACCGGCATGTGGCCAATTGATCACCACTACGGTGGTGATCAAACCTGAGCACTGACCGATCTCATTCGTTCAACAGTTTTACCGCCACAACAGCAGCCGCAGTGCGGTTATCAACATCCATCTTATTGAAAATCTGCTCCAGGTGTTTGTTCACTGTGCGCGGGCTCATGTTAAGGATAAAACCGATTTCGCGATTGGTTTTGCCGTGCGCAATCCACAGGGTGACGTGGGCTTCTTTCTCGGTTAACTCCAGGCCTGCCCGCAACAGCTCAACGTCTGTTGGCCGGTCTGTATCAATCAATTGCAGCAGAAACTCATTGCCACTGGTCTGGCTGATAAACTTTACATCGAGGGGTTTCACGTTGCCTTCCAGCAGCAGGCCGCTCTCCTTGTTGGAGGATTGCAGAAACTCCTGCAGAGCGCCGGGCAGTTCTGTGGCCAGCCACTCTTTGCTGAGCCCGGCGTCCTCAAACAGTTGATGGGCCTGGGGCGTTGCCCAGGCCAGGTGACCGTTGCGGGTGGCGGCAAACAGGTATTGGCCGGTGCTGTCGAGGGCGTGCTTGGTACTCTGGGTGACACGGGCGTTGGCCAGGTGCACCCGCATACGCGCTATCAGCTCGTCACCGTTGACCGGTTTGGTAATGTAGTCGACGCCGCCGGCCTCAAACCCTTTCACAATGCTGGCGGTGTCTGTCAGTCCGGTCATGAAAATAACCGGAATGTGTTCCAGTGACTTGATGCCTTTCAGTCGCTTGCAGGTTTCGAAGCCGTCGAGGTTGGGCATGATGGCGTCCATGAGAATCACATCGGGCGTGATGCTGGCGGCAATGGTCAGAGCCTGCTGGCCCTCCAGTGCTACCAATACCGTCACTCCCGCCCGGTCCAGGGTATCGTTGAGCATACCCAGGGTTTCCGGTGAATCGTCGACCACCAACACCACATCTTTTTTGGGCGTGGAAGCATTCATAGGGATTCCTCTAGTAATTTAATCAGGGCACTGAAGTTAAAGTGCCGTGCGTGTTCCTGTAAGCGGTCCAGCAACTGGGATGACTCCGGATGCTCTTCGCGCAAGCCGGCCAGGTAATCGCGGATACCGTTGGCGTAACCGATCTTTGCCAGCCGGATCAGGTCCTGTTTGTTGGACTCGGACAGCGGCAGGGGCTGGGTGCTGGCTGGCGCGGCGCTGGGCTCTTCCGGTTGGGCGTAACGCCAGACGATGGGCAGGTGCTGGCTGATGATCGGCAACAACTGGGAGATTTTCAGCGGCTTCACCAGGTAGGCGTCGTTGGGAGCAACCTGATCGGTCAGTTCCTCTTCCTGCGGTCGCTGGTAGGCGTCGGCCGAGATCATGAAGATCTTGCATCTGGGCCACTGGCGCCGAAGTATGCGCGCCAGCTCCCAACCACTCATGCCGGGCATGGTGATGTCCAGCAGGAACAGGTCCGGTGGTTGCTCGCTCAGGCGCAGCATCTCCAGGCATACGCCCGCATCCGGTGCCTGTACGATGTTAAAGCCCAGCGGCTCCAGCAGGTCCTGCAACAGGCTGCGATGGGTGGGTTCGTCGTCCACCACAAAAATGGTCTTGGTGTCGCCGTGGTAGCCCAGTACCTGACGATCCTGTGTGGCACTGACCGCAAGTTTGGTGGTACTGGACAGCATCAGTTTGACGTTGAAGCAGCTGCCTTTGCCCGGGGTGCTGGTTACGGACAGGTCGCCGCCCATAATATCGGTCAGCAGGCGGGTGATGGTCAGTCCCAGGCCGGTGCCGGTGACGTGTGGCTCGCCGGCTTTGCGTACCCGCTCGAACGGGCGGAAGATGCGCTCCATGTTCTCTTCGTCGATACCGACACCGGAATCCTCGATGGTGAACTCCGCCACCAGGCTGCGATAGCTGACCGAGAAGCGTACCTTGCCGGAGTGGGTATATTTCACGGCGTTGGAGAGCAGGTTGATCAGAATCTGGCGCAGGCGTTTTTCATCGGCGCGTACCGTTTGTGGCAGCGGCGTTAAGCGGTCAAATTCAAACTCGATGCCCTTGGCCTGGGCCTGCAGACGGAACATGCTCACCAGCTGTTCCAGCAGCGCGCCCAGATCCACTTCCGTCATGTTCAATTCCAGTCGTCCGGCCTCAATGCGGGAGATGTCCAACAGGCCTTCGATCAGGTCCGACAGGTACTCACTGCTGCGGCGGATAATGGCCAGTGCCTCGCGCCTTTTGGGCGCGATGTCAGTGTCTTTATCCAGCAGCTGCGCGTAGCCCATGATGGCGTTCAGGGGGGAGCGCAGTTCATGGCTGATGCCGGTGAGGTAACGGCTCTTGGCGGCGTTGGCGGCGTCGGCAATCTTCATCGACTTCTGCAGTTGCAGGTCAGTCTGTTTGTGCGCCTCAATCTCGTTCATCAGCAATTTGGTCTGGTGGCGGGTCTCCTCCTGCGAGAAGCGCCGGCTCTCGTGGCCGAGGGTGTACATCCAGGCCGCGACACCACAGACAATCAGCAAAATGTAATAGACATTGATCAGCGCCGTCATGATCGGCCCTGGTGCCATTTCTGAGTCGAGGGTGAGCTGGAAAAAAACCAGCGACAGCAGCGCTGCCATCACCACACTGATAAAGAAGAACAGGCCAAGGAAGTGTCCCACCCGGCTGTTCAGTCGTGCTACCCAGTTGGCGGGCATGATCTTGCCCAGTGCGCCGACAATCTGTTCGGAGAAGCGCGCGTCGGTCTTGCACATGTCGTGGCAGCGGCCATCCAGCGAACAGCACAGGGAGCAGATGGGGCCGGCGTAGGCGGGGCAGTGCGCCATATCCTCGTGTTCAAAATGGTGTTCGCAAATGCAGCAGCGGTGGGAGGGAGCATCGCTGATGATGACCGGCTCGCGGGCGATGTAGTACTGGCCGCGGGTCAGCCAGGCGATCAGTGGTGCTGCGATGAAACAGCACAGCAGGGTGGCGAAAGAGTAGAGTGCCTGCGCCGCCTCACCCAGCACCCCACTGAGCGACACAAAGCCCACCACCGAGGCGATCAGCATGGAGCCTACGCCCACCGGGTTGATGTCGTAGAGGTGCGCGCGCTTGAACTCCATCGCTGCCGGCCGCAGCTTCAGCGGCCGATTGATCACCAGGTCAGCAACCAGAGTACCCACCCAGGCCACTGCGACAATGGAGTAGACCGACAGGATCTCTTCCAGCACCCGGTAGATACCCAGCTCCATCAACATCAGCGCGATGGCGACATTGAACACCAGCCATACCACCCGCCCCGGGTGGTTGTGGGTAAGGCGGGAGAAGAAATTGGACCAGGCAATGGAACCGGCGTAGGCGTTGGTGACGTTAATCTTTAACTGCGACAACACCACAAAGGTACCGGTGAGGATCAGCATCAGCTCCGGCGAGGAGGTGACGTAGCCAAACGCCGTCAGGTACATGTAGTTGGGATCGGTGGCCTGGGTCATACCGACGCCGTGGCTCAGTGCCAGCACCGCCAGGAAAGAGCCAATCAGGATCTTGATGGTGCCACTGATGATCCAGCCAGGGCCTGCCATCAGCAGCGCGCCCCACCAGCGTGGTCCCGGCTTTTTATCCGCTGGCATAAAGCGCAGAAAATCCACCTGCTCACCCACCTGGGCGATCAGCGAAAACAGCACTGCCGCCGCCGCACCAAAGGCCATTAGGTTAAAGCCCGGCGCCTCCCCCGGCGGGGTGTAGTTGGCCCACAATGCCAGCGCGTCCTCCGACTGCAGGGCGATACAGATCAGCGGCAGCAGTTGCAGCACCAGCCACAGCGGCTGGGTCCACACCTGGAAGCGGCTGATCAGGGTAATACCGTGGGTCACCAGCGGAATTACAATCACGGCGCTGATGAAGTACCCGAGGTAGAGGGGGCAATCCAGCGTTAACTGCAGCGCCAGCGCCAGGATGGCGGCCTCAAGGGCAAAAAAGATAAAGGTAAAACTGGCGTAGATCAGCGAGGTGATGGTAGAGCCAATGTAGCCGAAGCCGGCGCCGCGGGTGAGCAGGTCGATATCCACGCCCTGTCTGGCGGCGTGGTAGCAGATGGGGATGGCAGTGAGGAAAATGATCAGGCCTACCGCCAGTGTGGCGGCGACCGCGTTGGTAAAACCGTGGGTAACGGTAATGGCGCCGCCTATGGCTTCCAGCGCGAGAAAAGAGATCGCCCCCAGGGCGGTATTGGAGATACGGGCCGCGGTCCAGCGGCGCGCCTTCTTGGCGGTGAAGCGCAGGGCGTAATCTTCGAGGGTCTCATTGGCGACCCAGCGGTTGTAGTTGCGGCGTACGCGGAAGACCTGTTGCCGGGCATTCAATGCAGGGTACCCCCGCCTTGCGCAATTGACGCTTTATTGAGCGGACGGCGATTGCCATGCCTCATGTTGGGGCCTCTGTAAGGTCGGATGCAGTGCACGGCCTGCTCCGGATCGACGAATTTTCCCTCCTCTGCTCTGGTAACTGTTCCCTGGTACATCACCGCCGCTACTGAATGCAGTAATGGGGCCAAGCCGGGGCATTATAGCGAGTTTTTTAATGGCAGTCGGGGCGCTGTTGCGGCGGGCAGGGAGAAAGAAGCCGGTTGTATGGGTCGTGACCGGTATTACCGGCTTGCGCTTACCCTGCACCAAGCCCGCACACATGGCCCACACAATACCGCCACCTGACTAACCCGGGTATACGTCATTTACCCCCACCTAAATGAACACATGCCGAATGGTCTGTTGTGATGCAAGTCGTGAAACTGTGCTGGCATTACTAACCTCCAGGAGAGAAGACCATGCAAGACCGTTCTCATAACCGAGGTGCAGCCGACAGCCCGAAGGGCTCCTGGGTGCGCCGATCCTTACGTGCCGCCATTGCCGCGCCGCTGGCCGGGCTGATGCTGGCCTCCCAGGCCACCTATGCGGGTGTCAACACCACCGGCCTGGCTGTCACTGACGACACAGTGACCGTCGGTATCCTGCACTCCCTCACCGGCACCATGGCCATCAGTGAGACAGGCGCCCAGGAAGCTGAAAAGCTGGCTATCAAACAGATTAACGAGAGTGGCGGTGTACTTGGTCGCCAGATCAAGATTATCCAGGAAGACGGTGCCAGTGACTGGCCAACCTTCGCCGAGAAGAGCCGCAAGCTGCTGGTGAACGACAAGGTGGCTGCCGTATTCGGTTGCTGGACCTCCGCCTCCCGTAAAGCCGCACTGCCGGTTTTCGAAAAAGAGAACGGCCTGCTCTACTACCCGACTTTCTATGAAGGTCTGGAACAATCCAAAAACGTGATCTACACCGGCCAGGAAGCTACCCAGCAGATTCTCGACGGTCTCAACTGGGTTGCCAAAGAGAAGGGTGCCAAGACCTTCTACCTGATCGGCTCCGACTACATCTGGCCACGTACCTCCATGAAGATCGCCCGCAAGCACATTGAAAACGTGCTCGGCGGTAAAGTGGTTGGTGAAGAGTACAAGCCACTGGGTGATACCCAGTTCGGTTCCGTTATTAACAAAATCCGTCTGAAAAAACCTGACGTTATCTACGCCGCTGTTGTGGGTGGTTCCAACGTTGCCTGGTTCAAGCAGCTGAAAGCCGCCGGTATCACCGGTGACAAGCAAACCCTGCTGACCATCTCCGTTACCGAAGACGAAGTTCTGGGTATTGGCGGTGAAAACCTGGAAGGCTTCTACTCCATCATGAAGTACTTCCAGAGCCAGGATAACCCCAACAACGAAGCCTTCGTTAAAGCCTTTAAAGAGATGTGGGGCGACGACAGCGTGATCGGTGACGTGACCCAGGCAGCTTACCTCGGCCCATGGCTGTGGAAAGCAGCGGTTGAACGCGCTGGTTCCTTCGACATCGACAAAGTGGTTGCCGAGTCCGAGAAGGGCGACATCGAGCTGACCACTGCGCCTGAAGGCTACGTGAAACTGCACAAGAACCACCACCTCTGGTCCAAGGCCCGCGTTGGCAAGTGGAAGAAGGATGGTCAGGTTGAAGTGGTATACGAGTCTGAGCTGATCGAGCCCGATCCGTTCCCAGCCGGTTACCAGTAAGTTTCCCGATCGACCTCAGCATCTACTACCCGCAAGGATCGCAGTACACCAGGCCGACACGGAGGTCGGCCTATCAAGATTTCGGACATTGAGTGCTTCACTCACTGTTGACAGCTTTTTGGAGACTTCATCATGGGCGGATATACCAGCAGCGAACTGATGGCCATCTTTGCCATGCAGGGTTTTGCCGGCATCAGTTTATTCAGCGTGCTGCTGCTGATGGCACTGGGCCTTGCCATTATTTTTGGCCAGATGGGGGTCATCAACATGGCCCACGGTGAATTCATGGCAGCGGGTGCCTACACCACCTATCTGCTCTCCACCGTCACAGAGACTTATTTCCCCGGCTTTATGCCGTACTACTTTTTAGTCGCCATTGTGGCTGCGTTCTTTGTCGCAGCGGCTTTGGGGTATCTCGCCGAATGGGCGTTGATACGACATTTGTACAAGCGTCCGCTGGATACCCTGCTGGCCACCTGGGGCCTGAGCCTGATCATGCAACAGGCCTATCGCTCCATCTTCGGTGCCCGCGAAGTGAGCCCGGCGCTGCCCGACTGGCTGATGGGTTCCTACCAGCCGACTGACATGATCGACATTCCCCTCAACGGTATGTTCGTGCTGGCCCTGACCCTGCTGATCACCGGTGGCGTCTTCTACCTGATGTTCAAATCCAGCTGGGGCCTCAAGGTGCGTGCCACCACCCAGAACCGGGTTATGAGTGGCGCGGTGGGTATCAACACCAAAAAAGTGGATCGTCTTACCTTCGCCCTCGGTTGCGGTATCGCCGGTGTTGCCGGTGCGGCCTTCACCACCATCGCCTCCACCGGTCCAACCACCGGCACCCTCTACATCGTGGATACCTTCATGGTGGTTGTGTTTGGTGGCGCTGCCAGCCTGCTCGGTACCATCGCCTCGGCCTTCTCCATTGCCCAGGCACAGTCGATCCTCGAGTTCTTCATCAGCGGTTCGATGGCCAAGGTGTTCACCCTGCTGACGCTGGTTGTGATTCTGATGTTCAAGCCAGAAGGTCTGTTTGCCAGCAAGGTCCGCCGTTGAGGCGGGCCTTCACCAACGGAATGTAATTTGGGAGATCCCTATGAGCTTTATGTATGAAAAACTGTTGGGTGGCAAAAACGGGACGGTCGGGTTTGTCCTGTTGGCGACGCTGATACTGGTGGTGTTCCCACTGGCACTGGATGGCTTCCGCCTCAACCTGGTGGCCAAGTACCTGACCTACGCCTTCCCCGCCATCAGCCTGGTGCTGCTGTGGGGCTACGGCGGCACCCTGAGCCTGGGCCAGGGCATCTTCTTCGGCCTCGGTGGTTACGGCATGGCCATGTTCCTGAAACTGGAAGCCTCCAGCCCGGAGAACACTGCGATTCAGTCTACCCCCGGTATTCCCGACTTTATGGACTGGAACCAGCTCACTGCGCTGCCGTGGTTCTGGGAACCCTTCAACAGCTTCACCTTTACCCTGTTGGCGATCCTGATTATCCCGTCGGTATTTGCCTACCTGATCGGTGTGGCCATGTTTAAGCGCCGCGTGGGTGGTGTGTACTTCGCCATCATTACCCAGGTGGTGTCACTGATCCTCACTGTCCTGATTGTGGGTCAGCAGGGTTACACCGGTGGCATTAACGGTATTACCGACCTGCGCACCCTGCATGGCTGGGATATCACCTCCGACTTCGCCAAGAACCTGTTCTACTTTATTACCTGTTTCCTGTTGCTGGCGGTGATCCTGATGTCCCGTTTCATCCTCACCAGCAAATTCGGTCGCCTGTTGCTGGCGATGCGTGACAAGGAAGACCGCGTGCGCTTCTCAGGTTACGACGTTGCCAACTTCAAGATCTTTATCTTCTGTTTCTCGGCCATGATCTCCGCCATTGGCGGCGCCATGTTCACCCTCTCCGTAGGTTTTATGTCGCCATCCTTTGTGGGCATTGTACCTTCCATCGAGATGGTGATCTTCGCCGCGGTGGGTGGACGCCTGTCGCTGATTGGTGCGGTATACGGTTGTCTGCTGATTAACTTTGGCAAGACGGCGTTCTCCGAGTCGTTCCCCGAGCTGTGGCTGTTCCTGATGGGTGGCCTGTTTATCGCAGTAGTGATGTTCTTCCCCAATGGCCTGGCTGGCCTGTGGGAAGACCATAGCCACCACATCAAAAAGCGCCTGGGCTTTATAACCTCCCTGTTTTCCAAAAATGACACGGCAGCGGTTGCTCCCAAGCTGGAGGGGTCGAACTGATCGACCCCAACCGGCAGAACAAGACTTAACGACAAACAGAGGTTGTTATGATGAGCGCAAACACAGATTTCACCCTGGCCGTAGAAGAGCTGACCGTATCCTTCGACGGTTTCAAGGCGGTGGACAATCTGAACTTCTATCTCGACAAGAACGAACTGCACGTGGTGATCGGTCCCAACGGCGCGGGTAAAACTACCGTGCTGGACCTGATCTGCGGCAAGACCAAGTCCACCTCCGGCAGTATCAAGTTCATGAACAAGGAGCTCACCAAACTCTCCGAGCATGAAATTGTGCGTGCCGGGGTAGGGCGCAAGTTCCAGACTCCCTCCATCTACGAAAACCTCACCGTGTTCGAAAACCTGGAAGTCTCCTACCCGCGCGGCCGTGGGGTGTTCGGTTCGCTGATGTTCAAGCGTGACGCGGAGGTGGAAAACAAGATTCTCGAAATCGCCAAAGAGATCATGCTTGACCATATGCTGGAGACCGAAGCCGCGCTGTTGAGCCACGGCCAGAAGCAGTGGCTGGAGATCGGCATGCTGCTGATCCAGGATCCGCAACTGCTGATGCTGGATGAGCCGGTAGCAGGTATGAGTGTGAAAGAGCGTGAGCAGACCGCCGAGCTGCTCAACAAAATCAGTGCAGGGCGTTCCGTGCTGGTGATCGAACACGATATGGAGTTCGTCGCCCAGATTGCCCACAAGGTAACGGTGTTACACCAGGGGAAAATTCTCGCCTCCGGCGACATGGACACGGTGCAGAAAGATCCCAAGGTTATCGAAGTTTATCTTGGTCACTAAAACCGGATTAGGAAAAGAATCATGCTGAATGTATCCAACCTGAAGGTTTGTTATGGCCAGAGTGAAGTAATTCACGGCCTCGACTTCGAAGTCCCGAAAAACGAAACACTGGCGATCATGGGTCGCAACGGGATGGGCAAGACCACACTGTTTAAATCCCTGATCGGTATCCTGCCCACCTCTGAAGGCAGCATCAGCGTCGATGGCGTGGATGTGACCGGCAAGGAGAGTTGCGACCGGGTAGAGAACGGCATCGCCTATGTTCCCCAGGGCCGTATGATTTTCCCGTCACTGACCGTGCAGGAAAATATTGAAACCGGTATGCAGGTCTCCGGACTGAAAAAAATTCCCGACGATATCTACAGCCTGTTCCCGGTTCTGTTTGATATGCGCAAGCGCAAGGGCGGCAACCTCTCTGGCGGCCAACAGCAGCAGCTCGCCATTGCCCGCGCCCTGGTGACCAATCCCAAGGTATTGCTGTTGGACGAGCCGACCGAAGGTATCCAGCCGTCGATCATCAAGGATATCGCCAACGTCCTCAACGAAATTAAAAAGATGCGTGACATCACCATCATTGTTTCCGAGCAGGTACTGAGTTTTACCATGGCCATTGCCGATCGCATCATCGTTATCGACAAGGGCAACTTTATTCACGA
This sequence comes from Pseudomaricurvus sp. HS19, assembly GCF_009857815.1. GTDB lineage: Bacteria > Pseudomonadota > Gammaproteobacteria > Pseudomonadales > Cellvibrionaceae > Pseudomaricurvus. The sequence goes on along the minus strand of NZ_WVVW01000002.1, from coordinate 560,529 downwards.
AAACAAGCGTGAAGAAGTGGATACCGACAAGATCAAGGCGTATCTGTCTGTTTAAGAGACCGGAACCTACCGGTCCGCCAAAACCCAAAGTGCAGAGACAACTTACTTTCAACGAAAGTAAATACAACGACGGGAGTCAACAATGAGACATGGTGATATTTCCAGCAGCCCGGATACCGTGGGTGTAGCGGTGGTGAACTACAAGATGCCACGGCTGCACACCAAAGCCGAAGTGCTGGAGAATGCTCACAAGATCGCAGAGATGATCAAGGGAATGAAAATCGGATTGCCGGGTATGGATCTGGTGGTGTTCCCCGAGTACAGCACCATGGGCATTATGTACGACCCGCAGGAGATGATGGATACCGCCGCCACCATCCCCGGTGAGGAGACCGCTATCTTCAGTGCTGCCTGTAAAGAGGCCAACACCTGGGGCATTTTTTCACTCACTGGCGAGCGTCACGAAGAGCACCCCAACAAGGCACCCTACAACACGCTGATCCTGATCAACAACGAAGGTGAGATCGTACAGAAATACCGCAAATGTATTCCCTGGTGTCCCATTGAAGGTTGGTACCCGGGCGATCGAACCTACGTCAGCGAAGGTCCGAAAGGCCTGAAGATCAGTCTGATTATCTGCGACGACGGCAACTACCCGGAAATCTGGCGCGACTGTGCCATGAAGGGCGCCGAGTTGATCGTACGCTGTCAGGGCTACATGTATCCCGCCAAAGAGCAGCAGATCATGATGGCCAAGACCATGGCCTGGGCCAACAACTGTTACGTGGCAGTGGCCAACGCCACCGGCTTTGACGGTGTCTACTCCTACTTCGGCCACTCCGCCATTGTCGGCTTTGACGGTCGTACCCTGGGTGAGTGTGGCGAAGAGGATATGGGTGTGCAGTACGCCCAGCTCTCCGTCAGCCAGATCCGTGATGCCCGCGCCAACGACCAGTCCCAGAACCACCTCTTCAAACTGCTCCACCGGGGCTACACCGGTATCCACAACTCCGGCGATGGCGACAAGGGCATCGCCGATTGCCCGTTTGATTTCTATCGCACCTGGGTGATGGATGCGCAGAAGGCACAGGAAGATGTGGAGAAGATGACACGCACCACCGTCGGTGTGGCCGACTGTCCGGTGGGCAACTTGCCGGTACCGGAGAAAGAAAAAACCGTGTGATCTTACCTGCGTTTCTGTTGTGAGTAAGCCATGGGTATGAGCGTCTACAATGCCATTTATTAACGATATGCTCGCCGCCCAACAAAAAGCGCCAGGGCAGGGGGATACGGTTCCTGAGTTGGTTGCCGGAAGTGCAGGGGCGGACACAAAATCCGCTCCTCTGCCCGGACACCGACAATCCCGATTCCGTTTTGACGTGGAAGCGATTACGGCCAGGTTGCAGGCACGCATCATCGGGCAGCCGCAAGCGTTACAGGCCATCCGCGACATCCTCTATCTGGTCAGTGCCGATATGGGCTTGCCACACCGGCCATTGGTGACGGTGATGATGGTGGGCTCCACCGGAGTGGGCAAAACCGAAACCGTGCGTCTGCTGGCAGAAGCCATTCACGGTGATATCAACCACTTCTGTCGTATCGACATGAACACCCTGGCCCAGTCCCATTACTCCGCCGCCCTCAGCGGGGCACCGCCCGGTTATGTCGGCAGCAAGGAGGGACACACCCTGTTGGACAGTGAACTGATCGCCGGCAGTTTCAGCCGGCCGGGGATTGTACTGTTCGACGAGATTGAAAAGGCCAGTGATGAAGTGCTGCGCAGCCTGCTCAACGTGATGGACAACGGCATGTTACAGCTCACGGCCGGCCAGAAGAAAATCGATTTCCGTAATACCATCATCTTTATGACCAGCAATGTGGGTGTGCAGGCTCTGCACCGCCACCAGCAGGCCTGTGGCAACGGCTTCAGGCGTTGGTTCATGCCCGCGTCGGTTAAACACAGAAGAGGGGAAGAGATTATTAACGAAGCACTGGAAGACCGTTTTGATCCCGAATTTCTCAACCGCCTCGACCGCGCAATCCACTACCAGTCGATCGAACACGATGCGGTCGGCCAGCTGCTGGAGCTGGAGCTGCAGCGTCTCAATGAGCGCCTGGCCAAAAAGCAGGCCAGCCTGAAGCTGGACAGCGCTGCCCGAAACCATCTTACCGGTCACTACGACAACCGCTACGGCGCCAGGGATGTGGCCCGCCATGTGCGCCGCGAACTGGAGCCACAGTTGGCACGGGCTTTGGTGCAACATCCGGAATGTGGTCGTTTTGTGGCGTTGATGTTTGATGAAAATCTGCGCGTGATACCTGAGCCCTGATTTAAATCTATCCAAAAGCTCGCGCGGGGGACCGCGCTCCTACAGGGAGTTCGACCCCATACCGTAGGAGCGCGGTGGCCCAGACCATCTTCTCTTCCTGCTGCGCAGGAATTCACCTTATCCCCCGCGGACCTCTGCCTCCCACTCTCTACGTATACGGCGCCTTTTATACCCAACAGTTGTAGTTTGCTTTGAGGCTTTCATCACAGTACTCATCCGCCTTCCTTTACTTCGAGATTGCCGCCCCTGGGCCATCAGCCAACAACTACGTCATTCGACGTAATCGATGCGCGCCGTTGACGAATAGGCGCTGTGGCAAAAATTCGCAATAGTTAGCCCACGCTGTATCCGTTGCTTCGGACACGGCTTTCAGGTGGGTCAGCGGTTTCACTTCACCCCCGGGAGCTTTCCGTAACAACTTCTATTTGCGTGCTTGTGGTGGCTGCTGTTCGTCCGCTGTAAGCACGATTTTTTTTCCGCGAACAGGAGAACTGAGCATGGCCGAAACCATCATCAAAGTGGATCTGAGTAAGTCCGCTTACGACAACGACATGATTCACAACCGCTGGCACCCGGACATCCCCATGGTCGCCACGGTAAAGCCCGGTGATGACTTTATTATTGAGTGTGTGGACTGGACCGGTGGCCAAATCAAGAACGACGACTGCGCGGACGACGTGCGCGATGTTGACCTGACCCAGGTACACTTCCTGTCCGGCCCCGTGGGTATCGAAGGTGCTGAGCCAGGCGACCTGCTGGTGGTGGATATTCTCGATATCGGTGCCTTCCCTGACAGCCAGTGGGGCTTTAACGGCTTCTTCTCCAAGCAGAACGGTGGCGGTTTCCTCACCGAGCACTTCCCCGAAGCACAGAAGTCCATCTGGGACTTCAACGGTATGTTCACCAGCTCCCGCCATGTACCGGGGGTTGAGTTCGCCGGTCTGATCCACCCCGGCCTGATCGGCTGCCTGCCTTCCAAAGAGATGCTGGAAGAGTGGAACACCCGTGAGAAAGCCCTCTACGACACCGAGCCTGATCGCATCCCGGCGCTGGCGACCCTGCCGTATGCTGATACTGCCCACATGGGCCGTATGCCTGCCGACGAGGCCAAGGTAGCGGCTGCTGAAGCGGCCCGCACCGTACCGCCCCGCGAGCACGGTGGTAACTGTGACATTAAAGACCTGTCGCGCGGTTCCAAGGTGTACTTCCCGGTTTATGTGAAAGGCGGCGGTTTGAGCGTGGGTGACCTGCACTTCAGCCAGGGCGACGGTGAGATTACCTTCTGTGGCGCCATCGAAATGGCGGGCTGGATTCACATGCGCGTCAACCTGATCAAGGGCGGCATGGAGAAGTACGCCATCAAGAACCCGATCTTCAAGCCCAGCCCCATCACGCCGAAGTACGACGACTACCTGATTTTCGAAGGTATCTCCGTGGACGAGGGTGGCAAGCAGCACTACCTGGATGTACACGTGGCCTACCGCCAGGCGTGTCTCAACGCCATCGAGTACCTGACCAAGTTTGGCTACAGCAAGGCGCAGGCCTACGCCATCCTCGGCTGTGCGCCGGTGCAGGGGCATATCAGCGGGGTGGTGGATATCCCCAACGCCTGTGCCACCCTGTGGCTGCCAACGAAGATCTTCGACTTCGACATCAACCCGGGAGCCGACGGCCCCAATAAGGAGTTGGATGGCAGTATCGACATTCCACTGTCAAAAGATAAATAAGCCACACGCAACAAAGGCCCGGTCGCCCGCAGGGGCGACCGCTGCCTGACACCAACCCTGCGTCCCTTGAAACTGCAATTTCCGGAATAGAGCAAATGCCAGTCTACGACTACAAATGCCCCGAGCACGGTGTGTTCAACGAGTTGGCCTCCATGGACCAGGCCTCTGCGCCGTCGCTATGTCCACAGTGCAAGTCCCTGAGCCCGCGTATCCTGATGATCCCGCCGGAAGTGCTGGCCATGTCGCCTGCGAAGCAGGAACAGCGCAAGGCCATGGACCACAACGAGCAGGCCAAACATGCGCCCATTATTTCCACCATTGATTCCCGCGCTGAAGCGGCGGATCGACTGGCGTTTCAGAAGAAGCAGCACAAGCACAACTCCCGCTGTGGCTGCTCCCATGAGACAGCGGGTGATCGCAGCAAGCTGAAACAGCAAGTGGTCCTGATGCCCGATGGCAGCAAAATCTTCCCCTCCCAGCGCCCGTGGATGATCAGCCACTAAAGATTTCTCTGGTTCTGCTGCGGTGGCGCGCACTGCGCGTTCATTTGCAGCAGCTTTTATTCATGGCTTCCCCTGATACTGCAGCCCCTGGCAACCAGCTATTCTGACAGGGTGCCAGGCTGTGGCATATGCTGTACCTGCGCCGCCGGCTCTCTGCCGTCAACAAGGTCCCGATGAGCTTCCGGGCTTGCTCATGCAGGTTTATATCCCCCGCGCCGTTGTGTTTTGTTACCAAAGCCCATTACACTTATTGGCACAGAAATTAAAGGCCAACGGTTCTACAGTTGCGGCATATGAGGGACCAGCTTGCTATGCCAACCGAATTAACCGAGATAAAAATACCGGTAGAAAAGCTGGAATTGGGGATGCACGTCATCCGTCTCGACAAGCCCTGGGAGGAAACTGACTTCCTGATTCAGGGTTTTGTAATCCAGGATCGGAAGACTCTTCAGGAGCTGACTGAGCAGTGCAGCCACGTCTACATTGAAGGTCGGGTCACTCACAACCTGGCGCCAGCACAACTGCGTACCCAAGAACCTCCGAAAGAGAAAAAAGGGCTCTTTTCCCGTTTTTCCCGTTCCAGGCCGACTCCTCCCGCCGACGCTAAATCGGGGAAAAGTCTCCAGGGGCCTCCCCCCGCCGAAAAACGCGTCCGCTACATCAACAAGATCCCCACAGAGCGCGAGCTGCCGGAAGCCAAGGGCACCTACGACTTCGCCAAAACCACGGTCGTCAATATCATGGATGGCATCCGCCTGGGCCGCACCATCGATATGAATCAGGCGCGGGCCACCGTTACCAGAATCGTCGACAGCGTGCTGCGCAACAAGGATGCCCTGGCCTGGCTCACCAGGATCAAAAACAAGGATGAATACACGGCCGAGCACTCACTCAATGTCAGTATTCTTGCGGCTACTTTTGCCCGTCACCTGGGCCATACGGAAGAAGAGATCGCAATCATCGCCTTGGGTGGGTTGCTGCACGATGTTGGCAAGGCCAAGATCCCCACCGAGATCCTCAATAAGGAGGGCAGGCTTACCAATGAGGAGTTTGCGCTCATGCGCCAGCATGCGGTGTTCGGCAGGAACCTGCTGATGTCAGCGGCCAGCAAGGATAAGATCACCATCGATATCGCCCACTCCCACCACGAGCGCGTCGATGGCAAGGGTTACCCGCGCAAGCTCCAGGCCCACCAGATTCCCTACTACGCCAAGGTCATTGCCATCGCCGATACCTACGATGCCATCACCAGCAATCGCTGCTACGACAGTGGCCGCTCTTCTATGGAAGCGTTGGATATTATTTATCATGTAAAGGGTGAGCAGTTTGATGAAGCGCTTGCGCTTGAGTTCATCCGCTGTATTGGTGTCTATCCTCCCGGGGCTATCGTGGAGATGAACACCGGGGAAGTAGGGTTGGTGGTGAACACCCATGAGCAAAGCAAACTGAAACCGCGGATATTGATGGTACTCGACAAAAACAAAGAGAGAGTCGCGGCACAGTTCGTAGATCTGGCAAAAATATCACAGGGTGTTGCGTTCAGTATCAAGCGAGAACTGATTAATGGCAGTCATGGGGTCTTCCTTGAGGATTTCCTCAAGCGAGGGAGTCTGTTCAAGCCCTCTGGTGATTCACCCGCCTGACAGGAGCTATACCATGGACAAATCCGGTGGCAAACGACACCTGCCGCGCTGGCTATGCGACCCTGATTTCAAAGTCTCGGTATTGATTGATGGCCACCATTACGACACGGTTGCCCTTAATTACAATCACGTAGGTATGGGGCTGTTCCGCTATGAGCGTTTACCGGAGGCAAGCCAATGTACCGTATCCCTGAGCTACAACAGTGACCCCATACAGCTTAAGGACGAATTGATTCCGGCAACGATTGTCTACGCTAACGAAACAGAAGTTGGGAGCCACTACGGCCTCAAATTCAATTTGGAAACTGTCGGGACGCGCTTGCTGCTTGCCTTGCAGGAAGTGGATCGGTTGCTCGGCGAAAGGGAAAATCACAGTGATCGATATGGTGTTAACAGCTGAGAATTTTTATAGCACAAACCTGAGAATGCACCTTATCGCTGCGCTAGCGAAGAGCCGGCGATAGCCCCGTCCCTACCACCGAATGACACAGGAAAATCACACGGCGACATAGCTGTTCCTGGCAAATTTCATGTCTCTCGCTCGTTACTGTAAAACTAAGCATCACAAGTAATGAAACGAGGGGGCACCTATAGCAACCCGCTCTGCGCAATCCCGTCAAACACAAACTGCACCGCCAGTGCCGCCAGCAGCACGCCCATCACCCGGGTAATCACGTGCATACCCGTAACCCCCAGCCACTGATTGATGCGCCCGGCCAGCAGCAGGGATACCAGTGTGGCCAGGAGTATGGCCAGCAGCGAGGCAATCACCACCGCCTGGCCGCGGATATCGCCCGCCTGGTCCGCCATCAGCAGAATGGCGGCACCCATGGCGCCGGGACCGGCAATAAGAGGAGTCGCCAGCGGGAAGACGGAGATATCCGGTTTGCCGATGGCTTCCTCTTCTTCGTCATGGGTGGTGGAGAGGACACCGGAGCTGCGGGCGAACACCATCTCGATACCGATCAGCAACAGCAGGATACCGCCGGCGGTGCGCAGGGCCGCCAGTGAAATCCCCAGCGTCGACAGCAGGGCTTTGCCGGAGAGGGCGAAGATCAGCAGGATGACGGTGGCGATCAGCACGCCGCGCAGGGCAATAACCCTTTTCTCGCGCGGGGTCTGGTGGGTGGTGAGGGCCGCAAACATGGCGGCAATATCCAGCGGCCCGATGGTGGCGAAAAAGGTGGTGAGCGAGACACCGGCAATTTCAGTCAGCGAGGACATGGCAATCCGCCACCAGCCGCAAAAGGAGTAGTATCAGTGTGGCCCCAAACGGGGCGGTTTGCCAACAGGGTCGTTACTGACGGCTGGCTGGGGCACGTTGTCGGGCGAACCGATCAACGTACCGGCATATTGGCGATCTCGCCCTCGATCCAGTTCTTCACCTCTTCGGTCAGCTGTTTGCTGTTACGGCCTTCCGGGTTGATGGGGGCGCCGATGACCATCTCGATGGTGCCAGGATATTTGCGGATGTCATGCATGGGCCAGTGGACGCCACCGTTGTGGGCGATGGGCAGGATGGGGACGCCGGCACTGATGGCGATGTCGGCGGCGCTGCGGGCGTAGTTACCTGCTTGTCCCACCGGTGTGCGGGTACCTTCGGGAAAGATCAGCAGGTTATTGCCCTGGGCGAGGCGCTTTTCGCCCATCTCCTTCACCATCTTCAGTGCGGCCTTGGGGTTGCTGCGGTCAATGGCAATGGGGCGCAGTGCCGCCAGGCCCCAACCAAAAAATGGCACGCGCAGCAGCTCTTTCTTGAGGATGGTGGAGACGGGGTGACAGGCCAGCTGCAGGAACATGGTCTCCCAGGTGGACTGGTGTTTGGCCATGATCACCACGGGCGAATCCTGCTTCAGGTGTTCAATGCCGCGGATATGGATCTTTACGCCACAGATCCAGCGCAGTGACCAGATCACCACGCGATTAAAGGTAATAAACCACTGGCCGCGGATGCGGTAGGGCAGCAGGCTGAGAGGCAGTCCCACCAGACCAACAATAACAGCGGTGATATTGAAGACCGTGTAGAACAGCAGGGCGCGGAACAGCAGCATAGGGACTATCCGTAGTGGTTTATTGGTTGTAGTGATCTATAGCCCGTAGAGTCAGCGCCAGGGAGCAACCGCGTACAGCCGGCTGCTCCCTGGCAAGGTGATTACCAGTTGGTGCTCACCTCAGTTTTTGCTGGCAGCCAGCAGCGAGATGTCCGCCACCTGCAGGAACAGGTTGCGCAGCTGGCTGAGCAGGGCCAGGCGGTTGTTGCGCAGGGCGCTGTCGTCCGCCATCACCATCACCTGATCAAAGAAGGCATCCACCGGCTCGCGCAGGCTGGCCAACGCCGCCAGGGTGGCGGTGTAGTCGTTGCCCGCAAACAGCGGGGCAACTTCTGCCGCTTTCTCCTTCAGCTTCTGCGCCAGTTGTTGCTCGGCACTCTCCTGCAGCAGGTCGTTGTTGATGGTATCAGTGATGGCTTCATCGGCCTTGGCCAGGATGTTGGAGACACGCTTGTTGGCGGCCGCCAACGCTTCGGCTTCCGGCAGCTGGCGGAAGGCGTTTACCGCCTGCACGCGACTGTGGATATCCAGCGGCTGGGACAACTGTTTGGCCTGCACTGCCTGGAACACCTCGGCGGGAATTTTGTCCTCTTCGTACCAGGCGCGGAAACGCTCCACCATGTAGGCAAAGGCGGTGTTGACGGTGTCCGCATCGGCACTGAGGTTGTCGCCGTGCAGTTCAACCGCCTTGGCCAGCAGTGCTTTCAGGTCCAGTGGCAACTGTTTCTCCACCAGCAGGCGCAGTACACCCACGCTGGCGCGACGCAGTGCGAAGGGATCCTTGGAGCCGGTGGGTTTCTGGCCGATACCGAAAATACCGGACAGGGTATCGACGCGATCCGCCAGCGCCACGATGGTACCGGTGGTGGTGGCTGGCAGCTCATCGCCGGCAAACTTCGGCTGGTAGTGCTCTTTCAGCGCCGCCGCCACTTCGGCGTCGATGCCTTCGTTAAGGGCGTAGTAGTAACCCGCCAGACCCTGCATGTCATCGAACTCGCCCACCATGTCGGAGACCAGGTCGGACTTGCACAGCTGTGCGGCCTGCTGCGCCTTGCCGCTGTCGGCGCCAATCTGGTCGGCAATGTAGGCCGCCAGCGCGGCAACGCGTTCGGTCTTGTCGAAGATGGAACCCAGCTGCGCCTGGAAGACGATGGGTTTCAGGCGCTCGCGGAAATCCGCCAGCGAGGTTTTCTTGTCGGTCTCGAAGAAGAAGGCGGCATCGGACAGGCGCGGGCGGATCACCCGCTCGTTACCGTCGATCACCTGCGCCGGGTCCTGGCTGACAATGTTGGAGACGGTGATGAAGTAGGGCATCAGCTTGCCGCTGGCGTCCACCACGTGGAAATACTTCTGGTGCTCCTTCATGGAGGAGATCAGGGCTTCCTGCGGCACGGCCAGGAAACGCTCTTCGAAGCGGCCGGTGAGCGCCACAGGCCACTCCACCAGCGCGGTCACTTCGTCCAGCAGGTCGTCATCGATCACGGCAACGCCGCCCACTTTCTGGGCTTCGGCGGTCACTTGCTCGCGGATCTGTGCCTGGCGGGTATCGAAGTCCACCACCACTTTGGCGATTTCCGGCAGCTTCTGCAGGTAGTCGTCGGCGTTCTGGATCTCCAGCACCTGGTCGTAGTGGAAACGGTGGCCGCGGGTGGCGCAGGAGGCGTGCAGGCCGAGGATTTCGCCGTCGACAATCTCGTCACCCAGCAGCATCACCAGCCAGTGTACAGGGCGCACGAACTCGGTGCGGCTGGCACCCCAGCGCATGCGCTTGGGAATGGGCAGCTTGTCGAGGGAGCCGCTGACAATACCTGGCAACAGGGTGCTGGTGGCTGCGCCACCGACGGTGGAACGGAACACCAGCTTGTCGGCCTTGCCATCGTTTTCGGTTTTCAGCTCAGCGACGCTGATACCGTTCTTGCTGGCGAAGGCTTCGGCCGCTTTGGAGGGTTTGCCTTCGGCATCAAAGGCGATCTTGGCGGGTGGGCCCCACACCACCGCTTCCTGCAGCGGGGTCTGTTCATCCAGTGCGCGCACAACTACAGCCAGGCGACGGGGGCTGGCGTAGCCTTTAATGCTGTCAAAATTGAGAGACTCACCCTTGAGGCCAGCCTCGACACCGGCGGTAAACGCCTGCATCAGATTCTTGAGCGCTTTTGGTGGCAGCTCTTCAGTGCCCAGCTCGACCAGAAAATCCTTAGCCATTACTGTGCATCTCCTTCGTTGTTGCTCTCTTTACCGGCTTCAGCAACCTGCTGCAGAACCTGTTGTTTAGCGCTCTCTTCCGCCAGCGGGAAGCCCAGCTTCAGGCGCGCGTCGAAGTAGGCCTGGGCCACGGCGCGGGCCAGGGTGCGCACGCGCAGGATGTAGCGCTGGCGCTCGGTGACGGAAATGGCGTGGCGGGCGTCCAGCAGGTTAAAGGCGTGGGAGGCCTTCATCACCATTTCGTAGGCGGGCAGTGGCAGGTTCTTTTCGATCAGGCGCTGGCTTTCGCGCTCGCAGACGTCGAAGGTCTGGAACAGGAACTCCACATTGGCCTCTTCGAAGTTGTAGTGGGACATCTCCACTTCGTTTTGGTGGAACACATCGCCATAGGTGACCTTGCTGCCATCCGGGCCAATGGTCCACACCAGGTCGTAGATGGAATCCACGCCCTGCAGGTACATGGCGATACGCTCGATACCGTAGGTGATCTCACCGGTGACCGGGAAGCACTCAATACCGCCCACTTGCTGGAAGTAGGTGAACTGGGTGACTTCCATACCGTTGAGCCATACTTCCCAGCCCAGGCCCCAGGCCCCCAGGGTGGGGGATTCCCAGTTGTCTTCCACAAAGCGGATGTCGTGGATCAGGGGATCCACGCCCAGCTCGCGCAGGGAATCCAGGTAGAGCTCCTGGATGTTGGAAGGCGACGGCTTCATCACCACCTGGAACTGGTAGTAGTGCTGCAGGCGGTTGGGGTTTTCACCGTAGCGGCCATCGGTGGGGCGGCGGGAAGGCTGCACATAGGCGGCGTTCCAGGTCTCCGGGCCCACGGCACGCAGGAAGGTGGCGGGGTGGAAGGTGCCGGCGCCCACTTCCATATCCAGTGGTTGCAGTACGACACAGCCCTGACGAGCCCAGTATTGTTGCAGAGCGAGGATCAGCCCCTGAAAGGTGCTGACATCGGGTTTGTTGGTCTCAGACACGGCTGTCTGTCCCTCCGGCCTTGGTATGGCGTCTTCAATGGGTGAAAAAACAAGGGCGGGATTATAGCCTCTGGGGCCCTTGCCGACCAAGGAATGGGTCGAAAAACCCCGCCAATGGGGCGTTTGGGACCATAATTCTGTTTAGCGCCGGCGTCAGGAGTTGTTGCTCCACAGACCATTGGTTAAGCTTCGCTGCCATTCGGAGAAAGCCCACATCCATGACCGATACCCAAGTTCCCGTCCCGTTTAAGGAAAAGTTTGCCCTGGCCATGCTGCGGCTCAGCGCCATGCTGCCGCTGCCGGTCAGCCGTGGCCTTGGTGCCCTGTTCGGGTTGACGGCCTTCCTGCTGCGCACCGAGCAGTACCGGGTCACCCTGCAAAACCTGCAGATCAGCTTCCCGGAACTGGGTAATGCGGAGCGCCGGCGCCTGGCGCGGGTCAGCATGATGGAGACCGGCAAACTGGCGCTGGAGACCGGTGCCGTGTGGCTGCGGGATCTCTCCTGGACGGAGTCGCGTATCAAGGGGGTCTATAACGAGCACCTGCTGGATGAGGCACTGGCGTCAGGCCAGGGCCTGATCATCCTCGCTCCCCACCTGGGCAACTGGGAGGTGCTTGGTCTCTATGTGGAAACGCGGGTTCACGTGACCAGCCTGTACCAGCCTCCCAACATGCCTTCGTTTGAAGCCGTTATCCGTGATGCCCGGGAGAAGAATGGTGCCACACTGGTGCCCACCAATAACCGTGGCGTGGCGGCATTGATCAAGGCCCTGCGCAGTGGCGGTGTGAGCGGCATCCTGCCGGATCAGGTTCCGGCCCCCAGCGGCGGTGACTTTGCCCCTTTCTTTGGCCGTCCGGCCCTGACCATGACACTGGTGCACAACCTGCAGCAGCGGTCCGGTTGCAGGATAATGGCAGGCTTCGCCCAGCGCGTGCCGGGTGGGTTTGAAATCCACTTCCAGCCGGCAGACGATGAGATCTACAGCGGTGACAGCGCACAGGCGCTCGCGGCGCTCAACCGTACCGTGGAGAATTGTGTGCGGCTGGTGCCGGAGCAGTACCAGTGGGAGTACAAGCGCTACCGCAAGTTTCCCAAGGGCATGTCCAATCCCTACAAGAAGCAGTAACCCACTCAGCGACGCCAGAACATGGGGCTGAAGAGCACCAGCAGGGTAAACACCTCCAGTCGTCCCAGCAGCATGGCAAAGCAGAGCACCCATTTGGCGGTGCCACTGAGCTCGGCGTAGTGTGACGCCACGTCGCCCATGCCCGGGCCGAGGTTGGTGATGGCAGCACCCACGGCTGAAAAGGAGGTTTTCAGGTCGAGGCCGGTGCTGATCAACACCAGGAACATGATGGTGAAAGCCACCACGTACATCACGAAGAACCCCCACACGGATTCAATCACCCGGTCGGAAACCGACACCTTGCCCACCTTGATGGACATGATGGCGCTGGGGTGAATCAGCCGGTGAATCTCCCGCACCCCCTGTTTGTAGAGCAGCAGGACGCGGATCTGCTTCATGCCGCCGCCGGTAGAGCTGGCGCAGCCACCGATAAACGCCGTCAGAAACAGCATGTAGGGCAGGAATACCGGCCACTCATTGAAGTCGGAGGCAAAACCGGCGGTACCCATGGTGGAGGCCAGGTTGTAGAAGGCCATGATGGCACTGGTGCCGGCGCTGTAGGTTCCGGTGAGCGTCAGTGTGACTGTGGTGATCAGGGTGATGGCAATGACCCAGCCAAAATAGAACAGGAATTCGGCATCGGCAAAGTAGTGGCGCAGGCTCTTCTCCCGCCACACCAGGAAGTGCAGGGCAAAGTTGGCGCCGGCAATAATCATAAACACCGCGCAGATGAACAGGATCAGCGGGCTGTCGAAGTAGTGCATGCTGTCATCGTGGGTGGAGAAGCCGCCGTTGGCCACGGTGGAGTAGGAGTGGCCGATCGCATCAAACCAGTCCATGCCGGCCAGGCGATAGGCCACGGCACAGATGATGGTGAAGCTCACGTAGATAAAGAACAGCGCTTTCGCGGTTTCGGTAATGCGCGGCGTGAGTTTGTTGTCCTTCACCGGCCCCGGTGCTTCGGCGCGATAGAGCTGCATACCACCGATGCCGAGCATGGGCAGAATCGCCACGGCGATTACCACGATCCCGATACCACCCAGCCACTGCAGCTGCTGACGGTAGTAGAGCAGTGACCTGGGCAGCGCATCGAGCCCGGTGATTACTGTGGCGCCGGTGGTGGTGAGGCCGGAGATGGATTCAAAGGCAGCGTTGGTAAACGACAGTTCCAGCCCGGGACTGAACATAAACGGCAGTGAACCGAACAGCCCCAGCACCGACCAGAAGAGGGCGGTGATGAGGAAGCCGTCGCGGGTACGCAGGTCCTGTTTGCTGCGATGGACCGGAAACCAGATCACCAGGCCGGTGATAAAGGTGATGATAAACGCCCACCAGAAGGCCAGCTGGTTGTGATCCTGGAACCACATCGATACCAGTATCGGTGGAAAAAGGGTCAGGCTGAACAGCATCAGCAATATGCCCAATACGCGAAAAATAACGGAAAAATGCATAGTCGTATTCGGGTCTCGGCGTCGTTATCGGTTCGCAGTCGATGCAGATCAGAAAAAGGTAAAGCCCACCTGGAACAGCTTCTCGATGTCCTTGATGTGCTTTTTGTTCACCAGAAACAGAATCACGTGGTCGCCGTTTTCAATCACAACGTTGTCGTGGGCAATCAGTACCTGACTGCCTTTTTCGGTCTCCCGCAGTATGGCACCGATGGTGGCCCCGGCCGGCAGGTCGATATCCTCAATGGCCTTGCCCACTACCTTGGAGGTGCGCTGATCGCCGTGGGCGATCACCTCGATGGCCTCGGCGGCGCCGCGGCGCAGGGAGTGAACGTTGACGATGTCACCGCGCCGCACGTGGGTGAGCAGGCTGCCAATGGTGGTCTGTTGCGGTGAGATGGCGATATCAATTTCGCCACCCTGAATCAGGTCGACGTAGGCGGGGTTGTTGATCAGTGTCATCACCTTGCGGGCGCCCAGTCGCTTGGCCAGCAGGGATGACATGATGTTGGCCTCGTCATCGTTGGTGAGGGCGAGGAACACATCGGTATCTTCGATGTTCTCCTCCAGCAACAGCTCACCGTCGGAGGCGCTGCCCTGCAGTACGATGGCCCGGCGCAGGTGCTCGGACAGGTAGCGTGCGCGGCCTTCACGGGACTCGATCAACTTGACGCTGTAGCGTGACTCCAGCGAGCGTGCCAGGCGGTAACCAATATTACCGCCGCCAGCGATGGTGATGCGCTTGTACTGGGTTTCCAGCCGCCGCAGCTCACTCATCACGGCGCGGATATCGGATTTGGCGGCGATGAAAAACACTTCGTCATCGGCCTCGATAACGGTGGTGCCTTCCGGGGTGATGGCGCGGTCGCGACGATAAATGGCCGCCACGCGGGTATCCACCGACGGCATGTGCTGGCGCAGGAAACTCAGCTCCTGGCCTACCAGTGGCCCACCGTAATAGGCCCTCACCGCCACCAGCTGAATCTTGCCTTCGGCAAAGTCCAGTACCTGCAGGGCACCGGGGTGTTCGATAAGGCGGAAGATGTAATCGCTCACCAGTCGCTCGGGGCTGATGATCACGTCGATGGGAATGGCGTCGTTGCCGAACAGTTCCGGTCGCGCCAGGTAGGGGTTGGCGCGCACGCGGGCAATCTTGGTGGGGGTGCGGAACAGGCGATAGGCCACCTGACAGGCCATCATGTTGAGTTCGTCGTTGTTGGTCACGGCGATCAGCATGTCGGCGTCTTCAATGCCGGCCTGTACCAGCACGCTGGGGTAGGAGGCTTCACCCACCACCACACCGATGTCCATGCGGTCGCGCAGTTCGCGCAGGCGCACTTCATCGGTATCGACGATGGTGATGTCGTTGGCTTCACTGGCGAGGTTGGCTGCCAGCGTGCCGCCGACCTGACCTGCCCCCAAAATAATAATCTTCATGGTCCTGGTATGACCTTCTGCTTATTCATGCGCTGCAATCCGGCAACTCCCGTCAGCTGACAAGCTTCTCCAGACAAGCGTAGTAAAAGCCGTCGTGACCGCCCACCTGTGGCAGCAGTTGGCGGCCAAAGGGCTGGTCGATGCCCCAGCCTGCCTCAATGGGCAGGTGCTTCGCGTCATCGGTTGCTGCGACAAACGCGGCGATGACATCGTTATTCTCAGTGGGCAGCACGGAACAGGTGGCGTAAACCAAGCGGCCACCGGGTCGCAGTGTGGGCCACAGTGCCTGCAGCAATTGCAGCTGCAGCGCCGCTAGCTTAGCAATATCTGTGGCGTTGCGCAGTAACTTGATATCCGGGTGCCGGCGGATAACGCCGGTGGCAGAGCAGGGCGCGTCCAGCAGGATACGATCAAACAACTGTCCGTCCCACCACTGATCCGTCGCCAGCGCGTCGCAGCAGATGAGGGTGGCTTGTTTGCGCAGACGCTGCAGGTTGTCGCGCACCCGTTGCAGCCGGCGCTCCTCCAGATCCAGGGCCACCACTTCGCTCAGGGGTTGCGGTAAACGCTCGCTGGTCTCAAGGATGTGACCGGTCTTGCCGCCCGGAGCACAGCAGGCGTCCAGTACCCGCTCGCCACCCTGCAGGTCCAGCAGGCCGGCAGACAGCTGTGCGGCCTCGTCCTGTACGCTCACCTGACCATCATCAAAACCGGCGATGGTGTGTACGTCGCAGGCACTGTCGAGGGTAATGCCGAAGGGGCTGAAAGGTGTAAGCCGGTGAGGCAGTTGCAGTGCCGCACTGTAGTCGTCACGGCTTTGGTGGCTGGTGTTCAGCCGCAGGGTCATGGGTGGATGGGCGTTGTTGGCGGCAAAGATCAGATCGGCCTGCTGTGGCCAGAAGTTCTGCAGCTGTTTGCGCAGCCAGTTGGGGTGAGCGGTAAGATTGGCCGGGCTGTTGGCCACCGACTCTTCAAGAGATTGCTGGTCACGCTGGTAGCTGCGCAGCACCCCATTCACCAGTTTTTCGGCCCAGGGTTTCTTCAGCGAGCGGCAGGCCTCCACCGCGGTACTGATGGCGGCGTGATCCGGAGTGCGCATGTGCTTGAGGGCATAGAGGCCGATCAGCAGCAGGGCCTGCACATCACTGTCTTTCGGCTTCAGCGGTTTTTGCAGCAGCCGGTTGAGCAGCAGTTGCAGCTGTGGTGCCCAGCGGCAGACGCCGAAGCAGAGTTCCTGCAGCAGCGGGCGCTGCTCCGGCGCTACCTTATCGCTTACCGCTGGCAGCAGGCTGGCCAGCGATGCCTGCTGTTGCAGTACCGCCGCCAGTACCGTGGCGGCTTGTGCGCGGACCGGCACCGTGGCCACGTCAGTGACTCGTCAGGCTGGTGCCCGGTGTGAACAGCGCACCATGACCATTGAGGATATCCCGCACCGGCAGTGCCTTTTTGCCCGGCAGTTGCAGCGCCTGCAGGCTCAGCAGGGAGCCTGTGCCACAGGCCACTACGATGCCGTCGGCATCGGCACGGACAATTGTGCCGGCTGGCTGGTTGCTGGTGTCCGGCAGTCGTTGCGCCTTCCAGACCCGTACCCGCTCGCCACCCAGGGGGAAGTGAGCCACGGGGAAGGGGTTGAAGGCGCGGATGCGGTTGTGGAGTTCCGCTGCGGGCAGCTGCCAGTCCAGTTCTGCTTCTTCCTTGGTGAGCTTGGCGGCGTAGCAGGCCAGGGCGTCGTCCTGCTGCTGCGGTTGCAGGGTTCCTTCTTCTATATATTGCAGTGCCTGCAGCAGCGGCGGGCCGCCCTGGGCCATCAGCTTGTCGTGCAGGCTGCCACCGGTGTCGTCCTCACTGATGGCGCAGTGGGTGGTTACCAGCATGTCGCCGGTATCGAGACCGATGTCCATCTGCATAATGGTGATGCCGGTCTCCCGATCACCGGCGGCGATGGCGCGCTGGATCGGAGCGGCACCGCGCCAGCGGGGCAGCAGGGAGGCGTGCACATTGATACAGCCAAAGCGGGGCGCATCCAGCACCGGCTGGGGCAGCAGCAGGCCGTAGGCCACTACCACCATGACATCAGCCTGCAGCTCCCGCAGTTGCTGTTGTTCCGCCTCGGCCTTGAGACTGACCGGCTGTAACACAGGGATGTTGTGTTGTTCCGCCAGCTGCTTCACCGGGCTGGCCAGCAGCTTCTTGCCGCGACCAGCGGGACGATCCGGCTGGGTATAGACGGCAACAATCTCGTGGTCGCTGTCGATCAGGACCTGCAGGTGATGAGCGGCGAATTCGGGGGTGCCGGCAAAGATAAGACGCATGGAACTGTCCGTAGGTTTGGTGTGGGCCGGGAGGGCTGGCGGCGACTGTGTGTCGTGGCCGCCATCACGATCAGGCGCGCTGGCGCTGGCTCTTTTCCAGCTTCTTGCGGATGCGCTCGCGCTTTACCGGGGAAATATAGTCGACAAACAACTTGCCGTTGAGGTGGTCGAGCTCGTGCTGGATACAGACGGCCAGCAGGCCGTCCGGTTCCAGGGTAAAGGCCTCACCGTTACGATCAAGGGCTTCGACGCGAATGCTGGCCGGGCGGTCGACGGTTTCGTAGAAACCGGGCACCGACAGGCAACCCTCGTCGTAGGGCAGGGTATCGTCAGCCAGAACGGTGATCTGCGGGTTGATAAACACCAGCGGATCGCTGCTGTCCTCGCTGATGTCCATCACCACAATCTGCTTGTGCACATTCACCTGCGTGGCGGCCAGGCCAATACCCGGGGCGTCGTACATGGTTTCAAACATGTCGTCGATGAGGGTGCGGATGCTGTCGTCCACTTCTGTGACCGGCTCGGCCAGTGTGCGCAGACGGGGATCCGGGAATTCGAGAATCTTGAGTATCGCCATAGAGCCTTTGTGACAAACTTCTAGTAAAGAGCTAACTGTCGCTGCTAACATTATGAATCATACAGCATTTGTGCCTGTCAATCGGACATTTGTAACATCAGAGGACAGGCGGTAAAGTGGTTTGAGCCGACAACAGCTGCTCCCGCAGCCTTCGACTCCGGCCTGACGCAGAGCTGCAGTTTGCCATTCCGGCAGATTACTTCCCTGCCTATTCTTCAGCAAACGGAACCAGCAAACGGAACCACTTGGCTAGTATAACGTTTAACAGCACAGTGGCCGAACAAACAGGATCGGTTTCTATGAAAAAAACAGTAGTTGGCCTTTTGGCCCTGTGCCTGAGCCTCTTCGCTGTCGCCGACGAGGTCCAGCTCCGGGACGGTCACCCCAACAGTCACACCGTCGTCAAGGGTGATACCCTTTGGGACATCTCGGAAACCTTCCTGCAGAATCCCTGGCTGTGGCCGGAAATCTGGTATGTGAATCCCCAGGTTGAAAACCCTCACCTGATCTACCCCGGTGACATTATCAAGCTGATCTACCTGGAGGGTGAGCCACGCCTGACCCTGGAGCGGGGCCAGCGCGCTTATAAAATGAAGCTGGAACCCACCATTCGTATCCAGCCCATGGCGGAGGCGATTCCCGGTATTCCGCTGGACAAGATCAACCAGTTCCTCTCCCGCAGCCGGGTAGTCGAGCCGGGTGAGCTGGAAGCGGCCCCCTATGTGCTGACCGGTACCGAAAACCACCTGGTGGTGGGCGCCGGTGACCAGCTCTATGCCCGCGGCGATTTTGAGAAGACAGACAAGGTCTTCGGTGTCTACCGCGCCGGACAGAAGTTTGTCGACCCGGAAACCAACGAGCTGCTGGGCCTGCAGGCGCTGGATATCGGCACCGTCAAGCGCGTGGCGCTGGAAGACCAGGTGGGCACCTTCGACGTGACCCGCACCACCGAAGAGATCCGCATTACCGACCGCCTGCTGCCCCTTGAGGAGCGCGCAGTGGACTCTACCTTCTTCCCATCGGTCACTGAGGACGATGTCAGCGGCATGATTATGGCGGTAGAGGGTGGCCTGACCCAGGTGGGCATGATGGATGTGGTTGCCATCAACCGCGGCGAGCGTGAAAACCTCAAGGTGGGCAATGTGTTTGCCATCTACAAGGCCGGCGGAACCATTCGCGACCGTGTTACCGGTGACCTGGTGAAACTGCCGGACGAGCGCGCCGGCCTGCTGATGGTGTTCCGCACCTTCGACAAGATGAGTTTTGCCCTGGTGCTGGAAGCGTCCCGCCCGCTGGCGGTCAAGGACCTGCTGCGCAAGCCCTGATTACTCTCACTCTCTAGATGGCTCCCGCCGGTTGGCGGGAGCCGGCATCACGGATGATGCCGGAGCACTCCATGGATACGGATTCCTGTGCTGGCCTGTCGCCAGCCCATTACACCATTCCCCTGTTGCTATCCCTGCCCGGGTTCGGGCCGGCCAGTTACTGGCGCCTGTATGACGCCGGTGTGGATATGGCCAGCTTCTGGCAGCAGCCCCCCTCCTGTTGGTTACCCCTGCTGCCTGCGGCGGCCCGCGAGCCGCTGCGGCGTCTGTACGCCGAGGGCGAGGGCGGTCCGCTCTGGCAGGCGTGCCGCAACACTCACCTTGGCTTGCAGCAGCAGGGGTATGGGTGGCTGTTGCACACCGACCCCGGTTACCCGGAGCTGCTGCGACAGATCAGCCAGCCACCGCCACTGCTCTACCTGCTGGGCAATGCGGCCCTGCTGGAATCACCCCAGGTGGCGTTTGTCGGCAGTCGCCGCGCCACCCGCGGCGGCTTGCACAACAGCCAGGAGTTCGCCCGCTATCTGGCCGCGGCTGGTATTACCATCACCAGTGGCCTGGCGTTGGGTATCGATGCCGCCGCCCACCGCGGTGCGCTGGCGGCCAGCGGTGCCACCGTGGCGGTGCTGGGCACCGGGATCGATTGCATATACCCGCGCAGTAACCGTCAATTGGCAGAAGAGATTGTTGCTGCGGGTGGGCTGCTGGTAAGCGAATTTGCTCCCGGCACTGGGCCACATGCCGCTAACTTCCCCCGCCGCAACCGGGTGGTGAGCGGTCTCAGCCTGGGAGTGCTGGTGGTTGAAGCCGCGTTGCAGAGCGGTTCCCTGATCACGGCACGGCTGGCGCTGGAGCAGAACCGGGAGGTGTTTGCCATACCCGGCTCCATTCACAATCCACTGAGCCGTGGCTGCCACGCGCTACTCCGCGATGGCGCTACACTGGTGGAGACTGCCATGGATATTGCGGCCGGGCTGCAGGGCTGGGTGCCGTTAGCGACCCGGGAAAAGGCGCCTGCCGCAGAGGCGGCGAGTGACCACGGCCTCAGCGGCAATGAATTGCAAGTCTGGCAATTGCTGGATGAGGAGCCGCTGAGCCTGGACGAGCTGGCGCCGGCGCTGGGGTTACCGGTGGCGGAGCTGCTGGGCATATTGATGGCGCTGGAGATTCGCGGCCTGGTGCTGCAGGAAGCGGGCAGCGCCTGCCGTGCACCTGGTGTCTCCCCGGTGGATGGCTGAGGGCCGCGGGGGCTGCGACTTGTGCTGCCGGAAGGCTTGGGGTAATTTGCCTCGCTTTACTGCCCTGCGCAGTCCACACCCATCTTGATACTGCATGAGTTACCGCATGGACTGGTCCCGCCATCCCCGTATTCAACGCGCCGCCGATCTGCTCTGGAGCGGCGCTGTTATCGCCTATCCCACCGAAGCCGTGTGGGGCCTGGGCTGCGCCCCTTTCGATGAGCAGGCGGTCTACCGGCTGCTGGCGCTGAAGAAGCGCGACTACGAAAAAGGCCTCATCCTGGTGGCGGCGGATATCAGCCAGTTTGCCGATATTCTCGAGCCGCTGACCGACGAGCAGCGGCAGACCCTGAGTGCCAGCTGGCCCGGCCCCAACACCTGGCTGGTGCCGGATCCGGAAAACCTGGTGCCGGAGTGGATCAAGGGGCAGTACCAGAGCGTCGCCCTGCGGGTATCCGCCCATCCGCTGGTGGCAGGTTTGTGCCGGGCCTTTGGTGGTCCCATCGTCTCCACCTCTGCCAACCCCCAGGGCCGCCAGCCCGCCTTGCAGCAGTGGCAGGTGCACCGCTACTTTAAAGACAGCCTCGATGCCGTTACCCCGGGCGCGGTTGGCCGTCAGGCCAAGCCCACCCAGATCCGCGACCTGGTCACCGGCCAGATCGTTCGCGCCAGCTGATCGCCGCTACAGGATTATCCTGCCGGGCTGTGATCCCGCCCGGTATTGAGTACCCAGACACAGGAAATACCGCTATGAGCCAACCCGACAAGCACGCCGTTAAAGCGTACCTGCTGCAGCTGCAGGATCGCATCTGTGCCGACCTGGAGGCTGCCGATGGCAGTGGCCGCTTTCAGGAGGAGAGCTGGGAGCGGGAAGCCGGTGGCGGCGGTCGCTCGCGGGTGCTCACCGACGGCGCCGTGATCGAAAAGGGCGGGGTGAACTTCTCCCATGTGTTCGGCACTCAGATGCCCGCTTCCGCCACCGCGCACCGTCCGGAACTGGCAGGGCGCTCGTTTGAGGCCATGGGCGTGTCGCTGGTGATTCACCCAAAGAATCCCTATGTGCCCACCAGCCACGCCAACGTGCGTTTCTTCATCGCCGAAAAAGAGGGTGAGGAACCGGTATGGTGGTTTGGCGGTGGTTACGACCTGACACCTTACTACGGCAACATGGAGGATTGCCGGCAGTGGCATCGCACCGCCCAGGCCGCCTGTGAACCGTTTGGCGAGGATATCTACCCGCGCTTTAAAAAGTGGTGTGATGACTATTTCTATCTCAAGCACCGGGATGAACCCCGCGGTGTGGGCGGTCTCTTTTTTGATGACTTCAATGAGCTGGGTTTCGAGCAGAGCTTCGCCTTTATACGCGCCGTGGGCGACAGCTACACCAAGGCTTACTGCCCGATTGTCGAGCGTCGCAAGGGCATGGAATGGGGTGAGCGGGAGCGCGATTTCCAGCTCTATCGTCGCGGTCGCTACGTGGAATTCAATCTGGTGTTTGATCGGGGCACGTTGTTTGGCCTGCAGACCGGTGGTCGTACCGAATCGATCCTGATGTCGCTGCCGCCGCTGGTGCGCTGGGAGTACAACTGGCATCCCGAGGCGGGCACGCCTGAGGCGGAGCTCTATGACGTTTATCTGCAACCACAGGAGTGGGTGTAAGCGATGGACCAGTACCGCGTATTTGGCAATCCCATCGCCCAATCGAAATCGCCGGAGATTCACCGTCGCTTCGCCGGGCAGACCGGCGAAGCCCTCAACTACGATAAGCAGCTGGTGGAACAGGATGGTTTTACCGCGGCGGTGCAGCAATTTTTTGCTGACGGTGGCAAGGGGCTGAACATCACCGTACCGTTCAAGCTGGAAGCCTTTGAACTGGCAGACCAGCTGACGGAGCGGGCCCGCAATGCTGGCGCAGTGAATACCCTGATGCAACTGCCGGGCGGTGAGTTGCTGGGGGACAACACCGATGGCCAGGGTATGGTCAGCGATATTGTGGAACGTCTCGGCTGGACCCTGCACAACAAACGCGTGTTGTTGCTGGGTGCCGGCGGCGCTGTGCGCGGTGTGCTGCAACCACTGCTGGAGCAGCGGCCGTTACAACTGGTGGTGGCCAACCGTACCCTCAGTCGCGCCGAAACCCTGGCTCGGGAGTTTGCCGCCTACGGTGACATCAGCGCCTGCAGTTTTGCCGATCTCGACGGTCAACAATTTGATGTGGTGATCAACGGCACCTCCGCCAGCCTCAGTGGCGACCTGCCGCCTCTGCCGGACACCTTGCTCGCCAGTAACGCCTGTTGTTACGACATGATGTACGGCGCGGAACCCACGGTGTTTTTACGCTGGGCACAGGAGCGGGGAGCCACCGGTGTTGCCGATGGCCTTGGCATGCTGGTGGGCCAGGCTGCAGAATCCTTCGCGCTCTGGCGCGGAATCAAGCCGGAAATTACACCGGTCATCAATGCGCTGCGCGCCGCACTGGCCTCCGCCTGAGGCATGCGGCAGCGCTCATTTGTCACATGATTAATCCTTTCCTATTTGATCTATATCCAATGTAGGTTGTGATCTCGCTCGTATACTGGCCACAAAAAGGCAGGTATTAAAGAGGCACACACCATGACATTACGTTGGGGACCGGAACTGGAAATCGGCATCTCAGTAATTGACAGCCAGCACGAGCGCATTGTTGAGTACATCAACAAGGCTGAACACTCCCATCAGCATCACAGTCAGAATGAGTTGCTGGAAGTATTGGACGAGCTGGTGGATTACACCCTGTCTCACTTCGCATTCGAAGAGACGCTCATGGAAGAAGCCGGGTATCCTTTCTGCAAGGCACATAAAAAAGTTCACGCACTCTTTACGCGTCGGGTCAGCGGTTACCATGACCGTGCCAAGGCCGGCGAAGATGTGACCGAGGAGCTCATGCACACCCTGAAATCGTGGCTGGTAAACCACATCAAACACGATGACCGCGATTACAGTGGTGCGGTACGCGCCAATATGAATGAGGCTACCAAGCGTGCCAAGGCTCGCAAAGGTGGCTGGATGACGCGACTGTTTGGCTGAGTTCCCGTGTACAACAAGATAATGAACAACAACGGGTAGGAGCGGAACATGGCTAAATTGATTTGGTCTCCGGGCTATGCAATCGGCATCGATGTTATCGATCGCCAGCATCAGAGGATCCTCGACTATATCAACCAGGTCTACGACGCACGGGCCGAGGGCAACAGTCACGAGATCCTCCAGGATGTGCTCAACAATCTGATCGACTACACCTACTCCCACTTCGAATTTGAAGAAGCGTTAATGGAAGAGGCCGAGTACGACGAGTTGACGGAGCACAAGTTGACCCACAAGGACTTCTGCCACCTGATCAACAAACTCAAGCAGCGCTTTGATCATGGCGAAGCAGTGGCAGAAGAGCTGGCGGATATGCTGCAGCAGTGGTTGCTGAAGCACATCATGACCGATGATCGCAGTTACTCTGCGGTGGTAAAGGAGCGCATCCTGCACGGCGAGGGTGAGCGCCACCGCAATTGGGTACAGAGCGCCATTACGCGTTATTTCCAGTAACGTCGTCTTCCTGTTCTGACGCCAGCTTGAGGGCGTGGCACAGGGTTGTGATGCTGCTCACTCGCCGGGTCGGGATCAGTGCGGCGGGCGCAAGACCGCAACTCTAGCAATCCCTGGTTGCCTGGCAGCCGCCGGAGAATCCGCCCTGTCAGAAGCAGGGAGAATTCTCGCTGCTACTGCTGTCCAGCCGCCTCCCGGTCGAAAAGTATCCCGGGTTCGGCGAGCCTACGACTGCTCCGCCATATACTGGTTTTTCAGCTTGACGTAATTGTTGGAGGAGTAGGTGAAGTAGTCCTTCTCCGCCTGGGTCAGTGGACGCGCCTGTTTGCAGGGCGAGCCCATATAAAGAAAACCACTCTCCAGCCGTTTGCCCGGTGGTACCAGACTGCCGGCACCGATCACCACGTCGTCCTCCACCACAGCGCCATCCAGCACAATCGCACCCATGCCCACCAGTACCCGGTCGCCGATGGTACAGCCGTGCAGCGTCGCGCTGTGACCGATGGTGACATCATCGCCGATAACCAGTGGCCAACCGGCCGGGTTGCGCTCGCTCTTGTGGGTGACGTGCAGCACGGTGCCGTCCTGGATACTGGTGCGCTCACCAATACGCATGCTGTTAACGTCGCCGCGAGCGGCGACAAAAGGCCATACCGAGCTGTCGGCGCCGATGTGAATGTCGCCGATCAGGCGGGCGCAGGGATCCACCCAGGTGGTAGCGTCGATGGTGGGGCTGATGCCGTTGAACGGGGCCAGGGCGGTGCTCATGACTCTCTCCTCATAAATCATGCTCGCGGTTGCCGCGCAACTCTATCACAGCCGGTGTGGGCCGGCAGCGCTGATGCCGCTACAGGTGTCATACACAGTGCAGCCATCAGGTGTATCATAGGACGCTAGTGTCGCTAACCAGAGGTTGATTTGCACCATGTCCAATCCGCTGTTGGAAAATCCCGTATTGCCTGTCTTCTCAGACATCGAGGCCGCCCATGTGGAGCCCGCCATTGATGAGCTGCTGCAGCGCTGCCGCAGCAACCTGCGCCAGGTGCTGGACGGGGTCAAGCAGGGGCCGGTGAGCTGGGAGACGCTGGTGGCACCACTGGAAGAGCAGGACGATATCCTCAATAAGGCCTGGTCGCCGGTATCGCACCTGAATTCGGTGAAAAACAGCGAGTCCCTGCGCGCCGCCTACACCAGCACACTTTCCAGGCTCACCGCCTATGGTACCGAGGTGGGGCAGAACAGTGAGCTGTGCGAAGCCTACAAAGCGCTGGTGGCGAGCCCCGCGTACGAACAGCTGAGCCAACCGCGCAAAGCCATGCTGCAACACGCCCTGCGGGATTTCCACCTGGCGGGTGTAGACCTGCCGGCGGACAAAAAGAAGCAGGCGGCGGATCTGCAGCAGCGCCTGTCCGAGCTCAACACCCGCTTTGCCAATAACGTACTCGATGCGACCCAGGGGTGGTTCAGGCAGATCACCGACGAGACGCAGCTGCAGGGGTTGCCGGACACCGCCCGCGGCCTGGCGCGTCAGGCGGCTGAGCAGCGGGAGCTGGACGGCTGGGTTTTCACCCTGGATATCCCCTCCTACCTGGCGGTGGTGACCCACGCTGACGATCGCAGCCTCAGGGAAGAGCTCTACACTGCCTATGCCACCCGCGCCTCGGAACTGGGCCCCAATGCCGGCCAGTGGGACAATGGCCCGCTGATGGCCGAGATCCTGCAGCTGCGTCACCAGCTGGCCAACCTGCTGGGCTTTGATGACTACGCGGCACTGTCACTGGCCACCAAAATGGCGGAGAATCGCGCACAGGTGGAGGAGTTCCTGCTGGACCTGGCTCAGAAAAGCCGTGCCATGGCAGAGCAGGATCTGCAGGAGCTGCGCGACTTTGCCAGCCAGCGGGATGGTGTGGATGAGCTGCAGGCGTGGGACCAGGCCTACTACAGCGAGAAGCTGAAGCTGCAAAAGTTCTCCATCTCCCAGGAGCAGTTGCGCCCTTATTTCCCGGCGCCGAAAGTGGTGGCGGGGATGTTTGCCATTGTGGAGCGGCTGTTTGATGTGCAGCTGCGGGAAGCCAGTGCGGATGTGTGGCACCCGGATGTGAAGTACTACGAGCTGCAGCAGGGTGGTGAAGTGATTGCCGGCTTCTATCTCGACCTCTACGCGCGCGCCAACAAGCGCGGTGGAGCGTGGATGGATGTGTGTCGTACACGCCGCGTCGCCGCCGATGGTCTGCAGTTACCCATCGCCTACCTGACTTGCAATTTCACGCCGGCAGTGGGCGCTACCCCGGCGCTGTTGACCCACGACGAAGTGACCACCCTGTTTCATGAGTTTGGTCACGGCCTGCACCATATGCTCACCAGCATTGATGTTGCAGCGGTCAGTGGTATTAGCGGCGTGGCCTGGGATGCGGTGGAGTTGCCCAGCCAGTTTCTGGAGAACTGGTGCTGGCAGGAGGAGGCCATTGCGCTGATCTCCGGCCACTACCAGAGTGGTGAGCCACTGCCGCAGGAGTTGCTCGACAATTTGCTGGCGGCGAAGAATTGCCAGTCGGCGTTGCAGATGCTGCGCCAGATTGAATTTGCCGTGTTCGATCTGCGCCTGCATGGCACCTACAACCCGCAGCAACCGCAGCCGGTGCTGGAGGTGTTGCAGCAGGTGCGCGATGCGGTAGCGGTGATTCATCCACCGGCATTCAACCGCTTCCCCAACAGCTTTACCCATATTTTTGCCGGCGGCTATGCGGCGGGCTACTACAGTTACAAGTGGGCGGAAGTGCTGTCCGCCGATGCGTTTTCCCGCTTTGAGGAAGAGGGCATCTTTAATTCGCAGGTGGGCGCTGATTTCCGCCAGCAAATTCTGGAGCGCGGCGGTTCCGCCGAAGCCATGGAGTTGTTCAAGGCATTCCGCGGTCGTGAGCCAAGCGTTGATGCGTTACTGCGTCACAGTGGCATTGCGGCCTGAGTTATTGGGTGAGAGTGATGAGTCAAGATATCAAGAAACGTTTTATTGCCGGTGCGGTGTGCCCGAAATGTTCGGCCATGGATACCGTGCGCGTCTACAATCTGGAAGGTAAGGATTACCGTGAGTGTGTGTCCTGTGGCTACAGCGACGAGATGCATTTCCAGCCCCAGGTGCGGGAACTGGAGACGCGGGTGAATACCAGCGAGGAAGAGAAAAAGTCGGAAGTGCAGGTGCTGGTGTTTCCGCCGCCGGAGAAAAAATAGACCTGTGGGCTGACACGGCCGACATAAAAAAAACCGCGCTACAGCGCGGTTTTTTTTATGTCTTTTTAATGGTGACGTGGTGTGGTATCACGAGAGGTGGGCTTGCCGAAATCGAGGCCGATGTCCAGCTGTTCAGTGAGGCATGGCCACTCACTCAATTGCATGGCCCACTCCGCCGACTGGCACTGTTGCAGGAAGGCGTGGAAGGCGTCACTTTGGAACAGCCGCTCTTTCTGCAGGGCGG
This sequence comes from Pseudomaricurvus sp. HS19, assembly GCF_009857815.1. Classification (GTDB taxonomy): domain Bacteria; phylum Pseudomonadota; class Gammaproteobacteria; order Pseudomonadales; family Cellvibrionaceae; genus Pseudomaricurvus. The sequence continues at coordinate 532,578 of NZ_WVVW01000002.1, read as the reverse complement.
TGTCCACGGAAAACTGCACCACCTGGTCCAGCTTGTTGGCGAAGCGGTCGCCAAGCAGGTGGTGCACGATCAGGTTGGCACGGGTCATGTCCATGGGCAGCAGCGGCGCCCCCGCGTGGGCGATAAACCGATCGTTGATCTCCTCCATCAGCCGGTGCGCCAGGTAGGCTTCGTCCAGCAGGGCCTGCAACCCATGGTGGCCATCAATCACCTCTGGCGGGCTGAGGAAGTAGTCGCTGGCAATGGTGAGGAAGTGTTCGGCGTAGGCGAATACCCGGGCGCGTTCGGTGAGCAGGGAGATGGCCTCAATAAAATCCGGAATGTGTTCGATGTAGCGCAGTACAAACTGCAGCAGTGCCGCGTTGGCTTCGGTTTCCGGCAGGCGAATGGCGGTGTGCAGGTGGGGCAGGCGCTGACCCAACAGCGCCTGCAGGTGCCCACTGTGGGCTTCCTGATGGCGAGCGTTGGCAATGGTCGCGCGAATCGCGCGTACATCCCTCAGATCCATGTTGGCCGGTACCTGTGTCGTTACCCTGTTTGTACCACGCAGGCGCAGGTGTCCGGTGTCGTGGAGCAGGGATCGGGTGGTCACTCTGATGTTGTGCGGAAGGCCCGGGCTCCACGACAGTACGCTGCTGTCGCACGGGCTGCGCCCGGGTATTCACCGTATGCATTTGAGCATGGACGCTAAATGGCAAATGCGCCAGTGACGGGGATCAATCGAGCGACGCAGTTTGTGGCTGCCAGAGCCGGGGCAGTCCGATGCCGAGGCTGACGCCGCGGGCCAGGCTGAAGAGCGAGAACGCCAGCCACAGGCCGTGGTTACCCCATCCCTGTGTCAGCCACCAGAGCGGGAAGAAGATCCCCAGGGCGCACACCAGCATGGCGTTTTGCATATAGCGCAGCTCGCCGGCACCGATAAAGACTCCATCCAGCCAGAAACCCCACAGTGCCGCCAGTGGCAACAGCACCACCCACAACGCGTAGTGCTCCAGCGCCGCCAGCACCTGCGGCAGGTCGGTGAAGAGGCGAAACAGCGGGTTGCCGCTGAGCAGAAAAGCCAGTGCCATGGCACCGGCGATAGCCGCGCTCCACAGGCCACTGGTAATCACCACATCCCGCAGCCGGGCCGGGTTGCGCCGACCGCGGGCCTCGCCCACCAGCGCTTCGGAAGCGTGGGCAATGCCATCCAGGCCGTAGGAGGTCAGTAACAACAGCTGGAAAATAATGGCGTTAGCGGCCAGGGTGATGTCACCCATACGGGCGCCCTGGGCATTGAAGAAAGTCAGTACCGACAGCAGGCAGAGGGTGCGCACAAACAGGTAGCGGTTGGCCTGCAGCAGCTCGGTGTACTCCCGCAGCGGTGAACGCAGCCACTGCCACAGCTGGCTGGCCGGGGCCTGCAGGTGACGACGGGCAATAGCGATCGCCAGCAGGAAGGCGCAGATGTCGGCGCTGACGGTGGCCAGTGCCGCACCGTCGCTGTTGAGCTGCAGCTCCATCACCAGCACCCAGTCCAGCAGCAGGTTCAGGAGATTGGTAAACACCAGGATCAGCAGTGGTATAAGGGTATTCTGGCGGCCGATAAACCAGCCCATGAGGGCGATATTGGCCAGCGCAAAGGGGGCGCTCAGCAGGCGCAGCTGACAGTAGCTGGCGGTGAAGGGGGCTATCTCCGCAGAGGGCGCCATCCATGCCAACGCCACGTCAATCAGCAGCGGCGATAGCAGCAGTAACAGCAGGCCGAGGGCAAAGGCCAGTACCAGGCTGCGCAGCAGCAGGGCTTCCACCAACTCCCGTTCACCGGCACCAAAGGCACGTGCCACCAGGCTGGTAGTGCCCATGCGCAGGAAGCCCAGTGACCACAACACCATGGCGATCAGGCTGGAACCCAACGCCACCGCACTCAGGTAGGTGGGTGTCGGCAGGTGGCCGAGGATGGCGGTGTCCACCAGCCCCAGCAGCGGCACGCTGAGGTTGCTTAGAATCATGGGCCACGCCAGGTGCAGCACTGTGCGGTGGGGCAGCCGGATAACAGTCTGCAGGTTTACCACGGTGTTCGTATCAGGCCGGCATGGGGCGCAGCAGGCTGAGGCCGAAGGCCAGCGCGGCGCAGAGCACCGCAGACGGGCCAGCCGGGGTATCCCAGACGAAGGAGCTGGCCACGCCACCGAGCACCGCAGTCACACCAATCAGGCTGGCGCCGATGGCCATCTGCTCCGGTGAGCGGGCCAGGCGACGGCTGGCGGCAGCGGGGATGATCAGCAGCGCGGTGACCAGCATCACGCCCACCACCTTCATGGCCACAGCCACCAGCAGGGCCATCATCAGCATCAGCAGCAACTTGGTGCGCACCACGGCCACACCTTCCACCTGCGCCAGCTCTTCGTGCACGGTGAGGGAGAGCAGCGGGCGCCAGAGGGCAATCAGGCCGGGAATAATTACCGCCGCCACCGCAGCAATGGTGTAGAGGTCGGTGGGTGTTACCGCCAGCAGGTCGCCAAACAGGTAGGCGTAGAGATCCACCCGCCCGCGGCCGAACAGGGCCACCAGCACCAGGCCGGCGGCGAGCATGGCGTGGGAGAGAATCCCCAGCAGGGTATCGGAGGCCAGGGAGGAGTTGTGCTGCAGCGCCACCAGCGCCAGTGCCAGCAACAGGCTGAAGAGCACAATGGCAAGACTGACGTTGACCGACAGGATCAGGCCCAGTGCCACCCCGGTGAGGGCCGAGTGGGCGAGGGTATCACCGAAATAGGCCATGCGCCGCCACACAGCGAAGCAGCCCAGCGGACCGGCGAGCATGGCCACACTGCAGCCGGCCAGCAGCGCGTAGATCAGGAAATCAGCCATGGTGGTGGTCCTTGTGCTGGCAGTGGTTGGCATCGCAGTCAGTAACGTCGCCGTGCATATCGTGGTCGTGATCGTGATGGTGGGTGTAGACCGCGATACCGGCAGTGGCACTGTGGCCAAACAGTTCCAGATAGGCGGGGTGCTCACTGACGTTATCCGGGTGGCCGTGGCAGCAGACGTGCTGGTTGAGGCAGATGACGGTATCGGTGGCCGCCATCACCAGGTGCAGGTCGTGGGAGACCATCAACACCCCGCACTGGCGCTGGTCACGGATATCGGCGATCAGCTGGTAGAGACGTGCCTGACCGGCCACATCCACCCCTTGTACCGGCTCGTCCAACACCAGCAGCGATGGGTCCCGCAGCAGTGCCCGGGCCAGCAGCACCCGCTGCAGTTCGCCGCCGGAGAGGTGGTGCATGGAGCTGTCGGCCAGGTGATCGACACCGGTGAGCGCCAGGTTGGCGGCGATGGCGGCGCGGTCGTTGTGGGCCAGTCGCAGGAAGCGGGAGACAGTCAGGGGCAGGCTCGGGTCGAGGTGCAGTTTCTGCGGCATATAGCCGATCCGCAAACCGGGCCGGCGACGCAGGCTGCCGCCGGTGGGCTGCTCCAGCCCCAGCACCAGCCGCACCAGCGAGGTCTTGCCGGCGCCGTTGGGGCCAATCAGGGTCACAATCTGGCCCGCCATCAGGGTGATATCCACATCCTGCAGGATCTGGCGGTTGCCAAAGGCGAGGCTCAGCTGGCGTCCGGCCACCAGTGCAGTATCAGTGCTCATGGCTTGCGACTCCCTGGTCTGTGCAGCGTTTGCAGCTGCCCACTACTTCGATGGAGTGGGCCTCGATAACAAAACCCAGCTCATCGGCGCTGGCTTGCAGGGAAGATTCCAGCGGCACCGAGGCAAACTCGATGGCGACGCCACAATGGCGGCAGATGAGGAAATTGGTGGCGTGTTCCTGCCGCGGGTGTGTACAGCCCACGTAGGCGTTGAGGGAGTTGATGCGGTGCACCAGCCCCTGTTCCAGCAGGAACTCCAGCGCCCGGTAGACGGTAGGCGGTGCCACCCGGCGGGTGGTCTCACGGGCCAGTTGTTCCATCAGCTCGTAGGCGCCCAGCGGTTTGTGGCTTTGCCAAATCAGGTTCAGCACCTGCTCCCGCAACTCGGTCAGGCGCACGCCCTTCTGGGCGCAGAGGCTGCGGGCTGTGGTCATGGCGGTGCTGATGCAGCGACTGTGATCGTGGCGGGTACCGGCGATGGCGGTGGGGATGCTGGTGTCGGGCACACTGGGCTCCGGATGACGTTACACAATGGTGAACGTGTTATTATATAACATTTCCAATACTGATGAGGAGCCGCTGTGTTACCGCTGCGAGCCGTGTTGATTGTTTTCCTGTTACTGGGCCTTGCCGGCACCGCGGTGGCAGAGCCCCTGCGATTGGTGGCCAGTGTGCGCCCGCTGGCGCTGCTGGCCCAGTCGGTGGCGGGTGACGGCGTGGAGATCGTTACCCTGATGGAGCCGGGTGTTACCCCCCACGATTTTGCCTTCCGGGTCTCCCATCGACGCGCCCTGGCGCAGGCGGACCTGGTGTTGTGGGTGGGGCCGGAGCTGGAGCCCTATCTGCAGGCGCCACTTGCAAGTAAGCGCCAACTTTCCCTTCAGGCACTGGAATCCCGTCCACAAGCTGAAGATCACGGCACAGGCAGGGCCGGGGGTGAGGCCGGTCATCACGATCACAGTCACGGGGATGAGGATCACGATCCGCACCTCTGGTTGTCCCGCACGCTGGCGGTGGCGATGCTGTCCGGTCTGGCAGAGACACTGGCGGAATTAGACCCACCGCAGGCGTCGAACTACCGGCAGCGGGCACAGCAACAGATCGCCAGCTTGCAGCAATTGGCGCTACAGGCAGGTTCACAGCCGGCGCGTCCCTACGCCATGGCCCATGCCGCGCTGGGGGCGTTAGTGGAGGAGTTCCGGCTGCCCGCGCCGTTGTTACTGTCGGCATCGCCAGAGATTGCCCCGGGAGCCCGCCGGTTATGGCAACTGCAGCAACAGTTGCAGCCGGGGGATTGCCTGCTGGTGGAGTGGCCGGGCCCAAGGGCCTGGCAGCAGCAGCTGGCCGCGGCTCACGGCTACCGGCAACCGGTTATTGACCTGATGGGTTATGATGAGGAAGTAAGTGATTACTACGAGCTGTTGTCACGACTGCTGGGGCAAGTGCAGGACTGCGTATACGGTTTCGCGGAGAAAAATTAAAAGCGGGGAAAAAAGAACCCTGCACTGGAAGAAAGGGAGGAGAGTGAGAGATCCAGTGCAGGGAAGAGCGATGATTTGACTGTTACAACGCAAATTCAGTTAGTTGTCGAGGGAAGTTTCCAACATCTTGTTGAAGCGTGCTTCCATCTCCGAAGCCAGTTTCTGGTTGGCTTCTTCCATAGTCTTTTCCAACTTCTGAGCATTGAGCTCAGCAGTCATAATTTCTTGGGTTGCCCAGCTTGAGCTGGCACCAGTTTCTGCAACGAGCACTGCCACGTTGGAGTAGCTGGAACCAACCTCAGAGCCCGCCGCGCTGTTAGCGAGGAGAGCCAGGGCAAACAAAAAACCGATCTGTTTCATGTTTAGGTCTCCGATCTTGGGTGGTTGATTCCGACTGGTGGAAGGGTTGGTTCCGCCAGTCAGGGGGTTTGTTACCTTGTTGTTACGTAGAGTAACAAAGCGTTTCGGATTTTGCCAACAGTTTTTTGTCAAGAGTTTTAGGTTTTTTGGCTATATGTTTCCTATGTTCTCGGAAAATATGGTTAGTAACACTACATATAGTGTTCGGTAACGCATCGGTAACACTAGAGATGGCGTTTTGAGTTGGAAGCGAAAGATTGTAAAAAAGTGTTACCCATGGGTGTTTGCCCTCAAAATTTCCCGGTTTGGCGGCGTCCGGGTGACTGAGGCCGGTTTGTTCTGCGCCGGCAGCTGTTACAAAATAGGCCCCCACGTCGCGGTCGCCGGCTTCCGGCCGCCGCCAACAGACTCACAACAACGGAACAATTCATGTCAAACACACCACTGGTTCTGGTGGACGGATCCTCGTACCTCTACCGCGCCTACCATGCCCTGCCGCCTCTCACCAACTCCAAAGGCCAGCCCACCGGCGCCGTTAAGGGGGTGATCAATATGCTGCGGCGGCTGGAGAAGGATTACCCGGGTTCCGAGGTGGCAGTAGTGTTTGACGCCAAGGGCAAGACCTTCCGTGACGAGATCTTTGCCGAATACAAGGCCCATCGTCCTCCCATGCCCGACGACCTGCGGGTGCAGATTGAGCCCATCCACAACATCATTCGCGCCATGGGTATGCCGCTGCTGATAATTGAGGGTGTGGAAGCGGACGACGTTATTGGCACCCTTGCCCGTCAGGCCACCGAGCAGGGGGTGGATGTGGTGGTTTCCACCGGCGACAAGGATATGGCGCAGCTGGTGAGTGACCATGTCACCCTGGTGAATACCATGACCGAGACGGTGATGGACCGTCAGGGCGTGGTGGACAAGTTCGGTATCCCGGCGGAGCTGATCATCGATTTCCTGGCTTTGATGGGTGACAAGGTGGATAACATCCCGGGTGTGCCCGGCGTGGGGGAGAAGTCGGCGCTGGCACTACTGCAGGGGCTGGGGGGGTTGGATGCCATTTATGGCGACCTGGAAGCGGTACGTTCGCTGGAGTTCCGCGGTGCCAAAAAGATGCCCGAGAAGCTCCAGGAACATCGCGATTCCGCCTACCTCTCCTACGAGCTGGCCACTATCAAGACCGACGTGCCGCTGGATGTCGGGCCTGCGGAGTTGCACTGCACCCCTGCAGACGAGGCGCAGTTGCTGGAGCTGTTCCGTGACATGGAGTTCAAAACCTGGGTGAAGGAGCTGGAGCTGCCCCAGGGTGCCGCTGCTGCCAGCAACAGCGTGGCGGCGGCAGAGCCGGTTGCAGTGACTGTCACCGAGACCGATTACGAGACGGTACTCACGCAGGAGCGTTTCAACCACTGGCTGCAGCAGTTACAAACGGCAGAGCTGTTTGCCTTCGATACCGAGACCACCAGCCTCGATTATATGGAGGCGCGGGTGGTGGGCGTGTCCGTGGCGGTGGAGCCCGGCAAGGCGGCCTATATTCCCTTTGCCCACGACTATCTGGATGCCCCGCAGCAATTGGATGAAAGCTGGGTCTGGGAGCAGCTCAAGCCGCTACTGGAGAGCGAAGACAAGAAAAAGGTGGGCCAGAACCTGAAATACGACCGCAGCGTGCTGGCCAATCACGGCATTGCTCTGCGGGGAATAGCCTACGACACCATGCTGGAATCCTATGTGCTGGATTCGGTGGCGAGTCGCCACGACATGGACAGCCTGGCGCAGAAATACCTGGATCACACCACCATCCATTTTGAAGACATTGCCGGCAAGGGCGCCAAACAGCTCACCTTCAACCAGATCGCATTGGAGCAGGCAGGCCCTTATGCGGCTGAGGACGCCGACATTACCCTGCGCCTGCACCGCACCCTGTGGCCGCAGTTGCAACAGCACCCGTCGCTGGTCTCTGTCTTTGAAGAGATTGAGCTGCCGTTGGTGAGCGTACTGTCGGACATCGAGCGCACAGGTGCCATGGTGGACAGCAAGTTGCTGGGTGAGCAGAGCCTGGAGATTGCGCGTCGCCTGGAAGAGCTGGAGCGGGAGGCCCACGACCTGGCCGGTGAACCCTTTAATCTCAGCTCCACCAAGCAGCTGGGGCAGATCCTGTTTGAAAAGCTGCAGTTGCCGGTGATCAAGAAGACCCCCAAAGGCGCCCCTTCCACTGCGGAAGAGGTGCTGCAGGAGCTGGCACTGGATTACCCGTTGCCCAAGTTGCTGATCGAGCACCGGGGCCTGAGTAAGCTGAAGTCCACCTACACCGACAAGCTGCCGCAGATGATCAATCCGCGCACCGGTCGCGTCCACACCTCCTACCATCAGGCAGTGACCGCTACCGGCCGACTCTCGTCGTCGGACCCCAACCTGCAGAATATCCCTATCCGCACCGAGGAAGGGCGGCGTATCCGCAAGGCTTTTGTGGCGCCGGCGGGGTACAGGATCGTGGCGGCGGACTATTCGCAGATCGAGTTGCGCATTATGGCCCACCTGTCCGGTGATGAAGGGCTGCAAAAGGCCTTTGCCGGAGGCCTGGACGTGCACAAAGCCACTGCCGCAGAGGTGTTCCAGGTGCCCCTTGAGAATGTTACCGGGGAACAGCGGCGCAGCGCCAAGGCGATTAACTTCGGCCTCATCTATGGCATGTCCGCGTTCGGCCTGGCCAAGCAACTGCATGTGGGGCGCTTTGAGGCACAGCAGTACATCGATCTCTATTTCGAGCGCTACCCGGGTGTGAAGCGCTACATGGATGAGACCCGTTCCCAGGCCTCTGAGTCCGGCTACGTGGAAACCCTTCGCGGCCGCCGCCTCTACCTGCCGGAAATCCGCTCCAGCAATGGCATGCGCCGGCAGGCCGCCGAGCGCACCGCCATCAACGCCCCCATGCAGGGTTCGGCGGCGGACATCATCAAGCTGGCCATGCTGAGTGTGCACCAGTGGTTGCAGGTATCGGCACTGGATGCCCGCGTCATTATGCAGGTGCACGATGAACTGGTGCTGGAAGTGGCCGAGGCCCAGGTAGATGCGGTGTGCGCCGGTCTCAGGGAGCGTATGGAGGCAGCGATGGAGCTGGCGGTGCCGCTGGTGGTGGATGTCGGCGTGGGCGCCAATTGGGACGAAGCCCACTGACACAAATATTTAACAATAGTGTGGGAACTTAGTGACGGACGGTCAGTCTGAGTAAGCAAGATATTTCATGGTGTCTTGCTCTCCTTACATTGCTATTGGAATTGTAAGTTAGCCCCGACTGAGTTCGGGGCTTTTTTTTGCCAATCTGTTTTGCAAGTGCCCCGATGCAGGGGGGTGGGGAGCGGGTCTGACCGCGACGAAAAGATTTGCAGAAATTTACAGAAACGATGGAACTCTTGTCCCTGACGGCAGTCCTAGTATGCGAGAGGGCGGTAGTTGCACCTTGTTACCACTCTCTCCGACGATGACCCCAAGATCGTCGATCCCTTTTGCGCCCGGCAGTCCCCCCCAATGCTGCCGGGCGTTTTTATTTCTGCCTTTCTTCTACGTGCCAGCAGACAATTGACTGAGTCGGCTGTGTTTCAGGGTTCCGGTGTCTCCGCCGCTTCCTCTTCGGGGGTCTCTTCAATCCGCAGCCAGCTCACCAGCTTCTGTTTCAGTTGATCCAGCCCTGTGCCCTTGAGAGAGGAGAACAGCTGGGCACTGACCAGGTCGTCCACCTGGGCTTCCTGCAGGTGCTTGCGTACTGCCAGCAGGGTGGACTGCGCGGGTCCGCGCTTGAGCTTGTCCGCTTTGGTGAGGAGGATATGCACGGGCATACCGGCCTCTACCGCCCAGTTGAGCATCATGGTATCGAATTCCCGCATCGGGTGGCGCACATCCATCAGCAGCACCAGGCCTTTCAGGCAGCGTCGCTCGCGCAGGTACTCGGAGAGGTTGCGCTCCCACTGTTGTTTCATCGCCAGTGGTACCTTGGCGTAACCGTAACCGGGCAGGTCCACCAGCCGCTGCTGCTCACTGAGGGCAAAGAAGTTGATCAGCTGGGTGCGACCGGGGGTTTTACTGGTGCGTGCCAGCTTGTGATTGCCCGTGAGGGTATTGATGGCGCTGGATTTGCCGGCGTTGGAGCGACCGGCAAAGGCCACTTCGGCACCCTCCTCGGGAGGGCATTCACGGATGGAGGGTGCGCTCTGGGTGAATAGAGCTGTACTGAAATTGATCCGACTCAAAGCATAACCCTGCAAAAATAGTGAGATTTCGGGTGGTTCGTATATAATGTCGCGGTTTTTGGCCGCCCCCGGACGGCGGTCATTGTAGCTTGGACAGAACCCGGTAGGTACCCGGATCGCTTCCCGGCCGCAAATACATGCTCACAGACGACGAAATTTGACGGATTAGCCAATGAAAAACATCTTCAAGCAAGCAATTGTGGCTGTTGGATTGATTGCAGCGGCTCAGGGGGTTCTGGCAGCTGGCGACGCAGCCGCTGGTGAGGGTAAGGCGGCCATGTGCGCAGCCTGTCACGGTGCCGATGGCAACAGCCCGGCTCCGAACTTTCCCAAACTGGCTGGCTTGGGTGAAAAATACCTGCTTAAGCAGATGCACGACATCAAGGCCGGTGATCGTCAGGTGATGGAGATGACCGGTCTGCTGGACAGTATGTCCGAGCAGGATATGGCCGACATCGCCGCTTTCTTTGACAGCAAGACAACCCAGCTCGCCGGCGCCAAGCCCCTGACCGTCAGGGTCAACAGCGGTGCGGATGTGGATGGTCTGGCTCTGGGTGAAACCCTCTACCGCGCCGGCAAGGCCGATGTGGGTACTCCGGCCTGTACCGGCTGTCACTCTCCCCGCGGCCAGGGCAACGAGCCCGCCGGCTACCCGCGCCTGAGCGGCCAGCACGCCGATTACATCGAGAAGCAGCTGCGCGACTTCCGCGCCGGCGCGCGCGTCAACGATGGCGACCAGCGCACCATGCGTTCCGTGGCGAAAAATCTGAGCGACGCCGAGATCAAGGCGCTGGCCAACTTCATCTCCGGCCTCAACTGATCGGGGTTCTGACCGAAAAAGCGGCTGCGGCCGCTTTTTTTGTGCCTGCCCATTAAGCACACACTTCCCGAACACCGTCAGCAGTCGTCAAAAATTGCAGTCGCGTTAGGGAACCGGTTTAATAAGCCGGGCTCAAATCAAACTGTTTCCGATTGCCATTCGGTTTCCACAACAAGTCACCCCGGGGCAGCATCGGGTTGCCACCACTCAATCAGGGAGTTTATCCATGCGTTTCGTCGTCGCTCTGTTAACCACCATGCTGGCGCTGGTCGCTTGTGCCGAAGACAAAGGCAGCAAGCCGACCTATGAGGCCGGCACGCACTATGTTGTCCTCAATAAGCCGGTGCACACGCTGGATCCCAACAAGATCGAAGTGACGGAAGTGTTCTGGTACGGCTGTGGCCACTGTTTCCAGTTCGAGCCACTGATCAGCGCCTGGAAGGCCAAACAGAAGAGCGATGTGGTTTTCCGTGGCTCACCGGCCATGTGGCGCCCCAATATGGAAGAGCATGCCCGTGCCTTCTACACAGCACAGGCGTTGGGGGTGTTGGACAAGATGCACCTGCCACTGTTTAACGCGCTCAACCTGCAGGGTATGAAGCTGGATGATGAGAAGTCGCTGGAAGATTTCTTCGCCTCCCAGGGTGTCGACCGTGAAGCCTTTAAGAAGGCCTTTAACTCCTTTGGCGTCACCAGCCAGGTGAAGCAGGCGGAGGCGCGCGCGCGCAGCTACGGTATCACCGGTACCCCGGAAGTGGTGGTGGATGGCAAATACCGTGTCAGCGGTCGCATGGCCGGCAACCACGAGGAGATGCTGAAGGTGGTGGACTATCTGGTGGCGAAGGTTCGCGCCGAGAAAGGTTGATACCGCACCGTCCTCCGGCAGCGGGTCTCCCGGATCCGCTGCCACACACTCCGGATTGATCCGCCACCATCGTCGGGCGCTGCAGCGCTCCCAGTGACCCGGTTGAGGGGTATCAGCTACGCAGGCGTCAGTTAACCGCCTGCAGAGCCTCACGGAAAAAGCCGTCCACCAGAACCGGCCACTGTTCGTCCCAGCACTCGGTCGGGGGGCGTTTGAACTCACTGCGCACAAACTGGGCAATACGTCCTTCGGCCGCGGCCATCAACAGGTTGGCGGCAGAGGTGAGCGGTATGGTGGGGCGGATGCCCTCGCGGATCTCCGCTTCGCGCAGGATCTGCTTGATCTGGGTCTCCAGGCGGTCGTAGAGCTGGGCTACGCGGGTGCGCAGGCGCTCGGTTTCGCCGGTCAGGGCGTCGCCGGTCAGAATGCGGGTGATACCCGGGTTGCGCTCGGTAAAGGTGAGCAGCAGCGAGAGGATTTTGTAGCAGCGGGTCAGTGCCGCCGGCTCTTCGTTGGTGATGAGGTTGATACGGCTGAACAGCGTCTCTTCAATAAACTCGATCAGCCCTTCAAACATTTTGGACTTGCTGGGAAAGTGGCGGTAGAGCGCCGCTTCCGACACACCCACTTCCCGCGCCAGGGCGGCGGTGGTGATACGGGCACCAGGGGCGACCTCCAGCATATGAGCGAGGGACTCAAGTATCTGCTGGCGGCGGGAAATTTTGGTGTTTGATTTGCTCATAGTGCCTTCTGTAAGAATCCCCGGCCAGCCGCTTAAAGAGAGTGCAGCTGTTCGAAGTTATGGTGAGAGTTTGTGATCCGCCTGCGGAAAGCTGCAGACACAGCTTGCCTTTGGCAGAGATGCGCGGCTGGACCCACAGCCTGCACGCCTGTTATTCACAACACCAGGGAAGCTGTAATCCTAGCCGCTTAAAGTGCCATCTTCAACATGGCGCTGGCGCGAAAGACAAAAATCCCGGTACTGGGACCGGGATTGAAAATTCATCCTTTGGGGCTGCGGCCGGAGCCGATATCGTCCGACCCCCGGGCGCTGTTTTCCCGCTTGCAGGCGATCAGTGTTTGTTGGTGATCAGTGTACCGACGCCCTCGTCGGTAAAGATCTCCAGCAGCACCGCGTGATCGACACGGCCGTCGATAATGTGGGCGCTGGTAACTCCACCTTTGACCGCATCCAGGGCACAGCTGATCTTGGGCAGCATACCGCCGTAAATGGTGCCATCCTCGATCAGCGCGTCCACTTGTTTGGTGGTGAGGCCGGTGAGTACCTGGCCGTTTTTGTCCTGCAATCCGGAAACGTTGGTCAGCAACATTAATTTCTCTGCCTGCAGCACCTCGGCGATCTTGCCCGCCACCAGGTCGGCGTTGATGTTGTAGGAGTTGCCTTCGGCATCGACGCCGATAGGGGCAATCACCGGAATGAAATCGCTGTTGATCAGCATGTCGATGACACTGCGGTTAATGGTGGATACCTCACCCACGTGACCGATATCGATAATCTCCGGCTCCGACAGTTCGGGGTTATTGCGGGTGACTTTCAGCTTGCGCGCGCGGATCAGCTGGCCGTCCTTACCGGTGACACCGATGGCCTGGCCACCGTTGCGGTTGATCAGGTTGACGATCTGCTTGTTTACCGAGGCGCCCAGCACCATCTCCACCACGTCCATGGCTTCGCTGTTGGTGACGCGCATACCATCGACAAACTCCGAGTGAATGTTGAGCTTGTCCAGCAGCTGGCCGATCTGCGGGCCGCCGCCGTGGACCACCACCGGGTTCATACCCACCAGCTTCATCAGCACGATATCGCGGGCGAAGCTGTTTTGCAGGGCTTCACCCTCCATGGCGTTGCCGCCGAATTTAACGACCACCGTGCGATTGGTGAAGCGCTGGATATAGGGCAGAGCTTCGGTCAGGACGTTGGCAATATTGGTGGCGGCATCGCGCTTCAGAGACATGGATCAACCTGCAAATCGTGGTTAAAAAGGAAGGTTCAGAGTGGTGTCGACTTTAAGCAGCTCGCGGCGGAACAGCCCCTGCAGCTGTTGCAGGACAGCCTCGCTCTCCGCTTCAAAACGCAGAGTCAGCGCCGCTGAGGTGTTGGAGGCGCGCACCAGCCCCCAGCCCTTGGGAAAATCCACCCGCAGGCCATCAATGGTAATGGCGTTGCCGTTCTGGAAATCCCCCTCCTTGATGAGCCTGTCCACCAGCTGGAATTTCTGCGACTCCGCCACGGGCACGAGGATCTCCGGCGTTGAAGGCGGCAGCGGGAAGCTGGCAAACAACGAGTCGGCATCCTGGTCCCGCAGGGTCATGATCTCCAGCAGGCGGGCCGCGACGTACATGCCGTCATCAAACCCGTACCAGCGATCCTTGATAAAGATGTGGCCGGAGAGCTCACCGCCCAGCAGGGCGCCGGTCTCCAGCATCTTGCTCTTCATCTGCGAGTGGCCGGCTTTCCACATGATGGGGCGGCCACCGTAGCTGCTTACCAGCTGGTTCAGCTCACGGGTGCATTTTACGTCAAACAGTACGTCGGCGCCCGGGTTGCGGCTGACAATATCCTTGGCGAACAGCATCAGCAGGCGATCCGGCCAGATAATCTCCCCGGCGGGCGTCACCAGTACCAGGCGGTCGCCGTCGCCATCCAGGGCGATGCCCAGGTCGGCGTCGCTCTCCTTCACCCGCTGGATCAGGTCGCGCAGGTTGTCGGCAATGGTGGGGTCCGGGTCGTGATTGGGGAAGTTGCCGTCCAGCTCGCAATAGAGGGGTTCCACCACGCAGCCCAGCTCGGTAAACAGCTGCGGGGCCACTGAGCCGGTGACGCCATTGCCGGCGTCGATAACCACCTTGACGTCGCCGGCCAGGGCAACGTCGCCAAGGATGCGATCAATATAGGCGCCGGAGACATCCAGCTGGCGCTTCTCGCCTGCACCGCGACAGAGGTCGTCGCTGAGAATACGCTGACGAACGCGCTGTACATCCGCGTCCACCAGGGTGCGACCGCCAATTACCATTTTGAAGCCGTTATAGGGCGCGGGGTTGTGGCTGGCGGTAATCATAATGCCGCTATTGCTGTCGGGCAGGGCGCAGGTGGCGTAGTAGAGCAGGGGAGTTGGCACCAGCCCCAGATCGATGGCGTTGCAGCCGGTGCTGAGCACGCCGCGGATCACCGCCTCGGTCAAGGCTTCGCTGGTGAGGCGCCCGTCGCGGGCGACAAACAGGTTGTTGTCACCGGCCGCCAGCGCCTCGCTGGCCACCGCCCGGCCCACCAGCTCCGCCAGCGCCGGGGTAATCTGATCGGCGGCGCGGCCGCGGATGTCGTAGGCGCGGAAGACTTCGGCAGGTACATCCGCGCGTTCGGTCGGGGTCTGGAGAGGCCGCTTCACCGCGTCGCGCTTGGCCAGGCCCAGCAGTTCGCGGTCATCCTCGCGCAGTTGCAGCGCGTGCAGGGCGTCACCCTGCAGAGGCACCTCTGCCACTGCTGCCACCGCAGCCCGGCGGCGATTGGGATCCAGGCGTCCGGTGATCCACCAGGTCAGGCCCAGCAGCACCACCGCCGCCAGCAGGTGCACGGCGACCAACAGCCATGGGCTCTCTTCCACCTGTGCTGCCAGCATGGGAGAGGCCTGGAATTGTACCTGCCAGACGCTGTCGGGCACGGGGGTGGTGACCTTGTTGCCGCTACCGCCGGCACCCACCGCGATGACCACGGCCTTGCCACCACTGCGGCGCAGCAGGCTGGTGCGACCCAGCTGCGGGTCAAGGGCGGCCAGCTTCTTTTTGAGGGTGTTGGCAGAGAGAATCACCAGCAGGGTTCCCACCGGTTCGGCCTGATCGTCAGTGGCGACCGGTGTGATAAACAGCAGTTGCCACTCCTTACCCACTTTCCGCGCTTCGGGAGCCACCGGCTTGCGCTGCTCGGCACGGTAGATCATATCCAGTTCGGTGAAGCCCAGGGTTTCACCGTCAACCCGGGCGCTGTCGTCCGCGGTCTCCCCGGTGAGGCGGTCCTGGCGCTGCAGATCCAGCAGGCGAAAGCTTTGGGCCTGGGAGTAGGCCTTTTGCAGGGAGCGCAAGACACCGCTGTGTGTCTGCTTCTCGCCGCTGGCGGCCTGCACCACCACATCGCGATGGGCGTGAGCGTTGAGCTGCTTTTGCTGCTCGCGGATATAGGTGCGGATCGCGTGTGCCCGTCGCTGCGCCTGCTCTTTAACCAGTTCCTGCAGGCGCTGCTGCTCTACAGCCACCACCTGCGTCTGATACGTCCACCAGCCACTGGCTCCCACTGCTATTGCGACCAGCAGCAGGGAGAGGATGGTGATCAGGGGCAGCGCCCCTTTGCGATTGGGTTGGGTACCCGCTTTGTTATTGTTAGAGGTCTTGCTTATCGCCACGCGAAAATCCTTATTGGTTGCCGCTGCTGCCTGAGGCGGCGGTAACTGCTATCCCCGGGGAAATCGGGCCTTCAGGGTGTTTGGGTAAAGTGCTGTATCAGGTCCCGCGCCAATTGCGCCTTGCTGCGTTGCGCCAGTGACTCCTCGCGATCCCGCCACACCAGGGTCACCGCGTTGTCGTCACTGTTGAAGCCGATATCCGCCCTCGATACATCGTTGGCGATCACCAGGTCCAGGTTCTTGCGCTGCAGCTTGTCCCGGGCGTAGCGCACCACGTCCTGGGTCTCGGCGGCGAAACCCACCACCACCGCCGGCCGTTGAGCGTGGCTGGCGACGGTGCTGACGATGTCCGGGTTTTTCACCAGCTCGAGGGTCATGGTGTCACTGCTGCCTTTCTTGATCTTTTGCCCCGCCAGTTGCGCTGGCCGGAAATCCGCCACCGCGGCGGAGGCGATAAACAGGTCACAACCTTCCAGCTCGGCGAGGCTCGCGGCCAGCATCTCCTCTGCCGTTTCGACGTCGATACGGCGGCAATCGTCCGGCGCCGGCAGGCGTGTGGGACCACTGATCAGGGTTACCCGGGCGCCGGCTTCCACGGCGGCTTGGGCGATGGCATAACCCATTTTGCCGGAACTGTGGTTGCTTATATAACGCACCGGATCAATAGGTTCGCGGGTGGGGCCGGCGGTAATGACCACCTTTTTACCGGCCAGCAGCCCACTGCTGAATTGCTGTGCGGTGAGGTCAGCCAGCTCGCCGGGCTCCAGCATGCGACCGGGGCCCACATCACCACAGGCCTGTGCCCCGGCGGCGGGGCCAAACAGCGTTATGCCACGGGATCTCAGCGTTTGCAGATTCTCCTGGGTGGCCGGCGAGTGCCACATTCCCTGATTCATGGCAGGTGCCAGGCAGATGGGAGCGGCGGTGGCCAGGCACAGGGTGGTGAGCAGGTCGTTGCCCAGTCCCTGGGCCAGGCGGGCCATAAAATCCGCGGAGGCCGGGGCTACCAGCAGCAGGTCGGCCCAGCGCGCCAGCTCGATATGGCCCATGCCCATTTCCGCTTCCGGATCCAGCAGGGTGGTGTGCACCGGGTTGCCGGACAGGGCCTGCAAGGTCAGGGGGGTAATAAATTCCTGTGCCGCCGGGGTCATCACCACCCGCACGCTGGCTCCCTGATCCTGCAGGCGACGCACCAGCTCGGCGCTCTTGTAGGCAGCAATGCCGCCGGTCACGCCCAGCAGTATGTGTTTGTTGGTGAGGGAGCTCATACTTTTTTCCAGCTAGCAGCAGGGATAGTCGGCGCCTAAGATACCATCGCCGCGGGTTGCGATGAAGTCGCCGCGGCCCGGACGCCGCCGCAGCCGGCGCTGTTACAGCCCAATGGGTCACGCTCAGGGAGGAGCGCAATGAGTATCAAACACTGGCCGCAGCAGGAGCGGCCGCGGGAGAAACTGCTGGCCCGGGGGCCGCGGGCGCTCTCCGACGCCGAACTGCTGGCTATTTTCCTGCGCACCGGCTGTGCCGGTAAATCGGCGGTGGACCTGGCCCGGGAGCTGCTCACCCGTTTTGGCGGCCTGCGACAGATACTGGAAGCTTCCAGCAGCGAGTTCTGCCAGGCGCCGGGTCTCGGCGAGGCCAAGTTCAGCCAGCTGCAGGCGGTGCTGGAGATGGGGCGCCGGCATCTGGCCAGTGCCATGGAGAGGGGTATGGGGTTTACCAGCCCCGACGCCGTGAAGGCCTACCTGCAGGCGGAACTGCGCCATCGGCCACGGGAAGTGTTTGCCGTACTGCTGCTCAACAACCAGCATCAGCTGTTGGCGTTTGAGGAGTTGTTCCAGGGCACTATAGATGCTGCCAGTGTGTGGCCGCGGGAGGTGGTGAAGCTGGCCCTGGCCCATAACGCCGCAGCGGTGATTCTGGCCCATAACCACCCTTCGGGCGTTGCCGAGCCCAGTCAGGCGGATCGCCACATCACCGAGCGCCTGCAGCAGGCGCTGGCGCTGGTGGATATCCGGGTGCTGGACCACCTGGTGGTGGGGGAGGGGCAGGTGCTCTCGTTTGCCGAGCGCGGCATGCTCTGATGCAGCGGTTGCGGAGCCATCCAGGTTGCACAAAAAAACAGCGAATATTTGCTATTGAATCCCTGTTCTGGTATAAAACGCCGCTCGCTGTGACTGGCCCACATGAATTCCTCGCTGGCAGCTGCTTCGAAGCTCCCGGCAGACGTGATGTAGCGATGGTTTCCGCCCCGTTTGCAGGCCCTGCCTGCCTAGTCAGTCGCGTTAGAAAACCGTTTTGATGATCATAAGTCGCTGTCCGGCAGTGACCACTTGTTTGAGAATGAGGCAACAAGATGTCCAAGGTATGTCAGGTAACTGGTAAGCGTCCAGTAACCGGAAACAATGTATCTCACGCAAAAAACCACACCAAGCGTCGTTTTTTGCCAAACCTGCACACTCACCGCTTCTGGGTTGAGTCCGAAAAGCGTTTCGTGAAGCTGCGTGTATCTTCCAAAGGCATGCGCATCATCGACAAGAAGGGCATTGAGTCCGTTCTGTCTGACATTCGCACTCGTGGCGAAAAGGTTTAAGGAGTTAAGTCATGGCTAAAGGCGCTCGTGAAAAAATCCGTCTGAACTCTACCGCTGGTACTGGTCACTTCTACACCACTGACAAGAACAAGCGTAACACCCCAGAGAAGATGGAAATCAAAAAGTATGACCCTGTTGTACGTCAGCACGTGGTCTACAAAGAAGGCAAAATCAAGTAAGCATTGCCCTGCTTGATGCCTCCGAAAAACCCGGCTTATGCCGGGTTTTTTGTGCCCGCAGAAAACGCAGGTTAAGCTGCGCCCCCGGTGTTACGAGAGACAGAACGCTGTTATGCCTGAATTGCCAGAAGTGGAAACCACCCGTCGCGGTATCGAGCCTCACGTGCTGGGTCGCAGGATTGAGTGCCTGACGGTACGTCAGCCGAGCTTGCGCTGGCCGGTGCCGGATACCCTGCCGCAGCTGCTCACCGGTCAGACCCTGCGCACCCTGTCGCGGCGGGGCAAATACCTGTTGCTGGGTTTTGACCACGGTACCTTGCTGGTGCACCTGGGCATGTCCGGCAGCCTGCGCATTATTGAGCGCCGGGAGGATCCCGGCTACCACGATCACGTCGATATCGACTTCGGGGCAAAGCGGGTGCTGCGCTACAACGATCCCCGCCGCTTCGGCGCCATGCTGTGGGCCGAGGGTGATGTGGGTCAGCACGAACTGCTGGCTCACCTGGGGCCGGAACCCCTGTCCGACGCCTTTGATGCGGATTACCTCTACCAGCGCTCGCGCAAGCGCAAGCAGTCGATAAAAACCTTCATCATGGACAGCAAGGTGGTGGTGGGAGTGGGCAACATCTACGCCAACGAAGCGCTGTTTGCCGCCGGTATTCGCCCCACGGTGGCCGCCGGCAGCTTGTCAAAGCCGCGCCTGCAGGCGCTGGTGCACGAGATCAAAACCGTACTGGCGCGGGCCATTACCCAGGGGGGGACAACCCTGCGGGATTTCGTTGGCGGCGATGGCAAGCCCGGCTATTTCCAGCAGAGTCTGCTGGTCTACGGCCGCGGTGGTGAACCCTGCAAGCAGTGCGGGAAGCCCCTGAAGGAGGTGCGATTGGGGCAAAGGTCGACTGTGTACTGTACGGCCTGCCAGCGCTAGGGCTACAATTGTCCGCAAAATCGATGGACTAGAAGGAGAAAACAGTGTCGATTGCGTCGGGAAGAATTAAAGCAGCTGTGCTGGCCGCTCTTATGGTGTTCACCTCTGCCAGCATGGCATCAGGCATCAATACCGTGGATGAAGACCCATCCATGCTGGCCATGACCGGAGATCTGGTGGTGGTGCGTCCGGTGATGTTTGTCACCACCATTGTGGGTTCAGCCGTGTGGCTGGTGTCCCTGCCGTTTTCTCTGGCAGGCGGTAACGCCATGCAGGCCGCTGATACACTGGTGGTAGGGCCCGCCAAGACTACTTTCGTGCGTTGCCTGGGTTGTACCCGCAACGGCTATCGCCACAGCCCCGAGTAATTTCCTTCAAGCCCTGTTGCGCCAGCGCGCAGCAGGGCTCTTCTCTCCGGTTCGTCCGCTCCGCTCCTGCCTGGCAGGGTTGGCGTCAGTCAGTTACCAAACCGGGATTTCAGTTCCTGGACGATAATCGGCGGTACAAACTTGGATACGTCGCCACCCAGTGAGGCGATCTCCCGCACCAGCGATGATGAAATGTAGGAGAGATGCTCGGCAGGCGTCAGGAACAGGCTCTCCATGTTCGGGCTCAGCGCCCGGTTCATATTGGCCAGCTGAAACTCATACTCGAAGTCGGACACCGCCCGCAGGCCACGCAATACACCGTTGGCTTTTTTCTGCTGTACCAGGTCCGCCAGCAGCACGCTGAAACCACACACTTCCACGTTATCGAGGTGGCCCAATACCCGGCTTACCTGATCCACCCGTTGTTCCAATGAAAACAGCGGGTTCTTCTTGGTGTTGGCCGCCACCGCCACAGTGACTTTGTCGAACAGGCGACAGGCGCGCTCAACCAGGTCGATATGGCCGTTGGTGATGGGATCAAAAGTGCCCGGATAAACCACGTGCTTCATGGAAATCTCTCGCTAGGTCAGTGATTCCGGCCCGGTCAGGGCCTTCAGGGAGGCGCGATGTTATACAATTTGCGGCGACAGTACAAAACCTGTTCAATCCCGCTCCGCCTTACTCCAATGTAGTCGCTCTGCAAAATAAGCGAAAACAGACTTCTCCGGCCTGCTTTTCACGCAGCTGCTCCCACCCGGTCGGAGCTGACAGGGGGTAAGCCCTGGGGGTTTCCACGTAGATCAGTGCCTCGTCACCCAGCCAGCCACCGGTCTCCAGCTGCTGCAGGCAGGAGGGCCACAGATCCAGCTGAAAGGGTGGGTCGACAAAGACGATATCACAGGCCTCGGCAGGGGTTTGCTGCAGCCATTGCAGGGTGTCGGCCTGCAGGGCCCGGCCCCGGTCACAGCCCAGCAGCTGCAGGTGCGCTTCAATCTGGCGGGCACTGGGGGCGTGGTTGTCGAGAAAGGTGACGTGGGCGGCGCCGCGGGACAGCGCCTCCAGCCCCAGAGCGCCGCTGCCGGCAAACAGGTCAAGGCAGCGGGCGCCGTGCAGCGACGGCATCAGCCAGTTAAAAAGGGTTTCGCGCACCCGGTCGCCGGTGGGTCGCAACCCTTCGGCGGCGCTGAATTGCAGCTTGCGGCCGCGCCACTCACCGCCAATGATACGCAGTGTGGAGCTCGGTTGACGTGGTGCCGGTTTGGCGCTGGGGCGCCTGGCCCGGGAGGAGTGTTTCAAAGCCTGCCTCGCGCTTCTGGAGTGGTGGATGCACGGTGGGCAGTATGCCGGTAAAATGCCGGACTTTCAGCATCTGGCGGCTATTCAGGGGTTGCAGCGAGTGAGTAATAATTTTTTCAGCCGGTTCCGCAAAAACAAGGATGGGGACTCCCCATCTCAGGGGCCTGAGACTCAGGCCGACGACAGCAGCGAATCAGGTTCAGTTGCTGAAAAAGAGCCCCGGGCGCCCGCGGCGGAGGCCACCTCTGAGCCCGCAGCCACTGAGCCTGCGGCTCCCGAGTCTGAACCCGCAAGCGAGTCGGGCAATGAAGCGGCGCCTGAAGCCGAAGCCAGCGGTGGTTTTTTTGCCCGCTTCCGCAAGTCTGCTGGCGACACTGCTTCAGACCAGCCGGAGGCCGGGCCTGAGAATCCCGAGCCGGTTGCCGACGAAGCCCCGACCACGCCCGCCGAGCAGGAGAAGCCCGCCAGCGGTTTCTTTGCCCGCCTGAAATCCGGCCTCTCCCGCACCAGCAGTAATTTTGCCGACGGCCTTGGCAATCTGTTCCTGGGTCGCAAGGAGATCGATGAAGAGCTGCTGGAGGATGTCGAGACCCAGTTGCTGGTAGCGGACGTTGGCATCGATGCCACCACCACCATTGTTGATCGCCTCACCGAAGCGGTAAGACGTCGGGAACTCTCTGATGCCGGCGCGCTCTATCGCAACCTGAAAGGTATCCTGGTGGAGATGCTGCAGAAGGTGGAAGCGCCCATGCAGTTGCCGGAGAACAAAACCGCCGTGATTCTGGTGGTGGGCGTCAATGGCGTGGGCAAAACCACCACCATCGGCAAGCTCAGCAAGCGCCTGCAGGGCGAGGGCAAAAGTGTCATGCTGGCGGCGGGTGATACCTTCCGCGCCGCGGCGGTGGAACAGCTGCAGGTGTGGGGTGAGCGCAACGACATTCCGGTGGTGGCGCAGCACACCGGTGCCGACAGCGCGTCGGTCATTTACGACGCCATTGCGTCGGCCCAGGCCCGCGGTGCGGATGTGGTGATCGCCGATACCGCCGGGCGCTTGCACAACAAGAGTCACCTGATGGACGAGCTCTCCAAGGTGAAGCGGGTTATGGCCAAACTGGACGACAGTGCGCCACACGAGGTGCTGCTGGTGCTGGATGCCGGCACCGGGCAGAATGCTCTCAACCAGGCGCAGCAGTTTGTGGATGCCGCCGGGGTCACCGGCCTCGCCCTCACCAAACTGGACGGTACCGCCAAAGGTGGTGTTATCTTTGCGCTGAGTGAAAAATTTGGCCTGCCGGTACGCTTTATTGGTGTCGGTGAAGGCGTCAACGACCTGCAGCCCTTTGTGGCGGAGGAGTTTGTTGAGGCGCTGTTTCAGGGGGCCGCAGAGTAGCAAGTCGCTGCTGCGGGACGCGGCAGCAGAATAATTCAATAACTTGGGGAAGCCGCTGGCGGCAGCGCTGTCGGCGGGCAACTATGATCCGATTTGATCAGGTGAGCAAACGTTATCCCGGCGGCCATGAAGCGCTGAGCCGGGTCAGCTTCGACGTGCCGGCGGGGGACATGCTGTTCCTTACCGGGCACTCCGGCGCCGGTAAAAGTACCCTGCTGAAACTCATCATGTTGATGGAGCGCGCCTCGCAGGGGCAGGTGCTGGTCAACAACCAGAATCTCAACCGTCTCTCCAACCGTCAGATTCCCCTGCTGCGTCGCCAGGTCGGCGTGGTGTTCCAGAATCACCAGTTGTTGTTTGACCGCAGCGTCTTCGACAACGTGGCGCTGCCGCTGATGATTGAGGGCTACCACCCGCGCGAAGCCGCTCGTCGTGTGCGTGCGGCGCTGGATAAGGTGGGGCTGCTGAAAAAGGAGAAGCAGAACCCGATTGTGCTCTCCGGCGGTGAACAACAGCGCGTGGGTATCGCCCGGGCGGTGGTCAACAAGCCCAGGTTACTACTGGCGGATGAGCCCACCGGTAACCTGGATCCGGAACTGTCGGCGGAGATCATGCGCCTGTTCCAGCAATTCAACGATGTGGGGGTGACCGTCATGATCGCCAGCCACGATATCAGTCTGATTCGTCGTCTCAACCGCCGTGTGCTGGGTCTGGCAGACGGGCAGCTGGTGCACGACGGAGTCCTGCCGCATGTCACAGATCCGCAAACCACTGAAGGCTGAGGCCGCCGACAGCCGCGACGCCGGTGCTGGCCAGCCCCGTGGCCGCGGAGGTGACAGTGGCGCCAGCGTCTATCGCACCCAGGTGTCCGATCGCTGGCGCAGCTATCTGGCGCATCATCGCCACAGTGCCCGCGACAGTCTGCAACGGTTGTTGGCTACACCGTTGCAGAGCCTGATGACCTGGCTGGTGATCGCCGTGGCGCTGGCGTTGCCGGCGGCCATGAAAACCGCACTGGACAATGTTCAGGTACTGGGCGACAGCTGGCAGGGGGTGCCGCAATTGTCGGTGTTTCTCAATCCCCGCGCGCGGCCGGCCGCCATTGACGCCTTCCGCGACCAGTTGCAGAAACATCCACAGGTGAAAGGGGTGGAATACATTTCCCCCGAGCAGGCCCTGAAAGAGTTCGAGGCGCGCTCGGGCATGGGCAACGCGCTCAGCAGCCTGGACAGCAACCCGCTGCCGCCAACGCTGCTGGTGGTGCCCCGCGATGATCTGGATGCCGCGGCGCTGGCGGCCCTGGGTGACAAGCTGAAAGCCGAACCGGTGGTGGACGATGTGGTGTTTGATCGCGCCTGGGTGGAGCGGTTGCATCAGCTGCTGGCCCTGGGTGAGCGTCTGGTGCTGGCACTGGGTGGCCTGCTGGGCCTGGGTGTCATACTGGTGATTGGCAATACCATCCGGCTCTCCATCGAAAATCGCCGGGATGAGATCGTGGTGATCAAGCTGGTGGGTGGTACCGATGCCTTCGTGCGTCGTCCCTTCCTTTATACCGGTATCTGGTACGGGCTGGGGGGTGGCTTGATCGCGCTGGTGTTACAGCTGCTGCTGCTGTGGCTGCTCTCCGGACCGGTAGCGGCTCTGGCGGACAGCTACCAGAGCCATTTCGGCCTCGCCGGGCTCGGGCTTCTCGGCAGTCTCAACCTGCTGTTGTTGGCGGCATTGGTTGGTTGGCTGGGCGCCTGGCTGGCGGTGGGCAAACACCTGGGAGAGATCCAGCCTCGCTAGTGCACCAAAACCGTTATTTTGACCTAACAGTTTGAATTTTGGGGCGTTTTCCGGGGTCGGGGACTTGAATCCGGGAACTTTTTGGGTTATTTAGAATCCCATGTAGCGGATTGTGTTAGACTCTTTCCGTTCTGGATGTAACTCACTGGAGACAATGCATGGGCACAAGCTTACAGCCTGTAGGGGTACTCGCACCTGGAGCTAACCTGAATGCGTATGTGCAGGCCGTCAATGGCTTCGCCGTCCTGTCGGCCGAAGAAGAGAAGCAGCTGGCCGAAGATCTCTACTACCATGAAGACCTGGAGGCTGCCCGCCGCCTGGTTATGGCTCACCTCCGTTTTGTGGTGCACATCGCCCGCTCCTATTCCGGTTATGGTCTCGCCGAGGCTGACCTGATCCAGGAGGGCAATGTTGGCCTCATGAAAGCGGTAAAGCGCTTCAATCCCGAGAAAGGGGTGCGTCTGGTCTCCTTCGCGGTGCACTGGATCAAGGCTGAAATCCACGAATTTATCCTGCGTAACTGGCGCATCGTCAAGGTGGCCACCACCAAGGCGCAGCGCAAGCTGTTCTTCAACCTGCGCGGTGCCAAGAAGCGCCTTGCCTGGCTGACCAACGAGGAAGCCCACGCGGTAGCCAAAGACCTGGACGTGGACGTCAAGCACGTACGCGAGATGGAAGGTCGACTGTCTGCCTACGACGCCGCTTTTGATGCCGGCACCGATGAGGATGACGAAACCGCTTACCAGGCGCCGGCCTATTACCTGGAAGACAAGCGTTATGATCCTGCCCGTCAGCTGGAAGAGGCGGACTGGGAGGAGAGCGGGGCCAACAGTCTGGCGCTGGCGCTGGAGGATCTGGACGAGCGGGCTCGGGATATCCTGCAGCAGCGCTGGCTCAATGAGGACAAGGCCACCCTGCATGATCTGGCGGCCAAGTACGGCGTTTCGGCCGAGCGTATCCGGCAGCTGGAAAAGAACGCCATGAAAAAGATCCGGGCCATTATGGAAGCCTGATTGCCAATCCGGCCCCGGTCCCCGACACAAAGCCGCTGCTCAGCGGCTTTGTTCGTTTTGGGATATAAGGTTTATAGCCAGTGAAAACGCTGGCCAACTTCAGTTTTGCGCGTCATACCACTACAATGGCGTCCGTTTTTTATCCAGCAGTGGAGCCCGGCGGATTATGGCAAGAATGTTTGTCGCACTGGCGGCCGCCAGCGGGCTGCTGGCAGTGGTGCTTGGGGCTTTCGGAGCCCACGGCCTCAAGGGCAAATTGCCGGAGGCGATGCTGAATGCCTACAGCACCGGTGTGCAGTACCACTTCTACCACACCCTGGCACTGTTGTTGGTGGCGTTGCTGCTGCAGAGACTGACCTCGGTGTGGCTGCTCTGGAGCGGCTGGCTGTTTGTGGCCGGGATGCTGTTGTTCAGTGGCAGCCTCTATGCCCTGGCGCTGGGCGCTCCCCGCTGGCTGGGTCCGGTGACCCCCATTGGCGGGCTCTGCTTTATGGCCGGATGGCTGTGTTTGTTTATTGGCGCCTGGCGCACGGATGGTTGAATAGGTCTCTACTTACCATGACAGATGCTTTGGATCTGAAACCGGAGTTCAAACAGAAGGCGATTCGCAGCTACGTAATTCGCGGTGGCCGCATCACGGTCGCGCAGAAGAAAGCCTTCGATCGCTACTGGCCCCACTTTGGCCTCAGCCTGTTTGACGGGCCGCTGGATATGGCGGCTACCTTTGGCCGCGAGGCGCCGGTGGTGCTGGAGATTGGCTTCGGTATGGGCGAATCACTGCTCACCATGAGCCAGGCGGAAGCCGACAAGAATTTTATCGGTATTGAGGTTCATCCGCCGGGCGTGGGCAGCCTGATCAACAATGCGGGCAAGGCCGAAGTGAGCAACCTGCGTGTGTACATGGCTGACGCCGTGGACGTGCTGGATGACTGCATCGCCGACAACAGCCTCGATCGCTTCCAGCTTTACTTCCCGGATCCGTGGCATAAGAAGAAGCACAACAAACGTCGCATCGTGCAGCCGGCGTTTATCGAGCGTATCAAAGCCAAGCTCAAGCCCGGCGGTGTGATTCACATGGCCACTGACTGGGAAGCCTATGCCGAGCATATGATGGAAGTGCTGTCCGCTGCTCCTGGACTGGAAAACTGCGCCGGTGAGTATCTCTTTGCCGAGCGGCCGGAGTATCGTCCCATCACCAAATTTGAACAGCGTGGTGAACGCCTTGGTCATGGTGTCTGGGATTTGTTGTTTCGCAAAACACCCGCCTGACCAATCCGATGTGACGCCTGTCACATACGGATGTTACAATTCCTGCCAGTGAGAAGACGCGGTACGCAGTGACGTATCGCTATTTTTCGTGGTCAGGCGCACAGAGGTCACCTCTTCGCCCCGATTGGCACCAAGGACGCTGCATGCTCGCTCGGTTTACCCTGCTTTCCATACTCTCCCTGTTTTTGCTGGCTTGCCAAAGTGCCTATTACGGTGCGATGGAATCCGTTGGCTATCACAAACGCGATATTCTTGCCGATCGTATCGAAGATGCCCGCGATGCCCAGGTGGATGTGAAAGAGCAATTCTCGTCAGCACTGGAGCGATTCAGCAAAGAACTCAATTTCGACGGCGGTGAGCTGCAGCGCACCTATGAGCTGGTTAACGACGAATATGAGGCAAGTCAGGATCGTGCTGATGAACTGAGTGAACGCATTGACAGTGTTGAAGAGGTGGCCGACGCGCTGTTTGACGAATGGCAGGAGGAGCTGTCGCTCTACACCAGTTCATCGCTGCGTCGGCAGAGCGCTGCCAAGCTGCAGGAGACCCGTCGCAACTACAGTCGCATGCTCGCTTCGATGCGCAGTGCTGAAAAAAAGATGCAGCCGGTGCTCAATACCCTGCGCGATCAATCGCTCTATCTCAAGCACAACCTCAACGCCCGGGCAGTGGCGTCACTGAAAAGTGAATTTTCATCCTTGAAGCGGGATATCAACGTATTACTGGCGGATATGGAAACATCCATCTCCGCGGCCGATCAATTCATGAGTCAGCTGACTGACGATTGATCGGCTAAACTCAATCTTGTCGCACAGGAATTTGTGCCGGATACATTTTCATTTCCATTAAGGAGTAGTCACATGACGAAAACGCTCACAAGCCTTGCGGCTGCCGCCGGATTTGCACTGGCTGCCGTTACACCGATGGCATTGGCTGACGACCACAAATTCGAAATCAACGGCGGTCTTGGTTACCACCTGTTCGATGAAGACTGGGAGATTGAAGACGACCTCTTTTACGGTATCGGTTTGGGCTATGTGATCGATCCCACCTGGACGGTTGAGGCCTGGTGGCTGGAGTCCGGCACTGAGGCCGAGGACTTCAATATTGATGTGGATCTGCGGGAATACCGCGTGGATGTCCTCTATCACCTGGTTGAGGAAGGCGACTGGCGTCCGTTCATTGTGGCCGGTGTGGGTGACATGGAATTCGATGTCGACGGTTTCGATAAACACAGCGGCACTCGCCTGAACCTGGGTATGGGTGTGAAAAAAGCGTTAACCGAGCGTCTCAATTTACGTGGTGATGTGCGCGTATTGAATAACATCGACGAAGAGATGACCGATCTGGCGGTGATGCTGGCGCTGAACTATGAGATTGGTGGTAACTACAGCAAGTCCGAACCGGCACAGCAGGCCAATGATGCCGACGGTGACGGTGTTGAGGACAGCCTCGACCAGTGTCCGGGTACGCCTGCCGGAGTAGCCGTGAATGCCCAGGGTTGTCCGCTGGACAGTGATGGTGACGGTGTGTACGACTACATGGACAAGTGCCCTGATACCGCTGCTGGTCTCAAGGTCGATACCGATGGCTGCCCGGAAAAACTGGAAGAGAGTGTTTCCATTACCCTGAAGGTGCACTTCGATCACGACAGTGCGGTGGTCAAAGAGCGCTACTTCAGCGATATCAAGCGCGTGGCCGATTACATGGCCCAGTATGAAGGTTCGGTGGTGGAAATCGGTGGTCACTCCGATGACCGCGGCTCCGAGACCTACAACCAGAAGCTGTCACAGCGTCGTGCTGATTCCGTGGCTGCAGTGTTGGTGACGGAGTTTGGTATCGCCCAGGAGCGTGTAACCTCCAAGGGCTATGGAGAAGAAGGACCGGTTGCCAGCAACGATACCGAAGAGGGGCGTGAAGCCAACCGTCGGGTTGAGGCAATTATCAGCAGCCAGTAAGCGACTGCCAGCAACACAAAAAACCGGCGCAACCTGCGCCGGTTTTTTTATGCCTGGTATTTCGATAGCCGTTGCTATACGAAGTGACGTACGTCAGTTCACCACCAGGATATCGCACTCCAGTTGGTCGAGGACCTTTTCCGCGGTATTGCCCAGCAACAGACCCTGCACGCCCTTGCGGGCTACGGTGCCCAGCACCACCACATCGCAGCGCAGCTCTTCCGCCACCTCGACAATTGCGGCTTTGGCGGTCCCACGGCAGATATGTACCCGTTCCGGTAACACGCCATAGAGCCTGCCAATTTTGTGTTCAGGCGTTTCCGGCTCGCTGTCCACCAGCAGCTGCAGTACGGCGGCCAGGTCCGCTTTCTGCTCCAGTGCGGTGACGCAGTGGAGGTCGGACTGGGTAGCCTCTGCCAGGCGCCGGGCCTCGGTCATAATGGCATTGTTGAGCAGGTCGTGACCGGGATCGTCGCTGTCCAGCGTGATCGCTGCCAGCAGCCGTTGTCCTGTCCAGGGATCCGGATCGTTCACCAGCAGTACCGAGCATGGCGCCCCGCGCAGTAACACCACATCCGAAGTGCGGGTGAGGTGACGCTCCACCAGCGTGTGCGGGCTGGAGGATTTGAGGATGAGGTTGGCTCCGGCCTGTTCGCTGGCGCGAACCACCGCGTCCTGCCAGTCGCTGTTCCAGTAGGCCTCGGTAGTCACTTCCAGGCCCTCCCTGCGCAGTGGGGCAGCCAGCTCCTCCAGCAGCTCTTCTGTTTCCCTCATCACCACGGTCTTGGCCTCACGGCGGGAACCGAATTCCGACATGTCCTCGGTGTAGTCGCAGCAGAACAGGTGCAGCCTGGCATCCATGTCCACGGCAATTTGTTCCGCGCGTTTGAGCGCTATCTGCTCAATGGCGGTAGGATCGATAACCACAAACAGCAAGCTGGTCACAATCGTATACCTCCTTGGTGAGTGAGTTGTGAGCCTCTACAATATGGCACACATTGAATATTGTTGTTAACGGACGAGAGGGGTTTTGTGACATGTCAAAGAAAGTGGCTGTAATTCTGGCTGGCAGTGGTGTGTTTGATGGTTCCGAGATCCATGAGGCCGTCATCACGCTGCTGGCGCTGGAGCGGGCTGGTGCGGATGTGCAGTGTTTTGCTCCCGATGTGCCACAGTTGCACGTCATCAATCACCTTACCGGTGAGGTGATGGAAGGGGAGCAGCGCAACGTCCTGACAGAGTCAGCCCGCATCGCCCGCGGTGCCGTCAGGGACCTGAAGGAGGCCAGTGCTGCGGACTTCGATGCCGTGGTCATTCCCGGTGGCTTTGGCGTGGCGAAGAACCTGTCTGATTTTGCCCTCAAAGGCCCGGAGATGAGTGTCAATGCGGATCTGCTGGCGCTGGCCAAAGCCTTCCACGCTGCCGGCAAGCCGGTGGGTCTGATGTGCATTGCACCGGCACTGGCGGCCGCCATTTTTGGCGAAGGTGTGCAGTGCACCATTGGTACTGACGCTGGCACGGCGGCGGCCCTGACCACCATGGGTGCCAGTCACCAAGAGGCGGATGTCAGCTCCATCGTGGTGGACAGTGGCAACAAACTGGTCACCACGCCCGCCTACATGCTGGCGGGCAATATTGCTGAAGCGGCATCCGGTATCGAAAAGCTGGTGGCCGAAATCGTGGCCATGGCGTAAGTGGCGAAGCCCCCGGGTAGTGAGCTGAGCTGGACATGGATGCCCCTCTGAGCGTCAGTGAAAAACGCAACCGCAGGGTCCTGGCCCTGCTGGTATGTCTGTGCCTGGTGGCTGCGCTGTTGCTGACAGGTCACCGGCGGCAGGCAACCGAAGTGCGTTGGGACGAGGCAACACTGCGGCAGGCGTTGCAGCAGGAGATTACCCACATCCGCAAACTGGCCGGTCAACCGCTGCTGGTGGCCGCCGTCCGGCAGCAAAATGCCGAGGGGCTGAGCAAGGCCGATATCCTGCGACGGGATCTGGCGTGGAGCGCAGGCGATGACACCCTGCCCCTGAAGCAGCAGCTGCAGAACAGCGAGGCAACACGTTTTCTGCGCTCGCAGGTGGAGGGCAGCCGCGTCTACAGCGAAATGATCCTGACCGACGTTCAGGGTGCCAATGTCGCGGTCTATCCACTGAGCAGTGACTACTGGCAGGGCGATGAGGCCAAGTGGCGGGAAGTGGTGCTGCAGGGACGGTCGAGTTACCTCTCTCCCGTCGCTGCAGACGCCAGCAGCGACAGCAACGTTGTGCAGCTATCGGTGCCGGTGGTGGATGAGGAGCGCACCATTGGAGTGTTGATCGTCAGTATCCGCCTGAGTCACATTCTCTTTCGCCAGCTCCACTAAGGGCCAGGAAAGCAGACTTACTCCGCCGACAGTGCCGCCTCCATCTCTTCGTACTCCTCGCTCAGCGTCATCCACTCCTCTTCGGTCTCGCTCAAGGTTTGCCGCAGTTCACCCTGTTGCTTCAGCAGCGCCTGCAGCTCGGCTTTTTTGCTGTCGGTATAGAGAGACTGATCGCTGAGTTGTTCTTCCAGCTGGCTGAGTGCCTGCTGCTGTTGCTCCATGCGTTTCTCGGCTGCCTGCACCTTTTTGCGCAGTGGTTGCAGCTGCTGTCGCAGCGCGGCGGCGGCCTGTCGCTGTTGCCGGCGATCCACTTTGGTCTCGGCCTCGGCTGTTGCCGGGGCGCTTGCCGGCGAGTCGGTTGACCGATGGTTATCAGTCATCCAGCGGTGGTAGTCCTCCAGGTCGCCGTTGAACTCTTCCACCTTGCCGTTAGCCACCAGCAGGAACTCATCCACGGTATTGCGCAGCAGGTGGCGGTCGTGGGAGATCACCAGTACCGCACCGGGGTAGCTCTGCAGCGCCAGCGTCAGCGCTTCGCGCATCTCCAGGTCGAGGTGGTTGGTGGGCTCGTCCAGCAGCAGCACGTTGGGTTTTTGCCAGGCGATCAACGCCAGGGCCAGGCGGGCTTTCTCGCCGCCGGAAAAATGGCGGATGATTTCAAAGGCACGATCACCGTGGAAGCCGAAGCCACCGAGAAAGTTGCGGACTTCCTGTTCCCGCACTCCGGGACTGAGGCGCTGGATGTGCAGCGCAGGACTGGCGCCCAGATCCAGTGCTTCCAGCTGGTGCTGGTTGAAGTAGCCCAGCGCCAGGTGTTCACCACGGGTGCGTTCACCCTGCAGGGGTGCCAGTTCGCCCACCAGCGCTTTCATTAACGTGGATTTACCGGCGCCGTTGGGACCCAGCAGGCCAAAGCGGCTGCCGCTGTCGATGCGCAAATTGACTTCGTTGAGAATCGCCTTGTCACCGTAGCCCAGGCGCGCGTGGCTCAACTGCAGCAGCGGCTGTGAGGTTTTGTCGCTGCAGGGAATCTGAAACTGGAAGGGCGAATCCACATGGGCGGGCGCAATGGTCTCCAGCCTCTGCAGCGCTTTCAATCGGCTCTGGGCCTGTTTGGCTTTACTGGCCTTGGCCCGGAAGCGCTCCACAAAGCGCTCGATGTGGGCGATTTGTGCCTGCTGCTTTTCAAACATCTGCTGTTGCTGCGCCAGGCGTTCGCTGCGCTGGCGTTCGAAATCGGAGTAGCTGCCGCTGTAGAGCGTCAGCCTCTGTTGGTCCAGGTGGATGATCTGCTCCACCGTATTGTCGAGGAAGTCACGGTCGTGGGAAATGACCAGCATCGTGCCGCGAAATTGCTTCAGGCGTTGTTCCAGCCACCAGGTGGTGTCCAGGTCCAGGTGGTTGGTGGGTTCGTCCAGCAACAGCAGATCCGCCGGGCACATAAGTGCCCTGGCCAGGTTCAGACGAATGCGCCAACCGCCGGAGAAGTCCGCCACCGGGCGGTCGCCATCACCGCCGCCAAAACCCAGTCCGTAGAGCAGCTCCTGGGCACGGGCTTCGGCAGTGTAGCCGTCGATGGCTTCAAAGTCGGCATAGTGCCTGGCCAGCAGGTCGCCATCGCCGTCGCAACTGGCAATGGCCTGTTGTACCTCGCGGAAGCGTTCATCGCCATCCAGCACATAGTCCAGCGCCCGGCGATCGCTGTGTTCGATCTCCTGGGCCATGTGAGCGATACGCCAACCGGAGGGGATCTGGCATTCACCCTGATCGGGAGCCAGCTGGCCGGTCAGCAGTTTGAACAACGTCGACTTGCCGCTGCCGTTGGCGCCAATAAGCCCGGCCCGGTGGCCGTCGTGCAGACGCAGCTGCGCGCCCTCCAGCAGGATCTTGCTGCCGCGCTGTAAATTGAGATCGTGAAGTGTAATCATGCGGCTATTTTATCACGCCCACCTCACCTTAAGCCTTCACCATGATGCAGTCACAGCAATCTTTTTGGCAGTTTGCCGTCAGCCTGTATGGCTTCGACGGTGTGCAACCGTTGTTGCTGCGCTGGCAGGATGAGTACGGGCTGGAAGTTACCCTGCTGTTGTGGGCCCTGTGGTTGGATGTGCAGGGCCAACCCTGGGACGAGGAACTGTGGCGCCTGGGCTTATCGGGCACGGCTGTGGGGCGGCGGCGAATCAAACGCTGGCGTGGCTGGCGGCGTTGCTGCCCGCGTTCGCTGGTGCGGATCAGGGATTGGCTGTTGGCAGTGGAACTGAACAGGGAGCGCGGGGTGATTGATCAGCTGCAACAGCTGACCTCGTTGGCTCACCTGGAACCCGCGGCCATTGACGCTTCAGAGCTATGGCTGCAATACACCACCCGGTTGTTACAGACCCTGGGTTTGCAGGATCAACAGTCACAGCTGGTGGCATTGCTGCAGAACTGGCGAGAGGGCGATCGTCAGGCCCCGCCTTAATCTCTCGCCCATAAAAAAGGGCCGGCCGCCGGATCGTAATCCGGCTGGCCGACCCCGGGGCAGTGGTTAGCCCACTGCCAGGGTGCGGTACTTACTCTTCGCCGAACAGGCTTGGGCTCAGGGGAGCCGCAGGAGCAGTTGCTGCTACTTCAGGGGTAGCTGCCGGCTTTGGTGCTGGCGCTTTTTTGGGAGCAGCGGCTTTGGCTTTGGCTGGTGCTTTTTTAACGCTGGCCTTTTTAGCGCTGGTTTTCTTCGCGGCGGCTGCTTTCTTTGGCGCAGCTTTCTTGGGGGCCGCTTTGGCGGCTTTAGGCTTGGCTGCGGCTTTCTTGGCAACTGGCTTCTTCACAGCTGCCTTTTTGGTAGTGGTTTTAGCGGCTGGCTTGGCAGCGGCAGCGGTCTTCCTGGCCGGCGCTTTGCGGACCTTGGCTTTAGCAGCGGCTTTCTTGGCAGCGGCCTTGGCTTTTACGGCTGCAGCTTTGGCTTTCGCCTTGGCCTTGGCAGCGGCTTTTTTCTCTGCAGCTTTGGCTTTGGCAGCAGCAGCTTTGGCTTTCGCCTTGGCCTTGGCAGCGGCTTTTTTCTCTGCAGCTTTGGCTTTGGCAGCAGCAGCTTTGGCTTTCGCCTTGGCCTTGGCAGCGGCTTTTTTCTCTGCAGCTTTGGCTTTGGCAGCAGCAGCTTTGGCTTTCGCCTTGGCAGCAGCAGCGGCTTTCCTGGCAGCGGCCTTGGCTTTCACCGCGTCTGCCTTGGCTTTGGCCTTGGCTTTAACGGCGGCTTTCTTGTCGGCAACCTTCTGCTTCTGGGCGGCGATGCGAGCGGCCTTGGCAGCGGCTTTCTTCATTTCTGCTTCGGCTTTAGCGCTGGCCTTGGCGATGGTGGAAGCGGTCTTGTTGGCTTCGGCAATGGACTTGAGAGCGGCCTGGGCTTGCTTCACGGCAGTCAGGCTGGCAGCGACGACTTTCTTCTGGGCGTTGGCATCAGCGGCAGCTTTGCTGGCTTTGGTGACGTTAGCTGCAGTTTTCTTGGCTGCGGCAGCCTTTTTCGCAGTAGTTGCTTTGCCGGTCAGAGTGGTCAGCTTCTTTTTATCAGCAGCAACCGCTTTAACGGCTACGGCTACGGCTTTTTTGGCGTCGGCTACCTGTTTGGTGCGTGCCTTTTCCAGCTCGGATTTCAGTTTGGCAATTTGGGATTCCAGATCAACGATCGGATCGACAACTTTTTTGCGGGCTGCCATATGCATGCTTCCTTTTGGGTGGTCTAGTTAAGAGCGATTGCGCAGAGTTTTTCTTTTTGCCGGGCGGCTATTGAAAAGCGGGCGGATGATACCCGCTTTTGGCGAATAATTGTAATCCTTGGTCAGAATAAAACCAGCTTGCTGGCTCAAATAGCAAAAGTTTTTTCACTTTTTTTTACGTGAAATCAATCCGGCTGAGTGTTGGCAGCAACGCATGGCCGTGTATTGAGGTACAGTCGCTAGCGCGGTTTGTGTGGCGGGGGCACCTGGATATGAAAAACGGCCGCTGATTAGTGCAGGTTTTTTGTGTGCATTCAGGAAACCAGAGGCATCCGGATCCGGGTGAGCAGCGGAACCCTGTTTCAACGTCACGCCTTTGCTTGATTGTCAGGGTTCCATCGCCGGGCTCGCTCCGGCCTCCCAGGTGTTGAACAGCCGCCCCCGGTGACGGTCTTCCCGGCGACAGGATCGCGGTGCGCCTCTCAATTCGCGGGGAACTGTCGTGTTATGCTAGGGTCTGTTACGGAAGGCCCCGCGCGGATCGCGTTACACTCAACCAGCCGGAAATAACAATCAACCGGTGTTGTCTATATCAGGATTAGTTATGTCGTTTACCAGAAACAAGATTTCTCGTGCGGTTGCTGCCGCTGCTACCACCCTGCTGCTTGCCGGTGCGGTGACCACTTCCGTGCAGGCGGAAGAGATGGATACCGTCACCAAGCGTATGAGCTATATCTTCGGCTACCAGGTTGGCCGTAGCATTCAGGAACAACAGATCGAAATCGATCTCGATATCTACAAGCAGGCCCTGGAAGATGCCCTGGCCGGCAAGGATCCCAGCCTGACCCAGGAAGAGGTCCAGGAAGCCATGATGGCGTTCCAGTCCATGCAGCAGGCCAAGGCCGCCAAGTTCGCCGAGGCGCAACAGGCTGAGGCCGAGGCCAACCTGAAGCAGGGGCAGGAGTTTCTCGCGGCGAATGCCAAGAAGAGCGGTGTAAAGACCACCAAGAGCGGGCTGCAGTACAAGGTGCTGGAAAAGGGCAAGGGTTCCAAGCCGACCGCTGACAGTACAGTCACTGTGCACTACCGTGGCACACTGCTGGACGGTACCGAGTTTGACAGTTCCTACGCTCGTGGCACGCCCATTGAGTTCGGTGTAGGCCAGGTCATTCCGGGCTGGACCGAAGCCCTGCAACTGATGACAGAAGGCTCCAAGTGGGAGTTGTACATTCCGTCCGACCTGGCCTATGGCCCGGGTGGTTCCAGGCCTGTCATCGGCCCCAACGAGACCCTGAAGTTTGAAGTGGAACTGATCAAGGTCAGCAAGTAATCCGACACTTCCCGGTTCTGCAGCGGTACCTGTGACCGCTGCAGTGCATTCTCTTACTTCTCTCCCGACTTATTCTTCCCCGACAATGATCTTACCCTGCAGGTAGGTAACCGCCTTGCCCTGCAAGTAGACTCGCTCGCCGTCCATTTCGCATTCCACCTTGCCACCCCGGGCCGACATCTGAAACGCGCGGAGTCGCTTCTTGCCCAGACGTTGTGCCCAGTAAGGTGCCAGCTGGCAATGGGCGGAGCCGGTGACCGGGTCCTCATTGATGCCAAAGGTGGGGGCAAAAAAGCGTGAGACAAAATCAAACTCTGCCGACGGTGCGGTGACAATAACCGCTTTGTCGCTGGCATTGGCGAGGCGACTGAAGTCGGGACGCAGCGCCGCGAGCTGGACTTCGTTGTCCACCACCAGCAGCCAGTAGCCCGCCTGTCGTGCCTCTACCAGCAGTGTGATGCCCAGCGCCGCCAGCATCTCCGCCGATGGTTCGGCAGGCGGACTGACACTGGCGGGAAAATTCATGCGCAGCTCGTCTGTACCCGCTTTCTCTACCACCAGCTCCCCACTGCGGGTATGAAAGCTCAGGCGTTCGGCGGTTTCGCCGCAGTGTTGCCAGAGGGTGTGCGCTGCTGCGAGGGTGGCATGGCCGCAGAGATCCACCTCCGTGGCCGGTGTAAACCAGCGCAGGCGATAGTGTCCCGGCTGGCTGTCGGCGATGAGAAACGCGGTTTCGGCGAGATTGTTCTCTTCGGCAATCTGTTGCAGCAGTGCGTCACTGAGCCAGTGATCGAGTGGAACAACCGCCGCCGGATTGCCGCTGAAAGCACGTTCGGCAAAAGCGTCTACCTGAAAGAGTTCGAAAGATTGCAGCGCAGGCATGGTCACATCCTCTGTGAGATTGGGAGAACTCCGGCGCG
Source organism: Pseudomaricurvus sp. HS19 (assembly GCF_009857815.1). Taxonomy (GTDB): domain Bacteria; phylum Pseudomonadota; class Gammaproteobacteria; order Pseudomonadales; family Cellvibrionaceae; genus Pseudomaricurvus. The sequence goes on along the minus strand of NZ_WVVW01000002.1, from coordinate 495,692 downwards.
GAGTGAGCGGTTCAGCTTAACAGCCACGGTTGGCCGGAACAAAGACACCGGCCCCGGCAGGGACAGAATGCGGGCTGGGAATGCGCACGGCATCCGCTTGGGTGCCGTGGCGAGAGAGGGGCTGCGGAGCTAGCCGGGGAGCTTGTCCTGATGGGCGTAATGCAGCACTTCGATGATGCGGTCTTCGGCTTCAAAGCGGCTGGCCAGCACTTCTCCCAGGCGGGAGAGATCGCGCACCAGCGAATCGAGATCGTCGGTGGCCAGATACTTGTCGTTGAAGTCGAGGGCAAACTCGGTGGTGTTGTCGATGTTCTCAAACAGGGAGGCGGCTTCTTTCAGGCCGCTCTTGTCACCGAACTCCTGGCCTTCTTTTACCAGCTGGTCGTAGACCTCAAAGTGTCCGGCAGAGACGTAGTCCACCAGGATTTCACATATGCGCTGCAACTGGGCCGGGGCCTGGTCACCATCGGGGTTGTCCGACAGCGCGCAATAGTTAACGAGCAGTTGTTGCCGCTCCTGCAACCAGCGGTCGATGATGTCGCTGACGCCTCCCCAGCGCTCTTTGGCGGATGTGCAGTTCTCAAGCATTGTAGGTACATCCTCTTCGGTCGCGGTACTTCGGGGTACCGCTGGTCTGTATTTTTATCTGCCGGCGTTCCCGGTTGAAGATAGGGGATTCGGCTGCCGCGGGCAAGCCTGTTGACGCGTCATGCGTCAGGGGCAGGTTGCCTGGAAGCACTGCCTTGATGCCGGTCAATAGCCGAGCCAGTGGATCAGATAGGGCAGGGTCAGGGCGGTGAAGGTGCCGGTCAGCCCCATGGCCATAGTGGCGAAGGCGCCGCTGTCACTGCCAATCTCAAAGCAGCGGGCGGTGCCCACCCCGTGGGCATTGATACCCATCACCACACCCTGCAGGCGGGTGTCACCCAGGCGGCTCAGCCAGAAGACTGCCGGACTCAGCAACACGCCGAGAATACCGGTAAACACCACCACGCCAGTGGTGAGGGTCGCCATGGCGCCGATCTGGTCGGCGATACCAATGGCGATGGGCGTAGTGACCGACTTGGGAGCCAATGACAGCAGCACCTCGTCGCTGGCGCCCATGCCCCAGGCAATGCCGACGGCGATGGCGGGGGCGGCAAGCGCACCAAACAGCACCGTTACCAGAATGGGCATCGCCTGGCGTCGCAGCACATGGAATTCGTTGTAGAGAGGGATGGCCAGCGCCACGGTGGTGGGTCCCAGCAGGAAATAGATCAGCTGGTTAGCGTCGACGTAGTCCTGATAGCTGATGCCGGAGATTTTCAGCAGCAGCGCAATCACCACCGCACTCACCGCCACCGGGTGAATCAGGGCCGAGCGATTGCAGCGGTTATAGAGCCAGAGAGCGCCCTGATACACCAACAGGGTGAGCAGCAGGCCAAACAGCGGCTTCTGCGCCAGGCTGTCTGTGTAGTTGTGAAGATCCTGCAACAGGGTATCCATGGCAACCTCAGTGGCTCGAACCCAGGCGCCTGATCAGCCACGCACTCAACAGCATGGTGATAAAGGTACCGGCCACCATGGCGGCAATCACCGCCGGCCAGTGGCGCTGGATCTCCGGCGGCAGGAAAAACAGGCCCACACCGGCAGGCAGGAAGAACAGGCTGAGGTACTGCACCAGGGTCTGGGCGGTGCGCTGTACTTCCGGGGAGGGGCCGCGTTTGATGTGCAGCGCCAGCCACAGCAACAGCATACCGGCGACCGGGCCGGGAATGGGGCTGTGGGTGAGGGCTACCAGGATCTCGCCCAGCAGCTGGAACAGCAGCAGTACGATGATCCCCTGCAGCATCAGCGGTGCCGGATGATTTGCCAGAGGTTAAGGGCAATCAGGCCGGCGAAAGCCACGGCTACCCAGGCGGGCATGCTCAGGCCTAACAGGGTCCAGGAGACCTCGGCGCAGTTGCCATCACCGGCCAGCAACAGTTGCAGCGCTTCGCCCAGGGGAAAGTTTTCAAACATGTAGCCAAGGCCCGGGCCGCAGGCGGGAACCTGGTCTTCCGGCAGGCTCTGCAGCCATACATGACGCAGAGACACCCCGCCACCGACCCCGGCGAAGGCAATGGCGAGAAGCGCGTAGATGCGACGGCCCAGCTGCGCCGGGTTGTGGATGGCGGCAATCAAGGCGCAGAGGCTGACCGCAAACACGAACAGGCGCTGGGTAATGCACAGTGGACAGGGGTCCATGCCCTGGCCGTACTGAAAATAGAGCGCCGTGATATTGAGCGCGGTACAGCCAAAAAAGATCAGCAAAAAGGTGCTGCGAATACTGAGTGCCATGCTTCTTCCCCGTCAGTGAGCGGCTACACTAGGCGAAAAGGGAGTTCAGCACAAGTTGGCGGCTGCTGGCCACAAGACCATGGTCGCACGGGGATAAACGGCAGGAAAAGTGCGCTGCCGAGCGGCGGCTGTCAGCGTCAGGAAGGGAGCGGGGCGGGCACTCAGCGGCACCCGCCATACACAAACCAGGTGCGGAGGATTACTCCTCTTCGCACTGCGCCTGATAACCGGCGGCGTCCATGGCCTCGTCCAGCTCGGACAGGTTGGACGGCTTGACCTTGAAGAACCAGCCGTCGTCGTAGGGTGACTCGTTAACGGTTTCCGGAGCGTCTTCCAGAGCGGCGTTAACGGCGATTACTTCACCGCTGACCGGGGAGTAGATGTCGGAGGCGGCCTTTACGGATTCCACCACACCCGCTTCCTCGCCGGCGTTGACGGTGCTGCCCACTTCCGGGGTCTCAACGTAGACCACATCACCGAGGGCTTCCTGAGCGTGGTCGGTAATACCGATGGTCACGGTACCGTCCTCTTCTACACGCGCCCACTCGTGGCTGGACAGGTATTTCAGTTCTTTGCGAACTTCGCTCATGGTGGTTTCCTCAAAAGTCGTGGCCGGTATCCCGGTGGTGTCTGAACGCTGGACAGCCCGTTTCCGGTGCCCCTGAAAAGGGCGTAGTTTAGCCGGTTTTGCGGCCTCGTGAAACGCCACCGCGTACGCCGGCCCCGGGCGCGTGATGCCGGCAGGGAATCCTTACGCGCCGGTTCTGTCTGATGCATAGGATTGTTACACTCGGCGCCATCGCAGCGTCCTGCGACCGGGGCTGGAAGTCAGGAAAGGCCAGCAGTTGGGAAAGGCCGGAAGATGGGATAGGAGAGATAAGCGCGTGAAAGCTCTGTTGAAGTGGTCAGCCCTGTTGCTGGCCGGATTGCTGGGTCTGGTGGTTGTGGCACTGGTGGGGCTGCTGATGTGGCTGGACCCCAACGACTACCGCGACGAACTGCAGCAGCTGGCCGCGGAGCAGGGCATCCCCCTGCAGCTGCGCGGTGACCTTGGCTGGCAGCTGTGGCCACGGTTGGGCATCTCGGTCGGCGATGTCGAGCTGGGCGAGCCTGGCCAGCCCCTGTTGCAGGCCCGCAGCCTGTCCGGGCAGGTGGCGATCCTGCCGTTGTTCAGCGGCCAGGTAATTGTAGAAGCCATCTATATAGAAGGTGCTGATATCCGCCTGCAGGTGGCCGCCGATGGCAGCAGCAACTGGGACTTCCTGCTGCAGGACGAGAGCGTCGGCACAGCACCGGAGCCCGCTACCCAGGCTCCCGGAGCGGACACCGCCGACAGCGCCTCACCCCTGCAACTGGCGGTTGAATCCCTGCAGATTGTGGACAGCGCCCTGCGCTACGACGATCGCGCCCAGGACGTGGACGTCAGCCTTGATCAGGTACAGGTCACCAGCAGCGGCCTCAACCTCACCGGCCAGCCCTTTCGCTGGCAACACAGCATGCGCCTGCAACTGCCGGAGCGGCCCCCGCTGCTGCTGGGCACCGAAGGCCTGCTGGGGGTGAATCTGGAAACCAGTCAGCTGCAATTGCAGGACTTTACGGTGACAGCCACCGCCAACGACTCCCCCCTGAGTGTCCAGCTCAATGGCGAAGTCCTGTGGCAGACCCCGTCCGCCACATTGCAACTGGCCATGCCGCAGACCAACCTGGCGCAGTGGCTGACCCAGTGGCAGATCGAACTGCCCCCCATGGCCGCCGCCGATGCCCTGAACAAGGTATCGCTGCAGGCGGCGATCAGCGGCAGCGGCGAAGAGTGGCAAGTGCGTGACCTGGATATGGCCATGGACCAGACCCGCTGGCAGGGCCAACTCGCCAGCGGCGCCAAAGGGCTGTCGGCCACCCTCAGTGCGGACCGCCTTGACCTGGACCGCTACCTGCCATTGCCGGAGCCGGCGTCCGACCCCGGCTCCACGCCGGTAGTGCCTGCCAAAAGTGATGATCACCGGGTGGTACCGCTGCTCTCTGACGAGCCGCTGCCACTGGATGACCTGAAAACCCTGCACGCTAAAGCGGAGGTGCGCATCGGGGAGCTGGTCTACCAGCAGCTGCCGATGCAGAAGGTGGTGGTCAAACTGCTGGCGGACGGCAAACAGGTGGCGCTGCAGCAGCTCTCCACCAACCTGCAGGATGGTGGCCTCAAGGCCAGCGCCAGCCTGACACTGGACGCCCAGCCACTGCTGCAGGTCAACAGCAGCTTCACCCAGATGCCGTTGCAGACCCTGTTGACCACCTTTGCCGACGAGACGCGGTTGGCGGGCAAGGCCGATGGCGATGTGAAGATCACCAGCCGGGGCAACAGCCTGCGCCAGTGGCAGCAGCAGTTGGTGGGGGACATCAGCCTCCGCGCCAATACCCTCACCCTGGCCACCGTCGATGTGGAGCGCAGTGCCTGTGAACTGGCGGCGCTGGTGAACCAGGAGCCGGTGCCAGCCATCGTGTGGCAGAACCAGACCACCCTGCAGGATATGACCACCGACATCGCCATTCGCGGCGATAAGGTCACCGTCAGTAACCTGCAGGCCGGGGTGGAAAACCTGCGGGTGAAGACCACCGGCAAGCTGGGTCTCGACAACGGCAAGTTTGAATTCCCCTTGTCTGTCGCCTTCAGCGGCAGCGCCGATCCGGAACGGGATTGCCAGGTGCGTGACCGCTGGCGCAACCGCGACCTGCCGCTGCGCTGCAAGGGCAAGCTGCATGACCTGAGTGCCAAGGCCTGCCTGCCCGACAGCAAGCGCCTGGACGACCTGCTGCGCGATGAGGCCAAGGCCAAGGCTACCGAAAAGGTCCAGGAAAAACTGCAGGAGAAACTGGGCGACGAAGGCAAAGTCGTGGAAGATCTGCTCAAGGATCTTTTTAAGAAACGCTAACGCTCGATTCAAGAAATGCTAACGCCCGAGCCAGGTCGCAAAGGCAGTACAGAGATACAGCAACATTTATGAAGGCAACCGCAAACAACTTCGCGGCGCGTGTACTGGCGTGGTACGACCAGCACGGCCGCAAGGACCTGCCCTGGCAGCAACAGATCAACCCCTACCGCGTGTGGGTCTCCGAGATCATGCTGCAGCAGACCCAGGTCACCACCGTGATCCCCTATTTCCAGCGTTTTATGGATACCTATCCCGACGTCGCCGCACTGGCGGCGGCGCCCATCGACGATGTGCTGCACCTGTGGACCGGTCTCGGCTACTATGCCCGCGCCCGCAACCTGCACCGCTGCGCGCAGCAGGTGGTGGAGCTGCATGGGGGTGAATTCCCGGACTCGGTTGACGCCCTGGGCGAACTGCCCGGCATCGGTCGCTCCACCGCTGGTGCCATCGCCAGCCTCTCCATGAGCAAGCGCGCGGCCATCCTCGATGGCAACGTCAAACGGGTGCTGGCCCGCCACTTTGCCATTGACGGCTGGCCCGGCAAGTCCGATGTACTCAACAACCTCTGGGAGCAGGCCGAGGCCCTGACCCCGGCTAAACGCTGCAACCACTACACCCAGGCCATGATGGACCTGGGGGCGACCCTCTGCAGCCGCTCGCGCCCCGACTGCGAACGCTGCCCACTTGGCGACAGCTGCGTGGCCCGCGCCCAGGGCAACCCACAGGACTACCCCGGTAAAAAGCCCGCCAAAGAGAAACCGGTGAAAGCCGTGCAGATGCTCATGCTGCGCAACCCCCAGGGCCACTGGCTGCTGGAACAGCGCCCGGCCAGCGGTATCTGGGGTGGCCTGTGGAGCTTCCCGGAACTGGCCTCCGACGCCGACCCCGCCGGCTGGCTGGCTGGCGCCGCCGGCGGCAGCATCCATGTGCTGGAGGTCTGGGACAGCTTTCGCCACACCTTTAGCCACTACCACCTGGACATCACCCCGGTGGTGGCCGACTGTGCGGCGGTGAACGGCATCGGAGAGCGCCCCTATTGCTGGTATGATGTGCGCCAACCTCCGGCCGTCGGGCTGGCGGCACCGGTCAAAGGCCTGCTGCAAAAGCTGCAGCAGCTGGATCCGGTGCGCTGACCCCGGGGCCCCAGTCACACCCGCAGGAAATACGTCATGACACGCACCGTCTTTTGCCGCAAATACCAACAGGAGATGGAAGGGCTGGATGCGCCACCCTATCCCGGTCCCAAAGGGGTGGATATCTACGAACACGTCTCCAAACAGGCCTGGCAGGAGTGGCTGGACCACCAGACCATGCTTATCAACGAGAAGCGCCTCAATATGATGGACATGACCGCCCGCACCTACCTCACCGGCCAGATGGAGAAGTTCTTCAGCGGCGAAGCGGTGGACGGCGCCGACGGCTACGTGCCGCCGGAGGAGTAATCAGGCCCACCGGCCGCCCGACTGGTTAAATCCTGAACAGTTGGCCCGCCGGGGCCAAAATTTTAGGGGTCGGGCTTGACGCCGTAGGGACGAAACGGTTTAATACGCGCCTCTTGTGATCTCCTCGGTGAGAAACACAACGCCCGGATAGCTCAGTCGGTAGAGCAGGGGATTGAAAATCCCCGTGTCGGTGGTTCGATTCCGCCTCCGGGCACCATCTTTAAAAAGGCTCTGCAGCGATGCAGAGCCTTTTTTGTATCCGGCTTCGCCAGATCTCCGCTACTGTTTTCACCTTTTGGTGGGGCCGCTCTGATGTTCCTGTATTCGTCGTAGTGACCGTTTCCGTTCTCTGGTGGGTAGCTAATTAGCGGGAACCCAACCCGTATTAGCCCTTAAACAGAGTGAGCTTTCTTAGTAATCTATTTAACAGATGCTTGTCATTATCATGCTTCTTTTCTGGAGCGTGGCCTTCACCTTCTGTGTCAAAAAATTCTCTGGTAAATCGGCTGATCCAATCCTTATTCAATTCCGAGCTTTGCTGTTTCAAAGATGGATTGATAGCTAAGTTCTGGTGGAATGTTTCCGGCAGAACCCGGCGCAAGGCCGATGCAGGATCCTGTACGAAATCTTCGTAAATAAGCTCTATCACATCCAGATTTTCTGATGACAGGAAGGAGTCTGTCAGCAGGTTCTGATATTCAAGTCGCTGCAATTTATTTTTGATGTTCTGGAATGAATATACAGGTGCGCTCTCAGACTTAAATTCACTGCTCCATCGTCCAGATTGGCTGGCGATTTCGTAGGACACCGCTTGTGCAATTACATTGCGTCTCCGGACTCTCACATAGACACTTTCGGCTCTCGGAAGATGATTTTTCAACTTACTAAAAAGCGGTAGATGGTGCCCGTGTAAGTTTATGCCGAGCCACCCACTCTCCAAAGTTCTGTGTCGCGCCAATTGTTCTATAAAATGCGATTTATCCAGTACACCATCTTTAATGCAATCCCACCTTCTCGCGAGAAGTGGCAAATAGTCGTAAGGCTGGAAATACTCATGAGACAAACAAAAACCGGATTTATAAAGCAGATCACAAATCATTGTGCTGCCTGATCTTGGTGTGCTCAAGAGGACAAAGATCCCTTTGAGTTCGTTTACATTCCCTGTGTCATAGCGAACATCGATAAAATCTGACTCGGGTATCTTGGCGATCGCAGTGTTGATCCGCTTATCAGTGATTAGGATGTCGTTGCTGTCGATCATGGAATACCCCGACACGGTTACTTATCTTGGGTCTGTAAAAACGATTGAGAATGCTGTCTCAATTGTTAAGAATATTTTTTTTGCTCTGAGTGCAATCGCTACGAAGTGTGCGCCCGAATCAGATAGGGCTAGGACAGAAATTTATCCCTGATTCGGCTAATTAATCCGGATCTCTCTTTTTGCGATACATTGATAGTTGTCAGCTTTTCGGATCTTACAAACTCGGGAATTACTCCCCACTTTTCAATAAACCGGTCTCGGTCGATATCTTTGTTCTGATAGTGACGTGAGGATTTTGATAAATAGGGAACTGGCTGGTGATAAAATACCGCCCCGGTATGCGCACCTACTTTGATTTTGTTCAGCATACATTGGTAGAAAAAGTCATATAGCTCGAAAAAGAAATCATAGCGCTCGTCAAAATTGACCTTGGAAAAAATAGCGGTCTTCACCAGCAGGGAAGCCTGCACGTCATCCAGTCGTATTACTGAATCAGATAGAGGAGCTTCAACAGAACATTTCAGGATCATGTTCTTCTCTTCATGCCTTGCTTCGGTAAACAGGAAACCAATGGGTCGGGTAGCTTTGTCTTCGACCCACAAGCCGGACATGATGTCAAAGTCGCCGTCTATAAGAGCCCTGTACATTTTCTCAATTGAACCTTGTTGGACTACCAGGTCATCATCCAGAAAGAATACGTATTCGGTAGCTATTTCCTGGGAGAGGATTTTCCGGGCTTTACCAGGTGGAATGTTGTAGTCGTATTTGAGGGTCTGGATCTCTGGAAATTCATTGAAAATAGCCTCGTATCCTTTTAATACCTCAACGTCTGCGTCAGATGCAGTGCTGTCAAGAACTATTATTTGGCATAAATCTCCAGTATTGCTCAAGATAGACTGGATGCATTTCTTAAGCGAATGCGGTCGACCATTGGTTGGTATCGCAAAAGTGATCTTTGTTAAATCATTCCGAATTTCCATACAACATTTCCGCATTCAAATTTTTAAGCAGCGCTAATGATATCCTGATACGTGTCTGGCAACGATACTGGGAAAGTGTCCAAAACTGACGTTTGTGAGAGGGATCTCCAGATTCGGTATCGCAACAACAGCAGGCAGGCTTTTTGTTCAAAAATCAATCAATTCAAGGCTGAGCCCTTTAAGCACTAAAGATCTCAGTGAAATTTCAGTAATGTTTATAAATTGGCATATCTCTAAATTAGCTAAGTTCTGGCCTGCCAATCTGCTGAAAGAATGGATTCTTTCAGACAATTTTTCTGATGCCTGGAGGCTGTTAACTAGTTGAGTAAGAAAAATCTTACGGAATCGACAAACTCAGACGTTTGGTCATGATGAATCCAGTGTCCTGACTCTTCGAATTTCATGGTTGTAACGCTTTTAAAGTTCTTCGCATTGCCATCTTCCGCCGGATTGGTGGTCCAGCTTTTAGGGCCCCAGCAAAGTAACGTCTCTGCAGCAATCTCTCGCCAGTATTCACTCAGGTGAATAGCAAAATCCTCTGGATGGAAAAGTCCCGCACGTGGATCGTATTTCCAGCCGTATTGATTTCCATGCTGGCGCAGGCCATGTTCTGTGAGGTGCCTGGCTTGTTCTTCAGAAAGGTTCTTGTGCACTGCCATCATGCGCTGTACGGCGTCATCCACCGAATCAAAACGGCGAGGTTCTTTGTTGTAGGCGACTTGGCGCTTTTCCAGCCAGTCCCGGCTGCGGTTGAGGTTGCCCTGCTTGTCCCAGGCTTCCAGCGCCGGGCGGGTAGGGCCCATGCCGTCCACCAGCACCAGCTTTTTGACCCGTTCGGGGTAAAGACCGGAAAACCGGGCAGAAGGATTGCCACCCAGAGAGTGGGCGATAATGTTGAACTTCTCTGCTCCCAACGCTTCTGTCAGACGCACAAAATCTTCCAGGTAGTAGGCGGTGTGGTAGCTGCCATCCGGCGACCAGTCGCTATCGCCATGCCCACGCAGATCCACCGCTACCACATGCCACTGATCACACAGGCTCCGGGCTACCCAGTCCCAGCTGCGGGCATGGTCGTGCATGCCGTGAACCAGGATCAGCAGAGGGGCGTCCTCGTTGCCCCAGTCCAGGTAGTGCAGTTTCAGGCTGGAAGAGTAGAAATAGCGGGAGGCAGGCTCTTGGGTGTTATTCATTTTGATCGGCGCCCTGGATTTATCTGGTCAGCCGGAAAGGATAACAGCAGAGGGCGAGTGATGCAGGGCCTTTTTTGTTTCTGCTCCCGGCAAGCCTCAATTCGCTTCCGATTAATCGACGAAGGTAATCTCGGCAACCTTAACCACATTGCCACTGACGCGGATGTTTTCAATATCTTGGCCAACCAGATCCAAATGGATCAGGATCTCACTGGGCCGGTTCAGAAAGCGCCCCTGATGCAGCGTGAGTACTGTGTCTTCAATCAAACCATGTTTGAACAGATAAGCGGCTGCGGGGCCAGCGGCACTTCCCGTCGCAATATCCTCCATATTGCCCTGGTTGTCCCAGGTTCTGCCCTCCAGTGTGAGAACATCCAGCACGTACAAAAACTTGGCGCCAAACGGCGCTATCAGCGGTTCCAGGTCTTTAACGTTGAACGTAATCGCTTCCAAGTGCGAAGTAACCGGAAGAATCACATAGGGTAGGCCTGTAGTTATTACCTCTGAACGGAGCGCCTCTTGTTCTGGTGGGGTCAGGTTAAGGGCAGTGTATAAAGGCAAGGATTCCCTGCTGGATAACGCATACAGGAATTCAGGCTTTCCCTGATTCATAGCAGCGGTAAAGCCGTCCGTGCTTCTGGTGCTGGTCAGAGTAACTGCTTTGGTGTTGGTGTGCACAATCCACTCGTGAGCAGGTTCAGATCCATAGGTCTCGTGAAGGTAGTAAGCCAAGCCGAGCAATGGATGGCCTGCAAAATCCAGCTCTTCTTCTACGGTAAAAATTCTCGCGTGAAACTGGTTATTTACACGCTGCAGAAAAATAGACTCAAACTGCCGCATCTCCTGAGTCCAGGCGAACATCTCTGCGACAGATAGATTGCCACACTCTGAAAAGATGGTCAGGCCATTGCCACTGAGTTTTTCATTGGAAAAAACATTAACGAGGGAGCATTTCATGGCTTTCTGATTTTCCCTTTGTTTAGTCCTGTTTGGCAGGCAGTTAGCTACAGTCTATTAAAATGGTTTTAGTTCACAAGCTTGGAGCGTTAGCGGAAAGATTTTCCCTGCCTGCTTGCTTTTGTTAGGAATTTTGGGTCGCCACATTTACAAAATAATCCCAGTCATCATCTGGATGAAGAAACTCTATACCAAGTAGGGAGGTTAATTCAGAAGAATGGCTAATCGCGTCATCCTTATCCCTGCTCAGGGAAATCTTACATCTATTTTTATAGGCAGCTTCAATGTCCAAATTAATGTTGAACCTGTCCATGTGGAACAGGCTTCCCATCCTCGTCCAAATTTACAAATACAATATTTTCAATCTCAATAATCGTCTGCTTGGTTTGCAGGTTGCGAACCAGCGCATGCAGGGTAATAGAGCTTGTCCCTACTTTGCCGATAGCCAGCCCCATCTCGATCACTTCGCCCAATTTTGCCGAGCTGACAAAGTTCACTTCTGAAATGTATTTGGTCACCAGGTGCTTGTCGTGGCCCAGTTGGCACATGGCAAAGATGGCGGCTTCGGCGTCGATCCAGCTCAGCAGTCGGCCACCGAAAAGGCTGCCGTTGGGGTTGAGGTCTTCGGGCATTACCCATTTGCGGCTGAAAAACTTCATGGTTTGGTTCCGTCATTGACAATGCAGGAGGTCAGTGTGCCGCAGCTGGCTGGTGTATGCCAGTCAGAGAGATGAGGGCTCAGAGCTGGCAGTGCCAGAAACTGATGCTGTAGGGAGGCAGGTTGCCGTCAAATGGCTGGGTGGGAAAGTCAGCGAGTTGTATTCTGCCGCTGTTGAATTTCACCTTCATGCCGTTGATGCGCACGCGGCGGCTGACGACGGTTTTGGCCGTCATGACGTAGCCCTGGCGTATGCTGGTTTGCAGTTCGCGGTTGAGGTCGAGTTGTACTGCCTGGTCGTGAAGGTTAATAAGCATCAGTGTCTTGCCTTCACCATTGCGCGCGCTGTGCAGATAGCAGCGCAGGCTGGTATTGCCACTCTCCACAGCAAAGACCTGCTGCCCCATCATTTGCCCCCACAACCAGCTGACCCAGTAGTCCGGTCGGGGTTTCAGGGTCAGTCGCGCCACCATACCGTAGTCACCGCCGACCAGCGATTGACGCACCATGACTTTCTGTCCGCAGCGGGCACCCATGCCCAGCTGGTCAGCCCACCAGAAGCTGGAGGCCCAGCGGTCGGACAGTTCCGGCTGGCCACCGCACTGGGCGGATCCGGTTTCGCCGGTCCAGAGTTCGGCTTGTGGCTGGAAACGGTCACGCAGTTCCGACAATTTGTGGCTGAACTTGCGATAGTCCTCGAAGGATTTTGGGTTGAGCAGGTGCCGCAAATGGGCGGCGCGGGTGCGTAGCGGGCTGCGTTCACTCTGGAATGGGTAGTAGTGCCAGTCGACGATATCCAGCCGGGTTTTCAGCGAAGAGAGAAAGCCGGGGGTGATGTTGCTGATGGGACGAATGGTCTCACCCAGTCGCGGCCAGAAGGCGCTGCCCGGACCGCAAAGCCGGGCGTTGGGAAAATGCGAGAGTACCAGTACGCAGAAGCGATCGTAGTCTTGTGCCAGTCGTTTGGCGCGGGGCTGTGAAAGCAGGCCGTGGAAAGCCCAGTAGGCGTTGAGTTCGTTGCCCAGTTCAAACACATCAATGTTGTAACCCTGCTCACTGCTGTATTGCAGAAGAGTGTTGAGTTCGTCGCCGCGCCAGCTGCCGTGATGGCGTCGATTAAACAGGCCGTACTTGCAGGTGAACATAAAGCGCAGGTCGTTGCGCTGAATAAAGGCGTGCAGGTTGTCCCACTGGTCACGGGTCAGGATGAGGGGATCGTCTTCGTCGGCGGGCGCGTTAAAGTAGTGGATCTTGTCCGCTTCGGAGCCGCCTATGCGCAGGTAAGCCGGGCCGAGAAGTTGTACCAGTTTGTCGAGTTTTTTCAGGTCCAGTTGAATAGGGGGCACGCGCAGTGTACCGAGGCCACGCTTTACATCCAGTGCGCCCTCCCACCAGAAGCCTCCAGCCAGCAGGGAGATATCAATGGAGAAGGAGAGGTAGCGTTCGTCCACCTCTGCGACCGGTTGCCAGTGTTGCAGGGTGACGGTAATTGGTTGGGCGGGAAGGGCGCGGGTGGGGGAGCGTAGCCAGGTGACGATACTGCGCCAGGGATTGTGTGTAAGTAGGGAAATCATTCTGGGCAGGAATTCCATCTGGCTTGCAGCGGTCAAGTCACATGGCAGTGAAGCACAGTAATGGTTGCAGCTTTGTGACAGGGAAGCGGTGCTTGGGGCAGTGTCAGTACCGGGCTATGCTGATGGAGGCGGTGTACAGAAGGAAACGATCATTCAGGGAGGATGAGATGGACACACTGATCTTTAACAAAGTCGGTAACTACATCAACGCACTGGTTGCCTTTATTGTTCTGCAAGGTTTGGCCTACGCCTTCTATTTCGGTTCCAACACGGTGTTCAATTGTGCTGTGCACGTCAGTAAATATCTGGCGGAAACGCTGTCGGCGCTGTTTTTACTGGTGGCGCTGCTGGGCGTGTATGGGGTCAGGGCGCTGGGCAGAATAGAAGCGACGCTGGCGCCGGAGTACGCGGGCATACTGCGGCGTCTGACCCGCGGCAAGATAGTGGTGGTGTTGCTCTTCGGGCTTTTCCCGGCCTTGCTGACGTTCTGCTACGGCGTGTTGGGGGCCGTGCCCGCCTTCTGCAGTTCGTTGGTGTCCTGAGACTTTACCGGCTCAGAGGCTTTTCAGAATCAGGCCCGCACCTACCAGAATGGTAATGACCTCGAACGCCCGCTTGATCAGGCGGTTGCCGTATTTAATGCCGATGGTCGCGCCCAGGTAGCCGCCCAGCACGGAGCCCAGCAGCAGTGCCGGTAACCAGCTCCACTGCACCGGTGCCTGCAGTGCCAGGGTAAAGGCACCGGTGGCGTTCCAGAAGAGTCCCACCAGAATCATGGTGTGGGCGGTGGCGCGTTTGAAGTCAAAACCGAACCAGAGGATCAGCCACAGGGTGACAAACATGCCGGTGCCGGAGGTGAGGGAGCCGTTAAAAAAGCCGAGGCAAAACAGTCCCAATGCGCCGACGATAAAGCCGTGCAGGTCACGATGTTGTGGCCGGTGTTCCTGCCCCAATTGCTTTTTAAACAGGGAATAAAAACCGAGTGCGGCGGTCAGCACGCCCAGCGCAATTTGCGCGGCCTGTTCCGGAATGCTGAGGATGGTGTTGGCGCCCAGCACCACGCCGGGCAAGCCGGCGGCCAGCATCAGCAGGGCAAAGCGCATTTCCGCGTAGCCGGAGCGGGAGTGCTTGAGGGTGGCGCCCACACCCAGGGCCACGGTGGCAATCTTGTGGGTGGCCAGCGCGATGCTGAATGGCAGGCCCAGGAAGATCAGTGCCGGCAGCTGCAACAGTCCCGCGCCGCCGCCCGCCATGGAGGAGAGGGCGTTGGCGACCAGCGAGACAATAAACAGCAGTGGCTGTTCCAGATAGGGCGACATGGGATGGCGTTCCGGCAAAAAGCCGGCAGTTTACCGCAAAGGCGAACCTCAGGCTGGGTTGTTGTAGTCCGAGGCTTCCCAGTCGGTGGGCAGGGCCTGTGACTGGCGGGTGGTTTTGTTGAAGCCCACGCTTACCAATGAGCTTTTGGCAGAGAGCTTGCCGTTGGCGTAGATCTCGGCATCGATGGTGAGGCTCTTGGTGCCGACGCGGGAGCACCAGGTGACCACTTCAATGGTGTCGCCGTAGAAGCACTCTTTCAGGTAGTCGAGGTTGAGGTTGGCCACCACAAACGGCTCGTAATAGCCGGTCTGGCGATTGATCTCGTTGAAGAAATCCAACCGCCCCAGTTCCAGGTAGACCACGTAGTTGCTGTTGGAGATATGGCCGAGGGCATCGGTATCGGAGTAGCGGGTTTGAACTTTGGTTCTGACAACAGGCAGTTTCATGGTCGGGGCAGGTATCCGTCAGGGCGGCCCGGGATGGCTTTGAGGCGATCAGGCGGGCCGGGGCATCTCATGTATAAGCCCGCCATTGTCGCAATTTTTGCCCGCGGGATAAACGCAGGATCTGGTGTGGCTATCGGGGTGGCTGCTTGTAACCGCTGAGCATGGCTTTTACCAGCGATTCGCGGTGCAGCCTGCTGGAGAAGATCACGCCGGCTACATGCAGCAGAATCAGCAACAGCATCAGGTTGACCGACGCTTCGTGGATCTCTTCCCACAGCTCTTCGTCCTCGTCATCTGCATGCTTCTTCCGTCTGTCATGGTCGTCACTGTCGGCCTGGGCAGTCGGTACCAGCAGTGCGGCGGGAGCGGTGGCCAGAGGCCCTTTGCCTTCTTCGACGGCGTAGAGTTTCATACCGCTGAAGGTGGTCAGCAGCAGGGTGGCGAGCAGGGCCACTACCATGAGGCCACCGAGGGGATTGTGGCCGCTGTAGTGGGCAGGGTTACCCTGCAGCAGGCTTTTGCTGTAGCTGATAATGGTCGCCGGGGAGAAGATGAAATCCCGGAAGCGGGCATGGCGGCTGCCAATGAACCCCCACAGGATACGTGACAGCACCAGCGCCGTAATCAGGTAGCCTGAGTAAATATGCACGATGCTTTCGGATTCGCCGGTGGCATAGCTGAAGGCAAACAGCGCTACCAGCGACCAGTGGAACAGCCGGACAAATTTGTCCCAGACATAAACAGGTGGGTTCATACGTTTCTCCAAGATGCGTGCGGCGCGACCGGGCTGCTGACGGCACAGGACCGGGCCAGCCAAGGGCCCTGAATCAGCATCCATTAACCGGGATCAAGTGCCGCGATGGGTGAGGCGTTAGGATGTGGGCTGGCAGCGTTGCGGGCATCGGGCATCTGCCGGAGCGCCCCTGATTACGCATAAGACATTTGCCCTATGGGCTAACCTTCTGACTTTAAAGGTATTTTCGAATGCATCGGTTAACGCAGGAGCACCTGATTATGGTGTTTGTAGCGCTGGTGGCCCTCGCCAGCGGCGGGGATATGCTGGCGGACCTCGCTCACGGGGCAGACAGGGCGCACCTGTTGCAGGAGGGGTTGCTGTTGGCCCTGGCGCTGATGATTCTGTTGTGGCTGTGGCGCGACCACCGCAGCCAGCGTCGGGCATTGGTTGCGTTGCAGCAGGAGCTGGAGCAGATCCGCAGTCGCCCGGAGCCCGAGTCGGCACAGGTGTTGAGCGTGCGCCAGCATTTCAGTGCGGCCATCAACGATCAGTTCGGCCGCTGGCAGCTGACCCCGAGTGAGGCGGAGGTGGGGCTGATGTTGCTGAAAGGCTACAGCCTGAAAGAGGTGGCCATGTTACGTGGCACGGCGGAGCGAACCATACGCCAGCAGGCGTCGGCGATCTATCAGAAGTCGGGGGTGTCTGGCCGTCATAGTTTCGCGGCCTGGTTTCTGGAGGATCTGCTTACGCCTCAGTGAGGCGCAAGCGTCCGGGGTAACGCTCTGGGCTTCCTTACACAGAGGTATTGCTTAACAGTGGTATTGGGGTGGCAGGCTGGCCAGCATGCCGCGACGGGAGTGAATCATCTCCCGGTAGGTCTGTTGCAGGGAGTAGTCACGGTTGTTATCACCAACGCGCAGCTGTTCCAGTTGGCGCTCCAGGCGGGTGATCTCACTGATCAGCTGCTCGCGCAGGTAGTGCGTGGACTGGTGGTCGATATTAACCAAGGGTTGTGCTGTGGGGTGTGTGGCCATGTAGCTTCCGCCTCCTGATAACCGGGCCGAATCCTGGCCCAGCTGTCAGCATAGCGACTTGCGGCTAAATTGCACCCCTACGATGGTCGGTTGTGGCGCGACAATCCGCACGCGGCGGATTATTGGCGCAATAAGCTTTCCCAATCGTAGCTGTTGTCGCCAATCACATAGAAGAAAGGGTTCAGCAGGCTGTCCTTCTGGTTATAACGCAACAGGTTGAGGTCGATATCCACCACGGTGCCGCCGGCGGCTTCCACCACGGCCTGGGCGGCGGCGGTATCCCACTCGCTGGTCAGCGCCAGGCGGGGGTAGAGGTCAGCGGCGCCTTCGGCCACCAGGCACAGTTTCAGCGAGCTGCCCATGTTCTTCAGCTCCACTTCACCCAGGGCGTTGCCGATACGGCCCAGCAGCGCGTCCACCGCTTCGGCACCGTGGCTGCGGCTGGCCACTACGCCTACGGAACCACCGCTGGCCTGGACATCGGCAATACGACGGGTCTGGATGGCCTGGCGGCCGTCGGTGGTGATCTTCTCGGCACCGACGCCTTTCAGGCCGGTGTAGGTGATATCCAGCACCGGCACGTGTACCACGCCCAGCACCGGTTCGCCGTTCTCTACCAGCGCCACGTTAACGGTGAACTCGCCGTTGCGCTTGATGAACTCCTTGGTGCCATCCAGCGGGTCGATGATCCAGTAGCGGTCCCAGCCGCTGCGGGTGGCGAAGTCCGGTACCTTGCCCTCTTCGGAGAGCACCGGCACGCCGTCCAGCAGGCCGGTGAGGACGGGCTCGAGGATGGCGTGAGCGGCCAGATCGGCGGCGGTGACGGGGGAGTCGTCGGCCTTGGTGTCGATCTCCATGCCCTCGGCATCGGCGTAGACCTTGAGAATGGCTTCGCCGGCCTGCTTGCTCAGCGCCACGACTTTATCCAGCAGTGCTTGATCCAGCTGCATGTTGGCTTCTCCTCGAACGTAAAAAGCCGCAAGTATAGCGGATTTGCCTGCAGATACCCTGCTGCTGAGGTGTTGAAATGCGGCCAACGGCATCGCCAGAGAGCAGTGACAGGGGCTGCTGCCCGGGCAGAAATCGTCGCTTTCGGGCATACTGTGGGGGTTTTCACTGCTGAATCAGGTTGTACGGATGGTCGACATCAACTGGGCAGAGATCGATACGGTGTTGCTGGATATGGACGGCACCCTGCTGGATCTGCACTTCGATAACTACTTCTGGCTTACCCACCTGCCCAAACGCTACGCCGAGACCCATGGCGTGGACGAGGCCGAGGCCATGGAGAAGCTGCACGCTCACATCAAGGCTCATGAAGGTACCCTCAAGTGGTACTGCCTGGAGTTCTGGTCCGAGTCCCTGCAGCTGGATGTGCGGGCGCTGAAGGAAGAGGTAAAGGACAAGATCGCTGTGCGGCCCTTCGTGATGGAGTTCCTGCAAGCGCTGCGGGCCCACAATAAAAGGCTGGTATTGATCACCAACTCCCATCCGCAGGGGTTGGACCTGAAGCTGCAGGTGACCGAAATCGATCGCTGGCTGCACATGGTGATCTCCTCCCACGAATTCCAGCAGCCCAAGGAGGCTCAGGAGTTCTGGCAGATGCTGCACCAGCGCGAACCGTTTGATCCCGAGCGTACCCTCTTTATTGACGATACCGTCCGCATTCTCGATTCCGCCAAACAGTTTGGTATCCGCCACCTGCTGTGCCTGCACCAGCCGGACAGCCAGCGCGAGCACCGCGGCATCACCGAGTACCCGGCCATTCACCACTTCGACGAGATTATGCCGTCGCTGGAGCAGAGTTGATGGGCGCGCAGGTTACGGGCGGGATGGAAAAGGTCCGCATCGATAAGTGGCTGTGGGCGGCGCGTTTCTTCAAGACCCGCAGCCTGGCCAAGCAGGCGCTGGAGGGTGGCAAGGTGCACTGTGACGGTCACCGGGTCAAAGCCAGCAAGGATTTGCTGGTGGGGATGGAGCTGACCATACGCCAGGGTTGGGATGAGAAAACCGTGCAGGTGGTGGCCCTGTCCGACCAGCGTCGCGGTGCGCCGGAGGCAGCGGCTCTCTATAAGGAGACCGAGGCCAGTGTGACGAAACGGGAGGAGGAGGCGGAGCGCCGCAAAGCCCTGCGCGGCCTGGATCTGGGACCGGTACAGCGGCCCAATAAAAAGCAGCGCCGCCAGATTCACCGCTTCCGGGAGCAGGGGCACGACTGAGGCGGCTTGCCCCAAAAACTCAGGAGAGGAAGTCCTGTGCAGCGAAGGGTAAAGGCATTTGGGCATCTATGGCCGTTGGCAGGAGTACTGATAGCAGCACTTGGTGGCGTCAGTCCGGCGCTGCAGGCGGAGATTTATCAGTGGCGTGACGCCCAGGGCAAACTGCACTTCAGTGACAAGAAGCCCGAGCGGGAGAGTGCCGAGGAGATCTCCGGCCAGCTGGCCCCCCTCAATCTGGACGAGAGCGCGGCGGAGCAGTCGCGGCTGGGACAGGTGTTCCGCGGCGAAACCCCGGAAGAGCGGCAGTGGCGCCAGCGCCAGGAGAGCGAAGCGCGGGCGGCGGAGCAGGAGCAGGCGCAGCGCTGTGATGAAATGCGCCGTTATCTGCAGGCCATCAGCGGCCCGGTCTATTTTGAGCGGGAGGACGGCAGCACCTACGATGTCAGCGTACAGGAGCAGCAGCGCCGCATGCGGGCCGCTGCGGCGCAGATTGCGGACGAGTGCGACCCTGATTGAGCTGCCGGTAGCGGCTGTCCGGCGGTGCTGCCAGCGGATCCCGGCGGCAGGCTACCGGGCGCCGGCCCGGGCGTGATAAAATCCCGTTTCGATTTACCCCCCAGGGTTTGACTGACTATGCCATCCCGCGACCTGTTACACCGCTTCCTGTTCGATAAAACCGATATCCGCGGTGAAATTGTCACCATGTCCGACAGCTACCAGCAGATTCTGGCCAACAACAGCCAGCTGCATCCGGTGGTGCAGGCGCTGCTGGGCGAGTTTGTGGCGGCCGCCAGCCTGCTGGCCAGCTCCCTCAAGTTTGACGGCATCATCACCCTGCAGGCCCGGGGCGATGGCCCGCTGCCGCTGATCATGGCGGAGTGCACCCACCAGCAGACCCTGCGCGCCATTGCCCAACCAGAGTCCGACGCCGATTTTGATGCCCTTGAGGGTGAGGATCTGCAGAAACTGGTGGGTAAGGGAATGTTGGCTATTATTATCGAGCCGGAGAAAGGCGAGCGTTATCAGGGGATTGTGCCCCTGGACAGCAGCAGCCTGGCCGGCTGCCTGCAGCACTATTTCGACCTCTCGGAGCAGCTGCCCACCCGTTTCTGGCTCTCCAGCGATGCCCGCACGGCCACCGGCCTGATGCTGCAGGCGCTGCCACAGCAGGTGGCCAGTGCCGAGGAGAACGCCGAACAGTGGAACACCTCGGTGTTGCTGGCGGATACGGTAAAGGAGGAGGAGCTGCTGCAGCTGGATCACCAGGAGCTGATCCACCGCCTGTTCCACGAGGAGAGGGTGCGCCTGTTCGACCCGGTGCCACTGGAGTTCAGCTGCAGCTGTTCCCGCTCCAGGTCCGCCAACGCCTTGATTTCCTTGGGCCGGGAGGATGTGGAAGCGCTGATTGCCGAGCAGGATCTGATTACCATCGACTGCAAGTTCTGCAACCAGAGTTATGTCTTTGGCGCCCCTGATCTGGACGAGATTTTCGGCGACCGGACATCGCCCCTGCACTGATTAAAAAAACGGCATGTCGGAGGTGCCATGCCGAATAATTTCTGACATAATGGCGCCCCCAAAAATTCCCTATTGCCTGCCGGCGGTGCATCGGCAGGTAAAACAACAAAAATATCGAGTTTTTCGCCAGGCTGATGAAACCCTGTAACCAAGGTTGTGTACTGGTGGGAATTAAAGTTAATGGCCACAAAGCTGACAGGACTACATACCAAATGACACAGATTGATGACACGGCCCCAACAGTCTACACCGACCTCACCTCAGCCCAGCTGGTTGAGCAGGCGATCCAGCGTGGTGAGGGCTATCTGGCTCACACTGGTGCACTGGTGTGTGAAACTGGTAAGCGTACCGGCCGCTCTCCGGCAGACCGCTTCATCGTGGAAGAGCCTTCCACTGCCGAAAGCATCGATTGGGGTTCTGTAAACCGTCCTTTCCCTGCCGACAAATTCGATACCCTGTGGAGCCGTGTTGAAGAGCACGTTTCCCAGGTAGATACCTTTGTATCCCACCTGCACGTGGCCGCCGATGCCGACCACTACCTGCCGGTTAAAGTGACCACCGAAACCGCGTGGCACAACCTGTTCGGTCGCAACATGTTCATCCGCACCGACAACTACAACCCCAAGTCCAAGGAAGAGTGGAACATCCTGCACGCCGCCAACTTCGTGTGCGAGCCAGAGCGTGATGGCACCAATTCCGAAGCGGTTGTGATCGTGAACTTTGCCCAGCGCAAGGTGCTGCTGGCCGGTATCAAGTACGCCGGTGAGATGAAGAAGTCCATGTTCTCCGTGCAGAACTTCCTGCTGCCCGAGAAAGACATCATGCCGATGCACTGCTCTGCCAACGTTGGCAAAGACGGTGACACCTGCCTGTTCTTCGGCCTGTCCGGTACCGGTAAAACCACCCTGTCTGCTGACCCTGAGCGTTTCCTGATTGGTGATGACGAGCACGGCTGGACCAAGGGCGCTGTATTCAATATGGAAGGTGGCTGCTACGCCAAGACCATCGACCTGTCCCAGAAGAACGAGCCGGTTATCTGGGATGCCATCAAGTTCGGTGCCATCGTTGAGAACGTTCCTCACAACGACAAGCGCGTACCTGATTACGCCGACACCAGCCTGACCGAAAACGGTCGCTGCTCCTACCCGCTGGAGCACGTTGAGCTGCGTGTTGAAGAGAACCGTGCCGGTGAGCCGAAGACCGTTATCTTCCTGACCTGTGACGTTTCCGGTGTACTGCCTCCGGTTGCCATCCTCTCCAAGGAAGCCGCGGCTTACCACTTCCTGTCCGGTTACACCGCTCGCGTTGGTTCCACCGAGATGGGCGCCGCCGCTGGTATCCAGCCTGCGTTCTCCACCTGCTTCGGTGCGCCTTTCATGCCGCGCCCTGCCCGTGAGTACGCCGAGCTGCTGATGAAGCGCGTAGAAGATTCCGGTGCCAAAGTGTACCTGGTGAACACCGGCTGGACCGGTGGTGCCGGTGGCCCTGGCGGTGCCGGTTCACGCTTCCCGATCCCTGTGACCCGCGCTGTTGTAGCAGCCTGTCAGAGTGGTGCGCTGGAGAACGTGGCTACCGAGTCCCTCGACACCATGAACCTGCAAGTACCTGTCGAAGTACCTGGTGTTGACGCCAAGTACCTCAACCCGCGCAAGGCGTGGGCTGACCAGGCCGCTTACGACGACGCAGCCGCCAAACTGGCTGGCCTGTTTGCGCAGAACATCAAGAAGTTTGATGTCAGCGCCGACGTAGAAGCTGCCGGCCCCAGAGGCTGAAGACCGTGGAGGGCTGGCTGAGGCCAGCCCGGACACAAAAAACCGCGCTTCGGCGCGGTTTTTTTACGCCTGCGATTTTGTGGGCAGGAGGGCAAGAGGGGAGGAAAGCAGGGACGGCTAGCGCGAGAGGAGATCCGCCAGTGCCGCCGGGCTTTCCAGTGGCACCATATGACCGGTGTCGGGCAGCAGGGTCAGCTGCCCGGCTGGCAGCTCTGACACCAGCGCCTGCAGCCAGGGCAGGTTCACCAGCGGGTCCTGGTCGCCGACAACGAAATGCACGGGCAGCTGCAGCTGACGCAGCAGTGGTGCCAGGTCGAGGCGGTTGGTAGTGGCGCTCAGTTGCTGTATCAGAACCGCTTCACCCAGGCTGGCATCCATATCGCGAATAATCTGTTGCAGCGCGCTGTTGCCATGGTTGTTGCTGGCCAGCATCTGCCGCACCTTAATCTGGCTGATGCCACGATAGCCGTACTGGCCAAGGCTCTGCAGCAGGGATTGGCGCTGCTGGACTTCTGCCTCCGGCAATGGGCAGGGTGAGTTGGCGATCACTGTCAGCGCGCTCACCTTGTTGGGGTGGCGGCAGGCCAGTTTGGCGGCCATATACCCCCCCATGGAGAAACCCACTACCCGGTTCGGGCCGTCGGGCAGCTGGCGGGCCAGCTCGGTGACTATGGCTTCCAGGTTGGGGGCATCGGGAATGGGCAGGTGCACCGGCTTCACCTGTGGCAGCAACGGCCACAGGTATTGCCACAACCGCTGGTCGCACATGGTGCCGGGAATAAAGTAGGTGGGGGTGCTTTCGGTCATGCGGGGCCCGTCACTGGTAAAGTTTGCCCTTGCCCTCAGGCTGGGTTTTAAAGCGGCGGTGGGTCCACATGTACTGTGTGGGGGCGCGGCGGATGCACTGCTCCAGCGCGCCGTTGATCAGGGCTGCATCGGTGGTGTCGTCGCCACTGGGGAAGCCTTCCGGTGACGGCAGGAATTCCACCCGGTAGCAGCGCGCCTGGTCGTCGCGATAGCAGGAGAGTATCAGCACCGGTGACTGGTTGAAGCTGGCCAGTTTCGAGGTGGCGGTAATGGTGGCTGCATTGACCCCGAAGAAGGGCGCATAGACGGAATGGCGGCGGCCATAGTCCTGGTCGGGCGGGTACCAGACCAGCTCGCCTTTTTTCAGCAGGCGCAGCGTGCCGCGCATATCCGAGCGGTCGACAATGCCTTTCATAAAGCGTTGGCGGCCGTTGAGGATGTAGGCGTCCAGCACCGGATTGTTATTGGGACGGTAGATGGCGTAGGGGTTGCAGGCTACGGCCGCGGCGGCACCGCCGAGATCCAGATGGCTGTAATGGGCGCCCAGCAGCAGCACGCCGCGCCCCTGGGCAATGGCCTCGTCCAGCAGGGCCTTGCCTTCGATCTCGACCTTGTAGGCCCAGTGCTCCACCGGTTTGCGGTAGGCGTTGGTGGCCTCCACCAGCCCCAGCATGTTGTTGAACAGTACCTCCCGCACCTGGCGCTTGTGCTCGGCGTCACTCCACTCCGGGAAACAGAGGCGCAGGTTGACCTCGACGATATGGCGGCGGCGGGGGATCAGGAAATAGCTGGCGGCGCCCATGGCGCGGGCAATGACCACCTGCAGGGTCCAGGGCAGCATGCTCCAGAGGTTGAGGAGCCAGACGGATATCCAGGCCACCCAGTTTCGGGGCGCATAGAGATTATGATTTTCGGGTTTGGCCATAGGCTGGGAAGGATCGTGCGTAAAAGCCGGGATTATAGCAGCGATTTTCTGCTGCGGGTTCAGAGTCCCTGCTGGCCGAGCCAGCTTTCCACCAGCAGGCGGGCGGCAATGGAGTCGATGGGGGCGTTGCGGTAGTTGCCCTTGTGGCCCCGGGAGGCGGCTTCCTGTTTGGCCTCAAAGGTGCTGAGGCGTTCATCCACCAGTTCTACCTGTACGCCGAAGCGGCCATGGACCCTATTGGCAAATTTGCGGGCCCGCAGGGAGAGGTCGCTGTCGCTGTCGTCCATATTGAGGGGCAGGCCCACCAGCACCAGGTCCGGTTTGTACTCGCCCAGCAGGCGGCCCAGCTCATCCCAGTCGGGTATGCCGTCGCGGGCCCGCAGTGGTGCCAGCTCGGAGCTGCTGCCGGTCAGCGTCTGGCCGCTGGCGACGCCGATATTGCGGGTGCCGTAGTCGAAGGCCAGCACTGACTTATGCATACAGGGAGGTTCCGGGCTGGCCCGCCGTTCAGGCGTGGCCTGCCGTTCCGGAGATGAGGTTGAGGTCGATGCCCAGCTGGCGGGAGATGGCGCCCCAGCGCTGCTCAATGGGAGTGTCGAACATGAGCGCGCTGTCGGCAGGCAGGGTCAGCCAGGCGTTGTTGGCGATCTCGTCTTCCAATTGGCCTGGCGCCCAGCCGGCATAGCCCAGTGCAATCAGGAACTGCTGCGGGCCGGTGCCGTTGGCAATGGCATCAATGATATCGCGGGAAGCGGTGAGGCTGACATCGCCTGACACCTGCAGGCTGGATTCCCAGTCGTAATTGCTGGCGGGGTGCAGGATAAAGCCACGCTCCGGTTGCACAGGTCCGCCGCACAGCACCGGGGTATCGGCACGTTGCTCGTCACTGCACTTCAGCTGCCGGTAGATCTCGTCCATCTCGACACCCAGTGGCTGGTTGATCACCAGTCCCATAGCACCGGATTCATCGTGCTCGCACACATAGGTGATGGTGTGCGAGAAGATGGAGTCGTTGAGGCTCGGCATGGCAATGAGGAAATGGTTTCTCAGGCTGCTCATGGTGTCTCTGCTGTGGTCGTCAATCATTCTGCCCATGACCCTAGTATTGGGGTGCTGGCGGGCGAATACAAGCCGGCTGGCGCGTTAATTATTTTGCGCGCTGGTGGAGAGTCCGGTCAGCTCGAAGTGCCAGGTGCGGATAATCTCCAGCTGATCGGTGGTTTTGCGGATTTCCGGGGGGAAAGGGGCGAACGGTGAGGAGAGGTGCACGATTTGCAGGGCGGCGTTGTCCAGCACCTGGTAGCCCGAGGAGTGCAGTATCTCCACCGAGTGGATGGTGCCGTTGGGGCGCAGCACGGTAAGCAGGCGCAGGTTGCCGACAATACCCTTGCGGATCGCCTCTTCAGGGAAGTTGCGGTTTCCTACCTGTTCCACCTTGCGGGTCCATTTCGCCAGGTATTCGGCATCGGCGGAGGCTTTGGCTGCCACCGAGGTGATGGTGCGTACCCGCGGCCGGCGGGCCATGGCCTGTCGCTGCTCATCAAGCTTGGCGCGCAGGCTGGCAATCTCGCTGCTCAGTGGTGTGTCCAGGGGATCCTGTCCGGGCTGTTGTTCAGCCTTTTCCGGCGTCAGGGCTTTCTGGCTGAGGCGGTAGGGGCTGTCGCCCACGGTGGTGACCAGTTGCAGCTGCTGCTCGGGTACGGGCTGCGCCGCTTTCACCTGGGGGGTGGGGCTGACTTCGCGGATACGGCTGTCCTCGATGGGGGCCAGCTGGTCGGTGGTCATCTGCCGCGAAAGGTCGGTGGTGCCGCTGGCCTGTTGGTTGAACTGGGCCAGATAATCGGCTTCCTCCGGTACCTTGGCGCTACTGTGGCTGGCCAGGGTGATCTCCAGGGTGGGGGGCAATTTAGTAGCCGGATCCACCTTGAAGGTGATGCCGAGGATCAGCAGGGCGTGCAGCGCCAGCGCAAGGAACAGGGTAAAGGTGAGCCGGTCGCCGGTATCGGTGCCGGCGTCCAGGAGAGTGGCGGATGACATGGTGTGGTGCTTAACTCCGGCTCAGCGGTCTGCCAGGCGGGCAGCGATCGCGTCCATCAGGCGGTCACCAATGCGGGTGTCGTAGGCCTTGTCGATCTCCCGGGCACAGGTGGGGCTGGTGACGTTGATCTCGGTGAGGTAGTCACCGATCACGTCCAGTCCCACGAACAGCAGGCCCCGCTCCTTCAGGGCCGGAGCTACCTGGCTGACGATCCACTGATCGTGCTCGCTCAGGGGCTGGGCCACGCCGGAGCCGCCGGCGGCGAGGTTGCCGCGGGTCTCACCTTCGGCGGGGATGCGGGCCAGGGCATAGGGCACCGCTTCACCGTCTATCACCAGGATACGCTTGTCGCCGGCCTTGATTTCCGGGATATAGCGTTGCGCCATGATCAGGTGCTGGCCGTGGTCGGTGAGGGTTTCCAGAATGACGCCCACATTGGGGTCGTCGGCCTTGCAGCGGAAGATGCCGGAGCCACCCATGCCGTGCAGGGGCTTGAAGATGACGTCTCCGTGCTGCTGGTGGAACTGGCGCAGTTGCTGGCTGTTGCAGCTGACCAGCAGCGGCGGGCAGCACTGGGGGAAGCGGGTGGCAAAGATCTTCTCGTTACAGTCCCGCAGGCTCTGCGGCTTGTTGACGATCAGGGTGCCGCGGGCTTCGGCGGCCTCCAGCACATAGGTGGTATAGATGAAGTCTGTGTCGAATGGCGGGTCCTTGCGCATCAGTACCACGTCCAGCTCCGCCAGTGGCCGCAGGCTGGTATCACCCAGCTCAAACCAGTGTGAGGCATCGGCGAACACAGTCAGGGGGCGCATGGTGGCCATGGCTTCGCCATGGTCGAGGCTGAGATCCCCGGGCAGCATATAGTGCAGTTGCCAGCCCCGTTCCTGTGCCGCCAGCAGCAGCGCCAGGGTGGTGTCCTTGTAGTAGGTGATGTTCTCGATGGGGTCCATAACAACCCCCACTTTAACGGTCATGATGCACGGCCCCGTCGCGATCTGATAATGCGCTGTAAGGTAAGGCGTAGCGCCGGTGAAAGCAACAACAGGCGGGAGGGAGCTTGCGAACTACCGCACGCTTATAACCAGTTTGCTGTACCGAATCGACAAACTGGATGCAAATATCCCACTTAGCTGTTTGCTTTCAGGCACTTATAGATTAAAGCGATTGAGTGTGTTAAAACGTGGCATGTCGCGGCAGCCCCCGGGTTGCAGCCATATTTCCCTGCGTTGCCCAAGGATGGAAGCTGGGGCCGGCAGTTTCGTCGGACACCACTTGGCAAAAGCGTTTTATAAAGTGGTAAGGATTGCCATGAGGGGCGGGCAATAGACGTGCTGTTCAGAACTGTCGATAAAGGCAGCGTTCGGTCGACTATAGCAATAAGAATGTATTGGGGTCAGAGTGTATGGATGTGAACCTTGAAAGCCTTAAGGTGATGGTTATTGACGACAGTAAAACCATCCGCCGGACGGCTGAAACCCTCCTGAATAAAGCAGGTTGTACAGTTATCACGGCAACAGACGGCTTCGACGCCCTCGCCAAGATTGCTGATACCCGACCTGACATCATCTTTGTCGACATCATGATGCCTCGCCTGGATGGCTATCAGACCTGTGCTCTGATCAAAAACAACAGCGAGTTCAAGTCGACGCCGGTCATTATGCTCTCCAGTAAGGATGGTCTTTTTGACAAGGCCAAGGGCCGCATTGTCGGCTCTGACGAATACCTCACCAAACCGTTCAGCAAGAATGAACTGTTGGGCGCTATCGAAACCCACGTGAAGGCACGTCGCGCATCCTGACGATCGGGTGTGCCGCCTGTACGGGTTAGATGGCTGGAATACAGAGAGCCTACTGAGTTAACAAAAAAACCAGAAAAGCAATGTAATGACGATCGGCAAAAGCCGGTCGATAGGTAAGCAAGGCGATCCAGGAGTGCCCATGGCAAAAGTATTAATTGTTGATGATTCACCCACTGAAACTCACAAACTCACCACCATTCTGGAAAAGAATGGCCATAACGTCATCACTGCAGAGGCGGGTGAGATGGGAGTAGCAACGGCTAAATTGGAACAGCCGGATCTGGTGCTTATGGATATCGTAATGCCTGGCCTGAATGGCTTTCAGGCCACCCGCCAGCTGAGCAAGGCAAAGGAAACGTCGCACATTCCGGTCATTATCGTCTCCACCAAGGATCAGGAGACGGATCGTGTCTGGGGTTTGCGTCAGGGCGCCAAAGCCTATCTCACCAAGCCGGTGGATGAGAAACAACTGATGCAGGTCATCAGCGAAGTCATGGTGTAAGCGGCAGAAGCTGCAGGAATAAGCATGTCAGAGGATAACTCTACAGCCGAAGCCGTTGACCAGGGGAGCCGCGTCGCTTACGAGGCGCTGGCTTCACTGGCATTGCAGTGTCGCAGCCACGCTCGTGGTTTGCCGGCACAGGTTGATATCACCCCGCAGTGGAGCGGGGTGGCCTTCGAGCTGCTGGGGCGCCGGTTTGTGGCGCCGATGGGGGAAGTGTCGGAGATTCTGGAAGTGCCACATTACACCCGCATCCCGGGTGTAAAGCCCTGGGTGCGCGGCGTAGCCAATGTCCGCGGCCGTCTGTTGCCGGTCTGTGACCTGGCCTCCTTTCTGCACGATCGTATTCACTCCTCCCGCAAACAGCAGCGCGTACTGGTGCTGGAACTGGACGACCTGTACAGCGGTTTGATGGTCGATCGGGTCTACGGGATGCAGCACTTCCCGGTCACCGATTATGACGCGGATTACGAAGTTGATGGCGCGGTCGCGGCTTACTGTGATGGTTGCTACCGGGTTAACGGTGTTGAGTGGGCGGTGTTCAATCCCTCCCGTCTCAGGCTGGATCTGAATTTTATGCAGGCCGCACAGGCGTAAGCCGGGTGTCGGCCTGTGTTGGTATGAACACAGGGTGTCCGTCGTGCAGCACAACTGCCGACGGGTAAAAAATAGTTTTAATAAAACCAGGAATTGATAACCGGTCACCCGGTTAACAACAATCCAGCCCGCGGTAGCGAGGGCGAAGTGTTTCACGGTTTGTACGGGTTCCGGCCCGGGCAAAAGTGGCATCGCGTTTTCAGTACTGGTAAGGGCAAATACGCAACGTCGGTCAGGAGCGCGTAGCATGAAAAACCAATCCAGTAACGTCTTTGCCGCTGTCAGGGCAAACCGAACCGTGACGGTTCTGGTTATCGCCCTGGTAATGGCTCTAGTTGGCGCGGTAGTCAGTATTATTCTGGTGCAGCGCGATGCCAGTCGCGACCAGGATTATCTGCAATTGACAGCGGACTTGCGGGCCTACTCATACCGGGTGAGCTCCCTGTCACGGGATGCCACTTCCGGCAACGAGGAGGCGTTCGGTGAACTGCAGTCGGTACTGAAAAGTATGGAGCAGGTCTGGGGCAAATTGAGTGCTGCCGACCCGAATACCCGCGCTGCACTGGCTGATGAGCTGGGCAGCTACAGCGGTATCTGGAAAAAGGTGCAGTCGGATGCGCAGACCATCATCGACAACAAAGACACCATTATCTTCCTCAACGACGTAGCGATCACCCTGAACGAATCGCTGCCCGAACTGCAGGCCGAGCACAACTACATTGTAGAGATCCTGCTGGAAAATGACGCACCGGCGGATCAGGTGGCGGTAGCCCAGATGCAGTCCTGGCGTGCGGAACGTATCGGACGAAACGTTGACAAGATGCTGCGGGGCGGTACCGACGCCGACACTGCCGCGGACCAGTTCAACCTCGACGCCAACCTCTTCGGTAAAGTACTGCAGGGGATGAAAGAGGGCGACGTTGCCATGAGTATCTCCCGCGTAACCGATAAGGACGCGGTGGAATCTCTCAACGATATTACCGACCTGTTCCAGTTTGTGAGCTCCTCGGTACAGGATATCTTCGAGGCGTCTCCTGCGCTGTTTAAAGCCCGTCAGTCTGCCAACGCCCTGCTGGATAACTCGCCACTGCTGCTGGAAGCCCTGAACGAACTGTCAGATGGTATCGCCGGCTTGTCCAGCTCCCGCCGTAACAACAACTCCACGTCGCTGGGCCTGGGTGTCCTCGGCGTTGTGTTCCTGCTGTTACTGGGTGTGAACATCTATAGCGGCACCAACCGCCGTCTGAAAGAGACAGCGGAAACCAACAGTCGTAACCAGGAAGCGATTATGCGACTGCTGGACGAACTGGCGGACCTTGCGGACGGTGACCTGACCACCACCGCGACGGTAACCGAGGACTTCACCGGTGCGATCGCTGACTCCATTAACTTCACCATTGACCAACTGCGGGTACTGGTATCGCGCATTAACGAAACCGCGGTGGACGTATCGGCGGCGGCGGAAGAGACCCAGCAAACTGCACTGCACCTGGCCGAAGCATCCGAGCACCAGGCGCAGGAGATTGCCGGTGCATCGGCGGCGGTTAACGAAATGGCGGTCACCATTGACCAGGTATCTGCCAACGCCTCTGAATCAGCGGCGGTAGCGGAACGCTCGGTATCCATTGCGAACAACGGCGCCAAGGTGGTACAGAACACCATCCACGGCATGGATACCATTCGTGAGCAGATTCAGGACACCTCCAAGCGTATTAAACGACTGGGTGAATCGTCCCAGGAGATTGGTGACATCGTATCTCTGATTAACGACATTGCGGACCAGACCAACATTCTGGCACTTAACGCGGCCATCCAGGCATCGATGGCGGGTGACGCCGGTCGAGGCTTTGCGGTGGTAGCGGACGAAGTACAGCGTCTTGCGGAACGTTCTGCAGCGGCAACCAAGCAGATTGAGGCGCTGGTTAAAACGATTCAGAACGATACCAACGAAGCGGTAATTTCGATGGAACAAACCACCGCCGAGGTGGTACGAGGCGCCCGCCTGGCACAGGATGCGGGTGTTGCACTGGAAGAGATTGAAGGCGTATCCGCCAACCTGGCAGAACTGATTCACAACATTTCCAGCGCTGCCCGTCAGCAGGCCACATCTGCTGGCCACATCTCCAACACGATGAACGTGATTCAGGAAATTACTTCCCAGACATCCGCCGGTACCGGTGCGACGGCAGACTCGATTGGACGTCTGGCCGAGATGGCACTGGAACTGCGTGAGTCGGTAGCTGGCTTCACCCTGCCGGAAGAGGCGGTTAACGACGAGCCTGAGCTGGACGATGACGCTTACGCCTTCGCTGACGACCTGACCGCCGGTGATGCCGCGGCGGATGAGTTGGCGCTGGATTTCAGCATGGATGACGCTGATGCAGATGCTTATGCCATGGAAGAGGGTGAAGAACCGGTGAAACGGTCCGCTGTATAAGCGACCGTAGAATCGCAGATATATGTCATGGTCTTTGCAGAAATCCCCCGAGCTGTCCGATCTGCAGTTTGAGCAGTGGAACAGGTTGCTGGAGGAGCGTACCGGGATACAGGTCGCTCCCCACCAGCGGGGCTTTTTGCAGATGCAGCTGACGGCGCGAATGCGCGAATTGGGGATCAATCATTACGGTCACTACTTCAATGAAGTGTCCGCCGGCCTCAAGGGGATGGTGGAGTGGCTGGTTCTGGTGGACCGCTTGCTGGTCAAGGAGACCCGGTTTTTTCGTCACCGGGATTCCCTCGAAGCCGTGCGACGCCTGGTGCAGACACGGATTAACAACCAGCAGCTGCAGGAGAACTTTGAGGCCTGGAGCCTGGGCTGCGCCACCGGCGAAGAGCCCTACTCACTGGCCATGGTTATCAACGACTGTTTCGCGTTGGCGGGACTGGAACCCTTGTTTGGCATTACCGCGACGGATGTCAGCCAGCCATCACTGCAGCGCGCCCGCGAGGGGGTCTACAGTAGTCGACGACTGGAGCCGCTGACCGATAACGAGCGCCGGCGCTACTTCCGGGCGGTGTCGCAGGGGGCGGATAACTGGCAGGTCACCAGCGGTATCCGTGAACGGGTCTGCTTCTCCTACGGCAACGTCCTGCAGGTGGCTGAGATGCCACTGGTGCCGATGGATGTTATCTACTGCCAGAATCTGCTGATCTACTTTCGGCGCTGGCGGCGCCGGGAGATTCTCAACGAACTGGCACGGCGGCTGAAGCCCGGTGGCATGTTGGTAATCGGTCTTGGGGAAGTCATTGATTGGGTGCACCCTGATCTGCAGCGAGTCGCTGATGACAGGGTTCAGGCGTATGTACGCCGGCGTTGAAGGGCTTATGGTCCGCCGCCGCCTAAATTATAAGTAAGGGGATATCTGCTCATGGCAGAAAGCCGCAATTTTGCAGCGTTGGACTGGGTAATCGGCGAGATTGAGGAGACCCTCAATCTGGCTCGCCAGTCGCTGGAAGCCTTCGTGGAGAATCCGCAGGACTCTACCCGTATCCGTTTTTGCCTGACCCACATCCATCAGGTACACGGCAGCTTGCAGATGATCGAATTCTTCGGTGCTGCCCTGCTGGCCGAAGAGATGGAAGCTGTGTCGCAGGCAATGATGAATGGCTCGGTACAGAAGGAGCGTGACGCGCAGGAAGTGCTGATGCGCGCAATCCTGCAGCTGCCCATTTATCTGGAGCAGACCAAAAACCGACGCCGGGACGACCCCGCCAGCCTGCTGCCTCTGCTCAACGACCTGCGTGTGGCACGGGGTGCAGAGCTGCTGTCCGAAAGCCAGTTTTTCAGCCCCGACATCAGTGCTGCCAAACGGGTACGAGGCACGCCTAACCCGTTGCAATCCAACGACGTGCAGTTTCGCGCCCTGGCGCACAAGCTTCACCAGATGTACCAGTACTCCGCGGCCGGCCTGATCAAGGGCGTCAACGTTGATGAAAACCTGCGTTATCTGGAAAAAGTATTCAGTCGCCTTTTCACATTGACCTCCGGTACTGCCCGCCAGCCATTGTGGGACATCTCCCTGGCGCTGGTGGAAGGGGTGGACGCCGATCAACTGGATCTGAGCGTCTCCTTCAAGTCCGTATTGCGGCAGCTGGAAAAGGAAATCCGTGTTCTGGTGCAGTACGGTACCAAGCCGCTCTCCAGCTTTCCCCGCGATGAACTGATCAAAAACGTCCTCTATTACGTGGCGCGCAGCAGTCACAGCTCTCCGCGTATTGAACGACTGAAGCAGGATTTCAATCTCTACGACCAGCTGCTGGACAGTGGCAGCAACGACAGCGCTTACCTGATGGGACCGGATCCGGAAACCATCCGCACTGTGGTGCAGGCCCTGAACGAAGAGCTCTCTGCCATTAAAGAGGCGCTGGAAGTGGAGCTGGCTCACGAGCGCGACAATGCCGTAGCCGATGCCCTGCCTATCATGAAACGTGTGGCTGACACCCTCTCGGTTCTGGGTGTCGCCGATTTGCGCAGTGCCGTTGTGGATCAGGCCGACGCCCTGGAGCAGGCGGTCGCCCATGACCGCCTCACCCCCCAGATACTGGCTCGCGCCGCAGACCAGATTGTGGATGTCGAGCAGCGTCTCAGCATCATGGCCGCTGCCGCCAGCGAGCCGGCGTTGGCACAGCAGACCCCGGCCCAGGTCCAGATCAGCCAGGCGCAGGAGTCAGTGTTGCGCGAAGCGCGCAATGGTCTCGAGCAGACCAAGGACTCCATCATTGAGTACATCGCATCCCAGTGGGATGGCCAGCATCTGGTGAATGTACCCCGCTTGCTGGAGGAAGTGCGCGGTGGACTGACCATCATTCCGCTGATGCGCCCGGCAGAAATCCTGCGCTCCTGCAGCGCTTACATTCAGCACGAACTGCTGAGTGGAGATCGCACGCCGGAGTGGGGTGCACTGGATACCCTCGCCGATGCCATCGCCAGTGTGGAGTACTACCTTGAGCGCCTGAGTGGTAACCGCGACGACGCCGACGAAATGTTGCTGACACTGGCGGAAGAGAGTGTGGAGTCTCTTGGCTACGGTGTTGGCAAACCCTTCGGCAAAAAAGTCAGCAGTGAAACAGTACAGCCTCTCTCCCTGGTCAGCAGCAATGACGCCGATGATGTGGTGGAAGATGCCAGCGAGATGCTCATCTACGACAACGTCGACATGGCGGACGAGGCGGCAACGCCCGACCACTCCGTGGAGGCAGTCGCCAGTGATGATGATGTCTCTTTGTCGGAGACTACCGCCGATGACGTTGTTGAGCCGATCTCTGTTGCCACGGCCGCCCCGGAGTCAGCGGAGCTCACCGATGCTGCCGCCGCCGAAATGCACCCTGCTGACGAGCTGGACGATGAGATTCTCGAAATTTTCGTCGAGGAAGCACGGGAAGTACTGGAAAACATCGACGAGTTTTTCCCGCGTTGGGCCAGTGACTTCAATGACAGTGAAGCCCTGACTGAATTCCGTCGTGCGTTCCACACCCTCAAGGGCAGTGGTCGTATGGTGGGCGCCCTGGATATTGGCGAGCTGGCCTGGAGCATTGAAAACATGCTCAACCGTGTGCTCGACGGCTCCGTTCAGCCTCACCAGACGCAGGTGGCCCTGATTGACCGGGTACGCCGCGTGCTGCCGTCCTGTATCGACGCCTTTGAAGCCAAACAGCCGACACCGGATCTGCCGAAGCTGCACCAGCTGGCCGCCTGGGGCGAGGCCATCGGCACGGGCGCGCAGCCGCAGGAGCTGTTGCAGGATGAAGAGACTGTCGCAGCCGATGCGGACTCCACCGCGGGACTGCTGGACGACGAAGCTGACGATTCCAACGCGGTGCTGTGGGAGATCTTTGGTACCGAAGCACTGACTCACCTGGCGGTAGTCGAGGCGTTTGTGGCCGAGATGGAGCAGGCAGCGCCTCTCTACTCGCCGCCAAGCGAAGCCATGCAGCGCGCCCTTCACACCCTCAAGGGCAGCGCTCACATGGCGGACGTGCACGAGGTGGCCGAGCTGGCGACCCCGCTGGAGCGTTTTGCCAAGGAGCTGCGCACCTACCAGGTCAGTATCGATGACGACATCCTGCAGCTGATCAAGGATGGCGCGGTCTACACACACGAGGCCCTGGAGCAGATCCGCGCCGGCGAGCAAAACATTACCATTGCCCGCCTGAGCCAGTACCTGGCGCGGGTGGCGGAACTGCGCGATCGCACGGTCGGGCCACTGATTCGCCAGCAGGAAGAGAGCAAGGCCGCAGCCGTGGATCCACAGCTGCTCTCCATCTTCATGGCCGAAGAGATGAAACTGCTGCTGGATGCGGATGAAATTCTGCGACAGTGGCAGCAGCAGCCGGCCAACCCGGAGCGCCTGCCGGAGCTGGTGACCGAAGTACATACCCTGGCCCGCGGTGCACAACAGGCTAACCTGCCGCCCATGGCCGTCCTCGGCTGCCAGCTGGCGCGGGTCTATGACACCCTGGATGGCAACCTGCAGGGTCTGAATGACAATGACTTTGCCACCCTGCAACACGCCCACGAAGTGCTGCTGGACTTGGTGGATGCGGTAGCCGCCGGACAGAACCTGAACGACGCCCCCGCTGAACTGTTGCAGGCACTGTCTACCCTGGCTGAGGCGCACGCCCCGGATATCCCGCTGCTCAGTGAAGGCTTTGACTCTGTTGTTGAAGAGCCCTCAGCGTTTGAGGAGCCCTCCGCGTTTATTGAAGAGCCTTCAGCTTACATAGAGGAGCCTTCAGCGTTTATCGAAGAGCCTTCAGCTTACATAGAGGAGCCTTCAGCGTTTATCGAAGAGCCTTCAGCTTACATAGAGGAGCCCTCAGCGTCTATTGAAGAGCCCTCAGCGTTTAACGAAACGGCTCCGCTATCCGGTAATGACGAGTTCACCACTCTCCCGCAGGATACCCACGCCTATGACGCACCGGCGTTTGGGGATGAGGGCACCGGTGATGGCGGCACAGAAGATACCAGTGGCTGGCTCGTGTCGGACGATGTGTCCGACACCATCGGGATTGGCGAGACCATCAGCTTTGACGAGCTGCCGGTTATCACGACCGACGACGGTGACCCGGATCCGGTGACCGCCGAGGACGCCGGGCTGCCGGGTGTCGAGCTTACCTGGAACGATAATGCCGCAGCGGCCAGCAACGACAGCAGCAGCGACTGGCTGGTAAGCGACCCTGTGTCCGATAACCTTGTGGATACAGCGGACGGCCTGCAGTTGGGTGGTGAGGAGACGGTAGCCGCTGAACAGAACGACGAGCCCCAGGGCGTCAGCCTGTTCGCACCGGAAAACGAATTTGATCTGCCGCTGAGCCCGGAAGAGCGTCACGCCCCACTGCGCACCCATGCCACTTTTGAGGATCTGTCTGCGCCTCAGGACAGTGGCAGCACCGAGTTGTTTGATAGCGTCAGCGACGATGGTTTGCTGGACACCGGCCTTGATGCGGGCGGTGTTGCAGCTGTGGAGAACGACGACAGCACTGTGCCGGAATTTACGGACGGTTTCCTGGTAGAGGCGGTGGACGCCGCGGGCGACAGCTTTACCGGCAACGACGACACTTCCGGCCAGTCGCTGTATGGCGATGACAATTCCCCGGTTGACGACGTTGTACTGGAGAACGACTTTGCCCCGGTTGATGAACTTGCGTCGGATGACAGTTTCGCCACTTCGGTCTACGGCAGCGACAGCCCTGCGGCCTTTGGCAGCGATGCCGCCCCGCAAGAGGCGTTTGACAGCAGCGATATCGACCCGGAAATTATCGAAATTTTCCTGGAAGAAGCGCAGGAACTGGTGGAGGAAGTGGAGCAGTCGGTACACGACTGGTCCGAGAACTGGGGCCTCACCAGCGCCAGTGAAGAGCTCAAGCGTGCCCTGCACACCCTGAAAGGTGGCGCCCGCCTCGCCGGTATGGTGGGCGTGGGTAATCTCGCCCACGATTTCGAAACCGACGTTATTCGCGGCGCCGACAACAACCAGATCGATCACGCCTTTTTTGCCCGCCTCAACCAGTATCAGGACCACATCCTGCGCGGTGTCGAGGCGGTGAAGTCGGCCATGGCCGGCGACGGTGACCTGGTTGCCGCATTGTTGCTGCAACCAGCTGCTCTCGATGCAGAGTCGCAGCCGGTAACAGACGAGCCGTCTGCCGGAGCGGACGAAGCAATAGTCGTGGCGGAGCCGGAAATGCCGACTCCACCCGCGGACACTGCGGCGGCAGGCGATACCAGTGGCGCCGAGATACTGCCTTTCACCCCGCGGGATAACATCCCCGTAGTCAGCAGCGGCGACGATTTCAGTGTGCCGGCGCGGCGCAGCGGTTCGTCCCCTGCCGGCGGCGGTACCAACGCCGTGGCCTCACCCCTGCAGGCACGCCGCTCGGCACCGCAGGAAGTGGTCAAGGTATCCGCCGAACTGCTGGAGGACCTGGTCAACCTGGCGGGTGAGACCTCCATCAGCCGGGGCCGGATGGAAGAACAGATGAGCGAACTGGGTTTCGCCATCGAAGAAATGGATGCCACCATCGGCCGTTTGCAGGAACAGTTGCGACGCCTGGATATCGAAACCGAAGCACAGATTCTGTTCCGTCAGGAGCAGATGGCAGAGCTGGAGGATTTCGATCCGCTGGAGATGGACCGCTACTCACAACTGCAGCAGCTGTCGCGCTCCCTGATTGAGTCGGCGTCCGACCTTATGGACCTGAAGACGACGCTGTCGGATAAAACCCGCGACACCGAGACCCTGTTGCTGCAGCAGTCGCGCATTAACACCGAACTGCAGGAAGGCCTGATGCGCTCGCGCATGGTGCCTTTCTCGCGCATGGTACCGCGCCTGCGCCGCATCGTGCGGCAGGTAGCCAGCGAACTGAACAAGCGCGTCAACTTCGAGCTCGACAATATCGAAGGCGAAATGGATCGTACCGTACTGGAGCGCATGGTGGCGCCGCTGGAACACATGCTGCGTAACGCGGTCGACCACGGTATTGAAGCCCCGGGCGAGCGTATGGCTGCCGGCAAGGCCGAGACCGGTCGTGTCATCCTGAGCCTTGGTCGTGAGGGCGGCGATGTGGTCTTGCGGCTGATCGATGATGGTCGTGGTATCGACCTCGAGCGGGTGCGGGCCAAGGCCATTGAGCGGGGCCTGATGAGCGCCGAGGCGCGACTCAGTGATAGCGATGTCATGCAGTTTATTCTGCACGCCGGTTTCAGTACTGCCGAAAACGTCACCCAGATTTCAGGCCGCGGGGTCGGCATGGATGTGGTGAACTCGGAAATCAAGCAGCTCGGCGGCTCCATGACCATCAACTCGCGTTTTGGCGAGGGTTCGGAATTCGTTGTACGCCTGCCGTTTACCGTTTCGGTCAACCGCGCCCTGATGGTTCGTATCGGCGAGGACCGCTACGCCGTACCACTCAACACCATTGAAGGTATTGTGCGGGTCAGCCCGTTTGAACTGGAGCACTACTACAACAATCCTGACGCGCGCTTTGAGTATGCCGGCGAACAGTATCAGGTGCGTTACCTGGGGACGTTGCTGAACAGCCACGCGCGGCCCAAGCTGGAAGGCCAGGCGATGCCGCTGCCGGTAGTGCTGGTGCGCACGGCACAAAACGCGGTGGCGTTGCAGGTGGACCTGCTGATGGGCAGCCGCGAAATTGTGGTGAAGAGCCTCGGTAGCCAGTTCGCCACGGTGACTGGTGTTTCCGGTGCTACCGTAATGGGTGATGGTAGCGTGGTGGTGATTCTCGATCCTTACGCCATGATCCGTCAGGTGGCGGCATTGGCACAGATGCCGGAGACCCTGTTGGGTGAAGCGACCGAAGCGAGTGTCGAAACCGTTCGCAAGGTGCTGGTGGTGGATGACTCGGTAACCGTGCGCAAGGTGACGTCGCGCTTCCTGGAACGTGAAGGCTACGAAGTCTTCACCGCCAAGGACGGTGCCGATGCCATGGTGGTACTGCAGGATCTGGTGCCGGACGCGATGTTGCTGGATATCGAAATGCCGCGCATGGACGGCTTCGAAGTGGCGAAAAATGTCCGTTCCAGCAGCCGCCTGAAAGATATTCCGATCATTATGATCACCTCCCGTACCGGTGCCAAACACCGTGACCGGGCGCTGGGCCTGGGGGTAAATATCTACATGGGTAAACCCTACCAGGAAGACAAACTGCTGGAGAACATCCGCAGCGTGCTCGGCGAAACCGTGTCCGGGACGGGCTTGCAGGACTAATACCCCATGCCGGCATTGCGTATCGGCGTACTGGCAGGCAGTGCCCTGCAGGGTGGGCGTCTCAGGCAATTGATTGTCGGGGCCGGCCACTCTGTGACGGCCATGCTGCAGGCGGATGAGGGTGGTGCCGCGGCGCTGTTGGCAGAGGATGGACAGGTGGATGCCTGGCTCGTTTCCCTACCGCAGGAACTGACTCTGGCTAAGGCCCTTACCCACTCCCTGGCGCAACTGCAAAGTCCGCTGATTGTGGATGATGACCCGGGCAGTGCGGACTTGCAGCCACAGTGGTCGCGGCGCATAACGGACAAGCTGAGTGGGCTGTCCGGTGAGCTGGATACGGCGGCGGCCGGCGTAGCAGAGGCGGTTTGGGTGCTGGCGGCCTCCACCGGTGGTCCGGAAGCGGTGCGGGAATTTTTTGCGCGACTGCCGGCCGATCTGCCGGTGGCATTTGTCTATGTGCAGCACATCAACCCGGGCTTTGAAACGTCGCTGGTGGAGATGTTGAATCGCCACAGTGAATATCCGGCACAGCTGGGTGTGCCGGGGAGCCGGCTCCGTCGTGGCACCACGACCGTGGTAACCGCTGACTGCCAGCTGGAATGGCTGGGCAACGGAGTTGCGCAAGGGGGACCCGGTCCCTGGCCTGGCCCCTACCAGCCCTCCGTCAATCAGGTGGTTGCCAATCTGGGCAGCCGGTTTGGTCGCCGTTGCGGGGTGATGGTGTTCTCCGGTATGGGGGATGATGGGGCCCTGGCGGCACGGCTGCTGGCGCAGCGCGGCGGCCATGTGTGGGTGCAACAACCGCAAACCAGTGCCGTGGATGCCATGCCGCAGGCCGCACTGGAGACAGGGGTGGTGACCGAATGCGCGAGTCCCGCCGAACTTGCAATGCTCCTGGCGACTCGCCTGCAACAGCCGCAGGCGAGCGATACAGGGCGTTGATCATTACAGGTATTGTGAATGGATAGTGCAACGCAACTTATTGAAAGGCAGACGATGGAGTCCATCGCCAGCCTGCAGATTCCCATGCAAAACCAGATGCTGCTGGTACCCACCG
Organism: Pseudomaricurvus sp. HS19; assembly: GCF_009857815.1. Lineage (GTDB taxonomy): Bacteria > Pseudomonadota > Gammaproteobacteria > Pseudomonadales > Cellvibrionaceae > Pseudomaricurvus. Next base: position 455,392 of record NZ_WVVW01000002.1, on the reverse strand, counting down.
TAACCGTCGCGGAAATGGTGCCCTACAGCCAGCCGCAAGCGGTGGCGGGTGCGCCTGAGTGGCTGTTGGGATCTTTTACCTGGCGTAACACCGAAGTGCCACTGCTGGCGTTTGAGGTGCTCAACGGTGCGCCGGCACCGGTGCCGGGAGAGACATCGCGAATTGCTGTATTCAATAACACCGGTGTCAGTGACGAGCTGCCGTTTATTGCGCTGCTGACTTCCGGTATTCCCCGCCTGTTGCGTATTGTTGAGGGCGACCTGCAATTGCTGGCAGAGGGTGAGCCGGGTTCCGTCGCCCGCGTGCTGGTGGGCTTTGAGGATAACCCGATGATCATTCCCGATCTCACTGTGCTGGAGCAACGCTACATCGACTGGCGCAACGGCTACTGAGTCAGGGGACACCGGCGAGAAGACGTAACCGCTGGCAGGGGAGTGAGCCAGCGGCCACGTGGACAACAATAAAACGGTAGACAAGGCAGTGACCCGCATCGCTAAGGCTGCAAAGGGGGCAGCATTAAATATCCCTGTAATCCCGCAAGGGGTATTGGACGTTTCCCGCGTTCTCCCTGCAGCTGTCAGCGCGCTGCTGGCACTGTGCCTCTGCTTTTCCCACCGACCCTTGGCCGCCGACCTGTACCTGCACGGGTTTGGCACTCTGGGGATCAGTCATTCCGACAGCGAGCAGTACGGCTGGCGCCCGACCATGGATCTGGACGGCTCTTACGATGGCCAGTGGGAAGTGGCTAATAACTCGATTCTCGGCCTGCAACTGGATGGGGTGTTCAACCCTCGCCTGAAGGGCAGCCTGCAAGTGGTCGCCAGGCAGCGACAGCATAACGGTCTGGAAGATGTGCTGGAGTGGGCCTACCTCGGCTACGACCTGAGCCCGGGTCTTGAGTTGCGGCTGGGTCGTATGGGCCTCTCCAATTACCTGCTCTCCGATTATCGCAACGTGCGTTTTGCCCAGCTCTGGACACACCCCCCGACCGAGTACTATGGCCAGCTGCCCCAGCATCACAGTGACGGCGTGGATATCACCTACAGCCATCACGATGGTGACGGGCTGTGGCGCTGGCGAACTGGCATGGGCACTACCGATCTGGCGTTCTACGTTGGCGATGCTTTCCCGGGCTCCGGGGGCGAGGTCGACAGTGTGGATATGATTCCGGGTTACCTGTCGGCCCTCAGTTACGAGACCCAAAACTGGCGCGCCCAGATATCGGTTACGGCGGCGCGCATGGAAGAGGACTACGCATCCGGGCAGCCGCTGCGGGATGCTTACGCCTATCTGGAGTCATTGGGTTTTGAGGGAGCCGCCGACTACGCCGGTCGCTGGGAGACCCGGGGTAAATGGGTCTATTACGGGGCTGCCGGTGTCGCCTACGACAATGGTCAGTTGTTGGTGCAGGCGGAACTCAACCAGATCGACTCCGAAGCGGAAACCATCAATAGCTCCGTCAACGGCTACCTGTCTGTGGGGCGGCGCATGGCGGCGCTGACCTTGTACGGGGTCTATGGTTACGCCCACTCCAATGGCGATGCTTCCCGTGCGCCCCGCTACCCCGTGCCTGGCGGTGCAGAGCTGGCGGTGGTTTCCGACCTGGTGAGTGTGACAACCCGAGCTAACCAGCAGACGCTGGCACTGGGCCTGCGCTGGGACCTGCACCCGCAACTGGCATTGAAGGGCCAGTGGGACAGAAGCTGGGTGGAGCGGGATGGGATCATGCTGTTCAGCCTTGCTGACCTGCAGCAGCCCCTGACGGATGAGCGGGTGGATACTTTCTCCCTGCAGCTGGATTTTATTTTCTGATGAACCGCTGCCGTCTGCTCCTCATTGCCTTGTTGCTCGGCTCTCCACTGTGCTGGGGAGGAGGGGACATTGTGGTTGTGGTCAATCCGCACAACCCGGTGCCGGCGCTGAGTCGTGGCGAGGTGATTGACCTGTATATGGGACGCCTGCGGCAGTTCCCCGATGGCCAGGGGGTGGCGCCGGTAGACTATGTGGCGGAGCTGCCGATCAAGACCGCGTTTTACTACCAGCTGACCCGCAGAAGTCTGGCGCAGATCAACGCTTACTGGGCCAGACTGTTGTTTAATGGCAGCGCCAGGCCACCGCTGCAAGCGGAGAGTGCCCGCGACGTGATCAAGGCTGTGGCGACCGATCGGGCTGCCATTGGCTACATCTATGCAAACGAGGTTACGGACTCTGTCAAAGTCGTCGCGCGTCTTACAGCGGATCCCTAGATCACTGCCATTACGATTGACGTTGTCGATGTTGGTAACGTCAGCGCTGGTGGCCTGTCTGATTGGTTTTATCACCTTTCAGCGGATCTATCACGATGAAGTGCAGGCCTCCACCCAGGCCGTGCGCCAGCTGGCCGCGACTGTCAAAAATACCGTTTCCATTGCCGCCTACCTGCAGGACCAGCAGCTTGCCCGCGAAGTGGCCGATGGTCTGCTGGGCAACGATATTGTGCAGGGTGTGGCAGTACACAGTGACAACCGCCTGCTGGTTGACGCCGGCGTCACCGAATGGGATGCCGACTATCAGGCTGAATGCCTCTCCCTCTCTTCGCCGTTTGTAGTGGAGGAGCGGGTCGGCAGCCTCTGTCTCTACCCCAGCCGCAGCTATTTTGAGCAGCGAGCGACGCAGCGGGCGCGCAGCCAGATCAGTGTCATGCTGGAATTCGGGGTGGTATTGATGCTGTTGTTGATGACCGTGATGCATAGGCTGTTTTCGCAGCCGATCAAGCTGCTGTCCCGGCATCTCCACAGCTTTACCCTCAACAACCCGCAGCCGTTGGTGGTGCCGAAGTTTCACCAGGGCGATGAGATCGGCGCCCTGTTCGAAGACAGTAACAAACTGCTGGGATCGGTGGCGGAGGCGTTCAAGCGCGAACGTGCCCTGCGTCAGGAGATGGAGCAGCTGGAGAATCAGTTCCGCCACATATTCGAACAGGCCAGCAGTGGCATCGCCATTCTCGATCTGCAGGGGGCGCCCAAGGTGCTCAATCCCTCTTTTGAATCCATGATTGGCGCCGAGGCAGTGGCAGGTATCTGCGCCGGCACCATGGCATTTGAGGAGCTGGCGGTAAATCGTGATGAGCTGGCGCGGGCAGTTGTGCACGCTGCCCACACCCGCGATGTGGTGAATACCGATATTGAGCTGGCGCTGGGACCACGGCAGGGTGCCTGGGTGCACCTGGCCATGTCGCGGGTGGATGAGGCTGATGGCGATTGCTATCTGGAGGTTCTCAGCTATGACGTCTCCGAGCGTCGTGAACGGGAGGCGCAGTTCCGCCTGGAGGCCGAACACGATCCCCTTACCGGTGTGCTTAACCGGCGGGCCGGTGTACGTCGTATTGAAACCCTGCTGCAGGATATTCAGGCGACCGGACGGCAGTGTGCGATCTTTATGCTCGACCTGGACCGCTTTAAACCACTGAATGACGCCTTTGGTCACGATGCCGGTGACCACGCGCTGGTGTGGGTGGTGGAGCGTCTGCGTAAGGTGACCCGCGGCGGCGATATCATTGTGCGCTGGGGCGGTGATGAATTCCTGCTGGCGGTAGAGCTGCCACATGGCATGGAGGATGCGGATCAACTGGCAGGTCGTATCCTGCAATCGTTTGAACAGCCGCTGACGCTGGCGGATGGCCAGCGCGCCAGTCTGGGTGCCAGTATCGGTATTGCCATGTCGCCCCAACATGGCAGCGAATTACCCATGTTGATTCAGTATGCGGATCAGGCCATGTATGCGGCCAAGATTGCCCAGGGTAATCAGCGCTGCTTTTTTCAGTTGGTCGCCGACAACTGAGTTTCCCCTGCAGCACTGCAGTCGGTGAGCTGGTCTGGCAGCACAATCTGTCATAAGCTGGGCAGGTGACAACGCCGCCGGGGGTATAAGCGGGTGCAGGATAGAGAAGCAGCAGGTAAAGCCGGTAGCCGGATCGATCGCTACCGCTCTGTGTTTAACCGTTACCGTAATGTCCTGCTGCCACTGGCCATCACCCTGCTGCTGGATCTGTTGTTACTGGCCACCAACACCGTACTTACCCACCGACTTGAACTCTATGCCTCCGAGATCAATCTTGCCGGACGCCAGCGTATGTTGTCGCAGCGCATCAGCAAGTCCGCAGCACTGATCTATTACCAGCAGGTTGATGGTGCAGATACCGCTGCTCTGCGGCAGGAATTGGAGACTGCGGCGGCGCTGTTTGATCGCACACTGCGGGCGTTTGCCGACGGTGGCGATACCGAAGATGCCAGTGGCAAGCCGTTGCAGGTGCGGCCACTGATGCTGCCCGCTTCCCGTGCGACCCTCGCCGAGGCCCAGGCGGTGTGGCAACCGGTACGCCTCCAGTTGCAGGTAGCGCAGCAGTATGAGTATCGGCGGGAAGCCCTGCGCCATCTTCTGCAGTTTCTGTCACAACGCAACCTGCACCTGCTGACCCTGATGAACGATCTCACCGTGCAGCTGGAACAGGAGGCGGCTCATCAGGCGCAGGTACTGCGCTACTTCCAGACCCTGGTGGTGATTACCATCTTCCTGTTGTTCCTGTGGGTGCTGCGGCGCCTGCAGCGCTCCGACCAGTATTTCACCAACCTGATGGAGGCCGACAGCGATATTGTTCTGAGCCTGGATATTGCCGGCCGTAACATCACCTTTATCAGTCGCAACACCGGCCGCCTGTTGGGGTACCCGGATCATTACTACCTGCAGCGGCCCATGGACCGGTTGTTCACCCGCAAAACGGCCCGCCATATTCACGAGCTCACCCAGGCGCTGCGCCGGGGTGAGCAGATCTCCGAACAGCGCATGGAGGGTGAGGTCATCCAGAGCAGTGGTTCCGTGCTGGAGGTGGACTGCATCATCAAGGTGTCCAGTGACGCCGCCGGCAAGCCACAGGAGTTGCTGATAGATGTGCGGGATATCAGCGAACGTAAAAAATACGAACGTGAACTGGAGACGCTGGCCCACCGGGACGCGCTCACCGGGCTTAAAAACCGCAATCGCTTCTTTGAGTTTGCCAGCCAGGCGCTGCTGCGTGCCCAGCGTCAGCCGGACGGCATCGCCGTGCTGTTTATCGACCTGGATGGTTTTAAAAGCGTCAACGACAGTCACGGGCACGATACTGGTGACCGTTTATTAAAGAGCCTGGCTGGCCGTCTGGTGAGCTGTTTCCGTCGCTCGGACACCGTATGCCGGTTAGGTGGCGATGAGTTCGTGGTGCTGCTGGAGCCGGTCGGTGGCCGGGAATCCGTAGCGGTCCTCTGCGAGAAGGTGATTGCCACTCTGTCGCAGGATGTACAGATTGACGACATCAGCTGCAAGGTGGGCGCCAGTATCGGGGTGGCATTCTACCCGCAGGACGGCAGCTCGATTGACGACCTGGTAACCCGTGCGGACGAGGCCATGTACCGGGCCAAAGCCGGCGGTCGCGGCGGCTTCAGTTTTGCCGCTGAGGTGGAACCCTGCGCTGCCGACTGAACTCAACCTGCCAGGTCACCCCAGAGATATTGCAGCACACTGATGGCGGTCAGCGGAGCGGTCTCGGTGCGCAGTACCCGCGGGCCCAGCGTCAGTGGGGAGAAATGATGTTGCAGGCAGTCGTTAATTTCCGCGTCTGACAAGCCGCCCTCCGGACCAATCACCAGCGCCGCCGATTGCGGTTGTGATCGCTCCTGCAGTCGGCCTTCCGAGCGGTGATGCAACACCAGTCGCAGGTGATCATCACTGGCCTCGGGCAGTGAACCGATCCAGCTGTCCAGTTTCATGGGCTGGTGCAGTTGCGGCAGGCGATTGCGCTGGCACTGCTCACAGGCGGAAGTCAGTATCTGCTGCCAGTGCTGTACTTTCTTCTCCAGTCGCGGCCCGGTCAGCTTCACTTCGCAGCGTTCGGTGAACAGCGGCGTGATGGCACTGACCCCAAGCTCGGTGGCCTTTTGCAGCACCCAGTCCATGCGCTCGCCGCGGGAGACGCCAATGCCGAGGTGAATATGCAGTGGAGACTCGCGCTCGTCGGCAATAAAGCGACCCACATCGACAAGCACTTCGCGCTTGTCGACGTTGCTAATCACTGCTTCAAACTCGCCGCCTTCGCCGTTAAACAGGATTAACGGCCGGCCGCCCTGCATGCGCAATACCCGTCCCACATAGTGGCTGGCCTGCTCGTCCAGCGCGACGCTGGTGTCTGCAGACAGTGGTTGTGGGGTGTAGATTCGCGGGATGCGCATGCACGGTTACCTGTCTGCCAACGCTCAGTCAGTGAGGCCGAGATTCTTGACGATAGTGGCGGTGGGCTCTACCTGGTTCATGGTGTAGAAGTGCAGGCCCGGTGCGCCGTTATCCAGCAGGGTCTCACACAGCTCACTCACCAGGTCCAGACCGAAGGCTTTTACGCTCTCCTGGTCATCGCCAAAGGCTTCCAGGCGCTTGCGGATCCAGCGTGGAATATCGGCACCGCAGTTATCGCTGAAGCGAATCAGGTTCCTGTAGTTGAGGATCGGCATGATACCCGGGTAGATGGGCTTGTCGATACCGGCCTTGTCGCACTGGTCGATAAAATAGAAGTACGCATCGGGGCTGTAGAAGTACTGGGTCAGCGCGCTGTTGGCGCCGGCGTCGAACTTCGCTTTCAGGAAACCCACGTCGCTGTCGTAGCTGGTGGCTTCCGGGTGGATCTCCGGATAGGCCGCCACTTCCAGCTGCAGTTGATCGCCAAAATGTTCACGGATAAACGCCACCAGCTGATTGGCGTACACCATCTGGTAAGCGCCACCCATACCGGAGGGCATGTCACCGCGCAGGGCCACGATGCGGTCTACACCGGCGTCGATGTATTCCTGGATCAGGGCTTTCATGGTGGCTTCGTCATCACCACCAAAGGAGAGGTGGGGGGCGACGGCAATGCCATCCTGTTTGAAGGTTTTGACGATGCCTTTGGTGTTGTCGCGGGTGGAACCGCCGGCACCGTAGGTAACGGAAAAGAATTCCGGTTGCAGTTTTTGCAGTTCATCGCGCACCGCCAGCAATTTGGTTCTGCCTTCATCGCTCTTGGGCGGGAAGAACTCAAAGCTGAGGCGCAGGTTGTCGGTGCTGCTCATGACGTTTCTCTCTGTCTTTCACTCGCTGTCAGTCACACACTGCGGCGCGCGGCTGAGCACCGGCGCCTGCAGTTACTGATTAATACTTGTAGCTCTCGGGCTTGTAAGGACCTTCGGCGTGCACGCCAATGTAATCTGCCTGGGCCGGGGTCATGCGGGTAATCACACCGCCGAAACCTTCCACCATGTCCTTGGCCACTTCCTCATCCAGCTTCTTTGGCAGGACCTTGACGTACACTTCCGCAGACTTTTCCTCTTCCATCAGGTTGGCGAACTTGCGCTCGTACAGATAGATCTGGGCCAGTACCTGGTTGGCAAAGGAGCCGTCCATGATGCGTGACGGGTGACCGGTGGCGTTGCCCAGGTTAACCAGGCGACCTTCGGAGAGCAGGATCAGGTGATCGTTGCTGGCGCGGTCACGGTAGACCTTGTGCACCTGTGGCTTCACTTCATCCCATTCGTAGTTCTTGCGCATGAAGGCGGTGTCGATCTCGTTGTCGAAGTGACCGATGTTGCATACGACGGCGCCGTTCTTCAGCGTCTGCAACATCGCGGAATCACACACGTTGATGTTACCGGTGGTGGTGACTACCAGGTCGGTGGTGCTCAGCACGGCGATGTTAATATCTTCCACCTTGCCGGTGTTGATGCCGTTGTTGTAGGGCGATACCACTTCGAAGCCGTCCATACAGGCCTGCATGGCACAGATGGGATCGATCTCGGTAATCTTCACAATCATGCCTTCCTGGCGCAGGGAAGCGGCAGAGCCTTTACCCACATCGCCGTAACCGATGACCAGTGCTTTTTTACCGGACAGCAGGTGGTCGGTGCCGCGCTTGATGGCGTCGTTGAGTGAGTGACGGCAGCCGTACTTGTTGTCGTTCTTGGACTTGGTGACGGAGTCGTTGACGTTGATCGCCGGTACCTTCAGCTCGCCTTTTTTCAGCATGTCCTGCAGACGGTGCACGCCGGTGGTGGTCTCCTCACTGATGCCGTGGATCTGCTCCAGCAGTTGCGGGTACTTTTCGTGTACCAACTGGGTCAGGTCACCGCCGTCATCCAGAATCATGTTGGCATCCCACGCTTCGCTGCCATCTTTCTGCGCCAGGATAGTCTGTTCGATACACCACCAGAACTCCTCCTCGGTTTCGCCTTTCCAGGCGAAGACCGGAATACCGGCGGCCGCAATGGCTGCAGCGGCGTGATCCTGGGTGGAGAAGATGTTGCACGAAGACCAGCGCACTTCCGCGCCCAGTTCCACCAGGGTTTCGATCAGCACGGCGGTCTGGATGGTCATGTGGATACAGCCCATGATGCGGGCGCCTTCCAGTGGCCTGGAGTCGCTGTACTTGCGACGCAGTGCCATCAGCGCCGGCATTTCACCTTCGGCGATGTCAATTTCCTTGCGCCCCCAGTTGGCGTCGCGCTGGAACTGTTCGAGGGAGGTGGCGGCGACTTTAAAGTCGGAAAAACCGTTGATGTTGTAACTCATAGTCGTGTCTCTTGAAATTCATTGCCAGGCAGGAGCCATAGCGCCTGCCGGTGTGTTGTCTGCTTGGGGGCCGTCTTTTGCAGGCCCGTTACTGGCTTGCTTAAAGGCCCAATACGGCCTTCAGCGCGTCGACCTTGTCGGTCTTCTCCCAGGTAAAGGCGGTGAAGGTTTCGGACTTCTCTTCGCCGTTCTCTTTCCAGCGGTAGGTGGCTTCAAACGGCTCGCGGCCGAAGTGACCGTAGGCCGCGGTGAGCTGGTACATGGGGTGCAGCAGGTCCAGCGCCTTGGTGATGCCGTAGGGACGCAGGTCAAATACTTCACGGATGGCCGCTACCAGTTGCTCGTCGCTCACCTTGCCGGTACCAAAGGTGTTGACGGAGATGGAGGTAGGCTCGGCCACACCGATGGCGTAGGAAACCTGAATCTCGCAGCGGTCGGCGAGACCGGCAGCAACCACGTTCTTGGCCACATAGCGACCGGCGTAAGCGGCAGAGCGATCCACCTTGGAAGGATCCTTGCCGGAGAAAGCGCCGCCACCGTGGCGTGCCATGCCGCCGTAGGTATCGACGATAATCTTGCGACCGGTAACGCCGGCATCACCCACGGGGCCGCCGATAACAAAGTTGCCGGTGGGGTTGATGTGGAAGAGGGTACCCTCGTGCAGCAGCTCGGCGGGCAACACGTGCTGGACAATGTTCTCCATCACCGCAATGCGCAGGTCTTCCTGGCTGATGTCCGGGTTGTGCTGGGTAGAGAGCACAACGGCATCGATGGCCACCGGTTTGCCGTTTTCGTAGCGCATGGTGACCTGGCTCTTGGCGTCCGGACGCAGCCATGGCAGTACGCCCTCTTTGCGCAGCTGGGCCTGACGCTCCACCAGACGGTGGGAGTAGTAGACCGGCGCCGGCATAAGGCTGTCGGTTTCATTGGTGGCGTAACCGAACATCAGGCCTTGGTCGCCGGCACCCTGGTCTTCCGGCCTGGCGCGGTCCACACCCTGGTTGATGTCCACAGACTGTTTGCCGATGGCGTTGAGCACGGCACAGGTGGCACCGTCGTAACCCACATCGGAGCTGTCGTAGCCAATACCGGTGATCACGTCGCGGATAATGTCTTCCAGGTCGACGTAGCAGGAGGTGGTCACCTCACCGGCCACAATCGCCATACCGGTTTTGACCAGTGTCTCGACCGCTACCCGGGCGTGTTTGTCGCGGGCGATAATGGCGTCCAGCACGGCGTCAGAGATCTGATCTGCCATTTTATCGGGGTGACCCTCAGAGACCGACTCGGAGGTAAATACGGAATACTCAGACATGCATGTCTCCTCTTAAACCTGCCGCGTCGGCGACAGAAAAAACTGACGAACCTGAATTTGAAAACCATTACGCAGGGCGATGTACTGGCTCTGCCCCGGAGTGAGCCCGGCCTGGGCCGCCCAGTGGGAGAGATCCTCCGGCTCAAAGCCCAGCCACTGGTCGCCGCAGGCTTCCCGCGCCCACTGTTGCTGGTGGTGGCAGAGCTCCGACACCAGCAGGGCACCGCCGGCGCGCAACAATTGGCGCACATGGTCGAATATGTGTGCCGGTGACGGTACGTGGTGCAGCACCATGTTGATCACCACGCAGTCGGCCTGCAGTCCGCGCTCGACGGCGTCGGCGGTATCACCGTGCACGAATTCGATATTACCCAGCCCCTGGGTCACCGCCATGACACGGGCCTTGTCCAGCATGGAGGCGGCGTTGTCCAGGGCTATCACCTCGCTGAAGGCGCTGCTCAGCACCTGCAGGAACTCCCCCTCGCCGGGCCCGATCTCCAGAGCCGTGCGGCGTGCGGCCAGCGGCGTGTTGGCCAGCAGTTCTGCCACTGCTTCGGCGTAGACCTGATGGCTGGCAATCAGGTCCTGCTGGGCTCGGAACTTGGTGGCGTTATCGCTGAAGAACGCCTGCGACGCCTGGGCTCGTTCCTGCTGTACCCCTTTGAGCTGCTGCTGGTAGCTCTCATCCAGAGGCGCCTGGTCGACCGTGGCAAACAGGCTGGTGAGCAGGGCGCAGGCAGGGGAGTCGGTGGCGGGCAGCGCGCGGCGGTAGAAGATCGAGTTGCCCTCGCGGCGGCTGGCCACCAGCCCCGCATTGGACAGTACCTTCAGGTGGTGGCTCATGCCCGACTGCTTGATGTCAAAAATCCGGCTCAGCTCCATAACGCCAAAGGAATCCCGCGCCAGCAGGCGTAAAATCTCCAGTCGCAAGGGATCGCCAGCGGCCTTTAGCAGGGCCGCCAGGTCGCTGCTGGCAAAGGGTTGCCCGGTCGGGAGCGGGGCAGTTCGGGGCTGTAACATGGATCGCAGTGTAGCAGCGATGCCTATCTATATCAAAATATATTGATATAGATGGAGGGGTTACCCTGGTTCCGGCGTAGGAAGGCGGCGGTGAATGTGACAAAATTGCCCTCTTGTAACGGCCCGGGTGCCAGGTGATGGCGTAGCGATTGCGCTGCATCAACAGCCTCCACGGCGGGCGGGGCTACTCTGGCCCCGTTGGCAGGCTCCACCGGGAGCACCCCTGATGATAAAGAGAGAGATGTCATGTCCGAATTCAAAACCCCCTACCAGCTGCTGGGCGCAGAGGGCATCAAACAGTTGGCCCACGCCTTCTACGATGTGATGGATGAGCTGCCCGAGGCGCGACGGATCCGCGACATGCACGGCAAAGACCTGGGTGATATCAAAGGCAAGCTGACCGACTACCTGACCGGTTGGATGGGCGGCCCCCCCGTCTATCACTCCAAGCACGGTACTGTCTGTCTTACCGACCCCCACGCCGGCTATCCCATCGGTCCGGAAGAGCGCGACCAATGGGTGATGTGCTTCGAAAAGGCGCTGGAGCGCATTGATGCCAGTGATGAGGTGAAAGAGATGCTGCGCGGTCCGATCCGTCAGATCGCCGGCGCGGTGCAGAACCGCGATGAGTCCATCAAGCCCAACGACGACCCCAATATTATTGCCATTGGCTGATATTGGCAGTTACCGGATTCTGAAGAGCCCGCACTCGCGGGCTTTTTTGTGCGACATCATTAATTGCGGGGATCAGTGCCGGGGATCAGAGCAGGAGAGCCGCGGCCGGGCTGTGTCTGCAGCAGGTGCTCCAATCGCCTTTTCAAAAATAGTTTATAAAAGCATTACAAATCCATCGTGGATTTGTCACAGAGCCATACCAGCATTGGGATCACCTTAATTTACGGAAATTTCCCGACAGGAGGTTGGCAAAATGCGTTGCAGTTTATCAGCACGATTTCTGGCCGCGATGGCGTTCGCGGTGACTTTATTGACGGCTGCCTGTGTCCAGGCCGGGCGCGACAACACCCCGGGGCAGGGATCGCAGTGGCATGGTCAGAAGCCCGACGCCAGTGTGCAGTTGGGCCCCCGGCCTTTCTATCTGCTGCACAATATGGACAGCGCACCGTTGCAGGAGAAGCTGGCAGCCTGCGAAAATCGGCATGCCCACACCGGGGCCCCGGGTACAGGTGAATTCCGTAAAACCGACTTCTCCATAGGCCATCGCGGTGCCGCCATGCAGTTCCCGGAGCATACGCGGGAGTCCTATGAAGCGGCGGCGAAAATGGGCGCCGGCATCATTGAGTGTGACGTCACCTTTACCAAAGACCGTGAGCTGGTGTGTCGCCACTCCCAGTGTGACCTGCACACCACCACCAACATCCTGGCCACGCCGCTGGCGGCCAAGTGCTCCCAGGGCTTTACGCCGGCGGTGTATGACGCTGAGGGTAATCTGGTTTACCCGGCGCAGGCTCGCTGCTGTACCAGCGATATCACCCTGGAAGAGTTCAAAACCCTGAAGGGCAAGATGGATGCTTACGATCCGGGCGCCACAACCGTGGAAGCGTTTATGCAGGGTACCCCGGACTGGCGCACCGACCTCTATGCGGATAACGGCACGCTGATGACTCACAGGGAGAGCATTGCCTTGTTCAAACAGCTGGGCGTGAAGATGACGCCGGAGCTGAAGAGCGCCAGCGTCGATATGCCCTATGAGGGTGACTATACCCAGCAGGATTACGCCCGGCAGATGATCGACGAGTACAAGTCGATGGGCGTGCATCCCCGTGATGTCTTCCCGCAATCGTTCAACCTGGACGATGTGCGTTACTGGATCGCGCAGGAGTCGCGCTTTGGCCAGCAGGCAGTCTATCTGGATGGTCGCTACGACGATCCCGGCTTTGATTACAACAACCCCGCCACCTGGTCGCCGTCTATGGCGGAGCTGGTGCAGGAGGGTGTGGAAATCATCGCCCCACCCATCTGGATGTTGCTGGCGGTGAGTCCGCAGGGCGAGATTGTGCCTTCTCTCTACGCCGAAGCGGCGCAGCAGGCGGGGTTAAAAATCATCACCTGGACCCTGGAGCGGGATGGGCCCCTGGCCAATGGGGGTGGCTGGTATCACCAGTCGGTGGCCGAGGTGATCGACAACGACGGCGATACTTTTAAGGTGCTGGATGTGCTGGCGCAGCAGGTGGGTGTGATCGGTGTCTTTTCCGACTGGCCTGCCACCACCAGTTACTACGCCAACTGCATGGGTCTGAAGTGACGGGTTTGGCGCGGATTGCGGGCCGGGAGCGTCAGCGGTGCTGCCGCACGCTGCCGGTAACCACCCCTTCGATACGCAGGTCGGCGCTGTCGTGCAGTGACAGCGGCTCGGCGCTGCTGTCGGCGGCCAGCAGGCGACTGTTGCGCAGGTCCAGCCGGCGGCACAGCAGCTCGCCGTCCAGCGCGGCTACCACGATGTCGCCATGGGCGGGGTAGAGGCTGCGGTCCACAATCAGCAGATCGCCGTCAAACAGGCCGTCATCGCGCATCAGTTCGCCCCGCACCCGCGCGCAAAAGGTGGTGGCGGCGCGGCGCACCAGCAGGTCATTGAGGTCCACCCCCGGCTCATCCTCGTCGGCTGGGCTGTCAAAACCGGCCTGGGCGCTGTGCAGGTAGAGGGGCAGGGTGAGCTGGGTCTGGATGGCGGTCGGCAAGGTTTCGGCGATATTCATATATCCACACCTATACTGTATTTATATCCAGTATAGGTGTGGTGGCCGGCGCCCGTCAACGGGGCTGGCCAGGTCAGGGGGCCGGCGTGAAGCGCTCGAGCAGGGTGAGATGTTGGGGAAACTGTTGCAGCAGCGGTTCACGCTCGCCCAGGGTCATATCGGCAAAGTCAAAACCGGGCGAGACCGCTTCACTGAGTAGGCCGAAGTCTCCTCCGGCCAGTTCCGTTGCCTTCCAGACGCCGCCGGGTACCAGCATCTGCAACTGCTGGCCGGCGCCCAGGTCCGGGCCCAGGTCCACGGTTTGCAGCTGGCCATCCGGGTGCAGCAGGTGGTAGCGCAGCGGTCCGCCGAGGTGCCAGAAGTGCAGGATATCGGAGCGGTTGCAGTGCCAGCGTCCAAGCGGCTGTTCGCGGGTGAGCAGATAATAGATGCTGGTCAGCGCCGGTCTTGGCCCCTGTTCCGTGGACACTGATATCTCTGACTCATAGGTACGGCGGAAGTAGCCGCCCTCCACATGGGGCTGCAGTTGCAGTTGCTCGATAACCTGTTGCCGGGTACTCATAGCCATTGCCTCAATACCAGTCAGTGAGAATGACGCCAATGCCAATACGCTGGGTGCGGTGGTTGTAGTCGATCAGCGTTTCGCCGTAGCCGTTGACGTATTCGAGGTAGCCGTTGAGGCGACCCGGCAGGGGAAAGCTGAGGCCCAGGGTGACGGAGTTGCGGTTCTCCTCACTCTGCATGTTGTTGCGGAAGGTGGCGGAGAGCATCCAGTCGTCATTCCACTTATACGCCGCTTTCAGGTCGGCGTAACCCAGGTAATCCTCGATATCCGGGTTGTCATCGTCGTCGGCATCTTCCGGTATCCGGTACCAGGGTTTGAGGGAGAAGGCCCAGCGGTTGCGGGCCAGCACAAATTCGGCGTAGATACGGTTCCAGCTGCGGGACAGGGGTTCGCCGCGGCCATTGGACTGGTGCACGAAGCCCAGGTTAAACAGCTCCACATCGGCACCCAGAACCGACAGGCCGGTGGGGATGCTCCAGGCCACTTCCGGTGAATAGTTGGTCTCGCGGAACGGGGCGGAAGCGTCGGTATTGTACATCTGCCACAGGGAGAGCTGGGTGTAGCCAAACCAGAGGGTAGAGTCCTGCAGCAGGAAGTCCTCGACCAGCGGTATCTTGAGGCTGATCTGGAACTTCACCTCTTCGTTATCCAGCGGCTCGTCCTGGTCCGGTCCCAGGGCCAATCCCCGGTAGGAGCGCTGGTTGGGACTTTTCATATAGGTGTAGGGCAGGATGTAGGTTTTATCGTGGGGCAGGATGGCAAACTTGTGGCCGAACAGCAGGTCCTCCCTTTGCAGGTGCTTTTTGACTTCGGATTCCTGCTCTGATTCCAGTGCTGCCACCAGCTCCTCCGCTTCTGCCGCCTCTACAGGACTCTCCTCAAGCACCAGTGGCCGGCCGAACAGGGCGTCGTAGCATTCCAGGCGCAGCTGGTCATCGGCGATGGTATTGCAGTCAGCGGCCAGGCCGGACGGGGCGAAGGCCAGCAGTGGCAGGGCCAGCAGCAGTGGCCGGTTAGCGGGCAGGGGCATGGGGTTTCTCTGGTATGGGTAGTGGCGTGTCTGACGTGTTGTCAGGCGGCCACAGTGTACTCATCTGCGTCCGCCGATGCATGGGTAGTGGCCGGGTTTAACGCTTGAGCTGGATCGGGGTTTGCCGCAGACTGCCGCGACAACAACCACAATCAGTCAATCTGACGCGAATTATAAGGATACTGTTATGACAATCACTGTTGGCGATCGCATTCCGGACGTTAGCCTGAAAATCATGGGCGCTGAAGGCCCGCAAGCTGTGTCCACCAGCGAGCTGCTGGCGGGCAAGCGGGTAGTGCTGTTTGCTGTGCCCGGCGCCTTTACCCCCGGCTGTTCCCGCGCCCACCTGCCAGGCTATGTGGTGCATGTGGACGACATCAAGGCCAAGGGTATCGATGAGGTGATCTGTACCTCCGTCAATGACGCCTTTGTGATGAGCGCCTGGGGTACTGCCCAGAACGCCGAACACATCACCATGCTGGCCGACGGTAATGGTGAACTGGCACAGGCGCTGGGGCTGACCATGGACGGCAGCGGTTTCGGCCTGGGCCAGCGCAGCAAGCGCTACGCCATGGTGGTGAACGATGGCGTGGTGGAACTGCTCAATGTGGATGACAGCGGTGCGATAGAGAAGAGCAGCGCCGAGACCATTCTGGCAGCGCTGTAAGCAGCGTTGTCACCAGCGGCGGTCACCGGATCGTCGCTGTGCCAGGCACTCAGAATAGGCCATCAGCCGGCAGCGCCGGATTGGCAATCAGCTCCCGGTCGGTGACCACCGCCTGCAGCGGTACATCCCAGCTCTCCAGGGGCAGCTGCTCCACTCGCTGGCACTCGTGCGCCAGTCCCACCAGCGCCGGCCCCCTGCCGGGTTCGGCAATCCTGAAGGCGAAAGTACGGTCGTAAAAACCGCCCCCCATCCCCAGTCGTCCGCAATTGCTGTCAAACCCCACCAGTGGCATCAGCACCAGTTGCAGCTGCTCGGGCTCGAGGTGTTGATCGTAGTCCGGGTGGGGTTCGTCAATGCCGTAGCGATTGGTGATCATGGGGGTGTCGGGGGTATAGCGCACAAACTTCAGTCGCTGGCCGGGGGTCAGAACCGGCAGGTAGCTGAACTTGCCCCGGTGCCACAGTTCCTGCAGCAGGGGGGTTGGGTCTATCTCACCGTCATTGGGCAGGTAGAGGGCTATGTGGTGGCTGTCGTGCAGTAGAGGCATGGAGAGCAGGTGTTGGCAGACGCGGCGGGAAGCGTGTTGCTGTTGCTCTGCTGACAGGGCGCGGCGACGGCTGCGCAGGGTCTGGCGCAATTGTGTGCGCTTCTCATCCATAAACACTGATTCCATCGCTGGCTGCAGAACGGGTGCGGGGCGAGGGGGGGTAATAGGAGCCCCGAGGGTGCCGCTGTCAACTTGGCCTTGAACCGTAAGGTTCAAGGTGGGGGTCTCTGCAGTACCTAAGGCTTTCCGTAGACCGGACCTGCACACGGGTACTGACTAGCTACCCCCGGGGTATAGATTATCGGCTCGAGGACTTGTTGACTGGCAAACACCTCAGGGTGGGCACCATTATAGCGCAACGGGATGCCGGCCAACACCCGCAGAAGCAAATCGGCGGGCCGGAAAGGGAAATCAGCTGAGTTTGTTGAGGGCCTGTTCCAGCTTTTCGTTCAGCCGGGTCAGCGCACTGTCACTGATGTTGGGGGCGCCACCCCGGCCGCTGGCCAGCAGCAGTTCGTGACTCAGGTTGAGTGCCGCCATGACGGCGATACGCTCCAGGCCAATCACGCTGCCGTGGTTGCGGATTGCGCGCATGCGCTCATCGAGGTTGCGGGCAGCTTCAGTCAGCGCGTATTTCTCACCGGCGGGGCATGCCACCTGATAATCCTTGTCGAGGATTTTCACAAATACTGTTTCGCTGCTCATGGGGAGTTCCTTCAACCGCAAGCGGTTGCATCAATTGTGCTCTTCGAGGCTCTTCAGTCGCGAGATCATCGCCTCGACCCGATTTTTTGCCAGCTCATTCTTTTCAATCAGACGCTTGCGCTCACCGAGCCACTCATCCTCTTTGGCGCGCGCCCGGGCCAGTTGCTGACGCAGTTCGTCATTCTCTCGATTGAGCTGATCACAGGCACCGATCAAGCGATCCAGTTTGCTTTCGAAGGCTGCGAGGAGCTGATCGGTCATGTGACAGGCCTGTGGTCGGGTTTCGGGCTACTATATTGCGCCCTATCAAAGGGGTCAACCAGCCGCCACCCGTTTACAGATGCAGTCTGCAGAATGCCAGTGAGTGACTTCGGCGGGTCCGGAAAAGTTCCCCCCAACCCGGCTTCTGACGACCCGGAAAGCCATTTCTGCTAGCATGTTGGCGTTAAGCGAAGGGAGCCTTATGAGTAACGTTGAACCCCTGATCTCCTTCGAGGAGATGAACCACCTGTTGATTCCACTGGGCGCACTGAACAGCCCCGCCGAACTGCACGGCATGCTGTGCGGCAAACTGAGTGGCGGGCAGCGCCTGCCCGCCGATGAGTGGCTGCAACAGGCCCTGATCTTTATGGACATTATTACCAGTGAAGAGGAGGGTGTCGTCGGCGATGCGGAAGGCCGGGGACAGGCCGCCATGGCGCGTCTCTATCCGGTAACCCTGGCGCAGCTGCAGGATGACCAGCTGGGTTTCCAGCTGCTGCTGCCCGATGACGATGCTGACCTGGAGCGGCGCAGCCAGGCGCTGGGTGAATGGTGCCACGGTTTTCTCACCGGCTTTGGCAGCGCCGGCCTGGCGGAGGGGACCAAATTCTCCGAAGAGTCCGCCGATTGCCTGCGTGACCTGGCGGCCATCGCCCAGATCGGTGACGGTACCGACGAGGATGAGGACGAAGCCGAAGGCCATCTGGTGCAGATTGAAGAGTATGTGCGCATGGCGGTGCTGACACTCTATATGGAGTTTGGCAACAAGCCCGCCGGCGACAGTGAACAACCGCTATTGCATTGACGTTTTGCCGCCCGGGACGGGCGGCTGTTGAGGATCGGCATGACTATCACCAAGCAGGAATTCACCCGTCGTCGCAAACAGCTGATGGCGATGATGGAACCCAACAGTATCGCCATCCTGCCGTCGGCGGCAGAGAAGACCCGCTCCCGGGACACGGAATACAACTTTCGCCAGGATAGCGACTTCCTCTACCTGACCGGATTCAATGAGCCGGAAGCGGTACTGGTGTTGCTGCCCGGTCGCGAACACGGTGAGTACGTGCTTTTTTGCCGCGAGCGCGATCGTGACAAGGAGATCTGGAACGGCTATCGCGCGGGTCCCGAGGGGGCCTGTGACAAGTTCGGTGCCGACGATGCTTTTCCCATCGACGACATCGACGATATTTTGCCGGGCCTGATTGAGGGGCGTGAGCGGGTCTACTACGCCATGGGCAAGGACCAGGACTTTGACCATCAGGTGATGGTATGGATCAACGCCATCCGCGCCAGAGTGCGTACCGGCGCTATTCCCCCCGGCGAGTTTCTTGATCTGGATCACCTGCTGCACGACATGCGCCTGTATAAAAGTGCTGCTGAAATCCGCTTGATGCAACGCGCCGGTGACATCTCGGCCGCGGCCCATGCCCGGGCCATGAAAATCTGTAAGCCGGGCTTGTATGAATATCAGCTGGAAGCGGAGATCCACCATGAGTTCTCTTTTAATGGTGCCCGTTTCCCCGCCTACAACACCATTGTGGGTGGCGGTGCCAATGGCTGCATCCTGCACTATGTGGAGAACAGCGATGCACTGCGTGACGGCGACCTGGTACTGATTGACGCCGGATGCGAACTGGACGGTTACGCGGCAGACATTACCCGTACCTTTCCGATCAACGGTCGTTTCAGCGACGAGCAAAAGGCGCTCTATGAATTGACCCTGCGGGCCCAGGAAGCGGCGCTGGCGGTGATTGCCCCGGGCCGTCACTGGAACGAGCCCCACGAGGCATCGGTGCGTTGCATTACCGAAGGGCTGCTGGAGCTGGGCTTGCTGCGCGGTGAGCTGGAGCAGCTGATTGCCGACGAGGCCTATAAAGAGTTTTACATGCACCGCATCGGCCACTGGCTGGGACTGGATGTGCACGATGTAGGCGACTACCGTGTCGGCGGTGAGTGGCGGGTACTGGAGCCGGGTATGGTGATGACCGTGGAGCCGGGTATCTACGTATCCCCGGATAACGCCTCTGTGGAGGCCAAGTGGCGGGGCATCGGTATTCGCATTGAAGACGATGTGCTGATCACCAAAGAGGGCTATGAAATCCTCACCGGCGCGGTACCCAAGAGTGTGGATGAGATTGAAGCACTGATGGCTGGTGCGGCCTGATGCCGTCAGTCAGGTTATATAAGGCATATAGATAGATATGAGTGAGCGGGATATCGTCATTATTGGCGGCGGTATGGTGGGCGCCTCGCTGGCAGTGTTGCTGGCGGTGGCACTGCCACAGAGGCGCATTGCGCTGGTGGAAAGTTTTCCTATGCCCGCGGCCGGCGAGCCGGTCTACCAACCCAGCTACGACGATCGCTCCACCGCCATCGCCCAGGGCAGTGTCTACCTGCTGCAACAGGCCGGCGTGTGGCCCCAGCTGCAGCGTTACGCCACGGTGATTGAGCAGGTACACGTCTCCGATCGCGGCCATATCGGCGGCACCCTGATTGATCGTCGGGAGGTGGGTGCAGAAGCGCTGGGTTACGTGATCCCCAATGCCTGGATCGGTCGTGTGCTGCTCAGTCACCTGCAACAGTGTGCCAATATCGAATTGATTGCGCCGGCGTCAGTGACCCGGTTGCGGCCGGTAGCCGGTGGTGCCGAACTGCTGGTTGCGCCGCGCGACGGCGAGCCCTACACGCTGACAACGGCGCTGGCGGTGATTGCCGATGGTGCCGACTCGCCATTGCGGCAGGCACTGGGCATCGAGTGCCGGGTGCAGGAGTATGACCAGACCGCCATCATTGCCAACGTCGGCCTGGATCGCTCCCACCACCATGTGGCCTATGAGCGTTTTACCGATGAGGGTCCCATGGCGCTGTTGCCTCTGGCGGGTGACAGTGACTGCCGCAGCGCAGCACTGGTCTGGACCCAGCCGGCGGCGCAGGCCGACGAGATATTGAGCCTGCCTGACGAGCAGTTCCTGGCGCGCCTGCAGGACAGGTTTGGTCATCGGCTGGGGCGGTTTGTCTCCGTCGGCAAGCGCGACGCCTATCCGCTGGCGCTGATGCTGGCGGCGGAGCAGGTGCGCTCTTCCATTGTGGTGTTGGGCAACGCCGCTCACTTTATGCACCCGGTGGCGGGACAGGGCTTTAACCTGGCGCTGCGGGATGCGGCGGTGCTGGTGGAAACCCTGATGCAGGCAGCGGCTGACGAATCGCCCGGCAGCCTGAAGTTGTTGCAGCGTTACCTGCAGAGGCAGCAGCATGACCAGGACACCACCGTGTTTGTCAGTGACCAGCTCAGCAAATGGTTCTCCAGCAATCGCCTGCCGCCGGCGGCACTGCGGGGGCTTGGGTTGCTGGGGCTGGAACTGCTGCCCCCGGCTAAAGACTGGTTTACCCGCCAGACCATGGGCTCGGCGGGTAAATTTGTACAACTGCCTTTACGTTAACCACCACTATTTCCCGCGACCACTATCATGACTACTGAACGCCAGACCCTCACCTATGACATCGTTGTTGTCGGCGCCGGCATGGTGGGCAGCGCCATCGCCTGTGCCCTGGCCGCGGATCCCCGTGGTGCCGATTTGCGCATCGCCGTGGTGGAGGCGGGCGCGGACCCGGCACAGTTCAGTGGTACCGATTTTGATCCAAGGGTTGTGGCCCTGACCCACGCCTCCCGGGACCTGTTGGACAGCGTCGGTGCCTGGTCATTGATTGAGGCCGAGCGTGCCTGTCCCTATCGCCATATGGTGGTGTGGGATGCTGAGGGCACCGGCAGCATCGACTTCCACGCCGCCGAGGTGCAGCAGGCTAACCTCGGCCACATCGTCGAGAACAGCGTGGTCACCCGCGCCCTGCTGGGTTGCCTGCGGGCGCTGCCACAAATTGAGTTGCTGCAACCGGCACGGGTGGAAACCCTGTTGCGGGATGAGGAGAATGGACAGCCGCAGGTGTTGCTGGCGGACGGTCGCGTGCTCACATCGTCGTTGCTGTTGGCCGCGGACGGTGCCAACTCCCGAGTGCGCCAGCTGGCCAATATGGCGACGCGGGAATGGAGCTACGGACAGCAGGCCATTGTCACCACCGTGCGCACAGAGCGCTCCCACGACGACACCGCCTGGCAGCGTTTCCTCGCCAGTGGTCCGCTGGCATTCCTGCCCATGCAGACTGCCACCGCGGAAGGGGTGGACAGCCACCACTGCTCCATCGTCTGGTCCCTCAATGATGACTGTGTGGAGTCGTTAATGGCGCTGGACGACGAGGCGTTTGCGGCGCAGCTGGGAGAGGCATTCGAAATGAAGCTGGGTGCGATCACTCAGGTGGACCGTCGCTTCTGCTTCCCGCTGCGTCAGCGTCACGCGGTTGATTATGTACAGCGTGGCATCGCCTTGATGGGCGACGCAGCCCACACCATTCACCCGTTGGCAGGTCAGGGCGTAAACCTGGGTTTCCTCGATGTCTGTGCCATGCGTGATGAGATATTGCGCGCCTGTGAGCGTGGTGTCCCCCTCAGCGATCCCTCGGTACTCAACCGCTACCAGCGGTCGCGCAAGTCCCACAACCTCAGCATGATGGGGTTGATGGAGGGCTTCCAGCGCCTGTTTGGTGCCGATAACCTCGGAGTGCGCTGGCTGCGCAACGCCGGTATGCGCCAGGTCAATCGTCTCGGGCCACTGAAGAACCGGCTGGTGCGCCAGGCCATGGGGCTCTGAAGCCCAGCCCGTCGGTTCGGGTATTGAAGCTCCCTGCGCAAAAAACTGGCACCGCATTTTTCTTGTCATTGAACCCTCATCCCGTCACCGGCGTACCCTGATGCAGAGCACGAATCGTCGTGACTGAGGAGGGAACACACCTATGGCACTGACGCTGTTTTATGATGGCCGCTGCCCCCTGTGCGTGGCCGAGATGGAGTCCCTCCGTCGCCACGACCACCACCAGCGTTTGCAGCTGGAAGACATATTTCAGCCCGGCTTGCAGCAGCGCTACCCGCAACTGGATCTCTGGCGTGCCCTGCAGGTACTGCATGCGGTCGACGAAAAAGGCCGTTGGTGGTTTGGGCTGGATGTGACGGCGCGGGCCTGGTCACTGGTGGGGGTGAAGCGCTACAACTGGCTGCGCTGGCCCTTCATCCGGCCGCTTGCGGACATCTGCTATAGAGCCTTTGCCCGCCATCGCTATACCCTCTCCCTCTGGCTCACCGGTCGTGCGCGAATCTGCGATAGCAACCGTTGTAACCCGGGTGCCGGTAAACCTGGAGGTGGCTGGTGAACAGCGGCAATAACAACACCGCGTTGGTGGTGGGGGCCGGCGGTGGCATTGGCCGGGCGGTGGCAGAGCGGTTACTGCATGGCGGTTGGCAGGTGCTGGGGGTGAGCCGCCAGCCGCAGTCCATTAACCACCCGCAACTCAGCTGGTATAACGGTGCCAGTGATGAAACCGAAATCGAGCAGCTGGTTGCGCAGCTGGAAGACTTTCGCGGTCGTATCCAGCGGGTGGTGGTTTGCAGCGGTGTCCTGCACAGCGACGCCCAGGCGCTGGCGCCGGAGAAGCGGCTGGAGGAGTTAACCGCTCACGGCCTGATGTCCACAATGGCGGTGAACACCTTGCTGCCCGGGTTGTGGTTGGCGCGACTGCTGCCGCTGCTGAAGGATTCACCCCACTGTGTCTATGCCACCCTCAGCGCCCGCGTTGGCAGTATTGGCGACAATCGCCTCGGCGGCTGGTACAGCTATCGCGCCAGCAAGGCGGCTTTGAATATGTTGCTGCAGACAGCGGCAGTGGAGTACTCCCGGCGCGCGCGAAGGGTGAAGTTACTGGCATTTCATCCCGGCACTACCGATACCCAACTGTCCCGCCCGTTCCAGGGCAACGTACCCCATGGCAAGCTGTTTACGCCGGAATTTGTAGCCACGCAGATGGATCGCATCATGTCCGGTCTGCAGGCGGACGGTGAACTCAGTTATCTCGATTGGCAGGGCAAGGCGATTCCCTGGTAGTCCATTCCCTGATGACCAATTCCCCGATAGTCAGGGGATTCAGTTTGCCGCCCAGTTGCGCATCAGGTTGTGGTAAAGCGCGCTCAGTGATCGTACCTGCTGGTCATCCGCTCCACGCTCAACGGTCAGGGTCTGCACCACCTGGTCCAGGTCAAACAGTTGCTCCCGCTGTTGCGCGCTGCGCACCAGACTCTGTATCCAGAAAAAGGAGCAGACCCGGGCGCCGCGTGTCACCGGTCGCACTTCGTGCAGGCTGCTGGAGGGATAAACGATCATGTCGCCGGCATTAAGCTTGACGCTCTGGGCACCGTATTGGGTTTCGATAACCAGCTCGCCACCGTCGTAGCTGTCGGGCTCGCACAGGAATATGGTCGCCGAGACGTCGGTGCGCAGGCTCTCACCGCCGGCCAGGTACATGATGGCGCTGTCCACATGGAGTCCGTAGCTGCCGCCGTCGGCGTAGCGGTTGAATTTGGGCGGATGGATTTTTTCCGGCAGGGCGGCGCTGACAGACAAGGGGTGACGGGAAATTTTCTGCAGCAGGAATTGTTGCAGCTGCTGAATTTGTGGCTGCTGCTCGTCCGCCTGCTGATTGAATTTCACCGTGCGGGCAATGCCACCTGCAGTGTCACTGCCATCGAGCCAGCCGTGTTGGTCCAGATGCAGGCGCATCTGTTTCACTTCCTCTTTGCTCAGCAGGTTTTCAATCGGTAACAGCATGGATATTCCCCGTGTCAGAAAGTTTTTATCAGTCGTTCCGCGCTGATTTCTTCGAGTGTCGGGCAACCGGCCAGCGCCATGGTCATCTCCAGCTCTTCCAGCAACAGCTTGAGTGTGTGCGCCACACCCAGTGCCCCGGCAATGGCAAGGCCGTACATCAACGGTCGTCCGATAAGCACGCCGTTGGCGCCCAGCGCCAATGCCTTGAAGACATCGGTGCCGCGACGCACACCGCTGTCCACCAGCAGCAACATCTCTTCACCACACTGCTGGCGAATGGCGGCCAGCATCTGCATGGGCGAGGCGACGCCGTCCAGTGAGCGACCGCCGTGGTTGGAGACAATCAAGCCGTCTATGCCGATGTCCCGTGCCCGCGCTGCATCCTGTGGGTTGAGTACACCTTTCAGTAATAGCGGCAGTTTTGTCTGCTGCCGCAACCAGCGAATATCTTCCCAGTCGGGCGCGGCCGGCATAATGCCGTGCAGTATCACACTCTGGCCGGGATCCAGGGCTTGTGCCCCGGGTGTAGCAATAGTATCGAGATTCACGGCGCGCACACCTGCAGGTAACTGAAAGCCGGCGCGTTGTGGTCGTTGGCGCAAACCATTCACCGGCACGTCCACCGTCACCATAATGGCCTGATAGCCGCTGGCCTCGGCGCGGCGCACCAGTTGCAATGACTGTTCACGATTGCCTTGCCAGTAGAGTTGGAACCAACGCTGCTGTACCTGTGGTGCAATCTCTTCCAGCGTTACGGAACTGAGTGTGCTGGTGCAGTAGAGCGCACCCAATGCGTCGGCGGCCTGGGCACTGGCCAGTTCGCCCTGCGGGTGTACCAGTTTCTGATAGGCCACCGGGGCCAGCGCAATGGGATGTGGCAGCGCTTGCCCGAACCAGCGGGTGGCGGTGGTAGCCCGGGAAAAATTCTGCAAGGACTGCGGCAGGATCTGCCAGCGATCGAAGGCGCTGCTGTTGCTGTTGCGTGTCAGGTCGTCACCGCAGCCGCCGTCGATGTATTCGAATATCGGGTGGGGCATAAACTCCGGTGCCCGGCGTTCATAATCCGCCAGCGTGAGCATGTCCGGGGGCAGCTGTGTCAGCTTGGGGCGGTACAGGTTGCTCATGGTTTATGCCTGGTTGGGTCCCATTCGTCAGAGGGAGTGATCATAGCAAAGCCGGGCAGATTTCTCTGCCCGGCTGCGCCCGGGTCGCCAGGGACCCTGTTATGCAAGTTGGCACGTCCCTGTGCCCGGGTTCATCAGAACTCGTAGGAAACGGTCAGCTGTGCGTTACGACGGTCACCGATGTAGGTGAAGGCACCGCTGCGGTAAGCAGTCAGGTAATAGTCCTTGTCGGTGACATTGCCCACGTTCAGACGCACGTTAAGTTGCGGGGAGAACTCATAAGTGGCGAACAGGTCGTAAACAGTGTAGCTGGGTACGCCGAGATCTTCGTTGGCTGCAGTATCCGGCTGGCCGGTGAAGACTTCGCTGGAGTAGGTGGCGTTGGCACCAAAGGAGAAGTCATCGGTCAGCTGGTAGCGAGCCTGTACAAAGGCACTCTTGTCAGCAAAGTTTGCCAGGGTTTTTCCGGCATCGTCGCTGGTGAGCTGCGGGATACCGGCATTGGGGCCGCGAGTTGGTATCGTGGTATTGATGCCGTTATTAAAGGACTCAAGCACTTCGGCGTTCATGATGGCGGCACCGGCCTGTACGCTGAGTTTGTCGGTGAT
This sequence comes from Pseudomaricurvus sp. HS19, assembly GCF_009857815.1. Taxonomy (GTDB): domain Bacteria; phylum Pseudomonadota; class Gammaproteobacteria; order Pseudomonadales; family Cellvibrionaceae; genus Pseudomaricurvus. The sequence continues at coordinate 429,528 of NZ_WVVW01000002.1, read as the reverse complement.
GTTACCGGCGACGGAGAATTCAAAACCTTCGACGCGGTTTTTACCGGTGTTGAGGGTGCCGAGGGTGGCGTAGCTGTCACCCACACTTTCCATGACGTCGTCCTTGGTGATCCGGAATACGGCGGCGGTCAGCAGCAGTTTCTCATTGAGGATGTTCCACTTGGTACCCAGTTCGATGTTCTCGGTCTGTTCCGGTTTGCTGTCGCCCACCTGGGTCGGGTCACCACAGAGACCGCCGTAGCCGCAGCTGCCACCCACATCGGACTCACCACCGTTGATGTTGGAGGAAGTACTGTAGGTCAGGTACACGTTACCGTTCTCGGTAAGGTCGTAGACGGTACCGATATGACCGTTCCAGAGGGTATCGGAGTACTTGTATTCGGTAACGCTGCCAGGGCGGCCCACCTTGTTGTCGTATTCGAAGTAATCGGCACGCACACCGAGGAAGACAGACCAGGCATCGGTCAGGTCAATGGTGTCCATGACGGCCAGTGACCAGGTGTCGATGTTGTAATCGGAATCCTTTACACCCTTGGAGATCTGGCGCTGCATCAGGTCGTTGAGGTCATCGTAATAGTTGCCGGCGCCATCGGAGAAGCAGTAGCTGGTGCCGCAGTTAGGTGTACCTGTGTTGGTTATGTCGTAGACGCCGTTGATAACCTTATGGCTCGAGTACTCAAGAGTCGTCACAAACTGGTTTTTCAGACCGCCGATCTCAGTGTCAAAAAAGAGGTTGGTCATGTTGGCGAAGTACTCTACTTCCTGCCAGCCTTGGTGGGTACTGAGGCTGGTGCTACCGCGGGTACCGGTGGCTACATAGCCGTTGTCGGTGGTGCCGTAACGGGTGGCGTTGATCAGGCGCAGGTTGTCGGTGAAGTCATACTCGGCACGGAAGGTGGCGGTGTTTACTTCCGACTCCAGGAAATCCTCGTCCTGCATATAGACGGGAATATCCTTCACCGGCTTGCCGCTGGTGCGGTCAATGTAGGAACCCAGGTCGGGCTTGTCTTCCGCTTTCAGGTAATAGTAGTCGGCCACCAGTTTCAGTTTGTCGGTAGCCTGCAGGGAGCCGGACACGGCGGCACCGTTACGTTCGCGATCAGCGGGTTCGCGGTCCGGTACTTCCTGATAGGCGTGCAGCAGGTTGACGCGCACGGCGGCGTCATCGGTCACACTGACGTTGCTGTCCAGGGTCAGGCGACGGAAGTCGTCGGTGCCGATGCCGCCCTGTACCTTGTTGAAGTTGTATTCGGTGCTGGCCTGCTTGGTGATGCTGTTAACGGCACCGCCGGTGGAGCCGCGGCCGGCGAAGGTGGAACTTGGACCCTTGGTGATTTCCACCTGTTCAACGGCGAAGCTTTCACGGATGGTCATGCCGGGATCGCGCAGGCCGTCAACGAATACATCGGAGCGGGCTTCGTGACCGCGGATAACGTAGCGGTCGCCGAAGGCGTTGCCGTTTTCACCGGTACCCAGGGTAATACCTGGCTGGTTGGCGAGGATGGCGCGCAGGTCGGTGTCACCGGATTCCTGAATCGCAGTCTGGGTCAGTACGGTGATGGTCTGCGGGGTCTCTGCCAGCGGTTTGACGTGGCGGCTATCACCGGAAATTTTTGCCTTGTAAGGCGCGCCGGGTTCCGCGTAGGGGTTGGTGTCGACCGTGCGCTCTTCAATCTGCATGGTGTCGAGCACAATCGGCTCGTCGTCCTGGGCCAGCAGCGGGGTGGCCATCAGCAGGGAAGGCAGACCGATAGCCAGGGCTGCAGACGGGCTGAATTTCGGTTTACGCAGTGTGAGCAGGGGTTGCATGGTATTGTCCGTTTTCATGGCTAGTCTCTAAACTCTCTATTGGTAATAAGTGAATATTCAATCGGGATGACCAAGGTCACCTTGTCTCGCTTCAGGCTTTCCGGGAACGGTGGCAGCGGTTGCGCCAGTTCCAGCATGTCCAGTGCTGACTGATCCAGAAGTGGATAGCCGCTACTTGTTTTTATGGATTTATTCAGTACCTGGCCGTCGCGGTTCATGGTGAACTGCAGTTGCACGACCCCTTCCTGTTTCTGTTTCTTCGCCTCTTTCGGATAGCTGCGATAGCTGTTGAGCCACGCCATCAGGTGGGCGAAATAATCCTTGGTGCTGCCCTTGCGGCCACCGCGTTGCTGGTCACTGGTGGTGCCGGAGGCGCGTTGCTGGGAGATGCTGGCGGCAGGCCTGGGGGCCGGCGGTGCCGGTGCGGTTTCCGGCTTTGCTGCAGCGGCCGTTGTCTGCTGTTGCAGGACGCCATCGGCGCTGCTGAATTCGCTGGTCACCGCTGTTTTGGCTGGTGCCTCGGCCTGTCTGGGTTCCGGCTTGGGGGCAACGGGCACGGGCTTTGGCTCGGCACGCTTCAGCGGCTCGGGGGCTGGCTCCTTTGGTGCCGGAGCCCTGATAACCGGCTCCGGTTCCCGTGGGGGCGGCGGGGTCTCCTCCGCGGCGGCAGTATCGGTATCGCTCTTGCTGTCGACACTGTCGACGTAGGAGCCCGCCAGTCCCAGTCCCACTTCCAGTCCACCGTCGCCATCTCCATCGGCGCCGGAGGCGATGGTTTGGGGTTGGGCACCCAGAGCCCACAGCAGCAGGCTGTGGCACAGCAGCGAAATCAACAGGGCGATCAGCCAGTAGCGACGTTGCATGATCAACCACCTGACTCGCTGACGAGGGTAACGTTGGTGATCTGCTGGCTGCGCAACAGCGTCAGCAGCGGCTGGATCTGTTGTGCGGTGAGCTGGCGGTGCAGGAATACCCGTACGTCGGCGCTGTCCACATGCTGTGCCAGCGCTTCACTGAGCTGTGCCTCGGTTACCGCGGCACTGTTGAGGAACAGCTGTTGTTGCGCGTTCATCTCCACCCGCAGCTCGGAGGCTTCGCTTTTGATGCCGGCGTCATTGAGGGGCAGCTGCAGGTCCGCGGCCAGTTGCTGGTGCATCTGGCCGGCCACCATAAAAAAGATCAACAGCAGGAAGACAATGTTGATCAGCGGGATCAGGTTGTCGTCGCTGGTGGGTTTCACTTTGCTCCAGAGGTTGTCCATGGCTGTTCGCTGCCTGCAGGTTGGTGTTCTGTGTATCGGAGCTCAGGGCTCCAGCGCGTCGCCGAGATTGACTTTGGCAAAGCCCATCTGTTGCAGTTCATGCATCTGGCTGACGATGGTCTGTACCTGGGTCGCGGCCTGGGGGTAGACGAGTATGGCGCTGTCGCCGGGCTGGCCCTGCAGCCATTGGCTGTCGGCAGTCTCCAGTCCGGGCAGTCGCAGCCACTCGCCGGCCGGACTTAACGCCAGCAGCAATGGTTCAGCTGGCGTGCTGTCACCGGCGGCGGCTGTAGCGGTGTGCAAACGGGTTTCATGACGGGTGGTAAAGCTGGAGGTCAGCATGAAGAACATCAGCAGGATAAACACCACATCAATCAGCGCCGTCAGGCTGATGGGTTTGCGTGGCCGAGCGGCCAGCAGCGCCGTCACAGCGCCTGACCGGCAGCGGCAGCAGGGCTGCCGGCACGTTCGGTTTCCGTGAAAGTGGCCTCCATGTGATCCTGTACCGCCACCACTTCCAGCTCCGCGCGGCGCTCCAGCCAGCTGTGGATCATGGAGGTGGGAATGGCCACCGCCAGACCCACGGCGGTTGTCAGCAAGGCCTGCCAGATGCCGCCGGAGAGCACGGCAGGGTTGACCTGGGTGCCGGCAGCCTCCATCGCCTGAAAGGCCTCGATCATGCCCAGCACGGTGCCGAACAGACCCAGCAGCGGGGCGATAGTGGCAATGACTTCGAGAGGGCGCAGGTGGCTGGTGAGCAGTTGGGCGTGACGCCTCGCCAGACGCAGGGCCTCTTCCCGCTGTTGTGGCTGTGGCAGCGGGGAGGCGGTCAGGCCCAGAACCTGGGCGATGATGGCGGCGCGGGGAGTGGTGCTGCCTTTAGTCAGCAACAGGGCCTGCTTTTGTTGGCCCTGACGCAGGAATTCCAGTGCCTGCTCGCCGTTGCTGCGATGAACTTTCAGCAACAGGTAGAGTTGAATCAGTTTGCCGGCGGCCAGGGTGATGGCCACCATTGAGCAGACCAGAAGAATCCACACCACAGGGCCACCGTTCAGCGTCCACAACACCACTGCGTCCATAGCATTACACCTTGCTTATATAGGGCCCGCTGATGCAGGCCGTCCCCAAAAAGTCGGTTTTCGATAGAAACCGTAACCTATAGTAACATCTTAATAATAATAATTCTCAGAAGCGTTATCAATAGGATTTGTGGAAATTATCGGATCAGCTCGGCAGGGGTGGTGGGAGAGGGGAGGCGAAAGGTAGAGGCAGGACAGGGGGCTGGCGGCGCCCCTGCAGGTGCGGGGGCGCCGGAAGAGTCAGTGTTGCTTGCGGTGCAGGACGTAGTGATTAACCGAATACTTCATGCGGCGGAAGTTGGAGTAGAAGCTGCCATCGCCGGTATTAATGCTGTAGCCCAGATCACGGAACACCTTGCGGCGGTCGCGACCGGCCCAGTGCTTGGAGAGAATTACCCGGGTCAGCAGGCGGTAGCAGGAGTAGAGGTGGAAGCGGATCTGCTGCTTTTCGATGTCGCTGAGCTTATGTGACTGAAACAGACCAGAGCTGCGCATCTGGGTGAACTCCCGGCGCACCAGTGCTTTCTCGTCCCTCAGGCTCATGATGCTCGGCCCGCTGAGACCGGAACGAAACTGCTGTTTCAATAGTTTGTGCAGGTGCTCGATCTCGGACAGTTGATCCCCCTCATGCTCCGCCTGGGACATCAGGGTTTCAATAATGGCGTCCTCCTGATGGGAGGGCAGGGGCGGGAAGAACAGGTGGCGCTGGAACAGGTAGCGTATATAGCTGGCCAGGGTTGCGCTGAGAGGTGCGAACTGGGCAACAATCAGTACCGCCAGTACCAGCCACGCCGCCCACTTGCTGTCCCACACCAGGCGTACCCCGCAGACACAGACGTAGAACAGGCTGAGGGCAAACACCAGATAGAGCCCGCTCATCACGAGCAGCCGCAGCGGCGTGGCAGTGTGATGAATGCTCAGTGGCCATTCCACACCGATGGCTTCGTTCTTCAGCAGTTCCGGCAATTCCTGCCAGTGGAACAGGGTCCACACCGCAAAGACAAGAAAGATGATGGTCGGCAGCAGCATTTCCTGACTCCTTGGTTATCAGTGCACAACTTCCAGCAGTTTTTCAGGGCTCGAATAGGTGAGGAAGTCGGTAATCATCGGCGCCACCTCTTTCATTTTGGTCATCAGCAGCAGGTGCCCGCAGTCGATCTCGATCAACTGGCTGAAGGGGATGCGGCTGTGCAGGATCCGGGCGTTCACGATCGGCACCAGAGGGTCGTCGGTACCGGCGAGAATAAGCGTCTGTTGTTTCAGTTTGTGCAGCCAATGGATGCTGGTCCAGTAAGACGCTGCGTAGAGCTGGTAGAGGTAACCCTGTGGCGACTTGGGTGCGCGTACCCGGTCGGTGTACTCGTTCATCAGCTGGGGGTCGTTGCGCAGTTCACCGCCGTAAATGTGCTGGGCGATATCCTTGAGGTAGTTCTTGTCGAAGTAGCGTTTCGGGTTGGAGAGCTTCATAAACACCGAAGGCTTGCCCGGCACCATGATGGCGCCGGCGGTGGTGGCGGCCAGGATCAGGTTCTGGCAGCGCTTGGGGTAGCGGTGGGCAAATTCCTGGGCCATGGCACCACCCCAGGAGACACCCAGCACGTCCACCTTGCCGTAACCAAAGTGATCCAGAACTTCCGCTGACATCTTGGCCAGGCCCTTGAAGCGCTGGGGCATACGGGGCACTTCCGAAAGCCCGATACCAGGCATATCAAAACTGATGCATTCAATGCCTTCCAGTGCTTCCATCAGGGGGGTCAGGAGCTCCACATTTGCTCCAATGCCGTTGAACAACAGCAGAGGCCTTTCGCTGCGATCCAGTTTGCGAGCCACATGGATCTGCAATCCGGCTGCTTCAACAAAGCACTCTTCAATTTCCAAGATGGGAATTCCCTGATGGTGATTGGGGTGATGACTGGGCTGTCGTTTTCAGTATCCTCAAGTGTGGTTAATAAGCAAGACCCAGTAAATTATTTTTTTGTTATATATCCAGGCCCCTTCCGGATGGCGCATTATTCATTTTTTTCTGCACTATGTTTCAGCATCGTGACGGTCTCATTGCACCCTTGTAATGCAATAATTTCAGGCTAAAAAAATTAATCATTTTTTAAACAAAATGACATTGACACTGCCACCGTGTGTTCTTATTTTGCAAGTGAACCAACACGAGTTGGGACGCAGTCTGGCCAATAATTTCCGCAACGGAAATTGTCGTTTGGTAGTGAATGTTTCCTTGTTCTCAAAGTCAGTCACACACGGGCCCGACGGGTCCGTCCAACGAAACGCACGAGGTTAGATATGTCAGAGTTAGTCGCAGAGGCAGAAGAGATCCTGGAAACTGCCGAAACCAAAGCCAAGATGCTTTCCAAGAAGGTAACCGGTGCCATCACCAAAGTGGGTGGCGCGTACAAGTACGCCTGGTTTACCTGCCTTGGGACTGCCATGACCATGGAAGAGAAGCTGACTGGCCTTGGCAAGGATGTGGAAGGGAAGCTGGTGGATTTCAGCAAGAAGATGGCAGACAAGGGTGCCAAGGCCAAGATGGCTTCGCCCAGTGCCATGCTGGTTAAAAAGCTGGATGCCCCCAAAGCCAAACTGGAAAGCAAGCTGGAGAGTGCCAAGGCTGAAATCAAAACCAAGGCGCAAACCAAAATCACTGATGTGGAAGAAGTATTCGACAAGGGTGTCAATAAATCCCTCCACTTTATCGGCGTTCCCAGTCGCAAGGACATGGATCAGATGACCATGCTGATGAAGGACATGGCCGAGTCGATAGCCGAACTCTCCACCCAGCTGGCGGATCAGAAGCCCGCTAAAAGCACCGCCAAGAAGACGACTGCCAAGTCGGCTGACAGCCAAACCAGCGCTGCCTGACAGGAGTGTCGCAATGACCTCCATTTGGCGCTCCGGTGAAGAAAGTACGGAGCGCCTGTCAAAACAGGCAAGCTTATTGCTTCAGTCGAAGTGTAGTTGAATCGGAAGCAGTGCAAGCGGCCCTGAGTCACAGCGACAAAGGTGCCGGGATCCTGCCAGTAATCATCAACAGAAGGATTTCCTCGTTGCCTGAGTGGGGCCGCCGATGGCTCGACACTCGGCTGACCCGACGGTCAGTCTCCGCAGGCAACCTGGTTACCAGGGATGCAGTAGCCAACCAATGCATCGGAGTGAGTTCAGATTATGAATCATGCCAGCGCAGTACCGGGAAATGACAAGGCGGGGACAAACCTGACCGCCGACTACTTCAGAACACCAGTCTCTGATAAAACTCCGAAAAAACAACCAGTTGAGAAACAGCCTGAAGGCGCCGCCGGTGAGCCCGAGGCCAGCGTTGCCGCCACGGCGACGCCGGAAGCGGCGGCCGAGCAGTTGGCGAGGGAAGCCGACCGCATGGTTGCTGCAGCAGAAGCGATGGTGGAACGGGGCGAGTCCGCTGACGGCATGTTGTCGGCCATCGAAAAGTTGCGCCGAAGTTCAGCAGCGTTGACCCAATTTACTTCTGATCTGCGCCGCCAGTACCACTACGAGGAAGAGGCTGAAGCCTTCGCTTCCGTGATGGCAGATTCTGGTGCTGCCACTGCCGAAAGGCACCAAACTGAGGCCGTGGCAGAACCGGTGGCTCCGGCGAAGCGCCAGCGTGTGGAAGGCAGCTTGCCGGGTAGGGGGTTGCTGGAAACTGCCTCGCTGTTTGTGAAGCAGACCCTGAGGCAGCCGGAAGTCTTTACCCAGCACTACACCAATTTCGCCAAAGAGCTGTTCACCATTCTGCAGGCGCGCTCACAGCTGGAGCCGGAGCGCAGTGATAAACGTTTTCGGGACGCGGTATGGAAAGACAATGTTTTCTACCGGGTCGCCATGCAAACCTACCTTGCCTGGGATAAAGAAGTGTCCGGCTGGGTCGACGACCTCGAGTTGAACGACGCCGACCGCCGCCGCTGCCAGTTTATCCAGGAGCAGTTGAGTGCACTGCTGGCGCCGACCAATTCACCGCTCAACCCGGTGGCGGTCAAACGCGCCTATCAGACCGGCGGCAAGAGTGTGCTGCACGGGGTTACCAATCTGCTGGATGACCTGAGGCACAACCATGGTATGCCGAGCCAGATCCGCTCCGATGCGTTTCAGGTAGGCGTCGACCTGGCCACCAGCGAAGGTGCCGTGGTCTACCGCAGTGAAGTATTGGAGTTGCTGCAGTACCGCATGGATGAGGGGCAGGTGGTGGCCAAGCGTCCGGTATTGATTGTACCGCCACAACTGAACAAATTTTACATTTTTGACCTGTCGCCGAAAAACAGTATCGTCCGTCACCTGAAGAGTTCCGGTGTACAGCCTTTTGTTATCAGCTGGCGTAATCCGTCGCGACATAACGGTGGCTGGAACCTCGATAAATATGTGTCGGAGCTGGAAAACGCCATTGAAGTGATGCGCGAGCTAACGGGCGCTGACAAGATCAACCTCACCAGTGCTTGTGCCGGTGGTCTCACCTCCATGGCATTGTTGGGTTACCTGCAGGCGGCCAACAAACCTCTGGTGCATTCGCACTCATTGTTTGTAACGGCGCTGCAGGCGGACGAAAGTTTCTCCATGGCGTTGTTTGCGACCCGTGAAGTGGCGGAGCTTAGCCGGCGCATGTCGGAAAAGATTGGTTACATGGATGGCAAGGCGCTGTCGCATATCTTTAACTGGCTGCGTCCGACAGACCTGGTGTGGAATTACTGGGTCAACAACTACCTACTGGGCAAGGAGCCACCTTCCATGGATGTGCTCTACTGGGACAATGACTCCACCCGTTTGCCGGCCGGCCTGCACAGTGATTTCCTCGACATCTTTATCCAGGATGCGTTCTCTAAACCCGGCACCCTGACGGTGAAAGGTTATCCCATTGATATTAAGCAGCTGACCATGGATTTCTACTGTGTCGGCGGCGATGAAGACTACCTGATGCCATGGAAAAAATGTTTTGAAGTGCCGGAGCTGGTGCAGTCGAAATGCACTTTCGTGCTCAGTACCAGTGGTCATATCCAGAGTATCCTGCGTCCGCCGGGTATCGGTAACACCTTCTATTACGTCAACGATGCAGACGAGCGCGACCCCGACAAGTGGCTTGCCGGAGCCAGCAAGGAGAGCGGCAGCTGGTGGGAGCATTGGACCGGCTGGTTGGAGGAGCGAGGCGGCCACAAGTGTGTTGCCAGTGGTGGGGTGGGCAGCAAAGCCAATCCTCCACTGTCACCGGCGCCGGGACTCTACGTCAATGAGATTGTTAACTGAATCGATGCCCGCCCCCGTCAGGGGGCCGGGCATGTCGTTGCCCAGCAGGTAGTTCAGTAGCCGGTTGGGAATGGCCGGTGAAATTCCGAATGAGTGTCTTGCCGCCGGTAGCTTTCCGGGTGGCTTTCTGAATCATGCCGCAGTTTTCTGCGGCTTTTTTTTCAGCGGCAACCGGGGTAGCCTGGCGCCGTGCAGTGCAATGGATCAGTGCTGGCGGTATAGTCCCGCCTTTCCGCTGACGGTGTCTTTCCCATGCCCCTGTTTCCCGAAGTCTGGCAGCGATTTCTCAAGCTGCCCGCCGTCACTGCGGTATCGGCATCCACGGATGATGCGGCTCTGCGGCTCTGGCATCGCGGGCGGCAGCGGTATTGGGTGTGGGCGGTGGAAGTGGCGGACCCGCAGTTACTGGCGGTTTGGCAGCAGTGTCGCGAGCAACTGCAGGACTGGCTGTTACCGGGTTACCGGCGTCAACCCCATATCACTTTGGCTGTAGCCGGTTTCCCCTTATGCCCTCTGCCGGGGGTGTACAACGACAGCTTCACCCCGCAACAACTGGCGATCTGCGAGGCGCGCCTGCAGGCAGCGCGGGTGGCACCGTTTGAAGTGCGGGTAGGGGCCATTAACAGCTTTGCCGCCGCACCCTTTCTGGAGGTGGATGACTGGCAGGGTGGCTTACAGCGCCTGCGCCAGCAGGTGGTGGTACACCGGGATGACTTCCGCGAGGAGGCCTGGTGCCCGCACCTGACACTGGGTTACTACCGCCGTGCCTTTACCCCCCGACAACTGCTGCCGGCACTGTTAGGCTGCAGCCCTCCCGAGCCATTCAGCCTGCAGGTCAATGAGCTGTGCCTGATGTCCTATGGTGCCGATGAAGTTGGCGGAGTCCTGTGCCCGGAGCGCCGTTACCGGCTGTCGGACTGATCCCAACGCCCGGTCCGGCTGTTCGTATGGGAGGTCCCGGGGCAGGCTAAATGTGCGGCCTGCACTACCGCTGGCGGTCACTTTTCAGTAATCTGTTGCCTGCTTTGCGGCCTGGACAGGCCGACAGGGCGACCCGCCCCGGCATCTTGGGGGATGCCAGAGGAGAGCACCGGCACAGATCGGCGCTTTCCGGGGAGGCGGACCCCAGGGTCCGAAGGTCGCCAGCTTGCCCCCTGTTTGGGCTTTGTGGTGTATGCATAATAATAAATTTACGAACAATACCCTGATACTGCTGACGCTGTTCTGCTGTCTGTCACTGCCTTTGGCAGGGCGGGCAGCCGTCTATGTGATCCACCACCCGGATCTGGCCAGCGAAGACTTCAGCAGCCGCAATCTGGTGCGCATCTACGCCATGCAAAAGCGTGTCTGGTCGGATGGCACACCGGTAACGGTCTACACCCTTCCCAAAACCAGCCCCACCCACCGGGCTTTCGTCACCGGCTACCTGCGCATGCAGCCCTATCAGCTGGACCGCCTCTGGCACCGTACGGTATTCAGTGGTACCGGTGTGATGCCTGAAGAGGTAAGCAGTGTTGATGAAATGCTGAGACGGGTCGCCGCTACCCCGGGGGCCGTGGGTTACATCAGCCGCAGCGACAGTGGCGAGCTGCCGGAGGGAGTGTCCAGGGTGGTTGCCAATGATTAACCGCAGTGTAAAACCATCTCTGGCAATGTTGGCTGCCGTGCTCTGCTCCGGTGAGGGGTGGGCGGCGGGCCCGCAGTTTCACGGCTATGGCAGCCTGGCGTGGATCGATTCGCCGGATAATGCCTACTTCGATGACACTCCCGGTGACCATTTCAACTACCGTGAGGCGGCTCTGAATGGCTCCTGGCAAATCGCGCCGTCGTGGCGCATCGCCGGCCAGGTGCTTTACCGGGATGCCGGTGCCTTTACGGATGACAAAACCCGCGTCGATTTTCTGCTGCTGGACTACAACTTCCGGCTTACCGAGCACGAGTCGATCGGGGTGCGCCTGGGGCGCGTGAAAAATGAGTACGGTCTCTACAATGTGGTGCGCGACGTTCCCCATGGACACCCCGGCGTGTTTGTACCGCAATCGGTCTACTTTGAAGCCTTCAGGGATGCCCTGCTGGCGGTGGATGGCGGCAGCCTCTACGGCCGTTTTGATACTCCGCTGGGTGGCCTGGGCGTGGATCTCTTTAAAGGCACCGGTCGTATTGAAAATCCCACCGCTGAATACCAGCTGGCCCAGGTGGATGGCCCCGGCGAGTTTGATGAGGTTGATGAGCAGGGGCTGCGGCTGATTCTGGCGCCGGATGCGCTGCCGGGCCTGGCGCTGGCCTACAGCGTGGTGGATGCCTCCATGTCACTGGAAAACGTACCAGACCTGTCCGTACAGCAATTGCAGGCAGGCATGATGACGCTGGCCAACGACCCGCGGGATTACGGCGACTATATTACCAGCGCCCAAATAGATGCGTTGCTGCAATTGTTGTCGGTGCAGTACAGCTGGCATCATTGGATTCTGAGTGCGGAGTATCTGCAGATTCGCAACCGCCTCAGCGATTTTTCGGTTCTGAACAACTATCAGCCGGATACTTCGGTGACGTCCGAGGGCTACTACCTGCAGCTGGAGTGGCTGGCGGGGGAGAGCGTCAGTGTCTATGGACGCTACGAGGAGTTGTACTACAACAGGGATGACAAGGATGGCAGCGGCTTCTATCAGCGCACCGGATGCAATCCCTACACCCAGTATAATCGCGCGCTGACCTTAGGCGGTCGTTGGTTTATGACCTCCGACCTGGCCCTCACCGCGGAGTACAGCCGCAATCAGGGGGCCGCGTTTCTCAACGGTCAGGCGGGGGTGGATTTTGAAGATCTGCAGGAGGATTGGGATGCATTTATTGTGCAACTGTCGTTTCACTTCTAGAGCTGCCACGTGAAGCTGCCACAGTTATATATCAGCCTGAAATGGAAGTCAGTGGTGTTTGTCAGCATCGTGCTGATGGCCGTTACCGTCGTCTGGGTGTGGATGGGGGTTGTCCGTCAAATGGACACCTTCTACAAAACTTTGGAGGACAGTCATCAGGCAGAGACCCGTTTTTTGCAGGAGCTGATTGACGATACCGTGCTTAAACTGACGCAGTTTGCGCAGTTGATCGCCGCCAAGGAGGTGGTGCGGGAGTACCTGGCCGATCCCGACAAGAGCGCCGCTTTCAATACGGTGCTGGAGCAGGAGTGGCTCTCCTACAACATCAATCTTGGACTCGATTTTCTCGCCGTCTATAACGCCGACGCAGCCCTGCTGGGCGAGCTACGCTCCGCGGAACTGAAAAGCGATAATGCTTTCGTGGAGAAATTTCAGCGTGAGTTGCACGACAGTCTGGGCAGCGGCGAACCCCGGGATTTTCTCTACTGCCGGCAATCCTGTTTTATGGTGGTGCTGGAGCCGTTTATCGACAGCTCCGGCAAGATGGGGCTGGTGGCCCTGGCACAGAACCTGTCCGACATGGTGCGTCTCTATTATGAATTTACCGGTTCTGATCTCGGCGTACTGATTTCCGGTGACAGTCCCCATGACCTGACCTTCCACGGCCGTTACCTGAAGAGCTGGGATGTGTACGCCTGGGCGGTGAGTGACTTCAGTCACGTATTTCCCATACTGAAATCCTATTCCGCCAGCTTCCCGGTGGAAGGTGGTGAGCGGGAGATGTTCCAGCACGGGGGGCACACTTTTTATCTGCGCCAGCTGCAGCATCCGCGTTTCGAGTCGCTGGGCAGGGAGGCTTATTTCCTGTCGATTAACGACGTCAGCAGCGCCTACAGAGATTTCAACAGCGGCGTGCGTCAGGGGGTCTGGGCCGGATTGGTGAGCCTGCTTATTGTGGAATTGGTGATGCTGCTGCTGATTCACAAACCCATGAAACGTCTGGTGAGACTGACCAACGCCTTGCACCTGCTGCCGGAACAGAAGTTCGGCGATGTTATGAACCAGGTGCCACTGAATGACCTGCTGGTGGAAGACGAGCTGCGGGAGCTGGAAAAGAGTACGGTCTATGTTGCCCGCGAGCTGGATATGCTGCACAAGGAGCTGGACCTCAAGAGTGATTTCCTCAAGGGACAAATCTATGCACTGACCCGTTCACGTGCGTTCCTGACCCGACTCTTCGACAACGCCCAGATTTTTATCGTCACCCACAGTTTTGACCACAAAATTCGTTCCGGCAATCGCAAGTTTGAATCCCTCTACGATACCCAGCCGGAAAATTTTCGCGACCTGATTGTGCGCGAGAATGAGCGGCTGGAATTTGAGCGTTCGCTGGCGGAGTTGAGCCACCATATCATCGACAGTTTCCAGCAGGAGGTGGCTATCCTCGATCGTCACGGTACCAGCCTGATCATCACCTGGAACCACGCACTGGTGGAAGACGAAGAGGGCGAGGAGATTGTGCTCTCGGTGGGCATGGATCAGACCCAGCAGAAAAAGGCGGAAAATGACCTGCGCTGGATGGCCAACCATGACGGCCTGACCGGTCTCGGCAATCGCCGTTCCTTCAACACGGCTTTTGAAGAGTTGTTACGGGAGGGGCGATCAGGCGCGCTGGTGTTTATCGATGTTAACCGTTTCAAACAGATCAACGATATTTACGGGCACCACGCCGGCGATGAGGTCCTGATCGATATCGCCCAACAGCTGCGTAAGCAGACCCGCCTGTCCGATGTGATCAGTCGTTTTGCCGGCGATGAATTTACGGTGCTGCTGGCCGATGTAGATGCGGAGACCTTGCCGGCCCTGCTGGCGAAACTGTCGGCACAGCTGAGCGGGCAGATTCGCACCAACGTTGGCCAGATGGTGAACTATTCGGTGAGCATCGGCGCGGCGCTGTTTCCCGATCACGGCAGTGATTCACAGTCGCTGGTTATGTGCGCAGATATCGCCATGTACAACGCCAAGAGCAAGGGGCTGGGGTTCTGGCATATGTTCGACGCCGCTGACGAGCGGGTGGTTCAGATACGCCAGGACCACACGCTGCTGCTCACCATTCGCCACGCCCTGAAGAATGAAGCGTTTTCCCTGGTCTATCAGCCGATCACGGAGATCGGCAGCCGCCACGTTACCCACTACGAAGTGCTGCTGCGCATGCAGGACGAAAAAGGCAATACCATTTCCCCCGGGCTGTTTATCCCGCTGGCGGAAAAAACCGGCGAGATCCGGCAGATCGATGAGTGGGTACTGGATCGCGCCTGCCGTGCGCTGAAAGCGGTTGGCAGCAGTGGCCAGGGCGTCGGCTTCTCCATCAATATCTCGGCGCCGACGCTGCAGGCGGATGACTTCTGCGACCTGGTCATGGCCAGTATTCGTCGTCACGGTGTGGATCCGTCGCGCATTATTATCGAACTGACGGAAACCGCCTATATCGAGAACTTCCAGCAGGTACTCAACAACCTGCGCCAGATTGTGAGCCTGGGTGTGCAGGTGGCGCTGGATGACTTTGGCGTGGGCTTCTCATCGTTCAACTACCTGAAGATGCTGCCCCTCAACTACGTCAAACTGGATGGTTCCTACATCCGCGGCCTGGTGAGAAACCGTGACGACCAGGTGTTTGTGCGCAGCATGGCGGCCATGATCGATGCGTTCGGTATGAAAACCATCGCCGAATTTGTGGAGGATCAGGCCACCATGGAACTGCTCTCGACCCTCGGCGTCACCCACGGGCAGGGCAATTATATTGGTCTGCCCATGCCCTTTGACCACTACTTCGGGAGCGCCTGCTGAGCGCCTAGGCCTGCCAGGTCTGCAGCCGTGACAGGGGCAGGTTGAGGGCGGTTTTCTGTAACCACTCCCGCTGCCGGTTTTTCAACTGGTTGTTACTGTCCGCCGGGGCCGAGCGGCGGGCGAATATCACCCAGTTGCCCGCCTGGGTGGTGCACTCGGCCAGAAACCCGAACTGCTGTTGCAGGGCCTCGCGCCACTCCGGCAGGCGGCGATGACTCTGCCAGCAGTTGATCACCAGCCAGCCATCATTGTGCAGATGCTTGAGGCAGAGTTGCAGAAAGTCACCGTTGAGCTGTGCCGGGTCGGCGTCGCTGGCGCCGTAGAGGTCCGACAGTATCAGGTGTGCCTTGCTGGCGGGTTGTTGCTCCAGCCAGTGCAGGGCGTCGTCGGCAAACACCTGCAACTTTTTGCCCTGCGGCAAACCGAAATAGCGGTAAGCCACGTCAATCACCGCCGGTCGCAACTCCACAGCACTGATCTTCATCTCCCGGCAATAACGGTGCAGGCAACTGGCAAGGCTGCCGGCGCCCAGCCCCAGCAACAGTGTACGGCGCGGTGGGGGGGAATAGAGCAGGGGCAGCAACATGGCGCGGGTGTACTCGTACTGCAATTGCGCCGGGTCGTGACGGAGTATGCAGCTCTGCTCGGTGTCGGTGCCAAAGTTGAGCAGGCGTCGTTCGCCGTCATCAATCACCTGCAGCTCGCCCCAGGCATCGCTGTCCCGGTAAACCAGTTTGCCGCTCATTGCAGCTGGGTACTCAAAGGCAGGGCGGTGGTGTTCTTGATGGTGGTGACGGCAACGTTGGAGTGAATCTCCTGGATGCCGGGCATTTGCGAGAGGAAGGTGCGCACAAATTTCTCGTAGTGGCGGATATCGCGGGTGACTATCTTGAGCATGTAGTCCATCACCCCGGTCATGGTGTAGCACTCGATCACCTCCGGCAGTTCCGCTACCGCCGCTTCAAACTCCTCCAGCGAGCGGCGGCCGTGGGCCGAGAGGGTCACCGTGCAGAAGACCACCACATCCATGCCCAGCTTTTCGGCGTTCAGCAGTGCCACCCGGCGGCTGATATAGCCCTCCTGTACCAGCCGGTGGACGCGGCGCCAGCAGGGGCTCTGGGAGAGTCCTACTTTCTCCGCCAGTTCCGCCGCCGTAAGGCTGGCATCCTGCTGCAGCAGCGCCAGCAGCTTGAGGTCGATGGCAGAGAGTGGCTCTTGCATAAAAATTCTCCCGAAATTCAGTTTGGCGAAATATCAATGCGCGTTATCTGCTTATAGTGAAAATATAACAAAAATATGCCGCTCTGCCTGACCTAGAATGGACTCAGGGTCGGGGCACGGTTGCCGCTGCCGACCGCCCTCGACGCAGGAGGTGAGTATGTCTCTGGCCGCTGTGCAACTCGACGACAAATACCGGCTGGAACGTGGCCGGGCCTACATGACCGGCATTGAGGCGCTGGTGCGGCTGCCCATGCTGCAGCATCAGCGTGACCTGGCCCGGGGCCTCAACACCGCCGGTTACATCTCGGGCTACCGCGGCTCACCGCTGGGCGGTCTCGACCAGGCGCTGTGGAAGGCGCAACCTTTCCTGCAACAGCATCACATAGTCTTTAATCCCGGTGTCAATGAAGACCTCGCCATGACCGCGGTGTGGGGTTCGCAACAGGTCAACCTGTTTCCCGGTGCCCGCTACGACGGCGTCTTCTCCATGTGGTACGGCAAGGGGCCGGGACTTGATCGCTCCATGGATGTACTCAAGCACGCCAATGCGTTTGGTACCTCAAAGTACGGTGGGGTGCTGGCAGTGGTGGGGGACGACCACGCCTGCAAATCATCTACCCTGCCGCACCAATCCGAACACTCATTTATGGCCGCGGCGGCGCCGGTGCTGGCGCCGGCCAATGTGCAGGAAATCCTCGACCTCGGTCTGTTCGGCTGGGAGTTGTCCCGCTACAGCGGCTGCTGGGTGGGGTTGAAAGCGATTACGGAAAATATGGATTCCGCTATTTCCGCGGCCATTGATCCCGAGCGGGTGTCGATCGTCATTCCCCATGGCTTTGAGCTGCCGAAAGACGGAGTGCACGGGCGCTGGCCCGACACCCCGCTGGCCCAGGAGGAGCGTTTACAGCGATATAAAATCTATGCTGCGCGGGAGTTCGCCCGTGCTAATGGTCTCAATCGCATCACCCTGGATTCACCACATCCGCGGCTGGGCATCATCACTTCCGGTAAGGCGTACCTCGATGTACTGCAGGCGCTGGATGACCTGGGTATCGACGAGGCGCTGGCAGCACGCATCGGTTTGCGGGTCTTTAAAGTGGCAATGCCCTGGCCACTGGAGCCGGTGGCGACCCATGAATTTGCCCGCGGCCTGCAGGAGATCCTGGTGGTGGAAGAGAAGCGCTCGGTGATCGAGGATCAGCTCACGGGCCAACTCTACAATTGGCCACTGCACGAGCGTCCCCGGGTGGTGGGTGAGTACGACGAGCACGGGCAGGTGTTGCTGACCAATCTGGGAGAGTTGACCCCGGCCATGGTGGCCCGTGCCATTGCGTCACGCTTGCAGCCTTTTTACCAGAGCGAAGAGATTGAACGGCGCCTGCAGTTCCTGGCGCAGAAAGAGCAGGTTTTGTCGCAGCCGCGGCAGGTGATCCAGCGCACGCCCCACTACTGCTCCGGTTGTCCCCACAACACATCCACCAAGGTACCGGAAGGGTCAAGGGCGGTTGCAGGCATCGGTTGCCACTACATGGTGACCTGGATGGACCGTAACACCCACACCTTCACCCAGATGGGGGGGGAGGGCGCCAGCTGGATCGGCCAGGCCCCCTTTACCGATACGCCCCATATTTTTCAGAACCTGGGTGATGGCACCTATTTTCACTCCGGCCTGCTGGCCATTCGCGCCGCCATCGCCGCCGGCGTCAACATCACCTACAAACTGCTCTACAACGATGCGGTGGCCATGACCGGCGGGCAGCCGGTGGACGGTCAGTTGAATGTACCGGAGCTGATTGCGCAGTTGCACGCCGAGGGCGTGCAGCGTATTGCGGTGGTAACCGATGAGCCGCACAAGTACGGTGATCAGTTGCCGCAGCTCCCGGGCCTGAGTGTGGATCACCGTCGCCAGCTGGATGAAATCCAGCGGCAGCTGCGTCAGGTCACCGGTACCAGCGTGCTGATTTACGACCAGACCTGTGCTGCCGAGAAGCGTCGCCGCCGCAAGCGTGGTGATTATCCGGACCCGGCCAAACGGGTAGTGATCAATCCCGAGGTGTGCGAAGGCTGTGGCGATTGCGGGGCGGCTTCCAACTGTTTGTCGGTGTTGCCGCTGGAGACCGAACTGGGCCGCAAGCGCAGTATCGACCAGAGTGCCTGCAACAAGGATTACTCCTGTCTTGAAGGTTTCTGTCCCAGCTTTGTTACGGTGCACGGTGGTCGGTTGCGCCGCGCCACCAGCGCGACGTCTGCAGAAGCCTGGCCTTCAATGTCCGAACCCCAGCCACCCGAACCGCAGCAGCCGGCTCTGGATATCCCCTGGAATATTGTGATTACCGGCATTGGCGGTACCGGAGTGCTCACCATCAGTTCCATTCTCGGTATGGCGGCGCACCTGGAGAGCAAGGGCTGTTCCGTGCTCAACCTCACCGGGCTGGCACAGAAGTTTGGTGCAGTGGTTTCCCATGTGCGGGTGGGTAAGAGCCAGGAAGATATTCATGCAGTACGGGTGCCGGCGGGTGACGCCCACCTGCTGCTGGGCAGTGACCTGGTAGTGTCAGCGGGCGAAGAAGCACTGGCAAAAGTGAATCGTGATCTGTCGGCGGCCGTGATCAACGACTACGAATCCCCGACGGCAGAATTTACCCGCAACCCGGATGCCCGGTTTCCAACGGCAGAGATGAAAGCCGCTATTGCATCGGAAGTGGGTGAGAACAAGACCCACTTTATCAACGCCACCCTGATGGCACTGGGGCTGGTCGGTGACGCCATTGGCAGCAACCTGCTGCTGCTGGGTTACGCCTTCCAGAAGGGTTTGATTCCGCTCTCGGCCGCCGCTATTGAACGAGCCATTGAGTTAAATGGCGTGGAAGTGGATTTTAACCTGCGGGCGTTTAATGGCGGTCGTCTGGCCGCCTGGCAGCCGCAGCTGGCACAGGGCTGGATAACCCCGGCCCGCACCCGGCCAGAGCCCCTGACCAGCCTGCAGGCCGTTGTCGATTACCGCGCGGATTATCTCACCGCTTACCAGAACGCTGCCTACGCTGATCGCTACCGCGCTTTTGTGAGTGACTGCGCAAAAGCCTTGCAACAACTCGATGGTGGTGAAGAGCTGGCGGTCACCATTGCCCGCAGTTACTTCAAGTTGCTGGCTATAAAAGATGAATATGAAGTTGCAAGGCTGTTGAGCAGCGATGCGTTCCGTCAATCACTGCAGCAACAGTTTGAAGGTGATTATCGTATTCACTTTCATCTGGCGCCGCCCCTGATCGGCAAATGGTTGCCAAAGCTGGCACGCCGCAAATGGGAAGTGGGTGGTTGGCTCGGGCACCTGTTGCCATGGCTGGCACGGGCAAAAGTATTGCGTGGTACGCGCCTGGACCCGTTTGCGTCAACTGCGGAGAAGCAGCAACAGTTGTGTCTGCTCCGCGACTTTGAAAAGTTGGTGCGGGATGAAATCCTGCCACACGTTAACGGCGAGACTCTGCCGGTCGCTGTACAACTGGTAGCGGCAGTGGAGAAAGTACGCGGCTACGGACATGTGCGCGAACGAGCCACTGCAAAGTGGCGTCAGCTGTATGCCGAACTGCTGCCGCAGTTACACCCCGGTCCGCCAGAAGGCACGGATGAGGTCGTGCGCTGGGTGGACTTTGGCAAAACAGGATAGGGAGTGTCCCTGTAAACAGTAAATGTAAGGAGTGGGTATGGGCCTGTATGAACATGTCGCTTTCGACCAGCATGAGCGGGTCGTGTTTTTCAGTCACAGGGAGAGTGGATTGCGTGCAATCATCGCCGTGCACAACACGGTGCTGGGTGCGGCCATGGGCGGTTGCCGGATGTATCCCTATCGCAGCAGTGATGAGGCGCTGGTGGATGTGTTGCGGCTCTCCCGTGGCATGACATTCAAGTCGGCGGTTGCGGGATTGCCGCTGGGTGGTGGCAAGTCAGTGATCATCGGCGATCCGCTGCGGGATAAAACCCCGGCTCTGTTGCGGCAGATGGGGCGCTGTATCGACTCGTTGGGCGGTATTTATATCGGTGCCGAGGATTCCGGGATCAATGAGGAGGATATTCGCTTGATGGCGGAGGAGACACCCTGGGTGGCGGGCTTTTCAGCGGTGGCTGGCAGTTGCGGCGATCCATCACCGGCCACGGCTTACGGTGTATTTATGGCCATCAAAACGGCGTTGCAATTTCGTTATCAGAGCGATGACCTGAACGGGGTGCGTGTCGCCGTGCAGGGGCTTGGCAATGTGGGCTATCGGTTGGCGGCGTACCTGTACAAGGCCGGCGCCAGTCTGGTGGTGGCGGATCCCGTAAGCAGTCGGGTGCAGCAGGCGGTCAGGGAGTTTAACGCCACTGCAGTTAGCCCGGAAGAGATTCTGTTGCAGCCGGTGGAGGTGCTGTCGCCCTGCGCCATGGGGGCCATACTCAACGCCCGGACGGTGCCGGCTTTGCGTGCCACCATCATCGCCGGGTCGGCTAACAATCAATTGGAGAGCGATGCTGTTGGCGTACAGTTATTGCAATACAATATTCTCTATGCCCCGGATTATGTCATCAACTCCGGTGGCATTATCGACGTCTGGTACCAGCGCCAGTTACAACCCCCGGAAGTGGCGCGCCGGCACATGGAGCAGGTGATACCGCAGACCTTGTTGCAGATATTCCGCGCGGCAGCTGAGCGGGGTATGGCCACCAACCTGGTTGCCGATGAGGTGGCACTGCAGCGATTGCTGCAGCCCAGAATTATTTATTGCGCCGCCTGACAGGAAAGTGCGGGCAAAAAAAAGCCGCTCAAAAGAGCGGCGAGAGTGATAGCCATAAGTCTATCTGAACGCAACTTTCAGATGTATGGAACAGATGTACGGAAAAACTGTGTGAACGTTTTACGTGTTTAGTGATGACCGTGGTCAATCTTGCGATCAAGCCAGAAGCAGAGCAGTCCGCCAAGGACACCTGCTACCACAATCGCTCCCATGCTCAAGCCCATGCCCAAGGTTCCAACCAGTACTGCATCGTGCATGTTATCGCCCTCCGCGTAACGCTGTAGTTCATGGGTACAGAATAGCGCAGGACAGGGAAAGTTTTTTGACATGCATCAAGCAAAACAGCGGCAGCATAAATCCGGCGCTGAAGGCCGGATTTATGTGAGCTGGTGTTGACTTAAAAGCTGACGCGAACGCCAGCGGTGAAGCTGCGGCCTGGCTCCGGTGCCACTTCCCGCAGCTGTGAGGTGGAGTGACGAATATCCTCATCCAGCAGGTTGCTGCCACGAACAAACAGCAGTGCTTCCTGACCGCCCAGAGGCAGAGGCCAGTTGAGGCTGGCGTCCAGTCGCTGGTAACCGTCGGTGGCTTCCTCGTCGACGCCGGGGTGATCCTGGTCGTCGGCGTGAATAAATTGCAGGTCGCCAAAGAACAGCGCGGTCTCAAAGCGCAGTTGCGCGCCGACGCGATAGGGCGGCAGCCGTGGTACATCACCACCGTCCTGCAGTCTGGCGCGCACGGCGTCGCCAAACAGTCGCAGCTGCCAGCGGTCGCTAAGTTGCAGCAAGGCTTCGGTTTCCAGTCCGCGGAAGTGGGCATCCTCCTGCCGGTACTCATAGATGGTGAAGTCGCTGTCAATATCGGTGACGCCGGTGTTGGCCTGGTAGATAAAGTCGTTGATGCGGTTGTAGAACAGGTTGAGCTTGATGTGCTGCAGCAGGCTGGTATCAATCGGCTGCCACTCATAACCGGCATCGATATTGTGGCTGGTCTCCACCTGCAGCTGGCGGTTGCCCAGGTCGTAGGTCTGGGAGGCGACATGGGCGCCATCGGCAAACAGCTCCTCCAGTCCGGGTGCCCGCTGGGCGCGGCTCAACTGCAGGCTGAAGTTGTGTACGTCGCTGAGACTGAAGTGGTAGCCACCGGACAGGCTGTTGGCACTGTGGTGCTCCGCGCGCTGGTCATCCGGGTCGATGCTCTGCTGCTCGTGACGCACACCCAGTTCAATCCACTGGTGTTGCCAGTGGCGCTCGCCGATCCAGAACAGCCCCTGGGAGCGGATGCGACTGTTGCCAGGGATAAAGGCTTCCTCGCCCCGGGCTCCGTACTCGCGCTCATTGAATTGCAGGCCAATGGCGCCCTGCCACTGCTCTTCGCTGCCGTGCAGGGCTTCGAGGCGGCCCTCCCAGGCATCGTTACTGAACAGGGTGCCGACTTCGGCGCCCTCCATCTCGCGGTGCTCATAGCGGTTGTGTCCCACGCGCAGGCGCCAGAGGTTCAGTAACCGGTCCGGGGTGGCGTACTCACCCTTGAGGTCGTAGCGGGTCTGGTCAACCACGATGCGTACAGGATCCTCGTGATCATCCACTGGCATGACGGCGTTGGGATCGTGGTGTTCGTGAGCGCCGGCGGGAATACCGTAGTCGTTGTCGAGGCGGTTGACGGCCAGGCCGATAAAGCCGCGCTCACCCACCCAGCTGCCGCCAAGGGTATAGGCACTGGCTTCGCTGTTGCTGTTCTCCAGCACACCGTAGCTGCTGTGTTCCTTATCGTGGGGGTTGGCGTAGCCGGGGATCTCGCTGTTGTTGCTGTCGCGCAGCAGGCCATCCGCATGCCAGGCCAGGGTCTGGCCGCCGACATCGCCGCCGCCATCAAGACGTAACACACTGGCGGTGCCGTCGTTGTGGCTGCTGTAACGGCTCTCCACCGCACCGCTGAAGGTCTGCGCCTGCTGGGGGATACGGTTGTCGATGACATTGACCACCCCGCCGATGGCGCCACTGCCAAAGCGCAGGGTGGCCGGGCCGCGCAGTATTTCGATCTGGTCGGCCAGCAGGGGTTCGGTGGTATTGGCGTGGTCGGCACTGGTGCCGGAGGCGTCGAGGGTATCGAGGTTGTCCTGCATCAGTTTGACGCGATTGCCGCTCTGGCCGCGGATCACCGGGTTGCCGACACCGGGGCCAAAGGAGGCGTTGCTGACGCCGGTCTGGCCCTGCAGGGTGTCGGCCAGAGTGGCGCTGGCCTGGTTGCGCAGCTCATCGCCGCTGAGCACGGCAATGGGGCGGGCATTATCGCTGTGGCTTCCGTGGATGGGGGAGGCGCTGACAATCACCTCTTCCAGTTTATGTCCGGGGTTATGGCTGTCGCTGGCGGCAACAGAGAGACCGCTGCCCAGACAGAGGGCGGCGGCCAGAGGGGTTAAACGCAACATGCGTAATCATTCCTGTAGCAAATCGTAAACGATCCGGTGCCCTGGCTGCAGCAGGGGCAGGCAGGGGGCCGGTGATTGGGTCGGCTTCAGGAGTAGGCTGGCGGGGCGCGGCTGCGAACGCTGGTGCGGGGCTGGAGTATGACCTCTGCCGGCAGTTCAACCACCAGCCACTGGTGTGGCAGGGGCTGGGGCAGGAGCAGCAGGGGTGTAGTGTGGGCGTGGCTGTTGCCGTGGCTGAGCACGCAGACGCTGCAGTCCGCTTTGGCGTCATCGTGCAGGTGCCAGTGCACCTCCATCGACATCTGCCCCAGCACCAGCAACAGCGCCAGCAGCGCGAGGCTGTGGCGGAGGCGGTGACTGTGGCGAAAGGCGGACATGGGGGCGGCAACCGGTAGCTCTGGTTTAAAGATGTTATATTGTTGCATTTACTGGCTGGCGGCCACAACCCCGAGATGCCATCCGGGCAGTGGCAGGGTATAATCCGCCGTTTCTGAGCCGTAAACCCAGTTCACCTGCCACAGCAGGTGGCTCGCAGGAGATTACTATGGCGGAACGTACCGCTAGCGTCAGCCGGGATACCCTGGAAACCCAGATCAGTGTCAGCCTCAACCTGGATGGCACCGGCAAGGGTGTGTTCAATACCGGGGTGCCTTTTCTGGAGCATATGATGGACCAGATCGCCCGCCACGGGCTGATTGACCTGGACATTACCTGTAACGGCGATACCCATATTGACGACCACCACACCGTGGAAGATATTGGTATTACCCTGGGGCAGGCCGTGGCCCAGGCCTTGGGAAACAAGAAGGGGATTCGTCGCTATGGCCACGCCTATGTGCCGCTGGACGAGGCCCTGTCGCGGGTGGTGATCGATTTTTCCGGTCGCCCGGAGCTGATTATGGAAGTGCCCTTTACCCAGAAGCGGGTGGGCGCCTTTGATACCGAGCTGTTCTGGGAGTTTTTCCAGGGCTTCGTCAACCACGCCCAGGTCACCCTGCACATCGACAACCTGCGTGGCCACAACGCCCACCACCAGATTGAAACCGTGTTCAAGGCCTTTGGTCGTGCGCTGCGCATGGCACTGGAACTGGATCCCCGTATGGAAGGCATGATGCCCTCCACCAAAGGCACACTTTGATCCGGGGCTGAACGCAAGGCTGTCCCGGACGCACCCTTCCACGATTTCGGGCGCACAGAACGCTGTGCCGCCCGCCCTGAGCAGATAGTTTATGTCCAGCAATCGCATCGCTGTTATTGATTACGGTATGGGTAATCTCCACTCGGTAGCCAGCGCCCTGGAGCATGTGGCGCCTGCCGCCGAGGTGCTGGTGACTTCCGATCCGGCCACCATTGCCAGTGCCGATCGGGTGATTTTCCCCGGTGTGGGTGCCATTCGTGACTGCATGGCGGAGATCCGCCGCCTCAACTTCGACGCCCTGGTGCCGGAGCTGATTGCCAGCGGCAAGCCGTTGCTGGGTATCTGCGTCGGCATGCAGGCGTTGATGGAGAGCAGTGAAGAGAACGGTGGCGTGCCCTGTCTGGGGCAGTTCCGGGGGCAGGTGCGTTTCTTCGGTAATTCACTCTACGAAGACGGCGAGCACCTGAAGGTGCCGCACATGGGCTGGAACCAGGTGCGTCAGACGGCGACTCACCCGCTGTGGCACAACATTGCCGACGACAGTCGTTTCTACTTTGTGCACAGCTATTACATCGCCGCTGACAATCGCGATGAGGTGGTGGGTAACTGCCACTACGGGCTGGATTTTGATGTGGCGCTGAGCCGTGGCAATGTCTTCGCCGTGCAGTTCCACCCGGAGAAAAGCCACACCGCGGGTCTGCAGCTGCTGCAGAATTTCGTCAATTGGGATGGTCGCTGCTGAGCGGTGACCTAACCGGGCCGGCTGGTCTCAGAGCCGCTGGCCGAAGTTGCGCAGGTAGTCCTGCAGGCGGTCTTCGCCGTTCTGGTTGAAGACCACAAACTCTCCCCCCAGCCAGAACTTGTCCCTGGATTCCCGGCGCGCATTGATGATCCGGCACTGAACCTTGATGGCTTCACGGCTGCTGCTGGATGTGGGCACTTCGAAACTGACTTCAACGCTGATGGGGGAGCTGAGGGCGGCGCGCTGTACATTGGGCAGTACCTCCTCGGCCACCTGGCGGCCGCAGTGCAGTTGCAGTCCCGACAGTGACAGGCTGGTGACGGTGCCGTCGGCGGTACCGGCGTCCGTGGTGATCTGCGCCCGGAAACTGGTGCGATAGCGGGGGTGTCTGCGTCGTTCGGAGTCGGAATACTGTTCCACTCTGCTGGCCATGGTCTTTCGTTCGGATCCGTGAGTTGAAGTGGGGCCTGTTGGTCTCAGGCAGCCGCATAGCGCCGGCAGTCACCAAGTGTATGATGATAGCCGTGTCACTGCCATCCTTTGTGACCGCCATTGTTCACAAGTCCCGGCTCTGTGGTATAGCCACTTTTGAGGTACAATCGCGCCTCTCTGTATGTACTCAATGAGGCAACCGCTCATGGCGCTGGCAAAACGAATCATTCCCTGTCTCGATGTGGACAACGGCCGGGTAGTGAAAGGGGTCAATTTCGTCGGCATTCGCGACGCCGGTGATCCGGTGGAAATCGCCAAGCGTTACAACGAGCAGGGTGCTGACGAGATTACCTTTCTCGACATCACTGCCACCCACGAGGGTCGTGACACCACCGTGCACACGGTGGAGCAGATTGCGGCGGAAGTGTTTATTCCCCTTACCGTCGGCGGTGGTATCCGTACCATCGACGATATTCGCACCATGCTGAACGCCGGTGCTGACAAGGTCAGTATCAATTCGGCGGCGGTGAAAAACCCCGATTTTGTGCGTGAGGCCTCCGAACGCTTCGGTGCCCAGTGCATCGTGGTGGCGATTGATGCCAAGCGGGTCAACAGTCCGGGTGAGGCGGACCGTTGGGAGATCTTCACCCATGGTGGCCGCCAGCCTACAGGCATTGATGCGGTGGCCTGGGCGGTAAAAATGGCGGAGTACGGCGCCGGTGAGATCCTGCTTACCAGCATGGACCGGGATGGCACCAAGAACGGTTTTGATCTCGGTGTGACCCGAGCCATCTCCGATGCGGTACCGGTACCGGTGATCGCGTCAGGTGGTGTGGGCAAACTGCAGCACCTGGTGGACGGCATCCGGGAGGGGCGTGCCGACGCGGTGCTGGCGGCCAGCATCTTCCATTTTGGCGAGTATTCGGTGCCCCAGGCCAAGGCGTTTATGCGTGAGCAGGGCGTAGAGGTGCGTCTCTGACCCAGGCCTGAGCAACCTGGGTGGATCGGGGTTTGGCGTAACGCGGTTGCCCGGAGGGGGTGTTGCCAGGGGGTTACTGCCGGGGGCAGTAACCCGTGTCGGTCAATGGCTGCGGTATTGTTGCAGGGTGACGGCAAAAGAAGGGTCACTGTTGCGGATGTAATCCACGAAAAGCGCGCATCCCTCTTCCGCCATGGAGCGGTTGTCATAGGGACCGATCTCTACCCCTTCGCGGGTGGTGTAATACCAGTAGGTCTCTTTCTTGAAAAAGCGTTCGGATCTGTGCGGGGGTTGGCCCTGTTCACCCTGGCGTATGCTGATCATGTTCTGCATCCTCATGATATGGATTGGCTGTCGCCGGAATGTTCATTCATCTCATTCGTCAGCCGGCTGGCTGCCCTGTATCGGTGGGGCAGACCTTTCAATGCTTTAGTGTGTGCCAGCCGGCGCTCCCAAAATCGGAACTGCGTCACAAAATAGTCCCAATGGGTGCAAAATTGGCGGCAAAAATCGTTCTGCTTATAAGGTGTCCGCGGGAGTATTGAGTGCTGCGGTGCGGGATGGCGTGGAAGTCGTCTTTCTGTCGCGCGCCAATGCCTGCTCGGCCAGCAGTTCCGAAACCGGCACCAGCTCCACGCCGAGCGCCTGTAACCGCGGCAGGTAGCGCTTGAGCACGGCGTGGGTTTCCGGGTAGGGGTGGCCAATACCGATGGCGCTGCCCTGCTCCCTGGCCACCTGTATCAGGGTCTCCAGCTGGGTCTCAATCGCCGCTTCATCACGTTCGTTATCCAGGAATACATCACGTTTGCCACTGCGGATCTGCATCGCCTGTGCGGTTTGCAGGGCGAGACTGGCGGCACTGGTGCGACTGTCCACAAAGTAGAGCCCGGTGTCAGCCAGTTCCGTCATCAGCCACTGCATGGGCTGTTGCAGTTGCGTCAACTGGCTGCCCATGTGGTTGTTGATGCCGCTGACATGGGGAATGGCGGCGAGGTTATCCGTTATCGTGCGCTGGAATTTCTCGCGGCTCATCCCTTCGGTGAGGGCGCCTTTATCCAGTACCTTGCCCGCCAGTGTGCTCATGGGGGCGTGCAGCATGATCTCCTTGCCGCGTCGATACCCCAGCTCTGCCAGCAGGGGGCCGCGCCGGGTGTGGGGCAATATGGCGAGGGTAACCGGACCTGGCAGTCGTGCCATGGCGCCACCGCGGCGCAGGCTATAACCGATATCATCGATGATGATGGCGATTTTGACCGGGGAGGCTGGTGACGGGTGTCTGGATGGCGACAGCGCAGGGGTTGCTGCGACGCTGCTGCCGGCGTTGGCCGTGGCGCCGGCTGCAATACCCAGCAGCAGAACCGCGGCCAGTACGGACCAGGTTGGCAGCGTGTAACGGCGTCGGGTCATACGGCGGCTCCCTTCCTGTGTGTATGTCATCCCTGCTGCCGACCGGTTCCGAGCAGCTGTCAGGGTTGCGGCTCTTCCAGTCCGGCTACCCGTTTGGCGTTGAGTGAGGCACGCTGGCTGCCAAAGACGTTGATGCCTTTCAGCAGGTTGAGCGCTTCAAACAGCTGGTTGTCCCGTTCAAACAGATTCTCTTTCTGCTTGTTGGCGTCCTTGCGGCTGCGGCTGTTGGCTTCGTCGCCACCGTTGGCATTGTCCAGGTGGCCGCTGAGGTCCGCTTCGGTGGTCAGCAGTCGCGGTTGCAGGGCGGTGACCTTGGCCCGCTCCACTTCGATATCCGGCACAATGCCCTGGGCCTGGATAGAGCGTCCGTTGGGGGTGAAGTAGAGTGCGGTGGTGAGTTTGATGGCGGCCTCTTCCGACAGCGGGATAACTGTCTGAACGGAGCCCTTGCCGAAACTTTGGGTACCGAGGATCACCGCACGGCGATGATCCTGCAGGGCGCCGGCCACAATCTCCGAGGCCGAGGCGGAGCCGTCGTTGATCAGCACCACGATGGGCATGCCCTGGGTCAGGTCGCCGGGCTTGGCTTCGTAGCGGATATCGGCGTTCTGTACCCGGCCCTCGGTATAGACGATGAGGCCGGATTCGAGGAAGGTGTCGGCCACCTCGACCGACGCCTGCAACACGCCGCCGGGGTTGTTACGCAGGTCTATGATCAGCCCGCGCAGCTTGGGGTTCTCGGTGAGCAGTTTATTGACCGCACGGGCGGTGTCCGCACCGGTGCTGAGCTGGAACTGGGCGATACGCAGGTAACCGTAGTCATCCTCCAGCAGGTTGGCGCGGACGCTCTCCACTTTGATAATGGCGCGGGTGATCACCAGTTCAAAAGGCTGATCCACACCTTCGCGGACGATGGTGAGGGTAATATCGGTGCCCTTGGGGCCCCGCATCAGATCCACGGCATCGCCCAGTCCCATCCCCTTCACCGGCTTGTCATCCAGCTTGATGATCAGGTCGCCGGGTTGCACACCGGCCTTGGCCGCCGGCGTGCCGTCCATGGGTGCCACTACTTTGACAAAACCATTCTCCATGCCCACTTCGATACCCAGGCCACCGAATTCACCGGTGGTGTTCTCCTGCAGATCGCCAAAGGAGTCGGCGTTGAGGTAGGAGGAGTGAGGGTCCAGTTCCGAGAGCATGCCCTTGATGGCGTACTCCAGCAGGGTTTTATCGTCGATCTCTTCCACATAGCCCTTGCGGATGTGCTGGTAGACCTTGGTGAAGTTACGCAGCTCCTCCAGGGGCAGGCGGCCATTATCCTGGGGGGCGTCGGCTTCCGCGCCGGCGCCGCTGTTTGCAGAGGCAAAAGGGCTGCACAGCAGGGCAGTGGTGAGCGCCGCCAGCAGCGGGCGGAAGACAAACGGCAGGGACATAGAGGCTCCGGTTGTTGCGGCAGGCCAGAGCCTGCGAGGTCTGACCGACATTGTAGACCTATCAAATTGGATAGCGAAAGGGCTGCCCGGTTCCGCTCAGCCCCGTCCCCGGGCCAGCAGACGTCCAAACAGAAGGCCGGTTTCAAACAGCAGCCACATGGGCAGCGCCAGCAGGGTCTGGGAAATCACGTCCGGCGGCGTCAACAACATGCCAAGCACAAAGCAGCCAACCACCACGTAGGGCCGTTTACGGGCCAGCGCATCGGGGGAGACCACACCGGCCAGGATCAGCAGGATGGCGGCGATGGGAATCTCAAACGCCAGGCCAAACGCGAAAAACAGCTTGAGGACAAAGTTGAGGTAGCTGTTGATGTCGGTCATCACCGTGACGTTGCTGGGACCAACGCTGGTGAAGAAACCGAAAATAATGGGAAACACCACGTAGTAGGCGAAGGCGATACCGGCGTAAAACAGCAGGATGCTGGAGAACAGCAGCGGCAGGGCCAGGCGACGTTCACGCTGGTAAAGGGCCGGGGCGATAAAGCGCCAGAACTGGAACAGCACGAACGGCATGGAGACGAAAAACGCCAGGATAAAGGTGAGCTTGAAGGGCGTCAGGAAGGGTGATGCCACCTCGGTGGCAATCATGGTGCTGTTTTCCGGCAGGTAGCGCTGCAGCGGTTCCGAGACGTAGGTGTAGATGTCGTTGGCGAAGTAGAAGAGGCCGCAGAACACCAGCAGTACAAACAGCAGGATACGCAGCATGCGGTCGCGCAGCTCGGTGAGATGCTGCACCAGTGGCATTTCCTGATCCTGGATGTTGTCGTCAGTCATTGGCGGAGGATTGCTTGCTTGCCGGTAGCGGATTGTCAGGGGTGTCTGGGGTGTTCTCCGCTGCAGGTGCGGCGGCTTTGAGCTGCTGTTCTATGTCCGCCACATCCTCACGCAGGGTGCGTTCAATGTCCTGCTTGGTAGCTTCGAGGCGTTTCATCACCTCTTCGTTGTGCAGCTGGCGACGGATGTCGTCGGCTCCCAACTGCTGCTCGAGTTCTGTGCGGGTCGCCTGCAGGCCGCGCTTCATCCGCCCCCACCACAGCGCCATGGTGCGCAGGGTGCCGGGCAGTTGCTCGGGGCCGATCACCAGCAGGGCCACCACACCGATGACCAGCAGTTCGAAGAAGCCGATATCAAACACAGGGGTTTACGACTTGTCGCCTCCGGGCTGGGTGCTCTCTTTGTTGTTCTGCAGGTCGGCCTTGGGAGCTTCGGTCTTGTCGCTCTGATCGTCGACTTTATCCGCCGGCTCTTCGTTCATGGCCTTCTTGAAACCCTTGATGGCTCCACCCAGGTCGCCGCCAATATTGCGCAGGCGCTTGGTGCCGAACAACATGACAACGATGGCCAGAATGATCAACAGTTGCCAGATACTGATACCGCCAATACCCATGAAATCTCTCCTGAAACGATTATTTTGCTGTGCGGGAGGCTTTCTCTTCCAGCCCGGACATGTCGAAGCGGCGTGCCAGTTCATTGAGCACGGCGCTGGCGTCTTCACCCAGGTGGGACAGCATCACCAGCGTGTGAAACCACAGGTCGGCGGTTTCGTAAATCAGGTCGCTGGTGTCGCCACTGGCCTGGGCGTCCTTGGCGGCGAGGATGGTTTCCACCGCTTCCTCGCCCACTTTTTCGAGAATCTTGTTGAGGCCTTTCTGGTGCAGGCTGGCGACGTAGGAGCTCTCCCCGTCAGCGCTGTTCTTGCGCGCTTCCAGAACCCGGGTCAGTTCGGCCAGTACATCGCTGCTGTTACTCATGCGTATATCTCTTTCGGGTCTTTCAGGACCGGGTCGACGGTCTGCCACTGGCCATCCCTGAGAACCCGGTAAAAACAGGATTCACGGCCGGTATGGCACGCCATGCCGCCCAGCTGTTCTACCATGAGCACGATGACATCTTCGTCACAATCGAGGCGAATCTCTTTTACCAGCTGCACATGGCCGCTGCTTTCGCCCTTGCGCCACAACTGCTGGCGGGAGCGGGACCAGTACACGGCGCGGCCCTCATCAGCGGTCAGCTGCAGGGATTCGCGGTTCATCCACGCCATCATCAGAATGCGGCCGGTTTTGGCGTCCTGGGCGATGGCGGGTACCAACCCGTCTTCGGTCCAGCGGATTGCCTCCAGAAATTGCCCTGCGGACATGTCTACCTCGGTATTACCTGCTGTTTCAGTGGATTGCGGCGACACAAGCATCGCTTGTGCAGTCGTTAACCCTATCCCGCGAGTGTACCCCATCGCCGGGGGGTTGAGCCATTGCCGGGGGAGTCAGTGGCCGCCAACGGCTACTGCCGAAGCCAGGCCCAGCCGGCGATGGCCAGCAGCAGCCAGCTGGCCTGGGGAATATCCTCCAGGGCGATGCCGGTGGCAGGCAGTGCTACCGCCACCGCGGCGCCGCCGGCGAGCACCGCGACCAGGGCGCGGCGACGCCGCTGGCCAGCGCGGGCGCGCTGCTGGTTAATCTGTTCGGCGGCACGCTGCAGCTGGGGTGTCAGCTCCCCCAGCATCTGCACCTGGTCCAGGGCGGCTGACAGTTTATGGGGCATCTGCGGGGCCTGCTCCATCAATTCAGGTCCGTAGCGTTTCAGCTGCTGCCACAGGCTGCGGGGGTGGAAGCGCTGTTTCAGCCAGCGCTCCAGGAAAGGATGGGCGGTTTGCCACAGGTCCAGGTCCGGGTACAGCTGCCGCCCCAGGCCTTCGATATTGAGCAGGGTCTTCTGCAGCAGTACCAGCTGCGGTTGTACCTGCATGTTGAAGCGGCGGGCGCACTGGAACAGGGTCACCAGGATCTGGCCGAAAGAGATCTCCCGCAGCGGCTTCTCGAAGAAGGGCTCGCACACGGTGCGCATGGCGCCTTCAAAATCGCGGATGGAGGTGTCCTCGTCCACCCAGCCGCTCTGCACATGCAGCTCGGCCACCAGCCGGTAGTCGCGGCGGAACATGGCCAGCAGTATGCGCGCCATGTAGTACTGGTCGGCCTGGCTGAGGGAGCCGACAATAGCCATGTCGACGCACAGGTACTGGGGCTGGCGCGGGTGTTCGCGGGAGACAAAGATGTTGCCCGGGTGCATGTCGGCGTGGAAGAAGTTGTGCTCGAACACCTGGGTAAAGAAGATCTCCACCCCGCGTTCCGCCAGCAGCTTCATGTCGGTGTCCTGGGCTTGTAGCTGTTCGATATCGGTTACCGGAATGCCGTGGATGCGTTCCATCACCATGACATTGATGCGGGTGTAGTCCCAGTGCACTTCGGGCACATAGAGCAGGGGGGAGCCGGCAAAGTTGCGGCGCAGCTGGGAGGCGTTGGCGGCTTCGCGCTGCAGGTTGAGTTCATCGAGGATGGTGTACTCGTACTCTTCCACCACCTCCACCGGCCGCAGGCGCCAGGCTTCGGCGAAGAAGCGCTGTACCAGCCGCGCCACCAGGTACATGAGGGCGATGTCCTTCTCGATGGTGCGCTCGATGCCGGGGCGGATCACCTTCACCACCACTTCCTCTCCGGGCTCGCCATTGGAGTCGAACAGGCGGGCGGCGTGCACCTGGGCCACCGAGGCGGAGGCCATGGGGGTGGTCTCGAATTCGGCAAACAGCTCACTCACCGGTTTGCCCAGCGCCTTCTCGACAATCTGCCGCGACAGTTCGGCGTCAAAAGGCGCGACGTTGTCCTGCAGGTGGTCCAGCTCAGTGGCCACATCCGGCGGGATCAGGTCGGGGCGGGTGGAGAGCACCTGGCCAAACTTGACGAACACCGGACCCAGGTCCTCCAGGCAACGGCGCAGGCGCTCGCCGCGACTGAGCTGGCAGGCCGGCAGCAGGATCGTGAGCTTCAGGAGTTGCCGCAGCCACCAGGGCAGGTGGCGCTGGGGCAACAGTTCGTCGAGGCGGTAGCGCAGGATAGTGACGGCAATACGCAGCAGGCGTAACAGGGCAACCAAGTCAGGATTCCTTATAGGCGGGAGCAGGTGTTACAAAACAGACGGGCTTCACGGGTCAGTACACTTATTCGGTTGCGGATGGGCTACGGCGCTTGTGCAGCAGCCGCTCCACCCGGGCGCCGAGGCGATCAGTGGCCAGGCGCAGCTGATCGACACTGTCGCTGAACTGCTGCAGTTGCGGGGCTGCCGGCACGGCGCGCAGCTCCTCGGTTAGAAACTCCTGCAGCAGGCGCTTGCCGCTGGCACCGCGACTGCGCAGCCAGCCCAGCTGGGCGCGGGCGGAGTTGGCCAGCTGATGGCCAAGGATATCCCCCAGCAGCTCGTTAAGCGCCTCCTCCCAATCCAGATCCAGTTGCCCACCGATGCTCTTCAGGTCTGTGAGCAGGGCCGTGTTGCCCCAGGCTTCGACGCCACTGCCGGTGAGGTTGAGGCGTTCACTGAGGGCCAGGCTGAGCAGCGCGCTGAGCGATCCGCTGAGTCGGGTAGTGGGGTTGTCGATCTGGCCCACAATGCGGACGCTGTCGGTGTCGAAGTGGCAACCAAGGCTGAGATCCGTGCCGCTGATATCGATCACCAGACTTTTGCCGGCGAGCTTTGCCAGCTTCAGGCGCGTGGCCGGGTCGTAGCGCAGGGCCCGGTTGATCACCGTTTCCAGGCTGGCGGTGGCGGCGCTGTGCAGTGTCGGGTCGAGCTTCATGATGGCGGTCGCTCCGGACTCAGGGTTTGACGCCCTTGTGCAGGGCGACAATGCCACCGGTCATGTTGTGGTAGTGGGCGTTGGCAAAGCCGGCCGCGGTCATCATCTCTTTCAGGGTTTCCTGATCCGGGTGCATGCGGATCGACTCCGCCAGGTAGCGGTAGCTCTCCGGGTCGTTGGCCACCAGCTTGCCCATGGCCGGCAGCAGGCGGAAGGAGTAGGTGTCGTAGACCTTGCTCAGCAGCTGACTCTGGGGCTTGGAGAACTCCAGCACCAGCAGCCGGCCACCGGGTTTCAGTACCCGCAGCATGGAGCGCAGCGCCAGGTCCTTGTCGGTGACGTTGCGCAGGCCAAAGGCGATGGTGATGCAGTCAAAGGTGTTGTCGGGGAAGGGCAGGTACTGGGCGTCGGCCTGGGCCACCACCAGGTTGCCGCTGACGCCGCGATCGGTGAGGCGGTCGCGGCCCACCCTCAACATGGACTCGTTGATGTCCGCCAGCACCACCAGACCTTCGGGGCCGACAATGCGGGAGAACTTGTAGCTCAGGTCGCCGGTACCGCCGGCAATATCCAGCACCTTGTCACCGGTGCGCACACCGGAGATCTCGATGGTGAAGCGCTTCCACAGCCGGTGCACGCCACCGGACATGAGGTCGTTCATGATGTCGTATTTGGCGGCAACCGAGTGGAATACATCGGCAACGCGACCGGCTTTTTCCTCGACCGGTACTTCCTGAAAGCCAAAGTGGGTGGTCTTTTTGTCAGTCATTGAGGCGTCATCATCGGTGAAATTGCGGCCATTGTACCCGAAGCCTCGGCGCGGTTCGACGCTCAGGGCCCGTCCGGGTGTATTTGCGTGCGGCAATTGGCGCCGCTAGCGTTTCTGCGGATCGAAATGCTCCCGCAGCCGCTGCACGCTCATGTAGAACATGGGTACCAACAGGGTGGTGAAGACGGTGGCGGCCAGCATGCCTCCGAGCACGGTGACACCAATGGAGAAACGGCTGGCGGCACCGGGGCCGGTGGAGTAGACCAGTGGCAGTACCCCCAGTACAAAGGAGAGGGCGGTCATCAGCACCGCACGGAAGCGCAGGCCGGCGGCACTGAAGGCGGCGTCCACAATGGATTTGCCGGCACGGCGCTCGCTCATGGCAAATTCCACAATGAGAATGGCGGTTTTGGTGGAGATGCCGATCAGCAGGATCAGGCCTACCTGGGCGTAGAGGTCGTTGGCCTGTCCCACCAGGTTCATGGCCGTAAAGGCTCCAAGCAGGGCAAAGGGCACGGCCCCCATTACCGCCAGTGGCAGGCTCCAGCTCTCGTAGAGCGCCACCAGGAACAGGTAGACAAACAGCAGGGCGAGACTGAAGAGAATCGGCACCAGGTTGCCCGCCGCCACCTCCTGTGCCGACTGCCCGGCCCACTCGAACAGATAGCCATCCGGCAGCTGCTGCGCCAGCTCGCCCATGGCCTTGAGGGCATCACCGGAGCTGTAACCCGGGGCCGCCTGGCCGCTGATGCTGGTGGAGCGGTAGAGGTTGAAGTGGTTGAGACTGGTGGCACCGAGCATGGGCTGCAGGCGGCCGAGGGTAGCCAGTGGCAGCATCTCGCCCTGGTTGTTGCGCACGTACAGGTGGCCCAGATCCTCGGGCCGTGAGCGGTACTTGCCTTCTGCCTGCAGGATCACCTGATAGGTGCGGCCAAAGCGGTTGAAGTCGTTGATGTAGAGCGAGCCCAGCTGCGCCTGCAGGGTCAGGAACACCTCCGACAGGGGCACGCCGATGGCCTTGGCCTTGGGGCGGTCGATCTCCAGGTAATACTGCGGCACATTGGCCCGGTAGGTGGAGAAGACCCGCTCCAGGCGCGGATCGCTGTTGGCCTGGTAGATGAGGCCATTGGCTACCTGCGCCAGCTCTTCCGGGCTGCGGCCGCGGGAGTCCTGCAGGCGGAAATCAAAACCACCGGTGGCGCCAAGGCCGGGGATGGAGGGCATGGGGAAGACCATCACCTGGGCGTCCGGCAGTCCCCACACGATCCCCTGCAGTTTGTTGTAGATGGTGCGCAGGCGGGTCTCGGGCGTGGTGCGGTCGTCCCAGTCATCCAGCACCACAATGCCCAGGGCGCGGTTGGAGCCGGCGCCGGCGAGGATGGAGAAGCCGGCTACGGTAATGACATCCGCCACACCCTCCTGCGCCTCCACCAGGTCGCTGACCCTGGCCATCACGCTCTCGGTGCGGTTGAGGGAGGCGGCATCCGGCAGCTGGATATCCATCATCAGGATGCCCTGGTCCTCATTGGGGATGAAGCCGGTGGCTGTGTTGGTGGCCAGCCAGCCGGTGGCGACGATACCGGCGGCAGCGAACAGCAGCGCCAGGCTGGCGCGCTGCAGGATGGTTCGTACCTGGCGTTTGTAGCCGTGGGTCAGGCCCTCAATCGCCCGCTCCGCGGGACGCAGCCAGCCAATGCGTTTGGTCTGGTCGCCGCGCAGCAACGAGGCGCACAGGGCCGGGCTGAGGGTGAGGGCGTTGATGGAGGAGATCACCACCGCCGTGGAGATGGTAACCGCGAACTGTTTGTAGATCTCACCGGTAATACCAGGCATAAAGCCCACCGGCACAAACACCGCCAGCAGTACCAGGGTAGTGGCCACCACCGGGCCGGAGACCTCCTTCATGCTCTGGCGGGTGGCCTCCAGTGGCGACAGGCCGCCTTCGGTCATCAGCCGCTCCACGTTCTCAATCACCACAATGGCATCGTCCACCACAATGCCGATGGCCAGCACCAGACCGAACAGGGTGATGGTGTTGATGGAGAAGCCGAACAGCTGCAGGAAGGCAAAGGTGCCGATCAGCGACACCGGAATGGCCACCGCCGGCACAATAGTGGCGCGCCAGTTCTGCAGGAAGATAAACACCACCAGGATCACCAGCGCCACCGCCTGATAGAGCGTGACTTTCACTTCGTCGATGGAGCGCAGGATAAAGCGGGTGGTGTCGTAGATGATGTGGTACTCCACACCCTCCGGCATAGCGACGGCGAGCTTTTCCATCTCCGCGTAGACCAGCTTGGCCACTTCGGTGGCGTTGGCGTCGGGCAGCTGGTAGATGACGATAAAGGCGGTGTCGTTGTTGTTCAGTTTGGCGGCGGCGGAGTAACTTTGCGATCCCATCTCCAGCCGCGCTACATCGTGCAGGTGGATGAAAGAACCGTCGGCCTTGGCCCGGACAATGGTATTGCCAAACTCCTTCGCGTCGACAAGTCGACCCTTGGTTTGAATGGTGTACTCAAACTGCTGCTGGTCCGGTGTCGGTGGGGCGCCGATCTTGCCGGCGGCGACAATCAGGTTCTGCTCGTTGAGGGTGGACTGAATGTCGGACACGGTGACCCCCAGGGCGGCCATGCGCACCGGGTCCATCCACACCCGCATGGAATAACTCATCTCCCCCATCACTTCCACGCCGCCCACGCCCGGCACCCGCGCCAGCGGCTCGGTGAGGTAATTGGTGGCGTAGTTGGAGAGGTAGAGGCGGTCCACGCCGGGGTCGGAGCTGACCAGGTTAATGCCCAGCAGCATGTTGCTGGAGCGCTTCTCCACCTTCAGTCCCTGTCGGGTCACTTCCGCGGGCAGAGACGGTTCGGCTACGGCGACCCGGTTCTGCACATTCACCTGGGCGGTGTCGTCGTCGGTGCCCTGCTCAAAGGTGACGGTGATCGAGGCGGCGCCATTGTTGGAGGCGGTGGACTCGATGTAGAGCATCCCCTCGATGCCGTTGATCTGTTCTTCAATCGGGCGCAGTACCGCCTCTTCCACCACCTGGGCGCTGGCACCGGGGTAGGTGGCATTGATCTGCACCTGCGGCGGGGTGATCTCGGGGTAGAGGTTGACCGGCAGCAGGAACATGCTGATCAGCCCCGCCAGCGACAGCACAATG
Source organism: Pseudomaricurvus sp. HS19 (assembly GCF_009857815.1). Classification (GTDB taxonomy): domain Bacteria; phylum Pseudomonadota; class Gammaproteobacteria; order Pseudomonadales; family Cellvibrionaceae; genus Pseudomaricurvus. The sequence goes on along the minus strand of NZ_WVVW01000002.1, from coordinate 391,238 downwards.
GAGATCACGAAGGCAAACTTCGGGCGGGTGATAAAAAACTGACTGAACATAGGCAATCCTTTCCGCTGGCTGCCGCAGCCGCTTAACTGGCCGGCTGGTTGGTGGCGCTGGAGGTCGCCGGTTCGCTGCGCAGTGTGCCTGTCTGCGTATCGAGGAGTTTGAGCAGGGGGTTAACTTCAATCCCGGTGCGCACCTTCTGCAACCCTTCGACGATTATCCGGTCACCCTGCTGCAGTCCGTCAGTCACCGCCCAGAGGGCGCCGAGTGCGCGGCCGACACTGATGTTGCGCTCCCGCACTTTGTTGTCATCGTCGACGATCAGTACAAATTTGCCCTGTTGTCCCTCCTGCACGGCGTATTGGGGGACAACGGGCAGGCTCAGTTTGTCGGTGCTCTCGATCACCAGGGTGGCATAGAGGCCCGGGCGCACGATCCCCCGGGGGTTGGCAAATTCGGCCCGCAGGTTAACGGTGCCGGTGGTGCTGTTGATGCTGATGCCGGCGTAATTGAATCGCCCCGGCTGGTCATGCACGGTGCCATTGGGCAGCACCAGCGACAGCGCCAGTGACCCGTCTGCCGGCGGCACCGGTTCGCCTCCGGTCTGTTTCGAGGAGGCCTGCAGGTAGGTGATGTAGGTACCTTCGTCCATCTGGAAACTGACGTAGATGGGATCGTCCTGTAACAGGGTGGCCAGCGGATTGCTGCCCGGCCCCACCAGGTTGCCAACGTTGTAGTTCACGGTACTGATGCGCCCGGTGAAGGGAGCCTTGATGCGGGTGTAACTGAGATTGACCTCGGCATTTTGCAGCGCTGCCTCGGCAGCTTTCTCTGCCGCCTGCGCCTTGGCAGCGTTGCTGGCGAGGGTGTCCAGGTCCGACTGGCTGATAAAACCATTGGGCCGCAACTCCTGGCCGCGCTTGTAATCCCGTTCGGTACGTTGCTGTTCCACCTGGGCACTGCTGAGGTTGGCCTTGGCCTGCTCAAAGGCGGCGAGATAGTTTTCCCTGTCAATTTCAAACAGCAACTGGCTTTCGCTCACCGTATCACCTTCCCGGAACAGGCGTTGGGTGATGGTGCCCTCCACCCGTGCGCGCAATTCCACTGTCCTGAAGGCCTCGGTACGGGCGACGTACTCGGAGTGGCGGCCGACGTCCTGGGTCCCCACTTCAATGACCGACACGCTGGGTGGGGGTGCCTGCACCTCCGGGGCTTTGTCGGAACAGGCTGTCAGGGCCAGCGCGGCCAACAGGCCGGCACAGGTTGCGGCCAGGCGTGGGAAGGGGGAGATGCGTGGGGGCATTACGGATTCCTTGGGCAATTGCGGCAGGCGCGGGCCGCCGATAGCTACTTGTATAGCATATTGGTATTTACGACAGGGAGTAAGGGTTCTTTGGTCCCATACAGGGAGTGTCGGGGCTTAGCGCGCGGAGACGGCGGACGGAGACGGCGGGCGGGAGGCAGCGGTCGTGCCCGCCATTGGTCAGCGGCGGGCACGGTCCGAAAGGATCAGGTAAGGCGGATCAGAGGTAATGGTCCAGCAGCAGAATCACAAACAGCAGCATGACGTAGGTAATGGAGTAACGGAACAGTGCCAGTGGCGCCTGGCGGTTGTCACCGAACAGCAGTGCCACGCGGCGCAGTTGCTCCATGTTCAACAGGGTCACACCGGCCAGGTAGATCAGGCCGCTACTGCCGTAGAGAAAGGGCAGCAGGGTAGTGAGCACCAGCAGCAGGGTGTAGAGCACAATCTGCAGACGGGTAAACGCATTGCCGTGGGTCACCGGCAACATGGGCACACCGGCGTTGGCGTATTCGTCACGTTTGTGAATGGCCAGGGCCCAGAAGTGTGGTGGCGTCCAGGCAAAGATAATCAACACCAGCAGCAGGCTCTCCGGCGACACCTGGTTGGTCACAGCGGTCCAGCCCAGCAGTGGCGGTGCTGCACCGGCCAGGCCACCGATGGTGATGTTCTGTGGTGTGGCGCGTTTGAGAAAGGCGCTGTAGATAACCGCGTAACCAATGACGGAAGCAAAGGTGAGCCAGGCGGTGAGCGGGTTGACGGCGATGGCCAGCAACGCCAACCCGGCGCTGCCAAGCACGAAGGCAAACGCCAGCGCGTGGGCCGGCGACAGTTCGCCCTGGGGTAACGGGCGGGCGCGGGTGCGGATCATGTGACGGTCGATGCGGTTGTCCACCACATGGTTGACCGCAGCGGCGGCACCGGCGGCCATGCCGATGCCTATGGTTCCCCACAGCAAGGCGTTCCAGGGAATCGCCTGCTCGCTGGCCAGTAGCATGCCCACCACCGCGGTGAGCAGCATGACGGCCACTACCCTTGGTTTGGTCAGGCGGTAGTAGGCGGTAAGGGTGGTGCGCAGCGGTGGCAGCTCCAGCCCACCGCTGAAGTCAGCCCGCAGGGCAGGTTTGGTGGTTTTCATAAGTCAGTTCCTTGTTGCGGGAGCGGGAATGGGAAAGGGAGCGTGCGAGGTAGTGTTGAGTGAGCAGGGCGCAGAGAACCAGTAACAGCAACGCCGCGCCGCTGTTGTGGGCCAGCGCCAGTAGCAACGGGAATTGCCAGAAGACGTTGGCAATACCTATGGCCAGCTGCAGTGCGAGTGCGGCCAAAACTGCTGTTGCTTCGCCCCGCAGCTGCCGCCGCCACAGCGCCACACAGAGCAGGCTGAGCACCAGAGTGACAGTGAGGGCGCCAAGCCGGTGCATCATGTGAATGCCCACCCTGGCCGGCCCTTCGAGTTGGCCGCCGAGGTAGTTGGGGCCCACGTGCTGGGTGATGTTGAGCCCCTTGTCCAAAGCCATTTGCTCCGGCCACCACTCACCGTGGCAGGTTGGGAAATCGGGACAGGCATAGGCGGCGTAGTTGGCACTGGTCCAGCCGCCGAGGGCTATCTGGCCAATGACCAGCATCAGCGCCAGCCACATCAAAAGGCGGGGTGCACCGGCTAGCTGCAGAAGGCTCTCGGGGGCGTCTGCAGGTTGTCGGATAAGGTGGCGCAGGCGCAGGGTGAGTACCAGCAGCAGGCTCAGGGTAGCGAAGCCGCCCAGCAGGTGCAGGGTGACCACCTGGGGCCACAATTTAAGCGTCACCGTCCACATGCCGAAGGCGGCCTGCACCACCACCAGCAGCAAAAGCCCGAGGCTCAACCCCAGTGGATAGCCGGGGGTGCGGCGCTGCCTGATGGCCATGCAGGCCAGTGCGGCTATGAGCACTCCCAGAATGCCGGCTACATAGCGATGGACCATCTCGGCCCAGCCCTTGTGCGCTTCCACCGGGGTTTCCGGAAAGCGGGCTTCGGCGATCACGATATGGACTTCGGATTGGGGCACGGTCAGGAAGCCGTAGCAGCCTGGCCAGTCGGGACAGCCGAGGCCGGCATCGGCCAGTCGGGTGTAGGCACCGAGGGTGACGACAATCGCTGCCAGCAGCACGGCGCAGGCACTGAGGCGGAAGGCGGATTGGATTGAAGACTGGATTGAGGACATAGCCGTTCCCTGTTAGCCGATGCTGGAGGCCTTGAGCAGCTTTTTAAGATCCTTCAGCAGATCACGAAGGTCCTGATCCTGTGTGTAGGTGAGTACCAGATTGCCCAGTGGGTCGACGATAAAACGCTGGCGCTGTTGCGGAACCTGCAGGTCGCTGTGGGGCAGGATTTGCAGGTAGGGATCGTCGGCCTGGGTGGGGGTGGTGGTACCGAACCAGACGCGACGCACCCGCTCCGCCTCCTTGCCCAGTGCCAGGTGCAGCTGCGTCACCTGTTGCAGTTGTTGCACGCAATTCCGGTCACAGTCAGCGGGCAGTACTTCCACAATCAGCCAGTGACCGTGCAGCTGTTCCAGCGAGTCGGTATTGGCTGCCGGCCACCACTGCTCTGCTGTCAGCGCCGGTTGCATCAACGCTCCGCGGGCGGTATTTGTCTGCGGTTGCCACTGCCCCAGGTACAGCGCCCAGGCGCTTAACATCGGCGCGAAGCCGATGAGCAGCAGCATCAGCAGTTTGAATTTCGCGCGCCGGATCGGTGGAGCGCCGGCGGACGACGCAGAGCCTGAAACACTATCCATAATGCATAACCCCATGCTAGCAAGGTGAGAGCGGCCCACTGCCAGGCGTAAGCCCGGTGTTTGGCCGGTGTAATAACCGATAACTGCCAGTGTGGCAGGAACATCTGCGGCTGGTTTGCCGCAACCCGTAACTCGGCGTTGAGCAGTGTGACGCCCAGCGCCTGTTGCAACTTCTCCCTCTCCACCCAGGGCAGGCGCTGCGGTGCTGCCTGAATTTCCGGATAGTCACCCAGGGTGAGCCCGGGACGACTGAAGGGATAGAGCGTACCTTGCAGCGTGATGGTTCCCTCTGGCAGCGAGACCTCCGGCAGCGTGTTGCGATCCGGCCACTCAATCCAGCCGCGATTGACCAGCAGGGTGTCGCCGCTGTTGGTACGCAGCAGTGCCAGCACGTCCAGGCCGGCCTTGCCGTTATGAATCTGATTGTCGAGAAAGGCACTGAAGCCCGGCAGAAAATGACCTGTCACCTGCAGTTGCTGGCCGAGCCACGCTTCCGGTGTCGAGTCGTCGTCTGGCGTGGTGTCAGGTGTGATTTGCTGGCGCCACTGTTGCAATGTCAGCACAGAGGAGCCTTGTGCTTGCCACAACTCCTTGCGCTCGGCCTTGTGCCATTGCCACAGACAGAGTGACGTGCCGACACCGCCGAGAAGAAACAAGCAAAAACACCAAATCCATTGCCGGTACATTTACAACTGCCGCTATACTGAGGACAACTTTGCAGCCGGGCGGGGAGCTCCCATGCTGAAACTCTTTATTCTTTTTCTGTTTTTTCTGATGCTTGTCAGCCTGTCATTTGGCTTCTACTTCCTGATGAAGGATCAGGGGGAAGCTCCACAGCAGCGCCTGCTGACGTCACTTAAATTCCGTATCTCACTGGCGGTTCTGATCCTGCTGTGCCTCATTATCGGTTTTGCCACTGGCACCTTGCACAACCAGGCGCCCTGGTGACAAACCGTTATTGCTTCAGAGTACGTAGACGAAGATAAACAGCCCCAGCCACACTACATCCACAAAGTGCCAGTACCAGGCGCTGGCCTCAAAACCGAAGTGTCGCTGTGGTGAAAAGTGGCCGCGCATCAGACGTCCGGTGATCACAATCAAAATGATCGTACCCAGTGTGACGTGCATACCGTGGAAGCCGGTAAGGATAAAGAACGTGCCTCCATAAATGCCGGCGTGCAGGGTCAGCCCCAAATGGGTGTAGGCTTCGTAGTACTCATAGGCCTGTACAAACAGGAAAGCGATGCCGAGGGCAATGGTGGCCAGCATCCAGTTAATCGCGGTGATGCGCTTTTCGTGCTTGAGGGCGTGGTGGGCAAAGGTGAGGGTGATGCTGGAAGTCACCAGCAGCAGGGTGTTCAGCAGTGGCAGGTGCCAGGGATCAACCGTCGTGGTGGGCCCCTGGAAAAGCTGGGTGTCCGGCGGGTTCATCACCGGCCAGCTGTTGATAAACTCCGGCCACAGCAGCACATTCATGGGCTTGTCGCCTTCGCCTGCCAGCCACGGCACAGCCAGGTGGCGCACATAAAACAGGGCCCCGAACAGGGCTGCAAAAAACATCACTTCGGAAAAGATGAACCAGCTCATGCCGAGGCGGAAGGAGCGGTCTACCTGGGGATCGTTGAGTAATCCCTCCTGGTTCTCTTTCACAACGGTAGAAAACCAGCCGACAAAAAGATAGATCACGCCGACCAGGCCAATCAGCAGCAGCAGGCTCTGACCGTGGATCAGGGCGTGTGCAGTGCCGGCTGCCAAAAGAAACAGGCTGACGGCGGCCACAATCGGCCAGTGGCTTTGTTCCGGTACATAGTAGTGCTGCTGACTCATACACATGCTCTCCTGTGATGGTGCAGATACGGCTGTTGGCACCCTTCTGTTTGGTTAACTTATTGCTCAGTTGTTATTGGCCACCTGGGTAACGTCAAACAAAGTATAGGCCAGTGTGATGGTCCGAATGTGGTCCGGCAGTTCTTTGTCCACCTCGAAGACCACGGGCATATCCAGTGACTCACCGGCCTCAAGGTCCTGCTGGTCAAAGCAGAAGCATTGCACCTTGTGAAAATACTGCGCCGCCTCCGAAGGACTGACGCTGGGTACGGCGCGACCCTGCATAAAACGATCGGTGGTGTTGGTAACGCGGAACATGGCCGTGAAATCCTCGCCGGTCTGTACCTTGACGGCGTCGTGTTCCAGCGGCGCAAATTCCCACGGCATGTCGCCATTGTTCATGGTGACAAACTGCACGCGCACCCCGCGGGACATTGTCTCCTGCTGGTTGTTCCTGTTGCGCTGTTCCGCCTCCGTCAGTGGCGAGGTGTTTACCTTTCCGTTGAGCCCGGTGACCCGGCAGAACACATCGTAAAGGGGGACCAGGGCAAATCCGAAACCGAACATCACAATCGGAATCAGGGTCGCCAATACCAGTGTTTTGCGGGAGTTCGGTTGCATGTTCTGGCGTCTCACTCTGGACGGGCGTTAATCAATTTTTGGTGGTGTGCCGAAGCTGTGGTAGGGCGCAGGCGATGGCAGGGTCCACTCCAGTCCTTCTGCACCTTCCCATGGGTTGGCGGCAGCCTTCTCGCCACTGGTGATGCATCGGATGACGATAAAGAGGAAGAAAACCTGGGCAAAACCAAACACAAAGCCGCCAATGCTCGCCAGCATATTAAAGTCGGCAAACTGCAGGGCGTAATCCGGAATGCGGCGCGGCATGCCGGCGAGGCCGATAAAGTGCATGGGGAAGAAGGTCAGGTTGAGGCCGATAAAGGACCACCAGAAATGAATTTTACCCAGGCGTTCGTCATACATGCGACCACACCATTTAGGCAGCCAGTAGTAGACAGCGGCGATAATTGCAAACACGGCACCGGGTACAAGTACATAGTGGAAGTGTGCCACTACGAAATAGGTGTCGTGGTACTGGAAGTCAGCCGGTGAGATGGCCAGCATCAAGCCGGAGAAGCCACCAATGGTAAACAGTACGATGAAAGCAATGGCAAACAGCATGGGTGTTTCAAACGTCAGGGAGCCACGAAACATGGTGCTGATCCAGTTAAACACTTTCACACCTGTAGGTACGGCAATGAGCATGGTGGCGTACATAAAGAACAGCTCGCCGGCCAGCGGCATGCCGACGGTAAACATGTGGTGGGCCCAGACAATAAAGGAAAGCAGGGCAATGGAGGCGGTGGCGTAGACCATGGAGGCGTAGCCAAACAAGGGTTTGCGGCTGAAGGTGGGGATGATCTGCGAGACGATGCCAAACGCCGGCAGGATCATGATGTACACCTCGGGGTGACCGAAGAACCAGAACAGGTGCTGGAAGAGCACGGGGTCGCCACCGCCGGCAGCATTGAAAAAGCTGGTACCGAAGTTGATGTCGAACAGCATCATGGTGACCACGCAAGCCAGCACCGGCATGGCCGCCAGCAGCAGAAACGCGGTAATCAGCCAGGTCCAGACAAACAGTGGCATCTTCATCAGGGTCATGCCGGGGGCGCGCATATTAAAAATGGTGGCGATGACATTGATGGCGCCCATGATGGATGAGATACCCATCAAATGAACACCAAAGATAAAGTAGTTGACCGTGGGTGGTGCGTATTGAGTGCTCAGCGGTGCATAAAACGTCCAGCCGAAATTGGGTGCGCCGCCATCCATAAACAGGGTCATCAGCAGCATCGTAAAGGCAAACGGCAGGATCCAGAAGCTGAGGTTGTTCATGCGTGGCAGGGCCATGTCAGGCGCGCCCACCATCATCGGGATCAGCCAGTTGGCGAGGCCGACAAAGGCGGGCATCACTGCCCCGAACACCATGATCAGGCCGTGCATGGTGGTCATTTGATTGAAGAAACCGGGATCCACCAGCTGCAGTCCGGGCTGGAAAAGTTCCGCCCGGATCACCAGCGCCATGCTGCCGCCGGTAAGAAACATCAGGAACGAGAACCACATGTACAGTGTGCCGATGTCCTTGTGGTTGGTGGTGAACACCCAGCGACTTAAACCGCTGGCCGGTCCGTGATGATGCTGAGCTTCATGCGCAATGTCGCTGGCCGCGTCCATAGTCCTCTCCGAATGTAAATCGTTATCTGATCGCTGTTCTGATGCGAGATTATTGTGCGTTGTGTTCCTGAACGTCTGTGGGCGTCACTGTATCGCCTGTGTCGTTGCCCCAGGCGTTACGCTCATAGGTAACGACCGCCGCCACTTCGGCCGGGGTCAGCTGGTTGCCAAACGCCTGCATGGCGGTGCCAGGTTTGCCGCGCACGACGATATCTATGTGGGCATTGATATCGCCGGTGGTAATCGGGCTCTTGATCAGTGACGGGAATACCGGTGGCATGCCGGCACCGGAGGGCTGGTGGCAGGCAGCGCAGGCGCGGGCGTAAACTTTTTCCCCTTCCGCCATAAGTTCTTCATGGGTCCAGGTGCGGGCTGTCGCTGCAGCTGCCTGCTGAGCCTGCTGTTCTTTCTCTTCCTGCTTGGCCAGCAGCCACTGTTGGTAGTCTTCCGGTGAGCGGGCATCGACAACGATGGGCATAAAGCCGTGGTCCTTGCCACACAGTTCGGCGCACTGGCCGCGATAGACGCCGGGCTCGTTGACGATGGCCCACGACTCATTGATAAATCCGGGAATGGCATCCTTCTTGACCGCCAGATGGGGTACCCACCAGGAGTGAATGACATCATTGGAGGTAATCAGGAAGCGCACTTTCTTGCCGGTTGGTATCACCAGCGCGTTGTCCACTTCGAGGAGGTAGTGTTCGCTTTTTTCAGCAGTATTCTCTATTTGCTCTCGTGGTGTTGAAAGGTTGGAAAAGAATTCCACGTCCTGATCCAGGTACTTGTAATGCCATTTCCATTGGTAGCCGGTCACCTGGATGTCCACCTCGGCATCGCTGGTGTCGTACATTTTAACCAGCGTTGCGGTGGCGGGAATGGCCATGGCAATAAGGATCGCCATGGGGATCAGCGTCCAGATGATTTCCACCACGGTGTTTTCGTGAAAGTGGGCGGCTTTGGCGCCTTTGGATTTACGGTGATGAATAATGGACCAGAACATGACACCGAACACCACCACCGCAATGGCAACGCAGATCCAGAAAATGGTCATGTGCAGGTCGTAGACCGAACGGCTGATGTCGGTGACACCTACCGGCATGTTGAGCGGTATCTCTGCGGCAGCGTCCTGGGGCAGGAGAGATAAAACAAGGGCAGCTTGCAGCAGCCGGGACAGTGGCGCGTTCAGCCACCGACACACAGAAGTATCCATAATCAACGTGCCTGTCTTTTTGTAATTATTGAAGTGGTCTGTCCGTGTTCTGACGTGCGATCAATGCGAGCCAGAGGTGCGCAGGCGCGACGAATCCTGCGGGTCAAAATTGCAGCCTTTGACAGCCTGAAACTAATTTAACCGCTGATGTTTGTCAAAACTATCCGAACCGCCGCAGCGATGCCGATAACAAGCAAAACTGTCATAAATATGCCGGTGATCACAAAAGGCCAGACACTTTTTTCTTCGGCATCATTGTCCAATTGCTTGCCGCTCTGAACGCCGAGGAAGGCGCCGGTAACACTTTTAAGCAGGCTGAAAAATCGATTCATAATTTGTTTTCTTATATCTGCAGCTATTTATATTTTTAATACTAATAAAAACGGTGTTATTTCGAGGTTCAGGCAATAGCCACTATCGGTGTGTGTGAATCATTTACTCATATTTCTGAATCTGTTACCGAAACTGTTTCCGGATATTTTTTTAACTCCGATTAACTTCAAAGCCAAACGTCGTTAATTTCAGAAGGTTTTTTATTATTTCCTGCTGTGCTTTAAATCAAATGCTTTATGTATAAACGATCCAATAAATCAAAGCATTTTCCATGTTTGTGAAAATCCCTTGTGCAATACTGGTTTTGCACTCCCAGTGAGAATAATAGTCAGGAGTTTCCTATGGCAATCTTGCAACACACATTAGGCATTTTTCTGCACCCGGAATCCGAGTGGCAGTCCATTCGGCAGCAACGCCGCGAAGGCTTTATGGGGGTTTTCGTCAGCCACGTACCATTTCTGGCGTTGATCCCGGTTATCTGCGCCTACATCGGTGTAACAGCGGTGGGGTGGCAGGTAGGCTCGGACGAGGTGGTCCGGTTGACCTCGGTCAGTGCGGCCAGTCTCTGCTTCCTCAGTTATGTGGGTATCAATCTTGGCGTCTACATCTTTGGTGAGTTTATCAACTGGATGGAACGCACCTTCGGGGTAAAGGATTCGGCCGAGGAGAGACATTATGAAGGTACGGCGATGGCCGTCTATGTCACCACGCCGATGATGATCGCCGGACTGGTACTGCTCTATCCATCTCCGTGGCTGGTCACGTCAGTGATGGGTATTGCCGGGGCCTATTCAGTCTACCTGCTGTATCAGGGCATTCCGATTTTGATGAACATTCCCAAGGATCAGGGCTTCATCTTTGCGTCGTCCGCAGTAACCACCGGCCTGGTGCTGATGGTGACGATGATGATTGCATCGGTGATTGTCTGGACTGTAGGCGTAGGACCGGTCTACGTCAGTTGATTCGGGCGTAAGTTGATTCTGGAATGCCGGCTTCCGGCGTGGAAGCGGGAAGGTACCAGTAATAACGGAAGGTACCGTCAATAAAAAAGCAGGCGCAAGCCTGCTTTTTTATTGTGCGTCGGAAACGTCCTGACTGCTGCCCGGTTACGGCTTCAGTTTGGGTCAATCAGGCGAACTACCGCTTCGTAAGGGTCGCGGGACTTGCCAGCGGCATTTAGGCGTTGCAGGTAGTCCTGCCAGAGGGCTTCCTGGTCGTCGGCCAGGTGGCGCAAATAGTTCCAGCTGAAGAGGCCGGTGTTATGGCCGTCGCTGAAGTAGATGCGCAGGCCGTAGTGGCCGGTGGCTTCCAGCTTGTCGATATTCACATCCCGTTTGCCGAACTGCAGAGTCTCCTGCCCGGGGCCGTGGCCCTGAACTTCGGCGGAGGGGGAGTAGACGCGCAGCAGCTCTGCCGGCAGCCGGGCGCTGACATCTTCGTATTGCAGCTCCAGCACGGCGGTGCCTTTGTGCAGGGTGACTTTGCGGGGCGCGTTCATAAGCAGCGGGTGTCCGGGCCGGAGGTTGGTGAGCGGGCCGCCGGCATGCAGCGGCCCGGTACGGATCAGAGAATGTAGCGACTGAGATCTTCGTTCTGCGCCAGGGCGCCGAGGTGAGAGTCAACGTAGTCACGATCAATGACCAGGACGGCGTTGTTATCGCCTGCGTCAAAAGAGATGTCTTCCAGCAGTCGCTCCATAATGGTGTGCAGGCGACGGGCACCGATGTTTTCCGTGCGCTCGTTGACTTCGCAGGCGGTCTCGGCGATGCGGCGGATGCCATCGGCGGTAAACTGCAGTTCCGCTCCTTCGGTTTGCAGCAGGGCGATCTGCTGCTCGGTCAGGGAGGCGTTGGGTTCGGTGAGGATGCGCTCGAAGTCATCTGCCGTCAGTGCGTCCAGTTCCACGCGAATGGGCAGGCGCCCCTGCAGTTCGGGGATCAGGTCCGATGGTTTGGAGAGGTGAAAGGCGCCTGAGGCGATAAAGAGGATGTGATCGGTTTTGATCATGCCGTGTTTGGTGCTGACGGTGCAGCCCTCAATCAGGGGCAGCAGATCCCGCTGCACCCCTTCCCGGGAAACGTCGGTGCCGCTGGTCTCGCCGCGCTTGGCCACCTTGTCGATCTCGTCGATAAAGACAATGCCGTTCTGCTCGGCGGCAGCGATGGCCTTGCTCTTGAGTTCCTCTTCGTTCACCAGCTTGGCGGCTTCTTCATCGCGAATCTGGCGGAAAGCCTGACGCACGGTCAGCTTGGCACTCTTGCTGCGCTTGGAAGAGAGGGAGGAGAACATGTTCTGCAGCTGGCTGGTCATCTCCTCCATGCCGGGAGGTGCCATGATCTCCACGCCTACCGGGGTAGAGGCTACTTCGATGTCGATCTCCTTGTCGTCCAGCTCGCCCTCACGCAGTTTCTTGCGGAACAGCTGGCGGGTGGTGCTCTCCTGGCGTTCGCCGTCGTCGCCCCGTGCCGGTGGCAGGAGAGCGTCGAGAATCCGCTCTTCAGCCGCATCTTCCGCCCGGTGGCTGACCTTGGACATCTCCTGTTCGCGGTAGAGTTTGATGGAGCGGTCCACCAGGTCGCGGACAATGGACTCCACGTCGCGGCCGACATAGCCCACTTCGGTGAATTTTGTTGCTTCCACCTTAATAAAGGGGGCGTTGGCCAGCTTGGCCAGGCGGCGGGCAATTTCGGTTTTACCGACGCCGGTGGGGCCGATCATCAGGATGTTTTTGGGTGTGACTTCGTTGCGCAGGCTCTCGTCCAGTTGCATGCGGCGCCAGCGGTTACGCAGGGCGATGGCCACTGCGCGCTTGGCGGCACCCTGGCCGACGATGTGCTTGTCGAGTTCGTGGACGATTTCACGGGGGGTCATGTCTGACATGATGAATTCGCTTCCGGTATCAGAATAGGGTTGTGGTTACAGGGCCTCGCGGGGGAGACCACCGCTGTCAGGGCTGATAAACCAGCTCTTCGATGGTGTGGTTGTGGTTGGTGTAGACACAGATGTCGCCGGCAATACCCAGCGCTTTCTCCACAATGGTTTTGGCTTCCAGTTCGGTGTTCTCGAACAGCGCCCGGGCCGCGGCCTGGGCGAAGGGGCCGCCGGAACCAATGGCAATGATGTCCTGCTCCGGCTGGATGACGTCACCGTTGCCGGTAATGATCAGGGAGGCGTCCTTGTCGGCCACCGCCAGCAGTGCTTCCAGGCGGCGCAGGGCGCGGTCGGTACGCCAGTCCTTGGCCAGCTCTACAGCGGCGCGCACCAGCTGGCCGCCGTGGGCTTCCAGCTTGGCTTCGAAACGTTCAAACAGGGTAAAGGCGTCGGCGGTGCCACCGGCGAACCCGGCGATAACCTCATTGTTGTAGAGGCGCCGAACCTTGCGGGCGTTGCCTTTCATAACGGTATTGCCGAGGGAGACCTGGCCGTCGCCGCCAATCACAACCTTGCCGTTGCGACGCACGGAAACAATGGTAGTACCACGATATTGTTCCACGGAGGGGATCCTTAAAGTCGGAATGTGTAGTCAGAGCTCAAGCGGGAGATGGGGGCGGAACGGGGAAATTCAAGGGCGCCCGGCGGGCGCCGGAGTGGCGCGCCCGGCTCAGGAGCGATTGCGTTTCAGCAGCAGGGGATTGATGTCGTTGGAAATGAGGGTGCTGCGGGCATTGGCGACCTTGGACTGCGAGGTGTAGGGCCCCACCAGCACGCGGTGCCAGGTCTCGCCATTGCGTACAGTGACGGTTTCCACGCTGGCGTCCAGGTTCATCAGGATCAGTTCTGCCCGCAGACGGTCGGCGTCGGCGACCTTTTTAAAGGAGCCCACCTGCAGGATGTATTCCTGGGGTACGGTTTCCGCTTCCGGGGTGCTGTTCTTGCCTTTGCCGCCCGGGGTCGGCTCCTGTACCACCACTTCGGTCTCTTTCAGCAGCTGGTAAAAATCAAACCGTGGCTTGGGGATGTCGGGTGAGGATTTGCTCGCCACCGGGGCCTCTGGCTGCGCGGGCGCCGGTGTGGAAGAGGGTGTGAGTCCCGACAGGAATGCCAGAAACATAATGAAGGCGCCCAGCACGGACCCGGTGAACAGCCACACCCACGCAGGAACCTGACTGCGCTTGGGGCTGCTCTTCCGGGTGCCTTTCTTGTTGTTGCTTCTGCTGCCGGAGCTGGAGCGGCTTTTTTTCGCGTAGTCGCGGGTCATAGTCAGGTGTCTGGATGGTCTTGTAACTGCAAGGCGGCCATTGTACTCGACCCGGGGTGTTGAACCAATTGCCTGGATCCCATTCCGGGGCGGTAATCAGGTCATATCCTGTGGATCCACGTCCACGGACCAGCGTACCCGCTTGGCCAGCGCCGATTGGTCCATCTGTGGAATCAGCTGCTGCAGGGCCAGATGCAGGTGGGCTCGGTTCGGGCTTTGTAATTGCAGTTGATAGCGGTAGCGGTCATTGCGCTTTTCCATCGGCGCGGGCAGCGGCCCCAGGCATTGCAGCTCCCGGCTGTCCGGCCGTTGCTCCAGCCACTGCCGGGCCTGCAGCAAGGCGCCATGGGCGTTTTCCGGGCGGCTGGATTCGGCCCGCAACAGTGCCATGTAGCGAAACGGTGGCAGGCTGGCGGTCTGACGCTCCTGCAACAGTATGTCGGCGTAGGTGCTGTAGCCCTGGTGCAGCAAGGTCTGCAGCAGGGGGTGATCGGCGAGGTGGGTCTGGATCAGCACGCTGCCGGGCTTGTCCGCGCGCCCGGCGCGCCCGGCCACCTGCAACAACAGCTGGCCCATGCGTTCGGGGCCGCGGAAGTCGGTGCTGAACAGGCCTCCATCCACATCCAGAATGGCCACCAGGGTGACGTCCGGGAAATGGTGACCCTTGGCCAGCATCTGTGTGCCCAGCAGGATGCAGGGTTCCCCCTGGTGGACGCGGGACACAATTTCCTCCATGGCGTTTTTGCGGCGGGTGGTATCGCGGTCCACCCGCACCACCGGAATGTCGGGGAACAGTGCCTGCAGCCGCTGTTCGGCCCGCTCGGTGCCCTGTCCCAGGGGTTGCAGCTGGTAGCTGCGACAATTGGGGCACTGTTGCAGCAGCGGCCGCTGGTAGTCGCAGTGGTGGCAGTGGAGGTGGCTTGGGTGCTGGTGCACGGTCAGGCGGGCATCGCAGGCGGGACATTGAGCCATCCAGCCGCAGTCGTGGCACATCAGGGTGGGGGCGTAGCCGCGCCGGTTGAGGAAGGCCAGTACCTGATTGCCCTGCTGCAAGTGGCTGCGCATGTGCTCCAGCAGGGGTTCACTGAACCCATCCTGCAGGGGCAGGCCGCGGATATCGATGGTCTCCATGGCCGGGGGCTGCGCGCCGCCGGCACGTTGGGTCAGGGGCAGCATCTGATAGCGACCGCTGCGGGCGTTGTGGTAACTCTCCAGTGACGGGGTGGCACTCCCAAGCAGCAGGGGGATGCCCAGCTGCTGGCAGCGTACCGCGGCCAGGTCCCGGGCGGAATAGCGCAGGCCATCCTGCTGCTTGAAGGAGCCGTCGTGTTCCTCATCGACAATGATAATCCCGCCCCTGGGCAAGGGAGTGAAAATAGCCGAGCGCGTACCTATGATGATGTCCGCCAGGCCCTGTGCCGCCAGCAGCCAGGCTTGTTGGCGCTCACTATCGTTCAGGCCCGAGTGCAGTATGGCCATGGGACGCTGGAAGCGCTGCTGAAAGCGGCGCAGGGTCTGTGGGGTGAGGCCGATTTCCGGGATCAGTACCAGTGCCTGTTGACCCGCCGCCAGCACCTTGTCGATGGCCTGCAGGTAGACTTCGGTCTTGCCGCTGCCGGTGGTGCCGTAGAGCAGGTGGCACTGGAAGCGCCCAGGTTCCACCTGCCGCAGGGCCAGTTGCTGTTCGCTGTTGAGTGGCAGGTGCGGCTCCCGCAGCGGTGGCAGGGGAGGCAGGTCAGCGGCCAGCTGCGCCGGAGACAGTTGCAGCTCCTGTAGCAGTCCCTTGTCGGCCAGCGCCTGCAGTTGTGGACGCTTGATACCACTGGCCAGCAGGTCCTTGTGCCAAAGGGGGAGGGCGTCGTGATGGGCTTCGGTCTGCAGGGCCTGCAGTTGGGCCAGCAGTTCCTGCTGCCGTGGCGCCCGTGCCAACTCCGCCGGGGAACAGTGGCGGCCGGCGTCTGTCAGCCGCCAGGCGCTCTCTTCCACCAGCCGGGCAGCGGCGCCCTGCCGCAGCTGTACCGGCAGGGCCGTGGCAAGCACATCACCCAGTGGGTGGTGGTAGTAGTGGGCGGTCCATTGGCACAGTTGCAGCACCTCGGTGGGTACCAATGGTTGCTGGTCCAGCAGCTGCAGGATCGCCTTCAGCTGACTGGCTGGTAGTTCCGAACTCTGCTTGACTGAGGTTATGACACCGGTCAATTGCTGGTTGCCAAAGGATACCTGCACCCGACAGCCGGGAAGGGCAATGGGGCCCGGGAACAGCGGGTCCCAGGCCAGATAGTCAAAGGTTTTGCGCAGGGGAACGGGCAGGGCAACGGCGTAGATCGGGGGCTCGGCCATGGAGCGGGAGGTACCTTGGATGGTGAGGCCCGGTGGTGCTGAAAAAATGCACAGCGAGCTTGCGTCGACGGAAGTTTCTGGTAGTATGCGCCGTCTTGATTTTTAAGCCCGCTAAGGTTAACCGTTGTGCGGTGCCCGGCACAAGACCGGGTGGCGGCACACATTCGATAAGGCGAAACCCATGAAAACTGATATCCATCCAAATTACGGCCTGATGACTGCTACCTGCAGCTGTGGCAACGTTATCACCACCGGCTCCACCAAGGCGACCGAGATGCACCTGGACGTGTGCTCCAACTGCCACCCGTTCTACACCGGCAAGCAGAAGCAAGCCAGCACCGGCGGCCGCGTAGACAAGTTCAAGAAGCGCTTTGGCAGCCGTATCGGCGCCAAGTAATCGCGCCGACGATACGCAGTTTCGAAAAGCGCTCCAGGCCACTGCAGCGCTTTTTTTATGCCGATACGGGAGGGAGCGCCGCCAGCAAGACGGTGTTAAAAAGCCCTGGCTTGTGGCAACTATTCCCCTCCGATTGGCGCAATTACCAAGCGAAAGCGGCGTAATACGCAGGGATATTTGACCGGATAGTCTGCTATTCTCTTCCTCCCTTGGGGTATGCGCCTCTCCAGCCAATGGACAAGACCATGTCAGATGTATTTAAGCAAGCGGCTCTGGATTACCACGCGTTTCCGAGACCCGGCAAATTAGCGATCGAAATTACTACCTCCGCAGAGACTCAGGAAGATCTCTCCCTGGCCTACAGCCCCGGTGTGGCTGAGCCAGTGCGTGAGATCGCCAAGGATCCGGAAAACGCCTACAAATACACGGCCAAGGGTAACATGGTGGCGGTGATCACCGATGGCAGTGCCATTCTCGGCCTGGGTAACCTGGGACCGCTGGCCAGCAAGCCGGTCATGGAAGGCAAGGGGCTGTTGTTCAAGCGTTTCGCCGGTATCGACTCCATCGATATCGAGGTGGAGAGCGAGAGCCCGGAAGCCTTTATTGAGACCGTTGCCAGCATTGCCAACACCTGGGGTGGTATCAACCTTGAGGACATCAAGGCGCCGGAGTGTTTCCAGATTGAAAAAACCCTGATTGAGCGCTGTCAGATCCCGGTTTTCCACGATGACCAGCACGGCACCGCAATTGTTACTGTGGCCGGCATGCTCAATGCTCTGGAGATTCAGGGCAAGTCCATCGCCGACGCCCGTATCGTTTGCCTGGGCGCGGGCGCTGCGGCCCACGCCTGCTGCACCCTGATGATCGCCGCGGGCGCGACCCGTGAAAATATCACTATGCTCGACAGCAAGGGTGTGATCTACAGTGGCCGTGACGGACTCAATGAATACAAAGAGCAGTTTGCCCACGATACCGAGGCGCGCACCCTGGACGATGCTATCGACGGTGCGGATGCCTTCCTCGGCCTCTCCGGCCCGAACCTGTTGGCGCCTGAGCAGCTGGCTAAAATGGCAGCTAATCCGGTGGTGTTTGCCTGCTCCAACCCTGATCCCGAAATCAGCCCCAAGATCGCCAATGAGGTGCGTGAGGATCTGATTATGGCCACTGGCCGCTCCGATTATCCTAACCAGGTCAACAACGTCCTCTGCTTCCCGTTCCTGTTCCGCGGCACCCTCGACGTGCGTGCCCGTGAGATCAATACCGAGATGAAGCTGGCGGCGGTAGAGGCCCTGAAAGAGCTGGCCAAGCTGCCGGTGCCTGCCGAGGTTACCAAGGCCTACGGTGGGGTGGAGCTGAGCTTTGGCCGCAACTACATCCTGCCCAAGCCAACCGATGCCCGCCTGCTGGGTGCGGTAGCGGCGGCAGTGGCAAAAGCGGCAGTGGATACCGGGGTGGCGCGACTGCCTTATCCCGCCCACTACCCGCTGCAGACACTGGCTGACTGCAAGTGGTAAAAGCGGCGTGCCGAAGGCTGGCTCTGCTGCCAGTCTTTGGTTGCCTGATGTGCCGGTAAATCGAAAAGCCGGACAGCCGGACAATAAAAAAGCCCCATTGGGGCTTTTTTATTGTCCGGCTTTTGTTGGGCACTGCCTTCAGAACAGCTCTTCCGGCAGGGTGTCGCCGCCGTTACTGATGCCGTTGCTGCCGGGCTCGGGAGCGTTCTCCTCGGCGTATTCCGGAAGGTTTTCCTGGCGGAAGAGTTCAAAAATGGCATCCTGCTGGCCCGCTCTGGCGCGCTTGCCACTGACAGGATCTATGCGCACCGACGCCAACCCGTCGGGCAGGACGCGGTTCTTGGTGGGCACGCCTTCCAGAGCGGTCTGCATAAACTCGATCCAGATAGGAAGGGCAGAGGTGCCGCCGTACTCGCGCCGGCCAAGTGGCAGGTTCTGGTCGAAGCCCAGCCAGGTGGTGGCAACAATGTGGTGGTTGTAGCCCGAGAACCAGGCGTCACGGGGGCCGTTGGTGGTACCCGTCTTGCCCGCCAGGTCAGTGCGTCCCAGGCTCTGGGCCTTGGTGCCGGTGCCGCGGCGCACCACGTCTCTCAACATGTCGTCAATCAGGTAGGCCACCTGGGGTGACATCACCCGCTCTGCCTTTGGCAGGGGCAGGGGCTGCTCCGCCAGGTTGGCATCTGTTGCCGTCGGCTCTGCTGCATCGTCTGCAGCGACATCAGGCTCGCCATCCATCGCGTCCGCAGCCGGATCGGTGTCGGGCCTGGCCAGCTCCGCTGCCAGCGCGGCTTCCATGGCGGCCACATCGTCGCCCGGAACGGCCGATTCACTGTTGTCGGTGGCGTCCTGCGGCAGGTCGCAGTCCCGGCATACGGTTACGGGCGTGGCCTGATAGACCACTTCGCCGTCCTCATCCAGAATCCGGTCCACCAGGTAGGGGAACACCTGGTAGCCGCCGTTGGCAAAGACGGTGTAGCCGGTGGCCACCTGCAAGGGGGTCAGGGCGGAGCTTCCCAGTGCCAGCGACAGGTCGTGCGGGAGCTTGTCTTCGTCGAAGCCAAAACGGTGCATATCGCGGATGGCGGTCTCTACCCCGATAGCCTGCAGTACGCGGATGGAGACCAGGTTACGGGAGAGGTAGAGCGCCTTGCGCAAGCGGGTGGGGCCATAGAACTTGCCGCTGGCGTTTTCCGGGCGCCAGGTGTTCTCCAGTGAATCGTCATCAAACACGATGGGGGCATCGTTGATCAGGGTCGCCGGTGTCATGCCGCTTTCCAGTGCGGCACTGTAGACGAACGGTTTGAAGTTGGAGCCCGGCTGGCGGGTGGCCTGGGTGGCGCGATTAAAGTGACTCTGGTTGAAGTCCAGTCCGCCTACCAAAGCCTTGAGGCCGCCATTTTCCGGGTTCAGGGCCACCAGGGCTGCCTGTGCTGCCGGGATCTGGGCCAAATGCCAGAGGGCCTCTTTGTCGCGATAGACGCGGATGACGTCGCCCTCGGCGACCACGTCAGCGGCCTTTTCCGGCTCCGCACCGCGGCTGTTTTCGTTGATGTAGGGGCGGGCGGCAGAGAGCCCGTTGTCCCAGTCGATGGAGCCTGCCGTGCCGTCAGCCAGCAGGAAATCGACGCTCTGTTCGCCCACTGCCGTGACCGCAGCGGCCTGCAGGCCGGCGATGGTGGAGAAGTCTTTGAGGGCGGCCTGCCAGCGGATCCTGCGATCATCGCTGGTCTCTGCGTCACTGGCGTCCCGGCTGTCGTTGTCGGCGGTATCGCCGCCTGTGGCCAGAGAGGCTTCCGGACCGCGATAGCCGTGGCGCAGGTCGTAGGTCATCAGTCCGTCGATAACGGCCTGTTGGGCCCGGGCCTGCAGGCGGGCATCCACCGTGGTGATGATGCTGTAGCCATCGGTGTAGGCCGCTGCACCCAGGCGGTCAACCGCTTCCTGTCGTGCCATCTCGGCAATATAGGGGGCGTCCAGGTCGAGCTTGTTGCCGTGATAGGAGGCGGTTACAGGTTCGGCGACGGCACTGTTAAGTGCTGCTGCATCTATATAGCCCAGTGATTGCATACGACCGAGAATCCAGTTGCGTCGCACCAGGGCGCGTTCCGGGTTGGCCAGCGGGTTGTAGGCTGAAGGCGCCTTGGGCAGGCCGGCAATCATGGCCAGCTGTGCCAGGTTCAGCTCCTGGATCGGCTTGCCGTAATAGACCTGGGCAGCGGCCTGAATACCGTAGGCGCGATTTCCCAGGTAAATTTTATTGACGTAGAGCTCGAGAATTTCCTGTTTTGTGAGCTCCTTCTCGATCTGCAGCGCAAGCAATATCTCATTAAACTTGCGGCTGAAGGTCTGCTTGCGCGTCAAAAAGAAATTTCGGGCGACCTGCATGGTGATTGTGCTGCCACCTGTCTGAATCTGGCCCGATTTCAGTAATTGTGAGGCTGCTCTCAAAAGGCCTTTAATGTCGACGCCGGGATGAGAGTAGAATCGATCGTCCTCGGCGGCCAAAATCGCATCGATAAAGGGCTGGGGAACATCGCGGTAAGCGATCGGTGTGCGCCGTTTTTCGCCAAATTCACCCAGCAGCAAACCGTCGCTGGAGTAGACGCGGAGCGGGGTTTGCAGTTTTATCTGACGCAGCGCCTCGACTTCAGGGAGCTTGGGGATCAGGTAAAGGGTAATTCCGGAAAAGAGGGCTAATGTGCCACTGCCGACGGTCAGCAGCAGCCAGAAAGTCCATACCAGATAACGTTTAGTTGAAGTCATTTTTTCTAGAATAATTAAAGGCTTATGAGGCCGGGCTGAAATTGCCAGACATTATAAGCGGTTTTTGGTGCTTTACATACGCCCGGCCTTGTTGCAGGCTTGAGTTAAAGTGCTATAACATCATTTGCGCATAAGTTACGGAAATTGATAGAAAAATGGGGATCTTGGGGTTTTTAGAGCGTAAGGCCAAGCCCGTTCTGGGGCTGGACATAAGCTCGACATCAATCAAGCTGCTGGAGCTGAGCCGTCAGGGTGAGCGTCTTCGCGTCGAAAGTTATGCCGTGAAAGCTCTGCCGCCGAACGCTGTGGTGGAAAAAAACATCAACGACGTCGAAGCGGTGGCTGAGGTGTTGCGGACGCTGATCAAGCAGTCGCGCACCAAGGTCAGGGATGCTGCGGTGGCGGTGTCCGGTTCGGCGGTGATTACCAAGCTGATCGAGATGCCGGCGGGTCTCAGTGACGATGTGCTGGAAACCCAGATTGCCATGGAGGCGGATCAGTACATTCCTTATCCGCTGGACGAGGTGGCGATCGACTTCGAGATCCAGGGGGTGTCTGAAGCTAGCCCGGACCAGATCGAGGTGTTGCTGGCAGCCTGTCGCCGGGAGAATGTCGACCTGCGGGTGGCGTCCCTGGAGTTGGCGGACCTGAAGCCGAAAGTGGTGGATGTGGAAGCCTACACCATGGAGCGCGCTTTCGGCCTGATTTCCGAACAGCTGGAGGAGCAGGGCGACCAGGTGGTGGCCATTGTCGACATCGGTGCAACCATGAGTACCCTGAGCGTGCTGGTAGGCGGCAAAACCGTCTATACCCGCGAGCAGCTGTTTGGTGGCAAGCAGCTCACCGAAGAGATTCAGCGCCGTTACGGTCTCTCCATGGAGGAGGCCGGTCTCGCCAAGAAGCAGGGCGGATTGCCCGACGACTACGCCGAAGAGGTGCTTGAGCCTTTCAAGGACGCGGCGGTTCAGCAAGTTACCCGTTCACTGCAATTCTTCTTTTCTTCCAGTCAGTACAACGACGTGGACCACATTGTTCTCGCCGGCGGCGTTGCGGCTCTCGAGGGCCTGCCGGAACTGATCAGTGAAAAACTGGGCACGGAAGTCACTGTCGCCAATCCCTTTGCCAACATGAGCGTGGCATCCAATGTGAATGCCGTGGCGCTGAAAAATGACGCCCCGGCCATGATGATTGCGGTCGGGCTGGCGCTGAGGAGTTTTGACTGATGGCAAACATTAACCTCCTGCCCTGGCGTGACGAATACCGCGCCGAGAAGCAGAAAGAGTTTTTCACCGTTATCGCCGTGGTCTGTGCGACTGCGGCCTTGGCCGTTTATATCTGGATCAGCATTATCAACGGGGCCATCGACTCGCAGAATGAGCGCAACACCATGCTCAAGAAAGAGATTGCTGT
The DNA here is from genome assembly GCF_009857815.1 of Pseudomaricurvus sp. HS19. GTDB lineage: Bacteria > Pseudomonadota > Gammaproteobacteria > Pseudomonadales > Cellvibrionaceae > Pseudomaricurvus. The sequence goes on along the minus strand of NZ_WVVW01000002.1, from coordinate 368,934 downwards.
GCTCAACAAGCAGGTGCGCGAGATCCAGAAGCTGAAAAAACGCCGCGCCGAGTTGCTGGCCCGTATGGAGGTGATCCAGGGGCTGCAGGGTGAGCGTCCGGTGATTGTGCGTTACTTCGATGAGTTGGTGCGCGCTGTGCCGGAGGGGGTGTATCTGAAATCCCTCGAGCGCAGTGGCAACCGCATCACCATCACCGGCGTCACAGAGTCCAATGTGCGGGTGTCGGCATTTATGCGTAACCTGGACGATTCGGAGTGGTTCGGCAGTCCCAATCTGCGCTCGGTAAAAGCGGCGCCCAAGTTTGGTAAGTCGGCAAGTGAATTTACCATGCACTTTGCCACCACCAAGCCGAAAAAAGATAAGCAGAAAAAGAAGAGCTAACGAGGTCATTCCATGGCGATACAAGATGTAATTGCCCAGCTCAACGAGTTTAACGTCAATGATATTGACTGGACTCGTATGGGGGTATGGCCGGTAGCGGGGAAGGTGGTTTTCTGCCTCCTGCTGGTGGCCGCTATAGTAGCTGGTGGTTATTTTGTCTTTATTAAAGACCTGAACCTGCAGCTGGAAAAGGTGCAGGGTCAGGAACAGAAGCTGCGTGCGGACTTCAAGAAAAAGGCCCATCAGGCCGCGAACCTTGATGCTTACCGTGAGCAGATGGTTGAGATGGAAGAGTCTTTCGGGGCTCTGGTGGCGCAGCTTCCCAGTGATACCGAAGTGCCGGGCCTGCTGGAAGACATTGACGAGAAGGGTGTGACCAGCGGTTTGCAGATCAAGAGTATTGTGCTGCAGCCGGAGCGCCGTCGTGAGTACTATGTGGAGCTGCCCATCGAAATCAAAGTGCGCGGTCCCTATCACGACCTCGGTGTGTTTGTCAGCGGCGTGGCGGGAATGCCCCGCATCGTGACGCTGCACAACTACGAGATAGGCAAAGGCTCAGGTGCCATGCTGGATATGACCATTGAGGCCCGCACCTACCGCTACCGCGACCAGGAGGGCAAATAATGAGAGCTTTCCTGCAACAGTTTGGCCGCCTGGGCCTGGTCGCCTTGCCGCTGCTGCTGATTGGCTGCGGCGCCGGTTCTGACCACAGCGACCTGCGTAACTTTATCAAGGAGACCAAGAAGCGTCCTGGCGGGCAGATTGAGCCGCTGCCACCGTTCGTCCCCTATAAGAGTTTCTCCTACAGCGCCATGACCCTGCGTGCGCCCTTTGACCGTCCGTCAAAAGAGCTGGAGCGTGTGGTGCTGGGTACCAAGAGTGACGTCAAGCCCGACCTGGGCCGGGAGAAAGAGTATCTGGAGTCGTTCAATATCGAGTCCCTGAAAATGGTGGGCACGATCGAGAAGCAGGGCCAGCTGTGGGCGCTGATCAACGACGGTCGCCAGGGGGTTCACTTTGTCAGTGTCGGCAGTTACATGGGCAAGAACCACGGCCGGATAACCTCCATGGATAATCGCAATATTGAATTGATTGAAATTGTACCTGATGGCGCAGAAGGCTGGGTCGAGCGTCCAAAAGTCATCCGGTTATCAGAGAAGGATTAAAGAACATGTCTACAGTGCAGCGAATGATCAAATCTATTGCCCCGGTTGCCGGTGTGGGGTTGTGGGTGCTGACGGCTTTCTCTGATGCCTTTGCCAGTACGTTGAATGATATCAGCTTTGCCGAATTGCCAGGCGACCGCTTCGAAGTGCGGTTGAAATTTGATGAGCAGCCGGAGACGCCCAGTGGCTACACCATTGAGCAGCCAGCCCGTATCGTGCTGGACTTCCCCGGTGTGGAAAGCTCCCTCAGCCAGAAAAAATACCCGCTCGCTTTCGATGGCGCCTCCTCTGCGGTGGTGCTCACCAGCGGTGGCCGCACACGCCTGATCCTGAATCTGTCGGAGCTGGATACCTATTCCACCCGTCAGGAGAATAACGACCTGATTCTGGAAGTGGGTGGCGCTGCCGCGCACGAATACATCAAGCCGGGCAGCAGCGCGTCCAGTGTGGTGGCGACCAGGGATATGGATCACTCCGGCGCCATTACCGGTATCGATTTCCGTCGTGGCGAGTCCGGTGAAGGCAAGGTCATTATCGATCTCAGCGATCCGTCCGTGAGTGTGGATGTGAGCCAGTCGGCCGGCAATATCGAGGTCTCTTTCCTCAATACCAAGCTGCCGGACCAGCTGCGTCGCAGCCTGGATGTTATGGATTTTGCCACCCCGGTGACCTACGTAAACTCCGATTACAAGTCCGGAAATACCACCATTACTGTCAAGGCCAGTGGTGACTACGACTACCTGGCCTATCAGGCTGACCAGATGTATGTGGTCAGCATCAAGCCCCTGACCAAAGCCGAGCTGGAAGAGAAGAAGGCGCGCTTTGATTTTGTGGGCGAGAAGCTCTCCCTCAACTTCCAGGACATTGAAGTGCGCTCCGTGCTGCAGCTGATTGCAGACTTCACCGAGCTCAACCTGGTGGCGAGTGATACGGTGAAAGGCCGCATTACCCTGCGCCTGGAAAATGTGCCATGGGATCAGGCGCTGGAGCTGGTGCTGAAGGCCAAGGGTCTGGACAAGCGTGTTGTGGGTAACGTCATGATGGTGGCGCCTGCAGCGGAAATCGCAGCCCGCGAGCGTCAGGAGCTGGAGACCCAGAAGCAGTTGCAAGAGTTGGCGCCACTCTATACCGAGTATGTCCGTGTGCGTTATGCCAGTGCCGATGAATTGTTCAAACTGTTTGGTGGCAAGAGCAAGGGTGGCAGTGGTCGTAATTCCACAGAATCCATTCTCTCGGCCCGTGGCTCTGCCATCGTGGATGAGCGCACCAACTCGATCATTCTTACCGACACCGCCGACAAGATCGCCGAGTTCAAGAAACTGGTAGAGCAGCTGGATATCCCCATTCGTCAGGTGATGATCGAAGCGCGGATTGTGATTGCCAATACCGACTTCCAGAAAGAGCTGGGCTTCAAGTGGGGCGTCATCGGAGTTGATACTCCCGGCAATTCCCTGGTGGAATTCGGCGGTTCCTTCGACTCCCTGGACAGCGATCCGGGCTCCCCGGGCGAGTTCTTCCTCGGCGGCGGCACCACCGACATTGGTGAAAACCTGGCCGTTGACCTGGGTGTGGCCAGCCCCACCGGCAGCTTTGCCATGGGCTACCTGAACGACAATATTCTGCTCAACTGGGAGATCTCCGCGCTGGAGGATGCCGGTCACGCCGAGATTATGTCCCAGCCCAAGGTGATCACCGGCGACAAGCAGATGGCCCACATCCAGTCCGGTACCCAGATTCCCTATCAGGAAGCGTCAGCCAGCGGTGCCACTTCCACCTCCTTCAAAGAGGCGGTGCTGAAGCTGGAAGTTACTCCGCAGATCACCCCGGATGATCACATCATCATGGATCTCAAGGTCAACCAGGACTCCGTTGGTGACCTGGCTCCGAACGGCGTGCCGACGATCGATGTCACCGAGCTGGAGACCCAGGTGCTGGTGGCCAATGGCCAGACCGTAGTGCTGGGCGGTATCTTCCAGACCGAGCAGATCGAGGGTGAAACCAAGGTGCCGGTGTTGGGTGATATTCCCTACCTGGGTCGCCTGTTCCGCAAGGATGTCAAAAGTGAAAGCAAGCGTGAGCTGCTGATCTTTATCACCCCGAAAATCCTGTCAGACACTCTGGTCAAATAACAGATGTCACCAAGCCTTATACTTGTCGGTCCCATGGGGGCCGGCAAGTCCACCATCGGCAGGCTGGTTGCCGGGCAGCTTAATCTCCCTTTTTACGACAGTGACCGCGTGATTGAAGAGCGCACCGGCGCCGATATCCCGTGGATTTTTGACGTTGAGGGCGAGGCCGGCTTTCGCCAGCGTGAAACCGCCGTGCTGGCTGATATGCTGCAGGGTGAAACCATGGTGCTGGCCACCGGTGGCGGTATCGTGATTCGGGATGAGAATCGCCAGATGTTGAAGGACCAGGGTTTTGTGGTGTATCTCACCGCTTCCCTGTCACAGCTGGTGGAGCGTACCTACAAGGACAAGAAGCGGCCCTTGCTGCAGGTGGATGACCCGGAAGCCAAGATTCGTGAGCTGATCGCCCAGCGTGATCCGCTCTACCGGGAGGTGGCTCACCTGAGTGTGAAAACCGATCGTCGCAGTCCCCGGGCGGTAGCCCAGGAGGTGGCACAGGCGTACCGCAAGCTGGACTCCTCCCCCCAATAGGGCCGCAGCATTCTCTGCTGATGTGATAATATCAGCGGCCTCAATTTTCAGGCTGCAGGTAAACAGAGCATGCATACGGTTACGGTCGATCTCGGCGAGCGCAGTTACCCGATTCATATCGGCGCAGGGTTGTTGGCGCAACCCGAGTTAATCCGGCCCCACATAGCGGGCTCGCAGGTCTGCATCGTCACCAATGAAACCATTGCCCCGCTCTATCTGCAGCGGGTGGTGCAGTTGCTCGATGGTCTTCAGGTCAGCACAGTGGTGCTGCCGGATGGCGAAGCCCACAAAACCCTGACCGTGCTCAACCGCATCTATGACCAGTTGCTGCAGGACCGGCACAATCGCACCACCACACTGATTGCCCTTGGTGGAGGGGTGGTGGGTGATATGACCGGCTATGCCGCTGCCAGTTATCAGCGCGGTGTGGACTTTATCCAGATACCGACCACGCTGCTTTCGCAGGTAGACTCGTCGGTGGGCGGCAAGACCGGCGTCAATCACCCGCTGGGTAAAAATATGATTGGTGCTTTTCATCAGCCCAATGCGGTGTTGATTGATACGGAAGTGCTCAATACCTTGCCGCCGCGGGAATTGTCGGCGGGTTTGGCCGAGGTCATCAAGTATGGCCTGATCGTTGATGAAGACTTTTACGCCTGGCTGGAAGCCAACCTGGAGGCGCTGCTTGGGCTGGAGCCGGAGGCAATCGCCATGGCCATTCGGCGCTCCTGTGAGTGCAAGGCTGAAGTGGTGGCGGCAGATGAGCGTGAAGGCGGGCTGCGAGCCATACTGAACCTGGGGCACACCTTTGGTCATGCCATTGAGACTGCCCAGGGCTATGGCAACTGGTTACACGGCGAGGCAGTGGCAACCGGGATGTTGATGGCGATGGATCTGTCGGTGCGGGAGGGGTTTGTGCCTGCGCCGGAACTGGAGCGGCTGCGACATCTGCTGGAGCGGGCCGGGTTGCCGGTGACCTCCCCGGCCGACATGACGGTGGATCAGTTTTTGTCGCTGATGGCCGTGGATAAAAAAGTACTGGATGGTCAGCTGCGGCTGGTACTGCTGGAGTCAGTCGGCAAGGCCATTGTCACCAAAAGGTTTTCGTTGGAGCACCTGCGCCAGACGATAGCCGCTATCTGAGCAGGGCCGGGGCCCGAATCCGGAGATTGGCCGGGGAGTGTCAATGATGGAGCAAGCATCAGCAACGCATTTCACCCATCCGGCGGAGGGGCCGGATGTCTGGGTGCAGCATTTTGGGCTGCGCTACAACCCTTTCTACAACCCGTTTGCCGTCACCGGTGACGGTTCCGAGTTACTGGAGGATGCCTTCTATCCCGGGGCCGGACGTGAAGCCTTGCTGGAGCAGGCCGATCAGGCCTGTCTCAGCGGCAGTGGGGTAACCATCATCGCAGGTGCCGATGGCAGTGGTCGCAGTCTGCTGTGCCGGCAGTTGCATCTGATACTGCAGGGCGAGGCCCGGGTGGCGTTCCTGCAGGCACAGCTGTTAACCAGTACGGAGCAGGTGCTGCAGGCCATTGCCGGAGATCTGCAGTGTGCAGCCTCACCCGAGGCCTCGGCCGGAGAGATCATGGCCGCCTTGCGCCATGAGCTGCAGCAGCCGGGCGCTCCCCTTGTTATCCTGATCGATGATGCCCACCTGCTGGACGACAGTTTGCTGGGAGGGCTCATGAGCTTGTTGGTGGATACCAATGAGGGCGAGCGTTGCCTGCATTTGCTGCTGTTTGGCGATGAGGACCTGGCGGCCCGACTCGACAGCTACGCGCCGGTAGAGGTGTTTCTGCAGGACTTGCTGCTGTCCCCACTGTCGATCAAGGAATCGGCAGACTATTTGCAGCACAAATGGGACCAGGCGGGCGCCAGCCAGAGTCTGCCACTGTCACCCCTGCAGCTGCAGCGGCTGTGGCAGCGCAGTGGCGGTATTCCCGGGGCGCTGGATCGACTGGCGGAATCCGCGCTGACGCAACTGGCGTCCGAGGCGGACAGTCGTACGACGCTTCCCATCGCCCACCTGTTCGCGCTGGTCGCTCTGGTGAGTATTTTGCTAGTAGCTTTTTTCTACTGGGATAAATGGTTTGAATCCCGGGAGGGGATGGAAACCTCCGCAGCGGCTGGCCCGACGGTATCCCCGGACGAGGGCGCTCGCCGCCTGGTGGCGCCGGTGCACGTGCCGGTGCCTGCGGGCAATGCCGATGGCGTGAAGCCTGTTCCCGCTGCGGAACCCCGGGTAGCGGTTGCACCGTATCAAGGCGCAGCGGCCGATGGGGACGTTCAGGTGCCCGATTCTGGTTCGGCGCCAGCTCCGTTGAGCGCTACAGATGGCGAGACCGCAGCCGCAGTGCCGGCAGTGGTGGAGCCGGAGGTCAAGGCGGAGGCCGCGCCCAAGGCTGTTCCGGTCTATACCGCGGCCGAACAGAAATTGCTGGCAATGCCGGCGGAGCATCTGCTGTTGCAAGTGGTGGCGGCGGGAGCGAAGGACTCCCTGCAGGCGTTTATCAGCCGCCAGAGCAATCGCGAGGAGCTGCTGATGTACGAGGTCATCCGTAACGGCAAGCCCTGGTATGTGGTGGTGATTGGCAGCTTTGCCGACCGCAACAGGGCTGACTGGCACCGGGCCGGGCTCCCGGAGGAGCAGCGCAAGGCAGGGCCCTGGATCAGGAGCGTTGCTGATGTTCAGGCGGAGATCAGCCAATATCGAGGCAGATAGCCCCAATTACGAGTGTGTTTCCCGGACCGGCCCCTGCACCTCCGGGGGGGTCAGCTTGCCAACCCACGGTCGAGCGGGTAATATTCTGCGCCCGTTTGCCAAGGAGCCCCTCATTCAGTCAGGGGCTTTTTTGTCTCAGCCCCGGCGTTTTTCCGGGGTTGGGCTGCTGACACAGATTTTCGGAATATTGAGAGACCGCCTATGAGCACTGGCCTCTACCAGATCGACGAGTTTAAAGATAACTGTGGCTTTGGTCTTATCGCCCATCTTAAGGGTGAGACCAGCCATCGCCTGTTGCAGACCGCTATTGAGTCACTGACGTGCATGACGCACCGCGGTGGGATCGCGGCTGACGGCAAAACCGGCGATGGTTGTGGCCTGCTGATGCAGAAGCCGGACGGCTTCCTGCGTCGTGTCGCTCAGGAAGAGCTCAGCGTCACCCTGCCCGAGAGCTACGGTATCGGCGCCATTATGCTGTCCCGTGACGAGACCCGTGCCGATGCCGCCAAAGAGGTGGTAGAGGCCGAGTTGCTGGCGGCCGGCCTGGGCTGTCTCGGCTGGCGCGTCATGCCCACCGATTCCGGTTGCCTGGGGCCCATTGCCCTGGAATCCCTGCCCCAGTTTGTGCATCTGTTTGTGGCACCGGGCAGTGATATGGACCAGCAGGCCTTTGCCGCTGCGCTGTTTATGGCCCGCCGTCGTGCGGAGCAGCGCCTGCAGTCTGACAAGAGCTTCTATGTCGCCAGCCTCAGTCACAGCGTCGTCTCCTTTAAAGGCCTGATGATGCCGGTTGACCTGCCCAAGTTCTTCCTCGACCTGGCGGACCCGGGCTTGGAAACCGCCATCTGCGTGTTCCACCAGCGTTTCTCCACCAACACCATGCCCCAGTGGCCGCTGGCGCAGCCATTCCGCATGCTGGCCCATAACGGTGAGATCAACACCGTGATGGGTAACCGTAACTGGTCCGTAGCCCGTACCTCCAAGTTCAAGACTGACCTGCTGCCGGAACTGGCTGCCGTGACGCCGCTGGTCAATCGCACCGGTTCCGACTCCTCCAGTCTGGATAACATGCTGGAGATCCTGCTCACCGGTGGTATGGAGCCGCATCGCGCTATCCGTATGCTGGTGCCGCCGGCCTGGCAGAATGTGGAGCACATGGATCCGGACCTGCGTGCCTTCTACGAATACAACTCCATGCACGTGGAGCCCTGGGATGGCCCCGCCGGCCTGGTGATTACTGACGGTCGTTACGCCGTCTGTACCCTCGACCGTAACGGTCTGCGTCCATCCCGTTGGGTGATCACCAAAGACGGTTTCATCACCGTTGCGTCGGAAGTGGGTACTTACAAATACGAGCCCGAGGACGTGGTCTCCAAGGGCCGTCTGGGCCCGGGCCAGATCCTGTCGGTGGATACTGCCACCGGCAAGCTCTACCACACCAAAGACATTGACGAGATGCTCAAGGCCAGCAAGCCCTACAAGAAGTGGCTCAGCGACAAGGCCATGCGTATTGAGGAGACTCTCGAGTCGGCCGTTGCTGACGAGATCATGCCGCGCGAGACCCTGAAGAGCTTCATGAAGATGTTCCAGGTCTCCTTTGAAGAGCGCGACCAGGTGCTGCGCCCGCTGGCCGAAGGTGGCCAGGAAGCGGTGGGCTCCATGGGTGATGACACCCCGATGGCCGTGCTGTCCGAGAAGCAGCGCAGCGTCTATGACTACTTCCGCCAGCAGTTCGCCCAGGTGACCAACCCGCCGATCGACCCGCTGCGGGAAGCGATCGTTATGTCCCTGGAGACCTGCATCGGTCGAGAGCTGTGTGTCTACGAAGAGACTGCCGCCCATGCTGACCGCGTAATCCTGACCTCGCCGGTGCTGTCACCGGTGAAGTTTGACGCCCTGCTGTCACTGGATCGCCCCAACTACAGCCACCAGATTTTTGATCTCTGCTACGACCCGGCACAGCAGACGCTGGAGCAGGCGATTCGCGCCCTCACCGACGCCACCGTGGCCGCGGTAAAGAGTGGCAAGGTGCTGATGGTGCTCTCCGACAAGAACATTACCGAGGGCAAGCTGCCGATTCACGGCCTGCTGGCCACCGGTGCCGTGCACCATCGCCTGACCCAGGAAGGTCTGCGCTGTGACGCCAATATCATCGTCGAGACCGCTACCGCCCGCGATCCGCACCATGTGGCGGCGCTGATCGGCTATGGAGCCACGGCTGTCTATCCGTACCTCTCCTATCAGGTGATCAGCGAGTTGATTACCACCGGCGAAGTACTGCTGGACGCGTCCTCGGCCTATACCAACTACCGCAAGGGCATCAACAAGGGCCTGCTGAAGATCCTGTCGAAGATGGGTATCTCCACCGTGGCTTCCTATCGGGGTGCCCAGCTGTTTGAGACCATCGGTCTCAACGAATCCGTAATTGACCTCTGTTTCGAGGGCACTCCCAGTCGCATTCAGGGCGCGGGCTTTGACGATATTGAAGCCGACCAGAAGGTGCTGGCAGCCGATGCCTGGAAAGCGCGCAAGCCCATCAACCAGGGTGGCCTGCTGAAGTACGTGCACGGCGAGGAGTACCACGCCTTTAACCCGGACGTGGTGCAGGCACTGCAGAAGGCCGTGACCAGTGGTGACTACTCCGCCTGGCGTGACTACGCCGAGCTGGTGAACGAGCGCCCCACGGCAACCCTGCGCGACCTGCTGAAAGTGAAAGATGGCCTCACCCCGGTACCACTGGACGAAGTGGAGCCGGTGGAAGCTATTGTGCGTCGTTTTGACTCCGCGGCCATGTCCCTCGGTGCCCTGTCGCCGGAAGCCCACGAGGCACTGGCCCAGGCCATGAACACCCTCGGCGGCCGCTCCAACAGCGGTGAGGGCGGTGAAGACCCGGCCCGCTTCGGCACCAACAAGGTTTCCAAGATCAAGCAGATCGCCTCCGGTCGCTTTGGTGTGACGCCGCACTACCTGGTAAACGCCGAGGTGCTGCAGATTAAAGTGGCTCAGGGTGCCAAGCCCGGTGAGGGCGGCCAGTTGCCCGGTGGCAAGGTCAATGACCTCATTGCTCGCCTGCGTTACTCCGTGCCCGGCGTGACCCTGATTTCACCTCCGCCACACCACGATATCTATTCGATCGAGGATCTGGCGCAGCTGATCTACGACCTCAAGCAGGTCAACCCGGACGCACTGGTGTCCGTGAAACTGGTATCCCGTCCCGGCGTCGGCACCATTGCTGCCGGTGTGGCCAAGGCTTACGCCGACCTGATCACCATCTCCGGTTACGACGGCGGTACCGCGGCCAGCCCGCTGACCTCCATCCGCTACGCCGGCTCGCCGTGGGAGCTGGGTCTCTCCGAGACACACCAGACCCTGCGCGCCAACGACCTGCGTGACAAGGTGCGGGTACAGACCGACGGCGGTCTGAAGACCGGCCTGGATGTGGTGAAAGCCGCCATGCTGGGTGCCGAGAGCTTCGGTTTCGGTACCGCGCCCATGGTGGCGTTGGGCTGTAAGTACCTGAAGATCTGCCACCTGAACAACTGTGCGACCGGTGTGGCGACGCAGAACCAGAAGCTGCGTGACGACCATTACATCGGTACCGTAGAGATGGCCATGAACTTCTTTAAGTTCATGGCTGAAGAGACCCGTGAGTGGATGGCCCGCCTCGGTGTGCGCAGCCTGAATGAGCTGGTGGGTCGCGTAGACCTGCTTGAAGCCGTTGCCGGCAAGACGCAGAAGCAGTCCAAACTGGACCTGAGCCCCATCATCTACAGCGATGACCTGCTGGCCAGCAAGCCACAGATCTGCAACGTGGATCGCAACCACCCCTATGACAAGGGTGAGTGCGCCGAGCGTATGGTGGCGGAAGTGCTGCCGGCGATTGAGGCAAAAAGCGGCGGTGAATTCAGTTTCCATATCACCAACTGTGACCGCTCCATCGGTGCGCGCATCAGTGGTGAGATCGCCAAGCGTCATGGCAACCATGGGATGAACGATGCGCCGATCAAGCTCAACCTGACCGGCGTGGCCGGCCAGAGCTTCGGTGTCTGGAACGCCGGTGGCCTGGAACTGTATTTGCAGGGTGATGCCAACGACTACGTCGGTAAAGGCATGGCCGGTGGCAAGATCGTGCTGCGTCCACCCGTGGGCTCCGGCTTCAAGTCGCAGGACACCAGCATTATGGGTAACACCTGCCTCTACGGTGCCACCGGCGGCAAACTGTTCGCCGCCGGTACCGCTGGCGAGCGCTGCGGCGTGCGTAACTCCGGCGCCCATGTGGTGGTGGAAGGTGCCGGCGATCACTGCTGTGAGTACATGACCGGTGGTGTGGTGACTGTGCTGGGCGATACCGGTGTTAACTTCGGTGCGGGTATGACCGGCGGCTTTGCTTACGTGCTGGATCAGAAGAACACCTTTGTGGACAAGTACAACCACGAGCTGATCGAGATCCATCGCATCAACCGCGAAGAGCTGGAAGCCCACCGCAACCACCTGCGTGGCATCATTGAAGAGTTTGTCGCAGAGACTGACAGCGCCTGGGGTAAAACCCTGCTCAGCAACTTCGACGACTACATTGGCAAGTTCTGGCTGGTGAAACCCAAAGCCGCCAGCCTGGGCCAGATGCTGGAAAACGTGACTCAGCGCGGCGAATAAACGCGCTGATCTGCAACCGTCACGGCGACAAACGACTTTAGAGAACGAATTATGGCTGACCGTCTGAAAAACAACTTTCAGTTTCTGGATGTGGGCCGTCAGGATCCCGATAAAAAGGCGATCAAAACCCGCAAGACACAGTTTGTGGAGATCTACCAGCCCTTCAAGGAGGAGCAGGTAAAGCATCAGTCACACCGCTGCCTGGAGTGTGGCAACCCCTACTGTGAGTGGAAGTGCCCGGTACACAACTTTATCCCGAACTGGCTGAAGCTGGTGTCGGAAGGCAATATTTTTGAGGCCGCTACCCTCAGCCACCAGACCAACACCCTGCCGGAAGTGTGCGGCCGCGTGTGCCCGCAGGATCGCCTGTGTGAAGGTGCCTGTACACTTAACGACGGTTTTGGTGCAGTGACCATTGGCAACGTCGAGAAGTACATCACCGATACTGCTCTGGCCATGGGCTGGAAGCCGGACATGTCGCAGGTGGTATGGACCGACAAGAAGGTGGCGGTAATCGGTGCCGGCCCTGCCGGTCTCGGTTGTGCCGACGTACTGGTGCGCAACGGTGTCAAGCCGGTGGTGTTCGACAAGTACCCCGAGATCGGTGGCCTGCTGACCTTCGGTATTCCGGAGTTCAAGTTGGAAAAATCGGTGATGTCCCGTCGCCGCGAGCTGTTCACTGAAATGGGCATTGAGTTCCGTCTCAATACCGAAGTGGGCAAGGACATTACCATGGCCGAGTTGCTCAGCGAGTACGACGCCGTGTTTATGGGTATGGGTACCTATAACTACATGAAGGGCGGCTTCCCCGGTGAAGAGCTGCCAGGTGTCTACGACGCGCTGCCGTTCCTGATCTCCAACGTCAACCGCAACCTCGGATTCGAAAAGGATCCCGAAGAGTTCATCAGCGTTGCCGGCAAGAAGGTGGTGGTACTGGGTGGTGGTGATACCGCCATGGACTGTAACCGCACTTCAGTGCGTCAGCAGGCAGCCCGGGTAACCTGTGCCTATCGCCGTGACGAGGCCAACATGCCCGGTTCCAAGCGCGAAGTGGCCAACGCCCGTGAAGAGGGTGTGAAGTTCCTCTTTAACCGCCAGCCCATCGCCATCGTCGGTGAAGACAAGGTTGAGGGCGTGAAGGTAGTAACCACCCAGCTGGGTGAACCGGATGAGAACGGTCGTCGTCGCCCTGAGCCGATCCCCGGCAGCGAAGAGATCCTGCCTGCCGATGTGGTGCTGATTGCCTTTGGCTTCCGTCCGAGCCCGGCCGACTGGTTTGCCGATCACGACATCAGCGTTAACGACTGGGGTGGTGTGGATGCCGCGGAAGAGCAGCAGTTCAAGTTCCAGACCTCCAACCCGAAAGTCTTCGCCGGTGGTGATATGGTGCGCGGTTCCGACCTGGTGGTGACTGCCATCTGGGAAGGCCGCCAGGCCGCCGAGGGTATTCTCGACTACCTGGATGTGTAAGCCTCTCCATTTGCAGTAGCTGAAAACGGCCGCACCTATGCGGCCGTTTTTATTTGTGCTGTCGTCCCCGGGCCAAGGTCGCAGCTATCCCCGCCTAGCCCCTGGCTCCCAACCCCAGTAGAATGCCCCCTCTGCGAATGAGTGAGCGAAGTGTAGCCCCATGTCTGAATTGAAAAACGATCGTTTTCTGCGTGCCCTGATGAAGCAGCCGGTGGATGTTACCCCGGTATGGATGATGCGCCAGGCCGGTCGTTACCTGCCGGAATATCGCGCTACCCGCGCCCGCGCCGGCGACTTTATGAGCCTGTGCATGAATCCGGAGATGGCCTGTGAGGTCACCCTGCAGCCGCTGGACCGCTATCCACAGCTGGATGCCGCCATTCTCTTCTCCGATATTCTCACTATCCCGGACGCCATGGGTCTGGGTCTCTACTTTGAGACCGGCGAGGGCCCGCGCTTCCGCAAGTCAGTGCACACCGAGGCCGACATCGATGCCCTGCCTGTGGTGGACATGAGCAAGGACCTCTCCTACGTGGTGGATGCCGTGAGCCTGATTCGCCGTGAACTCAATGGCCGTGTGCCGCTGATCGGCTTTACCGGCAGTCCCTGGACCCTGGCCACCTATATGGTGGAAGGCGGCTCGTCGAAAGACTATCGCCGCACCAAGGCCATGCTCTACGATCAGCCGCAGCTGCTGCACAAGTTGCTGGACAAGCTGGTGCTCTCCATCACCGATTATCTCAATGCCCAGATCCGGGCGGGCGCCCAGGCGGTGCAGATTTTTGATTCCTGGGGCGGGGCGCTCAGCTACAACGCCTATCAGGAGTTCTCCCTGCAGCCGATGCAGCGCATCATTGACGGCCTTATCCGTGAACACGATGGCCGTCAGGTGCCGGTGATCCTGTTTACCAAAGGCGGTGGCCAGTGGCTGGAAAGCATGGCGGATTCCGGGGCGACGGCGCTGGGGCTGGACTGGACCACGCACATTGGCCAGGCCCGCCAGCGGGTTGGCGGCAAGGTAGCGTTGCAGGGCAATATGGACCCAGCGGTACTCTACTCGAGGCCGGATGCCATTCGCCGCGAAGTGGCCACGATCCTGGAGGCCTACGGCCCAGGTTCCGGCCACGTCTTCAACCTCGGCCATGGGGTAACGCCGGAAGTGGATCCGGCCAATGCGGGTGCGTTCTTTGAAGCGGTACACGAACTGTCGGCGCAATTTCATGTAGGCTAATAGTTGACCAGAATTCAGTCGAAAGGGAAAATAGACGCCACCTGCACGTCTTGCAGGTCGTAGGGATGGATAGCCCGCTCCGCAGAGCAGGTTGCGAATATGGGGACTTCTACCGGGTCCCGCATTCAGTGAATCAGACTGCGCGGCACAAGTAAGGTGGTTGTGTGGGAATCAAGCAGATCAAAATCGATGTCAGCGAACTGAGCGTGGGGATGTTTGTCTCCGGGCTGGATCGCCCGTGGACGCAGACACCGTTTCCCCTGCAGGGTTTCTACATCCGCGACCTCGACGAGATCCGCGACCTCAAGACCCACTGCCGCCACGTCTATATCGATATCGCCAAGGGCAAGGGGCCGGTGGCGACCAAACTCAAGACACTGGATCTCGATGCAGCCAGGAGAGAGGCGCGGGTTTCCCGTGCTACCAGGGTCAAGATTGATGTCGCCCCCCTTAAGATTCGCCGCAATCTCTATGAGCAGCAGACCTCACTGGAGAAAGAGATCTCCAGTGCCCGCCAGTTGCACCAGCGGGTTTTCAAAACCATTGGCGATATGGTGGCGGAGCTGGAGTCCGGCAACGATCTGCCGATTCAGGAGACCCGCCGGGTTGCCAGTGAGATGGTGGACAGTATCCTGCGTAACCCCGACGCTTTCAGCTGGTTGATCCGGGTCCGCGAAGTGGATGAGTACACCTATGCCCACTCCCTGCGTTCCGCGGTGTGGGCGATTATTTTTGGTCGCCACATCGGCATTCCCAGAAAAGACCTGGATAGCCTGGCGATGGGTGTGTTGCTCAAGGACGTTGGTAAGGCCAGGATTGATACCTCGATCATTGAAAAGGTCGAGCGCAGCGTCGCCGAGGAGCGGGAGTTCGAACGCTTTGTGGAATTGGGTGTGGAGCTGTTGCGACAGACGCCGGACATCGACCCCAAGGTGGTGTCGGTGGTGAAGACCCACTGTGAGCGGGTTAACGGCAGTGGTTTCCCCCAGCACCTTCGTGGCGACAAAATCCCCTTGCTGGGCAAGATTGCCGGTATCGTCTCCTTCTACGACGAGACCACCAACCCCCGCGGCCAGAAGTACCCGCTCTCGCCCTCCCGGGCAGTAGCGCAGCTCTATGAGGCCCGTGACAAGGAGTTCCAGGAGGAGCTGGTGGTGGAGTTTATCCGCGCCATTGGCCTCTATCCCACCGGTACCCTGGTGGAATTGACCACCGGCGAAGTGGCGGTGGTGCTGGAGCAGAATTTCGAGCGTCGCCTGAAGCCAAAAGTGATGGTGGTGCTGGATGCCTGCAAGAATCCCCTGACCAAGCCCTTTATGCTGGACCTGGCACTGGACGACCGCCAGAAGCAGGCGCTGGTGGATGCGGGCAAGAAGACCCTCGATGAGGTGGAGAAGATCGAGATCGCCCAGGACCTGGAGCCGGGTCGCTTCGATATCGATATCGCCGGAATCCGCGATGACTACCTGATCAAATCGGAAGAGAAGAAGGGGTTGTTCGCCTTCCTGAAAGGCCGCCGGGCCTGAGGCCCGGCACTCTCACGGCGCTTTCAGTGCGTCGTAACCCGTCCCATGAGCTCACCCATGCGCGTCGCCGAGCCGGCGGTCAGCGCTTCGTCCCACGCCACCGCATCGTCACCAAACAATACGATGGCGGTTGAACCCAGTTTAAAGCGACCGATCTCGTCACCCTTGGCAAAAGCCTCAGGCCCCTGATCGGGGTAGTGGGTGGTGGCAATCTGCCGCTTGTACGGAGTCACCTGGCCCGCCCACACCGTTTCAATACTGGCGACGATCATGGCGCCCACCAGGATTACGGCCATGGGGCCGGCGGCGGTATCAAAGATACACACTACCCGCTCGTTGCGGGCGAACAGTCTCGGTACATTGGCGGCGGTGGTGTCGTTCACCGAGAACAGGTCGCCAGGCACATGCACCATGGTGCGCAGGGTGCCGTCCAGGGGGATGTGCACCCGGTGGTAATCCCGTGGGGACAGGTAGACCACGGCAAACTTGCCGCCCTCGAAGGGTTCGGCCAGCAGCGGGTCGCCGCCCACCAGCTCCAGCAGGCTGTAGTCCTGTCCCTTGGCCTGGAAGATACGGCCGTGACGAATATCACCCAGCTGGCTGATGGCGCCATCGGCGGGGAAGACCACGCCATCGTCGTCGCTGCAGATGGGGCGGGCGCCGTCCCGCAGGGCGCGGGTAAAAAAGTCGTTGAAGCTGGCGTAGGCCAGCGGATCACTTTCGGCCGCTTCGCTCATGTCGATGCCGTAGCGCTGCACAAACCAGCGGGTAAACGGATCCTTGATCCAGCTAATGGAGGTATTGGCGAGCCAGCCCGCCAGCCGTGACAGCAGGTGCTGCGGTACCAGGTGCTGGAAGGCGATAAACAGGGAATCTTTCATAGAATTGCTTAATCGTGCTTGTGGGAAAGTGGTTCGGGGACAGACGGTATGGGAGTTAGCCCTGTCCCCGCTATCAGGGGTTCAGACTTCCACCGGGGTATCCGGCAGGTTGCCCCACTCGGACCAGGAGCCGTGGTAGCCCTTGACGTTATAGCCGAGGATCTTCCCCAGCAGGTAGGTAAATCCGGAGCGGTGATGGCTCTGGCAGTGGGTGACGATGGTCTGCTCCCGGCTGAAGCCCAGCTGTTGCAGGGCCGCGTCGGCGTCCTCGCGGATACGCAGGTCGTGGGCGGGATCCATCATGGAGGTCCATTCGCAGTGGATGGCGCCGGGGATGTGACCGCCTTTCTGCGCCAGCACTTTCTCGCCCCGGTATTCGCCGGCGCTGCGCGCGTCCCAGACGCGGAAATCCGGTTCGCCCAGATGCTGCAGAATAAAGTCCGCTTCAATTACCACCTCCGGATCCAGTGACAACGACTGTGGCACCGGTGTACGTGGCGCACTCTCCTGTGTCTGTGGCAAGCCGGCAGAGCGCCAGCCCTGAATGCCACCGTTGAGGTAGGAGTAGTGTTGGTGGCCGATGGCATCCAGGGTCCAGATCAGGCGCCCGGCCCAGCCGCCGCCCTCATCGTCGTAGGCCACCACATGGGTGTCCGGGGTCAGGCCGAGGCCGCTGAACAGCTGCTCCAGCAGGTGCAGGGCGGGAATCTTGCCGGCGGCCGGGGGCTCACCGCACACCAGTCGCTTGGGAGAGACGTACTGGGCGCCGGGGATATGACCTTCGTGGTAGCTGGCCTCACTGCAGAGGTCGATGATCAGCAGGTTGCTGTCCTCAAGGTGTGCTTGCAGCTGGGCGGGTTCAATCAGCAGGGGCATGCTGGAACTCATGGGGTTCTCCTATGCGTGGCCTTCACGGCACTTGCCGGGCCGTATTTCAACGGGGCTTATTGTACGGGAAAGTTGTACGGGAAAGTTGTAATGGAAGTTGTAAAGGAGAGCTGTGATGGAGCTTGTCCCCGCAAGACCCACCTGGATTTGGCTCTTTATTGCCACTCCGGTGCGCCAAAGCGGGCGGCCAGCTGGCGCAGATCCTCCTCGCGGCCGATCCCCAGGCTATTACTGACCATGCACAGCATGCTGTAGGTACCGACAGTGAACAGCAGGTCCATAACCTGTTGCTGCGACAGGAACCCTGTCAGCGCCTGCCAGTGATCATCGTCAAGGCGCGCCTGCGCCAGCAATTGCTCGACGGCCCGTAGCACAGCCCGTTCCTCCGCATTAAAGTAAGCAGAGCCTGAGCCCTCCTGTACCGGCGCAAAGTCGCTCTCCTGCAGGCCGTTGCGCAGGGAGGTGCGCAAGTGGCTGGACCAGGGGTAGACGCCCCGTTGCAGCCAGGTGGTGCGCAGGATGGCCAGCTGCCGCAGGCGCACTGGCAGGGTGGAGTCGGTGAGCAGGTAGTTGTTGAAGCGCAGGAAGGGGGCCGCCACCGGCGGGTGTTGCGCCAGGGTAGCCAGCACCGGGTTGAGGTTGACCGGCAGGCGCCCGGGGGCGGAGAAGATATCCACCACCTGCTGCTGCGCCTCGTTGCGCTCCTCCGGTGCCAGCGGCGGTATGCGTGCCGGCGGGTCGGGGGGCAGGCTGGTGTCCTGCGGGTTCTCCGGGTCGCTCATGGCTGATCCTCCTCAGGGATCCTGCAGCGTCGACAGGATATGACGGAAGCTCGCCATACGCTGCTGACTGATGTGACCGTCTTCCAGCGCCTGGCGGATGGCGCAGCCGGGCTCGGTCTGGTGGGCGCAGTCGCGGAACTTGCATTCGCCGAGGAAGGGGCGGAACTCCACAAAGCCCTCCAGCAGCGACTGCTCGTCCATGTGCCAGAGGCCGAACTCGCGAATACCGGGGGAGTCGATCAGGTGGCCACCGGCGGGAAAATGGTAGAGCTGGGCGGTGGTAGTGGTGTGGGTGCCTTGCTGGCTCACCGCCGACAGGGCGCCCACCTTCAGGTCTTCATCGGGCAGCAGGGTGTTGATCAGGGAGGACTTGCCCACCCCGGACTGGCCCACAAACACACTGGTGTAGTGGGTCAGGTACTCGGTGAGGTTTTCCATACCATCGCCGGTTTTGCTGGAGACGTTGAGCCACTCGTACCCCAGTGTCCGGTAGCGGGCTTCCATCTCTTCGAGTCGTTGGCGGCTTTTGTCGTCGATCAGGTCGGTCTTGTTGAGCAGGATAATGGGCTGGATCTGCAGGGTCTCGGCCGCCACCAGGTAACGGTCAATGAGGTTGCCGTGGGGCTCCGGGTAGGGGGCGATAACGATAACGATGCGGTCGATGTTGGCGGCCACAGTCTTGAGGTCGCCGTAGGGATCCGGCCGGCTCAGCTCCGAGTGGCGCGGCAGCACCGCCACCACCACACCCATGGTGGCGCCCATGCGCCAGATTACCCGGTCGCCGGTGACCAGTGAGCCGAGGTTGGCGCGCAGGTGGCAGCGGCAGACTTCGCCGGCGTTGTCGCCGTCGGTGGCCTCAATGGACACCTGGGTGCCGTAGTGGGCAATCACCAGCCCGTGCTGTTCCGGCCCCAGGTCGCTCTCCTGCAGGGCCTCCTCGGCGCGGGCCTCCCGTTTGGCGGCGCGCTCGGTGCGCTCCTGCTGGATCTTCTCGATGCGCCAGCGCTGACGCCGGGACAGTTTGCGTTTACTCATGGACGAAAATTCGCTGGCAAATGGGCGGAAGGGCGCAAAAGCAGTTACCATTATTGCCCATCGAAACCCCGGCATTGTAAGGGATTTAGCAATTATGAGTAGTGTCAGCGCCACCAACCCCCACAATCTGATCTGGATCGACCTGGAAATGACCGGCCTGATCCCGGAACAGGATGTGATTATCGAGATCGCCACCATCGTCACCGACGCCCATCTCAATGTGCTGGCTGAGGGGCCGGTGTTTGCCATTCACCAGCCGGCAGAGGTGATGGCGGCCATGGACGAGTGGAATACCCGCCAGCATGGCCAGTCCGGTCTCACCCAAAGGGTGCTGGAGAGTCAGGTCACTGCAGCCCAGGCGGAGCAGGCGACTATTGAGTTCCTGGCGCAGTGGGTGCCGGCCGGTGCCTCACCCATCTGTGGTAATTCCATCTGCCAGGACCGTCGTTTCCTGGCCCGCTACATGCCGCAACTGGAGGCCTTTTTCCACTACCGTAACCTGGACGTGAGTACGCTGAAGGAGCTGGCGCGGCGCTGGAAACCGGAAGTGCTGGCCGGTGTAAAAAAATCCGCCGCGCACCTGGCGCTGGAAGATATTCGTGACTCCATTGAGGAGCTGAAGCACTACCGGGCGGAGTTTATCCGTCTGTAAGTTGTGGTGTGTTGTGGATCCCCGCCCACCCCAGAGTGCCCTCTCTTGCAGCTAAGCTGCAATTCACCTTGTGCGCGGGGATGACTGTCAACGGTTGGGAGTCTCGTATCGAGCATCCAGTGGATCCCCTCCCACCTCAGAGTGCCCTCTCTTGCAGCTAAGCTGAATTCACCTTGTGCGCGGGGATGAAAATTTTCGAACCGGGAGTCTTTACCCGTCATTCCCGCGCAGGCGGGAATCCACTTGTGCCAGAGGTGTGTCGGATCAGTAATTGACTAGCCGCTCGCCGCTCGCCGCTCGCCGCTCGCCGCTCGCCGCTCGCCACTCGCCACTCGCCACTCGCCACTCGCCACTCGCCACTAGTCCTTGGTGTTGTAGACATCCAGCACCAGCCCCCAGACGTTGTACGGGGCAGGCACATCCCAATCACTGTAGACCGCATCCCACTCTTCGTAGAAATACTCACCCATCTCGCGGAAGGTGGGACGGCCGGGGTCGGTAATCACCGCCCGCTGCAGGCCCGCTTCCATACCGCGCTCGATCACCCCGGTCAGGGTGGGCACCAGTGAATCCCAGAAACAGATATCGGCACCGATGATCATGTCGAAGTCGAGCAGGAAGTCGGTGGTGATGTCTTCAAACAGCATCTGTACTGTCTGCGGTTTCTTGACGCCGTTGATTTTGGCGTGGTGCTTCAGGTACGGAAACACAGCATCGTCGGCATCCAGGCAGGTGATGTCGACGTCAAAATTCTTGGCGCAATAGAGGCTGCCCAGACCCCAGCCGCAGCCCAGCTCCAGAATCCGCATACCGGGATCCGGTGGGCACTCGGAGAGGTAGTCCATCAGCACATAGGTGGACTTCCAGAATTTGTTGCCGTGCAGCGAGGTGTAGTTGCCCTTGTCGCGGATGCGGCGGATGTCGGGGTGGCTGTTTTTCAGGACTTGCAGGCCAAAGGCTTCGCGGCTGTCGGTTTCAGACATGTTGTTCCTTGGGTGGCAGGTGCGTGGTGGCGCGGTGTCAGTCGCGGCGCAATTTGCGCCGCCGCCGGCGCGCCGGGTTGGCGTGTTGCTGCAGGGCCCATGATACATGCTCCTGCACCAGCGCCGAAGGATAGTCCTGCTTTTGTTGCAGCGCTGTGACAACCGCGTCGCTGGTGGGAGCATTGCCCAGCCCCACCGCCAGGTTGCGCAGCCAGCCCTCGTAGCCGACGCGACGAATGGCGGAGCCTTCGGTGTTGCGCAGGAACTCTGCCTCGCTCCAGTTAAACAGGGTAATCAGGTCGGCGCGGTCCAGTTGGTGCCGCGGGGTAAAATCCACTTCCCGGGTAAATTGCGCGTACTTGTTCCAGGGACAGATGGCCTGGCAGTCGTCGCAACCGAACACCCGGTTGCCCATGGGCTCGCGAAAGATCTCCGGAATGGACCCCTTGTTCTCGATGGTGAGGTAGGAGATGCAGCGCCGTGCATCCAGCTCATAGGGGCGCGGAAAGGCGTCGGTGGGGCAGACCTTGAGGCAGGCCTGGCAGTCGCCGCAGCGATCGGTTTGCAGGGAGTCGTCCACTGGCAGCGGCAGGCTGGTGTAGAGCTCGCCGAGGAAAAACCAGCTGCCCGCCTGCTCATTAATGATCAGGGTGTGTTTCCCCACCCAGCCCAGCCCGGCCTTGGCGGCCAGCGGTCGTTCCAGCACCGGCGCGCTGTCGACAAACGCGCGCTGGATCAGTTCACTCCCGCCCGCGCCCTGGGTAATCAGCTCCTGCTGCACCGCGGCATCAATCTGCTGGCCCAGTTGGCTCAGGCGCTTGCGAATCAGTTTGTGGTAATCGCGGCCGAGGGTGTAGCGGGACAGGTAGGCCTTGTGCGGGTCTTTCAATGTTTCGATCTGCCGGGTGTCCGCCGGCAGGTAATCCATGCGTGCGCAGATTACCCGCTGCGTGCCCGGCAGCAACTCCTGCGGGCGGCTGCGCATATGGCCGTGTTCACCCAGCCACTGCATATCACCCTGGTAGCCCTTGGCCAGCCACGCCTGCAGCCGTTCTTCGTCCAGCGCTAGGTCGGTGTCGCAAATACCCAGCTGCTGGAACCCCAGCTCCCGTCCCCAGACCCAGATCCGCTCGCGCAGGGCCAGCAGAAACTCTTGGCTCAACAGGGGGTTAGGCTGTGACGTTGATGCAGTCATGGGGGCAGGTCTGGCAGGGGGATCTGTGTATAATTGTCCCACAGAACGACAACACTCGGGAAACCCTCATGTCCAACATCTTGCCCGCGGATCACTCCCTGCCCTACAGCGATTGCCTGCCCGCTGACCTGTTCCTGGCCGAACAGGTACGCGCCATGGATCGCTGTGCCATCGACGAGCATGGCATTGCCGGTATTCACCTGATGAAGCGGGCAGGTCGGGCGGCCTTTGATGCGCTTCTGACCCACTGGCCTGACCCGGATGAGATTACTGTTCTCTGCGGTGCCGGCAATAACGCCGGCGATGGCTATGTGGTGGCGGCGCTGGCGTCGCAACGGCGCATCCCGGTAACCGTGGCCTGGGTGTCGGATCCGGAGAAGCTGACCGGCGACGCCAAACTGGCCTACGAGTATGCGCGCCGCGAGGGCGTCATCATGCTGCCGCTGGAGGAGATGGTGTGTCCCCACGGGGTGGTAGTGGATGCGTTGCTGGGCACGGGCTCCCGTGGTGATATGCGACCGGAGTACGTCACCGCCATTGAGCGGGTGACAACCTGTGGCCTGCCGGTGCTGTCGCTGGACCTGCCGTCCGGCCTCTGTCCCGACAGTGGCCGCCAGTTGGGGGCGGCGGTGCATGCGCAGGTGACCGTCACCTTTATCGGTGTTAAGCGTGGCCTGCTCACCGGTCGTGGACCGGCGCTTACCGGCAAACTCTATTACGCCGACCTGGGTGTGCCGGCGGCGGTGCTGGAGAGCCAGAGCGCCAGCGCCGAGCGACTGTCACTGCCGCAGTTGTTGCAGTGTCTGCCGCAGCGTGACGGCGATGCCCACAAGGGTAACTTTGGTCACGTCATGGTGGTGGGCGGCGATACCGGTTTTGGCGGTGCGGCGGCCATGGCCGGCGAGGCGGCGGCGCGCATGGGCGCGGGGCTCACCAGTGTGGCTACCCGTCCCGAGTATGTGCCGGCCATTGTGGCGCGGCGTCCGGAATTAATGGTGCTGGGGGTGAGCTCCGGCCAGGAACTGGCGGCGCAATTGGCGCGCGCGACCGTGTTGGTGCTGGGGCCGGGACTGGGTCAGTCCAGCTGGTCCGAGCAGATGCTGCAGCAGGCGGCGGCCAGCGGC
Organism: Pseudomaricurvus sp. HS19; assembly: GCF_009857815.1. Lineage (GTDB taxonomy): Bacteria > Pseudomonadota > Gammaproteobacteria > Pseudomonadales > Cellvibrionaceae > Pseudomaricurvus. The sequence continues at coordinate 345,578 of NZ_WVVW01000002.1, read as the reverse complement.
CTGCCGGTGGTGCTGGATGCCGATGGCCTCAACCTGCTGGCCGAGGGGCGGGTGCTGCCGCAACAGCGTCGCGACAACTGGATTCTCACACCGCACCCCGGTGAAGCCGCACGTCTGTTGCACACCACTACGGAAGCGGTGCAACAGGATCGCTTTGCCGCTGCCCGCCAGTTGCAGGAGACTTTCGGCGGTACGGTTTTGCTGAAAGGCGCCGGTACTATCATCTGCGCGCCGGACGGCAGTCTCAGCGTCGCCAATGTGGGTAACCCGGGTATGGCATCCGGTGGTATGGGCGATGTGCTCAGTGGTGTCATCGGCGGTTTGCTGGCGCAGGGGCTGGAGCCCTGCACCGCCACCAAGCTGGCGGTGTGCCTGCACGGCACGGCGGCGGACCTGGCCGTGGCGGAAGAGGGCCAGCGAGGCCTGTTGGCGGCGGACCTGATGCCCTACCTGCGCCACCTGCTCAACAGCGAGATGCTTTGATGAGCGACGGGCCGGATTGTCTGGAGCTGTATCTGGCGGACGAGGCGGCGACCGTGGCTGCCGGTCGCCAGCTGGGGGAGTGCCTGCGGGGTGGCATGGTGATCTATCTGCAGGGTGACCTCGGCGCCGGCAAGACCACCACCAGCCGCGGTATCCTCTCCGCCTTTGGTCATTCAGGCGCAGTTAAGTCCCCCACCTATACCCTGGTGGAGCCTTATGAGCTGACGGGCTTGACCCTCTACCACTTCGACCTCTATCGTCTGGGAGATGCGGAAGAGCTGGAGTACATGGGCATTCGCGACTACTTCACCCCTGATTCGGTCTGCCTGGTGGAGTGGCCGTCGCGGGGAGCCGGTGTGTTACCGGCGCCGGACTTGCAGCTGACCCTGACCACAGCGGCACCGGGACGGCAGCTGCAGCTGCAGGCCGGCAGCGACGCAGGCCGGGCAGCGCTGGCCCGTTTGCACCAGCTACACACAGGCACTGTGCCTGCCAACCACTGACTACGAGAGTGCGCCTGAACATTATGTTGCAGCGGGGACAGGCAATAATCGCGATGGCAGCCAGCCTGTGGCTGTTGCTGGCCGCGCCTCTGTCGCTGGCCGACGCGGTGGTGGACAGTGTGCGCCTGTGGCGTGCACCGGACAGTACCCGCCTGGTGTTTGACCTCAGCGGCGAGGTGGAGCACAAGCTGTTTCCCCTCAGCAATCCCGATCGTCTGGTGATCGATCTCAAACAGGCCAGCCTCAATACCTCCCTGTCGCAACTGGAACTGGAAGGCACGCCCATCCGCAGCGTGCGCTCGGCGGTGCGCAACGGCAGGGACCTCCGCGTGGTGCTGGATCTCAGTGGCGCCATCCGGCCGAAAAGCTTTTTCCTGCGCAAGCACGCTGACAAGAGTGACCGTCTGGTGGTCGACCTCTTCGATCGGGCCGCGGAAGTGGAAAAAACCGTGCAACAGGCGGTACAACAGCAGAGCGGTACGCGGGATATTGTGATTGCCATTGACGCCGGCCACGGCGGTGAGGACCCGGGCGCGCTGGGGCCAAAGATCGGCGGCAGCCGGCTGCGGGAGAAAGACGTGGTGCTGGCCATCAGTAAAGAGCTGGCCGCCATGATCAACGCCGAAAAGGGTTACCGGGCCGAACTGGTGCGCACCGGCGACTACTATATTCCCCTCAGCAAACGGCGCGATGCCGCCCGCGAGAAACGCGCTGACCTGTTTGTGTCGGTTCACGCCGATGCGTTTACCAATACCAAGGCCCGCGGCGCGTCTGTATTCGCGCTGTCGCTGCGCGGCGCCACCTCGGAGACGGCACGTTTCCTGGCCCAGAGCGAAAACGAGGCTGACCTTATCGGGGGTGCCGGCAGCCTGAGCCTGGATGACAAGGATGAAATGCTGCGCGGCGTGCTGGTGGAGCTCTCCATGAACAAGCAGCTGGAGCACAGTCTGCTGGCCGGCGACCGGGTACTGAAATCCATGGATTCGGTGGCTAAACTGCACAAAAACAACGTGGAGCAGGCGGGCTTCGCGGTGCTGAAGTCACCGGATGTGCCCAGTATCCTGGTGGAAACCGGGTTTATCTCCAACCCGGATGAAGCCAAAAAGCTCAACAGCAGTTACTACCGCAAGCAGATGGCGAAATCCATTTTCACCGGCATCCGCCAGCACTTTGAGGCGTTGCCTCCCGCCGGTACCTATATCGCCTCCCGCAAAAACGGTGGGGCGAAAGTCGCAGGTGGCCTGGAGCACGTCATTACCCCGGGGGATACTCTCAGTGGCATCGCCCGCCGTTACGATGTCAGTGTGGCTGATATCCAGAAGGCCAATCGAATGAACAACAGTGTGATTCGTGTCGGCCAGAAATTGAAGATTCCGGCCTCCTGACACCGCCGCGGTGCCGGCCTCCTGATGCCACCACTGCGCCGCGCCTCTGAACCAGACCCAACCGTTTAATGGAAAGATTGATGGCAAAAATTCAGTTGCTCAGCCCCCGTTTGGCCAACCAGATCGCTGCGGGTGAGGTGGTGGAGCGCCCGGCGTCGGTAATCAAGGAGGTGCTGGAGAACAGTCTGGATGCGGGCGCCACCCGCCTGGATGTGGAGGTGGAGCAAGGTGGCACCAAACTGATGAGGGTGCGGGATAACGGCGGCGGGATCGACAAGGATGACCTGCCGCTGGCGCTGAGCCGCCACGCCACCAGCAAGATCTATCATCTCGACGACCTGGAAGCGGTGGGCACCCTCGGTTTCCGCGGCGAGGCATTGGCCAGTATCAGCTCGGTGTCGCGGCTGACGCTGACCAGTAATACCGAAGAGAGCAGCAATGGCTGGTGCGCCCGTACCGAAGGACGGGATATGGAGGCGGAGCTGATGCCGGCGGCGCACCCCAAAGGCACTACGGTGGAAGTGCGGGACCTGTTCTTTAATACCCCGGCGCGGCGCAAATTCCTGCGCACGGAAAAGACCGAGTACAACCGCATTGAAGAGGTGGTGCGGCGGCTGGCGCTGTCGCGCTTTGATGTCACCTTTAACCTGCGCCACAACGGCCGCGCCATTCACAACTGGCGTGCGGCTCAGTCACAGGCGGAGCAGGAGCGGCGGGTGGCACAGGTGTGCGGCCCCAGCTTTATGGAAAACGCCCTGCATCTGGATATCGAACGCTCCGGCTTACGCCTTTGGGGGTGGGTGGCTCTGCCAGCCTTCTCCCGCAGCCAGGCAGACCTGCAGCACTTCTTCGTCAATGGTCGCGCCATTCGCGACAAGCTGGTGAGCCACGCGGTGCGCCAGGCCTATCAGGATGTGTTGTTTCACGGCCGTCACCCGGCCTTTGTGCTCTACCTGGAACTGGATCCCGCCAGCGTCGACGTCAACGTCCACCCCACCAAGCACGAGGTGCGCTTTCGCGACAGTCGCATGGTGCACGACTTCCTGTTCCGCAGCCTGCACCAGGCACTGGCGGATGTACGGCCACAGGACCGGCTATCGGGCAGTGAGCCATCAGCGGTGCTGTCACAGCCACAGGCCGGGGTCAGCGGCGGGGCCAGCGCCGGCGAATTTCAGGGACAGGAGGCGATGCGCTTCCAGCCCCAGGGCGCCAGTCGTCCCATGGGCACCGGCTATGGCGGCGGCAGTGTGGCGGCGCCGTCAATGGATGGTTATCGCTCGCTCTACAGTGTGGCCGAGCCTGCGGTGGCGGCAGCACCCATGGGCTTGCCGCAGGAGAACGAGGAGATTCCGCCGCTGGGTTACGCCATCGCCCAGCTGAAAGGCATTTATATCCTGGCGGAAAATGCCCAGGGCCTGATTCTGGTGGATATGCATGCGGCCCACGAGCGCATCACCTATGAGCGCCTCAAGCAGGCCACCGACAGCCAGCAACTGCAAACCCAGCCACTGCTGGTGCCGGAGACCATGGCGGTGAGCCAGAAAGAGGCGGATTACGCCGAGGAGAATCGCGCCCTGTTCCAGCAGCTCGGTTTCGACCTGCAACGGGCGGGGCCGGAGAGCCTGATCATTCGCCAGATTCCGGTGCTGTTGAATCGCGCCAATGTGGAGCAGCTGGTGCGGGACGTGCTCGCCGATCTCCTGCAGCATGGCAGTACCCGTCGCTTGCAGGAGCATATGAACACCATTCTGGCGACCATGGCCTGTCACGGGTCGGTGCGTGCCAACCGGCGGCTGTCGATTGCGGAGATGAACGCACTGTTGCGGGATATGGAGGCCACCGAGCGCAGCGGCCAGTGCAATCACGGCCGTCCCACCTGGACCCTGATGAGCATGACCGAGCTGGACAAGCTGTTCCTGCGCGGCCAGTAGACCGCGCCGGTTCACACTAATTGGGTTGTCTCTTTACCCCGGCCACAGGCGCCGGCAGGCAACCCTTCTGCAGTAACTCCAGGGCGGCTTCGGCATCCACCGGTTTGGAGTAGAGGAAGCCCTGGCCGAAGTCGCAGGCGTTGTGAGCCAGAATATTCTGGTGCGCCAGGGTCTCCACCCCTTCTGCCACCACCTTCAGGCCCAGCTTGTGAGCCATGGCGATAATGGCGCTGACGATTTCACGGTCGTCGTTGTCACTGGTGATGTCCTGGATAAACGAGCGATCAATTTTCAGCACGTTGACCGGCAGTGATTTCAGGTAACTGAGTGAGGAGTGGCCGGTTCCAAAGTCGTCAATGGCGACAGAGACCCCCAGCGCCTGCAGGCTGCTGAGCTGTTTGCGGGTCAGTTCCACATCTGTCATCAGCATCGTCTCGGTCACTTCCAGCTCCAGACTGTGAGGCTGGACCCGGTGACGCTCCAATGAGGCAGATACCTGCGCCACCAGATCGGTATCCTGCAGCTGGCTGGGAGAGAGGTTGATGGCTGTGCAGGTCACCTGTTGGCCGAGACTGCGCCAGAGGGCGACCTGCCGGCACACCTCGTCGATGACCCAGCTACCCAGTGGCACAATCAGTCCGGTCTCTTCCAGTACGCTGATAAACATATCCGGGTAGAGCAGCCCGCGCTCCGGGTGTTGCCAGCGTATCAGTGCTTCAAAGCCAAACACGCGGCCGTTTTCCAGTTCGATCTGTGGTTGGTAGTGGAGGATAAATTCCCGGTTGCGAATGGCGCGGCGCAGCTCGGATTCAAACGCTACCCGGTGTACCGCTTCTTCGGTCATGTAGGACTCGAAGTGCAGGTAGGTGTTGCGACCCCGGGCCTTGGCCTTGTACATGGCGAGTTCGGCGTTGCGCAGCAACTCCTCGCTGCTGCTGCCGTCAGCGGGTGCCGAGACAATACCGATACTGGCGGAGACGATCACATCGGCGTGACCCAGCTTGATCGGGGTACTGAGGGCTCGCAGTATATTCTGCGCCACACCGAAGTGATCCTGCGGGTGGGTCATGGAGGAGAGAATGATGCAGAACTCATCGCCGCCAAGCCGGGCGATGGTGTCGGTGGTGCGCACGCATGAGCGCAGTCGCTCTGACACCACCTTGAGCAGCTCATCGCCGGCGGAATGGCCCAGGGAGTCGTTGATGCGCTTGAAGTTATCGAGGTCGATATAGAGGAGCGAAAAGAAGGCATTGTCCGCCGCACTGATCTTCAGCGCGGCGTTGATCTGCTCGATCAGTACCGGGCGGTTATTGAGCTGGGTCAGTGTGTCAAAGGTGGCGAGGGTGTGGAGCCGGTTGCTGCGCTGGATCAGCTCGTCGCTCATGGCGGTCAGCTGCTCACACACGTTTTCCTCAATGCTGTTGAGTTGGTCGATTTCATCGCTGAACCAGTGATTGGCCCGGTTCTGTTGCAGACGCTCCAGGGCAGTGCGGAAGTTGCCGCTGGTGAGCATCGGTACTATCTCTGCCAGCCGTTTCAGGCGTTGGATGGGTTGCCAGATCAGCAGCAGTAACAGCAGGCAGGAGAGCAGGATCCCGGCGACCGCTGCCACCATGTGCGAGGAGCTGGAGGCCCGCATAATGGCAGCGCTGGAAGAGGTGTCGGCGATGATCACGAAATAGCCGGGGCGGCGGCTGGCTTCAATGGAGACAAGGTCGACATCGTAGGTGCGTCCCTGGAAAGCAACACTGTTGCTCTGATTGAGAGCGCTGCGCAAGCCCACCTGCTCCGTCAGGGTTTGCAGAATGGGAATGGCGCTGCCGGGTGATGTCATGATCTTGAGATCCTGTTGCCATCCCGACAGATGCTCCACCGCGGAGCCGTTGTTGCTGGTGCTCGGCAGCATGATACCGATGTGAGTGCCGGATATGCGGGCGAAGTCGATCAGCATGTCTGCCATGCTGATCTCCAGCTGCAGATACTGCGGCTGTTTGTCGGCGGTCAGAATGGGGGCAACGATGACCTGACGACAGGAGCGTTCACAGACGATGCCCCAGTGGGGCGTGGGAGTGATGTCAGAGTTTTCAGGCAGCTGTGCCTGAACCTTGCTGGTCTGCCAGAGCACTTTGCCACTGTGGTCATAAATTGCCGCGTCCTCAATGCCCCAGTTCAGTTGCAGGGTGGGCCAGTTGGCGAGCAGCAATTGTTGCAGCGAGAGCTGTGGTTCGCTGCTGCCCAGTGCCGGCATCAGGTCGATCAGTTGCAGGTAATGGTGGTAGGACTGAATCAGCAGTCCCTCCAGCTCTCTGTTGATGGAGGCAAAGTTCTGTTGCTGTTGCTGCTGTGCCAGGCTCTGCATCTGCCGGTGGTTGAGAAACAGCAGCAGACTGCAGAGCCCGATCAGAATGGCCGCAATCAGGCCAACCGCTTTCCATTTCAGACTGACAAACATGGCCGTCGCCTCAGAACTGATAGTGGATCTGGGCGGCAACCATGGACCACTCCTCTTCAGCATCCGGCAACCAGTTCTCGTTCCAGGAGAGCCAGGCGGTGCCAGTCACCTCGTGCAGCTCCAGTGCCAGGTGCCAGTTCTTGTTGGGGCTGTAGGAGATGCCGAAGGTGGAGTCATAGGCGTAGCGGTTGTGCGCTGGTCGCCCGGTGGCCGCAGCGAACTGACTGCCGTCCTTGTCGTCCTTGTCGGCGTAGAAGATGTCCCGCCGGGCGTAGACGCGTACCCCATTGGGCCAACGATAGGCAATGGCGCCGTAGAGGCTGCGGGTGGGCTGGTCATTACGGCCCCGGGGTGAGGAGTCGTAGCGATCGTAGGTCAGGTTCTGGAACTCGGTGGTGAACTGCCAGCGCTCCAGATTGGCGTCCAGTGAAAACAGGTGAATATAGGTGGTGGTGTGGCCGGGGTAACCGTTCAGCGGCACCAGCTGGGTCACGCCGGGGCCGACAGTGACCTGGCGCATGCCGGGATCCGGATCGAACTCGGTATAGATTTCGGTGTAGGTGTAGCCGAGTTTCAGCCGTGAACCGAAGGATTCGGTGGTGATGCGGGCGATGGTGATCTCTTCGTTGACCAGCTCACCTTTGAGATAGGCGGGGATAAAGAACTCGTTTTCCGCCTCTTCCGTAATGATCGGTTTGCCAGTCAGCAGGTCCAGCTGCAGCAGGTGATCGCCGAGGTACCAGTGTCCGTAGAGGGAGACAGAGTCGGAGCTGTGGAAAACATCCCTGAATGGATCCATATAGATGGACTCCGCCAGCAGGATGGAAGGCCGGTAGGCGGCGATATCGCGGGTTTCGCTGTAGAGTCCATAGGGGTTTTTCACCCGTCCGGCGCGCAGTCCCCACTGTGTGTCCATGCTCTCGAACAGATTCAGGTCGGCGAAAGCGTAGTCGGTATAGATGCCATCCGGGGAGGTCTTGCCGGCGCGGCGGTAGAGTGCCTGCCCGGAGACCGTCAGCCTCGGGTGCAGGCGCCAGTTGAGGCCCAGGGCGGCGCTGCTGAATTCCCAGCTGTAATTCTCACTGTCGCCAAAAAAGCTGTTGTCTGAAGTCTTGATAACCCCCTGGCTCAGGTAGCCATGCCATTGGGGGCCGGACTCCGCCAGCAGCTGCGGACTCAGCAGACAGCAGAGCAGGGCCAGCGCGTGACGCGCGAGCTGCTTGCTAGGGCGTAATATCGACAATAATAAGAGACTCATTGCTCTTCTCTTGTAGGAGTTCGGAGATATCCGGGGTCAATTCCAGATAACCAATGCTGCCCGGGTGCCGGCGCAGCTGTTGCAGCATGGTGTCGCTGTCAGGGACTTCGTTGGGGGCCTGCCCGGTGCCGGTGTAGACCAGCCGGTCCCAGTGGCGGCGCAGCTGGTGTGGCAGTAACGCCAGGACCTGCTGCACGAATCGCTGGTGGGCGGCATCCTGGTCGGGCATGACGTAGGCCCGGATGGGGGTGCCATCGCTCCAGCGGCGGGCGTTCATGGAGAAGATGGCGCGAATTTCGTTGATTTCCAGGCTTTCCCGGTAGGGGGGCGGATTCAGCAATACTGCAATCCGCTGCGGGGGGGCGTCTGTATCGGCGGCGTGCACACTCCCGCAGGCGGCTATAAGCAACCACAGCAAGACGTATCTCAGGTGTGAGATGGGGGTGGGGAGATGGCGCTGATGATGCGTCATGGAGCGTTGGTGCAAAAGTCCTCCACGCGCTGGGGTAAATTGCACTGGCAATGCCGATTCAAGATTTTGGCATTGTAATGCAAGATAGGCCCTCCTGTTACCCCGATTCGTACCCAATTACCGGTCGAGTTGATGGTTAACAACCGCCACATGGTAAAATGCAATAATGCACGACAGCAATGTTTTTTCAGGTGACAATGGCCGGCCGTTGGTGGTCTTTCTGATGGGCCCCACCGCCTCGGGCAAGACCGATCTGGCCATCGCCCTGCACCAGCGATTGCCCATGGATATCATCAGTGTCGACTCGGCGCTGGTCTATCGCGGCCTTGATATCGGCTCTGCCAAGCCCGATGCCGCGGAGCTGGCGCAGGCGCCGCATCGACTGCTGGATCTGAGGGATCCTGCGGAACCCTACTCGGCCGCCGATTTCCGCGAGGATGCGCTGCAGGCAATTGCGGAAATACACGGCGCTGGGCGTATCCCGCTGCTGGTGGGCGGTACCATGATGTATTTCAAGGCGCTGCTGGAGGGCTTTGCGGACATGCCCGCCGCCGATGCCGGGGTGCGGGCGGCTATTGAGGCTGATGCTGAACGCCATGGCTGGCCCTGGGTGCACCGGCAGCTGGCGGCGGTTGATCCGGAAGCGGCAGCGCAGATTCACCCCAACCACTCCCAGCGACTGAGCCGTGCGCTGGAGGTCTACCGGGTCAGTGGCGAGACCATGACCGCCCTGCGTGAGCGGCAGGAGCGCCAGGCCCAGGATTTGCGGCAACGCTTTGACGTAGTGCAGGTGGCCATTATGCCCCGTCAGCGCAAGGTGCTGCATGAGCGCATCGAGCGGCGCTTCCGGCGCATGTTGGAGCAGGGGTTTCTGGCGGAAGTGGAGGCGCTGCACCGGCGTCCGGAGCTGCACCGGGATCTGCCGGCGATCCGTGCCGTGGGCTACCGCCAGGTGTGGGAGTACCTGGATGGTGATTGCAGTTACGAGGAGATGGTGGAGCGGGGCATAGCGGCCACCCGACAGCTGGCCAAACGGCAGTTGACCTGGCTGCGGGGCTGGCCCGAACTGCACATTATCTATACGGACACAGAGGCTGGTCAAAATCGTCAAAATTTTGAGCTTCTGAACGAATTTTTGAACTTTTTACCGAAACTGCCCCTATAATAGGGCGGTGCTATCAGGTTTCTGGTAGGCCGTCAGTCAAAGTCAGTTCATTAAACGCTTGTTGGCCAGTCTGACCATTAGCAGATTGGTGTTTTTGCTTGTTTCTGAATGAAGGAGAATAACTATGTCAAAGGGGCACAGCTTACAAGACCCTTATTTGAATGTTCTGCGCAAAGAGCGCATTCCGGTTTCCATCTATCTGGTTAACGGCATTAAGTTACAGGGGCAGATCGAGTCCTTCGATCAGTTTGTCGTACTGCTGAAAAATACCGTCAGCCAGATGGTTTACAAGCACGCAATTTCTACCGTGGTGCCTTCCCGCCCGGTGCGTGTTCCTATGCTGAACCCTGCGGCCTCTGCCGATGGGGAAGACAGCGAGTCCTGATACCCTGAGGTACGTGGTTGTTTTTTGAGCGTCCCGAATCCGGTGAACTGGCGGTGCTGGTTCACCTGGAATTTCCCCAACACACCGATCCGGATGATCCCCGCGAATTCGAAGAGCTGGTGCTGTCAGCCGGCGGTGATCCCGTTGCCATGATTTCCGGCCATCGCGCCACCCCCCATGCTCGCTACTTTGTCGGTACCGGCAAGCTCGAGGAGCTGCGGGAGTGTGTCGAGACACACGGCGCGGAGCTGGTGATCTTCAACCACACCTTGAGCCCGAGCCAGGAACGCAACCTGGAGCAGGAGCTCAAGTGCCGGGTGCTGGACCGCACCGGTCTGATCCTCGATATCTTTGCCCAGCGCGCCCGCACCCACGAAGGTAAGCTGCAGGTGGAGCTGGCGCAACTGCGCCACATGTCCACCCGGCTGATTCGCGGCTGGACCCACCTGGAGCGCCAGAAAGGGGGTATCGGCCTGCGCGGTCCCGGTGAAACCCAGCTGGAAACAGACCGTCGCCTGCTGCGTGTGCGCATCAAGTCCATTGAGAAGCGGCTGGAAAAGGTGCGTAAGCAGCGGGACCAGGGGCGTCGAGCCCGGCGCCGTGCCGAAGTGCCTACCGTGTCGCTGGTGGGTTACACCAACGCCGGCAAGTCGACCCTGTTCAACCGCATCACTGCGGCCGGGGTATACGCCCAGGACCAGTTGTTTGCCACACTGGATCCCACCATGCGCCGCATCGAGCTGCCCACCCTGGGGCCGGCGGTGCTGGCGGATACGGTGGGCTTTATCAGTCACCTGCCGCACCGTCTGGTACAGGCCTTCCGTGCGACGCTGGAGGAGGCCGCCAGTGCCGACCTGCTGCTGCACGTGATCGATGCCGCCGCGGAAGAGCGCAGCCGTAACATCGAGCAGGTGGAGGAGGTGCTGGAGGAGATCGGTGCCGCTGACCTGCCCCAGCTCAAGGTGTACAACAAGATTGACCTGCTGGAGGAGTTGCAGCCGCGCATCGATCGCAACGAACTCGGGCGGCCTGTTGCAGTATGGCTGTCTGCGCAGAGCGGTGCCGGGGTGGAACTGCTGCTGGAAGCCCTGGCTGAACTGCTGGGCGAGGACCGTGTAGTACAGACGCTCATCCTGGCGCCGGCACAGGCGCGTTTGCGTGCCCGTCTCTACGCCTGTCATGCCGTCACTCATGAAGACTACACTGACTGTGGGGACATGGAGCTGGCCATCAATGTGCCAAAGTCCGACCTGTTGCGTATCCTCAGTCAGGAGCACCTGCAGTATGACGAGTTGCGCTGGCATTGAGCTGGCGCCAATTCAGCATAAATAAGCAAAAACAGATTCAAGAACAGAGATCTGCAACCGTTAAGGCAGAGTTAATTCGGTTAACAATAACAGTGGCTTTGTTAGAATCGCTGTCGCTTTGATGGTCGCAGACCAGGAAATTCAAAAACGGAGATTAACTATGGCCTGGAACGAACCGGGTGGTAACGATCAGGACCCATGGGGAGGCAGAAAAGGTGGTGATGGACCGCCGGATCTGGATGAGGCCCTGAAAAAATTTCAGGAGAAGCTGAACGGTATTTTCGGTGGCGGCTCCGGTGGCGGCAGTGGTTCCGGCGGTGGCTTCAGCAGCAGCCTGCTGGGCCTGTTGCTGGTGGGTGCACTGGTGGTCTATGGACTGTTTGGTATCTATCAGGTGAACGAACAGGAGCGTGCCGTGGTGCTGCGCCTGGGTGTCTACCACGATACCGTGGGGCCGGGCCTGCACTGGAACCCGCCGCTGATCGACCAGGTTTTCCCGGTCAACGTCACCAAGGTGCGCTCGCGCAGCGCCCGCGGCCAGATGCTGACCCAGGATCTGAATATCGTCGATGTAACCCTCTCCGTGCAGTACGAAATTGGCGATGTCAAAAGTTTCGTGCTGAACGTGCGTGATCCCGAGAGTTCACTGGTGCAGGCGACCGACAGTGCCCTGCGTCATGTGGTTGGCTCCAGCCCCATGCACGAAGTGCTGACCGAGGGTCGTGAGAAAATTGCCATTGAGGTGCAGACCCGCTTGCAGGCTTACCTTGACTCCTACCAGACCGGTATCAGTCTCGGTACGGTGAACGTGGAAGACACCTCCCCACCCCGTGAGGTGCAGGCAGCCTTCGATGACGTGAACAAGGCGCGGGAAGACGAGGAGCGTCTGAAGAACGAAGCCCAGACCTACTCCAACGGCATCCTGCCGGAAGCCCGTGGTGCGGCGCAGCGCGTGATCGAGGAGGCCATGGCCTACCGCGAGCAAGTGGTGGCCAAGGCAGAGGGTGAGGCCAAACGCTTTGAACAGTTGCTGACCGAGTACCGCAAGGCGCCGAAAGTGACCCGCGAGCGTCTCTATATAGATGCCATGCAGGAAGTAATGTCAAACAGCTCCAAGGTGATGGTGGACGTGGAGGGTGGCAACAACATGCTCTACCTGCCGCTGGATAAAATTATCGGCAGTAGCAGCAAGCCCGTTACTTCCGGTCGTGCGGACGAAGTCTCCCCCGATGTGATTCGTGAGATTGCCGATCAGGTGGCCGATCAGTTGCGCCGTGAGTCAATCAACAACACCCGTCGCAGGGAGGTGCGCTGATTATGAATAACAAACTGTTTGCCGCTGTAGTGGCGGTGTTGCTGGCAGTGGTGCTGGCTTCCAATACGCTCTACATCATTCACGCTACCGAGCGTGGGGTGCTGCTCAAGTTCGGTAAGGTGGTGGAGAGTGACCTGCCACCGGGCCTGCACTGGAAACTGCCGATGGTGCACGAAGTGCGCAAGTTCGATGCCCGTATCCTGACCCTGGATGCGCGTCCCGAGCGTTTCCTGACGGTGGAGAAGAAAGGCATTATCGTCGACTCCTTCGCCAAGTGGCGCATTCAGGATGTGGGCACCTTCTACACCTCCACCAACGGTGAGGAGTCGCGGGTCGAGCAGCTGCTGGCGCAGCGCATCAACGAAGGCTTGCGCAACCAGTTCGCCACCCGTTCCCTGCAGGAGGTGGTGAGTGGTGAGCGTGACCAGCTGATGGAAGACCTGACCGGCAGCCTTAACAAACTCACTCTGGAGCGCTACGGCATCCAGCTGGTGGATGTGCGCGTAAAGCGCATTGACCTGCCGGAGCAGGTGAGCGATTCGGTGTTCAGTCGTATGACCACCGAGCGTGAGCGTGAAGCCCGTGAGCACCGCTCCAAGGGTAAGGAGCAGGCGGAAGTGATTCGCGCCGATGCCGATCGCCAGCGCACGATTCTGGAGGCCGAGGCCTATCGTGATGCGGAGCAGATGCGTGGTGAAGGTGACGCCAAGGCGGCCGCCATCTACGCTGCTGCTTACAATCAGGACCCGGAGTTCTACAGCTTTATGCGCAGTCTCACGGCCTATAAAGAGTCCTTCCAGACCAAGGGTGATGTACTGCTGGTAGCCCCGGACAGCGAGTTCTTCCGCTACCTCAAGGACAAGACCCCCGAATAGGGTGAAAGCCGCGCCGCGCCTGCGTTGTTACGCAGCGCGCATCGGTGGTAGAATGCATCAACCGGGCCCGAACAGGCCCGGTTTTTTTGTGTCTGGCAGATCCGTAATCCTGCCGGCGCCAAGATTTTACAGTCCTCGGAATACAGGCAAGCGCCGGTCATGTGGGAAGAGTTGGGAAAGGCGTTCTGCCTGATGCTGGTACTGGAAGGGATCTTGCCTTTCCTCTACCCCCAGCGCTGGCGCCGTATGGTGGCGACCCTTGCGCAGGTGAGCGACCAGCAGCTGCGCCTGGTGGGACTGTTGAGCATGCTGGCCGGAGCCGGCCTGCTGTACCTGATTCACTGAACGGCGGGTTGCCGGCTCCGGTGCCGGAGTCCTGACCTGCCTCAAGAGGTTGAACATCACCCATGACCTACGCTGACCGTTGGTTATTGCCTGATGGCGTCGAAGATATCCTGCCCGAGAAGGCCGCCCGCATAGAGACCCTGAGACGGCGGTTGCTGGATCTCTACCAGCGCTGGGGCTATGAGCTGGTGATTCCACCGCTGATTGAATACACCGAATCCCTGCTGATCGGTCTGGGTAGCGACATCGACCTGATGACCTTCAAGATCACCGATCAGCTCTCCGGTCGTACCATGGGTATTCGTGCCGATATCACCCCGCAGACCGCCCGTATTGATGCCCACAGTCTGCAGCGCAGCGGGCCGTCCCGTCTCTGCTACGCCGGCCATGTGCTCTTCACCCGTCCCAAGTCACCCCTGGGTACCCGTTCGCCGATCCACGCCGGTGTCGAGCTCTATGGTGAGGCCGGGGTGGAAGCTGACGTGGAGGTGATCTGCCTGCTGCTGGCCTCGCTGCAGGCCTGTGGCCTGCAGCAGCTGAACATCGACCTGGGCCACGTGGAGATCTACCGCAGCCTGGCTGACATGGCCGGCCTGGATGCCACCCGGGAAGGCGAGCTGTTTGACCTGCTGCAGAGCAAGGCGGTGGCGGATATCAACGCCTGGGTGGATGCCAACGTCAAACAGGCGGCGGTTGCCGCCATGCTCAAGGCGCTGCCGCAGCTGGCCGGTGACCGCACTGTCCTCAAGGCGGCGCGGGAAAAGCTGGCCGGCGCTCCGGCGGCGGTGTCAGCGGCGCTGGATACGCTGGATGCGATTGCGGCCAGCCTGACCGAGCGCTATCCGCAGGCGCGTCTCTACTTTGATTTAAGTGAGCTGCGGGGCTACAACTATCACACCGGCGTGGTGTTTGCGGCCTTCGCCCCGGGCTTTGGTGTCTCGGTGGCTAACGGTGGTCGCTACGATCACGTGGGTGAAGTGTTTGGCAACGCCCGTCCGGCCACCGGCTTTGCGATCGATATTACCGCCATCGACAAGCTGGTGCGGGTGCCGCCCCCGTCCCACGGTGCTGTTTTTGCGCCCCACAGTGATGAGCCAGGCTGGTGGCAGGAGATCAATCGCCTGCGCGAGCAGGGCGAAGTGGTGGTGTGTGGCTTTCCCGGTCAGGGCGTGGCGGATGTGCACGCCGATTGCGACCGGCAGCTGGTATTCGAACATGGGCGCTTCTCTGTGAAGTCTCTCTGAATCTGTTAATTCCCTCTACACGAGTTATCTGAACGATGGGCAAGAACGTTGTTGTGCTGGGCACCCAATGGGGTGACGAAGGCAAAGGTAAAATTGTTGACCTGCTGACCGACCAGGTGTCGCTGGTGACCCGCTTTCAGGGCGGTCATAACGCCGGCCACACGCTGGTAATCGACGGCAAGAAAACGGTTCTGCATCTCATCCCCTCCGGCATCCTGCGTGCCGATGTGACCTGCATGATCGGTAACGGTGTGGTGCTGGCCCCCGACGCCCTCATCAAGGAGATGGCCGGCCTGGAAGCCAACGGTGTGCCGGTACGGGAGCGCCTGCGCCTGTCCCCCGCCTGTCCGCTGATCCTGCCCTACCACGTGGCCCTGGATCAGGCCCGCGAAGCGGCTCGTGGCAACGCCAAGATCGGTACCACCGGTCGCGGTATTGGTCCTGCCTACGAAGACAAGGTGGCCCGTCGCGGCCTGCGCCTGGGTGACCTGATGTGTCCCGAGCGCTTTGCCACCAAACTGAAAGAGGTGCTGGAGTATCACAACTTCGCACTGGTGAACTACTACAAGGCCGAAGCGGTGGATTACGACACCGTGCTGAAAGATGCCCTGGCCTGGGGTGAGCAGCTGAAGCCCATGGTGGCCGACGTTACCGACCTGCTGCACACCGCCCGTGAAAACGGCGAAAGTATTCTGTTTGAAGGTGCCCAGGGTTCTCTGCTGGATATCGACCACGGTACCTACCCGTTTGTAACCTCCTCCAACACCACCGCCGGTGGGACCGCTACCGGTTCCGGTTTTGGTCCGCTCTACCTGGATTACGTGCTGGGTATTACCAAGGCCTACACCACCCGCGTGGGCGGCGGCCCGTTCCCCACCGAGCTGGAGTGCGCGGTAGGCAAGCACCTGGGTGAGAAAGGTCATGAGTTCGGTGCCACCACCGGTCGTCAGCGCCGCACCGGCTGGTTCGATGCCGTGGCTGTACGTCACGCCATCCGCATCAACAGTATCTCCGGCCTCTGCCTCACCAAGCTGGATGTGCTGGACGGTCTGGAGACGGTCAAAATCTGTATCGGTTACCAGGACAGCGAGGGCAACAGCATAGGTGTTCCTGCCGATGCGGAAGGCTGGGAAGAGGTGGTTCCGGTCTATGAAGAGATGTCCGGCTGGAGCGACAGCACTGTGGGTGCCAAGAGCTGGGATGAGCTGCCTGCAGCGGCCCAGGCCTACATCAAGCGCCTGGAAGAGCTGGTGGGTGCGCCGGCCGATATTATCTCCACCGGCCCGGACCGGGTAGAGACCATCGTGCTGCGTCACCCCTTCGCGTAACAGCAGTGCACTCTCCGGGTGATGCGTCATCCGGAGCCACAAAAAAGCCGCCTTTCATGGCGGCTTTTTTGTGGCTGTTTATCCGGCAGGTTATTGCTGCCGGTGGTTCCAGTCGATGCACTCCTGCAGGGTGACGCCGCTGCCGCCAAAGATATCCAGCGCGCTGCCGATGGTGAGGTCAACCCGGCCGTCGGAGAGCTGATCCACCAGCTGCAGGTCCTGCAGGCTGCGGGCGCCACCGGCGTAGGTGACGGGAATGGGGCAGCTGTTGCCCAGCAGGCTGACCAGGGCTTCGTCGATGCCACCCTGCAACCCTTCCACGTCAGCGGCGTGAATCAGGAATTCGGCGCAGTGTTCGCTCAGTGCCTGCAATGTCTCGGCGTTGACCTGTGTGGCGGTGACTGTCTGCCAGCGGTTGGTCGCAATGTTCCAGCCATCGCTGGTGCGGCGGCAGCTGAGATCCAGCACCAGTCGTTCGCGGCCGGTTTCGCCCTTGATCCGTTCCAGCCGCTGCCAGGAAAACTCCCCGTCTTCAAACAGCCAGGAGGTGACGATCACCTGGGCGGCGCCAGCCTGCAGGTAGTGGGCGGCGTTGTCGGCAGTGACACCGCCACCGAACTGCAGGCCGCCGGGCCAGGCCGCCAGTGCTGCCAGCACCGCCTCTTCATTGCCGGGGCCCAGGGCGATCACATGGCCGCCGGTGAGCTGGTGCTGGCGATAGAGCTCGGCGTACCAGGCCGAATCCTTGTCGCTGATGAAGTTGGTGGTGGCGCCGCTGTCGTTAAGGCTGCCGCCGACAATCTGTTTCACCTGGCCCTGGTGGAGATCAATACAGGGGCGGAAAAGGGTCACGGCAGGCTCCTTGGGTTGCACGGCGAAAAGGGTGGGGCGGGATTATAGCGTTTTGCCGCGCCCGGGGCAGGCCTTAATCCGCCGCTGTGGCGGGGGCGCCGAGCCAGTCACCCATGGCCTGGAGCGCCTGATCGCGATAAGGGGGCAACTCATTCACCAGCTGGTGTCGTGCGCCGGGAATCATTTTTGTCTGACTGTTGGGGAATACAGCCTGTATCTGCGTCAGGTTGTAGCGGAAGTCGATGGTGCCGTCGTCATCTCCCTGAACCAGTAACAGGGGGCGCTGCAGGGGCGGCTGTTGCACAAACTGCTGCTGCCAGCGGTGCATGGCCTCCGCCCAGCGCAGGGGGGTGTGGCGGTATTGCAGCGGGTCGGCGTTGCGGACAAAGTCGAGGAACGCCTCGTCGTGGGAGTTGCTGGTGAACTTGCGTGGCAGCTGGCGCAGGTGCCGCAGCAGCGGCAGGGCGTATTGCAGGTGTCCCCAGCTTTTGGGGCGCAGCAGTGGTGCCAGCAGGCAGATGCGGTCAATGGCCTCTTGCGAGGGGTGCTGGCAGAGGTAGTTGAGCCACACGGCACCGCCGGTGCTCTGGCCGGCGCCGTGCCAGGGGCGGGGCAGGCGCCCGGGCACTGTGGCGCACAGCGCCAGGCACGCCTCCAGCACCAGGCGGTACTCATCAAATGAGCCAATGCTGCAGCGCTCGCCGCTGCTGAGGCCATGGCCGGGCAGGTCGAAGGCCACCAGATTCCAGCCCTGTTGCAGCAGGTAGCGCAGGGCGTGCTGCATCAACCCGACGTGATCGGTAAAACCGTGCAGGAAAAACAGCGTGCCGCGGGGGGCGGCCTGCAGCCACAGGTGGCAGGCGATACGGTAGCCGGCGGCGTCAAAGGTGCCGCACAGGTGCTGTTGGCAGAGGCCCTCCTGCACAAAGTCGGTGTGGTAGTGCTGGCTCCAGCGGGTCAGCAGCGGCAGCTTGTCCGCCCCGGGGTCGTTGAGCAGGTCGTGGAGGCTGGGAAGCTGGCGACTGAGGGCGTCGGCGTCAGCGGCGGTAAAGGGCATGGCTTAAACCGGCGGCTGTGGCTTTAAGGGCGTGAAAGCGGCCAGACTGACACAGGGGGCGACCGCCTTCAAGGGCTTACTGCCACTGCAGGCCGCTGGTGTCAGCGCTGGCGTCGGTGCGGTCAGGCAGGGCTGGATAGTCGCCAATACCGGCCTTCTTGCGGTCCGGGAAGGTGATGCTGCCCTCGCTACTGCCGGAGGCGTCCCGGCCCACAATCACATTGCCCCGCACATTGGAGAGGTCGTATTTCTGGCGTGTGTGCAGCAGGTAGTTGGGGCCGTCGCGCTCAAGGATGAAGAGGTTGTTGGTAATCTGCAGCTGGTTGTTGCGCTTGTTGTCCTCCAGGGCGAAGCCGATGACATCGCCATTGGTGGTGCCCGGCCCCTGGTGCAGCACCGAGTCGGTAATCACCAGTTTGCCGCCGTTGGAGATGTCCACCAGCCGGCTGTCGTCGGAGGAGAGGGAGGTCAGCAGGCTGTTGCGGATCTCGTTGACGGCGGCGCGGGATTTGATTTCGTGGCCGGAACCCCGGGCGGCAGCAAAGATGCTGTTGCTGATGTAGAGCTCCCCACCGCCTACATAGACGCCGTGGGCGCGACCGCCGCGACCCAGTTTCACAAAGCGGCTGTCGTGGATGCGCATGATGCCGGGGGTGTAGCCGGTCAGCAGGCCCTGGTCACTGTCGTGGAAGTAGACGTGATCGAGGATGATGTTCTTGCCTTCAAGCCGCACACAGGCGCCGTTGCGGTCACTGACAGAGATGCCGCTGCACTCGATATTGCGGATGAGGGTATTGTGGCCGCGGATGACCATGGCCCCCTTGCCGCCGGTGGCCTTGTTGCGGATGTGCACGGCGCCATTGCCGATGATTCTGGTGTTGCTGGCGGTGAGGAGGAAGGCCTCTTCGTAGATGCCGGGCCCGATCATCAGGGTATCACCGTCGCGCAGAGCCTTGACCGCCTCCTGCAGGTTGGGGAACAGGCGCGTGCCGATGCGGATCTCCCCTGGTGACATGGGTGTGCCGGCTTGCGGCTGCCAGGGGGGCAGCACCTGCTGCAGTTCACTTTCGAGGTCGTATTCCACCGGGATGGTGCCGGCCATGGCCGCCAGCATCGGGAAGCTGTCGTTGAATCGCTCCACCATGCGCTCCTGCACCTTATAGATGACACCGGGGAAAAACAGGTAGACGGTGAGGGCGGAGAGGTGTGCGACCAGCCCGGCCAGGGCGAAATAGAGAACGACCAGTCTGATGACTTTCTGCATGCGGCAATCCCTTCTGCTGAGTATCCGGCCTGCTTCAGGCATCCATTGCGACCGGCGGCAAGGCGCCCAGTATGACCGCCAACCGCGGCGGGGTGCAACCTGGGGGCGGCGGCTGAGGTTTACGATCCGCTCTCCATATGACTATAATTATAATAAGCATAGTTATTAAGTGCAGGCTTATGGAAGATACACTCGCCTCCCTCTTCTCCGATACCTCCCGTCTGATGCGGCGCTATTTCGACGAGCGCGCGCGACAGATCGGGGTCACCCGCCCCCAGTGGCAGGTGCTCACCATGCTGCGCCGCCACGAAGGTATCAACCAGGGCGGGCTGGCGGAGATTCTGGTGGTGGAGCCCATCACCCTCTGCCGCATGGTGGACCGGCTGCAGGAGGCGGAGCTGGTGGAGCGCCGCCGTGACCCCAATGACCGCCGGGCCTGGCAGCTGTTTCTCACCGACCGCGCGCGACAGTTGCTCACGGACCTGAAACCGGTGGGTGAAGAGCTGGTGCAAAAAGCGTTCGCGGGGCTGGATGCGAACGAACTGGAGCAACTGCGGCGGGCGCTGAGCTGCGTCCGTGACAATCTCACGCGCTGAGGGCTGCTGCCTTCAGCCCGACCTCATGCGGAGCTGTATATGTCGCAATCAATCCGACGTTTGACCCTGATGCTGGGCGTGCCGCTGCTGCTGGCGGCAGGTGCCGGCGCCTATTACTTCTCGGGTCTCTCCTATGCCACTACCGACAACGCCTATGTGCAGCAGCACAAGGTGGGTGTCAGTGCCGAGGTGGGGGGGCGCATTGTCGAGGTGGCGGTGAGCGAAAACCAGCGTGTAGAGGCAGGCGAGCTGCTGTTCCGTATCGACCCGGAACCCTATCAGCTGGCGCTGCAGGAGGCGCAGGCGGAGCTGGCCAATGCCCGGGCGCGTCTGGAGCAGCTGGAGACTGACCTGCAAACCTCGTCGGTAGACATCGAGCGCGCGGAAGAGGACGTGCGTTTCTACGAGAAAGAGTTGCAGCGCCATCTGGCACTGGCCAAAACCGGTGTCTCCACCGATGCCCAGTTGCGCGCCGCCGAGCATGCGCTGTCCGCTGCCCGTTCCGAGTTGGCTACTGCGCGTGCCGATGCGGCCAAGGCGCGGGCGGCGCTCTCCACCGGCTCCGCGGATAACACCGTTAACCCGCAAGTGCTGGCGGCTCAGGTAAAAGTGGCGCGGGCGCAACTGAACCTGGCGCGTACCGAAGTGCGCGCCCCCGTCGGTGGCATTGTCAGTCAATCCGATCGCCTGCAGCCGGGGCAGCTGATGATGCAGGGGCTGTCGGCCGTCACCATCGTCGATACCGGCGAGAGCTGGGTGGAAGCCAATTTCAAGGAGACCGAGCTGAACGACATCCGTATTGGCCAGGCGGTGGATATTCGTGTCGATGCCTTCCCGGATCATAAGCTGCAGGGTGCGGTGGCCAGCATAGGTGCCGGCACCGGTTCCGAGTTTTCCATCCTGCCGGCGCAAAATGCCAACGCCAATTGGGTGAAGGTGACCCAGCGGGTGCCGGTGCGGATTGCCATCAATGATGCCCGGCCGGAGTTGATTGCCGGTTTGTCGGTGCATGTCCGTGTCGACCTCAACCACTGATACGGCAACCGCCGCCAGCGCCGACAAGCCGGCGCTGGAGACCCGCCACCGCGGTCTGCTGACGGCAGCGGTGATGGGCGTCTCCATCATCCAGCTGCTGGATATGACCATCGCCAATGTGGCCTTGCCCCACATGCGCTCGGGGCTGGGGGCTTCGCCGGATTCCATTACCTGGGTGCTGACCAGCTTTATCATTGCCGGTGTGATGGTGACGCCGGCGGTGGCCTGGGTCTCTGACCGGCTCGGCTCGCGGCGGGTGTTCCTGTGGGCGGTGGCGGGGTTTGTGCTCTCCTCCATGCTCTGTGGTGCTGCCACCTCATTGGCACAGATGGTCTTTTTCCGCGCCTTGCAGGGGGTGTGTGCGGCCTTTATCGGGCCTATGTCGCAGACCATCCTGTTTGACATCAACCCCCCCAGCAAGCATTCGGCGGCCATGGCCATCTGGGGCATGGTGGTGATGATTGCGCCTATTTCCGGTCCCATTCTCGGTGGTTACCTGACCGACAGCCTCAACTGGCGCTGGGTCTTCTACATCAACTTACCCATCGGTATTCCCACACTGCTATTGCTGGTGTGGCTGTTGCCGTCGCGCAACATAGTGCCGCGCAAGCTGGATCATCTCGGCTTTATCCTCATCGCCACGGCGCTGGTCTCCCTGCAGCTGATGCTCGACCGGGGGCAGCACCTGGACTGGTTCGCTTCGTGGGAGATCATCGTCGAGTTGTTGATTGCCCTGTCGGCGTTCTGGATGTTCATTGTGCATACCCTGCACACCAAAAATCCCCTGTTCCAGCCGTCGCTGTTTGCCAACCCCAATTTTCTCGGCGCCTTTGCCTTTATGTTTGTGCTGGGGGTGGCGAACGTGGCCATCGCCTCCATCCTGCCCACCATGTACCAGACGGTATACGGTTACAGTCCGGTGGACACCGGCTTGCTGATGATTCCGCGGGGCTGCGGGGTGTTTATCTCCATGCTGCTGGCCAACCGCCTGATGCAGTACTTTGATGTGCGCCACCTGGTCTTGGTGGGCTACCTGATTGCCGGCGGCGCACTCTGGTCCATGTCCGGCTTCGCCCTCGATATGGGCAGTGAACCTATTCTGGTGACTGGCTTTATCCAGGGATTGGGGCTGGGGCTGATCTTTACCCCCATGAACATTGCTGCCTTTGCCACGGTGTCAGTGGAGCAGCGGCCGGACGGCGCCAGCCTGCTGAACCTGATGCGCAACCTGGGGGGCAGCTTTGGTATTTCGCTGATCATCACCCTGCTGTCGCGCAATACCCAGACCAGCCACTCCGACCTCGCCGCCCATATCACCACTAACACCCTGGGGGGGATGGACCCGGCAGCGCTCAGTGGTCGTTTCGGCGACGCCGGCACGGCGGCACTGCAGATGGTGGAGGCAGAGATCAATCGCCAGGCGGTGATGATCGGCTACCTGGATAATTTCCACCTGATGGCCATTGGTGTGCTGTGCGTGGCACCGGTGGTGCTGTTGCTGAAGCCCATGCGGATCAGCGATATGCGGGCGGCGGGGAGATAAGCGGCGGCGTGGCTCAGCCGGATTGCTGCAGGTGCCACTGCTCACGCAGCTCGTTGCGAAAATCCGGGTGGGCAATATTGATCAGCGCCTGTGCCCTCTCCCGCAGGCTGGTACCGCGCAGCTTGGCAATACCGTACTCCGTCACCACATAGTCCACCTGTGCCCTCGAGGTGACCACGCCGGCACCGGGCGTGAGCTGGGCGCGAATGCGGGACTGGCTGCCGCCCCTGGCAGTAGAGGGTAGGGCAATGATGGAGCGCCCGCCCTCGGAGAGCTGCGAACCGGTGACAAAATCCACCTGCCCGCCAAAGCCCGAATAGATGCGATTGCCGATGGAGTCGGCACTCACCTGACCACCCAGGTCAATCTCGATGGCGCTGTTGATGGAGACCGCCTGCGGGTTCTTGCGAATCACTGCCGGCGAGTTGACGTAGGCAATATCGAGAAACAGCACCTCGGTGTTGTCATCCACAAAGTCGTACAGCGCCTGTGACCCAAGTACAAAGCCGGTGACGATCTTGCCGGGGTGAATCACCTTGCGGCTGTTGTTGATGACGCCGCTGTGCACCAGCGGCAATACGCCATCGGCAAACATTTCGGTGTGTATCCCCAGGTCCTTGTGTCCCCCCAGTGCCGCCAGCGCCGCATCCGGAATGGCGCCAATACCCAGCTGCAGGCAGTCGCCATTTTTGATCAGCTCGGCGATGTTCTCGCCAATCTGGCGGTGGGTGGCAGAGAGCGGTGCCGGATCGTGGGTGGGGATAGGGCTGTCGATGGTCACCGCATAGTGGATGCGGCTAAGCGGGATGGCAGCATCGCCGTGGGTGCGGGGCATCTGCGGATTGATCTGGGCAATGATGGTGGTGGCCATTTCACAGGCGGTGAGGGTGGCCTCCACCGACACGCCGAGGGAGCAGTTGCCGTGGCGATCCGGTGGCGACACCTGGATCAGCGCCACATCTATGGGCTGGTCGCCGCGGCGGAAGATGCGCGGGATATCGGAGAGAAAGGCGGGGACATAATCGGCGCGGCCGCAGTTCACCAGCTCGCGGGTGTTGCTGCTGACAAAGTAGCAACGGTTGCGCAGGTGGCCCTCCAGTTCCGGCCGGCACACCGGCTCGGCGTGCTCCAGGTGCAGCTGCAGTAACTCCAGCTCCTGCAGCTGCAGGGCTCTCTGGGCCAGTGCTTCCAGCAGGCGGTAGGGGGTGGCGGCCATGGAGTGGCACCAGATGCGATCGCCGGAGCGCAAACACTGCAGGGCTTCCTCGGCGCTGTTACAGATCAGGGTCATACAGGTCTCCGGCATTCCGTCTCCAGTAAAGACCTGATAATAATAGGGTCACTGTGACGGTTAAAGGTGAGCCCCTTTAACGCCCTGTTTTTACCCCTCGATTAAGGAGAGAGCCTTGCCTGTTCCAGCTGCTGTGGTGAAGTCGGCCCGGGTGCCGTTTCTGGTGTTGACCCCGGCGGTGCTGCTGCTGGCGCTGGCCATTGGTTTGTACGCGGGCGCCGGGTTGCAGCCGGTCTATGTGGCGGTGGCCTTGCTGGCCGCCATCAGCGCTCATATCAGTGTCAATGCGCTCAATGAGTACAGTGATTTTCACAGCGGCCTGGATGACATGACGCTACGTACTCCCTTCAGTGGCGGCAGTGGTGCCCTGCCGGCGGAGCCGAAGGCGGCCGCTGCGGTGGGAGCGCTGGGGGTGGTGACCCTGTTGCTGACCATCGGTGGTGGCCTGTGGCTGGTGTGGCAGCGGGGCTGGGGTCTTTTACCGCTGGGGCTCGCCGGTGCGCTGTTGATCGTCACCTACACCCGCTGGCTCAACCGTTCGCCCTGGCCCTGTCTGCTGGCTCCCGGGCTCGCTTTCGGGCCGCTGATGGTGGTGGGGGGAAGTTGGGTGGTCAGTGGTCATTTCCAGCCGCTGGCGCTGTGGTTGTCGCTGTTGCCCTTTGCCCTGAGCAACAACCTGCTGTTGCTGAACCAGTGGCCGGATCGGGAGCCGGACCGACTGGTGGGGCGTCGTCACCTGGCCATCGTCTATGGACTGAAGATGGTGCTGTGGGTTTACGGCCTGCAGTGGTTGCTGGCGCTGCTGGTGCTGGTCTCTGCGCTGCTGGTTATGCAGGTGACGGGTTGGGGCTGGCTGGTGCTGCTGCCCATGGCCGGAGGTCTGTTTGCGCTGCAGGGGATGGCCAGGAAGGCGGAGAGTAGTGCGTCGCTGGCGCCCTACCTGGCGGCCAATGTGGTTACCGCGGTGTTGACGCCGGCGCTGTTAGGGGTGGCGCTGCTGGTGTGAATTTGTTGAGGTAGAAAAGCTCGCCCGGGGGACCGGGCTCCTACATCAGCGCACGGGTCTATTGTAGGAGCCCGGTCCCCCGGGCAATGTTTTGGTCGCACCGAAAAGGGGGGGTTATTGCCCCGGCGGTTGTGGTGGCTGGTCGGACGGCGCTGGTCCGGAGTGACAGCTGCCCTGTGACGAGCAGCTGCCGCAGCCGCTGTCACTGCCGCAGCCCTTGCTGAAAAACACCTTGCGTATCACCGCCGCCACGGCGAGGGCGATACAGATCCCGACGATGATCTCCTGCCACATGGTGTTATACCTCCGTTACAGGAACAGCGATGCGATCTGATAGGTAGCCATGGCCGCCAGATAGGCCAGGGCAAACAGATACACGGTGAAAAAGGCGGTGGCGGTATTGGAGTTGGTCTCGCGACGCACCACGGCAATGGTGGCCAGGCACTGGGGGGCGTAGACAAACCACGCCAGGTACGCCAGTGCCACCGGCAGCTCCCAGCTCACACCCAGTGCTTGTCCCAGCGCCAGTTCCGAACTGGCGGCGCCCACGGCATAGACGGTGGCCAGTGCACTGACTGCCACTTCGCGGGCGGCCATGGCGGGAATCAGTGCCACACACATCTGCCAGTTAAAGCCCATGGGGGCGAACAGTGGTTGCATCAGGGCGCCCAGCTGGCCGGCAAAACTGTACTCAATGGCGGGGCGCACGGCGTCCACCGGAGCGGCCGGGAAGGAGGCCAAGGCCCACAGCAGCACCGACAGCGCCAGGATGACGGTACCGACCCGGCGCAGGAAGATCCAGATACGTTCCCGCAAGCCGATCAGCAGGTGGTAGGGGGAGGGCCAGCGGAAGCTGGGCAGCTCCAGCAGCAGCGGGAACTCCTCGCGGATATGGCGCAGGCGCAATACCCAGGCGGCGGCCGCGGCGCTGACAATACCGGCAAGGTAGAGACCAAACAGGGTCAGCCCCTGCAGGTTAAAGAACCCCAGTACCTTCTCTTCAGGAATGAAGGCAGCGATGATGAGGGTGTAGACCGGCAGCCGCGCCGAGCAGGTCATCAGCGGCGCCACCATAATGGTGATCATACGCTCCCGCGGGTCGGGTACGGTACGGGTGGACATGATGCCGGGCACGGCACAGGCAAAGCTGGAGAGCAGCGGGATAAACGAGCGGCCGGAGAGGCCCACGCCGCGCATGGGGCGGTCCAGCAGGAAGGCCGCGCGGGTGAGGTAACCGGAGTCTTCCAGCAACAGGATAAAGAAAAACAGGATCACGATCTGGGGCAGGAACACCAGTACACCGCCGACACCGGCGATCAGGCCATCCACCACGAAGTCCTTGAGAATACCGTCTGGCATGTAGGTGGCGACCAGGTCACCCATAATCCCGAACCCACCATCGATCAGGTCCACCACCGGCGAAGCCCAGGCGAATACTGCCTGGAAGATGGTCAGCAGGACGGTGAAGAGGATGGCCAGGCCGGCCACCGGGTGCATAACCACGCGATCCAGCGCATCCTGCCAATTGGTTTGCTCCGCGGGCATGCGCACATGGGCATCCAGCAGGGTTTCAATCCGGTCGTAGACCGCTTCCACCGACTCCTTGCGCACCGCTTCGTCGTCGCTGATGACCTTGGCGCGCTGCTCTTTGAAACGGTGGGCCGCCTCGGCGATGGTGGCGCGCAGCTGTGCGGAGCCGGGCTTGCGCAGGGCAATGGTCTCAATCACCGGAATGCCGAGAGCCTCCTGCAGGCCTGCGGTATCAATTTCGATGCCGCGGCGGCGGGCGGCGTCCATCTGGTTGATGGCCAGCATCATCGGGCGCCCGAGCTGCTCCAGCTCCAGCACCAGGCGCAGTCCGAGGCGCAGGTTGGTGGCATCCACCACCGCCACCAGCACGTCCGGTGGCGCCTCGCCGGCCATCTGGCCGAGGATCATGTCACGGGCCACCTTCTCGTCGAGGGAGGAGACGTGCAGGCTGTAGGTGCCGGGCAGGTCCATCAGCTCTACCGGGGCGTCAATATCGGTCACCATGCCGGCGCGGCGTTCAACAGTAACACCCGGGTAGTTGGCCACTTTGGCGCGGGCACCGGTGAGGTGATTGAAGAGGGAGGTTTTACCGCAGTTGGGGTTGCCTACCAGGGCGAAGCGCAGGGCTGAAGTACTCATGCGCTAGCCTCGACGGTGCTGACCAGCAGCTTGCTCGCCTCGCGGCGACGCAGGGCAAACTTGGTGCCGGCGATCTTCACCGACAAGGGGTCGCGGCCGAGGAAGCCGTAGCCAAGAATGGTGAGTCGTGCACCGGGCAGGAACCCAAGCTCTTTCAAGCGCATGCTTACCGAGGCGTCGCCGTCGCCGAATTCCGGCTGCTCAACCAGGGCCTCTATGCAGAGGGTTTCACCCTTGTGGCACTGATCCAGGGTGCGCAGATGGGCCTGAGCCAGACACTCTTCGCTGGCGGCAACGGGTTGGGCAATTGACATAAGCGGACTACTACGGCGACAGGTTAAATGAGATTGATTAGCGATTAGAGTAAACCTTTTGCGGGGTTTCGGCAATCGCTCTAAGCGCGTTGAACAGGGTATTTCGGGGATTTATTGATCCTGCTCAGCCGTGGCGGAAAAACAGCGGGCACAAAAAACGCGGGCCCAGGCCCGCGTTTTTTGTCAGTCACCGGAGCGGAAGGCTCAGTTGACCCTGGCGTCCAGCTCACCGCTGGCATAGCGCTGGTACATGTCGTCCAGGCTCAGTGCCTTGATCTTGCTGGCGTTGCCGGCGGTACCAAAGGCTTCGTAGCGCGCCACACAGATATCCTTCATGGCGGTGATGGTGTGCTGCAGGAACTTGCGCGGATCGAACTCGGACGGGTTCTGGGCCAGGAAGCGGCGCACGGCGCCGGTTGAGGCCAGGCGCAGGTCGGTGTCGATATTGACCTTGCGCACGCCGTGTTTGATACCTTCCACGATCTCTTCCACGGGGACACCGTAGGTCTCGGGGATGGCACCGCCGAACTCGTTGATCACTGCCAGCCAGTCCTGTGGTACGGAGGAGGAGCCGTGCATCACCAGGTGGGTGTTGGGGATGCGCTGGTGGATCGCCTTGATACGGTCGATGGCCAGGATGTCGCCCGTGGGTGGACGGGTGAACTTGTAGGCGCCGTGGCTGGTGCCGATGGCAATGGCCAGGGCGTCCACATTGGTTTTGGCAACGAAGTCGGCGGCTTCTTCCGGGTCAGTCAGCATCTGGCTGTGATCCAGGATGCCTTCGGCACCGATACCGTCTTCTTCACCGGCCTGTCCGGTTTCCAGGGAGCCGAGACAGCCCAGCTCACCTTCCACAGAGACGCCACAGGCGTGGGCCATATCCACGGTGCGACGGGTAACGTCGACGTTGTACTCGTAGCTGGCAGGGGTCTTGCCATCTTCACCCAGGGAGCCGTCCATCATCACCGAGCTGAAGCCCAGCTGGATGGAGCGCTGGCACACGGCGGGAGAGGTGCCGTGGTCCTGGTGCATGCAGACGGGAATTTCCGGAAACTCTTCAATGGCGGCCAGGATCAGGTGGCGCAGGAAGGGGGCGCCGGCGTATTTACGGGCACCGGCGGAGGCCTGCACGATCACCGGGGAGTCGGTCTGGCGGGCCGCTTCCATAATGGCGCGCATCTGCTCCAGGTTGTTGACGTTAAAGGCCGGGACGCCGTAGCCGTACTCGGCGGCGTGATCCAGCATCTGACGCATGCTAATAAGGGCCATGTTGTCTGTCCTGTTACTGTTTTGAATTCAGATAATTGTTATAGCTGACCGGCGTCAATGGCTGACGCCGTTGCTCCGTCGTTCAGCGGCTTATTACGCCCGCTCTTCCAGAATGGCGACGGCCGGCAGTGTCTTGCCCTCGACGTATTCCAGGAAGGCGCCACCACCGGTGGAGATGTAAGACACCTTATCAGCAATGCCGTATTTGTCCACTGCTGCCAGGGTGTCGCCGCCGCCGGCAATGGAGAAGCCGTCACTGTCGGCAATGGCCAGGGACAGGGCTTTGGTGCCCTCGCCAAACTGGTCAAACTCGAACACACCCACAGGGCCGTTCCAGATGATGGTTTTGGCGCTTTTCAGAATCTCGGTGAGGGCCTTGGCAGAGTCCGGACCGATATCGAAAATCATGTCGTCGTCGGCCACTTCGTCGGCACTTTTCAGGGTGGCGGCGGCGGTCTCGGAGAACTCCTTACCGGTCACAACATCAGTGGGGACAGGGATGTCACACTTGGCCATCAGGTTTTTGGCGTTGTCGATCAGGTCGGCCTCGTACAGGGACTTGCCCACCGGCTTGCCGGCGGCGGCCAGGAAGGTGTTGGCAATACCGCCACCGACAATGATCTGGTCACAGAGGTCAGACAGGGAATTGAGTACGTCCAGCTTGGTGGAGACCTTGGAGCCGCCAACGATGGCCACCATGGGGCGTGCCGGGTTGGCCAGCGCTTTTTCCAGAGCGTCCAGCTCGGCGGCCAGCAGTGGGCCCGCGCAAGCAACCGGTGCAAATTTAGCCACGCCGTGGGTGGAGGCCTGGGCGCGGTGGGCGGTACCGAAGGCGTCCATCACAAAGATATCGCACAGGGCAGCGTAGGCTTTGGAGAGCTCTTCGTTGTCCTTCTTCTCACCGGGATTGAAGCGCACGTTTTCCAGCAGCACCAGCTCGCCGTCGGCCAGCTCGATACCACCTTGCCACTCTTTAATGACGGGTACGTCGCGGCCCAGCAGTTTGCCCAGGTGGTCGGCCACCGGCTGCATGGAGAACTCTTCCGCGTACTCCCCTTCCGTGGGGCGTCCCAGGTGGGACATGACGATTACCCTGGCGCCGGCCTTGAGAGCAAGCTCGATGGTGGGCAGTGAGGCGCGGATACGCGCATCGCTGGTGACCACACCGTTCTTCACCGGTACGTTAAGGTCTTCACGGATCAGCACGCGCTTGCCGGCCAGATCCAGTTCCGTCATCAGTTTTACAGCCATGGCTGTGATTCCTCTGTATCAGTCATTGTAATAATGGGTGTTGCGATCGGGAGGCATTGTACCCGTATTCTGTGCACTGCTCGCCACCTGGATCACCCGCAGAGCGTGCTCCTAGGGCAGGGCGAGCCAGCTGCGGGCTACGTCCAGCATACGGTTGGCGTAGCCCCATTCGTTGTCAAACCACACCAGTAGCTTCACCAGCCGCTTGCCCGCGACCCGGGTCTGTCCGGCATCGACGATGGCGGAGCGGGCGTCGTGGTTGAAATCGCAGGAGGCCAGCAGTTCTTCAGTGTAGCCAAGCACACCGTGGAAGCGGTTGATTGCGGCGTCCTGCAGCATGCAGTTGACCTGTTCCACCGTGACATCCTGTTGCACGACCACCGACAGGTCGATGGCGGAGACGTTGGCCACCGGGATGCGCATGGCCTGGGCTTCAAAGCAGCCCGCCAGTTGTGGCAGGAAGCGCTCGATACCACGGGCCAGGCCGGTATCCACCGGGATCATGGAGTTGATGGCGGAGCGGGTCTTGCGCAGGTCGGTGTGGTGGTAGGCGTCGATCACCGGCTGGTCATTCATGGCCGAGTGCAGGGTGGTGATCACTCCGCTGTCGATGCCGAAGGCGTCCTGCAGGGCGGTAATCACCGGAATGCTGCAGTTTGTGGTGCAGGAGGCGTTGGAGACGATGCGGTGTTCTGCACGCAGCTCCTGCTCGTTGACGCCGTAGACGATGGTAGCGTCCACATCGGCTTCCGCCGGCTGGCTGAACAGCACCCGTTTGGCCCCTTGGGCGATGTGTTGCAGGGCGCTGGCGCGATCGGAGAAGGCGCCACTGCACTCCAGCACCAGGTCGATATCCAGCTCGGCCCAAGGCAGCTGCTCAAGTCGCTCCTCGTGCAGGATGCGTATGCTGTGGCCGTCGATGCTGAGGCAGTCGTTGTCCACGCTGACCTCGGCGGGAAAGCGGCCGTGGGTGGAGTCGTACTTGGTGAGGTGGGCAATGGTGCGGCAGTCGGCCGGTTCATTGATGGCCACGACCTGCAGCTGATCCTGCAGGCCGGACTCAAACAGCGCACGCAGCACGCAGCGGCCGATGCGACCATAGCCATTAATGGCCAGGCGCGCAGGCCTGGCACTTGGGGGGGTGGTGCGACTCACCAGTAGCGGTTTCCCTGTGGTGGTTGCCCTCTGGCGCAGAGGGCGTTGAGCGGGGGAGGCGGGGCGGTAATCAGCCCAGCACTTCCTCCACGGCGGCTACCACATTGTCCACGGTAAAGCCGAACTCTTCCATCAGTTGCGGGCCGGGGGCGGATTCACCAAAGGTGGTCATGCCCACCACGCGACCGTCGAGGCCGACAAACTTGTACCAGTAGTCCTCGATACCGGCTTCCACCGCCACGCGGGCAGAGACTTCCAGCGGCAGCACGGCCTGACGGTAGGCGGCGTCCTGCTCACAGAAGATCTCGGCGCAAGGCATGGAGACCACGCGCACAGCCTTGCCGGCGGCGTTGAGCTGGTCGGCGGCGTTTACGGCCAGCTCCACTTCGGAACCGGTGGCGATGATGATGGCCTCTGGTGCACCGTCACAATCTTTCAGGATGTACCCGCCGCGGGCGATGTTGGCCAGCTGTTCGTCGTTACGTGGCATAGGGGCCAGGTTCTGACGGGAGAAGATCAGCGAGGTGGGACCGTTGCGACGCTCGATGGCCGCCTTCCAGGACACGGCGGATTCGGTGGTGTCACAGGGACGCCATACCTGCATGTTGGGAGTCATGCGCAGGCTGGCAATCTGCTCTACCGGCTGGTGAGTGGGGCCATCTTCACCCAGGCCGATGGAGTCGTGGGTGTAGACGAAGATGCTCTGCTGCTTCATCAGTGCCGCCATGCGCACGGCGTTGCGGGCGTACTCCATAAACATCAGGAAGGTGGCGCCGTAGGTGACGAAACCGCCGTGCAGGGCGAGGCCGTTCATGATGGCGCTCATGCCGAACTCACGCACGCCGTAATAGATGTAGTTGCCGTTGGCGTCTTCCGCACTCACGCCCTTGCAGCCTTTCCACAGGGTCAGGTTGGAGCCGGCCAGGTCGGCGGAGCCGCCCAGCAGTTCCGGCAGCAGCGGGCCGAAGGCGTTGAGGGTGTTCTGGCTGGCCTTGCGGGAGGCGATCTTCTCGCCTTTCTCCTGACACTCGCGGATGTAGGCGTCGGCCTGTTCAGCGAAGTCGGCGGGCAGTTCGCCCTTGATCACGCGGCGCTCGAATTCGGCGGCCAGCTCGGGGTGGGCGCCCTTATAGATTTCGAAACGGCCCTGCCAGTCATTCTCGGCAACGGCACCGGCGTCGCGGGCGTTCCAGCGGGCGGCGATGTCGGTGGGAATCTCGAAAGGGCCGTGGTTCCAGTTGAGGGTCTTGCGCACCAGTGCCACTTCGTCGGCACCCAGTGGTGCACCGTGACACTCTTCCTTGCCCTGCTTGTTGGGGGAGCCAAAACCGATCACGGTCTTGCAGCAGATCAGGGTGGGCTTGCCGGTCTCGGCGCGGGCGGCTTCGATGGCGGCTTTAATGGCGTTGCTGTCGTGACCGTCAACGGCGGGAATTACCTGCCAGCCGTAGGCTTCAAAGCGCTGCGGGGTGTTGTCGGTAAACCAGCCCGGGGTGCCGTGGCCACCGGCCACTTCGCCGTCAATGGAGATGCCATTGTCGTCGTAGAAAGCAATCAGCTTGCCCAGGCCCAGGGTGCCGGCCAGGGAGCAGGCTTCGTGGGAGATGCCTTCCATCAGGCAGCCGTCGCCCAGGAATACGTAGGTGTAGTGGTCAACGATGTCGTGACCGGGACGGTTGAACTGGCCTGCCAGTACCTTCTCCGCCAGTGCCATGCCGACGCCATTGGTAATGCCCTGGCCCAGTGGGCCGGTGGTGGTCTCAATACCGGGGGCGTAGCCGTACTCGGGGTGGCCCGGGGTTTTGGAGTGCAGCTGGCGGAAGTTCTTCAGCTCTTCGATAGGCAGGTCGTAGCCGGACAGGTGCAGCAGGGAGTAAATGAGCATGGAGCCGTGGCCGTTGGACAGCACAAAGCGGTCGCGGTCGGCCCAGTCAGGGTTGGCCGGGTTGTGCTTGAGATAGTCGTTCCACAGCACTTCGGCGATGTCCGCCATGCCCATAGGGGCACCCGGGTGGCCGCTGTTGGCTTTTTGTACGGCGTCCATACTGAGGACGCGGATGGCATTGGCAAGTTCGGCGCGGGTTGGCATGGGCTCGGGGCTCCTGTTGAGGCATTAACTCCCCGCCACGGCGAGTCGCGGGACTGGCGGTCAGCGGGGGCGTCAAAAAAGGGGCGGTATTTTCCCTTACCAGCCTCTGCAGGTAAAGGCGCGGCGGGTAAATAATTGCCAATTTTTCCGTCGATCTGGTTAAAAATTGACTGCCGCTGTGCGGGGGCGGGTCGTGTCGCTGTGCGGGGGCTGGTCGACAGGGGCTGCAAAGGGGGTGGGGCCCCCGGGAAAAGCGCTCACAGGGGGCGGGCGCGGCTGGCCAGATCACCCTGACGGGCCAGGGTGAGAAACTCCTCTCCCAGCTCCAGGCTGAGGTCCATCACCTCCTGCCACAGGGCGATACGCTCGGCGTCGCGCCCGGCCAGGCGCTTGAAGTCGGCGCGATCAGGTACACGGCCCAAGCGGGTGCGGGCAAAGAACTCCGCCGAGGGGGTCAGCAGCAGGGTGTTGTCCAGCAGGGTTGCCGGGGCCTTGCGCCAGGGCAGCTGCTTGTCGAACCAGCCCATTTTGCAGAAAGGGTAGAAGTGGGGGTAGAGCACCAGCCCAGCATCCTGCCAGAAGTTGCCCGGCACCGGGTGGTAGTCCAGCAGGCCGCCATCGCGGTAGACGCCGGGGCCGGCGCCGGCAATATCCTCCACCCCGTACATGTAGACGGGGATGGAGCCGGAGGCGGTCAGCGCCGCTTCCAGGTTGCCGGCGTCCAGGGCCACGGTTTCCGTAGGGTAGCCATCCAGGGCCGCCACCGGCGGTGGCGTGCGCGGGTCGTGAAACACCACCCGTTCCACCAGCCCGTGCATACCGCCGCGGCCGCTGAGGTTGCGCAGCGAGGCGTGCAGGCAGGCCAGGGTCTGGCGTCGGGGGTTGTGACTGGCCAGTCCGCTGTGACAGCGCACCGCGCCGCAACTCAGGCGCAGGATGGGGTGGGAGAGAATCTCGTCACCGCCGCCATTGCCCAACACTCCGTCCCGCAGCTGCCGGAACTCCCGCTCAATGGCGGCGGCGGAGATGCCATCGGGGTAGGTTTGCAGCTGGTACGCCCTGGCCAGGGTGTCGAGGGCGGCACCGGTATCACGGCGACAGGCGGCCGCCAGTTTGAAGGCGCCGACGGAGGTGCCAAACAGCGGCAGTGGTTGCTGGCGGGACTGCAGCCACTGGCCAAAGATGGCCCGGTCGAGACCATAGATGGCCAGCCACTTGGCGGCACCGGAGGCGGCGAAGACGGCGGCCAGGTGCTCAGGCGCCAGTCCCTGCTGTTGCAGGTGGTGCAGGGCGGAGGGGCCGGCGAAGATCGAGAGCAGGGACATGATGCTGAGTGGTGAATGGCGAATGGCGAGTGGCGGGGCAGCTGCTTTTACCCGTAACTCGCCACTCAATACCCGCTACTTAAAAAAGCCTTGAGCGATCGTCGTCGTCCCGTTGCAGCGACAGTTCGTCGGCGGCGTGGGAGAGATATTCGGAGTCGGTTTCCGACTTCAGCTTGATCATCAGACGCAGGTCGTTGGCGGAGTCGGCGTGGGCGAGGGCGTCCTCATAGGTGATTTCGCCCTGGTCGTAGAGTTCGAACAGCGCCTGGTCGAAGGTCTGCATACCCTGCTCGGTGGACTTCTTCATCAGCTCCTTCAGGTCTGCTACTTCCCCTTTGCGGATCATGTCCGAGGCCAGCGGCGTATTCAGCAGTACCTCCAGACAGGCGCGGCGGCCATTGCCGTCCGGTGTGGGGATCAGCTGCTGGGCGACGATGCCCTTGAGGTTCAGCGAAAGGTCCATCCACAACTGGTGGTGCCGGTCGGCGGGGAAGAAGTGGATGATGCGGTCCAGCGCCTGGTTGGCGTTGTTGGCGTGCAGGGTGCAGAGGCAGAGGTGACCGGTTTCGGCAAAGGCGATGGCGTGTTCCATGGTGTCCCGTGAGCGCACCTCGCCAATGAGGATGACGTCGGGTGCCTGCCGCAGGGTGTTTTTCAGGGCCACTTCGAAGGAGTCGGTATCGATACCCACTTCGCGCTGGGTGATGATGCAGCCCTGGTGCTGGTGCACGAATTCAATGGGGTCCTCGATGGAAATGATATGGCCCTTGGAGTTGCGGTTGCGGTGGCCGATCATCGCCGCCAGCGAGGTGGACTTACCGGTACCGGTGGCGCCCACAAAGATGATCAGGCCGCGCTTGGTCATGGCCAGTTCTTTGATGATTTCCGGCAGGCCCAGGTCATCGATCTTGGGAATGTTGGTCTCGATACGACGCAGCACCATGCCGGCGAGGTTGCGCTGGTAGAAGGCGCTGCAGCGGAAGCGGCCGATGCCCCGGGCGCTGATGGCGAAGTTCAGCTCCTTGGTGTCGAGAAACTCGCGGCGCTGTTTTTCATTCATCACCGAGAGCACGGTTTCGCGGGTCTTTTCCGGCGACAGTGGCGTGGTGGTGACCGGCACCACCTTGCCGTGCAATTTGATGGAAGGCGGAATGCCGGCAGTAATAAACAGGTCGGAAGCGCCCTTCTCAACCATCAATTGCAGTAGTCGTTCGAAATCCATGGGGTGTCCTTGGCCCTGTACGGGTTCTCAGCTGGCAACCGGCGACTCGTCAGGACGCCGCCGGTTGCAGGGGGTGTTCAGGTCTTGTGCGGCAATCAGAAGTTTTCCGGCATCTTGGCTTTTTCGCGGGCCACGTCGCGGCTGATGATGCGCTTGGCCACCAGGTCTGCCAGGCACTGGTCCATGGTCTGCATCCCCAGTGCGGCACCGGTCTGGATGGCCGAGTACATCTGCGCCACCTTGTCCTCACGGATCAGGTTACGGATCGCCGAGGTGCCGCGCATGATTTCGTGGGCCGCTACCCTGCCACCGCCGTTGCGCTTGAGCAGGGTCTGGGAGATAACCGCCTGCAGGGATTCCGACAGCATGGAGCGCACCATGGCTTTCTCCGCCGCCGGGAACACATCCACCACCCGGTCGATGGTCTTGGCCGCCGAGGTGGTGTGCAGGGTGCCGAACACCAGGTGGCCGGTTTCGGCCGCGGTCAGTGCCAGGCGAATGGTCTCCAGGTCCCGCAGCTCACCCACCAGGATGATGTCCGGGTCTTCCCGCAAGGCGGAGCGCAGGGCTTCGGCAAAGCCGTGGGTGTCACGGTGCACTTCCCGCTGGTTCACCAGGCATTTCTTGGATTCGTGCACAAATTCGATGGGGTCCTCAATGGTGAGGATGTGTTCGTATTTGTTGTCGTTGAGGTAGTCCATCATGGCGGCGAGGGTGGTGGACTTGCCGCTACCGGTGGGGCCGGTAACCAGCACCAGGCCACGGGGTACGGCGACGATATCGCGGAACACCTGGCCCATGCCCAGCTCCTCCATGGTCAGTACCTTGGAGGGAATGGTACGGAACACAGCGCCGGCGCCGCGGTTGTGGTTAAAGGCGTTTACCCGGAAGCGGGCAACACCGGGAACCTCGAACGAGAAGTCGGTTTCCAGGAACTCTTCGTAGTCCTTGCGTTGCTTGTCATTCATGATCTCGTAGATCAGACTATGCACCTGCTTGTGCTCCATGGGCGGCAGGTTGATGCGTCGTACATCGCCATCTACCCGGATCATGGGAGGCAAGCCGGCTGAAAGGTGCAAATCCGAAGCGCCCTGTTTGGCACTGAACGCCAGAAGTTCCGTAATATCCATGCTGCGACTCTAGTAATTGGTAGTTCTGATTCCCCGGTGGCTGCCAGCAGCTGCCAGTGATTGATCGTTAACAGCCGGTGGCAACGCCGCAAGGCGGCCGGACCAGTATATGTCGAAGATACCCGAGCAACTAGCTCAAGTGCAAAACCGTGTTCACGCTGCACTGGCAGCCGCCGGCCGCGCCGAAGATGCCGCACTCCTGCTGGCGGTGAGCAAGACCAAAAGTGCCGCCGCTGTCCGCGAAGCCTTTGGCTGCGGGCAGACCTGCTTCGGTGAGAACTATCTGCAGGAGGCGCTGGAGAAGCAGCAGCAGCTGCAGGACCTGCCCATCGAATGGCATTTTATCGGCCCCATCCAATCCAATAAAACCCGCGCCATCGCTGAAAACTTTGACTGGGTTCACAGTGTTGATCGCGCCCGCATCGCCGTCCGCCTGAATGACCAGCGGCCGCCGTCACTGCCGCCGTTGAATGTCTGTGTGCAGGTCAATATTGATGCCGAGCCCAGCAAGGCGGGGGTATTGCCGGAAGAGCTGCCGGAGGTGCTGGAGAGTGTGGCACAACTGCCGCGCCTGCGGTTACGGGGTTTGATGGCGATACCGGCACCGCGCAGTGACCATGGTGAACAACAAAAGGTATTGCTGCAGGTGGCCAGCCTGCTGCAGGAGTGGCAGCAACGCTATCCGCAGCTGGATACCCTCTCCATGGGGATGTCCGGCGACCTGGAGGCGGCCATTGCGGCGGGGGCTACCATAGTACGTGTGGGTACCGATATTTTCGGTGCGCGCTGAGTGCGCCCGGACAATTTGAACAGCTGTGCGAGCTGCACAGGATTTTGACAGAACAGGACTTTGACAGAGAGGAAAGCCACGGTGAGTCAGGCAAAGATTTCGTTTATCGGTGCGGGCAATATGGCCAGCAGTATTATTGGTGGCCTGGTGGCCAGGGGTTACCCCGCCGCGCAGATCACCGCCACCGATCCCTACCTGCCCAGCCTGGAGAAGGTACAGCAACAGTTTGGTATCGAAGTGACCCAGGATAACGCGGCTGCCGCGGCGGCAGCCGAGGTGGTGGTGCTGGCGGTCAAGCCGCAGGTGATGCAGCAGGTGGCCGAGGACTTGAGTGGCAGTCTTGGCCATCAACCGCTGGTGATCTCCATCGCCGCCGGTATCGATATGCGCAGTCTCGACCTGTGGCTTGGCAATGACCTGCCCATCGTGCGCTGTATGCCCAACACCCCGGCGCTGGTGCAGCTGGGTGCCACCGGGCTGTTTGGCAACAGCCGTATCAGTGCGCAGCAGCGACAGCTGGCCGATGACATAGTCTCCGCCGTTGGCATTGTACAGTGGCTCGAGAGCGAAGCGCTGCTGGATGCGGTAACCGCCGTTTCCGGCAGTGGGCCGGCTTACTTCTTCCTGTTTATGGAAGCGATGATAGATGCCGGTGTGGCCCAGGGGCTGAGCCGTGACAGCGCCACCCAGCTGACCCTGCAGACGGCCCTGGGTGCGGCACAGCTGGCGCTGGGCAGTGATGTGGACGTGGTGGAATTGCGTCGCCGGGTCACCTCACCCAACGGCACCACCGAGCAGGCGATCCGCTCCTTCGAAGAGGGTGGTTTGCGGGTTGCGGTTGAGAAAGCCATGGAGGCCTGCGCCGAGCGCTCGCGGGAGATCGCTGCGGAACTGGGTGCCTGAGTCACGATCTGAGTGAGCAGTCGCAGGCCCCGGCCAGTTACGCCGGGGTACGGATTCATTTTCGGAAGGAGATAAAGATGGGGCCAATGCAGGAAATCGGTACCTTGCTGATACAGACACTGGGATCACTGTTTCTGATCGTCGTGTTGCTGCGGTTTTTACTGCAGCTGGCGCGGGCCGACTTTTACAATCCGCTGTCGCAATTTGTGGTCAAGGCCACCAACCCCCTGTTGATCCCGTTGCGCCGGCTGATTCCCGGCGTTATGGGTATCGATGTCGCTTCGCTGGTATTGGCGCTGCTGGTGCAGGTGGTACTGATCGAGGCCACCGCGCTGGTGCTGGGGGTGGGCTTTATCGGCCTGCTCACCGTGGCAGTGTGGGGCGTTATCGGTGTGTTGTCGCTGTTGGTCAATATCTACTTCTGGACCCTGGTGGTGATGGTGGTGGCCAGTTGGGTGGCACCCCATAGCCGCCACCCGGCGCTGCTGCTGGTGCGGCAGCTGGTGGAACCTGTGATGGCGCCGTTCCGTCGCATCCTGCCGGATCTTGGCGGTATCGATATTTCACCTATTTTTGCGTTTCTCGCCATCAGCGTGGTGCAGATTCTGCTGCGCCACCTGGGCGCCGCCGTGGGTCTTGCCGGTGGCGCTGCACAGCTGGTAGTGGGGGTTTGATCACACCCTGATTGCCAATCCTGCCTCTGGCACCCTTTCCGTTTCTCCATTGTTGGGTTTTAATAGAGGGCTTGCGTGCCAGGTAACTGGCACTGCTCACAATAACAACAATAAATAACCAGAAAAAAGATTCTGCCGGAGAGCGGAACCCCGAGGTGTGATGGCGTGGATGTACAGTCTTTTTATCGACAGATGGCGGATTATGTCCGCTGGAAATCGTCGCTCAGCACGCAGCTGAGTGCTTTCCTGTGCTGGTATAAAACCTACCAGCCGGCCGATGCGACAGCCCTGCGCTGCCTGCGTCAGGCGTTGCAGACCCTTAACAGCGACAGCTTCCTGCTGGTGTTGGTGGGGGAGGTGTCGCGTGGCAAAACCGAATTAATCAACGCGTTGCTCTATCCCCAGTACGACTGCAAGTTGCTGCCCTCCGGCCCCGGGCGCACCACCATGTGCCCCACCGAAATTTATTACGACCCCCTGGAGCAGGCCAATGTCCTGCGCCTGCTGCCTATAGAGACCCGGCGCTCCTCGGCAACCCTGACCAGCTTCCGTCGCATCCCCAAACACTGGGTCAGCGTGCCGCTGGACAGCAGTGATCCCACGGCGCTGGCGGCGGCGCTGCAGCGTCTGGCGCAGGTGAAGCGGGTCACCACCGAAGAGGCTCACGCCCTCGGCTTTGATCTCGGTCACCTGAAGGCGGCCAGCGATGGTTTGTGGGAGATCCCGGCCTGGCGTCACGCCCTGCTCAACATGGACCATCCGCTGTTGCGCCACGGCCTGCGGCTGCTGGATACCCCCGGCCTCAATGTGTTGGGTAACGAGCCGGAACTGACACTGAGCAACCTGCCCGACGCCGATTCCATTCTCTTTATGCTGGCGGCGGATATCGGCTTGTCGGCCTCTGACACCCAGATCTGGCGCGACCACATCAAGCCCATGGCGGAGGAGACACCGGAGCGCGTACTGGTACTGCTCAATAAGATGGACAACCTCTGGGGAGAGGCCAGCGGCGATCAGGCACAGGTCTCTGCCAATGTACGGGCCAGTACTGCCCGCGCCCTGCGCATGAGCGAGGATCAGGTTCTGACCCTGTCGGCGCGCCAGGCCCTGCAGGCGCAGCAGCAGCCCAACGAGGAACTGTTGCAGTTCAGCCACCTGCCACAGATAGAGCAGCAGCTGGCTCAGCAGTTAATCCGCAATCAGGAACACCTGAGCAGCAGCGTGCAGGTGACGGATGCCATTCAGGTCATGCAGAACACCCGCAAGCTGATGAAAGAGCGGCTGGAGCGTGCCCGCCAGGAGCGCGAACAGTTGCGCAAGGTGCTCGACAGTCCGGCGCAGTCGGCGGCGCAGATCAACAGCCTGCGGCAGCAGGTGCGCCACCTGCACCAGCTCTACCGTCGCCAGTCTCTGGACCTGCGCGCCTACCAGCGGGAGCTGGAGCGGCGCTGTGAAGCCATGCGTGTACCCATGGCGGCCTTCCATCTGGAGGGGCTGATCAACGCCACTTACGAAGAGATGCTGAAAAGCTGGACCTTCGTCGGCTTGGGTCGGGTGCTGGGCAAATTTTTTGAGCAGTTGCACCAACGCAGTGACCGCTTGCGGCTGGAGGTGCAGGCCGCCAATGAGTCGCTGTTGCGCATATACGAAAATGCCCGTTATCACCGCCGCAATCCGCAGGAGGCCCTGGCCCGCCGCTTTGACCTGCAGCCCTACCAGCGACAGCTGGGATTGCTGGAGCAGCAGGCGCGGGAGTTCCGCCGCTCACTGGTGACCATGCTGGGCCTGCGTCGTCACCGCGCCGCACGCTTTATGCACACTCTCGGTCAGGAGGTGCGTACCATCAACAACCAGCTGCAGGAGAAGCTGGACGGTTGGGTGGAATCCGCCATGACCCCCATGCTGCAGGAGACCGAGCAGCAGAAGGAGACCTTGGACAGCTACCTCAAGCAGATGACCCAGCTGCGCCAGCAGCGCAGTGAGCAGTGGGCCAGGGTGCAGGAACTGAAGCAGGAGCTGGCGGTGCAGGAAGCGGCGCTGAGCGAACTGGACCACATTATCACCAGTGCGCAGGCCACCCCGGCGGCGCCCCTGCCGGACGGCGCCAGCCTCGCCTGAGGTTGTCCCCGTTCAAGGCTTGCAGGAGCGCAGCCTGATCCTTAGACTTGCGCTCCATTGCCCGCCGCCGCCTTGCCGGCGGCCATTTCGCCCTTTCTGTCACTGGTATCCCGATGGCTGACATTCACGCACCGGACTCCGTAGGAGTGGTGGTTCCCCAGACCCTGCAGTTTGACCAACCGCTGCAGCTTGCCTGTGGGCGCACGCTGGAGAGTTACCAGCTGGTGGTCGAGACCTACGGCACCCTCAATGCCAGCAAGTCCAACGCCGTACTGATTTGCCACGCCCTCTCGGGCCACCATCACGCCGCTGGCTACCACAGTGCCGAAGATCGCAAGCCCGGCTGGTGGGATGCCTATATCGGCCCCGGTAAACCTATCGATACCAACCGCTTCTTTGTGGTGTCGCTGAACAACCTCGGCGGTTGTCACGGCTCCACCGGACCGCGCAGTATCAACCCGCAGACCGGCAAGGCCTGGGGCAAGGACTTTCCCATGTTGCGGGTGCGCGACTGGGTGCACTCGCAGGCGCGCCTGGCGGATCGCCTGGGCATTGAACAGTGGGCGGCGGTGATCGGCGGCAGCCTCGGTGGTATGCAGGCCATGCGCTGGGCGCTGGAGTACCCGGAGCGGGTGCGTCACTGTGTGGTGATGGCCTCGGCCATGAAACTCTCGGCGCAGAATATCGCCTTCAACGAGACTGCCCGTCAGGCGATTATGTCGGACCCGAAATTTTGCGATGGTGATTACCTGAGCCATGACACCTACCCCAAGGAGGGGTTGGCCGTGGCGCGCATGATCGGCCATATCACCTACCTCTCCGACGATGGCATGGGGGAGAAGTTTGGCCGTGAGATCCGTTCCGGCAGCTTTGCGCAGGGGATTGAGGAGCCGGTGGAGTTCCAGATCCAGAGCTACCTGCGTCACCAGGGCGATGTCTTCTCCGACAGTTTTGATGCCAATACCTACATCCTGATGACGCAGGCGCTGGACTACTTTGACCTGGCGCGGGAGTACGATGACGATGCGGTGGAGGCTTTCAGCCGCGCCCAGTGCCGTTTTCTGGTGGTCTCCTTCACCACTGACTGGCGCTTCTCGCCACAGCGTTCGCGGGAAATTGTTGATGCACTGGTGGGTGCCAGCAAGCAGGTCAGTTACGCCGAAGTGGATACCGCCTACGGGCATGACGCTTTCCTGATGCCCATTGAGCGCTACTACCGCCTGTTTCAGGCCTTCATGCAGGGGATTGAGTTGTCATGACTGCGGTTGTCTCCAACAACACCTTCGTCGGCGACCTGCGCATTGACCTGTCGGTGATCCAGGAGTGGATTGCCGGCGGCTCACGGGTACTCGACCTCGGCTGCGGCGACGGTACGCTGCTGGCCAGTTTGCGGGATCACAAACAGGTCACCGGCTACGGCCTGGAGATCGACCCGGAGCAGATCACCACCTGTATCGCCCGTGGTCTCAACGTAGTGGAGCAGAACCTCGACCGGGGCCTCGCCAACTTCGCCGACAACAGTTTTGACACGGTGGTGATGACCCAGGCGCTGCAGACCCTGCGCGAGCCGCACCGGGTACTGGAAGAGATGTTGCGGGTGGGCAAGGAGTGTATCGTCACCTTCCCCAATTTCGGTCACTGGCGGGCGCGCTGGCACCTGTTCTTTAATGGCCGCATGCCGGTCTCCGACCTGCTACCCTATGAATGGTACGATACGCCCAATATCCATTTCTGCACCTTCCGCGATTTCGAAGTGCTGTGCCGCGAGTTGCAGATCACCATCCTGCAGCGTCAGGTGGTGGCCGAGGGGCCGTTCAGCCGCTTTCTGAAAGAGACGCGTCCGAACCTGTTTGGCGAAACGGCCATCTACCATCTCACCCGGCGTTGATAACTATATTCTGGCTATCGCGGTACAGGACTGCGGCAACCGGCTCAGGGAGGTACGATCATGGCCCGCTTTACCCATCATATTTTGCACATTGCTGCAGCTGCCCTGTT
The DNA here is from genome assembly GCF_009857815.1 of Pseudomaricurvus sp. HS19. Taxonomy (GTDB): domain Bacteria; phylum Pseudomonadota; class Gammaproteobacteria; order Pseudomonadales; family Cellvibrionaceae; genus Pseudomaricurvus. The sequence continues at coordinate 302,079 of NZ_WVVW01000002.1, read as the reverse complement.
GTTGCTGGCGCTGCCGTCCCAGGCGCAGGAGGAGGCCCGGGAGCAGCAGGTCTATACGCAGTTCGGTGATGTGCGGGTGTTGCACACGGTGTTTAACAGCAGCTTCCTGCAGCCGGAGGTGGCCGCCACCTACAACTTCAAGCGCGCCGCTAACCAGATGCTGGTGAATGTGGCGGTGGTGCGTGGCGAGACAGCGTCCGGTGGCCTGCCGGTCAAATTGAGCGGTGAGGTCAGCAACCTGATGCAGCAGAAAAAGACGCTGCAGTTCACCGAAATACACGAGAAAGGGGCGGTCTACTATCTGGCCCCCCTGCGGCTGGATGCCGATGAGGTGCTGCACTTCCACTTTCTGGTGGAGCTGGACGGCAAGCGCTACGACGTGAATTTTGACCGCAAGCTCTACCGCGACTGACTGCTGTCGGAGGCACCATGCTCACCTATCTTGCCCACATGGCCGGCGCCGCGCTGCTGGTAAACAGCGTGCCCCACTCGGTGAAGGGCCTGTGCGGCGAATGCTTTCCCAGCCCCTTTTCCAAACCGCCCGGTGTGGGCCCCTCGAGCCCGCGGGCCAATATTCTCTGGGGTGGTATTAACTTCCTTGCTGGCTGCGGGCTGTTGTTCGGCATAGGCCAGTTTCAGTTTGGGCTCAACCTGGATACGGCGTTAGTGATCGCCGCGGGTTGGGGTTGCGGTTTCGCGCTGGCGCGTCACTTCGGCAAGCAGTTTGCCGGTACCGAAACCGTGGTTGAATGGCAGGTAACAGAACGTGACACAACTGACTAAGCTGGTGCTGGCCAGTGGTAATGCCGGCAAACTGCGGGAGTTTCAGCAGCTGCTGCAGCCCCTCGCCTGCGAGGTGGTGGCGCAATCCGAACTGGGTGTGGCGGATGCCGACGAAACCGGGCTCAGCTTTGTGGAAAATGCCATACTCAAGGCCCGTCATGCCGCCCGCCTGACCGGTTTGCCGGCACTGGCAGACGACTCCGGGCTGGAAGTGGATGCACTGGGCGGAGAGCCGGGTATCTACTCATCCCGCTATGCCGGCGTTGATGGTGAAGACAAGGATGCGGCCAACAACCGCAAGCTGATCAATGCCCTGGCGGGGCTGGCCACCGAAGAGCGCAGCGCCCGTTTCCAGTGTGTGCTGGTGTTTATGCGGCATGCCAACGACCCCACCCCGTTGATCTGCCAGGGCAGCTGGGAGGGGCGTATCCTGCACGAGGTGGCGGGGGAGGGTGGCTTCGGCTATGACCCGCTGTTCTTTGTGCCGGAACTGGATTGCAGCTCGGCACAGCTCCCCAAGGAAGAGAAGAACCGTATCAGTCACCGCGGGCGTGCCATGCAGCAAATGTTGCAGCAGCTGACGGCGCGCTACGGCGTATAAACGGCCTGAGCCGCGGGACTGTTATGCTCGTTTTACCGCCTCTTTCACTCTATGTGCACATCCCCTGGTGTGTGCGCAAATGCCCCTACTGTGACTTCAATTCCCACCGCGCGGGCGACGACCTGCCTGAGGCTGAATACGTGCAGCGCCTGCTGGCAGACCTGCAGCAGAGTTTGCCGGCGGTGCAGGGGCGGCGTCTGCATTCGGTCTTCTTCGGCGGCGGCACGCCGAGCCTGTTTTCGCCTGCGGCCATTGGTGAGGTGCTGGCGGCAGCAGAGCGTCATATTGGCTTCGAGACCGGGGCCGAGATCACCATGGAGGCCAACCCCGGCACCTTCGAACAGGAGAAGTTCCGCGGTTTTCGTGCCGCTGGGGTCAACCGTCTCTCCATTGGCGTGCAGAGCTTCAGTGACCTGCACCTGCAACAGCTGGGACGGATACACTCCGCCGGCGAAGCGGTGCGGGCGGTGGCCATGGCGCGGGAGGCCGGTTTCGATAACCTCAATATCGACCTGATGCATGGCCTGCCGGGCCAGACCCCCGCCGATGCCTGCGCAGACCTGCAGCAGGCGCTGGCGCTGCGGCCGGAGCACCTCTCCTGGTATCAGCTCACCATCGAGCCCAACACCGAGTTTTACCGGCGTCCGCCGCTGCTGCCCGAGGATGACACCCTGGCGGATATCCAGCAGGCTGGCGAGGCCATCCTGGCACAGGCGGGACTGCAGCAGTACGAGGTATCCGCGTTTGCCCGTGACGGGCGCCGCAGTCAGCACAACCTGAATTACTGGCAGTTCGGTGATTACCTGGGTATCGGTGCCGGAGCCCATGGCAAGATTACCTGGCCGCAACCCGGGCGGATCGAGCGCACCCGCATGACCCGCCTGCCCCAACATTACCTGCAGCGTGATGAAAGTGGCCTGGCGGCGGCTGAGCCGGTGGACGCCGACGAGCTGGCGCTGGAGTTTATGATGAATGCGCTGCGCCTCTGTGACGGCGTGGAGCGGCGCCTGTTTGGCGAGCGTACCGGCTTGCCCTGGTCGCAGGTGGCGGGGGTTTACGGGGAACTGTGCGAGCGAGGTCTGGTGGTGGCCGATGAAGGCCGGATTGCCACCTCGTCGCTTGGCCAGCGTTATCTGAATGAGGTATTGTCAGCGTTCCTCTGCGCCGAATAATTCGCCGGGGGAAGAGCCGCAAGATTTTTACTGGTGTCCGGGAGCCAAGTTTGGACAAGGGAATGTCAATCCACCTGCTGCAACCTGTTGCCGCCAACAGCTCGGCCCCGGGGCTGACGAGAGTCCGGTTCCTGTTCTGTTCATGCTGAATATCCGTCACTACAGTCGCCGCAATCCCATCGCCACCCGCCTGATGGTGCTGATCCTGTTGATCAGTACGCTGCTGGCGGCGGCGGTTGTCTGCCTGCAGGTCTACCTCGCCTACGAGGACGATATGGCCGAGCTGGAAAGCCGCCTGGATCAGGTGCGTATCAGCACCTTGCCCAGTATCACCAAAAGCCTCTGGAGTTTTGACGAAGAGCAGTTGCAGGTGCAGATCCGCAGCGTGCTGGAGGTGGAAGACGTGGTACAGGTCACGGTGTTGTGGCGTGACTGGAATGACGACGAGCAGGCGATGATGGCCAGCTCGCTGGACAAGGACCTGGATCTGGACGAGGTGGATCGCATTACCCGCCAGGTGGTGGTGAAACAGTACCCGCTGGTGTACCGGGCCGAGGGCGTACCGGACCAGGCACTGGGGACGCTGGTGGTGACGGTCAGTCTCGCCAGTGTCTACGAAAAACTCTACCAGCGCGCCTGGATTACCGGCGGGGTACAGATGACCCAGGCGCTGCTGGTATCGGTGCTGATCCTGTGGCTGGTGCGCTACCTGTTGACCCGTCATATCGAGGCCATCGCCACCTACACCCGGCGCCTCAATCTCGAGAACCTCAATATTGGACTGCGGCTCACCCGGCTGAAGAAGCCGGAGTCTGCCCCCGATGAGCTGGACAATGTGGTTTCTGCTATCAACCAGATGCGGCTGTCGCTGGTAGAGGATATCGAGGCCCGCCGCCTGATGGAGGAGGCGCTGCGGGCGGAGAAGGAGGAGACGCTGGTCAGTCGCCGGGAGGCGGCGGTGGCGGAGGAGGCGAACCGCGCCAAGAGCCAGTTCCTGGCCACCATGAGCCACGAGATCCGCACGCCCATGAACGGTGTGATCGGCATGGTGGAGTTGCTGCGTGACACACCGCTGAACGACAACCAGCAGCACTATCTGGAGGTCATACACCGCTCCGGGGAGACCCTGCTCACCATCATCAACGACATTCTCGATTACTCCAAGATCGAAGCTGGCAAGATGGAGCTGGAGTCGGTGGCTTTCAGCCCGGAAGCGCTGGTGGACGATTGTGTCGAGTTGTTTGGTGCCACCGCCAACAAGCGCCGCATTGAATTGATCGGCAGCGTCAGCCCCGACCTGCCGGCGCGTTTGTACGGCGACCCGACCCGGCTGCGGCAGATACTGATCAACCTGCTGGGCAATGCCTTCAAGTTTACCGAGCAGGGCAGTGTGACGGTGCGGATGGAGCCCTGTGGCGACGCTGACAGTGAGGCGCTGCCGGTACGCTTTACCGTGACCGACACCGGCGTGGGCATCTCCGCGGAAACCCAGAAGCACCTGTTTCAGTCCTTTACCCAGGCTGACAGTTCCACCACCCGCAAATACGGGGGTACCGGGCTGGGGCTGGCCATCTGCAAGAGATTGGTAGAGCTGATGGGGGGCGAGATTGGTGTTCACAGTGAACCGGGGCGGGGCTCCAGTTTCTGGTTTACCGCCAGCTTTGGTCCGGTGACGGCCGCAGGGCTTACCGATGCGGGGGATTCGCCGCCCTTGCTGGCGGGGCGTTCCATGCTGGTGGTGGAGGACAGCCCGCTGTTGCAGGAAACGCTGCAGTTGCACGGACAGACCTGGGGTATGGAGGTGGTTACCGCCACCGGACGCCGCAGTTGCCTGAGTGCGCTGGTCGAGCGTCGCGCCAGCGGCAAGGCGGATTTCGACTTTATCTCGCTGGACTACTACCTGCCGGGCGACGACGGCATCCGTGTGGCGCAGGAGATCCGGCAGCAGTACCCGCACTGCAGCAGCCAGCTGTTTATGCTGACCGCCGCCGATGACACCTTTGAGCCGGAGTTGCTGCAGGCCTGCGGCATAGTGAGGGTGCTGCGCAAACCCCTGTCGCCGGCCAAGCTGCGTACCGAGCTCTGCTCCATGCTGGGCCATATCAGCGGCAGTCCGGCACTGGCGGGTGAAGGGCGGCCCCAGATTGACCTCTCGACCCTGAAAGTGCTGGTGGCGGAGGACAATGCGGTCAACCGGCTGGTGATCAAGGGCTTGCTGGGTAAACTGGGTATCGAGCCGGTAATGGTGGAGAACGGGCGCCAGGTGCTGGCGGCCTGTGACGCCGCCGGGCGCCGTTTTGATGCGATCCTGATGGATTGTGAAATGCCGGAAATGGACGGTTTCGAGGCCACACGCCGGCTTCGGCGCCTGGAGCAGGAGCAGGGGGCCGGGGCGCTGCCCATCGTCGCCCTCACCGCCCATGCCATGAGCGAGCACCGGGAACAGGTGTTCAGTTGCGGCATGGATTATTTTCTCTGCAAACCGCTGACGCTGGCGGAGCTGCGCACCACCCTGGAAAAAATAGTGGCCCGTCGCCCCGGTCACAGGGCCTTGCAGGGCGCCGTATCAGACTCCTGAGGCGCTGTAGTGCCTGCGCAGGCTGTGTCGCAGGCTTCAGCACCCGGTCAGGCTTGAGTGTTGGGGGCGCAGTCTTTATCATTCAGCGTCACTATCCGCTTTTCAGGGGCGCTTTCCTGCGCTCTGCGAATCCGCCACTCTCAGGAGAACCGTTATGAGTAACAGCATCGTGCATGTAACCGATGCCAGCTTCGAAGCTGAAGTATTGCAAGCCGAAGGCCCGGTCCTGGTCGATTTCTGGGCCGAATGGTGTGGTCCATGCAAAATGATCGCCCCGGTTCTGGATGAGTTGTCCAGCGAGTACGACGGTAAGGTAAAAATCTGCAAAATGGATGTGGATGCCAACCAGGAGACTCCCGCCAAGTTCAACATTCGCGGTATCCCGACCCTGATTATTTTCAAGGGCGGTGCAGCGGAAGCCACCAAGGTTGGTGCGCTCTCCAAAGCCCAGCTGGTTGAGTTCGTGAACGGCAGTCTCTGACAGCCGCTTCAGGAACAGGGCTTCCGGCCCTGTTCCTGCCACTTTCCGGCCGCTCTGATTTAATTTTGCACAGCCGGGAATTTGCCGTTATACTCGCCGCTATCAATTGGTCGTCTGGCCAACAGTCCTGCCCATCAGTGGATGGTAATTTCAAAAAAACACCCGCCCTGATCCTACTCTTAAGCGCCCGTTACTGTGCATCAAGTGTTGGTCCAACAGCAGGCTTGGCCAAGTAATTCCCGATTCTTCTTGTACGATTTCTAATCAGCTAATGATTGGCGAAGTTCTGCACCTGTTGCGTGCCCGGGCTGTTGCCGGCCTCAGGCTGAAATAAAACAGACTTGAAGTTGATAAGGTAAACCGCAAACCCGTTACCGCAATTAACCACGGTGGGCGCCAGCCCCAGCTCGAGCGTCGTGTCGTCCGGCCCCAACCCCCACCAGCCCCAACCCCCCTACATCTCAAGAGCCTATGAACCTTACTGATCTGAAAACAAAGCCCATCGAAGAGCTGATTACTATCGCCAAAGATATGGGCATGGAAAGTCTGGCCCGCTCCCGCAAACAGGACATCATCTTCAATATTCTCAAGCGCCACGCAAAAAGCGGCGAGGATATCTATGGCGATGGTGTACTGGAAATCCTGCAGGACGGTTTCGGTTTCCTGCGATCAGCCGACAGCTCCTTCCTGGCTGGTCCCGACGATATCTACGTATCACCCAGCCAGATTCGCCGCTTCAACCTGCGCACCGGTGACACCATCTCCGGCAAGATCCGCCCGCCCAAAGATGGCGAGCGTTACTTTGCCATGCTCAAGGTTAACGACATTAACTTTGACAAGCCGGAGAACTCCAAGAACAAGATCCTGTTTGAGAACCTGACGCCGCTGTTCCCCAATGAGCGTCTGGTGCTGGAAGCCGGTAATGGTTCTACCGAAGATCTCACCGGTCGTATCATCGACCTGATCGCACCGATCGGCAAAGGCCAGCGCGGCCTGATCGTGGCACCGCCGAAGGCCGGTAAAACCATCATGATGCAGAACATCGCCCAGGCGATTACCCGCAACAATCCGGAGTGCTACCTGATCGTACTGCTGATCGACGAGCGTCCGGAAGAGGTGACCGAGATGCAGCGCTCGGTGCGCGGCGAAGTGGTCGCCTCCACCTTCGACGAGCCGCCCGCCCGTCACGTGCAGGTGGCTGAAATGGTGATTGAGAAGGCCAAGCGCCTGGTAGAGCACAAGAAGGATGTGATCATCCTGCTGGATTCGATTACCCGTCTGGCCCGTGCCTACAACACCATCGTGCCCTCGTCAGGCAAGGTGCTGACCGGTGGTGTGGACGCACACGCGCTGGAGCGCCCCAAGCGTTTCTTCGGTGCTGCCCGTAACATCGAAGAGGGCGGCAGTCTCTCCATTGTCGCTACTGCACTGGTGGAAACCGGCTCCAAAATGGATGAGGTTATCTTCGAAGAGTTCAAGGGTACCGGTAACCAGGAGCTGCACCTGGATCGCAAGATCGCCGAGAAGCGTGTCTACCCGGCCATCAATATCCGCAAGTCCGGCACGCGCCGTGAAGACCTGCTGATGCGTGAAGATGAGCTGCAGCGGGTGTGGATCCTGCGCAAGCTGTTGAACGATATGGAAGATGTATCCGCTACCGAGTTCCTGGTGGATAAACTCAAGGATCACAAGACCAACGATGAGTTCTTCCTCTCCATGAAGCGCAAGTAAGCGCTGCGCAGCACGCTGCAGATCCTGCCGGTTGTCCCTGTCGCCGGCCCCAAAAACCCCGCACTGCGGGGTTTTTTATTGTCCGGTTACAGCGGTTGTGCGGGTTTTTGTGAACATTGTGTGTGAAAAGTGATCGAAAAAGGTGGTGCTGCGTGGCGGCCGTGTTAGTATCCACACAAGCGTATTAAACGTACGTTTCATAAAGTGGCGGATCGATACGAACCCGCCGCAATAATAAATATTCCGCGTCAGAGAGATTAGATTATGAAGAGCGTCAAGCGACCCTTGTGGCTGGTTACCGGTGGGCTGGTAGCGGCTGCCGGACTCTCCTCCCAGGCCATGGCGGCCGGGTTTCAACTCAATGAGCACAGTGCTGCCGGCCTTGGGCGTGCCTTTGCCGGCGAAGCCGCCATCGGCGATAACGCCGCTGCCATCGGCCGCAACCCGGCTCTGGCCACGCAGCTGCAGGGTACTCAGGTCTCCGGAGGTGTCACCTACATCAATCCCGAGATCAGCGCCGACGGTACCGCCTCCTATCTGGGAGGCTTTGGTCCCACAGTGGATGCCGGGCGTGACGATTATGCCCCGGACGCCTGGGTACCAAACGCCTACCTGAGTGTGCAGCTCAACGACCGCTGGAGCTGGGGGTTGTCACTAAACTCCCACTTTGGCCTCAGCACCAACCTGGGCAGTACCTACGCGGCCTCGGATGTGGCCGATGAGGCCGAGATCATCACCTACAACATCAACCCCAGTGTGGCCTATCGCCTCACCGATGCTATCAGTCTGGGACTGGGAGTGAGCCTGGTGAAAGCCGATGCCACCTTTGGCACCTCCGTGCCCCTGGATCTGGGCCCGCCGTTCTTTCCTGTGTCGGTACCGCAAGGCTCCCAGGTGCTGAAACTGGAGGGCGACGATATTGGTTGGGGTGTAAACCTCGGTGCCAGCTGGCAGGTCAATGACGCCCTGCGCCTGGGTATGGCCTATCGCAGCGAGGTGGAGCTGGAGCTGGAAGGCAAGGCTACTTCCGACCTCAACCCTGCTTACAATCAGGGGGGCTCTCTCTCTTTGGACCTGCCTGCGGGTGCTGAGCTGTCGGCGATCTATGAGGTGAGTGGCTGGACCCTGTCCGCCAGTGCCCAGTGGACTGAATGGAGTGTGTTTGAAGCGCTGGTGGTGGACTTCGATGATGGCAACAGCCTCTACCTGAAAGAAGAAAACTTTAACGACAGTTGGCGCTACGCCATCGCCGCTGCCTACCAGCTCGGTGATCGCTGGACAGTACGCGCCGGTTTGGCGAAGGATGAGAGTGCTGTATCGGCTGCGCATCGTTCTCTCAGCATTCCGGACACTGATCGCCTCTGGTACAGCGCCGGTGTCACCTATCAGTTCGATAACCAGCTGAGTGTGGACCTGGGCTTTGCCTATCTGGATGGCGACGATGTGGACCTGCACGAGACCAGCCAGTTGGGCACCTCGTTCAATGGCACCAGCAGTGCCAGTGCCGAGATTGCCGCGCTGTCGGTTAACTACCAGTTCTGACGTTTGCCCTATACGACGACCGGCCCGCTTGCGGGCCGGTCTTGTTTTGGGGGGCGGCCGGCATCTGCTCCAGTTGCTGTCCTGCGTTCTGCAGGTGCCATTCTCCCGGGTGGTCACCAGCGAGTGACAGCCGATTCTGGGTACAACAGTCGCTCAGGTTTGGCGCCAAAAACAATGCTGCCCTACAATAACGGTCTACTGGGTAATACAAGGCCAATGCCGGCGCCGATCCGCGGCTGACGGTGTGGAATTCTGACACTATGAAATACAGCGACCTGCGGGATTTTATCAAGCTGCTGGAGAAGCGCGGCCAGTTGCAGCGCGTGAAGGTACCGGTTGACCCGGTGCTGGAAATGACTGAAATCTGCGACCGCACACTGCGTGCCGGCGGGCCGGCGCTGCTGTTTGAGAATCCGGTGGGTTTTGACACGCCGGTCCTGGCCAACCTGTTTGGCACTCCCGAGCGGGTGGCACTGGGTATGGGGGAGGACTCGGTCGAGGCACTGCGCGAGCTGGGCCAGCTGCTGGCTTTCCTGCGTGAGCCGGAGCCGCCCAAGGGCTTGAAAGACGCCTGGGAAAAGCTGCCCATCTTTCGCCAGGTGCTGAACATGGGCCCCAAGGTGGTGAGCAAGGCCGCCTGCCAGCAAGTGGTGTTGCAGGGGGATGATGTTGATCTCCATAAGCTTCCCATCCAGACCTGCTGGCCCGGCGACGCCGCGCCGCTGGTGACCTGGCCGCTGGTGATCACCCAGGGGCCCAACAAGCCGCGCCAGAATCTGGGCATCTACCGCATGCAGCTGATCGGCAAAAACCGCCTCATCATGCGCTGGCTCTCCCACCGTGGTGGCGCACTGGATTTTCGTGAGTGGCAACAGGCCAATCCCGGCCAGCCCTATCCCGTGTCGGTGGCCCTGGGGGCCGACCCGGCCACCATTCTCGGCGCGGTGACGCCGGTGCCGGACACCCTCAGTGAGTACGCCTTTGCCGGACTGCTGCGCGGTGACAAGACCGAAGTCACCCGCAGTATCAGCAACGACCTGCAGGTGCCTGCGTCAGCGGAGTTTGTGCTGGAAGGCTACATCTACCCGGACGACATGGCCGACGAGGGGCCGTTCGGCGATCACACCGGTTACTACAACGAGGTGGATAGTTTTCCGGTCTTTACCGTGGAGACCATCACCCACCGCAAGGACCCCATCTATCACAGCACTTACACCGGGCGACCACCGGATGAGCCGGCGGTTTTGGGTGTGGCCCTGAACGAGGTGTTTGTGCCGATCCTGCAGAAGCAGTTTCCGGAAATTGTCGATTTCTACCTGCCACCGGAAGGTTGCTCCTACCGTCTGGCCATCGTCACCATGAAGAAGCAGTACCCGGGTCACGCCAAGCGCGTCATGATGGGGGTGTGGTCCTTCCTGCGGCAGTTTATGTACACCAAATTTGTCATTGTCACTGACGATGATGTCAACGCCCGCGACTGGAAGGATGTGATCTGGGCCATTACCACGCGCATGGATCCGGCCCGCGATACCACGCTGGTGGAAAACACCCCGATTGATTATCTCGACTTTGCCTCCCCGGTCTCGGGGCTGGGATCCAAAATGGGGATGGACGCCACCAACAAGTGGCCGGGTGAAACCGATCGCGAGTGGGGTGAGCCTATTGTTATGGATCCGGCGGTCAAAACCCGTGTCGATGAGATGTGGGATAGCCTCGGAATTCAGTTGCCCTCCGGGCATTAATTGCAGTCTGTTTGGCAGTGTCGTGATCCGGCACAGGCCGGGCTGTCGTAAAGCAGGATGATCCTGTAGTTCCGGCTGTAAAAGGAGTTGTAGTCAATGCGTCTGCCCAACAAACCTCCCCGCTGGCTCGGCTATCTGGCGCTGGCCTTGCTCGCGCTGGTGTCGGCGTTGCCGTTGCTGACCTCCCTGGGGCTGGAACTGTTTCTGCGCCACTGGTTATCCGCTCAGGGGGCGGAGAATATCCAGGTGGAGAGGCTGCGGGTAAATCCGTACTCCGGCACCGGCAGTGCTGAAGCGCTCAGTTACCGACTCAATGACCAGGATTTTGCGCTGCAGTTACTGCGCTTTGACGTGGAGCTGTGGGCCCTGTGGGGCAAGCGGGTGCACATTCGCGAACTGACGTTGACCGGTGTTGACCTGGTGGCCCGCCAGACGGAAGAGGGGTTTGTCATTGACGGTTTGTTGCTGACCCAGGCTGCGGCGGCGGAGAGTGTCGTTGATGCGGAAGCTCAGCAGGAGTCAGGGGCAGCCGCCGATTACGGTGACTGGCATGTGCAGATCGACAACCTCGCCTTCGAAGACCTGAAGATCAGTTTTCACAACGACGACATTGGCGCTCAGCTGCAGGTGCAGCGGATCAGTATTGCCAACTTCAGCAGTGCCGGTTCCGAGTCGCAACTGCACGCCGAGCTGCAGCTGCCCAGCCTGGACCTGCCTTCCGATGCGCTCAACCTGCAGGGTGGACTGGTGCTGGACGGTGCGTTGCAGTTGACGCCACAGGAGGGCGGTTGGCAAATTGCCCTCGACTCCAGTGTGCGACTGCAGAGCTGGCAGGTGCAGCAGGACCTGGACAACAGCTTCCAGCTGGAGTCCATGGACCTGAAGTTGAAGACGCGCATTGACCTGGCCGAAGAGACGGTGGTTGAGGCCAGCTGGGATAGCGGGCTGGGCGGTTTGCAGATCAAAACGCCCGAGGGAAATCTTGGCTGGAGCAGCAACCAGTCCCTGCAGGGTAACCTGACATTGCGGTCCATTGATGACGGCTGGAAACTCCGGCTGGACAGTAACTCCCGGCTGCGGGACTGGCAGCTGCAGGCCCAGGGGCTGGACCTTGGTTTAGAGTCTGTGGAGCTGGCGTTGCGGGGTGATCTCACCCTGACAGAGGCACTGGATTACCGGTTGCAGTGGCAGACGACCCTTGGCCCGCTGCAACTGCGGGAGCAGGAGGGCGGTCTGGCCTGGGGTGGCTGGCAGGCATTACAGGTAAAAGGGGAGGTCTCCCCGGCACAACTGCAACTGGATGAGCTCAGCCTGCAGCAACTTGCCCTGCTAAGCGTGGATAAGCTTGAGCCTCTGGTGCAGGGGCTGGACCTGAAGGTTGAGTTGCTGCAGCTGGCCCTGCAGGGCGATGCCCCGCGGCTGTCGGTGGCGCAGGTGAGTGTTCCCCGTGCGCAGGTTCGGGCCGAGCGCAAAAAAGATGGCTCCCTGCCACAGCTGGATCCGTTCCTGGAAGCGGCACAACGATTCAATAGCGGCCCTGAGACGGCTCCGGCCGCAGAGGTTTCAGGGGAAACTGAGGCGCCGGATGCTGAGGCCCTGGCCGTGGATGTGGGCCTGATTGAACTGGGACCGGAGGTGGTGGTGGCCTATGAGGATGCCACCGTAAGGCCGAAATTCCGCGAGACGATCACGGTACAAAAGGGCCGTCTGAAGGAGCTGCAGCTGCAGAATGAACAGCAGCAGTCGCCGTTTGAAATCGGTTTGTTGCTCTCCAATGATGCCACTGCGGAGTTCAAGGGTGCGGTCAACGTGCTGCGCCCTTCGCTGAAGATGGATGCCGACTTGCAGGGCTATCAGCTGCTCAGCGTCAGCGGCTTCAGTCGTGAGGCGACTGGCTATTCGCTGGAAAGCGGGCGTCTTAATTTCACCTCTGCCATGTCGCTGGACCAGCAGCAGATCAACAGCAAAAACCACATCGTTATGGATGGTGTAAGGCTGCGGGCGGAGAAGCCGGATCAGGCGGAAAAGACGGCTCTGGAGCTGAGTATGCCGCTGGATCAGGCGCTGGATCTGTTGCGTGACGGCAAGGGCCGAATCACGCTGGATGTACCGGTGAATGGCGACCTCAGTGACCCGGATATCAGCTTGCAGCAAATTATTAACAAGGCCCTGGCCGGTGCTGTCACCAAAACCACGGTGTTGGCCCTGAAGATCATGCTGCAGCCTTACGGCGCGCTGATGATGGCCGCGGATTACGCCAAGGGCGAGATGGGGCGTGTGCGCCTGGAGCCGGTGCAGTTTGCTGCGGGTCAGGCGGAGCTGGACGCGGTGGGGCTGGATTACACCGGCAAGCTGGCCGAGATGCTCAGTACCCGGGAGACGCTCAGTGTACGCCTGTGCGGGACCACCAATCGTGGTGATCTGGCCGTCCTGGGTGGCAGGGACCCGGCGCAGGTGGCAGCCGAAAGCCCACTGGTGGTGCCGGATGAGTTGCAGCAGCCACTGCACGACCTGGCACAGGCCCGCTCCGCGGCAGTGCGCCAACAGTTGCTGGGTGGTGGTGTAAAGGCGTCGCAGCTGCAGCGCTGCCTGCCGGAGTTTGATGGGGCTGCCAAAGCCCCATCCGCCGTGGCGCTGAGCATGTAGCCGCTGATTCAGCCGGGAAGTTGTACTTCCCTGTGTCGCGGACAGCTGACCAGGTGATCGTTGACCATGCCGGTTGCCTGCATAAAGGCGTAGCAGATGGTGCTGCCGACAAAGTTGAAACCATCCTTCTTAAGACACTTGCTCATCAGGTCGGACAGGGGGGTGGAGGCCGGTACCTGCTTCATGGTGGTGAAGTGGTTGATCACCGGTTCGCCATCCACAAACTGCCACAGGTAGTCCGCGAAACTGCCATGGCGCTCGCGTATATCCAGGTAGGCCCTGGCGTTGCGAATGGCGCTGGCTACCTTCAGCCGGTTGCGCACAATGCCGGGGTCGGCCAGCAGCTTCGCTACCCGCTTGTCGCTGTAGCGGGCGATTTTGGCTGCATCGAACTGGTCAAATGCCCGCCGGTAGTTCTCCCGCTTGCGCAGGATGGTAATCCACGCCAGTCCCGCCTGCGCCCCTTCCAGCAGCAGGAACTCAAACAGTTTGTGGTCGTCGCGGCAGGGCACCCCCCACTCCTGGTCATGGTATTGACGGTAGAGGGGATCCCCTAGGCACCAGGGGCAGGCCGGGTCGCTCATAGGTTCGCTCCTTGAAGTGGGTGGTGTGTCAGTGCCGGTTGCGGGCAGAGCGTCACTGTAGCCATGATCTACACTGAATGCAGCCACCCGGTTCGGGTGGTACCGGAGGCGGGTGCAGGATCAGGTCCTGCCGGGCTCTGCAGGGAGGCGCCATGCACGTTCTCTATCCCGAGCTTAAACCCTTCAGCAGCGGTATGCTGGAAGTGGGGCAGGGGCACAGGATTTACCTGGAGCAGTCGGGTAATCCCGGCGGTATACCGGTGCTGTTTGTCCACGGCGGCCCCGGTGCCGGTGTCAGCTGCCGCGACCGCCGCTATTTCAGCCCTGACCGCTACCACATCATTCTCTTCGACCAGCGCGGCAGTGGCCGCTCCCTGCCCCATGCCTCACTGGAGCATAACACCACCCAGCACCTGCTGGAGGATATGGAGCGTATCCGCCAGTACCTGCAGCTGGAGCGCTGGGTGTTGTTCGGTGGCTCCTGGGGGGCGACCCTCAGCCTGGTCTATGCGGAGACCTACCCCAATCGGGTACTGGGGCTGATCCTCCGGGGTATCTTCCTGGCCCGCAAGGAGGACATTGCCTGGTTTTGCGAGGCGGGGGCCAGTCGTATCTTTCCCGACTACTGGGAGGACTTTCTCTACCCCATACCGGCGGAGGAGCGGGACAACCTGCTGCAGGCTTACCACCGCCGCCTGACCGGTGGTAACGAACTGGCCAAGATGGCCTGCGCCAAGGCCTGGGCCCTGTGGGAGGCACGCTGCGCCACACTGCGTCCCAATGTGGATCAGATGGAGGCGTTCGGCGATCCGCGGTTGGCGCTGCCGCTGGCGCGCCTGGAGGCCCATTACCTGCTGCATGAGGCGTTCCTCGGGGACAACCAGATTCTGGATCGCGCCTCCCTGCTGGAGGGCATTCCCGGAACCATTGTGCACGGGCGTTATGACATGGTCTGCCCGCTGGATAACGCCCAGGCGTTGCACCAGGTGTGGCACGACTCGGAACTGCACATTGTCCGCGATGCCGGCCACGCCGCCAGTGAGCCGGGTATTACCGATGCTCTGGTGCGGGCCACCCGCAGCATGTCACGGCGCTTCTCCGACGAATTTCCGGTGGGTGCCTGAGAGGGGATTCCCGCCTCGGGGCTATCACCTGCAGGGGCTATCACCTGCAGGTCGCAGGCGTCACAATAGCGGCCCAGTAAACAACAGGGGCCACCGATGACCATCTGGATTGATGCCGATGCCTGCCCGGGCGTGATCCGGGAGATTCTCTTTCGCGCCGCCGAGCGCACCCGAATTCCGCTGGTGCTGGTGGCCAACCAGCCCATCAAGGTGCCGCCCTCACGCTACATCAGCACCCTGCAGGTGATGCAGGGCTTCGATGTGGCGGATAACGAGATTGTGGCGCGGGTGGCGGCCGGTGACCTGGTGGTTACCCAGGATATACCGCTGGCGTCGGATGTGATTGAGAAGGGTGCACAGGCGCTCAGTCCCCGTGGCGAACGTTTCACCGCCGACAATATCCGTGCCCGCCTCAATATGCGCGATTTCATGGACACCTTGCGCTCCAGCGGGGTGAACACCGGTGGCCCGCCGCCGCTGAACCAGGCGGATCGCAAGCTGTTTGCTGACAACCTCGATCGCTGGCTGGCCCGTGCCGCGAGGCCTTCACCGACGAGGCCTTCACCGAACTGAACACCTCTGTTCAATTACTTTGCCCTGGCTCCTGTTGTGTGGATAATGTGGCGTCCCTTTTTCTTCGGGGCCCGCACCGGCTCGCTGCCGGATGCCTATAACAACAGCTGCCCATGATGGCGGCGCGGACCATAGCCAGGAGTACAGAGCAAAGTGACAGATCAGCAGCAGAATTTTATCGACAAGCCGGTGCTGGTTGCCGGCGCCAGTGGATTTGTGGGCAGTCACGAGGCGCGCCTGCTGTGTGAGCAGGGCCGCAAGGTGCGGGTATTGCTGCGCAAGACCAGCAGTACCGATGCGGTAAAAGACCTGCCGGTCGAGATCTGCTACGGCGATGTGCTGGACCCGGATTCCCTGCGCAAGGCGATGGAGGGCTGTGGTTCGGTGTTTTACAGCGTGGTGGACCCGCGCTTCTGGCTCTCCGATCCCGCGCCGCTCTACCGCAACAACGTGGATGGCCTGGTGAATGCCATGGACGTGGCGCTGGAGCTGGGTGTCGAGCGCTTTATCTTCTGCAGCACCATGGGCGCGCTGGGCTTTAACCCCAATGGTCCCGTGACCGAGGATATCGAGTTTAACTGGCGCGACAAGGCGTCCCCCTACATTCTTGCCCGTCTGCAGGCGGAAGAGCGTTTCCTCGAATATTGCCGCGACAAGGGCCTGCCCGGTGTGGCCCTGTGCGTGGCCAACACCTATGGTCCACAGGATTACCAGCCCACCCCCCACGGTGGCATGTTGTGGAAAGTCGGCTCCGGCCAGTCCAGTGCCGTGATGGATTCCAGCGCGCCGATGGTGGATATCCGCGATGTGGCCCAGGCGGCTGTAGCAGCGGAGACCAAAGGTAAGCTGGGTGAGCGTTACATCATTGCCCACGAGTACATCAGCAACCGCGAATTTTTCACTATGGCCGCTGAGTGGGGTGGCCTGAAGCCACCCAAAGTAATTCCACATTGGGTAGCGGCGGTGGTGGCTTCCGTGGCCGAAGTGTTTATCAAACTCTTCGGCATCAAGGACTCCATCCTCAGTAAGGACGCCGTATTTCTCTCCGGAGCGTTCAAGGAGGTGGATAACAGCAAGGCGCGTCGCGACCTGGGCTTTAACCCGCGGCCGGTGCGCGAGACCGTCAATGACGCGCTCGACTGGTACGCGCAGCGCGAGAAGGAAAAAGCGGCGCAGGGCTGATCCATATCGCTGGGGGCATTAAAAAGGGCTGCAATTGCAGCCCTTTTTTGTCGCCGGCAGACCGTGATCAGGCGTTGAGGAAGCCGACCCCGCTGAGTTGCTCGGATTTTTCCCACAACTGTTTGGCCAGCGCCGGGTCAAAGGCCGCCTTGTTGATGCGCGCCTTGCCGGGCTTGCCGCAAATGCCGGTCTCCAGCAATCCGCCGGGGCCGTAGTAGTCGCCGCCTTTGACGTCCGCGCCCTCGGCCGCCAGGATGATCGGCTGGGCGGCCTGGGTGGCGGACGGAATGATCTTCTGCATCTGGGCGTGGAACCACTTGCTCACCGGGTTGGTTTTCTCCTTGGAGAGGGCC
This sequence comes from Pseudomaricurvus sp. HS19, assembly GCF_009857815.1. Taxonomy (GTDB): domain Bacteria; phylum Pseudomonadota; class Gammaproteobacteria; order Pseudomonadales; family Cellvibrionaceae; genus Pseudomaricurvus. The sequence continues at coordinate 284,987 of NZ_WVVW01000002.1, read as the reverse complement.
GGGCTGTTGCTGTGAATATTGGTGTTGGCAAAACCCGGGTGGGCGCCGAGGGCGATCACATTGCTGCCCTGAGCCTGCAGGCGCTTATTCAGCTCCAGGGTGTGGCTCATCATTGCCACCTTGCTGCGACCGTAGGACTGCCACTGGTCGTATTCGCCCTGATCCCAGTTGAGGTCATCCACCAGCAGTTTGCCCATGCGGTGCGCCAGGCTGCAGACGTTGACGATGCGGCACTCGCCCTGCTTGCGGAAGTGAGGCAGCAGCAGGCCGGTGAGGGCAAAGGCGCCCAGGTAATTGGTGGCCATCTGCATCTCGTGACCGGCGCTGTTGCGTTGCAGGGGGATGGCGACGATACCGGCGTTGTTGATCAGGATATCCAGCTCTCCAAACTGCTCGATAAACTGCCTGGCAAAGGCCTGCACCGACTCCAGGTCGGAGACGTCCAGGCGCAGCACGGTCAGGTCCGCTGCCGGTACCTCGGCCAATATCTCCTGCCGAGCCTTGTCGGCCTTGTCCATGCTACGGCAGGCCATGATGATCCTGTCGCCCTTGCGCGCAAAATGTTGCGTCGCAGCGTATCCAATACCGGAGTTGGCTCCGGTGATCACGATGCATTTCTTGTCCACGGGTTTCACTCTTCTTGTGTCGTTATAAGGGGGTCGGCCATGGCTCTTGCTGGCCCGGTCCGTCAGTGGTGGCGGGCATTATATAGAAGTGGGGCCGGAGGCGTCAGGGCTTGGGGGCCGGGGGTGTCAGGAGTGTGTTACAGCGGGCAAAAAAAACGGGCGTCCGGGGGGAGCGGACGCCCGGTAAGGGGCTTTGACGTCACTTACCAAAGCGGAAAGCGGGGGCAAGATCGTCTGCGGCGATCATGCCAAGCAGCATGAATGCGGATACAAAAGTGGATATCAGTAGGTACATAACCATCTCCTTTGCTGTTAGCTATGGCGTTGTCTGTACGCTTGGGGACAGTTTAGCGATGGCAATCCAAAGTAGGTTTAAGTCGGGGTAAAGATCTGTGTGGCTTTGTTCTTTGAGGTAAAGGGGAGGGAAGCCAGTGACGGGTGAGCGAGGTCTGGGTGGGGTGGATCAGATCCGGTGAGGCTGCAGGTCGGCACTGATCAGGTGGCGGCCGTGAAAGCGCAAATGCCCCAGATAGCGGGCGTCGCCACTGCTGGTGAACGCGAACTGATAGCCGCGCTGCAGGCCCCAGTTGCCGCGTCCGTCGCGGCCCGGTCTGAGGCTCACCAGCTCCACGGTATCGTCCAGCAGCTGCACATCCATGGTTTCGCAATAGCGGCGGGCCTGGCCCATGGCGCGGTCGCGAAACGCAGCATTTTGCCAGATCAGCAGGGCGGGCAGCAGCAGGATGGAGATCAGTATCAGGTCGTAAATGGTCATAGGTTGTGGCGGGGTAGTCGTCGTCACGGGTAGATGGCTGGGGACGACTATACAGAAACTCCGGCCTGCAGGTGCAACCCCAAAGAGGATGCCGGGAACTGGCCTGAACAAAAAACAGACAGGATGTTGCTTTCTGGTCGTAGTCTCCCTAGAATACGCGGCCCAAAATACCGCCGGAGCCCGTACTGCCGTCAGGCAGGCCTGGAGCCGGTACTCCTTGCCTCACCGGTATTTGCCGGGAGGCTATAACCCGTAAGGAGCAACAATGCGTCATTACGAAATCGTACTGCTGGTTCACCCGGACCAGAGTGATCAGGTGCCAGGCATGGTAGAGCGTTACACTGCGTCCGTTAAGGATGCCGGTGGTGCTGTACACCGTCTGGAAGACTGGGGTCGCCGTCAAATGGCTTACTCCATCAACAAGGTGCACAAGGCTCACTACATTCTGATGAACGTCGAGTGTAGCGAAGAAGTGCTGGAAGAGTTGACTACCAACTTCCGTTACAACGATGCCGTGCTGCGTAACATGGTAATCCGTGCTGATGAGGCTGTAACCGAAGAGTCTCCCATCATGAAGGCAGAGAAAGAGAGTCGCGAGCGCAAGGCTAACCGCCAGGAGCGTCGTGATGACAACGCCGAGAAAGCCGAGTCCGCGCAGGACGACTCTGCTGACGATGCAGACGAAGAAGAGTAAGGAGTCGACCCATGGCACGTTTTTTCCGTCGTCGTAAGTTTTGCCGTTTCACCGCCGAAGGCGTTAAGCAGATCGACTATAAAGATCTGGACACCCTGAAGGCGTACGTTTCCGAAACCGGCAAGATCGTACCCAGCCGTATCACTGGTACCAAGGCCAAATATCAGCGTCAGCTGGCCACCGCTGTCAAGCGCGCCCGCTACCTGGCCCTGCTGCCATACACGGACAGCCACGAGTAAGACACAAAATCAGTGCGCGCTCTTGCTGAATTTATTATGCGTGGCCGCGCACAGGCCGCAGTGGTTGCCCTGCTGGGCAGTTGGTTACCACTGATTAGCCCGGCCGCGGTGGCTCTGGTCACCCTGCGCCGTGGAAGCCTCGACGGATCCATGATCCTGTTGTGGGCACTTTGTCCCGCGCTCGCCACTTTCTGGCTGAGTGACATGGGGCCGCTGATGCCAGCGGCTACCGTGCTGGGACTGCTGGCAGTGACACTGGCAGCGCAACTGCTGCGTAACAGCAGCTCCTGGCAACAGGCCCTGTTCGCCATGGCCGGTCTCGGCGCCTTCAGTGGTGTGTTGATCGGTTCGGTGATTCCGGACCCGGTAGCCGGGGTGACACAGGCTTTGGGCGACTTGTTTGCGGAGATCGAAGCGCAGCAACCCCAGGGCACGGCCATGATCAGGCCCACTGACACCTTCGTGTTGGGGCTGATTGGCTATGTGGTTGCGGTGAGTGCTCTGCTGAGTCTGCTGCTGGCGCGCTGGTGGCAGGCGATGCTGTACAACCCCGGCGGGTTTCAGGCGGAGTTTCACCGCCTGCGCCTGCATCCGGTAGCGGCGCTGGTGTGTGCACTGGCGGTTGTCTACTGCTGGAACCGGGGGTTGGACTACCAGTACTGGGGCTCGTTGTTCGGGCTGCCACTGCTGGTGGCTGGTGCAGCGCTGGCCCATGGCGTCGTGAAACTGCGGCGTATGAGCGGGCAATGGCTGATTGTGTTTTACCTGGCTCTGGCGTTTGCCGGCATCATTGTGATGGTGTTTGCAGCGCTGGATTCCTGGACTGACTTTCGTTCGCGCATCCGGGCCGCCGCCCCGCCAGACAGGCAGGACGGTAACGGCCACTAGCGCGATGCGTGAACAATGAAATTAACTTAGAGGATTAACGAGATGAACGTTATTCTGCTCGAGAAAGTCGGCAAGCTGGGCACCATTGGTGACCAGGTTTCCGTTAAGGCCGGTTTCGGTCGCAACTTCCTGATTCCCCAGGGTAAGGCTATCCCTGCTACCGCCTCCAACGTTGCCGAGTTTGAAGCTCGTCGCGCTGAGCTGGAAGCTGCTGCTGCCGAGAAGAAAACCGCTGCTGAAGCCCGCGCTGCACAGCTGGTTGAACTGACTGTAACCATCGCTGCCAACGCTGGCGACGAAGGCAAGCTGTTCGGTTCCCTGGGCACCCGCGACATCGCGGAAGCCATCACCGCTGCTGGTGTTGCTGTAGCCAAGTCCGAAGTGAAGCTGCCTGAAGGCACCCTGCGTGAAACAGGTGAGTACGAGATCGACGTACAGCTGCACTCTGAAGTGACTCAGGCTGTTAAGCTGGTAGTTGTAGCTGAGTAAGAAGTTTGTGGTCGGAGACTTGTAACCCGACCTCATCCTTCGCAGCATTTGTATCGGGCGCACTCCGCCGGGCCTTCGGGCCTGCCGTGGAGCTGCGCCCGATGCGCATCTGGCTGATGCCCGGGGGGCAGTGAGCCGCCGCTCTCTTCTGTCAGGGGAATTGTCTTCTGGCGCCTTGATTCAACCCCGCCTGAGTAGCAAACTAGCTGATCCGGACTGACCGACCCCAGACCCCATGAGCGACTACGCCTACGATCCAGACTTCCGCCCCGATTACGACGACGAACCGTTTGACGGCGACGTGGTGGCGCAAGCGCAGAAAGATCCCATGCCTCACTCCATTGAGGCCGAGCAGGCTGTGCTGGGCGGGCTGATGCTGGACAACCAGCGGATGGACGCGGTGGCAGAGGTCCTGGGAGAGAACGACTTCTACCGCGAGAGCCATCGCCACATCTACCAGATGATGCAGGCGCTGCAGGAAGCGGGTCAGCCACTCGATATCATTACCCTCTCCGAAGAGCTCAACCGTCACGACCTGTTGGAGCGTGTTGGCGGTCTCGCCTATCTCTCGGATATGGCCAGCCATACCCCCAGTGCGGCCAATATTACCGCCTACGCCCATATCGTGCGTGAGCGTGCCACCTTGCGGCAGCTGATCCAGGCGGCTAACGAGATCAGTCGCAGCAGTCTCAACCCGGCCGGGCTGGACTCCGATGATCTGTTGCAGCTGGCAGAAAAGCGGGTGGCGGAGATTGCAGAGGATCGCCCCAAGGAGGGCGGTTTCCTCGACGTGAATACCCTGCTGAAGAAGTCGGTGGAAAAGATCGACGAGCGCTTCCGCTCCGACTCCGACATTACCGGGCTCTCCACGGGGCTGTCCGACCTGGATCGCCGCACCTCCGGCTGGCAACCCGGTGAGATGATTATTCTGGCGGCACGTCCCTCCATGGGGAAAACCGCGCTGGCGCTGAACTTTGTGGAGGCGGCGCTGATGACCCAGCCCAAGCCTTCACTGGTGTTCAGTATGGAGATGCCTGCCGACTCGCTGGTGATGCGGATGCTCTCTTCCGTGGGGCGTATCGACGCCGGCAAGCTGCGTGACGGCAGCCTCACCGAAGAGGACTGGCCCAAGCTCTCCACCGCCGTGGCGAAGATGAAGGACAAACCGCTCTATATCGATGACACCCCCGGGCTGACACCGCAGGAGGTACGGGCACGGGTGAAGCGCGTCTGTCGTACCCACCAGATGGAACTGCAGCAGAAGCAGCCGCAGCTGCCGCAGGAGGAGCTGGAGCGCCTCAGCAAGCCGGGACTGATCATGCTCGACTACCTGCAGCTGATGCAGGTGGCAGGCAAAAGCGAGGGTCGTACCCAGGAGATCTCCGAGATCTCCCGCTCGCTCAAGGCGCTGGCGAAGGAGTACGAGTGCCCGGTGATCGCCCTGTCGCAGCTCAACCGCGGCGTGGAGCAACGTCCCAACAAGCGCCCCATGAACTCCGACCTGCGGGAATCCGGTGCTATCGAGCAGGACGCCGACGTGATCCTGTTTATCTACCGCGACGAGTATTACAACGAGGACAGCCAGGACAAGGGCGTGGCCGAGTTGATCATCGGCAAGCAGCGTAACGGTGAGGTGGGCACCTCGAAGGCGGCGTTCCTCGGCAAGTTCACCCGTTTTGAAAACCTGGCGCCGGAATATTTCATGCAGGATGACGGCTACTGATCGACCTGGCTGCTCCGCTCGGCTTCATATCTTCTCCCATCTTCCCAGTGCCGCTCAGCCGGCAGGTAAAGAGAGACAGTCCCTATGCAGATTTTTCATCACATCGCCTCCCTGCGTGACGCGCTCAAAACCGAGCGTCTGGCGGGCAAGCGCATTGGCTTTGTCCCCACCATGGGCAATCTCCATGCTGCGCATATCGAGCTGGTGAAGCAGGCGCAGCAGACCAATGACATCGTCGTCTGCTCGATCTTTGTGAATGGCCTGCAGTTTGGCCTCAACGAGGACTGGGACAAATACCCGCGCACTTTTGAGGCGGATTGCCAGCGCCTGCGCGATGCCGGCTGCGATTTTCTGTTCCACCCGGATGACCGGGAGATGTACCCCAATGGCATGGACACCCAGACCCGGGTGATCTGTCCCACCATGACCGATGTGTTGTGTGGGGCGAGTCGCCCAGGCCACTTTGAGGGCGTGACCACGGTGGTGACCAAGCTCTTCAATATCGTGCAGCCGGACGAAGCGGTGTTTGGTGTGAAGGACTTCCAGCAACTGGCGGTGATTCGCCGCATGGTGGAGGATCTCTGCATGCCGGTACAGATCACCGCCGGTACCATTCACCGCGAAGCCGACGGCCTCGCCATGAGTTCGCGCAACGGCTTTATCACGCCGGAGGAGCGGCCGCGGGCCAACCAGCTCAACAAAAGTCTCAACTGGGTGGCCGGGCAAATACGCGACGGGCGCCGGGATTTTGAACTGCTGGAGAGTGAGGCCAGGGCGCAGATCGAGGCGGCTGGTTTCCGGGTGGACTACCTCACCGTCTCCGACAGCCGTACCCTCAACCCGGCGGCAGTGGACGATACCGAGATCACCATCCTGGGGGCGATGTACACCAGCGGGGCGCGTTTGATTGATAACGTGTCGGTGGAGTTGTAGGGGGCAGGGCGCTGCGCTACAGGGTTCAGGACGCGTTGCTACAGGACGCTTCGCTACAGGAAAAACAAAAAGCCTGGTGTGGTTGCGGGCGGTTTGTTTTCATTATCCTGAATCCTGAATCCTGAATCCTGAATCCTGAATCCTGAATCCTGAATCCTGAATCCTGAATCCTGAATCCTGAATCCTGAATCCTGAATCCTGAATCCTGAATCCTGAATCCTGAATCCTGAATCCTGAATCCTGAATCCTGAATCCTGAATCCTGAATCCTGAATCCTGAATCCTGAATCCTGAATCCTGAATCCTGAATCCTGAATCCTGAATCCTGAATCCTGAATCCTGAATCCTGAATCCTGAATCCTGAATCCTGAATCCTGAATCCTGAATCCTGAATCCTGAATCCTGAATCCTGAATCCTGAATCCTGAATCCTGAATCCTGAATCCTGAATCCTGAATCCTGAATCCTGAATCCTGAATCCTGAATCCTGAATCCTGAATCCTGAATCCTGAATCCTGAATCCTGAATCCTGAATCCTGAATCCTGAATCCTGAATCCTGAATCCTGAATCCTGAATCCTGAATCCTGAATCCTGAATCCTGAATCCTGAATCCTGAATCCTGAATCCTGAATCCTGAATCCTGAATCCTGAATCCTGAATCCTGAATCCTGAATCCTGAATCCTGAATCCTGAATCCTGAATCCTGAATCCTGAATCCTGAATCCTGAATCCTGAATCCTGAATCCTGAATCCTGAATCCTGAATCCTGAATCCTGAATCCTGAATTCAGCTCCGTACCTCTGCCCCGCGCAAAAACACATCCACGGCGATCTCAATATGTTTGCGCAGGGTTGCGCCGTCGACGTAATGGTTGTCGAACATGGCGTGGAAGTGCAGGTCGCCGCGGGCGAATTCAAAAAACTGTCGGGCGCTGATCTCCGGGTTGTCCAGTTGCAGTTGGCCGGCGGCCATGGCGGCGCGGAAGTAGTTGCAGAGGATGGCTTGCGCCCGCTCGGGTCCTGCGGCCATAAACTGTCGCCCCAGCTCCGGGGCGTGGGTGGATTCCGCCACTACCAGCCGATAAAAGGCGATGCGCCTGGGTGTGATCAGTCGACTGATGAACTGCTCGGCGAGGCTGATCAGTGCATCCCGTGGTGGCATGTCCAGTAGCTTGTCCGTTTCCAGTTGCCCCAGGATCGAGTCGCAGCTCTCTTTCACTACGGCCTGTAACAACCCCTCCTTGCTGCCAAACATCTGGTAGATGGTGCGGCGTGAACCGCCGGCCTTCTCAATCACCTTATCCAGGGACGTGTTGGCAAACCCCAGTTCCAGAAACAGCTCCAGAGCCGCCTCCAGCACAGCCTGGGCGCGGGACTCACCGCGTTTGGTGGGCGCAGTGTTGTCGCTGACAACGGCAGCGGTGTTATCGGTAAAGCTCATGGTCAGGTCCGGGCGGGCTAAGCGGTTCAGCTAGTGTAAGGGTCCCTAGTTTAGCGCGATTTGGTCGGGCTTTGAGGGGGGAATGGGTGGATATGTGATTGACAGTCTATGGTACTGAAAAGTACCATTTCAACCCCTTTTGGTACTGGTTAGTACCTTTTTCGGAGGTGTTCACATGACTGCCGATGCAGCGAAGCAAAAACTGGTGTTATTGGTGTCCGTGGTGGTTCTGCTGCTGGGGGCATTGGCTGCGCACTGGTTTTTTGTCAGTCGTCACCTGCAATCGACGGACAACGCCTACGTGGAAGCGGACATGGCCGTGCTGGCCCCGAAAATTACTGGTTATGTGGTCGAAGTGCTGGTGCAGGACAATGAGCCCGTGGTGGCTGGCCAGCCATTGCTGAAGATTGAGGACTCCGACTACCGGGCGCGTGTTGCCTACGCGGAGGCAGCGTTGGGCGCGCAGGTGGCGGCCCTGCAGACCCTGGAAAGTGAAATACGGCTGCAGCAGTCTGTTATTCGCCAGGTACAGGCTGAGCAGACCAGCGCCAGGGCGGAGCAGCAGCGGGCCGGCAGTGACCGGAGTCGTTTTACCGAGCTGGGGCGCAGCGGTGCTGCCAGTCGTCAGCAGCTGGATGACGCTGTGGCCAAGGCGGTGCAGGCCGATGCGGCGCTGGTGGCGGCGGAGGCCCGGTTGGCGGCGGAGCAGGGGCGCCTGTCGGTGTTCCGGGACCGGCGGCTGGAGCTGCAGGCGGCTCTGGCCGAGGCGGAAGCCACCCGGCAGCTGGCGCAGATTGACCTGGAAAATACAGTGTTGCGTGCGCCGGTAGCCGGGGTGCTGGGCAACAAGAGGGTACAGGTGGGGCAGCTTCTGCAGCCGGGGGTGCAGGTGATGACCGTGGTGCCCCTGGCCGAGGTCTATGTGACCGCCAACTTCAAGGAGACCCAGGTCTCTTCCATGCAACCGGGACAGCGGGTGGCACTGGAGGTGGATGCCCTGGCGGGTGAGCCGCTGCAGGGCTATATCGACAGTTTTTCGCCGGCCGCCGGCTCCCGTTTCAGCCTGCTGCCGCCGGAGAATGCCACCGGTAACTTTACCAAAATCGTGCAGCGTATCCCGGTCCGTATCCGGGTGCAGAACCTGGCAGAGCTGCAGGGGCGGCTGCGTCCGGGCATGTCTGTGGTTGCCAGGGTGGACACGCGCAGCGGCAGTGAGCGGTTGGTGCTTGCCGAGCCGGTGGAGCTGCCCGGGCCCGCTGCCCCGGCCCAGGCACGCCTCGGCTTTTGAGGTGAGGTGTGACTGACGCGGTACTCGGGCAGGCGCCGGCAGCAGCGGTGCCGCGACGGCTGTTGATTGGCTGGGTGGCGATGGTGGTGGGGATGTTTCTCGCCATTCTCGATATCCAGATTGTGGCCAGCTCGCTGTCGGATATTCAGGCTGGCCTGGCTGCCAGTCCCGATGAGATCAGCTGGATACAGACCGCTTACCTGATTGCCGAAGTGATCATGATTCCCCTGTCCGGTTACCTGGCCCGTATGTGGGGTAGCCGGCGCCTGTTTGTGATTTCCGCCATAGGCTTTACCGCGGCGAGCTTTGCCTGTGCCTTCGCCTGGTCGCTGCAGTCCCTGATTGTGCTGCGGGTGCTGCAGGGGTTTATTGGCGGCGGCATGATCCCCTGTGTCTTCAGCTCCATCTACATGATCTTTCCAAAGGAGCGGCAGGCCAGCGCCAATGTGGTGGTGGGGATGATTGTGACCTGTGCGCCGGCCATCGGCCCCACCCTCGGCGGTTTTATTACCGATACCTTCTCCTGGCACTGGCTGTTCCTGATCAACGTGGTGCCGGGCCTTATCATCATTATGCTGGTGTCGGCGATGCCCGACTTCGACCAGGCCGATCCGTCACTGATCCGGCAGATAGACCTGCGGGGGCTGGTGCTGATGGCGCTGTTCCTGGGGGGGCTGGAGTTCGTGCTGGACGAAGGTCCCAGGGATGACTGGTTTGATGAGCCGGTGATCACCTTCTGGACCTGTGTCTGTTCCCTCTCCGGGGTGCTGTTCCTGTGGCGTTGCCTCACCTACCACCAGCCACTGATTGACCTGCGTATCTTTGCCAACCGCAATTTCTTCCTCGGTTGCCTGGTGGCAGCGGTGATGGGTATGGGGCTGTTTGGTGGTGTCTATGTGACCCCGCTGTACCTGGCGCGGGTGCAGCATTTCAATGCCCTGCAGATCGGTACTGTGATGAGTATCGGCGGCATTGCCATGTTCCTGACCGCACCACTGGCAGGGCGGCTGGCGGCGGCCTTTGGCGCCCGGGTGGTATTGGCCGGCGGCATACTGCTGGCGGCCTGTGGCTTTTTCGGCGCCAGCCTGTTGAGTTCGGAGGCCGCGGGCGATCAGCTCTTCTGGCCGCTGGCCATTCGTGGCATGGGGCTGGTGTCCATGATCATCACTCTCAACACCATTGCCCTGGGGACCCTGCAATTGCAGCAGATGAGTAATGCCAGCGGGCTCTACAACCTGTCGCGCAATATGGGCGGTGCCATGGGGCTGGCGGCAATCAATACCCTGCTGGACAGGCGTTTCGACCTGCACCTGGCGAGACTCAGCGACTGGATCAACCCGGTGCGACCGGAGTTTCAGGAGTTTGCCCGCCAGGCTGGCCTCTACCTCGACAGCGCCGGCCTGGGCTCGGATCAGCGGGTGCTGGCGTTGGCGCAACAGCTGGTCAGTCGTGAAGCGCTGATGATGACGTTCAATGATATCCAGTTGCTGATGGGGGCTGCGATTGGTGTGTCACTGCTGTTACTGCCCCTGATGAGCCCGCCGCGGCAAGCCGTGAGTAGTGCTCACTAGGGCTCTGGTACAGGGCCGGGCTTGAAGCTGGTCTACTAAAGTAGGGTTCTGCTCCCGGCCCCCTCTGGTTTAAGATTTCCCCTATAGTTATAACAGTTTAAAAATAGGGAGTTACCATGTCAGAGGTTCACGTCTATCCGGTGGCGCGCGAAGTCGCAAACAATGCCTGGATTGATCACCACACTTACGAGCTGATGTATCGCCAGTCGGTTGAAGACCCTGACGCTTTCTGGGCCGAAGAGGCCAATAAATTCCTTACCTGGAGCAAGCCTTTTACCCAGGTGCAGGAGTTTGATTTTCACAAGGGCACTGCCAGCTGGTTTGGCGATGGTGAACTCAACGTCAGCGTCAACTGTATCGATCGTCACCTGCCCCAGCGCCACGACCAGGTCGCCATCATCTGGGAGGGCGATGACCCGCACAATGACAAGAAGGTGACCTATCAGCAGCTGCACGATGAAGTGTGCAAGCTGGCCAACGTCCTGCGTGATCGCGGCGTCAAGAAAGGTGACCGCGTCTGTATCTACATGCCGATGATTCTGGAAGCGGCCTACGCCATGCTCGCCTGTGCCCGTATCGGTGCCGTGCACTCGGTGGTGTTTGGCGGCTTCTCTCCCGACGCCCTGCAGGGGCGTATCCTCGATTCCGATTGCCGTGTACTGATCACCGCTGATGAAGGTGTTCGCGGTGGCAAGGCGGTGCCGCTGAAAGCCAACGCTGATCGCGCGCTGGAGGAGTGTCCCGATGTGCACACCTGCCTGGTGGTAAGACGCACCGGCGGTGAAGTGAATTGGGACGAGAGCCGTGACGTCTGGTATCACCAGGCCACTGCCAGCATGCCGGCCCAGTGTGAGCCTGAACCCATGGCAGCGGAAGATCCGCTCTTTATCCTCTACACCTCCGGTTCCACCGGCAAGCCCAAGGGTGTGTTGCACACCACTGCCGGTTACCTGTTGCAGGCGGCCATGACCCACAAGTACACCTTCGACTACAAAGAGGGTGAGGTCTACTGGTGTACCGCCGATGTGGGCTGGGTTACCGGTCACAGTTATATCGTCTACGGCCCGCTGAACAACGGCGCCATCACCCTGATGTTCGAAGGCGTGCCTACCTATCCGGATGCTTCGCGTTGCTGGCAGATTGTGGACAAGCACAAGGTGAATATTTTCTACACCGCGCCCACGGCGATCCGCGCCCTGATGGGTGCTGGCGACCAGTACGTAACCAACTCCACCCGTGAGTCCCTGCGCCTGCTGGGTACGGTGGGAGAGCCCATCAACCCGGAAGCCTGGGAGTGGTACCACCGCGTGGTGGGCGAGAGCCGTTGTCCAATTGTCGACACCTGGTGGCAGACCGAAACCGGAGCCCACATGCTGACCCCGCTGCCGGGCGCCACAGCACTTAAACCCGGCTCGGCAACCCTGCCGTTCTTTGGTGTGCAGCCGGTGTTGCTGGACGGTGAGGGCAAGGAGATCGAAGGCCCGGGCGAAGGCAGCCTGGCCATCAAGGCCTCCTGGCCCAGCCAGATCCGCAGTGTTTACGGTGATCACCAGCGCTGTGTGGAAACCTATTTCAGCACCTACCCGGGTTATTACTTTACCGGTGACGGCGCCCGTCGCGATGAGGACGGTTACTACTGGATTACCGGTCGTGTGGATGATGTGCTCAACGTATCCGGCCACCGCATGGGTACCGCCGAAGTGGAGAGCGCACTGGTATTGCACCACGATATTGCAGAGGCCGCCGTGGTTGGCGCTCCGCACGATATCAAGGGGCAGGGCATCTACTGTTATGTCACGCCAATGGCCGGCGTCACGCCCACTGATGAGTTGAAAAAGGCACTGGTTAACCTGTGTGTGCAGGAGATCGGTCCCATTGCCAAGCCCGACTGGATCCAGTGGGCGCCGGGCCTGCCGAAGACCCGCTCCGGCAAAATCATGCGCCGTATTCTGCGCAAGATTGCCGCCAACGAACTGGATAGCCTGGGGGATACCTCTACCCTGGCCGATCCATCGGTGGTGGAGCAGCTGATTGAAAATCGTCTGAATCGTTAACAGTAAGTACGAGCGATTGCGGGGGTACGACAGTGCCCCCTTTTTTATCGGGGCAACAAATTGCTGAAAATGTTTTGTTAAGGTTGCAGGAACTGCTTGACGGCGAAGTTGGATGCTTTATAAGCTAAACCTCGCTTGAAAGTGCGCCTTAATATTTATGCACATTTCGAAGTACCTCTGGCACCACTTCTGGAAAGACCTCTGGCACCTCGTCCTGTTTTCATAAGTAGCTAGCAACACACTTCAGCACCACTGCTCACTGTGAGCACATACACACTTTTGAAGATAGGAAATGATCCATGTCTAAAGTCACCGGTACCGTTAAGTGGTTTAACGACTCCAAAGGTTTTGGTTTCATCGAGCAGGAAAATGGTCCTGATGTATTCGCGCACTTCAGCGCTATCCAGGGCACTGGCTTCCGCACTCTGGCCGAAGGCCAGAAAGTGGAATTCAAAGTGACCCAGGGTCAGAAAGGTCCTCAGGCTGAAGAGATCGTTCCTCTGTAAGCCATTTGAGAGATCGCCGCAGGCGCTGGCAGCTGCTGGTGTCGCGGTACTCCGGAAGCCCGGCCGGCGCGGTTCAGACTGCGTGGTGACCGGGTTTTTTTATGCCTGCTGCTCGTCAGGTTGGCGGGCTGTGACGTTGGCACTGCTGCGGGATTGCAAGTAAACTCAAGGCCGATCCAATGTCTGACCGGAGAATCATGAGGGGTTCATGAGCAACGTTTTTCTTCTACAGAACCAGTACCAGCAATTGCTCAGCAAGCAGGGCGAGTGGGTGGATGGCCGGGAGGCTTCGACGCTCTTTCGCACCGCACACCGCGATGAGGCGCTCAATCACATGATTGAAACCAATGCCCGTGACTATACGCTGCGCATGAAAATTCTCGAGTGCCCGCTGAATGATCGCGGCCTGCCGCTGTTGCGGGATGAGGACCTGCCGCCGCTGGCGGTGGCCGGGGCCGCCGGTGAAGAGAGTGAATGCCGTGAAGAGCTGCAAGCGGAGCCCGAACTGGCAGCGGAAAACGCCTGACCGGTTATAATCCTTCATTATCGACGTTGGTGCGCTGACCTGAGGCGGGTGGCGACACTGCCAGCGTTTTCCCATCTGTACTCACACACCGTTATACCGGTGTGCGCTTGAGGATCTCAGCTTGTCACTGCTAACCCAACGTCTTGCAGTTCTCAATGATACTGCCCATGCCTCCCTCACCCGGGTCTACAAAGGTCTCGAGAAAGAGAGTTTGCGCGTCAATGGCGAGGGCACCCTGGCGCAGACGCCACACCCGGCGGCGCTGGGGTCGGCCATGACCCATCCGGGTATTACCACCGACTACAGCGAATCCCTGCTGGAATTTATTACCCCGCCCGGAGACAGTACCGACAGCCTGCTGAAGCAGTTGGACGAAATTCAGCGCTACACCTACCAGGTGCTGGACGATGAATACCTGTGGGTGGCGAGCATGCCCTGTATGCTGGCCGGCGACGACAATATTCCGGTGGGGCGTTACGGCACCTCCAATCCGGCACGGATGAAGACCATCTATCGGCTGGGGCTGGGTGAGCGTTACGGTCGCGCCATGCAGACCATCGCCGGCATCCATTACAACTTTTCCCTCAACGACGAGTTCTGGCACTTCTGGCACGGGCGCGAAGGTAATGGCGACAGCCTGCAGCGTTACAAGAACCGGCGTTACTTTGACCTGATCCGCAACTTCCGCCGCACCTTCTGGCTGCTACTCTACCTGTTCGGTGCGTCGCCGGCGGTGTGCAAGAGCTTTGTACGTGGTCGCGATCACAACCTGGTGCCCTTTGGCAGTGATACCCACAGCCTGCACCTGCCCTATGCTACCTCGCTGCGCATGGGTGACCTGGGCTACCAGAGCAGTGCACAAAACTCACTGGTGGTGGACTACAACCACCTGGAGACCTATCTCAGTACTCTGTGTGCTGCTATCACGCAACCGCATCCGGATTACACAGCCCGTGGATTGAAAGACGCCGACGGTAACTACAAGCAGCTCAATACCAGCCTGCTGCAGATCGAGAACGAGTTTTACAGCACCATCCGCCCCAAACGCACCGCCCGTTCAGGCGAGACGGCGTTGGGCGCTCTCCACAATCGCGGGGTGGAGTACATCGAAGTGCGCTGCATAGACCTCAACCCCTATGAGCCGCTGGGGATCAACGCACAGCAGATCGATTTCATGGATGTGTTCCTGCTCTACTGCCTGCTCAGCGACAGCCCCGAGACCGATTGCGTGAAATACAAGCGGGCGCAGGAAAACCAGCGCCTCATCGTCACTCGCGGGCGGGACACGTCCATGCGCCTGCACAGTGCCGCCGGTGATCAGTCAGTGCAACAGTGGGGCAATGCCATGCTGGACGACATACTGCGGGTGGCACAGCTGCTGGATCGCAGCTACGACACCAGTCTGTACTCGGAGGCGGTGGAGGCGCAGCGTATCAAGCTGGCGCAGCCGCAGTTGACACCGTCAGCACAGATACTCACCGACATGGCATCGCGGGACGAAACTTTCTTCCGCTTCGCCATGAATCAGTCCCTGCGTCACGCCGACTACTATCGTCAGCGACCGTTGCAGGGCGATGCGCTGCAACGCATGCAGGCGCTGGCCCGCGACTCGCTGGCACAACAGCAGGACCTGGACGCGCGTCACTGGGAGCCGTTCGAGGATTACCTCGCCAACTACTACGCCCAGTACACCTGCTGCCAGGGATAGAGAGCCGGCGGTGAACTACCTGGCCCACATCTGGCTGTCCGGTCCCGACCTGCACTGGCAGCTGGGCGGCCTGCTGGGGGATTTCATCAAGGGGCCTTTGCCGGACACGCTGACCGACAGCAGTGGCCGGTCGTGGCCACCAGCGGTGCGCGGCGGTGTGCGCCTGCACCGGTTGCTGGATGCCCGGGTGGAGCAGCTGGAAGACTATCGCGCCTGCCTGCAGTTGTTGCCGGCGTCCCGGCGGCGTA
Organism: Pseudomaricurvus sp. HS19; assembly: GCF_009857815.1. Taxonomy (GTDB): domain Bacteria; phylum Pseudomonadota; class Gammaproteobacteria; order Pseudomonadales; family Cellvibrionaceae; genus Pseudomaricurvus. The sequence continues at coordinate 269,280 of NZ_WVVW01000002.1, read as the reverse complement.
TCGCCGGTGTAGCGCTGGATGTCTACTTCGATTACCTGCTGGTGCATCACTGGGCTGCGTTTTGCGAACAGCCACTGGACCAGTTCAGCCAGCGCTTCTACGACTTCAGTGCGCAACAGGGTGGTCGCCTGCCGGCAAGGGCAGAGCGTTACCTGGGGCGTGCCCGCGACAATCACCTGTTTCGTGGCTATGGTGAACTGACCACTTACCGGCAGGTACTGGCAGCCATAGAGCAGCGCCTGCGCTACCCGCTGGACTTGCGCGCTGCCGGTGACGCGGTGGTGGCCCGGGGGGCGGAGATCGAACACCATTTCCTGCAGCTGCTGCCGGAGCTGCGCCGCTGGGCCGATGCGCAGCGCCAGCAGGAGACCCTGTTGCGCAGCGGTCAGTAATCGCCGCCCAACCCGGCAGAGCCTGCAGAGTCGGCGGCGAGAGGTGGTTCACCCCTGCCGCCGCTTTTCCCCTATAATGCGCGCCCTTCTTCACCACCACACAGATCGCCGCCGGAGGCCCCATGTCATCTGCATCCCCACTGCCCCAACTGTTGCTCAAGGCACAGGCGGATCGTCGTCTCAAGCGCGGCCATCTGTGGATCTACTCCAACGAGGTGGACGTGGAGCGCACCCCGCTGAAAGATTTTACCCCCGGCCAGCAGGTGCAGGTGTGCACCCAGCAGGGCAAGCCGCTGGCCATTGCCACGCTCAATCCCGGCGGTCTCATCTGTGGCCGGGTGGTGAACCGGGATGTGTCGCACCCGCTGGATAAATCGCTGCTGGTGCATCGCATCAAACAGGCGCTGGCGCTGCGGGAAGCCTGCTTCGACAAACCCTTCTATCGCCTGGTCTACGGTGACAGCGACCTCTTGCCGGGGCTGGTGGTGGATCGTTTCGGCGACTACCTGGTGGTGCAGATCGCCACCTGGGGTATGGAGCTGCTGAAAGAGTCGGTAGTGGCGGCGCTGCAGCAGTGCCTCAAGCCCACCGCCATCCTGCTGCGCAACGATCACTCGGCGCGGGCGGCGGAAGGGCTGCCGGAGTATGTGGAGGCCATCGGTGATGTGCCGGAAGCGGCAGAGCTGGAGGAGAACGGAGTGCGCTTCCTGGCCCCCATCGCCACTGGCCAGAAGACCGGCTGGTTCTACGATCACCGCGACAGTCGTGCCATGTTGCAGCGGCTGGCGCCGGGCAAGCGGGTGCTGGATGTCTTCTCCTACGTGGGTGGCTGGGGCGTGCAGGCGGCGGCCGCCGGTGCCAGTGAAGTGATTTGTGTCGATGCCTCCGAGCAGGCACTGCAGTGGGTGGGGGAGAACGCGGCCCTCAACGGTGTCGATGAACGCATGAGTGGCCTGCACGGCAAGGCAGTGGCGGTGCTGAAAGACCTGATCGCCCAAAACGAGAGCTTTGATATCGTGGTGCTGGATCCGCCGGCGTTTATCAAGCGCAAAAAGGACCAGAAGTCCGGCGAGGCGGCTTACCGCCACCTTAACGAGCTGGCCATGCGCCTGCTGGCGCGGGATGGCCTGCTGGTGTCAGCCTCCTGCAGTATGCACCTGCAGCGTGACACCCTGGTGGAGATAGTCCGTGGCGCTGCCCGTCACCTGGATCGCCACGCCCAGATCCTGCATCAGGGCGGGCAGGGTGCCGATCACCCGGTGCACCCGGCCATTGCGGAAACCGACTACCTGAAAGCGGTATTTGCCCGCGTCTATTTACCCTGAAGCCTGTTACCTGAAAGCTGGTGCTGAGGCGCCAGAGTATTGCGGACCGGGGCCCTGTGCCCCGGTCTCCCGTTTTACTTCAGGCCCTGGCTCAGTTTCTCCAGTTGCTGCCGTTGTTCCGCGGAGAGCAGGTTGGCGGGATCTTCTTCGGTTTCACCGCTGTCTGCCAGGCTCTCCATCAGCGCCTGCAGCTCACGGGCGATGCCCTCCTGGTGCTGCGGCGTCAGCCACTGCAGCAGCGCCGGGGTAGTTTCATCGGTGTCACTCAGTAACGTGTCGATGGCTTGCAGCTGCGCCCTGATGCTGGCGCGATTGTCGCCGGCAAAAGGTGCGTGTTGGGAAGGAGAGGTCTCACCACCGGCTTGCAGTTGCTGCAACAGATGCGCCGAGGCTTGCTGCCACAGTTGCAGGCGACCGCTGGGGGGCAGTGACTGATACGCCTTGCGCAGGCCGCTGGCGGGGTGGGAGAGGCGGTATTGCAGGCTGCCGAGGTCTTCCAGCAGCAGGTTGGCCTGCAGCTGCAGCAAGGCGACCCGGCGATGGCCTGGCAGGTCGATGGCGGTCATGCCGCTGGCCTGCTGCTCGCTGCTGGGGGAGCCAGCCACAAAGTCGTCCAGGGGGCGCTCGCCCTTCTCACCCCACAGCAGGTACTCCATGGCGTGCAGGCCCAGCGCCACATCGGCCTCGCTGCTGAAACCGTGCTGATGGCGCACCGCTTCGGCATCAATGGGAATCACAATATCGTTCACCAGGCCGCTGTGCCGGTAGAGATCGAAGTAGTCCAGGTAGCCCGGCTCAATGGGCCAGGCATCGCTCTGCCAGCGGGCATCGTCCAGCTGGCGGAAGAGGGTGGCCTGCACCTGGCCCAGGGCAAACAGCGGGCTCAGTTGCAGCAGCTGTTGATGGCTGTTGCGCCAGGCGTCCCGCGCCGCTTGCAGGTGGGCATCGGTGGGCTCGCCTGCCAGTGCCTGCAGCGCTTGCTGCAGGGTGACCACGCTGCTGATGGCGCTGGCGGTTGCTGTATCGAAGTGCTGCCAGAGCCGGTTGCTGATGGCGTCGGCCTGATCGGTGGCGGCGGCGGAGGTGGTCTCTGCGGTATCGGAGGTGGCGGGCTGGTCGCTGTCACAGCCCCACAGGCAGAGCAGCGTGGCCAGCAGCAGAGCTGATGTTGTCTTGGGCCGCGGTGCAAGGATCATGGTTGTCAGTACTCTCGTGGGTGTTGCGTGTGGTCTTGTCTGCCCCGGGTCAGCGCAGGCTGATAACGGGCCAGCCTGCCTGTTGCGCGTGCTCTGCCAGGGCCGGGTCCGGGTCTACCACCACCGGGTTATCCACCTGCAGCAGCAGTGGCAGGTCATTCATGGAATCGCTGTAGAAGTAGCAGTCGTCCAGTGAGCCACTGAAGCCGCGCTCGCCGGCGTGTCGCAGCCACTCCTGCAGGCGGGTGATTTTGCCGCTCTGGAAGCAGGGGGTGCCGACAATGCGGCCGGTGTAGCGGTCGTCGAGGATTTCGGCATCGGTGGCGAGGATGTCGTCGACGCCCAGGGACTCGGCAATGGGTTTGGTGATGAAACCGTTGGTGGAGGTGATGATCAGCAGGTAGTCGCCGGCGTCGCGGTGTTCCTGCAGCAGCGCCTCGGCCTTGGGCAGGCGCAGGGGATCAATCACCTGCTGCATAAATTTGTTGTGCAGTTGCGCCAGCTCTTCCAGGCTGTAGCGGGTCAGCGGGGCGAGGCTGAACTCCAGGTAGGCTTCCAGGTCCAGCTGGCCGGCTTCGTAGTCAGCATAGAACTGGTCGTTGGCCAGCTTGTAGGCCTGGGCGTCCACCATCCCTTCCTGCACCATAAATTCGCCCCAGGCGTGGTCGCTGTCACCGGCAATCAGGGTGTTGTCCAGGTCAAATATTGCCAGTCTCACGAGGTCACCTCCGGGTGGTTGGCTGGGATTGTTTGGCGCGGGTTGCAGGCAGGGGCCGGCAAAGGGCGCTAGGATACAGGAGCGGCGTTGGAGTGTGAAAAAAATTAGCGCTGCTGTCCTGCGCCGGTGTCACAAAACCCCCGTCGGGCTGCGGCAACATGGCTGCTCCTGTTGACGTGCCGGTCGCATTGATGAAAGTCGAAGAAGTGTGGAACAATAGCTGTTCGTTATAGACATTGGCCAAACAGGTACCGTGGGAGAATTTAAGAGTGATTGATGCAGACGGTTTCCGGCCCAATGTTGGCATTATCCTCACCAATTCCCGGGGACAGGTGCTGTGGGCCCGCCGTGTTGGCGGCCAGGACGCCTGGCAGTTTCCCCAGGGTGGTATTCAGGAAGGGGAAGACCCGGAGGAGGCTCTCTTCCGCGAGCTCAATGAGGAGGTTGGGTTGACCCGCAAGGATGTGAAAATTCTCGGCCGCACCCGCGGCTGGTTGCGCTACCGCCTGCCCCAGCGGCTGCAGCGCCATGGCAGTAATCCCCTCTGTGTTGGCCAGAAGCAGAAATGGTTTCTGTTGCAGCTGATCTCCGACGACAGCGCCGTGCGCCTCGATACCCACGGCAAGGCTGAATTCGATCACTGGCGCTGGGTGAGCTACTGGTATCCGCTGGATCAGGTAGTGGCATTCAAACGCGACGTCTACCGCCGGGCCATGAAAGAGCTGGCACCCGTGCACGCGCTGCTGGAATCCCGCAGCGTTGCCAGCAGTGGCTAGGGCCCCTCTATGCTGAATTATCTGCGCAGTATTGTTCAGGAAGTCAACGCCGCCCGCGATCTGCAGTCGGCCCTGAATATTATTGTGCAGCGGGTCAAGTCGGTGATGGTCACCGAAGTGTGTTCCGCCTACCTGCGTGATGGCCAGGGCAATTTTGTGCTCATGGCCACCGATGGCCTGAACCAGTCATCGGTGGGTCAGGTGACCCTGGCTCTGGGAGAGGGCCTGGTGGGCTATGTGGCCCAGCGGGAAGAGCCCATCAACCTGGAGCAGGCCACTGCTCACCCCAAATACCAGTACTTCGAAGCCACCGGTGAGGAGCGTTACTCCTCCTTCATGGGTGTGCCCATCATCCACCAGCGGCAGGTGCTGGGGGTGCTGGTGGTACAGCAGGTGGAGCGGCGTCGTTTCGATGAGGGCGAAGAGGCCTTCCTGGTGACCATGTCCGCCCAGCTGGCCGGTGTTATTGCCCATGCCGAGGCCACCGGTGCGCTCAAGGTCATGGGGCAGAAGGCCCGCTCAGCCCGTTTCAAGGGTGTGGCCGGGTCGCCGGGGGTGGCCATTGGCCGCGCTGTGGTGATGTCGCCGGCGGCGGACCTGCGCAGCGTGCCCTTCCGGGCCTGTACCGATGTGGATGCCGAGCTGGCCTTTTTTAACCGCTGCCTGGCTTCGGCGCGCAACGATATCAAGGAGCTGGGCAAGCAACTGGAGGCGCGCCTCAACGCCCAGGAACAGGCGCTGTTCGATGCTTACCTCTCCATGCTCGATGACGCCTCCCTCGGTGGCGAAGTGGTGGAGCGTATCCGCAACGGCATGGGCGCCGCCTACGCCTGGAGTGAGGTAATCCTCGAGCACGAGCGTAACTTCAGCAGCATGAACGACGCCTACCTGCGTGAGCGCGCTGCCGATATCCGCGACCTGGGCCGGCGGGTGCTGGCCTATCTGCAGGAGTCCACCCAGAAGAGCCGGGTGTTTCCCGAAAACGCCATTCTGTTGGGTGAGGAGCTGACGGCTTCCATGCTGGGCGAGGTGCCCAAGGAGCGTCTCGCCGGTATGGTGTCGGTGCAGGGCTCCAGCAACTCCCACGTTGCCATCCTGGCGCGGGCCATGGGTATCCCCACGGTGATGGGGGCGGTGGATATGCCCTTCACCCAGCTGGAGGGGCGGGAGCTGATCGTCGACGGCTACCGCGGCAATGTCTACTGCGATCCGCGGGAGGACCTGCGCCAGCACTTCGAGGCCATCTGTGCCGAGGAGCAGGAACTGGTCAAGGGGCTGGAGGCGCTCAAGGACCTACCCTGCGAAACCACGGACAAACACCGGGTCCCATTGTGGGTGAACACGGGCCTGATGGCCGACGTGGTGCGCTCGCTGGAGCGTGGCGCCGAGGGGGTGGGGCTCTACCGTACCGAAATTCCCTTCCTGCTGCGTGAGCGCTTCCCCAGCGAGGAGGAGCAGCGCCTCACCTATCGTGAGCAGCTGGAGGCATTTGCCCCCAAGACGGTCACCATGCGCACGCTGGATATCGGCGGCGACAAGTCGCTGCCCTATTTCCCCATCGACGAGGAGAACCCTTTCCTCGGCTGGCGGGGTATTCGTGTCACCCTCGACCATCCGGAGATTTTTCTCGCCCAGGTGCGCGCCATGCTCAAGGCCAGCGAAGGCCTCAACAACATGCGCATCATGCTGCCCATGATCTCCAGTGTCGGTGAGCTGGATGCCAGCAAGGCGCTGATCTATCGCGCTCACCAGGAGTTAGTGGAAGAGGGCTACCAGATCGAGGTGCCACCCATCGGTGTCATGATCGAGGTGCCGGCGGCGGTCTACCAGGCCCGCGAACTGGCGGCGCGCTCCGATTTCCTGTCGGTGGGCAGTAACGACCTCACCCAGTACCTGCTGGCGGTGGATCGCAACAACCCGCAGGTGGCGGATCTCTATCAGGCTTTCCACCCGGCGGTACTGCGGGCCCTGCACCAGATTGTGCGCGACGGCCATAGCCAGGGGGCGAGTGTGGGCATCTGTGGTGAGCTGGCTGGTGATCCGGCGGCGGCGGTGCTGCTGATGGCCATGGGCTACGATGTGCTCTCCATGAACGCCACCAACCTGCCCAAGGTGAAGAAGGTGATCCGCAGTATCACCCTGGAGCAGGCGGAAGACCTGCTGGATCAGGTGATGGTGCAGGAAGATGTGGAGGCCGTACTGCAGTGCCTCGACAAGGGCCTGGAGAGCGCCGGTCTCTCACGCCTGGTAAGCGGCCCGCCCACCGACCTGACCGAATAACCCGGGCGGTTCCTTTTTCCCCGCGCCCCTCCTCTTATCCGGCTTCCCGTTTCTCAGTGTTGTGTCCCCGGGCTCAGCCCAGCTGCCAGCTCTGCTCCCCGCTGATCCCCTGCTCATTAAATTGCCGCTCAATAAACTGCCAGCCGTGCCGGCGGTGGAACAGGGCCAGGGTGGAGGCGCGGGTGCCGTAGTCGGCGCTGTGGATAAAGGCGGAGGAGAGCTGTATTTCCCGCTCCAGCGGAATGCCGGTCTGGGGCAGCTGCGCCACCGGTGCGGCGCTGGCGTCGGCCAGCAGGTCAAACAGCTCATCACAACGCGCTGCCGGATTCGACCAGTCCCGCTGCAGGCATTGCAGCAGGCCCTGGCGGCTGCGCTCCACCTTGGGCCAGGGGCTGTCCAGCAAGCCGTTGCTGAGGCCGTAGACGCCCGCCGCCAACTCGCGGTTGGCACCCTGTTGGCGCTGCCCGGCATCACTGCCAAAGGTGTCGATGTTGGAGCTGTACCAGAGGCTGTCAGCGCTGCCGCTGAGCAGGTTAAAACCGTTGAATTGCGCCGCCTGCGACTGCAGTTGTTGCAGGTGTGCGGCCGCGTCCGGGCTCAGCAGGCTGTCCAGTACCAGCTGCCCGCGGGAGCGGGGGCGATCGGAATTGATATGGCCGTTGCGGATATTGGTGACCGCGGCAAAGCGGCCATTGGCGCGCACACCCATCCAGGTGCCTCCGGCCTGCAGGTCGCGGCCGCTGAGCACGGTCTCCCCACCCGGCACGGGCTGCCACAGGCTGGCATTGTCCGTGGGCCGCTGATAATACTCATCGCGGTTGGCGGCGACGATCAGGGGGTAGTCGGGGTGGCTGCGCAAGCCGAAAACTATCAGACACATGGGCGGGTGTTTCAACGTTCGGGTCCGGCAGTTTGCGTAAAGGTTGGCCCCCTGTAAAGGCGCAATGTGCGTGGCCGGATTAAGGCGCTAAACGCCGGTGATGCGACGAATCAGCGGAAAGTAGAGGCCGTAGGGCAGCAGCCGCAACAGCTTCAGGAAGGTCACAAAGCGGCGCGGAAAGATAATCTCGAAGCGATCACTGCAGAGCCCCTTCAGCAGTGCACTGGCGGCGTCATCCGCCTCCATCAGGTCCGGCATGGGGAACTCATTCCTGTCCGTCAGGGGGGTACGCACAAAGCCCGGGTTAATCACCTGCAATTTCACTCCGTGGTTCTGCAGTTCCGGGTACAGCGATTCGGCCAGATGAATCAGCGCCGCCTTGCCGGCGCCGTAGGCCGCGGCGGTGGGCAGCCCCCGATATCCGGCGGACGATGCCATGACGGCGATGTGGCCGCTGCCGGTTTCCAGCATCTGTTTCATCACCGGCTCCAGGCAGTGACAGGTGCCCAGCAGGTTGGTCTGCCACAGCTGCTGGCAGCGCTCGGTACTGAAGTCGGCGGCGCCAAACGGGTCGTGGGTGCCGGCGTTGAGAACCGCCAGCTGTGGCCAGTCGTCACGAGCCTGCCAGTGCTGGCAAAGCGCATGGATCTGCTGCGGGTCGGTGATGTCCAGTGGCGCCGGCTCAATGGGCCCGGGCAAGTTGGCACAGCGCTGCTGCAGGGCCTCAAGCTCGGCGCGGTTGCGGGCCGAGGCGGTGACCCTGACGCCGGCGCGACTCAGGGCTTCGCAGAGGGCGGCGCCGATTCCGCGGCCGGCGCCGGTGACCCAGGCGTGGCGCCAGGGGAGGGGGTTGGGGCTAGTCATGTGTCAGGCCTCTGGTGTGGCTGGTGAGCGGAGCTGTGCTCACCGCGCAGGGCGCGGGCCAGCTCCGGAAATTGGCTTTCCGGTGCCAGCCAGATACTGAGGAACGCGGGGGCGAATGCCGGGTCGCTGATGCTGCCGAGGAGATCGCCATTGGCATAGAACCAGGCCGCGCCCCCGGCATCGGTGAAGAGGCTGAGGCGATCACCCTTGTGTACATCGGGCCACAGGCGCGCCAGTTGCGGCAGCCATTGGCGGCGCTGTTCGCCGCTGCTGAAGGGCTGCAGCTGGCTCTCGGTTTCGCGCAGCAGCTGGTCGGCACTGATGTCGCGCTGGTAGGTGAGCTCCAGTAACAGCGGCTGCCCCTCCCACGGGGAGTGATTGCGGTGGCCGTGTTCCGGGCGAAACAGCCGCGCCTGGTAGATGTCCCACCAGAGCACGCTCAGTTGCGCTTCACCCACCAGCGGCCAGTCCCGGGGCAGGGGTGGGGCGGTGGCGTACAGGCAGGCGGGCTGGAGCAGCAGCCACAAGCCGGCCCAGGCCAGAAGTGGTTTGCGCGTTGCAGGTCGGCGTATCAGCATGGTTTGCCTCCCGGGAGTGGTTTGGGGGTGGCCTGGGCCAGATACAGCAGCAGTGGCAGCAGTGCCAGCCACAGGGCCCCTATCACCAGTGCCGTGACCGTATTGCCCAGGGGAAACTCCACGGCACCGAGGCGGGCGGCGGCCCAGTAAGAGGCGCCGCCTGCCAGCCCGCCGCTGACCGCCGCCAGCAGGGGGTGGGGGCGTAGCCAGGCCAGGCTCTGGCGCAGGCAGGCGCCAAAGCCGAGCCAAAGCAGCAATAGCCACCAGGGCAGTTGCAGCAGGGGAATCATGGCCTGGTCGGCAAAGCGATAGAGGCCGGCGTGGCCCAGCACGGCATCGACGCTCATGCCGATGGCCGCGGTCAGTACCACAACTCGCAGCTCGGGCTGTGGCTGCGGGTGCATCCACAGGTGCAGTAGCAGCAGTGCAGCAGCCAGTGGCAGGGCGCTGTTGCCCAGCAACACACAGCACCACCACAGCAGTTGGAAGCCCGCTGCGTTGAGTAGTAGCTGCTGGCTGTTAAGCGGGCCCCTGAACCACATGCCCTGTTTCTCCCGGTGTTGGTGGTGTTTAAGGGGATTACGCAGCGGCGCTGACGGTGGATGAGTTTGCTGGCCCCCGCCGATTTCCGGATAATGCCGCCAGCCGTCGAGGGGGGCTTATGCTGACACTGTTACTTCTTTTTGCTTTGGTGGGATCACTGGCGGGTCTGGTGGCGGGGCTGTTTGGTCTCGGTGGTGGCGTGGTGATGGTGCCGGCGCTGATTTATGCCTTTGCGGCCCTCGGTTTTCCGCCGGAGATTCTCACCCACCTGGCGGTGGGGACGTCGCTCACCTGCATTGTGGTGACATCCATTACCTCGGCCTGGACACACTGGCAGAAAGGGGCGGTGGAGCTCGGTGTGCTGCCGGCGCTGATTCCCGGCGTACTGGTGGGTGGCTGGATTGGCGGTATGGTGGCGGCGGAGCTCAAGGGGCCGCAGCTGCAGACTGCCTTTGCGGTGTTTCTGGTGTTTGTGGCAATTACCATGCTGCGCGCGGTGCCCAGTGGTCAGGTACGCCTGCCCGGGCGTGTCGGCCTGACCACAGTGGCCACCCTGATTGGTACCCTGTCGGCGTTGTTCGGCGTGGGTGGCGGCTCAATGACGGTGCCTTTCCTGCGCTACTGCGGCATGGTCATGGCTCGCGCGGTGGCCACCTCTGCCGCCCTGGGGCTGCCCATCGCGCTCTCCGGTTCGCTCTCCTATCTGGTGCAGGGCTGGCAGCATGAACAACTGCCGGAATTTGCGGTCGGATTCATCTACCTGCCTGCCTTCGCTGGCATGGTAGTGTGCAGTGCCCCCGCCTCGCGGGTAGGGGCCAAGCTGGCTCACCGGCTGCCGGCCCGTCGCCTGCAGCAGGCCTTCGCTGTGGTCCTGTTGCTCATTGCGGGGCAGTTGTTGATTGGTGGTATGATGGCGAGCCACGCCTGAGGTGCCTGGCGCCGGGGTGACAAAGGACGAGTAACGCGAGGGCGGGCCACGCTGGAGTCACTTACTCCAGGCAAGCCAGTCTCCAGAGAAAGTAATCCGCAGGACTTATGCTGAAATACCCCGCTATTGACCCGGTCGCTATCGCGCTGGGCCCCTTCGAGCTGTTCGGTCACACCCTTGGCCCACTGCAAGTCCACTGGTACGGCATCATGTACCTGGTTGGCTTCGGTTGCGCCTGGCTGCTGGCGCTGTATCGCGCTGGCCTTCCCCACTCCCCCATAACCCGCGCCCAGGTAGAAGACATGATCGTCTGGGGGGCGATAGGGGTGGTACTGGGCGGTCGCCTGGGCTACGTGTTCTTCTACCATTTTGATCGACTGCTGCAGGAGCCTGCGTGGCTGTTGCGGGTGTGGGAGGGCGGTATGTCCTTCCATGGCGGCATGATCGGTGTGATCGCGGCGATGGCGCTCTACGCCTGGAAAATCAAGGTGCCGTTCTTCCGCCTGATGGATTTTGTGGCACCGCTGGCGCCCCTGGGGCTCGGTTTTGGACGGCTCGGTAATTTTATCGGCCAGGAGTTGTGGGGGCGCGCTACGGACGTCTCCTGGGGCATGGTGTTTCCCCGCGACCCGCTGGGCCTGGCACGGCACCCGTCGCAGCTCTACCAGGCGGCACTGGAGGGGTTGGTGCTGTTTGTGGTGCTCTACTGGTTTTCGTCAAAGCCGCGGCCACGCATGGCGGTCAGCGGCCTGTTCCTGGTGCTGTACGGCAGCTTCCGCTTTGCGGTGGAGTTTGTACGGGAGCCGGACAGCCATATTGGTCTCGATGCCCTGGGCTGGATGACCCGGGGGCAGGAGCTATCCCTGCCCATGGTTGTGCTGGGGGTGGTATTGCTGGTGCTGGCCTATCGGCGTGCCCGCAATGAACAGCAGCCGGCAGCTGCGGTGAACAATGGGGGGAACGCATCATGAAGCAGTATCTGGACCTGTGTCAGCGTATCGTTGACGAGGGGGTGTGGGTCGAAAACGAACGCACTGGCAAGCGTTGCCTCACCGTGATCAACGCGGACCTGAGCTACGATGTGGCCGCCAATCAATTTCCCCTGATTACCACCCGCAAGAGCTACTGGAAGTCCGCCATTGCCGAGCTGCTGGGTTACCTGCGCGGCTATGACAACGCGGCCGATTTCCGCAAGCTGGGCACCAAAACCTGGGATGCCAACGCCAACGACAACGAGGTGTGGCTGCAGAGTCCTTTCCGCAAGGGCGAGGACGACATGGGCCGGGTCTATGGTGTGCAGGGGCGCAGCTGGAGCAAGCCGGATGGTGGCAGCGTAGACCAGTTCGCCAAGCTGGTGCACAACCTCTGCAACGGTATCGATGATCGTGGCGAAATCCTGAGTTTCTATAACCCCGGCGAATTCCATATGGGCTGCCTGCGCCCCTGCATGCACACCCACAACTTCTCCCTGCTGGGGGATACCCTCTACCTCACCTCCTACCAGCGCTCCTGCGATGTGCCGCTGGGCCTCAACTTCAACCAGATCCAGGTGTTTGTGTTGCTGGCGCTGGTGGCGCAGATCACCGGCCACAAGCCGGGGCAGGCCTACCACAAGATCGTCAATGCCCACATCTACGAAGACCAGCTGGAACTGATGCGTGATGTGCAGCTGCAGCGCGAGCCCTTTGCCTCGCCGCAGCTCAACATCAACCCCGATATCCGCAAGCTGGAAGACCTGGAGACCTGGGTCACCATGGACGATTTCGAGGTGGTGGGCTACGAGCACCACGACCCCATCAACTACCCGTTTTCCGTGTAAGGCTGTTTATGAATGAAGCACCCGTAGCCCTGATCGTGGCACAGGCGCAGAACCGCGTGATCGGCCTTAACAACGCCATGCCCTGGCATCTGCCGGAGGACCTGCGCTATTTCAAACAGGTCACCCTGGGCAAACCGGTGATCATGGGGCGCAAGACCTTCGAATCCATCGGCAGGCCCTTGCCGGGTCGGCACAATATCGTCATTACCCGTCAGTCCGACTGGCAAAGTGAGGGTGTCTCTGTGGCCGGTTCACTGGCGGACGCCATTGCCCTGGCGCGACAGGAGCAGCCTGAAGAGGTGATGGTGATCGGCGGTGGGCAGATCTATGCCGAGGCCCTGCCACTGGCAAAGCGTGTATATCTGACCCGAATCGGGCGCGAGTTTGAGGGGGATGCCTGGTTTCCGGAGTTGGGTTCCGAATGGTGTGAAGTGAGTCGCAAAGACGGCATCTCCGAAGCGTCCGGATTACCTTATGCCTTCTGCGTTCTCGAATCCGGATTGATCAATAATTAGCCAATCCTGCTCATCCGGTAACGGGTGGGTGGGTGTCGGCTTGTGGTTACTCTTATAATTTTTCCTAACAATAAAGCGAAATTGTTACTTCGGATTGAATAGCTGCAATGCAGTTGTTACCCGCCCTGATACCAATATACACATCGCCGGAAGTTTCCAGACAAACCGTTGAATGTTTAAAGCCGGTGTTATTAAATGGCCAGCTTCAAATTATCGCCACATGGCGAAAATCATGAAAACAATAGCGGTTAGACGCCGTTTTATAGAGTTGATAGTACGCACCCACACTGGGGGAAATATGAAGAAGCAGCGATTTAAAGCCGTGGCTCTGTCCACTGTGCTTTCTGCTGGCGCGCTCATTGGCAGTGTTGCTCAGGCGGATCAAACGTTGAATTCCATTCTGCAAGTAGGTGAGCAGAAGACCAAACTGGCTCAGAACTCTCAGCAAAAGATCGACAAGATTGCTGATCAGACCACCAGTTTGCTGAACGAATTTAAAGTGGTGAACAAGCAGATCGAAGGTCTTCGCGTCTATAACGCGCAGCTGGAGAAGCAGTTGGCCAACCAGCTGAAAGTGATCACGCAGCTGGAAGAGTCCATCGGCAACGTCACCGTTATCGAGCGTCAGATTCAGCCCCTGATTCTGAAGATGCTGGATGGTCTGGAGCAGTTCATCTCTCTGGACATGCCTTTCCACTCCGGCGAGCGCAACGAGCGTCTGGCAGCCCTCCATCGCAACATGGATCGTGCCGACATTTCCGTTGCCGAGAAATTCCGCCAGGTTCTGGAAGCCTACAAAATTGAGGCCGAGTACGGTCGCAAGATTGATACCTACCAGGACACTCTGACCGTTGGTGGTCAGGAGCGCGAAGTGAACATTCTGCGCGTTGGCCGTATCGCCCTGATGTACCAGACTACTGATCTGGAATTCTCCGGTGCCTGGGACAAGCGTCAGCAAGCCTGGGTTGAGCTGCCATCTTCCGAATACCGCGCTGCCATTCTCAAGGGCATTCGCATCGCGAAGAAACAAGCATCTATTGAACTGCTGAATCTGCCGATTCTGTCTCCGGAGGCTGCGCAATGAAAATGACTTTTGCCAAACGCTGCCTGGCCGTGGCAGCCGCTGCAATGCTCACCTCTGGTGTAGCTGTGGCTGAAGAAAAGGCCCAATCCCTGGATCAGCTGCTGAAAATGGTTCAGCAGAGCAAGATCGCTGAATCTGCCGAGCACCGCAAGCGCGAAGCTGAGTTCCTGCGTCAGAAAAGCGAGCAGGCCAGCCTGCTGAAGCAGGCCGAGAACACCAAGGCCAGCGAAGAGAAGCGTTCAGCTACCCTGGAGAAGAAGTACGAAGAGCAGGACCTGCAGGTTTCTGCCAAGCGTGCCCAGCTGCAGGAGCGTCTCGGTTCCCTGAAAGAGCTGTTCGGTCACCTGACCTCTACCGCTGGTGACCTGCGTTCCAGCCTGGGTACTTCTATCGTCTCTGCCCAGTATCCCGGTCGCGCCGACTTCCTGGATGGCCTGATCGACAAGATGAACAGCAATACCCAGCTGCCAACCATCGAAGAGATCGAGCAACTGTGGTTTGAAACCCAGCGTGAAACTGTTGAAGGCGGCCGTGTGGTCAAGTTCAACGGTGCTGTGATCAAGCCAAACGGTGACCGCGAAGATCGTGAAGTGGTACGTGTGGGTAACTTCCAGCTGCTGTCCGACGGCAAGTACCTGGAGCTGCGCGAAGGCCGTATGCTGGAGCTGACCCGTCAGCCACCAGCCACTGCTCTGGGTCAGGCTAACTCCCTGCAGAATGCTACTGACGGCTTTACCCGTGTAGCAATCGACCCTACCGGTCCTGCCGGTGGTACCTTCCTGTCTGCCCTGATCAACAGCCCTTCTATTGTTGAGCGCTGGCACCAGGGTGGCATCGTGGGTTACATCATCTCTGCAGTAGGTCTGTTTGCCATGCTGCTGGGTGCCTGGCGCTTCGTTGTCCTGATGGGCATGAGCAGCAAGGTTACTTCCCAGTTGAAGAGCGAAAGCGCCAACACCAACAACCCACTCGGTCGCGTGCTGAAAGTCGCGGAAGAGAACAAGGGTCTGGACGGCGAGTCCCTGGAGCTGAAACTGGAAGAGGCGGTGCTGAAAGAGCGTCCTGCCATTGAATCCGGCCTGACGCTGCTGAAGATCATCTCCATGATCGCCCCGCTGCTGGGTCTGCTGGGTACCGTAACCGGTATGATCATTACCTTCCAGGCCATCACCATCTTTGGTGCCGGCGATCCGAAGGCCATGGCCGGTGGTATCTCCTCTGCTCTGGTAACAACTGTACTGGGTCTGGTAGTGGCTATTCCTACCGTACTGGTTCACACCCTGGTTAACGGTCGTGCCAAGCGTGTTCTTCAGATTCTGGAAGAACAGTCTGCCGGTATCATCGCCGAAAACGCAGAGCGCAAGTAGGAGATAACGCATGTTGGCATTAATGGACGCACTTGCAGCCATTGAAGCCTTACTGGCTAAGGGTGGACCTATATTGTTGTGGATCTCCGCCCTGACCCTCGTCATGTGGACCCTGATTTTCGAACGTTTGTGGTATTTCAAAAGCAGTCTGAAAGGTGAAATTCAGACTGCTCTGGATAGCTGGGAATCACGTCCCGAGCGCAAATCCTGGAATGCCCATCAGGTGCGTTATGCACTCGTCTCCCGCGTATCCGAGAAGGTAAATGCCAACCTGGATATGATCGCCACTCTGGTGGCCCTGGCTCCTCTGCTGGGTCTGCTGGGTACGGTGACGGGTATGATCGAAGTGTTTAACGTACTGGCTGTAACCGGTGGCGGCGACGCCAAATCCATGGCTGGCGGTGTGTCCAAGGCGACCATCCCGACTATGGCGGGCATGGTGGCTGCACTCTCCGGAGTGTTTGGTAACACCTACGTCAACCGGATTGCAGAACGCGAAAATCAGCTGCTCGAAGACCATTTGACGATGGACCATTAAGGCTTGGTAAAGCATTAACCGGTTACTGAGAGAATTATCATGGCCAGACGAAAAAAGGCAGCTGAAGACGAGCAGGGCGCGATTGACCTGACACCGATGCTCGACGTGGTTTTTATCATGTTGATCTTCTTTATCGTGACGGCTTCTTTTATTAAAGAAGCGGGCATCGAGATCAATCGCCCTGAGGCTACCACTGCCCTGCTGAAGAAAAACGCCAATATTCTTGTAGCTGTCAGCTCTAGCAACGAAGTCTGGATCGACAAAGCCCGGATTGATCTGCGTGAAGTTAAGGGCGCCATTGAGCGCCTGCACGCAGAGAACCCCAAGGGTGCTGTAGTTATCCAGGCGGACGATGAATCCGATATTGAAACCATGACCAAAATTGCGCAGGCAGCCCGTGAAGCGGGAGTGTCAGACGTTTCTGTATCTACTGAGAAGAAATAGAGCGCTATGAATGTTGCAAGACTAGGATTAGCAGGGCTTTTGGCGGCGGTGACCACCACCGCCCTGCTGTATTTGATGCACGCATTGATTGCGGCAAACGATAAGCCTCCAGCAGACGTGGAGGAGAATCGCATTGCCGACATCTTTATGCCTGAGCGTAAAATTGAAACCCGGTACGACGTCGAGAAGCCGGAAAAACCGGAAGATCCCGAGACGCCACCACCAGAGATGCCGGAGCCTGATTTCGATCAGCCCGACCTGAAACCGGACGCCCTTAATATGAATGCTCCACGGGTCAAGCCGGAGATGAATATTAAAGGTGTGGGTGGTTTTAGCGGCGACGGTGAATATCTGCCAATCGTTAAGGTGCAGCCCAACTACCCAAGTCGTGCTTTGTCGCGGGGTATTGAGGGTTATGTGATCGTTGAGTTCACCGTAACCACTAACGGTTCAGTTCGCGACCCGATTGTGATTGAAGGCATGGCCGGGCGTAACGGGAACTTTTCGGAATCAAGCATCTTCAACAGCTCAGCACTGAAAGCGGCCTCGAAATTTAAGTACAAGCCGCGTGTGGTTGATGGTGTGGCGATCGAGGTGCCAGGCGTTCGCAACAAGATCACCTTTGCGATTGCCGAGTAAACGGTGGGTATGATTATGACTATGACGGCTAAGGTTTCCAGGCTTGTCAGACACACTTTGGTGGCAGCACCACTGGCGTTCGCGCCGGCGGCCACGAGTGTCCTGCTGCAGACCGCAGGCTTCGATAGCCTGACCTCCGGTTCTGTACAGGCCCAGGAAGCGAAACCAGAATACAAAACCAAGAAAACCTACTCGCTGCGTCAGCCGGTCTTTAAAGACTTTGCCCGAGTGCAGGAAAAGACCGACGCCAATGACTGGAAAGGGGCGCTGGCTGTACTGAAAGATCTGGAGCGCAGTAAGGCTCCGGGTTACACCAGCTTCGAGAAGGCCAACCTCTGGAACTACTACGGCTGGGTGTACTACTCGCTGGAAGATTACAACAGCTCCATCCGCTACTACCGCAAGGTGCTGGTGGAAACCGAGCTGAGCGATGCCCTCGAGATCGGTACTCTGAAAACCCTTGCACAGCTGATGTTTGTGCAGGAGGACTGGAAGAACGCCATCAAGATGTTGCAGCAGTACATGAAGGTCAATCCGATCATCGGTGCTGACGATTACGCCCTGCTGTCACAGGCTTATTACCAGGACGGTGATATGGCGCAGTCGTTGAAGAACATCAACATTGCAGTGACCAAGGTTGAGGGTACCGGCAAGATTCCGAAGGAAAACTGGTACACCCTGCAGCGTGCGATCTACTACGATAAAGGCGATTACAAGAAGGTCATCGATATCCTGACCAAGCTGGTACGCCACTATCCGAAGGGTTCCTACTGGAAGCAGCTGGCCGGCATGTATGGTGCTGTTGAGCAGGAGCGCAACCAGATGTACGCCATGGAAACCGCGTACCTGATGGGTGCCCTGGATAAAGAGACCGAGCTGATGAACCTGGCCTACCTGATGATGGGTAGCGACGTGCCTTACAAGGCCGCCAAGATCATCGACAAGGGTATGAAGGAAGGCAAGATCTCCGAGTCCTCCAAGAACCTGGAAGTCCTGGCTACCGCCTGGCGTATGGCGCAAAACGTCAAAACCGCGATTCCGATTATGGAGAAAGCGGCCGCCAAGTCCGGTGATGGTGACCTCTACGCGCGTCTGGCGGGTATCTACCTGGACAGCGACAACAACGAGAAAGCTATCGAAGTTGGTGGCAAGGCGTTGAAGCGCGGCGGTATCAAGCGTCCGGATCAGCTGCAGATCGTTTTGGGTATGGCCAACACCAACCTGAAGAAGTACGACGCCGCGATCAAGGCGTTTAAAGAGGCTGCCAAGGACAAGCGCAGTGAGCAGTTTGCTGCCCAGTGGCTGCAGTTTGCCCAGGGTGAACTGGAGCGCGAGCGTTCGCTCAACCTCTGACAGACCTCAACACCTGTCGTACCGAAGCCGGCCCCGTCTCTGTAAAGAGTCGGGGCCGCTTTCGTTCTGGGGTGTCGCTTTTCCCTCGCGCCCGGACGCTCGCACTCCTGTCGGGCAAGCCGCTGATGCCGGTGCGCGGTGAGCGTAATCGCTGTGAGGATCACCGGGTAGAGGATCGCCGGGTAGATGGTTGCTGAAGAGAATGGCGCACGGGGATGCGGTGATCCTGCAGGCGTGGGCAGTAACAGGTCGGAGGCAGGAGGGGAAAGGGACAGCAGGTGCGGAGGAGTCCGGCACCTGCTGAAGGGGGGGGGCTTAGTCCAGCTGGCTCAGGTCCCGCACCGCGCCCTTGTCGGCACTGGTAGCCAGCTTGGCGTAGGCTTTCAGTGCTGCACTGACTTTGCGTGGGCGCTCCTTGACCGGCTTCCAGCCCAGCTGGTCCTGCTCGGCGCGGCGGGTGGCCAGCTCTTCATCGCTCAGCAGCACGTCGATAGTGCGGTTGGGGATGTCGATACGGATGCGGTCGCCGTTGCGCACCAGGCCAATGGCGCCACCGGCGGCGGCTTCCGGTGACACGTGACCAATGGAGAGGCCGGAAGTACCGCCGGAGAAGCGTCCGTCGGTCAGCAGGGCGCAGTCTTTACCCAGGCCTTTGGACTTGATGTAGGAGGTGGGGTAGAGCATCTCCTGCATGCCCGGGCCGCCGCGGGGGCCTTCGTAGCGAACGATTACCACGTCACCGGCTTTCACCTTGTCGGCCAGGATATCCGCCACCGCTTCGTCCTGGGACTCGGTCACATAGGCAGAGCCCTCAAACACCAGGATGGACTCATCTACACCGGCGGTCTTCACCACACAGCCGTCCAGGGCGATATTGCCGTGCAGAACGGCAAGGCCGCCCTCGCGGCTGAAGGCGTGTTCCAGGGAGCGGATACAACCGTTTTCGCGGTCGGCGTCGAGGCTGGTCCAGCGGGTATCCTGGCTGAAAGCCACCTGGGTGGGGATGCCGGCAGGGCCGGCTTTATAGAAGGTTTTCACCTCCTCGCTGGCGCCGCGCATGATGTCCCACTGCGCCAGGGCTTCCGCCATGGTGCTGCTGTGGACCGTGGGCAGGTGGGTGTGCAGCAGGCCGGCACGATCCAGCTCACCGAGGATGGCCATGATGCCGCCGGCGCGGTGCACGTCCTCAATGTGATATTTCTGGGTGTTGGGTGCCACCTTGCACAGCTGTGGAATGGTCTTCGACAGGCGGTCGATGTCTGCCAGGGTGAAATCCACTTCCGCTTCCTGGGCGATGGCCAGCAGGTGCAGGATGGTGTTGGTGGAGCCGCCCATGGCGATATCCAGCGCGATACAGTTTTCGAACGCCTCGAAGGAGCCGATGCTGCGCGGCAGCACGCTGGCGTCATCTTGCTCGTAGTAGCGTTTGGTGATTTCCACAATCTTGCGACCGGCTTCCAGGAACAGCTGCTCACGATCGGCGTGGGTGGCCACTACGGTGCCGTTACCCGGCAGGGACAGGCCCAGGGCTTCGGTCAGGCAGTTCATGGAGTTGGCGGTGAACATGCCGGAGCAGGAGCCGCAGGTAGGGCAGGCGCTGCGCTCGATCTCGGCCACGTACTCGTCGGAAGCGCTGTCGTCAGCTGCGATCACCATGGCGTCCACCAGGTCCAGCTTGTGTTCGGACAGTTTGGTCTTGCCCGCTTCCATGGGGCCGCCGGAGACAAAGATCACCGGGATGTTGAGGCGCATGGCTGCCATCAGCATGCCGGGGGTGATCTTGTCACAGTTGGAGATGCACACCAGGGCGTCGGCGCAGTGGGCGTTGACCATGTACTCCACTGAGTCGGCAATGATGTCACGAGACGGCAGGCTGTAGAGCATGCCGTCGTGACCCATGGCGATACCGTCGTCCACCGCGATGGTGTTGAACTCCTTGGCCACGCCACCGGCTTTTTCGATTTCACGCGCCACCAGCTGCCCCAGGTCTTTCAGGTGCACATGACCGGGCACGAACTGGGTGAAGGAGTTGGCGATGGCAATAATCGGCTTTTGAAAATCTTCGTCCTGCATGCCGGTGGCACGCCACAGGGCACGGGCTCCGGCCATATTGCGGCCGGCGGTGGAAGTCTTCGAGCGGTAGGCAGGCATAATCTCGGTCTCGTTACCAATACACGGGAAGTAAGGCGGGGGATTTTAGCACAGGCAGATGCAGGGCGCTGCGCTTCCAGGGCGCTGGCGCTACAGGTGTGAGGACGCTTCGCTACAGGGGCGGGGCCGGCTATCCTCATTGAATCAGATAATCGCTACAGATCGCCCGCGGGAGCGTGCTCCTGCGAAAGAGCGCACCCTGACTGTAGGAGCCCGCTCTCGCGGGCGATCTTTTTTGCGGCTCAGTGTCATCGCCTCAGGCGCTCGGATTGTTAACCTGTAGCGCCAGCGTCCTGTAGCGAAGCGTCCTCACACCTGTAGCGCCAGCGTCCTGTAGCGAAGCGTCCTTAACCCTGTCACCTCACAGCGGTTTTACAAACACCTTCGAATTCCGCTGGTAGTTGTAGAAGGTCTTCTTCTCCTCCGGCAGCCACTCCAGCGGGGCGCTGCGGAAGCCCTGCTCGATAAACCAGTGGGCAGTCTGGGTGGTGAGCACAAACAGCTCGCTAATCCCCAGTCCCCGGGCCTTTTTCTCGATGGTGGCCAGCACCTTGGCGGCGCGGCCGTCCTTGCGGTAGTCCGGGTGGGTGGCGACGCAGGCCAGTTCGCCCACGTTGCGGTCACCGGCGTAGGGGTAGAGGGCGGCGCAGGCGATGATGGCACCATCCTTTTCCATAATCGTAAACCGGCTGATCTCGCTCTCCAGCAGTTCCCGGGAGCGCCGCACCAGTGCGCCCTGGCGCTCCAGGGGTTCGATCAGGCTCAGCAGGCCGCCCACATCATCGATGGTGGCCTGACGCACAAACTCATAGTTGTCCCGGTGCACCAGGGTGCCGGAACCGTCGCGGGTAAAGAGCTCCTGCAGCAGGGCGCCGTCTTCGCGGAAACTGACCATCTGCGCCCGCGGCACGCCCCGCTGGCAGACATCGAAACAGGCCTGCAGCGACAGGGAACGATCCTGGTCATGCTGCAGGCGCTGCAACTGCTGTTCGCACTCCGGCAGGCTCAGCTGCCGCAGCAGTTCGCCCTCGCCATCCACAAAGCCGGCCTCGCTGGAGAAGGCGATCAGCTTGTCCGCCTGCAGGGCGACCGCCACCTCGGTGGCCACTTCGGCAAAACTGAGGTTAAAAATCTCCCCGGTGGGGGAGTAGCCCAGTGGTGACAGTATGGCGATGGCCCCCTGTCCCAGAGCCGCTTGCAGGCCGGTCTTGTCCACCCGGCGCACCTTGCCGGTGTGCTGCAGGTCGGTGCCGTTGATCACGCCCATGGGTTTGGCGGTGACAAAGTTACCGCCCAGCACCCGGATATGGGCGCCGTGCATGGGGGAATTGGGCAGGCCGGTGGAGAGTGCGGCTTCTATATTCAGGCGCACCTCGCCAATGGCCTGGGCCACGGCATTGAGGTGCTCCGCCTCGGTGATGCGCAGCTGTTCGGTAAACGAGGATTCGATGCCGCTGCCGGCCAGCCGGGCATCAATCTGCGGCCGCGCGCCGTGCACCAGCACCAGCCGTACGCCAAGGCTGTTAAGAAGGGCGATGTCGTGAATGATGTTGCTGAAGTTGGCGTCCAGGATAGCGGCGCCAGGCAGCATCAGCACAAAGGTCTTGCCACGGTGAGCATTAATGTAGGGCGACGACTGACGGAACCACTTGACGTAGTCTTTGGTGGCATCGGTCGCCTGGCTGTTAGCTGGCGGCGGCGTGTCGGGTCTGTCGGTCACGGTGCATCCCTTGGTGGCGCAATTTAGTGGCGTAATCAGTTTGGTTACGCAAGGTCTCTGGTGGCGCAAAGCATTGCCGGCCCCTGGGCCGGTTATCGGGCTTATTGGCGCATTATAAACAGAATTGCTGAATCAGCGCCCGCAGCGTGGCAATGGCGGGTTGAATCTGCTCCAGCGGGATGTACTCGTCCGGCTGGTGGGCCTGATCGATAGAGCCGGGCCCCATCACCAGAGTCTCCATACCCAGCTGCTGCAGGAACGGCGCCTCGGTGGCAAAACCCACCGCCTGTGAGCTGTGGCCGGTGAGCTTCTCGGCGGCGCTCACCAGCGCTGTCGCCTGTCCCTGTTCAAACGCCGGCACATCTCCCATTAATGGCAGCCGCTCAATCCGGCAGCCGGACTCTTCCGAAATCTTTGCCAGCCGGGCGTCAATCGCTGCCCGCAGCTCGTTGTTGTCCATGCCCGGCACCGAGCGCAGGTCGAACTGCAGCTCACACTGGCCGCAGATACGGTTGGGGTTGTCGCCGCCATGGATACAGCCGAGGTTGAGGGTAGGGCCGGGGACGGTAAAGCCGGGGTTGTTGTAGCGCTGCTGCAGGTGGCGGCGGTAGTCCATCAGTTCCGACATTACCCGGTGCATCGACTCCAGCGCGTTGCGTCCCAGGGACGGGTCAGAGGAGTGTCCCGACTGACCCTCGATGGTGATCTTCTCCATCATGATGCCCTTGTGCATGCGGATCGGCCGCATGCCGGTGGGCTCGCCAATCACCGCGTAGCGTGCCTTGGGGCGGCCCTGTTCCACCAGCAGGCGGGCGCCGCTCATGGAGCTCTCCTCGTCGGCAGTGGCAAGAATAATCAGCGGCTGTTTGAGATCACCGGCACTGAAGGCGCTGGCGGCCTCAATGGCGATGGGGAAGAAGCCCTTCATGTCGGTAGCCCCGAGACCGTACCAGCGCTGGTCGCGCTCGGTCAGGGAGAAGGGATCGGTCTGCCAGCGCTGGTCGTCAAACGGCACGGTGTCGGTGTGTCCCGCCAGCACCAGCCCGCCGGGCCCCTGGCCGAGGGTGGCAATGAGGTTGCACTTTTTGCCCTGGCTGCCGGGTACCTCAAGGATCTCGCAATCGAAACCGATGGATTCCAGCCAGCCCGCCAGCAGTTCGATCACGCCGCGGTTGCTCATGTCCCACAGCGGATCGTGGCTGCTGACAGACGGGCTGGCCACCAGTTGTTGCAGGCGGGTGAACAGGTTGGGGAGTGGCATGGGGGTCACCTGAAGCGGCGGGAAAAGGGATCGGTTAGCTGCGCCCAATTTAGCAGAATTCGGGGCCAAATGCGCCAGCGCCAGCGCCAGCGAGCTGCCGGGGGCTGGGGTTGTGGTTGGTGCCCCTGTATTGGTCTACGCCACTCTGACCGGGGGCGTACGTCGCCTGGGCCCGCCATATACGTCAAATGACGTATATGGGTACGTAGGTTGCCGAATGGTGACCCCGTCCTGCCTGTGGATTAATGCTGTAGCGTGAGACACAAAGCAGTCAGATGCGTCCTGACGCATCCAGGGCAAGACGGATTTTTCACTATAAACAACAGGTAGCTAATTATGATCTTTAAAAAGACTCTTATGGCAGGCGCATTGGGGGTTTCGCTGGTCGCCTCCATGGCGCTGCAAGCCGCAGAAACCATCAAGGTTGGTGTTCTCCACTCTCTCTCCGGCACCATGGCCATCAGCGAAACCACACTCAAGGACACGGTTCTGATGATGGTGGAAGAGCAGAACAAAAAAGGCGGCCTGCTGGGCAAGAAGCTGGAAGCCGTGGTCGTTGATCCCGCCTCCAACTGGCCCCTGTTTGCGGAAAAAACCCGCGAGCTGCTGACCAAGGAGAAGGTGGATGTAATCTTTGGTTGCTGGACATCGGTATCGCGCAAGTCGGTACTGCCGGTGATCGAAGAACTTAACGGCCTCATGTTCTACCCTGTGCAGTACGAGGGTGAAGAGTCTTCCAAAAACGTTTTCTACACCGGTGCGGCGCCAAACCAGCAGGCCATTCCTGCGGTTGACTACCTGATGAACGACCTGGGTGTGAAGCGCTGGGTGCTGGCGGGTACCGATTACGTCTACCCACGTACCACCAACAAGATTCTGGAAAGCTACCTGAAAGCCAAGGGTGTGGCCGACAAGGACATCATGATCAACTACACCCCCTTCGGTCACTCCGACTGGCAGAGCATCGTGTCCGAGATCAAGAAGTTCGGTAGCGAAGGCAAGGCAACTGCTGTGGTCTCAACCATCAACGGTGATGCCAACGTACCTTTCTACAAGGAGCTGGCCAACCAGGGCATCTCTGCGGAAGACATTCCTGTAGTGGCGTTCTCCGTGGGTGAAGAAGAGCTGTCCGGTATCGATACCGGTCCTCTGGTGGGTCACATGGCTGCCTGGAACTACTTCCAGAGCGTCGACAACAAAGCCAACGCGGCATTCATCAAGCAGTGGCACAAGTTCATCGGTGACAAGAAGCGCGTAACCAACGACCCAATGGAAGCCACTTACATCGGTTTCGAAATGTGGGCCAAGGCGGTTGAAAAAGCCGGTACTACCGATGTGGACAAGGTTGAGCAGGCGCTGATTGGTATTGAAGTGCCTAACCTGACCGGTGGCATGGCGGTGATGAACAAGAACCACCACCTCTCCAAGCCCGTGCTGATTGGCGAGATCCAGGACGACGGTCAGTTCGAAGTGGTTTGGGAAACCGACGGTGTGGTTCCCGGCGATGCCTGGTCTGACTTCCTGCCAGGTTCCAAGGACCTGATTGCCGACTGGACCAAGCCCATCAAGTGCGGCAACTACAACACCAAGACCAAAACCTGTTCTGGTCAGAACTACTGAGTTGTATGTTGACTCGTCGCAACACTAAATCATCTTGCTGATGATCTGTACTCCACCGCGCCGCACCGGCCGGTGGAGTCTTTCTTTAACTCTCATGCCGATTCCTGCAGTGTATACCGGTCGGCGTGAGAGTATCCGGACTACGAGGCATCTGGCCGTGAATGTATTACCGATTAGCCGGTTGTGTCTGGCGCTGGTGCTGCTGTTGGCAAGCAGTCTGTCCCTGGGACAGGAGCAGGCCGAAGCGCCGGCAGCGGCAGAGACCGAAGTGGCTGTGCAAGCCCCCGCAGAATCATCCGCCGAGCGGGTGCAAACGATTCTGCAGCAGTTGGCAGAAGCCAACTACCGGGAAAAAGCCCGTTTGATCACCACCCTGGACCAGCTCTCCGGCAAAGAGATGTTGCCGCTTTACTCCGCCATGCTGGAAGGTGAGCTGCATTATCTGCCGGGCGACCTGTCGCTCTACCGGGTTACCGAAGCCGGTGAGGTGACGTCATTGTTTACCCAGCAGGCCGCTGCCAGTGTGATGGCGGATGAGCTGGAAAAAATTCGCGTCAATAACTCACTGCGCAAGCAGTTGCGCGAAAGCATCGCCCGTATCCAGCTGCTCTATGGTGACAAGGGCGAGCGCGAGATAGCGGCAGCAACGCTGCTGGACAATATGTCCGACGAGTCCATTGCGCTGTTGCAAAAGGCGCGGGCAAGCGAGCAGGACGTTGACGTTCTGGGCTTGCTGGATGCCGGCATCGCCATGTACACAGCCACCACCTCGGACAGCACCGCCGAGCGCGTCAGTGCGGTGAGATCGCTCTCCGGACGACTGGAATCACCAGTGCGCAACCTGTTGACGCAGCTGGCGGACAAGGAGCGTGAAGACGACGACGCCGTGCGTCAGGCGGCTGCCAGTGCATTGAAAGACATCGAAGGCAAAATCAAATTCTTTGAACTGACCGAAACGGTTTTCTTTGGCATGAGTCTCGGCTCTGTGTTGTTGCTGGCCGCCATCGGCCTGGCCATTACCTTTGGCGTCATGGGGGTCATTAACATGGCCCACGGCGAGATGATCATGCTCGGTGCCTACACCACTTACGTGGTGCAGTTGTTGCTGCCACAGTGGCTGGAGCTGAGCGTGCTGATCGCCATTCCGGCAGCGTTCCTCGTTTCCGGCGCCGTCGGTGTCATTATCGAACGCACCGTGATCCGCCATTTGCACGGTCGTGCACTGGAAACCCTGCTGGCCACTTTCGGTATCAGCCTGATCCTGCAGCAGCTGGTGCGCACTGTGTTCTCGCCGCTGAACCGCCAGGTGGCCACGCCCGAGTGGCTGAGCGGTTCCTGGGTGATCAATCCGGTGTTCTCCCTTACCTACAATCGCCTGGCCATTCTCATCTTTGCGCTGGTGGTGTTCGTGGCGCTGCTGCTGATCATGAAGCGGACCTCACTGGGCCTCTATGTGCGCGCTGTCTCCCAGAACCGCGACATGGCCAAGGCCATGGGTATCAAAACCGAACGTGTCGATATGATGACCTTTGGTCTCGGTTCCGGTATTGCCGGCGTTGCCGGTGTGGCACTGAGCCAGCTCACCAACGTGGGACCAAACCTCGGGCAGTCCTACATCATCGACTCCTTTATGGTGGTGGTGTTTGGCGGTGTGGGTAACCTGTTTGGCACATTGGTCGGCGCCTTCTCGCTGGGCATCGCCAACAAGTTCCTGGAGCCGGCCACCGGCGCGGTGCTGGCCAATATTCTCATACTGGTCTTTATCATCCTGTTTATTCAGAAACGTCCCAAGGGGCTGTTCCCGCAGAAAGGGAGGGCAGCAGAATGATGTCCGGGAATGCATTACTGGAGCGTGGTGGCATGGGCGCCACCTTCGCCGCCACCACCACCCGCTGGGTAGTGGGAATCCTTTTTGTACTGACCCTGCTGGCCTCAATGGCCAACCTGCTGATCCCGCAGGACTCGGCACTGCACGTCAGTACCTACACCATTACATTGCTGGGTAAGTATCTCTGTTACGCGCTGCTGGCGCTGGCGGTGGATGTGGTGTGGGGCTACTGCGGGGTGTTGAGCCTGGGCCACGCCGCCTTCTTTGCGTTGGGCGGTTACGGCATGGGCATGTACCTGATGCGCCAGATCGGCGATCGCGGTGTCTATGGCAACCCGGAGCTGCCGGACTTTATGGTGTTCCTCAACTGGGATGCCTTGCCCTGGTACTGGTTCGGCATGGATCAGTTCTGGTTCGCCATGCTGATGGCACTGCTGGTGCCCGGTCTGCTGGCGTTTGTGTTTGGCTGGCTGGCGTTCCGTTCACGGGTTACCGGTGTCTACCTGTCGATCATGACCCAGGCGCTGACCTACGCCCTGATGCTGGCCTTCTTCCGCAACGAGATGGGTTTTGGCGGCAACAACGGCCTCACCGACTTCAAGGATATCCTTGGTTTCAGCCTGCAGTCAGACAATGTAAGGGTGGTGCTGTTTGCCACCACCGCCTTTATGCTGGCGGCCGCCTATGTGGCCAGCCACTTCATTATGAGTTCCCGTTTCGGGCGGGTGATTGTCTCCATTCGTGACTCAGAGGCGCGCACCCGTTTTATGGGCTATCGCACCGAGAACTACAAGGTGTGGCTGTTTGTCTATTCTGCGCTGCTGGCAGCGGTGGCCGGTGCCCTCTATGTACCACAGGTGGGTATCATCAACCCTGGTGAGTTCTCGCCCATCAACTCCATTGAGGTGGTGGTGTGGGTGGCGCTGGGCGGCCGCGGCACGCTCTACGGCGCCATCATTGGTGCGATCCTGGTGAACTACGCCAAGACCCGTTTCACTGCCATCCTGCCCGATGGCTGGCTGTTCGCGTTGGGGGCGCTGTTTGTGCTGGTGACCCTGTTCCTGCCCAAGGGCATTGCCGGCTTGCTGGCGAAAATCAAACCGGCCAAAGGGTCGGGTAACGGCGATGGCGGTGTAGCGGCAGAGGGGGCGTCATCATGAGTTTGCTGGATACCACCCGTGAAGTATTCCGCCGTGACCAGGTGTGGCCTTTCCTGCAGGAAGACCACGCGCCGGTGGATGTCTCGAAGCAGATGATCCTCTATGTCGAGGGGCTGAGCGTCAGCTTTGACGGTTTCAAGGCGCTGAACGATCTCAATCTTTACATCAAGGATGGCGAACTGCGCTGCCTGATCGGTGCCAACGGTGCCGGCAAGACCACGCTGATGGATGTGATTACCGGCAAGACCCGCTGCGACAAGGGCAGCGTCTACTTCGGTCAGACCATCAACCTCTTGAAACACAGCGAAGCGGAAATCGCCGAGCTGGGTATTGGTCGCAAGTTCCAGAAGCCCACCGTGTTCGAGGCGCATACGGTATTCGACAACCTGGAGTTGGCGCTCAAGGCGGACAAGGGTATGTGGTATACCCTGCGCGCTGCGCTCAGCAGCAGTGACATCGACCGCATCGACAGCATTCTCGACCTGGTGGGGCTCAAGCAGCAGCGCTTCCAGCAGGCCGGTGCCCTGTCACACGGACAGAAGCAGTGGCTGGAGATCGGCATGCTGCTGGCGTCGGATCCGCGCTTGCTGTTGATCGATGAGCCGGTGGCGGGGATGACCGCAGAAGAGGGCGAGCGCACCGCCGAGTTGCTGACCTCTCTGGCAGGTGAGCGCACCGTGGTGGTGGTGGAGCACGATATGGAGTTTGTACGCAGTATTGCCCGTCACGTTACCGTGCTGCATCAGGGCAGTGTGCTGGCGGAAGGTACCATGGACGAGGTGCAGAACAACGCCGATGTAAGAGCTGTGTACCTGGGGGAAGAGGCATGATCAGTATCAAACGTGTCAACCAACGCTACGGCGGTACGCAGATCCTGTGGGATCTGGACCTGGAGATTGAAGCCGGTTCCTGTACCTGCATCATGGGGCGCAACGGCGTCGGCAAGACCACACTGTTAAAAGCACTGATGGGGCTGTTGCCGGTGAGCAGCGGCGAGATCCTGATGGAAGGTACGCCCATCCAGAATCGTCCGGCGGAGGACCGGGCGCCGCTGGGGATTGGCTATGTACCCCAGGGACGACACATCTTTCCGCTGATGACGGTGGAGGAGAACCTGCGCACCGGGCTCGGCATTCGCAAGGACAAGGCCAAACAGGTACCGGAAAAAATCTACGAGCTGTTCCCGGTGCTGAAGGATATGAAGAGTCGACTCGGTGGTGACCTCTCCGGCGGACAACAGCAGCAGCTGGCCATTGGCCGGGCACTGGTGATTGAACCCAAGGTGTTGATCCTCGATGAGCCCAACGAAGGTATTCAGCCCAACATTGTGCAGCAGATCGGTGACGTAATTGTGAAGCTCAACCGGGAAGAAAACTTGACCGTTATCCTGGTAGAGCAGAAACTGGGCTTCGCCCGTCGTGTCGGTGAGGAGTTTCGCCTCAT
This sequence comes from Pseudomaricurvus sp. HS19, assembly GCF_009857815.1. Classification (GTDB taxonomy): domain Bacteria; phylum Pseudomonadota; class Gammaproteobacteria; order Pseudomonadales; family Cellvibrionaceae; genus Pseudomaricurvus. The sequence goes on along the minus strand of NZ_WVVW01000002.1, from coordinate 239,858 downwards.
GGAGCGCGGCCGGGTGGTAGCCAGCGACAAGATGGCTAACCTCAACGACGAATTGATCAGGCAGCATCTGGCGGTATAAGAGTGACCTCATCATTAACGCTTGCCACAGCGTTAGACGCGGACCTATCGGAAGAGGCTGCAGCCGCTCCTGGCTCCGGTCCCACAGCGTCAACGCCCGGCACCGCAGCAACGGACTGGGGGCATTGGCCCGCCAGCCTGGAGCTGGAATTCAGTCATGGTGCCCGCGGCTCCCGTCTCACCACCAATCGCCATCAGGGTCCGCTGTATGTGCAGAAGCCTTTCTACCCGGAAGGCGACGACCTGGCCCACGCTTACATCCTGCACCCCCCCGGCGGCCTGGTCTCCGGTGACCAGTTGCGGATCGCTGTGCAGGTGCACGAGCAGGCGCGGGCGCTGCTGACCACGCCCGGCGCCGGCCGTGTCTATCGCGCACGACCTGATCGCGCGTGGCAGTACCAAAGCAACCATTTCAATGTGGCAGCCGGAGGCAGCCTGGAGTGGTTACCGCTGGAGACCATTGTCTACCCCAATGCCCGTACCGACCTGGCCACACGCATTGACCTGGAAGGTGACGCCACCTTTATTGGCTGGGAGGTAACGTCATTGGGACTGCCTGCCTGTGGTGCTGACCTGCAGGATGGGGAAGTGCGGCAGCGCTTTGCGCTCTACCGTGACGGCACGCCCCTGTTTATTGAGCGCTTCCAGCTGGATGCCACCACGCGCCGGCTGTATGCGGCCCGGGTTGGCATGCAGGGCAATCCGATCAACGGCCTGTTTGTGGCCGGCCCATTCAGCAACGACGCGCAGAGAGTCGCCATCAAAAGCTGGTGCACAGAGGTCAACCAAAACCTGATGGAGGCAGAGGTGCCGGAGCATGAGTCACCCTTCCTGGCGGGTGTCAGCCTGGTGGACGACTGCCTGGTGGGGCGCTACCTGGGAGGCTGTTCCGAACAGGGGCGCAAGCTGTTTACCCGTTGGTGGCACGTGGTGCGGCCGCAATTGATGCAGCGGCCCGCCTGTGAGCCGCGCATCTGGCTAACATGATGCATGAATAACGCCCGGTGCATGAATAACGTATGTTACTGGGTGGGCGGATAGGTAAATAATAGCGGTTGCCCAGTAAATTAAGTCGTAAAGCGCACTCGCAACCGAGAACCTCGCAACAGAGAACAAGAGACCGGGGAATCCCATGGAACTGTTACCAAGAGAAAAAGACAAGCTGCTGGTATTCACCGCCGCGCTGCTGGCGGAGCGACGCCTGGCCCGCGGCCTGAAATTAAATTACCCGGAGGCCGTTGCCCTGATCACCATGGAGATCATGGAGGGGGCCCGCGATGGCAAGACCGTGGCGCAGCTGATGAGCGACGGCAAGAATATCCTGCGCGCCGACCAGGTGATGGATGGCGTGGCGGATATGATTCACGAAGTACAGGTGGAGGCGACCTTTCCGGACGGTACCAAACTGGTGACGGTGCACGACCCCATTAACTGAGTGCGCTGCTGTAACAGCAGGCCCGCAATGCAAAAGGATAACGGCGATGAAACCCGGAGAAATCCAGACAGCCAAGGGCGACATTGAACTCAATGTCGGCCGCGAGACCCGCACACTCAGGGTAGAGAACACCGGCGACCGCCCGGTGCAGGTGGGTTCCCACTACCACTTTTACGAGGTGAACCCGGCGCTGCAGTTTGATCGCCAGCAGGCGCTGGGTTTCCGCCTCAACATTGCTTCAGGCACCGCCGTGCGCTTTGAGCCGGGCCAGGGCCGGCAGGTGGAACTGGTGGCCTACGCCGGCAGCAAAACCATTTACGGTTTCCGCGGCGACGTGATGGGTCCCATCGCCAACACAGGAGACGCATCATGACCAGCATGGACAGACACAGCTACGCCCACATGTTTGGCCCCACGGTGGGTGACCGTGTGCGCCTGGGCGATACCGAATTGTGGATCGAGGTGGAGAAGGACTTCACCACCTACGGCGACGAAGTGAAGTTCGGCGGTGGCAAGGTGATTCGCGATGGCATGGGCCAAAGCCAGGTCTCCTGCAGCGACTCCGTTGACCTGGTGATCACCAACGCGTTGATCCTCGACCACTGGGGCATCGTCAAGGCGGATGTGGGTATCAATAACGGCCGCATCGTGGCCATCGGCAAGGCCGGCAACCCGGATGTGCAGGACAGTGTCACCATCGTGATTGGCCCCGGTACGGAAGTGATTGCCGGTGAGGGTTCGATCCTTACTGCCGGCGGTATTGATGCACATATTCACTTTATCTGTCCGCAACAGGTGGAGGAGGCGCTGATGAGCGGCGTCACCACCATGATCGGTGGCGGCACCGGCCCCGCCACAGGTACCAATGCCACCACCTGTACCCCCGGCCCCTGGTACATCGGCAAGATGTTACAGTCCACCGATTACCTGCCCATGAATTTTGGTTTCCTCGGTAAAGGTAACGCCAGCCTGCCACAGGCACTGGAAGAGCAGATTGAGGCCGGCGCCTGTGGTCTGAAGCTGCACGAGGATTGGGGTACTACACCGGCGGCCATCGACTGCTGTTTGAGTGTGGCGGACAAATACGACGTGCAGGTGGCGATTCACACCGACACCCTCAACGAATCCGGTTTCGTGGACGACACCATTGGTGCCTTTAAAAACCGTGTCATCCACACTTACCACACCGAAGGTGCGGGTGGTGGTCACGCGCCGGATATTATCCGCGCCTGTGGTTATCCCAACGTGCTGCCGTCTTCCACCAATCCGACACGGCCCTACACCATCAACACCATCGACGAACACCTGGATATGCTGATGGTGTGTCACCACCTCGATCCCAGCATTCCGGAAGACGTGGCCTTTGCCGACTCTCGCATTCGCAAAGAGACCATCGCCGCGGAAGATATCTTCCACGACCTGGGTGCCTTCAGCATGATCTCTTCCGACTCCCAGGCCATGGGTCGGGTGGGGGAGGTAGTGACCCGTACCTGGCAGACGGCACACAAGATGAAAGTGCAGCGCGGCGCGCTGCCGGAAGACGCCGACACCACCGACGAGCGCGGCCCGGCGGATAACTTCCGCGCCCGCCGATACGTGGCCAAGTACACTATCAATCCCGCCATTACCCACGGCATCTCCCACGAAGTGGGTTCTGTTGAAGTGGGCAAGCTGGCGGACCTGGTGCTGTGGAAGCCGGCCTTCTTCGGTATCAAGCCGGCACTGATTGTGAAGGGCGGTATGATTGCCGCGGCACCCATGGGGGATGCCAACGCCTCCATTCCCACGCCGCAACCGGTGCACTACCGCACCATGTTTGGCGGTATGGGCCATGCGCCGGCGGAAACCTCGGTGACCTTTGTGTCGAAGGTGGCGCTGGAGAATGGTATCGGACAGCAGTTGGGCTTGCGTCGCAAGCTGGTGGCTTGCGGCAACACCCGCAACATCAGCAAGGACGATATGGTGCTTAATAACTGGCAGCCCACCATTGATGTGGATCCGCAGACCTATGAAGTGCGGGCCGATGGTCAGTTGCTCACCTGTGATCCGGCGACCGAGCTGCCGCTGGCGCAGTTGTACACTTTGTTTTAAGAAAGTTTGTTAAAAAATTTGTTTTAATACGTCTGCGGTGTTGCACCGCAGATTTTATTTTTCGTTGTAAGGATTCTGAATGAATCAGACCGTATCCCTGGATGTGTACGAGCGTCTGGGTATTGATCCCCAGCTGACTGCTGATGAAGTGGTGGTGCTTACTCACGAACAGCGCGATCGCGGCCGTATGCGGTTGCAGTCACTGAACGGCGCCGAGGTACGCCTTTTTCTGGAGCGGGGCAAACCACTGCTGGTGGGTGAAAAGTTGCAGAGCCAGTGTGGCAAAATCGTGGAAGTACAAGGCGCGGAAGAAGAAGTGACCTACGCCACCTGTGATGACTGGTACACCTTTACCCGCGGTTGTTATCACCTGGGTAATCGTCATGTGAAGTTGCAGATTGGTGAACGCTGGTTGCAGATGACACCGGACCATGTGCTGGAAGAGATGCTGCAGCTGCTGGGCCTGACCACCGAGCGCCGTGTGGCAGTGTTTGTGCCGGAGTCCGGCGCTTACAGTGGTGGACACTCTCATGGTCACTCTCATGGTCACTCGCATGGCCATTCACACGGTCACGACCATTCACAAGATCATGAGCACCATGGACATCACCACCACTAAGCTGCTGCGCCTGCTGCAGCTCTCCAGTGTCAGCCTGCCGGTGGGTGGTTACGCCTTTTCCCAGGGGTTGGAGATGGCGGTGGAAAAAGGTTGGGTGAAAAATTTTGCCGACGCCAGTGAGTGGCTGGAACTGCAAATGTTCGACGCGCTGGCGCGGGTGGACCTGCCGGTTCTGGCACGGGTCTATGATTGCGACGCCGGCGATGAATCCATGCTGCAGCACTGGAACGCTACCGCGCTGGCCTGCCGGGAAACCCGCGAGCTGCGCCTGACCGATACCGCCATGGGCGAAGCGCTGGCACGGCTGCTGCCCAATGTGGGTGTGCCGCTGCCAGCGCTGAAGAGCGCGGGCAGTAACGACATCAGTTTTGTGGTGTTGTTTGCCTGGACTGCACATTATTGGCAGGTGCCGCTGGATTCGGCGTTGACTGGTTATGTCTGGTCGTGGCTGGAGAACCAGGTGGCTGCTGCCACCAAGCTGGTGCCGCTGGGGCAGACCCAGGCGCAGCAATTGATCAGTGCGCTGCAACAGCATGTGCCTACCTGTATAGAACAGGCGCAGGCGCTGCAGGATGAGGAGTTGGGGGCGAGCCTGCCCGCACTGGCCATTGCCAGCAGCCTGCACGAGGTGCAGTACACCCGCTTGTTCCGCTCCTGATGGGTGAGTAATTGCAGAGCGCAGCAAGATTTTCAAGAAACATTATTCGAACGTAACAGTAAAAGAGTCTTTGACTATGGAAACCGCACAAGTCCTGAATGCCGCTCCCAAACAAACCCTGCGCGTCGGTGTGGGTGGCCCGGTGGGTTCCGGTAAAACCGCGCTGCTGCGCACCCTGTGTGCGGCGCTGCGCGACCACTACGACATCGCTGTGGTCACCAACGACATCTACACCCAGGAGGATTCCCAGTTTCTCACCCGTCACGAGGCGCTGAGTGAAGATCGCATTATCGGTGTCGAGACCGGCGGCTGCCCGCACACCGCCATTCGCGAAGACGCCTCCATGAACCTCGCCGCCATCGACGAGCTGCAGCGTCGCCACGGTGCGCTGGACGTGATTTTTGTGGAGAGTGGCGGCGACAATCTCAGCGCCACTTTCAGTCCGGAACTTTCCGATCTCACCATCTATGTGATTGATGTCTCCGCCGGTGACAAGATTCCCCGCAAGGGTGGCCCTGGCATTACCAAATCCGATCTGCTGATCATCAACAAAACCGACCTGGCGCCATTGGTAGGCGCGTCTCTGGAAGTGATGGATCGGGATGCGAAAAAGATGCGCGGCGAACGCCCCTTTGTCTTCTCCAACCTGAAAAAGGGAGAGGGCGTGGATGAGATTATTCAGTTCATTGTGCGCGAAGGTATGCTGCCAGCCAAAGAGCTGCCTCCGGCGAAAGCGGTTGTTTAATTATTCAGAAACCCGATCGGATTAATGAGGAAGACGGTCATGAAAAAATTCGGATTGTTGGTGGCGGCCAGCCTGGCATCTCCCCTGTTGTGGGCCCATGAGGGGCACGCTGGCGGTGCCGGTGCATCACATGACCTGCAGCACGCTATGTGGTTGCTGGGTGGTATCGCGGTAGCCACGGTAGCCGTGGCTCTGATTCGCAACGGCAAGTGGAGCTGGTGGAAGTAAATTTCCCCGCCCCCGGAGTGAAGCCGTTGGTTGCACTCCGGGGAGTCCCTGTCCCTCTACCCGGTTACTTCTGCCGCTAATTCTGCCGTTGCCACCGTGTTGTGTGCAGAAACCTGTGCGCGCACTTTCCTGTTTGCCACCCGCCACTCAACCCAAACAACCAGATTGATGAGCATCCACGCCAACAGCATGGAGGCGATGGTGTGGCTGAGAAAATGATCGCCAATCGCCATTTTGTAAAGACCTAACACCCACGCCAGTGACAGAGTGGCCATCAGTGCCCGGCGTTTTGCCTGCCGGGAACGAAACAAAAACACCAGCGACAGCAGCGCAAAGGCACCGCTGGCATGACCTGCCGGGAAGCAGCGTTGGTGACTGTAGGGTACAGCCTGTAGCAGGTGATCCAGCAGTGTCAGGTGAGGCAGGGTGCCATTGAACAGCGACAGGTTTTTGGGGCATGGCATGTTGGTAGTGGCTTTCAGCAGTCCTACCGTGAGCGGCACCAGAATCATGGACGCCAGCACAATACGCAGGCCCGGCAGGTAGGTACGCAAGCGTGGCCATTTGCGGTTGGCCAACAGCGCCACCAGAATCACCACCGCCGCTATCTGTACCAAGAACTTGGGTCCGTTGTAAAACAGCAGTTGTAACAGGGCGTCATCTTTCGACAGCAGCCAGTGTCCGCCAGCGTCGTTGTACAGCCAACGCTGTACGGTGACGTCGAGGGGCAGCCATTCAAACAGCACCAGCGTGAGGGCCAGCAACAACAGGCTGGCCCCGGCATGGCGCAGGCAGTTGCAGGGTTGATGGTTCAAGGGTTGCTGGCCTGGAACAGCACGTTACTCCTGTCGATCACCTCGGATTCAACTTCAAAAGCGGTCAGCACGCTGTTGAAGACGGCGTCGTGTGAGCTTTTCTTGTCCTTGAGTGCCAGTGCCTGTTGCAAATCCATATCCGCCGATTCTCCCAGCCACAACATGGTGGCCACTTCGGTTTGCTCTTTGGGGGCCATCATATAGGGCATGCCGTGCAGGTAGAGACCCATCTCGCCGAGGGATTCACCGTGGTCGCTGACATAGAGCATGGCGGTGGCATAGTTGGGGGTATTCTCTTTCAGCAGTGAGATCACCTGTGACAGGAAGAAGTCGGTGTAAAGAATGGCATTGTCGTAGGCGTTGACGATCTCCTCCTGGCTGCAGCCAGAGAGATCCAGTGATTTGCAGGCAGGGGTAAAATGCTCGAACTCCGGCGGGTAGCGCTTGAAGTAGGCGGGACCGTGGTTGCCCATCTGGTGCAGCACAATGAGGATGTCGCCGGGCTGTTTGTCGATGTACTCCTGCAGGCCCGCCAGCATGCCCACATCGCGGCACTCTGCATCACACACCGGGTTGTGCTTCGGTGATTTGAAATCCTCATAGGGCACACGATCGGCCACCCCTTTGGAACTGGAGTTATTGTCGCGCCACAGCACGCTCACACCGACCCGCTGCAGGATATCCAGCAGGTTTTCTTCATGACGGGCGTCGTCCAGGGAGAAGTCGTTGTGGCCCTCGCGGGCAAACATACAGGGCACGGAGATCGCCGTAGAGGTGCCGCAGGAGGAGATGTTGGTGTAATCCACCAAACGCTCTTCCTGCTCCAGCAGGGGATTGGTCTTGCGTTCGTAGCCATTGAGGGAGAAGTGATCGCGGCGGGCGGTCTCGCCCACCACCAGAATGATCAGTTCATGTGCTTCGTGTTCCTCTTCTCCGGCTTCGTGCTGCGGGATGCGGGCATCGGGCGCGATGGTGGCCAGCACCCCGGCCTGGGCGCTAGCGGCATTGTGGCTGGCGTAGCGGATACCGGAGTAGATGGGGGTCAGCGGGTTGGTGTAGGTGCGCAGGGCTTTGTGCTCACGGAAGAAGCCGGCAAACTGGTCGCCATTACTGAGCAACACCAATACCAGCACCACCAGGGATGCGGCCGCGGTGAGGCCGTGGTGGCCAGCGCGACGGGGCAGGCTCATGGTACGCAGGGGCACCATCCAGATCAGCACTGTGCTGACAACACCCAGCAGTGCTACCCGCATCAGGAAGCCGGCGCTCAGCAGGTCACGCACCTCCGCTGGATCGGTCTGCAGCGTGTTTTCGATCATCACCGTATCGATAATGGTGCCAAACTGATCGGTAAAATAACCGCTCACCGCCGCCAGCAGTACAAACAGTGTGGCCACCACCCGCACCGGCAGCAGCAGCGCAAACAGGCTCATGACAAACACCATGACCGCCAGCAGCGCGAGAGCGATTGCCGCCAGAAAGAGCCAGTTGCCGTCTCCCGGCGGGTAGGCGTGCAGGGTTTCGCGGAAGAAGCTCACATTGGCGGTAAGCAGCAGGAATATGGCGCTGAAGGAAATCAGCAGCCGTTGGGACAGGCTCTGCATGGAAAATGCCACCGTATCAGAATTGAGACGGTGGCATATTGGCGGTCGTGGCTTAAGAAAAACTTAAGGGCGCTCTTATGGCCGGGATGGCACGGCTGAGCAGACATGCCGGCTGGCTGTCATTCCTGCACCGGCGTACATCCACGGTGTACGGAATTTACAGGGCGTCGCTAATTGCTCAGTGCAACGGGTTCTCAAAGCGCAACAGCTTCTCTTCACAGTCGGTAAAATCCCGGGTATTGCCGACGGTGCGCACAGCCTCCTCCACAATGCCGGGTGTATAGGAGTGGCAGGCCCCGAGCATGCTCCCCGAGTCTCCGGCCGGGGTGCCCTGCAACTTGTTCATATCAAAGCGGCGGCCGTAGCTGACCATATAGCCTTTCTGCAACAGGAAAGCCGCTTCCAGCTGCTCGCCGGTGTAGATTTCATTCGCCCATTTACCAAAGCCGCTGGCCAGGTATTTGCCCTGCAGTGCTTTATCCTGCAGCGCCCAGTTGGAAACGGTCCAGCTGAGTACCAGGCGGCCGTCGTAAAAGATCTCTGCGGTGTTGTGATTGTCCTGTTCATCGGGAATCACTATGTCGATCACCCGGGTGGCCTGGCCGGCCTTGCAGTGTTGAATGGCACTGACGGTCAGGTCGAAAAGGTGGGTACAGTGGGATTTGGGGTTAGTACTCTGGTTGATGCTGCTGATATCGGCATCAATGGCTGTGCCGACCAGTGCTTGCAGCAGGGGCAGCGCGCCGGGGCAGGTGGTCATGGGGTAGCGCAGGGCTTCTCCCTGAATTGAGGTTATGTGGTATCCATCGTGGCTGACAATGCTGCGAAAACCGTGATTGGTATCCTCAAGCTCCGCCACAACACGTCCCTCTTCACCTTGCAGGCGAATGCGGCGGCGGTAGATGCCGGAGCCGTAGTCCGGGTTGCGGGGGGTATTGTCGGGGGCGGTACGGGTCATGACTGGCTGGCCTCGGCACACAACGGCAGGCGCTGCTGGCGCCCGCGTGCTGGCTCTGATTATTGTTAAATGGCCCTACATGATGGCGTTACCGTGTGCAGCTGTCCAGTGTCGTCAGCAGCCCACCAGCATGCGGCTGCGGGTTTCAAATACCGTCTGGCTGAGTCGCAGGAGAAATACACAGCTGATGCTGATAAAGGCGATCATTGCCAGGTAGACCAGCAGGTTGCCGGGCAGCAGGCTGGGGTAGCCCAGTTGTGGCAACACCAGCTTGATGGCCGCCAGCAGGTAACCGTGAATGAAAAAGATACCAAAGCTCAGGTCGCCCAGCGTGCGGAAGGTATCCCGTACCTGCGCATCGAAACGTTCCAGGTTGACCAGGAACAGGGGGATGGCCGCGAGCTTGAAGAAGAACAACCAATGGGTCTGCTGGTCAAAAAAGCGCATGTTCAGTGCCATAAACAGCAGCGAGAGTACCCAGAACAGCCACTCAAAGCGACGGAACAGTTGCATCGCTTCGGCCTGGTAGTGGCTGACGCACATGCCCAGCCAGTAAACCGAAAACAGGTACAGCGCCTTTGACGGAGTGGCGGCGAACAGTGGCTCACCCAACAGGCCCTGCAGTCCGCCCCTGCCCAGCCAGGCGGAGAGGGCGAGAAAGAATGGCAGTGCCAGATAGGCAGCTGGCCGTTTGTCGAGCCATAACAGCAGCGGTGCCAGCAGGAAAATGAGGGTGATGGTAGGCACAAACCAGAAGGGCGCCAGGTGTTTGCCGGTGATCAGGAACAGCAGTGCCTGGCCAGGTATGGAGTAGTCGTAGATCTGTGGCGGGACGCTCGACACCGGAATAATAAACAGCGCCACAATCAACGCCGGGATAGAGAGAATCAGGTAGGGCGTTATGACATTGCGCAGCTTGGTTCGGTAAAAGCTCCTGACCTTGAAGCGCCCCGAGAGATGCTGGAACAGCAGGCCTGCGATGAAGAAAAACCAGATCGAGGATTGGTTAAAGAGGGTGTCAAACAGGCGGAAAGTGAACTGGTCAGGCGACCAGTCCAGGGAGCGGAGACAGTGGGCACCGACAATGCCGAGAATGGCCAGTCCGCGGAAACTGTGTACGTAGGAGAGATACATTGGGCAGCAATCCGAATTAATCCATTAAAAGCCGTATAGCCGATGATCCTTGGTGCGACAGTGTGACGCACCCGGGCGTGGCTGCGCAACCATCGGTGGCCCCGGGTTAACAGCCGTCGGGCCACTGGCCAAATCAGTTGCCGCAGCCGGTGGTCGGCCGGGGCGTCGGCGGCACTCCTGTGCCAGTATAGATTTCAAATACGGGGGCTGCCGACCGTAATGGCAGCGGCGTGGCGGGCGTTAGTACTGATGGTACTATGAGGGGAATCAGAGTGACTGCGCCAGGTGGCCGCCGTCCACCGGCAGGGCCACGCCATTCACAAACGAGCCGGCGTCGCTCAGCAGCAACAGCAGTGGCCCGTCCAGTTCCGGCAGGTTACCCAGACGCTTGGGTGGAATGCGGTGCAAATACGCCTGACCCTTGTCCGAGGCGAAGTAGTCGCCGTTCATCTCGGTTTCAAAATAACCCGGGCAGAGGGCGTTGACGCGAATGCCATTGCCGATCAGCTCCAGCGCCATGTTGCGGGTCAGCTGCACCACTGCCGCCTTGGAGGTGGCATACAAGGATTCGCCGAAGCCTGGCTGGAGTCCAAGGATCGAGGCGATATTCACAATACTGCCGCCCTTGCCGGCAGCCACCAGCCGCTCACAGCAGCTGCGGGCTACCTGCCACACCGCTTTCAGGTTGGTATCCAGGACAAAATCCCAGTCCGCCTCGGCGGTTTTGATAAAGCGTTTGGAGGCGGCCACACCGGCGTTATTCACCAGCAGGTCGACTGTGCCGAGCTGCGCCTCAATAGCATCGAAGGCCTCTCCCACCTGTTGACCATTGGTAACGTCGAGACTGACGGCCATGGCGCGGCCGCCAGCGGCCTCAATTTCCGCCACCAGTGCCTGCAGGCGCTCGGCCCTTCGCGCCGCAACGGCTACCGCGGCGCCCTGGGCCGCAATCACCCTGGCGAAGTGAGCACCGAGACCGCTGGAGGCGCCGGTTACCAGCGCCGTATGGCTGGTCAGGTCGAACGGATTGTGCATGGCGAATTCTCTAGTCGTTATTGGTTGTCGCGTTGCGGTTTGCTTTCGGCTGGCTGGCGTCGGGTACCATCAGTGCCAGGGTGCGTTTGCAGTTTTCCAGCAGCTTGTGCAGGTCGATTTTCTCCGGGTTCACCAGCCACTGGTAAATGGCGCCAAACACCAGCGAACAGTACTGCTCCGCGTAGTCCTCGGGGGTGAAATCGGTCACCACCTGGCCGCTGTCCAGTCCCTCCTGTAGCCACTGGGCGGCGAGGGTACGCTGGATGGTCTGCAGTTCATCCAGTTTCTGGGTGGTTTCGGAGTGGTGGTCAATGGAGTCGTAGTAGAGCTTGTACATCGCGCGCAGGTGGTCCGGGTGGCTGCGCACAAAATTTTGCAGGGCGGTGACGGCGGCGGCGGTACGACCGATGCCTCGCAGCGGTTTTACCGTGCGGTCCAGCTCAGCCACCCACAGGTCGTTGAGGTGTTCGATCAATGCCTTGAAGAACACATCCTTGGTGCCATAGCGGTAGGCTGCGAGGCCACGGCTGTAGCCCGCCAGTACGCCGATATCGGTCAGCGTGGTCTTGCTGGGTCCCCGATCCACAATCAGCCGCACGGCGGTTTCGAACATCTGACTGTCGGATTGGGCTGATCGCTCCGCCTGGGTCTGGCGGACTTTTTTGGTTGGCGAATCGCCGTTCATCTCAAGAGCTCCCGCGTAGGGTGGTCAGTCCTGTAGCTGTTTCCTGTTGTTTATTTTCAATAAAAACAGCGTCTTATCACTATTTATTTGTCGTTTGTGAAGATTTGTTGAGCGCCATTGTCGCCGATGTCTGGCAGTTAATCAAAAAAACATGCTTGCAGCAAACAAGTTTATAGGTTTAGGATATTTCCAGCCTGAGCGGTTGCAGCTGTGCAGCCGCCACCCGCTCCAGCCGGGAGCGACACAACAATAAATCCAGACTCCGGAGTTGATGATTCATGCAGCGCAAGATTTTTGAAGAGGAGCACGAACTGTTCCGGGAATCGGTCAGGCGGTTCCTGCAGGCCGAGGCCGTGCCCCACATGGATGAGTGGCGGGAGCAGGGCGCGGTGGATCGCCAGCTGTTCCGCAAGGCCGGCGACAACGGTTTCCTGTTCATGTGGGCGGAAGAGGAGTACGGCGGTCTGGGCGTTAACGACTTCCGCTACGATCAGGTGATCCTGGAGGAGTTTTACAACGCCGGCTGCGGCGACATTTTCCTCACCACACACAACCGCCTGGTGGGTCGCTATCTGGGCAACTTCGCCAACGACGAGCAGAAGCGTCGTTTCTATCCCGGCTGTATCTCCGGCGAAACCATTCTCGGTGTGGCTATGACCGAGCCGGGCACCGGTTCCGACCTGGCGGCCATGCAGACCCGCGCGGTGGACTGCGGCGATCACTGGCTGCTGAACGGCTCCAAGACCTATATCTCCAACGGCATCATCGGCGACCTGTTTGTGGTAGCGGCCAAAACCGGTGAGCGGTCGCTGGGACTGTTCCTGGTGGAGCGGGGCATGCCCGGCTTCGAGCGCGGTCGCAACCTTAACAAGCTGGGCATGAAAGCCCAGGACACCGCCGAACTCTTTTTTGATGATGTCCGTGTTCCGAAAAGCAATGTGCTGGGCGAGGCGGACAAGGGTTTCTACTACCTGATGCAGAACCTGGCGGAAGAGCGTTTGCAGAGCGCCATCTGCTCACTGGCCAACGCCCGCGCGGCACTGGAAGAGACGCTTACCTTCACGCTGGAACGCAAGGTATTCGGCAAGCCGGTGGCGAGCTTTCAGAACAGTCGCTTCCAGCTGGCCACCATGCGCACCGAAACCGATGTGGCGCAGGCGTTTATCGATCGCTGTGTGCAGGACCATAACGACGGCCACCTGCCGGCGGAGGATGCGGCCAAGGCCAAACTCTATTGCAGCGAACTGGAAGGGCGGGTGGTGGACAGCTGCCTGCAGCTGCACGGCGGTGCCGGCTACATGGATGAGTACATGATCTGCCGTCGCTATGGGGATGCGCGTATCTCCCGTATCTACGCCGGTACCAGCGAAATCATGCGCGAAATTATCGCCCGCAGCATGGGGCTGGATTTTCGCGATTGAACGGCCGGGTAAATCACTCCGGCGTCTGTTCCCAAAACCTTTAAGAAGAACTCTTAACCATAAAAATCACAGAGGTGTGTCATGGATATAGCAGGAAAAACAGCAGTCATTACCGGCGGTGCGTCCGGTCTCGGTCGCGCCACCGCAGAGCGCTTTATTGCCGACGGTGCCAACGTTGCCATCTTCGACCTTAACGACAAGTTGGGTAACGAAGTGGCGGAGCTGCTGGGTGAGCGGGCCATGTATATCAACGTTAACGTGGCTGACGAAACGTCGGTGAGAAATGCCCTGGATGCCGTGATGGACAAGTGGGGTGCCCTGCACATTTGCTGCAACTACGCCGGCATTGGCGTGGCCATAAAAACCTATTCCAAAAACGGTCCGCACCCGCTGGACGATTACACCCGCGTACTCACCGTCAACCTGATTGGTACCTTTAATGTCAGTCGCCTTGCGGCAGAGAAAATGGCGTCCTGTGAGCCCTACAACGAAGACGGTGCCCGCGGGGTGATCATCAACACTGCCAGTGTGGCAGCGTACGAAGGTCAGATCGGCCAGGTGGCCTACTCCGCCAGTAAAGGCGGCGTGGTGGGTATGACTGTACCCATGTCCCGCGAACTGGCCAGCTTTGGCATTCGCGTCAACACCATTGTTCCCGGCCTGATTCACACGCCCATGTTCGAAATGCTGGACGAGAAAGTCTACAAGGCGCTGGAGCAGTCCGTGGTCTTTCCGCACCGTCTCGGTCACGCCGAAGAGATCGCCAAGCTGGCGGCCTATCTGGTGGACAACGATTACATGAATGGTGAGTGCATCCGTATGGATGGCGGCGTACGCATGTCGCCACGCTAATTGTCATTGCTCCTGAGGTAGTTATTAAAGTTGTCACGTTCTTTGTCACAACACGCGGTTTCAGTAAGAGGGTTTCGGGGCCACCGCGCCCCGCTTTTTTTCATAACTACCACAGCGCATGGTTACCGGAATGTTTACAGGAGTTGTAGCAGTGACTGTCTCAGCAGACACAACACAATACCAGACACTGACCGTCGCCACTGAAGGGGTAATCGGTCAGGTCCAGCTTAATCGTCCCGCCTCGCTCAATGCGTTTAACAGCGGCATGCGGCACGAGTTACTGCAGGCGCTGACCCGCCTGAGCGAAGACGACAATGTACGGGTGGTGGTGCTGGGTGCCGTTGGCAAGGCATTTTGCTCCGGAGCCGACCTGGCAGAAGGCCTGCCGGTGGAGATCACCGTTGAGCAGCAGATCCTCGATGAGTACGCCCCCATCCTGCAGCAGATTGCGCAGATGCAAAAGCCGGTGATCGCCGCGGTCAACGGAGTGATGGCCGGCATTGGTGCCTCCCTGGCCATGCAGTGTGACCTGATGGTGATGAGCGACAGCGCCCAATTGGGAATGGCGTTTACCAACATCGGACTGGTGCCCGACGGCGGTGCCTGCTGGCACCTGTTGCGCTACATGGGTTACCAGCGCGCCTACCAGTTGATTGCCGAAGGTGGCCGCCTGAGTGCGCAGGAGTGTCAGCAACTGGGTATCGCCAATCGCCTGGTGCCCGCCGACGATGTCAATCGTGTGGCACTGGAGTGGGCTGAATCACTGGCGCAGCGTGCGCCGGTTGCCCTGCGTGAAGTGAAGGCTCTGTTGCGCCGCGCCGCCAGCCAGTCGTGGGAGCAGACAGTAGTCCAAGAAGCGAAGGTGCAACAGCGTTGTGCCAGTACCGAGGATGCCCGCGAAGCGGTGACCGCCTTTATGCAAAAGCGCGCCCCGGTATTTGTCGGGCGTTGACCAAATAACAGAAACCAGATCAGACAAGAGAGAAGGTTATGCAACAGGAATCCCTGCAAGCCAATGCCGAACTGTTGGTGGATGTCGCAGATGGCATTATGACCATTACCATCAATCGCCCGGCAGCGAAAAACGCCATCAATGAAAATGTGGCCCAGGCCATTGCCAATGCGATGGATGAGCTGGACAGCAATCCCGCTATCCGGGTGGCGATCCTCACCGGCGCCGAAGGCACTTTCTGTTCCGGTATGGATTTAAAAGCGTTTGTGGCCGGAGAGAAGCCGGTGATCGAAGGGCGCGGTTTTGCCGGCATCTGTGAGGTACCACCGAAGAAGCCGATTATCGCAGCCATTGAAGGCTTTGCCCTGGCAGGTGGTTGTGAAATTGCCGGTGCCTGTGACATCGCCATCGCCGCCAACAACGCCCGCTTCGGCATTCCTGAAACCAAGCGCGGTCTGGTGGCCGCCGGAGGCGGCCTGATGCGTTTGCCGCGCCAGATTCCCCGCCGCATTGCCATGGAGATGGCGTTGACAGGTGACCTCTATCCGGCTGAACGCGTCTACGAACTGGGCTTTATCAATCGCCTCACCGAGCCCGGCCAGAGCCTGGCAGTGGCGCGGGAGATGGCGGCCACCATTGCTGCCAATGGACCGCTGGCGGTGGCGGAGAGCAAGCGCATTATCAATGAGTCTCAGGATTGGTCTTCGGATGAAATGTTCGCGAAGCAGGCGGCCATTACCGATCCGATTTTTGTCAGTGCGGATGCGTTGGAGGGGGCGAGGGCGTTTGCGGAGAAGCGGGCGCCGGTGTGGCAGGGAAAGTGAATTCTGGTTGAGGGGTCGAGTTAACTCGGCTCGGCAGATGGCTCCACACTAATGTCATTCCCGCGCACAAGGTGCATTGCAGCTCGGCTGCAAGAGAGGGCGCTCTGGGGTGGGCGGGAATCCAGAGGAGTACGAGAGACCGAGGGGTTGGTGTTAGTGGTCATTCCCGCGAAGGCGGGAATCCAGAGTGGTCTGGCTTTGAGGTTTGAATTTCGCCCTGCTGGGCGAGTCACTTTTCTTTGTTTGGCCAAAGAAATACCGATACAGCGGGCACACGTGAGTAACCAAAAGAAAGTCCACCCCGGGTTCGCTGGTCGGTTGGTAAAAAGCACCAACCGACTTCCCTCTCTCCGGACTGTCTGCGGGGGCCGGAGTCCGTGCCATACATCGGTAAACATCAGGGCGCCGATTTACTGTAGGAGCGCACTGGCCCAGACCACCCTCTCTTGCAACACGGTTGCAATTCACCTTGTCCCGTGCGCGAGCTTTTTTAACCCTGGCACCAAAGGTGGATCAGGAAACACAAATACAATTGCTGCGGTAAACAACCGGGCACCCAAAATGCAACAGAGGAATAAAGCCATGAACGAAGTCTGGATTGTTGACGCCTGCCGCACCCCGCGCGGCATCGGTAAACGCGGCAAGGGTGCGCTGTCATCCTTTCATCCGCAGCAGCTGGGCACGGCGGTGCTGAAGGCACTGGCGGAGCGCAACAGTATCGATACCCGCGACGTGGACGATGTGATTTGGGGTACCAGCTCCCAGCGCGGTGAGCAGAGCGGTTGTCTCGGTCGCATGGCGGCGCTGGGCGCCGGTTATGATATCCGCTCCAGCGCCGTCACCATTGATCGCTTCTGCGGCTCCGGTATCAGCACTGTGACCATGGCTGCCAACGCCATTGCCGGCGGTATGGAAGATCTGGTGATCGCCGGTGGCAGCGAGATGATGTCCAACTACGGCCACGCCGGTAACAATCCATCGCTGTTGATGGACAACGGTAACCTGCAGCTGCGTGCGCTGCACCCGCAACCGCACCAGGGCATCTGCGCCGATATGATTGCCACCATTGAGGGCATTGAACGGCAGGCGCTGGATGAGCTGGCGCTGGAGAGCCAGAAGCGCGCGGCGGCGGCCATTGCCAACGGCAACTTTAACCGCAGCCTGATTCCCGTTTATCACGCCGATGGCAGCCTGGCGCTGGCGGAAGAGGAGTTTCCCCGTCCAGGTACCACACTGGAAGGTTTGTCGCAGCTGGCGCCGGCGTTTGCCGAAGCTATCGACATGCCACTGGACGAAGCCGGTACCACTTACCGTCAGCTGGCGGAGCAGAAATTTCCCGGGCTGGTGATCAATCACGTGCACCACGCCGGTAACTCTTCCGGGGTGGTGGATGGTGCGGCAGCGCTGTTGATGTGTTCGCCGGAGTACGGCAAGCGCATGGGCTGGAAGCCCCGGGCGAAGGTGGTGGCCATGGCCAACATGGGCGACTGTCCCAGCCTGATGCTCAACGCGCCGGTGCCGGCGGCGAAGAAAGTGCTGCACAAAGCGGGGCTGACGCTGGCGGATATCGATCTGTTTGAAGTCAACGAAGCCTTCGCGGTGGTGACAGAAAAATTCATCCGCGACCTGGCTATCGATCGCGACCGCATCAACGTCAATGGCGGTGCCATGGCGCTGGGCCACCCCATCGGTGCCACCGGCTCCATCCTGATTGGCACCATGGTGGATGAGCTGGAGCGCCGCGACCTGCAGCGGGGTCTGGTGACCATGTGTGCGGCGGGTGGTATGGCGCCCGCCATTATTATCGAGCGTGTGTCCTGAGAGGGGAGGCGGCTATGAAAACTCGCATTACGGAAATGCTGGGTATCCGCTACCCCATTATCCAGGGTGGCATGCAGTGGGTGGGGCGGGCGGAGCTGGCCTCCGCTGTCTCCAATGCTGGAGGCCTGGGCATCCTGACCGCCCTGACCCAGCCGACGCCGGAGGACCTGGCGCGGGAGATCCGCCGCTGCCGGGAGATGACCGACCAGCCTTTCGGCGTCAATCTCACTATCCTGCCCACCATCAACCGGGTGCCTTACGCCGAGTACGCCCAGGCGGCGATTGAGGGAGGGGTGAAGGTGGTGGAGACCGCCGGTCGCAACCCGGAGGAGTTTATTCCGCTGTTCCGTGAGCACGGCGTCAAGGTGATCCACAAATGCACCTCCGTGCGCCATGCCCTTAAGGCGGAGGCGATCGGCTGTGACGCCGTCAGTGTTGACGGCTTTGAGTGTGCCGGTCATCCCGGTGAGGACGACGTCACCAATCTGATCCTGCTGCCGGCGGCGGCGGCCAAACTGACCATCCCCATGATCGCGTCCGGCGGTATCGGTACCGGCCAACAGCTGGCGGCGGCGCTGGTGCTGGGGGCCGAGGGGGTCAATATGGGCACCCGTTTTGTGGCCACCGCCGAGGCGCCCGTGCATCACAACGTCAAGCAGGCCATGGTAGAGGCCGATGAGCGCAACACCACCCTCATCTTTCGTACCCTGCGCAATACCGCGCGGGTGTTCAACAACTCCATCGCCAGTCAGGTGACCGCCATCGAAGCCAAACCCGGTGACACCGACTTTTCCGAGTTGCAGCCGCTGGTGGCCGGTGTCCGCGGGCGTGAGCAGGTGCTGGAGCAGGGGGATGTAGAGGGTGGTATCTGGACCGCCGGCCAGGTGATCGGCCTGATCAACGACATCCCCACCTGCGAGGTGCTGCTGCAGCGCATGGTGGCAGAGGCGCAGGAGATCCTGCAGCGTCGTGTGGCGGCCATGTTTGCCTGAATACAGGGGGCGGGGCGGGAGAGGGGTTGCCCTGCCCGATGCAGCTGAGGGCGTCTGCCGGTCGTCAGCGCAGATTTGCTGACAGACAGTTGACAGGAAATGTGGCTGCTCTAAGCTTGCTTGCAGGTAACAAGTAATGTGGTGCGGTTGCCGGTTCGATGCAGGCCCAGGTGGCTGGAGACAGGATCCGGGCCGCTGCACCACAGCGCCAATAACAACAATAAACAGCTATTCGACAGTTCCGTCGCCAGGCGCCTGCCACTGGTGGGTAATTCACGGGGGAACAGATCAGGGAGCGCAATGTGAGCCTGCCCGAAGTGACCACATCATCCGGCTTTTCCGGCCGCAGCCCTGCTGCATCGGAACTGGCGGGAAACGGTTGCCACAGCATACCGCAGCTGGCGAAGATGACACCGCCTGCGGCGGCTGAGGCTGTGCCCCGGCCGGAGTTGTGTGCAGAGCTCTGCAGCCTGTCGGCCCCACGGGTCACCCTGGTGCGCGCGCCGGCGGGTTTTGGCAAGTCCACGCTGATGCAGCAGGCGTGTCGTGAGCTGGCGGCGCAGGGGGTGCCGGTGGCGTGGTTGACGCTGGACTCGGCCGACAACGATGTCTCCCGCCTGCTGCAGTTCCTCTCCTATGCCATGGCCGTTGTCAGCGACCAGGACGGCGTACAGGATAACGGCTTTGGTGTCGGCAACCTGGCACTGGCCCTGCTGGATCAGGTGGCGGCCACGGCGGCGCCGTTTGCCATTTTTCTCGATGACCTGGAAGTGCTGCAGAGTGCGGCGGCGGTGGCCCTGTTGCAGCAGTTTATCGAGCGCCTGCCTGCCGGCGGGCGAGTGGTTATCGGCTCCCGGGTGCTGCCTAACCTTGGCCTCTCGCGCTGGCGTGGCCGTGGCCAGTTGCTGGAGCTGGATCCCGCCCGGCTGCGTTTTTCCATGGATGAATCCCACGCATTCCTGCAGCGGGTGTGCGGCAATCAG
Organism: Pseudomaricurvus sp. HS19; assembly: GCF_009857815.1. GTDB lineage: Bacteria > Pseudomonadota > Gammaproteobacteria > Pseudomonadales > Cellvibrionaceae > Pseudomaricurvus. Next base: position 219,928 of record NZ_WVVW01000002.1, on the reverse strand, counting down.
CTGGAACAGGATGAGCTGCAGCTGCTGCACGGTACTACCGAGGGGTGGCCCGTGGCGCTGCGACTGGCGTCGCTGCTGTTGCGGGACTGCCCCGACCGCTCCGCATTTGTGCGGGACTTCTCCGGTACCAACGCCCTGGTCGCCGACTACCTGACCGAAGAGGTACTGGCCCGGCTGCCAGAGGAAACCCTGGCGTTTATGCTGCAGACCAGCACCCTGCCGCAGCTGACCGCGCCGCTCTGTGATGCGGTCTGCGGCATCAGCAACAGCCGCGATATCCTGGAGTCGCTGGAGCGGGCCAACCTGTTTCTGGTGACCCTCGACAGTCAGCGCCAGAGCTATCGCTATCACGGGCTCTTTGCCACCTTCCTGCGCGCCGAGGCCGAGCGCCGTTTCCCCGAGCGCTTACCGCAGCTGCACCGCGCCGCCGCCCAATGGTATATCGATGCGGGTCGCCAGGTGCCGGCTATTGAACAGGCATTGCTCTCCCGCGACTGGGACTTTGCCTTGCCGCTGTTCCAGCGTCATGCCGAAAGCCTGTTGTGCCAGGGGCGTTCACGCCTGCTGGTGCGGTTGCTGGCGAGTGTGCCAGCGTCGCAGCTGAGCCAGTGGCCGCAATTGCAAATTGTGCACATGTGGGCTGTGGCCTTCACCCGTGGTGCCGAAGAGGCAATGGGCCTGCTGGCCCGTTACGAAAGTGACAGCCGCGCGGAAGTGGGCATGGTGGCCCATGTGCGGGCACTGCGGCCGATGCTGCTCTCTATCCTTGATCGTCACGACGAAGCTTACGAGTCCGCCGCCGGGCAGTTGCAGGCGGTGGCGGATGAGTATGTGTTCCCGAAAGCGATCCTGCGCACCTCACTGGCGTTTGTCGCCCTGGTAATGGGGCGCTACGGAGAGGCGCAACAGTTGCTGGATGAGGGGCGGGGCAGCAGCGAAACCGATGCCGGTCCCTTTACCCACATCTATGCCCAGTGTGTGGAGGGCGTGCTGGATCTGTTACAGGGGCGCTTGCGCCAGGCCAGCGCCCATTTTCGTCTGGCGGCCAATATCAATGTGCGGGGTATCAACAGCACCACAAACGGCAACACCATGGCTGCCATCCTGCTGTCGGAAGCCCTCTATGAGAGCGGCGACCTGGCGGCGGCCGGACGCCTGCTGCAGGTGTATGCGCCGCTGATGCGCGAACAGGGTGTGCCGGATCACACCATCAGCAGCCACCGTAACCTGGCCCGTATCCAGCATGCCGCAGGAGACCGGGAGGCGGCGCTGCAAACCCTCACCGAACTGGAGTACTGCGGTCACGTCAACGATCTGCCGCGCATGGTAGCCAGTGCCCATCTGGAGCGGGCCAGCCTGCTGATTCAGCAGGGTGATGCCCTTGCCGCGGGTGAGGAGATCAGCCGCGCGCGGCATTTGTGTGATTGGGACAAGCTGGAGAGCTGGTGGCTGCTGGGTAACGATACCGAATCCCTGCTGGTGACGGAGTTGCGCTGGCAAATCCATTTTGGCGAAGCGCAGCAGGCCCTTGCCCGGCTGCCACAGTTGGTGGCGCGCGCAGAGAGTGAACGACGTCAACGGCGCGCATTGAAGTTACGGGTCCTGCAGGCCCTGGCCCTGGCCGCGACGGATGAGCATGAGCAATCATTGGCCCTGCTTGGGCAGGTGTTGCAGAAGGTGGCCCAGGAGCCCTGTGTGCGCTGCGTGATGGACGAGGGTCGCCCGCTGCAGCAGTTGCTGGTGCGTTACGCGACCGCTTGCGCCACTGTCATTGACGATGCGGAATGGCAGCAGCCGGGACAACTGCTGTTGCGCCTTGCCGCCCTGCCGCTCATTGGCGGGGACGGTGCGGAGGAGGAAGCGCTGGCGGAGCTGAGTCAGCCACTTACCAAAAAAGAGTTGCAGGCGCTGCGCCTGCTGGCGGACGGACTTTCCAATGCGGCCATCGCGGCGCGTATGTTTGTGTCGGAAAACACCGTGCGTACGCATTTACGTAACATCAATAACAAACTGGAATCGGGCAATCGTACGGAGGCGGTTGCCATCGCCCGGCGTCACGGCCTGTTGTGCTGATTGTCCGGAGCCGGATTCCCTGACGTCAGAGTGGCGTGCTGCCACCTTTTGTATGCCCTTCATTACTGTCGCAATAACCGGTCGGTGAGAAAAAAGAGAATAAATTCATCGGTTCGGACGAGGTTTTCCCCCTGCCCAGTCCGTAGTATCCAAACCATCAGAAATTGTTGAGAGAGGCTGTGTTCGCCCACAGGCCTGCGTAAACAGATAACAATAAATCGCAAAGGAAATAAGAGATGATGCCTGCCCACCAAGACAAACGCCGTTCCATCCTGCGCCCGAGCGCGTTGGCGGCAGCGGTTATTGCCACCTTGCCGGTGGCGTCCATGGCCGCCACCGCCGAGCGCAAGCTGGCGCTGGAAGAAGTCATCGTAACTGCCCAGCGCCGCGAAGAGAGCCAGCAGGATGTACCGGTGGCGGTGACCGCCGCCAACTTCGATGACATGGTGGCGGCGCAGGTGGACAGCATCGCCAACATTGAGCAGATCTCCCCCAGTATCAAATTTGATGTCACCAACAGTGCCGCCAACAGCGCCAACATCCTGATCCGCGGTATCGGTACTGTGGGCAACAGTCGCGCCTTTGAAGGTGCGGTGGGTGTGTTTGTGGATGGTGTCTACCGTACCCGTGCCGGCCAGGCGATGCAGAACTGGCTCGATGTCGAAAGCCTGCAGATCCTGCGCGGCCCGCAGGGTACCCTGTTTGGTAAAAACACCTCTGCCGGTGCGCTGCTGCTGGAGAGCAAGCGCCCCGACAGCGAAGCCTTTGGCGGCGACTATGAAGCGACTATCGGCAACTACGGCAAGAAACTGGCACGGGTAGGAGTGAATGTGCCGGTCGCCGGTGTTGGTGCCTTCCGCATTGCGGGTCTCGTTGGTGAAGAGGATGGCTACATCGAAGATCCCAATGGTGGCGACTACAACGGTCGGGAGCCTCGCGCTGTGAAGGCGCAGTTCTTGCTGGACGGTATTGAGGATTTTACCGCGCGCCTGATCGTCGACTGGTCCAAGGAAGAAAATAACTGCTGTTACGGTCAGGTGGATGCCATTGATGGTCCTTTCCAGCCACTGATCGACAACGTGTTTATTCCCATGCGCGGTCTCAAGGCGCCATCGTCCGACTTTGACGATTACGAGCAGGTTCTGAGCAACGACACCGAGCAGACCATTGAGGACCAGGGAGCGGTTCTGCAACTGGAATGGGCGCTGAGCGACACCATGACCCTGAAGTCGGTCACCAGTTATCGCGACTGGGAAATTAACCAGCAGGGCATGGACGCCGACTTCAGTGGCGCCAACGTCCTCACCATCAACGAAGGGTTGAAAACCGAAACCATCTCCCAGGAGTTTACCCTCAGTGGTGAGCTGGATGAGTTTGCCTTCTTCCAGTCTGCCGACTACGTGTTGGGTCTCTATTACGCGGATGAAGAGATCGAAGCGCCACACCAGTTGTTGTGGGGTGACCAGGCGCAGATGTTCTTCGATATCCTGATCGGCGCTGCAGGCGTTGCGGATGCTTCTGAAGGTCTCTGGAGTGATGCCTTTATGCCCGCCTCCAGTGAAACCAAGGCGGCCTTTATGCACTGGAACCTGGAACTGACGGATCGCCTCGGCTTCTCGGTGGGTCTGCGTTACTCCAAAGATGAGAAAGAGGGGGCGCTGGAGCGCAACTATTTCAACCCTTCACCGGTTACCCCGTTCCGCCTGCTGGGTGTGCAGCCGGGCCCAACCTACAGCGACAGTTTCGAGGATGAGGCGCTCAGTGGCTCACTGGCGGCCCGTTATCACATCACCGATGACGTTATGGCCTACGCCTCCTACAGCCGCGGCTACAAGTCCGGTGGTGTGAACATCGACAACACCGCTGCCGGTACCGTGATGAATAACCCCGACGAAGTGCCGGGCGCGGTACCGCTGGATCCTACCTATAAGTCCGAATTTATTGACGGCTACGAGCTGGGTGTGAAGGCGGATTACTGGGATGGTCGTGCGCGTACCAACGTGGCGGCTTTCTACAACGATATTACCGACCTGCAGATCGCCCAGTTTATCGGTACCCAGTTCACCATTGATAACGCCGCTGATGCGGAAGTCTACGGACTGGAGATGGAAAACCAGCTGCTGCTGACGGAAGCCATCAAGCTGAACTTCGATGTCACCTACCTGGCGGAAGCGAAGTTTGGTGATGACCCTGCCCTTGGCGCGCTGGCGGATCGTGAATTTGCCCAGGCACCGGAGTTTACCGGCAACCTGGCGCTGTCGGCGGAAGAGGAGGTTATTCCCGGCCTGCTGTTGTCCGGGCGTATCGGTGTCAGCTATGCCGGTGAGGCCTACACCAACACCTCCAATGACTACACCCGTGACGCGCAGACAGAATACACCGCCAGTGTCGGCATCGGCTCGGTATCCGGGCTCTGGTCGGTCACCGCCTGGTGCCAGAACTGCTCCGACGAGCGCTATCCCACCCAGCATTTCAATTCCCCTCTGCAGGGGCCGGATGCCAATGCCTATGTGTCGGCGCCGCGTACCTATGGCCTGACGCTGCGGGGCTCTTTCTGAGCCCCCGGCAGTGGGCGTCCTGGGGTATGCCACGCCGTCGGGCAGGCAGTTTGTTCCTGACGGCGGCTCAACGCTTCTTCCCTGTCTTGCCGGCTTGATCGCCGGGACGGGTTGGCAGCGGTTACTGAAATGTGAGCAGGGATTGAATGATGAATCAGCACTGGCATAGCGGTACTTCCGTGGCGCAAAGCGCCTGCCGTGATGGTGGTGCCGGTGGCGTGCAGCCGGCGGCTCCCCTGCCGCTGCTGCGATCCGCTGCCGAACTGTCGCAGGCCTGGGTGCAGCGCGCACTCTGCTTCTACGACAACACCTTGCCGCCGGTCTCCGTCATGCAGCAACAGCGATTGGCAGCCGGTATCGACAATGCCACTGCAGGCAGCAGCACCCTGTTGCAGCTGCAGTTCAGTGGCAATGCCGGGCAGCCCATGATGATGCTTTTACGTATTGCTGAAGATCAGGCGCAGGAGGGGTTGGCGGAAGGTGACTGGCTGCACAGTGAGCGGGAGCTGGCTGCCTATCAGGAGCTGCACCAGCACCACAGCTGCCGTGTGCCGAGAGTGGTGTTTTCCATTGCCCGCGATCGTTTGCGCAATACCTTCCTGCAGTACGACGGCGGTTTGCCCGGCAGCTATGTGGTGGCTGCCCGTAACGATCTCGCCCAGGTGCGGGCGGTGCTGCGTGAACTCGCCGGCCTGCACGGCTGTTTTATTGGCGCTTCGCCGGCGGCGGCGCCGGAGTGGTTGCTGCGCCTGCGCAGCGTCGCGGAGGACGCCGAAACAAAGTACCAGCGGGGCCTGCAGGTACTGCTGGCGCCTGCCGCCCGCCACTGGCAGCAGGATGAGATTGAGCTGCTGCAACAGCTGCAGCCGCTGGTGGCGGCCTGGCACTGCTACGAGCGACATACGCTGACCTTCAGTCACGGAGCTGCCAGCGTTGACAGTGCACTGCTGCTGCAGCAGGGCGATAAATTCCACGCTGCATTGATCAATTGGCAGCGTTGCGGTTTGCGCAACCCGATGTACGACGTTGCCAGCCTGCTGCTCCGCAGTCTGGAGGGCAGCGTCAGGCGTCGCAACGAGCGCTTGTTGCTGGATGAATACCGGCGCCTGTTCGAGCAGGCGGGACGCCACTACAGCCTGGAAGAGCTGGAACAGGACTACCGCTTCAATTTGTGTGGCCCGCTGATCGATGCGGTGATTGCCGCCGGCGAAGGCGCCGGGGCGCCGGACGATGGCGCACTGGAGTTGATCGGACGCTGTCTGCAGGCCGTCAGTGACTGGCGCTCCGTGGCGCTGGCAGCCGCCAGATTGCAGCAGGCCAGGCCCCGATAGTTTTATGCAAAAGACAAAATTTTAACCGGAGGTAAATATGTTACCGCGTACATTGTTCAACTCGGATCACGACGAGTTCCGCCGCATGGTACGACGTTTTATAGAGCAGGAGATTTCGCCGCATCACGAGCGCTGGGAAGAGCAGCAGCACATTGATCGTGAGGTGTGGAACCGTGCCGGGGAGCTGGGCCTGTTGTGCATGACCATTCCTGAAGAATACGGCGGCCTGGGTGTAGATCGCACCTACAGCACCGTACTGATGGAAGAGCAGAGCTACGCCGGAGCCACAGGCCCGGGCTTTGCCGTGCACTCGGATATCGTTGCCAACTATATCTATAACTTCGGCACCGAGGCGCAGAAACAGGAATGGTTGCCAAAAATGGCCAGCGGCGAAGCCGTAGGTGCTGTGGCGATGACCGAGCCAGGCACCGGTTCCGACCTGCAGTCCATTACCGCCCGGGCGGTGAAGGAGGGCGACGAGTACGTCATCAACGGCTCCAAGATCTTTATCACCAACGGCTACCTCTCCGACATTGTGGTGGTGGTGGTGAAAACCGGGGACAGCGGTGTCGGCGCCAACGATCTTTCCCTGGTGCTGGTGGAGACCAGCCGGGAAGGATTTTCCAAGGCCAGGCCGCTGAAGAAAGTGGGCATGAAGGCACAGGACACCTGTGAGCTCTATTTTGACAACGTGCGGGTACCCTGCAGCAACCTGCTCGGAGAGCAGGAGGGGCTCGGCTTCAAACAGTTGATGAAAGAGCTGGCCTGGGAGCGGTTGATTATTGCCATCCTGTCGGTGGCCACTGCCCAGGGGGCGTTTGATACCACCCTCGCCTACACCCAGGATCGCAAGGTGTTTGGCAAGTCAGTCGCCACCTACCAGAACACCCGCTTCAAGCTGGCTGAGATGAAAACCGAAATCGCCGTGGGCCAGCAGTTTGTCGATCGTTGCATCGAATTGATGTTGCGTGGCGAGCTGAGCCAGGAAGCCGCTGCTGCTGCCAAGTTGTGGACCTCCGAACTGGTTTGCCGGGTGGTGGATGAAGGCGTGCAGCTGCACGGTGGTTACGGTTATATGCTCGAGTACCCCATCGCCAAGGCGTGGATCGATTCCCGCGCAGGTCGTATTTATGGCGGCACCAACGAGATTATGAAAGAGATTATTGCGCGCGGCTTCTGAAGCCGGCCGCAGGCAGAAGGCAACGCTATGAACGAGATGGCCAACTCAGGTGCAGCGCTGACACAGGTGCAGGGAAAGGAGTACAGCAGAACCATGCAACAGTTGTTTGACAACTGCCGTGCAGCATTCTGTTCGCGGCAGGAGCCGTCCTCCTGTGCAGAGCGACTGCAGGCGCTGGATAAACTCTCTCAGGCGCTGTTGCGACAGCGGCAGCAGTTGGTGCGGGCGGTGGACGAAGACTTTGGCGGGCGCTCGGTGGCCGAGACCCTGCAGCTGGAGCTCTACGGTCTACTGGATGAAATTCGCTATATGAAAAAGAACCTGCGCAAGTGGATGAAGCCACAGCGGGTTGCCACCAATGCGCTGTTCCGTCCCAGCCGTTGCGAAATTCGTCACCAGCCGTTGGGTGTGATCGGTATCATGGGGGCATACAACTACCCGTTACTGTTGACCCTGAGTCCGTTAATCGGCGCACTGGCCGCCGGCAATCACGCCCTGATCCGCCCTTCGGCCAATACCCCGCACACGGCAAAAGCATTGGCGAACCTGGTGCGCGGTATTTTTCCTGAAGAGTTCGTGTCGGTGGTAGAGCCTGATGCCGGTGCATCGCGGGAGTTCTCGGCCTTGCCTTTTGATCACCTGATCTTCACCGGCTCGGCGCCGGTGGGTCGCAAGATCATGGCGCAGGCAGCCGCCAACCTGACACCGGTGACGCTGGAGCTGGGTGGCAAGTCGCCGGCCATCATTGCACCGGGGTACGACTTGCAGAAAGCCGCCTCCGAGATTGTATTCGCCAAGTTTATCAATGCCGGACAAACCTGTGTGGCGCCGGACTATGTACTGGTGCCCGAGGCCCTGCTGCCGGCGCTGGTGGAGCAGATGCAGTTGTGTTTGTCACAGAGCTATCCAGCGCTGGTTGACAACAATGACTACAGCCGAATAATCAATGCCAAAGAGTATCAGCGCCTGCAGGACTGGGTTGACCAGGCAGAGCAGGGTGGCGCAGGTGTGTTGCGCTTTAATCCCCGGGAAGAATCGTGCGGCGTGGACAACGGTGTGTTTCCCCCTACCCTTGTGTGGGGTTGCGGGCAGGACTGCTCACTGTTGCAGGAGGAGATCTTTGGGCCGGTGTTGCCACTGGTGGGATACCGCGACCTGCAGGATGCTATCGAGCGGGTAAACCAACTCGATCGCCCCCTGGCGCTGTACTATTTTGATAATGATAAAAAACGTATCGACACTCTGCTGGCGGCCACTTTATCGGGTGGCGTGACCATCAATGGCTGTGTCTATCACGTGGCGCAACACAACTTGCCCTTTGGCGGTGTGGGCGCCAGTGGGATCGGTCACTATCACGGCGTTTACAGTTTTGAAGCTTTCTCCAAGAAACGGCCGGTGTTTTTTGCCAGCCGCTGGATGAATACCAAATTGATGAAGCCACCTTATGGGCGGGCGTTTGCCTGGTTGATAGGCACATTGCTGAAGCGCAAGGTCTCCCGCGAGCAGTTGGACGGTTACCGGACATGAACCAGATGATGAACAGCACAGCGATTAATTATCAGATCTCTCCGCTGGAACGCCTCACCTACTGGGCGGAAGTGAAGGGTAACGATGTTTACCTGACGCAGCCGTTAGCGGACGGCAGTGTGGAGGAGCTGACATGGGCCCAGGTGGATGACCAGGCGCGGCGCATGGCACAGTACCTGCGCTCCCTCAATCTGCCTGAGCACAGCAATATTATCCTGCTGGGTAAAAACAGTGCCCACTGGATCGTGGCGGACCTGGCCATCTGGATGGCGGGCCATGTGAGTGTGCCCCTGTACGCGACGCTGAGTGCAGAGAGCGCGCGTTACGTCATGGATCACTGCGAAGCGCAGTTGCTGATTGTCGGCAAGATGGGTGGCCAGGATGACAACTGGCAGCAGATCCGGGCGGTATTGCCAGAGGGCTTGCCGGCAGTGGCATTGCCGTTTGCACCGCAGGGAGATGACTTCCAATACCAGCAGCAGTGGTCCGAGATCATGACACACTGCTCGCCCCTGCAGCAGGTCGACGAGCGCGATCCGGAAGCACTGGCCACCATCATCTACACCTCCGGTACCACCGGCAAACCCAAGGGTGTAATGCACTGCTTCCGCTCCCTGTGCGCACCGTCCATGGTTACCCAGGAGTTGTGGCACACCGGCAGTGATGATCGCATGCTCTCCTATCTGCCCCTGGCCCATATTGCCGAGCGGGTAGCGGTGGAGATCCCGTCATTGATGTTCGGCTTCCAGCTGTTCTTCAACCACTCGCTGGAAACCTTTCCGCAGGACCTGCAGCGTGCGCGGCCAACGCGGTTTTTCACCGTGCCGAGGCTGTGGGGCAAATTCTACCAGGCTGTGTGCGCGAAAATTTCTCCGGCGAAACAGAAAGTACTCTTCGCACTGCCGGTAATAGGCAAGCAGTTGAAGCAGAAAATCCTGCGTCAACTGGGACTGGATTGTGTGCGTGCCGGACTCACCGGCGCGGCACCACTGGCCGCTGATATTATCAATTGGTACCGCACCCTGGGCCTGGACCTGCTGGAGGTGTTTGGCATGACAGAAAACGCCGCCACCTCTCACAGTACCCGCCCCGGTGACTACGTCTCAGGCTATGTGGGCACGCCGCTGCCCGGAGTGACCTGCGTCATTGCCGACAACGGTGAAGTACTGACACACAGCCCCGGACAGATGCTGGGCTATTACAAAAATCCCCAGGCCACCGCCGAGAGCTACACCGCCGATGGCCTGTTCCACACCGGTGATCGCGGCGAGCTGGACAGTGAGGGACGTTTGCGGATTACCGGTCGCGTGAAGGAGCTGTTCAAGACCAGCAAGGGAAAATACATCGCGCCGGTACCCATCGAGAATCGTCTCGCCAGCTCACCGCTACTGGAAGTGGTGTGCGTTACCGGGCCGGGGCAACCGCAACCGTTTGTGCTGGCGATGTTGTCTCCGGGGGTGAGCCAGGATGAACAAGCGCTGTCGGCGGAGCTGGGTAAATTACTGGATTCGGTAAACGCACAGCTGGAAGAGCACGAACGCCTGGACTACATGGTGGTGACCCGCGATCCCTGGACTATCGAGAGTGGCATGTTGACCCCCACCATGAAACTGCGTCGCGACAAAATCGAAGAGGTGTATCTCGGTTTTGCGGATCAATGGCGTGAACAGGGCCGCAAGGTTATCTGGCATTAAAGCGATCTGGGATTAAAGCAATCTGGCACTGAGGTTGTCTGGCACCAGGGCTATCTGACACTGATAACGGATTCATTATGAAAATTCACGCTGCGGTCACTACCCGCGACAATCCCTTCACCATTGCACCGGTAGAGATCGGTGAGCCACAGGCCGGTGAATGCCTGGTGGAACTGGAGGCCTGTGGTATCTGCCACACGGACCTCACCGCCGCCAGCGGCGCACTGGGAACGCCCCAGCCCATTGTGCTCGGGCATGAAGGGGTCGGTCATATCGTGGCTACCGGTCCCGGTGAGCATGAGTTTGCCGTGGGCGACCGTGTGGTGCTGAGTTTTGGGGCCTGTGGTCAGTGCTCTCCCTGTCAGCACCATACCCCGTCTTACTGTGAACAGGCGGCGCTGCTGAATCTGGCCGGTTGCCGCGCCGATGGCAGTACCGCGTTAAGCCGCAGCGGCGAACCGCTGGCGGCACACTTTTTTTCCCAGTCCTCGTTCGCTACCCATGCGGTTGCCCGCACCACCAATATGGTGAAAGTCGGCAGTGACCTGCCCGCCGAACTGTTGGCGCCACTGGGGTGCGGGGTGATGACCGGCATGTCATCGGTGATGAATGTACTGGCACCGGCACCGGGTTCGCGCATCGCCATTTTTGGCTGCGGCACCGTTGGCCTGGCGGCAGTGATGGCCGCCAGACTCAGTGGCTGCGGGGAGATCATTGCCGTGGACCTCAACCCTCAGCGCACAGAACTGGCCTGCGAGTTGGGCGCTACGCGGGGTGTCGTGCCTGGCCGCGATGACCTGGCAGCGCTGGTAACGGAACTGGGCGGCTTGCACTACGCGTTCGATTGCACCAGTCACCCGGCGGTGATTGAACAGGCCCTGGGACTCTTGTCCCAGAGGGGCGTGTTGGTGTGTGCCGGCTTGCCGGGGACCCATGCGCCGCTGCAGGTGGACCCGCTGGCACTGGTGTTCAAGGGGCTGACCATTCGCGGCACCGTGGAAGGGGATGCGGATCCGCGCCAGTTTATTCCGCGGATGCTGGATTGGTATCGCCAGGGTGAGCTGCCACTGGAGAAGCTGGTCAGTCGCTACGATTTTGCCGATATAGAAAATGCTGTTGCCGCCATGAAGGCCGGTGACGCAATCAAGCCGGTACTGATGATGCCGGATCAGAATTGAGGAGAGGGTCATGAGTACAGCCAACAGCGCCAACCCCCTGCTGGACAGCAGCCAGCGTCACGACGCCGGGGAACTGCTGGCGTTTTTCGATACGCTGGAGCCCATCCCCGCTGAATTTATGTTGGGCCAGTGGCGCGGCGAGGTGTTGCTCAGCGGACACCCTGGTGAGCCACAACTGCAGGGACTGAACTGGGTGGGCAAACACTTCCATTCCGTCAACCATGTGGACCCGATCATCAGCGCCGATGCCAGTGGTGCACGGGTTGTGAATCCGGTACTGGGTACCGCCAGCTTGCGGGAAGTGGTGTTTCGCGGCCAGCCCACCGCCACCATGGTCTATGACCAGCACCCGGTGTTCGATCACTTCCGCAAGATCGATGACGAGCGGGTACTGGGTGTGATGGACCGCAAGGGCGATAACGCACTGCTGTTTTTCTGTCTGCAACGGCTGGATTAACGCGTTGCTGTCAGCCGCCGGTGAGGGCCTGGAAAATATAGAGGGTGCCGCCCTCCGGCACCCTGTCCGAGAGAGTCCGGCGATCAATCACCAGTGCATCATTGATGGCAGCGAATACATGGCGTCGTAAAGCACCACGTTCGTCCAGGACATAGTCCGTAAACCCTGCCGCCAACTGCTCCACCTGCTGCAGCACTTCTGCCACAGACCCGGACTGCACCTGCACCACGCGATTCTCCAGCTGCGGGAAAAAGCGGTACAGGTGCGAAGTCATCTCCACCGTTACCATGACCTCTGTTCCCCGCCTTCAACCGCGACCAAAGCGCACCGAATAAATCGGTGGGAAGTTGTTGCCGAGGCACTGCCAGCTTTCGCCCCGGTCTTCGGACAGATAGACATTGCCGGTGGTGCTGCCAAAGCAGAGCCGGTCACCGCTGATATCCAGTGCATGGCGCAGGACGATGTCGTAGGCGTTCTCCTGCGGCAGGCCATTGCGGAACGCCTGCCACGACTCTCCGCCATCGCTGGTGCGGGCCACAAACAGGCCGCCGCCGATGGTCATGCGTTCCATGTCGGAGCGGGCAGGCACTACCCAGGCGGTGCGGCCGTCCTGCTCATCGGCAGCGATGGGAAAGCCGAAATGCACGCCGGCCCCGGGTACACTCACCTTCTTCCAGCTGGCGGCGCCGTCACTGCTGTAGAAAACACCGCAGTGGTTCTGCTGCCAAAGGTGATCCGGTTGGCCGGGGCAGTGGGTGATAAAGTGCGGGTCGTGACCCCACGGAGCCTCCGGGTTGGGCAGGTAGTCCATGCGCATGCCGCGATTGCTGCCGCTCCAGCTGCGGCCGCCATCGGCGGAGCTAATCACCCCGGCAGAGGAGGCGGCCACATGGATGCGATCCGGATCGCGGGGATCCACCACAATGGAGTGGATCCCGGGTTCGAACACGCCGTAATCGATACTGGCCGGGGTGCCGCCCCAGCAGTTGTCGCTGGTGGCATCACCGGCAAACAGGTCACCACCGCGGCTGTCGTGGTTCCACAGCGGGCGGTTCAGTTCCCAGCTGTCGCCACCATCATCGCTGACAAACAGGCCGCCTGGGATGGTGCCGGCGTAGAGGCGGCCGGGCTGGGTGTGGCTGCCAAAGCCTATGTTCCAGATCTTGTACACCGTGGCGTCGGTGTACTCCGGCGCTCCGCTGGGGGCGTCAGGATCGAAGTCCGGTGTGGGCAGGTACTTGGTGATATAGCGAGCCCCGGCCGGGTACTTGATGGGCGGTGTCTCCTCCCAGCTGCTGCCACCGTCGCGGGAGCGGGACAGTTTGGGACCCCAATGGCCGTGATCCAGCGATGCCCACAGGGTGCCGTCGCGGGGATCGCAGGCGGCGTAGCAGACCGGGATGCCATCGTGGGCCATGGGGCGCGGGCGCCAGCCGCTGGTGGTACGGTCCACCAGCACCGTACCCTTGCGGGTGCCCAGTAATAGCAGGTTGTTCATGCGCACTCCCTCGCGTCACAGACCAGAACTGAAACCTGAGTATAGGCTTCAGGCATCCCCCCTGCAGTGGTGTCTCACGCCAGTGGCTGTTCGGTCTCAGCCGCCTGGGTAACCTCGAGAATAGAGAGCTTCCTGAGCTTGCCGGAGGGCAGGGGCCACTCAATATAACCATTGGTTTTGAGTCCCAGCAGGGCGCTGCCCACCGGCGACAGGACGGAGATCCTGCCGTCCTGCACACTGGCGTCCGCCGGCAACACCAGCTGCACCCGGGTCTGCTGCCCGCTCTCCTCATCCACATAGGTGACGGTGGCGTTGAGGCAGGCAACGTCCTTGCCCAGCTTGCGGCCGGGTACAACTTTCGCCCGGCTCAGCTCCTCCTCCAGGGCGGCGACAGAATCGGTGTACTCCATCCGCTCCAGCAGTTTCAGCAGCAGGTTGTATTCCGACTCTTTCAGGTAAATCTGGCTGTTACGACGCTTGCGCATATCCGTTACTCCACACAGGCAACGCTGAGCCGCTGGCGGGTGCTATGCGGCAGCAGGCCCGGGATGGCGACTCAGAACAATAGGTTCAGAAATGTGATTCAGAAATAAAAAACGAACGGGTTCGGGCGGTTAAGCGCAGGGAGACTTAACCGCCACAGACGGGAAAGGCGCAGCAGCGGCTGACCAGCTCAGCCGTGGCGCGGGAAAGATGTTTGTTCAGGACAGTGTTCATGGCGGCAATATAGCAGGATGTTGCGGGAGTGCAATATGGTGGTCCCGCAGGAGCGCAGTCCCCTGCGCGATCTTTTGAAAGCGGGAGAAAGCGGTGGCTCTCTCAAAAGCCTCGCCCGGAGGACCGGGCTCCTACATCCGGGGCCAGGCTTCCGCGCATGGGACCGGGTTTCCGCGATTGGAGTCATGATCCCACGTCGGGGGAATTCACCTTATCCCCTGCGCGCTCTTTGGGGAAGGGGGCCAAGCCTGAATCGGTAGCTGGTCTCAAGCCTCAGCCATCAGCCATCCTGCCCCAAGCTCTTGATTAGCGCCTCCATATCCGACTTCTCCCACAGGTTGAGGAACACCGTCAGGATCAGCAGCTGGGAGCGGGCGCGCTCGCTCTGCTGCACCAGCGGGTCAAAGCGGTTGCGGGCAGCGGCCACGTCCGGTGCGTATTTGAGGATCAGGTAGGGGGCATCCAGCATCCACGCCAGTCCCATCATGGCGACATAGGCGAGCAGGTGCTGGTGCAGCTGCCCGATATCAAGCCGGGGACCGCCTGCATCGGCAAACTCGTCAGTAAACAGTTGCAGCAGGTGTTGCAGGTGGTCGTCCCACAGCTCCGGTTCTGCGGCGCTCAGGCAGCCCCACAGGGCCATGGCCACGTTCATCTGGCTCACATTGCCCCAATCCATCAGGCCGCACTGCAGCAGCTGTTGGTCGTCCTTCCAGAACCAGGCGTTGTCCACGTGGGCGTTCCAGTGGCACAGCGCAATCATGGATGGCTGGCTGCGCAGCAGTTGGTGTATCCGGGCCAGCCGGGCCTGAAAGCGCGGAGCCTCGTCAGCGAGGCGGGCGAGAAACGCCGCTGAGCCCAGGTGCGGGGGCATCAATTGCGGATGCTGTTGCACAAACTCGGCGTAGCGAGCGACTTTTTTGCTGATCTCTGCCGGGGTGTAGGGCGCCCGTTGGCTGACCACCAGTTTGTCCGGCTCAAAGGGGAAATAGTCTTCCACCAGAGGCGGCAGTCTGCCGGCCTTGTGGCTGCCCGCCAGTCGCGCCAGCGCCCGGATCAGCGCCTCGTAGTGGGCCAGGGGCTCCGGCATCAGGAAGTCCTGGCTTTTGGGGTAGTGGGGCTCTACACCATCGCAATCATAGGGAATGCGCTGTGTGATCAGGATGCCGGTGCCACTGTCGTGATGAAAATCGGAGAAGTAGCAGACCGGTACCTCGATGGGGAAGTCCGGGTCGCGGGAGAGCAGGGCAAAGTGTACCTCCAGCTCCATCTGCACCCGCGCGGCGTCGCGATGGGTGTCGTCAAAATCGCGGGAGAACTTTACAAACAGCTGCTGGTGCAGGTGGGGCAGGGGCTGCTGGTAGTTCACCGCCAGCAGCAGTTTGCGTCCGGTACTGCCGCCCTCAATCTCGCGGCATTCGGTGATGGTTGTGACGGCATTGTCGCTGTCGATAATACCGCTGGCGCGGAAGGCGCGGGTGAGAAAGTCGCAGCCACCAGCGGCCAGGGCGTCACTGTGGGCGGGAATGTCGAGGCCAAGGCTGTCGCCCCGTACCCAATCGAGTCTGGTCATGCAGGCTGCCCTGTTATCTGTTTTTTGATATAGCCGCCGCTGTGGGGTGTCCGGGAGCGTGGCGCAATGTCTTGCCGTCTTTATAACATGGCTTGGGCCGAGAGAATGGTCAGGCTATGGTTGTAATG
The DNA here is from genome assembly GCF_009857815.1 of Pseudomaricurvus sp. HS19. GTDB lineage: Bacteria > Pseudomonadota > Gammaproteobacteria > Pseudomonadales > Cellvibrionaceae > Pseudomaricurvus. The sequence goes on along the minus strand of NZ_WVVW01000002.1, from coordinate 204,014 downwards.
TGACAGGCAGGCAGAATAATCGGCGGGTGTTACAGCTGGTAGAGCTCCAGTGGCAGGCCGTCGGGATCAGCGATAAAGGTAAAGCGCTTGCCGGTGTACTCATCCACCCGTACCGGCTCCGCAAGGCAGCCATGGGTGGCCAGCGAGTCGATGGTGGCATCAAGATCAGTGACGCTGAAGGCCAGGTGGCGCAAGCCGCAGGCCTCCGGCCTTGAGGGCCTCGCCGGTGGTGCCGGAAAGGAGAAGAGTTCTATCCGGCTACCATCCGCTAATCCCAGGTCCAGTTTCCAGGAATCCCGCAGGGGGCGATAATTTTCGGCAATCACCTCCAGCCCCAGTACGCTGGTGTAGAAGTATCTCGACACTGTGTAGTCCGAGCAGATGATGGCGGTGTGGTGAATGCCCTGCAGCATGGGTTTGGTCATGGTGACAGCACTGTCCGTGAGCGGTTGGAATCGGTTGCGGTGCAGGCGCGAGGCTTACAGCAGGCGCGGCGGTTTCTGTTTCAGGGGCGGCAGGTCTTCCAGTTCGAAGCCCTGCTCCAGGGTCTCCTGCAGTTCGATAATGTTGCCCTCGGGATCGCGACCGTAGATGGATTTTACCGGTCCCATATTGACCGGTTGCGGTTGGCCGAAACTCATGCCCAGTACCCGCAAACGTTCCATCTCCCCTTCGATGCCCACCACATCGACACAGAAGTGGGTGTAGCCTTTGTCGTTCGGTCCCTTGGGGTGGCGATTGTCGGGTGCCGGTTGCGCGTACTCAAACAGCTCCATATAGCAATTGCCGGAACGCAGCAGGCAACAGCGGCCGGCGGTGTTATCCAGGTTAACGGCGGCGTCGAAGTTGGCGTCCTGTTGCCAGCGGTAGGGATCACTGAAGCAGGTAAAGCCGAAGGCATTGCGGTAGAAGCGTGTCATGCGCTCGAGATCGTGTACATGTACCGCAATGTGGTGAATGCCGCGTATCATCATCTGCTTCCCTGGATGGTTGCAAAACCGTGTTGCATTAATGCAACAGATTCGGACGGTTTCTGTTTTTATATTGAAGGTCACCGTTTTTATACTAGCAGTTGCCGATGATTTTACCGCCCCGGCCACTGACCATAACGCTAATAATAAAACAGGAACTGCAGCATGAAGTTTTGTCTCTACATTCCCGTTGGCAATGTTACCCCCGGAGAGTTCCAGTCGCTGGATGCGGTGCAGGAGATGACAGCCGCACTGGAAACGGCCGGGATTGACGGCTGCTGTGTCACTGATCACCCGGCACCGGCATCGGCGTGGCTGCACGCCAACGGTCACGATGCGCTGGACCCGTTTACGGCGCTGGCCTTTGTTGCCGCCCACAGTCGCACCCTGCAGCTGCTGACTAATATCGTGGTATTGCCCTACCGCAACCCGTTTATTACTGCCAAGGCGGCGACTACGCTGCAGGTGCTCTCCGGCGGGCGTTTTATCATGGGGATCGGCTCCGGTTACCAGAAGGCGGAGTTCGAAGCGCTGGGGGTGGACTTCCACAAGCGTGGCAAACTCACTGACGAGGCGCTGGAGACCATTCGCGAGATCTGGCGCGGTGGCAGAATTGTAAAACGCGGCATGGGCTTTGAGGCCCATGGCAACGAGCCGAGGCCGGCACCCGAGCCGGCACCGAAGATCTGGATTGGTGGCAGCAGTGACAAGGCGCTGCAACGTGCCGTGGTGCAGGGAGATGGCTGGTGTCCGTTTTTTGCGATCTCCCATCACAGCAAGTTGAATCAGGACTCCGGTATTCAGTCGGTGGCGGACCTGCAACAGAAGATTGCGTGGATAGCAGAGCAGCGCGAGGCGCAACAGAGACCGGCGGCGTTTGATGTAAACATTGCGATCAGTTCCACCGATAACTTCACCAATCGCAGCCGCGCCGAGGCGGAACGTTTTCTCGATGAAGTGGCGCAACTGCAGGAGGCCGGCGTGAACTGGGTGACGGTCAAACTGTTACATCCGGATCGCCGCGCGTATCTTGATAACGTGCAGTGGTTCAGTGAAGAGGTGGTACGCAAACTCTGATCCTGCTTTACAGCCTTTGTTTTACAAGTACCGGGGCAGGTCGGCGACAGAGTCCAGCAGCAGGTCCGGCTTCACGGCAGAGGCTTCGGCCTGCGCCTGCCGGTACTTGCCGGTCTTCACCAGTGCGCCGCGCATGCCACAGCGCTGCGCGCCGCCCACATCTGACTCAATATCGTCACCAATCATCAGCACCTGTTGCGGGCCGCACTGCAGCGCTTGCAGGGCCGTGTCAAAAAACGCCGCTGAAGGCTTGCCGATCACCGTTGCAGTGACCCCGGTGACATACTCGATGCCGGCCACAAAGGCCCCGATATCCACCTGCAAGCCCTCTTCCGTCTGCCAGAAGCGCCCCTTGTGCAGGGCGATCAGTTCGGCGCCTTCCATCACCTGGCGCGCGAGGCGATTGATCAGCGCGTAGCTCCAGTTGGGGCCTATATCGCCAATCACAATGGCATCCGGTGTCTCGGTGTCACTGTCAAAGCCGGCAAACTCCGGGCGGATGGCATCGCCAACCACGCAGTGGCAGGTGTGGTGGTGTTGCTGTTGCAGGTAGGCCGCGGCCGCCGCCGGGGTGCTGAGGATTTCCGCCGCCTGAATGTTGAAGCCCATGGCTTGCAGCCCGGCAGCCATCTGTTCCCGGGAGCGGGTGGTGGTGTTGGTGACAAAGCGATGGGGAAGGCCGCGATCCGTGAGCAGCTGGATGGTGTCGGCAGCACCGTCAATGGCGCGGTCACCCACATACAGTACACCATCAATATCGATCAGCAGTCCGTGCAGATTGGGCAGGCAGTTCATGCAGGGTGTTTCCTCCGGGTGGACAGCAAAAGGCGGTTTGCAGCAAAAAGGAGTTAACCGAAAATGGCGTCGGCCAGCGCGTATAAAGCTTTGCCAATACGCTCAAACAGGCTCGGTTTGACGGGGGGGTTGTTGGCGTGCTCCTCAATCTCCCGGGCTGCAGCTTTGGCCTTGCGTACGCCGGAGCCGTCCTGTCGCTCTATCTCCTCGCTCACACCTTCCAGTGCCCGTGTTGAGGATTCGAACATATCCCGTGTCCAGAGGATGTTATCCACTACGCGGCGGTGTTTATCCGGTAGTGGGACGCGACGCAGGGCGTCCGGCAGGGTGTCGCGCTCCTGTGCCCAGATGGCAGGCCCACGGCTGCTGGCGCCGAGGGCAGCTAACTGGTTTGAGAGGTCAAGCAGGGGTGCCAGCTGCTCAGCCGTGCCGGCGTCTATCTGCATCGCTGGTGCAGCCAGGGACTCTGCTGCGTGCAGGCTTTCACACTCCGGCAGCAGCCCCAGACCACTGAGCAATGTCTGTAACAGTGCTGTACCTTCGGCCTGCAGGGCGGGCACCGCAGCGTCCTCCAGTGCCTGGAGGCGCTCCGCATGACTGGCAAGTTGGCTGGCAAACCGGTGGCTGGCAGTAATCCATTCATCGGTGAGGCTCATATGTCCCTCCTGACTGGGGGCCGGCGACGACTACCATTAAGCATAGTCAAGCGAGGGCGGGGAGCCAGAGACTCTGTGGTGACTGGCCTGCCTGCCGGTCACTGGCGGCGGGTTGAAGGTGTATATGCTTCCGGACATCGGTATTGGATATTGGTCAGGGTTGTGGTGGCAGGCCTGGTGTTGGTGTTCTACTGTGCTGTGATAATCCGCCTATAAAAACTCAATAATCAGGACAAGAGTCATGGGAAATTTCCGCGTTTTCCGCACCCCCCGCGCGTCGATTCGGGCGTGTATCCAGTCAGCAGCCTCTGCTGCCGCAGTCATGGCGGTCTGTGCCACCGGTTCATTGGCGACCGCTGCTGATCCTGAAAGCAGCCTGGTGGCTCCCGGTGCGGTGACCGATGAGGCCTTCTCCCCGCCGCTGCGTGTACCTGCGGAAAACAATCTCTACTGGGGTGACCTGCACCTCCATACCCGCCTCTCGGCCGACGCCTACATCAATGGCGCCCGTCGTATCGGTCAGGAAGAGGCCTACCGCTTTGCTATGGGTGAAACCGTAACTGCTGACAATGGCGTCGAGGCCAAACTGCATCGCCCGCTGGATTTCCTCGCGGTTGCGGATCACGGCGAAAACCTGGGGCTCTACGCCCGCATCGAAGCGAAGGACCCGCTGGTGGTGGGGCAGCCGGTGGGAGACCGTTTCGGTGAAGTGCTGGACCTGTATGAGAAGGTAGGTCTGCGCAACGCGTTTATGCAGGTGATTCGCAAGTATGGCCCCATGCCGGAAATGCCGAAGGAGGTGCAGCAAACCATCTGGAGCGACGTGACCAAAACGGCGGATGAGTACAACCAGCCGGGCCGCTTTACCACCCTGATCGGCTATGAGTGGACTTCCATGATCAACGGCGACAACCTCCATCGTGTGGTGCTGTTCCGGGATAGCGCCGACAAGGCCAGCCAGATGCTGCCGATCAACGCCAACGAAGACCCGGATCCCGAGGCCCTGTGGGCCGGGCTGGCGGCCTACGAGGAGAAAACCGGTGGCAAGGTCATGGCCATCGCCCACAACGGTAACCTCTCCAATGGCCGCATGTTTTCGCCACAGCGGGTCAACGGTGACCCCATGGATCGCCAGTACGCCGAGACCCGTATGCGCTGGGAACACGTCTACGAAGTTACCCAGATGAAAGGCGATGGCGAGAGTCATCCGGCGCTGTCACCGACCGATGAGTTTGCCAACTTTGAAACCTGGGACAAAACCAACGTCGCTTTCAGCACCCCGAAAGAACCCTGGATGCTGCAGTATGAGTACGCCCGCTCGGCACTGCTGGACGGGCTGGCCCACCAGCAGAAACTGGGCGCCAACCCTTTCAAAATCGGCCTGGTTGGCGGTACCGACTCCCACACCGGCATGGTGACCACCGAGGAGAACAACTTCTTCGGTAAATTCCGCGGTTCCAACCCGTCGCCGGATCGGTCTCACAACAAGATGGGCGGCCAGTTTGAGGCCAACGTCGACCTGGTCTCCTCCGGCCTCACTGCGGTATGGGCCAGTGAGAACAGTCGCGAAGCTATCTTTGATGCCCTGCGTCGTCGCGAGGTCTATGCCACCACCGGCAGTCGTATTCGCCTGCGCTTCTTCGGCGGCTGGAATTTTGCCAGTGATGATATCGCCCGCCCCGATTACGCCCGCTACGCCTATAGCCACGGTGTTCCCATGGGCAGCGACCTGCCGGCCCGTGACAGGGGCGCAGAGGCGCCCACCTTCCTGATTCACGCCGTACATGATCCGGACTCTGCCAACCTGGACCGGGTGCAGGTGGTCAAGGGCTGGGTCGATGCCGAGGGAAAAACCCACGAGAAAATCTTCGACGTGGCGCTCTCTGACAATCGCAAGCCGGACTGGAGGGGACGTGTGAAGCCTCTGAAATCCACCGTGGATGTGGAGAAGGCAACCTATCGCAATTCCATCGGTGACCCGGAGCTGGCCACCTGGTGGCAGGACCCGGATTTCGACCCCGCCCGGCAGGCGTTCTACTATGTGCGTGTGCTGGAGATCCCCACACCCCGCTGGAGCACCTACGACTCGGCTTACTTTGGCGGTGAGTTGTCAGCTGATGTGCCTGCCGAGCTGCAGGATCGCGCCTACAGTTCACCCATCTGGTACCAGCCATGAAGCCTTTGAGTCCTCTGCTAAACGGGTTAGTGAAAGACCCCTTGGTGCTGTTCCTGCTGGCGGGCCTCGCGATCTACGTGGCGATGGATGTGGCCGGGCTCAACCGGGGTGATGAGCGTGTGATCGTGGTGGATGAGCAGGCACTGTCTGTCTACCTGACCGATCGCAGTGGTCAGTTCAGTGACGCCACACTGGCCAGTCTTTCGCCACAGGAGCGGCAGGCACTGGTGGATCAGTATGTACGCGATGAAGCGCTGTTCCGCGAGGCGCTGGCGCTGGGTCTGGACCGGGATGATGCTGCCATACGCCGGCGCCTGATCCAGTCGCTCAGGTTCAGTCTCAGTGCGGCGGGTTCAGAGGAGACCGGCGACGCGGCTGTCTCCGAAGAGGAGTTACGGAGCTACTACGACGCCAATCGCCAGCGCTATGTGCAAAGCGCCAGCATCAGCTATTCGCAGATCTTTTTTGACAGCGACCGGCGTGGTCGCGATGCGGCGCTGGCGGCGGCCCGTGATGCCCTCACTGTCGCTGACGGCAGTGATTGGCTGGCCATGGGCGATCGCTACCCGTACCAGCGCAACCGCTCCGCCGTGACCGAGTCGTCGCTGCAGTCCGAGTGGGGTGAGGCGGCAGCGCGGTTGTTTGCGCTGCCTGCCGACGGTCACTGGCAGGGCCCGATTGAATCGCCCCATGGTATCCATCTGGTACGTATTGACCAGCAGCAGCCGCGGCAGGAACCGGACTTTGAACAGTTGCGGGCTAGCCTGACCCGCGGGGTACTGCAGCAGCGTGAAGAGCAGGCGCAGGCACAGGCGGTGGCGCGTATCGCCGAGGGCTATCGGATCGAAGTGGCACCGGCGCTGGTGGATATGTGATGGCGCGGTTTGCAAATCGACGCCTGTCGGCGCTGGTGGCTGTTCTGCTCCAGGTGCTGCTGGCACAGTTGCTGGCGTTACCAGCCCGGGCGCATGAGTCACTGCCCATTGTATTCAGCCTGACCCAGCTCAGTTCTACCGGCTACAGCCTGTCGGCACAGTACCCGCCCACCTGGCCGCAGGGCGCGCTACCGCAGGTGGGTGTGACCGCACCCTGTACGGTCACCGCAGCCAAAGGTACGTTGCTGCACATTGGCTGCCCTGCTGATATGGCTCCCGGCCGCCTGACACTGGCCTATCAGGGCTATACCGGCAGTTCTCCTATCCTCCTGCGCAGCAGCTATATCAGCGGACAGCGCAATACGGTGGTCGCTTCATCCGGAGCGACAGAGCTTCAGTTGCACGGACAGCAGACACCGCTGGGTATCTTCACCGGCTACGTGAGCGCCGGTGTGCATCATATCCTTATCGGCTTCGACCACCTGCTGTTCCTGATCTGCCTGCTGCTGATTGCGCGTGCACCGCGCAGTATTGTTATGACCGTCACCGGCTTTACGCTCGGACACGCGCTCACCATCAGCCTGGCGACCCTCAACCTGCTGGTGCTGGACAGCGGAGTAGTGGAGGTACTGATCGCGTTAAGCATCGTGTTTGTGGCGGCGGAGATTGCCCGTGGCCAGAGCAACAGCCTGATGTGGCGCCGTCCCTGGCAGGTAGCAACCCTGTTTGGTCTGCTGCACGGCCTGGGGTTCGCCGGTGCGTTGCGGGAGATCGGTCTACCGGAGCATGAACTGCCGCTGTCGCTGCTGGCTTTCAACCTCGGCATTGAGGCGGGTCAGTTGTTGTTTGTGCTGGCGATGGTGTTGCTGGCGTGGGGTGTGCGTCGTGCGGCGGACAAGCTGTCGGCGGGCATTCCTGCCGGCGTCACCAGTGGCCGCTGGCTGTCATGGCCCATCGGTGTGATTGCCAGCGTCTGGTTTGTGGGGCGGTTGCTGAGTCTGTAGGCAACTCCACGTTTCAGTGTTTTCCGCAGCCGCGCCATAAATTCGTTTGGCTGCGGGTTACATTGAAATCAGCTGGTCCCGCTACACGCTAAGCAGCAAATGCTGTCGCTCCCACGGGGAAATCTCGCGGTGGAACTGCCGCAACTCCTCTTTCTTGATCTCGCCATACAGCTGGCAGAAATCCTCGCCCAGCAGCTGGCGAATCTCCTGCGCCTCGGCAAAATTGCTCAGGGCTTCGTTGAAGGTGGTGGGGATAGAGACTTGCGCCTTCTGTTCCTCGTCCACTTCCCCGGCCAGGGCCTCGCTGGGTTCCACCTTATTGATCATGCCCAGGTAGCCACAGGCGAGACTGGCGGCTATCGCCAGATAGGGATTGGTGTCCACGCCGATAACCCGGTTTTCCAGCCTGCGATCCTGGGCGCCGGAGTTGGGGATACGTAAACCGGTGGCCCGGTTGTCGTGTCCCCAGGCGATGTTGGTGGGGGCGCTGGAGTTGGCTTCCGATTCGAAGCGGCGGTAGGAGTTTACGTTCGGCGCGATCAACGGCATCACCTCGACCAGATGTTTCTGGGTGCCGCCGATAAAATAGCGGAACAGGTCAGTGGCATCACCGTTGGCGTCGGAGAAAATATTTTTGCCAGTGTGAATGTCCACCACGCTCTGGTGCACATGCATGGCACTGCCGGGTTGGTCACGCATGGGTTTGGCCATAAAGGTGGCAAACAGGCCGTTGTTGAGGGCGGCCTCCTTGATAATGCGTTTGAAATAGAAAACCTGATCGGCCAGCAGCAATGGGTCGCCATGGCTGAGGTTGAATTCCACCTGGCCGGCGCCATCCTCCTGGATTACCGAGTCGATGTGCAGGCCGGCGTCTTCGGCGTAGTCGTAGATGGCGTCGATTACCGGACCATACTCATCGACGGCGGACATGGAGTAGGACTGCAACGCCGTGCCGGAGCGTCCGGTACGCCCCACCGGCGGTTGAATCGGTTCATTGGGGTCGATGTTGGGCTGGATCAGGTAAAACTCCAGCTCCGGCGCTACCACCGGTTGCCAGTCGGACTGGCGGTACAACTCAATAACCCGCTTGAGGATATTGCGTGGTGCGCAGGCGATGGGATTACCCTCGTGGTCCTGCAGGTCGTGAATAATCTGCAGGGTGGCTTCCTTGGCCCAGGGTACCGCCATGGCCGTGGACATGTCCGGCACCAGCACCATATCGGTTTCCGCCCACTGGTTACTGATCTCCATATCCACATCCTGGCCGGTAATGGTCTGGTAGAAGATGGAGATGGGCAGGAAGATGGGGGTGTCCGGTGAAAATTTGTTCAGTGGCATGGCCTTGCCGCGGGACATGCCGTTCAGGTCGGGGACAATGCATTCCACTTCATCGATCTTGCGACCGTTGCGATATTTCTGGAACGCCTGTGGCAGTGCGTCCAGCCAGGATTGTTCTTTGGTGCGGCTCATGGGTACTCCGGTGCCTGAAAGCAGAGGAGTCAGTGTAGCGAAATGCGTGCAGGTCGCCCAGACTGGATGCCGTCGGGTAGTTTCGACTGCATCATGGATCGTCAAGCTCCATTGCCTGATCCGTTCAGGATGGGGGCTGTCCAGCAAACATGGTTGCCAGCTGCACGAAAAGTGGAACCCGTGACAGCAGTTCTATCACTATACCCATTGAGACCAGCGTGGCAGCGCCCCAGTAGTAGGCCGGGTGTACGCGTTTGTTGATCAGGCGATCGGCCAGCATGGCGATCACAACATAGCCGAGCAAGGCGCCCACATCATTCAGTGTGGTCATCATATAGCCCGCCAGTACAATCAGTCTTCCCCACGCGGGAGCGATCAGGCTGATGGTGGCGCACAGCATCAGGCGTCGGTGCCAGTCGGTGCGCTTGCGGTTAATAATTGCGGCATAGAACAGCACGGCGAAAACCGTGATGTTGGTCCAGTCCAGCGCCAGAAAGTAGGCAGATGTGAAAAAGGGCGGCACCCGACCCACGGCGAGGGTGACTGGCGTCAGCACCAGTCCCACCAATATTACCCACGCTGCATAGACCGCACCCAGACGCCCGAGCTTGCGGTGGTATGTCAGGTTGTCCCTGTAGACGAAGATATTCTGTGTCAGGTAGAGGCCGATCCAACCCATAAAAGAGACCGCGTGCAGGTGCACCCACCAGGGTGCGCTGAAACTGGAGTAACCGGCTTTAAAGAACAGGCCAAACGCTGATGCGACGGTAACTGTAATAAACAGTGCCATGCCGAGGAAAAAGAGGCGCTCTCTCTGTTCCTGACCGGAACGGCTTTGTGCGGATGTGTTCATGACCATGCCCCCAATGATTGCCAGCCGCGACTGGTCGTCGCGACACGCTCACAGGATTCAGGCCGGCTGATCCGACCCTTGCCTGTACCATTTAACCTCGCCGGTGAGCAGGCGCCGGGACCGAATCACTCCTGTATGAAGCGCTATTGGGCTTGTTGCAGGATATTAAGCATAGATGATTCAACCTCTTCCGCAATGGCAACCAGTGCCGGGTCGCTGGACAGTGAACTGAGCATGGCACCCGGATCAATGTAGCCGATTTTTACGCTTCCCCGGTCGGTATACACGGAGATCCGGCAGGGCAGGGCCATATTCAGGCGTACATCGATGGCCAGTACTTTCGAAGCCTGGACCGGGTTGCAAACCTCAAACACCTTGCACTCTTCGCTGTAGGTGAGTCCCTTGCTTCTCAAGGTGTCACCCAGGTTGTGGATGTGCAGAACCCCAAAGCCGTTGTTTTTGACAGCCTCTTCCAGGTCCTGACACAAGCTATCGAATGTCTTGCTGCTGTCAGCGATGGTGTACATGGTGACTCCCTTGGTGGTGGTGTTAATCCTGACTGTCTGGCTGCATGCCCAGGCGGGATTTTGCCGCATGAATCAGTGCTTCCCAGGCGCCGTCGGGTTGCCAGATTTCTGACATGGGATAGGCAGCCCGCTCTTCCGGAAGCCCGAGCACCATGGATTGATAGAGATAGACGAAACATGAAACCCGCATGTTGAGGGCGCAGTGCACCCAGACCTTCTGCGCCTGTGCTGCCTGCATAACGTCAAAGAACCGGTACAGGTCTTCCAGTTGGGGCTCTTCCCAACTGACGGGAATGTGTGCGTATTCCATTCCCAGGGATTCAACAATTTCCTGCTCGTTGGCAACCGCGTGGCTGCTGGTAGGCAGGGCCAGGTTGATGACCAGGGAATAGCCGGCAGCGGCGATCCCGGCAAATTGTTCTGCGGTTGGCTGCCCGGAGGTGGCCAGATGTTCGTCGACTCTGAAATAGGCCCTGATGTCATCCATGTTGGAATTACCGATTGTTTACTGGTTGTTGCCGGTAGCGGAGCGAGATCAGGAATTGCTGAAACTCTCAGCTGCTTCACTCCCCGGACCTCAGAAGGTATCGTCTTCGGTCTGCACCACGACCTCTATGTTTTCCCCGGGGTTGCCCCAAAGGTGAAACACAATTGGCCGGCAGCAGACCTGACAATCCTCAATATACTCCTGGCCAACTTCCTGGGTATCTATCAGCACACTGATCTGCTCGCCGCAATAGGGGCAGCTGATCGCTTTTTCGAATATCTGCTCCACGGGTAGCCTGCCTTGTGGTTGTCATTGCAAGGGATTGCCCTGTGCGTGGTGGGGCTTTGCTGCCGTTAACGCAGTGCCCTGATCAGGGCGTTGGCCACCGCTTCAGATGAAGCTGGGTTTTGTCCGGTGATGATCAGGCCATCGACCACTGCCAACGGGTTCCAGTCATCGACCTTCTGGTACAGGCCTCCAAGGCTGCTCAGTTGCTCTTCAAGAAGGTATGGTACGACGTCGGTCAGACCTACTGCCGCTTCTTCGGCATTGCTGAAGCCGGTTACCTTTACCCCTTTCACCAGCGGATCACCGTTGGCTTGTTTGGCTTGCAGCAATACCGCCGGCGCATGGCATACGGCGGCAACCGGTTTGCCGGCGGCCAGGAAGGCTTCGATCAGGGCTATGGAGTGCGAGTCACTGTGCAGGTCCCACAGCGGCCCATGCCCGCCGGGGTAGAAGATGCCGTCGAACGCTTCCGCCTTCATGTCTGCCAGTTTATGGGTATTGGCCAGTTGTTGCTGTGCCGCCGGGTCATTATCAAAACGACGGGTATCATCGGTCTGGAAGTCTGGCGCGTGGCTCTTGGGGTCCAGTGGCGGTTGTCCGCCGTTGGGTGAGGCGAGGGTGATCTCCGCGCCGGCGTCCAGCAGGCGGTAGTAAGGGCAGGCGAACTCTTCCAGCCAGAATCCGGTTTTTTCACCGCTATTTCCCAGTTGGTCGTGAGAGGTCAGGACTATCAGTACTTTCATTGCCGGGCTCCTTTGTAAGTCTGTTGTCTTGTAACTGTCGTTTTCAGTCGCTCAGCCTGGCAGGCCAGGCACTCGTTAGCAGAGTGTTCGTAGTCTATGGGCAGCGGTCTACATAAATCGTTCCGCGCGCACATCTGCGTAGCTGGATCTTGGAAACCAGCGGGCGATAGTGCGGGTCAGGTGGCTGGAGCCGCTGACCAGCAGCGTCTTATCGCGAATCGCCTCCCCGACGCCGGAGTCTCCCATCCACAGTTCGGCCAGTACCGGCAGCGATCCGGTCAGGTAAATATCCACTTCCCGGCCCGGGTCTTCGTTACACAGGTCGACCACTTCCTGGCCTGCGATCAGCCACCATTTCACGCCATCCAGAATGACACAGAAAATGGTTTCACCTTCCGGTAGCTCATCCGTCTTGAGCGTGCGGTGAAAATCCCACATAAAACTGCCCGCATCGAGATCGGCGTTGCACATGTGATCCCGCGCCCAGCGCAGCCCCCAGCGGGCCAGTCCGTCCACTACCGGGCCCAACTCCCGGCCACACTTGGTGAGACGGTACTCCACATTTTTCTGACCGGCAGCGGATTTGCGCACGATAAGACCGCTGTTCTCCAGGTGCTTCAAGCGCTTGCTGAGCACCGTGGGGGATATGCGTGGCATGGCACGCTGAAACTGGTTGTAACGGTATGAGCCAAAAAAGAGCTCACGCAGGATCAGCAGCGTCCACTTGTCGCCGACAATATCCAGCGCCTTGACCGTAGGGCACAGGCTGCCAGGGGTATTCATGATGGGGGTTCCCGGGTTACTACGTTTTACGTAGCGCTTTGCTACGTGTGGAAGATCCGTTTGCTACTGATGGTGCACTGCTTCGGGCGCAGTCCCGGCGATATTCTGCCAATGACACTTTCCTTTGGAGATTAACGCCATGAACCTTACGAATAACGTTATAGCACTTGCCTGTGATTCCACCACCGAGTGCATGAACAAGCGCCAGGCTCCCCTGACGCAAGCCTACCGCTCCGGGCCGGAGGGAGCGGCCGGCGCCATGGTGGTGGACTACGCCAGCACCTCCAGTGAGAGGGTACCCGCGGCGTCGCCACTCTATGCCGAAGTCCGGCTTACCCGACACCTGCCGCATTCCGTTCCCGTGGGGGTACACACTGCGGTGGGTGGCGAGTGCGACTTCCCCACCCCCGGTGACCTGCTGTGTGGTGCGCTGGCTGCATGCCTGGACAGTACCCTGCGCATCATCGCCAACAAACTGGGGTTGGTGCTGCGGTCATTGGCCGTGCAGGTAGAGGGACGGGTGGATGTGCGTGGCACCTTGCGGGTGGACAAGGAGACCCCGGTAGCGTTCCAGGGCTTTGACGTCTGTGTGGATATTGATGCCGGTGACGGGGACGGCAAGTTGGTTGAGCTGCTGATAAACGCGGCGGAGCAGAGTTGCATCGTTTTGCAGACCTTGCGTAACCCCGCCGCCTGCACCCTGACCACCCGGGTTGCAGGCGGCCTGGCTCCCGCGAATACCCTTGAAGTCAGGCAGCAGCAACCGGCGTAAACCCACTGCACCCGATGGCCGACTGGTCATCGGGTGTCGGCGCCGGTGGGGAGGTGTTGGCTTCCCGGGGTTTACACGGCACTGCCATGTGGTTAATATAGTTGTATATACAACTAAATGGCAGCAGGAGGCGCTGGTGTATGTCCGGATATACGCACACGCAATCGCTGGGGCACCAGACAGGACTGGCGAGCCGGTTATTCAATAAGCTCCTTACCCGGCGTTTCCGGGAGGCGGGTATTGAAATGACCGCTGAGCAGTGGGGCGTGATCCAGGTGCTGATCAATGGTGGTGCGATGTCCCAGGGGCAGTTGGGCGAGATGCTCTATCTGGAGAAGTCGACCATCAGCCGTTCGGTCAGCGGGCTGGAAAAGCGGGGCTGGGTAGCCTGGCAGAAGAGCGCCGAAGACGCCCGGCAAAAACTTATTGTGCTGACGCCTAACGCCGAAAACGTGGCGAGGCAGTGCTACGACATCGCCAGGGGTGTGCTGCGTGATGCGCAGGCAGGCCTGGATCCTGAGGCGCTGACCCTCAGCCAGCTGCAGCTCGCGGACGTGATCAATAACCTCAGGACATTGAATCAATCCTGAGTCCGGATGCTTCAATCCGGCAGTGGCTTAACCAAAGACAGGCTTAACCAAAGAAAGACTCAACCCCAGATGAACGCTTCAGGAGGTAACATGACAAAACGCAATGCTCTTATCACAGGCGGTGCACGCGGTATTGGGGCAGCTTCTGCCAGGGCTCTGGCCGCAGACGGCTATCGGGTGTTTATTAACTATGTAAACAGTGCCCAGGTCGCAGAGGATCTGGCGGCAGAAATTAACAGCAGTGATGGCGAAGCCTATCCAGTGCAGGCGGATGTGCGCAACGACGACCAGCTGCAGACGATGTTTGCCGGCATTACTGAGCAGTACGGCGGTGTGGATGTGCTGGTTTCCAATGCCAACATGAATTTTGTTCCCAAGCCGTTTATGGAGCAGACGTGGGACGAGTTCGCGCAGAAGCTGAACGACGAGATGCACGCGGCTTTCGCCACAGCCAAGCTGGCCACTGTGAGCATGAAAGAGAAAGGCTTTGGTCGTCTGGTGTTTATCTCCAGCACCCTGTCAGAGATGCCGGCCCCCAGCTTTATCTCCCACGGCTCGGCCAAGGGCGCGCTGGACAGCTTCAGCAAGTACCTGGCCCAGGAGCTGGGTCCGTTGGGAATCACGTCGAACATAGTTGCCCCTGGACTGGTAGCCACCGATGCGACTAAAGACGCGCCGGAAGAGTTCAAGGAGTACATTCGCATGAGTACCCCAACCCAGAAAATTGCCACCCCGGAAGACGTGGCCAACACCGTACGCTACCTGGCCAGTGAAGCCAGCGCGCACATTACCGGAACCTACAATCCGGTCTGTGGTGGCGCCTACATCCAGTAAGACGCTGTCAGTGGCAACGATATGGCGGCAGCTGTGCCGTATCGTTGTCATGTTCCGTTCTACCCCCCCCTCGTGCAATTAGCGGTGCCCTGTGTCACCGGCGGCGCAAAAAGTATTCCCGGATATCCGGTAACTCTTCATCTGTATACCAGTAGGTATTCTCGTCGATGAAGTGGGCTTTTACCTCGGTGCCTTCAAACTCCGAGTCCTGAATCCTTATGGTTACAGAGGCATCGTCGCAGGCGATCATCTCGTAGTTTGCCGATCTCTCTTCCGACCTGAGTATGCCTGTCTGGCCGTATATCTCGACCTCCACCGGTTCCTTGCCATGGTTGCGGATGGTGCTGTCGGTGTAGGTGATCTCTGTACGTCCCAGAATCTGTTCTAAAAAATGTCGCACTTCTGCAATGGCGTCGGGTGTGCTGTCGTAATACTGCAGGCTGATCTCTTTTGAAGATTTCCAGGTTCCAATAAGGTCAGGGCAGGCGAGAGTGGCTTGGCTCAGTGTGAGTGAGCCGATAAGCAGGGGCAGGAGAGCAAGGGTATGGGGTGGTGAGAGCCGGATAATCATAAACAGCCTTTTTCCTCTGGTTGCCGGTTCGATGCAGGTTAACGTACTTCTTCTGCATATATTGGACGGACAAGCGAGTAAGGTGCCTGCGGTGAACGAGGCTGTCGGGGCTACACAACAGGCTGGCTAGTTGGAAACGATATCCCAGCGGGTATGCCACATATCGCAAATGGCGGTGACCTGCTCCAGTACCACGCTGGCGGTGCTGGCGGTAATAGTGAGTTGGATCCTGCTGCCAACGGTGGTGATGTGATCAGCCCCGTCGATATCGGTGAGACGCTGGTAGAAGATATCCTCTTCAGTTTGGCACCGGGAAACTGGTTTAATGATTTCGATAATCATAAATGCACCTGCCAGATCGATTCGGAAGAGGAATTATCTGCCAGCTATGGGTAACGTGATGAGCTGATTCAGGTTCTGTCCCTTCCTGTATAGACCAGGAGGTTGCGCAGAAGGCTTCCATGATCTTGCGTGTTTCTGCAATAAACTGTTGGTTATCGTGTGCCAGCACAACGGTTCCGGGAAGGAAGCTGTCGTAAAAGCCGCGACTGAACCCGTCCCTCGTACTGTTCCGCTGACTGGCGCTTAGGCAGGCAGCTTGTCAGCTTCAAGCTCGAACGCGTTATATAGAGTGCTTGCATCCTGCGGGGTTGAGGCAGAGGCCAGTGATTGCCCCATGGTCTCGATTTCCGCATGTATCTGTTCAAATTCGTTATCGTCGATGGGGCGGGCATGATTGCCCATGTACTGCATGGCTTCCACAAACGTCTCTTCCCATTTCTGGCCGCAGGAGCATTGGTACCAGGCATCCTCGTACCAGCTGCCGCCGCCGGCGATAAGGGTGAACTGGCAACCCTGGCGTTCGAGGTCCTTTATGCTCCTGGGGTAACCCTTGTGGCGCCCGGATGCCCTGAGTCCCTCAAATGTACAACGGCATCTCAGGAGGGAAGTGTTTACCTGGTCGAAATTGTAGTCCCAGAGCTCATCCCACTCCCATTCACCCGACAGGTAGAGATCCAGGTCAGTGATGTCTGATCTGGTGGTTTCCTTAAAGCGCTGGATGTGACCTTTATCCCTGGGTGTTAGCTCTTTCATCGTGTCCTCCATGATCTTTTCAAGACAGGTCGCATGTCGATTATGCCTCGCTCCCTGTGGCGCTTTCTTTTCAATCTGATTGGGGTGGGTATGTCACCCCTTCCGCTTCACTGCGCCGCGGTGCGAGAGGGCCATCCATGGACCTGTGCCTGGATGCTCGTTATTAAAATTTCAAATCCCGGATCTCTGTTCCACAAGCTCCGCAATGGCGAACAAAAAAGGGCATAAAAGCACTGCAGGTCGGGCAGCTAAAGCCAGTATTCAACCTTGTTGGAGCGGGGTGCTTCTTTTGGCAGTTGTCACAATAGTAATAATCTGATTCGGGAATGTTATCAGCGCTGTCCTCTGCTGGAAATAGTCCGGACCGATAGACGTGAGTGTATTCCATGGATGAGTAGCGGTATGGCTCAACACCTTCGCCGCAGTGGGTACAGTGGTTCAGGGTTTTTGCCGGCGACCTGGCTGGTGGAATTTGGTTCGGGTCAACAGGTGGCGGTACGTGAGGAAAGACCGTCGTTGGGGCGTCTGTCCCGGCGTCGAATGGAAATGCTGTATGATCCTTAACAGTCTGCGCTGGACTCCGGCGGGAATCGCTGGTCATGGGCAGGAGATGGGTCGCGTTAGCGTTGCAGGCGGAGCAGCTGAGGAGCACCCAGGAGGAAGGCCCGGAGTCATCCCTGTCTCCGGGCATATCCAGGACAAGGCGTGAGAGGGTAAAGGTGTTGTGACCACATTCATCGCAGTGGTAATTGTGTCGTGCAACCAATTTTAAACTCCTGTTGTTGTCTGGCAGGGGGCGGATCATCAATGTAAGAGTAATGGGAAAAGTTGATAAGGTATTGTTGCTGTTCCTGCGGGAATAAGCTCCTCTGTTTCAAAGGGGCATGAATCCATAGGTCCTGATTGGACGGACTAACTAACAGCTTGCCTCACCGTCGGGCGCGCGGACTCATGGATGCGGTTGTCTCGATATCCGGCAGCTCTTTTACCAGCTTCGCGTAAGCCAGGGACATACTGGATTCCTCAATGGCTGCAACCTTCCATTGTCCGTCTTCCAATGTAAATGACCAGACGGTTTCCACATCTTTATAGCGCTTGCTACCTTCAACAATCTTCCCGGTTCTGCGGTCCTGCAGGTAGTCCTGCATAGTCGCGGATATGGAGATTACCACCATGGAGTCCTCATGCTCTGCGCCCTGGTTTCTGTGCACAAAGAGCAGCGGCTTGATATTGGTGATCTTCTTTACGTTGCAGATGTTCTGCAGCCCTGCCTTCTGCCACCTGTCCAGATGTGCCAGCTGTTGATTCTGCCAATACCAGTCGGTCATCCATCCGGAGGTATCAGACAGGTCTTCGGTCCCCCAGCCGGAGTGAACGCGGTAGAAGCACTCCACTGCCCGCCCCTGCACCCTTAACCATTCAAAGTTCGGGCTGTATGTGGACATAAACCGCAGGTCCTTTCTTGCGCGACGCTCAGCCACCTTTTCCCGCCACAGCACGCTGACAATCAAGGGCATAAAGACTACGAACAACACTGCGAGTATGATTTTCCCCCAAACGGTTTCAAACGCTGCACTGGCAATCTTCCCGCCCGGGCCCGCCAGCGCGGGGTCTGCGATCAAGAATATAGCCGCCGTGGTAAGGGCTAGAAATGAGAGTTTCTTGCTGATCATGCTGTGTGTCCCTGCTGGTGTTATCCATAATGGGGTGGATGATCTGGTTAGACGGCCAAAAAGCAGATTTGAATGATTCCGGGGATTAATGGGATCTGGGTGAGTGATGGCCATTTCAACCCTATTGGTCGATTTTTCCACCCCATGGGCCCTGTATTGGCCCATGGATCTTTTATCCAATTCCCAGTCTTCGTAGTACAGAGCGAACCGGGCTCTCTGCTGAGTAGTTATCTTTAGAAGTTAGAGTTTGGTTGTCGGCATAGGAGTTAACGCCAGCTTCAACTTCTGCATGCTTTTCGAAGCCAATAGCTTCTAGAAATGCAGGAATAATATTGTTCCTGCACCTCATCTGTTCGTCATAGTCAATAATATGAATGTTGTCTTTCCCGAATTCATCCTCGTATACCTTCAGAAGACTGTCGTAATCAGTAAGCCAGGTATCATCTTCAACATAGAGTGCTGACCAATAATCCTTTGAGGGCTTTCTTCCTTTTTTCTTTTTTAGCTGGAGCCGGTAGGAATTAAGGTAGTCCGCTCGGTTTCTTAGGGCGACAATAACTGTTGCCGATTCATAATTGGTTCCTAAGATCTGGCGTAACCGCTTGATCTCGTCCTGATGTCTCAGAAGCGAAAGGCCTTCCGTGGATAATAATACCTTCTGGCATTCAGACTCTTCCAGGAATCTTTTCACTCGAGAGGATGTAGAGTTCGTGTAATCTTCATCAAAAATGACGCCGTCCATTGACTGTTTTCCGAACGAGTCCCGGTCATATCGCATGGCAGCCAAGTACAGCTCAACATGGTTGTTGCGGATGTGCTGCCCATGATAAAAGCTGTAGCCGTTATCCTGTAACAGAGGCTCATGTTCTAGCAGCCATCTTTGCAGCGATGTGGAGCCGGTTTTGTGTGTTCCTATGTGGAGATATATTTTTTTCAAATGGTCTTCCATTTTGGCTAAAGCCCTGATCTCGTTGATATGCATGGGGCTATCATTGGTTCAGATAACGTTTATGATTTGTCTCGTGACGATCTCAGTTTCCTGGAAAAGTCTATGAACCCACTTTTGGCTGCGGAGCTACTGCTGTCACTAAAAACACCTTCTAAGTAGGTGTTCTCCAGGTCAATCCGTACGCGGACGTCTTTGGCGCTCACGATGGAGTTTAGAAGCTCTTCGGTAATCAAAAAGTATTGAGCATGCATCTGATTTATCACATTTGGGGAGAAGTATGTGTCTGAATGGGTGCTGGGATGGAAGTTGGGTATGCTTTCTTTCATTACTGCTGCATAAGTATTAATGTTGCCGTTTATGTTGAAGCTTAATTTTGCTCCAGTCATCGGTGGGGTGTCTTTGTGCGGTAGCACGATCAAAATTACGCTTGATCCACCCAGAGATGAGCTCCAGTATGCTCCCATTCTCAAGTCGCTACCGGAAATTCCCGTGTTGCTCCTGTAAACAAATCCCGGAGTAAGTAGTACTTCTTTTTCACCATTAAAGGTCGATTCATGCTCTGATGCGCAATTTATTGAACAAAATGGAGAGGTGGAGCATCCGGAAATTAGAATCGATGACACTATTGCAAATATAATTGCTCTCATTTTTCTAGCTTTTAATTGGATTGATGAATTCTCGAAACTTGGCCGAGAGTTGTAATTTTTTAGACAGGACTGACGGGGTCTGAGTCTTTGTGTGTTCTGGAAAGATATGGTGGCTGCATCTGCAGGATTCTGTTGCTCTATTTTAAGTGACGCTGATCCCATTGATCCGCGGCTTGTTTGACCTCTCGAAGGTCTATCGGCTTGTGTCCTTTAAAATTTCCCATTTGGCATAGTTAATAGAATTAGGGCTGTCGCGCCCGGATGGTGTTCCAAGTGCTGAGGTCAGCAAATGCTCCGACTTTGGGTGCGCCGTTATTACCAATCCTCTTTGCAGTGGTTTTATATAAATACTGCCGCCACCTACTTTTATAGAGTAGTCGTCAGATGTTTCTCTGTAATGGCCGCTGAATGTGCCCGGTTGAGGTGTGTTTTCTGTCTCCGAAAAGCTACTCGCCTCTTCATTCAGGCCGCTACACCTGTGAGGTTCTGGTGTGGTCTGATCTGTTTTGTCTTTCTGTGAAGCCAGTGCATTCTTAAAGTCAGTGTAGATCTGATATACAAATTTCTCACTTCCTTCAACTTCAAGTATTCCTTTGGAAATATCTAGTGTAAGTTTGGTTGTCACTTGAAGCTCCTCTCTACAGGTGTACAAGCCCAGCTTCTGGGGTTGAACTGACTAAGTTGAATGGGCCGGGAACGGAATTTTCCATCCTTAAGGTTGCCCCCAATTCTGATGGCGGTTGCAGAAAAAGTAGCCCTGCACCCAAAAGTTACTGCACCTCCCCCATAGTCCGCAACGCCACACTGGCCGCCGCCGTCCGGTTCTCCACCCCAATCTTCTGATAAACCTGCTCCAGGTGTTTGTTTACAGTGCGCGGGCTGATGCTGAGAATCTCGCCAATTTCACGGTTGGTTTTGCCGCAGGCGATCCAGTGCAGGACTTCGGCTTCGCGGCCGGTGAGGTTGAGTTTTTTCTGGAACAGTTGCTGTTGCGAGAGTTCGTCGTTGCCAGAGAGACGCAGCAGGTACTCTTCGCGGCCCCGTTGTTCCACAAAGGCCAGCACCATGGTTTCCGGCAGTTCCGGCAGGCGCATTTTCTGTTGCGGGGTGGGGTGGTTGGCGAGCCATTCGGCAATGCGCTGGCTCTGTGCCTCGCTCAGGGGAGGCTGGCCGGGGGCGTCGGTGATGGCCAGTTGTTGTCTTACCTGAGGGGTGGACCACAGCAGCTGGCCGCGGGTGTCGACGGTGAGCAGGTATTGGCCGGCGGAGTCGAGGGCGGAGTGGGCGCTGCTGGTGAGGCGGGCGTTGGAGAGGTGTACTTTCATGCGCGCCAGCAGTTCGGCGGGCTTGATGGGTTTGGTGAGGTAGTCGACGCCGCCGGCTTCCAGTCCCTTGACGATGTTGTCGGTGTCGGCGAGGCCGGTCATAAAGATGACCGGGATGGAGGCCAGGTCGGGATCGGCTTTGAGGGTGCGGCAGGCTTCGAAGCCGTCCATCTTTGGCATTACCGCGTCCATGAGGATCATGTCGGGGCGCAGGCGGCGGGCGATGGTGATGGCCTGCTGGCCGTCGAGGGCTACCAGCACGCTGATGCCGGCCTCTTCCAGCGCGTCACTGATGAGGCTGAGGGAGTCCGGGGAGTCGTCCACTACCAGGATGATGTCTTGTCGGTCCATGTCGCTCATGCGTGGTTTGCCTCCAGCAGTTGTTCCAGCTCCTCAAAACGCAGGGCGTAGGCGTACTGGCGCAGCAGTTCCAGTTGCGGCTCGCTCAGTAGCGCGGCCGATTGTATCTCATCCAGCGTATCGAGCACGCCTTTGCGGTGGCCCACCTGCACTTTGCGCAGCAGTTGCTGCAGCAGCGGGTGTTCCGGCAGCTCGAGGGCGGTGGGTTCCTGCGGGGGGAGGGCGGATTCGCTATCGTCGCTGTCGGACCAGTAGAGCCACTCCAGCTGCAGCAGTTGGCCCAGCCTGTCGAGGAACAGCTGGTTGCGGATGGGCTTCACCATATAGTCGTCGTGGGCTAGCCCATCGTCGTCTGGCAGTGGGGCGCCCTGGCGCTGGTAGGGCGGGGTGCGGTGTTTTTCGTTGGCCTCGGCGGACATCATCATGATGGGACCACTGAAACCCTTGTCGCGGATCAGTCGTGCCAGGTCCAGGCCGCTGAGGTCCGGCATGTTGACGTCCAGCACAAAGGCGTCGGGCATCTGCTGGTCGCGCTGCAGTTGCTTCAGTTGTTCCAGGCAGTCGCTGCCGTGCTGCGCTTCGATCACGGTAAAGCCCAGCGGGGCGAGGATGTCGGTGAGCAGGCCGCGGTGCAGGGGTTCGTCGTCCGCCACCATGACGGTGCGGCGGGGGCCGGAGTAGCCACGGATCACCTTGTTGGGCGGGATTTCGGTGGCGTCGCCGGTGACCCAGGAGAGCATCATGGAGACGGTAAAGCAGCTGCCCTTGCCGGGGGTGCTGCGAATGTCCAGGTTGCCGCCCATGATTTCGGTCAGCAGGCGCACGATGGTGAGGCCCAGGCCGGTGCCGGGAATGTGCGACGAGTGGCGGTTACGCACCCGCTCAAAGGGGGTAAAGATGCGCTCGATGTCGCGGCTGTGAATGCCGATGCCGGTGTCGATAACGGCGAATTCGGCCACCTGGTTGCGGTAGTAAACGTGAAAATCGACGCGGCCTTTTTCGGTGTATTTGACGGCGTTGGAGAGCAGGTTGGTGAGGATCTGGCGCAGTCGCTTCTCATCGGTGATCACCACCTGTGGCAGGCGGTGGTGCTGGTGGAAGTGGAACTCGATCCCTTTCAGTTGCGCCTGCTGGCGGAACATCTCCACCAGCTGCTCCAGCAGTTCCGGTAGCCGTACCTGGTTGCGGTAGATGTCGAGGCGGCCGGCTTCAATCTTGGAGATGTCCAGCAGGCCCTCGATCAGACCGGCCAGGTACTCGCCGCTGTTGCGGATGATGTTGAGGGCGTTGTTGTGTTGGCGGGGGATATCCTGTTTCACGGAGAGCAGCTGGGCGTAGCCGAGGATCGATTGCAGCGGCGTGCGCAGCTCATGGCTGATGCCGGAGAGGTAGCGGCTCTTGGCGTCGTTGGCGCGTTCGGCCTGCTCCTTGGCAGCCTGCAGCGCCTTGTCGGTCTCTTTGTGGGCCTCGATCTCGTCCATCAGCAGTTGCGTCTGGCGGTTGGATTCCTGCTGGGCTACCAGGCGGCTCTCGTGGGCCAGCAGGATCAGCCAGGAGATCACCCCGGAGATAATCATCAGGGCGTAGAAGATCATCCAGATGGTGGTGCGCAGCAGCTCTGCCTCGGCGGCGTTGTCCGGTCGCAGGTGGCTGTAGATGGCGGACAGGAAGGCGGCGTTAATCAGGCCCACCGCTGCCAGGATGCCCATAAAGCGGATGATGCGGGAGTTAAACAGGCGCATCACTGATGGCGGCGCAAAGCCTTCCAGCCACTGGTTGAGTTGTGCCCGCAGGCCGGCGTCCGGTTTGCAGGCGTCCAGGCAGCGGGCGTCCAGTGAGCAGCAGAGGGAGCAGATCGCGCCCTGATAAGCGGGGCAGTGGCTGATGTCCTCCAGCTCAAACTCGCTCTCGCAGATACAGCACTGAGCCTTGCCGTTGGCGGCAATGTCGCTGTCGCCCAGCAGCAACTGGGCAGTGGTGGCATCGTCGCTGGAGTCGGCGGGTTGCCACTCGGAGACCGGGATCAGCGCTGGCGAACGGGCCAGGTAGAAGCGGCCGCCGGTGACCCAGGCGATGGCGGGGGCCAGCACAAAGCAGGCGCCAAGGCTGATGAAGTGGGCCAGGTAGCTGGCGTTCTGGCCGAAGTAGCCGAGGTAGCAGACCAGCCCCAGCGCCGAGGCCAGCAACATGGAGCCGACACCCACCGGGTTGATGTCGTAAAGGTGGGCGCGGCGGAATTCGGTCACCGGCGGGCTCAGTCCCAGCGGCTTGTTGATCAGCAGGTCGGCGGCGAGGCTGGCCAGCCAGCTGATGGCGACAATGGCAAAGATCCCCAGCACCGCTTCCAGCACCTGGTAGATGCCCACCTCCATCAGGATCAGGGCGATGCTGACATTGAACACCAGCCACACCACCCTGCCGGGGTGGCTGTGGGTGAGGCGGGAGAAGAAGTTGGACCAGGCGATGGAGCCGGCGTAGGCGTTGGTGACGTTAATCTTCATCTGCGACAGGATCACCATCACCCCGGAGAGGATCAGTGACAGGTGCGGCATGTCGGTGATGTAGCTGAAGGCCATCTGGTAGAGGTGCACCGGGTCAGTGGCCTTCTCGATGGGCATGGCCTGGGTAATGGCCAGGTAGGCGAGGAAGGAGCCCAGCAGCATTTTGATGATGCCGATAAAGATCCAGCCGGGGCCGGAGAGAATCAGCCAGAACCACCAGCTGACCCGGTTCTCCTTTGTCTTCGGCGGCATAAAACGAAGGTAGTCCACCTGCTCGCCGATCTGGGCAATCATGGCGAAGAAGATCGCCACACAGGCACCGAACAGCATCAGGTTAAAGCCCTGGTGCTGGGGGTATTCCCGCGCGGTGTACTGGGTCCAGTTCTCCAGCCGCGGCGCCTCGAACCACACTACCGCCGCCAGCGCCACAATCTGCAGTAGCAGCCACATGGGTTGGCTGCCCACCTGGAAGCGGCTGATGGCCTTGATGCCGTGGGTGACGATGGGCACCACCATCAGGGCGCTGATGATGTAGCCCAGCCACAGGGGGATAGCGAAGAGGGCTTTTAGTGCCGAGGCAAAGATCGCCGCCTCGATGGCGAAAAAGATAAAGGTAAACGAGGCGTAGATAAGCGAGGTGATAGTGGAGCCCAGGTAGCCAAAACCGCCGCCGCGGGTGAGCAGGTCGATATCGAGGCCGTGGCGGGCGGAGTAGTAGCTGATGGGAAAGCCGACGATAAAGATCGCCAGCGATACTGCCAGCATGGCCCACAGCATATTGATAAAGCCGTACTGGATGGTGGCCGCTGCCGCCAATGCCTCCAGCGCCAGGAACGCAGTGGCGCCGAGAGCGGTGGAGCCGATATGAAAAATGCTCCAGCGGCGCGCGCCCTTAGCGGTAAATCGCAGGGCGTAATCTTCCAGGGTTTCGTCGCCGACCCATTTATTGTACTGGCGCCGGACGCGGAAGATGGATTGTGTGGCCCGCATAGTATTTCCTGTTTTATGGACGGGTACCGGCGAGGTATCCCTGTCCGGCTTGCCCTGCATTTCACGCAAAAGTCGCGCCATTCTACCAGTGTGCTTACAGGGATAGGAGGCGCCAATGGGGCGGTTTGGTCAGCATTCCCCGTGTGAAGGAGTCATCTGCGGCCATAAGCGTGTGTAGTGATGCTGTTTACCGCCTGCCCGGGCTATTTACTGCCTGCTCCCGCCCGTTGCGGCGTTTCCCGCCAGCTGGTGGTTGTTAATGCCAGTTAACACCTGCAGTGACAGGCTAAGTATCTGATTCGGCAAGGCTTGTCCGTCGCCGTCGCCGAATGTTGTCTCTCGCTTAACAGCTTTCCGCCCTCGCTGGCGCCGCTCACCTTATTCATTGCCCCGGGCTTTGTGGGCCGGCTGCGTAACCTGTTGGCAAATTACTTGTAAATCAGGCGCTTGCCAACTCTCTTCCGGTGAGTGGTACACATTCTGCTCTTCCCTATGCCGGGTCGTTGTAACGCGAGAGCAAGACACCGGCGTGGCAGCGACACAAAGGTGCGACCGCAGGAACGCGGTATCTAAAAAATCTGGTTAGATTTAAGGAGAATTAAGATGATGGACTTCAAACGTAATCTTCTGGCTGCTGCCATTGCGGTAGGTATGTGTTCCGCAGTGCCTGTATGGGCAGATGCGGACAACAACAATGTGGCGGGCTATGGTTCAGTCGCTCAGGATGACGGTACTTTCGACGCCTCTGACAACTCGGATAATTCCGACAACTCGGACAACAGTGCCAACGCCAGCGACTCTTTCAAAACCTCGGATTCGTTCCAGGACAATTCCGACAACTCCGATAATTCGGATAACAGTGACAACTCCGATAACAGTGATCAGGGCAATACTGACCTGGCGGTGAATGAGTCCTTCCAGGATAACTCCGCGGAAGATAACTCAGACAACTCAGACAACAGTGACCAGGGCAACACTGATCTGGCAGTGAATGAGTCCTTCCAGGATAACTCAATGGAAGATAACTCAGACAACTCAGACAACAGTGACCAGGGCAATACTGATCTGGCAGTGAATGAGTCCTTCCAGGATAACTCCATGGAGGATAACTCCGACAACTCCGACAACAGCGATCAAGGCAATACCGATGTTGGTATCAACGATTCGTTCAAGGCGGACAATTCAGACAACTCGGACAACTCTGATAACAGCGACAACAGTGATCAGGGCAATACCGATGTAGATCTCGCTGTCAGTGACTCCTTCCAGGACAACGATAATACCGACAACTCTGATAACAGTGACAACAGTGATCAGGGCAATACCGATGTTGACCTTGCTGTCAGTGACTCCTTCCAGGATAACGACAACACCGACAACTCTGATAACTCTGATAACAGCGATCAGGGCAATGTTGATCTGGCGGTGAGTGATTCCTTCCAGGATAACTCCATGGAAGACAACTCCGATAACTCCGACAACTCTGATAATTCCGATAATTCAGACAACTCGGACAACAGCGTAGCAATCAACGATTCGTTTAAAGCTGACAACTCAGACAACTCAGATAACTCGGACAATTCAGATAACTCCGATAATTCCGACAATTCTGATAACTCTGACAACAGTGTTGCCATCAACGACTCGTTCAAGATGGACAACAGCGACAACTCCATGACTGATAACAGCACCAATATCGGCGATATCGATATCTCCATGGCGCTGAATGAGTCCGAGTTGAGCGGGTCTGTCTCTGGTAACACCTACATCGGTTCTGCCGCTAACAACGGTGGCGTAGTGAATAACCAGAACACCATTAATGGTGGAGTCAGCCACACCGGTATTGCGGTTATCAACCAGAACAGCGGCGCCGGAGCCCTTACCCAGGGTAGTGTGACTGTGCAGTCCAACCTGTCGTTGTAACAACCCTGTGACGCGCAAGCGTCATTGCCGGCCAGTGGCTACACCGCTGGCCGGCCTTGCAACACGACAGCCAGGGAAAGGAGCCCGTTATGTGTAGACTAATGAATTCCAACTGCACATCGGCTGACATCAGTGAGCGGAAACCTCGTCAATCTCTGTGGGCGGCCGTACTGCTGCTGGGTTTTCTCGGACAGTTGCCGTTGGCAAATGCTGACGGTCAGTTGCTGCAGCTGGATGCTGAGGCACTGGATGGTGATCAGCTGGCCGGTCAAAGTGCCGCAGCCGGTGTGTCATTGGACATGACGTTTCAACTCAATAAATCAGAGCAGAACGCTCTGTTGCGGGATAACCACATCAGCGACTCGGTCACCGGTGACAACACCATCTCGGATAATGCCTTTTCCGGTGCTTCGGGAATTACCTCGGTAATCCAGAACAGTGGCAATGGTGTTGTTATCCAGAAATCCACCATGGTAAATGTGATATTCCAGCAGTGACAGGTGATGATGTGCACGGACGACTTGTTAAAGCAGGTGGCAATCCGGGGAGGCAAATAGTTGGTTGTTGCCTGCTTTTTTTCTGTCTTGCAGGTAATGCCGCCGCCGGCGGGGTATTGCTGCCGGGTATCGGAGGTTCCTATCAGTTCCCCGTAGAGAGCTACAAGGAGCGGCGTTTTCGGGATGTGATCAAGCAGCAGTACGATTTCAGTTGTGGTTCCGCCGCGCTGGCGACGCTGCTGACCTATCACTACCAGTTCAGGGTCAACGAGCAGGAAGTGTTTGAAGGCATGCTGGAGCATGCCGATGCAGAAAAGGTCCGGCGTGAAGGGTTTTCCATGCTGGACATGAAGCGCTACCTGCAGGCCCGTGGCTACAAGGCCGACGGCTTCCGCCTGACCCTGGATCAGCTGAACGGCACGGTGAAGGTGCCGGCGGTCACGATTATCAACACCAACGGTTACAACCATTTTGTGGTAGTGCGTGGCGTGCGGGAGGACCGGGTGCTGGTGGCCGACCCCGCCGTGGGTGCGCGGGTGTTTACCCGCGAAGAGTTCGAAGCGGGCTGGAACGGCTTGGTGTTCCTGATCCGCAGTCACGCCGATGCCGGGCGCAGCAGCTATAACACCGACCTGGCCTGGCAGGGACACAATGAATTTCGCTATGGCAATTTTTTACGACGTCAGAGTGTTTCGCAGTTCCTGGTCGGCTTGCCCGGCCAGGGTAACTACTGAGTTGCGAAGGGAAGGGGGCTGTGCCCCGTAACAGAAACACCGTTTATAAAGTGTGAGGAGCGTTGCGCCAGGAGGCATTCCATGAACCGCGCATTACGAAATACCGGCTGGGGAATTTGCCTGTTACTGGGCACCCATAGCCTGCAGTCACTGACGGCGGAGCTGTCGACCGGGCGTGCCCATGCCCTGTTGCAGAATTTGCCCCGACCTCTGGCAGAGGCTGAACTCAATGAGCAGCGTGGCGGCTTTCTGACCGCCGAAGGCTTTAACGTGCGTATCGGTTTCGAGCGGGTAACCCTGATTGATGGCGTAGTGGTGGCCCGCTCCACGCTGACGCTGCCTGATATGAACAATCGCATGCAGGCAATGGATCAACAGATGCAGGCCATGAGCCAGGATATGGAGGCCATGAAAAACACCATGCAGGAGAATATGGCCACCAGCATGAATGCCATGGAGTCCGCCCTGTCCAATCCGCAGGTACAGAATCATCCCGGGCTGGATGCCAGGGGCCAGCAGGCACTGGCCACCACAGCACAGGCGCTGCAGGCGAACCCGGCCGTGGATACCAGCGGTAGTGGCTTCGACCTGCAAGTGGATTCCAATGCACAGGCAGGTGTGAAGCGTGATACCGCAACCCTGAGTCTGGTGGATGCGACGCAGGTACAATCGGCGTCGAGTCTCACCCCTGCCAGGGCGTTGTCGGCAGACGCCGGTCAAGCGGTCAGTATGGCGTTGAATACGCCGGTGCATGTCAGCCAGTCGATGACCAATATTGCCCAGACGGCCACCACCACTCTGATCCAGAATGCCGCCGACAATCGCATGATCCAGACACTGGAGACCCTGAACATCGAACTGTCGGGACTTGGTCCTCGCGGTGTGCCGGGGCTGGGACGTCACATGTTGCCCAGCCTCCAGTACTACAGTCGTTGATGACCGGGGGTGTGCTGGCGGGCGGAGAGAATTTCAGAATTGCAGTGGCGCCTTGAGGGTGATCTGTACATCAGGGCTCTGCTCGGTGACGCCCACCGCCAGTGACAGGTTGATGGTTTGCTTGCGGGTCACCTGTTGGGTGAGGCCAAACAGCAGGCTGCCGGCGTGGAAGCGATCGAACTCCGCGTCGGTCACGTCGGAGTGCACCTCAACGGTGGTGCGATCTATGATGTTATGTTCGTAGCCCAGGCTGAAGGAGGTGCGTTCGTTGACCGCAAAGCCCATGCCGAAACTGAAGCCGATAATGTCACCCGGGTTAACGGTGCCGCCAAACTCCGGACCCTTGTCGTCCTTGATATTCCACAGGTAACTGATGCTGCCGTAGACCACCGCCGGATCCGACGGGTAGAGCAGCGTCAGTCCCGGCTGCACCGCCCAGAAGCCGGAGCCGGTGGGCTGCTCATCAAAGATCACTCCTACAATTGCGCCCTGGTCGTTTACCAGTGTGCGGCGATCGAGGTCGAAAATGCTGGTGCCGCTGTCGCTCTTGATGCGCAGATTGCCGATAAAGTAGGGCAGGCCATAACCGCCGTCGTTGAGCTGGTAGTTAATGCTCATCTCCAGGTCACCCCAGCCGTCACCGCTGGTATCACTGATGAGGTCTATCGGCGTACCGTCCAGCGCCTGGCGCTCACGGATGCTCTCGTCAATATCGAGATAGGGCGCGCGCAGGCTCACCTCCAGTCGCGAGGTGATGCCATAGCGAAAGGTCAGCGCGTAAGTGAGGATGTCCCTCTCCGCCTGACTGATGTTGATCAGGCCGATGATCAGCGCCGGCAACACGGTAAAGCCTTCGATGGCGACAACCGTTGAGGAGCTGTGGGTGTAGCTGAAAGAGGGTTCCACAATCAGTGAGCCCTGGGTGGTGAGAATGCCGCGGCTGGTGACACTGGAAACCACCTCACTCACCTGTTGTTCGCGGGCTTTGTTCTCCGTGCCAACGCTGGAGCCGCTGGATGCTTGCTGTGCGGCGAGCGGGCAGCTGATTGACAGGATGCCCAGCGCCAGCAGCAGGGGGGCAGGACCGGGTGGTTGTATACGGTCGGTAAGGGCAGAGAACATCAAGGCCTCCTTGCCGTTAAGGATTGCAGTCAGGAATTTTTTTTATCTGCGGGTTCACCCGGCGCGGCGGCTGTGCTCCATGCCGGGGGTGATCGGCTGGCGCCCGGGGTACTCCTCGTGGTCGGGCGAAATGTTGTGCCGGCTCATGAGTTTGTAGAGCGTCGGTCGCGAGATCTGTAACAGCCGCGAGGCTTCGGAGACGTTGTTGTTAGTGTAGCGCAGGGAGGCGAGGATGCTGTCGGCCTCGGCCTGTTCCCGGGCCTGGTTAAGGGTGCCGGGGCGGGGCAGCTGTGGTGCCTGCTCCAGGTCCAGGTCAGCGGTGGTGATCACCTGCCCCTCGGCCATCACCGCCGCCTTGAAGATGCGATTCTTCAGCTCCCGCACATTGCCGGGCCAGGGGTACAGGCGAATGGCTTTGGTCGCCTGGGGTGAAAAGCGCAGCGGCCGGATGCCGGGCAGCTGCTCCTGCAGGAACTGTTCGGCCAGCATGACACAGTCGTCATCACGTTCGCGCAGGGGCGGCATGTGGATGTGCAGTACATTGAGCCGGTAGTAGAGGTCTTCGCGGAACAGTTGTTCACTGATGGCACTTTCCAGGTCGGCGTTGGTGGCGGCAATGATGCGCAGGTCCACATCAATGCTCTGCCGCCCGCCCACACGCTGGATCACGCCGTCCTGCAAAAAGCGCAGGAAGTTCACCTGCTGCTCCAGTGGCAGTTCGCCGATCTCATCGAGAAACAGGCTGCCCTGGTGGGCGGACTCCACTTTGCCGATCTGACGTTCGGTGGCGTTGGTAAACGCCCCTTTCTCATGGCCGAACAGTTCTGACTGTGTCAGCCCCTGGGGAATGGCGCCGCAATTGACGGCAACAAAGGGATTGTTGCGCCGCGGTGATAAGCGATGCAGCTCCCGCGCCACCAACTCCTTGCCGGTGCCGCTTTCGCCGGTGATCAGTACCGGAGCATCCACCGCCGCGGCCCGTTCAATCAGATGATGAATGTGCTGGATGGCGCTGCTGTTGCCGCCCAGCAGTGAGCTGCCGTTGTGGCTCGCCTGGAAACGGGTGTGGTGATAGCGGCTGGGTTGCCGCAACTGGTGCATGGCGTGGGCGTGGCGCAGCATGTGGTCCAGGGCGCCGGCGTCCACCGGATGTAACTGGAAGCCAAGCGTGAAATCCGTGACCAGCTGTCGCAGCCGCGGTTGCTGCAGTCCATCGCTGTTAAGCAGGGCTACCCAGGGAAGCTGGGGATTGTTCTGTAGGGTATCGGTCAGGTCATGGAGTTGCGCCTCAGTCATTGCGGACGAGAGACAGACAATGGCGGCTGCCATGGGCCGATGGGAGAGGTTAATGGGCAGTGAGTGAGGCAGGTGTACCGGAACAAGACGCCAGTGTGGCAGCTGCTGTGCCAATGCGCGGGTCTCTTCCGGTTTACAAAACCCCACATGCCAAACGCCGAGGTTTTTGCTGAACATAGGAATCCCTTCTTCTGTAAACCACTACATATGACCGGCATCCTGCGGTCAGTAACTATCGGTTTTCAGCCGGTCTGGTTAGAACTTTTTACAAGTGCTCCGAAGCATAGTAGTGGTCAAACTAAAGTGAAAAGACGAATTCAGTATAAAAACATGGCTGCATAACCGGATGGCAGCGCGCTCGACATTTTACGGAGAAAGAGTGGATTGGCGTGTCAGTGAGGGGCGGGGTGTACGGCAAGGCGGCTGCGTGTGACCGCTCGCGGTGGTCACACGCAAGGATGATCAAGCGCCGAACAGGCCCTTGAAGAAGAAGAAAAACAGGATTGCCAGGCCGGCGCCGGCGGGCAGGGTGATGAGCCAGCTGGTGAAGATGGTGCCGATCACACCCAGGTTCAGCGCGCCGATACCGCGGGCCAGGCCCACGCCCAGAACCGCACCAACGAGTGTGTGGGTGGTGGAGATGGGCAGGCCGGTACCTGAGGCCAGCACCACGGTGGCGGCGGCACCCAGCTCGGCAGCGAAGCCGCGACTCGGGGTCAGCTCGGTGATCTTCTTGCCGATGGTGGCGATCACTTTCCAGCCGTAGGTGGCCAGACCGACGACGATACCGATACCACCCAGCAGCAGGATCCAGCTGGGCATGACAGATTTGGAGGCTACTGCGCCGGTGGCGATGACGCCGTAAACCGCGGCCAGTGGGCCAACGGCATTGGCCACGTCGTTGGAGCCGTGGGCAAAGGCCATGGCACAGGCGGTAAAGATCATCAGTACGCCGAAGACACGCTCAACGCTGGCAAAGCGGTTGCCCTTGTTGCCCTCGTCCTTGATGTTGCGCAGCAGCAGCATACCGATACCCATCACCAGCAGGCCGATCAAGAACGCGATGCCGGCGTCCTGGGCAAAGCTCAGCTCCACGCCCATGTCCTTGAACACGTGCTTGAGGCCCTTGAGCATGGTGACCATGGCCATCAGGAAGCCCACGGCGAACATGTACAGCGGGATGTAGCGCTTGGCGTTGGCGAAGGGGTTTTCGGTGTTGAGAATCAGTTTCTGCACCGTGCGGAAGAGGAAGAAACTGATGGTGCCGGCCAGCAGTGGCGACACTACCCAGCTGGCGACAATGGTGCCCACCTTGCCCCAGGCCACGGCGTCTACCGAGATGCCCACGGCGGCGAAA
Source organism: Pseudomaricurvus sp. HS19 (assembly GCF_009857815.1). Classification (GTDB taxonomy): domain Bacteria; phylum Pseudomonadota; class Gammaproteobacteria; order Pseudomonadales; family Cellvibrionaceae; genus Pseudomaricurvus. Next base: position 171,137 of record NZ_WVVW01000002.1, on the reverse strand, counting down.
CCAACGATGGCGCCGACGATGGAGTGGGTGGTGGAGACCGGCCAACCGAGCAAACTGGCGATCAGCAGCCAGGTGCCCGCCGCCAGCAGCGACGACATCATGCCGAACACCAGCAGTTCCGGTGTGTCCGTGAGCGTTGCAGGGTCGATGATGCCCTTGCGGATGGTGGAGGTCACTTCACCACCGGCCAGGTAGGCACCGAGGAATTCGAAGATCATGGCGATGACGATCGCCTGTTTGATGGTGAGGGCTCGTGAGCCGACGGAGGTGCCCATGGCGTTGGCCACATCGTTGGCACCTACGCCCCAGGCCATGAAGACACCAAAAATACAGGCCAGGATAAGTAGGGTCTGGCCGTGCTCTGCAAGAATAGACATGGTGAGTCGTACCTATTTGAGTCGTTATCGTTCTCTGGCTGATCCCGCGTCAGCGGGCCAGCAACAGTTGCAGGCGGGATCCGACCTTTTGTGCCCGGTCGGCCACGTCTCCTACCCACTCAATGACCCGGTAGAGGAAAATCACATCCACCGGTGGTAGTTCCTTCTCGATTTTGAACAGTGTGCTGCGGACAGTGACTTCAAGGTCGTCCGTCAGGCTCTCCAGGTTGTCCAGCTCCTGGATCAGGTTTTCCACGATCTGCAGTTCGCGGCCGGCAAAACCGGTCTCCAGCAGTTCGTCGAGTTCGTTAATGGCCGTCAGTGCCTGGGCACTGGTGGCGATGCAGGTCTCGACAAACTTGAGCATGTCGGCTTCGATCGCCGTGGGCAGGGACATTTCACGGCCGAGCATGATGCCGGCGATATCCTTGGCGCGGTTGGCGATACTGTCCTGCATGGAGAGCAGTTCCAGCAGGTCCGAGCGGGGCACGGGCAGGAACAGGCTTTTGGGAAGGTGACGGCGGATTTCACGCTTGAGCGTATCGCCTTTGTTTTCCAGCTCGCCGATGTCTTTCTGAACCTTGCCGGCGGCTTGCCAGTCGTTTTTGGTGACGGCGTCGAAAAACGGCGTCAGCAGCTGTACTGCCTGGTGGGCCACTTCCATATGCTCCTGAATGGGCTTGATGGGTGACTTACCAAACAGGTTGCTCAGGGGGTTGGAGATGGGCATGACTAGGCTCCCTCTGTTTGCTGGCGCGGAGTATAAAGAGTGCTGCGCCAGAACTCATTAAAAAAATGACATTTTTCTTACGCCGCCGCCGACCCCGCCAAAGGCGGGTTGTGGACGTGAGAACTGCCTCCCGCTGCGGTCGGGCATCGCTGCCGCAGGACTGGAATTGAGACTACAATGGCTGTCATCATGCAGATTACAAATAAAGAAGCATAGCGCTTACTGAATATCAGGGTGTTACAGGGCAATCTATGAATAAAGCGGTCATGATCGGGCGCGTACTGGAACTGCGCAATCTGTTGGATGATCTGGTGGCGGACGGGCGTCTCAGCGCCACTGACGCCAACTTTGTCGCCGGCCAGAGCCGCACCCGCGAACAGGCCACCATGCACCCGGTCAGCTATGTGGCCAGCCAGCGCCTCGAAGACCGCTCCCAGCCTGGCCGCACCCTGGACGAGCAGCGTATTTGCCAGTGGCTGGCGGAGCGGGCAGGGCTGGCGCTGGTGCACATTGACCCCCTCAAGATTGACGTGGCGAAGGCCTCCGAAGTGATGTCCTACGCCTTTGCCAAGCGCCACGGCATCCTCTGCGTCAACAGCAACAGTGACGAGATCCAGGTGGCCTGCAAGCAGCCCTACCTGGATGACTGGGTACCGCAGCTGGAGCATGTCTCGCGCCGTCGGGTCAAGCGGGTGTTTGCCCTGCCGTCCGATATCGACCGCTACATGGTGGAGTTCTATACCCTGTCCCGCTCCATCAGTGGTGCCGCCGGCATGGCGGGCCCCTCGGCGGTCACCAACTTCGAGCAGTTGCTGGAGCTGGGTACCAGCAAGGACCCGGAAGCCAACGACCAGCACATCGTCAATATCGTAGATTGGCTGCTGCAATATGCCTTTGACCAGCGTGCCAGTGATATCCACCTCGAGCCCCGTCGCGATATTGGCCGCGTGCGCTTCCGCATTGATGGTGTGCTGCACCAGGTGTACGAGCTGCCTGCGTCCATTACCGCGGCGGTCACCAGTCGCCTGAAGATCCTCGGTCGCATGAACGTGGCCGAGAAGCGCAAGCCCCAGGATGGCCGTATCAAGACCAAGCGCCCCGATGGCACCGAGGTGGAGTTGCGTCTGTCCACCCTGCCCACCGCCTTCGGCGAGAAGCTGGTGATGCGGATCTTTGACCCGGATGTGTTGCTGCGCAGCTTTACCGAGCTGGGCCTCACCGGCGAAGACTATGAGCGCTGGCAATCCATGCTCGGGAGTCCCCACGGTATCGTGCTGGTTACCGGCCCCACCGGTTCCGGTAAAACCACCACCCTCTATTCCTCCCTCAAGCGGCTGGCCACCAGCGAGGTGAACGTCAGCACCATTGAGGACCCCATCGAGATGGTGGAGGAGGCCTTTAACCAGACCCAGGTGCAGCACAATATCGGCCTCGATTTTGCCACTGGCCTGCGCACCCTGATGCGCCAGGACCCGGACATCATCATGGTGGGGGAGATCCGCGACCTGGAGACGGCGCAGATGGCGGTGCAGGCGGCCCTCACCGGCCACCTGGTGATCTCCACCCTGCACACCAACGATGCCCCCACCGGTATCACCCGCCTGCTGGACCTGGGTGTGCCCTCATATCTGCTGCGCTCCACGGTGCTGGGTATTATGGCGCAGCGACTGGTGCGTACCCTCTGTCCCCACTGTAAGGCGCAGGGTGAGGTGGACAGCGACGCCTGGCAGCAGCTGGTGTCACCCTGGCGGGCGCCGGCGCCAAAGGCGTTCTACAAACCGGTAGGGTGCCTGGAGTGCCGCAATACCGGCTACCTCGGCCGTCAGGGCATCTACGAAATCATGCCGTTAAGTGAGTCGTTGCAGGGGCTGGTAGAAGCTCCCTGCGACCTGTCGGAGCTGCGCAAGCTGGCCATGCGTGAAGGCATGCGTACCCTGCGTTTGTCCGGTGCCCAGAAAGTGGCACAGGGCATTACCACCATTGAAGAGGTTATGCGGGTGGCGCCACCGGTGGAGTACTGATCCCCGGCCCGGCCCGGCCCCGGTGGCCGGGTGATAGCCCTGACTGCCCACCCCAGACCCGTAATTGAACCCTGCCAACAGGATCATCATGCTTCCCGTCGATTCCATTCCCCCGTTTCTTCATTCCCGCCTGCAGCAGAGCCAGGAACTCTGGCAGCACCGTGCCCCGGCGGATCAGCAGCAACAGTTAGAACAGCTCTTGCAGCAGCACCCGCAGCTGCCGCCACAGCTGGCACGTGTGTTTGTCGCCAGTGATTTTGTGCTGCAGTCCGCCTGCGACCGGCCGCAGGCGTTTGTGGAGTGGGTGGCCAGCGGCCTGTGGGAGGCGCCACTGACCCAGGACGGGATGCAGGCCCTGCTGGGCCAGCGGCTGGCCAGCGTCGGCGACGACGACAAGGCCTTCGACCGGGCCCTGCGCCAGTTCCGCCGCGACATGATGCTGCGCATTGTCTGGCGGGATTTCTGTCGCCTGGCGCCCATGACCGAAACCACCGCCGATATGACTGCCCTGGCCGAGGTGGTGATCCAGGCCTCCATGGCCTTCCACGACCGCTTGCTGCAGGCGCGCTACGGCCAGCCCATAGGCCGCTACAGCAAGCAGCCGCAGCCGCTGGTGGTGCTGGGCATGGGCAAAATGGGGGGCTATGAACTCAATGTCTCCTCCGATATCGACCTGATCTTCTCCTACCCCGAGAGCGGCGAGACCGAAGGTGGTCGCAAGTCCATCTCCAACCAGGAGTACTTCATCAAGCTGGGGCAGAAGATCATTACCAGCATCGACAGCACCACCGTGGACGGCTTTGTCTTCCGGGTGGACATGCGCCTGCGCCCCTACGGCCAGAGCGGCCCGCTGGTGGCCAACTTTGATTCGCTGGAGGAGTACTACCAGACCCAGGGGCGGGAGTGGGAACGCTACGCCATGATCAAGGCACGGGTGGTCTCCGGGGACCAGCGCACCGGCGACGTGATGCCCGGCGGCGTCAAGGCCGGAGAGCAGCTGATGGAGATGCTGCGGCCGTTTACCTACCGCCGCTACCTGGATTACAGCGCCATCGAGTCCATGCGTGACATGAAGGCGCTGATCAATCGTGAGGTGCAGCGCAAGGGCATCAACAGCGATGTGAAGCTGGGGGCCGGCGGCATCCGCGAGGTGGAATTTATCGTGCAGGTGTTCCAGATGATCCGCGGTGGTCGCGATGTGCGCCTGCGCGAGCGTCAGGTACTGAAGCTGTTGCCGCTGCTGGAAGAAGAGGGCTTCCTGCCGGAGGGGGCGGCCGATGAGCTGGCACAGGCCTATACCTTCCTGCGCAATACCGAACACGCCATCCAGGGCTATCAGGACAAGCAGACCCAGTCGCTGCCGGTGGACAAGGCGGATCTGGAGCGGCTGGCCTGGGTGATGGGCTTTGGGGCCGCGAACGATTTCCTGGCCGAGCTGGATCGCCACCGGGCGTTGGTCAACGACCACTTCCAGAAGGTGATCGCCGAGCCGGAGCGCGAGCAGCAGCAGGGCGATGAGCTCAAAGAGTGGGAGAGCCTGTGGCCCAAGGGTGTGGGGCCGCAGCTGGAGGTGACCGACCTGGAGGGCTGGGCCCGTCACCTGGAGCAGGCCGGACTGCAGGATGCCATGGACGTTGCCGGTGTGCTGCAGACCCTGGCCACCAGCCGTGCGGTCTCCGTGATGCAGCCGGAGGGGCGGACGCGACTGGACGCGCTGATGCCGCGCCTGCTGAAACTGTTGGCCGAGCGCCAGGAGCCGGTGGAAACCCTGCGCCGGGTACTGTCGATGGTGGAGGCGGTCACCCGACGCACAGCCTATCTGCTGTTGCTGGTGGAGAACCCCGGCGCCCTGCAGCAGCTGGTGCGCCTCTGCAGTGTCAGCAGCATGATTGCCGACCAGCTGGCCAAGCACCCGGCCCTGCTGGATGAACTGCTGGACCCCCGCGCCCTCTACCAGCCGCCGGACAAGGCCCAGCTGCGGGACGAGCTGCGCCAGCAGATGCTGCGCATCAGCTGGGAAGACCTGGAGAGCCAGATGGAGACCCTGCGCTACTTCCGCATGGCTCATGGCCTGCGGGTAGCTGCCAGCGAAGTCGCGGACATGCTGCCGTTGATGAAAGTAAGTGATTACTTAACGTGGTTGGCGGAAGTGATCCTTGAGCATGTGGTAGAGCTTGGCTGGCAGCAGATGCAGGTTCGTCACGGCCGCCCCACTGCCGGCGAGGGCGAACCGGAACCGGAGTTTGTGGTGGTTGGCTACGGCAAGCTGGGAGGCATTGAGCTGGGGCACGGTTCCGACCTGGACCTGGTGTTTATCCATAACGCACCGGCCAATCGCTACAGCGATGGCGACAAGGAGCTGGATAACCAGACCTACTTCACCCGCCTTGGGCAGAAGGTCATCCACATCCTCAATACCCAGACCGTCTCCGGTCAGCTCTACGAGGTGGATATGCGCCTGCGCCCCTCCGGCAACTCAGGATTGCTGGTGTCGTCGCTGACCGCGTTCGAGAAATACCAGCGGGAAGAAGCCTGGACCTGGGAGCATCAGGCCCTGACCCGCGCGCGGGTGGTGGCCGGTGGTGGCGGTTTGGCGGAGCAGTTCGAGCAGCTGCGGGCAGACCTGTTGGCCCAACCCCGGGAGCTGGACAAGCTGCGACAGGAGGTGGTGGAGATGCGCGAGAAGATGCGCAGCCACCTGGGTACCAAGGGTGGCGAGGAGGAGAAGGCTGCCCAGTTCCACCTCAAGCAGGACGCCGGTGGCATCGTCGATATTGAATTTCTAGTGCAGTACTCGGTACTGGCCTGGGCCCATCAGGACCGCAGCCTGACCCGCTGGAGCGACAACATCCGCGTTCTGGAGAGCCTGCAGGCGGCCGGTTTGATGGAGGCCGGGGATGCGGAACAGTTGATTGAGGCCTACAAGGCCTATCGCTCCGCCGGCCACCTGCTGGCGCTGCAGCGCCAGCCCGGGGTGGTGGCGGGGGATCAGTTTGTGGTGGAGCGGGCTAATGTGACCCGGATTTGGGGGAAGTATTTGGGGGCTGAGTGAGTTGCCGGGCCCGGAGGCAGAGCCACGTTCTGCTTCGATATTGAGACCAAAAGATCGCGCGGTGGACCGCGCTCCTACGGCGCACGATCTGATTCTTGTAGGAGCCCAGTCCCCTGGGCGAGCCTTTTAATTCCACAAAGTGGAGATTGCTGAGGAGTAATCGAACCCGGTACGCCCTTGAACCTGTGGACAAGTCAGCAGCTGGAAACGCAGGTCAGCCAGCCGTGGGTATCCTCGGCACGCCCCCACTGGATGTCGTTCAACGCCTTGCGCAGCTTGTTGGTGGTCGCACCGGCCTTGCCGTCACCCACCTGATACTCCTTGCCCTTGTGCAGCAGGGTGCCCACAGAGGTCAGTACCGCCGCGGTGCCGGAGAGGGCCGCCTCGCAACCGGGCTTCTGGCTGCGCTCCAGCAGTTCGCTGACGCTCAGGTCGCGCTCTTCCACGTTCATGCCCAGGTCCCGGGCGATGGTGAGGATGGAGTCACGGGTGATGCCGTGCAGGAAGCTGTCGTCCAGCGCCTTGGTGATCAGGGTGTTGCCGTCGATCAGCAGGAAGTTGGCGGCGCCGGTCTCCTGTACATCACCATCTGGGCAGAAGAGGATCTGGTCTACCTTCAGATCGCGCTTGGCGTTGAGGGTCGGGCGCAGGGCACTGGCGTAGTTACCGCCGCTCTTGATACGGCCCATATGCGGCGCGCAGCGCATGCCGTCCTCTTCCAGCAGCAGTCGCAGGGCGACATCAGAGCCGCCGGCAAAGTAGTCGCCCACCGGTGACAGCAGCACGTACTGCATGGAGGTGAGAGAGGGGCCCGCGGCCTTGCCCACGGCAGGTTCGGTGCCGATATGGGTAGGGCGGATATAGAGAGAGCCCGGTACTTCAGGCACCTCACCGGCAAAGCTCTTCACCGCCATAACGATCATGTCGCGGGTCTGGGCGGTGTCGATGGCAGGCAGGGCCAGCAGTTCGCTGCTCTGGGCAAAGCGGGCGATATTGGCGTCCATACGGAAGATCTTGACGCTGCCATCGGCGTGACGGAAGGCTTTCAGGCCCTCGAAACAGGTGCTGGCGTAGTGCAGGACATGGGCGCCGGGGTGCAGGCTGATGCTGTCACTGGGCACCATGGCGGCTTCGCTCCACTTTTCTCCGTCAAATACGGTCAGGGCCATTTCTGGCATGAAAACACTACCGAAGGCGGTCATAGGGCGAAACCTCGAAAACTGGGTGCGGCGGGGGACAGATCAAAATCAGACCGCGAATTGTAATTAGACCCCGGCAAAATTGGAATACTGGGCTCCGTTCATTAGAACGCTTTCAATGGCATTTCCCGGGGCGTCGCCCCGGCATTTCAGGGCGATCAGCCTGGTCCGCCCGGTGTTGACGGGGCGTGGCCGTGTGGTTGGGGGCTGGCGTCGTTCAGCCTGCAATGCCCGCAAACAGCTCTGCATACTGCCGGCTGATGCTGGCTGTGCTGTGGTGCTTGCTGTATTCGACACGAGCGTTGTCGGCGAGACAGGTGGCTTGCCGGGGGTTCTGCAGCAGTTGATTGATGGTGTCCGCCAGTGCGGCATACTCGTCAACGGGCGTCAAAAGGCCGGTGTGGCCGTTCTGGATCAGCTCGGAGGGGCCCTGGGAGTTGGTGGCGATCACCGGGCACCCGTGTAGCCAGGATTCAAGCACGATACCGCCGAGCCCTTCATGGCGTGACGGGCAGATAAACAGGTCGGCGGTTTGCATCAGGCTGGCCACGTCGTTACGCCAGCCGAGGAAGCGAACCCTTTCGCTGATGTGCAGCTCTTGGCTGAGGGTCTCAAGGTTGCTCCTTTCGGGACCGTCTCCGGCCAGCCACAGGGTTGCTTCAGGCACCCTGGCCAGGGCTCGCAACAATGTGTCAAAGGCCTTATTGGTGTGCAGGCGCCCGGCAGCCAGTAGCAGCGGGCGATCAGGCGGGGTGCCGAAACTGTCCCGGGGCAGCGGGGCGGCCGGGGCTTCGTCGGCGAAGTTGGAGATGTGTACCACCCGTTCAGCAGGCATGCCGCCTTTGACCAGATAGTCACAGATACCGAGGGTGTTGCCAATCCAGTAGTCGGCGTGCCGGTAATACTTCAGGTTGTAGAAGTGGCCCAGGCGACAAACCATTCTGTAATTACCCGCAGGCGTAATGTCGCTGGCACGGCTCATGTAGGTGAGTACAACATCCGGGTCCAGTGCTCGCAGGGTCTTGCGATACGAGTGACGATCGAGCAGATCCAGCGGGCTGCCAAAACGGAAGGTTTGTACGGACACGCCGGCGGCCTGCAATTGCGAGATCCGCTGGGGGTTGGCGCGGGTTAAGGCGGTCTGCTGCAGTGCGGGGTTTTGTGCGAGGGCGCACACCAGCCGGGTGTAGAAACTTTCCGCCCCGCCAAAGGGGGCGCCCGCCAGGCTCTGTACAACTCTGATGGTATTAGCCATGGGCCTCCCGTGCGGCGGGGAGGCTGCTGTGCATGACTGGAGGGGCCAGCCGTTCTCTGTTCTGTGTGATATTGGCGTCCATGCGAAATATCTTTGCGTTGTGGTTGGCGTGACAGGAGGCTTGCTGGCCTTCCTTTCAACTGCTGGTTCTGTGCTGGCGTGAACCGGATCTGGACTCAGGCTGTTGCTAACTGCCACCTTTCGCTGCCAGTCCCGATCCGTGGGTACATCTGCTGCCAAGCGGCTGCAGCAAAGCACCGTTGCGCAGGGCCAGGTGTACAGCGCGTTGCAGGGAGGCAACTCACGACCGGACTGGAAAGTGTAATCAGGCCCTGTTGGAATTGGAATAGTGGTCGGCGTCCGGCAGCGTGCTTTCACTGGCGTTTCCTCTGGTCTTCGGTATCATCCGCTCCTGATTTCACAGGCTTTCAGACCGGTTTTCTCCCGCATGAGTAACAGAATACTTGTTGTCGCGCCCGAGAGCCTGGAGCAGCTGCTCTGGTGCCATGGGTTGCTGCGCCAATTGCGGTTGCAGGCTCCCCGAGCCGAGATTGATTTGCTGGCGGCCGGGCGCTTTCAGGCACTGGTTACACTGATGCCTGAGGTGACAAATTTCATTGCCCGGCCGGTGCCAGCAGGGCAATGGCGCCCGGAGGCGCGCTGGCAGCTGGCGCAACACATCCGCCAGCGCGGTTATCAGCAGGCGTTTGTCTGCCCGGATGACCTGCCCTCGGCGCTGGTGCCCTGGCTGGCGGGCATACCGCTGCGCACCGGCTGGCTGGGTCGGATGCGATACTTCCTGTTAAACGATCCGCGCCGCTTTGACAGTCGGCGTATGGCCCTGCACCAGCGCTATACCGCATTAGCGGCAGATGCGGGGACTGTGAGCCCGGCGGGTCTGCTGCCGCAATTGCAATGGTCTGGGGAGCAACGTCAGGCACTGTTGCGGGAATGTGGGTTGCAACCAGAGAAGCTGGTGGCGCTGTGTCCTAGAGCTGACAGCGATGATTGGCCGGAAGAGAGCGTGACCGAGACAGCACTGTTGCTGCTGGAGGCCGGTTGGCAGGTGATCTACCTCGGTTGCGCCGAGGATGCCGAAGTTATTGCCTCCGAGCTGGATGAACCATTGGCCGCGCACTTCTGTGACCTGAGTGGCCGTCACCAGGATAATCGTCACCTGAGCAATACGGATATGCTTTGGACGCAGGCGCTATTGCTCTCTGCCTGCGAGGTGGCCTGCGGCGATGACCCAGACAGTATGTTGCTGGCGGCCAGTGTTGGCATTGCCTGCCTGCCCTGTAGCGACACGACCGCAGAGCAGTTATCGTTCTTTGGGGCGGGTGACAAAGCAACAGCCGCACCGGACGGGCTGACCGGCAGCAGTGACTGTGATGACGGGTGGGTAGATCGCCGGGCATTTCATACCTTGACCCCGTCACAGCTGGCAGATCATGTGCAGCGGGTTTGGGGCTAGGCCGTGGGCAGCAGGGGAGGGCGATGCTGCGGTTACGGCAGGCCTCACCCGGAGGTGCCCGAGACGATATCAAATGCAGACAGGAAGGATCTGAGTGTTGCGCACTGCAATTAGTGATGCCCACAACGTGAGCAAATTGGATAGTTGGGCGCGCTGGTGGTCTTTGTTGGCCGTCTGTGGATTTGTTATCGCGTTCTTTGTCATCCCTGACGAGGGGGCACAGCGGGAGCTGTTTCAGGGCTTGCTGGCCGTACCCTGGCTGATATCCCTGTTTCTGGTGAGCTACCGGCCGATATGGTCAGAACGGTTGATACAGCTGATGTTGGTCACCGTCCTGTACCTGGGTGTGACAGCGCTGTGGTTTGATATCAGTGATTCACGGCACCTGCTGAGAGCACTGCGTGAAGTGTGCTATGTCATCTGCTGGCTGTTACTGGTCGGTTTTGCATGCACCCGCAATCCGGGGCTGGTGCAGAAGCTGTTGCTGCCCTTGTATCTTGTCGCCTCACTGGCTGCCATTGTTTTCATCCTGCAATATGGCCTGCACAACGACTGGAGCATTGATGAGCCCATGGTGCCCGGGTGGAAATTTGGCAACCAGAACCGGTTGGCGAAAACCTACGGTGTGATGCTGTTTCTCGGGGTGGGCGGTCTCTACCTGTTACAGGGTGCCTGGCGCAAAGGTCTTGCGCTGTTCAACATTTATTTGGCGGTTGCTGTGATACTGTTGACCCGCTCAAAAGGCGCCGCTTATGCCGTGGTACTGACGCTGCCTTTCCTGCTGTTGATGGATGAGCATATCAAGAGTGTTTTGAAGCGCCATTGGCGCAGTCTGTCGGTACTGCTGCTGATTGCGGCCGGTTTGGTACTGGCCCTCGGTGTGGTGTCAGACTTTTCCGGCGATGGCTGGTCGAATCGGAATTTTATCTGGCCGGCGGCGCTGCAGGAGTGGCTGCAACACCCCTGGTTTGGTTATGGCTACATGCGTGATGCTGAAATTGTGGGTACCAATGGCGAGATATTCTCCCATGAGCACAACCTGCCCCTGGCCTTGCTGAGGCAATCAGGCCTGGTGGGCTTTGCGCTGTTCCTGGGGCCGCTGCTATGGCTGGTGGTTTTGTGTTTTCGCGGCCCGACAGTCATGCAACGGATGTGGGGGGTGGTGCTGGTGTACTGCCTGTTTGCTTCCTTGTCCGGTGGTAAATTTCCATTGGTGCGTCCGGAGGATTCCTGGTTCTGGACCTGGGTTCCCATTGCCTTTGCGCTCGCCGCCAATATGCAAAAGAAAGATCTGGAGAATCGCTTAGGATGACTTCCGTAGGTGACAAGAGGGTGCGGATCAATATCTGTATCCTCACTTACCGCCGCCCCGACCTGCTGGGTAATTGCCTGCAATCACTCACCGGCTTGCGTGAGATTGACGGTGTCGAATTACTGGTGACGGTGATTGAAAATGATACTGAGCAGCTCTCCAGGGCGCTGGTTGAGCAGTTTGACACCCAGGGTCGGTTCGGAATCCACTACCGTTGCGAGCCGCAGCGGGGCATCCCCGTGGCTCGTAACAATGCGCTGGAATTCTGCCTGGCTGAAGCCTGTGACTATGTGGTCTTTATTGACGATGATGAATGGGTCGATGCTGACTGGCTGTCCGAGCTGTACGGCTACTGCCAGCAGCAGGGTGGCGATATCGTTGTTTCCGGTAAAGTGATCCCGATTTTTCCGGAAAACACTCCTCCTGAGATCAGTGGACTGATCAAGGCGAAGGAGCGGCCTACCGGTACTGACCTTACCGCCTGTGCCACCAATAACGTGATACTTCCCATACGCCTGGCGCGGGAGCTGGGGCTGCGCTTTGATATCTCTGTGCCCCTGGCTGGCGGCACAGACACCAAGTTTTTCTTCGCCGCACATCAGCTTGGTGTGCAGATTAAAAAATGCGATGAGGCGGTTGTTTTCGAACGTATTCCCGAGTCCCGTGCACGCATCAAGTGGATGCAGGGGCGCAAGTACCGGGCTGGTATTACTGAAACCTGGCGGCGACGCCAGCAGGGACAGGGGGTGGTAAAAATACTAACCTCCGCGCTGTTCTCGATTATCAGCAATCTGATAAAAACATTGGTATTTACATGCGTTGGACGCAAACTGAAACGCAACCAGGCGTGGTTGCGTGTGCACAAGGCGCTGGGTGCCTGTGCCGGTCTGAGAGGCAAGGAAGTAGAAAGTTATAAGGTAACCGACTGAGCGTCATGGCTATAAAGAACCTGATTGTCTTCTCCAAAAATCTGCCTCCGGCGCACGTGGGTGGTATTGAAACCAGTGCCCACTACATGATTCGCAACCTGGCCAGGGCGGCAGCCTACAACCTTCTGGTGGTGACTGTGGGCAGGGCTTTCTGGAGGTCCCGGCGGCCGCGCCTGCGTGATTTCGACGGTGAGCAAGTGTCAACGGTTTACCTCAGGAAAAGCGAAATGAAAGATCAGTCCGTGATGGAGCGGGTTTTCCGCAGTGCCGGCTTCAAACCGGAGGAAACCCTTATCTACCACAATACGCTCGATCTGTTCCCCTTTTACGCGAGTTATAAATCGGCGGGATACCGCCAGGTTGCCCGCTCCGGTGGCAACGACATATTTTTTATGGATCGTACCAGCGGTGCGTTTATCGACGCTGTCAATCAGCTCGACTTTCTCATAGTCAACAGCGTCTTTAGTCTGCGCCGTTCCGCGGAGCTGGGTATTGAGGAGAAACGCCTGAGGGTGATCAAGGGCGGTTGTGAAGCGGCGCCTGATCAAACCCCCGCCCTTGAGCTTGCAGACGATCGGCCGGTCATTCTCAATTGTGGCCGGCTGGTGGATTTCAAGGGGCTTGAGGATGCCTTGCATGCGCTGGCTGAGGTGAAGCGCCAGGGCTTGAGTTTTCTTTTTGTGATTGTCGGCGAGGGGGAACTGGAAAAGGATCTCAGAAATCTGGCTGGTGAACTGGGCCTCGCTGATGATGTCTGCTTTTATGGCAAGGTCAGTCCATTGATGGTGCAGGGCTTTTATAAGCACAGCGCGCTGTATCTGTCGACATCAAAAGATGTGATGCGGGAGTCGAAAGGGCGTCGCTACCTTCATACTGAAACCATGGGACGCAGTATCTGTGAGGCTCAGGCCAACGGCGTGCCGCTGGTAGCAACCGATGCCGGCGGTGTCCCGGAGATGCTGCAGGATGGTACAACCGGGTTGCTGGTGCCGCAGGGCGATGTCGGAGCCATTGCCGGGGCTGTTGGACAGCTGCTCGCTGATGAGCCTTTACGCCGGCGGATGGGTGACAAAGCCCGCGAGTTCGCCGAGACCGAGTTTGGCTGGGACAGGGTGGTTTCACAATCCATTGATCTGGTGGCGAGCATAAAGCTGGATGAAAAATAATCCTGTTCCCGTAGCCGGTTCGCAGTCAGCGGAGCCACCCGTCTTCGTGGTAGGAGCTTCCCGCTCCGGTAGCAGCTTGCTGGCGGCCATGTTGAACGCCCACAGTCGTATCGCCTGTGGGCCGGAGTCACAGCTGCTGAATAAACTGAAGCCGGCGGTGCTGAAGAGGATGTTTCGGGACCGTAACTGGCCGGCTCTGGCTGTGGAGCGGGTCAGTAGGGTGGTTCTGGCAGAGCAGCGGGTAATTGATCTTTTTGGTGTCAGCGAACAGGAGTTGTTTGCCGCGCTTAAAGATCGGGAGCCGTCGGTGGCGGCGCTGTTTGATGCGCTGGTCGGTACCTATGCCGCGAAGAAAGGTAAGCCTCGCTGGGCGGAGAAAACACCGCGTCATTTGCTGCACCTGGATACCTTAAGGGCCGCCTACCCGGAGGCAAAAATTATCAGGATAGTGCGGGATTTTCGCGATTCCGCGATTTCCATGAGGCAACTCCCCTGGGCCAGTCGCCAGGAATTGGTCAATTGCTATATTTGTAGCGAGTGGTTCGAAAGGACAGGTGACTTCTTCCTTCAGGACGACAAAAGCCTGACCGTGAAGTATGAAACCCTGGTGCGGGAGCCAGAAAAGGTGCTGACGGAGATTTGCAGTTTTATTGGCGAGTCTTTCGAGAGCGGAATGCTTGATACCAGCTCCTCGGGGATGGATGTCATGTCCCGCAACGAATCCTGGAAACAGCAGGTGACTGGAGAGTTGGATGAAAGTCGCCTTTATCGTTGGAAAGGCCTGTTTACACAGGAGCAAAAGGTGGCTTTCGACCTGTGTGCAGGCGGCTTGTTGGCCGAATTCGGTTATGAGGTCGAGAGCCGGCCGAGGAAAAAAGTTAGCCTGTTGTCAATTGATCGGGCCTTTCTGGAAGAGCTCGGCGGACAGATCGTCAGGGTCGCGAATAAAGGTGTGGCGATTGAGTATTGCCCAAATTCGGCGTTGGCGGGTCCTGCCCTGGTTGATTTGCGTAAAGGCAAGTCCGTGTCCAAATACTTGCGGACATTGAAGGTTGTTTTGAGTCGTGTGATCAGGGGTAAAACAACATTTGGCTATCTGGGCGACGCCCCTGGCGGGAGTGCTGTATGGCTTAGGCTCTGCTTTGGTGTCACCGTGATTAAGAGCCTCGATGATCTGGTGTGACAGGTGATTGTGGGCAGGATAGCTGGATGCGCTGCGTTTTGATTCGTTGGCTCGTCCCGGTGCCGTCATCTTCTGCACCTGATGGATTTTATGCCGGCCCTACTCCGTCGGGACATTGATTAGGGGTTCACGTATGATTACGCTCCTTCCGGGTCAGATGGCCCGCCAACATTAAGCTGGTCTGAGCAGCTGATCGCTAAATTAGGTTGATTGATATGAAAGCTACTGAGTCCGGGAATGCTTTTCGCACTTACCTGCGACTATTGAAGTACCTGCGACCGCTGATCATACCCTTTGTGGTCAGCATTGTGGGCTTCACCATGTTCGCCTCCAGTCAGGCCATGATGGCCAAGATGATGGAGCTGATTATCGAGGCCCTGAACCAGAAAAACAGCGACGCGCGTCTCTACCTGCCGGCGGCAGCGGTTGGCATCTTTATGGTTCGTGGCCTGGGTACCTTTCTCGGTACTTACTACAACGAGTATGTGGGCGCGAAGATTATTCACTCCTTGCGCGAGGATATTTTCGCCAAGCTGCTGGTGCTGCCCGCGGAGTATTACGATCGCACCAGCCATGGGCAGATTATGCACAGGGTCAGCTCCGGGGTTGGACAGGTAAAAGCCGCGGTTACCAATGCGCTGAAAAAGCTGATTCAGGAAGGCCTTTCGGTAATCGTGCTGTTGGGTTATGCCTTTTACCTCAATTGGGAGCTGTCCCTGGTGTTTCTGGTGGCCGCTCCCATTTTGGGATTGCTGGTTTCCCGTACCGGCAAATACTTCCGCAAGTACGCCCGCAGGAATGAAGCGGCCCTGAGTCAGGGGTTGCAGATTCTTAAGGAAACACTCAGCAACTTTATGGTGGTCAGAACCTTTGGTGCGGAAGGCTACGAGTCCAAGCGTTACAACAAGGCTTTGAGTGCGGCCTTCAAGACGCAGATGAAGATCCGCCTGGTGCAGGCTTGTTACTCGCCAATTTCCCAAACCATTATTGCGATGGCCGTGGCGGCAATTGTGGCCCTGTTATTGGATCCGGCCATTCTGGAGAAGTACACCACCGGTGAGTTGGTCGGCTACCTGACGGCAATTGCCCTGATTCCCAAGCCAATGCGTCAGTTGAGTGGTGTGGGTGTGATTATCCAGCGGGGTATTATCGGTGCCGAGCTGGTGTTCGAGGTGCTGGACGCTGACAAGGAGCGCGATACCGGTACCCATGAGAGCGAGCGGGTTAAGGGAGAGATTGAGATCCGCAACCTCACCTTCAGCTATCCGTCACTGGATAAGCCGGTTCTCAATAGCATAAGCCTGAATGTCAAAGCCGGTGAGATGGTGGCTCTGGTGGGGCGTTCCGGGAGTGGCAAGACCACCCTGGCGAGCCTGCTCTACCGCCACTATCAGGTACAGTCCGGGGCCATTTTTGTGGATGGCGTGGATGTAAATGACTACCGCCTCGGCAATCTTCGCCAACAGTTTTCTGTGGTCGGCCAGGGGGTCACCCTGTTTGACGATACGGTATTCAATAATATTGGTTACGGTATGGCGCAGTATGGCGAGGAGGAGATTCGCCAGGCTCTGGCCAGGGCCGAGGCGCTGGATTTTGTGGAGCAGCTGCCGGATGGTATCCACAGTGTGGTGGGGGAGAACGGTTCCAAACTGTCCGGGGGCCAGCGTCAGCGGCTGGCGATAGCCAGGGCCTTCCTGAAAGATGCTCCTATCCTGATTCTCGACGAGGCGACGTCGGCACTGGACAACGAATCGGAAGCGAAGATTACCGCCGCTATTGAAGAGCTGGCGAAGTCGCGCACCACCATTGTGATCGCGCACCGCCTCTCGACCATTCAGCGTGCGGACCGGTTGATCGTGATGGAAGACGGCGTGGTCAAGGAGGAGGGCAGCCATCAGCAGTTGTTGCAGAATGGCGAATACTACAAGCGGCTCTATTCAGCCGAGTATCTGCAGCAGGGCAGCGACTGAGGTCGCTGTCAGTGCCCCTGTACATTTTTGTAGGCGTCTACCTTGACGCCCAGGGATCCCAGTCCACAGCCAATAGTTTTGCAGGCTTTGAACCAATAGCGAATATTCTTTTCCTTCCGCTGCAGCAGCAGGGTGCGGGCGAGGTACTTGGTGAGGCATGAGGTGGCCTTGCCGGATTGCCGCAGAAAGTGTGTGACCTGGTTGGCGTCGGCTCCTTGTGAGGCCTGCTCTCCCATAGTCAGCCCGATGCGGAAGTTGCGGTGGGAGAGCCATCTGACGTTAGCTCTCTCCAGTGGTATGTCCTCGTAGATGACTGCCTCGGCACAGCTTTTGATAGGAACGCCCAATGCATGGGCTGCCCGAAACAGCTTGCTATCGGTGCCTCCTGCCAGGGGTTTGGATTCATCAAACCAGAGCCCATGGCGGGTCAGTACCGTGAGCGGCAGGATCACATTGTTGGTGCGGCAAAAATCCAGCGCGGTGTCAGTGGGTTCGATCTGGCGCTGAAAAAAAGCCTCGTAGTATGTGGGGGCCGATGGCGGCAGCACGGAATAGACGGCGCCGTGCACGACGGTCTCCTCGGGCTGGCTATTGAGGTAGGCCCAGATGTTCACCAGCCAATCAGGGTCAAAGCGCTCATCATCATCGACGAAAGCAATGTGGCTGGCTTGCCTGCTCAGTGCTGCATGGATACTGGTATTGCGGGCGCAGGGAATGCCGAGCTTGGGCTGGTGATGATAATAGGCCGGGTGGGAGGTGGTGCCCGCGCTGGTGACCAACCCTTGCATATGCTGTTGCTGGTCGTTTTCTACCACCTCGAGACTGATACTGAGCCCCGCCGGCAACTTCAGTTGCAGGTAGCTTTCGATAAACCTGGAGAGCATCTGTGGACGTTCCCTGGTGCAGACACAAATGCACAGGTGAGGGACGTGGGCTCTTTCTGTTGCCATCTGGCTTTTTACCTCGGTGTCGCTGGCCGTGGGACATGGCCGGCCTGAACAGGATGTATAACGGGAGTTAATAGCTGTTATTACCTCTGGTCATTATAGGAAGTGGGGGCAATTAACAGAAGGGCTGCGATCCCATTATTTGCCGAAACTGCCACGGCGGCCACAAGCTGGCTGCTCCGGAGCGCCAGTGGCAGCTAGTCGAAGGGGGGACTGGGGGGGTTAGCTATCCTGCGGGGGGCTGGCAGCCTCACTGCGAGCCTCATCCGTCAGCCAGCCGTGATAGCCGTATTTAAGGTTATGAGCCTTTTTGTACAGCAGCTGGTCGATAGCCTTGTGGATCAGGCGCACCTTTCTGGCGGCCTTGCGGCGGGCCAGGGCCTTGATCCAGTAGGCAACAGGGATGGTGTCCGACCAGCCCAGTCCATCAATGACGATCAGCTTTTGAGGCTGACCCTGCTGGCACTGTACAACCACATTGTGCAGCAGCAGGTTGCGGGAGGGCATGCCCAGCTCGCTCCAGCGCTGGGCAAAGCGTTGCAGGCAGGCACTGATGGCCGGGGTCTCCCCCTGTTGCCAGAGGTATTGCTTGAGGGTAATGGAGATCTGGCCGTCGTCATCCCGTATCAGTTCGCTGCTGAGGCCCTCACCCAGATTGGTGTCGACCATGCCGTAGCAGCGCGGCACCAGCTCAAAAGCGGCTTCGCCCACGTGCCTTTCAATCAGCTGATAGGTGCGCAGCTCCTGCAGGTTGTCGTTGAAGTTGTCCAATGGCTTGAGCCGTTTCAGCAGGGATTTCTCCCGCCGCTTCTTCTCCGGGCTGCGATCCGGTCTCAGCACCTTGATGCAGCGTCCCTTGTTGCCCGGATCGACAAAGCAGAGGCGGTTACCGCCTTTGGAGAAGGCGTCACTGCTGTCACCAAGGTGCAGGGTGGGCTGCATGGGGGTGGACTCCATTCGGGTCAGCTGGTGATGCGCTCAAAAAGCTCGGCGTACTGCCTGGCAATGGTGGCCTTGCTGTAGTGCTGGTCGTAATGGGCCTTCGCATTGCTGGCCAGGGTGGACGCCAGTTGTGGATCCTGCAGCAGACTGTTAATGGCTGCCGCCAGTGCCCCGGCATCATCAATGGGGGTGATAAGACCGGTACGTCCGTCCTCGATCAGTTCACCGGGCCCCTGTGAGTTGGCGGCAACAATCGGGCACTCGTGAAACCAGGACTCCACCACAATACTGCCGAGGCCTTCGTGGCGCGAAGGGCAGATAAACATGTCTGCGGTTTGCATCAGGCTGGCGACGTCGTCCCGCCAGCCCAGGAAGCGCACACGCTCCTGCAGGCCCAGCCGGGCGCTTTGCTTCTCCAGCGCTTTTCGCTCCGGGCCGTCACCAGCCAGCCACAGTATGGCGTCGGGAATCTGCGGCAGGGCCTGCAGCAGCACATCAAACGCCTTGTTGGTGTGCAGGCGCCCGGCTGCCAGCAGCAGTGGCCGGTCGGTGGGAGTATTGAAGCTGTCGCGTGGCACCGCCTCCACAGGGCTTTCATCGGCGAAGTTGGGAATCTGCACCACGCGCTCGGCAGGTATGCCACCCTTGATCAGGTGGTTGCAGATACCCTGGGTAATGCCCACCCAGTAATCGGCATGACGGTAGTACTTGAGGTCGTAGTAGTGCCCCAGGCGGCACACCAGCTGGTAATCACCTGACGGTGTAATCTCGCTGGCGCGGTTCATATAGGTGAGTACAACATCCGGTGCCAGCTCCCGCAGGGCGTGGCGGTAGGCGGCGCGATCCAGCGGATCCAGCTTGTTGCCAAAACGGAAGGTTTGGACCGGCACGCCGGCGGCCTCAAGTTGCGGCACCCGGTGGGGATTGGCGCGGGTAAACGCCGTTTGTTCCAGGCGCGGGTTCTCCGCCAGTGCGCACACCAGCCGGGTGTAGAAATTTTCCGCGCCGCCAAAGGGGGCGCCGGCCAGGCTCTGTACGATTTTGATGGTGTCAGCCATGGTTCTCCTGCCAGACATAAGGGTGACTGAAGGGCAGTTGCATACTGGCCTCGACGATGTACTGGGCGTAGAGCTTGTTGTTGATCTCGCGGTGGAAGTACTGGCGGCAGTTGCCGGCCCAGTGGCGGCGCATGTCATCGTCGTGGTGGAAGGCCAGCAGTTTTTCTTTCAGCTCTTCCACGGAATCAAAGTAGACCAGTGTCTCTGCCGGGAACATCGAGGCAAAGTCTGCGCTGCCGTCGGTAAAGGTAAGAACGCCGTTGCCCGCCATCTGCGCCATGCGCGCGGAAGAGTACCAGTGCAGGCCCTCCTGACGATTGAGGTTCAGTCCCATGGCGCTGTCGGCCAGGGCCAGGTCGTAGTCACGGCCCCAGACTCCGGGTACGCCGAAACTGCCGGGAGTGTGGAAGCGAATCCGGTTTGCAAGATTATCGTGGATATCCTGCACGATGCGGCCGCGCTCGGTGTATGCCTCGGATTTGCTGCAGAAGATCAGGTCGTGCTTCAGCTCGGCTGCCGGCCTGGCGCTGGCGTCGTAGAACTCGACGGAGGGGTCAACCGGATTCGGCATGTGCAGCAGGCGGGCGCGGGCGCCGGCATAGCGCTGCAGCTCCCGCTCGCCGGTGGAGACAAACATGGCATCCACAACGTCGCAGCGGTGGCGGATTTTGGCGTCATTCTCTGGCACAAACAGGGGATCATTGTTACAGCCCACAATCACCACGCCGGGGCAGAGGCGGCGAACCTCTTCCAGGGTGTCGTTGCTGATGATGTCGCAGTGGCCGACGATCACCAGTTCCGGCTGGTAGGCTTCCACCGTCTGTAGCAGGCGTTTGTTGGACTTTTTCACGCCCAGGTCGCGGATGCCAAAAGGCGCTTCGAAGGCCGCTACGTCACGGTCACTGAAGGGCTGTACATGGTGGTCGTTTTTGATCAGGCCGTAGAAGAGTTTCTGCGCCCAGTTGACCCGGGTGTAGCCGTACTTGCGGTACTGCTGGTGGGCGACGTGAACGATGCGCATGAGGGAAAACCGGCTGCAAAATAAAGCCGCGATGATAGCCCAGATGCCGCGGCCAAGTACAGCCGGCCCCGGGCTGCAGCCCCGCAATGGTGCGTCGGTCACAGAGGTTGTTGCGGAGCCGGTGTCAGCTCCGCTGGTGCTGATAGCGGGGATTCCCCTGCAGCGCCTTGTCATACACCGCCAGTGTGGCGCGGGCCTGGTGTTGCAGGGTGAATTGCGGGTCGAGGGTAATGGCCGGACGACTGGCCAGGCAGCGGGCGACGGCGTCACAGAGGGCCTGTTGGTCTCCTACCGGTACCAGTCCGTCGGGGAAGCTGTTGCCGAGGGATTCCGCTGGCCCGCCGTAGTCGTAGCTCACCACCGGGGTGCCAATGGCCAGGGCTTCAATAACGGTGCGGCCAAAAGGCTCGGCGTGCTGGGAGAGATTGCACACCGCCGAGGAGATGGCGTAGAGGTTGGCCATCTGGTCGCTGTAGCCGAGAAAGGTAATGTGATCCTGCAGTTGTGCGCTGGTCACCATCTGTTGCAGCTCTGTCAGGTACTCTTCCTTACCGGGGTTGGGACTGCCCACAATGAGCCCGTGGCAGGATACCCCCTGGCTAACCAGCTGGCCAATCATGCGGATAAACTCAATCTGCCCTTTCCAGCGGCTGAGGCGCCCCGGCATCAGCACGATGTTGCCGGCGCGCAATTGCGGGAAGCTCTGGTAGAGCTGCCCCTGCCAATCGGCATCCACTTGATGGGCGGGGCTGAATTGGTCGGTGTCCACGCCGCGATGGATCAGGTCAATCTTGCCCGGATCAATCTTCGGGTAGTTTTCCAGGATGTAATCCTTGACGCACTGGCTGATGGCAATCACCCGGTCGCCGCAGCCCATAATGGCGCTGTAGGCGCTGACGGAGTAGAGCCCGTGGAAGGTGGAAACCAGAGCAGGACGCTTCTCCATGGGGATCTTTTTCAGGGCCAGCCACACCATCCACGCCGGTATGCGCGAACGCACATGAATCACGTCCGGTTCCAGCTCCAGCAGGCGACGGCGCAATTCGCGCACGCGGAGCAGCGAGCTGAGTGACTTTTTATGTACCGGAAAGGCGATATGGCGACTGCCTTCCTGCTCCAGCAGTGTCACCATGCGACCGCCGGCTGACATCACCAGCGACTCGTGCCCCTGGCTCACCAGGTAGCGGGCAAAGTCGACGGTGCCGCGCTCCACGCCACCACTGTTCAGCTCCGGCAGTACTTGTAACACTTTCATGGTTTATTCCTGTTCGGCGGGCCAGCGGGCCAGCAGAAGTTTGGCGATGCGGTCGGCTTCCTGCAGGGGCGCAAATTGCCGTGTCGGATCGGCACTGCCAATCTGCATCAGGCGACCGGCTTCTGCCAGGTGTCTGAAGCTGTCGCTTAAGCGATTGGCCTTCAGCAGCGGCATTTGCAGCAGGCCGACCCGGGCGCCGCTGCTGAGGGCTTCATAGACCATGGAGACGCTGTCCTCGGTAACCCAGATCACGCCGCACTGCCGGAAGTGATCCAGCAGCCATTGGTGATCTGTCTCCTCCAGCGGGACAACGTCAATGCCGGCGGCGCGCAATTGCGGTATGGCGGCAGGGAAAGTGTCCGGTGTACGTCGTGAGGTGGTCAGTGTCCAGCGTATCTGCGGCTGGCTCGCCTGCAGCTGCAGCAGCTGCTGCACCAGCGAGTCAGTGTCCCAGCCATAATAGTTGGAAGGGCCTCCAATCAGCAGCAGGCCGCGGTCCGGATCCGCCTCTGTCGAGGGCAGTATGGGATTGAGGGCCCCCTCGGTATTGACCACCCGGCGGCTCTCCTGCTGGCCATCGTGACGAGGCAGTACGCAGAGGTCAAACAGCCATTGGGGCAGGGTGGGCTTGGAGAGCAGCACCACTCTTCCGCCGCGGCGGAGTTTCATCTTCAGTGCCGGCCAATGGGTACGGCGACCAGCGCCGAGAATCAGGTCGGGCCGGAAAGACGGGTCCAGCCCGGAGGGTTGGTAAATGCTCTGCCAGCGGGTGTCCGTTGGCGTCAGCCGGCCCAGTGCTTCCGCCAGTCCGCGCAATTGGCTGACGTGACCGGATTTGTCATCGGTGACACAGAGTATATTCATTAACGCTTCTGGCAGTCCTGTTCGTTAGCGGGGCATATTACCCTGAAATGGACGGATACTCGATTGGCGTGTGGTAGTATGAGCGCCTTTCCGGAGCCGGTTCACCTTTCAACACCTGACCGATAGCTGACGCGGCCCGAGTGGCCACCAATGGCACCAGCAGCCGAAGACACTCCCAGATGCTCGCACGAATTCTCTATACCACTGTTTTCTACCTGATCCTGCCGCTGGTGCTGTTGCGGCTGCTGTGGCGTGCCCGTAAGGCGCCGGCCTATGCCCGCCGTTGGCGCGAGCGCTTTGGCTGGGTGCCACCGCTGGCGGCCCCTGTTGCCCCGCGTGTCTGGGTGCATGCGGTATCGGTTGGTGAGACCCTCGCCGCGCTGCCGCTGATGCACCGCTTGCTGGACAGTGGCTATGACCTGGTGGTGACCACCACCACGCCTACCGGCTCTGAACGGGTGCGGGCGGCGCTGGGGGATTCGGTCTATCACGTCTATGCGCCATACGACCTGCCAGACTGTCTGGGCCGCTTTCTGCGCCGCACCCGGCCACAGCTGGCAATCATTATGGAGACCGAGCTCTGGCCCAACACCATCGCCGCCTGTGCCTCCCGGGAGATCCCGGTGCTGGTGGCCAATGCCCGTTTGTCGGCCCGCTCGGCGGCGGGCTATGGGCGCTTTGCCAGTCTCGCCTCGCACATGCTGCAGCAGCTCACCTGTGTGGCTGCGCAACACGCAGAGGATGGTGAGCGGTTTGTGGCCCTGGGGTTGCCGCCGGAGCGGCTGGCCATCACCGGCAATATCAAGTTTGACCTCACGCTCAATGATGCGGTGCGCAACAAAAGCAGTCAGATACGTGAGCGCTGGCTGTGCAGCGGTGAAAGGCTGGTGCTGTTGGCGGCCAGTACCCATCCCGGTGAGGACGAGTTGCTGTTGCAGGTGTTTGCAGCCTTGCGGGCCGAATGCCCGCAATTGCTACTGGTGCTGGTGCCGCGTCACCCCGAGCGCTTTGATGCGGTGGCGCAGATGGCGGCGAGGGAGTTTGTGGTTGCCCGCCACAGCGGTGGCGAGGCTATCACCGCGGATACCCAGGTGATCATTGGCGATACCATGGGTGAATTGATGGCCCTGCTGGGCGCCAGTGACCTGGTGTTTATGGGGGGCACGCTGATTCAGCACGGCGGCCACAACTTCATTGAGCCGGCAGCATGGGGGAAACCCCTGGTGAGTGGCGATTCACTCTACAATTTTGCCGAGGTATCGCGCCTGCTGATGGCGGCGGAAGGGTTGCTGGTGGCCAGTGATGTGGACGAGCTTACCCGTCACGTGCGCGATCTGTTGCAGTCGCCGCAGCGGCGCTTGCAGGTTGGGGAGGCTGCCCGGGGGGTGGCGGAGGCTAACCGCGGTGCCCTGCAGCGCCTGCTGCAGGAAGTGGAGCGCCTGCTGCCTCACGCCTGAACGGTGTGAGGCAGCAGGCCCCGTCTCTTACTGGTACTTCTGTTACTGGTATTTGCTGCGCTGGACCTGATTGCCGGCGTCCAGCCACTGGTTCAGCTTCAGCACATCTTCCGGTGACAGGTTACCGGCCACCTGTTTCAGGCGCAGCATATTGATAACGTAGTCGTAGCGGCTGTTATCGTAGTTACGCTGTGCCTGATAGAGGTTGCGCTGGGCTACCAGCACATCCACCAGGTTGCGGGTTCCCACTTCGTAGCCCGCCTGTGTCGCTTCCAGGGCGCTGCTACCGGAAATGATCGCCTGTTTGCGGGCGCGAACCTGAGCCACATCGGTCACCACCTGCAGGTGCAGGGAGCGGGCATTCTGGATCAGGTTGCGCTGGGTCAGGTTGTAGATCTCTTCCGCCTGCATCTGCTGCTCGTAGGCCTGGCGACGTTCGCCGGAGACCCGCAGACCACTGAAGATGGGCACATTCAGCTCAACCGCAATGGTGTTTTGCTCGTCCAGACGGTTGTCGGTCGGGGTGGTAATGCCACCGGCGATAATGTCGGTATTAGTATCGTCGCGGTGAACATAATTGTAACTGGCGGTCAGGGTTGGCAGGTGGTTGGAGGCCTTGGCCCGGGCGTTACTTTGCGCGGCGTCCGCCTGGAAGCGGGCGACTTTCAGCTGGTAGTTGTTCTCCAGGGCAAAGTCGACCCACTCGCTGCGGGTAGCGGGTTGTGGGTTGACCACCGCAAACTGCGCCACCAGTGGCGCTACCTCGGTGTGTTCGCTGCCGGTCAGTACCTCCAGTTGCTCAAACGCAATCCCGAGGTTGCCCTGTGCTTCCAGGGTAGAGGCGGTGGCGGTGTCGTAGGCGGCCTGGGCTTCGTGCACGTCGGTAATGGCGGTCAGTCCCACTTCAAAACGCTGCTTGGTCTGCTCCAGCTGATGGCCGTAGGCGGTCTCTTCGGCGCGTGCGGTTTCGGTCGCATCGATAGCGCGCAGCACATTAAAGTAGGCTTCGGTAACCCGCACAATAAAGCTCTGCTGGTCGGCGCTGAACTGGGCTTCCGCCTGTGCGCTCAGGGTCTTGCTCTGCTTGTAGCCAAACCAGGCGGCCATGTTGAACAGCGGCTGGGTCAGGGTCAGGGCGTACTGCTCGTTCTCGGTATCCAGCTCGTAGGCTGAGGAGCTGCCCAGTGATGACTGGTAGCCGATGGCATCGCCGTCGGTTTCGCTGTAACGGGCCGAGCCATTAATCTGCGGCAGCAGGCCGGCGCGGCCAATGGTGATATTTTCCTGGGCGGCACGGAAGGCGGCTTCGTCGGCTTTCAGCTGGTGGTCGTACTCCAGAGCCAGCTGGTAGATATCCTGCAGCGTATCGGCGTGCAGGTTGGCTGCAGACAAACCCAGAATTCCGGCAATCGCCAGAGAGAGACGTCTTTTGAGCATGGAAAAATCCTGTTTTTTGCGAAAAATGGTCTTTTCGGCGGGGTGGCGGCAGTTTACCCCTTTGCTATGGGGGCGTCGACAGGGGGGCTGGAGCAGGGGGTTAATTAGTGTTAACTCCGCTGCCCGGGCGCGGGGCTTGGCTGACGCGGAGTGGCTCCCGGATGGCACCTGCAATTTGTGATTGGTGCCGCGATGTTTATGATAGGGGCTGCGATTGAAGCCGGCATCGGGCCGGTTTGCCTGGAGAGTTGAGTGAGCAGAGTGTTACCCGAGGTACTGCAGCCGGTGTACCGGGACGGGGATGTTGAAGAGCTGGCCCCCGATATCCTGCACCGCGGTTTTTTTTCCATGATCCGCCGCCGCTATCGTCATCGTCGCTACGACGGCAGCTGGAGCGGGGTGGTGGAGCGGGAGCTGCTGCTGCGCGGCCAGGCTGTGGGGGTGGTGTTATACGATCCTGACCAGGACCTGATCGGCCTGGTGGAGCAAATTCGCCCGGGGGCCTTTGGTGATGTCAACGGTCCCTGGTGTATCGAAGTGGTGGCCGGGATGGTGGAGCCGGACGAGCCGCTGGAGTCGGTGGTGTGGCGCGAGCTGCAGGAAGAGGCCGACCTGGTACCGCGACAGGTGGAGTATATCTGCGAATACATGGCCTCCCCCGGTGGCTGCGACGAGCGGCTGCACATCTTCTGCGCTCTGGCGGACCTGCAGGGGTTGGACGGCGGCGTCAACGGCTTGCCGGAAGAGGGTGAAGACATTCGCCTGTTGATTTTACCGGCGCCACTGGTGTTCGATAACCTCTACGGTGGCCGCTTTAACAACGCGGCGACCCTTATCGGGTTACAGTGGTTGCAGCTCAACCGGGAGCGGATTCGCGCTGCGTCAGGTGCGGGTAGCTGACAGGTGATAAACAGTTTGGCAGGGTGGTAAACGGTTTGGGGACTCAGAAGCACAGGTATCGGGTAAATCTCAGTGAGCAGATGGCGCACTGCGAAGCCAATTACGCGCGTCTGCTCAAGCTGATGCCCACCTTTGACGAGTGTGAGCACTGGCACTACGACGTGCAGGCCGGTAGCCAGACCTGGCAGATCCACCTGCGGGTGACGGAAAGGGCACCCTATACCACCACCCTGGAGGTGTGTCAGCAGGATACGCTGCACCACTGGGGCAGCTCGCCGACCCTGCAGGTACGTCTCTACCACGATGCGCGGATGGCGGAAGTGGTCTCCTGCCAGGGGCATCGACGGGTGCTGCCGCGCTACGATTACCCCAACCGCCAGATGTACCAGCAGGACGAGAAAGCCCAGTTCAACCGCTTCCTCAGTGACTGGCTCAGCCACAGCCTGGCCCACGGCCAGAGCCGTTCACGGGTATCACAATCCTCGGGCACATGAATGTTACAGCGCCGGGAAGCGAGATCTTCCGCACACACTTTGGCCTTACCCATTGCTATACTTGCGCCCAATCTGCCCCCCAATCCGGGGTGGCGATCCCCGGATGACAGGAAGCGAAGGATCGACCTGCACCTGCCAGCCTCCAAAAGGTGCGCCGACCGCGCACTGTGGCATAAACCCGATTAACGAACGCAGACATGGACCTACGGCCGGCACCACAGCGCGTGCTACAGATATCCGACAGTCATCTGGGCGGCAGGCCCGGAGAGACCCTGTTGGGCCTCGATACGGACGAGAGTCTGCAGGATGTCCTGCAGCGCCTGCGGCAGCGTGAGCAGCACGCCGACTATGTAGTGGCAACCGGGGATATCAGCAGCAACGGCCAGATGGCTGCCTACGAGCGCTTCCTGCGATCCATGGAGAGCGGTTACGGTCGCCCGTTGGCGTGGCTGGCCGGCAACCATGATCGTGACCAGTCCATGTGCACGTTTCCCCGGGAGAGAGTGGCACGAGAGCTGGTGGAGCTGGACCACTGGCAGCTGATCCTGCTCAACTCCAGCCTGCCCGGCCATGAACACGGTTTAATTGGCGATCAGGAGCTGCAGCGCCTGGAGCAGCAGCTGCAAGGCTGCGACAAGCACGCCCTGGTGTTTGTTCACCACCAGCCGGTACTGGTGGGCAGTCGCTGGATCGACCAGTATGTGATCCGCAACGCCGGCGCCCTTCTTGGGTTGCTCAGCCGTTACCCCCACGTACGGGCTCTCTGCTGGGGCCACGTGCACCAGGATTTCTCCTCCCGCTGGGGGCACTTCGGGCTCTACAGCGCTCCCTCCACCTGTATCCAGTTCAAGCCCCGCTGTGACGATTTTGCGCTCGACACCGCCATGCCGGGCTACCGCTGGTTCGACCTGCACGCCAACGGTGAACTGCAGACCGGGGTGGAGAGAACGGCTGAAAAGTCCTACGCTATAGACTTCGCCTCCGGCGGTTATTGACCTGACGCAGGCAGCCGCAAAGGTCTGCGCACATCGTTAGTCCGCCCAACGCACAGGCTCCGGTATGGCTACCCTGATTTACATCCATGGCTTCCTCAGTTCACCGCAATCGGTCAAGGCCGAGCTCACGGCGCGCTGGCTGGCGGAGCATGCCCCCGACATCGACTATCGCTGCCCCTACCTCTGCCCCTATCCGCTGGAAACCCAGCACCAGTTACGGGAGTTGATGGCGGAGCTGGAGGGCGAGCCGGATATCGGTTTTGTCGGCAGCTCGCTGGGGGGCTTCTGGAGTACCTGGCTGGTGGAGCACTTCGGTCACCGGGCGGTGCTGATCAACCCTTCGGTGCGTCCTTTCGAGCTGGTGCACCGTGTATGTGGCGTGCCACAGCACAATTTCCACACCGATGACGTCTACACCATGACCGAGGTGCACGCCGGCCAGTTCCGGGATGCCTACTGCCAGCCGCTGCGGGACCTGAGCCGCTACTGGCTGCTGGCCCAGACCGGTGACGAGACCCTCGACTACCGCGAGGCCGAAGCCCGCTATGCCGGTTGCCGGCAGACCATTGAAGAGGGCGGCGACCACGGTTTCCAGGGTTTCGAGCGTTTTCTGCCGGATATCGTCCAGTTCCTTTTCCCCGGGCGCTCCTGATTCCCGATCCCCCAATTCGAGGTTCCGCAGGTGCCACTGGCGAGGTGATTGTGGTACAACTGCCTCCTCGTCATGCACCAATTCCATAAAGACATTCACGCAGTAATACAGACACCACTCTATGTCGAACTATACCGCTCAGGATATTGAAGTTTTAACGGGGCTGGATCCGGTCAAAAAACGCCCCGGTATGTACACCGAAACCACCCGCCCCAACCACCTGGCTCAGGAAGTGATCGACAACAGCGTCGATGAGGCACTGGCGGGGCACGCCAGAAATATCGAAGTGATCCTGCACAAGGACCACTCCCTCACCTGCTCCGATGACGGCCGCGGTATGCCGGTGGATATCCATCCTGAGCAGGGCAAGCCGGGTGTGGAAGTGATCCTCTCCACCCTCCATGCCGGCGGTAAATTCTCCAATAAAAACTATCAGTTCTCCGGCGGCCTGCACGGTGTGGGCGTGTCCGTGGTCAATGCCCTCTCCAAGGCGCTGGAAGTGACCATCAAGCGCGACGGCCAGGTGCACCGCATCGGTTTCAAGGATGGTAACAAGGCCAGTGACCTGGCGGTGATCGACAGCTGTGGCAAGCGCAATACCGGTACCAGCGTGCGCTTCCTGCCGGATCCTCAATACTTCGACTCCAACAAGTTCTCTGTGTCACGGCTGCGCCACGTACTGCGCGCCAAGGCGGTGCTGTGTCCAGGCCTGAGGGTGGTGTTCAAGGATGAGCAGAGCGGCGAAACCGACGAGTGGTACTACGAGGATGGTCTCAAGGACTACCTCTCCGCCTCCACCAACGGCTGGGAGAACCTGCCCGCGGAACCCTTTGTGGGCAGTTTCAGCGCCGATACCGAAGCCGCCGACTGGGCGGTACAGTGGCTGCCGGAAGGCGGTGAGCTGATCCAGGAGAGCTACGTTAACCTGATTCCTACCGCCCAGGGCGGTACCCACGTCAACGGCCTGCGTACCGGTCTGCTGGACGCGCTGCGGGAGTTTTGTGAATTCCGCAACCTGCTGCCCCGTGGTGTCAAACTGGCACCGGAGGATATCTGGGCCAACTGCTGTTTTGTGCTCTCTTCCAAATTGGCGGACCCACAGTTTTCCGGCCAGACCAAGGAGCGCCTCTCCTCCCGCGAGGCGGCGGCGTTTGTCTCCGGGGTAGTGAAAGACTCCTTCAGCCTGTGGCTCAACCAGCACACCGAGGACGGTGACAAGCTGGCAGAGTACTGCATCAGCAACGCCCAGAAGCGGGTGCGTTCCAGCAAGAAAGTGGCGCGCAAGAAGATTACCCAGGGGCCGGCACTGCCGGGCAAACTGGCGGACTGCTCCAGTGGCGAGCCGGAGCGCAGTGAGCTGTTCCTGGTGGAGGGTGACTCCGCCGGCGGCTCCGCCAAGCAGGCCCGCGACCGCGAGTTCCAGGCCATCCTGCCGCTGCGGGGCAAGATCCTCAACAGTTGGGAAGTGGACAGCCAGGAGGTGCTGGGGTCACAGGAGATTCACGACATCTCGGTGGCTCTGGGGATTGATCCCGGCTCCGACGATCTCTCCAACCTGCGCTACCACAAGGTCTGTATCCTCGCCGATGCCGACTCCGACGGGTTGCACATCGCCACCCTGATCTGCGCCCTGTTTGTGCGTCACTTCAAGGCCATGGTAGCCGCCGGTCACGTCTATGTGGCCATGCCGCCGCTCTACCGCATCGATATCGGCAAGGAGGTCTACTACGCCCTCGACGATGCCGAGAAGGAGGGTGTGATCCACCGTATCAAGGCGGAGAAGAAAAAAGGCAGCATCGGCGTACAGCGCTTTAAGGGCCTGGGTGAAATGAATCCGCTGCAATTGCGGGAGACCACCATGGATCCGGATACCCGCAGGCTGGTGCAGCTGCGCATTGAGCCGGGCGACGATACCAATCAGGTGCTGGACATGCTGCTGGGTAAGAAGCGCGCTTCGGATCGCAAGGTGTGGCTGGAAGAGAAGGGCAACCTGGCAGATACCGGAATGGAAGTGGCGGTGAACAACTGAGTTGAATGCCGGGTTATCGTGCAATAAAAAAGGCGGGTAGCAGTACCCGCCTTTTTTATTGCACGGCATTATTACCTTACAGCAATCCCATTAACTGATGTGTAAGTTCCGTAGCAGAGACTTCCCGGCAACCAGCCCTGTTCTCACCTGACCACAGCGGGGAAAAATCGGCGCTGCCGTTTTGCTCTGCCGCTGCTCGCAGCGCGTTCACCAGATTCGCCGCCAGTGGAAAAGCCGGCGCCTTGTCGCAGAGGGGACCAATTTCTTTCATCAAGCGATTGACGATGCCCCGCGCAGGACGCCCGGTAAAGACGTTGGTGATCTCAGTCTGCAAGCCTGGTTCTGACATCAGAGCCAGACGGTGCAATGGACTGATCATGGATTCCGTGCACAGCAGGTAAGCGGTGCCAATCTGCACACCGGCGGCGCCCAGTGCCATAACGGCGGCAATCTCTGCCTGACTGGCGATGCCGCCGGCGGCGATCACCGGAATCTCCAGTTGCGCGACGACTTTGGGCAACAGCGACAGCGTGCTCTCCTGCACATGCAAATCGTGGCTGAGGAAATGGCCGCGATGTCCGCCTGCTTCGGTGCCCTGCACAATGACGGCATCCGCGCCCCGGGCTTGCAGCCACAGCGCCTCGTCTGTGGTGGTGGCGCTGGCAATAACCCTTGCCCCACTGGCCCGAACACGTTGCAACAGCCCGGGCTCGGGCAGGCCGAAATGAAAGCTCACCACTTCCGGTTGCAGCTCTTCCACCACGTCGGTCAGGTCGCTGTTGAAGGGATGACGGGCTGGCGTTGTACTGATCCGGCTTACGTCCACATCCAGCTCTGCGCAGTAAGGCGCCAGCAGTGCATACCATTCCTGCAGGTCGTTGTGATTAACAGCAGGGGGCTGGTGACAGAAAAAATTCAGATTAAGAGGATGTTCGCTTTGCGCGCGAAAGGCGGACACTTCACGCTTTATGGCATCGGCATCCAGTGTTGCACAGGGGATGGATCCCAATCCCCCCGCCTGGCTCACCGCAACCGCCAGGCGGTGGTCCTGGGCGCCTGCCATGGGTGCCTGGATCAGTGGGTATTCAACACCGAACAGGTCGGTAAATTGTGGGCCGATCATAGCAGTAACGCTCCCTCTGTTAGTGGTCGGCTGTTGGTTGTTGCCGCAGAAGGCTTACCGGCTTTCCGCCAACGCCCCAATTATCCGTAGGAACCACATCGATCACCACATGGGTGGTGGCCGGGTCCTTGTTGAGGATGTCGACCAGCAATTGAGTCACGCCGTGAATCAGCTGCGTTTTTTGTGTGCGACTCACCTCTTCGTCGGTGATCCTGATATTGATATAGGGCATAACTACACCTCCTCCCTGACCGCATACATCTTGTTGACGATAAGCCATTTACCCTCTTCACGGAGCAGACCCAGGTAATCGATGAAATGTCCGTGTGGCAGCGGGCAATTGATTTTTGCCATGGCCTGCTCGCCGTCAATGTCCAGCTTCAACAAGCGGTAGTGCCATGGGTGATTGCTGGCTGCCGGTACCGGTCGCTGGCGCACCTGTTGCAGCCATTGTGACAGATCCCGGCGCAGCCCCGGTGCCTTGAGCACACAATCCGGGTGAAACAGGGCGGAGAGTACATCAGCCTCACCATAATGCAGCCCGTAAAAGTATTGCTCCACCAGGGTCGTAATCAGCGCCTTGTCATCCATGGCCCCGTTCCTCAAGCCGCGCTGGTAGCGTAGTTGGCTTCCCGTTGCAGGGCGAGCTGAAAACTGTCTCGCTGTATGACCCGGTTGATCATGGCACGGGTGCGGGGGCCGATGACAATGTCTACGGGGAAGAGTCCGCCCCAGCGGGAATACACCGTCAGCATGATGTCAGCCGGCGAGAGAGTGTCGCCCCCAAGAAAAGCCTGCTTCCCCAGTTTGGTTTCCACCACCGACCAGAGGTGGTTGATGGCGCTGGCTGCAGCTTGAAACGCCTGTTGCTTATGCGCTGTTGCATTCAGGTTGTTCTCAAGAAAAAAGAGGCGCCCATAGGCCGGGTGCATGGACGCATTGGCGAACATCATGTCTTCAATGGCGCGCTGCTTTTCTGTTGATCCGGAAGGCAGCAAGGGGTTGTCATGCTGTTGCAGCAGCTGGAGCAAGATGGCGACGCCCTCGTTGAGTACCTGCCCGTCGTGCTTCAGTACCGGTACGGTGCCAGCGGGGTTGAGTTCCTGAAAGTTTTCCGCATCCTGTTTGTGAATCAGGCGTACCGGTTGCGCGAGTTCATTCAGAACAACCTGGGTGGCCAGTGAGCAGGCGCCGGGCAGGAAATAGAGTGTGTACATGCGGGGTTCTCCTGGGTGGGGTTAGTCAGCAATGGTTCCCAGTGTGCGACTTTTCCCGCTATCAAAAAACGGCAATAATGTTTAATCACTGTTAACAATATGGAAATAATGGAGCGCCGTATGGATAAGCTACGCGCTATGGAACTGTTTGTGAGGGTGGTGGATGCGGGCAGCTTCACCAGCGTGGCGGAGGAGATGAATGTCACGACTTCCATGATCAGCAAGGAGCTGAGGCGGCTGGAGGAGGAGCTGGGATCGCGCCTGCTGCACCGCTCCACCCGCAGCCAGCAATTGACGCCGATAGGGGAGGGCTACCTGCAACGCGCACGCGCGCTGTTGCTGCAGATGAAAGATGCCGATGCCTGGGTGCAGGATATGCAGTCCAGCCCGCGTGGCAAGTTGCGTATTAACGCGCCTATGGCGCTGGGTATCACCGATCTGTCACGGATGTTTGCCGAATACATGCAAGCCTATCCGGATATCGAGCTGGACATACAGCTCAGCGATGAGAGTCTGGATCTGGTGGAGCACGGTTTCGACCTGGGGTTCCGGGCGGTGAGTCGCCTGCTGGATTCCAATTACGTGGGGCGGCCGCTGAAATCCTTTCGCTACCTGGTGTGCGCAGCACCGGAGTATTTGCTATCCCGCCCGCGAATTCGCACTGTGGCTGATCTGCAAAACCATAACTGTTTTGTGTACAGCTATTTTCGCGGTGGCAGTGAGTGGCCACTGAACGAGGGCGTACACATCAGCGGCTCACTGCGGGTTAATAACACCCTGTTTATGCGGCAGGTGCTGGAGGATGGCCTCGGGATTGGCTTTTTGCCGGATTTCGTGGCTCGCGAAGCCATTGCGAAGGGAGCGCTGCGGGAGATACTGCCGCGGGCGGAGCGGCCATTATTAACTCTCTATGCCATGTATCCCAATCGACAATTTGTTCCGCCAACCTTGAGAAGTTGCATTGATTTTATGAATGATTGGTTTCAGCGCCAGTAATTCCGCATGACCTGCAAAAGAGCTGTAGCAGAAGCTTGCAGGTGAAAGCCGGTTCTGTCTGGTAGCCCTGCTCCTTGTAAGTTACACCCATTGGGCCCATAGTGGGGGATATCTGCTGTCTAGCCTGATAATGGTAACAGGCATCTTGCCGGGCGTTGGCGCTATCGACCCTTGATGGCGGGGAGTCCACCCCACATGTTCTCCCGGATCAGTTGGACCGTTCATGGTGATTCGCTGTGACTGGTTATCTACCAAATCTGCTGTTCGTTTCCGGGTATTAACTCGAATAATAAGTGCTGCCACGTGTGCCTGTCAGGCCACGCATGAAAGTCGCCGACCCGGTGCAGGAAGTTGCAGTACACGTCGCCTGACGCAGACGTTATGACGGCACTGGAGCCGCTATCAATCCCATGAAAATGATCCGGAACATTCAAACCCCGCTGCGGCGGTTTCTGCTGGGCTTATGCCTCGTCGTCGGCAGCTGTCTGACGGCTGGTCCCGCGTTGGCTGATGAGGCGCCGCTGGACTTACCCGAACACGCTTACCAGCGCGCCTACAGCAGCGGCTGGAGTTGCGTGCGTGGATATGAGCGGGTGCAGAACCGTTGCGAAGTCATGGCGCTTCCCGCCCACGCTTATCTGAATTCCAGTGGCAGTGGCTGGGATTGTGAGCGGGGTTATGTGAAGGGGCGGGATCAGTGTGACCCGGTGCAGCTGCCGGACAATGCCTACCTGCTGGATTCCCAGTACGGCCTGGGTTGGTTGTGCCAGCGGGGTTATCGACTCAGCAGTGGTTACGGCGATCGCCAGCCGTCCTGTGACAGGATCGAAGTGCCGCAAAACGCGTTTTTAACAGAAGCGCGTTATGGCAACGGCTGGGAGTGCGAGCCGGGTTACCTATTGAAGGATGACCGGTGCGAGGCCATTGTGGTTCCCGCCAATGCTATCGCGGAACACTCCCGCTCCGGCAAGGGCTGGCGTTGTATGCGGGGTTTCAATGAAACGCGGGAGGGGTGTGAGCCGATGTCGCTGCCGGAGTTCGCCTATCTGAATCATTCCGGCAGTGGCTGGCAGTGTCAGCGCGGCTACCGCAAGACGCAAAGCCGTTGCGAGGCGGTGCGGATACCAGAGCACGCTTTTCTTTCAGCTGCCGGCGATGACTGGCGTTGCTTGCGGGGTTACGGCAAGTCGCAGAATCGCTGTGCTTTCATAGAGCTGCCGCAGCATGCGCATCTGGATGCGGGGGGGAACGGCTGGGAGTGCGACGAGCCCTATATCAAGTCAGGCCGTGTCTGCAGGCTCAGGCCGCAGCCTTAATGGTGTGCGTGGGTGAAAGCGTGGTGAAAGGGCAGGCTGCAGCATGAAACGTTACCGGATAGTCCATCAGACCTTGTACCAGTTTCCCGGGCCAGTACAGCTGTTACCGCATACATTGAGGATACGCCCCCGTGAAGGGCATGAGCTGCGTATTGAAAGTTCAACCCTGGCCATAGTGCCGGAAGCCAGGCTGCGTTGGCACAGGGATGTGGAGGGCAACTGTGTGGCAACAGCCAACTTTATCTTTATGGGTGCGGCGCAGTCGCTTAATATCAACAGCCAGATTATTATCCAGCAATACGATCAGCTGCCCCATGATTTTCTGGTGGCGGATTACGCGGTCAGCTACCCGTTTGCTTATCAGCCCGAAGACAGCATTTTATTGGCTGGCTATCTCGGTACCACTGAAGAGCTGGACTATGCTCTGCTGGATCAGTGGTTGAGCGGTATCTGGCAGCCGGGTACACCGGTGCAGACCGCGGCGCTGTTGCTGCGCCTGAACGAAAAAATCCACACCACATTTCGCTACCAGAGGCGGGAAGAAGAGGGTGTGCAAACCGCCGCCCAAACCCTGCTCAGCGGCTCGGGTTCCTGTCGTGACTTTGCCAACCTGATGATGATTGCGGCGCGCCGGCTGGGGCTGGCGGCGCGCTTTGTCAGTGGCTACCTTTATACCGCCGCAACCACCGCACAGTCCGGCTCTACCCATGCCTGGACGGAAGTTTTTATCCCCGGCGCTGGCTGGAAAGGTTTCGATCCCACCATCGGCAAGCTGGCCGGGCCTGCACACATAGCCGTGGCCGTGGCGCGTACACCGCGGTCGGTGCCACCGGTAGCCGGGGCCTATCACGGCGCGCCCGGCGCAAGCATGACGGTGGATGTGCGGGTATCGTTATTGGATTGAATGGCCTGACTGCGGGAGATCAGGGATGAAATTACAGACCCATTGTGAACTGCAATTTGTCACCGATATACCGACGCCGTTTGTGTTGATGCTGCGACCACGCAGCGGGGCCCAGCAGTGGGTGGCCAGTGAAGAGTACCTGCTGCAACCGGCGGTGCCGGCGTTTGAGTTTACCGATGAGTACGGCAACTTGTGCCAGCGGTTGATGTCCCCGGTGGGTAACTTCACCATCTCCACCTCAGCCTGTATTGAGACTGCCGATCAGGTGGACCAGACGCCGGGTGGTGTGTTTGTGGAAATCCAGAACCTGCCCGACCGGGTGCTGCGCTACCTGCTGCCCAGTCGCTTTTGTGAGTCGGATCGATTCGGTGATCTGGCGCGCCAGATTACTGCAGGTCATTTACCGGGCTACGACCAGGTGGTGGCGATTGAACGCTGGTTGCAGGGCAATGTGCCGTTCGCACCGGGCAGCAGTTTTTCATCCCTCTCAGCGGTGGAGGTTTATCAACAGCGTTCCGGGGTTTGTCGTGATCTCTCTCACCTGGGAGTGGCGCTCTGTCGCAGTCTCAGTATTCCTGCGCGTCTGGTGGTGGGTTACCTGCACGGGTTACAGCCCATGGATCTGCACGCCTGGTTCGAAGCCTACGTCAATCACCGTTGGTATATCTTCGATGCCACCCAGGCTCAGAAACGGGGTGGCTATGTAGCGGTTGGCTATGGTCGTGATGCGGCGGATGTGGCCATCTACAATCAGTTCGGACCGGCCTTGACGCCGGTGCGTCAGCAGGTGTCGGTGGTACAGGTGTGACGGCCAGCTGGCAGCCGGGAATCAGCGGGTGCTGGCGGCCTCAATGGCTTGCACAATGGCGTCTTCCTGCCATTGATAGAACGGGTTGTAGCGCAGCCGTTGCAGTCGTGCGAGGTCGTTGTTGAGCAGGGCGCTCTCGCCGCGGGCGGGGATGCGGCCGAGGTTGACCATGCCTGCCTGGCGCTGGCTGCCATCGCCGTAGATCGGGTCCCCCGGGGCAAACGGAACGGCAGTGTGGGAGAGGGAGTAGATCTCCAGTGGCCACTTCAGGTCAGTGGCTTCGGTGGTCACCTCGTCGCTGCCCTGGAAGCGAGTCTGGAGTACCACATCGCGGCTGTCGACGTCGGCGTTGGTCACCAGGGTGACATCAAAGGGGTGATTGCGCTTTAACAGGTCATCCGGGAACTGGCGGAAATCCCGGTCAAACAGCAGCTCGGACCAGGCGCTGCGGTTGATGTCATACAGATAGAGATGGTGACGACCGGGGTTAAGTCGCTCCAGCAGTGCAGTGACGCTGGCGGTACTGTCGACCGTGGCGTCGGCGATGGAGGCAAATACCTGGGTGGGGGGGAAGGGAACGCCCCCGGCGGGGGTTTGCTGCTTGCGGATACGCTGTTTGACGTCATCGATCAGATCGTGAATCTGGGTGGCAGCGTTCATGGTGAAGGAGCTGTATTTATAGGGGTCGTAGGGCGGCAGCAGGCTCTGCCACGCGAGCTTCTGCAATCCCGGCAGGCCGGAGAGCTGGTTGGGCAACCAGGCATAACCGGCTGCCGGAGTGACCCCCAGTGCCGGCGCCAGCAGCGTCAGGCCTGCGGGTACTACCGGCTGGTCGCCCACCATGGCCGCGAGGGCGTAGTCCACGGCCAGCAAGCCGCCATTGGAATAGCCCACCATATAGATGGAGGCGTCGGCCCCCAGCTGCGTGCGCAAGTGTTGCATCGCCAGGGCTACCACCTTCTGCCAATCCTCGTGCTCCACCTGCAGCAGCGACGATGGCGTGGTGCCGTGCCCGGGCAGGCGCAGGGCCACGACCCACAGTTGCTCCTTGCTCAACCGCTCTGCCAGCCCGCGCATGGTGTAGGGCGAGTCACTGAGACCGTGCAGCAGCAGTACACCGGCCCGGGCTTCGGGTTGGGGCAGCTCATGGGTGCGGTTCCAGTTGTCCGGGTAGGCGGTAGGGGCCATGGTGCTGCCGGCCTTGAAGCGTCCCTGACCGGCGCCCTCTGTTTCACCCAGACGGTCGTAAATACGGCTGGTGAGTTCACGGAACAGGCGTCCTTCCAGCTCCTGATAGTCGGCCAGGGTCATGTCCGCCGGCGCGCTGTCGGCATCAAATTCGTAGCTGAGGGTGGTGTTGTGCCAGAGACTCAGCGACGGCAGGGTAAATTGATACAGCCAGAGGCCCGCATAGATCAGCAGCAGTGTGATGGCCACACCGACAGAAATACGAAGGTAGGGGATCTGGCGTTTCTTTGCGGGAGCGGAGTCTGTCGGCGTTTCCATGTCTGGCAGAGTATTCCCAATAGTTAACGAAAGGTGTCAGTGGTCGTCTTGGCGGTATGTCATCGGTGCCAGTGGCGCGGTTGCGGGTACAGGTACAGGTGACCCGCTCACTATACCCTGATAAAGGTTGAGACTGATGACAGTGTAGCGTGTTAGCCGGGCGTGCGGGGTAGTGGCGCGGATCCACCTGCACCCATGCCCGGCTTGTACCGGTATCAGCCCGGCGCCTTGCCGGTAGCCGCCCGGGGTGCGGAGACAGTCGCGGCCTGCCCCACAAACAGTGACAGCACCACACCGGCAGGCAGCATAAACCAGAGCCAGGTGAAGGCGGTGGCATAGGTGCCGGTGGAGTCCCGCAAGTAGCCCCCCAGCGGACCTGGCAGGAAGGTAAACGCCACCAGCGCCAGGCTCATGATGCCCCGCACGCGGCCAAAGTTCTCCAGGCCGAACAGCTGTGCGATCAACGCTGCCCACGCCGGGATCATACCGCCCATGGCGAAGCCCACCATGGCGGCGGCGATGAGGAAGGCGGGGACGCTGTTGGAGAGCAGCAGTGGAAACCAGCCGATGGCGGCCAGCGCCATGGTGACACTCAGCATGCGCCGTGGTTGCAGGTGATCGCAGAGCCAGCCGAGGGCAAATTTGCCGCTGATGCCACAGATGGAATAGAGCGAAATCATCAGTGCCGCGTTCTGCAGGCTGAGGCCGGATTCCCGGGCGTAGGGGGCGATATAGGTGACGCACAGCAGGCCGAGGAAACTGAGGAAGCCGATACAGAGGGCCACCAGCCAGAAGTTGCGGTCCGTCAGCAGGGTACCGGTACTGATGGTGCCACTTGCAGCGTCATTGGGGCTTTGCTCTTCCGCGGTGGCAATACCGTCCGGGTACTGATTCACATCCGCGGGTCGATTGACGGCAAACAGGGCGATGCCGGGGATCAGCAGCAGGGCGATGCCACAGCCGATAATGCGCAGTGCGGCACTCCACTCCAGGTGGGCCAGTAACTGTGCCGCAATCATCGGCATGATAAAACCGCCGATGGAGATGCCGGCAGCGGTAATGCCGATAGCCAGCCCCCGGCGTTTCGAGAACCACTGCGCCACCATCACAGTGGTGGGAATGGCCCCGAGCATGGCGGTACCGGGTGCCAGCAGGAAGACGCAGATCAGCGCCGCTTGCCACAGGCTCTGGGCCAGCGACAGGGCGATAAAGCCGAGGCTGATGACCACGCTGCCCGCCAGCATAATGCGTTTGGTCCAGCCCTTGTCTGCCAGGTGACCGAGTAGCGGGCCTAACAGTGCCCCGCCGACAGCAAACATGGCGGAGGCGGAGCCGATCTGGCCGGGGGTGGCGGACCAGGCGAGGGAGAGGGGCTCAATAAACAGGCCCAGCAGGTACATGGTGCAGCCGATAGCAACAAACTGGCAGAAGGTGCAGACAGCGAGAACTCGCCAACCGTAAAAAGCGCCTGATGACGCAGGTACAGCAGTAGACATGATGTTGTGCATCTCATTGTTATGTGGTGCAGGCCGGTACCACCCTGGCCTTTGCGCCTGTATTTCCGCCTTTAACGGCTGCTGACCAGTCGTGTGCGGGTAGCGTGCCAGTGTATCGCCTCCGCCGGCCATGATCACCTTGCGCCAACATTTCCTTACGCTTGTGGCTGCTGGCGGGAGCGGGCGTTGCAGCTGAAATTATGGCGCCACTGGGCGATAATGACGCTTTTTTTCAGCTGGCGCACTGTTTGGCCGGCCGCAGTCCGAGAGGTACCCCGTGAGCAATAACCCCAATGAGATGATCCCGGCGGGATTTGAACCCTACGACCTGAGCAGCATGCCCTACCTGTCCGGTTTCGGGGATGTCTATGTGCACACCGGTGTCGATCATCTGCTGTTGGGATTGCGGGTCCAGCCCAACCACAGCAACTCCCTGGGAGTGGCCCACGGTGGCATGTTGGCCACCATCGTCGATGTCGCTTGCGGTCGTGCCCTGCGCCAGCAGTCCGAGACCAACCGGCCGGTGGTCACCATCAGCCTGGACCTGAAGTACCTCAGCAGCGCCCAGCTGGGTGATTGGCTGGAGGTCCACACCTCGGTGCGCAAGGGTACCGGCAATATTGTCTTCTGTAACTGCGAGGTGCGGGTGGGCGAGCGGGTGGTTATTACCTCGGCCAACGTCTTCAAGTTTATCCGCGCCTGATTCAGTGCCGCTCTGGCGGCCTCAGCCCACCACAATCAGCGGGCAGTTGAGTTGCGCCAGTTGCGGCGCCAGTTCCGCCAGCCAGTGACGGCGTGACACCACCACGTAATCGAACCGCTGGCCGGCCTGCTGCAGCGCTTGTGGCAGCTGTTGCCGTGACAGGTGGTGCAGGCGGGTACCGGCGGGCAGCAGTTCTGCCAGTGGAGGCTCCTGCCCCAGGTCACTGGTGTGCACCAGCGTGACCTGCAGTGCCTGGCCGCTGAAGGGGGCCAGCAGTGCCGTCAGGTTGTTGTAGAAGGCGGCTCCGGCGCCGTCGATCACCAGCAGGTGTTTACCGGTGCGCACCTCGTGGTGCGGAGGCTGGTTGCTGCCGTAAACGCAGCTGTCGTAGATACAATAATCGGCTTCACCCAGGTGTTCGAAGTGAAAGTCGCGGCGACGGCCGCGGATGCTGCTGACACTCCAGTGCAGTGCAAGGGGGTCCGCCCTCTGTGCCAGGCGCTGCCGCAAGCGACGGCTCATGTCGCTGAAGCCTGCCAGCAGGGTGCGGGTATCCAGCAGGCGCGGTTGGCCTGTAAACAGGCAGATCTCGCGACTGAAGGGCAGGGTGGAGCTGTTAAGCAGGTCCGTATCTTCAATCAGTAACCCCACCACCGGCAGTTGCTGTCGTGCCGCCATGGCAAGTGCGTATTCCAGCACCGCGTCGGAAATGCGTTCGCTGTCGGTGGTAATGACTACCCGGGGCTGGCCGGCCTGCGCCTGTTCACTCATCCTTGTTACCCCGATCGTGATCCGGCGCGGGTTTGTCTGCGCCATCTCCTTCATCAGTGTCGCGGCGGGCGAATTTTTTCTGCAGTTGCTGCCAGGCTTCAATGCGGGCGCTGATACGGCCATTGATGCTGTCGGGCGGATAGTTGCCATCGGCATCGACTGCACCCGGGGCGAGGCCGCTGAGGGCGCCCATCACGTCGTCCACCTGTTCCGCGGTGTAGATGTGAAACTGTCCGGCGGAGACGGCTTCGCGCACGTCGTGGCGCAACATCAGGTGTACCTGGTTGCTGGCCGGGATAATCACCCCCTGGTCGCCGCTGAGCCCCGCCGCCTGGCAGATATCGAAGAAGCCTTCGATCTTTTCATTGACGCCACCAATGGCCTGGATCTGGCCATGCTGGTTCATGGAGCCAGTGACAGCCAGGTTCTGCGCCAGCGGGATTTCGCCAATGGCGGAGAGCAGGGCACAGAGTTCGGCGGCGGTGGCGCTGTCGCCATCCACGCCGCCATAAGACTGTTCAAACACCAGCGTCGCCGCCAGTGGCAAGGGGCGGTCACGGGCAAAACGGTTGGCGAGATAGGCGCTGAGTATCATCACTCCCTTGGAGTGAATCTCGCCGCCGAGTTTGGCCTCCCGTTCAATGTCGATCACCTTGCCGCTGCCCAGCCGGGCTGTGGCGGTGATACGTGACGGGCTGCCGAAGGCCTGGTCGGCCAGGGCAATCACTGTCAAGCCGTTGACCTGGGCCACGGCGCTGCCACGGGTGGCAATCATGCTGATGCCGCGAGTGATCTGTTCGTGGTAGAGCTCGCGGATACGGTCGTGGCGATAGCGGCGTTTCTCCAGCGCCTGCTCCACATGCTCCAGGGTGATACTGACGCTGCCGGCCTTGCCGGCCCAGTAATCCGCCTCTTTGAGTACATCGCTGACAAAATCCACCTGCAGGCTCAGCTTGGTGCTGTCGTCGCTCTGGCGCGAGGCCGCTTCGATGATACGGGCCACCGCGTCGCTGGTGAGCGGCAGCAGTTCTTCATGCTGCTGGCGGGTGGCGATCATGCGCGCGTAGAGCAGTTGACTTCCCGTCGAGCGGTCAGTGCTGTGGGCGAAGTCCGCCACCACCTTGAAGAGTTTGCTGAACTCATTGTCGTAACGCTTGAGCAGGTAGTAGAGCAGCCGCTCGCCGGTGAGAATCACCTTCACGTCGATGGGCATGGCCTCCGGTTCCAGCGAGATGGTGCTTACCAGGCTCAACACCTCTTCCAGTGAGGAGATGGTGACCTGGCGGGATTTCAGCGAGCGCTTGAGTCCCTCCCAGGCGTACATGTGGGTCAGCACCTTCTGCGCATCGAGAATCAGGTAGCCGCCGTTGGCGCGGTGCAGGGCGCCGGGTTTGATGAGGGTAAAATCGGTGACCAGCGTGCCCATGTGGGATACGTGCTCGATGCGTCCCACCAGATTCTGGTAGGTGGGGTTGTCCTCGGTAATGATCGGCGCCGTCTGCTGACGGGTGTTGTCTACCAGCAGGTTGACCTGGTAGCGGTGAAAACCCTGTGCCCGGTTTTCCACCTGTTCATCGTCGCTTCCCTCGCCGTCAGGCAGAAAATCGCTGGCATTTTCGGTAGCGTTTTTCTGCACTGCCGCCAGATAGGCCAGCACGTTGTCCTGTTGCTCGTAGCGTTTCTCGATGCTGTCGATGAATTGCTCCACCGTCAGCTGGGTAATCTCCTGATTGAGCTTTTTCAGTTGCCGGCTCACTTCGCGGCGGATCAGCGGCATCTCGCGCACATGGGCCTGCAGTTTCTTCTGCATCTCCTCGATCTTCTTCTCGATGGCTTTTTGCTGCTCCTCCGGCAGTGCCTCGAACTCCTCGGCGGTGAGCACCTTGTCATCCGCCATAGGTGCCATGGTGTAGCCGGAAGGGGTGCGCATCATGGCGACGCCACTCTCCTGCGCCTCGTCGGCGAGGGCGCGGAAGTCGCTTTCATAGTGCTCGTGGGAGCGCGAGCGAATCTCCTCGCGGCGGCGCTGGTAATCATCGCTCTGGAAGGCGGCGGGAATGGCGGTGAGCAGGTCTTCCACCAGCTGCTGCATATCGTTGCGCAGCTCCTGACC
Source organism: Pseudomaricurvus sp. HS19 (assembly GCF_009857815.1). GTDB lineage: Bacteria > Pseudomonadota > Gammaproteobacteria > Pseudomonadales > Cellvibrionaceae > Pseudomaricurvus. The sequence goes on along the minus strand of NZ_WVVW01000002.1, from coordinate 127,465 downwards.
CATGCCCACCGGCAGGCGCAGCAGTTGCGGCCGCTGCGGGTCGTCGAAGTTATTGACGTAACACCAGTCGAACAGTTCGGTACGGGGCTGCTCCTGGCGGGACAGGATCTGCTTCACCAGTTCGTGTTTGCCCAGCCCCGGCGCGCCCAGTACGAACAGGTTAAAACCCTCGCGGGTGATCTCCACACCAAACTCAATAGCTTCCAGTGCCCGTTCCTGCCCGAGGGGGATATCCAGCGGTTCCAGTTCACTGCTGAGGGTAAAACCGAACCCCTGTGGGTCGCAGCTGTTGTAGAGCTGCCCGGCGCTGAGTTGTGTGATCATTCTGCCGTCCTTGCCCGCGGCTGTTGCCTTTTGAGCATAGGATAAAACCCCCGGTCCCTCTATTGATGAGGGTCAATCGGTCAGCGCAGGGTGACTTCCGACAGCAGCAGGCGACAGGGCTGTGTTGCCGACAGCAGCAGTTGCTGGTGGGCCGGCAGCAGGCGGGTGGCACTGCCCAATGGTTCGCCGCTGCCGGGGTTACGGGCGTAGCGGGGGTGGGCGCCGCTGGTCACGATCAGGCGCAGGCGGTGACCGGCCTTGAAACGCCAGGCGGTGGGCCAGCAATCGATGCGGATATGGCGTTTGCCGTCCGCGTCAGCGACCGGACTTCCCGGGCGCAGCCGCAGGTAACCGTCGCTCACCTGAATGGGACGGCCCCTGCGATCCACATCGCACAGGCAGACAAAAAAGTCGGTGTGCTCGCGATCCGAGTGGACTGTCAGCTCTACGCTCACCGGACCGATGATGTCCAGGTCATGGCCCAGTATTGAACCGGTAAAACTGACGCTGTCGTCACGGGCTTCCAGGGCCGACATATCCCTCACCCGGGAGTGCCCCATGGGGGTGGGGCCGTGCATGGAGGGGGTGGGGTCGGCGGGATCGTAGGTATAGCTTACGGAGCCTTCATCGAGGGCTGCGGCCGAGTGCGACAGGGCCTGTCCCTGGCGCAGGTAGAGCTGCAGGGGCTGTGCCTGTGGCGGTGGCCAGCAGGGAAACTCCAGCCAGCGTTTGGCCTGCTGCAGGTAGAGGCGCACCGGCTGGCGATCAGCGCAAGGCGCGCGGCCATTACCGAGATCGCCGAAAAAGCCGATGGCTTCCTGCAGCCCCCTCACCATGCCGGCGGGGGAGGAGTGATACCAGGGGCCGATGGTAATCCACACCGGTTTGCCCGCTTGCTGGCGGTTGCTGAAGTCCTGCAGCTGGTAGGGCAGGAAGGCGTCCTGCCAGCCGGCGATCATATTGACCGGTGCCTCCAGCGAGGTGGCTGCCGCGGAGTAATTCATGGCCTGCCACCAGGCGTCGTCAGGCTCGTGGCGGAGCCACTGTTGCCACCAGGGCACGGTTTTGCCGAACGCCTGCTGATCCAGTTGTGCCAGTGGCAGCTGGTTGTGGAAGGGTTTGAGCCGCTCCGGTTGCGGCCGCTGCATGCTGTTGAGTGCCTGGCTGCCCACCAGCTGCTGCATCAGCTGGGTCCAGCCCAGGGTGCCCTCCAGGGTGTAACCGCCACCGGCGCGCAGCTCATCGCCAAAATTGGAGAGCGTCATCATCAGCAGCATACCCTGCAGTTTTTCACCGCTGCCGGCGGCCATGGCCCACTGGGTATTACCCAGGTAGCTGGGGCCAAAGGTGTAGATCTGGCCACTGTACCAGGGCTGGCACCGGATCCAGTCGAGGGTATCGGCGCCGTCATCCCGCTCCTGCCGCATAGGGTCGAGCTGCCCGCCGGAGCCAGCGGTACCGCGCACGCTCTGGGCGATCACCTGCAGGCCGCGCTCGGCCATCAGCGCTGCCATCAAACCGAACATGCCGCCGCGGCCGTAACTGCTGCGGATCAGCACCAGCGGCCCCCGGGGTTGGTCGCCACTCCAGTAGTGATCGGTCAGCAGCTCCACGCCATCGCGCATGACCACACGGATACCGGCTTCCAGCTGGATATTACCGGTGCGCCGGGGAGGCAGGCGCAGGAGTTTACCGGCCAGCCAGCGCAGCAGAGGGTTAGCGGACATGGTGGTGGAGAACCGTGGGGAGGATGGGCATTAGGCGATACTCCATTATCGTTTGCTGGTACAGGGCTGTGCCTCCCGGGGCGTTGTGGTTATCGGGAGAGCAGACGTATACGGCGCGGTGATGGCCGGGAGCCATGATGTTACACACACCGCTATTGTTCAATGCGCGGCACAGTGGGTGCCGATGTGCTGTGCGCCTGAGCGTTCAGGTGAGCCAGCCGGCTGGTAGCGGCGTACCCAGTGATGTCACTGTTGCGGGTTGCCGGGTTACGGCGGGAGAGAAAACATGCATTGGCTGAAAGTCACTTTACCGGGGATGCTTGCCCTGTTGTGCGGTTGCAGCGCGGTAGTGCCGGGAGATTATGCCGACAACCAGCCGCAGCTGCAGCCGGAGACGTTTTTCGACGGCACTCTCAGTGCCCACGGTGTGATCAAGAACCGCAGCGGCAAAGTGATCCGCTATTTCAATGCCAGTATCGATGCCAGCTGGAGTGGCGATACCGGCACGCTGGAGGAGTCCTTCCTGTTTGACGACGGCGAGCAGCAGCAGCGCATCTGGACTCTCAAGCGTAATGGGGACGGAAGCTATACAGGTACCGCTGGCGACGTGATTGGTCCGGCGCAGATTGAAGTGGCAGGCAATAGCATGTTCCTCAACTACGTGCTGCGCATCCCCTATAACGACGGTACCCTGGATATCCGGGTTGATGACCGCATGTACCTGGTGTCGGAGTCGGTACTACTGAACGAATCGGACTTGAGCAAGTTCGGTATCGACGTCGGCTCCATGTTGCTGGTGATCGAAAAACGCTGACCTGGATCAGCCCAGCAAATAGCGGTGTGCCAGCATGGCGGCCACCAGCACCGCCAGCACAGAGAAGCTCAGTTGCAAAGCCTTGGCCGGCAGCCGCGGCGCCAGCGCGCGGCCGCCGATCAGGCCGACAATAGTGGCGCCAATAAACCACCAGCCGGAGACAGGAATCACCGCCCCGTGCCAGAGAGACTGTGCCACGGTGCCGGCGGAGATCAGGGTGATCACTGCCAGTGAGGTGGCCACTACACTGTGCATCCCCAGCAGGCTGAAGTGACGAATACCGGGAACAATCAGAAAGCCGCCACCAACACCCAGCAGTCCACTGGTGAGCCCGGCGCCACCGCCAATGGCGAAAACAGTGGAGAAACAACGCAGGTTCCACTGGAAGCGGCCGGTGTCTTCATCCAACAGGCAGTTACCCTGGCTGCCGAGGGGCAGGCTGGCGTCAGCCGGTGGTTGCAGTGCCTGGTGGATCATGCGGCCGGCAATAAACAGCAGCAGGGCAATAAACACCACCATGATCCAGTGGGTGGGCAGCTGGTGTGACAGCCAGATGCCGAGTGGCGCGCAGGCTGTGCCCGCCAGCGCCATCAACAGCGCGGCGCGGTAGCGGACGATACCCTGGCGCAGGCCATCCAGGCTGCCTATCAGGGAGGCGATACCAATGGCGATCAGCGATACGGGAGCGGCTTGTTGCAAGCTGAAACCCAGTCCCAGCATCAGTGCCGGCACCGCCAGTACCCCGCCACTACCGGTCAATCCCAGGGCCAGTCCCACGCCGGTTCCGAGCAGTAGTTCGGTCATCATAATTCGTATGTCTTCTACACAGGTTCCCGGAAAGCTTCATTGTGGCGGCAACTATGGCAGTCCCGCAACGAGACTTTGTGGTTGATATGGCTCACGGCTGCCGGTGTGGCATTCCCTGGGCCCTGTTGTGGTTGGTGGCGCTGAAGGGTCGGGATCAGGGCGTGTCAGGCCCTGTTGTGGCTGCCGGACCCGCGCTGGGCCAGGTAAACGCTGATTTTTTCCTGCAGGGTATCCAGCTCCACCGGCTTGCCGATAAAGTCATTGGCACCGGACTGCAGGTACTCGGCTTTCTCGTCTTCCTGGGCACTGGCGGTCATGGCAATGATCCACGGGTGAGAGCCAGAAGCCAGCAGCTTGCGGATACGGCGGGTGGTATCGAGTCCGTCCATTCCCGGCATCTGCCGATCCATAAAGATCAGGTCGTAGTTGTTGTGGCGCACGGCTTCAATGGCTTCGCCGCCGTCGCTGACGCAATCGGCGCCGTAGCCGAGACTCTCCAGCATCATGCGGGCAATGTCGCGGTTCATCTCCACGTCATCCACCACCAGTATGCGCAACGGGCTGGCAGTATTGGTAGCAGGGGAAGTTGCCGTGGTGGCAGGGGAGGTTGCCGTGCTGGTGTCGACCAATTCCAGCGGCAGGTAAAAACTGAAGGTGGAGCCCTGGCCGAGGGTGCTGCTGACGGTGATCTCGCCGCCCATCTGGTGGGTCAGCTGCTGCGAGATCACCAGTCCCAGGCCGGTACCGTCACGGCGGAAATTGACGCCGGCTTCCATCTGCTCAAATGGGCGGAAGAGGCGTTTGCGTTCGGCTGCACTGAGGCCGCTGCCGGTGTCGGTAACGGCGTAGCAGATGTACTGGCCGGCGTTGGCCCGCAGCGAACTGACACTGACGGTGATGCTGCCGCGCTCGGTGAACTTGATGGCGTTGCCGAGCAGGTTGAGAAGCACCTGTTCAATGCGGATCTCGTCTCCCATCAGCGCCTGCGGCAGGTTGCCCTGGAAATGGGTATAGATTTGCAGCCCTTTGACCAGGGCCTCCACTTCCATCAGTGCCACGCTGTTCTCCACCACCTCGCGGGGATTGTAGGGAGCATTGCTGAAGCGCATGGCGCCGGCATCAATCTTGGAAAAATCGAGTACGTCATTCACCAGCCGCAACAACAGTTTGCTGTTTACCAGGATGCGATTGAGCAGGTCCTTTTGACGCGGATCCAGCTGGCTCTGTTCGAGCAATTGCGCCACCCCGATAATGCCGTTCATGGGGGTGCGGATCTCGTGGCTCATGGCGGCCAGGAAACGGCTGCGGGAAGCGCCTTCGGCGCGGGCGGCTGCGCTGCGTGCCAGCAGGCGGGCGATGCGCATGGCGATGATGGTAAGCAGCAGGCCGGTGACGCCAAGTACCAGTGGGCGCACCCACAGCGGCGTCTGCCGATCCTGGATGGCCAGGCTCCAGCGGCCGTGAGGCAGCTGGATGGTGGTGATCATATCGGCGTTGTTAAAAATGGCGGCGTCGTTCCAGTAGACCTTGCTGGTACTGCTTTCGTCACGCAGGGCCAGGCGGTAGTAGGGTGGCAGCTCCAGCAGTCGCAGGTCTTCCTGCAGGGAGTCGACCCCCACCAGCAGGGTGGCAAAGCCCCAGAAGTCTCCGGCAATATCATCGGGCCAGCGATCATCCGGCCCCAGTTGCTGCCGCGCCCGTAACGCCTGGCGATCCAGCGCCCCCGGGTGTGTGAAAATCGCCTTGCGTATGATCAGGGCCTGGCCACCCTGAATCAGCTTGACCGGTCCTTCCGCCACAATGCTGCGCTTGCGGATGATCTCCAGCATGCGCAGGCGCTGGTCCCGGTCCGACAGCAGGTCGAGGCCAAGGGCGGCGTGGTTGCGGCGCAGCTGGGTCATGTAGGTGACCACACCGGCCGGTGCCAGTTGCAGGCTCTGTACGTAGGGGTTGCTCAGCTCCAGGAATTCGGCGAACTCGAGAAAGCGAGCCCCGAAGGCGTCGCGGTCGGGCTGTGACTGCTCGGCGTTGGCTTGCACAAACGCCTCCAGCGCCAGCACCAGGGTGAGGTAGCGCTGCAGGGTGATCTCGATATTGTCCTTGACGTTCTCCAGCTCGCGGCTCAACAGTGCCGTGCGCTGGTCGCGGGAGTGGTTGTAGTCGACAGCGGCAAAAAGGGTCGTCAATAACAGCCCGATCAGCGCGATCAGCGGCTGGAGTCTGGGGGTATTCATGGCAGGCTGGCGGTTCCTGTCTCCTGGGGCAGCGGTCTGCGGTTAATCCTTCGCTATTGTACCTGCGTCAGTGCCGGCATTGTGCTGTTGCAGCAGCAGCTCTGTAAAGGCGTGGCCACTGCCCTGCTGCAGGCGTTGCCGGATCTGTTGGCACACCTCGTCAGGAGGGCAGTTTGAAGTATCTATGCTGAGGTCGCAGCGGGTGTTCTGGTAAATCGCCTGGTAAAACCAGGGGCGTAACCGGTCGAGACGCTGCCGCGAAAGGCTTTTCTGCTGTTCCGAGTAGCTGGAGTTGGTGAAGCGGTTGCCGATCTCGCGACTGGCAACCCGCTCTGCCAGTACCTCATAGGGGGGCTGCAGGTTGACCAGCAATACCGGCAGGCCGGCCAGTCGCTGCACGCAATCCTGTAGCAGTGGTGGATCGCACATCAGCAGGTGGTCGACGATGATATTGCAGCCTTGCCGCGAGGCGGCCGCAATCCATTCATGGAAAACGCTCATGGCCCTGAGCCCCTGGGGGCTGAATTGCCAGCGCAAGGCCCCGTCGGGTTGGTTACTGTCGACCGGTACAGCGCTGAAGCCGTCACCGGCGCGGTCGCCGTGATGCCCGAAGCGGCGCGGGAAGGTGGATGCAAAAAAGTGATCCACGCCGTAGTGCAGCCAGAAGTCGTCGGCATCACGCACAAACTGTTCGCAAGTGGTTGATTTGCCGGAACCGGAGGTGCCGTTTACCAGAATGATCTGTCCTGCCATGGCCACTATTCCACGCTGTGGGAGGGTTGGCCGGGCTTCAATTGCCCGCGGGCGATACGGCGGAAGCGGCGGGTGTTGCAGAACTCCTGGTTGTCACCCCAGTGGGTAACGCCGTTGCACTGCCACTGCAGCAGGGACCAGACCACGGTACGGTCACTGTAGCCGGTAAAAATCAGTCCCTCGTCTATCTGGCCGTGGGCGCGAATATTACGGCCGTGCTCGTCGGTGGCTTCAAACAGCACTTCCCGCGGGCCGACACGGCCGTAGTGCAGCACTTGCCGTTTGCCGGAGACCAGGCTGCCCATCTTGCCGTCACGCCAGATAAAGCCACCAATCACATCCTGCTCTGCTGTCTCACCCTTGGCGATGGCGTGAAAGGCGCTGCCGTCAGCAATACCCCAGAAGTAGCCGCCGCAGGAGGACTTGTCATAGACCCGTGGACCGTAGGAGGTGTCGCGCATGGAGTAGCAGTCAATGGCCCACTCGTCACCTTCGCAGCGGATTACCCCGGTCATGCGTCCCGGCTGCTCCATGTGGTATTTCTGCGCCGCCTGCTGGGCCGCAGTTTTACTTTTGAGCTGGTGCAGTGGCGCTATGGCCTGCCACTCCAGGTCCATGAAAAAGCCATCGTTGTCGTAGTGGATGGCGTAGCGGGTGAGCGGCTCCAGTACTTTGACCGACAGCGAGTTGTTGGCGGTCATGTTGAATTTCTCGGCGCCTTCGGGGCAGGCCTGCAGCTGGCTCCAGTTGTAGTAGAGGCAGTTCCAGGGTTGTGTGCCGCTGGGATCCCACAGCACCGGGCCGCCATTAAGCAGGCCCATGTTGGGGCGGAAGTAGTACTGGATAAAACCGTGTTTGCGCTGTTCGGGGATGGAGATGGAGAACCAGACGCTCTCGTTCCAGTAGGGATTGGCGTCCGGCTGCTCACAGAAGCGGTCCGGTTGCGGCAGCGTGTTCAGGAGCTGTGTGTCCATAGGCGGGAATCTGAATTATTGTCAGTGGTCTGACATCGTTATTTTGGTTCCAACTCTCGCACAGCAGACTGCGGATAACAACTGCGGGTGGGCGCCAGGCACCCCCCGCAGGCAGGATTTTACTTGATCGGGAAAACGTAGTTCAGCCACCCCATCATGCGCAGCAGAATGCGGCGGATAAGGGAGACGTGCAGGGGATCGTGGTCGGAGATGATGGCGATCTTGCCCTGTACGCCCCGGGGTAACAGGTAGTCATCCAGGTTTTCGTCCAGTTCAATCACGGCAATGGCCTGGCCATGCACGGCCAGCTGGCTGGCGGCTACCAGGTTGCCGGAGGACTGCATGTCGCCTTCCGCCAGTGCCGGCAGCACGCGGCTGACCCGGCCACTGAAGACGTGCCCCGGCACGCCATCAAGAATCACCTCTGCCTTATAGCCCGGCTGCATGCGCTGCAGGGAGTTCTGCCAGAAGCTGCCGGCGATCATGCGTTGCTGGTTGGGGATAAACACCATGGTGGGTCGCAGCGGCAGGGTGACCGCCATGGTGCCGGGCTGCAACGCCAGCTGCGTTACCATGCCGTCGGCAGGGGCCCGCACCTCGGTGTGTTCCAGGTCGTAGTTGGCGCTGGCCAGCTGGGCTTTAAGGCTGCCCACCTGCGCGGTGGCCAGATCCACATCGCGCTTGTTACCCGCCTGGCGTCGCACCAGTTCCTGTGCCCGTTGCAGGTCGATCTCGGCAGACTGCAGGGCCGCTTCGATTTCGGCAACACGGGCCTGGTAGGGCACCGGATCAATACGGAACAGGATGTCGCCCTCACGCATGGGTTGGTTGGCCACCGCATCCACCTCGACCACCAGTCCGGCGACCGCGGGAATGACCGGTACGCTGAAAAAGATTTCGCGGGCGTTCTTGCTGTAGGGGTGGTTGTAGTTCATGACGATCAGCAGGGCGCCGATCAGTGCAATGCCGCCCAGTACGGCGGTGGGTACTGTCCACTTGGTGAGGGGGATCCTGAAGACCTTGAAGACGACAGTGCAGAGTGCGGTGTAGGTCAGAATCAGCAACAGGTCCATATTCAGTCCTCCCGCGTCTGGCGCAGTTGCTGCAACTCGGCCTGCAACTGTGTCACCTGTTGTGCCAGGCTTTCCAGTTGGGCGCGGCTATCGGCATCGATATCACTATCCGGTCTGTTGCTGTGATTGAAGCCCCAGCCGCGATCCTCGCGGTAGAGGGTGGCCCAGATCCACAGGAAGGGCCAGATCAGGTGCAGGGTGAAGAGGCTGATCCAGCCCGCCACATGGATGGAATCCTGGTGCGGATGGTTACGGTGTCGGGCAATGTCGTAGGGGATATCGTGGATGGCGATGATGGCGTAGAAAATAAAGATCGCCACAAAGAAAACCATGAACAGCGCGAAGTAATCCAGAAACATCAAACACTCCTTTTGTTTGCATGCCGGAGAGCGATAAAACCACCGTTGTTGGCGGTGGCCAGAGGGCTGATGCCCTCCAGTTCGTCATCGCGAGCGCAGCGTGGCGATCCATGTCTGTCACCGGGCAGGTGACAGTGTGCCAGATATGGATTGCTTCGGCGCTTGAAACACGCGCCTCGCAATGACGGGGCAGCCCTGGTCAATGGTCGTCCATGACATTGGCTAAGGCAAGTAATGTGTCAGCGGCGCAGGCGGATCAGCGACAGCTTGCGGCACAGCACATAGAACACCGGTGTGAAGATGAGTCCGAAGAAGGTCACGCCCAGCATGCCGGAGAACACGGCTACACCCAGTGCTCTTCGCATTTCGGCACCGGCGCCTTCCGCCAGTACCAGCGGCAGTACACCGAGAATAAAGGCGAAGGAGGTCATCAGGATCGGGCGCAGGCGCAGGCGCGCGGCCTGGACTGCGGCTTCCCACAGCTCCTTGCCCTGCTGCTCCAGTTCGCGGGCAAACTCGACGATGAGGATGGCGTTTTTCGACGCCAGCCCCACCAGTACCACAAAACCGATCTGGGTGAGGATGTTGTTGTCCATGCCTGCCAGCCAGACGCCGGTGATGGCCGACAGCAGACACATGGGCACAATCAGGATTACCGACAGCGGCAGGGTCCAGCTCTCGTACTGGGCCGCCAGTAACAGGAACACAAAGATCACCGCCAGCACAAAGGCGATGGCAGCGGTGTCACTGCTGCTGCGCTCCTGATAGGCGAGGTCGGTCCACTCGTAGCTGATGCCGTCGGGTAGCAGCTCGGCCGCCAGCCGTTCCATGGTGTCCAGGGCATCGCCGGAGCTGTAACCGGGGCTGTAGTCCCCCAGCATGTCAGCGGACGGATAGAGGTTGTAGCGGGGCACGCGGGACGGGCCCGCCTTGTCTTCCACCGTGGCGATGGAGCCCAGTGGCACCATGGCGCCGCTGTCGCTGCGCACCCGGATACGCATAACGTCTTCGGTGCTCAGGCGATAGGGAGCATCGGCCTGGGCGGTGACACGGAAGGTGCGGCCCAGGTAGTTGAAGTCGTTAACGAAGGCGGAGCCGATGTAGACCTCCAGCGCTTCGAACACCCGCGATACCGGTACGTTCAGGCGCTCGGCTTTCTCACGATCAATATCGAGGTAGATCTGCGGAGTACCGATTTCAAAAAAGCTGCGGGCGAAAGTCACCGCTGGCGCATCGGGGCTGTTGGCGGCATTGACCATGGTGTGCAGCGCTTCGTTCAGTACTTCCAGGCCGCGACCGCCACGATCCTCCAGCATCATTTTGAAACCACCGGCACTACCGATGCCCCGTACTGGTGGGGGCGTCAGTACTACCACAAAGGCTTCCTTGACCTGGCCTGCCTGCTGCCACAGCTGGCCTTTAAGCCCGTCGAAGGTGATGCCTTTGGCCTTGCGCTCCTCAAAGTCTTCCAGGGTGACGAAAATTGCTGCGGCGTTGGAGGCGATGGAGAAGGTTCCGCCGTGAAAGCCTGAGAAGGCCACGGTGTTGGCGACGCCATCCACCGACAGTAACTTTTCAGTGACCTGCTGTACTACCTGATCGGTTTCCGACAGCGCCGTGCCCGGCGCCATCTGGATGGCAACGACGAAATAACCCTGGTCCTGCGCGGGGATAAAGCCACCGGGAACACGGTTGAATTGCCAGGCGGTGAGCAGCATCAGGCAGGCGTAGATCAGCACTGCAAGGCCGCTGGCGCGTATCAGCCAGCCGGTAAAACGTCCGTAACCATTGGAGAGCTTGTCCATGCCATTGTTAAAGCGATCAAAGGCGTGGTGCAGCTTGGCCATCAGGCCGTGACCCTTATCCTCGACGTGAGGTTTCATGAGGATACGTGCCAGCGCCGGTGACAGAATCAGGGAGACGGCCACCGAGATAACTGTCGCTACGGCGATGGTGATACCAAAGGCCTGGTAGAACTTGCCGGCGATACCGCCGAGGAAGGTAGTGGGCAAAAACACTGCCACCAGGACCAGCCCCATGGCTATCAGCGCTGCCCCCACTTCGTCCATGGTTTTACGTGCGGCTTCACGGGGAGACAGGCCGTTGCGCAAGTTACGCTCCATGTTCTCCACCACCACAATGGCGTCATCCACCACGATCCCGATCGCCAATACCAGCCCGAACAGGGTGAGGTTGTTGAGTGAATAGCCCAGCGCCGCCATGACGGCGAAGGTGCCGATCAGCGAGATAGGGATGGCGACAATGGGAATGATCGCCGCGCGCCAGGTCTGCAAAAACACCACGATCACCAGCACCACCAGGATGATGGCTTCGTAGACCGTCGCCTCCACCGCATCCACTGACTGCTGGATAAACTCGGTGGGGTTGTAGCCGATCTTGTATTCCAGGCCGGGGGGGAAATCCGCGGCCGCACGTTCCATCTCCGCCAGCACCGCGCGGGAGGTTTCCAGGGCGTTGGCGCCAGGCTGCTGGTAGACCGGGAGGGCGACGGCAGGGTACTTGCCCAGGTAGCCGCGGGTAATGTAATCCTGTGCCCCCAGCTCGATCCGGGCCACATCCCGCAGGCGCACGATGCGACCATCGTCGCCCGCTTTCACTACCACATTGCCAAACTCTTCCGGTGCCCGCAGGCGGCCCTGAGTCTGTACCGAGTACTCAAAATAGTTCTGCTGTGGCTGCGGTGAGCGGTTGAGGGTACCACCGGCCACCTGCACGTTTTGCGCTTGCAGCGCTCTCACCACATCGCCGGCGGTCATGCCGTAGGACTGGATCAGGTCCGGGTCGAGCCATACCCGCATGGCGTACTCGGAGGCCCCGAACATGCGGGTATCACCAATACCATTGATGCGACGGATGCGGTCCCGCAGTTTCAGTACCGCGTAGTTGCCGATGTAGGTCTGGTCGTAGCGGCCGTCCGGTGAGTAGAGGTTAATCACCAGCATCAGGTCCGGCATGCTCTTGGCCGTGGTGATACCCAGTCGGCGCACAGCCTCCGGTAACTTGGCTTCGGCGATGGCGACCCGGTTCTGCACCAGCACCTGGGCGGCGTCCAGGTCGGTACCGGTTTCAAAGGTAACCGTGAGGCGCATGCTGCCATCGGCGGTGGACTGGGAGAACATGTAGATCATGCCCTCCACTCCGTTCAGCTCCTGCTCAATGGGAGTGGCTACCGTATCGGCCACCGTTTCTGCGCTGGCGCCCGGGAAGTTGGCGGTTACCTGGATGGTGGGCGGTGCCAGGCGAGGGTACTGCTCCACCGGCAGGGTGGTATAAGCGAGACCACCCACCAGCATGATGATGATGGCGATGACCGTGGCAAAAATGGGCCGGTCGATAAAAAACTTGGCAAAGTTCATGGGCCGGATCCTTATTGCGCCGCCGCGGCGTTATTCTCACTCTCTCCGGCGGCACGCTGGCCACCAGCAATGATCTCCTCCAGCGAGGGCACCATGTTGATATCCGGCATGGTGTCAGTCTCCTGCCACTCCAGCGTTACCGCATTGGGGGTGACCGGTTGCTGCGGGGCGCGAATACGCTGGATACCATTGATGACTACCCGCTCATCGCCACTGAGGCCGGAACGGATGATCACCAGGCCGTTGTCCTGCACCGGGCCTGGCTCAACGTAAATGCGGGTCGCCTGATTGTTGGCATTCACGGCGTAGACGTATTTGCGGTTCTGGTCGGTGTTGATGGCCTTTTCCGGCAGCAGCAGGGCTTCGTATTCACCGCTGCTGGAGAGGCGGGCGCGACCAAACAGGCCGGGATAGATGATGGCCTGCGGGTTGGAGACCAGCGCGCGGGCCTTGACGGTACCGGTGCCGGCGTCCACCACGTTATCGATAAATTCCATCCGTCCGGAGTGGTCGTAGTGCTTTTCGTCCAGCAGCTTGATGAAAATCGGGTTGGGGCTGTAGTCACTGCTGGGGCGTTTGCCGGCACGGTCGAGGCGCAGGGCATTGAGCAGGTCACCCTGCGATCCCTCAAACTCAAAATGGATAGGGTCGACGCTGACAATGCGCGTGAGGACAGTACTGTTGGCGCTGACCAGGTTGCCGCTATCGATGAAGCTGTCACTGATCTTGCCGTCAATGGGCGCGGTTACGCGGGTAAAATCCAGGTTCAGGCGCGCCTCATTAAGCGCCGCTTCTGCCACCTTCAGTTCCTGCTGCCGCTGGTCGAACTGCTCCTGGGAGATGGATTTGCTGCGCATCAGGTCGGCGGCGCGTTTGTAGGCTTTCTGGGCCAGGGAGTACTGGGCGTCAGCGCGCTGCATCTCGTATTCGAAGGGGCGCGGGTCGATTACAAACAGCAGGTCGCCCTTTTTTACATACTGGCCATCGCGGAACTGTTTCTCCTGCAGGTAGCCGGTGACGCGGGCACGTACCTCTACACGAGCGACTGCCTCAAAACGTCCGGGGTACTCGGTCCACTCAATCAGCTGGTGGCGCAGTGGTTGGGTGACGTCTACTTCCGGCGGCGTGGGGGCTGCCCCTGGAGCGGCGGGTTCATTACAACCAAGCAAGACGAATGGCAGCATCAGGCCGCAGAGTGCAAACAGTTTCTTCACGTAATTACCTCGGATGACAACAGTTCCGGACACAGTTAACGGCATAGACCCCTGCCGTGATTGTGGCAAGGTCCGGGTGGGCTGTGCGGCGGTATGCAGGGCTTGGTACTGAGTGGTACCAGTAGAGCCGGAAAGGATAAATCAGATTATTGTTTAGAAAAATGCTAGATTTCTTAATGATCTTTTAAGTGGGGCTTAATAATGGACAAGCGACAGCTGGATGGCTTGCTGGCTCTGAAGCTGGTAGCGGAAAGCGGCCACTTCACCGCTGCAGCCAAGACCCTGGGGGTGACCCCCTCGGCGGTAAGCCAGATGATCAAGCAGCTGGAAGGGCGGCTGGGTGTGGCGCTGCTGAGTCGCACCACCCGCAGCACCAGCCTGACAGAGGCGGGTGCGCGTTTTATGGCTGAGGCGGGCGTGGCGCTGGACCAGATCCTGGTTGCCATGGAGAACGTCCGCTCCTTTGCCGCCAGGCCGGCGGGTACGTTAAAGGTGACCTTGCCGCGGGCAGTGTACCCGGCTTTTATTTCGCAGCACATTGCCAGTTTTACCGCCAAATACCCGGAGATCACCCTGGAGCTGCACTTTGAGGATGAGCGCACCGATATTGTTGGCCGGGGATTCGATTGTGGCATACGGCTGGCGGATATTGTGGCCAGGGATATGGTGGCGCTGAAACTCTATGGCCCGGTGCAGTTCTCCATCGCTGCGTCGCCGGGCTATCTGGACCGCCATGGACGGCCGCTGCACCCCCGTGACCTGCTGCAGCACAATTGCATTCGCCCCCGCTCCGGCTCGTGGATCTATGACAGCTGGGAGTTTGTAGTGGATGGCAAGGAGGTGGCGGTACAGGTGAGTGGTTCCCTGATTTTCAGTGATACCTTGCTGATGCTGGACGCTGCCTGCCGTGGCACAGGTCTGGTGTTTGCCACGGCCGATATGGTGAGTCAGTTTGTGGCAGAGGGACGACTGGAAACGGTGCTGGATAAGTTCACCATTCAGCGGGAAGGCTTCTACCTCTACTACCCGCATCGGGCACAGGTGCTGCCCAAGTTGCGGGCCTTTATCGATCATCTGCGCGCCGCACGGCTTTCGGTGCCGCCGGTTCCCGGGATTTCGATATAGCCCGGGATTTCGATATAGACAGGCGGCCAGCGTAAAGCGAGCAGGACGTTTCCCTGCCGTGCGGTCCCGGGAAGGGTTGCCTGCGCGATGGTGCAGGCGTTCAATCAGCAACAATGATTAACCGTAATCCCCTCATAAGAGAGATAACTATGGATTTGGGCTTAACCAACAAGGTGGTAATCGTTACCGGTGCCACAGCCAATATTGGTCGCGCAGTGGCGCTGGAGTTTGCCGCTGAAGGTGTGCAACTGGTGGCGGTGGGTCGCGACCGGGAGGCCGGTGCCCGGCTGGTGGCCGACGCGCTGGAACGCGGCGCTGAGGCTGCCGAGTTTGTAGTGGCAGACCTGCTCGACCCGCAGGCGCCGGCGCAGATACTGGCAGCCGCCGAGGCCCTGGGGGAAGTCGAGGTACTGGTCAACGGTGTCGGCGGTAATGTGGACCAGGGTTTCTTCGTGGACTCAGATCCCGACAAGTGGGCCGGCGATATGGACCTCAACTTCGGCACTGTACTGCGCATGACCCGGGCGGTGTTGCCGGGCATGGTGGCGCGCAAGCGTGGCAGTGTCATCAATATCGGCTCCACCGCCGGGCTGGTGGGTGATTACATGCTGCCGGTCTATTCGGCCATGAAAGGCGCGGTGCACAGTTTTACCACCGTACTGGCGAAGGAGGTGGGACAACACGGTGTGCGGGTGAATGCCGTAGCGCCTTACGCTACCTTTGCCAAGGACCCGTCCGCCTTCAGTCGCGGCAGTCGTTTCCATCCGGAGAGCGGTTTTTTCAGCAGTCAGGCGCAGGAGCTGTCCGACTACGATCGCAGCATGCGCCAGCGCCGCCCGGTGGTGGGTCGTCCCTTTGCCGTGCCTGAGGAGATCTCCGGGCTGGTGGTCTACCTGGCGTCCGAGCGGGCCGGCTTTGTCACTGGTCAGGTGTGGTCGGTGGACGGCGGGTCGCTGCTCTAGACCATGGTCTGAATTCTCTCCGCCATGGCGGGTGCTACACTGCCGCCACCGCAGGCTTCCCCCTTTGAGAACCAGAAACAGGCCGGCGGTGTGGAGGAGAGAGAATGGCTGTACGTCAAAGGGTGGGGTTGTTTGCTTCCTGCCCGGTGGACCTGATGCGACCCAGCGTTGGCTTTGCCAGCGCCACCCTGTTGCAGCGCGCTGGCTTCGCGGTAGAGGTACCACCGCAGAGCTGCTGCGGGCAGGTGAACTTCAACAGCGGCATGCCGGAACAGACCCGGCAGCTGGCGTGGCAATTGATCACCACCTTCGAAGCTTACGACTACACCGTGGTCCCCGCCGGCTCCTGTGGCGGCATGATCCGCCACCACTACCCCGAGTTATTCAAAGGCGATCCGCGCCTGCCGCGGGTGCGGGAGTTCTGTGAGCGGGTCTATGAGTTGACCACCTTTCTGGCGGAAGTCGCCAACGTTTCACTGGAGGACATTACCTCCGCGTCGGCACTCACCGATGTGGTTACCTACCACGACAGCTGCGCCGGTCTGCGGGAGATGGGTATCAAGGCGCAACCCCGTGAACTGCTGCAGAGCAGCGGCGTTACCGTCACCGAGATGGCAGAGACCGATGTCTGCTGCGGTTTCGGTGGCGCGTTTTGCGTGAAGTTCAGCGACGTCTCCGGTCGCATGGCCGACAACAAACTGGATAACGCCTGTGCCGCCGGTGCCAACCTGGTGGTGGGGGGCGATGTCTCCTGCCTGTTGCACCTGGCCGGGCGTGCCCAGCGTCGCGGCCTGCCATTGCAGTTCCGTCACGTGGCCGAAGTGCTGGCCGGTGACTTTGGCACTCCGGCCATCGGTGAGGCAGAAGGTGGCAGCCATGAGTCATAACTTCATCGTGCGCTCACAGGAGGCGCTCACCAACGAACAACTGCAGTCGGCGCTGGCCAAGGCCGGTGGTGGCTTTGTGGCCCGCAGGCAGAGTGCCATTGACCAGGTCCCCGATTTCGAACAGATGCGCGACCAGGCGCAGGCGGTGCGGCAAAAATCCCTCGCCAACCTGGACATTTATCTCGCCTACTTTGAGCAGCAGGTGGAGGCCGCTGGCGGCAAGGTGCACTGGGCCCGGTCGCCGGAAGACCTGCGCCGTATTGTGATCGGCATTTGCCAGCAGGCCGGTGCCCGCACCATCGCCAAGGGCAAATCCATGGTGGGGGAGGAGGCACACCTCAATGCCGCGCTGGAAGCGGCGGGCATGATCCCCTGGGAGACCGATCTCGGCGAGTACATCCTGCAGCTGGCGCAAGAGCCCCCGAGTCATATCGTTGCCCCGGCGCTGCACAAGACCAAGGCCGAGATCGAAGCCCTGTTCCGCAACGCCCACCAACTGGGAGAGCGTGACCTGCAGGAGGTGAAGGCCATTGTGGACGAAGCCCGCGATGTCATCCGTGAGCGCTTCCTGACCGCGGATGTGGGCATCACCGGCGCCAATATGCTGATTGCCGAGACCGGCACCGCAGTGCTGGTCACCAACGAGGGCAACGGCGACCTGAGCAGCTGTTTGCCCAAAACCCACATCATCACCACCACCTTTGACCGGGTGGTGCCCACCTGGGAAGACGCGTCCAAGATTATTCGGGTGTTGGCCCGCAGCGCCACCGGCCAGCCCATTACCTCCTACACCAGTTTTTTCTCCGGCCCGAAAGGCGAGAACGATCACGATGGACCGGAGGCGTTCCATGTGGTGCTGCTGGATAACCACCGTTCGGAGATCCTGGCCAGCGATTACCGGGAAATGCTGCACTGCATCCGCTGCGGCGCCTGTATGAATCACTGCCCGGTCTATCAGGCGGTGGGTGGCCACGCCTACGACAGCGTCTACCCGGGCCCCATGGGCGCAGTGCTGTCGCCGCTGCTGCGCGGCTACCCGCAGGATTACGAACTGCCCAACGCCTCTTCCTTCTGTGGTCGCTGCGAGTCGGTGTGCCCGGTGCGGATTCCCCTGCCGGGCCTGATGCGTAAGCTGCGGGAGCAGGAGCGTCAGGTGGCACCGCCACCCCGCGTCAACCGCACACTGCTCAGCAGTTTCGCCTGGCTGGCGAGCAAACCGGCACTCTACCGCCGGCTCACCAGTGCGGGCAGCTGGCTGCTGCACAAGTTGGGTCGCGGTAAGGGCCGCCTGCACAAGGTACCGCTGGCCAGAGGCTGGTCGCAGCAGCGGGAGCTGCCTTTGCCGCAGGGCGCCAGCTTTCAGAGCCAATGGGAGCAACACCTTAAAGACAAGGCGAAAAAGTCTTCACCGCAAGGAGGTGGCCGTGGCTGATGCAGGCTTCCGCCAGAAATTGTTTAACCGCATTTTGGCGGCCAATAACAAGACCGCTCTGCCTGACGATCTGGAGAGCGCGTTTCACCAGTTGATTGCCGCGGACAAAGGCAAGGATGCCGGACTGGCTCCCATGAAAGATCTGCTGGCCAGCTTTACCCGCAATGCGACCTTGAGCGGTGCGGAGATCTTGCCGGTGCAGGCGCTTGAGGAATTACCCGCGCTGCTGGCCAGCCGTATTCCGGCAGGCAACTCGCTGGCACTGTCTCCGCAGGCAGAGTTGAACTCCCTGACCTGGCAAACGCCCGTCTCGGATGAACGCAGCGCGCAGTGGGGCATAGCTTGTGCCGAGCTGGCCATCGCCGAGACCGGCACCTTGTGTCTGAGCAGTCGCAGTGTGCCCAGTGCATTACTCTACCTGGTGGAGTTTCTGGTGGTGGTGATAGAGCCGGCGCAGATCGTGGCGCGACAGGAGGGGGCATGGCGCAGTGCGGGTATCAGCTCCGGCCACCGGCCCCGCGCCATGCACCTGATCACCGGCCCGTCGCGGACGGCGGATGTGGAGCAGACCCTGCAGGTGGGCGCTCACGGCCCGAGGGAGTTGTTGATTGTGGTGCTGGATCCCTCGTCCGTGCCCTAGCCGGTCATCTGGGGTGCAGCCATCCCGGCAGCAGTGCCCAGGGATCAAGACCCTCCACACTCCTTGGTTGTATGCCATTTTCGCTCAGCCACCCGGCGAGGGTGCCGCCGGTGTAACCATCAAACATATCGGTGCAGCCGCCGCGAAATTCTCCACCGATAAAAATCTGCGGCAGGGTGACAGATTCGGTTTGCTGGCGCAGCCACTCGCGAATGATGCCGCCGCGGTTGTTCTCCTGATAGGCCACGGAATCCACATCAATGCTGCGGTAGGGAATCCCCAGCTGCTCAAACAACTTGCGCACCGACCAGCAGAACTCACACCACTCCAGGGCAAACATCACCACCGGTTGGTCCGGATCGGCAATCACTGACTGCAGCCAGGCGGCAGTTTCGGCATCAACTTCCGGTACCTGTGTGGGGACGGCGGCGCTGCCGGTGGCATCGAAACGGTAGCCGGGGGTGGAGCGGGAGAGCTGCAGTTCCAGCTCGCTCATCTCCGCCGGGATATCCTCGAACAGTGGTGTGCTGATGTAGCGCTCGCCGGTATCCGGCAGCATGCACAGGATATTGCTGCCGGGCTCCGCCTCGCGGGCTATGGCCAGCGCGCCGGCAAAGGTCGCGCCCGAAGAGATGCCCACCAGAATGCCTTCACGGCAGGCGAGCTGCCGCGACCAGTGCAGGGCGTCCTTGCCATCAATAGGCATAAAGCGGTCAATACGCTGTTGCTCCAGCACCTCGTTGGCCAGCCCGGGAATAAAATCCGGCGTCCAGCCCTGCATCAGATGCGGGCGAAAACGGGGGTGGCTCTGGCCTTGCGGCTGGGGTTCGCCACTACCGAGAATGGGGGAGTTATCCGGCTCGCACACCACAATCCGGGTCTGCGGGCTGCGTTGCCGCAACACCCGGGAAACACCACTGAGGGTACCGGAGGTGCCGGTGCCGGTGACCCAGTAATCGAGGGTGGTATCGGCAAAGTCGTCGAGAATCTCCACCGCCGTGGTGCGGGCGTGAACCTCGGCATTGGCGGGGTTCTCAAACTGCCGCGGCTGCCACCAGCCATGTTTTTCCGCCAGTTCCCGGGCCTTGTTGACCATGCCGGTGCCCTTCTCGGCGGCGGGTGTCAGTATCACCTTGGCGCCGAGGAAGCGCATCAGGCGGCGGCGTTCCACACTGAAGTTCTCCGCCATGGTGATCACCAGTGGGTAGCCTTTCTGCGCGCACACCATGGCCAGGCCGATACCGGTATTGCCACTGGTAGCCTCAACGATGGTCTGGCCCGGCTGCAGTTCACCGCGGCTTTCCGCATCTTCAATAACACCCAGGGCCAGCCGGTCCTTGACCGAGCCCATGGGGTTAAACGACTCCACTTTCACGTAGAGGTTGATGCCCTCGGGGGCGAGGTTGTTGATACGCACCACCGGCGTGTGGCCAACGGTGTGGAGAATAGAGTCATAACGAACGCCCATGCTGCTGTCCCTGAAGTGGTGTGCGATTCGGAAAGTATAGATGCTGGGGCGTGTTATCCCTGTGCCCTGTGGGGATTGTCGGTGCCACGGTGTGAGCGCGCAAGTGGCTGCGGCCAGGGGATATCCGCCAGGCACAAAAAAGCCCGGAACATAGGCCGGGCTTTTGGGGCTAACCGGTACAGGAGGATCAGGGATCGACGTAACCGGTCACTTCCAGGTCAAAGCCGGAGAGGGCGTTGTATTTCACCTGGCGGCCCAGCAGGCGGAACTGACGTACACCCAGGTCGCGCAGGATCTGGGAGCCCAGGCCAATGGTCAGCTGTGTGCTGCGACCACCGACGGCGGCAGGGGCGGGAGTCTCGCGCTTGCCAAGGGCGATGTCGACGCTGGCCAGCAGGTCATCCGGGTGTTCCTGACCGCCGAGGATCAGCAGTACACCGCCTTCTTCCTGAATCTTCTGCAGGCAGCGCTGGGTGTTCCAGCCGATGCTGTCACTGGGCTGTGTGCAGATAATGTCACGCAGGGTGCTGGTGAACTGCACCCGTACCAGGGGTTCGGTACCCGGCTCCAGCTGGCCCTTGGTGACGGCCAGGTGTACATCGCCATGGCAGGTGTCGCGGTAGGTGTGCAGGGTGAACTCACCGTGGTCGGTGTTGATGGTGCCCTCACTGACTTTTTCGATACTGCTTTCGTTGTGCACACGGTAGTGGATCAGGTCGGCAATGGTGCCGATCTTGATGCCGTGCTCCTCGGCAAACTTCTCCAGTTCCGGGCGACGGGCCATGGTGCCGTCCGGGTTCATGATCTCGCAGATCACACCGGAAGCATCAAAACCGGCCAGTCGGGACAGGTCGCAGGCGGCTTCGGTGTGGCCGGCGCGTACCAGTACACCGCCGGGCTCGGCAATCAGGGGGAAAATATGGCCGGGCTGCACAATGTCGTCCGCCTTGGCGTTGCGGGCTACAGCGGTACGCACGGTGAGGGCGCGGTCGGCGGCGGAAATACCGGTGTCCACGCCGTGGGCGGCTTCAATGGAGACGGTGAACTTGGTGCCAAAACCGGATTTGTTGCGCTCTACCATCAGTGGCAGCTTGAGGCGCTCACTGCGCTCGCGGGACATGGGCAGGCAGATCAGGCCGCAGGCGTAGCGGGCCATAAAGGCGATGTGTTCGGCCTCGACGCACTCGGCGGCCATAACGATGTCACCTTCGTTCTCGCGGTCTTCGTCATCCATGAGGATGACCATTTTGCCGAGACGGATGTCCTGGATGATTTCTTCAATCGTATTGAGTGCCATGATAAATCCTGGTTTGCCCGGAGGGGTGCTTGCGCTGCCGCCGCAGGGCGGAAAAGCTGGTGATAAAACGACCGGCGGCATACTACGCGCTCAGAGGGCGTCAGTCAAAGCTCCGACAGCCCCGGAGAGGGGAGCAAAACGGTGCCGGATATGGCGTTCCGAAGGTCGGATTTGCTGCCCGCAGAACCAGTATAGAAGCGCCCCGGGTAATTGCCGGGGCTGGTACGGGTGCTTATTTTCGGCCGTGGCCGGCACCGTGGTCCAGGGTACCAAACAGCCAGTCGTAGAAAGGGGTGATGGTGGCGTAGTTACCGCTGGTGAAGCGGGAGTGGTGTACGTGGTGCAGGAACGCCGCATAGTGCCAGTAGCGGAAGGGAAAGCGGGCCTCCGCTTCCACCTGATCGTGGTTGTGGGTATTGATCGCCAGGTAGGCGACGTGGGTAACCAACAGGGTAATCAGGCTGAATTTGCCCAGCAGCAGGCTCAGTACGCCGACGCTGGCCACAAACAGCACCACCCCGATGACCGTCTCCAGCGGGTGCAGGTAGTTGGAATCCTGGCGGCAGGGGTTTTTGTTCTGGTGGTGGATGGCGTGTACCTGCAACAGCGGCCCTCCCAGGGGGCCATCGTGAAACAGGAAGCGGTGGGTCAGGTAATAGAAGAAGTCATAGAACATCAGGATGACGACGATATCGAGGCCGATCTTCCACCAGGGCTGGCTGGCATCGGTAAGACAGAAAGGGAACACCAGCAGGAAGCCGGCCAGCAGGGGCACCGTTCCCCAGAAACGGCTGCGGGACTGGGCCTTGCGATAGTAGTCCCTCTGCATGCGCGAGTCGGCCACCTGTTGATTCAGCACCTGGGTTTGCCGCAGCACCGGAATCAGCCTGCCTAACAGGTTCAGGGCGGTAAGGATCAGGGCAACGCCCACCGCCAGATAGAGGGAGAGCAAAAACTGGTAGTGCTCACCGAGGGTAGAAGCCAGGGTCGACATGGTTGCGCATTCCTGAGTGGGTGTGGTTTTTTATCGTTATTGTTCATGGCGCTCTCCTGCCGCCATCTGCCCCCTGGACCGCTATTTCCGGTATACGCCTGCCGGTTGACGTGGTTCGGGGCTATCCCTAGTATCTTACTGACTAATTGGTCAGTAAGAGGTGATGATGGTAGCGGAGCCCAAAGCCACCCGCAAGCGAGTTGATCCCCGCTTACGCCGCGCGCTGATTATGGAAGAGGCGGTCAGCCTGATTGGTGAGTGCGGGTACAACGGTTTCAACCTCCATGACCTGGCGCGCCGTTGTGGCCTCTCCAATGGCGGTGTGCTTTATCATTTTCCGTCCAAGGAACACCTGTTTCTGGCCATGCTGGAGAGCCTGCACCAACAGCAGGAGGCCCATCTGCAGCCCCTCGTTGATCAGCTGCAGTCCGAGCTCGCCACCGGTGGAGTCAGTCGCAGTACACTTCGTCAATTACTTCGTGGCATCGCCGTGGCCGGGCAGGACAGGCCGGCGGTGGCGCAGGTATTTCTCACCCTGAAGGTGGAGTCCTCTCACCCCGGCCATCCGGCCTACGACTATTTTCAACGTGTGGACAGGCAAACCCGCGACCTGTTACTCAGCGCCTGCAGTGGGCTGGTAGCGGAGCCGTTACGCCTTGCGCGGCAGTTACAGGCGGTGCTGGATGGATTGCTGGTGGTGTGGTTGCGGGAGGAGAAGGGTTTTGACTTTGTGGCCGAAGTGGATGCGGCCTTGGAAACATTGCTTCCGGGCGGTTGAGTCCGGGCTGTGAATTCTGGGCGGGGCCAGTGGCGCTCACTGGAAGGTGCTGCGTAACGGATCTGTAGCTGATCCGCCAGGCATACCGCTATCGGCATGCCTGGCGAAGTGCCGAAGGCTGGGGATCAGACCCGCTGCAGGGATTTTTCCAGATCGAGCACTTTGCGACGTGCCAGCGCCAGGTTGGAATTCTTTTTATCCAGCACCTGATAGAGGAACAGGCCTTCGTTGGAGGTGCTGGGGCGAATGATGTGCAGCTGGGTGCCCAGGGTAATGAGGATATCCTCAATACCACCTTCAATTCCCAGTGACTTCATGGTGTTGAGTTTGGCTTTTACCACCTCGCTGTTACCGGCAGCTGCCAGCTCCAGGTCCACACCGGCGCCAGCACTGCCCAGCAGCATGCCCGAGGTGTAGTCGACGATAGCGCAACCCAGTGCGCCATCAATGTCCATCAAACCCGAAAGTGTTTCATTGATATTGGCCATCTTGTTAATTCCTCAGTGCTTGGTAATTTGACAAAGCGTGTTGACGTTCTGTCAGTGAAAAAATCAGTGAAAATTATTGCTAATCTGTTCGGCCAGGCGGCTGATCATGACCCTGAGCTGACCGATGTTCATTGACTCATCGGCTGACATGGTGAGCACAAACTCCCCCTGCTGCAGTTGCAGTGAGACAAAGGCTACATTGCCCTTTTCCGATTCAATAAAGGCAACCCGGAATGGTTTCAGCAGAATCTGTTTGGAAACCGCGTTGCTGACAGAGTGCAGGGTACTGGATGCTGCCGCCAGGGTGTCCAGCTCGAAGTGGATCCTGTCCAGTGAGCGACTGACAATGGGGAAGCCGTCGGAGGTGGCCAGGCAGATCAGGTCAATGGCGGCGTAGTTTTCCATGTGCTGGCCGAAGGCGCTGTCGGCATAATCTCTCAGTTCTGTGTTAGCTGGCATCGGCTACTCCCACCTCAACGAACTCCGGTTGCTGAAATATATCGCCTGCGCTGTCGAGCGAATGGAACAGCTCCAGCAGCATAATGGATGACTCCACATCCCGGGGATCCACTGGCAGGATCGGGGCCACCAGGTTGTGCGCCGCGAGGGTAAACTCGATGTAGTCAACGAGGACTTCCAGTTCATCGCCGGTGGCGTCTTCGGTATGACTGATGCCCACCACTACTGGCAGGCCGTTGCTGTGGGGCTGGTAAAACCGCAGTATGTGCTCGAGGTCCTCCAGGTTCAGGCCGTCGCCATATTTCACCAGGATTAACAGACCCCACAGCCCCTGCCGCACGGTTTCCCACAGCAGTGAAAACCGCCGCTGACCAGGCAGGCCGTAAAGCCCGAGCGCGGTGTCTTCATCCAGCGACAGGCGCCCATAGTCGATACCGACTGTGGTGAATTCTTTGCCAATATCAACGCTGGAGCGGGCCTCTGTGGCGAACGGCGAGATCTCGCTGATGGTATTGATAAGTTGGGTTTTTCCGGCGCCGACCTCACCGACAATGGCGAGCTTTTTGTAGATTTTGTTCATAGGATCAGCTGACCCGTAATCTGGTGTTGGTCAGGAATTTTCTCATTAATGCACCGAAGCGATCTCCCGACGACGTTTGGACCGGTTCGGTTTCGGTTGCTTCTGAGCTGCTGGCGGCGGCCTCCATGGGAGCGAAGACCAAAACGCCAATGTGATTCAGTTGGCTGAGAAATTCAGTAAGCTCCGCTTCACTGCGCCACAGGCAGTGCCGGAATAATTCCTGGTAGCTGATCTTGCCCTTGCTCATCAGGGCGCAGGCCTTCATGACCTGGGAAGAGAGCTTGACCTGACTGGCCTTGGGCCAGGCGCGGATCGACAATAAATGTGTGTGCAGGCGTTCGGTGTCTGTGCCCGTATCAACGGCGTCTGCGGTAACTTCCCGGGTTGCGGCAGGTAAGGTCTCTGCAGGTGCGGTGACGATGGCTGGTGAAGGCGTAAATATGGTGTGAAAAAGCGCAGTAGCTGCTGGCTGGTCGGTTTTAAGATGCGGCTCCAGCTCGGTTTTAATACGTTCCAGATGGGCTGGTGTGGTGTGTCCGCCGGGACGGATGTAGCGCATGTTCCAGCCGCTGAATACCGGTTTTTCGCAGCGATAGTTGGCAATGATTGTCAGCGTTTCTATCTGGTAGTCGCGTCGGGCTTTGTAAATTGCTTCGCCAATGGTGTCCTGATGACCTTCAAGAATCTGGAAGATGATATCTTCCTGCACCAGGAATATTCCCTGAATCTGCTTGCTGGAATTGAAAATTCGCGATCGGTTGAATATATCAAGAACCTGTTCGCAGAGTTGACTTCGATTCGAGCTTGATAGCTTGCCGATGCAAGCGATTCGTCTCATAGGATAACTTAACCCCGATGCCATCTTGGCTTACCACAAAATGCAGACGACCTGGGTGTCGTCGCCAAAAGGAAAACTGAACCACGCAATATAGTTTGTACTTTTGGTCGTGCTTCTTCCTGATTTGTTTTCGATCCTAGTCATCTTTTGTATTGCCAGCAATGGGCTCTTTATACGTTTTTGTCACAGGAAAATTGCAATATTAAAAATTTGGTTCTGATGTTTGTTGCGGTTTATTTTTTGTGATTATCTTTTGTTCGGATCGCATGTAGTTAAGTGTCTTTCGTTCAAAATACGAACATAAAAGCCTTTCGGAGAAAATGGTTTTATGCGGCGCGGATCTGCTGCGATATGTACAGCGTTTGCTGAAAAGGTAAACTGGCTCACAAAAAAATAAGTCGTCAGTTAATGGTCAGGGTGCGTGCACCATAGTGGTTGTGCATGCACCACGGCGGTTCGCGAGTTGTCCGGTTCAGCATGCGCGGAAGTCGTTCAAGGATAGCTGTGCACGGCAGCCGGGGCGGTCATTCTTTCGGATAGTTCGGGTGCGACTTGGGTCGTGCGCCGATCGGTGACTGAGGATGGCTCGCCGACACCCATCACTGCAATTATTCCCCGGCGTGAAGCCGGTATGATGTTGCCGCACTAGACCAACCGGATTCGGGGGCACGACCGGATGCACAATCTTCCTGTAATCGCCATTTGTGGTGTGCCCGGATCGGGCAAGTCTTCACTGACCGCTGCGCTGGTACTAGAAACCGGCGGCCTGCATCTGGATATGGATGAGTATCAGACCTTTACCGACCAGGATGTTCACGCAATTGCCGCCCAGGCCGATCACACAGGGTTTTATAATCTTTTCGATGTGCCGGAGCTGGATACCCACCTCGCTGGCCTCAAGTCCGGGCAAGCGGTAGCATTACCAGGCGCCCGGGAGGCGCTCAGGGCCATGGGCCCTATTGTGTTCGAAACCCACTTTGGACGTGCGCATCACAAAGCCGGGCAATATATAGATGTAATGATCTGGCTCGATTGCCCCCTCGCCCTGGCGCTGACACGCAAGCTCAGTTTTTTCCTGGATGAATTCCTGCGGGATGACCACCAGTACCTGCCGCTGCTGGAACACTGTGGTTTTGAACCGCTGTCGATTACATGCCTGCCCCTGGAGAGCGATTTCCGCCTGATCCTGGCTCGCAAACGATAGCGGTGCCGCGGGTTTGACTGATCCGTTCGGATAACCATCTGCCGGTGGAGCCGGACCGTGTTGCCGGGAGGGCGGCACATTACTTGCGTGATGTTTTACTTTTGCGCAGTTGATAAGGAGGCATGATGAGTTTGCGTAATGCCGTACAGTTGATCTGCTATCCAAACCGGATGGGAGAGAATCTGCAGGACCTGCATGAGGTCATTAATCACTATTTCTCCGATTGCATCGGAGGTGTTCACATACTCCCCTTTTTCCCCTCCAATGCGGATGGTGGCTTTGCGCCATTAACCCACCGCGAAGTAGAGCCCAGCTACGGGGGTTGGGCCGATATTGAAGCGATCTCCGCGGAATATGATCTGGTCTGCGATGTGACCATCAACCATATCTCCGACGAGTCGGTGGAGTTCCAGGACTATATCGCCAACGGCAAGGATTCGGAGTTCGCCGAGCTGTTTGTGGATGTGGATGCGCTGGGTGAGATCAGTCACGATGATCTGGCCAAGATTCACATACGCAAGGAGAAAGAGCCCTTTCGCGATGTTGTGTTCGCTGATGGTTCACAAGGACGGGTGTGGTGCACGTTTACCGAGCATCAGGTAGACCTTAACTACCAGTCAGAGAAAACCTACCAGTTTATGGCGGAGAATATGCAGTTCCTCGCCGGCAAGGGTGTGAAGTTGTTTCGTCTTGATGCTTTCGGTTACACCACCAAGCGCATCGGCAGCAGTTGTTTCCTGGTGGAGCCGGAAGTTTACCGGCTGCTGGAGTGGGCTAACGAGGTGGCACAGATGCACGGCGCGGAGATCCTGCCGGAGGTGCACGACCATCCCAGCTACCAGTACGCCATTAGTCGCCGCAATATGCACCCTTATGGTTTTGCGTTGCCACCGCTGGTGCTCTACACCCTGCTGGATCGCAACAGCAAATACCTGAAGGACTGGTTGCGCATGTGTCCGCGCAATATGGTCACGGTGCTGGACACCCATGACGGCATCTGCATCCCCGATGTGGAATCCATCCTGCCGGAAGACAAGATCGCTTTCCTGATTGATAACATCGACAGCCGCAGTGCCGATCCGATCCTGCGTCGTTCAGCGGTAAATGTACACAGTGTCGGCGCGATTTATCAGCTCACCTGTACCTTCTACGAAGCGTTAATGAAAAACGACGACGCTTACATTGCGGCCCGCGCCATTCAGTATTTCACGCCGGGAATTCCGCAGGTCTATTACGTCGGGCTGTTGGCGGGTTGCAACGATTATGACCTGATGGACAGTACCGGTGAGCTACGGGATATCAACCGCCACTTCTACAGCAAGGAGGAGATCGCTGAAGCTGTGGAGCTTCCGGTGGTGCAGCGGCTGCTGCAGCTGACCCGTTTCCGCAGCGGTTATCCCGCGTTTGACGGGCACTTCGAGCTTAACTATTCCAGCGCCTGCAGTGTCAGCATGGCCTGGCGCCACGGTGACTACTACTGCAGCCTGTTTGTGGATCTCAACTTCAATACCACGACTATCGAGTACTGGGATGAGGAAGACAAGGCGATGGTCAGCGAGCGTTTCTGAGACTTTTGCTGCGATTACCAGAAAGCAATCACAACCGTTGCAGTTAACAGTGTCAGCAGGGTGGCACCAACACGCAGGCCAGCGCTGACGGCAGCCGGCTCCCTGCCGGTTATGATCGCGGCCTGCTCAGCGCTGGCAGGCTGCCAGTTGCAGACTTGTTGCAACAGCAGGATAAAGATCAGGGTTGCGGCGAAGAGGATGCCGGCAAGGATAGTGAAATGCAGCCCCAGCCATCCCAGCTGTTGGGCGCAAAAACAGATCAGTGAAAGGGCGTGCCCGGCGACCGTGCCAGCCAGCGCAGCGCGGGCGCCGACCCGATGGCTGATAAACGCGGCGGCAAACAGTGCCACCAGTGGTGGCGTCACAAAGGCAAAGGTCTGCTGCAGGTAGGCAAATATCCCCGGGAAGCTGTCAATCATCGGTGCCCACAGTGCCGCCAGAACCATCAGTATCAGTGTGGTGATTCTCCCCCAGCGCGCCAGTGCCTGCGGTGACAGTTGGTGATGCCGTGGCTGCACAAAATCCACCATCACCAGTGTCGAGCTGGAATTCAGGGTGGAGTCGACACTGGACATGATCGCTGCCATCAGTCCCGCCAGCATAAGGCCCGCCAGTCCCGGTGGGGCGTATTCGGCAATCAGCCGCGGAAACACCGTATCGGCCCGTTCCAGGTCGCCGAACAGGCTTATCGCCATCACCCCGGGTAACACCATAATAAACAGCGGCAGCAGTTTGAGTGCAGCGGCTATCAGTGCGCCGCGCCCGGCCGCTTCGGCACTGCGGGCACCCAGCAGGCGCTGCGCCACATACTGGTTCATGGTCCAGTAGTAAAAGCCGAGAATGGGCAGGCCAATAAGGGTGCCGAGCCAGGGCAGGGCGGGATCATCCAGCGGCCGGATCAGTGACAACTTCTCCTCGCTGACGCTTGCAGTTACGGCCTCCCAGGAGTAGTCGAATTCGCCGAACACAATAAGGGTCAGTACCAGCGATCCCAGCAGCAGGATCACAGCCTGGAGTACGTCGGTGTAGACCACTGCACGCAGGCCCCCGGCGGTGGTGTAGAGACCGGCAAATAGTGCCATCACGGCGATGGTGGGTGCCAGCTCCAGCCCTGGGATAAACAGCATCATCACCAGGGCGCCAGCGTAGAGGCTGCCGGCGGTATCCAGCACGATACTGAGAAACAGGGTGCAGGCGGAGAGGTACTTGCGCAGGCGACTGTCGAAGCGCCGCTCCAGAATCTCCGGTACCGTGGTCAGCCGCTGGCGGATGAAGACCGGCGCCACAAACAGCGCAGAGAAGAGCAGCACCAGTGCCGCCATCCATTCGTAGTTGGCCACCGAGATCCCATACTCCCAGGCGGCGCCGGGCAAACCGATCAGGGTGGTGGAGGAGATGTTGGAGGCAAACAGTGACAGGCCAATCACACCGGCGCCGAGGCTGCGGCCGGCGAGAAACAGTTCGTCGGCGTTGGGCTGGCGCCGGGTAACCAGGGCGCAGACGCCAACCACCAGTAACAGGTAGAGCACAAGGATAGTGATATCGAGTGAATGCAGAGCCACGGCGAGGCTGTCCCCGGTTGTGTTGTCGATTCCGTTTGCGCCGGTACAGTTGACCCAATGGTAAAACATTCATGGCGCGCAATTGCAAATTTGGGCGTTGCCCTGCTTCCGGATTGCGAATGTCGCAGGGGATTTCGACTCTGCTATGCTCTCAAGGGCAGCACTAACGGTGCATGAGAGATAACAAGCTATAACAAGCCAGAGAGAACAAGGAGTTCGACCAATGAAAGTACGTGGCTCAAGAGTGATGATGGCAATCCTGGCAGCGGGATTGCTGGGCGCCTGTGCACAGCTGAACCCACCACCGCCGGAAGTCAGCCACGACGGCCTGCTGCTGGTGCCGGACACCAAGTTTGCCATGGTGTACCGGGCCGCCGATGCCGACTTCTCGGCTTACCGCCAGGTGGCGTTGGCGCCCTGTGCGGTAGCTTTCCGCAAGCGCTGGCTGCAGGACCAGAATAACTCCCGCATGGACCTGTCCAGCCGGGTGACCAAAAAGGATATGGCCCGCATTCAGGAGAGCCTGGGCGGCATCTGCGACAGCCACTTCCATGAAGCCATGGCCGCCAGCGGCCAGTTCACGCTGGTGGACGATGCGCAGGCATCGGATCAGCCCGCGCTGCTGTTAAAGCCCGCCATCGTTAACCTTGATATCAATGCTCCGGACACCATGAGCGCGGGCATGAGTCGCAGCTACACCACTTCCGCCGGTGAGATGACGCTCTATCTGGAGATCTACGACGCCACCACCGGCGCTATCCTGGCGCGGGTGGTGGATCGTCGCAAGGACCCGGACAGTTCGCGTATGGAGTGGAGTAACAGCGTCACCAACCGCGCCGATGCCGATCGCATCTTCCGTCGCTGGATGACACAGTTGCAGGAGGGACTGGCAAAAGCAGTCGCAGCCGGCGGCTGATACCGGGCTGCGACTGCGGTGAGCGGGGGTCCGAATGGCCGCCGCTGTCACCAGTCACTGACAAGCGCTGGCGCAGTCCGTATCATCTGCCTCCAGATTTATCTGGAGACCCGACTATGACTTCGTCCCCCATTCGCCTCACCGAGTACAGCCACGGCGCCGGTTGTGGCTGCAAGATCTCCCCCCGGGTGCTGGACCAGATTCTCGTTTCACAGCTGCAGCTGCCGGATTTCCCCCAGCTGCTGGTGGGCAACAGCAGCAAGGACGACGCTGCTGCCTTTGACCTGGGTGGCGGTCAGGTGGTGCTAAGTACTACCGACTTCTTTATGCCCATTGTGGATGACCCCTTCGATTTTGGTCGTATCGCCGCCACCAACGCCATCAGCGACATCTACGCCATGGGCGGCCAGCCGCTGATGGCCATCGCCATCCTCGGCTGGCCGGTGAACAGCCTGCCGCCGGAGGTGGCGCAGCAGGTGGTTGAAGGTGGACGCCAGGCCTGTGCCGATGCTGGCATTCCCCTGGCCGGTGGCCACAGCATTGACGCGCCGGAGCCTATCTTTGGTCTCGCGGTTACCGGTCTTACCCGTCGCGAACACCTGAAGCAAAACAACCAGGCGCAGGTGGGGGATCGCCTCTATCTCACCAAGCCGCTGGGTATCGGCATCCTCACCACCGCCCAGAAGCAGAAGAAGCTGCTCCCGGAGCACACCCACCTGGCCCGCGACATCATGTGCCAGCTGAATAAGGTGGGTGCCCTGGCCGCACAGCTGGATGGGGTGACCGCCATTACCGATGTCACCGGCTTCGGCCTCATGGGGCACCTGCTGGAGGTGGCGGAGGGCAGTGGCGTACAGGCACTGGTGAATGCGGCCGCCGTACCGGTGATCCCGGAGGCGCGGGACTATCTGGCGCAGGGATGTGTCCCCGGTGGGACGGGCCGTAACCTGGAGAGCTACGGCCACAAACTGGCGCCCATGGCGTCGCCGGTGCAGCAGCTGTTGTGTGACCCGCAAACCAGCGGTGGCCTGCTGATTGCGGTACGGCCAGAGCAGGCGCAGGCGTTGGAAGCCCTGCTGGCCGGGCACGGACTCCACGCCTCCAGCATCGGCGAACTGGCCCCGGCGGGTGAGTTTGCGGTCATCGTGCGCGGAGAGATTGAGCTGTGAGTCGCCCGGACGCCAAAGCCGACGCCAACGATTTTCGCCATATATTCCTCAACGATATCCCGTTGATCGATACCCGCGCACCGGTGGAGTTTGCCAAGGGGGCCTTCCCCACCAGTATCAGCCTGCCGTTGATGACCAACGAGGAGCGGGCCCAGGTCGGCACCTGCTACAAACAGCGGGGTCAGGAGGAGGCCATCAAGCTGGGGCACCAGCTGGTACAGGGTGAGGTCAAGGCGCAGCGGGTAAACGCCTGGATCGACTTTGCCACGCAGAATCCGCAGGGCTACCTATATTGTTGGCGCGGCGGCCTGCGCAGCCAGATATGCCAGCAGTGGATGCATGAAGCGGGCTGCGATTTCCCCCGCGTTGGTGGCGGCTACAAGGCCATGCGCCGTTTCCTGATCGATGAATTTGAACGTATCTGTGCCAGCCAGTCGTTGCTGCTGTTGGGCGGCCGCACCGGCTGTGACAAGACCGGGCTGGTGCAGGAGGTGCCGCAGGCGGTGGACCTGGAGCAGTTGGCCAACCATCTCGGCTCCAGCTTTGGCCGTCGTCCCGGTGGCCAGCCAACCCAGCTCAATTTTGAAAACGCGGTAGCGGTGGCCATGCTCAAGGCGGAGCAGCAGTCACAGCAGCTCGGCCAGCCTATCCTGTTGGAAGATGAAGGCCGTTTGGTGGGTCGCTGTTCACTGCCTCTGCCATTGACCAAAGCCATGAGTGGCTCCGCCATTGTGCTGCTGGAAGTGTCGCTGGAAGAGCGCATTGAGCACACCTACCGCAACTACATTCTCAATCGTCAGCTGGAGTGGCAGCAGCACCTGGGCGAGGAAGCGGGCTTCGACGCTTTTGCCGACGACCTGCGACAGTCGCTGCACCGGGTGCGGCGGCGGTTGGGCGGCGTACTCTACCAGGCACTGGAGCAGTTGTTGTCCGTGGCACTGGAACAGCATCGCCAGGGCAATACCGAGTTGCACCGGCAGTGGATTCGCGCGCTGCTGGTGGAGTATTACGACCCTATGTACGACTACCAGTTGAGCAAGCGCCAGCAGTTGATTGTGTTCCGCGGCGATCGCGCCGCGGTGCGTGACTATCTAAAAGGTCATCTAAAGGGCAATCTGCAGACCACTCCGCAGACCGGCCGTCATTAATTTATTTACCGAACATCAGACACAGGGAACTGTTATGAACTTTCTGCGTTATATCCGCCATACCTGCCTTCTGGCTTTGTTGCTCTGCGGCGCCGCTGTGCAGGCGGAGACTTTTGTTTTCACTGCTATTCCCGACCAGGATGAAACCCAGCTGCAGGAGCGTTTCGGCAAGGTGGCGGACTACCTCAGCAAGGAACTGGGGGTGGAGGTGCGCTATATCCCGGTGAAATCCTACGCTGCGGCCATTACCGCTTTCCGCAACAACCAGGTGCAGCTGGCCTGGTTTGGCGGTCTCTCCGGTGTGCAGGCGCGGCGTCTGGTGCCGGGCTCGGTTGCCCTGGCACAGGGTTATGAGGATCAGTTCTTCAAGAGTTTCTTTATCGCCCACAAGAGCGCCGGCCTGCAGCCAGGTGAGACGCTGCCCGAGGCCCTCAAGGGCAAGACCTTTACCTTCGGCAGCAAGGGTTCCACCTCCGGTCGCCTGATGCCGGAGTTCTACCTGCGGGAGCAGTTCGGTATGGCGCCGGAGAAACTCTTCTCCCGGGTCGGCTTCTCCGGTGATCACAGCCGCACCATTGCCCAGGTGCAGGCGGGCGCCTACCAGGTGGGGGCGGTGAACTACGCCGTGTGGGAGAGCGAACTGGCCGCCGGCAAGATCGACACCGACAAGGTGCAGGTGATCTGGACCACCCCTACCTACCCTGATTACCAGTGGAGCATTCGCGGTGATGTGGACAAGCGTTTCGGTGCCGGCTTCCAGGACAAGGTGCGTGCAGCGCTGCTGGACATGAAGGATCCCGAGCTGCTGGCCAGTTTCCCGCGGCAGAGCTTTGTGCCCGCCAGCAACGACGACTACGACCCCATCGAAGAGACGGCCAAGGCCATCGACCTGCTGGACTGATGCATGACTGAGGACGCGCTCCTGTTCCGGCTCACCGGTGTCAGCCACAGTTACGGTGAGCAGCCGGTGCTGCACGGGATTGACCTGTGTGTGCGCCGTGGCGAGAAGCTGGCATTGCTGGGGCCGTCGGGGGCGGGCAAGTCCACGCTGCTGAACCTGCTGTATGAGCAGCGCCCGGGCGAGTGCGCCCTGCAACCCCAGGGCGGCGCCCTGGTGGAGTTGCTGTCGGTCTATCACAACATTTTTATGGGCGGCCTCGACCGGGTTGGTACCCTGGCCTCGCTGTGGAACCTGGTGCGGCCGCTGCCGGCAGCGCGACGGGACATTACCGCCATGGCTCACCAGTTGGGCCTGGAGGAAAAACTGTGGCACTCGGTGGATCGCCTCTCCGGCGGCCAGCGCCAGCGGGTGGCCATTGGACGCGCGCTTTACCGGCAGCAACCCATCTACCTGGGTGACGAGCCGGTGTCGTCGCTGGATCCGCTGCAGGCGCAGCTGCTGTTAAGCCACGTGCTGGCGCAGCACGAAACCGCGGTGGTGAGCCTGCACAACCGGCGCCTGGCATTGGAGAACTTTGATCGTGTCGTGGTGCTGCGTGACGGTCGCATCTGTTGCGATAGCCCGGCGGCGGCACTGAGCAGCGAGCAGCTGGATGCCTGGTACCTGCAGGCCAGTTCCCCTGATGGGCACCCGGTCGCTGGTACCACCGATGACGATAGCTGGGTGATCCGCACCTCATGATGGTCGCCCTGCGCCAGTCCCTGCAGCAATCCAGTGTGCGCAGCCTCAACAGTGTCTGCCTGCTGATGATCATCGCCGCGCTGCTGGCGCTGCCCTTTGCCGACTTCCGGATCTACAGCGTCGACCCCTGGAGTGAGTTGTCGCGGATCGGCATGGGCCTGCTGCTGCCGGGGTGGCAACAACCGCTGTCGCTGCTGCAGGCCATAGTGCACACCATCGCCTTTGCCCTGTTGGCGGTGGCCATCGCGGCGCCGCTGGGGTTACTGCTGGCCATGGTGTTTCGCTGGCGGGTGGTACGCCTGTTTTGCGCGGCGGTACGCTCGGTGCACGAGCTGTTCTGGGGGCTGATCTTTATGCAGCTCTATGGCATCAGCGCCCTCACAGGTCTGCTCGCCATCCTGGTGCCGTTTACCGGCATGTTCGCCAAGGTGTTCGCCGAGATCTTCGAGCAGCAGTCCAATACTCCGGCACAAACCCTGCCGCAGGCGGCCCCGGCGTTGGCGCGTTACGTCTACACTCTCATTCCCCAGTCGCTGCCGGCGCTGCTCAGTTACACCCGCTATCGCTTTGAGTGCGCCCTGCGTTCCAGTGCCATCCTCGGCTTTATCGGCCTGCCCACCCTGGGATTTCACCTGGAGAGCGCCTTCAAGCAGGGGTACTACAGTGAAGCCGGCGCCCTGCTGTGGGCGTTCCTGTTACTGATTGCCTCCATCCGTTACTGGTTGCGTCCGCGCCTGTTGCCCCTCTACCTGCTGGCGGCCATCTGGGCGCTGCCGGAGACGGTGGGTTTCAGCAGTGGCGGTTCACTGTGGCGCTTTATCAGTGAGGATATCTGGCCCACACCGCTGCTGCAGGGGGATTGGCCGGCGCTGGCGGAGTGGGGCGCGGAGATGTGGCAGCGGCAGGTGTGGCCTGGGCTGCTGCAGACCCTGTTGCTGACCCAGGTGGCGGTGGTGCTGACCGGAGTGGTCATTCTGCTCACCTATCCGCTGGCATCCAGGTCACTGGCAGGGCCCTGGATGCGCTGGCCCGGACGCTTCCTGTTGCTGGCCCTGCGCTCGGCGCCGGAGATGGTGCTGGCCTATATTTTCCTGCTGCTGTTTGGTCCCTCCGGCCTGCCGGTGGTATTGGCGCTGGCGCTGCACAACGGTGGCCTCATCGCCTTCCTGGTGGCCAACGCCAGCGATGCCGAAGAAGCCAGCCGTACGCGGCGACCGGATGATCCCACCGGCCTGAAGCGCTACGCCTACGTGGAGACGCCGCGGCGCTTTCCGGCCCTGCTGGCGCTGCTGTTCTATCGCTGGGAGGTGATCCTGCGGGAGAGTGCCATTATGGGATTGCTGGGGGTGGCGACACTGGGCTTCTTTATCGACTCGGCGTTTGAAGAGATTCGCTACGACCGTGCCATGTTGCTGATCGTGGTGGGAGCGTTGCTGAATATGGTGGTGGACACGGTTTCCCGGCGCCTGCGACGTAGTTTTGCTGTAGCGCCGGTGTGACGTTTGGTACTGCCCCCTGTCATTGCGTCAGCCCATAATCGGTTTATGATTCTGCCCTGGCTTATCTGAGCAATCGCACACGGGTTACCCATTACAACAATAAAACGACATCAGGGACTGTTAACAAAAGGACTGTTACCAGAGAGATTATGACCAAATCAGACTTGTTAAGGCATTGGCGCTTCCGGGTACACCGGGTGCAGATCGGTCACTACGAAGCGGGCCGTGCCTGCGAGCGGCGTCATCTGTGGCTCGGCATTCCCGCGGTGGTGCTCACCACCCTGGTGGGCACGGCGGTGTTCTCCTCGCTGCAGGAGTTCTCCGATCAGCAGGCGCTGATCTATCCAAAAATTATTGTCGGTTTTTTCAGTGTCACTGCTGCGGTGCTGGTGGGGCTGCAGACCTTCCTGCGTTATTCCGAGCAGGCCAGCAGCCATAAAAACGCCGGTGCCAAATACTCCCACCTGAAACATCGCATTGAGTTGCTGGCGGTACTGCCGCCAGCCACCGATGAGGCGTTGAAGCGGGAGTTGGCGGATATCGAGCTGGAGTGGGACCGGGTGCGGGAAGAGAGTCCCAACCTGCCAACGTCTATCTGGCGCCGCATGGAAGCCGAGATCACTTTTGAAGACGATCTCGAGTCCCAGCCCGGGTTTGGGGCTCTGCTCTGAGTCGTGCGCCTGCTGACGCTTTGTTGGCAGTTGCAGAGTTCAAGCGGGTGGGTCGTGTTTGTGTTGTCCCGGCCAGCGGATTAGCATGGGGTGGTGTTGAGTTGTGACTCCCCTGCTGTTTTATGTCTGTTTTACGCCGTTTCCACCGTTCTCTTGAGCATCAACAATTTCTCTCCGCCCTTGCCAATCGCCGCCGGTTGCTGGTCATACAGGACCTGGATGGCGTCTGCATGGGGCTGGTGCGTGATCCCCGTGAACGCGTTATGGATATGGCCTACATCGAGGCCGTCAGGCGCATGCAGGGCCGCTTCTTTGTCCTCACCAATGGCGAGCACATCGGCTCCAGGGGAGTGAATGGTATTGTCGATACCGCGGTAGCCGCGAGCGGGTCTGCGGCTGCCAGTGGGTCTGGCTGGTATCTGCCCGGGCTGGCGGCAGGGGGCGTGCAGTTGCAGGACAGCTGCGGCCGCGTTTCACACCCGGGCGTCAGTGAGCGGGAGCTGGCATTCCTGGCCTCGGTGCCCGCCTGGTTGCTTGCGCGCCTGGGGCCGCGCCTGGTTGCCCCGCCCTTCAATCTCTCAGCAGAGGCGGTTGAGCAACTCCTGCAGGTTATCGTACTGGATAACCTGGTCTCCCCGACCCTGAATATCGGCGCCTTGCTGAACCATTTTCGCGGCGACCTGATGTTGAGCCAGGGCGCCCAGCAAATGGCGCTGGGCTTGCTGTCAGAGCTGATGCAACAGGCAGAGCAACAACAGTTGGGGGAGTCGTTCTTTATTCACCTGGCGCCCAACCTTGGCAGCAGCGGTGGTGTGGAGCGCCTGAAGCTGGCGAGTGCCACAGATATGGGGACCACCGACTTCCAGTTTATGTTGCGGGGTGCCATCAAGGAGGCGGGCGTACTGGTGCTGCTCAACCACTACTATTTTGCCGGCACTGGTGAGTTTCCGCTGGGCGAGGATTTCAGTGCCCGCAGGGCACCGATCGATATCGACTCCATGGTCGCGCTGGCAAAAGCGCAGTTTGATCCGCAGTTGATGCCAACCCTGGTCGGGGTGGGCGATACCGTAACCTCGGTTGCTGCTGAGCCGGGTAACTACACCCGTGGTGGCAGTGACCGGGGGTTTTTAACCCTGGTGCAGCGCCTGGGTGGGGTGCTCGACAGCGACACCGCGGTGGTGTTTGTTGACAGCAGTGGTGGCGAGTTGGACCGTCCGGGCGTCAATCCCCGCCCAATAGACTCCGGCTCCCCTGTGCCCATCGGTGCCCTGCAGGGCATTACCGATAGCGCGGACCCGCTGGAGATCAACGTGATATTCCCGGATGGTTACCCGCAATACACAGACTTCTTTGTGCGGCTTGCCAATCAAAGGTAAGCGGTCGGCGCTGACGTAACATTACTCGCTGTGGCTGAGAATCCGGTCGTAAGTCACGGCCATATTCTCGCTGCTGACATCCGCTACCTGCGCCGCTGCCAGCACATCTTCCGAGGCCAGCCAGGCTCCCTCGGCATCCTCATGTGCCAGGGCGATACTGAGGGCGTGGTTCAGTTCGTAGGTGGCCCAGGGGAAGTTGGAGGAACGCAAGGCGGACTGCATGGCGTTCTGCACCAGGCTGCGCACACTCATGTGCACGTCTGAAAACGGCACCTCGTCGACGCGACCGGCAGCGGCATCGACACAGGCTTTCTGGCTGTAGGAGATATGGCTGCGGCAGGCGAGCGGTCGCACCGGGTAAATCACACAGGCGCCCTTGTGGATGTAGGGGCAACGCTGCCGCAGGGCCACGCGCTCCTCCTCACTGCAGTTACGGGTCATTTCATCCGCGTCCGCCAGCCGCTGGCGGATATCCAGCCCCCGGTCGCGCAGCTGCACTTCGGTAGCCTGCAGGTAGCGAGCCACCAGGAACACCTCCGGTGCGGTAGCCACCACGCGGATACTGCAACAGGTGGCGCAACCTTTTGTGCAGTCCGGCTCCGGCAGCCCTTCTGACTGCAGCTCTACAGAACCTTCGTAACTGGTGAAGAGAAGGGTCAGCAGGGCGGAGAGCATGGTGTCGTTGCCGCGCTGCGCAGTGAGTACCTGACTGAACTGTTCATGCATGGCGCGGAAGAAGTCCAGCGCTCCCTCATCGGGCTGACTCACTCTGCGTTCTCCTGTTGTGGTTTACGGGCATACAGCGTTCGTCGAAAAGTCTACGGCCACTCAGGAGTTGTTGTTTTGATGTAGCTCATGGAGCGCTTGAAAACAGGTAGCAGCTGTCAGGCGTGCAGTCGGGAGTATCTGCCTTGCCGGGGAGGGTAGAGAATAACGGCGGAGAAGTGCTGGAATGACACCTGCTACTGAGGGCCGGGCCTCGCGGAACGAGGCCCGGATGCAATTTTAAAAATTAAACGTGGCTCCGATATTCAGTGTACCGATGTCCATGGCGTACAGGTCAAAGCCTGACTCATCTTCCAGAGAGTCATCGACGAAGATGTCACCTTCGTAGGCAATGCGGAAGGTCAGCGCTGACATGTTCTGCGGGGTAAATTCACCGCCGAAGCCATAATGGAAACCGAGATAACGGTCGGAATCATCGGCATCCACGTCAACACTGGAGAGGCCAACAATGGCGAAGGGGCGCCAGCCGCTATTGAAGGTGTAGCCAACGTTGGCCGCCAGCGAGATGGCGGCAATCCCAAAGGTGAAGGCCTCATCACCATTAATCTCATAAACCACATCGCCGTAATCAATGTAGCTCACCTCGACACCGACAATGCGGTTGAAGCGATAGCCGGCCTTCAGCAGCAGAGCAGTGTCATCAGTCTCGGTGTCGACGTCATAGCGGTCGCCGGTAATGAAGCGCAGCTCATCTTCCAGGTCATCCGAAAAACCATCGTCATCAAAACCCACAGAGCCAAAGCCAGCACCAACAAACCAGCGTCCGCTATTGCCGGTGTGGTGACTGTCGGCGGCTTGGACAAGGCAAGGCACAGCCAGTAACAGGCCAGCAAGTACTCTCTTCATTGTTTCATCCCTTTTTGTATTTGGTCAGTACGCAACAAAAATTGAACCCATCAATCCCTGAGTCAATTCTGGTCGCAGATTGTAGCGGAAATATCCACGACTCTGGCTGACAAAGTACCACTTTATGGAATAATTACACATTCAGTTGTGTGCCTGTGGAGACCTTCAATCCCGGGCGCGCCCCGCAACTCTCATTTGGGCAATTTCGGAATTCAATATGATCAGTCTGTGGATGGAGCAGGTCGCTCCACAGCCGGCACGCCCGGCCTTGCAGCAGAACACAGACACGGATGTTGTTATCGTGGGTGCGGGCTTCACCGGCCTCTGGACTGCCTACTACCTGAAGCAGGCGCAGCCACAGCTGCGCATCACCATTCTCGAAGCCAGACAGGTGGGCTATGGGGCCAGTGGCCGCAATGGCGGCTGGCTGCTGGGAGAGATCGCCGGCGGCGACAAGCTGCTG
The DNA here is from genome assembly GCF_009857815.1 of Pseudomaricurvus sp. HS19. Classification (GTDB taxonomy): domain Bacteria; phylum Pseudomonadota; class Gammaproteobacteria; order Pseudomonadales; family Cellvibrionaceae; genus Pseudomaricurvus. Next base: position 87,011 of record NZ_WVVW01000002.1, on the reverse strand, counting down.
CAAGCCCTGCCCGGGGCGGAGCGCCAGTCCGGGCACCGGCTATTACAGGGAATCCCCGACGAAGTGGCACGGGTGACAGAACGCGAGGGCATTCACTGTGATTTCAAAAAAGGCGGTGTGCTTTATTGCGCGGCTCGCTACCCGGAACAGCAGCAGCGCCTGCAGGCACACCTGAGCGAATGCCGGGACTACGGTTACAGTACCAGTGACCTGCAGTGGCTTGATCAATCAGGCCTGCAGCAGCGCTTGCAGATGGCCAACAGCTACGGTGCGCTGTTCACTCCCCATTGCGCCACGGTGCAGCCCGCCAAACTGGCGCTGGGGCTGGCGGCGGTGCTGGAGCAATCCGGGGTAGAGATTTTTGAGAGCAGCCCGGTGGTGCGCTGGCAGAGTGGTGAGGTTGCCACGCCATCAGCGACCATCAAGGCCCGCTGGGTGGTGCCGGCGGTGGAAGCCTATGGCAGCCAGCTCAAGCCCATGCAGCACTACCAGCTGGCGGTGCAGAGCATGATTGTGGCCACCGAGCCGCTGCCGGAATCTGTGTGGCAGTCCATCGGTCTGGCCAACGGCGAAGCCTTCTGCGAGGCATCGCGCCTCATCAGTTACGGCCAGCGCAGTGCGGACAATCGTATGATCTTCGGCGCCCGTGGTGGCTATCGGTTTGGCGGTGGCTTGCGTGCCGATGCGCCCCTGAGTGCCGGCGAGATGGAGCTGCGCCGGCACCTGATGCAGCAATGTTTTCCCCAGCTGGAGGGCGTCAGGATCACCCACAACTGGGGTGGCAACCTGGCGCTGTCACGCCGTTTCCATCCGCACATGCTGTGCGACTACGGTCCCCGCATCGCCGTTGCTGGTGGCTACGCCGGTGAAGGGGTGGGTGCCAGTAACCTGGCAGGACGCACCCTGGCGCACCTGATTACGGAGCAGGAGTCGGAGCTGGTACGCCAGCCCTGGGTGTTGCGTGACAAGCCCCTTTCCGCCTTAAAGCGCTGGGAGCCTGAACCGCTGCGCTGGCTCACCTACAAAACCGTGAACCAGCTGTATGCGCTGGAGGATCGGGTACTGTCTGCGCCTACCCCCGCCTGGCAGCGGCGCCTGGTGAGCGGGTTGGCGGATGTTTTGGAAGGAGTGATCTCCTGAGTCCTGCCACTGGCTGATCATTGCAGTCACTGGCTGTCCCGGCTGTTTTCGGACGTTCCTTTACGGGCAGCAACCATAGATCGGTGGCGCTCTGTTTTGGGGCGCCCGGATTTTCTCCTGGTCTGTTTTGAATCAATTTGCCGCGGCTGTCCAACCCGGTCTCGACTATTCTCCTTTTAAAAAGACGCCGTGCCAGTTCCGCGATGGGGCAGCACGTCCCCGGGTGGCGGCCAATTACTCTCCCGAATCCAGTGGCCGATTCCCTTTGCCGGGCAGGCAGGATCTTTGTGCCGCGTAATCTTGCTGACAACCGGTTGTCACAGGAACGATTTATGCTAGGCGAGAGTAGCGGGATAGCGGCCAGGGATTTGGGGCCGGGAAGGTTTCCGTTTCGCAGTAGCGCCGGGCGAATCCGGTGGCAGGTTACAACGCCAGTCATGCCTGGTGTGGCAGTAGCAGTACAGTTCTATCAAGCGCAATTTCTATTAAGAATAGTTATTCGTAAGTGTTGTTGCTATTTGGGAGCTTTCTTGGATACGGAACCTGAACACGGCTGTCTGGAGCAGTTGCTCGGCGCCTACGGTGTTGCTACAGATTTTATCAATTACGCGGGTGAAACCGTTGCCATTCCCTGGGAGAACCGGCTCAGGGTGCTGGAGCTGCTGGAGGTGGATGTCAGCACCAGGGCGGCGGCCGAGGCGTCCCTGTTGCAGATCAACAGCCAGCGCTTTGACAGCTGGTTGCCAAAGGCGCTGGTGGTAAACGCCGGACTCGCCGAACAGATTCCCGTGCACCTGGACGTGGTGGACCTGCCCATCCAGGTTCGCTGGAGTATCGTTGCTGACGACGGTAGCCGGTACGAGGGGGCGGTAGCACCGCTCGAACTGGCTGAACGCGACACGCACACCCTGGCCACGCACACCATCAGTACCCGCATGTTGCCACTGCCGCCACTGCCGCCGGGCTATCACCAGCTGACACTCTCCTCCATCAAACAGCGTATCCAAACCACCCTGATTGTGGCACCGGCTACCGCTTACACCCCCGACTGGCTGGCACACAACCACAAGCTGGCGGGGCTGTCGGTGCAGGTGTACAGCCTGCAGTCCGGGCACAACTGGGGTATGGGTGATTTTTCGGATCTGCAGGATACGGTGCTGCGGGCGGCAGAACTTGGCCTGCACTTCCTGGTCCTCAACCCGCTGCATTTGCTGGATTCCGATCACCCGGAAAATTGCAGCCCCTACAGCCCCATGGACCGACGCTTCCTCAACCCGCTGTACATAGACCCCCGGCAGGTGGAGGATTACTCCGATAACCCGACCCTGCAGGAGTACGTTGCCAAAGAGTCGATACAGCAGGAGCTGAGCGAGCTGCGGCAACTGCCGCAGGTGGATTACACCGCGGTGACCAAACTGAAGTTCAATATCTTCAACCGCATGTACCGCCACTTTAAGAAAGAGCACCTTAAGGCGGGCTCGCCGCGCGCCGAGGCGTTTCACGCCTACATCGCTGCCAAGGGGGAATCCGGCCAGGTGTTTGCCCGGGATCAGGCGAGCAAGAACCGCTTCTCTTTCGACAATGCCCGCGATCCCCTGTTTCATTTTTACCTGCAGTGGCTGGCGGAGATCCAGCTGGAAGTCTGCCAGCAGCTGGCCCTGGGGCATGGCATGGCGGTGGGCCTGATCCGCGACCTGGCGGTGGCCAGCAGCAGCAACAGTGCCGAGGTGCAACTGAACCCGGACCTGTTCTGCACCCGGGCCAGTATCGGCGCGCCGCCGGATCCGCTGGCGCCGCAGGGACAGAACTGGGGCCTGCCGCCCATGAAACCCACCGAGCTGGTGGACAGCGGCTACGCCCACTTTATTACCCTGCTGCAGAACAATATGGCCCACTGCGGGGCCTTGCGTATTGACCACATCATGGCGCTGATGCGACTGTGGTGGTGTCCCGGTCCTGGCGATAGCAGCACCGGCGCCTATATTTATTATCCGGTGGCGGAGCTGTTTGCCATCCTGCGACTGGAAAGCCTGCGCCAGCAGTGTGTTGTGATCGGCGAGGACCTGGGCGTGGTGCCGCCGGAAATTCGCGAGCGCATGGCCCATTCGACCATCCTGTCGAACGCCTTGTTCTATTTTGAGAAGTACGACGGTGTGGTCTTCAAGCGCCCGGAACATTTCGCGCCCCGGTGCCTGGCGATGGTGGCCAATCACGATGTGCCAACCCTCACTGCCTGGTGGAATAAAACCGACATAGCCCTGCGTCGGGAGATCGGCCTGCTGGATGACGACGGCATACTGGCGGCCACTATTCACGACCGTGAGTCGGACCTGATACAGGTGCTGCACTGGGTCAACAATGCCGGGCTCCTGCCCCAGGGATGGCAGGACTTTAATATTCACCGCCCGTTCGACGACGAATTGTGCCGGGCCATTTTTCACACCAGCGGTCGCATGGCGTCGCAGCTGGTGTCGGTACAAATTGAGGATTTGTGTTTCACCGAGTTGCCGGTGAATATTCCCGGTACCTGTGATGAATACCCCAACTGGCGCAGGAAGCTGCCGCTGGCCGTGGACGAACTGTTGGCAGGTGAGCAGCCCCGGCGCTTGCTCGCCGGCCTGGTCGAAGGTCGCGGGCAAGCATGAGTCCTGGCCTCTGTTTTGATGCCCCCGGCGACCTGCAAGAGCATGTCGTGCCTGCACACTCATTTGGCGGGGATGGGGCGTCAGCTGGCGAACCTGTGAACAAGGCAGTAACGATGGTGAACCTTTCCGACATCAGCGCCCGTGAAACCCTGGCACAGCACACCATCGACGCTATTGTCGGTGGTACCTGCTGCGACTACTTTTCACTGTTCGGCATACACGCCACCGGCAGTCCGGAGGTCAAGGTGATCCGCGCCTTCCTGCCGGGCGCGGTGCAGGTGGACATTGTCGGTGCCGCAGACGATGAACCGCTGGCCAGCGCTGCACGCTTGCACGATGACGGCCTGTTTGAGGCGTTTGTGGCCAGCCGCGGTTTTTTCCCCTATCGCCTCAGGGTTCACTACCCGCTGGCCACTGTGACGGTGGTCGACACCTATGGCTTTGGCGTACAGCTCGGGGAGATGGATTGCTACCTGTTCAACCAGGGCACACAGGAGCGCGCCTGGGAGTTTCTGGGAGCTAATCATCGTCGCGTGGACGGTATCGACGGCGTGTTGTTTGCGGTGTGGGCACCGAACGCCAGCCGGGTAGCCATTGTCGGTGACTTCAATCACTGGGATGACCGCGTGCATGTACTGCGCAAGAATCACGAGTGCGGTATCTGGGAGCTGTTTATTCCCACCGACCTGAGCGGCTGTCACTACAAGTTTGCCATTACCGCTGCCGGTGGATCGCAGTTGCCCCTGCGAGCGGATCCGTTTGCACGGCGGATGCAGCTGCGACCCAGCACCGCATCGGTGGTGAGTGGGAAGGGCGCCTACTCATGGCAGGACCAACAGTGGATGCAGGAGCGTGGTGACAGGCAGCGCCGCGACGCACCCATCTCCATCTATGAAGTGCACCTGGGTTCGTGGCGGCGTACCGGTAATGGCCAGGAGTTTCTCACCTATCAGGACTTCGCTGAGCAGTTGGTGCAGTACGTGGTCGACATGGGCTTCAGTCATATCCAGCTGATGCCGGTCAGTGAGCACCCGTTCGATGGTTCCTGGGGCTATCAGCCCATCGGTATGTTCGCCCCCAGCTCACGCTTTGGCGACCCGGATGGCCTGCGCCACCTGATCGACACTGCACACCGGAACAGTATCGGCGTACTGCTGGATTGGGTGCCGGGTCATTTCCCCACCGATGAGCACGGGCTCGGGGTGTTCGACGGTACCTCGCTCTACGAGCACGCAGACCCGCGCCGCGGCTTCCACCCGGACTGGAATACCCTGATCTTCGATTACGACCGGCCGGAGGTGGTGAGCTACCTGTTGAGTAACGCCCTCTACTGGTTGAGTGAATTCCACTTTGATGGCCTGCGCTTTGATGCCGTGGCGTCCATGTTGTACCTGGATTACAGTCGCAAAGCCGGTGAGTGGCTGGCCAACGAATACGGTGGCCGTGAAAATCTCGGCGCCATTAAATTGCTACGGTTGGTGAATGAGCGGGCCTACCACCACTATCCCGACATTATGATGATCGCCGAAGAGTCCACCGCCTGGCCGGGTGTGACTCACATGACCTCCAGCGGCGGGTTGGGTTTTGGCTACAAGTGGAACCTGGGCTGGATGAACGACACCCTGCGCTACATGGCCCGCGATTCAATTCACAAGCAGTATCACGCCAACGAAATCACCTTCGGCCTGTTCTACGCCTTCAATGAAAATTTTGTGCTGCCCATCAGTCACGATGAGGTGGTACACGGCAAGTGCTCCCTGCTGGAAAAGATGCCCGGCGATGACTGGCAGAAGTTTGCCAACCTGCGGGCCTTCCTCACCTTTATGTGGTCCCATCCCGGCAAGAAGCTGTTGTTTATGGGCTGTGAGTTCGCCCAGCGCATCGAATGGAACCACGACCAGAGCCTCGACTGGCACCTGCTGTCCGACGGTCGCCATACCGGTATCCAGAGTCTGGTGCGGGACCTGAACCGGGTGTATGACGCGCTGCCGGCGTTGTACACCCACGATGCGGATTACCGTGGTTTTGAATGGCTGGAAGCTGCTCACCCGTCAGGTGCGGTGTTTGTGTTCGCCCGCCGTGACCCGGACAGCGGTGCCATGGCCATCATCGCCTGCAACTTTACCCCGACGGTGTACGAGAACTTCCGCGTCGGCGTGCCGGAGCCGGGAGATTACCTGGAGTGCATCAACAGCAACAGTGAATTCTACGGCGGCACCGGCCAGGGCAATCTCGGTCGCCTCAGTGCAGAGGCCTGTGACAGTCACAATCGCCCATGGTCATTGCAGCTGACCTTGCCACCACTGGCCACTCTGGTGTTGCAGTGGGAGCAGGAAGCTTCAGGGAATCAGAAAGCACCGGGGAATCAGGAAAAGGCGACTGTCGTTGATGCGGAACCTTTTGCTGAGTCCTTGCCCGGCAGCAAGCAGAGCAGGGGGCCGGAAACATTATGACGGCCGAAGCCATGCGCGTTGGGTTGCCGTACCCCCTGGGCGCCACCTGGGATGGTGACGGCGTCAACTTCGCGCTGTTTTCCGAACACGCGGTTCGGGTGGAACTGTGTCTGTACAGCGACGACGGCGCCCATGAAATAAAACGTTACGACCTGCCGGATGTCTCCAACCACGTCTGGAACGGTTACCTGCCCAAGGCAGCGCCCGGCACCGTCTATGGCTACCGGGTACACGGCCCTTACCAGCCTCACCTGGGGCATCGATTTAACCCCCACAAGCTGTTGCTGGATCCCTACGCCAAAGCCCTGGTGGGGGAGTTTGTCTGGTCCGACACCCATTTCGGTTTTGAGAGCAGCGATGCGGACAAGGATACGTTGCTGGACAGTCGCGATAACCAGCACTTCGTGCCCAAGTGCAAGGTGGTGGTGGATCCGCAGGCGCTGCAGGTCAGCCCGGCCAACCGTATTGCCAAGTCGAAGTCGGTTATCTATGAGACGCATCTGAAAGGCTTCACCATGCTGCACCCGGCGATACCGCAGCAGGAGCGTGGTACCTTTGCCGGTCTCTCACACCCGGAGTCGCTGGCCTATTTAAAGAGCCTGGGGGTCACCAGCATCGAGTTGCTGCCTGTGCAGAGCTTTATCAGTGAATCGTTTCTGGTAAACAAGGGCCTGAGCAACTATTGGGGTTATAACACCCTGTCATTTTTTACCCCGCACCAGTCCTACCTCAGTGGTAACGATATCCTCGAGTGTCGTCACGCCATTGAACGCATCCACGATGCCGGTATGGAGGTGATCCTGGATGTGGTGTTTAACCACACCGCCGAAGGCAGTCGACTGGGACCGACACTGTCGTTCCGCGGCATCGACAATCTCTCTTACTATCGCCTGCAGGCGGAAGATAAACGCTTCTATATCAACGACACCGGCTGCGGTAATACCGTCAATCTGTCACACCCGCGGGTGGTGCAGCTGGTGATGGACTGCCTGCGTTACTGGGTGACGGTAATGGGTGTGGACGGCTTTCGCTTTGACCTGGCGCCGGTACTGGGCCGCGAGGCACACGGCTTCGACCAAGGCAGCGGCTTTTTCGATGCCCTGCTGCAGGATCCGGTGCTGGCGGGCATCAAATTTATCGCCGAGCCCTGGGATATCGGTCCGGGTGGTTACCAGCTGGGACGGTTCCCGGCGGGCTGGAGCGAATGGAATGATCGCTTCCGCGATACTGTGCGCCGCTTCTGGCGTGGCGACCCGGGTGTGCTGCCAGAGTTCGCCCGTCGCATACACGGTTCCAGCGACATCTTCGAACACTCCGGCCGCAGGCCTTCGTCCAGTATCAACTTCGTCACCAGTCACGATGGTTACACCCTGGCGGACCTGGTCAGCTATAAGGAGCGCCATAATCTGGCCAATGGCGAAGACAATCGCGATGGGCATCACGAGAACTACAGCGATAACTTCGGGGTTGAAGGACCCACAGAAGACACCGGCGTGAACATCTGGCGCCGTCGCCAACAGCGCAATATCCTGGCCACCAGTATCCTCTCCCAGGGCATTCCCATGCTGTTGTCCGGCGACGAAATAGGTCGCAGCCAGGCTGGCAACAACAACGCCTACTGTCAGGACAATGAGCTCAACTGGTTCCCCTGGGAGGATATCTCCGATACCGCGGACCAGCAGAAAATCTTTACCCGCCACCTGTTGGCACTGCGTCAGCAGCTGCACATTTTTGCGCTGGACGACTATATCCACGAGCCCAGTGACCCTAACGATCCCAGTATGGAGTGGTATGGGCCCACCGGTCAGCTGATGCAGGCGAGCCACTGGGGTGAACACCACTCAAAGACCGTTGGCAGCCTGTCGACCTGCAAGATTCCCGGCACCGATCAGCAGGAACGGGTGCTGATGATCTTTCACGCCGGCCGCGACGCCATTACTTTTCAGTTACCTGAACTGCCCGGCGTCGCCAGCTGGGAAGTGTTGTTCGATACCGGTCTTGTCACTGGTATACCGGATCCCGATAACTGCACCGTGGAAAGCCGGTTGCGGTTGTTTTCCTGTTCTTCCGTACTGCTGCGGGCGCGCATGGACGCGGCCACAGAATCATCTGAATCCTGAGAGGTACTAGTTCAATGGGCAAGTCTGGTAAATCGCCTGAAAAATCGTCCGGCAAGAGCGCCGGTAAAGAGTGGCTGGGCCTGGATGCGAAGTCCTTTGCCACAGATCTCGACCGCCACCTGAACCTCACCCTGGGCAAGGATCCCGTGGAGGGCAGTCACCTCTACCTCTACAACGCTGCCGCCCTCACCATACGGGATCGCCTGGTTGAGCGCTGGCGTGCCACCCGCGACAAGTACGCCACCGAAAAGCCAAAGCGGGTTGCCTACCTCTCCCTCGAATTCCTGATGGGCAGAACGCTCACCAATGCGGTGCTCAACCTCGATATGGATGAAGCCCTGCGCAAGGCACTGAAAGACTATGGCGTGACCCTGGAAGAGCTGGCGCAGGAAGAGCGGGACGCGGGCTTGGGCAATGGTGGTCTGGGGCGTCTGGCGGCCTGCTTTCTCGACAGTTGCGCCACCCTGGAGTTACCGGTTACCGGTTATGGTATTCGCTATGACTACGGCATGTTCCACCAGAAGATCAAGGATGGTTACCAGATCGAACTGCCGGATCAATGGCTGAAGGAGGGCAACCCGTGGGAGTTCGAGGCGCCGGAGAATATTCGTCGCATCAAATTCCACGGCCACACGGAGACGCACGCGGACGCGGATGGCAACCTGCGGGTGCAGTGGGTGGATACCGACGACGTCTTGGCAGTGCCCTACGACATGCCCATACCCGGCTACCGCAACAACACCGTAAATACCTTGCGCTTGTGGAAAGCCTCGGCCACCGACGAATTCAAACTGGATCAATTCAACCAGGGCAGCTATACCGAAGCTGTGGCGGCCAAGAACGAGGCCGAACAGATCTCCATGGTGCTGTACCCCAATGATGTCAGCGAGAACGGCAAGGTTCTGCGGCTGCGGCAGCAGTATTTTCTCTCCTCTGCCAGCCTGCAGGATGTGATTATTCGCTGGAGGCAGCGCAACGGAGACACCTTTGAGGGTTTTGCGGACAAGAACTGCTTCCAGCTGAACGACACCCACCCGGCCATTGCGGTGGCGGAGCTGATGCGCCTGTTGATGGACGACTACGGCATGGGCTGGGATGAGGCCTGGGAGATCACCCGCTCCACCATGGCCTACACCAACCACACGCTGTTGCCGGAAGCATTGGAGCGCTGGCCGGTGCGTCTGTTCCGGGACATGCTGCCACGCCTGCTGGAAATTATTTACGAGATCAACGCGCGCTTCCTGCGCCAGGTGTCATCCCATTGGCCACACGACGAGGGCAAGCTCAGGGAGCTCTCCATCATCGAGGAGGGAGGTGAGCCACAGGTACGCATGGCCTACCTGGCAATTGTGGGCAGTCACTCGGTCAACGGTGTGGCGGCACTGCATACCGAGCTGTTAAAAAGTGGTTTGTTCAAAACCTTTTATGAGCTGTGGCCGGAGAAGTTCAACAACAAGACCAATGGTGTCACGCCACGACGCTGGCTGGGGTTCTGCAACCCGCAACTGGCCAGCCTGATCAACAAAACCATTGGCGAGGGCTGGCTTACCGACCTGGATCAGCTGCAGCAACTGAAACCCCTGGCTGACGACAAGGCTTTCCAGAAAAAATGGATGGCGGTCAAGAAACACAACAAAACCCTGTTGGCAGAGATGGTGGAGTGTGCCTGCGGGGTCAGCTTCGACACCGACATGATGTTCGATGTGCAGGTGAAGCGGATTCACGAGTACAAGCGGCAGCTGCTCAATATCCTGCATGTGATTCACCTGTACGATCGCATCATGCGCGGCGATACCGAGGGCATGGTGCCCCGCTGCGTGCTGATCGGCGGCAAGGCGGCACCGGGCTACTTTATGGCGAAGTTGATCATCAAGCTGATCAACAGTGTGGCGGAGGTGGTCAATGCCGAGCCGCTGGCGGACAAGCTGCTGAAAGTGGCCTTCCTGCCCAACTACCGGGTTACCGCCATGGAGATGATCTGTGCCGGCACGGACCTGTCGGAGCAGATCTCCACGGCGGGCAAGGAGGCCTCCGGCACCGGCAATATGAAGTTCATGATGAACGGTGCCCTGACCATTGGCACTCTCGACGGTGCCAATATCGAGATTCGCGACGCGGTGGGGGAAGAGGACTTTTTCCTGTTTGGCCTGAAAGCCGATGAGGTGGAGCAGGTACGGAAAAGCTACGACCCCGACAGCATTATCGAGAGCGATTCGGACCTGAAATCGGTGATGCACCTGCTGGAGTCCGGCCACTTTAACCTGTGCGAGCCGGGCATCTTTAACCCGATCATCAATACCATTCGCGATCCCCACGATCAGTGGGTAACCGCGGCAGATTTCAGGAGCTTCACAGACGCCCAAGTGGCAGTCGGGGAGGTGTATCAGCAAAAGGCACTGTGGACCAGAAAAAGTATTTTGAACACGGCCAGCAGCGGGATGTTTTCCAGTGACCGCACGATTGGCCAATACGCCGATGAAATATGGAGACTAAAGCGATAATGATTACTCCAGGACCCAGGTATGTCAGTAACTTAACCCGTAACACCTACGCCCTTATTCTGGCGGGCGGCCGCGGCTCGCGCCTGCACGAGCTAACCGACTGGCGCGCCAAGCCGGCGCTCTATTTCGGGGGCAAGTTCCGCATTATTGATTTCCCCCTCTCCAATTGCATCAATTCCGGTGTGCGGCGGGTGGGCGTGGTGACCCAGTACAAGGCTCACTCGTTGATCAAGCACCTGGTGCGTGGCTGGGGTCACTTCAAGAAGGAGCTGGGAGAGGGAATTGAGATCCTGCCCGCCTCGCAGCGCTTTTCCGACAACTGGTATATGGGCACGGCCGACGCGGTGTACCAGAACATCGACATTATCCGCGGCGAAATCCCGGAGTACGTCCTGGTGCTGTCCGGTGACCATGTCTATCGCCAGGACTACGGTGACATGCTCGCGCACCATGTGGAAACCGGGGCGGATATGACGGTCTCCTGTATGGAGGTACCCATAGAGGACGCGGCAGGGGCTTTCGGTGTGATCACAGTCGATACCGAAGACCGGATCCTGGATTTTAGCGAGAAGCCGGCAGCGCCGGATCCGCTGCCGGACAGGCCGGACCATTGCCTGGCCAGCATGGGTAACTATGTCTTCAAGACCGAGTTCCTGTTTGAGCAGCTGCGCTACGACTCCGAGGATGTGAGTTCGGATCACGACTTTGGCAAGAACATCATTCCGTCCATCATCAAGGAGCACAAGGTATACGCCTATCGCTTCAATGATCCGGCCCTGGGGACAACCCCTTACTGGCGTGACGTGGGCACACTGGATTCATTCTTTGAAGCCAATATGGAGCTGGTGGATCCCACCCCGTCACTGAACCTCTATGATGCAAAATGGCCCATCTGGACTTTCCAGGAGCAGCTGCCACCGGCCAAATTTGTCTTTGACGATGATCAGCGGCGAGGGGCGGCCTACGACTCCATTGTCGGAGGTGGCTGCATCATCTCTGGGTCAATAGTGAGAAAATCCCTGCTGTTTTCCAATGTGCGTATTCACTCCTACTCCCTGATCGAGGAGGCGGTGCTGCTGCCGGAAGTGACCGTTGAGCGCCACTGCAAGCTGAAGCGGGTGATCATTGATCGTGGTTGTGTCATCCCCGAAGGTATGGAAATCGGCTTCAACAAAGAGGAGGATGTAAGCCGTGGCTTTCGCGTGACTGCCAAAGGGGTCACCCTGGTCACCCGGGAGATGCTTGGTCAGCAGGTGGGCAGTCTCGGCTAATGGCGGGGGCCGGCCTTAGCGGCTGGCGCTTACCGGTCTTTTGTATCCATCCGGAAAAGTGGTTCTGTGTGAACCACTGTTGAGTAAGACGATTTCGACCAAGGCTGTATAAAACAAGGCTGTGTAAAATCAGGCTGTGCAGAGAGTCGCCGAAGTTGTAAGGAATAGTATGCATATCTTAATGGTGGCGGCGGAGAACGACGCCCTTGCGGGGGGCAAGGTTGGCGGCCTGGGTGATGTGGTCCGGGACCTGCCATTGGCACTGGCCGCCAGGGGGCACACCGTGTCGGTGATCAGCCCCGGCTACGGCATCCTCGCGGCCAACGACCGGGCAACACGGGTTACCACGTTCAATGCGCCTTTCTCCGGTGGCTCGCAATCCCTTGAGCTGTTTCGTGTGGCAGCCTCCAAGGACTCCCACCCCAATGTCACTCACTATGTGCTGGAGCACTGGTTGTTTTCGGCGGGCGGTGCAGGCGCTATCTACGTCTCTGACCATTACGGCCCCTTTGCCACCGATGCTCACAAGTTCGCGCTGTTTTGCAGCGCGGTGTGTGAGGCACTGGTACAAAAGGTATTGCCGGCGGCCGACGTAATTCACTGCCACGACTGGCACAGTGCCAATGTGTTAATCCTGCGCCAGTACGCACCGGCCTATCGTGCGCTGCAGTCGGCGCGCACCGTCTATTCCATACATAACCTCTCCATTCAGGGGGTCAGGCCACTGCAGGGGGATGACTCCTCGCTGCAGAGCTGGTTTCCCGGGTTGGCCTATGACGTCCGCGATGTGGGCGATCATTTCAGCCACGACTGCGTGAACTTTATGCGCGCCGGTATTCGGCTGGCAGACAAGGTGAACACTGTCTCCCCCACCTATGCCGAGGAGATTCTCCAGCCCAGCCATTGGGAGGAAGCGGTGGTTGGTGGCGAGGGGCTGGAAGCGGACCTGCTGCAGGCGAAAGCGGAAAATCGCCTGTTCGGCATTCTCAATGGCTGCGATTACAGCCATCCGTTGCCGGAACTGGACAGCAAGGCACTCTACCAGTTAATGGATGAGTGCCTGGACAAGTGGGCCTCTCTCGCCAACAGCAGCTCACACAATCACTCCGCCAGCTACTACTTTGCCCTGCGCAAGCTCAGCCACTGGCGCAAGCGGCGCAAACCGCACCTGCCGGTACTGCTCTCCATTGGCCGCATGACCTACCAGAAGCTGGGGATGTTGATAGCACCCTATGGTCAGCACACCGTACTGGAAGAGCTGCTGTCGCGCCTGCAGCAGGGTATCTTCATCATGGTGGGCAGCGGCGACCCGGAATATGACCGGCTGTTTACCCGCTGCATGGCCAGCCACGACAACTTCCTGTTCCTCAATGGCTACTCGGAAGCACTGGCCAACGCGCTCTACAACTACGCCGACCTGTTCGTCATGCCCAGCATCTACGAGCCCTGTGGCATCAGCCAGATGCTGGCCATGCGCGGTGCCATGCCCTGTATTGCCCACGCCACCGGGGGGCTGAAGGATACGGTAATTGATGGCCACAATGGCTTTACCTTCACCGGTCGGGATATGGCGAGCAAGGCGGCGGCGTTTATCGAGACTACGACAACAGCTGTGGCGCTGTATTCCGACAATCCCCAGGCCTGGAGCGAGTTGAAGGCCAATGCGGCGGCGTCGAGGTTTTTGTGGGATCAGTCTGCGATGGAGTATGAGCAGCTGTTGTATGCGAAGTGATGGATGAGAGGGGATGGTGATCTTGCCCGGCTGGAGTGAATCCAAACAGGCTAAGGCCTGTTTGTCCCCTGCGAGCCGAGGCCCTGTGTGCATTTTTGTTGATGAGCACCCGGTCGCTTCCACTCGAAGCAGATTGCTCTAACGAACCAGCCGTGCCGGTCTGGAGGCAGATCGGCACCGAACCATGGCCCGACCCCGTGCCCGCCAGTGGCGAGCCTCCGTTAGATCAGACTTCCGTTACACAGGCTATGGTGGCTATGGCCATCGGCAGGTAGGGCGCCGGACTGTCGCCGTGCCCCTCAGTGCTCTACCACCTGCACCACTTGAAACCCGATATCATGCGCCGCTTCTGATGCCGACTCCAATGAGGGGAATCGGCAGACTTCGCCGGAGGCGGTGGTGAGGTGGAGAACGTGGCCCCAGAGGTCGCAGCAGTCGACGTGCCAGCTGCCGTCCTTGTTGTTGGGGATGGCCATGACGTTGCTGATTCGGCCGATTTGGTAGAGGGAGCGCATGTGCGGCATGTCCATAACTTTCTCCTGACCTTCACTCGTTATATTTAGAGATCGCTATAATCTGATCCTTCCAGTGTAGACGGCTTCTGGGGAATTGCTGTTGTATCTTCCCGGTCTGCGCTCACTGATCAATTCAAGACAGTCAGGTACTCTTCAGTGGCCGCTTTCTTCGCTTCCAGGCCCAGACCGGACTGTCCCTGCTTCTGGGTGGATGCCCGCAGGTAAGCGACGTAACGGCTTCCTCGGGCTTGATGGGGATGGTTCATAAGGTCTTCTCCATGGATACGGCCCCTGGAGCGGTCGCGGAGTTTGCCGCAGGTGCACCCCCTCCACCCCCCTGCCATTGCCCGATCCGCAGCCGACAGACCCCAGAGGCCACACGGCACAAGGCCTGCAGCAACCGGGAGTGACAGATGAGACGGAAAGGTGGTGGAGGTGGGGGGAGGGGGTGCAACAGGCGAAACTTTGCATGTCGCTAAAGGGACGTTTTGCGTAATGTGAAGTGAGAGTCTGCTCAGAAAATGAACAGGGGGCGTTGAGGGTTACTTCTTGCGGGGTGCCTTACCTGCAGCAGCTTTCACCTGAGCAATCAGCGCCTCACGCTTGGCCTCCACTTCGGCTTCATGCAGGGCCACCTCATCTTCCAGAGCGGTGTTGTTCTGGATCAGCTTGCCAATACCGTCTGAGAACGCCTTCATGCCGCCGAAGAGGTTGAGGTAGGGCTTGGTATCCACCGCCACCAATATGCCCTCCTGACGCAATGCAGCCGCCAGAAAGCCGTGGTTGTTGGCTCCACGGGATTGGTAGAGGGGTTTCAGCACCAGCGCCGGGAAAGGCTCTTTGCGGGGCAGTACCTCAATGACATTGGTGATGGCCTCCAGGGCAATCCATTCGTTGCTGAAGAAGCCACCACCAGAGTTGGCAGTGATACGGATGAAGAGGGCATGGGAACTGTCGCTGTAGCCGATGTTGTAGGTCAGTTCAGCATCTGTGGTACGGGAGAGCTGAGGGCAGGTGCCCTTCTTGAGGATGCGGGATGGTTTATCGGTGGGTTGTTTCTTGGTCGCCATAGTGGCCTCCGGGGTATCTTAGTGAATGATTACGGAGACCTTGAATGGCCTCCATATAAGATACCAGGAGGTGCGCGGCTGGAGATGAAGGTGAAATAAGCGTGCACGGTATTCAGAAATTAGTTGCGACGCAGTCGGGGCATCGGTTATCTTGGTTCCAGGCTTGATGGAAGCCTGCCGCTTGCACTGGCGAAGCTCTGCACCATTCTGCACAACCCCACATATCTGTATGTAGCACTCGACCAAGGCGCATATGGTTAGCAAGCAACTGAATGACAGCGCCGACGGAATCAGTGTTATGTCTAAATTCAGCTGTATCAATATCCTCAAGTCTCAAGCCAAAGAACTGGCCAGTGAGCATGGCCTCCAGCTTTCAGCAGCCCTTGAGTCGGTCGCAAAGCAGTCGGGCTTCAGTAGCTATCATGATCTGGCGACCGTTGCGAAACGGGACCCAAGGGAAGTGCGCTTGATGCGTGCAGCACTGGGGACTGACGACCTGAAGGAGGTTGTCTATGAAAAGGATGTTTTCCAGGCCATAGATTCTTTGGTCGAGGACGCTCTTTCAAGCGATATTGCAATGACCAATGCATCCGGGTTCGTGGTAGATAACTTAGTGGCTACCGACGTTGATTTTGATGAGCGGACGGGGGCGCTGTATACAGAGATCTCTTTTGAGTACTGCGGCGAGCAGGACCCAGACGACGTGTTCCACGGTTCCACCTTTTATGTTTCTGCAACGCTGGGCCTGGTTCGACGCCAAGGAGAGTGGCAGGTTGCTGAGCCGTACGGAATCGAGCTTCATTCTGTTGAGCGTGATGTTGACTGGATGAGCGAAAGGGACAGTTGGGATCTGGAAGTTAGCAGGGAAGAAAAATAGTATGTCTTTAGAAGAAGCGGATACCTGTCGAGTTTACGTCACTCCAAAAATTAAAGAGGCTGGCTGGGATAAGCTCCCTCATGCGATTACAGAGCAGAAAACATTTACAGACGGTAGAATTACTGTTCATGGGAAGATGGTAAAGCGTGGAAAACGTAAGCGCCCCGACTATTTGCTCAAATATACGCGTGACTTTACGATAGCAGTTGTGGAGGCGAAGCCTGAAAAATCCTCTGTTGGTCAAGGTCTTCAGCAAGCGAAGGATTATGCCATAAGTTTGGGACTGAAGTTTGCCTACTCTACAAACGGCCATGAGATTTTGGAGTTTGATTTTACGACGGGAGAGGAGAGCCTGGTCTCTCGTTTTCCTACTCCAGATGAATTATTTAAAAGGCTATGCGAAGATGCGAGCATCGATAAGAGTGGCGCCGATACACTACTGACGCCCTATCATCACGTCTCTGGGTATACGCCTCGTTATTACCAGCAGATTGCTATTAATCGCGCTGTCCAATCAGTGTTGCAAGGCAAAAAACGCGCCTTGATTACTATGGCTACCGGCACTGGAAAGACGGTGGTTGCCTTTCAGATTTGCTGGAAGCTTTGGAGTGCACGATGGAATATATCTGGCGAGTACAGGAAGCCACGGGTTCTTTTTTTAGCGGATAGGAATGTTCTCGTTGACGATCCTAAAGATAAAACTTTCGCCCCTTTTGGCGATGCACGCTACAAAATTGAAGGAGGTAAAATAACAAAAAGCCGAGAAATTTACTTCTCTACCTACCAATCAATTGCCCGTGACGAACGAAGGCCGGGACTATATAAGCAGTTCTCCTCTGACTTCTTTGATCTGATTATTATTGATGAGTGTCACCGGGGAAGTGCCAGAGACGACAGTAACTGGCGAGAAATTCTAGAATATTTTGAGCCGGCCTATCAGATAGGTATGACCGCAACACCTCTTCGAGAAGATAGTCGAAATACGTACCGCTATTTTGGTAAAGCCATTTATACCTATAGTCTCAAGAAGGGTATTGAGGATGGATTCCTTGCGCCCTATCGGGTTCATAGAGTTGTTTCGGAGGTCGATGCCGTCGGGTGGCGTCCAAGTAGGGGGGATGTCGACCGATACGGGAGAGAAATACCCGATGGAGAATATCAAACTAAGGATTTTGAGCGTGTGATTGCACTGAGAATGAGAACTGAAGCATTCGCAAAGCATTTGTCAGATTTCATGGCTCGAACTGATCGTTTTGCAAAAACAATCGTCTTCTGTGTCGATCAGGAGCACGCTGACGAAATGCGACGGGCTTTGAGTAATTTGAATGCTGATCTCGTTCGTAAGTACCCTGATTATGTCGCACGCGTGACCTCGGAAGAGGGCGCTATAGGTAAAGGTCATTTAAGTCGCTTTCAGGAGCTGGAAACCACTGCGCCAGTTATATTGACGACTTCACAACTACTAACCACAGGTGTGGATGCGCCGACCTGTAAAAATGTGGTGCTTGCTCGTGTCGTGAATTCTATGAGCGAGTTCAAACAGATCGTAGGACGAGGAACACGGCTGCGAGAAGACTACGGTAAATTGTGGTTTAACATCATCGATTATACAGGCTCAGCCACACAAAATTTTGCAGATCCCGGTTTTGATGGCTACCCAGAAATTGAAGATGAGGTTGTCATTGACGCGGCCGGTGATGAGATTCACGAAGAAACCATTATCAGCGAAACCGATGATCCGGCTGTAGCCGAAGAGCGCGGCGACTATGACGTTGGGCAAGATTCTGGGGTCAATGCTGGCGACGGCAATGACGAACCACGGAAGTATTACGTTGATGGCGGAAGTATAAAAATAACCTCGCATTTGGTTTATGAGCTAGACGAGGAAGGCAAGCAGCTTCGTGTTATACAGTACACCGATTACACCGCAGAGAAAGTCAAAACACTCTTTTCATCTCTGGATGAACTAAAAGATCGATGGGCAGATCCTGTTAAGCGTGAAGAAGTGATACTGGAGCTGCAAGAGCGGGGAATACAGTTTGATGATTTAGCCAATGAGTCTGGGAAGCCTGAAGCGGACCCATTGGATCTGCTATGTCATATTGCTTTTAATGCGCCACTTCGAACCAGAAAGCAGCGCGCAGACTATTTGCAGAAAAATAAACCAGATTTCTTCGATCAGTATGGTCCGGAAGCGCGCAAGATATTAACTACCCTGTTAGATAAGTATACAGATCACGGCCCCAAGCAATTCAGTATCCCTGATTCGCTCCAGGTACCGCCCATTTCTGAGTATGGCAATGTGATAGAGATAGCCAACCTCTTTGGCGGCGCTCTACAAATGAAAACAGCCGTGGATCAATTACAAACACTGCTCTATACCGAGCAATAACATAAGCGACAAATCTATTTATGGCACGAACAAAAAAAGCTGACCAGCCAATGACGACTGCTCAACAGCTGGGCGCTATCGTTAAGTCGTCCCGGCAGATCATGCGTAAAGATAAAGGCTTAAATGGTGATCTAGATCGCCTGCCAATGCTGACATGGATAATGTTTCTTAAATTTCTCGACGATTTAGAGCAAATGAGGGAAACAAAGGCCGTACTAGAAGGTAAAAAATTCCAGCCAGCGATTGAAGCGCCATACCGTTGGCGTGACTGGGCTGCCATAGAGGGCGGCATCACCGGTGATGAGCTGATCGCGTTTATCAATAATGATGAAGCTGTTCGCCCGAATGGAACTCGTGGAATTGGGCTGTTCGCCTACTTGCGGAGCTTGCAAGGTGAGAACGGAGGCGATCGCCGAGATGTTATCGCGATGGTTTTTAAAGGTATGCAGAACCGTATGATCAACGGTTATTTACTACGTGATGTGGTAGACAAAATTAATGGCATACATTTCAACTCATCTGAGGAAATGCATACCCTGAGCCGCCTTTACGAAACCATGTTGCGCGAAATGCGTGATGCCGCTGGCGATTCCGGCGAGTTTTACACGCCGCGCCCAGTGGTTCGCTTTATGGTTGAAGTGACCAATCCACAACTCGGCGAAACCGTACTTGATCCGGCCTGTGGCACGGGCGGATTTTTGGTTGAAGCTTTTGAGCATTTAGAGCGCCAATGTAACACAGTGGAAGATCGAGAGGTATTACAAGAAAGCAGCATTTATGGGGGCGAGGCAAAATCACTTCCTTATTTGCTGGTTCAAATGAATCTGTTATTGCATGGCCTGGAGTATCCGAGAATTGATCCAGAAAACAGCTTGCGCTTTCCGTTGCGTGAAATGGGGGATAAGGATCGCGTAGACGTTATTCTGACTAACCCTCCCTTTGGTGGCGAAGAAGAAAAAGGCATTCTCGGCAACTTTCCTGAAGACATGCAAACCGCTGAAACCGCCATGCTGTTTCTTCAGTTGATCATGCGTAAGCTCAAACGTCCCGGTCATGGTTCTGATAATGGTGGTCGAGCAGCTGTTGTAGTGCCGAATGGAACGCTTTTTAGTGATGGCGTATGCGCAAGGATTAAAGAAGAGTTACTCAAAAACTTTAATCTTCATACTATTGTTAGGCTGCCTGAAGGGGTTTTTGCTCCCTATACCGATATAGCCGGGAATTTATTGTTCTTTGATCGCTCGGGTCCGACAGAGGATATTTGGTATTACCAAATCCCTACGCCTGAAGGCCGAAAGAAGTATACAAAGACAAAACCAATGGAGTACTTCGAGTTCGAAGAATGTTTGAAGTGGTGGTCTAGCCGCTCTGAGAATTGTCACGCATGGGCTATCAAAGCTAATGACATCATTAAATATGATGGCGCCGGAAAGCTTGTTTCAGTTAATTTGGATATTAAAAATCCAAATAGTCTTGAGGCAATGGAGCACAAAGACCCTCAAGATCTCCTTCGCGCTATGATGGAGAAGGAGGTCAAGGTAACTCGTCTAATGGCTGAAATTAAAGAGCATTTACTCAAGGGTGTTAAATTATGAGCTCTTGGCCATTAGTAAATATTGGCTCAGTGCTCGATAAATCGGAGGCTTGGATCGAAGTTGAGCCTGATCATGACTATATGGAAGTAACTGTAAGGCTTTGGGGCAAAGGAGTTAATCTCCGCGGCGTGAAGTCCGGTAGCGAAATCGGTTCCTCACGACGTTTATCAGTTTCCGAGGGGCAGTTTATCATTTCTCGTATTGACGCGAGGCATGGGGCATGCGGCTTGGTTCCGGCAGAATTAGAGGGTGCAGTTGTAACCAATGATTTTCCAGTATTTATTCCAAGACAAGAAAAGATACTGCCAAGATTCTTGGAGTTGATCAGCAAAACTCATTTTTTTGTTGATGCCTGCAAAAGGGCAAGTGAAGGTACCACCAACCGTGTTCGTTTAAAGGAAGATCGGTTCTATAACATAGAAATTCCACTCCCTGATTTAACAACGCAAAAGACCGTTGTAGAAAAGCTCGATTTGATTCTTGGTAAGCTGGAAGAAACTAAAAATCTAAGGTCTTCAATGCTAGACGACGGGCAGGCGATGCTAACCAGTGCCTTCCATAAAATCATTGAAGGTGCTGATTATAGGCCTATGGCAGAGGTTGCACCGCTTGAACGAAGAAAAGTTGATGTTGATGTGAGCGCCGAGTATCCCGAGTTGGGAGTCCGCTGCTTCGGAAATGGTACTTTCCATAAGCCGATTTTGGATGGAATGGAGGTTGGAACAAAGCAGCTCTACCAAATGATCCCTGGGGATTTGGTGTTTAGCAATGTATTTGCTTGGGAGGGCGCGATAGCGGTGGTTAAAGATGAAGATGAAGGTCGCGTAGGGTCGCATCGTTTTATTACGTGTCTACCTAAGCCAGGTGTAGTGACATCTGATTTTCTTTGTTTCTACTTCCTAACATCTGAAGGCCTTGAAAAAATTCAACTAGCTTCACCCGGAGGAGCGGGAAGGAATCGTACACTGGGACTTAAAAAGTTGGAAAAAATTGAAGTCCCTGTCCCTGACTACGACAAACAGCTTTGGTTTAATCAACTTCAGAGTTATGTCGCGAAAATCAAACAAGCACAATCTGAGAATGAGATTGAGCTGGAGGCGCTTATGCCTTCTGTTTTGGATAAGGCGTTCAAAGGAGAATTGGTGTAATGCCGATGCCCGTTCCTCAACTTTCCTATGATACTGGCACTCCGCCTGTCATTGCCCATGGCTTGTCCTATGACGATGAGCAAGTGGGTGAGATTTTGTCTGGGCCGGTGAAGGAAATTCTGCAGGATACAGCGGGTAATGATGAGCTACAGGAGCTGCTAGGTAGCGTCGTTAGCACAGAGTTTGAGCAAGAGGGGCTTCGAGAGCTCCTTGCCGATGATACGGTTCCCAATAATTGGCGTGTGGGTGAGGCCATAGCCGAGGCCTTTGTGGCGGATAAAGGCGATTGTGTTTTTCCTTGGCCCACTGGCCGTGACTTGAAGAACCCGAATGCCAGTCCAGCAGGTTGTGATCTGACCGGTTTTCAGCCTGTGGATGATGAGGCGCTTCCCTACCGGTTTGCCTTTGGTGAAGTTAAGACCTCTGAGCATAACCAATCACCACCGAGTGTTATGACAAGCTTGGGTGGCCAACTCTTTGGATTACGTGACAATCGTAAAGTGAAAGATGCGCTCTGCCGTTATCTGGGTCATCATGCCGTGCGAGCAGGCTGGGAGCCTATGTTTAAAAGTGCAGCAAAGCGCTATTTGAGCTCCGATACAACGGATGTCGCGGTTTATGGTGTGTTGGTGCGCGATATTGAGCCAAACGCCTTAGATATTTCTGGGCGTGCGAGGGCGTTGGCAGCGAACTGCCCGCAGCAGACTGATATTGAAATGTATGCTTTGTATCTTCCTCTTAACGCCATCAGTAGCCTATCTGGTCGCGCTCAAGCTGTCATGAGGGAAGCGTCATGACACTTTCGCAAGAGCACTTAATACAGGTTGATCAACATTGGGCCGTGCAGTCCATTGGCGATGAGCTTCGTGTGCGGGCTATGGAGATGGCTGAGCTGCGCCTGGTTGATGTTGCCTTAGGTAATTTGCTTGAGCATCCGCAAGCTGAGTTTGATACCGATTTGCTGGAACGGGTGGCGACAGCCTATGAATTGGCAGCTATCGAAGGCCTTGGTGCATTACTGCATCCTGTCGCAAATCAAGGCAATAAACACCTTCGTGAACTGGCACAGGCAGGCGCTTACCGCGCTTTTGGCTTCTTCCGCGTACTACCAATACCCAATGATAATGAGGCACGACTATTTCACGTTCTGCATGTTGCAGGGCTTGCTTACTGTGGAGACCGCTGGACTGATTTGCGTCGCTGGTTTGAAGAGCAGCGCAACGCTTTAGATGTGCCAAGTGTGGCCGGTGCTTCATGGGATAAGCGTTTGCTGTATCGGATTTTTGATTGCTGGTTGCGTTTGCTGCGCAAGAATCGCTGGGATGATCTTGATCAGGTTTCCGAGATAGTGCTTGGGCTTCGTAATGATCAGGCAAATCATGAGAAAGCTCTGTTAGAGCAAACTCAGGGAGCTGAAGCCCAGAGTATCGCTATGCGTTTGGTTGCGCTCTATCACTGGGCGAAGGCAACTGAGCGACTTGCTGTCTATATGCTCCAGGGGGAGCCTGTAGCAATAGATGCTCAACTGGATCAGCACTTTGAGGCTGCACAAAAGGCAGCTCAAGCATCCAAAGACCCACAACTAGAGATGATTTTGCGTTGGTTGCATGTCACCAGTCGAAAGATGGTCGCAGGGTCTTTGTGGTGGGTCGCTCATACAGTGAACTCCCGTGTGACACGCTTTGTTTCTCATGTCACAAAACATAAGAGCTTGTTTGAATTGCTACCGCCACAAAGGGCAGCTCTCCAAGAGCAGGGCTTATTGGACCAGGCAAGCAGAGCGGTGATTGTCGATCTGCCCACATCAGGCGGAAAGACTGCGCTTGCTCAGTTCAGGATGCTGCAAGCACTCAATCAATTTGATTTGGATGATGGTTGGGTGGCCTATGTGGCTCCCACTCGAGCCCTCGTATCACAGATTACACGGCGACTGAGAGAGGACTTTGGTCCGCTTGGTATACAGGTAGAGCCTCTAACCGGAGCTGTGGAAGTAGATGCATTTGAAGAAGCGCTGTTAGGCGAGGCTCGTGCATTTCAGGTGTTGGTAGCCACGCCTGAAAAACTTCAGTTGGTGATGAGGAATAAAAAGGTTGCTCGTCCGCTGGCTTTGGTGGTGATGGATGAGGCGCACAATATCGAAGACGAATCCCGAGGATTAAGAATTGAGCTGTTGCTAGCCACGATTAAGCAAGAATCGCCTCGGGCTAATTTTCTATTGTTGATGCCTTTTGTTCCTAATGCCAATGATCTCGCTCAGTGGTTAGCCGCAGATCGTGGAAGGAGTATCAGTCTCGGCACTTCAGCCTGGCAGCCGAACGAACGAATCGTAGGGCTTTTCAATATACACAAGGGTGAGAAACGCGGAGATTGGAATTTAAGTTTTGAGACGCTAACAACGACTCAACGTACGATACACCTTAAGGGAGTTCATCACGTTGATGGCAATCGTCCGTTGCAGAATTTAACTTATTCAAATGCTAAAGGATTGGCAACTCAGGCTGTATCAATGGCAAAGGTTTTCTCTAAGAGGGGAACCAGTATCGCCGTTGCCCAGACGATTCCAGATGCCTGGAGTATTGCCCGTAAAGTGGCAGCAGAGCTTGACCCTTATGTGCAAGTCCACGATGACATAAAGCTGGTTCAGCGTTTCTTGGTGGCAGAAATCAGCGAAGACTTTGAGCTGATCGATATGCTGTCAAAAGGCGTCGTGGTTCATCATGCTGGCTTGCCAGCGGAAGCACTGTCTTTGATCGAGTGGCTCACCGAGGCTGGCCATGTTCGTGTTATGTGCGCGACAACGACGATTGCACAGGGACTCAATTTTCCCGTTTCTTCAGTCTTCCTGGCGACAAGAAAGCTGCCTTACGGCAATGAGATGTCGCATAGAGCATTCTGGAACTTAGCCGGACGTGCTGGTCGAATTGGTCACGATAGTGTTGGTGTTGTCGGTATTGCAGCGGGATCGCAGCCAAATGAGATTCGCCAGTATGTCAGTGATGCTACCGCGGCACTGGTATCTCGACTTGAGGAGATGCTGAATGAATTGCAGGCCTCCGGTAACTTGGCAAATCTATCAATCGTTATTCAAGAAGAGCAATGGGCAGACTTTCGAAGCTATATCGCTCATCTGTGGAATGAGAAACGCAACCTCGATGCAGTAATTGGAGAAGCAGAGCAGTTACTTCGAAATACTTATGGATTTGGTTCTCTTCGAGCAAAGGCGGATCAAGCTTCACAGGAAAAAGCCGATGCCTTGCTTGAAGCTACCAAAGGGTATGTGCGTAGACTTGCTGAGCATCCAGAAAACGCTTCTCTTGCAGACGTAACAGGATTTTCTCCAGAGGGTGTTCGCTCAACGTTATTAGACTTGAATAACCTTGAGAACAAACTAACGCTTGCAGATTGGGAGCCGTCGAGTCTGTTTGGCGATAAAGCTCAATCCGTGCTGCCTGCTCTTATGGGAATCATGATGCGTGTCCCTCAACTACAGGATGGATTGCGCGATATCAGCAAAGGCGAAGGCAATAGTTATCGCAAGCTAGCGGATATTACCCAAGCTTGGGTAACTGGTAGCTCCATAGAATCCATCGCTAAAACCTATTTCCAGGGTGACACACTGACTGATCAAATCTCGAAGGCTTGTAGAGCGGTATACCGAGATTTGGCGAACAATGGTGCTTGGGGGCTTTCGGCACTGAGTAAGATGCCTACATCAGGGCTCGACTTCGAGAATATGACGGATGAAGAAAAGCGCAGGTTAAATAATCTGCCTGCTATGCTTTATCACGGTGTTCAAACTGAAGAAGCTGTCCTGATGCGCATGAACAGTGTACCTAGAAGCATCGCTGAGCGAGCAGGAGAAGATTTCAGGGCGCAGGCGGGTGATGGTGCTAGTGTTTCTTTATCACCCCGTAAAGCAGGTGAGTATCTGAAAGCTCTCAGAATTGAAGACTGGGCACGACTAAAGCCAGAGAATTCAGTTTTGTCCGGGGAGGACTACCTTAAAGTCTGGAAGCAGCTTTCTGGCGAGGTTTAGTTGAGGGTCGAGAGTTTTTAGACCTGGTTCCGCAGTCTGCGCTCACTGGAGCCCGGGCGCTTAACGAGCAATCCCCCGCCCAACGCCCAGACACAAAAAAGCCCCCGGGGTCGGAGGCTATTTTCGATAGATGGTGGGCCCAGCTGGACTTGAACCAGCGACCTGCCGATTATGAGTCGGATGCTCTAACCAACTGAGCTATAGGCCCGTAATCTCGTTTCTAAGTCCTTGATATTCAAACACTTAGAAAGACAACGGGGCGCATTATAAAGCGCCCCGTTGAATCTGGCCAGTGGCCTTATTGCTCGTCGATAAAGCTGCGCAGGTGATCGGAGCGGGAAGGGTGGCGCAGTTTGCGCAACGCCTTGGCTTCGATTTGACGGATGCGCTCACGGGTGACATCGAACTGTTTGCCCACTTCTTCCAGGGTGTGGTCGGTGTTCATGTCGATACCGAAACGCATGCGCAGTACTTTGGCTTCGCGGGCGGTGAGGCCGGCCAGTACTTCGCGGGTGGCTTCCTGCAGGCCGTGGGTGGTTGCAGAATCCACCGGCGAGACAATGGTGTTGTCCTCGATGAAATCACCCAGATGCGAATCTTCGTCGTCGCCGATGGGCGTCTCCATGGAGATTGGCTCTTTGGCGATTTTCAGGACCTTGCGTACCTTGTCTTCCGGCATGTCCATGCGCTCACCCAGCTCTTCCGGGGTGGGCTCGCGACCCATCTCCTGCAGCATCTGGCGGCTGACACGGTTGAGCTTGTTGATGGTCTCAATCATGTGTACCGGAATACGGATGGTGCGCGCCTGGTCGGCGATGGAGCGGGTGATGGCCTGACGGATCCACCAGGTGGCGTAGGTGGAGAACTTGTAGCCGCGACGGTATTCGAACTTGTCCACCGCCTTCATCAGGCCGATGTTGCCTTCCTGGATCAGGTCGAGGAACTGCAGGCCGCGGTTGGTGTACTTCTTGGCAATGGAGATCACCAGACGCAGGTTAGCTTCCACCATCTCTTTCTTGGCGCGGCGGGCACGGGCTTCGCCGATGGACATGCGACGGTTGATCTCTTTGACGCTGGCCAGGTCGAGGGAGCACTCTTCCTCGATCTGCTTCAGTTTGCGCTGGGCGCGAACCACTTCGTCACACACGGCTTTGAGAGCGTCGGAATAGTCGCGCTTCTTGCCGATGATGTTGGGGATCCACTCTTCGTTGATCTCGTTGCCGGGGAACTCCTTGATGAAGGTCTTGCGCGGCATCTTGGCGTGACGTACGCACAGCTCCATGATGCGGCGCTCTTCGGCGCGCACACGGTCGAGGCTGCCACGAACGTTGGCATAGAGTGGGTCAAACTGACGTGGTGGCAGCTTGAAGAATTTGAACAGATCGCCCTGGGCAGCCAGTGCCTTCTCGGCCTGCTTGCTGTCACGACCGCCTTTCTTCAGGATCTTGTCAACGGCGGCAGCGGCTTTGGCCAGTTCGCCAAAGCGGGCCTTGGCCTCCTCCGGGTCTACGCCGGAAGTGGTCTCGTCGTCGTCGGAGGCGGAGTCATCGCCATCTTCGTCTTCGTCGTCATCGCTGTCGTCACTCTTGGCTGTGCTGGCGCTGGCCGCTTGCGGGGCCTCGGCCTGCGCACCTTCGGGCACTTCGTCAGCGGGGTCGAGCCAGCCGGCGATAACGTCGGGGAGGCGGCGCTCCTCTTTCTCAACCAGGGCGAACTCTTCGATCAGGGCTTGCACGGTGCCGGGCCAGTAGGACATGGCGTGCATAAGCTCGCGGGTGCCCTCTTCGATGCGCTTGGCGATGGCGATTTCGCCTTCGCGGGTCAGCAGCTCGACAGTACCCATTTCACGCATGTACATGCGCACGGGGTCGGTGGTGCGACCGGCTTCGGTCTCCACGGCGGCCAGGGCTGCGGCTGCTTCAGCGGCGGCAATTTCGTCTGCAGACGAGTCGCCGTCGGTCATCAGCAGGGTGTCGGCATCGGGAGCGGTTTCAAAGACCTGGATGCCCATGTCGTTGATCATCTGGATGATGTCTTCGACCTGATCCGGATCGGAGATATCTTCCGGCAGGTGGTCATTCACCTCGGCATAGGTGAGATAACCCTGTTCCTTGCCGCGGGCAATCAACTCTTTGATGCGGGACTGTTGCTGTTCAGACATTCGAGACCCTGTTCACTTGGGTGGCGGAAAACATGAAATTATAGCCTATTTATTGCGTCATGTTCTATAAGTTCAAGGGGTTAAAACGCAATGCTGCATGGGAATCCTGCCATTGGAGCCCTTGAATTACGGGGCTTTCAGGGCTTTGGCTGGCCCTGATGGTATTCCCGGATCAGCTGCTTCTCAGATTCGCTCAGCTCATTAAAGTTCTTGCGACGCAGGATTTCCAACTGTGAGCCCTGTTTTTCCCGTGCCAGACGCGCTTCCAGCCGGTTCAGGGTGTCCTGGTACTCCTGCTGCACGTCGTACTGGCCGCTGAGGCGGGCGGCGTTGATGAGGTCTATCTGCGCCAGTTCCGCCAGCTGGTTGGTGGCCTGCTGGCCGTGACTGCCACGCCAGCGGCCGAGAATGCCGGGCAGGCTGAGGCCGGGGCGCTGTTGCAGCAGTTGCAGCAGTTGGAGGAACAGCTGCAGTTGCGGATCCGGGCTGTCGCCAATGTGGGGCAGCTCCGGGGTGTTGATGGCCAGTTCCGGGTGTTGCAGCAGCATGGAGCAGAGCAGCTTGGCCGGTGGCATACGGATGGGGCCGTTGCTGACCGGGATCAGCGGCGCTTGCCGGCGCGGTCGCGACTGTCGGGGCGGCAGCTGCTGCGGCTCCTGCAGCCAGGATGGGGGCTCGTCGTAGCCCTGGTCCACGGGTGGCGCGGCGTTCGGAGCAGGCTGCCGCGGTTCCGCTACCCTCTGCGGGCGTGCAGAGGGCTGGGGTGGGGGCGTCGGAGCCGTTGGCTCAGGTGGCGCGTCCACCAGTTCCATAAGCGTGTCCAGCGGCAGGCCGGTGCGCTGTGCCAGGCTGGCAAACATCAGTTCGCGGAAGACGCCGTTGGGCAGCCGGTGCAGCATGGGGGCGACGCGTTTGCTGTAGCGGGCGCGCCCTTCCATGGATTGTATGTCGATGCCATCGGCGAGGCTGTCGAACAGGAAGTCTTCCAGCGGCAGCGCCAGATCCACCATGCGGGAAAATTTCTCCGCACCCACCTGGCGTACCAGTGAGTCCGGGTCCTCGCCGTCGGGCAGGAACAAAAACTTCACCTGGCGGCCGTCCTGCATGGCGCCGAGGCTGTTTTCCAGCGCGCGGCGGGCGGCGTTGCGACCGGCCTGGTCGCCGTCGAAGCAGAATACCACTTCCTGGGTGTATTTGAAGGCCAGGGCCAGGTGGTCCTCGCCGCAGGCGGTACCGAGGGTGGCGACGCCGTAGCGGATGCCGAACTGGGCCAGTGCCACCACGTCCATGTAGCCCTCTACCACCAGCAGGCGATCCAGCTGGCGGTTGGCCTGGCGTGCTTCGAACAGGCCGTAGAGCTCCTTGCCCTTGTGGAACACCGGGGTCTCCGGCGAGTTCAGGTACTTGGGCTTCTCGTCGGCACTGAGCACACGACCACCGAAACCGATGATGCGGCCGCGCACGTCGCGGATGGGGAACATGATGCGGTTGCGGAAGCGGTCGTACTGGCGGCCATCCTCGGGGCGCTCCACCAGCAGGCCGGCCTCGGTCAGCAGGCGCGCTTCGGCGCTGCTCTTGCCCAGCTCCTTGAGCAGGTTGTCCCAGCCGGGCGGGGCGTAGCCGATGCCGAAGTCGCGGGCGATTTCGCCGCTCAGGCCACGGCTCTGCAGGTAGTTGATGGCGTGCTGGCGCGCCGGGCTCTGGCGCAGTTGCAGGCGGAAGTGTTTGTCGGCCAGCTCCAGTACCTGGTAGAGATCCTTGCGCAGTTTTTGCTGTGGTGATTCGTCGCGCTGCTCCCGCGGCACCTCGACGCCGGCCATGCGGGCCAGGCTTTCCACGGCGTCGGGAAAGGAGAGGTGATCGTGTTCAATGACGAAGCCCAGGGCGGTGCCGCTGGCACCGCAGCCAAAGCAGTAATAGAACTGTTTGTCGGGGCTGACGGTGAAGGAGGGGGTCTTTTCGTCGTGAAACGGGCAGCAGGCGCTGTAGTTTTTGCCGGTCTTTTTCAGTTTGACGCGACTGTCCACCACATCGACGATGTCGATGCGATCCAGCAGGTCATCAATAAAGCTTTGGGGGATTAGTCCGGCCATCGCGACAGTGTAGCGGCCTTTCAGGTGGCCCGATAGACTCGGGCGGGGCAGGGAGCTGGAGCGGGGTGGATCAGCCCAGCAGGGCCTTCACTCGCTGGCTGACGGCGCCCATGTCGGCGCGACCCTGTACCTGTGGCTTCACCAGGCCCATCACTTTACCCATGTCGCGGGCGCCTTCGGCACCGCTGTCGGTAATAGCCTGGGCGATGATCTGGTCCAGTTCGGCCTCGCTCAGGGCGGCGGGCAGGAATTCCTGGATTACAGTCATCTCGCTGCGTTCGATAGCGGCGAGGTCTTCGCGGCCGGCCTCTTCGTACTGGCTGATCGAGTCGCGGCGCTGTTTGCACATCTTGTCGAGAATCGCCAGCAGGCGATCGTCTTCCACCTCAATGCGTTCATCCACTTCAACCCGCTTGATTTCGGCCTGAATGCTGCGAATGGTCTGCAGGCGCTCCTTCTCTTTGGCGCGCATTGCTTCCTTCATGGCAGCTTTGATGGTTTCTTTGAGGCTACTGGACAAGATTATTCTCCACGCACGAATGCCGCAGGCAGGGCCTGCGGCATCAGGTGAATTGCAAGAGCTGGGTAGCAGCTATCAGTACAGACGCTGGAACTTGCGGGACTCGCGCTGTACTTTCTTGGCGTGACGCTTAACAGCTGCAGCAGCTGCACGCTTACGAACGGTGGTGGGCTTCTCGTAGAATTCGCGGCTGCGAACTTCGGACAGAACGCCGGCTTTCTCACAAGCGCGCTTGAAGCGACGCAGGGCTACATCAAATGGTTCGTTTTCTTTCAGTTTTACTGCTGGCATCGGGTTACCTGTTTACTAGTCAATTCACCTGGAGCTGGATCCGGTCGGAATCCAACTCGATATCTAAGGGGCGCAGATTTTATACGCTTACCCCCATGACTGCAATACGCAGTTAGGTGTTGTGGAAAAGGCTCCTGTGGCTGGCTACCGGGGCCGGGGCTGTTTATCATGCGCGGCTATTATTAACTGCACCGGCGCTGCCGGTGCAGGGTAGACAAAATTACCGGGTGGGAAGGCCGAAACATGCGCGTACTGGGCATTGAAACCTCTTGTGACGAGACTGGCATCGCTCTCTATGACAGCGAGAACGGGCTGCTGGCACACCGGCTCTACAGCCAGATCGCGCTGCACAGCGAATACGGCGGCGTGGTGCCGGAGCTGGCCTCCCGCGACCATGTGCGCAAGACCCTGCCGCTGATCAACGAGGTGCTGGAGGCTGCCGGCCTGCAGAAGAGCGATATTGATGCGGTGGCTTACACTTCCGGCCCCGGCCTGGTGGGGGCGTTGATGGTGGGGGCCTGTATCGGCCGTGCCCTGGCCTATGGCTGGGGTGTGCCCGCCATTGGTGTGCACCATATGGAGGGGCACCTGCTTGCGCCCATGTTGGAGGCGGAGCCGCCGGCGTTTCCGTTTGTGGCGCTGCTGGTCTCTGGCGGCCACACCCAGCTGGTGGAGGTGAAGGGCATTGGCCAGTATCGGCTGTTGGGGGAATCCCTCGATGATGCCGCCGGCGAGGCCTTCGACAAGGCGGCCAAAATGCTGGACCTGGATTACCCGGGCGGGCCACAGGTGGCAAAACTGGCGGAAAAGGGGGATCCTTCCCGCTTTACCTTTCCCCGTCCCATGGTGGATCGCCCCGGCCTCGACTTCAGTTTCAGTGGCCTGAAAACCTATACCCTCAACACGGTCGCCGAGCACGCACTGGAAGATGGTCTGCCCGATGACCAGACCTGCGCCGATATCGCCTGCGCCTTTCAGGAGGCGGTGGTGGATACGCTGGTGATCAAGTGCCGGCGGGCGCTGCAGGAGACCGGCTTCAAGACCCTGGTGATCGCCGGCGGTGTATCGGCCAATACCCGGCTTCGGGAGCGGCTGGAAGCGGCACTGGCCAAGATCGGTGCCCGGGTCTTTTACGCCCGGCATGAGTTCTGTACCGATAACGGTGCCATGATCGCCTACGCCGGTGCCCAGCGCCTGCTGGCCGGCCAGGGGCAGGACTTGGCGGTCAAGGTCACCCCGCGCTGGCCGCTGGACACCTTGCCGGCGCTGTAACCCGTCATTTTATTGCGTCACCCCATACCCGGAGCTGGTTATATGGATATCGTGTTTATCGAAGACCTGCGCATCGATGCCATTATCGGCATCTACGATTGGGAGCGGCAGGTGCACCAGACCCTGAGCCTGGACCTGGAGATGGCCTGGGACAATCGCGCCGCGGCGGCCTCGGATAACATCGAGGATGCCCTCAACTACAAATCGGTGGCGGATCGACTGATCCAGTTTATCTCGGGCAGCGAGTTCCAGCTGCTGGAGGCCATGGCCGAGCAGGTGTGCGATATCGTGCTGACGGAGTTTGCGGTGGAGTGGCTGCGGTTGCGCCTGCGCAAGCCGGGGGCGGTACCGCAGGCGAAGGCGGTAGGGCTGTTGCTGGAGCGCGGTCGGCGCACTCCGGATCCGGCGGGTGTCTGACGTCCGCTGAGCCGACGTCAGACCGGCTGTGTCAGTGGGTGCCGTTGACGCAGTGCAGGCACAGATCAGCGTCCGGTACGGCCCGCAGGCGCTGGTGGCCAATTTTGTTGCCGCAGTTGATGCAGATTCCCTGCGCGCGTCCCCCCAGTTTCTTCAAAACGTGTTTTACGTGCAGCAGCTCTTTGGCGGTGTAAACGGCCAGCTTTTCCAGCATGTCGTCACTGTCACTCACCTGGCTTTGCCCGCACTCCCCGGTGGTGGTCTTGCGGCGCAGGTGCTCATCCAGTGTGGCGAGTCGGGCTGACAGTTCCTGCTGGCGACGCAGCAGCGTCTTGCGGGCTTCGATGTTGTTCATAGGTTCGCGCGGATCCTGTGAGTGATGCGGGCGGCAGTGCCGCCCGCGGGTTTCAGCTGATATCAATGCGGCGACTGGTGGGCGGCGGCAGTTCATGGCGCGGGATGGTCAGGGTCAGTACGCCATTGTCGAATTTGGCGTTAATGTCGCTGTCCATCACGTCGCTGCCCAGGTTGAAGCTACGGGAAAACCTGCCGTAGCGACGTTCCTGGCGAATGATCTTGCCGTCTTTCTCTTCCTTGTCTTCCTGGTGGCTCTCGGCTTCCAGGGTCAGCACGCCATTGTCCAGTGTGACGTGGATGTCTTCTTTCTTAACGCCGGGTAGTTCAGCGCTGATCAGGTACTGGTCAGCTTTCTCCTTGACCTCGATGCGAGGTACCAGGTGACCGCCTTCCTTGTCGCTGAAAATCGCCGGGGTGCGGAAGTTGTCAAAAAAGTGATCGAAATCGAACAGTGAACCTCTGGGAACAAGACTCATAGCGACCTCCTCGGTTGACGAAACCAACAGTGGGATTCCCGACCAAGGATAGTATCCGGCGCAAAAACCGGAAAGTTGTTGAGCTGGATCAAATAATGGTGAGGGACTAGGGACTAGGGACTAGGGACTAGGGACTAGGGGATTGGGGGCGAGGGGTGAGGCAATCGTAGGAGCCCGCTCCCGCGGGCGATCTTTTTCTCCGGGACCGTTAAGGCCCCAAAGGATAGCCCGCGGGAGCGGGCTCCTGCGGGAGGCAGATCAGGTCTTGATCTTCTTGTACTGAGTACGCTTGGGCTGGGCGTCGGCACCCTTACGCTTCACCAGGTCCTCGTGGTACTCGGTGTAGTTGCCGTCGAAGAATTCGATATGGCCGTCATCCTCGTAGGCGAGGATGTGGGTGGCAACGCGGTCGAGGAACCAGCGGTCGTGGGAGATCACCAGCGCACAACCAGGGAAGTTGTTGAGGGCTTCCTCCAGGGCGCGCAGGGTTTCCACGTCCAGGTCGTTGGACGGTTCGTCCAGCAGCAGCACGTTGGCGCCCTGCTTGAGGGTGTGGGCCAGGTGCAGGCGGCCGCGCTCACCACCGGAGAGTTCGCCGACGCGCTTCTGCTGGTCGGATCCCTTGAAGTTAAAGCGGCCTACATAGGAGCGGGAGCTGACTTCGTAGTTGCCGATCTTGAGGATGTCCTGACCCTCGGAGATCTCTTCCCAGACGGTCTTTTTATCGTCGAGGTTTTCACGGCTCTGCTCCACGTAGGCGATCTGCACGGTGTCACCGATCTCGATCTCGCCGGAGTCCGGGGTTTCGGTGCCGGCGATGAGGCGGAAGAGGGTGGACTTACCGGCACCGTTGGCGCCCACAATCCCGACGATGGCGCCCTTGGGGATGGTGAAGCTGAGACCGTTGTAGAGCTCACGGCCGTCGAAGTTTTTGAACACGTTGTGGAAGCTGATCACCTTGTCGCCCAGGCGCTCACCCGGCGGGATATAGATCTCGTTGGTCTCGTTGCGCTGCTGGAATTCCTGGGACTGCATCTCTTCAAAGCGCGCCAGGCGCGCCTTGTTCTTGGCGTGACGGCCTTTGGGGTTCTGGCGAACCCACTCCAGTTCCGCCTTCATGGCTTTCTGGTGTGAAGCTTCGGTGCGCTGCTCCTGGGCCAGGCGGGCCTCTTTCTGCTCCAGCCAGCTGGAGTAGTTGCCCTCGTAGGGGATGCCGCGGCCGCGGTCCAGTTCCAGGATCCAGCCGGCGGCGTTGTCGAGGAAGTAGCGGTCGTGGGTAATGGCTACCACGGTGCCGGGGAAATCCACCAGGAAGCGCTCCAGCCAATAGACGGATTCGGCATCCAGGTGGTTGGTGGGTTCGTCCAGCAGCAGCATGTCGGGACGAGACAGCAGCAGGCGGCAGAGAGCCACGCGACGGCGTTCACCACCGGAGAGTTTGGTGACGTCGGCATCCCAGGGGGGCAGGCGCAGGGCGTCAGCGGCTACTTCCAGGGTGTGCTCCAGGTTGTGGGCGTCCCAGGCCTGGATGATGTCTTCCAGTTGTCCCTGTTTCTTGGCCAGGGCGTCGAAGTCGGCATCGGGCTCAGCGTAGGCGGCGTAGACCTGATCCAGCTCGGCCAGTGCGTCTACCGCTTCGCGCACGCCGTCTTCCACGTTGCCACGCACATCCTTTTCCGGGTCCAGCTGCGGTTCCTGGGGCAGGTAGCCCACCTTGATGCCGGGCATGGGACGGGCTTCACCGCTGATGTCGGTATCAATGCCGGCCATGATGCGCAGCAGGGTGGATTTACCGGCGCCGTTGAGGCCCAGAACACCAATCTTGGCGCCAGGGAAGAAAGACAGGGAGATGTCTTTCAGAATTTCGCGTTTTGGGGGAACAACTTTGCCCACCCGGTTCATTGAATAGACGTACTGTGCCATAGGGGCAGAAACCTCATGCGTTGGCTGGGTTTGGAATTGGCCGCAAGTTTGGGAAAAAGGCCGCAGGGAGTCAATGCACACGCCGCACAAAGAGGGGGCGGGTGGCAATCTGTGCGCTGCTCCGCTGTTTTGCACAGTGGCGCCTGCGTTTGTCTTTGGCGGCCTATACTCAAAGGATGCCCTGCGATTTGTGGGCTTCACTATTATAAGAATAGCCGTGGAGGGTCTGAGTGTCCGAGCCTCAATTCAGGAATGTGCCAATGAGTTCATCCGAGGGTAGTGCGTTGTCCGGCGTGCCGTGGAATGCCGGGGTAGGCAAGCTGCTGCAGCGCGTTGCCGATCAGCTCAGTGACCTCGTGCTCGGTGTCGACAGCAGCGGCGGGCTCTACTATGTCAGCCCTTCGGTAGAGGCCATTCTTGGTTACAGCCCCGAGGACTTCCGCCGCCTCTACAACCGTGCCCTGGCCTTCTCCGCCGATGCCCGTTTCCGCATGTTGCAGGATTTTGTACAGGAGCGCCTGCAGGGGATCAGTGACCTGCTGGGGGAGGAGCAGGTTCCGGAAACCCTGGTGCTCAACCACCGCGACGGCTTCCGGGTGACCCTGCAGGTGCGCTGCACCACGGTGCAGGGGCGGCGGGGGGAGTCCCGCGGCGCGGTATGCGTCTGTCGTGACCTTACCAGCCGCCGCGATACCTTTGCCTCCACCGCGCTGGCGACCCGCATCTTCGAGAACAGCCTTACCGCTATCTATATCACCAACAACCAGGGCCGCCTGGTGCAGGTCAACCGCGCCTTCTCGCGCCTGACGGGTTATGACAGCGAGTTCCTGACCGGGCAGAAGCCCGAGCTGCTGGGGGCTGACTTTGCCTCGGCGGAATTTACCTCCCTGGTGGCCTCCGAGCTGCAGGCATCCGGTGTGTGGGAGGGGCAGGCCCTGTTGCGCCGTCGCGACGGCAGTGTCTTTGCCGCGGCGGTGCACATCAACCAGTTGCGGGATGAGAGTGGCCGGGTGCTGTTCAATGTGGGCTGTTTTTCCGATGCCGAAGAGGACGGGCGCTGCCAGAGCGGTGTGGGGCCGAGGGCGTTCCTGGATGCGCTGACGCGCCTGCCGAACCGCAGTCTTTGTCTCGACCGGCTGGAGCGGGCCATTGCCCGGGCGCGGCGCGGAGCGGCACAGATAGCGGTGCTTTACATCAATGTGGACGATTTCCAGTCGATCAACGAAGCCCTCGGATGCGAGGTGGGCGACAGCGTGCTGCGCCAGGTGGGCGAGCGGATCCGCTGCAGCCTGCGCAGTGGTGACAGTGTGGCGCGGCTGGGTGGCGATGCCTTTGTGGTGCTGCTGGAGGATTTACGGGGCGGTAATGTCTGCCTCTCCGATGCGGCGGCGGTGGTAGCCAAGGTACGCTCGGTTATTGGCAGACCTTATCGTACCGAGACCATGGAGCTGGCATTGCAGACCAGCATCGGGGTGGCCTGTTGTCCGCTGGACGGGTCCGATGCGGAGCAGTTGCTGCAGCGCGCCGAGGTGGCCATGCAGCGGGTGAAAGCCTCCGGCGGCGACGGCGTACAGTTCTACAGCCAGGCTATCAGTGCCCGGGTTTACGCCGGGGTACAGCTGGCGCAAGGGGTGCCGGAGGCGCTCAGCCGGGACCAGTTCGAACTCTGTTTCCAGCCCATTGTCTGCCCCCGCACCGATGCAGTGGTGGGGCAGGAGGCATTGCTGCGCTGGCAGCACCCGCTGATGGGCAGTGTGCTGCCGGAGGAGTTTATCGCCCACGCCGAGCGCGCCGGTCATATCAAAATGCTGGGCGCCTGGGTGCTGGAAGAGGTGGGCAGGCAGTGGCAGCAGTGGCAGCAGCAGGGCTGCCGGGTGCCTGTTGTCACCGTAAACCTGTCGGTGGAGCAGCTCCGGGACGATGACATAGTACAGACCCTGCAGGCGGCGCTGGAGCGCTACGGCATGCCGGCCGGGGCGTTGCTGCTGGAGCTGCGGGCCGCGCACCTGCAGCGGCGCGGCGCAGTGGATATCGAGGTGCTGGAGCAGCTGCTGGCGCTGGGCGTGGGCTTGTCTGTAGAGGGCTTCGGCGACAGCGGGCTGGCCCTGGAGGCGCTGCGTCAGTTGCCACTGGCGGCGCTGAAGCTGTCGCCAAGGCTGATTAAAGGGCTACCCGATGAGCAGGGGCGGCGGTTGCTGCGCGGTGTGGTGGCGCTGGCCCGGGAGATGGGTACCCAGGTGGTGGCGCTGGGGGTGGAGACCCCGGCGCAGCTGGAGGCGGTACAGGCGGTTGGCTGTGATGGCATCCAGGGGTATCTGCTGAGCCGGCCGGTACCGGCGGCACAGGTGGCGTTCGCCTGAAACCGCCCCGCAGGCCCGAGTGTAGGCCGCTTTGGCCACATTCCGTACTCCCCTTTTGTGCAGGAAAATGGATTGGACGTTCCCGGTAAACGCCTTTAAGATGCGCGTTTGGTTTATTTTCAGCCACCCGGGCGATGTCACGGTTTCTCAGCGTAAGGAGCCTCTGGCCCGTCCCCCCTTGTACGTCAAACGACAGAGATAGAGGTTCCAATGGCACTAGAGAAGCAGATTGCCGATACCGAAGAGGCCCGTCAAATCGCGGCCATGATGGAGCGCGCCCGTGCCGCTCAGAAACAAATTGAAAACTACTCCCAGGAGCAGATCGACGAACTGATCACTGCCATGGTGTGGGTTAACTGCCGTCCAGGCGTTGCCGAGAAGATTGCTCAGCACACTGTGGATGAGAGCCAGCTGGGTGATTACAACGGCAAGTTCCTGAAGATCTCTGTCAAAACCCGCGCTGCCCTGATGGACATCATCAACGACAAGTCCATCGGTGTTATCGAGGAAGACAAAGAGCGTAACCTGATCAAGATCGCCAAGCCTGTGGGCGTGATCGGTGCCCTGTCGCCGTCCACCAACCCCGAAGCGACTCCTGTGATCAAGGCCATCAACGCCGTTAAAGGTCGCAACGCCATCATCATCGCGCCACACCCGCGCGCCAAGATCACCAACAAGATGATCGTGGACAACATGCGCTCTGCGCTGGAGCAGCTGGGTGCCCCTGCTGACCTGGTGCAGGCCATCGAGCTGCCTTCCCTGGAGCTGACCAACGAGCTGATGCAACAGTGTGACCTGATTCTGGCTACCGGCGGTCCCGGCATGGTTAAGTCTGCCTACTCTTCCGGTACCCCGGCTCTGGGTGTGGGTGCAGGTAACGCCTGTATCACCGTTGACGAAACTGCCAACCTGGACGAAGCGGCCGAGAAAATCCGCATCTCCAAGACCCTCGACCTGGCCGCCAGCTGCTCTTCCGACAACACCGTGATCGCGGTTGAGTCTGTGTACGACGAGCTGCTGAAGAAGCTGATCGAGCAAGGCGGTTACCTGGCCCAGGCCGGCGACTACGAAAAAATTGCCGCTGTACTGTGGGAAGATGGCCACCTGAACGCCAAGGCTGTGGTTAAGCCTGCGCCTGTGCTGTGTGAAATGGCCGGTGTCGAAATCCCGTCCGACCGCACCTTCATC
The DNA here is from genome assembly GCF_009857815.1 of Pseudomaricurvus sp. HS19. GTDB lineage: Bacteria > Pseudomonadota > Gammaproteobacteria > Pseudomonadales > Cellvibrionaceae > Pseudomaricurvus. Next base: position 48,458 of record NZ_WVVW01000002.1, on the reverse strand, counting down.
ATCATGCCCGAGACCGGTTACGGCCCTGAGCACCCTTACTCCGGTGAGAAGCTGTCCGTGATCATGGCGTTCTACAAAGTGAAGAACATCGATGAAGCGGTTGAGCTGACCAACAACATCCAGGCTTACCAGGGTATGGGCCACTCCTGTGGTATCTACTCCAACAGCGATGAGAACATCATGAAGCTGGCCATGGGCACCAAGACCTCCCGCGTCATGGTGAACCAGCCGCAGGCACCTTCCAACTCCGGTAACCTGTGGAACGGCATGCGTCAGACCTTCTCTCTGGGTTGTGGTACCTGGGGTGGTAACTCCACCAACGAAAACATCTACTGGAAGCATCTGGTGAACGTGACCTGGGTATCCAAGCCACTGCCAACACCAAAAGTGATTCCTGCTGATGACGTGCTGTTTGCCAAGGTGATCAACAAGGTCAACTAATCGACCTTCGTCACCGGGCGCGCAGCGCTGCGAAAACCCGCACTGGAAACAGTGCGGGTTTTTTTATGCCCGCGAGGCCCTGGCCCAAAACTGCAACAACGAGTTGCCGTAACGTTTGGTTGTGGCGGGTTGCCGTCGGTGCGGACTTTGCCTTAGCATGGGGCGGATAATAATAAAAACTCCGGTCACTGGCCGGGTGGCACTGCATCAAAAAATCTCCAGAGCTCAAAACCAGAAGTTAAAACCAGAACTTTAAAAATAATCACTCTGTATCCGACCCATAAAAAAATAATTAATGGAGGAGTACCCATGAGAAGCACCAAAGGCTTTGGCCTTGGCTCGTTGACCGCACTGGCAATTGCCGTTTCCCCTGTTACCTTTGCCCAGCAAACCCAGTCCGGCGGTTACGCGCTGGAAGAGGTCACTGTAACGGCGCAGCGACGCAGTGAAAGCGCAGTGGATGTGCCTATCAGTATCACGGCGCTGAGTGCCGACCAGCTCGGCAAGGGCGATGTGCAGCAGTTGGGCGACATCATGAAGTTGACCCCCGGACTGCGCTATGACGATCTGGGTGCGAACGCCCAGCCCACCATTCGTGGTGTGGGTACGTCAGTGGTGGTGGCGGGTGCCAGCTCCAACGTGGCGGTCTACACCGACGGTTTCTACTCCCCCAGCATGTTGATGGCCGACTCGGAGCTGCTGAACGTTGAGAGCGTGCAGGTGCTGAAAGGCCCGCAAGGGACGCTATTTGGTCGCAACACCACTGGTGGTGCGATCCTGGTCACCAGCAAGGACCCGCAAAGCGAAGCGCAAGGACGTTTCGAGGCGTCCTATGGCAGCTATAACGCCCAGCGTTACCAGGTTTACGCCACCGGCGGCCCCACTGAAGATCTGGCGTTCGATGTCTCTGCGTTGGTACGTACCGGCGATGGTTACATTGACAATATTACGACCGGATCGGATTCCGATGGTGAATATGAAAACTGGGCGATTCGCCTGGGTGCCAAGTGGAATGTCACTGACTCCACCTCGGTACTGTTGCGCTACTCCCATTCCGATACCGATGATCCATCGCCGGTGGCGACCGGATTATACGAAGAGAATGGCATGCCTGTGTCGACGGCGGCAGTCTATGGTTCTAACGTGGCCACCAAGCCCCACGAGGTTTCCTACGGTTATAAGTCGCAGTATGAGTCCGATGCCGATGTGATCCAGCTGACCGTTCGCTCGGAACTCAGCTTTGCTGACTTTACCTCCTACACCCAGTACCGCGATGAGTCCGGTACTCACTACTACGACTTTGACGGCTCGGCACTGCCAATCTATCACTACAATTTTGAAACCACCGACAAGGTGTTCTCGCAGGAGTTTTTGCTGGCCTCCAATGGTGACGGGCGACTGCAGTGGACCACGGGCCTGTTCTATTTCACGGATGAAACCGAGTACCCGCATAACGAAGCTTCCGTGGGAGGCTCGCCGTTTGTACCTACTGGCGGTTCCGGAGTGAAGTCCAGCTCCATGGCGATCTTCGGTGATGCTACTTACGCCTTGCTGGACAACCTGTTTCTCACCATTGGTGCACGCTACAGCGTTGATGAGGTCAAGGATGCCTACTTTATCTATGACAATACGGGCGAGAAGTACGTCCTCGATGATGCCGATGATGACAGCGTGACCCCGCGGGTTGCCCTGCGTTATGAGATCGATGACAACTCCAGTGTCTATGTCTCTTATACCGAGGGCTTCAAGGCCGGGATTATCAACGTGGCCGGCGGCACCAGTGCACTCAATAACGGCGATATCAATTCGGTGTATGTGGATCCGGAGGAGATCAAGGCCTGGGAAGTGGGCTACAAGTACAGTGGCGGCAACCTGGTGTTTGATGCGGCGGTCTTCTCCTACGATTACGAAGGCCTGCAGGTGGCCAGCTACGCGCAGACCGACAGTATTATCCGCAATGCCGCCAGCTCCAGTGTGTTTGGTGTCGAGACCCAGGTGCGCTATGCCTTTACCGAGCAGTTGCACGTCAACCTGGGTGTCGCTTATCTGGATGCCGAATACGACGAGTTTGAGGAGTCCCAAACCTGGGATCAGTGCCTTGATGCGGTGAGTTGCGGCTCCTTTTTGGGTGTGTTCCTGCCCAGCTATGGCGATGCTTCCGGCAAGGAGATGCAGCGTGCCCCCGAGTTGACCGCCACACTGGGTGTAAGTTACGAAGCGCCGGTACAGGATGGCCTGCTGGTGTTGTCCGGTAACCTCTACCACACCTCCAGCTTTTACTTTGACTCCTCCGAGTTGTTCGAGCAGGACAGCTATCAGTTGCTTAGCATGCGAGCAGAGTGGACCGATCCCTCGGAAACTTACAGTGTGGCCCTCTATGGCGATAACCTGACCGACGAAGAGTACTACTCACAGGTATTGCCGCAGTTCTACGGCCCGCTGGTCACCTGGGGTGCTCCACGCACTGTGGGTGTCTCCCTGGCCGTCAACTTCTGAAGTTGATGTTTGTGTCGTGTTGAAAAACTCCCGGCCTCGTCCGGGAGTTTTTTGTTAATCCCCCAGCTCCGCCAGCTTGCGATAGAGGGTTCTTTCAGAAACGCCCAATCGCCGGGCCAGTTCGCCGGTGCTGCCTGCAAACTCCCGGTTCACCTGGCGCAGATACTGTCGTTCGGCCTCTTTCAGGGAGAGGATGTGCTGCGTCGCTGAGGGCATCTTTTCCGGGTGGGTTGAGTTGTCCAGCGGTGGCAAATGCGCAAGATCAATCCAGCGATCATCTGACATCAGGGCAGCGCGTTGCAGTATGTTGCGCAGCTCGCGCACATTGCCGGGAAAGTCGTAGCGTTCCAGGGCGGCCATGGCTGCAGGCGTGAGCTGCTTGGCGGGCACTTGCTGGCCGAGGAACAGGGAGCAGAGCAGGGGCAGGTCACCGTTTCGCTGGCGCAGCGCCGGCAGCTGAATGGGGAAGGCGGCGAGACGGAAGTAGAGATCCTGGCGAAACTCCTCGGCGGTTACCAGTGCCGGCAGGTTTTTGTGGGAGGCGCTGATCAGGCGGAAGTTGGCTCGCCGCACTTCGACGCTACCCACTGGCCGGTAGGTGCCGGTCTCCAGCAGGCGTAACAGTTTCACCTGCAGTTGCAGGGGGATGTCTCCCACCTCATCCAGGAACAGTGTGCCGCCATTGGCGGCGTCTACCAGCCCCGGCTTGTCCCGGTTGGCGCCGGTAAAGGCGCCCTTGCTGTAGCCAAACAGCTCGCTCTCGAACAGGCTCTCATTGAGGCCGGTACACTCCAGTACCACAAAGGGCTTTTCGCTGCGCAGGCTGGCCCGGTGGATGGCCTCGGCCACCAGCTCCTTGCCGGTACCGGATTCCCCCTGCAGCAACACGCTGACATCGGTGGGGGCCACCCGGTTAATGAGTGACAGCATCTGCTGGAATGCCGCTGATGTGCCGCAGAGGATCTTGTCCTGCGCCTGATGGCTGGCGTGTCGCACTGGTTGCTGGGTCTCCCGATAACCCAGAAGAGTGCCGGAATTGTCATACACCGGCTCCATCATAATGTCGCAGTACTCCGGTCCGTGGCGGGTTTGGTGGATATGGAGCACGCGCTGTGCCAGTCCGCTCTCCCGGGTACGCTGCAGTGGACACGCCTCGCCGTTCTCATGGCAGGGGCTGCTGAAGCCGTGCGACACCTGATGGCAGCTGCTCTCCCCCGTATTAACCGGTTGTTGGGAGTGGCTGCGAAAGGCGCTGTTGCAGGCCAGCAGTTTATAGTCGGGCGAAATCAGCGCGGTGGGGGTGTCGCTGCAGTCCTCATTAATGGCCTGGATGAAGTCGTTGGAGCTTCCGGAAATGTGCATGGCTGACAATTTTGGCGGACATTGTTTGTCAAATATGGCAGCTTGGGTGGGTTGCGGCAAGTTTACCGCGGCGAAAAATGGCGCCAGAGGCCCCGGTTGCATGGCCCCGGGTGCTTTCTCTGGAGTTGGCACTACCGTTGCTATCCCCGGTACAGGGGCGGGTATTACGGATCCTCAAACAACGCTTGGCAGCAGCCCTCGGACTCCGAAGTATTGGATGGAGCCTGTTATGTTTTTGCAAAAACCCTTTGCCCTGACTCTGCGCAGGGAGATCGCGCTGATACTGCTCGTTAAGTTGCTGGCGGTAGTGGCGCTGTACCAACTGTTTTTTGATGAGCCGGTTACAGCGATAGAGGCTTCCTGGCTCGCTCCGTTGGAGGCTGATGTTGACCGGGTCTCCACCCAGCCTGATCCCCGGATCGAAACCGAAGAGGAAACACCATGATCGATACCGCAGCGGTGGAGCTGTCGCGCCTGCAATTTGCGCTGACGGCGATGTACCACTTTCTGTTTGTGCCATTAACGCTGGGGATGAGCTTTATCCTCGCGATCATGGAGTCGGCCTACGTGCTGACGGACAAAGTTATCTACCGCGATATGGTGAAATTCTGGGGCAAGCTGTTCGGCATCAACTTTGCCCTTGGTGTGACGACCGGTATCACCATGGAGTTTCAGTTTGGTACCAACTGGAGCTACTACTCCCACTATGTGGGCGACATCTTTGGCGCGCCGTTGGCGATTGAAGGGTTGATGGCGTTTTTTCTGGAATCCACCCTTATTGGCCTGTTTTTCTTTGGCTGGGAGCGGCTCAGCAAGGTGCAGCACCTGACGGTCACCTGGCTGGTGGCGCTGGGCTCCAACCTCAGCGCACTGTGGATCCTGATTGCCAACGGCTGGATGCAGAACCCGATCGGCGCCGAATTCAATTACACCACCATGCGCATGGAGATGGTCAGCTTTGCCGAGGTGATCTTTAACCCGGTGGCGCAGGTGAAGTTCGTGCACACGGTGGCCTCGGGTTACGTTACCGGTGCCATGTTTGTATTGGGTATCTCGTCGTACTACCTGTTGAAGGGGCGTGACATTGCCTTTGCCAAACGCAGTTTTGCCATTGCTTCCAGCTTCGGGCTGGCCTCCATTCTGTCCGTGATTGTGCTCGGGGACGAGAGTGGTTACGAGGTGGGCGACGTACAGAAAGTGAAGCTGGCCGCGATTGAGGCTGAGTGGGAAACGCACCCGGCGCCAGCAGCCTTTACCCTTATCGGTTTTCCCGACGATGAGCAGGAAAAGACCCACTACGCGGTGCGCATTCCCTGGCTGCTGGGGCTGATAGCAACTCGCTCCATTGATGAGGAGGTGATGGGCATCAAGGATCTGAAGGCGATGCATCGCGAGCGTATCCTCAATGGTATGGAGGCCTATTCGCTGTTACAGAAGCTGCGCGCTGGAGATATCTCCGATGCCACCATCGCCGACTTTGAAGCGGTGAAGGATGATCTCGGCTACGGTTTGTTGTTAAAACGCTACACCGACGCAGTGGTGGATGCTACAGAGGAGCAGATTGACGCGGCGGTGGATGACTCCATTCCCGGGGTGGCACCACTGTTCTGGGTGTTTCGCATGATGGTCGGCCTGGGCTTCGCCATGCTGTTTGTGTTCACAGCGGCGTTTATCCAGTCTACCCGCCATCGCAGCGATGCCAGCCGCTGGGTTTTACGCATGGCCTTGTTCTCCATTCCCATGCCGTGGCTGGCTGCCGAAGCTGGTTGGTTTGTGGCGGAGTATGGTCGCCAGCCCTGGTCGATTGCCGAAGTGCTGCCCACCCATCTGTCCGCGTCAGCCATCAGTGCCGGTCAGGTGACCAGCAGCCTGACCGCAATCATTCTCTTTTATACCGCGCTGCTGGTGGTGGAACTCTACCTGATGTTTCGCTTTGCCCGCCTCGGTCCGTCGTCGTTGGGCGTTGGCCGCTATCACTTTGAAACCGGCGATGACGCCGTCCCGCAGCAAAAACAACAGCCACAACAGGTATAAGGAGAAGCGAAGATGCTGGATTATGAGAGCCTTAAATTGATCTGGTGGCTGTTGATTGGTGTTCTGTTGGTGGGGTTTGCCATCACCGACGGCTTTGACATGGGTGTCGCCATGCTCCTGAAAATCGTGGGCAAGGATGACGTGCAGAGGCGGGTGCTGATCAACACCATCGCCCCGCACTGGGATGGTAACCAGGTGTGGTTTATCACCGCCGGAGGTGCCATCTTTGCCGCCTGGCCGCTGGTGTACGCCACGGCGTTTAGCGGTCTGTACGCCGCGCTGATGATTACCCTGATGGCCATGTTCCTACGCCCGGTGGGTTTTGATTACCGCTCCAAGATCGATAACCCCACCTGGCGCAGCCGCTGGGACTGGGGGCTCACCATTGGCAGTTTCGTACCGGCGCTGATTTTCGGTGTTGCCTTCGGCAATCTGTTGCAGGGGGTGCCTTTCAGTTTTGATGACGTGATGCGTTCGCACTATCACGGCTCCTTCTGGCAGTTGCTCAATCCGTTTGCGTTGCTGTGCGGCCTGTTGAGTGTGGCTATGTTTGTCACCCAGGGGGCCTCCTGGTTAATGCTCAAGACGCGCAATGACATCCTGCAGCGTAGCAGTCAGGCGGCGCTGATCAGTGCGTTGTTGGTGGTGGTCATGTTTGGTGTAGCAGGCTTGTTCCTGAACATGGGGATGCAGGGCTATCGCGTAGTGACAACACCTGAGGTCGGTGGTGTGGTGACGCCGGTGATGAAAACCGTGCTGCAGGATAATGGCGGCTGGCAAGCCAATTTCAACACCTTGCCCTTGCTGTGGTTGTTGCCGATAGCGGGGTTGTTGAGTGGTATGTTGGTGGTGTTGTCGGCGGCCCGTCGCTGGTGTGGCCTGGCGTTTTTTGCCAGCAGTGTGATGCAGGGAGCAATCATCGGCACTGCCGGGGTAGCCATGTTCCCGTTTGTGATGCCATCCAATTTCGATCCCAACCACAGCCTGACGCTGTTTGATGCCGTTTCGAGCCGCCTGACCCTGAACATCATGTTCTGGGTGGCCATGGTGTTCGTGCCCATTGTGCTGGGCTATACCCTCTGGAGCTACATCAAGATGGCAGGCCGTCTCGATGAAGAGACTATTCACGGCAACCCCCACGGCCTCTACTGAATTAAGGAGACAAACCCATGTGGTATTTCACCTGGATACTGGGCGTGCTGCTGGCTTGCAGTTTCGCTATCGTCAATGTGCTGTGGCTGGAGCACAGCGGGGATATGGATCACACCAGTGATGAGCAGGAGTCATGACTGACAGGGCGGCAACTGTGATTGATCGCCCTGCTACGGTGCCACCACTGCGACGCTACAGCCAATGGTTGCTACTGGTGATAGCAGCGCTGCTGGTAGGGGCTGTCATGTGGCTGCCGTCGTTACTGATGCCGGAAGGACGGTTACTGTCCCATGGGCTGCTGTCACTGCTGATGGTCGGGTTGTGCCTGGCATTGTTGGTGGGTGCAGGTTTATTCCAGTACTCCGCGCCCTGGTTGTGGTGGTTGTTGATGGGGATCAGTGTTTTGGTGGTGCTGGCTACCTTAAGCTTGCACTGGTGGGCCTGAGAGTTGCTCGGGCGTGCTGCCGGGGATAATGAGAGGGGTGTGTATGAACAGATGGATGCTGGCGGCATTGACGATGTGTGCACTGACGGCGTCGGCGGGAGACAATTTTGAACCGCAGGCGGCGGTACGTGTACAGCTGCTGGGTGCGCAGTTAAAAGCGGCATTGCAGGGCAGTATGGCGGCAGGTGGCCCGGTGGCGGCGATTGACACCTGTCAGCTGCAGGCACCGGCTATTGCCGCAGGCCTGACGGAAAGCGGCTGGAGTGTGGGTCGCACCAGCGAGCGGCTGCGTAACCCCGCCAACAAACCCTCGCCGGAATTGATGGCACTGTTGCGGGAGTATGCCGCCAACAGTGAGCTGCCCGCCCGGGCGACGCTGCTTGAGGATGGCAGCAAGCTCTATGTGTCCCCGATCAAAGTGGGGCCGCTGTGTCTCAATTGCCACGGTACCGAGCTGCAGCCGGAGGTGCAGCGGCAACTCAGTCTGCGCTACCCCGAAGATCAGGCAACGGGGTATCAGGCGGGGGATTTTCGCGGCCTTTTCTGGGTTCGCTATCAGCCTCAGTAACAGTTCGCTCCATTGAGTCGCAAGCCGGGTGCAGCAAGAGCGCTGCGCGCGGGCGATGGCGGGGGTAGAATAGCGCCCCCTTTCGCCTGATAGCCGTCACATGAAATTCGTTGCCCCACCCGCCGAGCTGGCGGTGTTCAGCGCTGCCTGTATTTTCGGCCTGGCCGGTGTCTTCGTGAAGCTGCTGGAGATGCCGGTCACCGTGGCCGCCGGCTTTCGCCTGTTTGTTCCCGGCGTGCTGTTGCTGCTGTTTGCCCCGTCCTTGCGTCGGCGGGTGTTTACCCATCACTCGCCCCTGTTGTTGCTGGCCTCTGCCATTACGGTGGTGCGGATACTGCTGTGGGTGGCAGGCCTGTCCTGGGCGCCGCTGAGCAAGGCGGTGGTGGTGCTGTTCAGCTGGCCACTGCTCTTCACCCTGATGAGTATCGTCGCCGGGCAGGAAAGGCCCAGCCTGCGGACGCTGGCGCTGTTGGGGTTGGCGGTGGCCGGGTTGGGGCTGTTGCAGCATGGTACCGAGTGGCGCTGGGATAGTCGTGAAACCCTCGGCTTGCTGAGTATGTTCGTCTCGGCGCTGCTGTTCGCCGGCAACATGTTTATCTACCGGCAGGCGCTGCAATCCCGGTCTCCCATGGAGGTGGTGTTGCGCGACTGTCTGCTGGGCGGGGTGGTGTTTCTGCCGTTTATACTCTGGTACCTGCCTGGCTTCAGTGTGCCGCAGGTGGTCGGCGGGGTGGGCTACGGAGTGCTGATCGGGTTGCTGGGCTACGGACTGCTCTACTATGGACTGGCCCGGGTCAAACCGTCGGTGGCGTCGGTGCTGGCCTATGGCGAAGTGTTGAGTGCGGTGTTGCTGGGGGTGGTGGTGTTCGATGAGCGGCTCAGTGCGGTGCACTGGCTGGGGGCGGGCTGTATTTTGCTGGCGGCGGCGCTGGCGCGACGTGCCCATTGATTGTTCTGTCTGATCAGAGGCGCGCGACACCGACCGGCATCGCGCGCGTCCACAACTTAGTTGGTGCCTTCAACAGCAGCCTTGGCGTCGTCAGCAGCGGCTTGCATGGCGTCAGCGGCGTCTTCAGCAGCTTCAGCAGTTGCATCGGCAGCTTCTTCAGCGGCTTCACCAGCGTCGGCAGCAGCTTCTTCAACGGCTTCGCCGGCTTCAGCAACGCTGTCTTTTACTTCTTCAGCAGCTTCTTCAGCCATTTCCTGGGCGCCTTCCACCGCAGCGGCGGTAGTGTCAGCAGCTTCCTGAGCCATTTCTGCAACAGGCGCCTCGGCTTCTGCAGCGGTGTCAGTGGCGGCTTCCTGGTTACAGGCGGTCAGCAGCATGGCGGCGAAAGCAATAGCAGCGGTAGTCATCAATGGTTTCATGTCGGGATTCCCTCATGGTTATTATGGACGTGACGTCGGATTAATTATTCAGTCAGGACTGGCGAGTATTTAGGTCGAAAGACTGGGCCAATCAGGACATTGCACCGAGTGTACCCAGCGCGGCAGTGCACTGCATGGGCAACCCGGAGAACTGTGTGCTGGCGCACGTTAAGGGGTACGATTGGTTGGCGCTTAATTCAAAATTGGAGCTAACACTATGACCCTGTTGAAGATTTTAGGGCTGCTATTGCTGGCATTGGTGATATTGGTGCCGCTGATCGAGCGTTTCGGCCCGCGCCCCGATGCGCAGGCTACCGCGCGTATGTCGCGCTGGGTGCTGCCACTGCTGATGTTACTGGCGGTGTTGCAGCTGCTGATCTACTGGTTCGGCTGAGTCCGGCAGGGGTGGCGGTGTGGTATGCTATACCGCTCGCAGAACGGCCCCGGCGGTGAGCCATTGGCCCACCAGCATTCAATTCATGAGGCAAACAGATGAAGTTTCAGGTGATCCCCGTAACCCCCTACCAGCAAAACTGTACCCTGCTCTGGTGTGAAGAGACCAAAAAGGCGGCGGTGGTGGATCCGGGCGGAGACCTGAGTCGCATCGAGCAGGCTATTGAGAAGCAGGGGCTGACGCTGGAGAAAATTCTCTGTACCCACGGTCACCTGGACCATGTGGGCGGTGTGGATGCGCTGGCCAAAGCCAAGGGCCTGCCCATTGAAGGGCCACAGGAGGAGGATGCCTTCTGGATTGAGCAGCTGCCGGCCCAGACCAAACAGATGGGTTTTCCGCCGTCGGAGGCTTTTGTCCCGGATCGCTGGCTGCATGACGGAGACAGTGTCACTGTGGGCAACGAAACCCTCGAAGTACGTCACTGCCCCGGCCACACTCCTGGCCATGTGATCTTCTTCCATCCCGCCAGCAAGGTGGCCATGGTGGGTGATGTGCTGTTTCAGGGCTCTATTGGCCGCACCGACTTTCCCCGCGGTGACTTCGACACCCTGATCAACTCCATCCGCGAGCGTCTCTGGCCGCTGGGTGACGATGTGCAGTTCATCCCCGGCCACGGCCCCGTCTCTACCTTTGGCCATGAGCGCAAGACCAACCCGTTTGTGTCTGACAGCGTGATTGGCTGACAGTGCGACGGGCTAAAGAGGCTCGGCACAGAGCCTCTTCATGGTAGGGTCATTACAAGGTAAGGTCATTCCAGAGTAAGGTCATTCCCGCGGAGGCGGGAATCCACAGCGAGCAGTATCGAAGATCGCTAGGCCACTTCCGATTTAAACGCGTACTGCCCCAGCGCCTCTTTTACCGCATGCGCCTGGCTGCTGTCGGTCAGGGTCACAGTGACCGCCTGGCCGTGCTGCTTGTCGATACGCACGTTGAGCCCATAACTTTTCACACCCAGCTCTGCCAGCACTTCGCTCACGGTGAGCTCGGTGATGTGATTGCGCAAATCCGGTTTGAAAATCTTGCCCACCGCCGTCAGCGGCATGGCGTCGATAAACAGTATGCGTTTGGGAACGGCGGCGCGCTCGGGGATGTGCTCTTCGCAGAACGCCAGCAGTTCTGTTTCGCTGACGTCGGCGCCGGGCTTCAGCTGTACGTAGGCGGCTGGCAGTTCGCCGACACGGGGATCGGGTTTGCCGACAGCGGCGGCTGCCGCCACGGCGTCATGCTGGAACAGCGCCTCCTCAATCATCTGCGGGTCAATATTGTGGCCGCCGCGAATAATCAGGTCCTTGCTGCGACCGGTGAGCCATAAATAGCCGCGCTCATCGAGTCGTCCCAGGTCGCCGGTATTGAACCATCCGGGTTCGATCCACTGGCCCTCGTTCTGTTCCGGGTGTTTGTAGCCGTTAAAAACGTTGGGGCCGCTGATGGCAATGATGCCGGCTTCGTTGGTATCGCAGTCGCGCAGCAGTGCTCCGGTTTTTTCATCCACCTCTACAATGCGGATTTTCAAATAGGGTACCGGCGCCCCGACAGAGCCAATAAAGCGATCGCCAAAGCGCGGGTTGAGTGTGCTGACGCAGGTGCCTTCGGTCTGCCCGTAGCCTTCCACCAGCACCAGCCCGGTCTGCTTCTCAAACTGCCGCGCCAGCTCGGTGGCCAGGGGGGCGGCACCGCAGACGGCGAACTTCAGTGAGGAGAGGTCAAAGCCAGCGGTGGGGAAATTCAGCAGGCCGGAGAGAATGGTGGGCACGGCGCTGAACAGGGTGACCTGGTATTTCTCCACCAGTGGCCAGAAGTTTTTCATTACTTCCGGGCTGCGGTAACCCTGCGGCGTTGCCAGCAGCACCTCGCCGCCGCACATCCACGCCGACAGGCCGGTAAAGACGGCGTTAACGTGAAACAGCGGCAGGCCGATGAGAATCACGTAACCCTCTTCCATGTTACAGGCGGTGCTGATCTGAAAGGCGCAGGCGAGTTCGTTAAGGTGATTATGGGGGGCCAGCTTGGGGGTGCCGGTGGTGCCGCCGGTGTGGAAATAGGAGGCGATGTCGGTTTGGGTAATTTGGCGGCCGCTGTCCAGCCCTGCGTCGTTGTATTGGCTGATGAAGGTGTCGAAGTCGAGCACCCCGTCGCCGAGATAGCTGCCCCGCTGTTGGTCTATGGCATCGCGCATGCCGGCGGGCAGGAAAGCGGCCGGGTCGACGGTGATAATGGTGTGCAGAGAGGGCACCTGCGTCTTCAGCTCCAGCGCCTTCTGCCACAGTTCGGTGCCGGGGAAAGGCGCCAGGGTGATCAGTACCGGGCAGGCGGTGTCGTTGAGGATAGCGGCAATGTGCTCCACTTCCAGCAGCGGATTGATGGGGTTGATGATGCCGGCGGCTTCGCCACCCCAGAGGGCAAATTCGGTTTGCGGCAGGTTGGGCAGCAGGATGCCGATGGTATCGGTGGCGCCCACACCCAGGTGGTGCAGGGCATTGGCGGTCTGGGTGATACGCTGGCAGAGCTCGCGGTAGCTGTAGTCGGTGGGTGTTTCGTCCGGCGTCCCCTGCATCAGGAAGCGTAGCGCTACCCGGTCCTCGTAACGTTCTGCAAGGTCGCAGAACAGTTGGTAGGTGCTGGGTGGCAGGCCCCGCTCGGACAGGGGGATGGACTCTACGGCTGGCAGAGACTCCGGCCCTGTGTTGCGGTAATCGGCGGGGCGATATTGGCTCATCTCGGTTCCTCCTTGAGCGCACGGGCGTGAGAGCAGAGATTTGGGGGCAACGGTATGGGGGCAAAGCTACTGTTTCATCTTAAAACTCTCACCCGCCCCCGCAAGCGCGGCGGTTGGCAGGGGGCTGCCTAATTGGCCAAACAGGTGTCCAAATTCGCCATGCTGCAGTTTGCCCGCCGTTGCCTTCACCTGCCGGGTCATTCGCGCTCCGGTTTACAGCTGCAAGCGTTCTCCCGGGAGTGGTTGCGGGCTGGCATAGAGCACGTAGCGCAAAGGGCCGGATTGCACACCGTCAAACGGGTAGCAGGTGACAAGCAGCAGCTGCTGCCGGGCGGGATCCACGATTAATCCCTGACGGCTATCGATAACCGCACCATGGTCAACCTGATAGTGGAGCCAATCGCCGCTGCTGGTTTGCAGGCGCAGTTGGTCGCCGGGTTGCAGCTGCTGCAGCACCCGGAAGTGGGTGTCGCGGTGGCCGCCGATCAGGGTGGTGCCCTGTCCGGGAGGCTGCGAGGCAGTGGCATAGCCGGGCCCGAAGGCCAGGGCATTACCCTGCGCCCCGTGCAACACGTAGAGATCTTCGTGCCCCAATTGCAACCGTGCTACCGGCCAGGTGTCGGCCCAGGGCCAGGGCTTCTGAACCTCTTCCGGTTGTTGCAGGGTATCGGCCCAGGCGCCGGCAATCAGTTGCTGTGCCAGCCAGGCCTTGGCGTGAATCCAGCCGGCCTGACCCCAGTGCCACAGGGTCAGCAGCAGCAGGGTGGCGCTGAACCAGGGGCGCAACCTTTGCCAGCTGCTAGTCGTGGCGGCGGCCATGACGGCCTCCACACAGGTGCAGGGACAGCAGCAGTGCAAAGGTGAGCAGGCCCAGCAGCAGGTTAAGGCTGGCGTTGGTGGCGGTTTTTGGCAGTGCCAAGGCCTGTTGTCCCTGGGGTACCAGATTGCCAACGGCTTTGCCTTTCAATGCGTCAGTCACAGGCCGGCGCGGGGTTTTGTCCACCGCAATAAAACTGGTGTAGGGCGACAGCAGTTGATGTTGCAGGGCCAGTTCCAGCACCTGCTCGCGGGTCTCACCGGCGTCGGCCCCGCGCGCCTTGTCGTCCAGCAGGTCGCTGATACGTTGCCGTGCCCAGAGGCGGGCGATGCCCTTGCCCTGGTTGTCGGCGCCCGGCTTAAGCCTGATGGTCTGTTGCCAGCGGCTGTGCCCCAGTTCCCCTTGCAGCTGCACGTCCATCCCGTTTGCCGGCAGTGATCCGGGCAGGCGGGTTTTGATCAGCAACGGCTCGCCCAGGTAGAGGTCCGGCAGTCGTCCCGGCAGGGTTTGCGCTTCCACTCCGGCGGGCCAGTGGATGCTCAGGTTACGCAGCACCGGGCTCTCCAGCTTGCTGAACAGCTCACCCATTTTTGCGCCGACTTCACTGCTGTCACCAATGTGGGTGAAGCTGCCGCGGCCAAAGTGGGCGGCCTTGCGCATAAAGTGGCTGTTGGGGGCAGAGCCTATGCCGACGGTGAACAGGCGGGTGTTGCCCAGCTGCCGGTCAATGAGTTCGAACAGCTGCTCCTCGTTGCCGACACTGCCGTCGGTGATAAAGATCACCTGTCGCAGCTGTTCGCCGGTGTCGTGGTGGCGCAGCGCCGACTGCAGTGCCGGCAGCATCTCGGTGCCGCCGCCGGCCTCCAGTGAACTCACAAAGTGTTTCGCCTTTTGCAGCAGTTCCGGATTCGCCAGTTGGCTGTTGCTGAACAGCTGGCGATAGTGGGAGTTAAACTCAATCACGTTAAAACGATCCTGTGGCAGCAGGCGATCCAGGGCCAGCAACAGGCTGGCGCGGGCCTGCTCAATGGAGGTGCCACCCATGGAGCCGGAGGTATCGATAATAAATACTGTCTCCCGTGTCAGGCGGCTGCTCTGTTTGGCAGCCGGTGGTAACAGCATCAGCAGGGCGTAGTTGGCCATTTGGTTGTCAGCCTCCAAACGGGACTCGGTAAAGGTGGCAGCCTGCGGCGCGCGACCCGCCACCGGTCGCCACTGCAACACAAAATCCCGGTCCATGGGGATGCTCTCTGAACGGGTGGTGATGCTGTGTTGGGGACCATGCTTCTCGATCACCAGGTCGTGGTAAGGGCTGGTGATGGATTGCAGTGGTAAACCGGCATTGAGCTCGATAGCGATGCGGATCTCGTGTGACCCCGCCGCCTTCAGGGTTTGCGGGGGCGTGATCTCGTGGGCGTCGGGCACCGCACTGGTGGGCATGGCCCAACCCCAGCTGCCATCCATCTGCAGGCTGCTGTGAGTTGCCGATGGCTGTGTTTCGTCATCAGGGCCAATGGATTGCAGGGCGCCGGAGGCAAGCCCGGGGATATAACGCGGCGTGATGGTGGTGGGCAGGCGGGTGCTGAACAGCCCCTGGTCGTAGTGCACCGTGTCGGTGTACTCCAGAGTTACCGTGACGGTTTCCCCGGGGCCGATGTTGGCGACTTTCTGGGTGAACAGGTTGGGGCGCTGCTGTTCGGTCAGGCTGGCGGTTTTGCCGCTGGCTTTGGCCTGCTGGTACTCCTGCCGGGCGGCCTGCTTTTCACGGATCTCGCCTTCGATAAGGCGCTCACCCACCTGCATGGTCATGCGGCCAATGGCGGCGGTGTCCGGCAGTGGAAAGCGGTAGATACCTTCCACCCAGGCGTCGCGGGAAGGGTTGCTGAAGCTCTGCCGGAATCGGGTATGGATGACCATGCCGTTGACGGTGATCTCCGCGTCGCTGTTGAGCAGCAATGCCGGCAGTCGCTGGCCGTCGGCCTGCTGCAGTAGCAGCTCGCCACTGCCGCCCTCGTTTTCACTGGCGCGGGCCCGTTCCGCCAGCCAGATAAGCGCGACGGCCAGCAACAGCGACAGGCCGGTAACCTGCCAAAGTCGGCGACGCCAGCGGTTGGGTCGGTGCCACAGCGCTTTACGCGGATAAGGCCCCGGGGTCAGCAGGCGGCGCCTGGGTATGCGTGGGTTGTGAAAGCTCATGAACGTTCCTCCTTGTCGATGGAGGTATTAGAGCGGGGCAATCGGGCGCAGGAGCGGAACAATCATGGCCATGGTCGGGTCAATTGTGATCAATTGTGGCAGCGGGCTGCAGGTCCGCCGGATTTGGTTACAATGGCGCCACAATCGTTAGAAGGATCCGAGATTTATGGCCCGTCAGATCGCCATCGTGGAAGACGAAATTGCCATTGCCGAAAACTACCGCGACGCGTTGACCCGCCAGGGCTACGCGGTGACGCTGTATCAGACCCGCTTTGCGGCCATGGAGGTGTTCCGTCACAGCCTGCCGGACCTGGCCATCATCGATGTCGGTCTGGGGGATGATGTGGAGGGCGGCTTCGAACTCTGCCGTGAATTGCGTTCGCTGGCGCCGGAGCTGCCGATCATTTTCCTTACCGCGCGCGACAGCGACTTCGATGTGGTCTCCGGCTTGCGCCTGGGAGCCGATGATTACCTCAGCAAGGATATCAGCCAGCCCCACATGCTGGCGCGCATCGTGGCGCTGCTGCGCCGGGTCGATACCCTGCGCCAGCGGGGCGGGGCACAGCCGGAAGAGGAGCTGCAGCGGGGTCCGCTGACGCTCAATATGGATCGCATGTGTGCACTATGGAATAGCCAGCGTATCGACCTGACGGTGACCGAGCTGTGGATGGTGCACGCCCTGGCGCGACACCCCGGCCACGTCAAAAACCGCCAGCAACTGATGGATGCGGCGAACGTCGTGCTCGATGACAACACCATCACTTCACACATCAAACGCATCCGCAAAAAGTTTGCCCGCATGGACAGCAGTTTCGACGCGATCGAAACCGTCTACGGCATGGGTTACCGCTGGCGATGAAACTGAAAACCCAATTGCTGCTGGTGAGCCTGCTCACCCTGGCGCTGCCCTGGGCCGGTTACCAGTACATCGTGGAGATGGACGCCGCGCTGCGTTTCGGCCAGCAGCAATCCCAGGCGGCTACCGCCAAGGCGGTCGCCAGTCGCATTGCCAGTGAGCCGGCGCTGCTGGACGAGTTACGGCAGCCGCAGTGGCAGGCGGATGCGGGTGGTGCGCTCTACGCCTCGCCGCTGCGAATCGATCCACTGCTGGACGGCTATGACGATGAGTGGCGCTACTGGCAACAGCCGTTCCGCCGCTACGATTCGCTGCAGTCGAGCGCCAGTCTTACTTTGTGGCTGGGTACCCGCGGCAGCGACCTGTGGTTGTTCGCCCGTGCGGATGATCAGCACATTGTCTATCACAACCCGGCGCTGGATGAGCTGGCCAGTGGCGACTACCTGCTGCTGCGCAGTGAGCTGCCCGATGGGCGCCAGCGCGACTATGTCCTGCGCGCCAGTGCCCCCGGTTCGTTAACCGCGGTCTATCGTGACAGCCGCGGCCGGGTGCGCAGCGAGCCCCGTATCCGCGCCCAGTGGCAGGAGCGCTCCGACGGTTTTCAGCTGGAGGTGCGTCTGCCCCGCAGTTTGCCGGGTGAACGGCTGGGACTGGCCTGGATTAACCGCGATACCCATCACGACAGCCGCCGCCAACCCAATGGCCTGGCGCCAAGGCCGGCAGCGTCCGAGTGGCTGGGCAATATTGCTCCCGGCGACAGACCGCCCTGGTGGTTGACGCCAAGCAACACACTGCAGCGGGCCATTGCGGTCTTCGCCCGTGATGGCTTGCAGCTGCAGTTGCTGGCACCGAACCAGGCGCAGGTGGCAGTGGCGGGCGCGCTTTCTGCGCCGGCGGATGTGGCGGCAATGCCGGCCTGGAAACGTTATCTCTACAACACCTTGCTGCACAGTTCGGCCCTGCTGCCTCTGCCGGAGGATGGGCAGCCGGGGTTCCTGCGTTCTGCAGAAACCGTGGGGGCTCTGCAGCAGGGTGAGGGTGCGCAATGGTACCTGCAGGGACAGCGACGGCTGGGACGAGTGGCGGAGGCGGTGCGTGATCAGGATGGCAATATCGTTGGCGCCGTCAGTGTGGCGCAGGGCAGTGATCGCCTGCTGGCGGTGACCGACAGTGCCGCCCTGAGCCTGCTGGTGTACGCGCTGGGTGCCACACTGGTGGCGGCCGTGGCGTTGCTGTTTTATGCCTCACTGCTCTCCTGGCGTATTGGCCGGCTCAGCCGGCAGGTGACTCATTCGGTGGATGAGGGCGGAAAAATCCGCGGTGATTTTTCTCCCTCCCGCCGTGGCGACGAGATTGGTGAGCTCTCCCGTCACTACCATCAGATGTTGCTGCGCCTGCAGCAGTACAACGAATACCTGCGCACCCTGGCGAGCAAGCTTTCCCACGAGTTGCGTACACCGCTGGCGGTGATTCGCACCTCGCTGGATAACCTGGGTCACGAGCCCCAGAGTGAACAGGGTGAGGTCTACGCGCGCCGTGCACTGGAAGGCAGCGAGCGGCTCTCGGCGATCCTCACCGCCATGAGTTCTGCCAGCCGGGTGGAGGAGGCGATTCGTCAGGCGGAGACGGAAACGCTGCCGCTGGCACCCTTGCTGCGCAACATGGCGGGAGTCTATGACGCGTTATTACAGGGCCAGACACTGCAGTTGCTGATCGATCCCTCACTGGAGGAGGTGCAGATTGAGGCGGCACCGGAGTTGCTGGTACAGATGCTCGACAAGCTGGTGGATAACGCGATCGACTACTGCCCGCCGGGCCGGGTCATTCAGCTGAGCCTGCAAGGTGACAGTGGTGGTGTGCTGTTGCAGGTGAGCAACGATGGCCCGCTGCTGCCGGATACCATGCAGGGGCAGCTGTTTGAATCACTGGTCTCAGTAAGGGAAAGCAGTGACAAGGATGGGCGGCTGCATCTCGGACTGGGATTGCACATCGTGCGCCTGATTGCGGAGTTTCACGGCGCCGCGGTTGAGGCCCGTAACCGCGATAATCGCTCGGGCGTGGAATTTAATATCCAATTTGCCAGGGGAGTCAGTGAGCCTGGGTGACAGGTTTCAGGACGCTTGGCTACAGGACGCTTCGCTACAGGATTCAGGACGCTTCGCTACAGGACGCTTCGCTACAGGATTCAGGACGCTTCGCTACAGGTTACAGGTGATTGAACCGCGTCGCTTTGTGTCGATACCGTAAAAGATCGCCCGGAGGACCGGGCTCCTACAGGTGCTCTGCGCTGGCGTAGGAGCCCGGTCCTCCGGGCGATCTTTTTGCGTGCTCCAATATATTTACCCACCCCGGTACCTGGTGAGATTTAAATGATCGCGCACAGGAGTGCGCCTCCTGCAAAAGAATAGATCCCCCTGTAGCGCCAGCGTCCTGTAGCGAAGCGTCCTGAATCCTGTAGCGATAGCGTCCTGTCCCCCGTAGCAACGCGTCCTCAAACAAAACCGGCGCCATCAGGCGCCGGTTTTGTGATTCGGATTGCAGCGAATTACTTACTTAACCCGTTTCAGCTTGTTGCTGTCACCGTGGTCGAAGGTCTTGCCGTAGATATCGAGCATGGTGGATTCCGCATAACTCATTTCGTCACCCTTCACCTCAATGCGGTGGGTGAAGCCGGTGGTTTTGGCGTTGTTCTCCATGAAGGGCGATTGCAGGATGCCCCAGGTGGTTTCTCCGGCCGTGGCTTTTACTTCAAAAACGGTTGTGTCGCCAGTGACGGTGGCCTTGCCGCCAGCCAGCAGGCAGACGCCGCGGGGGATGGTAATGGTCTGCATGATGGTGCCGTCGGCGGCATCGTAGAGCCAGTAACCAAACTGGTGGTGGAAGACTTCGTCGTTGGATTTGCGTTTGACGATCTGGGTGTAAGGCACAATGGCGAGGGTCTGTCGCTCGGCATTCTGCAGGTCACCACCGGCTTCAAAAGTGATGGTCTCGTAGTAGGGGTTCTCTTCCGTGCCATCGGGTTCGGGGGCGATATCCATGCCGCTGTCGCCTTCCCATACGCCAATCAGTGCCGTCAATGGGCCGTAGTCAACCGGATCAACTGGATCTGTCATGTTGTGTAACTCCCTGATGTGGTTGCCGGCGGCCGCAGCTCTGGTGCGCCACCGTGCAAATAAGAATTCGGTTGTCAGCGCTTGCAGGCCAACAGGGAAAAATTAGCATCGCTCCGGTTGAATTGCCACCGTTGCGGCTGTCGTGGTTGATATGGGTCAGTGGGGGGAGGGTGACAGGTGCACCGCAAGGTGCACCTGCAGGCGGTTGTGAATTAAAGACCCAGCTTCTTCTCAAGATAGTGGATGTTGACGCCGCCTTTGGCAAAGCCGGCATCCCGTACCAGATCCTGTTGCAGGGGAATGTTGGTGCGGATGCCGTCAATCACCAGCTCGTCGAGGGCGTGGCGCATGCGTGCCAGTGCTTCCTCGCGTGAGTCGGCGTGGGTGATGACCTTGGCGATCATGGAGTCGTAGTTGGCGGGCACGGTATAGCCATCGTACAGGTGCGAATCCACCCGTACACCGAGTCCGCCGGGCTGGTGGAAGTGGTGGACGGTGCCGGGGCAGGGCATAAAGGTTTTCGGGTCTTCAGCGTTGATACGACACTCGAAGGCGTGACCGCGAAAGACGATATCTTCCTGCTTGATGGAGAGGCGTTCACCGGCACAGACACGGATCTGCTCCTTGATCAGGTCGCGGCCGGAGATCATTTCAGTCACCGGGTGTTCCACCTGGATGCGGGTGTTCATCTCAATGAAATAGAAGCGCCCGTCTTCATAGAGAAACTCGAAGGTACCGGCACCGCGATAGCCGATATCGATACAGGCTTTGACACAGGCGTCGAGCACCTCTTGCCGCGCCACTGGATCTATACCGGGGGCAGGGGCCTCTTCCAGAACTTTCTGGTGACGGCGCTGCAGGGAACAGTCGCGATCGCCAAAGTGCACGGCGTGGCCCTGACCATCGGACAGCACCTGGATTTCCACGTGCCGCGGGTTCTGCAGGAATTTCTCCATGTACACCGTGTCGTCGCCAAAGCCGGCCTTGGCCTCCGACTTGGTGATGCGGATGGAGTTCATCAGTGCCGATTCGGTGTTCACCACCCGCATGCCGCGACCACCACCACCGGCGGCGGCCTTGATGATCACCGGGTAGCCGATATTGCGACCGTGGCGCATGCAGATCTCCGGGTCGTCC
The DNA here is from genome assembly GCF_009857815.1 of Pseudomaricurvus sp. HS19. Lineage (GTDB taxonomy): Bacteria > Pseudomonadota > Gammaproteobacteria > Pseudomonadales > Cellvibrionaceae > Pseudomaricurvus. Next base: position 27,303 of record NZ_WVVW01000002.1, on the reverse strand, counting down.
GGCAGTGGGCCGTTGGATCCGGGCACCGTGGGTACGCCGGCCTTTTTCATGGCGGCGATGGCCGAGACCTTGTCACCCATCAGGCGGATCACATCGGGATCGGGACCGATAAAGGTAAAGCCACTCTTCTGTACCTGTTCGGCAAAGTCGGCGTTTTCCGCGAGAAAGCCGTAGCCCGGGTGTACCGCCTGGGCGTCGGTAATCTCCATGGCGGCGATGATGCGGGGGATATTCAGGTAGCTTTCCGGTGACGGGTTGGGACCGATGCAGACGGACTCATCGGCGAGGCGTACGTGTTTCAGGTCGCGGTCGATCTGTGAGTGAACGGCCACGGTTTTGATGCCCATCTCCTTGCAGGCGCGCAGTACCCGCAGGGCGATCTCGCCGCGGTTGGCGATAAGAATTTTCTTAAACATGCCCGGCTCCTCTGGCTCTGCGGATCCTTAAACGATGGTGATCAGGGGCTGGTCAAACTCAACCGGATCGCCGTCTTCCACCAGAATCGCTTCTACCACGCCGGCTTTGTCGGCTTCGATCTGGTTCATCATCTTCATGGCTTCAACAATGCAGATCACGTCGCCAGCCTTGACGTGTTGCCCCACGGCCACAAAGGCAGGAGAGCCGGGGCTGGGAGCCGCGTAGTAAGTGCCCACCATCGGGGATTTGATGACGTGGCCGGAGGTCTTGGGAGCTTCTTTCTTCTCCTCTCCGGCGGGGGCAGCGGCTGCAGGCGCTGCTGCCTGGGGTGCCGGTGCTGCCATTGGGGGGTAATAGGGCGCGGCGCTTACCTGGTGCCCGCCACGGCTGATGCGTACAGATTCCTCACCCTCTTTGATCTCCAGTTCACTGATATCGGACTCTTCCAGCAGCTCGATCAGCTTTTTGATTTTGCGTATATCCATAAGTGTTCCACCGTTTTGTGTTGATGGTTTAGGAAAGGAAGTCAGTTGGACGACAGATGATGAAAGGCCGCGGTCAGTGCCAGATCGTAACTTTGGGCACCGAAGCCGCAGATCACGCCTTTGGCGATATCGGAAAAGTAGGAGTGCTGCCGGAAGGCTTCACGGGCATGCACGTTGGAGAGGTGCACTTCGATAAAGGGGATCTCGACACCGGCCAGGGCATCGCGGATGGCAACGCTGGTGTGGGTGAAGGCTGCGGGGTTGATGATGATGAAGTTGATGCCTTCGTGGCGGGCGTCGTGAATGCGGTCGATCAGTTCGTATTCGGCGTTACTCTGCAGGGTTTGCAGGTGATGGCCAGCCTCGCGGCAGCGCTGGGTCAGCGCCAGGTCAATGTCTGCCAGTGTGGTGGAGCCGTAGATTTCCGGTTCACGGGTGCCCAGCAGGTTCAGGTTGGGGCCGTGCAAAACCAGTATGCTCGCCATAATCCCTATCAGCCTCAAACGTGTAGTGAAAGTTATTGTTTTGTCGCGTCCGGATGGGTTCCGGAGCGGAAAATGCTGTTTTTTGCTCGAATGCAACTGAGTGTGACGCAAAATCCCGGGTGCGTCCAGCGTACCGCAGAAACTTGTGAAGTTGATGAATTTTAACGACAAGATAGCCGATTATCGGACACCTTTGTTGAGTAATTGAGCAGCCACCCGTGACTGTTTTGACGAAATTGGACGCCAATGGCGTCCGATTGTCCGTCGGATTGGCGAAGTTGTCGGACTTTAATCCTAAAATGAGGCGATCATCGGCAATCGTGGCCCTAATTGTACGGGGCGACCTGGTTGATGGCTTCCAACACCGTCTTTTCCCGCAGGATCTGCGGCAGAATCAATGGCGGGCTACCGGGAGCGCCGTTGTAGAGGAGGTACAGAGGCACACCGCTGCGGTCAAATTGTGCCAGCAGGCCGGTGATTTCGGGATTGTAGTTGGTCCAGTCGCCCTTCAGGCGCACGATGCCGGCGTCACGAAAGGCGGCGACGGTGGTCTCTGTGTCCAGGGCGCTCTTCTCATTGGCCAGGCAGGTGATGCACCAGTCGGCGGTGAGATTCACAAACACCGGTTGGCGCTGTTGCAGCAGCTCCTGCAGGCGCTGGTCGCTGTAGGGCTGCCAGTCGTGTGACTCACTCGCCTGGACGGGGGTGGTTTCAAGGCTGGCCAGTGGCCACAGGGCGGCCAGCAGGGCGGCGATGGCGATGAACTGTTGCCAGCGGCGGCGGGGCTGGTGTTGCCACAACCAGATGGCAAAGCCCAGTGCCAGGGCGCCACAGAGGATGGCCACGAGGCCGTCACTGCCGGTCTGGCGGCCGGCCACCCACAGCAGCCATAGGGCTGTCAGCAGCAGCGGGAAGGCCAGTAGCTGGCGCAGGGTTTCCATCCAGGCGCCGGGTTTTGGCAGGCGTCGGGTCAGGGCCGGCGAATAGGTGAGCAGCAGGTAGGGCAGGGCCATGCCGAAGCCCAGGGCCGCAAAGACTCCCAGTGCGACCCAGGGGGTTTGGGTGATGGCGTAGCCCAATGCGCCCGCCATAAAGGGAGCGGTACAGGGACTGGCCACCAGGGTGGCGAGGGCTCCGGTGAAAAAGGAGGCGCGCAGGCTGTGTCCTTCGGTGAGGGATTGGCCGGCGCCGCTGAAGCGATGGCCCACCTGCCAGAAGCCCAGCAGGTTCAGTGACATCAGCAGGAACAGGTAGACCAGCAGGGCGACAAAGACCGGATTCTGCAATTGAAAGCCCCAGCCGATGGCTTCGCCGGAGGCGCGCAGCGCCAGCATCAGTGCGGCAATGGCGGTAAAGGTAGTGACAGCACCAGCGGTGTAGCTCCAGCCATGCTTGTGGAGGCTGTGGGCTGACTGGTGGCTGCCGGCAATGCTCAGCGCCTTAAGCGATAGCACCGGGAAAACACAGGGCATAAGGTTGAGCAGAGCGCCCCCCAAAACAGCCGCCAACAGGGCGCCGAGCAGTGAGAGTGGATTGCCGGGCAGGGAGCTGTTGCGCTCCGGACGTGCGCTTGGTGCGGGCCCAGCGGGAAGGCTGATGCTGGTGATACCGGCGCTGTCGATGGAGACCAGCTCCACCTGGGGTGGATAGCAGAGGCCGGCGTCAGCGCAGCCCTGGGAGTGTACCTGCAGCACCGTTGGCAGGGCGGTGTCTGCCGGCAAGTTCACCGACAGCGTGAAAAGGTCGCGGTAGAGCACCACATCGCGCTGCAGTAACTCATCATACTTGGCTTTGCCTGCAGGCAGCTCCAGCGGCAGCGCCGTCCCGTTCAGCTCCACCTTGAAGGCGTGCTGGTAGAGAAAGTAATCCGGGGCAATGGTCCAGCTCAGTTGCAGTAAGGTCTGTTCGCCGGGCAGGTAGGTGGCCCGCAGCTGATACGCCTGGTGCACCGGCAGGAAGGTCTGCTGTTGCGGTGTCAGCAATGCTGAACTGTTGCTGGCCGAGGAGAAGGAGCTGCTGCCGGGAAAGGCATCGCTGGCTTGCGCGAAAGGTGTCAAAAGCAGGGTGGCCAGGGTCAGGCAGAAGAGCAGGGTACGGCTGACATGCATGCGGGAATTATCCGTTTTTGGGGTGCCTGCGGCGGTTTTAAGAGCGGCGTCTGACATTGCGTTGTCGCATAATATGGGGCAGAGTTGCCGGCATTGTAACAATGGCTCCTGTAATCTGCATGAACTGCTTCCGCTTCCCGTCGCTCCTTGCTGTCCTGCTGTTGAGCGCCCTCTTGTTAGGTGCTTGTGCGCAACATCAGTCTCCACCACCCCAACCGGTGGTTGCCAAACCAGCAGTGCCCGCACCGCCACCCGGTCCCACGGCCGCTGAGCGTCGCGAGATGGTTGTACGCAGTTTGCTGGCGCAGGGAGAGGCGGCTCTGGAAGCGGACAAGTTACTGCAGCCCGAGGCCAACAACGCCTTTGACCGCTTTCAGGCAGTATTGTTGCTGCAGCCGGACAATCAGCAGGCGCAAAGCGGCCTGAAGCAGATTTCCGCTCGCTATGCGCAGCTCGCCCGCGACGCGCTGGCGCATTCAAAACTGACTATCGCCAGGGAGTACGCCCGCAGCGCCGAGCTGGTGGATCCGGACAGCCCACTGCTGCCGGAGTTGCAGGTGGCTATCGCGCGGGCTGCCGCGCAGCAGGCCAGGGCCACTAAAGAGCTGGAGTTCCCGCTGGCGCTGACGGCGCTCAACCAGCGCGATGCAGAACAATTGCCGGTGCTGGCAGAGTTGGTGGCGAGGGTGCGGGAGAGTCACGAATCCCTGCTGATTGTGGCCCGCAACGATGCCGAAGGACGTTGGGTGTATCAGCAGCTGCGCAACTATGCCGAGGGTTACCGTATTCGCGGCGATATCAAGGTAGGTCCGCAGCCACATATTGTCGTACTGCCGCCCATCGATTAAGGCGGTATTCCCGGGGGCGACTGCCGGGATTGTGGGCAAGAGGGTCGCCAGTGGCTCCCTCACACAACCATTAAGGATAGGGTCGTTATGACACTTTACCGGCAATTGAGCGTTGCCATCACCCTGCTGATCGTCGTGTTAATGGCCGGTAATGTGACGGTTACCGTCTTCAATGCGCGCAGTTTTCTCGCCGAGCAGATGCAGGTGCATGCGCAGGATACTGCCACCTCCCTGGGGCTCACCATCTCCCACGCCGCGCAGGGCCTCGACCGTGCCCAGGTGCAGTCGGTTATCGATGCGGTGTTTGACCACGGTTTCTACCAACGTGTGGCGTATCGCAGCTATAACGGCCAGCTGATGCTGGAGCGCAAGGCGTCGGCAGAGGTCAATGGTGTTCCCGGCTGGTTTGTGGAGCTCCTTGCCGTGCCGGTGGCCCAGGGCAAGGCGGAAGTGGTGACCGGCTGGATGCGGCTTGGCGAGTTGACGGTAGTGTCCCATTCCGGACTGGTTTACCGCGACCTGTGGCGGGTGTTTGTGGGTCAGGTGTGGCTTTTCCTGCTGACGGCTCTGGCCAGTTACGGCCTGCTGGCGTTGGGGTTGAGAGTGTTGCTGCGTCCGCTGCAGCGGCTTGAAGTACAGGCCGACGCCATTACCCGGCGGGAGTTTCCACTGCAGGAGCGGCTGCCCCGCACCCGGGAGCTGCGCAGCGTGGTGCAGGCCATGAATCACATGGTGCGCCGCTTGCAGGTGATGTTTCAGGAACAGCTGGAGTTGACCGAGTCGTTGCACCAGCAGGCCTGTGTCGACAGTGTTACCGGGCTCTCCACCCGCCGGGATTTCGACAACCGCTTCACCGCCTTCGTCAATTCCGACAGCAGTGGCAGCAGCGGTTTGTTATTGCTCTTGCACGTGGAAGGGTTGATTGGACTTAACACACGCGAAGGGCGTCAGGCCGGCGATCTATGCCTTTTCCAGTTGGCGAATATGCTCGGCGTGCAGTTTGGCCGCCAGCAGGGGGCGATCCTGGCGCGGCGCTCCGGCACCGACCTGTGTGTATTTGTACCCTGGCTGTCGCAGCCGGAAGCGGAGCAGGCGACGGCGGAGCTCTGGCGGCAGATCCAGGGTCTCAGCTGGTTTCAGAATGGCAACGATCTGCAGGTAACCATTGGCGCGGTATTCGAGCGCTCGGTAACCGTCTCCAGCGGTTTGCTGGATCAGGCGGACAGTGCGCTCGGTCAGGCGCAGGGTGACGGCGGGGTGCACTGGTACGAACACGAGCACCATGGTGGTCGCAGCGCGGCCGAGTGGCATGAATTCCTGCAGCTGGCGCTGGAGCAGAGATTGTTCCAGTTTCATGTGCAGCCGGTGTACCAGCGCGACGGGGAGACGGTCGAGCAGTTGGAGGTGCTCTGTCGGGTGCGCGACGGCGATGCCCTGCTCAGTGCCGGACAGTTCCTGCCCCGTGCGGAACGCTTTGGGCTGGCCGCTGCCATTGACCAGCAGATGATTGAGCTGCTGACGGACTATTACACGCAGGCCGATGGGCCGCGTGTGTGCGTCAACCTGGCGTCCGGTGCCGTGGCTGACGAGTCCTTCTGCCAGTGGCTGCAGCAGTGGCTGCTGCAGCATCCACTGTTTGCCCGGCGACTGGTGATCGAGCTGCCGGAACACGCCCTCAACCGGGGCGACGAGCCGCTGCGGGAGTTCGGTCGCCGCCTGTCGGAGGCCGGCGCGTCGTTATCACTGGATCACTTTGGCGTTGGCGCCCGCGCCTTTGCCTGCCTGCAGAGCCTGCCGCTGCAGGCGCTTAAGGTTCACCGCTCTTTTGTGCAGGGTATTGACCACAACCCGGATCATCAGTTTTTCGTCAAATCCCTGCGTCAGATTGCCCACAGCTGTGGCATTCGTTTGCTGGCAGAAGGTATCGAAAGTGAGGCCGAGTGGCAGACTTTGCTGGATCTTGGTATCGATGGCGGGCAGGGCTATTACCTGACAGAGCCGCAGGCGCCGGGCCGCTACGCCGGCAATCCTGTGGCGGGATAAGTGGCCGCACTTCGTGATACGCTGACGATGTCTCTGCTCACCTTACTCCGGAATTACTAAGGCACGAACCATGGAAAAGCACTCTGGCTGGAAACAAAAATACAGGGATCAGTTGGAGGACTGGCGGGAGGACTTTGCCGGCAGCGGTGTGTTGATGCGCCTGCTGGGCATTGTGTTGCTGGTCTATCTGTTGATTGCCCTGGCGCTGGGTTTCTATTGGAGCAGTGAGCCGGAAACCTTTTCCGTGCGCGACACCGCGGCACTGGACAGCAATGGCCGGCCTCTGGTGGTGGGGGCGGCAACTACCGGCACCCTGATCAAAGTGATGGACACGCTGCTGGAAAAGCCGGGTGGCTTTCTCTCCAACGATATTATGCCCCCGGGGGTGTGGCTGGATGATATCCCCAGCTGGGAATACGGGGTGTTGATCCAGAGTCGCGATATGGCCAAGGCGCTGCGGGAAGCGTTCAGTCGTTCCCAATCCCAGTCCACCGAAGATCGCTCCCTGGCACGGGCGGAATCCCGCTTTAACTTCGACAACAAGAGCTGGGCACTGCCGGCCTCCGAGGCGGAGTACCGCGATGGTATCCGCGAACTGCACAACTACCTGGGTCGACTGGTGGATGAAGACCAGCACAATGCCCAGTTCTTTTCCCGTGCCGATAACCTGCGCTACTGGCTGTCAACGGTGGAGACCCGCCTGGGCAGCCTGTCGCAGCGCCTGAGTGCCAGTGTGGGCCAGCGCCGCCTGAATATTGACCTGGCCGGCGAGGAGCGGGCCCAGCGCTCTACGCCCGCGCCGGTGGAGATGGAAGTCAAAACCGAATGGAGCCAGATCGATAACGTCTTTTACGAGGCCCGCGGCAGCGCCTGGGCGCTGTTGCATTTCCTCAAGGCGGTGGAGGTGGACTTTGCCGATGTGCTGGAGAAAAAGAATGCCCGCGTGAGCCTGCAACAGATTATTCGCGAATTGGAAGGCACCCAGCAAACCGTGTTCAGTCCCATGATCCTCAATGGGGGTGGTTTTGGCATGCTGGCCAACCACTCGCTGGTGATGGCCTCCTACATCTCCCGCGCCAACGCCGCCATTATCGATTTACGTGAGTTGCTGGCCCAGGGTTGATGGCGGCAACCTGTGGCAGAGATAAAAAGCCGGGATAAGACCCGGCTTTTTCGTTTATTCCGCAGGTGAATTCCGCCGCGATCACGAACCCCGGGTTGCGCTTGCCAGATCGGCGGGCGCAACTTCACCCCGTGCCATTCTGCGAAAAACGGGTACCGGGTAGAACTCCTGGTTATCGCCCCAGCAGGCAGTCCCATCCCAGTCCCAGCGGGTGAGGGACCAGACCACGGTGTGGGTGGTATTGCCACTGAACAGCAGACCGTCGTCGAGCTGGCCCTGCACGTGCAGTTCGCGTCCCAGTGCATCAATAGCGTCAATGGTGACGCGACGGGCACCATAGCGGCCGTACTCTTCGATGCGGCGCACACCTTTGGTGAGGCTGGCGGTCTCACCATCCTGTTGCAGGAAACCGGTGAGAATTTTTTGCTCTCTCCTTGTACCCATGCTGAGGGTTTGAAACAGGCTTGAACCGGTTGAGCCCCAACAGTAGGCACCGGGGTGAATGCTGGCGTAATCCCGCACGCCGTAGGAGAGGTCCCGCAGGCTGGCGCAATCAACATCAATACGTCGCCCGTCGATGCTGAGCCAGCCGCTCATGCGGCCGGGCTGTTCGGCGTGAAAACTGTTGGCGTCACGCTGGGGGGCGGCGTGTAACGGGCTGGTGGCCTGCCACTGCAGTGCCAGCTCCAGGCCGCCGGAGTTGTAGCTCAGCCCATAGCGGGTGTGAGGCTCCAGGGTGGTGACGCAGAGGGAGTTCGCCGCTGCGAAGTTAAACTTCTGCGCCGGCTGCGGCAGTGGCTGGTTGTGGCTGAAGTTGTAGTGCAGGCAGTCGAGCACGGTCTGCCCGGACCTGTCCCAGATCACCGGCCCGCCGGTCAGCATGTTCAGGTTGGGCCGGAAGAAGTAAAAGATGATGCCGTGCAGGTGCAGTTCCGGCACCGTCAAATAGAAGCAGGCACTGTCAATCCAGTGCGGATGTGCAGGGGGCTTCGCAAACAGCAGATCCGGGTCTGTTGTGCTCATAGGAGAATCACCGTCCATTGGTGCCGGTCGCTCCCCTGGAGCGCCGGCCATTATTATTGTGTATCGCCGGGCCGCAGCGGCTCAGGCTCAGCCGGCGTTGAACTCCTGCAGCAGTTGGGCGTGCTGCTCGGGGCGCAGGCGCGGGCCAAACTGGCTGACCACCTGGGCGGCGGCGCGGCTGGCCAGGGCCCCGGCGCGGGCGAAGTCCAGGCCATGACTGATACCGTAGAGAAACGCACCGGCAAACATATCGCCGGCGCCGTTGCTGTCGATGGCGGTTACCGCGTGCGGGGCGACCTGGTGGTGCTGTTCACCATCGAACACCAGCGCGCCCTTGCTGCCCAGGGTAATGGCGTAGGTGCGGGCGATCTTTTGCAGCTCGGTGGCCGCGCTTTGCAGGTCACTGCAACCGGTGAAGCCCAGTGCTTCGCCTTCGTTGCAGAACAGCAGGTCCACACCGTCACCCAGCATCTCCTGCAAGCCGTCGCGGAAAAACTGCACCATGGCCGGGTCGGAAAGACTCAGCGCGGTTTTGACCCCGGCGGCTTCGGCCTGGCGGCGGGCTTCAATGGCTGCGGCGCGCCCGGTCTCCGATGACACCAGGTAGCCTTCGAGGTACACATAGCCGGAGCTGGCGATGGCTTCGGGATGCAGCTCATTGACCGACAGCGTCTCGCTGATACCGAGGTAGGTGTTCATGGTGCGTTCGGCATCCGGAGTGATCATGACGAGGCACTTGCCGGTAACGCCGGCCTCGCGTTGCAGTTCGCGGTGGTAGTCGACACCGGCCGCCTGCAGGTCATTGAGGTAGAAGTCGCCGTTCTCGTCGTTGGACACCTTGCAGCTATAGAAGGCGCTGGCGCCGAAGTAGCTGGCGGCAATGATGGTGTTGGCGGCGGAACCTCCGCTGGCGCGGCGGGAAGCGACCAGGTGATCGGAGAGGTGGTCAATCAACTCCTGCTGTCGGCTTTCATCCACCAGCGTCATAACGCCCTTGTCGATACTGAGGTTGTGCAGATCCGTGTCGCTGACTTCGATCTCGGTATCCACCAGTGCGGCGCCGATGCCGTAGATGTGATAATGACTCATTGTGATTCCTTAGCTGTTTCAGGCGGTTGCCGACCGCAAAGGCTGACATTATGCCTTGTCAGTAAGGCGCGAGTCAGTACACTTGCGCCATGACACGCAAGCGCACTTCTTCCCGGGGCCGTAAACGCTCCTCCCGTACTCCCTCCCGATTCTGGCGCTGGCTCGCCATTATGCTGCTATTGCCCACCGTGGTTGTCGCCCTGTGGCTGTTGTGGCTCGACTTTGAGGTGCGGGACAAATTTGATGGCCGCAAGTGGGCGCTGCCGGCACGGGTCTACGCGCAGCCGCTGGAGTTGTACCAGGGGCGGGTGGTGAGTGTTGAAGATCTGCGTTTTGAACTGCAGGTGCTGGGTTACCGGGAAGTGGGCCAGGTTTACTCCCCCGGCCAGTGGTCGCTGCGAGGCAGTGAGTTCGATATTTATGTCCGCCCCTTTGCTTACAACCAGCGCCAGCACCCCGAGCGGCGCCTGCGGCTGCAGATCGCCAATGACCGGGTGGCCTCATTACAGGTGGTTAAGGGGACATCGGCATCGGTGATGCTGCTGGAGCCGGCCATCGTCGGCGGCATCTATCCCACCCGCCAGGAAGACCGCGAGCTGATCCGCTTGCAGGATATCCCGCCGCTGTTGGGAGAGGCGTTGATCGCGGTGGAGGATCGCAGCTTTGTCCAGCATTGGGGCGTATCACCGGTCGCCATCGCCCGCGCTGCCTGGGTCAATGTGCGCTCTGGCCGCGTGGTGCAGGGGGGTAGTACCCTGACCCAGCAGCTGGTGAAAAACTTCTTCCTTGACGATCGTCGCACCTTTTCGCGCAAACTCACCGAAGCTTCCATGTCGCTGCTGCTGGAGTTGCACTACAGCAAGGCAGAGATCCTCGAAACCTACATGAACGAGGTCTACCTGGGGCAGAGCGGTCCGCGGCAGATCCACGGCTTCGGGCTGGCGGCCCGCCACTACTTCGGGCGCCCGCTGACACAGCTGAAAACCGAACAGCTGGCGCTGCTGGTGGGCATGGTAAAGGGGGCCTCCTACTACAACCCTTGGCGCAACCCGCAGCGGGCCCTGGAACGACGCAACCTGGTACTGACGGTGCTGCAGAAGCAGCAACTGCTTACTGCGGCCGAAGCAGATCGCGCCCGTCGCGCGCCGCTGGGGGTTATTGCGGAGGAACGGCGCAAGCTGCAGGAGTACCCGGCATTCATTGACCTGGTGCGGCGGCAGCTGCTCAGTGACTACAGCGAGGAGGCGTTAAGCAGCGAGGGGCTGAAGGTGTTTACCACCCTCTCTCTCAGCGCCCAGCGCCGTGCCGAGGCGGCGCTCAGTCGCCAGCTGCAACGGCTGGAGCGGGGTTACAAAATCCCGGACCAGCAAATGCAGGGTGCGGTGGTGGTCACCGGCGTGGGCACCGGGGAAGTGCTGGCGCTGGTGGGCGATCGGCAGACCAAGTTTTCCGGATTTAACCGCGCCCTGGATGCCACCCGGCCCATCGGCTCACTGGCCAAGCCGGCGGTCTACCTCACGGCACTGCAGCATGGTTACAACCTGGCGTCGCTGATCAGTGACGGTCCGGTCAAAGTGGCCGGCCCCGGCGGCTCCCTGTGGGAGCCCAGGAATTTTGATCATCAGTCCCATGGTGAGGTGCTGCTGATCGACGCCCTGACCCGCTCCTACAATCAAGCCACCGCCCGCCTCGGTATGACTGTGGGCCTGGACAAGGTGGAGCGCACCCTGCGCAATCTGGGGGTGACGGCGGAATTCGATGTGGTGCCGGCCATGCTGCTGGGCGCCATAGAGTTGTCACCCCTGCAGGTCTCCGCCATGTACCACAGCATTGCCAACGACGGCGTGGTGATGCCGTTGCGGGCCATTCGTGCGGTGGAGACGGCGACGGGCGAGCCGCTCTCCCGTTACGCCATCGAGCTGGACCAGTCGGTGGACGAAAACAGTGTGGCGTTGTTGCAGTACGCGCTGCAGGCGGTGGTGCGGGAGGGCACCGGGCGCGGCCTCTATCAGGTGCTGCCGCCGGAGCTGTCGCTGGCGGGTAAAACCGGCACCACGGATAACCAGCGCGACAGCTGGTTTGCCGGCTTCAGCGGTCAGCACCTGGCGGTGGTATGGCTGGGGCGGGACGACAACGGCGCAACGCCGCTGACCGGCAGCTCCGGGGCGCTCACCGTGTGGCGGGAGATGTTCCGCGACTGGCCGACCCGGGGGCTGGATATCTACGCCGATGACAAGGTCGAATACCTGTGGGTGGACCAGACCAGCGGTTTGCTCAGCGGTGAAAATTGTCGCGGTGCGCGCCTGATTCCGTTTGACGGCAACAACCGTCCACTGCAGAGTGCGGCCTGTGATTATGTTGAAAATCCCGTTTTGCATTGGATGAAAAAATGGTTTTGAAGCGAGTAGTTCCGGGTTTGCTGTGCGCCTCCCTGTTGTTGCTGGCAGGTTGCCAGTCCACCCGGCCGCCATCGCCGGTAACCGCGCCGGGTGAGCAGGAGGGCGGCGACTATTCGCAGGAGCAGGTGCCGGGCTCGCCGGAGCCTGTCACCGTTCCGCCCTCCCCGGAGCCGGGGCGGGAGTCCGGTGTGCAACCACCGCCGCAACTGGTGCTGGAACTGGAGCAGCGCGGGGACCAGCTGGCCCGCTCCGGTGAGTGGCAACAGGTGATCGAAGTGGCGGAGCAGGGGTTGCGGGTGGATCGCCGCTTCAGTGGTTTCTATCGCTTGCTGGGTGAGGCCTATGCCGAACTTGGCAATCTCTCCCAAGCCCGTCGTTTCGCCCGTCAGGCGACCCGCCTGTGCCGCGATGACTGTCGTCGTGAGCAGGGACTCTGGCGGCAGCTCAATCCCTGAAGTGGCTGATTTCACCCGGGCGGCCGTGTGTGACATGTATCACAACAATGCTACTATTGACGCCGCATACCACGGTTACCCGCTCGGCACAGGGCGGTTTTCGAATATAGTTTCCCTCGGGCTGCAACGAATGGACTCCTCCCCGGCATAAGCGGTGCTGTCGGCAGGTTGACGCCGTTGCGGCGTGTCCCTCGCCCTGTCGCGTTGGTCACCGGCGGGCCTGGCTCGGCCGACCGCCTGGTGTGATCAAGGAAGCAACCAATAAGAACCGGATACTATGAGCAGCGCAGATACCCCTTCCGAAAGCCACTCCGGTGGAGCCAGCCTGACCGACGAGCTGGTGATCCGGCATCTGAAAGCCTGTCAGGCACTGCTGCTGCAGCAGGCGCAGCCCCACTTTGATACCTTTGTCGAGCAGTTGCAGGCCACCTTGCAGGAGCGGGTAGACGCGGCGCGCAGTAACAAGGAGCAGGTGGAACTGGCGGAGCAGCTGCGGCTGTTGCGCGAACAGAGAGCAGAGTTGCGGCACTACTTCCTCGGCTATCTCGGCGAGGGGTTTGTAAAGTTCAAGCGCGGCGAACTGCGCACCACCACCGGCGAAGAGAAGTACCAGGATGACATGCTGGCGCTGGTGGAAAATGATGATCTGGAAGAGACCATCGCCATCAGCTCCATCACCCACCGTGCCGAAAACCAGTATTCCGAGCCACTCTGGGCCATGAATCAGCGCCTTGCTCTGCTCAATCGTGGTGAGCGGGTACAGGATCGCGGCAATCCTGCGGGGCCGATCCAGTACTGCGAGTCATTGCGCAAGGGGCTCGCCCGCACCAGTCTCAGGCTGGGCACCCGTATACTCGCCTACAAGGAGTTCGATCGCAGTTTCATCCCTTCACTGAATGAAGTGTATGAGGGGGTTAACGATTACCTGCAGAAGCAGGGGTTGCTGGCCAACCTGCGCTATCGGCCGGTGAACCTGTCACCGCCGCCGGTGCCGGAAGTGGAAGAGATGGCGGCAGCCGAACCGGCCTCCCCTGGCGCTGCCACAGCTACTCCCGCAGCGGCCGCTGCCCCGGCGGCCGGAGAGGTGGTCGCCAGCGGTGTGCCGATGCCTGACAGCTCCCTGCCCAGTGAGCAGTATCAGGGGCACCTGCTGGCAGCCATCCGCAGTCTGCAGAGCCATCTGGGCGGTGTACTGACACGCTCCGGCCCAGCGGGTGCCGGCGGTGTGGCGGGTACTGCCGGTGCCGCTGTGCCATCGGCGGCAGGGGAGGGCGTACAGCCCGCGATGGCGCCGCAAGGCGGCGCAGCCCTGCCGGGTGGCCGCTCGGCCGTGATCTACTCCAACGAGCAGCTGGTCACCGCGTTACAGAGCATCCAGACCCAGGCGCTGGCGGTCACTGGCCAGCACCTGGCGGTGGCGCAGCCGGGCAACCTGGAGCCGCAGAGCATCGCCGAGGTTAACGAGCAATTGCTGGGGCACCTGCAGGCGGCGGTCGAGGATGGCAGCATCGATGAGAACGATATGCACACCATTGACCTGGTGGGCTTGCTGTTTGAGTACATGCTGTCGGACGAAAACCTGCCCGACGCCATCAAGGCGCTGCTCAGTTACCTGCACACGCCTTTCCTCAAAGTGGCGTTTATCGACAAGAATTTCTTCGAGAAGACCGGTCACCCGGCGCGTCTGCTGCTGAACAACATGGCGGAAGCGGCGGTGAAGTGGGTCGGCAACGACGGCAGCAGCCAGTACGACATTTACGACAAGATCAAAAGTATCGTCAACCGGGTGCTGGAAGAGTTCACCAACGACACACGCCTGTTCGCCGAACTGCTGCTGGATTTCAGCGGCTATACCAAGAAGATCTCCCGTCGCCAGGAGTTGATGGAGCGGCGCGCCATGGAGAAGGTGCAGGGAGAGGAGAAACTGCGGGAGGTGAAGCTGCGGGTCAATCAGGAGGTGCGCAAACGCACCGATGGCCGCGAACTGCCCTCCGCCGTATTGCTGATGCTGTTGCAGCCCTGGTCCGATTACCTGGCCTTTTTACTGCTGCGTTACGGTGAGGAATCCGAGAGCTGGTTGCGGGCGGTGCGGGTCATAGATGAGGTGCTGTGGACCATTGAGCCGAAGCAAACCAATGCCGACAAAACCCGCCAGCTGGAGATGCAGAACAGTTTGCTGGATACGCTCGAGTCCGGTTTTGAAACCATCGGTTACGAGCAGGCCAAGGGCAAGAAGCTGCTGGAGGCGCTCTTCTCGCTGCAGAAAATGGCTCTGCAGAGCCGGGCCGTGGAGCCTGCTTCCGAACCCGCACGCAGCAAGCTGGAAGAGATGGCCGCGCTCAAGGCCGGACAGTCCCCCGGTGAGCAGGAGAGTGCGACGCCGGAAGAGCAGCGCATGGTTGAGCACCTGAAGATGATCGAGTTTGGTACCTGGTTTGAATTTGAAGGCGGCAAGCGCCTCAAGGTGGCCTGGTACAACTCCAAGACCATGCACTACATGCTGGTGGACCAGATGGGCAAGAAGGTTGCCATGATGTCGGGGCTGGAGCTGGCCCGGGCCATGCTGTCACGCTCCGCCAAGGTCATTGCCGGCAGTTCCAAACCCTTCTTTGAACGCGCCCTGGAGAACATCCTCCAGAGCCTCAATGCCCGCGCCGAAGAGTTGCGCTCGGAGACCGCCGTATGAGTGAACAGCAGCCACACACCGAGCAGCGCCGGCTGCAGCGTCACCGCCTGAACGTGCCGGTGGTGGTGTCCGACTGCAATCGCAACCTGCGATTGGGGCGGCTGGTGGATATTCACAGGGAGGGCTTGATGCTGATGGGGGAGCAGCCTCTGCAGGTGGATCACCTGTACCAGCTGGATTTGCACCTGCCGGAGCCGCTGGAAGGACTGGATACCCTCCACCTGGGCGTGGATTGTCTCTGGACCCGTTGCGATGAAGGCTCCACTTCCCACTGGTCGGGGTTTCATATCATCGACCTGTCGGAGTTGGCGGAGAGTCAACTGGAAGCCCTGATAGACATGATGGCACGGCCCTGACCAGACCTGCGCACGCCGATACAAAAAAGCCCGCTGACAGCGGGCTTTTTTGTATCGGCGTGTGGCCGCAAGGCGGGCATCAGAAGGCGGCCATCACCTTGTCCGCCGCCGCCAGGGTGAAGTCGATATCGGCATCGGTGTGGGCAATGGAGAGGAAGCCCGCTTCATAGGAGGCGGGGGCCAGGTAGACACCTTCATCCAGCATGCCGTGGAAGAAGCGGTTGAAGCGCTCAATGTCACAGGCCATGACCTGCTGGTAGTTGGTGATCTGTGGCTCTTCGGTAAAGAAGAAGCCGAACATGCTGCCCACGTGGTTGGTGGTGAAGGGGATGCCGTGTTTAGCAGCTACGTCACGCAGTCCCTGCACCAGGCGGTCGGTACGGGCGAACAGCTGCGGGTAGAAACCGTCGGCGGAGATCAGCTCCAGGGTTTTCAGCCCCGCCGCCATGGCCACCGGGTTACCGGACAGGGTGCCGGCCTGATACACCGGGCCAAGGGGAGCGATGTGGGACATGATCTCCCGCTTGCCGCCAAAGGCGCCTACCGGCATGCCGCCACCCATCACCTTGCCCAGGGTGGTGAGGTCCGCCTCGACGCCATAGTGGCCCTGGGCGCCGGTAGGGCTGACGCGGAAGCCGGTCATCACTTCGTCGATAATCAGCACCGCACCGAACTGGTCGCACTGGGCGCGCAGGCACTCCAGAAAGCCGGGGATCGGCGGCACGCAGTTCATGTTGCCGGCCACCGGCTCCACAATCACACAGGCTACCTGCTCACCCACTTCGGCAAACGCCTGCTCGACACCGGCAATGTCGTTGTAGGTGAGGGTGATGGTGTGGTCCGCCAGTGCTGCCGGCACGCCGGGAGAGCTGGGGACGCCGAGGGTAAGGGCGCCGGAACCGGCTTTCACCAGCAGTGAGTCGGAGTGGCCGTGATAGCAGCCCTCAAACTTGATGATCTTGTCGCGACTGGTGTAGCCACGGGCCAGGCGGATGGCGCTCATGGTGGCTTCGGTACCGGAGTTGACGAAACGCACCAGGTCCATGCCCGGCATGATCTCGCACAGGCGATCGGCGAGGGTGGTTTCGATGGCGGTGGGGGCGCCAAAGCTCAGTCCCAGGCGCGCCTTCTCAATCACCGCGTCAATAACCTCGGGGTGGGCGTGGCCGAGAATGGCCGGACCCCAGGAGAGCACGTAATCCACATAGCGTTTGCCGTCGGCGTCAAACAGGTAGGCGCCCTCTGCCTTCTCGAAAAAGACCGGCGTTCCGCCGACAGCCTTGAAGGCGCGCACCGGCGAGTTAACGCCTCCGGGAATGTGTTGCTGGGCTTGTTGGAACAGTTCGGCAGAGCGGCTCATGGCACTTCCTTAACGGGACAAGAAAACGGAACGGACGAAATCGCAGAGGCGGCATTATCCCCGAGGCGTTGGCGGATTGCGAGTTCAGGGCCTCAGGCGTGGCCGCTGCCGGACTGGCTGAGGTGGCCGTTGGCCCAGAAGAAGCGGTTGGGCAGGTGGTGCCCCATACCCAGCCGGCGGCTGTGGGCCAGCGCCTGCCAGGTGAAGTTCTGCCCCTGGGAGATGGCCTCTTCCGGCAGCAGTCCATGGGCCAGATAGCAGGCAATGCTGGCGGCCAGGGTGGCGCCATTGCCGTGGGATTGCATTGGCAGCCGCTGCCACTGGTATTTACGCAGCAGGCCGCGGCCGTTGTAGAGATGATTCTCCACTGTGTCCTGGGTACGGCGGGCTCCGCTGATCAGCAGGTAGTGGCAGCCGCTCTCCAGTATCTGGTGGGCGCAGGCTTCCGGGGTGTCGCTCTGCGGGGAGATCTCCTGGGCCTCGCCCATGTCCGGGGTGACTACGGTGGCCAGTGGCATCAGCAGGTTTTCGGTGGCATTGACAATGGCGTCAGCGTCAGCCAGCTCACCGTTGCAGATGCTGGTGGCGGGGTCCAGTACCACCGGCAGTTGCGGATAGTCCCGCAGGATGGAGTGGATAGCTTCGGCATTCTCCACACTGCCGACAAAGCCGATACGGATTGCCTGCACCGGCATGTCTTCCAGCAGGGAGCGGGTCTGTTCGATCAGCAGGGCGGCGGGCAGGGGGGAGATGTTGTGGGTGTGGCGGCTGTTCTTGCTGCAGAGGGCGGTGATGACCGAGGTGGCGTGGCAGCCGAGGCTGGCGGCGCATTCAATATCCGCCTGGATACCGGAGGCGCCGGATGGGTCGTGACTGGAGAGGCTGAGTACTACCGGTGTAGCGGTCCCGAATTCGGTCATGCTGTTACCCTCGCTGGAGCGATGCCTCTTTCGAGTCTAACACAGGCCCGGCGCTTGTCCCGGTCAGCGGGGGGATTGTTTTCAGGTCTCTGGTTTCAGGCCCCGGGTTTCAGTACCGCCAGCAGCACCGCGGCAAACAGAATCAGTACCGGCAGTTCATTGAATACGCGGTAGAAGACATGGCTGCGGCTCTCCGGGTCGCTCTCCAGCAGGCGGATACAGCGGCCACAGTAGAAGTGATAGATCACCAGCAGCGCGACCAGCGACACCTTGATGTGAAACCAGATGGCGCCACTGTAGTAGGCCCAGTTGAGACTGGCCAGAGCGATGCCGAAGCCGATGGTGAGAAACATAAACGGCGTGATGAAACGGTAGAGCTTACGCTCCATCAGCAGCAGCTGTGCGCGGATGGCAGTGTCTTCCACCATGGCGTGATTCACAAACAGGCGCGGCAGGTAAAAAATACCCGCGAACCAGCACACCATGAAAATAATGTGAAAGGCTTTCAGCCAGAGCATCAGCATGAGAGGGGGTTCCTAGGCAGTGGGTAGGGCTTTGTCCCGGCGCTGGCCATCATACCTGATAGTGATCGTCGATGTGTTGCTGGGTGACAATGCCAATCACCGGTGACAGCCAGGGGGTGGCCCGCCGCTCCACGCAAAGGGCATCGGCCTTCAGTTGCTGCAGTTGCTGCTGGGCTTCGAACAGGCTGGCCTGGTGGTCTATGGGCTTCAGCAGCCAGCGGCGCCCGGGAATCTCCAGCAGGTTGATGCTCTCATCCCCCGCGCGCTCCTCACTGTTCAGGTAGGCGGATATATCCGCCGCCGCCACCAGATAGCGCTCCCGTTCCGGCTCGTCCACCACCAGCCACCTGGGTTGCTGGTTGAGGCGCTGCTGCAGCTGGGTCACGGTCTGGCGGTGATTGCTGCGCTGGAAGCGGGTCTCCATCACGCTGCGTACACCGATGCGGTCGAGCACCCGCCGCATGGGGCCACTCTTGAGGGAGTAACCGTTGGCCTCCAGCTGGGCGACAAACAGCCCCTCACAGCGGAACAGTTGCCGCGTGGTGAGAACGGCGACGACGATCATCAGCATGGCGGGGAAGATGGTGCTGGGGTTCTGGGTCAGTTCAAATACCGAGATCAGGGCCGCCAGCGGCGCGTTGATCACCGCGGCCATCATGGCGGTCATGCCCAGCAGCACATAGAAGGCGGGGTTGGGGCCTGCGTCCGGGGTGACTGTGCCGATGAACCAGCCGATCGCTCCGCCCAGTGTCGCGCCGAGAAACAGCATGGGGCCGATGCAGCCACCCGGGATGCCGACACCGCCACTGATGGCGGTTGCCAGCAGTTTGGCCAGCAGGATGCCCACCAACAGTTCCACCGCGAGTTGCCCGTGCATGGCCTGGCCAATCGTGTCGTAGCCCACACCCAGGATTTGCGGGTACTGCAGCGCCAGTGCTCCGGTAATGGCGCCGGCCAGGGATACCTTCAGCCACACCGGCAGTGTCAGCCGGCGATTGACCAGCAGTTGCAGCTTGATAAACGCCGCCGCAAACACGGCTACCACCAGGCCCGCCAGGGCGATCAGTGGCAGTTCCCACAGGACGTTTAACTGCAGCGCGCCCACGCTGAAGGCGGGGTCGCTGCCAAACACCAGCTGCCCGATCAGGGCGCCGGTGACAGAGGCCAGCATCACCGGAATAAATCCCGCCACCGTGTACTCCATCAGGATCACTTCCATGGAGAAGATGACCCCGGCCATGGGGGTGTTGAAGGAGGCGGCGATGGCGGAGGCGACGCCGCAGCCCACCAGGGTTCGCTGGCAGTTGTTGGGCAGTCGCAGCCACTGTCCCAGTTGACTGGCCGCGCCGGCACCCAGGTGCACCGCCGGCCCTTCGCGGCCCACGGACTGGCCGCTGATCAGTGCCAGAATACCACCGAAGAACTGTACTACCCAGTTGCTGGCGGGCAGCCGGCCCTGATGATTATGCAGTCGTTCCAGTACATGGCCGATGCTCACCTGGCGGCTCGCTGGTGGCAGCCATTGCAACATCAGCCCCAGGATCACTGCGCCAGCGAAAGGCAACAGAAAGTGCCAGTGCTGTGGCAGGGATTCAAAGTCGTCCGCCCCGCCGGCCAGCAGGCTTTGCAGGGGTAGCTCTATACTGAGACGAAAGGCGACGATCAGCCCTGCCGCGGCAATGCCACTGAGCAGCCCCAGCAGCGTCAGCTGTGGCAGCGCGTCGAGGTGGGCCAGGCGGTGTTGCAGCCGATCCATGCGCACCTGCAGCTGATGCTGAAAGCCGGGTTTGGGGGGTGGCACGGGTGCGGGTGAAGGATCGTTCATTAACCAGGGCTACGGGTAGAGGGTGCATTGCTTATAACAAACATTGATATACACTAGGGCGTTTTCACCTGGGTCCGGTGTTTGGCCGGCTCGGGCAGTCCTGTCTATATCGGCATTCGGTATAGGGGTTGGCTGCTATTCTGGCGTCAAAGTGACTGGCGGGCAAACTCGGGTGGACGAATTCAGACAGTGTTTGTACAGGGCACCCGGCGGGTGCGGAGAGGTTAGCTGCAGTGAGTAAAATTCAGATTGGTATCGTCGGCGGAACCGGTTACACAGGGGTGGAGTTGCTGCGCCTGTTGGCCAACCATCCCCATGCCGAGGTGAAGGTGATTACCTCCCGTGCCGAAGAGGGGCTGCCGGTGGCGGATCTCTATCCCAGTCTGCGTGGCTTTTTTGACCTGCAGTTCAGCGTGCCGGATGTGGCCGAGCTCTCGGCCTGCGACCTGGTATTCTTCGCCACGCCTCACGGCGTGGCCCAGGCCATGATGCCGGAACTAATCAATCGCGGGGTGCGGGTAGTGGACCTGTCCGCCGATTTCCGTATCCGTGATGCGGCCCTCTGGTCGCAGTGGTATGACCAGCCCCACAGCTGCCCAGAGTTGCTGCCAAAGGCTGTGTACGGGCTGCCGGAAATCAACCGTGAGGTGATTGCCGGTGCGCAACTGGTGGCTTGCCCCGGCTGCTATCCCACTGCCATTGAGCTGGGCTTTTTACCCTTGCTGGAACAGGGTTTGGTGGATGCGGGTGACCTGATCGCCAGTGCGGCTTCCGGCTCCAGTGGTGCCGGGCGACAGGCCAAAGTGCCTATGTTGCTGGCGGAAACCGGCGAGAGCTTCAAGGCGTATGGCGCAGCCGGTCACCGCCATCTGCCGGAAATTGAGCAGACCCTGAATGATGTGCAGCCGGCGGGGAGTGCCCCTGCCCAGGTGACGTTCGTTCCTCATCTGGTGCCCATGGTGCGCGGTATCCACGCCACCCTCTACGCCAACCTTAAAGGTGAGGCGGGAGATCTGCAGGCGCTGTTTGAAGAGCGCTTTGCCAACGAACCGTTTGTGGACGTGATGCCAGCTGGCAGCCATCCGGAGACCCGCAGCGTGAAAGGCTCCAATGTCTGCCGTTTGGCGGTTCTGGAGCCGCAACAGAGAGGTAAGGTGGTGGTGCTGTCGGTGATCGATAATCTCACCCGGGGCTCCTCTGGCCAGGCAATTCAGAATATGAACCTCATGTTTGGTTTTGACGAGACGGCGGGCCTCAATCAGGTCGCGTTGATGCCTTAACAAGGTTTGGAGTCGGAAAGGATCTGATGAGCTCAGTAAAAGGCAGCAAGCAGTACAGTCTCAAGGTGGTGAAGTACCGGCCGTGGGTGCGGGTTACCGTCATTGCCATCCTGACCCTGCTGGTGGCCGCGGCCATTGCCGGCGCCTTTGGCGGCGGCCTGTTTCTGGGGCAGTCGTTGCAGCAGGAGGCCACGGCTGAGCGCGACCGCTTGCGGGTGGAGCTGCGTGAGCGTCAGACCGAGGTGGACGACCTGCGCCAGGAGGTGGCCAACCTGAAACTGGGCTCCACCGTTGACCGGCAGGCCAGCGAAGGGGTGCGGGAGGAGGTGATCGCCCTCAAGAGCGAGATTGCTGCCCTGCAGGAAGATATCAGTTTCTATCGCGGGCTGATGGCCCCCAGCGGCAACCAGCGTGGCCTGACCATAGGCTCCGTCAACGTGATCTCCACCGGGTCGCCCCGGCAGTTTGAGTATAAGGTGGTGGTGCAACAGCTGGCCACGCGTCACGTCTTGCTGAAAGGGAGCCTGCGCTTCTCCATTGTCGGGCGTCAGGGTGAGCGGTTGGTCACGCTTCCGTTGAAAGATGTGTCAGACAATGTGGATGCAGAAGAGATTCGGCTACGGTTTAAGTATTTTCAGACCATCGAAGGACGCCTGGTGCTGCCGGGTAACTTCGAGCCTGAGAGAATTGAGTTGGTTGCCAGTTCCACCGGCGCAGACGCGGTGGTGGTTGAGAAGAAATTTGGCTGGCTGGTGCAGGAGAGTTAAGTCACGTGTTTGGCAAAAAAGATAAATCCATGGCGTACGCCGCTGGTGGTACTACGCTGATTTCCGGTGCAACCGAGCTGGTGGGTGATATCCACTTCAAGGGCAGCCTGGAAATTGAGGGCCGCGTACGCGGCAACATTTTCGCGGAAGAAGGTTCCGAAGCCCGTGTACGGGTGATGGAAAATGGCATGGTGGAAGGTGATATCAACGCCCCGACTATTGTTATCAATGGCTCGGTGCGGGGTGACGTGCACTCCTCCAAGCATGTTGAGTTGGCTGCCAAGGCCATTGTTGAGGGCGATGTTCACTACTGCATGATCGAGATGGTCAAGGGTGCCCAGGTGAATGGCAGCCTGGTGTTCAGTGATGCCACCCAGCGCAAGGCCCTGCCCAAGCCAGAAGCCCCTTCCGCCAGCGATGACAGCAACGTCAGCGCCATCGGCAATACTTGACTAAATTAGTGGGGTAACGGGATAATGCCGTCCAGCTGCAGGGCTTCTTGAAGAGAGTGGCCTGCAGCGGTTGTAGTTACGGGAGCGAGCATGAGTACCGCAGAAATTTTTACCCCACAAGCTGTCCTGGTCACCGATAACGCGGTGGCCAAAGTGAAATCCCTGATTGAGGAAGAGGCCAACGAGGAGCTGAAGTTGCGGGTGTTTGTCACCGGCGGCGGCTGTTCCGGTTTCCAGTATGGCTTCACTTTCGATGAGCTGGTGGCGGACGACGACGCGGTGATCGAGAGGGGTGGCATCACCGTGCTGGTGGATTCCATGAGCTATCCCTACATCGCCGGTTCCGAAGTGGATTACCAGGAGGGGCTGCAGGGCTCCCGGTTTGTGATCCAGAATCCCAACGCCAGTTCAACCTGCGGTTGCGGGGCCTCTTTTGCCGTCTGAGTGAGACGGTCTTTTTCTGAGCTTTCCCCAGTCTGCACCTGCCAGGCTGGCTTACCCTTCTGTTGAACCAGGTGTGCCGGCACTCTCCGGAACTGGTCTCTGGCTGTCCGGACGTTTTATCAGGCGGGGTAAATCGCCCCCAGAATGCGACTGCCACTGGCACCGGTCACCGATGGCAGGTTGCCAGGCTGCCGGTTGAGGGTCTGGTGAGCCAGCCAGGCGAACGCCGCGCCTTCTACCTGTTGCGGTGCTATGCCCAGCTTTGCCGTGGAGTGACAGGGCTTGCCGGACAGCTGCTGCAGCCGATTCATCAGCGCGAGATTGCAGGCGCCGCCGCCACAGATGTAGAGGGCGTCGTAGACAGTTGTCGTCGCTGCGATGGCCCGCAGCAGAGTATGGCTGGTCAGCTCCATAAGGCTGGCCTGTACATTCTCCGGCGGAATGTCTTTGTAGTCCTTCAGTGTCCCTTCCAGCCAGGGACGGTCAAAATCCTCCCTCCCGGTACTTTTGGGAAACGGTGCCGCAAAAAACGGATGCCGCAGCCACTGCTCCAGTAATGCTTTGTTCACCGTACCGCTGGCCGCCCAGCGCCCATCCTCATCGTAACTGCGCCCCAGGTGCTGGCTGGCCCAGGTGTCCATCAGGGCATTGCCCGGCCCGCTGTCAAAGCCGGTCACCGGGTCGTCGCGGGTGAGGTCGGTGATATTGGCCATGCCACCAATGTTGGCGATAACCCGCCTCTCGGTAGCCGAGTGAAAGGCGGCCCGGTGAAAGGCTGGTGCCAGCGGCGCCCCCTGGCCACCCGCGGCCATATCGCGGCGGCGGAAGTCGGCAACCACAGTAATCCCGCTGCGCTCGGCGATAAGGTTGGGGTCGGCAATTTGCAGGGTAAAGGGAGAGGTATAGCCCGGCCGGTGACGTACGGTCTGGCCGTGGCTGCCGATGGCAGTGATGTCACTGGCGGAGAGTCCACATTGGGCGAGCAGCTGTTGCACGGCGCCGGCAAAGGCTTCGCCCAGCTGCCGGTCCAATTCCCCCAGGCGGTCAATTTCGTTGTCGCCCGGTTGGCAAAGGCTCAGTATCTGTTGCCGGACTGGCTCTTCATATGGCAATTCCAGGTGTGCCCTGGTGTTAATGCCCGTTTCATCAAGGCTGATCAGGGTGGCATCAATACCATCGGCGCTGGTGCCTGACATCAGGCCGATGTAGTAGCTCATTGGGTGGCGCGTCCGCTGCTGGCCAGCAGGGTTTGCTCGCGGTGTTGGTCCAGCGAAGCCAGGATGGGCTGGGTCTGGTTGCGGAAGTACTCCATCTCCGAGTCGGGCACCGACTGTGCTTTGGGCAGCTTGTCGAGGATGGTGCGCGGGTTACGGTGCACACCGTTGAGCAGGAATTCGTAGTGCAGGTGCGGCGCGGTGGAGTAGCCGGTATTGCCCACTGTGCCAATCTGCTGGCGTTGCTTGACCCGCTGGCCGTTCTTGACGGTGCGCTTGTGCAGGTGCAGGTACTTGGTCTGGATATTGTTGCCGTGCTGGATCACCACGTAGTTACCGTTGGCCTTGGTAAAGGAGGAGGCGATCACCTTGCCGTCACCTGCAGCCCACACAGGGGTGCCCCGGGAAGCGGCGTAGTCGGTGCCACGGTGGGGTTTGACGGTCTTGAATACCGGGTGCAGTCGTTTCGGGTTGAAATTGGAGCTGATACGGCGGAAGTCCAGAGGTGCGCGCAGGAATGCCTTGCGCATGCTCTTACCGTCAGGGGTGAAGTAGTGTACCTGCCCCCGGGGATCCTCGTAGCGCACGGCGCGGAAGCGATGGTTCTGGTTGATAAACTCGGCTGCCAGCACGGCGCCGTTGCCGATCTTTTCGCCATCCAGGAACTGCTCTTCATAGAGCACCATAAACTGGTCGCCCTTGCGGATATCGAGGCCGAAGTCGATATCCCAGCCAAAGATATTGGCCAGTTCCATGATCAGGTCAGCGTCCATCCCCGCCCGCTGGCCGGCCAGGAAAAGGGAGTCGTCAATACTGGCCTGGCGGTAGGCGCGGTGGACGTCCGGCTGGCGGATTTTGGTTTCGTGGTTGAAGTGAGTGGCGTCGGCGCGGGTAAACAGTTCGCTCTCCAGCCGGTTGCGTCGATACTGCAACCCCTGCAGTTGCCCGTCGGCGATATGGAACTGCAGCTCGTGTCCGGGGTGGATGCGTTTCAGGATGGAGGATTCCGGATTGCCGGACATGAACTCCCACAGGGCCCGGTCGCTGAGACCGGCTCGCTGGAAGATCAGGGACAGGCTGTCGCCGCTGCGCACCTCCTCTTTATGCCAGCTTATGGGGGGTACGATATCCTCGGTCACCGGTTCCACGGGCTTGTCCAGCAGCTCTTGCAAGCCGGGCTTGAGGGAAGAGGGTTTGAGGTTGAGCGTCAGCTTTTCCTGGTGCCGCTTGGTCACCGGTGGCCCACTGGGAATCAGCATCATGGTGACGCCGAGACAGGCCAGCAACGCAATGGCAATGCGCAGGTGGCGGCGGGGAAAACTGCGTATCAGCAGCGTGCTTCGTTTGGGTGGTTGAGTCTTTTTATTGGGTGTCATACAGCTGCTGGTTCCGGCACTCGCGAAGACCTGTGGTGTTATCGGGAACGCTTGGAGGGTTTATAACAGAAATGATTCCCTAAAAATACCGCTGTTGCGGTTTGCAGGGCGGTCCTTCGCGCTTGTTTTTGATGGGGGATTCGGTATTGTGCGCGTTTATTTTTCAGCCGAGCCCCCTGCGGGGCCTGATTCTACAGGATAGAGAGCTATGACCGCAGCAACCAGCAGTCTGATCGAAGAGTTGCGGGCCCGGGGCCTGATTGCGCAAATGACTTCCGAAGAGGAGTTGAATGCTCACCTGAGTGAAGGTCCGCGCGTCCTCTATTGTGGTTTTGACCCTACCGCTGACAGCCTGCACCTCGGTCACCTGGTGCCGCTGCTGGTATTGAAGCGCTGCCAGGACGCGGGCCATCACCCGATCGCCCTGGTGGGTGGGGCTACCGGCCTGATTGGCGACCCGAGCTTCAAGGCGGCGGAGCGTCAGCTGAATACCCCGGACGTGGTGGCGGGCTGGGCGGACAAGATTCGTGGCCAGGTCAGCCAGTTCATTAAATTTGAGGGGGTGGACAATCCGGCCCGCGTGGTAAACAACCTCGAGTGGATCGGCTCC
The DNA here is from genome assembly GCF_009857815.1 of Pseudomaricurvus sp. HS19. Taxonomy (GTDB): domain Bacteria; phylum Pseudomonadota; class Gammaproteobacteria; order Pseudomonadales; family Cellvibrionaceae; genus Pseudomaricurvus. The sequence goes on along the minus strand of NZ_WVVW01000002.1, from coordinate 1,014 downwards.
ATGAATGTGCTGGATTTCCTGCGTGACGTGGGCAAGCACTTCTCCGTGAATAACATGATCAATAAAGAGTCCGTGCAGCAGCGCCTGCAGCGGGAAGGGGCGGGTATTTCCTTTACCGAGTTCTCCTACGCGTTGTTGCAGGGCCTGGACTTCGCCGAGCTCAATCGACGTTACGGCTGCACCCTGCAGGTGGGCGGCAGTGATCAGTGGGGCAATATTGTCGGTGGTATCGATCTGTCCCGGCGCCAGAATCAGGCCCAGGCCTTCGGTCTGACCGTGCCTCTGGTGACCAAGGCCGACGGCACCAAGTTCGGCAAGACCGAATCCGGTGCCGTATGGCTGGACCCGGCCAAGACTTCCCCCTACAGCTTCTACCAGTTCTGGCTTAACACTGCGGATGCGGATGTCTACAAGTTCCTGCGGTACTTCACCTTCCTGCCGGTCGCTGACATTGAGGCTATTGAGGCTGCTGACGCTGCCGCAGAGGGACGCCCGCAGGCGCAGTCCATTCTTGCCCGGGAGGCGACTCTTATGGTGCACGGGCCGGAGGGCCTGGCGGCGGCAGAGCGTATCACCGACGCCATGTTCAGTGGCTCGCTGCAGGATCTGGGTGAGTCGGACCTGGCGCAGTTGGCGCAGGACGGTCTGCCCAGTAGTGAGCTGCCCGCCGATTTTGCCGAGAAACCCCTGACCACACTGTTGGCAGATGCCGGTATGGTGAAAGCGGCCCGCGAAGCCAAGGATGCCCTGACCCGCAATGCGGTGCTTATTAATGGTGAGGCGCGGGGGATGGCTGACAATATGGAAGCTGCCCGCTGCTTTGCCCCGACTGCTGCGCTCTACGGCCGCTATTTCCTGGTCAAGCTGGGCAAGAAAAAGAACCACCTTTTCGTATTGTCCGCTCAGTAATAACTGGGGTGTGCGGGCGCTGGCGCAGGTGCTCGCAAAATTTTGTAAAAAGTTTACAAAAGCCTCTTGCGCAGTCCGAAAGGCTGCGTATAATGCGCGCCTCCT
>NZ_WVVW01000019.1 GCF_009857815.1 Pseudomaricurvus sp. HS19 | reverse complement strand
ATCATCGAGTAATCGATAATCGCGTTATTGTTGCTGCGGGCTGCGGTCCGCATGCTGCCAGAAAAGGCCACCTCCGGGTGGCCTTTTTTGTTGCCCGTCGTTGTTCCCGGCCGGCGGGCTGCTAATGGCTTTAAGCTGCAACCCTTCCTGCCGGCTTATAATATTTAGGTCTAAGCATAGAAGCCAGGAGTAGCGTGGTGAGCTTCTGGGCGTGCAATTCGACCTAAGTGGCATCCATAAATGGGTCGAAAATGGAAGGATGAGACTTTTCTGCACCTTCCTGGGGCGGAAATGGCGAAAACCTTATAACCATATACATTAAGTGGTTATAAGCAGGTTTTTTGAAATGTCGAGTCGCTCACATGATAGTGAAGAGTTGTGACGAGATTGGTACCATATTGCGCTTAAAACAACATTGATGGTGGATTTTTGCGTCAGCAGGCCACCGCACACAACGACAAATAACGAGACACCACCTGTGCCGACCGGACATTACCGGCGACGGGGATGGCCATTGCAGGATTTTGGGGACTCAAGGACAGGGTGCTATGACAGTGCGACTACCGGGGGCAGTGGTTGCCCTCCTATGGCTGGCCAGCGGGACGACGTTGGCCAGTGAAGGTCTATTGGATGTTCTGAACAAGGCCAAGGACGCCGACCCCGCCTTCCGCGGGGCGGGCCACCAACAAGCAGCGGATCAGGAAGCGGTGAAACAGGCCCGTGCCCGGCTGCTGCCCACGCTGGCGTTCTCCGCCGAGCGTACCGAAAACAGCGACGAAATTGTGGAATCGGACAACCAGGTTACCAATGGCAGCTCGGCCGATTACGACACCACCTCCTTTGCCCTGACCCTCAACCAATCGATCTACAACCACGAGTACTGGGTACGCTATAACCAATCCAAGGTGGTGCGTGATCGGGCAGATATTGCGCTCGACAAGGCTCGCCAGGATCTGCTGATCGAGGTGGCGGAGCGCTACTTCACCGTATTGAAAACCGAAGAGCAGTTGCACGCCATCAGCGCTGAAAAAGAGGCACTGCAACGGCATGTGGAATTTGCCAGCAAGAGCCGCAGTGCCGGCCTCGGGCGGCGTGCGGAAGTGGTAGATGCCGAGGCCCGCTACTTCACCGCACTGGCGGAAGAGGCGCAGTACATGAAGGCGCTGGATGACGCTCGCTTTGCACTGATGGAGAAGACCGGTCTACTGCACGACGAGCTGCGGCCCATGCAGGAAGAGGTGCCGCTGTTGCTGCCGGAACCCGCTGCACCGCAGGCGTGGATCGAGCGCGCCCTGAGTGGCAACCCGGACATCCAGACCCAGCAGTTCTCTCTCGAAGAGGCGCGCATGGAAGTGAAGGCGCAGACCTCCGGTCACTACCCCACACTCAACCTGGTGTATCGCAAATTTGATGAGGATCAGGGCGGCTCCCTGTTCGGTGGTACCAGCCGTATCGAGGGCGACGAGATTGCCCTGCAACTGGAAGTACCTATCTATCAGGGCGGCTCTGTCTCTTCCCGCCGTCGTGAAGCCATCGAGCTGATGTACAAGAGCGAAGAGGAGCTGACCCGGGTCAAGCGCCAGGTGCAGTACGAAGTCAATTCCGCCTTCCAGGGTGTCATGGCCAATATCGCCCAGGTCAAGGCGCTGCAGAAAACCGTGTCTGCGCAACGTGAAGTGGTGATGAACAAGGAGCGGGGCCTGCAGGCCGGGCTCTACTCCATGCTGGTGGTGCTGGACGCCCAGCGCGACCTGGCGGACGCCGAGCGCAACTACATCGAAGCGCGTTATGACTACGCCATCAACAGCCTGAAACTGAAGCGCGCTGCTGGCGTGTTGGTGGAAGGCGATCTGCAGGGCGTTAACGGCTGGCTGCAGTAAGACATTGTTATTCAGGGTGTGACGGACCGGTAGCTGCCGGTCAATAACAAGAACGACACACGCCACAGGCGTGCACGACACTAAAGCTCAAGGGCTAGGGCTATGAAATACATCTTCGCGCGTTTAATGCAATCCCAATACGTTCGTGTTCGGGAGCTGCGCCGCTTCTTCTGGAATGCACAGTCGGTCAAGGCAAAACGCCGCAACCGCTACCTGGCAGAACAGATGGAGGCCCGCTACCTGTTGTCGGCAGACCTGGCACCTTTTGCCGGCGACCAGGCGTTGCGCGAACAGATTGATCATCAGCAGGTGATTCAACAGGTTGTTGAAAACGGCCATTTTGAGAGCACGCGCGAGAATGACCAGCCTCGCCTGGAGCGGGAAGTCCTGCCCGAATTCTTTCATGCCAGCAATGACACCGCCCAGCCCGCGGACGGTCAGAGTGAAGGCTATGTGGCGCCGGATGATGAAGGCATCTACTACGTACAGCAGCTCAACGGTCATCAGTTGGTGGTTGTCGATACCGCTGTTGAAGATTACGAAAAGCTGTTGGACCGCTTTATGGGGCCGGCGGTTAACGAGCTGGAATTCAGTGCGCTGGAAGGCAGCAGCTCGCAGCTGGCGGAGTGGCAGAATGGCGATGCACGTGTCTCTGTGCTGTTGCTGGATGGCGCATCTGCCCAGGACAGCCTGCAGGAAGTGGCCAATGTGCTGGTCGGCTACGGCGATGTGGCGGCGGTACATGTGCTCAGCCACGCCCAGGCTGGCGAGTTGACCCTCGGTAATGTCACCCTCAGCAACGATAACCTCGCCGATTACGACAGCATCCTGCGCAGCTGGGGCGAGGGGCTCACCGACAACGGTGACATCCTCTTCTACGGTTGTAACCTCGCCGACGGTAGTGTCGGTTTTGAGTTTATCGAGCGCCTGGCCGGTGTCACTGCCGCCGACATCGCCGCCTCCACCGACCTCACCGGTAACAGCCGTATCGGCGGTGACTGGATCCTGGAGACCGAACTGGGTGTGGTGGAAGTGCCGGCCATGTTCTCTTCCAACGACCCCCTCTATGAAGGTGTACTGGCCACACAGACAGTGTCCACCAAAACCGTACGTGCGGCAAGTGCTGACTTTACCTCGTCGACAGCCACCATTGAGCTGCAGGCGGGCATGGAGATTCTCGACTTTAGCGGCATCACGGACAACCTGCAGCTGGTACTGGTGAACAAGTCGACCCTGACCGCGCAGCGCGTGAATGCCGATGGCAGCGTCAACGGCGCACTGCGTACTTACCAGTTTGCCTCCGGCGATACCACTTCTGCGATCAAGCAGATCAAAGTGGGTAATGGCACCAGTAAGGTCAAACTGGAGCTGAAGGTGGCCATTGAGGTGCTGGATATTGCCAACGTGGCAGCGGCCAACATTGCTATCAGCAAGAAAGACACGCTAGGCACCCCCGACGACGCCTACACCTGGGTCAAGGATTACGTTGCCATGGGTATCACCGACCCCACGGCGGCGGACGCGGCCACCAGACTGCAGGCGAAAAACAGCATCGCCGTGGTTCTCAGCGGGTCCGGTGAAGTGGGAACCCTGAGCATGGGGCGTGCCGGCGATTCGGCCAATACCCGCCTGATGATCGATGGTAGCGGTACACCAATCACCCTGGATCGGTACAGCTCAGGCCTGGGGGGCTACAGCGGCAAGATTGACCTGCTGTATATGAAAGATGGCGGCACCACCCTGGACACTGTTGTCGACTCCGGTGTTGTACGCGTGAAGGGTATTGATAGTTTTATCGGGTTTACAGTGTCGGATATTGTCTCTGTAACCACTGGGGGTGGCGCGCAGTCTCTGAGTATGGGCAACCTCGACGGGGCGAAAATTGATGCCGGCGCCGGTCATGATCTGCTGATCTCAGGCGCCAATGCCCAGACCCTGATTGGTGGCGAGGGCGACGATACCTACAAGTTCAAGGATGGCTGGGGCACTGACAAGGTGGTCGAAGCCGCACCGCGCAAAGATGGCATCAACAGCAATGTCAGCGGTGACGGTGATGCCCTGGATTTCTCCGAGGTTAATGCCGGGCTGACCGTTGATTTTTACTCGTCGGTGCACAAGGGTGCTGGCGATGCGGACAAGGGCTGGTTCTATACCGAGCCTGACGACACCCAGTTGGGCGACACCACCAAGTTCTATGGCACCACAGTCAAGCAGACCAGTGCAGCGTCCAATACGGTGAGAAACGCCGTGAACATTGAGCAGGTCATTGGTGGCAAGGGCGACAACACCTACACCTTCCATGACAACTGGGGCCAGTATTTTGTCGATACAGGTGTCACCGACCTCTCGCCGACGGTTAATTTTCTGATTGATGATACCGCGTCTAAGGAGACAGAAGGCACACTGGATTTTCGCAATGTTACCCACGACCTGATCTTTGAGCTGGAGCGTACCAGCAATAACGCGTCACCACCGGTTATGACCTCGAGCGTCAAGGTTACGGCTGTAGTCAACGTCAAGGTCAATGTAGGTACTACGGCTGCGCCCATCATCAAGGACATGACCTACACCTACGTGGTCAACGCCAAAAATATCGCCAACATCATCGGTGGTCAGGGCAAGAACACCTACGTCATCAAGGATCAGGATGCCCTGCGAGGCAAAATCCTCACCGCCAACACCACCGGCACGTTAGCCGAGGGGCTGGTCACAGGCACCACTCTGAACGGCGATCCGGTCAGCAGCGGTGTTAACGTACTCGATTATTCCGAGTACGGCTCCGGCAACACACAGGATGTGGTGGTAGACCTGGCCAAGCAGGCCGATGGCACGGTGAAGATGGGAGTCACCGGCATTCTCAATACGGCCACCGGTGTGGCTGCCCCGGCTGCGGTGAAAGAAGTGCAAACGCTGACGGTCCCCAAGTACAAGGCTGATACCAATCTCACGGATGCCCAGAAAAAAGCCAATATCCAGGACTTCCGCATCTCCCTGGGGGGCGTGGAAACCATTGATATCAGCAATACCGGTACCGGCACAGCTGCCCAGGTCGCGACACAAATCGCCACCGCCATGGAAAATGCCATTAACGGCCTGCTGCTGAAGGCTACGCCCACCACCAGTGGTACAGGTACGGGCACCACCGGCACCGGAACCACTACAACAACACCAAAATTTGTCACCGTGACCGGTGCATCCTCGGGTACTGGCGTCAATGCCAACAATGTCTTCACCATTACCTTCCAGAACCTGGGTGACTATCCGGAACTCAAACTGCTCGCCACCACCTATTTCGAGAAGATCGATCCCCAGGACACTGCGGCGTACTTCAACCCCTCAGTGTTGCTGACGTCGCAGCCGGAAGCCGTCTCCGCCGATGGCAAGACCATCACCCGGAAGGTGACCTCCAAGGGGCCGCAGGTCTCCACCACCGATGCACTGGGTAATACCGTCATCGGTGATCGCTATGATATGACCACCACCCTCACCAGGATCGAAATCGACGCGCTGGAAGTGACCAACGCGGTCAGCGGCCTGCAGGCCAACGCTATCGATCGCATTGATGGTGTGATTGGTACCCGCGATACCGGTATCGGTACCCCCAAACGCATGACTGTACTGGGGGACTTCGGCACATTGGTAAACAGCACCGGTAGTGGCAGTGACCTGATCTTCTCGGACAACTACGAGCAGGTTGCCAGCGGACGCTTCTGGCAGGCCGGCGCCGGCGAAGACATTGTTGCCGGTACTGACCAAAATGATGTGCTCTACGGCGGTGCCGGAAATGACGTCGTGGGTGGCGGCCTGGGTGACGATACCCTCAAGGGCGATGCCGGTAACGATCGTCTCTCCGGAGGTGCCGGCGACGATGCCCTCAATGGCGGTGCCGGTAACGATCACCTGAGCGGTGGCTGGGGCGATGACAGCCTCTATGGCGGCACCGGTCACGATATACTTTATGGGGGTGTCGGTAATGACACCCTGATCGGGGGTACCGGTTACGATCGCTACGTGTTTGAGAATGGCTGGGGCCATGACACGGTTATCGAAAGCAAGTCGGGGAGCAACGGTTCCACCAAAGATGAAGGCCTGAAAGAGATGGGCGATGTGCTGGATTTCTCCAGCGTTACCCAGAACATGACCTATGTCTTTAACTCCACCAACCTGATTGCCGGCACAGGTGTGTTTGTCAAAGACAAAACCAGCTGGTTGAAAACCCTGACCGGATTTGGTGATGTTACCGGTCACTTTGCCGAAAGCGCCGACATTGTGCGGGTGAACGACTCCGGCAACAGTAACGAAATTCAGCGGGTATTTCTTGCCGGTGCACAGAGCGGCACTTTCAGCCTTACCACCGATACCAACAAGTTCCCCAAACCGGATGGCAGCTTCGGTACCCTTAGTGCCACAGGTATTGCGGTAGGTTCATCCTCGTCGGTCACGGTCAATAATATCAAGACCAAGCTGGCAGAGCAGGTTCGCAGTTTGCTGGGGCTGGCGGCGACGGTCACCGATGATGAGATTATCAAGGTGAGCTCGGTGGGATCCGGTACCGGCGCGTTTGATATCGAGTTCCTGAAGCCGCTGTACACCAATGTACCGACACTGAAAATCGCGGCGACCGGCTTTACCTACGCGAAGCCCACCGTAAGTCTGGGCAAGGCCGGTACCACCGAGGTAGACCCGGCGACCAACCTGGTTACCCGCCACATAAACCCGGAGTTTACCCTCGATCTGGGTATGGCTGACTCCGGCAGCTTTACCCTGGCGTTTACCTACAAGGAAACCAACCAGACCAACGGTGCGGTCACGCCGAATAAAAGTTTCAGCCAGACCATCAATATCAACAGCGGTTCCACGCTGCAGGATGTGGCACTGGCCATTCAGAACGCCATGTCGAACCGCTCTGTGCCGGTCTATGCCAACGTTACCCTGGCGGGTATCGGCAACAAGTTCAAGGTGGAAATCACCAGCCCGGAAATCAGTGATGTGGTGTTCAGCAGTACGGAAATTGCTACCAGCACATTGGTTGGCAAACCGGATGTCTGGGTACAGAAAGAGGGGGCGTCGGTACGGGAGGTAAAACTCCTGGCGCTGAATAATGCCAATGAAGGCTCCTTCACCCTGAGCATGGGCGGCTATACCACGGCCGCGATTACCATTCCCGACAGCAGCTCGGTACCGGCTGGTTCCACCCTTGAAGAGGCCACGCGCCTTGCCATCGAAACCGCACTCAATAATCTGAAGCGCAATTTCATTGGCATGACCTACAGCGTTGAAGTCAAGGTAGAGACTTTTACCACGACGCTGAAAGAGTTTCTGATCACCTTCAAAACCCCCGGCGAGAGTAATGTCGCCGATATGACGGTGGATATCAGCCAGCTCACTGGCTCCAACAATATTGCCGGCCATGTGGCCACTATTGAAGAAGGCAGCCGTCCCGGTGATGTGCACGCCTTTGAAACCATTCTCGCTCCCAACGCCGACGCTCACTTTATTTTTGGTTCGGCGTCGCTGGAAGAGATGCTGAAAGCTATTGGCCTGCCAGAGCCACTGCGCAAACAGAAAACCGTTACCATTGATACCAGTACCCTGACCTCAAATGGCCATGTCCTGGATATCGACTTCAGCCAGGTGGCTGATGAGCTGAACTTCAACTTTGAGCAGGTGGGTGCGGTTAAGGAAGTGCAGCCGCTGAAAACTGCCACTACCACCAGTGGTGAGTTTGCACTGGATTATAAAGTGCAGGAGAAGCAGCGCCTGACCTTCAACGGCGCGGATATGCCGAGCGGTACTTTCAAGCTGGCGTTCAAGGATCCGGCCACTGGCCAGGTGAAAACCACTGCCTTGATTACGATGGTGTACAACGCCGACGGACGGGTTGACGTCAAGGCCACAGCGGCCAAAATCCAGGCAGAGCTGAACAAGCTCAGTATTGCCGGTGGCACCCTGGCGACCAAGGTGACAGGTGTCAGCCGCGATGGCTCTCCGTTGACCTCGCAGTCCACCTCGGCAGAGATGAAGGCCAACACCTGGGATATCGTCTTTACCAATGCCCAGTTGCTGGATGTTGATCTGCTGGAGGTGCAGGGCGCCTCCTTCGCCACCAGTGTGACCGAAGTACGCAAAGGTGAGCACAAGGTAACCGATACCATTACCCTGACCAGCGGTAACTTTGAGGCTAACCGTCTCGCTATTCAGAATGCGCTCAATACCACTCTGGGTGAGGGCTCGGTGACGGTCAAAAAGCCGAAGGCGACCCTCGGCTCCGTGACCACCACGACCAGTGGCTTTACCTACAACATCATTTTCAATAACCCTGAAGATGTGGTGCTGACCCGGGCGCTGAAAGACATCAATGGTGTAAACCTGACCTTCGCCACACCACTGACCGGCAGTTTCGATTTGCCGCAAACAGCCACTGCGGGCAAGGTAGAAGGTAATCATGGTCAGCTCTCGCTGACCGTCGAGCGTCTGGCGCCGCGGCCAGACACCCTCAGTACGGATTCACAGGCTTCCGGCCTGGTCGATATGTTGCTGGGCGAGAGTGTCTTCGAAACCTTTGTCTTTACCGATGTGGGTAAAAACACGGTGGTGCGTGGTGGTGTTAATGCCAACACCTTCTCCATTGCCGGGAAAACGGCCTTCGAAGGCACGATTATCGGTGGCACTGGCCTGCGCCCCTTGTCCGCGCACATCAACGCCGGTGAGATTACCGACCTGTTGGGTCTGTCGGCTCCGGATCTGACGGTGAAAAACACCGTGGATATTTCCGGGGGTGGCCTGATTGACCTGGCCAAACCTTCCAAGGTTGACCTGAAAAAGGTGGCCACCGATTCGATCCGGGTGGAAACCATTGTCGATGGCAGGAACCATGGTGAACTGCAACGGCTGTATATTCCCGAGGCCACCTCCGGGGCCTTTACGCTGATGCTGGACAGCACCACTACCGGGCCTGTGCACCTGGTGCCGCCGGTCAAACAGCAGGTGCTGGTGAGTGACAATACCGCGTTCAGTCTCAACTACATCGACCTTAATGGTACGACCAAAAGCCTGAGTTTTGCTGCCACCGATACGGCGACTGAGATTGCTGCCACCATCAATGCGCAGCTGGCGTTTGAGTTCGGTCTGGATACCGGGACGGCGGTGGTTTCCGTGAGCAAAAATGCCAGCGGCTACCTGCTGAACTTCGTCAATCAGAACAACCTGGTGGAATTCCGCACGGCGGCCAGCGGTAGTGCGGCTGTCTATTCTCTGGCGAGCAGTGCGACTGTGGATTACACAGCGTTGGCGCAGCGCATTGAAAATGCCATCTATTACGCCCTCACCGGCGGAGCGGGCACGGGTACCGGTCCGGCACCGGCGCGTACCGTGAGTGTGACCGCAGGTGCGACGCCAGGGACCTTTGATATTGAATGGCTGACGTCAGGCGACCAGCCGGTGACGGTGCTGACCAACCTGTCGCTGGCGGCGGCTACGGTCACGTCGACGCTGGAGGCGACAGGTACGGCCAGTGCACAGAAACAGGTGCTGACCATTACCCCGCCGTCAACCGCGGGCGACGGCTACGTGCTGACAATTGGCAGTTTTGAAACCGGCCATCTGGCGGATGATGCCGGTGCAACCGAGATCCAGCAGGCACTGCAAACCCTGATCAATGCCAAAGCGTCGCTGGTGGGCACCGTCAGTGTGACTGGCTCCGGTCCCTTTACCATCACCATTACCGGTGGCTCCCTGCCGGCCATTGGCCAGAAAACCATTTTTGGTACGGCGCTGGGAACGCCAGCGGCCGTGACACCACAGCAAACTGCAGCGCAGCAACAAACCCTGACTCTCAACGATGCAACCCAGGGTGTATTGCAGCTGCAATTTACCCTTACTGCCGTAGCCGATGGCTCCGAGGTTATCGGGAATGCCTACGTGGATATCAGTCAGGCGGCCAACCCTGCGGATATCAGCAACGAGATCAAGTCGGCACTGGACGCCGCCCTCGCAGCACAGAGCGTCACGGGAACCGTGAATGTGGCCCTACTCGCCGGCAAATATGTGATTGATTTTGTCGCAGACCCGCTGTTGACCACCCACTCGGTGACCTCGGTAGGCCTGACCGCGTATGGGCTGACCACGGCGTTGGGCGATCAGTCCCAGGTCGACGTGCCGGTGGGCATTGTACCCTCCTACCTGCAGCGCACTGATCCGGCGGTTGCCGGCGGGGCCATTGATCCCAACCTGCTGTACAAGTTTGCCCTGCCACCGGTTGTGGCCGGGGAGACCATCAGCGGTACCTTTACCATCAGTTATGCGGGTGTCAGCAGTGGGCCGATTACCTACGACGCAACACCGGCTACCCTGCTCAGCAATATTCAGACAGCACTGACCGCCGCCACCGGCATGACCGTGGTGGCGGTAACAGGCAGTGGCACCGTGGCAGCTCCGTTTACGGTGGAGCTGGTGCCCGACAACAGCCGTGGCCAGCAAGGCTTTGTGGTGGATGGCAGCCAGCTCATGATCACTAAAGACGCCGCGGCGACGACGCCCGAGTTTGGCCGCGTGGTGACCATTGTTGACGGTGCCACCGCTGCGCCCATCAGTGAGGTACAGCGCCTGACGCTGACCGATCAGGCGCTGACCAATATGCGCCTGACGCTCAATGGCATTACCACCCGGGAAATTGCCATTACCGCTAATGATGTGACCACCGCCAATAACATCCAGGCGGCGTTGAATGCGGCACTGGGGGCGGGCAAGGTTACGGTTACGGCAGAGGCCGGCAAGGTAAAAACCTGGCTGATCACGTTTATCGCCACCACTCCCACCGGACCGACCGACAAACTGCTGGCCGGTGAGAATATTGACACCATCACGGCCTTCTCCAAGGACGACTTTACCCAGACCGTTCTGACCCATGCCTTTGGCAAACAGGCCGGCTTTACCGGTCGCATCCAGAACATCCAGAACGTTACCTTTGGTGCTGGCCTGAACTGGGTTGTGGATTCGACCCTGAGTCCGCTTGAATCCGTCGGCAACTCTGCACTGGGCAGTAACGTCTTTGAGGTGGGTGGCAACCTGCTGGAGTCTGTGATCACCAACGAGTGGGCACTGATGCTGGCCAATGGTCTGGTCAGCTCGGTGATCAATGGCGAGCCGTCCCTGTTTGCCGAACCCACGGTGGCGCCCGGGCTGCACTTCCTGGCCGGTGGCTGGGGTGGGGATACCTACAAGTTCAGTGGCTTGTGGGGTGGCGCGGTGGTGTTTGAACTGCCGGACCTCGAAGTCGTCGGTACCAACGCCCAGTTCTTCGATACCCTGGATATGTCCGATGCCGGCTTCGGCAAAAAAGGGCAGGTATCCGGGCGCGAGATCAAGAACAGCCTCTATTACGATATTTACGAAGTCACCACGGAAAATATTTCCGAGCTGACGCAACTGATCGAGATCGCGGGCCAACCAACTGCGCCGCTCTCTATTGGCACCAACTTTATTATGGTGCGGGATCAGCTGTTCGGTTCGGCGCTGACAGCCTTGGGCGTGCCCCTGCCAGAGGACTTCAGCAGTTACCTGGGTAACTATGTGTTCGCTACCGGTATCGAGAATATCGTCGGTGGCGGCGGTGAAAATATTTTCACCTTCCACGGCGACGCGCGTATCAAAGGGGTGATCGCTTCCGAAGGTGATATCACCCTCAACTACGCCAATTACGACGATAACGTCGATTACACCAACCCGGCGACCTTCAATGATGCCGTGGTGGGTGTCACGGTCGATGGTACGGCGGGTATTGAGTACACCCTGTGGGATTCGGTCGATGTGCCGGTGTGGGGCGAAATCGGTGAGTCGGCGGTGAGCTTCGGCGGTGCCACCTCGGTATTGGGTGAGCGCTGGAATGGCCTGTCCGGCATCCTCAATGACGCGGTTGACGGCAGCTCCATGTGGAAACTGTCCAACAACGCGGTGGCCGGCTACACCAAGGTGATTGGCTCGCTGGGCGATGACACCTTCGTCGGCAACGGCAACGACAACATCTTTGTGGTCGGTCATGGCAGTGGCAAGGACACTGTCGACGGCGGCGACATGGATGAAAACGGCAACACCATCAGCGTCGATGGTGAGCTGGGCAACTTCGCCATCGATATTGCCACCGGCAAGGTTTGGCGCGACGGCTCCACTCCCGGTACCGAGGTCGATGAGGTACAGCAGCTGTCGCTGGCCGGATTGGCGGGCGATCAATTTACCCTGTCCCTGAGTGGTGATGCGGCATTGGCCGACTTTACCAGTGGCACCATCACAGTGGGCGCCACTCCCATCGACACCCGCACCAATATCCAGGCGGCGCTGGATGCCGCTGCTCCCGGCCGCTTCAGTGTGGCGGTGGATGGCAGTAATTTCCTCATTACCTTCCTGGACCTGGAGCGCTTTCAGGATGCTGTGCAGCTGAGTGTTACCGACCTGACACTGGTGGCGCCTGGCGACAGCCTGTTGTTTGCGGCCAGCGCGGTGTCCGGTGCCGAACAGAACTACGTTCACCAGCTGACTCTGGGCAGCCAGTTGCGCGGCGGCAGTTTCAGCTTCGGTTTTGAGCACCCGGATGGGGTCAGCGGTCCGGTCAGTGTGAGTGTGCCCATTAGCAGTCTGAATCCGGGCAGCATCGCGCTGGCGCTGGAGGAGGCACTCAATGCCCTGCTGGGTATTACCACAGATGTCAGCGTCAGTGATGCGGCCAGCTTTACTCTGGATGTCGAGTTCTCCGATCCACAGAACACCGCCATCACCGCTATTACCTTTGACAGTTCACTGCTGTTCCACGGCTCCCGTGTGACCACGATCAGCGATGGCGCCACGCTGGCGGCTGAATTCAAAAACATCCATATGATCGAAGGCGGTCAGGGCAACGATATTCTGCGCGACGACAGCCGTGAGGTGGTGGTTACCGAGCTGATGGACAGGGTGGCCAACCCGGGCGCAGCGGCTGAATACACCCTGGATTTCAATGGCAGCAGCTATGCCGAAGGCGAGAAGCTGAAGCTCAGTTTTGTCAATCCCGACAAGACCGACGAGCGCCTGGAAGCCGAGTTCGAGATAGGTGAGGATGACAATGACACCCGCCTCAGCCTGAGTGGTGCGCTGACCAAGCTGTCCGGTATCAGCTATACCCTGGAAGAGACTGCCAGCGGTGTGATTACCCTGAAATTTACCGGTTCCAACGCCGGGCTGGTCAGCGACCTGTCGGTGGATACCCCGGCCACGACCTTCTACTTCTTTGACCAGTTCGGTCGCGACCAGGTATTCGCTACTGGCGGTGATGACGTGCTGGACTTCTCGGCGGTGACCCACAAGATCAGCAAGTCGGCCGAGCAAAACGATGCTTTGGGTACCTTTGTTGCCTATAGCTATACCGACGAAAATGGTACCTACCACGAGGTCAAGGCCTACGGCACTTTCGAAGAGAAAGGGCTGCAAACTGAGTCCACAGGCGCTGGCCTGTGGACCGCCTTTAAGGGATCGCAGGGCTTCGGTGACCTGACCACCACAGTGGCTACAGGTACCGGGGGCTCCCTCAGTGTCGGCCAGAATATCGATGCCCTGGTGGCGGAAGCCAGGGCGCGCTGGGAAGCTGTGTTGCCCGCGGATACGCTGGCAGCTCTGGATAATATTACGGTTGTGATCGCCGACATCAGCGATACTGGTGTGGTGGGAAGAACCACCAGCGTGCTCAACAGCACAACCGGTGAGCGTGAATACACTATTACCCTGGATGTGGATGCCGGCGGTGGCTCCTGGTATGTGGATACCACTGCCAGTGATGACAGTGACGACAGCTATGACGCTATTGATCTGCTGACGGTGCTGATGCACGAGATGGGTCATACGCTGGGTATGGAACACCCGGATCTGGGTACGCCGGACCTGATGGATGAGCTGATCGACAAGGGTCAACGCCTGTTGCCCACCAGTGATCACTTTATGCTGTTGTCCGACCAGACCAAACTGAGCGTTGGCCTGGGCCAGTTTGCCGACTGGTCGCAGAACATGGGCGCCAAGATCGATGCCTATCTGGACGACGCGACTGCCATACCGTTTACCGATAAGTCCCTGTCCGACCTGCTGGGCAACAGCGTCACCGATCTGGCCGGAAATATTCACGACAGTATCGACACGTTTGTGCAGGCAATTGACGCTTACCTTGACTTGAACGACAGCGTTTCCACCCGTGACCTGCTGCAGCACCTGCAGGGCGACTATGACGTTACTATCGCCTCGTCGTCCAACCAGAAGGAATACAGCGTATCGCTGGCGCTGGCGGAGTTCAGCCAGCTGGTAGACCTGAACCTGGACGAGCTGCTCAACTTCAGTGAAACCTTCGGTTTCGCCCTGCCATTGGAGATTACCCAATCCCAGCCGCTGGTGATCAGCGGTGGTATCGACATGATGTTTAACTTCGGCGTCGATAACGATGGCCAGTTCTACGTCAAAAACCCGGGGCTGGATGCCAACTTCAATTTTGGTGAAGAGTATATCGACATCACCGGTATCAACGCCGGTGATGCAGGCAGTGCCAGCGTCACCATTGCCGGTGATCATACCGGCGCCGTCAACAGCACCGAAGCCGGTATGCTGATGGCTGGCGACAGCTTCTACCTGATTGGTACCGATGGCACCGACGACCTGTACACCGTCAAAAGCATCGATTACGACTTTGCCAGCAACACCACCACCATTGTGGTGGAGGAGCCGATTGATGCGGCTGATATCAGCGATGAAGTCCAGGGTAGTCTGCTGAAGACCTACGACTTTGGCCTGAACATTGGCCCGGTTGGCTTTAACGCCAATGATGCGGCGCTGTCACTGGGTGCCTCCGTGGGCATGGGCTTTGATGGCGTGCTGACCTACGACGGTATGGTGAGTGATGCCGGTGGTTCACTGGTGAGCCTGCCGCAGTTGGACAGCGATGCCCATTACGAAGTGCTGCTGCCGATTTCCCTCGCCGGTGCGCTGGATGGTTTCAGTGACCAGCAAGGCTTTATCACGGCTTCCAGCAGTGTGCTGCCGGACGATGCCAACATCGCCCAGTTCCTCGCCAGTATCCCTTCAGCGGTACAGTTCAATAACCTGGAAGAGGTGTTCAGCTTCAGTGGCTTGTCGCTGGATATGATCATTGGCGGTGTCGACGACCTGCTCAAGGATGTGGTGGGCACGGATACCCAGGTGCTGGGCCAGATCAGTGGCAGCACCATCACCTATTTTGAAGAGCGTTGGTCCGAGAGGTCTGATACCCCTGTGGTTGCCGACTATACCGCGGTGGAAGCGGACGGTATCCAGGAGAGCAAGTACGTTATTCTGGAAGACGGCAAAGGCCTGACCCTGTATCAGTGGAATGACGGCAGCAGCGACGTCTGGGGTGTGGAAACCTACATCGACAATGTGCGCAAGCTGCAGGTTTATGAACTCAGCTCCTGGGCAGAGGCCGGCAGTTACGATACCAGTGACGTGGCCTATGAAGTCCTTGTCGAGAACGAAATCACCGGCACGCAGACGCTGAGCCGCTTCAATATCAAAGACGGTGCCCTGTACGACGAGATCCCGTTCGTCGGTGTCAGCATCGCCGATATCCTAGGCGATGGCGCGGTCAGCTTTGCCGCCGGTCTGAGTAACGCCGTCTCCACGGTGCGCGACGCGGCGCGCAATATCCAGCAGCTGGAAGAGATGCTCAACGAAGAGCTGCGTATCCTGCTGCAGCCACTGGGTGTGGCGGATGATGCTGACATTGTCAGCATGAGCTATTTCGATTCGGCCTTCGATTTCGATCTCAATTTTGAGGTATTTGCCGAAAAGGCCTTCGACCTGGACCTGGACATCGATGACCTGAACCTGGATGAGTGGTTGGGCCTCGGCGCCGGTGCACTGGATGCCATCAATGTGGAGGCGGATGCACAGATACTGCTGCGTGCCGAAGCCGGCCTGGACCTGGGCTTTGGTTTTGACCTGAGCGATGTGCGCACGCCGGTCTACTACATCGATGAGCAGACGGGCATTTACGCATCGGTGCAAGGCAGTGCCAGCAACATGGGCGTGGAACTGGGCTTCGACGCCGGCGCGCTGGGTACCATCGGTCTGGTGGGCAAAAACGGCTCGGCCATGGTCGACCTGGGCTTCTACGCCAACCTTGGCAGCCCCACCGGCGACAGCGATGGTGACGGCTATCTGGAGTTTGGTGAGCTGCGCGATGCCTTCCAGGCGAAAGCCTACGGCAATGCCGGTATCAACCTGCCTCTGTTCTTCCCGATTGAGGCGCTGCCGTTGGGTGGAACAGACAAGGATCGCAACTCTGACGGTATTGCCGACAACGTGCTGAACGCCCGCGCCAGTTTCAGCGTTGACCAGAACGCGAACTTTGCCCATACCTTCAACTACAACCTGCCGAAGTTCAATATGAACTTCGATATCGTCGCGGCGCTGTTGGGCCTCCTCAACGACCCGGGCACCATGCGCGCCGGACTGGAAGGTTTCTTCGGTGCCATCGACGAGGTGGCCAACGGTATCGACAATATCGAGCTGCCGCTGGTCGGTGGTTCAGCGTTTGATGATCTGGCCAACAGCCTGCGCAGTATTGGCTCCAGCATCATGGGTGACAAGTCCGGCGACGACTATATCGTCGACGGGGAAGGCAAGGGTACCGGCAGTGGTCTGGGGGCAACACTGCAGCAACTGGAAGCCAGTGGCGGCAAGGTGTTTGAAACCCTGCTCAACGAAATTCGCCAGGCACTCTACGACGGCCTTAGTGTGCTGGACAGTGACCTGTTTGCCTTTGTGGTGCCGGATAAGGACGACAATGGTGCGATTCGCTACGACGACAACGGCAAGATCCTTACCCGTAAACCCACCAGCGCTGACGACATTGAGCTGATTCTGTCGCCCAACGGTCTGCTTACCTTTGATATCAAGTTCGGTGGCGTGCTGGTGGATGGCGAGCTGCCGGTGGACTTCAGTGTCGGCATGCCGGGGCTGGGTCTGGATGTGGATGCGGCGCTGCGTGCGCAGATCGATTACCTGATGGGCATTGGTCTTGGCATCGGCAACATGGCACTGGAAGGCCGGGCGCCGGATTTTGGCGTGTTCCTGAATACCTCGGGGATTAACAGCAAGGGCGAAGAGATCGCTCTGGATGTGGATGCCACCCTGGTGTCCGGTTCCAAAGCCCAGGGGACGCTGGGCTTCCTGAAAGTGGATGTGGAAGACGTAAATACCAAAGGCGGCAGTGGCCTGCACGGTCACTTCGGCTTTGATATCCAGGACCTGGGGGGCAGTGCCGGCACTGTCGGTGGCGACGGGCGTCTGGAGCTGGGTGAAAAAATTGGTCTGGCGATCAACGCCAATGCCTATGCGGAAGCGGATCTGTTCGCCAAGGTGGCGACCACGGCGGCGGATGTCTTGCCGTCCATTGATACCACCATTCACTACTTCCAGGACCTTGCCAGCGGTTCTATTTCCACCAGCAAGGGTGCCAGTATTTCGTTTGGTGACCCGCAGATTACTCTGTCAAATGTGCGCCTGGATGTGGGCTCGGTGTTTGAAAGTTTCCTCGGTGATACCTTCGATACCATTTGGCAGATCGTCGGCCCACTGAAGCCGGTGATTAACCTGTTGAACACCACCGTGGATATGGGGGTGGCCAAGCTCAAGTTTATCGATATCGCCTATTTGCGTTTGCCGGCCTCTCAGGTCGATACCGCCAAAAAAGTGATTGCCGCACTGGATGCCACCATCAAGTTCCTTGAGCAGGCCAAGTCGCTGAAGACAGCTGGATACATCGATTTTGGTGACTTTGACCTGACCGGTGGCTACGCCACCGACACCTCGGCGCCAGTGACATCGAAGAATGTGGCTGGCGCGAAAACCGAAGCGGAACGTAACGCGCAGCTGGGCAGTCACGCCCAGACCATTGCTGGTCCTAACCAGCAGGGGCTGGACGGCGGTATCTCCAGCGCCAACCGCAATACGGCCACCTTCGGTAATCCGCCCGGACAGAAGAACTTCCGCATCCCGCTGCTGGAAGATCCCATGAGCCTGCTGCAGTTTATTACCGGCCGCGGTGAAGTGGATCTGTTCTGGTACGACCTGCCGGACCTGTCGCTGTTCTTCGAATACCAGAAAACCTTCCCGGTTTACCCTGGCTTTAACGTCGGCTTCTTCGGTGAGATTGGTGCCTACACCAACTTCGACTTCGGCTTTGATACCCGCGGTTTCCGCGAGTGGATGGAGACCGACTTTGACGCCGCCGAGAGCTGGCGCCTGTTTAACGGCTTCTACCTGGACGACCACGGCCAGGAGAATACCGCTACTGACAAGGCCGAGATTCAGCTGCGCGCCGCCATTGGTGTGGTGGCCAGCCTGGGTATTGGGGGGCTGGTGGAAGCTGGCGTGAAAGGCGGCATTGAAGCCATTATCGGCTTTGACCTCAATGACATGGAAACCAAGTTCCTCGACGACCTGCCGGTGGGCGACGGCAAGATGTACGGCAGCGAACTGGTGGAGCGCATCACCCACGGTCCACAGTGTCTGTTTGACATGAGTGGCCAGCTCAACCTGTTCCTGGAGGCCTTCCTGTGGGTGGGCGTGGACCTGGGCTTGAGCAAGATCACCCTGTTTGAAGCCCGCAACCGCTTCGTCAATGAAGTGTTGGCCCGCTTCGACCTCGAATGTATCCACGAGGCGCCGGAAGACATTGCGGTACTCAACGAGAGCAGCGGCGAGCTGACCCTGCGTTACGCCGGCCGTGATTCCGACGGCCCTCACTCCTATACCGTGGATGTGTTTACCCCGGACATGGAGCTGTCGCTGCAGAAGCTGGTGGAGGAGGGCTTCCTCAATACCGAGTACTACACCAAGGCCGAGGAGACGGCGCTGCGGGATCAGATCCGCGCGCTGCGCCAGGACAACCCGGACGAAGACATTATTATTGTCAGTACCGGCCTGCGTGCCGAGGTGTTCCTCGCCAAAGACGTCAATACTCTGAAGATTGTCGGTACCAGTGGCAATGACCGCTATAGCCTCAAGCGCCTTAACGGCCGGGTGGCGGCCATTGAGGTTGCCACCCATGCCGGTGATGATTACCTGGAGATGATTGCTGACACCAACGTCACCGACATACTCCCCACCATGACCATCATTGGTGGCCTCGGCAACGATGTCTTCAATATCGATAACGCCATGCTCGGCACCGGCGGCAGCTATCGCATCGAAACCGGCGACGGCGACGATCAGGTGGACGTGCAGGGTGATAACAGCAGCTACGACGGTGTGGTCATCTACGGTGGTGAAGGCGACGATGTCATTCTGACCGGCGACGGTGACGAAACCGTTTACGGCGAAGGCGGTTTCGACTTTATTGCCACCTATGGCGGCGATGACACCATCTACGGTGGTGATGAGACCCTGGCCTACTTTACCGGTGCCGATGGCAACCAGCACCTGACGCCCATCTACCAGGCCGACGGCACGCCGTTTGCGCGCTACAACGCCGCTGGTATTCCGGTGGAAGCCGACGGTGTTACCGAAATTGTCCTGACCAAGGAAAACTCCCTGTTCCGCTCCCAGTTCGGCGATTACATTCACGCCGGCCTCGGCAGCAACACGGTGTACGGTGGATTGGGTAACGACGAAATCTTTGTCGGTGGCAAGGATGACGAGGGTAACCCCCTGCCGCAGGGCAACAACTTTATCTACGGCGAAGGCGGCGATGACATTATTGATGCCGGTACCGGTTCGGTAAATGTGGACGCTGGCGAGGGCGACGACCGCGTCGTGTGGCAATTTGCACCGCTGGCGGCGGGCTCCAGCCTGCTGATGCTGGGTGGTGAGGGTAACGATACCTTCGATGTCACCATCGACAACAACGCCAGTCAGGTGGAGCTGGTCAAAGCGTTTGCCGATATGGCGGATACCTCCGCGCGCCTGACGGTGAACCTCAGCAACAGTGTGGTGCTGGATCAGATTGAAGCCCTCAAACTGGATACCCAGCAAGAGAGCGACACCATTCGCATTGGCGACCTGATGGATACCTCGCTGCAGAGCGTGGATATCACCCTCGGCCAGCGCAAGGCGGTGGAATGGCAGGTGGAGCGTGATGTTGACGGCAACCACCAGGTCTATCCGGATGGCTACAGCGCCTACCAGGACGAAGACGGCAACTACATCACCGATGTGCGTCGTGGCGAATATTTCTACCGCTATGACCTGCAGGCGGGTGGCCAGTACCTCTACAACAGCGACGGCTCGCCGAAACTGCTCTCGGTTACCAATGCCGCCGCGGTCAGCGGCGTCGATCCCCGCCAGCAGGTGCAGGAGATCTGGCTGGCCGACGGCCTGGATGAGGTGACGGTCTTCTACGGCTATGACAGCAGTCTGCCGGACAACAACCGCTCTGACAGCAACAGTGCCACCCTCAGTGCCGATATGAGTGTTGATGAAGTGGTTGCGGCACTGGAGTCTATTACTGCCATCGGTGCCGGTGGTGTGCAGGTCACGGGTGCCGGCACCCAGGCCAACCCCTGGATTGTAACGCTGGTAGATGGGCTGGTTACCACCGACAGCAGCAACAACTATCGCCGATTTGCGCATCAGTATTTCGTGCAGGATTACAGCGGTGCCCTTACCCAGCGTGACGACACCCGCGCGGCGGAGTACCTCTACCGCCTCGATGTGGATGGCGCAGTCTATCTGGCCGGCGCCGACCAGACCCCGGCGGTCACCACCATCACCGATGCGGTGACCGCGGTAGATAAAAACGCCGCGCAGATGGTCTCCCTGACCCTGCTCGAAGGCCAGGGCATGCTCTGGTATGGCGATGAGGGTATTTCCCTCTCTGCCAGCCAGACCCTCAATGCCGCCGGCGATACGGTTGCCGGTATGGACGTGGCGGAAGTCAAACGTCGGCTGGAGTTGCTCAGCGGCATCAGCGAGGTGGCGGTTTCCGGTCAGGGCATCGACAGCGATCCGTGGCTGATTACCCTGATCAGTGCCGATACTGACGCCGGTGGCGACTTCCTGTTGTTTGAGATGGTGGCCGGTGGTTCTGCGTTGACTGACGCTGTGATTACCCGCACTCAGGCGAGTGCTGCCGACGCAGTGCTGCCCGCCAATGATCGCCAGCAGCTGGCGATTGACAGCGATGCTGTCAGCGCCGAGTTCTCCTATAACGGTGACAGTATAGAGGTGGCTCTGGATGGCAGTGCGGCTGCTGTTGAAGCGGCCCTCTTGTCCCTGAATGGTATTCGTACGGTGGAAGTGGTGGCCGGTAGTGGCGAAACGCCATGGCTGATTCAGCTGCTGGACGCCGATGCCGGCGCCGACGGCTATTACGCAATGGGTTACCAGATGTTGGAGCAGCTGCAGGACGCGGTGGCGGTAACGGCGGCGACCACCACCAATACCGGTGACACACAGTTGGTGGGCTTTGATACCCCGCGCGCGTTGGTGTGGTATGGCTTGCAGAGTGTTGAGCTGACCGCGGGCATGAGCAGTACCGATGTAGCTGCGGCGCTGGCGGAACTGGATGGCCTGCGTGCCGATACGGTGACCGTTAATGGCGGCAGTGGCACCGCCGCGGATCCCTGGCAGATTTTGTTGACGCCCGCGGATGACGTAGCGACTGAATATAGCGCCATGAAAGTCTCCCCCATCGACACGGTGGCAGCACCACAGCAGGTCACTGGTGAGGCAGTTACCAACAGTGGGCGGGTACAGTCGCTGGTATGGGATACCAGCGCCAGTACCCTCTGGTATGGTGACCAGGGCATGGACCTGGGCGCCCTCACCGCAGCCGGTATTGCAGCGGCCCTGGAAGCCCTTGATAACGTCGATGATGTGGCGGTCCTTGGCAGTGGTACTGCGGGCGATCCGTGGCAGGTGGTATTCCTGGACGCTGAAACCGACGCGGATGGCAACTACCTGCAACTGCGTGCCGAAGCGGAGCAGCAGGGCGGTGTGGCGGTACAGTCCACCAGTGAGCGTTACAGCCGCAGTGTGCGTGATGCCCTGGTAGCCACCCAGCAACTGTCCCTGGCCGATTGGCAGGATCACGCCTACTTCAGCTACAACGGCGCCGAAGTGGCGCTGGTGAAAGGCATGAGTGCCGCCGAGGTGGAGTTCTGGCTGGAATCCCTCGACACCATCGACGATGTGGTGGTGAGTGGTACCGGCAGCGAAGACAACCCCTGGAGTGTGGCTTTTGTAGCGGCCGACAGCGACGTTGATGGCTGGTTCGCCATGGAACGTAACGCCTACATCCAGCAGATGCAGGTGCCGTCGCAAATCATTGCCACCGACAACCTGCAGCTGCAGTACCTGAGCAGCAGCCAGGTGGTTGAGGGTGCCGTGATCTACTATGGCGACACCCAGATTACCCTGGGCAGCGGCGATCTTACCGCCAGCGGTCTGCAGACCCGTCTCACCAACGCCCTGCTGGACGTTACCGTGACGGAGAACGCCGGACTCTTCTCGGTCAGCTTTGATGCCGCTGACGCCACCCAGGCGTTGATCATCAACGCTGGCAGTGGTTTTGCCAGCGCCACCCTGGCGCAGGACATCAACGCCGCCATCGAGTTGCCTCGCTCCATTGCCGGCGCGACCTTCTCACTGGAGGGCCACAGCAGCTTTACCCTGAGCGCGGCTGAGTTCAGCGAGGCGAACTTTGTTGCCCACCTCTTTACCGACTGGGGCATTGTTGGCAGCGCGGCTGATGTCGAAGTCAGCGGTGATGGCAGTGCCCTGGCGCCCTGGGTGATCGACCTGATTGGCTACACCGGTGGTGCACCGATCATGGTCAGCTACGACCTCAGTGGTGCCGGTGTGCAGGCCATGCTCGACAATGCGGCCTCCAGCTACAAAACCGTGGAGCGCCGTGACGGCAGCGACAACTGGGAGATCGAACTGGATGGCAGCGGCAATCACGCTGTGCTGCCGGCCTTTGCCAGCGCCGGTTCGCTGGAGGGTTACCTCGCGGCCTTCCAGACCATTGAGAAGAACATGCCGCGCATGGTGGAGAAGCCCACCTGGAGCATCCCGGAAGGGGGCGGCGAGGCGGTTCTCGACGGCGGTACCGACTGGTTTGAAGATCCCACCTATGTCACCGACAAGGCGGTGGACAGTGTACGCATTGAGGGTGGCGACGGTCGCGATTACTTTACCGTTGGCCACGAGCTGCAGGACACCGGCTTGCCGGATCTGCAGAAAAATGTGGATACGGTGCAGGTGACTCACCAGCGTGTGGGCAGCGATGACAGCCTCTCCACCGACAAGGTGGTGATCACCATTCGCGGTATCGACCTGACCGACGACTTTGGTGATGAGCGCCACGACAGTATTGAAGTGGATGCCGGTGCGGGAGATGACTTTATCATCGCCGGACTCACGCCCAACAATGAGTTTATTCTTGGCAATGACATTCTCGCCAGCCAGGTGCTCACCTCCCGTGCGGTGGACAACCTGAAGCTCACCGGTGGTGACGGCGACGATCGCCTCATTGGTACCTCCCGCGATGACATCATCAATTCCGGCGAGGGCAGCGATACCGTCACCGGCGGTGCCGGTACCGATCAGTTTATCGACGAGGACAGCGACGGTATTGCCGACATCGATACCCTGATCGAGGCCCGTGACCTGGACTTCTCGCTGTCGGATGCCAGCCTGCATGTGACCGGTTCCGAGCGGTCACTGCTGGATCCGGAAGTGATGGTGGCGGTGGACGAGGCCGAAACCAATGTCAGCGTGTTTGAGGCGTTCTCCCTATACGGTGGTGCCAGCAGCAACAGCTTCGCCCTCAGTGAATTCACCAAAACCGCCTTCCTCGATGGCAGTATGGGTTCCGATACCTATGTCACCACTCTCAGTGGTGCTGTGGTAGGTCAATCCAACGTGCATGTGATGGACAGTGGCACCGGTGCTACCGACTCCGACTCGCTGGAGATCTGGGGCGGTGACGCCAACGACACCATGCACCTGAACGTGGACGCCAGCTACCAGCGGCTGCAGCGCAACAACTTCAGCGACAGCTTCGAACTGGGCTACAACGGTGGCAGTGTCACCATTGACGCCGGCGATGATGCGGCGGCGATCCGCAGCGCACTGCTGGACGCCAACCTGGGTATCCGTGACCTCAATATCTCCGGTAGCGGCAACGCGCTGGATCCGTGGATCATTGAACTGCTGGATGCTGATACCGACGCTGAAGGTAACTATTTCCTCTTCACCAGCTCTTCCCCGGCAGTGGCAGAGACCAGTGTCTTGCGTGCCTTTGCCGAACGCATTGATGACGACAGCATTGCCGCAGCATTGCTGGCTGGCAAGCCGGATGTGGATGGCCTGTTCGAACGCGCCGCCAACGAGATCCAGGTGTTCAGCATCATGCCCGGCGAGACCGGCAGCTATACCCTGACCTATGATGGTGACGCAACCACAACCCTGACCGACGCCTCTACCCGGGAAGAGATCGAGGCGGCGCTGGAAGCCCTGGATACCATTGTCTCGGCAACGGTAACCGGGTCCGGCACCAGCCAGGATCCCTGGTATGTGTTGCTCAACGACGCCACCCTGGACGAGCAGGGCAACTATCACCTGCTGGCGAGTGACAACAGCACACTGATCAATGCGCCGGTGGATATTGCCGATGCCATTGCCAGCACCCGTCCGTCCATTTCGCTGGCGGCGCCGGCGCAATACCAGCGTGTCTACTACAACACCTCGGCGGAAAATATCGTCGTGCACGGCGGCGGCGGTAACGACACCATCGTTTCCGATGCCACCATGGGGGCGTTGTATGTCTACGGTGACGAAGGCAACGATAACTTCCTCATTGGCCGTGTCATCAAGACCACCTTCGTGGACGATGGTCACGGCACCCAGATCGAGGTAGTGGATGGTGAACAGGGCATTACCGCTGGTGTGAACTACAACGGCTACTTCTTCGGTGGTGATGGCAACGACTACTTTGAGGTCAACCACAACATCGGTGAACTGTCGCTGTTTGGCGAGCGCGGTGACGATACCTTCTTCCTCAAGGCGCACCTGCTGGCCGGTGCTGGCAGCAGTCTGCTGGATGTCAGCGGCGGTGAAATTTCCGCCGGTGCCGGTGATGAAAATTACAACGTACAGGAAGATGAGACCGATACGCTGATCAGCTACGTGAAGAACAACCGCGTCTCCATCTACGGTGGTTCCGGCTTTGACACCCTGGTGTTGTCCGGTACCCGCCTGGGTGACGAGTTCTATATCTTCACCGACGAAAACAGCAAGCAGTACATCTATGGTGCCGGTCTCAAGGTGGAAGGTGTCAGTGGCGTGGAACGCCTGGCCCTGATCACCGGTGCCGGTGATGACACCATCAACCTCTACGGCCTGGACGCCAACATCAGCCTGGTGCTAAGCCTCGGCTCCGGCAACGACAAGGTCAACCTGGGCGGCGAAGAGAAATCCTTTGATGTCACCTATCCGGCTTCCAGCGCGGTCTATACCGTGGAGCAGCAGGTACTGGAGGATATGTTCAGCAGTCAGTCGTTCACCAATAACGATGTGATCTTCGCCAAGCGCGACATGAACTCCACCGAGCGCCAGAAGGCCTGGGCCGAGTTCTACAAGAAGTGGATCAAGAGTGGTGTGGAAACCACCATCAGCGATGATCACTGGCGCCTGCTGGAGGCCAACCTGGCGGTGGGACTGAAGCTCTATGCCCAGGGCTTTGAGAAAGCCCTGCGGGCGCCGGTGCACAACACCTATCTGTACGGTGTCAGTTGGCGCACTATCCCCGGTACCGCGTTCTCCTACCCGGTACTGGAGCGCAACTCGTCGGCGGTGTGGGATTACAACGACCAGCTCAACCAGCTGGAAGAGATTCTCAACGCCGGCCAGGAGTGGGGCCAGAACCATCCCGACGGGGACTACGAGTTCGATTTCCTCAACGGTGGTACGGCGCCGGAGATGCCGGATGAGATCGACTTCGGAGTGTTGTCGGCGGTGGGGGCCACCAGCGGCATCTACGCCGGTGGCCGCAGCCTGGATGAAATCCTCTACACCAACTTCGTTCGCGAAGTGGTGGCGCGTACCATCTGGGGTGATTTCATTCACACCGACCAGGTGCGCCAGGGGACCGAACTGAACAGCACGCGTATCGACGACTGGGGCTATGAGCCGGACTTCTACAAGGGCGATATCTACGCCGACCAGATGCCGGCCGACTATGTGGACCTGTGGATCTTCGGCGGCTACTACACCAACATGCCGCACATTGCCGGCGAAGAGGGTGTATGGGCCGCAGAAGGCCTCTCCGGCAAGGATATGTTCTGGGACCTGATCTCCCTCTTCTACGATGTGGAGGCGGAGAAAAATGTCTCCATCAACCTGGTACAGAACTACGATGCTGAGCAGGTGGAC
The DNA here is from genome assembly GCF_009857815.1 of Pseudomaricurvus sp. HS19. Lineage (GTDB taxonomy): Bacteria > Pseudomonadota > Gammaproteobacteria > Pseudomonadales > Cellvibrionaceae > Pseudomaricurvus. Next base: position 33,422 of record NZ_WVVW01000019.1, on the reverse strand, counting down.
GGTGTTGCCTCCTACCGCTTTGACGGTCTGCCGGAGCGTACCGTCACCAAGATCCTGCCGGAAAACTACGATATCTCCCGTATCGCCGGCCTGGTGAAAATAGCCGGTGGCGCCGGTAGTGACACCATTGAGGTCAATGCCAGGGACAGTGCCGGCCTGGATGTGAAACTGGTCAAGCAGGAGCAGGAGAAAGTCAGCTTCGAGTTTGATACCAGTGCCTTTACCGGCACTATTCCTTCCGGCATGACCCACGACGATCTGCAGGCGGCGCTGTTGCGCGCGCACAAGGATCTGCAGGTGGGCGTATTGGATGACCTCCTGGCCGGTGAGATCGACAGTGCCGAGGTGGTGCTGACAGAAGACAGTGTCACCAATACCTTCTACGCGCTGGATTATCTCGACGACCTGGCGCAGGCGTTGGTGGCATTGAAAGGCGGCAGTGCACTGGATACCAGTGCCAAGCTGGCCTACGCCGACAAGCTGGAGGGCTTCACCCTGCGTGGCCTGCAGCTGATGGGTGAAAACGTCATCAGCAGTTACGACTTCTCCATGGCGGCGCTGGAGCAGCTGTTGCTGGATCCGCAACTGGGCAATATCACTGGCAGCGGCGACGTCAGAACGGCACTGGAGGCGCTGCAGGGTTACCTGAATCTCTCCTCTGTGCGCACTGATCTGAAAGCCGATGGCTTTGACATCAGCTCCGAATCTGCACTCAAGGTCTATCAGCAGACGCAGCTGGATACCACCGTACGCTCGGTCACCTACGAGTATTCCCAGCATATCTGGGATAACGACGAGTACGACCTGGCGGTGGACTGGAATGCATCCACTGGTGACTACGCCACTCGCCTTGATCCCAATGCCGACGATGTGCAGGCGCTGGCCGATAACGACAACGGCTACGCCGCCCTGGCGTCGGGCAAAACCGACTACAGCACCCAGGCTGTGCCGGATACCCGTGAGCTGATCGCCATCCACTACACCGTCGGTGATGCTTCCGGCACCCAGGTCAGTGGCAGTGTTGGCGGTCTCAACGATCCGCTGCGGGGCAAGGATATTGAACTGAACAAGGCCTATATGGCCGCCGTCGATGACCTTGATCACTCCTACTACAGCTACTCCTACTATGGCGTGGGCAGCAATCACGAAGTGGTGCTGGAGAGCGTGGCGATTCGTCGACTTAACCAGGCCAGTGAGGACGTTTTCAGATCCGACCTGCTGGATGGGGGGACCTACCTCAACAGCACCAACTGGAAGGCCTATGTGGCGGCAGCGGGGCTGAGTGAAATGGCCTTTACGGATGCCAATGTTCAGGCCCTGATCGAAACCTTCGATGGCGGTCAGCGCTTGCGCAGCGATGTGGAAGCGCCGTTGATCGACGGTCTTATTATCGACAAGGATGTGGACGGAACCTCCCGTGAACACACCATCGATATCGGCTCTGTACCGGACGACGCCGGCTTCTATTTGCCGGAGTATGTGGAGGTCAACCTCAGCATTGACTACAGCATCACTGTCAACAGTGAGTATGTCACCGGCAAGGGTGAAGTGGAGAAAATCATCAGCTTCGACACCCTGCAGGGGCTGAACCAGTACGGCCTGCGCATGGCCGGGCTGGAGGTGATTGATCTCAACCTCAACGCGGCGTCCGCGGCTGACAATACCCGTGATATTACCGACACAGTGGCGGTGAAGAGTGTGCATCACCTGGATGACATTACCGTCAATACCGGTGCCGGAGACGACCAGGTGTATATGTCGGCCGCCACTGCCGATGCGGTGGTGATCAATACCGGTGCCGGTGACGATGTTATTAATATCGCCGCTACCGGTGCCATGGCTGACATCAACGCCGGTGACGACGACGATACCATTCGCGTCAACTACAACAGCCTCGGTGAGCAGACCTTTGCCAACGGCATTGGCGGCACCATTAACCTGCATGGCCAGCTGGGCAGCGATCACTATCACGTGGCGCTGGCCGGTGAAGGTTCGTCAATCATCAATGTGGACGATCAGTCCACCGGTGACCTGACTGCCATCAACCTGCTCAACGTCTACGGCACCGACGGCGTGGACAACTTCCTCTTCCGTCCGCATTCCATCAACGCCATGGAGACCGATGCCGATGGCCAGCGTGTGGTTGGCGGTACGGTTGAGCGCATCAACTACGGCAGCGATCTCAATGGCGGCATCACCGTGTTTGGTCGCGATGGTGACGACAACTTTGTCTTTGATGACACCTCGGCGGTAATGACGGTGTTCGGTGATGGTGGCGACGACAACTTCCAGGTGGGGCAGATCTTCAACTCACCGCGGGACGGCGACGCCGGTCTGGCGCCGGAAGATTATTTCGACACTACCCGTATTACCCAGGGCTTTATCAGCAGCGGTATCAGCTACTCGGCTACCCTGCGTGGCGGTGTGGGTGAAGACAGTTTCACCATCTATCGCAACGTGGCGGAAATCTCGCTCTACGGTGACGAGGATAACGATACCTTCCTGATTCGCAGTTTTGTGCTGGTGGACCCCAACGACCCCAACGCGCCATTTACCAACATCAACGGTGGTCAGGGGGCTGACTTTATCAGCTACGCCATGAACGCCCCGGTCAATATCGCCGGTGGCGATGGCCTTGATACCGTCACCATTCTCGGTACCGAGATGGGCGATGACTTTGTCATTACCTCTACCGGTGTTTACGGTGCCGGTCGCTTCACCAACTTCGACGGCATCGAGAAGCTGGTGATCGACGGTATGGAAGGTAACGATACCTTCTACGTGCACAGCACCGATGAGGGTGTGCAGGTGAACCTGGTGGGTGGCCTTGGCAGTGACACCTTTGAAACAGCCGGTGGCAACGACGGTGAACCGGTAGCGGTAGTGGCCGACGACCTGCTGGGTCACAGCGGCAGCATCGAGAATGTGATCAGCAGTAACGACGCGCGCCTGGAGGCGATCCGGCAACTGCTGGTGGCCAATGTGCAGGACGACGACGAAGCCGGCATTATCATTCGTCCGGTGGCGGGCTCTCTGCGCGCCTGGGAAGACGAAGATGGTGCTGTACTTGCCGACCCCAACGCCATCAATACCTATGAAGTGGTGCTCACCCGTCCGCCGGAAGATGTGGTGCGGGTGACTGCCACTGCCACCTTGCCGGAGGAGGCCATTGCCGAAGCCGGTGGCGAAGGCGTGACCCTGAACGGTAACAGCAATGCCACTACCCTGCTGTTTGACCGCAGCAACTGGTTTATCGCCCAGACCATTACCGTGCGCGCCATCGATGATTTGCTGGCGGAAGGTAACACCAACATCGAGATCCGCCACAGCGTGATGGAAGGCCTGAGTGACGAGGATGGTGGTGCCTACGACCGCCTGGTGGCCAGCCGTATGGTGGTGGAGGTGATCGACAATGATGCGCCTTCGGTGGTGATCAGCCAGAACAACAACCAGCCGCTGGTGGCGGAAGACATCACCCAGCTGAACGAGGACTCCTACCGTGTGGTGCTGAGCAAGCAGCCGACAGAGGATGTCACCGTTACCGTGGGCGCCGATGGCCAGCTGCAACTGCGCAAGGCGGGGGATATTGATTTCGCCGACAGCGTCGCGCTCACCTTTACCGCCGCCAACTGGGATCAGGCGCAGACCGTTGAGTTCAGTGCGGTAGCCGACGACCTGGTGGAAGGCACTCACTACGGCCGTATCTCCCATCTGGTCAGCAGCGCCGACAGCGACTACGACGGCCTCGCCATGGGCGTGGTGGATGTCACCATCGCCGACGGTGATTACCCAACTCTGCTACTGCTGGAGCGTCATGAGATCGACATGGATGGCAACGCGGCCACCACTGACGATGTCATCACCTCCTACAGTCTGCAGGATGGTTCCAGCACTCAGGTGGCAGAGCGTGCCGAGACCGGTGTGCTGGCACAGGGTGAAGTGATCAGTGGCAGCGGTACTACCTTCACCGGTAGTGTGGGTATTGCCGAAGTGGATGAGCTGAAGGGCAACGATGCCTGGTTCTACGCCCAGGATCTCTCCCTGGCGCGCTGGAGTACCGCGGTCAACACGGCTATTCAGAATTCCGAGACCGTGCCGCATCTGACGGTGAACGCCACCGGTGACGGCAGTCGCGACTACTACGAGGTGCAGGTGACCGACGCCATGCTCAGCGCCGCTGGCGGCAGCCTGACTCTGGTAGCGGATGTGGATCACGGCTATGAAGGCGGAGACAGTGTCTGGTGGCAGAGCGCCCTGAGCATCTCCCGTGTGGTCAGTGGTGAGGCGCAGCAGATCGCCAGCTCCGGCTTTGGCAGTGCCTCCGGGGATGTGGGCAGCAGCACCTCCAGCGATGCCAGCCTGTCGGCGTCGATCTCTACTGCAGGGACCTACATTATTGCCGTGGATGGCCGCACCGATGGTGGTGCGGCTTACGGTACCGGCGTGCCGGAAGGGGTGGATTACCAGCTGCACATCAGCCTGCCACAGCAGGAGGTGGCGGACTTCAAGTTCGTACCGGCCCCGGTACTGGAAAACGAATCCCAATCCTCCGGCGCAGGTCAGTCCCTCAGTGGTGGCGCCAACACCGGCTGGTACGACACGCCCAACGCCAATATTGGCAATGTGGAGCTGGGTGGCACTATCGACGACAGCATGTCCCACATCACCATTGAGGGCAGCGGTTCCGGTTACAAGGATCGCTACACCTTCGACGTGACAGACGACATGCTCTCCAGTACCGCCGGTGTGATCAACACCGGCCTCTCCAGCGCCGGTACCACTGCGGGCTGGTACACCAGCGCGGTGGTGAGCTTCCCCGCCACGGTCACCGTGGGTGACAGCTGGGTGGTCAATATCAGCGGCAGCGATTACACCGTCACCGCCACCAGCACCACTGGTGCAGACCTGGCGACAGACCTGCTCGGCCAGTTGCAGGGTTCCGGCACGGGTCTGCCATCCGGGTTCAGCACCCAAATGGGAGCTGGCAGCGGGCAGGTGAGCATCGATAACGCCAGTGCCGGCTTTACCCTGGACGTACAGCGCGAGAGCACGCTCAGTGCCTCCGCCACCGGCACCAGCCTGAGCGTCAACACCCTGAAACTGTCCGATGCGGCCACCGTAGCCGATGGCCAGACCTGGGTGCTGACGGTAGGTGGCAAGGAGTACCCGGTGAATACCGACAGTACGCCTCTTTATATGGAAGTGGGCAACGCCCTGGTGAGCGCGTTGCTGACCGATCTTGGCAGTGACTATCGCGTTGAGTATTCACTGCTGGATCGCGAGCTGGTGATTACCGACCTGGCCTCCGTGGACGTCAGTCTCAAGGTGATTGATAACGATCAGGACGCTGCCACCAGCAGCTCTCAGTTGCTGGAGACGACCTTCACCCTGGGCGGCAATGTGGTGGAAAACCGGACCTGGTCGGTGACCGTAGATGGTGAGACAAGCCAGGTGATGGCCAGCAAGGACAGCGGCGGTAACCTGCCGACCCTGGCTGAGCTGACCGACCAGTTGCAGGCCGACCTCGACAGCAAGCTGGGCGCGGATTATACCGTCACCTATACCAGTGGCACCGGCTTCACCGTCGCCCGCACTGATGGCGATGGTATGACCGTCTCCTCCACCGCCTCCGGCGTGGGCAGCGTGGCGGAATCCGGCAAGCTCTACCAGCAGAAGCTGATGCTGGACAGCACGGTAGCGGCCAGCGGCTGGCAGCTGATGAACGGTTCCACGGCACTGGCCAGCGTCAGTGATGCCAGCCTCAGCCTGGACGAGATCGGCGCCTATTTCGCGGCCAATATCGGCAGCGGCTACAGCGCAACTTACGACGATGCCAGCGATACCCTGGTGGTCACCCGCAGCAGCGGTATCGATCCGGCGCTGTCGGTGATCGCGGATGTGGATATCACCACCAGCGGTAGCCCCACCACCACCAGTACGACTGTCTATACCCAGAGCATTGCCCTGGGCAGTTACAGCTTCAGTGGTGACCAGTGGTCCCTGACCCTGGATGGCATAACCCATTCCATCACCGCCAACAGCGACCTGGCTGCGGCGGCCAGTGCCCTCAACAGCCAGTTCAGCGATTACGACATCAGTGCCGGCAGCGGCGAACTGGTGATTGTGGCCAATGATGAAAGTGCGGTCACTGCCAGCCTGCTGATCACCAGCGACGAAGCGCTGGCCGATTCCACGGCCGATACGCGGGAGCGCTGGGACCGGTTTGTACTGGATCTCTCCAGTGACAGTTCGCCGGCGGTGGGAGACAAATGGACGCTGATGGTCAATGGCGTGGACTACACCCACACCGTGACCCAGGCCGATATCGACAACACCGCGCCCATCAACAATTTGGTGGCCGATGGCCTGATGGCGAAGTTGTACGCCGCCGGTCTCACCAGCAGTGACAGCGCCACCGGTGCACGGGTGGTGATCAACAGCATCGACGATGCGGTGGTCACCCACGCGCGCCAGGCGTTTGTACAGGGGCTGTTTGATATCGACTTCGGTCGCTCCTATACCGACAGCTACAACTACAGCTACTCCTCGTACAGCAGCTGGAGCACAGGTACTGCGGGTATCGACCAGAGCATCTACGAGCAGAGCGTCACCACCACGACCAGCTACAGCTACAGCTACGTGCCCTACCTGAAGCTGTTCGACAGCAGCGGTCAGCAGGTCGCCGCCACCACCGATTTCAGCGACCAGCTGGATGCCGGCAGCAGCGACCCGCGCGACCCTCTGCAGCTGATGTTGTTGGACAAGGCCGATACCTACACGGTTGAAGTGGGTTACAGCGTCACCTACAGCGGTTATGAAACCGTGGTGACGACCCTGTCGCAACACAACTATGGCCTGTTTGGTATTTTCGGCGGCACGACAACCAGCAGCTCGTCGACACAAACCAACCTCGCCAGTGGCAGCTTTGAGCAGGGTATCACCCGTGATTACCAGCTCAACATCTCCCTCGACGGCCACCCGTTGGATACCGACTTTGTCGACCTGGTGGGTATGACCCTGACGCTGATCAGTGATGACCCGCTCAAGAATGGCAACAGCGCGGTCATTACCGGCTACGACGTGGAGCTGGATCAGTTCACGCTGGCGTCAGGGCTGACCCTGGCGGCGGGGGATCGCTATGAAATCACCTACAACGTGGAGGCGGAGTACGCGGCTTACGGCGTTGAAGCCAACACCAGCTGGCAGCGTGACCAGTACTTTATGGTGCTCTCCGGACAGCCCACTGACACGGTGACCGTTGCGGTCAATGGTGTTGAAACCCGTACCTATGATGGTGATCGCGCCTTCAGTGACGATGCGGAGAACAACGCTATTCAGGTGGAAACCGGCACTAACGAAGTGGTGTTCGAAACCAGTACCTGGAACACCATCCGGCAGGTGGATGTCACGGAGTATGAAGACCTGGTGGTCGACGGCGGCGATGTGAAGGTATTTGCTCCTGGCACTGAGCGCGTCAACCAGATCCGCGGGCCGCTGTTTATCAATGGTGGTGAGCAACTGGGGGCTGATTACCTGCTCAATGATCCGGTGATGCTGCCGGATGAGACCAACCTGTTCCCGGCTGAAGGTGAGATCACCCTGTTGGGCGGCAATCAGATTACCAACGCCGATGCGCAGTACTGGGATCCGGTCAGCAAGGCGTTTGCCGATGGCTTTGATGCCCGTATTGCCGGCTCGCCTTACGAAATCAGTATTGTCCGCGACGGCAAGTTGCTGGCGCTGGTGGATATCGAGGGCATCAGTGAAGACCTGACTACCCTCACCCTGGCGGCGCTGCCGGAGGGTGTGGTGCTGCAGGATGGTGACGAGTACTTTATCCGTCCAGTCAACCTCAACTCCCGCGTGGATGAGTCGGTGCAGGTGGATGTGCTTAACATCTACAACGCCGGCAGCCCCGCCGAGGAGTCCCTCACCCTGACCCACAACCACCTTACTGGTCTGGGCATGGGTGACGACGTGGTGATCGGCGGCACGGCCATTGCCGGTGGTATCCACTACGAGAACCTGGAAGGCCTCAACATCAACCTGGGCTCCGGTGTGGATCATGTCACCGTCGAATCCACCCACAGCGGCAACACCCACATCGATACCGGACTCGGTGCCGATGTGGTCACCGTGCAAACCGTGGCCGGGGTGACCACCCTCAGCACCGGTGCCGGTGACGATACCGTCACGGTCAGCAGCAATGAGCAGCTGGTGGATGAGATCGCCAACCTGCTGGCGGTGGATATGGGTGGCAACGGTAACGATCAGCTGCATGTCGACGACCGCGGTGACACGGCGGACAACAGCATGACCCTGTCCGACACCACCCTCACCGGGCTGGACATGCCTTCGCTGGCTGAGATCCAGACGCTGAAAGTGCGGGCGGCAGCCGGCAGCTACGACGTCGACTTTGGCAGCTACGGTGTGCTGACCCTGGACTACGGTCTGGATGCCAGCGCCATGGCCGCGGCACTCAACAATCACTTCGGCATCGCCAGTGGCATCACGGCAACGCTGGAGATCTCCGCCAGTGGTTACCTGTACGGGATCACCTCTGGCGGTGAACTGGCAGGCGTGGATCTGGCACCCATGGTTGTGGATACCGCTAACCTCAGCGGCGACGCCAGCACCTCGGTGGCGGCGGAAGTGGCGGTGGTACGTGAAGGCGCCACCAGCGCCACCAGCGGCACCGTGCAGGCGCTCACCGTGACTGCCACCAGCGGCGACTATGTGCTGGAAGTGCTGGGCCAGCAGGTTGCGGTGGCCTGGGACGCGGACGCCAGTGCCCTGCTGGCGGCGCTGCAGCCGGTACTCAACCCCAACAACAGTAACCCGGCGTTGCCTCACACCAACAATGTGCAGGTGACCCGCCTGGGCAGTGACTGGCTGATCAGCCTGCGCGGCGAGTACGCCGACGAGTTGATCACGGTTGTCTCCGGCGCAGAGATTGCCACCCGTATGGACGGCATCAGCTACTACGGTGTTGACCAGCTGACCATCGACACCGGTTCCGGTGCCGACCAGATCAATGTGCAGGCCACTGCAGCGGCGACCACCACCAGCATCAACACCAACGCTGGCGATGACCGCATCGAGGTGGCCAGCGACGCGGTGGGTGATTTCGCTAACGGCGAGACAGCGCACGGCACCCTGGACGGTATTGCCGGTGAGCTTAACCTGGACGCCGGTGAGGGCAGTAACCGCCTCTACATCAGTGACTTTGACAGCAGTGCAGCGGACACCGATGTGGAGATTACCTCCACCACGGTCAGTGGCCTGGCGCCGGCATTGATCAACTACAGCGCCACCGGTGGCAACTTCGACAGCGACCTGGTGATCTGGAGTGGCAGCGGTGACGACCAGATTACGGTCAGCAGTGTTTACACCGGCAGCGTCACAGTCACCACGGTCTACAGCAACAGCGGTAACGACACCATTGTGGTGACCGCCAGTGATGATCTCCTCAATCCCGCCCACAGTGTGCTGGCACCGGTGTGGGGCGACGAGGCGCGCAGGCTCTCCTTGCGCACCCAGGATGGTAATGACCTGGTGGACGCTACCGACGCCTCCCTGGCGATACAGGTCTACGCCGGCAATGGCGACGACCTGGTGCTGGGCAGCAGCGGTGATGATGTGCTGCACGGTGATGCCGGCAACGACCGTATCTTTGGCCAGGGCGGCAATGACCTCATTTATGGTGACGCCGGTTTCGATACCCTGGAGGGCAACGACGGCGACGATCAGATCCTTGGCGGCGACGACATGGACCTGATCAGCGGTAATGCCGGTGATGATGTGATCGAAGGCGGCGCCGGTGACGACATCCTCTTCGGTGACAGCGGCGACGCACAGGATGAGCTGGGCAATTCCCTGCTGGCCAGTGAGCTGGCCAGCCTGGCCACCATCATCACCCTGGACCTGAATCTCGAAGGCGACGACACCATCGACGGTGGCCTCGGTGCCGACCGCATTATTGCCGGCCTCGGCGACGATACGGTCACCGACACCGATGGCGACAATATTATCCTCGGTGACCTGGGTGATATCGCCTATCTGGCCGGCACCCTGTTGCGGGTGCGCGCCCGTGAAGAGCTGGGTGGCGACGATACCCTCACCGCCGGTGGCAATGGTGGCTTCAACCTGATCCTGGGTGGTCAGGGGGCGGACACCATTCGCATCCTCGCCGGTGACAGCCTGCTGGTGGGTGACAGCGCCAATGTCAGCTGGCAGGGCGGCGTGTTGCGTGAAGTCATCAGTAGCGATGAGCACCTGGGTGGCGATGACAACATCACGGTCGACAGCGGCAACGGTGTTGTGGTGGCCGGGCAGGGGGCTGACAGCATCAGCTCCGGTGCCGGTGATCAACTGGTGCTGGGTGATAACGGCCTGGTGCGCTGGAGTGCTGCGGGCGTGCGGGAGCGGGTGGAAACCACCACACCTTACCAGGGTGGCGACGACACCTTCGCACTGTTCGGCGGTAATAACACCGTGCTGGCCGGTATCGGTGACGATGCCATCACCACCGGTGACGGCAACGATGACATCATTGGCGACAACGGCGAGATCCTGTTCGACGCTAATGGCGACCTGACGCTGATGCGTACCACCGACCTGGATGACTCCACGGCGGGCAATGACACCATCAACAGCGGTGGTGGCAATGACCGTATCATGGCGGGCTTTGGTCAGGACATCGTCCGCGCCGGTAGTGGCAACGACCTGGTGATGGGCGATCAGGGGATTTTCCTCTACCGCAACAACACCTTCCAGTTCGCCTCCACCATCTCCGAGCCGGCCGGCGGTAACGATCTGCTGCTGCTGGGCGACGGCAATGACCGCGCCTTCGGTGGCGGTGGTGACGACCAGCTGCTGGGCGGTGCCGGCAACGACATCCTGGTGGGTGACTTTGCCGACATGGGTTACGACCGCAGCGGCAACTTCTATGTTGATACCTCTCACCTGGGCATGGGCGGCAATGACATCCTCTATGGCGGTGACAACTATGACTGGTTGCTGGGTGGCGGTGGCAGTGACTACTTCTTCGGTCGCTTCAGCACGGACCTGATCCTGGGTAACTACGGTCGTATCACTCTCAAGTCGGCGCTGGATGGTGTGCAGGTCTCTGCCGTGCCGGACAAGCTGGACCTGATCGGCAGCAAGCAGGCGGGGCTGTATAACAACAGCCTGCTGGATCCCCGCTTCCAGTGGGATCCGGTGCTGGAAGCCTTCGTGGTGCCGAACATGGATGTGCGCAGTGACTCTGCCCTGACCCTGAGGCCGCTCATGGGCGGCAGTGGTGATCTGGCACAGCTGAGCGATGCACAGCTGCAGCAGTTCCTGCAAAACCTGCCGATGCCGACTTCCACGGATTGTGAGCTGGTGAGTGACGAGGGTGAGTGTCTGGTACCTGCCCAGGCGCCGTCCGCACCATCCGCGGCGCCGCTGCAGGAGCAGCAGCCTGAGTCTGAGCCGCCGGCGCAGATGAATGAGTCTGGCGACAGTGCTATGATCGATGCGGCCATGGCTGCATCGCTGCTGGCCGTGGCCCGTGGACGTGGCTGGCGCCTGCCGCAGAGAGAGCGGCAGCGTCAGTTGCAACTGCAGGAGGAGTGGCTACAACGGCGTTCCGAAACGCCGGAGAGCAGCCGCGCGCAACGCTGGCTGGCGGAGGAGAATCCGCTGCGCCGCGATCCGCATTAGGTTGCCAGCGTTGGCAGGGGTTGCTGTCGGGAGACGGTAACCCCTGTCTTTAAACAGGACTTTTAAAATTGCACAGTGGCACTTGCGCCACAGGGGTGAAAAATGAGCGATACCGACAACAAACCAAACGCCAATGTTCCCAAGCTGGTCTGGGATGACAGCAAGATGCGCAGCAGCTACGCCAACGTCTGCAATGTCTCCAGTACCCGTGAAGAGGTGACGCTGCTGTTCGGTACCAACTCCACCTGGCACACCGGCCAGAAAGAGGTGGCCATTACCCTCTCTGACCGCATTATCCTCAACCCGCACGCCGCCAAGCGTCTCAGTGTGTTGCTGAGCAAGGTGGTGGAAGAGTACGAAACCCGTTTCGGGAAAGTGGGCGACGCCTGATAACACTGACTGCACCAGCGCAGGGTTTGAATGAGCGTAAACCACACAACCTCACTTGAGGCGGAGCCGACGCTTGCGGCCACTGGCCGACGCCTGACGCTGGAGCAGCTCAATCAGCTGGCAGAGCACGATGGCTGGTATGACGCCTGGTTGCAGAGCCTGTTGGCTGACCTGCCACAATTCAGTGCCGCTTTACTGGCGGTGCAGGGGGCGGAGGCGGTACTGCAGCCGGTGGCGCTGTGGCCCCGCTCCCAGCAACAGCTGCAGCGCCTCGCCGACCTGGTGGATGAGTGCTGCCGCGAGCAGCACCCGTTACTCCTGCCTCCCCATGACCAGCAAACCCAGTTTGGTATTGCCTATCCGGTGATGGTGGACGGCCGCCTGGTGGCGGTGTTCGCCGGTTTTGTACCGTTGCAGCAGGAAGCCGCGCTGGATGCGCTGATGGCGGCGGTGGAAAAACAGGCGCTGTGGATCGAGAGCTGGTTTACCCGTGCCGGCAGTCGCCGTCACCAGCAGCAGATTCGCCGCCAGAGCGCCGTGATCGATGGCTTTGTGGCCGTCGGCAAGGGGGCTGCCCTGCAGGAGGCGGCGCTGCACTGGGTGGACAGCCTGGCGCGGGATTTTCGCTGTGACCGGGTCAGTCTTGGTCGTGTGAAGCAGCAACAGGTGAAGCTGGAGGTGATCTCCGGCAGCACCGAGTACAACCTCAGCAGTGTTCCGGCCCGGCAGATTCGCCGTGTCATGCAGGAGGCCTGCGACCAGCGCGCCATTCTGCAGTGGCCGCCGCAGGAAGGTACGGCGGGGATCTGCCTGCAGGCGGAGAAATTGTCCGTTGCCCATCGCAATGCCAGCGTGCTGACGGTACCGGTGTACCACGACGAGCAACCCTATCTGGTACTGACCTTCGAGCGCCCGGCGGGTACACCTTTCAGTGCTGAAGAGACTGAACACCTGGAGGCCGCACTGGCCCTGGTGGGGGTGGCGTTTCACCACCGCCGGCAGGCGGAGTTGTCGCTGTGGGGCGGGTTGGCGAAACACGCGCGGCTGCAACTGGAGCGCCTGCTGGCACCGGGCTACGTCAAGCGCAAACTGTTTTTTATCGCCCTGGTGGCGCTGGTGGTGTTCCTCGGCGTGGCCCGTGGCGAGTATCAGATCAACGCTGATGCGGTACTGGAACCGCGCCAGATCCGCATCGTCTCCGCCCCGTTTGGCGGTTACCTGAAGGCCGCCGATGTGCGCGCCGGTGACCGGGTGGCGGCGGGTCAGGCGCTGGCGGCTATGGAAGATAACGAGCTGAGGCTGGAGCGCATCAAGGCCAGCAGTCGCCTGTCACAGAATAATAAGCACTACACCGAGGCCCTGGCCGGTGGCGACCGTGCCCAGGCGCAGATCTATTTTGCGCAGATGGAAGAGGCGCGGGCAGCGCTGGCGTCGGCAGAGAGCAAGCTGGAGCGCTCGCGGCTGACGGCACCGTTTGACGCGCTGGTGGTGAGTGGCGACCTGAGCCAGCGCATCGGTGGCTCGGTCAATCAGGGGGAAGAGTTGTTCCGCCTCTCGCCGATGACCGATTACCGCCTGATTCTCTATGTGAACGAGTATCGCATCAGTGACCTGACGACAGAACAGGGTGGCAGGGTGGTGCTCTCCTCCATGCCCAATCAGGGTTTTGATTTTGTGGTGGAGTCTGTAACTCCGGTGACTGAGGTGCGCGATGGCAGCACCGTGTTCCGGGTGGAGGCACGACTGCTGCAGCACCACTCCCAGTTCCGGCCGGGTTTGGTGGGGATCGCCAAGGTCTCCGCCGGGCGCCGTCACCTGATCGATATCTGGACGCTGGAACTGCGCAAATGGCTACAGCTGAAAATCTGGTCCTTCTGGGGCTGACGGCGGGCGCGGATCATCATGGCATCGCTGTTCAGTAAAAACTGGTATCGGGTAGAGCAACTGCAACCGCGGCTGCAACCGCAGGTGGAGATCTCGCCCCAGCAGCAGCGCGGCGAGTTGAGCTATGCCCTGCGCGACCCGGTCTCCGGCTCCATCCAGTTATTCTCCGCCCAGGCCTATACCGTGATTGGCCTGATGGATGGCAGCCGCACACTGAATGACATCTGGCTGTCTGCGGGAGAGATGTTGCCCGACGATGTGCCCACCCAGGAAGATGTCATTTCCCTGATCTCCTCGCTCTACCAGCTGGACATGCTTTACCTGGATGTGCCGGCCAACGCCGCTGATCTGTTTCAGCGCAAGGACCAGAAGCAGGAGAAGAAGGCGCTGCAGAAAGTCTGGTCACCACTGTCGGTTCAGATCCCGCTGTTCGATCCCACCCGGCTGCTGGACCGGGTCTGCCCCTGGCTGGATCGCCTGCCGGGTCGCAAGCTGTTGCCGGTCTACCTGCTGGTGGTGGCCGCCGGACTGGTGGTGATGGCGCAGAACTTTACCGCGCTGACCGCCAACGCCGCCGACCGCATCCTGGCGGCGGATAACCTGTTCCTGCTGTGGGTGCTCTACCCGCTGATCAAGATTATTCACGAATTCGGCCACGCCTATGCGGTGCGGCGCTTCGGTGGCCAGGTGCACGAAGTGGGGGTGATGTTGCTGGTGTTCTTTCCCATGCCCTACGTCAACGCCTCAGAGTCGGCGGCCTTCTCCAGCAAGTACGAGCGCATGACCGTGGCTGCTGCGGGCCTGATTGTGGAGCTGTTTATCGCCGCCATTGCGGTAATCCTCTGGTCCATGGCGGCGGACGGGGTAACCAAGTCCATTCTCTACAACGTGGCGTTTATGGCGGGCGTGTCGACGCTGCTGTTTAACGGCAACCCGCTGCTCAAGTTTGATGCTTACTATGTGTTGTCGGACTGGCTGGAGATTCCCGGTCTGGCGAAGAAGGCGGTGGGTTACTGGGGCTACCTGGCGAAACGCTACCTGTTCCGCTTTCGCGAGGTGGAGGATCCCTGCGTTGACCAGCGTGAACGCTGCTGGCTGTTCGGCTATCACATCGCCTCACTTATTTACCGCATCATAATTTCCATCTCCATCATCCTGTTTATTGGCAGCCAGTATTTTGTGGTGGGGGTGATTCTCGGCATCTGGACTCTGGTTTCCAGCTGGATTATTCCTTTTACCAAAACCCTGGCGAAACCTTTTCAGGAACCGCAATTCGCCGCCCTGGGCCTGAACCCGAAGCTGGTGATGGCGGTGCTGGCGCTGGTGAGCTGGCTGCTGCTGGCGGTGGTGCCGCTGCCCCGCAGTTACACCACCAGCGGTGTCTCCTGGCCGCTGCCGGAGGAGCGGGTCTACCCGGGGGAATCGGGCTTTGTCACTGCCATGTCCCTGCCGGAAGATGGGCAGGTGACGGTGGGGCAGCCGCTGCTGGAGCTGACCAACTACGAGCTGCAGGGGCGCCTGGCGGCGGTCACGGCTCAGCTGGCGGAGGCCCAGGCGCGCTTGCGCTCGGCCTATCAGGATCGCAGTCGCGCCGGTGTTGCCGCCGCCGAGCTGACCCGTTTCCAGGAAGAGAAAGCGGATATCGAGCAGGCGCTGGCGGAAACCGCCGTGTGTGCCCGTGCCGATGGCCAGCTGGTGATGGCGCAGGCGGGCACCCTGCCGGAGCGCTTCCTGCAGCGCGGCGAGATTATTGGTTATGTGCTCAATCCAGACCGCCCGCTGCGCATAAGAGTGGTGGTGGCGGAGAATTCCGCCGAGCAGGTTCTGCAACAGGTGCGTGCAGTGACCCTGCGACCGGCCTCGGACCGGGGGCTGGAGCTGCCGGCCACCATGACCGCCGTGGTGCCCGGTGTCAGTCGGGAGATTCCCAGCCCGGTGCTGGCGACCCTGGGGGGCGGGGAGATACTGCTGGACCCCTCCGCCGACAGCCAGCTGCAGGCATTGGAAAACTACATCACGCTGGAAGTGCAGGCGCCGGATGTGCCGATGAAGCACGTGTTTGAGCGTTTCTATGTGCGCTTTGAGCTGACGCCGGAACCGCTGATACAGCGCCTCTACCGGCAGGTGCGACAGGTGTTTATCGAGAAGTTTGATGTCTGATCGCCCGCCCCGTAGCGCTTACCCCCGTCGCCACGCGGTATCCGTTACCCTGCGGCCGGAGCGGGCCTGGTACCAGCTCTCCTGGTTGGACCGTTTGCTGCGTGGAGTCTACAGCGGTTGGCTGTGGCCCTGGCGCCGGCGCTTGCTGCGCCAGTCAGGTTTCGCCCGCCAAGTCATCGCTGCTTCAGAGGATCTTATGGAGCTCTCCGAGGAAGCGTTCCTGGCTCATCGTGACCAGGTGCGGGAGCAATTGTTGCGGGAGGGTATTACCCCCCGGACCCTGGTGCCGGCCTTCGCCATGGTGCGTGAAGCCGCAGGACGCAGCCTGGGCATGCGCCACCACCATACCCAGATCCGCGCCTCACTGATCATGCTGCGGGGCATGGTGGCGGAGATGGCCACCGGTGAGGGCAAGACCCTGGCCTGTACCCTGGCCTCCGCCACCGCGGCATTGGCGGGTGTGAAAGTGCATGTGGTGACCACCAACGACTATCTGGCAGAGCGGGACTGTGAGGAGACGCTGCCGCTGTTCCATTACCTGGGCCTCAATGCTGCGGCCTTGTTGGCGGATGCCGAGGTGCCGCAGCGGCAGCAGATCTACGCCTGTGACATTGTCTACTGCTCCAACAACGAGCTGGTCTTCGACTACCTCAAGGATCTGCTGGTGTTGGGTGACCGGCGCGACAGCATCGATGTCTACCGCGATATGGTCAAGGCCGCCCGCCAGGGACCGGGGCTGAAGCTGATGCAGCAGGGGCTGGTGTTTGCCATTGTGGACGAGGCCGACAGTGTCTTTATTGATGAGTCGCGCACGCCGCTGGTGATCTCCGGTGGCGATGTGCCGCTGGCGGACAGCGAGGAGTTCCTGCGCCACATCATGGCGGTAGCGCAGGCCATGCAGCCGGAAGAGGACTACCGCATTGACCACAGCGGGCGCCGTATCCTGCTGCTGCAGGGGGGGCGTGACCAGCTGGAAGAGGCGCTGTCGGCGGAGCAAGGGCTTACTATCGATGGTCAGCCCCTGCGCTGGCACCAGAAGGCGAGGGGGGAGGAGTTGCTGCTGCAGGCCCTCAGCGCCCTCCACCTCTACCAGCGCGACAAGCACTATATCGTTGGCAAGGAGCCTGCCGATGATAAGGACTCTGCCGCTGCCGCAGAGGCTGACGACAAGGTGATGATTGTTGACGAATACACCGGCCGTCTCGCCGCCGATCGTTCCTGGGAAGGCGGCCTGCATCAGATGATTGAGGTGAAGGAGGGGTGTCCCCTCACCAAACCGCAGAAAACCCTGGCCAAAATCAGCTACCAGCAGTTCTTCCGCAAGTACTTCTACCTCTCCGGCATGACCGGTACCGCCCAGGAGGTCATGGACGAGTTCTACGGCGTCTATGGCCTGCTGGTGTGCAAGGTGCCGCTATTGCGCGCCAGTCGCCGGCGGCGGGTGGGTTATCGGGTGTTGCCCACCATGGTCGCCAAGGAACAGGCGGTGGTGGAGGCGGTACGCTACCGCACTGGCCTGGGGCAGTCGGTACTGGTGGGCACGGCGACGGTGGACCAGTCCGAGGGGCTGGCAGCCAGCCTGCAGCGGGCCGGCATCCCCTTTGAGCTGCTCACCGCCAAACAGGACGCCGACGAGGCCGCCATTGTGGCTCGCGCCGGTGAGCCCGGGCGGGTTACCATAGCCACCTCCATGGCGGGGCGGGGCACCGATATCAAATTGCGGCCCGAGACCCGCGAGGCCGGCGGCCTGCATGTCATCATTTGTGAGCTGCAGGATGCCAGCCGCATCGACCGCCAGCTGGAGGGGCGCTGTGCCCGCCAGGGGGATCCGGGCACCGTCGAATACTGCCTGTCGTGGGAAGACCCGTTGGTGAATGTTTACGGTCGCCAGCTGTTGCGGCTGGCATTGCCGCTGCTGCCACTGCCATGGCTGGGGCCCCGCCTGGCGCAAGCCATGCAGCGCTACTGCCAGTGGCGGCTGGAGCGCAAGCACGCCCGCGAGCGGCGCATGACCCAGCGCACCGACGAGCGCGAGCGCAAGACCCTGGCCTTTCTCGGGGGCGGGCGCTGGGGCTGACGCAGTCCTGGGGCACGGCAGCGCGACGGATATAGCAACACTATATAAAGAAGGAAGATTTGTGGGGGCGGGATTGAATAAGTGGATCGGTTGGCTGGTGACCGCGACGGCGCTGTGGAGCGCAGCAGCGGTGGCCCAGGAGGTGGAATACCTGCCAGCCGTGGGCTGCATTATTGAGCCCAGCGTGCGGGTGGCGGTGTCGAGCCCGGTGGAGGGTGTGCTGGAGAAGCGCCCCCTGCGCCTGGGTGACGCCGTCAAAAAGGGCGACCCGCTCTTCTCCCTGCGTTCCGATGTGGAGCAGGCCTCCGTGGAGCTGGCGAGGATCCGCTCGGAGTTTGCCCTGCGCCACTACCAGCGCAACGAGGACATGTATCAGGAGGAGTTGATCTCCATCCACGAGCGGGATGAATTCCAGACCGAGTACCAGGTGGCAGTCAAAGAGTACCAGCAGGCCCAGGCGATACTGGCGCTGCGTTCGGTTAAAAGTCCCATTAACGGAGTGGTGGTGGACTACTTTGCCGAAGCCGGGGAGTTTGTCACCAGTGAGCCGGTGATGGTGGTGGCCACCCTCGATCCCCTCAAGGTAGAGGTGGTGATGCCCTACAGCTCGGTTGGCAGTGTACCTGACAAGGCCCAACTGATGGTCTACCCGTCGGCGCCGGTGGGCGGCGCCTACCCGGCGAAGGTGACCCTGATCGACCCCATTATTGACGCCGCCAGCGGTACCTACCGCATTCGTGCCAATATCCCCAATCCCCGCCGCCAGCTGCCCGCTGGCATCGAGTGCCGCGTGGCACTCAGCTCCTGATCCGACCCCCCGTCCCGCGGGGGGAAGCCGTCGCTGCAACGGGTTAAATATTATTCAAAATAGTGGTTGACTCTGCTTGGTCGCGTCATTAGAATTCCGCTTCCTATTTTGGGCGTCATGTCTGGAGTGGGAGTGTGTAGGATCGCAATTAAACGCGGTTCTGGTTCTTTATAGATTTTTGGAGTTTGGTTCACATGCAGAATCAACGCATTCGGATTCGCCTTAAGGCTTTCGATCATAAGCTCATCGACACTTCTACCCAGGAGATCGTTGAGACCGCTAAGCGTACAGGCGCCCAGGTGCGCGGCCCAATCCCGCTGCCGACTCGCAAAGAGCGTTTCACCGTTCTGATCTCCCCGCACGTTAACAAAGACGCGCGTGATCAGTATGAAATCCGCACACATAAGCGTTTGCTTGACATTGTTGAGCCGACTGAAAAGACCGTTGATGCCCTGATGAAGCTGGATTTGGCTGCAGGCGTAGAGGTTCAGATCAGTCTCGGCTGATCTGCAGAAGGTCCTCAGTAAGAAAATCAAGTTTTACATACAATTTGTGCCGATGCCCGGGTAACCGGGTTGTGTAACGCTCTGAAATGGGCGGCCATAGCGGGTAAAAGCCCCGTACACTGAGAGGTTTAAAGAAATGACTATTGGTATAGTCGGTCGTAAGAGCGGTATGACCCGTATCTTCACCGAAGAAGGTGTTTCCCTTCCTGTATCTGTGATTGAGGTTGAGCCCAATCGCATCACTCAGGTTAAGAGCGGAGAAACCGATGGTTACAATGCTGTGCAGGTAACTGTTGGCTCTCGTCGCGCCTCCCGTGTGACCAAGTCTCAAGCTGGTCATTTTGCCAAAGCAAACACCGAAGCCGGTCGCGGCGTTTGGGAATTGCGCAACAACGAAGGCGAAGCTTTCGAAGTTGGTGGTGAAATTACTGTTGCTGCATTCGAGGCTGGTCAATTCGTCGATGTAACCGGTACCTCCAAAGGTAAAGGTTTCGCCGGTGCTATCAAGCGCTGGAACTTCAGCATGCAAGACGCTACTCACGGTAACTCTCTGTCTCACCGTGCTCCCGGTTCTATTGGTCAGTGTCAAACTCCAGGTCGTGTGTTCAAGGGCAAGAAAATGTCCGGCCACATGGGTGCCGAGCGTGTGACTGTCCAGAATCTGGAAATCGTACGTGTAGACGTCGAACGTAATCTGTTGCTGGTTAAAGGTGCCATCCCTGGTGCTCCAGGTGGTGACGTATTCGTTCGTCCAGCAGTTAAGAAACGTAGCGCGTAAGTCCGAGGGTTTCGACGATGGATTTGAATATTGCAACTCCCGAAGGCGCCAAAGGTACAGTTTCTGTATCCGAAGTGACTTTCGGCAAAGAGTTTAATCAAGACCTGGTTCACCAGGCGGTAACTGCCTACCTGGCAGGTGCTCGTCAGGGTACCAAGGCACAAAAAACCCGTTCAGAAGTATCTGGCGGTGGTAAGAAGCCATGGCGTCAGAAGGGCACTGGCCGTGCTCGTGCTGGTACCATTCGCAGCCCAATCTGGCGCACCGGTGGTGTGACCTTTGCTGCCAAGCCACGCAACCACGATCAGAAGCTGAACAAGAAAATGTATCGTGCAGCGCTGCGTTGCATTCTGTCTGAGCTGAATCGTCAGGAGCGTCTGGTTGTTGTTGAGTCTTTTGATATCGACGCGCCAAAGACCAAAGCTCTGGTTCAGCAGCTGGCTCAATACGATCTGAAAGATGCTCTGATTGTGTCTGAGAACGTAAGCGAAAACCTGTACCTGGCTTCACGCAACCTGCACAAGGTTGACGTACGTGATGTTCAGGGTGTTGATCCGGTTAGTCTGATCCGCTTTGACAAGGTTGTTGTGACTGTCGCTGCTCTGAAGAAATTTGAGGAGATGCTGGGATGAGTCAAGAACGCCTTTACAAAGTGCTGCTGGGTCCAGTGATTTCTGAGAAAGCAGCGATGGCCGGCGATGCCGCCAATCAAGTGGTTTTCAAAGTGCTGCGTAATGCTGCCAAGCAGGAAGTCAAAGCCGCAGTAGAAAAGCTTTTTAACGTTAAAGTTGAAAGCGTGCGTACTCTGGTTGTCAAGGGCAAGACCAAGCGTACCAAGCATGGTATGGGTCAGCGCAGCGACTGGAAAAAAGCTTACGTACGTCTGGCTGAAGGTCAAGAAATTGACTTTTCAGTAGCGGAATAAGGGGATAGTTGCGATGCCTATTGTAAAACGTAAACCAACTTCTCCGGGTCGCCGCTTTGTCGTCAGCGTTGTACACGCTGATCTGCACAAAGGTGCGCCACATGCGCCGCTGCTGGAGAAGAAATCCAAGTCCGGTGGTCGTAACAACAATGGCCGTATTACCACTCGTCATGTGGGTGGCGGTCATAAGCAACACTACCGTGTTATTGATTTCAAGCGTAATAAGGACGGCATTCCTGCGAAGGTTGAGCGTCTGGAATACGATCCAAACCGCAGCGCTAACATCGCTCTGGTTTGCTACCTGGATGGTGAGCGCCGCTACATCATTGCCCCTAAGGGCGTGAAAGCCGGTGATCAGCTCCAATCTGGTGAAGATGCACCAATTAAAGTGGGTAACACCCTGCCAATCCGTAACATTCCGGTTGGTAGCGTAATTCACTGCGTTGAGCTGAAGCCTGGTAAGGGTGCGCAAATCGCGCGTTCCGCCGGTACTTCCGTTCAGTTGGTGGCGCGTGATGGCCAATATGCGACCCTGCGTCTGCGTAGCGGCGAAATGCGCAAAGTACTCAGTGAGTGTCGTGCAACTCTGGGCGAAGTGTCCAACAGTGAGCACAACCTGCGTTCCCTGGGTAAGGCTGGTGCTTCTCGTTGGCGCGGTGTGCGTCCGACTGTTCGCGGTGTCGCGATGAACCCTGTTGACCACCCACACGGTGGTGGTGAGGGTCGTACTTCTGGTGGCCGTCATCCGGTATCACCATGGGGTACACCTACTAAGGGTGCCAAGACTCGTAAGAACAAGCGCACCGATAAGATGATTGTTCGCCGTCGCGGCAAGAAATAAGCGACTGGCTAAACACTAGCTGAAGAGGAAAGAGCAGTGCCACGTTCACTGAAAAAAGGTCCTTTCATCGATCTTCATCTCCTGAAGAAGATCGAAACAGCGATCGAAAGCAATGACCGTCGTCCGATCAAGACCTGGTCTCGTCGCTCGATGATCATGCCCGAAATGGTTGGCCTGACAATCGCTGTGCACAACGGACGTCAACATGTTCCAGTTCTGGTCAACGAAGAGATGATCGGGCACAAACTGGGCGAGTTTGCAGCTACCCGTAACTATCGCGGCCACGTTGCAGACAAGAAAGCCAAGAAGCGCTAAGAGGTTTTAACGATGGAAGTAGCAGCAAAATTACGCGGTGCTCAGCTGTCGGCACAAAAAGCGCGTCTGGTAGCTGATCAGATTCGTGGTAAACACGTTGAAGAGGCTCTGGACATCCTGGCTTTCAGCACCAAGAAAGGTGCCGCGATTGTCAAGAAAGTGCTTGAGTCTGCTATTGCAAACGCAGAGCACAACGAAGGCGCTGATGTAGATGAGTTGAAAGTATCCACAATTTTTGTGGATGAAGGCCTGACCATGAAGCGGATCAAGCCTCGCGCTAAAGGACGTGCGGATCGCATTTTCAAGCGCACTTGTCACATCACCGTTAAAGTAGCCGATCAGTAAGAGACAGACGTTATGGGTCAGAAAGTACATCCGACAGGTATTCGTCTGGGCATCGTTAAAAAGCATACCTCTACCTGGTATGCCGGTAGCGATGAATACGCAGACAAGCTCTACACCGACCTGACTGTACGTAAGTACATTGAAAAGCAGCTGGCGCACGCGTCAGTAAGTCGTGTAGACATCGAGCGTCCGGCCAACACCGCACGCATTACCATCCACACTGCCCGTCCAGGCATCGTGATTGGTAAGAAAGGTGAAGATGTGGAAAAACTGCGCGCTGAAATCAGCAAGCAGATGGGTGTTCCCGTCCACATCAACATCGAAGAAATCCGCAAACCTGATCTGGATGCGGCTCTGGTAGCACAAAGCGTAGCTCAGCAGCTTGAGCGTCGTGTAATGTTCCGCCGTGCTATGAAGCGCGCAGTGCAAAATGCAATGCGCCAGGGCGCTGAAGGTATCAAGATTCAGGTAAGTGGCCGACTGGGTGGCGCTGAGATTGCGCGCACTGAGTGGTACCGCGAAGGCCGTGTGCCTCTGCATACCCTGCGTGCCGACATCGACTACGCCACTGCTGAAGGTCTCACCACCTACGGCATCATCGGCGTGAAAGTATGGATCTTCAAAGGCGAAATTATCGGCGGCATCGAAGCCGTTGAAGACAAGCCCAAGAAGAAAAAAGGCTCTAAGTAAGGGGTACGCAACATGCTGCAACCGAAGCGTACAAAGTTTCGTAAGCAACAGAAAGGCCGTAACCGCGGTCTGGCCCAACGTGGCTCCAAGGTTAGCTTTGGCGAATACGCACTGAAATCCGTTTCTCGTGGCCGTATCACGGCTCGTCAGATCGAAGCGGCTCGTCGTGCGATGACTCGTCACATTAAGCGTGGTGGTAAAATCTGGATCCGTGTGTTCCCGGATAAGCCAATCACCAGCAAGCCTCTGGAAGTTCGTCAGGGTAAAGGTAAGGGTAACGTTGAATACTGGGTATGCCAGATTCAGCCAGGTAAGGTTCTTTATGAAATGGAAGGTGTTTCTGAAGAACTGGCGCGTGAAGCGTTCGCACTGGCTGCCGCCAAGTTGCCTGTAAATACAACTTTCGTGAAACGTTCGGTGATGTGATGAAAGCTACAGAACTCCGCGAAAAATCTGTTGAAGAGCTGAATGCTGAGTTGCTGAAGCAGCTGGAAGAGCAGTTCAAACTGCGCATGCAGGCTTCCACTGGACAGCTGAATCAGACTCACCTCGTCAAACAGGCGCGTCGCGATATCGCTCGTATTAAAACAGTGCTGAATCAGAAGGCAGGTGAATGACATGACAGACAAGTTGGTACGTCAGGTAACCGGCAAAGTCGTAAGCGACAAGATGGATAAAACCGTCACTGTCCTGATCGAACGCCGTGTTAAGCACCCGATCTATGGTAAGTACGTCAGTAAATCATCCAAGCTGAAAGCTCATGACGAAAACAATGAGTGCAAGGCCGGCGATGTAGTCACTATTGAAGAGACTCGTCCGCTGTCTAAGTCTAAGTCTTGGACCTTGGTAAAAATTGAAGAGCGCGCCGCTGAGATCTGAGGATCCCAGGCGTTCTAAGAGTTTCGGAGACGGACGATGATTCAAGCGCAATCATACTTGGATGTGGCAGACAACAGTGGTGCCCGTCGCGTAATGTGCATCAAAGTGCTCGGCGGTTCACATCGTCGTTACGCTGCCGTTGGTGACATTATCAAAGTTACCGTAAAGGAAGCGATTCCTCGCGGTAAAGTGAAAAAAGGTCAGGTAATGAAGGCCGTGGTTGTGCGCACCAAAAAAGGTGTGCGTCGCCAGGATGGTTCTCTGATCAAGTTCGATGACAATGCCGCGGTATTGCTGAATAGCCAGGAAGCCCCTGTAGGTACTCGTATCTTTGGCCCTGTTACCCGCGAGCTGCGTGGCGAGAAATTCATGAAGATCATCTCTTTGGCCCCAGAAGTACTGTAAGCCGGAAGAGAGTTGAGGACAGGGTTATGC
The DNA here is from genome assembly GCF_009857815.1 of Pseudomaricurvus sp. HS19. Taxonomy (GTDB): domain Bacteria; phylum Pseudomonadota; class Gammaproteobacteria; order Pseudomonadales; family Cellvibrionaceae; genus Pseudomaricurvus. The sequence continues at coordinate 8,683 of NZ_WVVW01000019.1, read as the reverse complement.
GTAAGATCAAACGTGATGACGAAGTGATTGTGATCGCAGGTCGCGATAAAGGTAAGCGCGGTAAAGTAGTGAAAGTGCTTACTGACGATCGCTTGATCGTGTCTGGTGTTCACATGATCAAAAAACACCAAAAACCAAACCCGCAAATGGGTGTGGCCGGCGGAATCGTGGAGAAAGAAGCTCCGATTCAGGTTTCCAATGTTGCTCTCTTTAACAGTGCAACCGGTAAAGCTGATCGTGTTGGTTTCAAAGTCCTCGAAGACGGCACCAAAGTGCGAGTTTTCAAATCCAACGGCGAGGCCGTTGACGCGTAATTTTAAGTGCTCACTCACTTATTTAATTACGCAGTGTTAACGGTAAAAGCAGACGGTAATTAAAAATGGCTAAGTTGAAAGAACTTTACCAAAGCGACATCCAGGCAAAGCTGAAAGAAGAGCTGAAGCTGGAAAACGTGATGGAAGTGCCTAAGATCACCAAGATCACCGTAAATATGGGTGTTGGTGAGGCAATCGGAGACAAGAAGGTCCTGGAAGCTGCGGTTAGTGATCTGGAAAGAATCACTGGTCAAAAAGCAGTTATCACCAAGGCTCGCAAGTCTATCGCTGGTTTCAAAGTGCGTGAAGGTTGGCCTATCGGTGCCAAAGTCACCCTGCGTTCCGACCGTATGTACGAGTTCCTGGAGCGTCTGATCAGCATCGCGATTCCACGTATTCGCGACTTCCGCGGCATCAGCCCCAAGCAGTTCGATGGTCGTGGTAACTTCTCCATGGGTGTGACTGAGCAGATTATTTTCCCGGAAATTGAGTACGACAAAGTCGACAAGCTCCGCGGTCTGGATATCTGTATCACCACTACTGCTCGTAGCAACGAAGAAGGTCTGGCGCTGTTGAAGGCGTTTGACTTCCCGTTTAAAGGCTGAGGATAGGGATCATGGCTAAGAAATCTATGATTGCGCGCGAAACCAAGCGTGCTAATGCAGTTGCCAAGTACGCTGCCAAGCGTCAGGAACTGAAGGCTATCATTGCCAATCCGGAGTCCTCTGAAGAGCAGGTCTGGGAAGCTCAGATCAAGCTGCAGAAGTTGCCACGTGATGCCAGCCCAGTGCGTCAGCAGCGTCGCTGCCGTATCACTGGTCGTCCGCACGCGGTGTACCGTAAGTTCGGCCTGTGCCGTAACAAGCTGCGTGAAGCAGCTATGCGCGGCGATGTACCAGGTCTGGTCAAGGCCAGCTGGTAAGCAGACGGCAGAAATTAGGAGCATAGACTTATGAGTATGCAAGATCCGTTGGCAGATATGCTGACCCGCATCCGCAACGCGCAGCAAGTAGGCAAGTTTGAAGTGGCGATGCCTTCTTCCAAGCTGAAAGTGAATGTTGCCCGCGTTCTGAAAGACGAAGGTTACATTGTTGATTTCGCAGTGAGCGAGGACGTTCAGCCTCAGTTGAACATTGAGCTGAAGTACTTCGAAGGCAAGCCTGTTATTGAAGAGCTTGACCGTGTAAGCCGTCCTGGCCTGCGTAGCTACGCTGGTAAAGACGCCCTGCCTTCCGTTCGCGGTGGTCTGGGAATCGCAATTGTCTCCACCAGTAAAGGTGTAATGACTGACCGTGCCGCACGCGCCCAGGGCGTTGGCGGTGAGGTTCTCTGCACCGTATTTTAATTTAGCCGCCCGCAAGGGCGGTTGTTTAAGTTTTAACGGGAATTCGTTATGTCACGAGTTGCAAATAGTCCGGTTGAAGTACCAGCTGGTGTAACTGTAACCCTGAATGGTCAGGAACTTACAGTTAAAGGCAGCAACGGTACATTGGCCCACACCATCCACGGCAGTGTAGAAGTTGCTCAAAACGACAACGCTCTGAACTTTGCTGCCCGCGATGGCGCCAAGCAGTCCCGCGCATTGGCAGGCACCACCCGTGCCCTGGTAAACAACATGGTAGTCGGCGTGTCTCAAGGTTTTGAGCGCAAGCTGCAGCTGCAAGGTGTTGGTTATCGTGCTAAGGCCGCAGGAAACACTGTAGACCTGACTCTGGGTTTCTCCCACCCGGTTGTTTATGACCTGCCAGAAGGTGTAACCGCCGAGACCCCAAGTCAGACTGAGATCGTACTGAAGAGCGCCGACAAGCAGCTCCTCGGTCAGGTAGCGGCCGATATTCGTGCCGTGCGTCCGCCAGAGCCTTACAAGGGCAAGGGTGTACGTTACTCTGACGAGCAAGTACGTCGTAAAGAAGCTAAGAAGAAGTAAGGGCTAGGTCATGAACGATAAAAAATTGTCTCGTTTGCGCCGCGCTCGCCGTGCTCGCGCCAAGATGAGTGAGCAGGGTGTGACCCGTCTGTGCGTTAACCGCACTCCGCGTCATATCTACGCTCAGGTAATCGCACCGGAAGGTAACAAGGTTCTGGCCCAGGCTTCTACGCTGGACAAGGAGCTGCGCGACGGCAAGACCGGTAACAAAGAAGCCGCACAAGCTGTTGGTAAGCTGATCGCCGAGCGCGCCAAGGCCGCTGGTGTAACTCAGGTTGCTTTCGATCGCAGCGGCTACAAGTACCACGGCCGTGTTCAGGCGCTGGCTGATGCCGCCCGTGAAGCTGGTTTGGAATTCTAAAGGTTGAGTTATGGCTTTTAACAAGAAAGAAGAACGTAACGACGAAGGCTTCCAGGAGAAGCTGGTTCAGGTTAACCGCGTTGCCAAGACTGTTAAAGGTGGCCGTATCTTTACCTTTACAGCTCTGACTGTCATTGGTGATGGTAATGGTCGCGTTGGTTTCGGCCGCGGTAAAGCCCGCGAAGTACCAGCCGCTATCCAGAAAGCTATGGAAGCTGCTCGTCGCAACATGATCCAGGTTGAACTGAACGGTGACACCATTCAGTACCCAACCAAAGGTCGTCACGGCGGCTCCAAAGTATTTATGCAACCCGCTTCTCAGGGTACCGGTGTAATTGCCGGCGGTGCCATGCGCTCCGTATTTGAGATGGCTGGCGTGCAGAACGTACTGGCGAAGTGCTACGGTTCCACCAACCCCGTAAACGTGGTTCGTGCGACCTTCCAGGCACTGAAAGAGATGGCATCTCCGGAATCCGTAGCTGCCAAGCGTGGCAAAAGCGTTGAAGAAATTCTGAACTGATGGCGCCGGGCTGCTGAATGGCAGCCCGCTCCTGACGGAATTTCCGGCACTGAATAGAGTTGGATAGGACCATGGCTAAGAAAATGATTAAGGTGACTCAGGTTAAAAGCACCGCTGGTCGCCTGAAGAACCATCAAGCCTGCGTCGCTGGTCTCGGACTGCGCCGCATTGGCCACTCTGTGGAAGTAGAAGATACTCCATCAGTACGTGGCATGATCAACAAAGTAAATTATCTGGTTAAGGTAGAGGGAGAGTAAGATGCGTCTGAATACTCTGAGTCCTGCGCCTGGCCGCACTCACAGCAAGAAGCGCCTCGGTCGTGGTATCGGTAGCGGTCTGGGTAAAACCGGTGGTCGCGGTCACAAAGGTCTGAAGTCTCGTTCCGGCGGTAGTGTTAAGCCTGGTTTCGAGGGTGGTCAGATGCCTCTGCAGAAGCGTCTGCCAAAGTTTGGTTTCACTTCCCGCATTGGTCGTGTGACTGCTGAAGTGCGCCTGGCTGAGCTGAACGCCGTAGAAGGTGATGTAGTCGATCTGGACGCTCTGAAGCGTGCCGATATTGTGAATATCAATATCAAGCGCGCCAAGATCTTCCTGTCTGGCGAACTGACCAAAGCCGTTACCGTAAAAGGTCTGGCTGTTACCAAAGGCGCTAAAGCTGCCATCGAAGCAGCTGGCGGCAAAGTCGAAGAATAAGCGAAGTAACGAGTGGCGGTGGCGAGCTGTCAGTGTTATAACACTGCGCTCGCCATTGGCGACTCGTAACTTGCAATTAGAGACTTGATTATGGCTTCCGCAGGAAATCTGCCAGTAGGAAACCAGAAAGGACTGGGCGAGCTTTGGGCTCGCCTTCGTTTTCTGTTTTTAGCGATTGTGGTTTACCGCGTTGGTACCCACATTCCAGTACCCGGTATCGATCCGGATCGCGTTGCTGCACTGTTCAACCAGAACCAGGGCACCATTCTCGGTCTGTTTAACATGTTTTCAGGTGGTGCGCTGGAGCGCATGAGTATCCTGGCCCTGGGCATCATGCCCTACATTTCGGCCTCGATCATCATGCAGCTGATGTCTGCAGTTGTGCCGTCCCTGGAGCAGCTCAAGAAAGAAGGGGATGCCGGTCGTCGCAAGATCAACCAGTACACCCGCTACCTGACAGTGGCGCTTGCGCTGGTGCAGGGCACCGGTATGACCGTGGGATTCTCAGGTCAGGCCTACATGACTGGCTTCAGCTTCTATTTCGTGGCTGTCAGTTCCCTGGTGACAGGTGCTGTGTTCATGATGTGGCTGGGTGAGCAGGTCACCGAGCGTGGTATCGGTAACGGCATCTCGATGCTGATCTTTGCCGGTATTGTTGCGGGTCTGCCCAGTGCTATCGGTCAGGCCTTTGAAAGTGCCCGTCAGGGTGATTTGCACATCCTGCTGTTGTTGGGTGTGGCTTTCCTGGCTGTAGCTGTTATTTGGCTGGTGGTACGGATGGAGCGCGGTCAGCGTCGCATCACCGTGAACTATGCCAAGCGTCAGCAGGGTCGCAAGATGTTTGCTGCACAGTCCAGCCATCTGCCCCTGAAGGTGAATATGGCGGGTGTGATCCCTGCTATTTTTGCCAGCAGCATCCTGCTGTTCCCGGCCTCCGTGGCGCAGTGGTTCGGTCAGGGTGGTGAAGGTCTCGGCAGCGAGATCCTGCAGGAGGTCGCTCTGGCGATCGGCCCGGGTCAGCCGCTGAACTTCATCCTGTTTGCGGCATTGATCGTGTTCTTCTGCTTCTTCTATACGGCGTTGATGTTCAACCCTAACGAAGTGGCGGATAACCTGAAAAAGTCCGGCGCGTATATCCCTGGTATTCGCCCCGGCGAGCAGTCGGCGAAATACATCGACAATGTTCTGACCCGTCTTACTGTTGTTGGCGCGGTTTACATTGCGGCGGTCTGCCTGCTGCCCCAGTTCCTGGTAGTGGCGACTAACGTGCCATTTTACCTGGGCGGGACCTCACTGCTCATCGTGGTAGTGGTTGTCATGGATTTCATGGCGCAGGTGCAGTCACACTTGATGTCTCATCAATATGACTCGCTGATGAAAAAAGCTAACCTCAAGGGGTATGGTTCGGCGCGATAATGGTGTATTATCCGCCGCCGCTGAATTTTAGAAGGTGTTGTAAAACATGAAAGTTCGTGCATCTGTTAAGAAAATTTGCCGCAGCTGCAAAGTTGTGCGTCGCAAAGGTGTTCTGCGGGTAATCTGCAGCTCCGAGCCACGCCACAAGCAGCGTCAAGGCTAAGACCTCTGACTGGCGCTTCGGCGCTGGCATGAGGATCGGTGGGGGTTCTGAAATGGAGCCCCAGCCCCTGGCTCCGCAATCCGGGAGCTGGAAATAGGGGGCGCTGACTGTCGCCAGGGGGGAAACCCTCTGGCTATTGCTTTTTGGGTGTATTGTCGCTATCCTTCGCGCCTTTTCCTGGCGTTGGGGTGGCGTTTTGCGCCGTCAGTGCCACAAATTGAGTTATACGTGGAGTAATCTGAATGGCCCGTATTGCTGGTGTAAACATACCAGATAACAAACATGCCGTTATCTCCCTGACCTATGTCTATGGGATTGGTCGCACTACTGCGAAGCAAATTTGTGCCTCTGCTGGCATCGCTGAAACTATCAAGATCAGCGAGCTGAGCGACGAGCAAATGGACGCAGTGCGTAACGAAGTGGCGAAAGTCTCCGTTGAGGGTGATCTGCGCCGTGAAGTTTCCATGAGCATCAAGCGTCTGATGGATCTGGGCTGCTACCGCGGCCTGCGTCATCGTCGCAGCCTGCCTGCTCGTGGCCAGCGTTCCAAGACGAATGCACGTACCCGTAAGGGCCCGCGCAAGCCAATCAAGAAGTAAGTTAACGCCACTACAGCGTTAGCTTTTACTGGATAAAGGTTAGGAAGAGTTGCTATGGCAAAGCCAAGTAAAACTACTAAGAAAAAAGTTAAAAAGACGGTTGTCGATGGTGTTGCACACATCCACGCCTCTTTTAACAACACGATCGTGACTATCACTGATCGTCAGGGGAACACCCTGTCCTGGGCCACTTCCGGTGGTTCCGGCTTTCGCGGTTCCCGTAAGTCTACCCCGTTCGCGGCCCAGGTGGCGGCTGAGCGCGCCGGTGAAGCAGCTAAAGAGTACGGTCTGAAGAACCTGGACGTAGAAGTTAAAGGTCCTGGCCCGGGTCGTGAGTCTGCGGTTCGCGCTCTGAACAATGTTGGTTACAAGATTACCAACATCACCGACGTCACGCCGATTCCACACAACGGCTGTCGTCCGCCGAAGAAACGTCGCGTATAAGGGGGCTTAGACAATGGCACGTTATATTGGACCAACTTGTAAGCTGTCACGCCGTGAAGGAACTGATCTGTTCCTGAAATCCGGTGCTCGTCCGCTGGATTCCAAGTGTAAGGTTGAAAATGCTCCTGGTCAGCACGGCGTTCGTCGTGGTCGTCTGTCTGACTATGGTGTACAGCTGCGTGAGAAGCAGAAAGTTCGTCGTACCTACGGCGTACTGGAAAAGCAATTCCGCGGTTATTACAAAGAAGCGGCCCGCCGCAAGGGTGCAACCGGTGAAAACCTGCTGCAACTGCTGGAGTGTCGTCTGGACAACGTGGTTTACCGCATGGGCTTTGGCGCTACCCGCGCAGAATCCCGTCAGCTGGTTTCCCACAAAGCGATCTCTGTTAATGGCCAGACCGTTAACATCCCATCCTTCCAGGTGAAGGCCGGTGATGTAGTGGCTGTGCGTGAGAAGTCCAAGAACCAACTGCGTATCGCTCAGGCGTTGGCGTATGCTTCTCAGCGCGCCGATGTTGAGTGGGTTTCTGTGAACAACGACAAGAAAGAAGGTACTTTCACTCGTGTTCCGGACCGCGCCGACTTGCCAGCCGAGATCAACGAAAACCTCATCGTTGAGCTCTACTCCAAGTAAGGGACTTAATCACTAAAGGTGTGACTATGCAGAGTGCTGTAAACGAGTTTTTGACCCCGCGTCATATTGACGTTACCGAAAACGGCCCAACGCGCGCCAAAGTGGTCCTCGAGCCGCTGGAGCGTGGGTTTGGTCATACTCTCGGTAACGCACTGCGTCGGATTCTCCTCTCTTCCATGCCCGGCTGTGCCGTGACCGAAGTGGAGATCGACGGTGTATTGCACGAGTACAGTGCTATTGAAGGTGTGCAGGAAGACGTTATCGAAATCCTGCTCAACCTGAAAGGCGTAGCGGTTGTTATGCACGGTAAGGACCAGGCAGTCCTGACCCTGAGCAAAAAAGGCCCAGGTGTTGTTACTGCCGGCGATATCCAGGTTGATCACGAAGTAGAGATCAAGAATCCTGAGCATGTTATCGCCAACATCACTGGTGATGTTGATCTGAACATGCGTCTCACCGTTGCTCGCGGCCGCGGCTACCAGCCTGCGGATGCGCGTCGCAACGACGAAGACGAGACCCGTGCTATCGGCCGTCTGCAGCTCGATGCGTCTTTCTCCCCGGTCAAGCGTCTGGCTTACCAGGTAGAGAGCGCCCGTGTTGAGCAGCGCACCGACCTGGACAAGCTGATTCTCGACCTGGAAACCAACGGTACTATCGATCCTGAAGAGGCGATCCGCCGCGCTGCTACTATCCTGCAGCAGCAGCTGGCTGTATTCGTCGACCTTGAGGGCGAGAAAGAGTCCGTACCAGAAGAGAAAGAAGAGGCCATCGATCCTGTTCTGCTGCGTCCGGTAGATGATCTTGAGTTGACTGTTCGTTCAGCCAACTGTCTGAAAGCAGAAAACATCTACTACATTGGTGACCTGATCCAGCGCACCGAAGTAGAGCTGCTGAAGACCCCGAACCTTGGCAAAAAGTCTCTTACCGAGATCAAGGACATCCTCGCTTCCCGCGGTCTGTCCCTCGGTATGCGTCTGGAGAACTGGCCACCTGCCAGCATCGCCAGCGACGACAAGTTAGCGTAAGTGTATTGAATGCCGCCGCTTGGCGCTGAGTCCCGACTCGGTTGTTGAAGCGAACAGTGCCCGGCGGTGGTTGTTAATTGGTGCTACTGAGAACTTTGTGAAAAGTGCCCGGTAGCCGGTTTCGAAGGATTTAGAGTTATGCGTCATCGTCACAGTGGCCGTCAACTGAATCGTAACAGCTCACACCGTAAGGCCATGTTCAAGAACATGACCATCTCTCTGGTTGAGCATGAGCTGATCAAAACTACTTTGGCCAAAGCAAAAGAGCTGCGTATGGTAGCTGAGCCTATTATTACCCTGTCCAAGAACGACAGCGTCGCGAATCGTCGTCTGGCGTTCAGCCGTCTGGGTAGCAAGCAGGCTGTAGGTAAACTGTTCAACGAGCTGGGCCCCCGTTACCAGGGTCGTCCAGGCGGCTACGTTCGCATCCTCAAGTGCGGTTACCGCGCTGGCGACAAAGCCCCTATGGCTTACGTTGAGCTGGTAGACCGTCCAGCAGTAGCAGAGGCTGTTGAAGAGGATTAATTCCTCCCAACCGCTGATGTGCGAAAAAGGCGTCCCCCGGGACGCCTTTTTTGTTTTCCAGG
>NZ_WVVW01000018.1 GCF_009857815.1 Pseudomaricurvus sp. HS19 | reverse complement strand
ATTCCTCCCAACCGCTGATGTGCGAAAAAGGCGTCCCCCGGGACGCCTTTTTTGTTTTCCAGGGGCGAGGACGCTTCGCTTCTAGGTTCTAGGACGCTGCGCTTCTAGGTTCGAGGACGCTTCGCTACAGGACGCTTCGCTACAGATTGTAGGAGCCCGCTCCCGCGGGCGATCTTTTCGTTGGCCGCCTGTGTACCCTAGGCTCGGGGTGCAGTGCTTGAGCTTTGGAAGTTGCGCATGACCACAACTGCTCCTGGGGCTCAGGATGAGAAAAATCACCCGCGGGAGCGTGCTCCTGCCGGAGGTAAGGCCCTGTAGCGCCAGCGTCCTGTAGCGTAGCGTCCTGAGCCCTGTAGCGCAGCGTCCTAGCCCCTAGCCCCTCGCCACTCCCTTACCTTTATTGCTAAACTCCCCTCGGATATAACTACCCGAAATCAAAGGATTGTCTTGATGATCGTGCCTGTAATCATGGCTGGCGGCTCCGGTACTCGCCTGTGGCCCATGTCCCGTTCCCTCTACCCCAAGCAGTTCCTCTCTCTCACTGCCGAGGCCACAATGCTGCAGGAGACCTGTGCGCGCCTGCAGGGCCTGAATATCGCCCAAACGCTGGTGATTTGCGGAGAAGACCATCGCTTCACTGTGGCAGAGCAGTTGCGTGAGGTCGGTCGCGGCGAAGAGTCGGCTATCGTGCTGGAGCCTGCGGGACGTAATACCGCGCCGGCGGTGGCGCTGGCAGCGTTGCGGGCAACGGCTGGCGGTGAAGACCCCTTGTTGCTGGTGCTGGCTGCGGATCACGTGATTCGCGATGTGACGGCCTTTCATGCGGCGGTAGAGAAAGCAGCCTTGCACGCGGAGCAGGGCAAGCTGGTAACCTTTGGCGTGGTTCCCACGGCGCCTGAAACCGGCTACGGCTACATCCGGCAGGGCAATCCCTGTGGCGATGCGTTCGAGGTGGCTGAATTCGTTGAAAAGCCGGATCAGGCGACCGCAGAGAGCTATCTTGCCAGTGGCAACTTTGCCTGGAACAGTGGCATGTTTATGTTCCGTGCGAGCCGTTACCTGCAGGAGCTGGAGCAGCATCGTCCTGACATTCTCGACGCCTGTAAGGCATCCATGTCCGGTGCCAAAGAGGACGAAGATTTCGTCCGCCCGGACAAGGAGGAGTTTCTCTCCTGCCCCGACGATTCCATTGATTACGCAGTGATGGAACGCACTAAAGAGGCGGTGGTGGTGCCCATGGAATGTGGCTGGAGCGATGTGGGCTCCTGGTCGGCACTGTGGGACGTTTCCAAAAAGGACGAAGCAGGTAACGCACTGATCGGTGACGTAATTTCAGTCGACAGCCGCAACTGCTATATCCGCTCTGAGTCCAAGCTGGTGGCCACTGTAGGTCTGGACGATATCGTGGTGGTGGAGAGTGATGATTCCATCCTTGTAGCCCATAAAGACCGGGTGCAGGAAGTGAAGGATGTAGTAAGCCAGCTCAAGTCTGCTTCACGCAGCGAAGCCAGTGTGCATCGCAAGGTCTACCGCCCCTGGGGTCACTACGATTCCGTCGACAATGGCGAGCGCTTCCAGGTCAAACATATCGTGGTCAAGCCCGGTGGCAAGCTGAGCCTGCAGATGCATCACCATCGTGCCGAGCACTGGATTGTGGTGAGCGGTACCGCGAAAGTGGTGAGAGGCGATGACTCCTTCCTGGTGGCAGAAAACGAGTCCACCTACATCCCGCTGGGCGTCACCCATCGCCTGGAAAACCCCGGCACCATCCAGCTGGAGATGATCGAGGTGCAGTCCGGTTCCTACCTGGGTGAGGATGATATTGTCCGCTTTGAGGATACTTACGGGCGGAATTGATGGTCGTGCCCGGAGCCTTGACTGAGTATCCTCGCGGAAGATCGCTCGCAGTTCTTCAGCGTAGATCAGGAGCCCTGGTCATCCCCGCGCAGGCCGTATCCGTCATCCCCGCGCAGGCCGTATCCGACATCCCTGCGCAGGTCGTATGCGACATCCCCGCGCAGGTCGTATGCGTCATCCCCGCGCAGGCGGGGATCCACAGCCCCCGGGAGAGGCGGGAATTGCTTTCGCTCTGCCATTACTGTGCCGAGCTGACGTGGTTAGTGCTGACAAGTGAGTCGCAGTGCAGTGATGGATTCCCGCCTGCGCGGGAATGACATGGGCACAGGGTCTGTTAGCCCCTCAAGCCAAACACATCTCCATCCACCGCTGTGCGGCATTGCTCACCGCCATCTTCCGATGGGTGACAAAGTAAAACATCCGGTCCATAGGGCGCCCCTGAATCTCCAGCGCGGTGAGCGTGCCCTGTTCAATCTCGTCGGCAATGGCGATCTCCGACAGGCACCCCAGTCCCAGTCCCGCTTTCACCGCGTTCTTGATAGCCTCGTTGTGGGTCAGCTCCAGCACAATGTTCAGATCCGGCAATAGCCCCTGCATGGAGCGGTCGAAGGTCTGGCGGTGGCCGGAGTCCGGCTCCCGCAGGATCCAGCTGGCGTTGAGGGCGTCCTTGCGGCTCAGCTGGCGGCGGCTGGCGAGGGGGTGGCTGGGGTGGCAGAACACCATCATGCGGTCCTTGCGCCAGGGGGTCAGCAAAAGATCCTCATGGTGGATCTCGGCCTCAATAAGTCCCAGGTCCAGCTCCAGGTTGAGCATCTTGCTCACCACCTCCGGGGTGCTGCCCACCGTCAGGGCTACATCCGCCGCAGGGTAGTGCTCCAGGTAGAGCGCCAGCTGCTTTACGGTCAGGTAGTTGCCGATGGTGAGGCTGGCCCCCAGCCGCAGGCTGCCCACATCCTGCTGTCCAAGCAGCTCCTGCTCAAACTCGCGGGCGTGATTCATCAGAGCCTCGGCCTGCACCCGCAATGCTTCGCCGCGGGGGTTGAGGTGCAGGCGCTTGCCGCTGCGGTCGAACAGCTGTACCTCGTAGCGGTTCTCCAGCTCCTGCAGTGCCGCGCTGGTGGCGGACTGGGACATGGCCAGTTCGGCTGCCGCCTTGCTGATGCTCTGGTGGCGGGCAACGGTCAAAAACACCTGCAGGTGGCGGAGGGTGTATTTCATGTCAGGCGGGCTCAATAAACACAGTAAAATCGAATATCTATTCCATAATATCCTGATTTTTCGAAAAGTCACCCTGTACTATACTGCCTGAATATCTGCTATCGACGGTTAAGCGACACCTATGAATGCATCAACGGCTCACGGCGGAACTCTGGTTAACCTCTATGTTGAGGGAGAGGCACTGCAACTGGAAAAGGAGAAGGCGAAATCCAACGTCTCCTGGGATCTCAACCCCAAGCAGATGCTGGATATCGAGCTGCTCCTCAATGGCGCTTTCTCGCCTCTGACCGGCTATCTGGGCAGGGCCGACTACGACAGCGTGGTGGACACCATGCGTCTTGCCGACGGCACCCTGTGGCCTATGCCCATCGCCCTGGATGTCACCACCGAATTTGCCGAATCCCTGGAGCCAGGTCAGTGCATCACCCTGCGTGATCCTGAAGGTGTGGTTATCGCCAACCTGACCGTCGGCGAAAAATGGCAGGCGGATCGCGAGCGTGAAGCGCAGCAGCTGTTCGGTACCACCGATACCGCCCATCCGGGTGTGAATTACCTGCTCACCAGCAGCAATCCTGTTTACCTGAGTGGTTCGCTGGTGGGGGTCACACCGCCACTGCACTACGACTTCCAGCAGTACCGCCGTGACCCGCACGCGCTGCGCGCCCACTTCGCCGAGCTGGGCTGGGACAAGGTTATTGCCTTCCAGACCCGCAACCCGGTACACAAGGCGCACGTCATTATGATGAAGCGCCTGATGGCCAAAGAGCAGGCCAACCTGGTGATTCACACAGCCGTCGGCAGAACCAAGCCCGGCGATATTGATCACTTCTGCCGCGTGCGTTGCTACGAAAAAATCCTGCCCAAGTTCCCGGCGGGCACCTGCGAAATCAGCATCCTGCCACTGGCCATGCGCATGGCTGGTCCCCGTGAGGCCCTGTGGCACGCCATCATTCGCCAGAACTACGGCTTCACCCACTTTATTGTCGGTCGCGACCACGCCGGCCCCGGCCGCAACAATATGGGCGGACTCTTCTACGGTCCAACGGAAGCCCAGGAGCTGGTCAGCTCACTGCAGTCCGAGCTCAACATCCAGGTTCTCAAGGCACCGTTCCTCCGTTACGTGGAAGGCCGTGGCGAGTTCTGCGAAGAGCACGAACTGCTCTCCGGAGAAGCGGGGCTCTACATCTCCGGTGCCGAACTGAAGCAACTGCTGGTGGATGGCGAAGAGGTTCCCGAGTGGTTTGCCTTCCCGGAAGTGGTGGACGAGCTGCGCCGCACCATGCCGCCGCGCAACAAGCAGGGCATTACCCTGTTCTTTACCGGTCTCTCCGGTTCCGGTAAGTCCACACTGGCCAACGGTGTGATGGTGAAGCTGCGCGAGCTGGGCGGTCGTCATGTGTCGCTGCTGGATGGCGACGTGGTGCGTAAACACCTCTCCAGCGAACTCACCTTCTCCAAAGAGCACCGCGACCTGAACATTCAGCGCATTGGTTATGTGGCCAGCGAGATCAGCAAGAACGGCGGTATCGCCATCTGTGCTCCTATCGCGCCCTATACCAAGACCCGCCGCGCCGTGCGCTCCATGGTGGAAGAGGTGGGTGTGTTTGTTGAAATTCACGTAGCCACGCCCATCGAGGTGTGCGAAGCTCGCGACCGCAAAGGCTTCTACGCCATGGCCCGGGCGGGCAAGATCAAGGGCTTTACCGGTGTCGACGATCCCTACGAGACCCCGGAAAATCCCGAGATGCGAATTGATACTTCGCAACACACCATGACTGACGCCGTCAGCCAGGTGATTGAAAGACTGAAAGAGATGAAACTGCTCTAAGGGTACAGGGCGCTGCGCTCAAGGTTTCAGGACGCTGCGCTACAGGTTGTAAATATCCCGCCGTCATCCCCGCGCAGGCGGGGATCCACAATAGCGGGATCAGTAAAACAAGAAATTGTCAGCGCCAGATTATGAAAAAGGTTGGTGCCGGCAGATAGCGTAATTTTCGTAAACGACGACATGAACAGGTAAAGGTCATGGATTCAAAAACACTGACTCACTTAAAACTCCTGGAAGCAGAGAGTATTCATATCTTCCGCGAAGTAGCGGCAGAATTTGATAACCCTGTAATGCTCTACTCCGTGGGTAAAGACTCCTCCGTGCTGCTGCACCTGGCGCGCAAGGCGTTTGCACCGGGCAAGATTCCCTTCCCGCTGCTGCACGTAGACACCACGTGGAAATTCCACGAGATGATCGAGTTCCGTGACACCATGGCGAAGAAGTACGACTTCGACCTGCTGGTACACATCAACCCCGATGGCGTGGCCATGGGCGTTGGCCCGTTCACCCACGGCAGTGCCAAGCACACCGACATCATGAAGACCGAAGGTCTGAAGCAGGCACTGAACCACTACAAGTTCGACGCCGCTTTCGGTGGTGCCCGTCGTGACGAAGAGAAGTCCCGCGCGAAAGAGCGTGTGTACTCTTTCCGTGATAAGAACCACCGCTGGGATCCAAAAAACCAGCGTCCGGAGCTGTGGAATATCTACAACAGCGCCGTGGATCCAGGCGAGAGCATTCGTGTATTCCCGCTCTCCAACTGGACCGAGCTGGACATTTGGCAGTACATCTTCAAAGAGAACATCGAAATCCCAAGCCTCTACTTCTCCAAAGAGCGTCCGGTTGTTGAGCGTGACGGCGTGCTGATCATGGTTGATGACGACCGCATGCCACTGGAAGAGGGCGAAGTACCAGAAATGAAGAAGGTGCGCTTCCGTACCCTGGGCTGCTACCCGCTGACCGGTGCCGTTGAGTCCAACGCAGAGACCCTGCCTGAGATCATCCAGGAGATGCTGCTGACCAAGACCTCCGAGCGCCAGGGCCGCGTGATCGACTCCGACTCCGCCGGCTCCATGGAGAAGAAGAAAATGGAAGGTTACTTCTAAGTCGCGAGCAGCGAGTAGCGAGTGGCGAGCGGAACCAACCGTGTCGCTGACCAAGAACAGAATTTAGAAACGAGATTGTTATGATTGAATCAACTTCTCTGCTTGAACAGGATATCCTCGGCTACCTGGATCAACACGAAAACAAAGAACTGCTGCGCTTCCTGACTTGCGGCAGCGTGGACGATGGTAAAAGCACCCTGATTGGTCGTCTGCTGCACGACTCCAAGATGATCTTCGAAGATCACCTGTCCGCCATCAAGAACGACTCCAAGAAGTTCAACACCACCGACGAGGAGTTCGACCTGGCGCTGCTGGTTGACGGCCTGCAGAGTGAGCGTGAGCAGGGCATCACCATTGATGTGGCCTACCGCTACTTCTCCACCGACAAGCGCAAGTTCATCATCGCGGACACCCCCGGCCACGAGCAGTACACCCGCAACATGGCTACCGGTGCCTCCAACTGTGACCTGGCCATCGTTATGGTGGATGCCCGTCACGGTGTTATGACCCAGACCAGACGTCACAGCTTCATTGCCTCCCTGCTGGGTATCAAGCACGTCGTGGTTGCCATCAACAAGATGGACCTGGTGGACTTCAGCGAAGACCGCTTCAACGAAATCGTTGCTGACTACAAAGAGTTCGCTAAGGCGCTGAATATTCCGGACATCCAGTTCGCCCCAATCTCTGCCCTGCGCGGTGACAACGTGGTGAACCGTTCCGAGCAGACCGGCTGGTACACTGGCAAAACCCTGATGGAGACCCTGGAAACCATCGAGATCGCCAGCGACCGCAACCTGGAAAACTTCCGTCTGCCAGTGCAGTACGTGATCCGTCCAAACCTCGACTTCCGCGGTTTTGCCGGTACCATCGCCTCCGGCACCATACGTCCCGGTGACGAAGTGGTCTCCCTGCCTTCCGGCAAGCGCAGCAAGGTGAAGACCATCTCCACTTTTGACGGTGATATCGAAGAGGCGATTGCCGATCAGGCCATCACCCTGACCCTGCAGGACGAGATCGACGTTAGCCGTGGCGACATGCTGGTTAAAGCCGACGACCTGCCAACCGTCAGCCGCGGTGTGAAAGCGCACGTGATCTGGATGGCCGAAGACGCCCTCAAGCTGCACAAGCAGTACGCGGTGAAATTCGCCACCAAGAAAGCCATGGGCAACGTGGTTAACATCGAGCACAAGATCGATGTGAACACCATGGCCACCAGCGCCGCCGAAGGCCTGGAGCTGAACGAAATCGCCCTGTGTGATCTCAGCTTCGATATGCCGGTGATCTTTGACCGCTACGATGACAACCGTGTCACCGGTGCGTTCATCATCATCGACCGCATTACCAACGGTACTGTGGGTGCGGGCATGATCGTCAGCGACCTGAGCCTGAAAGGCCTGGATACCGGTGTCGAAACTTCCGACCTGAAGAACGACGTCAAGGCCCGTCTGCAGGAGCTGAGCGCGCAGGTGGATGGCCTGAGTGAGTCGCAACTGGTTGCACTCTATAAAGCCCTGAAAGACGTGCTGTAAAGTACGTGCGGTGCAGGCCCGGTGCCTGCACCGCATACCCTTGTTCTTTTTCTGTACTCCTCGCTATAGCAACTACTCTGTGGCTCGTTTGGCCTCATTCGCTTACCTTCAAGCGTCTTGTCGTTGCGAGTGCAGCGCGGCAACCCATGTTCACTCCGGTGCCAGGTTGTGCCAGACATGGATCGCGTCGGCGTCAAAGGCACGCCTCGCGATGACGGGGTGGGGGAGGAGCGGTTGTGGATCCCGGTCCCAGCAGTCCGTCGTTGCGAGCGCAGCGCGGCAACCCATAACGACTCCGATGTCAGGTTGTGCCAGGCATGGATCGCGTCGGCGTCAAAGGCACGCCTCGCGATGACGGGGTGGGGGAGGAACGGTTGTGGATCCCGGTCCCAGCAGTCCGTCGTTGCGAGCGCAGCGCGGCAACCCATAACGACTCCGATGTCAGGTTGTGCCAGACATGGATCGCGTCGGCGTCAAAGGCACGCCTCGCGATGACGGGGTGGGGGAGGAACGGTTGTGGATCCCGGTCCCGGCAGTCCGTCGTTGCGAGCGTAGCGCGGCAACCTATGTTTGGCACAGTAACAAGCCAACGTAGTGCGGTATCGTGATGAACCGTGGTTCGTTCTAACCATAGAGATAAAGAGTCTAATAAAGTGGTGCGGCGTCTACTTCGTGTTCTAAAGCACTGTGCTAATATCCCGTTCCATCTTCCCTAATCCAGCTGGCAACAGAGTGCCGGCATTTCGCAGTGCGTCAGCGTAAGGAACAACATGCTGTCTTTTATTGAAGAATATGCAGCCGCCCTGGTGGCGTTGGATCTGCTGATCATTATCGCATTGCTGATCTTTACCCGTATTCAGCCCTGGATTATTTTCCTGGGCTCCAGCGTTGTGCTCTACCTGCTCAACGTCTTGCCGTTGCCGGAGTTGCTCAAGGGCTACACCAATCCGTCGTTGCTGACTCTGATGCTGCTGTTCCTGGTGGCAGTGCCGCTGGAGCGCACCGGTTTTATGCGCCGCATGATCTCCTCTATCGCCAACGGTTCCATTCATCGCTCTACGCTGAAGCTCTCCGGCATAGTGGGTATCTGTTCCGCATTCGTGAACAACACCGCCGTGGTTTCCGCCATGCTCGGCCCGCTCAAGCGTCAGGCCGACGGCTCCGCGTCGCGTTTGTTGCTGCCGCTCTCCTATGCCTCGATCCTCGGCGGCACACTGACCCTGATTGGAACCTCCACCAACCTGATCGTAAATGGTTTTGTGCAACAGGCGGGTTACGAATCCCTGGGCTTCTTTGATTTCACCTTCATCGGTCTGCCGGTGTTCATCACCTGTCTGGTGGTGATGGTGCTTCTGGCGCCGCGACTGCTGCCCAAACAAAAGCTGGCACAGGAAAGCAGCAGCCAGGACTACTTTATCGAGCGGCAGATCGCCGCCGGCTCTCCCCTGATCGGCCACTCGGTGCAGGACAACGGCTTGCGCCGGCTGGAGCGTATCTTCCTGGTGGAAGTGATTCGCGAACACCAGATCATGGCGCCGGTCAGCCCCCAGGAAGTGCTGATGGAAGGGGACGTACTGGTGTTTACCGGGGACCTCTCCGCGCTGGAACTGCTGGATGAATTCAGTGGCCTGGTGTCTCCGGACGAGTTTGACCAGTCGGTCCGCGACAACCTGGTGGAAGTGATCGTGTCGCCCACGGCGGGGCTGGTGGGGCGCACCATCAAACAGGTGGATTTCCGTTCCCGCTTTGATGCTGCCGTAGTGGCTGTGCGCCGCGGCGACCAGCGCCTCAAGGGGGGGCTTGGCCGACTTGAGCTGCAGGCCGGTGACTCACTGGTGTTGGCCGTGGGTGACGACTTCAACCGTCGCCGCGACATTGCCGCTGACTTTATTGTGGTGGGTGGTATCGAGACCAGTCGCCCGCTGACAGGCAGCCGCGAATGGCTGGTGTTCGGCAGCTTTATGGCGGTAGTCGCCCTCGGCGCAGCCGGCCTGGTACCGTTGATCAAGGGCCTGGTTATCCTGCTGGCGGCACTGGTGCTGACCGGCACCCTCACCATGGAAGAGATCAAGGCCCGTTTCCCCTATCAGCTGCTGGTGGTCATCGGCGGTGCACTGGGGCTCTCCCAGGCCATGATCAGCAGCGGTATGGCCGAGGCCATTTCTGTCTGGGCCGGCGGTACCCTCGGCGGCCTCAGCCCTCTGGGTGCATTGATCGGGGTCTTTATCCTCACCTGGCTGTTTACCGAACTGGTCACCAACAACGCCGCCGCGGCCATCATGTTCCCCCTGGCCATGGCGCTGTCCAGCCACTGGGGTGAGAGCTATATGGCGTTTGTCATGGCGGTGGCCTTCGGTGCCAGTGCCAGCTTCCTGTCGCCCTACGGCTACCAGACCAACCTGATGGTCTACACCGCCGGTAACTACCGCCTGCTGGACTACCTCAAGCTGGGTCTGCCACTGTTGTTTACCTACAGTGTAGTGAGTGTTGGGGTGATCAGCTGGCTTTTTCTGTAGGCCCAGGACGCTTCGCTTCTAGGATCCAGAACGCTGCGCTACTAGGTTCTAGGGCGCTGCGCTACTAGGTACTAGGAAAAGCAAACCCAACGAGCATAATTTTGTAGCTCCTAGCTCCTAGCTCCTAGCTCCTAGCTCCTAGCTCCTAGCTCCTGCGTAATCCTCGAAATCTCCTGTCATCTGCAGTAATCTAAGCGGCTTTCGATTACCCCTAACTAGAGTGGTAATTTGTCCGAAAAAGGTGGCCAAAAAGGACACTATTTGATTGCAGGGTAAGCATGCGAGTTATTAAAACAGGGCTGCCGGGCGTGGTTATCATCGAGCCCAAGGTATTTGGTGATCACCGGGGCTTTTTTCTCGAAACATTCCAGCAACAGCGCTATCGGGACGAAGCGGGGATCGAACTGCCTTTCGTGCAGGATAACCACTCCCGCTCAGCCCGTGGTGTATTGCGCGGGTTACATTTCCAGCGCACACGGCCCCAGGGCAAGCTGGTGCGTGTAGTCAGCGGTGAGGTTTTGGATGTGGCGCTGGATATAAACCCGGACTCGGCCACCTTCGGTCAGTACGAAGCGGTACTGCTGTCGGCAGAGAACCACCGCCAGTTCTGGGTGCCACCTGGCTATGCTCACGGTTTTGTGGTGCTTTCGGAATACGCGGACTTTGAGTACAAATGCACCGATTACTACGACCCGAGTGATGAGGGTGGCATTCTCTGGAACGATCCTGCCATTGGAATTGACTGGGGAATCTCAAATCCCCAGCTCTCCGAAAAAGACCAGCAATTACCCACACTGGGAGAGTATCGCCAGCAGCTGATGCAGGAGCGCAGCTGATGAAGGTGCTGCTCTTTGGCGCTAATGGCCAGGTGGGCTCAGCCTGTCGCCAAAGCCTGACCAAGGCGGGATTGGACGTGGTCGCCCTGACCCGGGCCGATGCCGATTTTGCCGAGCCGATGCAGGTGATATCCGCGGTGCAACGCCACGCACCGCAATTCGTGGTTAACGCTTGCGCTTACACAGCTGTTGATAAAGCCGAATCAGAAGAAGCCCTGGCGCAGATGGTCAACGGTGACAGTGTCGGTCTGCTGGCCCAGGCCTGTGCCGCGCAGGGCATCCCGCTACTGCACATCTCCACCGATTACGTCTTCAATGGTAAGTCTGACAGGCCCTATACCGAATCCGACCCGGTCGACCCCATGGGCGTGTACGGTGCGTCGAAGCTGGCGGGGGAGCGACAACTGCAGGTACTGCAGCCACAGCACATCATCCTGCGTACCAGCTGGGTGTTTGGTGAGCAGGGCAACAACTTCGTCAAAACCATGGTCAGACTGGGCCAGTCGCGGCCGGAGCTGGGTGTGGTGGCAGACCAGGTCGGCTGTCCAACCTATGCCGGTGATATCGCGCGTGTCATCACCGAATTTGTCACAGCCTATAGCAAAGATCACGAGCTGCCCTGGGGAATCTACCACTGCAGCAACCAGGGCCAGTGCAGTTGGTACGACTTTGCCTGCGCGATTTTTGCTGAGGCGGTAGAGCAGGGCATTTTGCCGCGAGCACCAAAGGTAAACCCCATCACTACCGCGGATTACCCGACGCCGGCTGCTCGTCCGGCCTGGTCAGTGTTGGACACCGGCCGCCTCAATGGCTGGCTGTCTGAGCCTATGCCGCACTGGCAGCAGGGCCTGAAGAGTGTTCTGGCCAGTTTGCAGGCATCGTAACAGAGACGGATTCATTCAGCGCCGGGCGAGAAGATGCCGCGGCGTATTTAAGGACGTGATATGAAAATTCTGGTGACCGGCGGTGCCGGTTTTATTGGCAGCGCTGTAGTGCGCTACTTGATAGGCGAGACAGAGCATCAGGTGCTCAACATCGACGCGCTCACCTACGCTGGTAACCTGGAGTCCATCCCCTGTAGTGACTCCCCCCGCTATCTATTCCGGCAGATTGATATTCGTGACCAGTCCGCGCTGGAGCAAGCGTTTAATGACTTCCTCCCCGATGCGGTAATGCACCTCGCTGCCGAGAGTCATGTGGACCGCTCCATCGACGGTCCCGCGGACTTTATACAGACCAATATAGTCGGTACCTATAACCTGCTGGAAGTGGCCCGCCGTTATTGGCAGTCGCTGGATCCAGAACAAAAGGCCGGGTTTCGGTTTCACCATATCTCCACCGATGAAGTGTATGGCGACCTGGGGCCGGAAGGACTGTTTACCGAAACCACAGCCTATGAGCCCAGCTCACCGTATTCAGCCAGTAAGGCCTCCAGTGATCATTTGGTCAGGGCGTGGTTACGCACCTACGGTCTGCCCACCGTCGTCACCAACTGCTCCAACAACTATGGCCCTTACCACTTCCCCGAGAAGCTTATTCCGTTAATGATTCTCAACGCACTGGCAGGTAAGCCATTGCCGGTGTACGGCGATGGCACCCAGGTGCGTGACTGGCTCTATGTGGAGGACCACGCCCGGGCACTGGTGAAAGTGGTAACTGAAGGTGTAGTAGGGGAGACCTATAATATCGGCGGCCACAACGAGCGTCGCAATATCGATGTGGTACACACTATCTGTGACATCCTAGAAGATCTGGCCCCGGACAATCGTCATTCCCGCGCAGGCGGGAATCCAGGCGGGTTCGCCTCCCTGATAGCCCACGTCACCGACCGCCCGGGACATGATGTACGCTACGCCATTGATGCCGGCAAAATTGAGCGCGAACTGGGCTGGGTGCCGCAGGAGACCTTCGAAAGCGGTATCCGCAAAACCGTGGCCTGGTATCTGGCCAATGAAACGTGGTGGCGGCGTGTACAGGATGGCTCTTATCAGGGGCAGCGCCTGGGCGTTATTGGTTAAGTACGGAGTAGAAAATGAAAGGAATTATTCTGGCCGGAGGTTCCGGTACACGTCTTTACCCCATCACTATGGGTGTGTGTAAACAACTGCTGCCGGTCTACGACAAGCCGATGATCTATTACCCGCTCAGCACGTTGATGCTGGCGGGGATTCGCGAGATCCTGATTATTTCCACTCCTGAGGATACCCCCCGCTTTTCCCAGATGCTGGGCGATGGCTGCCAGTGGGGTATCTCCCTTCAATATGCCATCCAGCCCTCACCGGACGGCCTGGCTCAGGCGTTCCTGATTGGCGAGGAGTTTATCGGTGGTGACAGCTGTGCGCTGGTGCTTGGCGACAACCTGTTTTTCAGCCATGGCCTTAGTGGTGCCATGACAGCTGCCACCCAAAAGCAGCAGGGAGCTACGGTCTTCGCCTATCCGGTGAAAGACCCGGAGCGCTTTGGTGTGGTGGAGTTCGATGACGAGGGCAAGGCTATCAGCATTGAAGAGAAGCCGGCGCACCCCAAATCCCGTTATGCGATTACCGGCCTCTATTTTTATGACAAAAACGTGGTCGAGATGGCCAAGCAAATCAAGCCCTCCGCCCGCGGCGAGCTGGAAATCACCGACCTCAACAAAATGTACCTTGAGAGTGGTGACCTGCAGGTGGAGCTGATGGGACGCGGCTCCGCCTGGCTCGATACCGGAACCCACGACTCCCTGATGGACGCAGGCCTCTTCGTCCAGACCATCGAACAACGCCAGGGCCTCAAGATCGCTTGCCCCGAAGAGATCGCCTGGCGCCAGAAGTGGATCTCGGACGCCGAGATGCGCGATCTGGCACAACCACTGCTGAAGGGTGGGTATGGGCAATATTTGCTCGATGTGATGGAGTTTTAGGGGCAGGGCGCTGCGCTTAGAGGGGCGAGGACGCTGCGCTTCTAGGACGCTTCGCTACAGGGTTCAGGGCGCTTCGCTTTGAGGTTCGAGGACGCTGCGCTTCTAGGTACTAGGAAAAGCAAACCCAACGAGCATAATCCCCTAGCTCCTAGCTCCTAGCTCCTAGCTCCTAGCTCCTAGCTCCTAGCTCCTAGCTCCTAGCTCCTAGCTCCTAGCCCCTCCCCGCGATTGATCAGCCTCCCCCTAAGTGGTAACTTGTGCCGCTGTCAGAACCGTCGCAGTTTACAGGGCGTAGAACGGGGATTTGCCGGAGGTTTCAGGTTTGGATGGTCTGTCGACAGGTCCCTTCCCACTAAGCGCACCACAGCCAAATCACCGCTATGCTCAACGGACCGAGCGGCGTTAGAAAACCCATAAAGGAATATAGAATATGTCCACATCAGCTCCCGTCACCAAGGCAGTTATCCCCGTGGCTGGCCTGGGCACCCGTATGTTGCCCGCCACCAAGGCGATTCCCAAAGAGATGCTGCCCATTGTCGACAAGCCGCTGATTCAGTATGTCGTCAACGAGGCGATTGCCGCGGGCATCAAAGAGATTGTGCTGGTGACCCACGCCAGTAAGAACGCCATCGAAAACCACTTCGACACCACCTTCGAGCTGGAAGCCCAGCTGGAGAAGCGCCTCAAGCGCCAGCTGTTGGAAGAGGTGCGCTCCATCGTGCCGCAGGACGTGACCGTCATCTCCGTACGCCAGGCCGAAGCCAAGGGCCTGGGCCACGCCATTCTCTGCGCCAAGCCGGTGGTGGGCGATGCCCCCTTTGCCGTGCTGCTGCCGGATGTGCTGGTAGACCAGCACCGCTCCGACCTGGGTCGTGATAACCTCGCCGCCATGGTGCGTAACTTCCACACCAGCGGTGCCAGCCAGATCATGGTAGAGCCGGTAGCCTGGGAAGAGGTGACCAAATACGGCGTGGTTGACTGTCTTGGCGCCGAATTGAACGAAGGCGGCAGCGCCCGCATCGACGGCATGGTGGAAAAGCCCTCTGTGGATGCCGCCCCGTCCAATATGGCCGTGGTAGGTCGCTACGTACTGCCTGCCTCCATCTGGGACCTGCTGGCCCGCACCCAGCCTGGTGCCGGCGGCGAAATCCAGCTTACCGACGCCATCGACGACCTGCTGAAGCAGGCTCAGGTAGACGCCTACCGCATCGTTGGCAAGAGCCACGACTGTGGCAACAAGCTGGGTTATATGCGCGCGCAGATGGAATACGCCCTGCAGCACAGCGAAGTCGGTGCTGGTGTGCGAGAATTGCTGCAGGAACTGACCCAAACACAAAATGAAACAGCCAACGGCTAACCTTGTCGGTCAGCCCCGGGGCTGTCATCTGACTTGAATGCCAAAGTAGTAACTGGAACGCTATGAAAATTACCGTATTTGGAATCGGCTACGTCGGCCTGGTACAGGCCGCCGTACTGGCAGACGCAGGACACCAGGTCTGCTGTGTGGACGTGGACGCGCAGAAGATCGAAAAGCTCAAGCAGGGCAGCATCCCCATCTATGAGCCGGGCCTGACGCCGCTGGTCAAAGAGCATTACGAAGCCGGCCTGCTGCACTTCACCACCGACGCCGCCGAAGGCGTGAAGTTTGGCGAAGTACAGTTTATCGCCGTTGGCACCCCGCCCGACGAAGACGGCAGCGCCGACCTCAAATACGTACTGGCCGTGGCGAACACCATCGCCACCCACATGGACGACTACAAAATCGTAGTGGACAAGTCCACCGTCCCGGTAGGCACCGCCGACAAAGTGGCGAACACCATCGCTGCCACACTGGCAGCCCGCGATGCCGTCATTGCGAGCGCAGCGAAGCAATCCAGTGCTGGCACCCAGCCTTTTGCCGTAGTCTCCAACCCCGAATTCCTCAAGGAAGGCGCCGCGGTTGCTGACTGCATGAGCCCGGACCGTATCGTGATTGGCATTCGCCCCGGCGACGACGAAGAGCACATCACCAAGGTGATGCGTGAACTTTACGCACCGTTTAACCGCAACCACGATCGCATGATCTTTATGGATGCCCGCAGCGCCGAGCTGACCAAGTACGCCGCCAACTGCATGCTGGCCACCAAAATCAGCTTTATGAACGAGATGGCCAACATCGCCGAGCAGGTGGGTGCCGACATCGAGAACGTGCGTAAAGGTATCGGCAGCGACACCCGTATCGGTTACCAGTTTATCTACCCCGGCGCCGGTTACGGCGGCTCCTGCTTCCCCAAGGATGTACAGGCACTGATCCGCACCGCCGACGGCATCGGCTACAACAGCCAGATCCTGAAAGCGGTAGAAGCGGTCAACTACCGCCAGAAAGAGAAGCTGTTTGGTTACCTCAACCACTACTTCAACAACGACCTGGCGGGCAAAACCATTGCCCTGTGGGGGCTCTCCTTCAAGCCCAAAACCGACGACATGCGCGAAGCGTCCAGTCGCGCGCTGATGGAAGCCCTGTGGAGTGTGGGAGCCAACGTCCAGGCCTACGATCCGGAAGCCATGGAAGAGTGCCAGCGCATCTACGGCAGCCGCGACGACCTGCACCTGATGGGCACCAAAGAAGCCACCCTCAAAGGCGCCGACGCCCTGGTCATCTGCACCGAGTGGCCCAACTTCCGCGCCCCGGACTTCGACCTGATCAAATCCCAGCTCAGTAACCCCGTGATCGTCGACGGCCGCAACCTGTTCGACCCGCAAGTGATGCAGGGTAAAGGCATTGCCTACTACGCCATTGGGCGTGGGTTGTCGGTGGAGCCGAAGATCTAAGGGAAGGGACTAGGGCCGCTTCGCTACTAGGGCCGAGGGCGCTGCGCTTCTAGGTTCGAGTGGCGAGGACGCTTCGCTTCTAGGTTCGAGTGGCGAGGACGCTTCGCTTCTAGGATCGAGGACGCTTCGCTGCTAGGTACTAGGAAAGGCAAAGGACATAATGCTGTAGAACGTAGAACCTAGAACCTAGAACCTAGAACCTAGAACCTAGAACCTAGAACCTAGAACCTAGAACCTAGAACCTAGAACCTAGAACCTAGAACCTAGAACCTAGAACCTAGAACCTAGAACCTAGAACCTAGAACCTAGAACCTAGAACCTAGAACCTAGAACCTAGAACCTAGAACCTAGAACCTAGAACCTAGAACCTAGAACCTAGAACCTAGAACCTAGAACCTAGAACCTAGAACCTAGAACCTAGAACCTAGAACCTAGAACCTAGAACCTAGAACCTAGAACCTAGAACCTAGAACCTAGAACCTAGAACCTAGAACCTAGAACCTAGAACCTAGAACCTAGAACCTAGAACCTAGAACCTAGAACCTAGAACCTAGAACCTAGAACCTAGAACCTAGAACCTAGAACCTAGAACCTAGAACCTAGAACCTAGAACCTAGAACCTAGAACCTAGAACCTAGAACCTAGAACCTAGAACCTAGAACCTAGAACCTAGAACCTAGAACCTAGAACCTAGAACCTAGAACCTAGAACCTAGAACCTAGAACCTAGAACCTAGAACCTAGAACCTAGAACCTAGAACCTAGAACCTAGAACCTAGAACCTAGAACCTAGAACCTAGAACCTAGAACCTAGAACCTAGAACTTCCGTCATTCCCGCGCAGGCGGGAATCCACAGCCCAAGCGCGAACTCACAGGGAAAGAGGCAAAAGGAATACCGTGAAATATCTGGTAACAGGAGCCGCCGGCTTCATAGGCATGTACACCGCCAAACGCCTGCTGGAGCAGGGGCACGACGTCGTGGGTATCGATAACCTCAACGACTACTACGACGTACGCCTCAAGGACTATCGTCTCGCCCAGCTCGCTCCCTACGACAACTTCCGCTTTATCAAGCTCGACCTCGCCGACCGCGACGGCATGGCTGATCTGTTTGCCAAAGAACAATTCCAGCGGGTTATCCATCTGGCAGCACAAGCGGGCGTACGCTACTCCCTGCAAAACCCCATGGCCTACGTCGACTCCAACCTGACGGGCCACATGACCATTCTCGAAGGCTGCCGTCACCACAAGGTCGAACACCTGGTCTACGCCTCATCCAGCTCCGTCTACGGCATGAACCCCAAGATCCCGTTCTCTACCAGCGACGGCGTCGATCACCCGGTCTCCCTCTACGCCGCCACCAAAAAATCCAACGAGCTGATGTCGCACGCCTACTCGCACCTGTACGACATCCCCACCACCGGCCTGCGCTTCTTCACCGTCTACGGCCCGGCGGGGCGCCCCGACATGGCGCCATGGCTGTTTACCGACGCCATCCTCAAGGGCGAACCCATCAAAGTCTTTAACAATGGCCAGATGCAGCGCGACTTCACCTACGTCGACGATATCGTTGAAGGTGTCATCCGCATCCAGGATGTTATCCCCAAAGCCGATCTCAACTGGCACGGCACCGACCCCGCCATGAGCAGCGCCCCTTACCGCGTCTACAACATCGGCAACAACCAACCCATCCAGCTCACCGAATTTATCGAAGCCATCGAATCCGCCTGCGGCAAAGAGGCCGATAAAATCTACCTCCCCATGCAGCCAGGCGACGTGCCCCGTACCTATGCCGACATCGACAGCCTGCAACAAGCCACAGGCTTCAAGCCCAGTACCACCATTCAGGAAGGGATGAAGAGATTTGTGGATTGGTTCAAGGGGAGGTACTAGGGCGCTGCGCTTCTAGGTACGAGGACGCTTCGCTTCTAGGGACTAGGAAAAGCGAACCCAAAGAGCATAATCCTCTAGCACCTAGCACCTAGCACCTAGCACCTAGCACCTAGCACCTAGCACCTAGCACCTAGCACCTAGCACCTAGCACCTAGCACCTAGCACCTAGCACCTAGCACCTAGCACCTAGCACCTAGCACCTAGCACCTAGCACCTAGCACCTAGCACCTAGCACCTAGCACCTAGCACCTAGCACCTAGCACCTAGCACCTAGCACCTAGCACCTAGCACCTAGCACCTAGCACCTAGCACCTAGCACCTAGCACCTAGCACCTAGCACCTAGCACCTAGCACCTAGCACCTAGCACCTAGCACCTAGCACCTAGCACCTAGCACCTAGCACCTAGCACCTAGCACCTAGCACCTAGCACCTAGCACCTAGCACCTAGCACCTAGCACCTAGCACCTAGCACCTAGCACCTAGCACCTAGCACCTAGCACCTAGCACCTAGCACCTAGCACCTAGCACCTAGCACCTAGCACCTAGCACCTAGCACCTAGCACCTAGCACCTAGCACCTAGCACCTAGCACCTAGCACCTAGCACCTAGCACCTAGCACCTAGCACCTAGCACCTAGCACCTAGCACCTAGCACCTAGCACCTAGCACCTAGCACCTAGCACCTAGCACCTAGCACCTAGCACCTAGCACCTAGCACCTAGCTCCTGCTTTGTTTCATCCTCGGCATATACCTAACCACCCACGCCAACGTCATCAACACCACCACCGTCGCAGCGTTGGCCGGTATCTGCAGGCTGAAATCCACTGTGCTGTGCAGCAGCAGGGCGATGACCACCATCACCGGGGCAAAGGCCATGGCCTGGAACTGCAGCGTCTTGCGCTGGCGCATGGTGGCGATGGCCTGTCGTACCGATAGCAGGATAAAGGCCAGCAGCGGCAGGCAGCCCAGCACGCCGTGCTCCACCACAAACTGGAAGTAGTCGTTGTGGGCGTGGTCGTAATAGATGGGAATATCCTGCTGCCGGTAGCGGGGGAAGACTTCAAAATAGGTGCCGGCGCCGGAACCCAGCAGCGGCTGATCCTTGATCAGCGTCCAGGTGTCGCGGTTGACCTCGTCCCGGGTCTCTTTGGTAAAGGCGGTGCCCTCAAGGCGCTCGGCCACCTTATCAAAGCCAAACCAGGCACCCACAATCAACGAGTCGATCACCACCAGGCTGATCAGCAAAATAATACTGCCGCGGGTAATGCGCCGGGTCAGCCACAACCAGATGAAGCCGGTGGCCAACAGGCTGAAAAAGAACGCCGTATTGCCCATGCGGGAGCGGGTCAGTACCAGCGCAATCACCATCATGGCCAGTGCAATCCGCACTCGCACCTTGCTGCCCAGCAGGGTATCCAGCAGGCGCCGACCGCTTTCCTGCCAGCTTTTGGCGGAGCGCTGATAGAGATCAGACAACAGTAGGCCGGTACCGGCGGCAATACAGAGGATCAGGTAGTTGGCCAGATGGTTACGGTTTACAAAGGTGCCGGTGGCGTTACCGAGGTAATGCTGCTTCTTGATAAAAAAGCCGTACTCACTGCCGGACAAGGTCATCAGGCTGCCGTATACCGCCTGCAAGGTACCGCTGATCAGCAGTGCCAGCGCCAGGGCGCGCAAGCGCCCGGGGGTGCGAATCAGGGCCAGGGTTAAAAAGGCCAGCGCCGTAAACGCCAGGGTAGTGCGGGCGTGCATCCATGTGGTCTGCGTGTCGACCGAGACCGGCGCCCAGCTGCCCGTTTCCAGTTGTGCATCAAAGGGGCGCAGTAGGGCGATCAGTTCCACAGGCAACGGCAGTAACTGCAACAACATCACCCCGGCAAACAACAGCAGGCACATTACGGCGGTGCGCCCCTCCCGTAACGCCGTCGGCGCCGTCACTGAGCCACGCCAATGCAGCGCAACCCACCAGGCGCACAGCCCAAAGGTTATCAGTTCCAGCAGATGCCACGCCCAGGGGCGATTGCTCCCCAGCGGCATCGGCAGCCACACCAGCAACCCCAGAAACAGGGCGTAGACAAAGCGATCAGATGTTAGGGATATATTGGGGTAAGAAGCAGCAGGCACGGTCAAAAATCTGAATAGATAAAATATGGGTAGGCATCATACGGTCGGCGCTCGGCTCTGTCACGGACCAGCCCCCTCTTATCGTAGGAGCCCGGTGGCCCAGACCATCCCATCTTCCGGCTGCGCCGAAATTCACCTTATCCCCCGGGCGATCTTTCTCTCTTTCGCATGAACCCGCTACCCCAGACCATCTCATCTTCTGGCTGTACCGGAATTCACCTTATCGTCCGGGCAATCCCTTCAAACGGCTACCCAACCACACCGATCTGCTGCGAATCATCTCGTCTGAACGAACAATAAAAAACCCGGCAATGCCGGGTTTCTCAATCGTCAGTTCCGCAAATCGGGATAGTCTACCGATACCGCGATCAACCCTTAGGTTGGTGAGCCGCTTAGTTGCTGCTCTACTAGCACGGGCACGACCCCACCGCTAGGTTGCTGGCCAGTCCCATTATTTAGTTGCCCCGGCTGCCCAAAGCCCGGGGGCTGGTTTCCTGCACCACCACCGCCAGCACCAGTAGCGCCACTGTTTGCAATAACTGATGGGGTATAGCCCATCTGTGCCAGCTGACTCGTTAAATATTCGCTAACGGTAGGGTGTGGAGTACCAGTCGGAGCGGATGCATCCTCTGCCATTGTGAGTCCCATCGGGCCCACCAGGTCCGCGATTTCCGGGATCAGATCTACAGCAACATCAGGGTAGGCGCCAACAAACTCCATCAGCGATTGTTGCAGAGCCTGTGGGTTTCTGCCTACCAAGCCCTGCATATGCACCGCTAATTGATTCAGAAAGCTTTGCTGCGCGGGAGAAAGTGCCTGTTGTTGACTGGAACCGGTTACGGTCTGCGCGTGTGCAATGCCAATAGGCATGGCAACCAGCCCGGCGATCAGTAGATGCGTTAATTTCATGATGAGTAAAGTCCTTTCACGGAATCGACAAGTATCGGCCTGTCGCGACCTTTAACTGGCCTAATCCTAATATTGCTTTTGATTACGGGCTTGCGGCTAAAGCCGAAAACCTGTCCCCCAAACTTCTGAGTTCCGATGATAATTTATGCGCCGCCAAATGTGAACTGCGACGCAGACAAAAATTGGCGATTGGCTTGCGTATTTGTGGCTTGGGGCGAAGCGGGCGCTCAAAACCCGACAGGCGGTAATAAAAATTCAGAAACGCCTTTAATATGAATCTAAAAACGCGTGCTCTACCAGGACGGATGAGCATCACCCTGCTCGCCACTCGCCACTCGCCACTCGCCACTCGCCACTCGCCACTCGCCACTCGCCACTCGCCACTCGCCACTCGCCACTCGCCACTCAATTGGATCAAAAAATAATCGGCAAGTAATAGGGATTTAAAAATCCCTATCATATTCATCTAAAAGAAGCGCCTTAGAAATGTGACCCGATTCAACTTTTGTTCTAGAATTCTCGCCTTTACGTACCGCGTCGTTGGGCCGGTGCGAGTAAATGGAGCCAAGGGGGCGCTTGCGTTTCGCGGGTTGTTGGCGGGATTTCAGTTCTCTGCCTATGGCGGTAGCCGGTGAAATAGGGAAGAACATTGATGATGTCCTGCCTGTCGTATTGCTTCTATATAGAGCCACTCCTCCCCAAAGACTGAAATTGCAGATGCATAACTTCGTCAGATACCGGTGGTGAAGTGACCCGCTATGCGTTGATGTGAAATGCGCTTACCTGGCTGGGTGGTAATCGTTAGGGGGAATTTGGCCCTCGAGTTGCTGGCAATTCCAGCTTTTGTCGAAAGCGATGCGTATTTCGTTGTCTCTTGGGGCAGGTATTAGCAGGCCAGAGACGGAGAGATGTGATCGTTAACCGGAATCAATTTACTCTGATCCAATTGGTTTGAATAAGGAATTATTTTTGAGCCAAGAGTATATAACGTGAATTAATTTTCGCGCAATCAACGGGCTTTAGGTGTATCAACTTCTACTTCAACGCTATCGAGATTTTCTTGTTGACCGGCTTGGCCGCGTCATTAGTTTGGGCTGCAGGCATTCTTCAAGCTCGTTGCGCGCGCCTGAGGTTTTTAAGGTTTGAATTGAATTAGTCTAAGGTGTAGAGGCTTCTTCCGGAAGAGAATTTTAACTTTCTAGAATTATCTAATTCTCTGAGAAATTTAATTATAGTACATGCTTTACGATATGCAGATGAGATAAATCTTTCGGAGTTTCATAAATGTCTGCTTCGAACTATGGCCAATATTCTGGCGCTGTGCAGTAAGTTCTGCATTGTCCAGATTTCTAAGTAGGCGTTTTGGTGTAGATTATTTTTTGGTGAAAGGAAAGGGTGTCTAGTGAAAAAACCGAATTTCTTTTTGATTGGGGTTCCCAAGGCAGGAACGACTTCAATACATGAGGTTTTGTCGGCGCAAGATCATATCTTTATGTCAGAATTGAAAGAGCCCCACTTCTTCTCCAATGTTGGTGATTTTGGCATCTCTCAAAAAAACATTAGATCAGATAGCGATTATTACAAGCTTTTTTCAAAAGCTAGCGCTGGGGACAGAGTAATTGGCGAATCAAGTACGTCATATTTTTATAGCAAACCTGCTATGGAAAGTATTAAAGAGGTGTGCCCGGATGCCAAGATCTTAATAGTTTTGAGGGACCCAATAGATAGATTGCTGTCTCATTGGAGTATGGATGTAAGAGAGGGGGTTCAAAAAAAGTCGTTATTTGATGCGATTGAAGAAGACTATAGTCGATCTGAAAAAGGCTATAGGGTGTCGCACATGTATATAGAATGCGGCAGGTACTATGAAGGGGTTAAAAATGCGATGGAAATTTTTGGTGGAGATAATGTTTTTATTTGCCTTTTTGATGACTTAATGGAAAGTCCAAGCCATTTTTACAAAAGACTTTTTGTTTGGTTGGGTTTGTCAGGCAGTTTCTATAGTGTTTCGAAATTGTCGCATTCCAATAAGGCGGGAGAGGTTAAAAATGTTGTTGCCCGAAAGCTTTTCCATTTTAGACCTCTCAGGAGGTTTTTGGCGTATTGGTTGAGTGGATCAATTAAGGCTGTCCTTCGGTCGCTGATAATGAGCCCGGCAGGAAAGGTTTATATTTCTGTAGAGGAGGAGGAAAAGCTTGCTAAATTTTTTTCTAAGGACCTTGATAATCTGATAAGAGATTATGATTTGAATGTCTCCAGCTGGAGAACTGTAAAGTATTTAAAATAGACGTTATGGTTATGAGCTTTGAATTGGATTTTGTTTGTGTCGGCGCCCCTAAGTGCGGGACCACCAGTTTGTATCACTACTTGGGTCAGCACCCTAGAATATTCTTGCCTAAGAAAAAAGAATTACATTTTTTTTCTAGACGGTACCTGGATCGTAGGTTGTCTGGACCTGGGGATAGGTATTCATTGGATGGCTGTCCGTCTAGTTGGAGCCAGTATGAGAAATTTTATTCAAGTGCTCAGCAAGATCAAATACTAGGGGATATTTCACCATCATACTTCCAGCATCCGGAATGCTTTAGTGAGATAAGAGAGAGATTTCCTAGAGTAAAAGTAATCTTAATGCTTCGAGACCCGGTAAAAAAGGCCGTGTCCCAATATATGCATCTTGTAAGGGAGGCGAGGGAGCCTCTCGAATTTGAAGATGCGATATCGGCAGAAGATTCCCGGGTGAAGTTAGGGTACTCGGATTTCTGGGAGTACCGTGCTGGGGGATTGTATCTTGAAAAAGTCAAAGCGCTTTATGACGTTTTTTCTCGAAAGGATGTGAAGATTGTCTTTCAAGAGGATTTGGCTCGATCCCCGCTGCAAGTGATGTCAGAAATTACAGATTTTCTAGGAATAGAGAGCTGTGACTGGAATCTGGAAGAGAGGTTTAATCGTTCTGGCGCTCCCAGATCAAAACTGGTGGCCCGGCTGTTGTCGCCAGGAGTTTTTCTGCGGGCGGCGAAGTTAGTGGTTCCTGCTAAATTCGGCTCCAAGTTAAAGGAGTTTCTGGTTAGTAAAAATACAATTGATAAAAAGATCGTAGGGTGTGAGATTAAAGATCAACTTAAAGATTATTATCAGAAAGATGTGGATGACCTAGGTGAGCTGATTGGGGGGGTTCCGTGGAGAAGATTCAGAAAATAAGAAATCCGGGAGGTGACAGGGGGTGATTTATTTTGCCGGATTTATAACTCTTATTGCGGTTGCGCTCCAGCTATTTCGTGATCCTAAGACACTGTTTTTGAGTCCTGTATTTTTTACCAACATACTTTTCTTACTGGTCTTTTATTTGCCGATCAGCTTTGCAGAATATTTGGTTGAGTTTCTTTATTACTCTGATGAACTAAAGGTTATGGTAGTGGTTTGTCATGTTACAGCAATGATGGGGTTAATTTGTGCGAACATCTGGGTTTTCTCGCGCTACCGGCATTCATCAGGAGTGACCTTTTTACACTTATCTGTCTCAGAAAAGGAGTCTTACGTTTTCTTTCTGGTGGGTGTTTTGGGTTACTTAATGCTATATCTATTGAGGGGTGTTCCCGCGCTATCTCATGATGTGGGGATGGCAAGGCAGGTATTTGCAACAGGCATGGGATTCTTTACTTGGTTTTTTAAGGGGTTTATGAATTTTCATGTTCTAAACTTGCTTCTATTAAAAAAATACAAAAAGGGATTTTTGTATTTTTCGTTTGTCGTGGTTTTTGTTGCGCTTAGTGGATGGAGAGGTAACGTAATTTTCTTGGTGTTGATGAGCGCGGTTGTATTGTCAATGCTCAGAGTAGTAAGTGTAAAGGCGCTTATGTTGGCTGGAACTGTTGTGCTATTGATCGCCTTTATGGGGGTCATGAGGTCGTATGTGAGCGGGCATGCTATTTACGGTATCGATATCTCTGGCGGGGGCGCAATGGAGTTTTTTCTGGCTACACTAAGTTATTTAGTAGTTAGGCTTGGGGTGCATGTTAATGTTCTTCAGTTGATAATGGATAATGTCGCTGGAGACTATTTAATGGGGCGAGGGATTCTTATGGATCTTTCGTCTTTTATTCCTGGGGCAAGTGAGTCAGTCGTTTATTACTTGAAAGATCGATTTGCGGTATGGGAGGGCGGCGGAGGTCTTCCTCCAACGTTTTTGGGTGGTCTCTATCTAGATTTTGGCTTTTGGGGGGCTGTATCGGGAGCGTTTATTCTTTGCTTTGTATATGGTGTATTAGTCAATAGCTTAACCATTAGGGCAGGCGCTTCGATTTATCTTGCATTTGTTGTCGGGTTTATTCAGGTGGCTTGGTTCTATTCTTTTCTTGGGACGTTCTTTGGTTATTTTCCGCTTTACATGTTGATATGCATGGTTATTGTCATGGGAATCCGGTGGTGTACAAGTTTTTTTAATTTTTCTATTCGCAGAGTGAAAATAGTTTGATTGTGGGGGAGTTGCGTGAATAGGGGGTTGACAGAAGGTGTTCAGTTGTCAGTGGTTATTGTGACCTTTAATTCTGAACAATATATTGAAAATTGTATTCTGTCTCTTGAGCATTTGGTGCTCAAAAATGGTGTAAAAGTCGTAGTGGTTGATAATGCGTCTTCGGATAGAACACTAGAAATTGTAGGGCGACATTCGTGGGTCTCCTTGGTGCCTCTAAAGGAAAATTTGGGGTTCGGTACTGCTAATAACATCGGGTGCCGTCATATTAGTGCTGATTACTATTTTCTCCTGAATGCCGACGCCTTTTTGAATCCTGATGTCGATATGTTTCGAGTGATTAATTTCATGCAGTCGGAAAAAGACGTTGCCGTATGCGGATTGAAAATGGTGTATCCGGATGGGGCGACCCAAACCTCGTCTTACACATTTTCCTCGGCTGGCAAGTGGTTAGTTCAAGTCCTGCCCGGATTCTATAGATTTATGAGGTTAGTATCGGCTTTAGGGTTGGGTAAGGTGTTGGCAAAAGTGTCAAAAAAATACTCTAGCTATAGACGGAATCATCAATTGATCCCGCCCAACTATGATACGGTGAAAGTTGACTGGGTTTGTGGTGCTGCAATGCTGGTCTCAGGTGAGTACATCGAAGAGTTTGGGCTTTTTGATGAGAATATATTTCTTTACGGAGAGGACGAGGATGTTTGTCTGATGGCAAAGGCCAGGGGTAGGCGAATTATAGAGGTTAATTCTCCGCCGATTGTGCACGTTCATGGTTGGAATTCCTCGAATAGGTTTAGCCCAGTTGTGGCGGCATTGAAATTCGACTCGCTAGAATACTTTATCAAGAAGCATTATAGCGGTACATTCGGCGGTTCGGTCATGAAGTTTTTACTGCCAATCTATGTGTTTGGATTTGGTAGAAATTTAGCGGAATTTTTACGTGAAAAATATTTTTGACCAGGTAAGGGTTGGGGCTCAACGAGAAGTTATTCTTTCAATAGTAGAAAGAAAAAAAGGCCCATGTGTAGTGAATTTCCTCAATGCTCATGCAGTTAATCTCGCCTATAGAAATGATAAGTTCCGGCTGGCTCTTGATTCGTCGGATTACTTATTGCGCGATGGTGCTGGAGTCGAGATTGCGCTAAGGATGTGTGGAAAAATCGTAGGAGATAATAATAATGGCACAGATCTTATACCGGAGTTGTTGTCAGCTCTTGGTTGTCGGACTGTATCGGTTTTGGGGTCTACAGACCAAGTTATTGATGATTTTTCTCACTGGGTTTTTGCTAATACCGATCTTCGCTGGGCTGGAGGGCTTAATGGGTTTGATTATGTTACGAGTGACTACCTATCGGCGGTAAAGCTTTGGCATCCTGAAGTGATTTTGCTGGCAATGGGAATGCCAAAACAAGAATTGTTGGCAAGGGAGATAAAAGAGGCTTTTCCGAACCTGACAGTAGTAATTATTTCGGGAGGGGCGATTTTAAATTTTCTTACAGGTAGGGAACTTCGGTCACCAAAAATCTTTCGAAATTTAAGGCTTGAGTGGCTTTGGAGGCTGGCTAACGATCCTGTTAGGCTCTCGCGCCGGTACATAATAGGTAATGTTGTTTTTTTATTGGGTGTTTTGCGGTTAAAGATTAAGTTCTGGGCGCTAAAAGTGTAGTTTTTTTGTTTTCTGAAATTTTTGTGTCAAGATTTCTGCTTAAGTAATCGGTAGCGCAATGTCATGTGGATAGTCAGTTTTAAAATGGATGCGAATGTCTTAAAAAAAATATCCGCAACAGCTTTTGTTAAGTTGGGGTCAGGAGCGTTACTGTTTTTTTTGACTATGTTCGTCTCTCGCACAATGGAGGGTGCGGAGGCAGGTGCGTTTTTGTGGGGGCTGTCGTTTATGTCTGCGATTGCCATTCTGTTTCGATTAGGTCTTGATAGTGTCATTATGAGGGCGGTCGCTTGTGGTGGCGTTGATGAAGCAGCTCAAGCGACTCTGTATCGGGGGTTGATTTGGATTTTATTAGCGACAAGCATTTTTTTGTTCGTTGCCTTGATTGCTGGGGATGCTCTCCTTGAATTGGTTTGGGCGAGCGAGGTTGTTGAGAACCCACTTCAAATAATGCTTTTGGCGCTCCCGGCGATGTCCTGTTTTATGGCCCTGGGATTTGCGTTTCAAGGGCAGCAGCGAGTTGTATTTGCCACGATCTTTCAAAATCTTGGTGTGACAGCATTATTTTTATTGTCATTTAATGCTCTCTTGGAGGGAGGTTTAATAGAGTCAACGTCGCGAGAAGCCGAGATTATATTCGTTATATGTTCTTGGATAATGTTGTTGTTCGCGCTCGTAGCTTGGTTTTCGGGAGAGGGCGTATCCTTTAAGTTGGAAGCCCTTTGGGATCGGCGCCAGCTTGTTGCAAGCGGAAATCTTTGGGCGGTGTCATGTATGAATGTTCTGGCCAATTGGTCAGCGATCGTGATGGCGGCAATATTTGTTCAAGCTGAAGAGTTGGCATACCTGTCAGCGGCTCAAAGGACAGCGATGCTTGCTAGTTTTATCTTATCTATTGTCAATACGGTTGTAGCGCCCAGATATGCACAGTTATGGTCATCGGGGAAGGTTGATCGGGTCAGGAGTTTGGCGCGCAATTCTACTAGGGCGATGATATTAGTGATGTTGCCTGCCTTCTCTCTAGTGATTATTTTCCCTTCTGAAATCATGCGGCTTTTTGGTTCTGGTTTTGAGGCAGGTGCGACACTATTGGTGATTATGGCGTTGGGCCAATTGGTTAATGTTGCAACAGGGTCTGTGGCTTACCTTTTGAGCATGAGTGGTCATGAACGGGACTTAAAAAGAGTTACATTTATTTCTGGACCAATATCAATAGTCAGTGCAGTATTTTTTACTAGTCAGTGGGGGGTTTTGGGGGCTGCTATTGCAACTGCAGTTGGGCTGTCGGCTCAGAATTTAGGTGCCTTATGGATGGTAAAGAGACGTTTGGGTTTTTTGCCGATAGGCTAGGTGTACTGCGTGATTTCCTCAAAAGCAATTGCGCGGGACGTTGTGGAAAAATGTTAGATGCATGTTGAGAATAGATGCGTAAAAATTAAACATTATTGGTGGTCTTCTTTTTGTGTAGTGTTTTCTACTGGACGCTAGAATGTCGTTACAGCCCTGTAGATTGTTAATCTGCCTTTGCCTTTGCCTTTCTGGTTTCGGGGTGTCTCCTCAGGCCTTAGAGCTAAACGACGCACGCCACCTTTCATTAAGGGCGGCATTCGGCCCTAATCTAATGTTAATTAATAGATTCCAAGCACTCTCACGAGAAGAGATGGTCACGGAATTGATTAGTGCTGATATTGCTGTGTTTTTTGCACCTATGTGTGCTTCTAATATAGTTGTTTCGGCCAGCTTAATGAAAAGTTGGAGCGATGTTGCAAGGGTTGATTATCAAAAAATGAAAAACCTTTGCAATAGTGAGTTACAGGAACGGGCTTCCGTGAGCTTAATCGAATCTCCGGCAGTACTTCGGGAGCGTATGACTCTCTTTTGGCACAACCACTTTGCAACTGCTGTTACGAAAGTCGGCCAAACTTCTTTACTTTATCAGCAGCACAGTATGCTTCACAGGCAGTCGCTGGGCAATTTTAGGGTGCTGCTGCATTCCGTCCTGAATGACGCTGCCATGTTGTTGTACCTGGACAATGCAAACAATAGCAAACACAAACCAAACGAGAATCTTGCCCGTGAGCTTCTGGAGCTGTTCACCCTGGGGGAAGGGCACTATACCGAAAACGATATCAAAGAGGTGGCCCGCGCCCTAACCGGGCAGTCCGTGGATCGCGACAACTCTTTTGCCGTGCGTTTTTATCCTGAGCGGCACGACTACGGTGCTAAGACCATATTCGGCGAAACCGGCCATTATGGGGTAGAAGGCGTTGCAGAGTTGATCTTACGACAGCCACAAACCGCCCGTTTTATTACTCGAAAACTCTGGTTGGAGTTTGTGAGCGAGCCGGATGAGGCAACCATTAATCGGTTGGCAAGCCGCTTTGCAAAAGATTGGAATATAAAAGCCCTTGTGCGTGGGATTTTGCTGAGCGATACGTTCTGGAAGGATCAGGGGCGTATGATCAAATCCCCTGTCGAGCTGGTCATTGGGGCCGAGCGCCTGCTGCCTGGCCAGCAGGTTCCTCCTGACGCAGTGGCACCGTTACTCTCGCGTCTCGGCCAATCGCTATTTAACCCGCCCAATGTCAGAGGATGGCCGGGAGGTAAGGATTGGATTGACTCCAGTAGAATGATGCTGCGGGTGAACTTCGCAGATAGGTTATTGCGTGGGCTTGAGCAGGAGGCTACCCCGGAGGAGTTGGCGTTTTTGTGTGAAGGGGATGGTCCAGCCCGATTTGCGGCCCTGCCAGATCTGATAGAGGTGGATAGAAGTGCTCCCTGCATGGAGCAGTTATCTGTGGTTTTAACAGACCCGGTCTGGCAGTTGAAGTAAGGGCACTTGATGCGACGGCGCACCCTATTGCAAATAGCTTCGGTTGGCGTGTTGGCCGGTTTGGCCCCGTGGGCGGCCTATGCCCGAGCGAAGCGCAAATTGCCTGTGCTGGTACTGGTGGAGCTAAACGGCGGCAACGACAGTTTGAATACGGTGGTTCCGCTAGGGCAGTTGGATGCCTACCAAGTGTTGCGTCCGCAGCTGGCCCTGCAAGCCGAAGAGCGGATTCAGCTGGATGAGCAATTTGCGGTGCACCAGTCCCTGGAGGCGCTTTTGCCGGTGTGGCAGTCAGGCCATATGGCCTTGATTCACGGGGTGGGTTATCCGCAGCCAAATCGCTCGCATTTTCGCAGTATTGATATTTGGGACACCGCCTCTGCTGCTGATAAGTACCTCAACGAAGGCTGGTTGTCGGGCATCTCCCCGATAAAGTCTGCTCAGCCGGTCGATGCGGTGGTGTTTGGGCGCAATGCGGCCCCGGTGATGGGAGAGCAATCGCGGTATTTGAAGATAAACAGCCTCGCGCAGTTTGTAGCCCATGCGGCTAAAGTCGACGCCGTAGAAGCGGCACAGGCCAACGATGCCCTCAGCTATGTCGCCAGCCAACAAAACACCTTATTTGCGGGGGCTGAGCTGCTGGTGCCTGCCGTTAAGCGTGCCCCTCCCTTGGCGGTAGAGTTCCCTGCTTCACCGTTTGGTAAGCACCTGGCAGACGTCGCAAGATTGCTGAAGTTGGAGCTGGGCATACCTGTTATTAAAGTGGCGTTGGGCAGTTTTGACACCCATCGCAACCAAAAGACAACCCACGCACGGTTACTGAAAGATCTGGCGGAGGGTTTGGCTGCGTTCTCCCGCGAGTTACAAATAGCCGGCCTGTGGGACCGCGTGGCGATCATGACTTACTCAGAGTTCGGTCGCAGGGCCGCGCAGAATGGCTCCGGTGGGTCAGATCATGGTACGGCCGCAACCCATTTTGTAATGGGCGGTGCGGTACGCGGTGGACATATTGGCGAGCATCCCGACCTGACAGCTCTGGTCGACCAGGATATGCAATACACAACAGACTTTCGCAGTGTTTACCAAACGATTCTAAGTGATTGGTGTGGCCAGTCAGGTTTAACCGTGGGCGGAGCTCACTGGCCAACCCTCCCGCTGTTCAGGTCTGTATAGATTTTCTTCTGACCCAAACATTTGGTTTTAGATTCTTCGCTAAAGCCGCATTTCACTTCTAAGCCTGTTTAAAAAACGTACACGCCTCGCGGGCAAATCAAATTTCTTGTAAAAAGTTCATGAAACTATCGTGACGTGCCGCACATTCTTTCCTAGAATGTCACGCTTTCGTAACTGGTTATTTGGGGGCAGGGGTTTAATGCCATCCAGTTATGAATCTCAAGAATTCTATATCAGGGATACATCTTCCATTAGGAGTAATACATGTCTAAATCGGTTTTCGCCCGTTCTCTGCTGGCGGTGGCGGTCTCTGCCTCTGCGTCTGGTGCCATGGCTCTGGACCCTGCACCGGTAAAAGCTGGCGTATTTGAGATCGTGCCAACATTGGCGCTGGAGCAGCGTTACGACGACAACATCTTTTCCCAGCCAACCGATGAGCAGGAGTCCTGGGTAACCGTGCTGACGCCTTCGGTTGAGGCCACCGCCGACCTGGATACGGTTGAGCTGTCCGCGCTGTATGAGCACAGCTCTGGCCTGTACGAAGCCAGCAGCGACGACAATTACTCCGACAACCGCGTTGAAGCTGGCGTGAGCTGGGAGCTGAACCACCGCAACCAGTTTGACCTGACCGCTTCTTACTTCGATGGCCACGAAGACCGCGGTACCGGCTTCACCCAGGGTGCTGCCGCCGGCGCGATTGAAGAGCCCGATACTTACGATGAAGTGGCTGTAGACGGTAAGTACACCTACGGCAGCGAGACCTCCAAAGGCCGTCTGGAGCTGGCTGTGGGCAGCTACGAGAAGCAGTACACCAATCACCGCGACCTGACCCGTGGCCGTGACCGCGATGCCCTGAAAGCTTCCGGAACCTTCTTCTGGCGCGTAGGCGGCAAGACCGACCTGCTGGCCGAGGTGCGTCAGGCCGATAACGACTACGTTTATGACCCTGCTGAAGTTACCGGCAGCTACGACACCCTGGACAACACCTCCACCAAGTATTTTGTGGGTGTGACCTGGGAAGCCACTGGCAAAACCACCGGTAGCGTGAAAGTGGGTCAGGGCAAGAAAAACTTCGACGATGCTGACCGTGATGATTTCTCTGGCGCAAGCTGGGAAGTGGGCGTGACCTGGCAGCCCAAAGAGTACTCTGCGCTCTCTGTGAACACTGCCCGTGAAGACCGTGAAACCGACGGTGCCGGTAACTTCATCGACGCCAAAACCTACGGCGTGAACTGGCAGCACGGCTGGACCGATCGTTTCACCTCCACCCTGTTCTACAGCTTCGACGATTCCACCTACGAGGGTGATGCTTCCGGTCGTGAGGACGAAACCACCACCTACGGCCTGCGTGTAGATTACTCCATGCGTCGTTGGCTGGACCTGGGCCTCTCCATTACCGAGACCAATAAAGACTCCAACTTCGGTCAGTTCGAGTATGACCGCGAGCAGGTTGCCCTGCACGCTACTATCAGCCTGTAAGGCTGTTTAGTAGCGGGTGGCGAGTAGTAGTAAGTAACGAGGAGCGAGTTGCGAGTAGCGAGAGGGAAGTAAAAGGACGATGAATGATTTGTCCTGCTTTTCCAGGGCTTTTGACTCGTTTCTCGCTACTCGCGACTCGAATCAAGGTTTTTTTAACGGGCTGTTGATTCAGCCCGTCGTTGTGTTTGGACGATAGAGATTTGGTGATGAAACTGTTGCGCGTTTCCATGTTACTGCTGCTGACCACTCTGGCCGGGGTGTCGCTGCCGGTGCTGGCACAGGGCGGTTTTTCCGAGTACACCCTGGGCTCCGGCGATGTGATTGGCATCCATGTGTTCGGTGAGTCGGACCTGAGTTTTGACGAGGTGCAGCTCAGCGATGCCGGTACCCTGTCGTACCCGTTCCTGGGGGAGCTGAAGCTGAAAGGCCTGACCGTAGGCGAGCTGCAGCACAAGATCACCAAGGGCTTGCTGGGTGACTACCTGATCGACCCCCGCGTCTCCATCACCATCGTCAAATACCGTCAGTTCTTTATCAACGGCGAAGTGGAAAAGCCCGGCGGCTTCCCCTTCCAGCCCGGCCTGACCGTGCGCAAGGCGGTCTCCCTGGCGGAAGGCTTCACCGAGCGCGCTGCCAAGAAGAACATATTTATTATCTCGGATAATACCGCCGACCAGACCCCGGTACGGGTGGAGTTGAACACGCCAGTGAAGCCGGGTGACATTATTACTGTTGAACAGAGCTTTTTCTAAAGGGCAGGGACTAGGGGCTAGGGCGCTGCGCTTCTAGGTCAAAGGATTTAGGAACTAGGGCGCTTCGCTGCTAGGTACTAGGAAAAGCAAAGCACATAATGCTGTAGAACCTAGAACCTAGAACCTAGAACCTAGAACCTAGAACCTAGAACCTAGAACCTAGAACCTAGAACCTAGAACCTAGAACCTAGAACCTAGAACCTAGAACCTAGAACCTAGAACCTAGAACCTAGAACCTAGAACCTAGAACCTAGAACCTAGAACCTAGAACCTAGAACCTAGAACCTAGAACCTAGAACCTAGAACCTAGAACCTAGAACCTAGAACCTAGAACCTAGAACCTAGAACCTAGAACCTAGAACCTAGAACCTAGAACCTAGAACCTAGAACCTAGAACCTAGAACCTAGAACCTAGAACCTAGAACCTAGAACCTAGAACCTAGAACCTAGAACCTAGAACCTAGAACCTAGAACCTAGAACCTAGAACCTAGAACCTAGAACCTAGAACCTAGAACCTAGAACCTAGAACCTAGAACCTAGAACCTAGAACCTAGAACCTAGAACCTAGAACCTAGAACCTAGAACCTAGAACCTAGAACCTAGAACCTAGAACCTAGAACCTAGAACCTAGAACCTAGAACCTAGAACCTAGAACCTAGAACCTAGAACCTAGAACCTAGAACCTAGAACCTAGAACCTAGAACCTAGAACCTAGAACCTAGAACCTAGAACCTAGAACCTAGAACCTAGAACCTAGAACCTAGAACCTAGAACCTAGAACCATTTTTTACTCGAAGAGTTTGTATGAAAGACATTGCTGCCGCTGAGCGACCAGAATTTCAGGAAGAAATCATCGACCTGCGCCATTACTGGCGTGTGTTGATGCAGCAGAAGTGGAACATTGCTGGTTTGTCAGTGGTGGTGACTCTGTTGACGGCGTTGGTGGTGTTTTCCATGACGCCGGTGTATCAGGCCACCAATACGGTGCTGATCGAAAACCAGGAAGCCAAGGTGCTGTCGATTGAGGACGTATACGGCCTCAATACCAGCAACAAAGAGTACTTTCTGACCCAGTTCGAGATCCTCAAGTCCCGCGATCTGGCTGAACGGGTGATTCGTCGCCTGAACCTGGACATCCATCCGCTGTTTGACCCTCGCCAGCAGGAGCAGGGTTTTGACTGGCGTGCGCTTATCCCGTTCGATACCGATCTGGAGCCACCTACCGAACAGGAGTTGTTCGATGTGGTGGTGGATAAGTTTAATGAGGGATTGAGTATCGCGCCGGTGCGTAATACCCAGCTGGTGAAGATTCACTATGAATCCACCGATCCCAAGCTGGCCGCAGAGATCGCCAATACCCTGGCCGAGGTGTACATC
Organism: Pseudomaricurvus sp. HS19; assembly: GCF_009857815.1. Taxonomy (GTDB): domain Bacteria; phylum Pseudomonadota; class Gammaproteobacteria; order Pseudomonadales; family Cellvibrionaceae; genus Pseudomaricurvus. Next base: position 11,373 of record NZ_WVVW01000018.1, on the reverse strand, counting down.
GAGAGCCACCTGGAAGCCAAGCTCAACGTAACCCGCAAGGCCGCCGATTGGCTGGGGGATCGCCTGGGTGACCTGCGGGCCACGTTGCAGGCGTCGGAAGACCGCCTGCAGGCCTACCGCGAAGAGCAGCAGCTGGTGGACGTGCAGGGTGTGCAAACCCTGGATGCGGAAGAGCTGGCGCAGCTGACCCAGCGCTATGTGGACGCGCGCCGTGCCCGTTCTGAGGCAGAGACTATCTATCGTCAGGTGCAGGATTACGGCACCAATCCCACTGCCGAGCAGTTGATGGGGCTCTCCAGCGTACTGCGTCACCCGCTGGTACAGAAGCTGAAGGAAGCCCAGGCGGCTGCGTCGCTGAAAGTGGCTGAGCTGAGCAAACGTTACGGCCCCAAACACCCGAAAATGATCGCTGCCAACTCCGAGGTTACCCAATCCCTGGAAGAGCTGCGTCGTCAGGTGATGCGTGTGGGTGAAGGTATCGCCGCTGATTACCGCCTGGCTCGCCAGACCGAAGAGACCCTGGAGCAGCAGCTGGCGGACACCAAGCGCCGGGTGCAGGGGGTGAACCGCAAGGAGTTCAAGCTGATCGAGCTGGAACGTGAGGTGCAAACCAACCGTCACCTGTACGACATGTTCCTCAAGCGCTCCAAGGAGACCGACGAGGCCGGCGGCCTGCAGGCAGCACACGCACGGGTGATCGACCCGGCTGTGTCACCGCGCAAACCGGTGAAACCGAAAAAAGCCCTGATTGTTCTGTTGGCCATGGTGGCCAGTGGCATGTTGGGTGTGATGTTGGCCTTCCTCAAGGACGCGCTCAATAACACCGTGCGTACCCCGGACGATGTGGAAGAGAAACTGCACGCGCCGATGCTGGGCTTCCTGCCGTTTATTAAAGAGAACCGCAGCGAAGCGGCGTTTGAGGGCTTTCTCTCTGACAATCACAACAACTTTGCCGAGGCGATTCGCACCATTCGCACCGGCCTGATGCTCTCCAACCTGGATACACCGCACAAGATTACGGTGATTACCTCCTCCGTACCCAACGAGGGTAAATCCACCGTGTCGCTGAACCTGGCGGAAGCGGTGGGGCAAATGGAGAAGGTGCTGCTGATCGACGCCGACATGCGCCGCCCGACACTGGCGAAAACCATCGGCCTCTCCCGCACGGCGCCTGGCCTCTCCAACCTGGTCGCCGGCACCGCCGACTTCAAGGATTGTGTGCACAAGCTGGGTGACACCACCGTCGATGTCATGACTTCCGGCATGGTGCCCTCCAATCCATTGGAACTGCTGGCCTCCAAGCGCTTCGGCCTGGTGCTGAGCAAATTGAGCGAGCGCTACGACCGCATCATCATCGACTCGGCTCCTACCCACGCCGTGAGTGACGCACTGGTGCTCTCCACCTACGCCGACGCCCTGGTTTACGTCGTCAAATCCGACGACACCGCGGCCTCCCTCGCCGCCAAAGGTATCAAACGCCTCCGCGACGTAGGCGCCCCCATCACCGGCGTGGTGTTGAACAAAGTCGACCTGAATAAGGCCAAGGATTATGGGGCGGAGTATTCGGGGTATTATTTTAATTATGGGTATTCGGCTGAGTAGATAGGGCGCTACGCTACCAGGAGCTAGGAGCTAGGAGCTAGGAGCTAGGAGCTAGGAGCCACGGAAGGTAATAGTGCAAGGAGGCATGGATGCTATACGAAGACCTGGAGGTCTGGCAGCGGAGTCGTCTGCTGGTGATCTCGGTATACAAAACATTGGAAGGTTGTCGGGAATTTGGTTTTAAGGATCAAATTACCCGGTCTGCACTTTCTGTACCCAGCAATATTGCTGAGGGATATGAAAGAGAAAGTGTAAAGGAGCGCAGGCGGTTTCTGGAGATTGCAAAAGGATCTCTCGGAGAGTTCAAAACCCAGGCTGATATCGGTATGGCAATTGGGTTGATACCTCGCGAGCTGGGAATTGCTTGGCTAAACGAAAGCTCACAATTGAGCAGAATGCTGGCGTCGTTAATAAGACACCATGCCAAACTAACCTAGAACCTAGAACCTAGAACCTGACTTTATGTACGACCTCCACTCCCATCTCCTCCCCACCATCGACGACGGCCCCAAAGACCTGGACGCTGCGTTGGCCCTTGCGCGTCAGGCGGTGGCGGATGGGGTGACGCATTCGGTAGTGACGCCGCACATTCATCATGGCCGTTGGGAGAATTCGCTGGCGGGGATTAAGGCGCATACGCAGGCGTTCCGGAAGGCGCTGGCCAATGCGGAGATTCCGTTGCAGTTGGGTTTTGCCGCCGAGGTGCGGATTGGGCCGGAGATTCTGTCGATGCTGCCGGCGGGACAGATTCCGTTTTTAGGCAGTTGGCAGGGGAAGCAGGTAATGCTGCTGGAGATGCCACACAGCCACATCCTGCCGGGTACCGACAAGATTGTGGCGTGGCTGTTAAAGCAGAATGTGTTGCCGATGATTGCGCATCCGGAGCGCAATAAGGATGTGATGCGCAGTATCGATAAGCTGCAGCCGTTGATTGATCTGGGTTGCCTGTTTCAGGTGACGGCTGGTTCGGTTGCGGGCCAGTTTGGTGAGGGAGCGCAGGAGCGTGCCTGGCAATTGCTGGAGAAGGGTGTGGTGACGGTGCTGGCATCGGACGCGCACCATGTGGAGCGCCGGCCGGTGAGCATGAGTGCAGGCGTTGCGGCAGCGGCAAAGGTGATCGGCGAGGCGGAAGCCATGCGCCTGGTGCGCGACAACCCCATGCAAATCGTAGCTGCGCAATTCACGTAGGAGCCCGCTCCCGCGGGCGATCTTTTATTGCCTGGCCTGCGCAAGATCAGGCAATCAACAAACAATGATTCGAGTCAGGTAAACGAATGCAAAAATTAGTCGGCCGCTGGGCGCCATTGTTGCTGGTTGCGACTCTGGCGGTGCTGGCAATCTCCTCGGTATCCGCCATGTTGGGGGATATCACGGCGCATCAGGCTGTGCGGCAGGAGCGCCGTTGGTTTCAGGGCGCGCCGGTCACCGATTTGCAGTGGCGGGCGGCGGAGTCGAACCTGAAGAAGGCACTGGGCTATTCGCCGTCTCATCCGGACTACCTGCGGGGCCTTGGGCGTCTCTCCAGTTGGTTTTTCTCGGTCAGTGACGGTGTCGGTGCCGAAACGTCTGCGAGCACAGGGCAGCAAGGGCTGGATTATCTACGCCAATTGACTGGCCAGCGCCCCTATTGGCCCGACGGCTGGTCGGATCTGGCGCTGCTGAAGTCGCAGCTCGGTGAGTTTGATGATGAGTTTGATCAGGCTTTTGCAAATGCGTTTGCCCTGGGGCCGAACGAACCCCAGGTCTTATTGACGCTTTCAAATACGGCACTCAGCCGCTGGTCGAGTCTGGGTATGGCCTCGAGACAGCAGGCTTTGCAAGTGTTTGCCAGAGGATTGCAATCGAGAGGGGCTGAAATGCGCCTCCTGTCTGTGGCCGAAAAATACGGTATGCAGAAAGCGGTGTGCCTGATGGCAGCCCCGGAGAAGGTGTCCGGCAGGGTACGCAAAACCTGCGCGTTATAACCGACGTGCAAGTCTATTTTTTAATTCCGTCGCGGCAGGAATAAAAGGCTAAAAATCAACCACGTCTGTGTCGAAATTTTGCATTATTTTCGAGACTTAACGCACAAAACGGTTGTTAACTTGTGACTCACTTTTTAAAATGAATATTGTGCCATCAAGGATTGGGGGCGGTGCGACGGAGCGCTGCTGCCTTGGGGGCATTGCATAACTTTTATCTTGTACTGCAGCACGGGCGACTCTCGACTCCGGCGCTTAAGAAGGATTTTTTGATGCCTGCAGGTAACGGGTTTATTAAACCCTACGCTTCTCAATTCGCATTTCTTGCCCGCGTGGTTGACTCCACTCTGATCATTCTTACGATCGGGCTTATTCTGCATCTCAACGGCGTTGCGCTGAGCAGTGACTATTGGTTGGTCGGGCTGATCGCCGGTTTGCTGCATCAACTGCTGGCGGATTTTACCGAGATTTACCGTTCCTGGCGTTCTGAAACCCTGTGGGCCGAGGCGCGGCAGGTGTTCGTGTGCTGGACCATTGGTTTTGCCGGCATCTTTGTGGTTGGTCAATTTTTCAGCGGTGTGGATTCGTTGTTTGTCTGGCCGCTCTACGCCCAGTGGTTTGCACTGGCGCTGACCGCGATGTTGCTGTGGCGTGTGGTGGCGCGTCTCGGACTGCGTGGCATGCGCCGCAACGGTTTCAATACCCGCACTGCCGCCATTGTTGGCACCGGTGCATTGGCAGAGCAGGTGGCAGCACGCCTGACCCATGCCACCTGGACAGGCTATAAAATCTACGGATTTTTTGATGATCGACAGGCAGCACGTCCAATTACCGGCGATTGCCGTCGCGCAAAAAATGATCATCCGGCAGTGGCTTGCGACACCGTAGGCAATTTTGATCAACTGGTGGAGTTGGCGGAGCTGGGTGCTCTGGACAGCGTCTATATCGCGTTGCCCATGCGTGCTGAAGCTCGTATTCAGGAGCTTCTGGATCGGCTGTCCAACTCCACGGCCGCGGTTTACGTGGTGCCAGACCTGTTTGTGTTCGAGCTATTGCATGCGCGCAGTATCAACCTCAATGGTATTCCTGCTTATGGTCTGATCGGTGAGCCGATGCGCGGCCTGAATGGTTGGGTCAAGCGCCTGGAAGACATTGTGATTGCGACGATTATCCTGACTCTGATCTCGCCGATCCTGTTGTTGATCTCGCTGGCGGTGAAGCTGACCTCGCCGGGCCCCGTGATCTTTAAGCAGAAGCGTTACGGCATGGATGGCAAGCCTATCAATGTCTGGAAGTTTCGTTCCATGCGGGTCATGGAAAATGGTACGGATTTCAAGCAGGCTACCCGTAACGATCCGCGCATCACCTGCATTGGCGCTTTCCTGCGCAAGACCTCACTGGATGAGCTGCCACAGTTTATCAACGTGCTGCAGGGCAGCATGTCCATTGTCGGCCCCCGCCCCCACGCTGTGGCCCACAACGAAGAGTTCCGCAAGCAGATCAAGAGCTACATGCGTCGCCACAAGATCAAACCCGGTATCACCGGCTGGGCCCAGATCAACGGTTGGCGCGGTGAGACCGATACGCTGGAGAAGATGGAAAAGCGTATCGAGCACGACCTGCACTACATACACCACTGGTCGGTGTGGTGGGACCTGAAGATCATTGCCAAGACCGTGTTTAAGGGGTTTGTGGGGAAGGATGTTTATTAGGGGCTAGGACGCTTCGCTTCTAGGGTCTAGGACGCTTCGCTACAGGACGCTTCGCTTCTAGGGTCTAGGACGCCTCGCTACAGGGGTGATCCAGTTCTGTCATTCCCGTGCACAAGGTGAATTGCAGTGTAGCTGCAAGAGAGGGCACTCTGGGGTGGGCGGGAATCCCATCCCTCACTCTGTCATTCCCGTGAAGGCGGGAATCCAGTTGACTGTAAGTTATCCATGCTTGATCAATGGATCCCCGCCTACGCGGGGATGACAAGGTGGGAGGTCTGTGGCTCTTGTCGACCCACGGAGGGCTGCTCTCTCTTGTTGCCAAGCTGGATTCACCTGGTGCACAGGAATCTAAAGCTCACTGTCATTCCCGCGCAGGCGGGAATCCAGTGCCCTCACTCTGTCATTCCCGTGCAGGCGGGAATCTAGTGCCCTCACTCTGTCATTCCCGCGCAGGCGGGAATCCAGTTGCACGGTCCTGAGGGCCTGGTGCTCATAACCCTGATTTTCGCTTGTTCCCGAAGGGGCAGGGCGGCACACTTGAACCGCTCTACCTGACACCACCGAGGTAATAATGATCCCCACTGTTTTCTGGCGCTGGCTGGCTCTGGCGGCATTGATCGTTATTTTGTGGGCCGGCTTTCGCCCGGACCCCATTCCCCAGTACACCCATGATTTCGATAAGTGGACGCACGCTGTTGGCTTTGGTGTTCTCACGCTGCTGTCGTTGCTGGCTGTTCCGCGTCGGTTGGGTTGGTTGGTGATTGTTTCTATGGTTGTACTGGGCGCGGCAATCGAAGTGGGGCAGGATTGGTTGCTGCCACGGCGCACGTTTGATTGGGCCGACTTCGCCATGGACGCGGTGGGAGTAGGGCTGGGGCTGGCGGTTTATGTGCTGTGTTTGATTGGTCGGAAATATATAAAGGGAATTTAGGGGCGCTTCGCTACCAGGTTAAAGGCTCTAGGATCTGGGGCCGCTTCGCTACCAGGTACTAGGAAAAGCGAAAACAACGGACATAATCCTGTAGTCCCTAGTCCCTAGTCCCTAGTCCCTAGTCCCTAGTCCCTAGTCCCTAGTCCCTAGTCCCTAGTCCCTAGTCCCTAGTCTGTAGTCCCTAGTCCCTAGTCCCTAGTCCCTAGTCCCTAGTCCCTAGTCCCTAGTCCCTAGTCCCTAGTCCCTAGTCCCTAGTCCCTAGTCCCTAGTCCCTAGTCCCTAGTCCCTAGTCCCTAGTCCCTAGTCCCTAGTCCCTAGTCCCTAGTCCCTAGTCCCTAGTCCCTAGTCCCTAGTCCCTAGTCCCTAGTCCCTAGTCCCTAGTCCCTAGTCCCTAGTCCCTAGTCCCTAGTCCCTAGTCCCTAGTCCCTAGTCCCTAGTCCCTAGTCCCTAGTCCCTAGTCCCTAGTCCCTAGTCCCTAGTCCCTAGTCCCTAGTCCCTAGTCCCTAGTCCCTAGTCCCTAGTCCCTAGTCCCTAGTCCCTAGTCCCTAGTCCCTAGTCCCTAGTCCCTAGTCCCTAGTCCCTAGTCCCTAGTCCCTAGTCCCTAGTCCCTAGTCCCTAGTCCCTAGTCCCTAGTCCCTAGTCCCTAGTCCCTAGTCCCTAGTCCCTAGTCCCTAGTCCCTAGTCCCTAGTCCCTAGTCCCTAGTCCCTAGTCCCTAGTCCCTAGTCCCTAGTCCCTAGTCCCTAGTCCCTAGTCCCTAGAAAATCCCATCCCACAACAACTTCAGCCCAACCACAAACAGGAAGAAATAACAGAACCGGTAGATCCAGGTCTCGTTAACCCTGTGCAGCATGAAGTAGCCCAGTCTTACCCCAATTGGTGCCAGCGGAATCAATACCAGTGAGGTGGTGAGGTTGGTGCTGTCGAACTGTCCCAGCCAGGCGTAGGGGATCAGCTTGGTGAGGTTAACCACGGTGAAGAACACCGCGAAGGTGCCCATCAGCAAGGTCTTTTCCATCTGCTGTGGCAGGTAGAAAACACTGATGGGCGGCCCGCCGGAGTGAATGCCGAAACTGGTAAAGCCTGCCAGCCCACCCCAGAAGGTACCGCGGATGGCATCCGGCTCACGCTTTTGCGTGGCTTTGTGGCGGAACCAGTAGTCGAGGCAGAACACCACGGCGATGGTGCCGATCAGAATGCGGATGGCGTCTTCGGACAGATAGCGGAAGGTAAAAGCGCCGACCACAATCCCGAGAACCGCACCGGGCAGGGTGTAGATCAGGTTACGCTTGCTCCAGCGCCCGCGGAAACTCCACAGCGCCACCATGTCCATCGCTATCAGAATTGGCATCAGGATGGCTGCCGCCTGCACCGGCGATACCGCCAAGGCCATCAGCGGTACAGACACCACCGAAATCCCGCCACCAAAACCGCCCTTGGCCATGCCGAAGATCAGGATGGCGGGGATGGCGCAGAGGTAGAAGAGGGGGTCGGTGATCATTTGGTTTAGGACGCTTCGCTACAGGTTATGAGGACGCTGCGCTACAGGACGCTTCGCTACAGGGGTTAGGGCGCTGCGCTTCAGGGGGTAGGGGCATCCCTTAGCTTCTGAATTAACATGCCCAGCATCTTACTTAGTTGTTCACTTTCCTCGATCCACATTCGGCCGGCATCAAAGGGGATCAAACCTACTTCAGCCCCAATGTCCGCCTGAGTTTTGAACTCTCCCAGCGAACCTTTCGCTATCTCGAGAAAGCGCTTCCGATCCTTAAGTGATCCTCGCTGGTAGCCTTCTGCAATGTTACTTGGCACCGAGAGTACAGAACGGGTTATCTGATCTTTAAAGCCCCAATCCCTGCAGCCGGACAGCTCCCGGTAAACCTGTATTGCCATACTGCGGCTGCGCTTCCACACATCCAAACTTTCATGAATCATCCTTGACTCCTATCGACAAAAGATCGCCTGGAAGAGAGACTGGTCTGGGCCACCGGACTCCTACTCGGTCAAACGCCCCATTCCCTGTAGCGCCAGCGTCCTGTAGCGAAGCGTCCTGAACCCTGTAAGCGCAGTGCCCTTGCTTTTCTACATCTTCTCCATCGTCTCAATACCCAACAACCCCAGTCCGGTCTTCATGGTCTGCGCGGTTATGCGGGCAATGCCCATGCGGCTCTGGCGGGTGTCGGCGTCGACGTCGTCTTTGAGGATGGGGCAGGCTTCGTAGAAGCGCATAAACAGGGCGGCCAGGTCGTACAGGTAGGTACAGAGTACATGTGGCAGGGCTTCGCGGCTGACCTGTTGCAGCACTTCGGAGAATTGCAGCTGCTTGAGGATCAGGGCGGTCTCTTCCGGAGTCGTCGCGGTGATGGCGGCGGGCAGTTGTGCCGGTTCGATCTGGGCGCGACGGAAGATGCTCTGGATACGGGTGTAGGCGTATTGCAGATAGGGTGCGGTGTTGCCTTCGAAGCTGAGCATGCTGGCCCAGCTGAAGACGTAGTCGTTGGTGCGGGTCTTGGAGAGGTCGGCGTATTTCACCGCGCCGATGCCCACCTTCTGCGCCACTTCGACTTTCTCTTCTTCGGTCAGCTCCGGCTCTTTCTCGGCGATCAGGGCGGCGGCGCGATCCACCGCCTCGTCCAGCAGTTCCGCCAGTTTGACGGTACCGCCGCTGCGGGTTTTGAAGGGTTTGCCGTCGGCGCCCATCATGGTGCCGAAGGGGTGGTGTTCCAGGCTAATTTGCGCCGGCACAAAGCCGGCCTTGCGGGCCAGCGTGAACACCTGATTCATGTGCAGTGACTGGCGCGCATCGATGAAGTACATGATGCGATCGGCCTGCAGCACGTTGGCGCGGTAGCGGAGTGCGGCCAGGTCGCTGGTGGCGTAGAGGAATCCGCCGCCTTGCTTCTGCACGATCACGGGGCTGGGGTTGCCCTCTTTATCGGCCAGCTCTTCCAGGAACACCACCTGTGCACCCTGGTCTTCCACGGCCAGACCCTGCTCCTGCAGTTCGGCAACCACTTTGGCCAGGTCGTCGTTGTAGGCGCTTTCGCCGCGCACGTCGGCGGTGGTGAGGGTGACGTTGAGCTGCTCGTAAATCTCTTCACTGTGGTGCAGGGAGACTTTCTTGAACTGCTCCCACAGGGCCAGCACACGCTCGTCGCCGGATTGCAGTTTGACCACGTAGTCGCGGGCGCGGTTGGCAAAGGCTTCGTCGTGATCGAAGTGGCGCTTGGCCTGCTGGTAGAAGACTTCCAGATCCTTGAGGGCGAACTCGGCTTCGTCGCCGTCGTCCATCTGCTCTTCCAGCTCGGCGATCAGCATGCCGAACTGGGTGCCCCAGTCGCCCACGTGGTTCTGGCGGACTACCTTATGGCCCTGGAACTCCAGGGTGCGCACCAGCGCATCGCCGATGATGGTGGAGCGCAGGTGGCCCACGTGCATCTCTTTGGCGAGGTTGGGGGAGGAGTAGTCCACCACCACGGTTTGCGGGGCGGCTTCGGCGGTAATGCCCAGGCGCTCATCCTGCAGGATGTTGTTGGCCTGTTCTGACAGCCACGCCTGGCTCAGGTGGATGTTGATAAAACCGGGCCCGGCGATCTCCACCTTGTCGGCAATGCCGGACAGGTCGAGGTTGTCGAGGATCTTCTGCGCCAGTTCGCGGGGGTTGCTCTTGACGGCCTTGGCAGCCGCCATGGCGCCGTTGGCCTGATAGTCACCAAAACCGGCTTTCTTGGCCGGCGCCACGGCCGGGCCGTATTCGGCGGGTACACCTGCGGCCAGCATGGCTTGCTGGACCTTGTCGCTGAGAAGATCACGAATATTCATAGGGGAGTAAAACAGCTGTCTGATCGAAGGGCGCGATTTTACCTTTTATGGGGGGGTATAACCACCGCTGGGGCAGGACGCTTTGCTACAGGTTTGAGGACGCTTCGCTACAGGACGCTGGCGCTACAGGGTGTAGGGCGCCGACCTCGTAGGAGCGCGGTCCCCCGCGCGATCCTTTTGTGGGTATGTCATTGGAAGGGAAGGGCAAGGTTGTTTAACGGCTCGCCCGGAGGACCGGGCTCCTACGGCAGCGCGCCGACCTCGTAGGAGCGCGGTCCCCCGCGCGATCTTTTCCTGTAGCGAAGCGTCCTGACCCCTGTAGCAACGCGTCCTGTAGCGCCAGCGTCCTGCCCCAATCAATTCCAAAACGCCTCAATAATCGGACTCTTCAGCCTTTTCTTCAGCGTACACAGCCCCACGTCGTAATGGCCCATGGAGGCGGGAGTGTCGAGCACCTGAACCCGATCGGCCAGGGGGCTGTTGTCGAGGACGATTTTGGGGACGACGCCGATGCCGAAGCCGAGGCTCACCATGCTTACCATGGCTTCGTGGCCGGTGACCTGGGCGTAGATGCGGGGTTTGATGTTCATGCTGCGGAACCATTGATCAACCCGATCCCGGCTGAGGCCGTCTTCCGGCAGGATCATGGGGGTGTTGGCCCACTCGGCGCCTTTGTTTGGCGGGTTGTACGGTAAGTTATCGCTCGCTTCGGCGGGGCCGATCAGCAGTAGTGGAGAGACGGTAATGCGGCGGAAGGCGAGGTTGGCGGGCAGTCGTTCCGGCCGCGCGACGATGGCGATGTCCTCCTGGCCGTTCAGCACCCGGTGGATGCCGGGCTCCGGGTCGCCGGTGTGGATCTTGAGCTCGATACCGGGGTGCTGGCGGCGGAAGTCACTGAGGATGTCGTAGAGGAAGGAGTAGCTGGCGGTGACCGAGCAGTAGATGCTGATCTCCCCCCGCAGCTGCTGGCTATCGTTCATGAGTGACTCGCGGAAGGCGTCCCACTCCTGCAGGGTATCGCGGGCGTAAGTTTGTAATAACTTACCTTCGTGGGTTAGTGCCACACGGCGGTTGTCCCGTTCAAAGAGAACTACACCGAGCTTCTCTTCCAGCTGCTTGATGCTGCGGCTCAGGGCCGAGGGGCTGATGTGCAGCTCTTCGCTGGATCGCCCGAAATGCAGGGTGTCGGAGAGGCTGAGGAAGAGGCGCAGGGAGCGGGTGTCCATGGTGGGAAAGCCTTTTATGCAGTTAGCTAATGGTTTTTCAGGTAAAACAGGGTGCCGGTGATGATCAGGCGAAGCTCCGACCTCAGTAGCTAAATTCCCGCCCGTCGTCGCGAGCGCAGCG
>NZ_WVVW01000017.1 GCF_009857815.1 Pseudomaricurvus sp. HS19 | reverse complement strand
CTCACGCTCGGCGCATCGTTGACGTCGGTGACGGTGATTGACAACACCGCCGAGTCATCCGGCGTACTGCCCACCGTCGCATCATCAACATTGACCACCACGTCCAGCGTGGCATTGGTTTCGTGATCCAGCGCCTCTCCCGCTTTCAGGTGCAGTTCCAGGTTGCCGCCGTTATCGACGATCTCGAATCTGGAGGCATCCGCGCCTGTCAGCGTCAGAATATTGGTACCCAACGCATCGTCGCTCACGGTGATATCCGCGACTTTCACGCTGCTGCTCGTATCCAGGTCTTCCGCCACAACCGTGGTGGTATTGCTCAGCGCCACCGTCGGCGCCTGGTTTACAGGAGGTGGCGGAGGCGGCGGAATAACAATCGGAGCAACATCGACCGTCACCGTGGCCGTTTCGGTTACACCACCGGCAGTTACCGTATAGGTAAAACTATCGCTGCCGCTGTAGTTGGCGTTCGGAGTGTAGGTCACTGTGCCATCGGCCTCAATAACCACGCTGCCATTACTACCCTGACTCACGGATGTCACTTCAGCGTTCGTATCGCTAAACGTATCGTTTGCCAGCACATCGACATTAACAGCCACATCTTCGTTAGTGGCTACAGTATCGTTAACGGCATCAGCTACCGGTAACACGTTAAAAATAACGGATTGACTGGCACTTTGGCCCCCGGCATCGGTCGCAGTAGCGGTGAGCAATTCACTACCATGCCAGTCAGGGGTCGCCGGGGAGATGGTGGCGATACCATTGGCATCAATGGAAACGCTGATGTTGCTGTTGCCAGTGACAGTGAAGACCAGTTCACCTGAGACTGCATCGATATCACCAAACGCTGCGTTCAGGTCAATGGTGTAGCTTGCGAAGTCTTCGTCCAGCTCCTGGTGCGGAATAGCGTTTCTGAGCGTCACACCGTCGTTCGTGCCCTGAATGGTGATCTGGACAGTAGTCGGTGTTCCGTCAATGCTGGTGACATTGAAAGTTTCAGTGTAGCTGCTGCCAACATTTAGCTCATCAAAGGCGCTGTGGGCGGTAAACGCCCAATTACCATTGGCATCAATGGAGAAATCACCGTAGGTGCCGGAAACTGAAGCTGGGGTAAAGGCGTTATCGTCGTTATCGATATCGACGCTGGTGAGGGTGCCACTGGCGGTCAAGGGAGCATCGGTTTCTGTCAGGATGACATTGGCAGAGCTGACCGTTGCCGGGTCATTAACCGGGGTGACGGTGACGGCAATTTCCTGGGTGGTGGTATGCCCTTTGTCATCAGTGACGGTGACGATAAAGCCGTCGGCACCATGAAAGTCCGGGTTGGGGGTATAGCTCCAGGCGCCGGACTCCGGATCGATGGTTACCGTACCATTGGAGGCCGAACCGCTGACCGAGAAATAACTGCCGTCAGTCAGCCCGTCGGGATCGGTGGCCGTCAGCGTACCGGTGATAGCCCCGCCATCTTCCGCTCCGCTACCGCTGGTATCCCCACCTATAGTAGATGGTGTATTGGGGAGGGTAGCCGCAGTTTGTAGCTCTCCAGCCGGGTATTCACGCAGCCCCTGAATGCTCTCATAACCATCAATTTTAAAGGAATCAAAGCCACTGTCGGGAGTGGTGGCGTCAGCGTTGTAAGCGACCCTGATGCCCGCCGCACCCGATTCGCCAGTGTTAGCACGGTTACTGTTACCCTCACCCGCGGCTGTGGCAGGCAGGATTTCATCCAGGGTGAGGCCGCTTTCCAAAGCCTCTTCAATGCGATCAAAGCTGATCACACCACCAGCACTTTCACGCTCGAGGATCGCCTCCAGCAGGTTCAGGAACCTGGTATCAAGGGTTACATCCTGATCATGTCCGAGGGTGACGACAGTGTTGTTTTTAAAGCCAAGAACGATAGCACTGGCACCGAGAGTCCGCAGGCCGTCATCAACAGCAATGGTATCGCCCACGCGGGGGCTGCGACCTGCACTCTTGCCAGCCGCTGCGGTGTGAATCACGTCGCCCTGGACGGCAAGAACCTGGGCCACAACCCCGGATCCGTTTGCCTGAGCCTGAGAATTCACCACATCACCATTTGCCATAACACTATCGTCCGTTGTTACTTGTCTTTTAAAACACCAAAGCCGCCAAAAGGCGGCTTAACATCAGATCAGGAGGCGGAGTTCCCTAACTCCTGCAACAGCCGCCCCATGGAGTTGAATATCCGGTATTGGGAAAAGAGGTGATCGAACCTGGCATTAACCAGGGCCCGCTTGGCATCAACCACCTCATTCTCGGTGTTAAGCAGATCCAGCAAGGTTCTACGACCGATATCGAATTGCTTGTTGTAGGAAGCCTTGGTATTGAGTGCAGACTCCACGTGCATCTGCAGGTACTTCATCTGCTCGGTAATGGTCTGGTAGGCGCTCCACGAAAGCCTGAGACTTTCTACTACCTGCCGGTGGGTGTTATTGCGCACATCCCGTGACTGTTCCGCCAAGTGGGCGGTCTGGCTACGACGGGCCTTATCACCGCCACCGTTGTAGAGGTTGTAAGTAAGACGCACAGCCACGATCAGGTCGTCGCGGTCACCCTCGACACCATCGATGTTTTCATCCCAGCGTTTGTCTGCCTCCAGTTGCAGGCGGGGCCAGTAATTACTTTCGCTGGCCCGGTACTGAGCCTCGGCGGACTCCACGTCGGCAGTTGCCGATTGCAGGGTGGGGTGTTGCTTTAACGCCAGCTCTTCTGCCGCCGCCAGTGACGAGGGCAACGCTGAGGGTGATCCCGGCATACTCAGCTCATCCAGGTTTGGCGAGAGGCCGGTCACACGATAAAAATTGGTGCGGGCGTCCAGCAGATTGCTCTGTGCCGCAATCGTATTGCTGTAGGCCAGTGCCAGGCGCGCGCTGATCTGGTCCAGGTCTGCCTTGCTGCCAACACCGGACTTATTGCGCAGCACCATCTGGTCGTGAATATTCTGGTGTTCGTAGAGGGTTTCGCGAGCCAACGTTAACAACTCGTTGTAACGCATCAGGTTGAGGTAGGCCTCAGCCACCCGCAGGCTGGTATTTTCCTCGGCTTCCTGCACCTTGAAGGCGGCGCTGTCGCTGCGAGCGGACTGACGCTCGATCTCGGACGAAGTAGCAAAGCCGTCAAACAGCAGCTGGCGGGCCGAAATGGACGCCTCCTGACGTGTGAGGGTTACCTCGTCACCACCGGTACCCGGGCTTTCCAGCGACTGGCGCCCCAGCCCTGCACCCAGCTCCACGGTAGGCAGGTAGTCGGACTTGGCCTGTTTCACTTCGGCACTTCTGGACAGGTACTCATTGCGGGTAGCGAGCACCTCCGGATTGGTCTGCAGGGTAGTGTCGACGGCCTCCTGCAGGGTCAAGCCATAGCTTTGCGAGACGCCAGCCAGCATAAAGCTCGCTGAAATCGCCACTTTTGAGAACTTGTTCACCCTAAAACCCCCTAAATGTGATCTCAGTCACACAATTTTCGGGAGATTCTACAAAGTTTTTAATTATCAAGATATAGGTCTGTAAGCACTTTTTAGCATAGATCAAGAAAAAGTAATATCCGCCAGATTGCTCGCAGCCCTTTAACCACGGGGCTAAGGCAAAACAGGAAAAATTTGGGGAAGGCAGAATGCCCCGGATTGGGGCCCGAAGGTGGCGCACCAGAATGGCGCGCAAATCAACGCTCTCGCAAGGCGAGCTGACGGGTCTTGAAGATGGGTTTCAGAATGTAATCCAGCACCGTTTTCTTGCCGGTCAGGATATCGACGCTGACTGTCATCCCGGCGATGATGGGCAATGGCCTCTCCTCACTGCCAAGGAAGGTGCGATCGGTCTCGATGCGTACCAGATAGAAGCTCTCGTCGTGCTCATCCAGAATGGTGTCAGGGCTGATGTGAACCACGCTGCCCTGCAGGCCACCGTGAATGGAGAAATCGTAGGCCGTGACTTTAACCATGGCTTTCTGGCCCGGGTGCAAAAAGGCAATATCCGCCGGGCGCACCCTGGCCTCCACCAGTAATTTGTCCTCGGTGGGCACGATTTCCACAATATCCATGCCCGGCTGAATGACCCCACCAATGGTCTTCAACAGCATCTGCTTGACCGAGCCCGCTACTGGCGAAGTCACCAAAGTACGCTTGACCCGATCCTCCAGAGCACCACTGGTCTCCAGCAGGCGCGCGAGCTCGGCCTTGACGTCACTCTGCTCCTTGCGGGCCTCAGCCTGAAACAGCAGCTCCGCATTGCTGAGCTTCTGGCGTGCCTCTTCCAGCGCCGAACGGGCTCGAGGTATGGACAATTCGGTGCTCTCAAGACTGCCACGCAAGTCGTTCACCTCCCGCTCCAGGCGCAACAGCTCCACCCTGGAAATGGCCCCCTCTTCGGCCAGCGGCCGGGTCATTTCCAACTCCTTCTGCAACAGCTCCAGGCTGCGAGCCACCTGATTACGCTTGGCCTGCAGCTCGGACAGCTCCTGATTCTTCTGAATCACCTGCTCCTGCAATACCTGATTGCGGCTGGCCAGTTCCCGCTGGCGCGCTGTGTAGAGCGCCTGCTCTTCCTGCAGCACCCCAGCATCAATGTCCGGGAGCCCAGTGGTGACGAACGGTTGCCCGCCAGCTTCTGCCTCAAGGCGGGCGAGCCTGGCCCGCAGCTGATCCAGGGTAACATCGGCTTCACGCAGGGAGGAGGAGAACTGGGTATCATCTATACGCAGCAATGGCTGCCCCTGCTTCACCTGCTGGCCCTCCTGAACATAGAGCTCCGCCAAAATCCCGCCCTCAAGGTTCTGAACAACCTGTACGTGCCGGGAAGGAATTACCTTGCCCTCACCACGGGTGAACTCATCAATCTCGGCCAGCCCGGCCCAGACCAGCATCACAATAAAGAACGCAGCGATTGCCCATAGCAGTTGCTGTCCGCCACGGGGAGACTGCTCCAGGACCATGCCCGCCGCTGAGGAGATATAGCTGACGTCATCGACCTCCGCTCTGGCCCGGGGCTCAAACCAGGAACGCCAGGGAGACTCTTTCGTCCATTCGTTCTTCAAGGCTTTTTTCAGGTTATGCAACACGCAACTGCCCTTTCTTCAGCGCTTCCAGCACGCTTTCCCGTGGCCCATCCGCCACCAGCTTGCCGCGATCCAGAACCAGTAACCGATCCACCAGCGTCAGCAACGCTGTCTTGTGGGTAACCACTACCAGGGTCTTGCCCTCAGTCACCCTGGCCAGATTCTCTTTCAACTGCATTTCGGAAGCGTTATCCATACCGCTGCTGGGCTCGTCAAACAGATACAGGGGCGGATCATTTAACAGGGCCCTGGCCACGGCAACGCTCTGACGCTGACCTCCGGACAGTGCCTGCCCGCGCTCCCCCACTGAGCGATCAAAGCCTGCCGGATGGGCATTGGCAAAATCGGTCACACCGGCGATGGTCGCCGCACGCAGTATCTCATCGTCTTCCACATGCGGAGCCCCAAACACAATGTTGTCTTTGATAGAGCCATAAAAAAGGCCGACATCCTGGGGGACGCAGCCCATGTTACGGCGCAGGTCAGCCGGGTCGATCTGCTTTATATCCACCCCGTCTACCAGTACCGCACCCTCCTGCGGGGCATACAATCCCAGCATCAACTTCTGCAGGGTACTTTTGCCGGAGCCTATTCTGCCAATCACGCCTACCCGCTCACCGGGAGCGATATGAAAAGAGACACCCTTCAGGGCTGCAGCCTCCTCCCCCGGATAGGCAAAAGAGACACTGTCAAAACGGATGGCGCCTGAGAGGTAAGGTCGCTGCACAAAAGGCGACTCTTCATCGCGCTCCTGGGCTTTATCCACCACCCCCTGCAAGCCCATATAGGCGGTGTGGGCCTGGTGATAACTCAGCAGCAGGCCAGCCACCTGTCCCAGCGGCGCCAACGCGCGTGACGACAGCATCACGCAGGCAATCAAGGCACCCATGGTAAGCTCCCTCTCGGCAATCAGGTAAACACCAATTACCACCACTGCCACCGAACAAACCTGTTGCGCAACCCCGGCAACGGATGAGGAAGAGGCCGATATCATGCGGGAGCGCTGACCCCACAAGGCCAGGTGCCCCACTGCCCGCTCCCAGTTGCGCTGCAAGCGGCCTTCCGCCCCAAGAATTTTTACGGTTTCGAGATTCGCCAGCGTCTCCACCAGCGTCGCGTTCTTCTGGGCAGAAGACTGGTAGCTTTGCTCTACGGCCCGTCGTAACGGCCCCTGCAGATACAGTGCAACACCCACAATCAACACCCCGGCGACCAGTGGCGCAATCACCACAGCCCCGCCCAGCCAGGCAATCACCACCAAAAACAGTAAGGTAAAGGGCAGGTCGACAAAGGCCGAAATTACGGACGAGGTTATGAAGTTGCGCACCGTCTCAAACTCACGCAACTGGCTGGCAAAGGCACCGACAGACTCCGGCTTTTCACTTAGCCTGGCCCCCAACACCCTCTCGAAGATAAAGCCGGACAACAGGACATCCGATTTTCTGCCCGCCACCTCCAGGAAATATGAGCGCAGCACTTTGAGCAACCAGTCAAAGCCGTAGACAATCAGGACACCAATGGCGAGAACCCAAAGGGTCTCCAGCGCGTCATTGGGTACCACCCGATCATAGACGTTCATGACGAACAGCGGATTGGCCAGGGCAAACAGATTGATCAACAGGCTCGCGAGGAGCACATCACGGTAAATACGCCATGAGCCCGCCAATGCGCCCCAGAACCAGTGAGCTTGCTGATGTCGGGGGCGGACCATCTCGGTACGTTTGTCAAAGCGAAATGCCGGGCGCACCAGAATGCAGTAGCCACTGTAGAGTTCCTGCAATCGCTCCAGACTGTATCTCTGCTGACCGTCAGTTTCAGTATCCAGCAATGTGAAACTGCCGCTGGCTGCATCCACTTCCACCAGCACCCTGGCTTCATTGTCCTTCAAGAGCAGTACCGCAGGGCACAGCAACTGCCCTACCTGCGAGAGATCCCTCGCCACTACCCTGGACTTCAAACCCACCCGCGCTGCGGCCCGCACAAACAGCTCCGGCGTGAGCCTTTCATCAACCAGCGGCAGCCCCGCCGTCGCCGACGCCTCTGAACAGGGACGATGCTCAATCCGCGCCACCTGTAACAAACAAGTCAGCAAAGGATCGAAAACGGGTTGTTCTACCTTGGGCTCTATCGTAGTCATGAATTATAAAGGGCTGGCAGCAGGCATTTAGTGGCTACTATGTGCCACGGCTGTGCGCATTGTAAACGAATATTAAGCTAAAATGCCCCGGCCTTAACCAGGAGCGGAATTCACAGTGCCCTACATCATCCGTAATGCCAAATCCGAAATCGTTGCCCTTTTAAAAGAGCCAGCCTCCGGCCTGGAGGAGTTTCTGCCAGCAGATAATAAAGAGGTGATGCAGTTTCTTGGATTAAAAAGCGGGGACGACGCCAGAGGCGCCCTGGAGGTATCCGATCGGGAATTGGCCCGGGTCACTGAGGACCTGATACAGCTGTTGATACAGAAAAACCTGATTCTGTTTACGGAACTGCCGCTGCCAGTGCAGGAGAAATTACTGCTGCGCGAGAAACTGCGGGCTTCACTCAACGAGCCAACCGAAGACAGTTTCCTGGATGACCAGGAGCTGATCTGAACACGATGTCAAATAAGCAGTGGTCCAACCATCCAGAGGCCGGGTAACTCACGCACTACTGCCGGCAGGGCCCCGCCTTCAGCCCGCCAGGCCTTCAATGGCGTAGCGCGCCTGCTCGTAATCAAAGCCACGGTATTGCAGGTAACGAGCGCATTTTGCACGGGCAGCGGCGTCGGTCGGTGGACGGGAGAATTTCTTCTTCAGCACCAGCCTCGACTGTTCGAACCAGTCCACATCGGCCGACGCCAGCGTATCGCGGATGTGCTCTGCAGACACACCCCGCTCCCTTAACTCCTGCTCTATGCGGGCGGGACCAAATCCCTTGCGCAGGCGCATGCTGGTATAAGCCTCGGCGAAACGTGTATCGCTGAGCAGGCTGTCTGCTTCCAGCTGATCCAGTACCGCCTCGATCTGGCCATCAGAATCGGCATGGCGCTGCCGGAGCTTACGCGCCAGCTCCAGCCGGGAGTGCTCCCGCCGAGCCAAAAGCTCCATGGCATTCCAGCGTAACTGTCGGGATAGCTGTTCGGGATTGAGGGCTTCCGTGGTCATATGAAGTCCTCCGGGGGAAGATAGACCCTGCCCGCCTTAGCGGCGGGCAGATTCACTAACTGTGAGAATTGACGAGTTTCTGCGCTTACGCGCCGGACCTCAGGCCTCGGCCTCTTCGGCTTCTGCTACCGCGGCCTGTTTGGAGGTTGGCGGTGGCAACAATTCAGCACGAATACCCGCTTCAATGGCCTGGGCAATCTGGGGATTCTCCTGCAGGAATCTCACCACGTTGTTTTTACCCTGGCCAATCTTGTCACCCTGATAGCTGTACCAGGCACCGGCTTTTTCCACCAGCCCCAGCTTTACGCCGTAATCAATTACTTCGCCCAGACGGTTAATGCCCTGCCCATAGAGAATCTGGAACTCGGTCTGGGTAAAGGGCGGTGCCACCTTGTTCTTGACCACCTTGACCCGGGTCTCGGAGCCGGTCACCTCGTCGCCGTCCTTCACCGAACCGATACGACGGATATCCAGGCGCACGGATGCGTAGAACTTCAGCGCATTACCACCGGTGGTGGTTTCCGGGTTGCCGAACATAACGCCGATCTTCATACGGATCTGGTTGATGAAGATCGCCAGACAGTTGGCGTTCTTGATGTTACCGGTGATCTTGCGCAACGCCTGTGACATCAGGCGGGCCTGCAGACCAACGTGATGGTCACCCATCTCGCCTTCAATTTCTGCCTTGGGAGTCAGTGCCGCCACGGAGTCCACCACCAGCACATCAATGGCTCCGGAGCGCACCAGCATATCGGCCACTTCCAGTGCCTGTTCACCGGTATCCGGCTGGGAAACAATCAGGTCGTCTACATTGACGCCGAGCTTTTCGGCGTAAATCGGGTCCAGGGCATGCTCGGCATCAATAAAGGCACAGGTACCGCCCGCCTTCTGGGCCTCGGCAATCACCTGCAGCGTGAGAGTGGTTTTACCGGAGGATTCCGGGCCGTAGATCTCGACGATACGGCCTTTTGGCAGGCCACCAATACCCAGAGCGACGTCCAGTCCCAGGGAGCCGGTGGAGATCGCCGGGATACGTTCGCGCTCGCGGTCGCCCATGCGCATCACAGTGCCTTTGCCGAACTGACGTTCGATCTGTCCCAGTGCGGCCTGCAGAGCTTTTTCTTTATTCGGATCCATGGCTGACCTCGCGTGTCTCGTCTGATCGGTTTTTAAACGGTTAGTTGGCTTGGTACGACGCTGGTCCAGATGCCGCGCCGACGGAGCTGTATGTACGATGGAGTCATTGAAGCACAGAAATTTTTACTGTACAAGAAAACAGTACTATTTTTTTATACAGTAGATTTCGACAGGTGCTCCAAGGCTCCCTGCAAGGCATGAATTGTGGCCTGATCACGCACCGCCTGTCGATCACCACTGAAGTACTGCACCTCGGAATGGATGCCACGGGTACTCCCCCAGGCAAACCAGACGGTACCCACCGGCTTGTCGGCCGTGCCGCCATCCGGGCCGGCAACACCGCTGGTGGCCAGGGCCAGGTCAGCCCCCCTCGCCAGAACACCCGCCACCATGGCCTCCACCACCGGCTGGCTGACCGCCCCATACTGGCTGAGCAAAGTCGCCGATACCTGCAACAGCCGTTCTTTACTGCTATTGGCGTAGGTGACCAGCCCCTCGTCAAACCAGCCAGAGCTGCCGGCGATATCAGTGACAGCCGCCGCCACCATACCGCCGGTACAGGACTCCGCCGTGCCCACACGCCAGTGCCGCTGAAGCAGTTCTGCGCCCAGTTGCCGGGCCAAATCTCGGGTGTCGAATGTCATGCTGCAGGTCACCTCAAAGCCAGTGGATATGATGCGCGAACCAGGATTCAGGAACAAGCCGGCATCATGACGACCGGGAGCCGGCGGATCAACACACCCGGCCCCAGCGACCACTGCCACCGCCGTGATGCAGGCCGCTCCCCCCACGACCAATACACAAACAGCAAATAAGCCTGCAGACTTGAATAGCCATCACTCACCCAGGCGTAGTGGACAGAGACTTACCGGGCAAGAAGGCAAACCGCACCGACCCGAATCTGACCATCCACCTGATCCAGCCAATACCGATGCCGATACTGATGTAAAGTGTTCGCACACCACGCCGAACCGGCACTGCCCAGCCGCAGCTGTTCACGGCTACCACAGCGATCACACAATGCGTTAAAAAAGCTATCCGAGTCCGCGCTTTATCATGGAATCACTACAGTTGATCCGTTAAACTCTTTTGACACGAGAGTGGTGAACAACGACAGCGTGCAGTGTCTTTAATCCGCAGCAACCAGCAGCTAACAACGTGCCGTTTTTGATGTTGAAATCCAGCACCCATCACACTGCCAAGCCGTAGTTCTCCACATAATAATGATTGCCTGACTCACTACCCGCCTGGAGCATCCCTTGTCGGAAGGTATTGAAAACTTACTGAAAGAGCTGCACGACTCCTGCCCCGAAATTCTGGTCTCCATGGTGACCAGCAAGGATGGCCTCGCCATCTCGCACAGGGGAAATATTTCTGATCCCGACCTGTTCGGGGCCTACTTCGCCGAATTGCAACGGCTGTGCGAACAGGTCATTAATGAAGTGGACTATCGCAACGTCAAAGAGATATTTGTCCGCTCGGACAGCGGCTGTGTTTGCCTGCTCCCCATTGAGGACAAGGGCTACCTGGCCTGTATGTCGACCCCGCAGATCAACTCTACCAAGCTGCAGCTGTTAACGCTGAAAACCATTAACCGGGTGATCCGCTACTTCTAGGACCCGGTTGCCAGAGCGGCCGCAGCAGCGCAGTTCAGGCTACTCCAGTACTCCAGACATATCGGCCCAACCGTCAGGCTTCAACCACCGCTGCCTTATCGTGGCAAGCCGGGCAATATATCTGGCCGGTACGCAGGTGGAACATAACCCGCGTCCCCTTATCCACAAACTCTTCGCACGAATCACAGACCGAGCCCTCATCCAGGATTTCGTAATCGAAGCCTCCGGCAGGCTGATAGATATCACCCACCTTGCGGCCCCGCGGTGAGGTTTTGACAATATCCGTTCGGTAGTACTCCTCATAGGGCAACCATAACGCGATCATTTCTTCAGAGAGTCCGTGTTTGCGCATAAAGCCCAGCAACAAGCGCAAGCGGTGGTCGTACACCTCATTGGGAATCACCATCCAGTGATGGGCATTGCGGGGACGATCTCCGAAGTAGCACTTTTCACCGCTAAACAACTGCTTGTAGAAACTGTACACCTTCTCTTTCGAGCGCTGCTTGGTGAACTTCTGAAAATAGGGCGCCATGATGTCGTCTTCGAAAACCGCATCATAGAAATCGTCGATGATTTCTTTTAACAGATCGCCGTCTGCCTGCAATCGCCGCCACAACGACTCGCAAGGTGAAGGCCAGGGACGCTCATCGCCCATGTCCTGCTCTCCGGCAAGCGGTGCCTGCCGGGTCTTTTCAGTAACTGCGGCGGTGGCAGTGGTCTCGCCGGACTGAACCGGGCCGAAGCTCAAGCCTGTATACGGCGTAGTCCGGCAAGGCAGGAAATACCCGCTATCAATCAAGTCTTGTGGCAGGCTACCGGTAAATAGTGCAGCGGCGGGCTGGGTTGCCTTGCACATACAGGCGTTACAAACGCCTTTCTTGCAGGAGTAGTTTACGTCTACTCCGTGACGCAACAATACCTGCAGCGCCGTCTCCCCCTTCCGACAGTCATACGCCTCACCGTCGTATACCAGCTCTTTCATTTCCGACTACACCTTTGGCATACATCGCCTGCCTCCAGGCCATTGGAGCAGGAAATTTGGTTTGGGGCAGCAATCCTTCCGGGCGGCGCCTGCTCCAAACACCTTGCGGTAACCCGGGCATGGTGCGAGCGGCGACGGTAGCAGGACGGGCTGAAACACCTTGCCTCACCCCGTCACAGTATCAGCAGGTTAACTATCAGGCCTGCAATACCTGCCCGAAAATACCCCCGATCTCACTTGAAGAATGGCTGCAGCCTGGCAACACAATTCTTGGTGTTTATCAGGATCTTGCCCAGATTGGCTTTGGGTCTGGCCGCGATAGCCAACACAGCCTCCGAAGAGACGTAGTTGAGCAGCATCATTCCCTCGGTGCCGATCACCATCACCTGACGCATCCTGCCAATGTGGATCTCTTCGATCGTACGGTTGGCGAGGGAAAGTAGTGATGCACTCATTGCCGCATAGCGATCGCTATCGATGTTGTCATTCAGCGCCGAAGCCAGTGGAAAACCATCCGTACTGATCACCACGGACGCCTCAATCTCCCCGTCCGACGATCCGTTCAGACCGCGCAGTACCGAACGGATTTGCGACGCGTTGGATTCGATACTCATCGAAACTTTCTCTCCTGAATATCAATAAGGCCACAGTCCCTTCAGGGACCGTGGCCGCTCGATCAAAGTGCGCTTTCCAGCAGCGGAAGCTGGCTGCGGGACTTGGTCAGCACCATGCCCAGGTTGGCAGACAGACGGCAAACGAAACAGACCACATGATCTGGATCCTTCTTGCTGCGGATAAACACGTGAATCAGGTTCTCGGAGTTGACAATCACTTCCTTGAAGTAGTGATAACCATCATCCACCAGCCCCCGGGCCCGCTTAAACAGTTGCTCAATACTGGATACATTGGGCCCCTGGAAGAGATCGTGGGTCGCAGCGGCAAGCAGATCCAGAACTTCGCTGGGGTGGGAATCCACAGTTTTGACCCCCAGCAACATGCCGCTACCTACATCGACATAGCCCGCCGCCAGACATTCCGGTACGGCGGCAATTGCTTTTGCCAATGCATCATCTAAAGTTCCCATTTATGGCTACCTCATATTGTTCCAAGTTGATTTTTTAGTTGGCTATCGCCCCGTCAGCAGAGGTTTATTCCTGCCTTCAGGTCAATTCTGTCTGCCCCGATTCCGGGCAGCATCGCGCACATCCGGACGTTGAAGCCCGAACCTCGCAGCGGTCTCTGCAACAGGCCACCGGCCCTGCACAGCACACCGCAAAAGCCACACACTTGCCTTCAGGCTAGTTGGTGGCAACTTGTGCGTCTTTGATCTCTGTCGTCATTCTGTCGATTTCCACGACGCTGGCTGTTGCCACCAGTGGCGCGGAAAAAGTGCCCTCTGTGAGAAAGGAAGCAAGTAATTCCCGTAACTCGCTATCGCGTTTTTCCGGAGTTGCCTGAGTCCCACCTTCGCCAAAAATCCGGTTAAGCATGTTCTAACTCTTCGCCTCGTACGTGCTGACAAAATTGTTCCAGA
Source organism: Pseudomaricurvus sp. HS19 (assembly GCF_009857815.1). GTDB lineage: Bacteria > Pseudomonadota > Gammaproteobacteria > Pseudomonadales > Cellvibrionaceae > Pseudomaricurvus. The sequence continues at coordinate 87,106 of NZ_WVVW01000017.1, read as the reverse complement.
AAATTGACCTGCTCCCGGGATTGCACCCAGCGCGGCTCGATCTTCCTGGCGGTTTCCAAAGCCGTGATCGCATCGACGCCCTGCCAGATCAGGTAGGCGGTCAAAACCGTACCGGTCCGGCCCAGGCCGGCGCGACAATGCACGGCAACCACTTCACCTGCGGAGATCAGCTCGTCGATTTTGCTGCAGATAGTGGTGGCCAGATCCACGCTGGGTGCGCACATATCCGGTATCGGATACTGGCCATGGCGAATACCGAATTCAGCCAGCAGGTCTGTCTCTATGGCCGGCTCATTGGGCGGCAGCTCGGTAAGACTCAACAAGCAGGTAATGCCGACGCGCTTCAATGCCGCCAGGTCATAAGAGGTTTCATGGAAGACACCCGGCCGCGGAGTGCCCGCCAGCTGGCCCCTGTGCAACCACAAAAAGTCACGCGGCCCAAAGCTTTCACTCTTCCAGGCCGGTGCAGGCTTAGGTGTTATCACCTCATCCGGCAACTCATCGTCCGGGTGTTCCTGCACTTTTCCCGGCGACGGAGACGGGCAGGAGCCGGTGCGCACAAACGTCCTGGCATCATCAGTAGAAGGGGCGGCAAAGAATTGCGAAGTGGGAACCATCTCCTTAAGGACACCACCGGTCATCAATGCCGTGTTACCACCCAGGGCCATCATTTGTGCCTGGTTGTGCAGCGTAATCAGCACAGCACGTTTGCTGCCCTGGCAACGGATGTACTCCAGCAAGCGCTCCGAGTCCCCTTCACTCAGGCCAGTGGTCGGCTCATCCAGGCAAATCATGCGCGGATTACTGGCACAGATGCGCACAATGGAGAGATAGCGGCTGTCGGCGAAGTCCAACTCCTGAACCGGTCGATACAGCTTGTCCACCAGTGATTGCAGGCCGGCGTCTTCGAGCAAGCGCACGGCCAGATCACGCTGGTCGCCGAGCCCCAGGGTGCCCTTCTCAGGCAAATCGTAGAGAACGTTTTGCAGAATATTGGATGTCAGCAGCCGGGCACTCTGCATAACCATGGCCGGACTGTCCCCGGCACCCAGAGGGGCACCACAGTAGCGCGCTTCGCCCCAGGTCTGGATATTGGGATTGCTGGCATTGAAGCCGGCCAAGGTACGCAGCAAGGTGGATTTGCCGGTTCCTGCCGGCCCGGCGAGGCAGGTTATCCCCGGCTCCGTGATGGTGAGGTTAACGTCAGCCAGTATTACCCGCTCCAGCATCGACAGGCCAAAGCCGGCCAGCGACAATATGGCACCGCTGTTATCCATGCTATGCAGCCTTGAACTGGATCAGGGCAAAGAGCGCCTGCAACAGGTTTTTCACATCTGCAGGTTCTCTCGCATCCACCTCCATGATCGGGACACCTGAGCCGGATAGCTGCTTGATAACATCATGGAAGTCACTCAAGCGGGGGGCAGGACTGACGTCCATATGGGTGATGCCTATCACCACCGGGTTCTTGCGGATAAAGTCCTTAAACGCGGAAAAGTAAAAGCGCAGGTCCTCCAGTGGAGATTCGCTGCTGTTATCGATCAGGATAACCAGGCCCAGCCCACCCATAGTGAGGATATCCCACATAAAGCTGAAACGTTCCTGCCCCGGCGTGCCATAGAGATGCAGCCGGTCACCCCCGTCCAGTTTCATCACACCGTAATCCATGGCCACGGTAGTCAGGGATTTTTTTTGCGCAGTTTCGTCGGTTGCCTTCTCTTCGGTAGCGACGACCTCGATATCACTGATCGAGGAAATAGCCGTGGTTTTACCAGCGCTCACCGTACCGGCGAAGATGATTTTATGCTCCATCGATGTCACCCAATCGTTAGCCCTGTAACCGCGACAACACGGAGGAGAGGAAGGAGGAACTGGCTTTTGGCAACAGCTCCTCCGCGGTCACTTCAACGGATTTACTGACCGGCTCTATGTGCCCGCACTTCAGTGCCGGCGCACAAAAGTCGTGGACGTCCTCAATGCTGATCTTCAGCTTGCTGGCGATGATCCGGCACGAATGTGGCTGCCGGCTTAACAACGCAGCGATGGAGTAGGCGGTCGAGTTGTGCGGCAAGCGGGTGAGATTGGGCCAGCTGCTCAAACGGTAGACGTCGGTTCTTTTACAGATCTCGGCCTTCTGGGCAGCCAACAAGGCTGATGTCAGCACCCACAGCAACTCAGTCAGGGCACGGCCCTTGCCTTCAAACTCCGCCAGGATGGGCGAGCGGCTGTCGATTTCGACAGCCTCCGCATAGTCATAGAATCCAGACATCATCTCTGCGACGTTGCACGCCTTCTGCAGATAAGTGTCTTTATTCCCCAAAATCAGTAACTCACCGCCATCGCGGAAGCGAATATGCAGGGCGCTTTTGTTCTGCCGTGAACGAGTCACGACCTCCAACAGAGCCGACGCGCCCGCCGAAAATTGGTCTATCACAGGGTTCCCCTCAAGCTGATATAACATTCCCTGCAAGTTCAGCAATCCCTAATATTTCATTTGATTTTAACGGGAGCCGACCGTTTAACAAGAGGATTCAGGCGACATAACCATAATTTCTTTGTGGTCTTGATTTTACCCACATATTATGTATGGATTATTTTATAGCGATTTGATTTTAAAAGAGAAATCTTATAATCACATGTAATTAGTAAGGCTATTTTTCAATCATAATTTCAAAAATCGATCTTCAATAGAGACCACTTTTGACAGAAACTGCCAATGTCTGGCGCACCTTGAGGCCCGCCCCCACAGACAAACCGCAACGGCATTTTTCGTATTTTTTGAAACACCTCACAATTTATGAATATTTATTCCCTGGCAGGAAAAGCAGTAGCCAACAACAGCCTCGAGCCACCCTCACAGCCAACGATTAGCCAGGCCACCGGGCCGGGTTGTAACGACACACAGGGCAATTCCCTAATCCCTGCCAGACACGTAGACTGGCCGTTCAGGTTCTGACAGCACCGCTCCTCCGGATGCGGCCCGGCGCAATCCAACCGCCGGGTGAGTACCGGCCTCTGGCCAGGTGGTTACAGCACCACCGTCAATACCTGTAAAATCCCGACCCATTAATGACGAGCCCCTCCTGGCGACAGCCGTACATGCCTGTCTTCTGGCTTTCTATTTAAGGGAGAGGCCGGGGAGCGTCGACCAATAAAGCCCAATCTATCAGCAGCCACAGAGTAGTGATGACAAACAGCGTAAATCAGTCCAGTGTGCCCGAATCCACGCACACCCCCATGATGCAGCAATATTTGAAGATCAAGGCGGAGCACCCCCACGAGCTGGTGTTCTACCGTATGGGGGATTTCTACGAGCTGTTTTATGACGACGCCAAAAAGGCGTCCGAGCTGCTGGACGTGACCCTCACCGCCCGCGGCAAGTCCAACGGCGAGCCCATTCCCATGGCGGGTATCCCCTACCACGCGGCTGATGGCTACCTCGCAAAACTGGTGCGCAAGGGCGTCTCGGTTGCCATCTGCGAGCAGATCGGCGACCCCGCCACCAGCAAGGGGCCTGTGGAACGCAAGGTGATGCGTATTGTCACGCCGGGTACGGTCAGCGACGAATCGTTGCTGGATGCCAGTCGTGACAACCTGCTGGTGGCGCTGTGCGTCCGTGAGGAACAGTTCGGCATCGCCAGCCTCGATATCGGCGCCGGCCGTTTTCAGGTATTGGAGGTCGAGGGGCTGGAGGCGGCATTAGGCGAACTGCAGCGCCTCAGCCCCGCTGAATTGCTGGTGCCCGAGGACCTGGCCATCAGCGAGATTACCGAGCAGCGCCGTGGCCTGCGCCGGCGCGCGCCCTGGGAGTTCGAGCTGGAAACCGCCCAACGACTGCTGACCCAGCAGTTTGGCACCCAGGATCTGGCCGGTTTCGGCTGTGACCACATGATTGTCGCCCTGGCCGCTGCCGGCTGCCTTCTCTCCTACGCCAAGGAGACCCAGCGCACCGCCCTGCCCCACATCAACTCGCTGCAGAGTGAGAACCGCGAAGAAGCGGTCGTGATGGACGCTGCTACCCGCCGCAACCTGGAGCTGGACACCAACCTGACCGGCGGCGACGAGAACACCCTCTTTGATGTGCTCAACACCAGCGCTACCGCCATGGGGGGACGCCTGCTGCGGCGCTGGCTTAACCGCCCGCTGCGCGACCTGAGCACCCTGAAGCTGCGCCAACAATCCATTAGGGCACTGTTGCATAACTACCACTTTGAAACCCTGCGCGGCACATTGCGCCAGATCGGTGACCTGGAGCGGATCCTTGGCCGTGTGGCATTGCGCTCGGCGCGGCCGCGGGACCTGTCACGTCTGTTTGCCTCCCTCAGCGCCTACCCGTTGCTGCAGAGCCAGCTGCAGGAAGCCGATGCCGGCCACCTGCGCAGCCTGGCCACCGAGATCGGCACCTTTCCCGAACTTGAAGAGCTGCTGGATCGCGCCATTGTTGAAAACCCTCCGGTGGTGATTCGCGATGGCGGGGTTATCGCCGAAGGGTACGACAGTGAGCTGGATGAGCTGCGTAATATCAGCACCAATGCCGGACAGTTTTTGCTCGACCTGGAAACCCGTGAGCGGGAGCGTACCGGGATCAGCACCCTCAAGGTGGGTTACAACCGGGTCCATGGCTACTTCATCGAAATCAGCCGCGGCCAGGCTGACGGCGCACCCGCGGACTATATCCGTCGCCAGACACTGAAGAACGCCGAGCGTTTTATCACCCCGGAGCTGAAAGAGTTCGAGGATAAAGCCCTGTCAGCCAAAAGCCGCGCCCTGGCACGGGAGAAGGGTCTCTACGAAGAGATCATTGAACGACTCAATGAGGAGCTGCTGCCACTGCAGATTGCCGCCGCTGCCGTAGCCGAGCTGGATGTGCTGGCAACCCTCGCCGAGCGCGCCGACAACCTCAACTTCACACCACCGGAGCTGACCGCCGAACCTGGAATTCACTACGTCGCCGGGCGCCACCCGGTGGTGGAACAGGTATCCGACCACCCGTTTGTGCCCAACAGCCTGGTGCTCAACGGCCAGCGTCGTATGCTCATCGTGACCGGCCCCAACATGGGCGGTAAATCGACCTACATGCGGCAGACCGCACTGGTGACGCTGCTGGCCCATATTGGCAGCTACGTGCCCGCAGAACAGGCCACCATCGGCATGGTGGATCGCATCTTTACCCGCATCGGCTCATCCGATGACCTGGCGGGCGGCCGCTCTACCTTTATGGTGGAGATGACCGAAACAGCCAACATCCTCAACAACGCCAGCGATCGCAGCCTGGTGCTGATGGACGAGATTGGCCGCGGCACCAGTACCTTTGACGGACTCTCGCTGGCCTGGGCCTGTGCCATCCAGCTGGCGGAACGGGTTCGGGCCTTCACCCTGTTTGCCACTCACTATTTTGAGCTGACCCAACTGCCCGAAGATTACCCCACCGTGGCCAACGTCCACCTGGATGCTACCGAGCACCACGACAATATTGTCTTCCTGCACAATATTCAGGAGGGGCCAGCCAGCAAAAGCTACGGTCTGCAGGTGGCCAAGCTCGCCGGCATTCCAGCGCCGGTTATCCAGCTGGCACAGCAGCAACTGGCGCAGCTGGAAGGCGACGCTGGCAAGGCACAGGTTAAGGCACCCACTCAACCGGTAAATCAGCCGCTGGCGCCCTCCCCCGCACAGGGCGAACTGTTTGCCGCAGCCACCAGCCCCGCGCTGGAAGCACTGCAGAAGCTGCACCCCGACGACCTGACCCCACGACAGGCGCTGGATATGCTGTATCAGCTGAAAGGACTACTGTAATGCCGTCAGGCCGGCCCTGAGACAGATCAGGGCCGGCGCTTTCTCCTCAGCACACTCCCCTGCACGGCCATATCGGGAAAATCAATTACCAATATCCGAGAAAGTCTCCCCGCCGATGGATCTAGCTGGTACAATCCCGCGGATTAGCCTGACCCCCATGAAAATTCCAACTGTTAGTAAAACGGAGTTCAGACCATGACTTTTGTGGTTGCCGACAACTGTATCAAGTGTAAGCACACCGATTGTGTGGAAGTGTGCCCTGTAGATTGCTTCTACGAAGGTCCCAATTTCCTGGTCATCCATCCTGACGAGTGTATCGATTGCGCCCTGTGTGAGCCGGAGTGTCCAGTCGACGCCATCTTCTCTGAAGACGAGCTGCCCGCAGGCCAGGAAGTCTACCTGGAGCTGAACGCCGAGCTGGCGGAAGTGTGGCCCAACATCACCGAGAAAAAAGACGCCCCGGCCGACGCTGAAGAGTGGGACGGTGTGGAGAACAAGCTGCAGTACCTGGAGCGCTGATTAGGCCCTCCCCTTGCAGACACAAAAAAACGCGGCCTGAGCCGCGTTTTTTTGTGTCTGCTCTTTGCTGATTAATTCAGAGCGTACTGAACAGCTCCTCGGCATTCAGCCCGTGACGCTCCAGAATGTCCCGCAGGCGCTTGAGGGCCTCCACCTGGATCTGGCGTACCCGCTCCCGGGTGAGGCCGATCTCACGACCCACCTCTTCCAGGGTACTGCTCTCATAGCCACGCAGCCCGAACCGGCGCGCCAACACTTCGCGCTGCTTATCCGTCAGCTCCGTCAACCAGCCATCCAGACTGTCGTTGAGGTCGGTATCCTGCAGTAGCGCCGCCGGATCAGAGACCTGCTGATCCGGAATGGTCTCCGCCAGCGACTTGTCCGAGGTATGGCCAATGGGTACATCCATAGAGCTGATGCGCTCGTTTAACCCCAGCATCTGCTGAACATCGGCTACCGGTTTGTCGAGCAGGTTGGCGATCTCCTCCGGGGTTGGCTCATGATCCAGCTTCTGCGCCAGCTCGCGGGCTGCCCGCAGATACACGTTGAGCTCCTTGACCACATGAATTGGCAGACGGATGGTACGGGTCTGGTTCATGATGGCCCGCTCAATGGTCTGGCGAATCCACCAGGTGGCGTAGGTGGAGAAACGGAAACCCCGTTCGGGATCAAACTTTTCCACCGCGCGGATCAGTCCCAGGTTGCCTTCTTCAATCAAGTCCAGCAGTGAGAGCCCCCGATTGACATAGCGGCGGGCAATTTTCACCACCAATCTGAGATTGCTTTCGATCATGCGCTTGCGGGAAGCCTCACAGCCACGCAGCGACTTGCGGGAAAAGAACACTTCTTCTTCGGCTGTCAGCAATGGCGAGAAGCCGATTTCATTAAGGTACAGCTGGGTTGCGTCCAGGTTTTTCTGGTATTTATCCGGTTCAATACCGGTCAGGCGTTCGGATGAAGATCTTCCTGGTGCGGGGGTATCGTCCTTGTCCTGATCCTCCAGGAAATTGAGATCTTTGGGAGTGTTTACATCGTCATTGTCGCGATAGATAGCTTCCTGTACTGCCATGGTACTAGCCCTGTGAGTCTTCGGTTTATGTGTGTAGCAGGTTCTTCTTACTTCCTTGAGACCTTACGTTCCAACCTCAGTCAGTGGACCAACTTCTTCACTCTACTCTCTACTCAACGCAGCCACTGAATTGCTCAGCAGCGTTCTTACTCCGGTTACGCTTTGGCATCCTGTGTCACCGGGGAGGTAACCAGGTGATTAACGTTTAGGCAGGTACAGCAACGGATCTACTGGTTTGCCATCACGCCGGATTTCAAAATGTAACTTTGTCTGATCGGTGCCACTGTTACCCATCTCGGCAATTTTCTGACCGGCTTTGACACTCTCTTTTTCTTTGACCAGCAAGCGACGGCTGTGTGCATAGGCGCTCAGGTAACGCTCGCTGTGTTTAATGATCAGCAGATTGCCGTATCCGCGGATACCACTGCCTGCATACACAACTGTGCCAGCGGCGGCGGAAAGGACAGGCTCACCCAAACGTCCCCGGAGATCAACTCCCTTATTAAGACTTTTTTGTGACGAGAAGTGGCTGATCACCGGCCCGTTGACCGGCCACTGCCAGGCCACATCGCCGGCAGCGACCGCCGGTCTGGCGGCAGGCTTGGGAGCGGGCTTGGGCGCTACTGTCGGGGTTTTTGAACGAGGCGCAGGCACGGGTTTTGCCACGGCAACCGGCTTCTGCGCTGGCTGCGCAGTTGGCCGGGTTGGCACGGGTTGTGGCGCGGCCGCCAGGGGAGTCAGGCGGTCCAGATACAGGGTCTGTCCGGGATAGATGGTGTAGCTGCGGTCAATGCGGTTGCGCCGGGCCAGCGACTTGTAATCAACTGCATAACGCCAGGCAATAGAATAGAGGGTCTCGCCCCGGGCCACGATATGGTAGTTGCGCCCGCTGCTCATGGCAGCGCCGCGCTCCTGCACCGGCGCCTGGTTGCCACCGGCTGCACAGGCCGACAGCAGCAGGATCATGCTCAAAATCTTGAACACGCCACTGTGACTCATTATTGTTTGGCAGCGGCCTTTGAGCATTGGCTGGTGCTTCTCCGGCGTTCGGTTACGGCCCAGTAATATAATCAATTGTTTCTTCCCCATTTGGGGATATGAGAATTGCATCTATAGAATTGTTATACAAGCCACAAAATAAGGGGCGTTTTGTGACATTTACCGACTTCCTGCAGAGACTCCTTTTTCCGTCATAAGCATATTCCACGAAAATCTCATCCCCGCAATTGCGAAAATTCTACAGACCTCTCTCACTCCTTCCCAGCACCGGCTTCAATTACCACTACGATAACAAAACCGCTCAATGCGCAACCCAACGCCAACAACCATTGTGACGCCTCGCCGGTCATTGCGGCGTACTGGTGGGGAAACAGGTTTTGCTGTACCAGAGGCACCAGCTCGCCATGACGGTTGATGACCGACTCCAGTGTCTGCTTCCAGGGCCAGATGATGTTCAGAGAACCGAGCAGTACACCGGTGAGAAACGCCATGGTGGCGGCGGCAAAACGGTGTAACAGCCAACTCAGGAGGTGGGAAAATGCCAACAGGCCCACAGCTGCCCCGGCCGCGAACGGCATTAACGTCAACACCTGCAGCTGTGACAAGGCGCCGATAACAGCGGTATAAAGCCCCATCATCAACAGCAAAAACGAACCGGAAATTCCCGGCAGGATCATGGCGCAGATCGCAATCGCGCCGGCACCAAACAGAATCAGCGGAGTGGGCTCCAGCTGTGAGGGCTTCAACACCGACACCCCCAGCGCCAGGGCCACGCCAGCCAACAGCCAGAGTCCGCGCCACAGCGTCCATCGGGGCACATGCCGCAACAACACCAGTGCCGACGCCAGCACCAACCCGAAAAAGCCGGACCAGACCAGAATGGGCTGCTGTTCCAGGCACCAGGTCACCAGCTTGGCCAGGGAGAGCATACTGAGCAGCACCCCGGCGAAGACCGCCAGCAGGAAGTTGCCGTTAATGTGGTTCCAGGCCGCCTTGATACCCTTTTGCCACAGGCACTGCAGCGCGCGATGGTCGATGCTGCGCAGGGAGTCAATCAGCTCCCCGTAAATTCCGGTAATAAAGGCAATAGTGCCCCCGGAAACGCCGGGAACCACATCGGCAGCCCCCATGGCCATACCACGCAGAAATACCGTCAAATACCTACCAACTCCCTGCAACATGGGACTCCCTGAATTGAGAACGATCGAGGATGAAAAGATTACCCGGGCAAGGCGGGATAGCGGCGTCAGCGGGTGACGCCGGAAAGCAGGGGCACAAACCGCACGGGTTCCAGCACCTGGGTGACAAACTTGTCGCTGTCGCCATCGCGCATAATCAGGTGCAGGTGCTGCTCGTCACCGCCCACCGGAATCACCAGCACTCCGTTGGGCGCCAGTTGCTCAAGCAGTTCCGGTGGCACTTGCCGCGGTGCCGCGGTACTGAGAATGCCGTCGTAGAGACCTCGCTCCGGCCAGCCAAAGCCACCATCGGCGTGCTTCAGCTCGACATTGCGCAAGCCCAGCTGCCGCAAACGCTCCCGGGCTTTGTCCTGCAGGGGCTTGATGCGCTCGACGCTGAATACCTGGGGCACCAGCTGGGCGAGAATACTGGTCTGGTAACCGGAACCGGTACCCACCTCCAATACCCGCTGCAACTTGCCGGCGGCATTCAGGAGGATCTCCGTCATGCGGGCGACAATATAAGGCTGTGAGAGAGTCTGGCCGAAACCGATTGGCAAGGCGGTGTCTTCGTAGGCCCGGTGCGAGAGGGCCTCATCGAGAAAGATATGTCGGGGAGTTGCTGCCATAACATCCAGGACGCGAATATCCGTTACGCCCTGATCCTTTAACCGCTGCACCAGGCGTTGCCTGGTTCTCTGGGACGTCATCCCGATACCCTGTAACTGCAGGCTGCTCACCCTGTTCTGTTCCCCCACAAACCCGTAACAATGACCCCGAGATGGCCCGACTGGCATTTATTGGCAGTAACAGGGCCCTATTCAGCCGCTGCTCTGCCGGGATTTTTTATGTCGCCGGATCCTGCATCTTCCGCCGGACTATAGCACATCCACCGAACGTGGCACCTCTTTCAGAAGCGCCAACTCACGCAATACCGCAGTGGCAAAAGTCCCCGGTGGCAGGGCGAAGCTCACCACCAGATCATCGCCCTCCAGCTGATAGCCAAACTCCGTGGCGGCGAGGGCCAGCAGGCGTCGTTCCTGCAACAGGCCAACATGCTCAAGCCCATCGCACCAACCGGCCCAGGGCTGCAGTACTTCACTTTCCAGCTCCAGACACGCCTCACTGCTGAGGGGTCGACCCCGCCCCCAGAGAGGGCCGCTGGGCTGGCCGTCCAGCCCCGGATCACCCGCCAGCACTTGCTGCCAGTCACCCGCGCACACCCGTGCTCCCAATACCGTATTGAAGAGCCAGGAGCGCGCAGCCGACATTGCCATGCCGCGACGCTGGCGGTTACGGATCTTCTCTCCTTCCAGCAGCAGCCGTTGGGCCAGCTCCAGGTTGCCGCCCTCAATACCAAAGCGCTGGGGGCCGAAGTAATTAGGCACTGGCTGAGTTTTTAACAGCTGCAGCTGTTCCTGCAGCCGTACCAGGTCACCTTGCAGGTGGCGCAGGCGAATCACAAAGCGGTTGCAGCGGTGATCGCCGCGGCGCAACTTGCGGCTGTGGCGGGTATGGTGCAGCAGCTGCACGCTGTCCGAATTCAGCTGCTGCCAATCCGGCTCGGCCCCCTTGGGCAGGTAGACACTGAACCACTGGCGGGTTACGGCATGGCGATCCTTGAGTCCGGCGTAGCCCACATCCGCCGGAGTCACCTCCGCCAGCCGGGCAATATTGCGGGCCAGCCACTCGGTGTTATCACCGCGCTTCTGCAGCTGCAGGTAGACGTGCTCGCCACTGCCACTGAGCTCAAAGCCCAGCTCTTCATCGACACGGAAATCTTCCGGCTCAGTGCGAAAATCGCCACTCACCGCCGGCCCGCCCCAAGCGTAGGGCCACTCCAGAGAAAACATGCTCAATCCTCAGCGCCGACGGGTCGGTTTGCCACTGCCACGACCACCGCGGCCCGCAGTCTGTTTACCTTTGCGGCGGTCACTGGAACGGGCTCCATCACCACCACTGCGCCCCTGGGAGCCAATGGCCTTCTGATAACTGCCGTACTGCTTGCCGGCACTTTTCTCATCCCAGGGGACCAGCTGGTTGGGGCCGTCGCCGATAAGATCCTTGCGCCCCATGTCCAGCAGCGACTTGCGCAGGAACGCCCAGTTCTTGGGGTCGTGGTAGCGCAGGAAGGCCTTCTGCAGGCGCCGCTGTTCCAGCTTGCGGGGGATGTAGAGCTTGCCACTCTTGTAACTCAGCTTGTGCAGCGGGTTGCGCTCGGAGTGGTACATGGCCGTGGCCAGGGACATGGGCGACGGATAAAAAGTCTGCACCTGGTCAACGCGGAACTTGTTCTTCTTCAACCACAACGACAGGTTGAGCATGTCCTCGTCTTCACAACCGGGGTGGGCGGCAATGAAGTACGGGATCAGGTACTGCTCCTTGCCCGCCTCTTTGGAAAACTTGTCGAACATGCGCTTGAAGTCGTAGTAGGTGTCCATACCCGGCTTCATCATCTTTTCCAGCGTGTTCATCTCGCTGTGTTCCGGCGCGATCTTGAGGTAGCCACCCACGTGATGGGTCACCAGCTCTTTCACATACTCCGGATCGCGCACCGCCAGGTCGTAACGCAGGCCGGAGGCGATAGCGATGCGCTTGATACCCGGAATCTGCCGCGCCTTGCGATACAGCTCGGTGGTGGGGCTGTGATCGGTAACCAGGTTTTTACAGATGGTGGGGAACACGCAGGAGAGCCGTCGGCAGTTAGCGTGAATCACCGCATCCTTACAGTTAAGGAAATACATATTGGCGGTGGGCCCGCCGAGGTCGGAGATGGAACCGGTGAAACCCGGCACCTTATCGCGAATCTCTTCGATCTCTTTCAGCACCGACTCCTGCGAGCGGCTCTGGATTACCCTGCCCTCGTGCTCGGTGATGGAACAGAAGGTACAACCCCCAAAACAGCCACGCATGATATTCACCGAGGTCTTGATCATGTCGTAGGCTGGAATTTTGGCGTCCCCGTAGACCGGATGCGGGCGACGCTGGTAAGAGAGCGCAAACACTCCGTCCATCTCTTCGGTGGAGAGCGGAATCGGCGGAGGATTGACCCACAACTCGCGATTGCCATGCTTCTGCACCAGCACCCGCGCGTTGTATGGGTTGGACTCCTGATGCAGGACCCGGGAGGCGTGGGAGTAGAGCACGGCGTCCTTGCTCACCTTCTCGAAGCTGGGCAGGCGCACACAGGTCTTCTCCAGCTGCCAATCGCTCTTGCCCTGCAATGGCATGGGGATAATGCGCACCACCTCTTCGGCAACCTCATCGTCTTGCGCGCTGTTATCGGCCTTGCTGCAGGTAGCCGGGTTGCCCTCATCCTCGCCCATGGCATAGGGATTGGGAATGGCATCAATGTGCTGCGGCCAGTCGATACGGGTGGAGTCGATTTCGGTCCAGCCCGCAGGCACCTCGCTACGGATAAAAGCGGTACCACGAATATCCTGCAAATCGCGGATATCCTTACCCAGTGCCACCTCGTGCGCCAGCTCGGCAATAGCCCTTTCGGCGTTGCCATACAGCAGGATATCAGCGGTGGCATCGAACAATACCGAGCGCCGGACTTCATCGCTCCAGTAGTCGTAATGGGCAATCCGGCGCAGGCTCGCTTCAATACCACCCAACACCACCGGCACCTCGCGGAACGCCTCCTTACAGCGCTGGGCATACACCGTCACTGCGCGATCAGGCCGTTTACCCGGTTCACCGTCCGGGGTGTAGGCATCGTCGTTGCGTACCTTCAGGTCGGCGGTGTAGCGGTTGATCATGGAGTCCATGTTGCCTGCCGATACGGCAAAGAACAGGTTGGGCTTACCCAGGGCAGCAAACGCCTCGGCGCTGCGCCAATCGGGCTGGGCAATGATGCCGACACGAAAGCCCTGGGCCTCCAGGAAACGGCCAATGACCGCCATACCAAAACTGGGGTGGTCTACATAGGCATCGCCGCAAACAATAATGATGTCGCAGGAGTCCCAGCCCAGTGCATCCATCTCCTTCCGGCTCATGGGCAGATAGGGTGCAGTGCCGTAGCACTCGGCCCAGTAACGGGGATAGCCGAACAGGGGCGGCGCGGCTATGGGCTTGGCCAGAGGACGGGACATAGGAGAGAAACCTTTAGGAAAACCTTATGAAATGCACGGATACAGCAGCCGGCAAAGACGCCTATTTTCCCAAAAATCAGCGCCTTTATACAGCGGAAAACAGGGCCAGCCGCTAACGCGCAAGGTTTATCCGCCGCCAGCGCAGCTGACAGGACAAATGCAGCCATCTGTGTCGCGCCTGTAACGGCCCTGATACAAAGGTAAAGCGGTGTAAAATCTGCCGGACCACAAAGACACCCAAGGCAAAACTCGCTACTCTTGCCACAGTGACAGACCCCCTGCTGCGGGGAACCACGGACAGAGGTTTTGGTCTGTTGCTCATGTATTTTCGTATTTAACAACGCAATACCCCAAGCAGCGCAATCAGGGCACTCAGTGAATTCAAACAACAACCTAAGCCGCTTGCTCAGCTACAGCTTGCTGGCCTCTGTGGTCGCCTTAACCGGCTGTCTCTCCCAGCCACGGGACGAGCGTGTCGCCGAACAGCTACCGGCCGCCTTCAGCAGCGAAGAGGAACTACCCGCTCCGCCCCCTACCGGCTGGCTGCAGAGCTTTGCCGACCCGGCCCTGAACCGCTGGGTTGACCAGGCGGTACAGGACAACTTTGATATCAATGCGGCGCTGGCCCGGCTGGAAGCCGCCCGCCAGCAGCGCATTATCGCCGGCTCCACCCTCTGGCCCAGCCTCGGCCTGGAGCTGGATGGCCAGCGCAGCAAAACCGTCAACTCCGGCTCCACCGACTACGACACCAACTTCGCCGCCAACGCGGTAATCAGCTGGGAACTGGACCTGTGGGGACGCCTGCGCGATGGCCGCAAGGCCGCCGACTACCTCTACCAGGCCCAGCAAGCGGATCTCGACTACCTGAGACTCTCCCTGGCGGGCCAGGTGGCGCAAGCCTGGTACAACGTGGAAGCCGCTACCCAGCTGCAGGAGCTGCTGCGCCAGCGGGTAGACAACCTCAGGACCAACCTGGACATTATTGAATACGGCTATCGCCAGGGCATCAATGCCGCACTTGATGTCTACCTGGCGCGCACCGACCTGTCAGCCGAGATGAACAACCTCTACCAGCAGCAGGCCAGCACCAGGGACGCCATACGCCGACTGCAGCTGTTACTGGGCCAATACCCCTCGGGCGAAATGCCGGAGGCCGGCAGTGATGCCACCCTGCCGGAATTGCCGGCCCTGGATATTTCCCAGCTGACTACCGAGACCGTACGTTATCGCTACGATCTGCAATCGGCCTACCTGGAACTGCTGGCGACCGACCGCGACCTGGCGGCAGCCCACAAGGCTCGCTTCCCCTCCTTCAGCCTCACTGGCAGGGCCGGTGACAGCAGCGACGAGCTGGACACATTGCTGGACACCAGTTCGCTGGCCTGGAACCTGTTGGCCAACCTCAGCCAGCCCCTGTTTGCCGGCGGCCGCCTGAAAGCCGCGGAAGAGCAGCAACGGCAACTGGTACTGGAAAAAGAGCAACAATACCTGCAGGCCCTGCACGCCGCTTTCAGCGAAGTGGCCCAGGCCCTTACCAACGAAACCAGCCTCAACCAGCGACTGGAACAAGTGGAAGAAGCGAAAAAATTTGCCGAAGCGGCAGAGACCATCGCCTTCGACGAGTACCGCAAGGGGCTGTCGGAGTACACCGCCGTACTGGAAGCCCAGCGGCGTGCCTTTGCCGCACAGAACACCGTCGTCACCATCCGCAACCAGTTGCTGCAAAACCGCATTCAATTATTACTGGCCCTCGGCGGCCACTATCAGTGAGTTAGTTATGCAAAAGGCCCTACCCAAACAACTCGTAATCGCGCTGGCCGTGCTGGGTCTGTGTGTGGCACTGGCGGTGGTCATCAAGTTGCTGCAGCCGCAGCCGCGGGTGCACGGCGCCATGCCAGCACCGGTGATCAAGGTGGAAGCCGAAACCCTGCAACCGCAAACCTACGAATTTATGCTCTCCAGTTTTGGCACTGTGCAGCCACGCACTGCCAGCCTGCTGGTGGCGCAGGTAAACGGCGTGATTGTGGAAGTAAACAGCGCCTTCCGCGACGGCGGTTTTTTCAGCAGGGGTGACGTACTGCTGCGCATTGATTCCCGCGACTACGCAGCCGCCGCGAAAGTGGCACAGGCCAGCTGGATTGAAGCCAAACTGGCGCTGGAGGAAGAGAAAGCCCGTGCCGAACAGGCACAGATCGACTGGAAACGACTGGGCAACGATGACGCGGCACCGGATCTGGTACTGCGCAAACCCCAGCTGGCGGCGGCGGAAGCGAAGGTGTTTTCCGCCCGTGCCAACTACGAGAAAGCCCAGCTGGATCTGGAGCGCACCCAGATACGCGCCCCCTATGACGGCCGGGTCAAAACCATCCATGTGGACCTGGGCCAGTTCGTCAGCGCCGGCTCGCAGCTCGCCGACATTTTTGCCACTGACCTGCTGGAGATTCGCCTGCCGCTGAAAAACAGCGAGCTGGCGCTGATCAACCTGCCGGAAGATTTCCGCGGTATGGATGACAAGACCGTCAAGCTGCCCGACGTCACTATCATCAGCGAGCTGGGGCCACAGCAACACTGGCAGGGAAAAATTGTACGCACCGAGGCCGCCATCGACGCCGACACCCACCAGCTGTATGTGATCGCCCAGATTGAAAACCCCTTCAGCGCCGACAACAACAACCGCACCCCGCTTAAAATCGGCCAATATGTCACCGCCCGGCTGCAGGGCCGACAACTGGCTGACGCCATTGTCATTCCCACCAGCAGTCTTTATCAGGGCAGCTTTGTCTATCTGGTGAGCAATGGTCTGCTGCAGCGCCGGGAAGTGGAGATCCTGTTCCAGAATGCCAGTGAGACCATCATTCGTTCCGGCCTGAAAACCGGTGACACCGTGGTCACTTCGCCACTGGGACAGGTGACCAGCGGCACCCGTGTCGCCATCGTTAACAGCGGGCCCGAAGGCGCCGCCATCGCCGACCTCAATAACGCCGCCCAGGCCGCCGACAGCGGAGCGCAAACCCCATGATTGCCTGGTTTGCCCGCAACTCGGTTGCCGCCAACCTGCTGATGATGCTGATCCTGTTTCTGGGACTGTCATCCCTGAAGCTGAACATTCCGCTGGAGGTGTTCCCCACCTTTGGCGAGGACACCATCAGTGTTTCTGTCTCCCTGCGCGGCTCGACACCGGAAGAAGCGGAGCAGTCGGTGACCATCCGCATCGAAGAGGCCATCCAGGATCTCGAAGGCATCAAGAAAATCAGCAGCCGCTCCGCCGAAGGCAGCAGCTCTGTCACTGTTGAAGTTGAAACCGGTTACGACGCCCGGGAATTACTTAATGACATCAAGAGCCGCGTAGACGCCATCAATACCTTCCCCGCCGAAGCAGAGAAACCCATTACCAGCCTGGCGGTGCGCACCCGGGAAGTGATCTCCGTTTCTATTGCCGGCAACGTCACCGAGAAGGAGATTCGCCAGCAGGCCGAGCGGCTGCGCGACGGCCTGCTCAGTGTGCCCGGCATCACCCAGCTGGAGCTGGACGATGTGCGCGATTACGAGATATCCGTCGAGGTCTCCCACGACCAGCTGCGCCAGTACGGCCTGCGACTCTCCGACGTGGCCGACGCCATCAATGCCAGCTCACTGGACCTCTCTGCCGGCAACGTGAAAACCCAGGGTGGCGATGTCCTGATTCGCCTCAAGGGCCAGGCCTACGAGCGTCCGGAATTCGAAAATATCGTGGTTGCCACCAAGCGCGATGGCAGCATTGTGCGTGTCGGCGATATTGCCACGGTAAAGGACGGCTTCAACGAAGACCCCATTCTCACCCGCTTTAACGGTCGCCCCGCCGCCATGATCGAGGTCTACCGCGTCGGCGACCAGAGCGCCATTGAAGTGGCCGACAAGGTCAAGGCCTATCTGGCAGAGCAGCAGGACCGTATCCCGGAAGGGATCGAGGTGAGCACCTGGCGCGACCGCTCCCAGGTAGTTAAGAAACGCCTGCAGCTGCTGGCCAACAGCGCCCTGCAAGGCGGCTTGCTGGTGCTGGGGTTACTCACCCTGTTCCTGCGCCCTTCCGTGGCCTTCTGGGTGTTTATCGGTATCCCCATCAGCTTTATGGGTGCCTTTATGGTGATGCCGTTTTTCGGAGTCACCCTCAACCTGATCAGCCTGTTCGGCTTCCTGCTGGTGCTGGGGATCGTGGTGGATGATGCCATTGTCACCGGGGAAAACGTCTACCGGCATATGCAGAATGCAGAGAGCGGCGAGGCCGCGGCCATTCACGGCACCCAGGAGGTGGCTGCACCTGTTACCTTCGGGGTTCTCACCACGGTTGCGGCGTTTCTGCCCATGGCTATGGTGGCCGGTTCCCGCGGCATGATGTTTAACAACATTGCTGTGGTGGTTATTCCGATCCTGATTTTCTCCCTGATCGAATCCAAATTTATCCTGCCTTCTCACTTGAAACACATCAAGGTGAATTCGCAGCGCAAAACCAACCGCTTCAGCGCTTGGCAGCAGCGTTTCGCCAACGGCTTTGAACAGGCCATCCTGCGCTACTACAAACCCTTCCTTACCAAGGCACTGCAGCAGCGCTACGTAACCCTTGCTGTCTTCGTCGGCGTCTTTATTATCGTTGCCTCGGTGCTTACCAGTAGCTGGACACGGTTTGTCTTTTTCCCGCGCATTGAATCGGAGAGCATTGCCGCCGTTCTGACCATGCCCGCCGGCACCCCCTTCGAAGTCACCGACCGCCACATCGAACACATGACCGACGCGGCCCTGCAACTGAAGAAGAAGTACCACGACAACGAGACCGGTGAATCCATCATTCTTAACGTCTATGCCAGTACCGGCAGCGGCGGCTGGGGCAGTAAGGGCACCAACTACGGTCGGGTACAGTTTGAAATTCTCGCTCCAGAGGAGCGGGTCGCCTTTGCCAACCTGCACAACAGCCAGCTGGTCAACGACTGGCGCGAGATGATAGGCGAGATTGTAGGCGCCGAAGAGATTTCTTTCCGCTCGGAGATCATGCACGCCGGTAGCCCCATTGATATCCAGCTCGCTGGTAATGACTTCCGCGCCCTGCAGGACGCCGCAGAGCATGTGAAAGCCCGCCTCGCGACCCATGTCGGTGTCTACGATATCGCCGACAGCATGTCGAGCGGCAAGGAGGAGCTGCAGATCCAACTCAAGCCCGAAGCCTACGCCCTGGGGCTGTCCGAGTCCGACGTGATCCGTCAGGTGCGCGAAGCCTTTTACGGCTACGAGGCGCAGCGTATTCAACGCGGCCGTGACGACGTGCGGGTGATGGTGCGCTTCCCCTACAGCGAACGGGAAGCAGTGGCCAACCTGCAGGACTTCCGTATCCGCACGGCTGATGGCCGCAGCATTCCCGTTGCCCAGATCGTGGAACTGGTGCCCGGCCAGAGCCCCACCTCCATCTACCGCAACGATCTCAAGCGCACCCTCAATGTCACCGCGGAAGTGGACAAGAGCTCGGTCAACCAATCCCTGGTCACCAGCGACATCAGCAGCTACCTGGATCAGTTGCTGGTGCAGTACCCCGGCATCAGTTACTCGCTGGAAGGAGAAGCACGGGAACAGGAGGAGTCCTTTGGCAGCCTGCTGGTGGGCCTGGTGTTTGTCCTGTTCGCCATCTACAGCCTGCTGGCGATCCCGTTCAAATCCTACACCCAACCGCTGCTGGTGATGTCAGTCATCCCCTTCGGCACCCTCGGCGCCTTTATCGGCCACTGGATCATGGGCATGTCACTGACCCTGTTCAGCATCCTCGGCATGCTGGCACTGGTGGGCGTGGTAGTGAACGACAGCCTGGTACTGGTGGACTGTATCAACCAGCAACGCCGACGCGGCGCCAGTGTGTGGGAGGCGATCCAGTACGCAGGACCGGCCCGCTTCCGCCCCGTCATGCTCACCTCGCTGACCACGTTTATCGGTTTAATGCCGCTGCTGTTTGAACAGAGCACCCAGGCACAGTTCCTGATTCCCATGGCCATCTCACTGGGCTTTGGGGTGATGCTGGCGACGTTTATCACCCTGATTCTGGTGCCGGTGAATTACCTGGTGGCCTGGGAGTTGAAGCAGCGGTTGTTGGGAAAAAAGGAAGCCGTTTATTCGTCAGCCGTAAGTGACAACTAACTGGACTGGAGAATAGGTAAACCCTGGTTCACCGACAATCTCACAACGAGAGCTGGTAATTCGCCCCACGGAGATTGCCTCCGTTAAGCGTGCAATAAGTCCCACAGATCTGCCGGATAGCTGCTGCGGGGAGAGCACGAGGGCAACCGGTTGCGATACGCTGCATCAATCCAATGGTCGGTCATAATCACCGTCATTGGGGAGATGTGTTTCCTGCAATGACTCGATGTTTTCCAGTATCGCCTCATCCGGTGCAGCGAAAAACGCAATATGAAACAGCGCCTCCCCCTCCTGGGCCAGAGGGATATTTTGTTTGCCGATGATAAAGCCCGAACGCTCAGCACGAATGACATCAATATCATGCCCAAACGGGTCGCCAATGTGGGCAAGGACATCGCCCTCCTGCACCTGATCCCCCAACTCCTTCACGGTTTTAATGATGCCGCTGGAACTGGCGCGCACCCAGGAGCTGCTGTTGGCTACAAAAGGCTGGACCTGCTTCGTGCGCCGGCGTCGGCGAATCAGGCCGAGGTGGCTTAATACGTTAAGCACTCCGCTCACACCGGCCCGAATGGACAGCTCGTCAAAGCGCAGCGCTTCACCGGCTTCGTACAGCAGAATCTTGATGCCCGAATCCATCGCTGCCTGGCGCAGCGACCCATCCCGCAGGTTGGAGTTCAGCAATACGGGCACCCCAAACACCCGGGCCATTGCCGCGGTCTCTTCGTCATCCAGGTTGGCCCTGATCTGCGGCAGGTTAGAGCGATGAATCGCACCGGTGTGCAAATCAATACCGTAGTCGCAGTGATTGACGATCTCGGTGAGAAACAGGTTGGCGACCCGCCCCGCCAGTGAGCCCTTGGCGGAACCCGGGAAAGAGCGGTTCAGGTCGCGCCGGTCCGGCAGGTAACGACTTTGATTCAACACCCCGTACACATTCACCATAGGCACCAGTATCAAGGTGCCGCTGGAGATGGATAACGAGCGGGAGTGGATCAGGCGGCTGATAATCTCGATACCATTCAGCTCATCGCCATGTACCGCTGCCGAGACAAATACCTTCGGGCCGGGCTTTTTCCCGTGAATAACATGAACGGGGATGGAGACATCGGTATCCGTGTAGAGTTTGGCCACAGGAACGTTAAGGTAGACCCTCTCGCCGGGTTTGACCTGCTGTCCGGCGATGGTAAAAGGCTGTTGCTGACGCGTCATTACTCAGGTGTTTTGTATGTGTGTGGGGCACTCCCTGGACGGTCACCGCATAGACGGTCACAACATGGATGCCAGCAGTGAAGCGATACCAAGGAATGCAAAGAAGCCGGCGATATCCGTTATGGTGGTCAGGATGATCGACGATGCCTGGGCCGGATCCTGCCCGAGCCGCACCAGGATTATAGGCACCAGGGCACCGGCAAATCCAGCCGCCACCATGGCCAGTATCATGGACGTACAAATAACCATGACCAATCCCACAGAACCGCTCCACAAATAGACACCGATCCCACAGGTGAAGGCGATACAGAGGCCATTCATCAGGCCGGCCCCCACCTCCTTGAACATCACCCGCGACCACTGGCGGATGGTAATCTCCCGCAGTGCCAGTCCCCGCATGGTTACGGCCAACGCCTGCGCGCCCGCATTACCCGATTGCCCGGCCACCACCGGCAGCAGCACGGCCAGTGCGGTAAACTGCGCGATTGTACTTTCGAACAACCCCACCACGGAGGCCGCCATAAACGCGGTAAGCAGGTTGATCTGTAACCATGGCATACGCTTTTTGACGGCGAACAACGGGCTCGAGAGTGCCCGCTCCTCCCGGCTGGCCCCCACCATGGCCAGCACATCGGAAGTGCGCTCCTGTTGCGCGGCTTCCAGCAAACTGGCGTGATAGATAATACCCAACAGATGGTTGTCCAGGTCCACCACCGGCAAATCCAGTAGGTTGCGACGCTCGAACAGTTCGGACACCTCTTCCTTTGTAGATGTATTGCTAACAGCTGCGGTTACCGGCTGTGACAGTTCGCCAAGTGCGGTATCGGGGTCAGCGACGGCAATGTCCTGTATATGGGCCTTGCCCGCAAGGCGTCCATTGCCGTCCACCAGAAACAGTGCCCGCGCCGTCTTCAGCCGGGTATTACGCAGGAAATCCAGCGCCTGCCCCGCCGTCATATCCTGACGAAAGTGGGTGATACGGGTGTCCATCAACTGCCCGGCGCTATTCAGGGGGTAGGACATCAAGGTGGTCAGCTCATGCCGCACCCCCTCATCCAGCAACGCCAGATACGCCTGTTTTTCAGTTTCCTCAAGCTGCCCCAGGAGCTTCACCGCGTAGTGCGGCGGTAGCTCGGTCAACAACTGCCGGCTCAGTTCGGGCGAGATAGCAGGCAGGAGTGCCGCCGAGACATTGGGCAAGAGGCTCAGCCACACCGGCAACTGTACATGCACATCCTGCTCGTCGAGTATGGAAGCCACCACCTGCGGATCCGTCGCTTCAATAATCCGTGCCGCGTGACGGGGAAAGTCCAGCAGGAAGCGACGTGTTAACGTGTGGTCAACCACCTCCATGCCCGGCGTCACCTCCCGCTCCGCGACTAACCCGTCGACACCCACACCCGCAGAAGCCATCACTCCGCCTCCACGCCAGGCGCCGATTTGGCTTGCGCCATAACAACACCCAGCAGTCCTGTGGTGGTGGCAATCATGGCCAGCGTCAAGTGGCTCAACAGCGAACTGCCGGTTGCAGGCGCCGGGGCTTGCAACAGCTTAGCGAGCCCGGTATTGAGGGTCTTGCGGCTGAGCGTGCCCAGAAACACTCCTCGACTGCTATGCACCGGTAAAACACTGTAGTTTTGCCACTCCACAAAGTGGGCCGCTTCGCTCAGGCTCAAATGGGCGGGCAAGGGCTCACAGCGATTGGCGAGGTCACCCATCATTACACCGGGATCTGCCACCAACAGCTGCCCCGCCGGCATTACACCGCTGACCTGGTGGTTGCCATCCACCACAACCAGGATATCGAAGGGCTGCCCGGATTGTTTCAGCAGCTCGAGGCACTCAGCCACCACCAGCGTCTGTGAAAAGTGAGGACTGGAACTGTCCATCCATGCACCCACGGTGACATCGGGGTAACTGAGGGAACGCTGCAGCGCTCGCATCAAACTTGCGGGAAGATACTCGAGCATAGAGTTCTGCAGCGGTGGTTGCAGCAAGCGTGCGATAGCGGCGGCTGCAGGGAAACTCAACTGCCCCAGGAGCGAACCAGTCTTCTCCACTGGCATCTGCTCCAGTATCCGTGCTGCTGCCCAGGTCTCCAGCTGCTCCACCACCGGAGCCAGCACTCGCACCGGTATGCGCGACAGGTAGCCGGCAGCGTCCGCGGCGTCCAGCGTTTGCAACACAGCTGCCGCCCGATCCGGTTTACTGGCGAGGAAATCAAGGCTAAGGGGGTTAATCGATGCCATGATCCACCTCAGCCACCTGAATCGTGAAGCTCCTGGTCATCAGTTCTCTTGCCGGCACCACTGTACGACCGGCGTCTGCATCCAGCAGAACACCGGTGGCGGTAAACTCCAGCACACGGCCTTTTAAGCTGCCGACCGTTATCGTCTCACCGGGTTTGACCAGCTGCCTGAGATGTTGGCAGGCAATCAGGTTCTCCACCAGGCCCTTAGCCCCAAGCGCGAAGGCCAGGGCAAAACCCCCGAGGATAGCAGCCAACACAATCCCGAACAGCATGGCGAGAAAAGTGACATCAATACCGATTTGATCCAGGCCAAGAATGAAGGCGATCACCACAAAGGCGAGCTGGGAGATTTGTGCCAGTAATTCCGGCTGTGACAAGTTCGCAGCAGCGGATGTGTGAGCCACAAGTTTGCGGATAAATCCGCCAACGACAACACCACCAATAATAATAATGCCACCAGCCAGCAACGACGGCAGATAGACCACCAGACGATCCACCCAAACAGCACTGCCCGCCAGATTCAGCACTCGCACCGCCAATGAAATAAACAGCAGCACGGTGGCCCAATAGAACACCTGGCCGATAAGTCGCTTGATGGGTGAATTGATGTAGAAATATTCGAGTCTGGTGGTCTGAAAGCGCCCCACCAGGAAACGGTTCAGAAAATCCACCAGCCGTACCACCAGCAAACGCAGAAAGCGCGCCAGCAACCAGCCAGCCAGCAGCAACAGGCCGGCAACCAGCAGATCGGGCAGCAGCGAAATGATATCCGCAACAGCCTCGGCAACGGCTTGTTTAATCGTTTCCAACATGGCGCACCCCCGCCGGTGTGATGCTCAGGGCTGCCGCAGTGTTGTTCGGATCGATAGCGCAGAGCCCATGCATGTATACAGGTTCAGGTTAGCACTGATCCTGTGGCCCTGTGAGAAGAGCAGGCTGGACGGGTAAGTGAGGAGAAAGAGAACACCCGAAGGCGTTGTGCAGAACTTCGGCTCAATACGACCAGAATCGGAAACCGGGGCCGGGCACAGCGGAAAAAGGCCATAACCTGTTGCTGGCGCGCTGGGAGAGGGGGTAGTCGGTGCCACTATCAGGAATTTTTACACGCCAAAAAACGACGACTAATTCACAAAAATCAATAAGTTAACGCCTTTATCGACCCTGTAGTCAGTTGATTAAGGCGCCAAACCGTCAGAAATACTTACACTTTCAAGCCAGGAGCCTCCCTCAAAATACTTGTAACTCACTGAAAATAAAGGAAATAGATAAATGGCACACCTTATGCTTAATTAACGCATGGCACCGATTACTTTATCAGGCTGCCCCATAAGGAAATGAGATCATGAAATTCAAACAGGTAGCTATCGCTGCAACGTTGACCGCCGCATTGGCGTCGAACGCCTCTGCAGTGATCATTGATGACACCGACATTGGCTCAACCTGGAACGCCCAATGGGCCGCGTCCATATCCGGAGAAAATGTTTTCGTCACCGCCGCACTGACACTGGATACTGTCGTAGCGAATATCTGGGGCTTCACCGTCACGTTTAACAACCAGTCCAATGCTGGCGCCGAGCTTGCCGGATGGGGGTTCAGTACTGACCCTGATCTCGCTCCCGGTGGATTTTCTCTTCTGTCGAGCCCCAGTGCCGGCTGGTCTACCGGCTCAGGCCCAAGCGGCAGCGATCAGAACGGCAACGCGTTAAACGTGGATTATTGCGCGTACGCCGGACCTAACTGTGATGGAGGTGGTAGTAACGGGTTCCTCGGCATCGGAGTCTTCGAGTTCACACTGACGTTTGCGGATGTAATCGGCTTCTTTGAACTGACTGACGCCTACACGCGCCTGCAAAGCGTGGGGCTGAACAACGGGGAGAGCGCAAAGCTGATTTCTACCGTTCCCTTTACACCTCAGGGTGGGCCTCCACCACCGCCACCACCGTCCATCCCCCTGCCTGGTTCCAGCTGGCTGGTGCTGATTGGACTTCTTGGCATGGTACCTTGCTGGCGCAGGCGTCGTAACGCCTAAGTCGGGCCGACATCCGGACAGGGAGTGCCATAAGCGCTCCCTGTTTTGTTTAAGGCTTTACGCCAAGGCGAATCACTCCCACTCAATCGTCGCCGGCGGCTTGCTGGATACGTCGTAACTGACGCGGGAGACGCCGGAGATTTCGTTGATGATGCGATTGGAAACTGTCTCCAGCAGTTCGTAAGGCAGGTGTGCCCAACGCGCTGTCATAAAGTCGATGGTCTCTACCGCCCGCAACGCAATCACCCACTCGTAGCGACGTGCGTCGCCCACCACTCCAACGGATTTCACCGGCAGGAACACGGCGAACGCCTGGCTGGTCTTGTGGTACCAATCGGCCTTGTGCAGTTCTTCCAGGAAGATGGCATCGGCTTCGCGCAGGATGTCCGCGTACTCTTTCTTCACTTCGCCGAGGATACGTACTCCCAGGCCAGGACCAGGAAACGGGTGGCGGTAGACCATGTCGTAGGGCAGGCCCAGCTCCAGGCCGATCTTGCGCACTTCGTCCTTGAACAGTTCGCGCAGCGGCTCTACCAGTTCAAAGGCCATGTCTTCCGGCAGGCCACCCACGTTGTGGTGGGATTTGATCACATGCGCCTTGCCGGTTTTGGCAGCAGCCGATTCAATCACATCCGGGTAGATAGTGCCCTGCGCCAGCCACTTCACGTCTTGCAGCTTGGCGGCTTCGTCGTCAAACACTTCAATAAAGGTGTTGCCGATAATCTTGCGTTTGGCTTCCGGATCGCTGACGCCGACCAGCTTGCCAAGGAACAGTTCTTCCGCATCGGCGCGAATCACTTTGACGCCCATGTTCTTGGCGAACATGTCCATCACCTGATCGCCCTCGTCCTTGCGCAGCAGGCCGTTGTCCACGAAAACGCAGGTGAGCTGGTCACCGATGGCTTTGTGCAACAGCGCTGCCACCACGGAGGAGTCAACGCCGCCGGAGAGACCCAGCAGTACCTTGTCGCTGCCAACCTGGTCACGCACCTTACGGATGGCGTCTTCGACGATGTTGGCGGGAGTCCACAGCGGCTTACAGTCACAGGTCTCCAGCACAAAGTGTTCAAAAATACGCTTGCCCTGCAGGGTGTGGGTCACTTCCGGGTGGAATTGCACACCGTAGAAATCTTTCTCTTCGCAGTACATGCCGGCGATGGCACAGGAGTCGGTGGAAGCCATCAGCTGGAAGCCTTCCGGCATCTGGCTGACCTTGTCGCCATGGCTCATCCACACGTCCAGCAGGGAGTTGCCGTCGTGATCGACGTGATCGCGAATGTCGTGTAACAGCGCGCTGCTGCCGTGTACTTTCACCTGCGCATAACCGAACTCGCGAATGTTGGAGCTCTGCACCGCGCCGCCCAGCTGCTCGGCCATGGTCTGCATGCCGTAGCAGATACCCAGTACCGGTACACCGAGGGTGAACACACACTCAGGGGCGCGAGGTGAGGCGCCAGCGGTTACTGACTCGGGGCCACCGGCGAGAATGATGCCGCGTGGGTCAAAATCGCGAATCTCTTCCTCGCTCATGTCGAACGCCCGGATTTCGGAGTAGACCCCGATCTCCCGTACGCGACGGGCAATCAGCTGGGTGTACTGGGAGCCGAAATCGAGAATCAGAATGCGTTGGGCATGGATGTCCTGGGTCATGGTCTGTTCCGGTGAGTTGTCTGTAGGCATTGGGTAAGATTAAAAACGGGCCAGACTCTGCGCAAGTCTGGCCCGTACAGGTTCAGGAGGACGGTTCCGGATTAACGGCCGCCCACAGGGTAGTTGGGCGCTTCTTTGGTGATCTGCACGTCATGGACGTGGGATTCACCCATACCAGCCGCGGTCACTCGCACAAACTCCGGTTTGGTACGCATGGTGTCCAGATCCACGCTGCCGGTGTAACCCATGGAAGAGCGCAAGCCACCCATCATCTGGTGCACGATGGCCGCCAGCGGGCCCTTGTACGGCACACGGCCTTCGATCCCTTCCGGCACCAGTTTCTCGGCACCCTGGCTGGCATCCTGGAAATAGCGGTCAGAAGAGCCCTGGGTCTTGGACATGGCTCCCAGGGAGCCCATGCCGCGGTAAGCCTTGTAGGTACGGCCCTGATAGAGTTCCACTTCACCCGGTGCCTCTTCGGTACCGGCAAACATGGAGCCCATCATCACCGCGTGGGCGCCGGCAACGATGGCCTTGGCAATATCACCGGAGAAACGGATGCCACCATCGGCAACCACCGGCACACCGGTACCTTCCAGTGCAGCCACCACATTGGCGATGGCAGAGATCTGCGGCACACCCACACCACTGACGATACGGGTGGTACAGATGGAGCCGGGGCCAATACCCACTTTGACGCCGTCGGCACCGGCTTCAACCAATGCCAGGGCGGCCTCAGCGGTGGCGATATTGCCACCAATCACCTGCACATCGGGGTACTGCTGCTTGATCTTGCGGACGCGGTCCAGCACGTTTTTGGAGTGACCGTGGGCGGTATCCACCACCAGCACGTCAACGCCAGCCGCCACCAGGGCAGCTACGCGATCGTCGGTGTCGGGGCTGGTACCCACAGAGGCACCCACGCGCAGGCGACCTTCAGGATCCTTACAGGCATTGGGGTAGCGCTCGGCCTTGTTGATGTCCTTCACGGTAATCAGGCCACGCAGCTCAAACTGGTCGTTCACCACCAGCACTTTCTCGATGCGGTGCTTGTGCAGCAGCTCGCGCACGGCGTCGGACTCGGTGCCTTCGGCAGCAGTCACCAGCTTCTCTTTGGGTGTCATGATGCTGGATACCTTGGCATCCAGGTTGCGTTCGAAACGCACGTCACGACCGGTGACAATACCCACCAGATCGCCATTATCCAGTACCGGCACGCCGGAGATGTTGTTTTGCTGGGTCAGGGCCACCAGGTCACGGATGCTGGCATTGGCATCGATGGTGATCGGGTCTTTCACCACACCGGCTTCGAATTTCTTCACCGCCCGCACTTCCATGGCCTGCTGCTCGATGGACATGCTCTTGTGGATAATGCCGATACCCCCCTCCTGCGCAATAGCGATGGCCAGGCGTGATTCGGTAACCGTATCCATAGCCGCCGAGACCAGCGGAATGTTCAGATTGATATCCCGGGTCAGCTTGGTCTTCAGGGAGACGTCCTTGGCGGTTATTTCAGAATAACCGGGCACCAGCAAAACGTCGTCAAAGGTCAATGCTTCCTGAGCGATACGCAACATAGGGGGTCAAACCTCAATAACTTGTAATACCCTGCGGAAACGACAGTGCCGGGGCTCACAGCTATCAACTGCGGCCCCTGTAAAATCGCTTAATAACAGGGTACGGGATAAACGCGCAATTATAGGCGAAATCGAGCTAAAGGGAAAACCGTTATATCCCACCGGCAGCCAATTCCCGTGCTTTGTAACAGGTCGACGTGACAGGCTCATTACCCCGCACTTTATCCGGGTTTATCCAACTCTCTGCTCACCTTACCAGTGTAGTCATCGCTTTACCGGAGCGGGGACCGGGTGACACAATGCGGCCATGACTAATGACGCCTTTTTCCACGCCGGTGCCACGCAGCAGCGCCAGATACTCACTGTCGGCCAGCTTAACCGCACGGTCCGGCAGCTGCTGGAAGTTCACCTGCCCCTGATCTGGGTGGAGGGCGAGCTCTCCAACTTCTCCCGCCCCTCCTCCGGGCACTGGTACTTCACCCTCAAGGACAGCGACGCCCAGGTGCGCTGTGCCATGTTCCGCAACCGCAACCA
The DNA here is from genome assembly GCF_009857815.1 of Pseudomaricurvus sp. HS19. GTDB lineage: Bacteria > Pseudomonadota > Gammaproteobacteria > Pseudomonadales > Cellvibrionaceae > Pseudomaricurvus. The sequence goes on along the minus strand of NZ_WVVW01000017.1, from coordinate 58,045 downwards.
GCTGCTGCGGTTTGCTCCCAAACAGGGGCAAAAGGTTTTAATACGCGCCAGAGTCAGCCTCTACGAGGGCCGTGGCGATTACCAGCTGATTGCCGAGCATATGGAAGAGTCCGGCCTCGGGGCCCTGCAGCAGGCCTTTGACGCCCTCAAACTCAAATTGCAGGCCGAGGGACTGTTCGACCCACGGCACAAACAACCCCTACCCCCGCTGCCGCGCCACATCGGGGTGATTACCTCACCCACCGGTGCCGCCATCCGCGACATCCTGCACGTCACCGCGCGACGCTTCCCCGCCATCCCGGTGTCGGTGTTTCCGGTGGCAGTACAGGGCAGCGAGGCTGCAGGCCAGATAGTACGGGCGCTGGACAGCGCCAACCGCCTCAGCGATTGCGACCTGCTGATTCTCGGCCGTGGCGGTGGCTCACTGGAAGACCTGTGGCCCTTTAACGAAGAGGCCGTGGCCCGGGCCATTTTTGCCAGCCGCATACCGGTGATCAGCGCGGTAGGTCACGAGGTGGATTTCACCATCGCCGATTTTGTCGCTGACCTGCGGGCTCCCACGCCGTCGGCGGCCGCGGAGATGGCCACCCCCAGCGGGGACGAGATGCTGAACCGCTTCTGTGGCTATGAAGTACTGCTGCAAGAGGCCATACAGCGCCGGCTACTGCGTCAGCGGGAGCGCCTGCAGCACCTTTCGGCCCGATTGCAGCACCCGGGGCAGAAACTGCGCGCCCAGGCCCAGCAGCTGGATAACCTGGAGATTCGTCTGCAGCGCGCCATGCACGCCCGGCTGCAACAGCAGGCTCACCGCCTGCAACAACTGAGCGTCCGGCAAACCCATATCGATCCCCGCCGCCGCGTCAGCCAGCAGCAGCTACTGGTGACCCAGCTGCAGCAACGACTGCAACGGCAAATGACGTTCAAACTGAAGGATTGTCGCCAGCAGCTGGCACAGCAGGCGGCGGTACTGGAGAGCGTCAACCCGCTGGCAATCCTGCAGCGCGGCTATTCGGTAACCAAGGATGATCAGGGGACTATTGTCACCCGGGCCTCACAATTACAGCCCGGAGACGTGATACACACCCGCCTTGCAGACGGGCAGGTGCGTTCACGGGTGGAAACCAGCGAGCTGGCAGCGGAAAAGTGAATCAGGAGCCTGTCAGACCGCAGCCGCGGTTGGCCGGCACCGCCACATCCATCATCGCCGGATGCGGCAGGTTCAGTGATGCCATCAGCCGGGCATACTCCTCAGCATCAGCAACCTGCAGGCGGGGGTTGTGGGCCTTCTCCTCCGCCAGGGTACTGCGGGTCCAACCCTTGTAGTCGTGCGCAGGCAGCACCCAGGTGGTCTCCGGCAGTTCCAGCAACCTCTGCAGGCTGTGGTACTGGGCCCGGGCATCGCCGTTCTGGAAGTCCGTCCGACCGGTACCGCGAATCAGCAGCGTGTCTCCGGTAAACAGCAGGTCCCCCAGCTCCGACTGCCAGTAGAAGCTGTAGGAATCATCCGTATGGCCCGGGGTATAGAGCGCCTGCAGGGCGATATCACCCACTACAATCACATCCCCGTCTTTAAAGGTTCTGGAAACACAGGCTACCTGGCTCTGCTCACCCAGCAGGGTGGTACAGCCGGTGAGCTCACGCAATGTGCCGAGCGCGGTCACATGGTCAGCGTGTACATGAGTATCCAGTGCGTAGGAAAGCGTCAGCCCCAGTTCGGACAACAGCCGCAGATACTGCTCCTCCTGCCCCGCCACCGGGTCAATGAGCAGCGCCACCCGGGACTGGGCATCGCCCAGCAAATAGGTATAGGTTGAACTCTCCCGGTCAAACAGCTGACGCCATACAAGGTGACTGCCTGTCATTACTCCCTCCCGGCCTGCGGCCTGATTACTTTTCCGGCAAGATTGGCGATGCCTTCACTCAACCGGACAAAAAAGCTCCTTCAGCAATGCAATCACCCGTACGGCGCTGTCACCCTGAAGTCGGTAGTAGATGTTCTGGGCTTCGCGGCGGGTCGCCACCAGCCCGGAGCGGCGCAAGGACGCCAGGTGCTGGGATAATGCCGATTGACTGAGAGGCACCTGTTCATTGAGCTCGCCCACTGACAACTCACCCTCAGCCAATGCGCACAGGATCATCAACCGGCTCTCATTGGCCAGCTGCTTGAGAAAGGAGGCCGCTTCACAGGCGTTCCCTTGCAAATCCGTCAGGTCCATAGTGCCCTCACCTGTTACCTGGTCCATCATATTAGAAAACCCTAATTCTCACAAACAGCGGCAACCCTCATCGGCTTTTTGCGGCATAAAATGAAATAGTCAACAAAGTCTGGCCCTGCACACACGGCTTTGTAAATATGGCTTTGTAAATATGGATACGTGTACACCGCCGTCAACCTGACATCGAGGATGACCACATGAGCAGCACCTACCCCCAGCTTCATTTCCCTCTGGGCGAAGAGATCGACATGCTCCGCGACAGCGTCCGCCAGTTTGCCCAACAGGAGATTGCCCCCCTCGCTCAGAGTATCGATCGAGACAACCAGTTCCCTATACCCCTGTGGCGCCAGCTCGGCGCCATGGGGCTGCTGGGCATTACCGCCAGCGAAGAGTTTGGCGGCTCCGGCATGGGCTACCTGGCCCACGCCGTCGCCATGGAGGAGATTTCCCGCGCCAGTGCCGCTGTCGGCCTCTCCTACGGCGCCCACTCCAACCTCTGCGTCAACCAGATCCACCGCAACGGCAACCACACCCAGAAAGCCCGCTACCTGCCCGGCCTCTGCAGTGGCGAGCAGATCGGCGCCCTTGCCATGAGCGAACCGGGGGCCGGGTCCGATGTCGTGAGTATGAGCCTCAGGGCGGAAGTCCGCGGTGATCACTACCGCCTCAACGGCAACAAGATGTGGATCACCAATGGCCCCGATGCCCATGTCTACGTGGTCTACGCGAAAACGGACCCCGCTGCCGGCAGCAAGGGGATTACCGCATTTATCGTCGAGCGTGACACCCCAGGCTTCAGCCGCGGCACCAAACTCGACAAGCTCGGCATGCGCGGCTCCAACACCTGCGAGCTGGTTTTTGAGGATTGTGAGGTGCCCCGGGAAAATGTTCTGGGTGGTATCGGCGAGGGTGCCGCGGTGCTGATGTCAGGCCTGGATTACGAACGCACGATTCTCGCCGCCGGTCCGGTGGGGATTATGCAGGCCTGTCTCGATACCGCCCTCCCCTATGTCCACGACCGTCAGCAGTTCGGCCAGCCGATCGGTGAGTTCCAGCTGATCCAGGGCAAGCTCGCTGACATGTACACCGGCCTCTCCGCCAGCCGCGCCTACCTCTATGCCGTGGCCGGCGCCTGCGACCGTGGCCAGTGCAGCCGCAAGGACGCCGCCGGGCTGATTCTCTACACCGCCGAACTGGCCACGCGCATGGCGCTGGACACCATCCAGATCCTGGGCGGCAACGGCTATATCAACGACTTTCCCGCCGGCCGCTTGCTGCGCGATGCCAAGCTCTACGAGATCGGCGCCGGCACCTCGGAGATACGCCGCATGCTGATCGGGCGCGAACTGTTTCAGCAAACCCGCTGAGTGGCGCAGCAATTGCCTATTGGGGTATCAACGGATACCCTTGGGCACTGACAACAATGACAGGTGGTGCAACGGACGCCACTTACAGAGGGAGTTGCCGCGTGTTCGAAGTCGCATACTGGCACTGGGTAGTGTTCGGTGTTCTGTTGATCCTGAGCGAAATTCTGCTCACATCGTTTTTCATTCTCTGGTTTGGTGTGGCTGCCGTCATCATCGGCGCCGTGCTGTTTTTTGTACCGGGCCTGAGCCTCAACGTGCAGATTCTGCTCTGGACCGTGCTGTCGGCGGTGCTGGCCTTTGCCTGGTTCCGTTACCTCAGACCCCTCTCCGTCGACCGCACCAAAGCCGGACTCTCCCGCGAAGCCATCATTGGCGAGACCGGGCAGGTTATCGTCGCCCCCAACGGCGAGCGCCGCGGTCGTATCCGCTTCCCGGTTCCCATCCTCGGCGCCGACGAATGGACCATCATCTCCAAAGAGCCGGTCAGCGATGGTGACCGGGTGCGGGTGGTGGATATTTCCGGTAATACGCTTGTGGTGGAAAAGGCCTGAGCAAGCGAGCTCGGCAACACAAAAATCAAACACATTAAGGAGAAAACATGGACGCGGGTTTGTACGTAGTAATCGCCCTGCTGGTGCTGGTGATTGTCACCATTGGCAAAGGGGTACGACTGGTACCGCAGGGATACAAGTGGGTAGTACAGCGACTGGGCAAGTACCACACCACCCTCAATCCGGGCCTCAACATCCTTATCCCCTATATTGACCAGGTAGCCTACAAGGTCACCACCAAGGACATCGTGCTGGATATCCCCTCGCAGGAAGTGATCACCCGCGATAACGCCGTGATCATTGCCAACGCCGTGGCCTACATCAACATCATCTCCCCGGAGAAAGCCGTCTATGGTGTTGAGGATTACCGCATTGCCATCCAGACCCTGGTGCAAACCACCCTCCGCTCCATCATCGGCGAGATGGACCTGGACGACGCCCTCTCCTCCCGCGACAAGATCAAGGCGCACCTGAAAAACTCCATCTCCGACGATATCTCCGACTGGGGTATTACCCTCAAAACCGTGGAGATCCAGGACATCAACCCATCCGGCACCATGCAGGCGGCGATGGAAGAGCAGGCCGCGGCCGAGCGCGCCCGTCGTGCCACGGTTACCCGCGCCGACGGTGACAAGCAGGCGGCCATTCTGGAGGCAGAGGGCCGCCTGGAAGCCTCCCGCCGCGACGCCGAAGCGCAGGTGGTACTGGCCGAGGCCAGCCAGCGTGCCATCGCCATGGTCACAGAAGCCATTGGTGACAAGGAGATGCCGGTGGTCTACCTGCTGGGGGAGAAGTACGTGAAGTCGCTGGAGAATGTCTCCAAGTCCGGCAACGCCAAGACCGTGGTCTTCCCGGCCGATATTCCTGCCGCCATTCGCGGCCTGATGGGCCGCTGATCCAACCCGTGACCGATAGTGACCGGTGTCACCCCACAACGACACCGGACGCGCTATGCTGAAACTATCTGCCGCTGTCAGGGTCAGCAGATGGAGAGATCTTATTGGATCGCGGTGCGTACTCACTTCCGCAGAAGAAACCTGAAACCAAGCCCGGAGAATGACTATGAAAGCAGTCCCACTCATCACCCTCGCCCTGGTCACCACCCTGTCTGTCGCCGCCAACGCTGAAAAGCCGGAGGGCAAAGGCATGGCAGACAAGGGTATGGAAGGTAAGGCGCAAGCCCAGACCGGCCGCCATGAACTGACCGAAGAAGAGCGCGAGCATTTCCGCAAGATGAAAGAGGAGCGGGAAGAAAAGCAAAAAGAAGAGATGGAAAAGAGCGGCAAACCATCCAAAGACAAGATGAAAGACAAGGAACACAAGAACAAGGAAAAAATGCAGGAAATGGAGCAGGATATGGATCGTGACATGAAGCACGATGGCGCTCCTGGCATGGAAAAGCAGAAGCAGAAGAAAGCCGAGCAGATGCAGAACGAAACTGGCAAAGGCTCCGAAAAAGGCCAGCAGATGCGCGAAGAAAAAAGCAAGAAATGGTGGAAGTTCTGGGGCGAATAAGCTCCCTGGCAGCCACTAAACGGCGACCCGCTCCGACGGGTTTGGCAATACCCCTGCCAGTGACGCTGGCAGGGTGAAGGAGAAAACCATGAAACTTCAGATCAAAACCGTCCTGGTGTCACTGCTGGTACTGCTGGCCGCCGGCTGCAGCACCTTCCCGCCGGAACCTATTGTCGACTACAACCCCGACTATAACTTCTCCGGCATAAAGACCTACCGCATCGTTCACGACGAGTCGGTAAACTCCATGACCCTGGAAGGCGCCCGTATCGAGAAAGCCATCAAGAACGAGATGGCCATGAAAGGTATACAGGAAGTTGCCGGCGGCGAGGATATGCAACTGCGCTTTATGCTGGTGCTGAAAGAGAAGCAGGATATCCAGACCTATGACCGCTTCTACGGCGGTGGCTTTTACAACTGCTGGCGCTGTGGTTATGGCGGCTTCGCCACCACCGACATACAGGTGCGGGAGTACACCGAAGGCCAGCTGGTGATCGACATGGTGGACCCGAAGCTCAAGCGCTCCATCTGGCACACCGTCAGTACCGGCCGGATCAAGGAGAAGATCACTCCACAGGAACGTGATGAGCGAATTAAGGCCATTGTGGCCAGTATGTTCAGCCACTTCCCGCCGGGTAACGACACCCCCTGAGCAGGCGTAAACCTGACCAACAAAAAAGGGCTGCAGTAGCAGCCCTTTTTTACATCTGGCGGCAGTATCGCCGGCCAACTGAATTCAACCCCTCTCCAGCAACACCACTGCGTAGGCAGCAATCCCCTCCCGGCGACCGGTGAAGCCAAGCTTTTCCGTAGTGGTGGCTTTGACATTGACCTGCCCCACATCAGACTCCAGGTCGGCAGCGATACGGAACACCATATCCGCAATGTGAGGAGCCATCTTCGGCGCCTGTGCGACGATGGTCATGTCCGTATTACCGAGCCGGTAACCCGCCGCCTTTACTTTCGCATAGACCATGCGCAGCAGCGCGCGGCTGTCAGCGTTGGCGTAGGCCATGTCCGTGTCGGGGAAATGCTTGCCGATATCCCCCAGAGCCACGGCACCCAGCAGGGCGTCGCACAGGGCGTGCAGCAACACATCGCCATCGGAATGGGCCACCAGCCCGTGGGTGTGCGGAATTGCCACACCACCGATCACGATCTTGTCGCCCGGGCCAAAGGCGTGAACATCATAGCCCTGTCCAATTCTCATCGTCACTTCCTGGGTAATCATCGTTTAGCAGGCGAGGCAGAAGTACGCCATCAGGCTCCGGACTCTTCCGCCGCCAGTTGCTGCAGGATCAGTTCCGCCATGGGCAGGTCTTCCGGGCGAGTGATTTTGATATTGTCACGACGCCCTTCCACCATCAACGGTACGTAGCCCGCCAGCTCCACCGCCGAAGCTTCGTCAGTGATAACCGCTTCCGCCTGCAGGGCCAGACGCAATGCTTTCAGCAATACACCAAAGCGAAACATTTGCGGCGTCTGTGCCTGCCACAACACCTGGCGATCCACTGTCTCTTCAATACCGTAATTATCGTTCAGGCGCTTGATGGTGTCGCTGACCGGAACACCGAGGATGCCTCCGGCCAGATGCTCCTGCAGCTCATCCACCAGGTTGCCAATGTCGGCGATAGTGACGCAGGGCCGGGCCGCGTCATGCACCATCACCCAGTCCAGGGGCTGCAGCTCCGACTCCAGCTCGTACAAACCATTAAGCACGGAATCGCAGCGCTCCGCGCCGCCACTGACCACACGTACCAGGGGATTATTTACAGCCGGGATATCGCGCCAGAGCGTGTCAAAAGGACTGACCACCAGCACCAGACCGCGGAGCTGTGGCAATTGCAGCAGTCGCTGCAGCGTCTGTTGCAGCACGGTTGAGCCTGCCAGTGGCAGGTATTGCTTGGGCTTGTCGGCACCCATGCGCCGGCCAACACCGGCAGCGGGCACTATGACCCAGTAACCACCCTCAGCTTGCACGGGCTGTTTATCTCCCCTTGGCCTTATCCGGCTCTACTACCATGAAGAAGGTCTCGTCAGACTTGACCATACCGAGATCCTCACGCGCCCGCTCCTCCACCGCATCCAGGCCCGACTTCAGCGCCTCTACCTCGGCGGCGATTACCGCATTGCGCTGTTTGAGCGTTTCATTTTCCAGGCTCTGAGCCTCAATCTCCTGACCAAGGCGAACCACGTCCGCCATACTGCCCTCACCCACCCAGAGGCGGAATTGCAGCGCAATCAGCAGCAGTAACAAAACCGGAAACAGCCATTTCATGGTGACAGGAAATACTCAAGCCAAACTGCTGTGATGGTAAAGGAATCCAGGCCAAACGCAAAACAGGCCAGGCAACAAAACTGGCCGCCCAAACAAAACAGGCCGCCCAAAAGCAAACAGGCCGGAAGTCCCGGCCTGTTTTATTGGGTGCAGCAGGAGGCTTACGCCTTGCTGAACTCTGCGATACCACGGTAAGGCGCGGCAGCGGTGCCCAGCTCGGCCTCAATGCGCAGCAGACGGTTGTACTTGGAGACACGATCGGAGCGGCACAGGGAGCCAGTCTTGATCTGGCCAGCGGCAGTTGCCACGGCCAGGTCAGCGATGGTGGTGTCTTCGGTCTCACCGGAACGGTGGGAAATCACCGCGGTGTATCCGGCATCCTTGGCCATCTTGATGGCGTCCAGGGTCTCGGACAGGGAACCAATCTGGTTGAACTTGATAAGGATGGAGTTGGCGATGCTCTTCTCGATACCTTCTTTCAGGATCTTGGTGTTGGTCACGAACAGGTCGTCACCCACCAGCTGGATTTTGTCGCCCAGTTTCTCGGTCTGGTATTTCCAGCCGGCCCAGTCGGATTCGTCCTGGCCATCTTCGATGGAGATGATCGGGTACTGGTCGCACAGCTCAGCCAGGTAGTCGCTGAAGCCTTCCGAAGTGAATACCTTGCCTTCGCCGGACAGATCGTACTTGCCGTCCTTGTAGAATTCGGAAGAGGCGCAATCCAGGGCCAGGGTAACATCGGTACCCAGCTTGTAACCGGCCAGTTCGGTAGCTTCCTTGATCACCGCCAGCGCGTCGGCGTTGGAGGCCAGGTTAGGGGCAAAACCACCTTCGTCACCAACAGCGGTGTTGAGGCCTTTGCTGCTCAGCACTTTTTTCAGGGCGTGGAAAATCTCGGCACCCACCTGCAGGGCTTCGGTGAAGCTCTTGGCGGCCACTGGCTGCACCATGAACTCCTGAATGTCGACGTTGTTGTCGGCGTGCTCACCACCGTTGATGATGTTCATCATCGGCACAGGCATGGTGTACTGGCCCGGAGTACCGTTTACTTCAGCAATGTGAGCGTAGAGAGGGATACCCTTGTCCGCCGCGGCAGCCTTGGCTGCAGCCAGGGAGACGGCGAGGATAGCGTTCGCACCCAGGTTGGCTTTGTTTTCAGTACCATCGGCATCGATCATGGCCTGGTCCAGCGCACGCTGGTCCGCCACATCCATGCCCACCAGCAGGGACTTGATGGTGGTGTTGACGTTTGCCACCGCTTTCAGAACACCTTTGCCCAGATAGCGGCTCTTGTCGCCATCGCGCAGCTCCAGGGCTTCACGGGAGCCGGTGGAGGCGCCGGAAGGTGCGCAGGCAGAACCGACAACGCCGGATTCCAGGATTACATCGGCATTGACCGTGGGATTGCCCCGGGAGTCGAGCACCTCGTAGGCTTTCACATCAACAATCTTGGTCATTTCAGCAAACTCTCCGTTTGTTTTTTGTTGAAATGCGGAAGACCGGCAAACAATCACGCCGGCATTCTGCGTTTCGATTTATGGATTTAATTAAATCGGTTCAGCACCAGCCGCTGCGTCCCTCAGCGGATATCCAGCTCAGGCAGGCTCTTGACTACCTGGTCAATGGCCTGCATCTGCTGCAGGAAAGGCTCCAGCGCCGCCAGAGGCAGGGCGCTCGGGCCGTCACATTTGGCATTATCGGGATCCGGATGGGCCTCAAGGAACAGGCCGCCAATACCCAGCGCCATACCCGCCCGGCCCAGCTCCGCCACCTGGTGGCGACGGCCGCCGGAAGCGGCACCCATGGGGTCACGGCACTGCAGGGCGTGGGTGACGTCAAAGATAATCGGCGCGCCGTCACTCACCTCTTTCATGGTGCGGAAGCCGAGCATGTCCACCACCAGGTTGTCGTAACCGAAGTTGGAGCCGCGCTCACACAACATCACCTTGTCGTTACCGCATTCGCGGAACTTGTCGATGATGTTTTTCATTTGTGGCGGACTGAGGAATTGGGGTTTCTTGACGTTAATCACGGCGCCAGTGGCGGCCATCGCTGCCACCAGGTCGGTCTGCCGGGCGAGAAACGCCGGCAGCTGGATCACATCACACACCTCGGCTACCGGAGCCGCCTGATAGCACTCGTGCACATCGGTAATCACCGGCACGTTGAAGGTCTTTTTGATCTCTTCAAAGATTTTCAGCCCCTGCTCCATACCCGGTCCACGGAAGGAGTAGATGGAGGAGCGGTTGGCCTTGTCAAAGGAGGCCTTGAAGACATAGGGAATACCCAGCTTCTCGGTGACTTTCACATAGTGCTCGGCCACCTGCATGGCCATGTCGCGGGACTCCAGTACGTTCATGCCACCAAACAGCACAAACGGCTTGTCGTTGGCAACCGGAATGCCCTGAACCTCAATCACCTTGCTTTGCATATCAGCCATTCTCCCGCTTGTGCTGCAGGGCAGCTTCTATGTAGCTGCTGAACAGTTTGTGGCCATCCCGCGGCGTGGAAGTAAATTCCGGGTGGAACTGACAGGCGACGAACCAGGGGTGGTCTTCCAGCTCTACCATCTCCACCAGGTTGTCGTCGGCGGACCAGCCACCGATCTTCAGGCCGGCCTTCTGCAGCTGGTCGACGTAGTTGTTGTTCACCTCATAGCGGTGACGGTGACGCTCAAGAATCACGTCTTCGCCATAGATGTCACGGGCCTTGGAGCCGGTTACCAGACGACACTCCTGACCACCGAGACGCATGGTGCCACCCAGGTCGGAGGCTTCGTCACGCTTCTCCACATCACCTTCAGCAGTCACCCACTCGGTAATCAGGCCGATCACCGGGTTCTTGGTGTGACGGTCAAACTCGGTGCTGTTGGCGTCTTTCAGGCCCAGCACATTGCGGGCGAACTCGATCACCACCGACTGCATCCCCAGGCAGATGCCCAGGTACGGAATTTTGTTCTCACGGGCGTAGCGCACGGAGGTCAGCTTGCCTTCCATGCCGCGCTCGCCGAAGCCACCCGGTACCAGGATCGCATCGGCGCCTTCGATCAGGCTGGTGCCCTGGGTTTCCACGTCTTCAGCGTTGATGAAGTTGATATTGACCTTGGTACTGGCGTGGATGCCGGCGTGGGTCAGGGCCTCAATCAGGGATTTGTAGGCGTCCAGCAGCTCCATGTACTTGCCCACCATGGCGATGGTGACTTCGTGCTGCGGGTTGAGCTTGCCATCTTCCACCCGGTGCCATTCGGAGAGGTCGGCCTCCGGCGCTTCCAGGCCAAAGTTTTCCAGGACGATCTGGTCCAGGTTGTAGTCTTTCAGCATCTGCGGGATAGAGTAGATGGTCCTGGCATCCGGCAGCGGGATAACCGCGCGCTCTTCCACGTTGGTGAAGAGGGCGATCTTGCGGCGGGAGTCGGCATCCACTTCGCGCTCGGAGCGGCAGATGAGGATCTCCGGCTGCACACCGATGGAGCGCAGCTCCTTCACGGAGTGCTGGGTCGGTTTGGTCTTGGTTTCGCCGGCGGTGGCAATATAAGGCACCAGGGTCAGGTGAATCCACTGGGCACGGGTACGACCCAACTCCACCTTCAGCTGACGGGCGGCTTCCAGGAACGGCTGGGACTCGATGTCACCCACGGTACCGCCGATCTCCACCAGGGCAATGTCGTAGCCCTTGCCACCTTCGAGGATGCGACGCTTGATCTCGTCGGTGATGTGCGGGATCACCTGCACGGTACCGCCCAGGTAGTCACCGCGACGCTCCTTGCGCAGTACGGTCTCGTAGACGCGGCCAGTGGTGAAGTTGTTGCGGCGGGTCATGCGGGTGCGGATGAAGCGCTCGTAGTGACCCAGATCCAGGTCGGTCTCCGCGCCATCTTCAGTCACAAACACTTCGCCGTGCTGGAACGGGCTCATGGTGCCCGGATCGACGTTGATGTAGGGATCCAGCTTGAGCACGGTTACCTTCAGGCCCCGGGCCTCAAGAATGGCGCCCAGAGAAGCGGAGGCGATGCCTTTGCCCAATGAAGAAACAACACCGCCGGTAACGAAGATATATCGCGTCATGAAGAACCTTGCTGATTAAACGATCATTTTTGGTTTGGGCTGGATGGCTGCCCTCGGGTACGCAACGGCACGAAAACCGGCGCACCCTACAGCGGCATACCGCAGCGCCTGTCGTACTGCTTCGACAGGCCTCTGGAGCGGTCCCGGAGAGACCTGCTTACAGCGCTTGCGGCTAGCCCTAAAGATGGGACGCCAGTCTACCGGAAACCCTCTGGTGGCTCAACGAAAAATGGCCCGCCAGCCACACCCCCGGACCGCCCTTGCTCAGGCCGGCCGATACTCCCACCGCAGCCGTACACCCGGGCCGGAACCACTCTCCCAGCCGCGGCAGCACCAGAGATCCCCCACCGCCACTATCTCACCTTCCAGTGTAGTAATAATTGGCAGCTGTGGGCGCAGCCAGGGCGCCACACCCGCCTCCTGCAGCAGCTTCTTGAGAACCTGGGAGTGGCTGCGTCCAGCGGGGTGACAACGCTCCCCGCCGCGGCGGGCCTGCACCAGCACACCCTGGGACGGCCAGCGCCAGCCACCGCTGGTTACTGTTTCCAGCTGCAGCTCCCAGCTGCCCCAGCGCAGCGGGGTGCTGCCATCCCAGCCCAGGGGGTCGCCAGGCACAGGGCTTTGCAGGTCGGGCAACAGCCACAGGCGCTGCCGGTGTACCTGCAGGCGCACGTCCCGCCAGCTCACCTCCGCCTCGCTGTCTGACCGCCCCGGCACCAGCTGTGACTCCACCTCCTGCAGATGCACCTTTTCCGGCAGTGCCCGCCCCTGCTGCTGCAGCCACAGCCGCAACACATTACCGCGTCGAAAAGGCGTCAGCCCCTGCAGGGCCGCCATCTCAAGACTGGCACCTTCCCGGCTCCGCTCCGGCTGGCAAGCCGCCAGATCCGCCACCGCCACCTCTTCCACCAGCGCCGCGGTCTCCTCACACAGATCGGCGGTCTGCTGCCATTGGCGCCGGAAACCGGGCCAACGCTCCTGCAGCAGGGGCATGACCTGCAGGCGCAGGTAGTTGCGGTCAAAGTGGGTCTGGCTGTTGCTGTCGTCTTCTACCCATTGCAGGTTGCGGCGCTGCGCCTCCTGTTCCAGCTGCTGGCGACTGCAGCCGAGCAGCGGCCTCAGCAGGAATCCCTGCCCCAGCGCCCTCTCTTTCTGAATGCCTGCCAGACCTGTCACCCCGGTGCCGCGCATCAGGCGCAGCAGCAGGGTCTCCGCCTGGTCATCCAGGTGATGCCCCAGCAGCAGGCCGTCACCTGGCTGCAACAGTGTCTCAAACGCCTGGTAGCGGGCCTCACGGGCGGCGGCCTCCACCCCCTGGCCACCCACCTGCACATCGACCGCCAGGGCAGTAAATGGTATCTGCCACTGCCGGCAGAGTGCTTCGCAGTGGCGTTGCCACTCGTCAGCGTGGGCGGAGAGCCCATGGTGGATGTAGACACAGTGCACCGGCACGGCCAGTTGCAGGTCACGCACACAGGCAGCCAGCAGGGTGGAATCGAGGCCGCCACTGAGCCCGATCCACCAACGGCGTACGTCAGGGTATGACGCCAGCGTCCGGCGCAGCTGTTCCATGAGATCCAACATAATGATTTGTGACTCGCCTCCGGGGCCGGGTTTTGGCAATTCTAACAGCTGACCTACAATGGCCCCACATTCAACCGCCCTGACAGCCCGTTCAGTGCACTGCAATCAGAATAAGCCGCATATTATGAATTCAAACACCACCGCCGATCTTCCGTACGGCAGCTGGCCATCTATCGTTCACGCCTCCCTGCTCACCCGCCAGAGTGTCAAACTGGGGGAGCCGCAGCTGACCGGCAAAGGGGCCTGGTGGGTGGAGTCGCGCCCGGAAGAGAAAGGTCGCAGTGTGCTGATGTTTCTGCCCCAGGGTGCCAACGAGCCTGAGGAACCGCTGCCCATCTCTGTCGGCGTGCGTACCCGCGCCCACGAATATGGCGGCGCCAGTTACCTGGCCACCGACGAGGCCCTGTTCTACGTTGATGCTATCGACCAGCGGCTCTACGAAGTTATCAATGGTGAAGTTATCAATGGTAAGCCCCGACCACTGACCCCGGCCGGCGACTACCGCTACGCCGACCTGTGGCTGGACGCCCCACGCCAGCGCTTGCTGGCGGTGCGCGAAGACCATCGCGCCAAACTGGCGGGCACCGCGAAAGAGGAGACCAATGAACTGGTTGCCATCTCCCTCGGCGCAGAGCCTCAGGTTGAGGTGCTGGCCAGTGGCCACGACTTCTTCTCCAACCCCCGGGTTTCCCCCAATGGCCGTTACCTGAGCTGGCTCAGCTGGGATCACCCCCACATGCCCTGGGACAGCAGCCAGTGCTGGCTGGCACCACTGGATGAGGCGGGTAACCCCCAGCCCCCCATGCTGATCGCCGGCTTTGGTGCCGAATCCGTCTTCCAGCCCCAGTGGAGCCCGGACAACCAGCTTTACCTGGTATCGGACCGCAACGACTGGTGGAATCTCTACCGCTGCGATCCCGAGCATCCCAAACAGCCACTGCAAGCCATCGCCCCCGGACCTGCGGAGTTCGCCACCCCGCAGTGGGTGTTCGGTATGTCCACCTACGGGTTTCTCTCCGCCACCGAGCTGCTCTGCTGTTTTACCCAGCAGGGCCAGTGGCAGCTGGCCACCCTGGACCTGGGCAGTAACCAGTTGCAACCACTGGAGAGCCCGTTTACCGATATCGGCCAGATCCGCTGCCACAACGGTCGCGCCCTGTTACTGGCGGCCAGCCCCACCAGTGCCACCCGACTGCTGGGGTTTGATGGCGAGCAATTGCAAACCATCGCCCGCTCCTCCTCCACACCGCTGGCGGCAGAGTGGATCAGCAGCGCCCAGCCGGTCACCTTTAACAGTGGTGTCGGCGCCGAGGCCCACGGCTTCTATTACCCGCCGGTGAATCCGGACTGCCGTGCACCGGAGGGCACCCTGCCACCACTGATTGTGATGTGTCACGGCGGCCCCACCGGCTCGGCGGAAACCGGCCTCAACCTGAAGATTCAGTACTGGACCAGTCGCGGTTTCGCAGTGATGGATGTTAACTACCGGGGCAGCACCGGTTACGGCCGCCACTACCGCGAGCAACTTAACGGTGCCTGGGGATTACACGATGTGGAAGATGCCTGTGCCGCCGCCGACTACCTGATTGACCAGGGACTGGCCGCTCCCGACAGGATTGCCATCCGCGGCTCCAGCGCCGGCGGCTATACCGTACTGGCCGCTCTCACCTTCAGTGACCGGTTCAACGCCGGTGCCAGCCTCTATGGCATCGGCGACCTGGAGACCCTGGCGCAGGATACCCACAAGTTCGAATCCCGCTACCTCGACTCCCTGGTTGGCCCCTACCCTCAGCAGCAGGTGATCTACCAGCAGCGCTCCCCTATCCATCACACGGAGCAACTGAACTGCCCGGTCATTTTCTTCCAGGGACTGGACGACAAGGTGGTTCCCCCCAACCAGGCCGAAGCCATGGTGGCAGCACTGGACCGCAAGCAGATACCGGTAGCCTATGTGCCCTTTGCCGGCGAGGGCCACGGCTTCCGCGGCGCCGACGCCATACAACGCAGTCTGGAGGCGGAGTGGAGTTTTTACGGGCAGGTGTTTGGCTTTGCGGTAGATGACACCATCGAACCCGTGGCAGTACGTCACCTCAACAAAGGGGAGAGATCCTGATGGGTCGCTGGCGTCCGCCGAGACAACGGGGCTCGGCCTACATCACTCCCGCCGGCGCCCGCGCCCTGCAGGAAGAGCTGACCCAACTGTGGAAAGTGGAGCGCCCGCAGGTCACCGACGCTGTACATCAGGCGGCCAAAAACGGTGACCGCTCGGAGAACGGCGACTACATCTACGGCAAACGGCGACTGCGGGAGATCGACAGTCGCGTGCGTTTTCTCTCCAAGCGACTGGAAGAGCTCACCGTTGTCGATCGCATTCCCGATGAGCGCAACAAGGTCTTCTTCGGCGCCTGGGTGACGCTGGTGGATGAGGACGACAACGAAACCACCTACCAGATCGTCGGCCCCGATGAGTTCAACGTCAAAGCCGGCAAGCTCAGCGTGGACTCACCGCTGGCCCGCCAGCTGCTGGGCAAGTATCTGGACGATGAAATCCTGTTGCGGACACCCGAAGGCGAACGCCAGTACGACATCATCGCCATTGAATACAAACCCTACGCCTGATCGATCGTCTATACTGGGGGCCTGAAAGGATTTCGCGCCCCACACCTACAAGGAGGTAGACGATGGCACAGTACACCCTCTATTTTGCAACCAACCGCGGCCATGAAGGTAAAGACCGTTGGCACCCCAGCGGTTATGGCCCTGGCTTCAGCAGTGATGGTTACGACAACCTGCGCTTCGGCAAACTCACCATCAAGGCGGATACAGACGACGTCAAAAAGTTGCTGGCGCAGACGGAAGAAAAAGACCCGCGGCGCACAGGCAACGGTGAAAAACTTGCCGGACTGCTGGGCAAGGCGGCTGAAAAAGCGGCCATTACCGCCTTTCCCGACAGCGTCACCCAGGCTAACCCCGACAACAAAAAAGTTACCGAACAGAAAAACGCCTCGGCGGACATGTTTCGGGAAATCAAGGCGATCATGGAAGAGACCAACGATGTGCTGGTCTACATCCACGGTTTCAACGTCTCCTGGAGCGAGGCGGTGGGCTCTGCACTGGCGCTGGAGTTAATGCTCAATCGTCCGTCGCAGATGCCGGCCAACCCGGTGCCCGACAAACAGAAAAGCGTCAAGGTGATCCTGTTCAGCTGGCCTTCGGACGGCAAGATGATTCCGTGGCGCTCCTACACCTCGGATCGCAAGGATGCCCGCCGCTCCGGCGAGGCCGTCGGTCGCGCCATTCTCAAACTGCGCGACTTCCTGATCCAGCTGCGTGTGGACGCCCGCAAACAGGAGCAACGGCTGTGCAAGCAGTCCATGCACCTGCTCTGCCACTCCATGGGTAACTATGTGCTGCAAAACAGCCTGGATAAATTGCTGGAACACCTGACCAGCAATCACCTGCCGCGCCTGTTCGAAAACATCTTTATGTGTGCGGCGGACGTGGATGACAATGTGTTTGAAAACGGCAAGCCCATGGTGCGACTGCCGGAGATCTGCCGCAACGTTTATATCTATTCCAACCGCGGGGATACGGCGCTGAAAATTTCCGATGCCACCAAGGGCAACCCGGATCGCCTCGGCCACGATGGCCCCTCAAGGCCACAGGCCCTGCACCACAAGATCAACCAGATCGACTGCTCCAACATAGTCACCGGCTTTGTGGAGCACAGCTACTACCTGTGGGCCACGGTCAACGAAGACATCGACCAGACCCTGCACTGCATTGCCGAAGACGACCAGAGCCTGCGCCGGCGCCGGCGCAAGGCCGATGGTCTGAACGTCTGGAAGCTGACCTGATACGTCCCCCGCTATCCTGCCAGGGGATACCCACACCACCCGGGCAGGCATCCCCTGGCAGGATAGCGGCCAACACGGCTGACCAGACTCAATGGGTGGTGTGCTCAATCTCCACAGGCTTATTGCCGAAGGCTTCCACCATCTGCAGGAACTCCTGCCCCCAGCTGTCGATGTCGTAGCGCCGCACCACATCAAACGCTTCCCGCAGTCTTCCCTTGGCCTCGTCATAATCCATGCTTAACGCCTGGAAACAGGTGTTGACCAGATCGTGTGGATCGTGGGGGTTGGTGAGCAGCGCACCGCGCAACTCCGCCGCGGCACCGGCAAACTCCGACAACACCAACACGCCATTGCCTCCGGTCAGTCCCTGGGTGGCAACAAACTCCTTGGCCACCAGGTTCAGTCCATCCCGCAGTGGTGTAATCCACATCAGGTCCGCTACGGCGTAATAGGCCACCAGCTCCTCGAACGGGAAGGCGCGGAAGAAGAACTGCACCGGTGTCCAGCCAACGCGGGCGAAGCGACCGTTGATACGCCCGACGGTGCGTTCGATGTTGGTCTGCAGTTCGTCGTAGACACTCATCTCCTTCGCCGCAGGCACACAGATGGTCACCAGCGTTACTTCACCAATCAGCTCCGGATGACGCGACAGCAGTAACTCAAACGCCTCCAGCTTGGGCAGGATACCCTTGGTGTAATCGAGTCGCTCCACCGACAGGATAACGCGGTTGTCACTCAACTCCTGTCGCAGCTGCTGGGCCCGCACCTCGGTCTCGGGCAAGGTCAGTGCGCGCTGTATCCGGCTCAGGTCCAGCCCCACCGGCATGGCGCTCAACTGGATTTTGCGGCCGTGCACTTCAATCTGGCTGGTCATCTCATCCAGTCCTACCGCACAACCGTAGGTGAGGAAGCGAGGTGCGCAGGTACTTTTCTCCAACACCTTTACCGGTGCCACCCCCTGCGCCACGTCAATAAAATTCTCCGACTGGCGCGGGATGTGAAAGCCGATCAGGTCGCACTGCAACAGACTCCCGATAATATCCCGTCGCCAGGGCAACACGTTAAACACGTCGGCCGACGGGAAATAGGTGTGGTGGAAAAAGGCGATAGTAAGGTCCGGGCGCATGTCGCGCAGGAACGCCGGTACCATCCAAAGGTTGTAATCGTGAATCCACACCACCGCGTTCTCCGCGGCTTCTGCCGCTGCCTGCTCGGCAAAACGACGGTTCACCTGCAGGAATACCTGCCAGTGATCCTCACGAAAGGTCGCCTCCTGCCAGAAGGTGTGCAGCGTCGGCCAGAAAGCTTCCTTGGAGAACTTGCGGTAGAAGATATCCACCTCGTCCTTGCTCAGGGAAATTTTTGCCGCTGTGAGGTTCGGATAGAGATCGGCATCCACTTTGCTGCGACGCTTGAACTGATCATGACTTTCATCGAACACTGACCAGGCAATCCAGGATCCCTTTTTACCATCGGCAAAGAAGCTGAGCAGGGTCGGCAAAATGCCATTGGGTGAGCCCGGCGGACGCTCTTTCACCACACCATTGTCCAGGTACTCCTCAAACGGCAACCGATGATAAACAATCACCAGATCCGATTGGCCTGGCGGGTGGTTACTTTGGGTCTCGTGGGCAATTCCCTTGTGGGAGAGAAAGTTGAAGTAGGTAAACGCTTCGAGGATACCGCCACAGCCGGGCTCATTGGCATGAAAGACGTTGCCCATATCGCCAGTGCTGTCCAGCAATCCGCCTTCGGACTTACCCACACAAACACCGAGAAAACCCTGTTCGTACATAGCCAGGTCGTTAAGGGTGTCGCCAGCGACCAGTACGGACTCCTCTTCAAGCTCCAGGTGCTCAATCAGCATACGCAGGGTGCTGCCCTTGTTGACCCCCCTGGGCAGGAAATCCAGGTAGCGCCCTGCCGAGTAAAGCAGGTCGCAATTGAGTTCGTCGGCAATCTGATGAAACTGGTCTGCAACCGCTTCGGGCTCACAGAAATAGGAGCAACGCCGCTCCTGAGGCACATCCTGTCGCACCACGCCCTGAAAATCCCGCATCACCGCCTGCACCTGGTGTTCTCCCGGCCAGTGGCGTTCGATCTCGGCCTGCAGGGGCTGTAATGGCTGTAAGGTCTCGCCTTCAACGATGGTCGCGCCCACATCACAGATGATGTAGTCGGGACTGGGGATGGTGGGATCGGAGAGCAGCGGCAGCACCGACTCCAGCCCCCGCCCCGTGACAAACACCAGATCGATATCCGGGTGCAGTGAAATCAGCTGGTACAGCTGGTGACGTCTGGCAGACTCTCCGGCAAGAAAGGTTCCGTCCAGATCGGTCGCAAGTAACATAACACTATCCTCCTGTAGGATTCAGGTTTCCAGATCCACGTTCTCTCTGAGCGATAGCGTTGCGGTGTTGTAGGTTTTGTATGTGCCGCAGCGGAAGTTGTTGCAGGGCTTGGGGTTAGAGCAAATTCAACCTCGGTTCTCGTGCAGATCTATAACATCGGCAGAGCGTTGGGACGCCTCACCGTTTTCAGCGGATTCACTATCCGCAATCTCGCTGTCCGCCCCTGCGGGGTCACTGCCCCACACCGGCGCCTGTTCTTCAAACATTTCACTTTGGCTGTCGGCCGGCAGCATCTCCAGCGCCGCTGGTGTGGTACGTACCATGGGCACAAAGTCGGCAACGTGCTCCTGCGGATCCTCCGCCTGGCTCACCTGCAGGTACATCCACGCCACCAGTGCCAGCGCACCCTGCACAATGGCCCAGTAAAGCAACAGGCTGGAGGGGCTCGTCCAGGCCATCAGCTGACCCGCCAGCAACGGCCCCAGCATGGCACCAACCCCGTGTATCAATAACAGGCCGCTGCCACCGGAGAGCATATCTTCTGGCTCCAGGTGATCCACCAGATGCGCCACCGCCACCGGGTAGACCGCAAACGCCATGGCGCCATAGGCCGCCATCAAACCGAACAACAACCAGAGATTGGCGCCACTGAAAAACATCAGCACGCTGGCCACGGCGGCGACCACACTGATCCACATCAGCACCTGACGGCGATCGTGCGTATCGGAGTAACGCCCGATGGGAAATTGAAACAGCGCCCCGCCCACAATCCCGCAGGCCACCAGACTGGCCGCCATCGCATTACTGAGGCCTATGCGCGAGCCGTAGGCAGCCGTCAGCCCCCAGAACGCCCCCATGGAGAGACCGGACAACAACCCGCCACCCACAGCCACCGGGGCCTTTTGCACCAACAGGCGCAGATTGATACTGGAGACAGGGCCCACCACCGGTTGCTGCAACCGTGTCCAGGTGACAGGCACCAGACTGATGCTCACCAGCACGCTGGCCAACGCGAAGAGAATGAAAGTGATACCGGGATCCAGCAGCAACAACTGTTGTGCCACCGCCATGGCGGCGAGGTTCACGGTCATGTAGATGGCAAACACCTTGCCGCGCTTATCCGGGGGCGTCTGCCCGTTGAGCCAGCTTTCAATAACGGTGTAGAGAATGACGAGGCAGGTGCCGGTAAGTACCCGGAACAACATCCAGGCATAGGGATCGATCACCAGCTGGTGCAGCAGTACACAGACGGAAACAATGGAAGCGCAGCTGGCAAAGGCACGGATATGCCCTACCCGTCGCACCAGCGGCAGCGCCAGGTAGGTACCCACAAAGAAGCCGGCGAAGTAGCTGGACATAATGAGACCCAGCATGGCGTCACTGTAGCCCTCTACACCACTGCGCAGGGCGAGGATGGTGTTGAGCAACCCTACACCCAGGAGCAACAGCGCCACACCGGATAACAGCGCACCAATCGGTACAATCAGCGGTCCCATAACATTGTGCCCGCCCGAACCCTGCAGGGGTTCAGGTCAACAGACTCCTCTGGTTATCGACAGATCCGGAATCCATACGCCAACGGGGTTGACGCACAGTTTCACTCAATTGTAGCTGGCCAATGACTTACTGCCGACTGACAACCGTGGCCACTCAGGCTTGCGGATGACAGTCGCTGTTTATTCATACCATTGCTTATCAATGCAATGTTTTTGCGTTGCCCGATGCGTTGCAAAAGGCATTTTTATGACCGGTGAACGACGATGCTTTACGTGCTACCGTGACAGATACGCCACCAGTGTGGCGTCAATGATCCTGCATTCCTCTCCGCCGTTCAGGTTCCCGTACCGGCATTTTTTCAGCGCCAAAACAGTAAAAATTCACAACAGAATGGGGAGATAATTGCAAATCAGTATAACAGCCTGATTTGAGAATTAAAGCGCAGGCAGTGAACATCACCGCGTTAAGCAGACGAAAGCTACACCACAAACAACCTTGCAGTGAGCAAACATCTTCAACCTGTCAGACTCAAATTGCGATCCAGGGTGAGGATGGAGGCGTGCAGATTTTCATAATCCTGGCGCAGGCGATCGCCAAATAACGGGTCCTGCAACAGGCCGCACTCCCGCTCCAGTTGCTGCCAGTCCGGGTCGCCAAGGGTGCGAGCCAATAGCGGAAATAACTGGCGATTTTCCCGCTCCAGATGGGCCAGCTGCTCTTCCAGAAATTCGCCCGATATACGCATCAGATGTGACATGGGCACCATGGAATCGTTGGCAATGGCACTGAACAGATGATTGAGTTCGTTGGTCAGTTGTTCCAGTCGCTTGTGCTCTGCAATCAGCGACAAACCCAACGCCGACAGGGTCGGCACCCGCCGCAGCAACAGCGTGTAAATACGGTCTTCCACCGGGTGGTGCCAGCGCTGGGGGTAGACTTCAATGTAATCCAGCACATCCAGTATCAGCGCCAGGTGCCCGCCGCCGTCGGGCTGGTTGCGATACCCTTCCAGTGCCCGTTCAAAACAGCGCAACACCTGGGTAATGTGGAGGTGATCAAGGTACAGCTGACGCTCAATAGGGTGCATTCCGGTTGCGTGTAACGCCCTCACAACTTTTATTATTGTCGTCAAAATACTCTTATAAGGATGTGTCACCTTGATTCAAATCAACAGCCGCAAAAGCAGCCTAATATCGGCGTGTTTCAGAAACCAGACAGACTCATTGTTTGCACTCGCGAGGTGCCTGGTCAGTCCGGTAACCTGGCGTTGACGTAAATGTCGTAGCGACTGGTTTTTCCACTCAGTTCGTAGGAGGGTTTGCAGTCGGCAAGAAAAGGGGCCTTGCGCGGACGCTTCACCACCACCCGGTAGCGGGCGGCTTGCAGGGCCCGCTCCAGCAGGCCGTCGGCGTCGCTGTCAGCGCCCACCAGGTGATGAAACAGCGCCATCTCCTTCTTGACGCTGGCAGACTTGCTGCGTTCGGGAAACATGGGATCGAGGTAGACCACATCCGCGGAGGGCATGGCGGCAAGGCTGTCAGCCTGTAACAGTGTCATGCGCGCGATGATCCCGCGCACTTCCGGGTCAGCACTGAGACCGGCGCGGCGCAGGCCATCCTGCAGCAGCGCTGCCACCACCGGCTGGCGCTCCTGCAATAACACCTGGCAGCCAAGCCCGGCCAACACAAAGGCGTCGCGCCCCAGTCCGGCGGTGGCATCCAGCACGGTCAAGGGCCGGCTTAACTTCACTCCCACGGCTTTGGCAATCATCTGGCCGCTGCCGCCGCCAAACTTGCGGCGGTGATCGGCGGCTCCGCCGGCAAACTCCACCCGTACCGGCCCCGGTGCCTTGCGCCCCAGTGACCAGAGCGACAACACCTGTCCGTCCCAGTGCAGCAACTGGCCACTGTCCGACACATGTTCCGCCGCTGCCACCACCTGCAGCTGCAACGAGCCCACCACTGCCACGATTTCTTCGGGCAGCTCAAGCGCGGGATCGGCAAGCAACAGAACGGAGTGAAACTCGGACATAGGGTTCAACGACTGGAGGTTGGGGCTGGGGGCGGCAGCATAACCCGCGGGCCACCGGGCGACAATATCGTCACCCGTAGATGCTACACCCGGAGGTATTGTTCCTGAAAATCTACAGTCCGGCGCGACGCCGGCGGTAGACCAGCATGGCGGTCATGGTGAGCATCAGCAACAGGGGCACCAGCAACAGGTTGACCAGTTGCAGGCGCCACTGCACCTGCTCGATGGATTCGTTGAGCTGGCGCTGCACCTGACGCAGTTCACGCCGGGTCTGCAGGCGCTGCACCTCAAAGTCACGTATCTCGGCGCGCTGGGCATCGGTGAGCATCAGTTGCAGATCCTCGTCGCCGCGGGGACTAACACTGGCAATGCGCTGCTCCAACTCCTGCAGCTGCAGTTGCAGCGTCTGCTCCTGCTGTTTGAAGGCCGCGGCGGCCTGTGCACGCAACTTGTCCAGACGGTAAAACGGACGCGCGTACCGGCCCCGGGAGCGCAAGCCGATCAGGGCACCGCTGCCGGCCAGACTCTCTACCGAGTTGGTTATAAGGTCGCCGTTACTGGCCCAGGGAATCAGGGTGGACTCGCCAATAAAGTTCGACACCTGCACCCACATACGGTCGCTGAGCAGGTCTACATCGGCAAACACCAGCACCTGGATATCGCCCTCCGCAAGATGCGTCGGCAGAGCCGTCGGGCCAGCGTCAGGCGTTGCAGCGGATGGCTCGTCATCGTCGTCCACTACGACTGTCGGGGTAGCCAGCGGCGGCGGTACATCAAAGATGGAACGGACGTGGCCGCTGACCCGGGCCAGCACAACCTTGCGCTCGCTGTCCGGCTCAAAATTGAGCAGCAGGCGGCCGTGATCCCGCACGGCGGCGTAGGCTTCCGCCGACATCATGCGACTGTCGGCAGAGCTGGAGAGCAGCGCCTCGAACTGCAGGCCGCGATCGGAGATGGGCAACAGCCGACCACTGGCTGCGATATTAACCGTGTCCAGTTCGGCGGTGAGTACGGCATCGGCATTGAGATCCTCACCGGTGAGACCGGCAATACCGGGATGAGGCAGCGATGGCCCACGCTGAGAGGTAGCCAGGCGCAGGCCGCGGGCCCGATCCAGGATAACCTCCTGGGGGCTGTAATCCACGCCCCAGGCCCGCAACAGCTGCGGCAGGTCCGAGGCGCTGACCTGCCCCGGTGTACGACTGTCGATCTCGGCCTGGGGGTCGACAAAAATCATCGTCCGCCCGCCCCCGAGGACAAATTGCTCCACTGCATAACGACTGCGCTCATCCAGCTCCTGCGGGTGTACCAGCAACAGCACGTCAGCGTCTGCCGGCGCGAGAGTCGCCAGCGGCAGGACCAGCTCCTGCACTTCTGCAATTTGCTGCAGCTGCTGAATGACAGCCCAGGGGCCGGTCTTGCTGCGACGCCGGACATCGTAACCGCCGAACAGCGGCAGCGGGCTGAGCACCGCCACCCGTGGCGGTCGCGACTGGGTCAGACGGTACAGCGTCTGGGTGATGTCATACTCCAGAAAGCGCTCCCTGTCCGGATTAAAGAATCGCAGCACCTCCTGCCTGTCACCGGCACGGGCAATCAGGCCGAGATAGAGGGAGTCCCCCCCCAGGGTGATGGGGGCGCCCTGCAAACCGGCGGCGGTGACCCTGTCTTCCGCTTCACTGAACGGTTCGGGATCCACCACCTGCAGCTGCAGGTAGCGGGGATTGATAGCCCGGTATTCGCGCAGAAGGTCTTCGATGCGACGGGCGTAATCCTGCACCTGGGGCAGGTCACCGGCCAGCGAGGAGGAAAAATAGAGGCTCAGGGTCACCGGCTCCTCCAGACCCTGCAGCAATTGTCGCGAGCCCTCGCCAAGGGAATAGAGTTTCTCTTCTGTGAGGTCGAGACGCCAGGCCGGCAACCGCTGCAGCAGGGCTGTCAGCAGGATCAGCAACAGTGCACAGGCCAACAGGCTGTAACCGCGATAGCGGGTAAATAGTCCTCTCATCGCCCTACTCCGCCCGCTTCCATTCTACCGCTGCCACCGTCGCCAGCAGCCCGGTGACGATAAAGACCAGGAAAAAGCCCACGTCGCGCACATCCAGCACTCCGCGGGCGATATCCTGAAAATGGGTCAGGAAGCTCATGGAGATCAATAAGCCAGCCAACCACTCCGGCAACAGCCTCGACAGTACCGCCGACAGCGGCCCGAAGCCCAGCAACAGAAACAACAGGCTGACAAACAGTGCCATCACAAAGGCAATCACCTGGTTTTTGGTCAGTGCTGACAACAAGCTGCCAAGCGCCAGGAATGCGCCCCCCATGCACCAGCTCCCCAGGTAGGCCGCCAAAATAATGCCGTTGTCAGGGTCTCCGAGATAGTTGACCGTTTGCCAGATTGGGGCCGTCGCCAATAACGCCACGCCACTGAAAAGCCAGGCCGCGAGAAACTTGCCCACCACCAGATCAAGGGTGGACAAGGGCAAGGTCATCAGCAATTCGATAGTGCCACTGCGACGCTCCTCCGCCCACAAACGCATGGCCAGCGGCGGCATCAGCACCAGGTAGAGCCAGGGGTGGAAACTAAAGAAAGGCAACAGGTCCGCCTGCTCGCGGCGGAAAAAATCTCCCAGCTGGAAACAGAGAAAACTGCTCAGCATGACAAACACGGCCAGGAACAGATATGCCAACGGGGTGGTGAAATAGCTTCGCAGTTCACGCCGGGTGACAATTACAATCCGGCTCACCGCAGCCAGCTTGCGCACGCTCATGCCACCCCCTCCTGCTGCGGCGCCACAGGCTCTTCGATGGTGAGCCGGCGAAACACATCGTCCAGCCGCCCCGCCGACAAGGCCACCGCCTGCGCCTGCAACTGCCGCTCCGCCAACCACGATTCCACCACCGGCAGAATATGACAACCATGCTCCGGCACCAGCAACAGCTCGTGACACTGCTCCTCCGACAACAACACGCGAGCAACACCGGGCAGCGCTTCCAGCTCACTGCGATAACGCCCGCCTTCAGGCAGTTCCAGCTCCACCGCCCGGTTGTAGACTGACGTGGACTTGAGGGCCGCCGGAGTCGCGTCGGCCACCAAGCGTCCGGCGTTGATGATTACCACCCGCTGGCACAGGGCCTCCACCTCTTCGAGGATATGGGTGGAGATCATAACCACCTTGTCATCGGAGAGCTCACGGATCAGCTGACGCATATGATGTTTCTGGTTTGGATCCAGACCGTCGGTGGGCTCATCCAGTAACAGCACCTGCGGATCGTGCAACAGCGCCTGGGCGATGCCCACACGGCGCTGAAAGCCCTTGGATAATGTCTCGATCGGCCGATTGGCCACTGGCTCCAGCTGCAGTCGCTGCAGTGCATGATCGACCACCCCGTTGATTCTCACCACACCACGGGCCCGGGCAACGAACTGCAGGAAGGAGCGGACACGCATATCGCTGTAGGCGGGTGCCCCTTCCGGCAGGTAACCGATATGACGTTTGGCTGCCAGCGGCTGGCGTAACATGTCGTGACCGCAGACCTCGATGGTGCCGCTGTCCGGCGCTAAAAAACCGGCAATCATACGCATGGTGGTGGACTTGCCGGCACCGTTGGGACCGAGAAAACCGAGCACCTCACCCGGCCGCACGGTGAGCGACAGGTCACGGACGGCCTGCAGGCGGCCAAATCGTTTGTGCAGATTGTGTATCTCGATCATAGCCACTGAGATCCGGTCAAGTTGGCAGTCAGGCTGCACAACAGTGCCGCGCAACGACGAAGAAGGTGGCCCAGAATATAGAGGGCAGGTGCAGGGTTTCAAGTCCGCCTGATACAGCGTTGGACAGGCGTCACAAGCGCGATGAAATTGGTGGCAAGCAAACGCTCAACCGGCAGTTCCGGAACCGGGACAATCAACAACAGGGGAAGGCGAAGCTGGGAGCGCAATGGATGGCGCCGGGAGAGACGGCAGACCCGCACCTCACGGTACGGGCCTGTCGTCAACAGAAGTCTGTTACTTATTCAGGGGAATCAGTTCCAGCTCAACGCGGCGGTTAGCCTGGCGACCGGACTCGGTGGCGTTGGAAGCAATAGGCTGACGGGGGCCATAACCGTTGGTGTGGATACGACCGCCGGCAACACCGCGGGACACCAGGTAGCGCTTAACGCTGTCGGCACGGGACTCGCTCAGGCGCTGGTTCAGATCCAGGCTGCCTGTAGAATCGGTATGGCCGGCGATACGCACAGCGGTCTCATCAAACTTCGCCAGCACTTTGCCGACACCGTCCAGGGTGTTGTAGAAGTCACCACGGATATCACTGCTGCCGGAGGCAAACGTAATATTGCCAGGCATAATCAGGCGGATGGTGTCACCCTCACGACGCACCTGCACACCACTGGCCTGCAGACTCTGGCGCAGCTCCGCCTCCTGGCGGTCCATGTAGTAACCAACACCGCCACCCACAGCGCCACCGGCTGCAGCACCGGTCAGTGCGCCCTTGGCGCGATCATCTTTACTGGCGGTGGCCGCACCCACCACGGCGCCCAGCACAGCACCAATGCCTGCGCCCTTGGCGGCGTTGCTGGCTTTTTGCTCACCGGTGTAAGGATCGGTAGTGGTACAGGCCACCAGGGATACGGCGATCAGCGCCCAGGCAAAACGTTTCATAGTGCATTTCCTTTATTCAGATTGTTGCCGCACCGGCGCCTGTAGTTGCAGGCATCGGTACGTTGGAGTTCGTGCAGCAAACGGGCAGTGATCGTTCAGTACATCACCCGCCTGAGACTGCCCTGACGCGAAACAGAGGTTCGCGCTACGGCAAATTGCTACAATCGGATTTTTACACAGCTGGCACTGAACATTCCATGAACGCGAACACGTCCCGCCCAACATCTTTTACACACTTTCTGAAACCCGGGGCCTTGTGCTTGTTTGCAGCAGCATTGCTGGCGGGCTGCAGCCGCTATCAGATGACCTTCAATGACAATGTGGTCTATACACCGCCGCCCCTGCTGACCGCTTTCAGTACCGAAGACAGCGCCTTGCGCAACTGCCTTGACCAGGCCATTGAGGACGGGGCGGTCACCGCGCCGGGGGAGCTGCAGCAACTTACCTGCAGCCACGCAGGGCTGCGCAGCCTGAAAGGCATCGAGCTTTTCAGCAACCTGAAACAGGTGAATCTTGGAAACAACTCACTCACCGACCTGGAGCCGTTGCGCTATCTGGCAAAACTGGAAGTGCTGCTGCTGAACGACAACCAGCTGCAATCCGCCGGAGTGCTGCTGACCCTGCCGCGACTGCAGCAGGCAGACCTGAACAACAATCCGTCACTGGAGTGTGGCGACCTGCTGCAACTGCAGCAGCAAGCAGCCGTGGCGCTGACCCTGCCTCAACAATGCCGTAAGTAACAGGCCCGCCAACTACCGGGGGGCCGGGGCTCAGGCGTCAATCGGTACAGGGGTAAACATCAGGCCGACGATATTGCGGTGCTGGTGCATGACCTGCATGCGGACCGGCTCATTGTTGATAGCACCCACTGCGCGCCTGAAGCGCACCTCTACCACCGTGCCAATTGGCGGTATCGGGGGGTGCTCGATCATGACCGACGCCCCGCCATCAGAGATGTCCTGGGTAGATCCGATCATTTTGCCAATGGAGGGGTGCCAGAGCTCCACCCGTATATTGCTGGGGCGACGTTCAAATTTACGGCGCTCATCCACTGTTGCGACTCCTTTTGCCTGAATTCTCGGGAGGGCGGCCTGGACCGGCTGCCGACTCACGGCCTCCAAAATATACCAGCCGCTGTCACATTGCATCCGTTTCTTCTAAGCAGGTCAGGCATTATCACCGCCAGCGCCAACAGCGCCCCGCCAAAGCTGTGGATAAGTGTGTGGACATTTATTGAGCTGCAGCGGTCGCCGGCAGCCATAGCTCACACCAAAAGCGTCCCGGCGCACCCAGCCACCCTGCAATAGATGCATGAAATTCAATCAGTTAGCACGCAGATCAGGCACTCCCACCCACGCTTGCCGACACTCCCGGCCCGCCACACCTGCACCATCGGCAGATGTGGAGAAAATATGACAGGAAAGTCAGCTATGTCTGCTTAGACAGTTTTACCGTGTCAGATCTGCACCCAATCAAAGCCCTCATCCTGACAGGCGTAATAGACATTGGGGACCTCTGCCACCACCTGCTCCAGGGTGGCCCGGGCCCGCTCAAGGCAGTTGTTCTGCTGACTGATGTGGCCAATGACCAGGTGACGCAGGCGCTGCAGGTCAACCCGGGCCAGAAACCCGGCCGCCTGCTCATTGCTCAGGTGCCCCCAGGCACCGCCAACCCGCCGTTTGAGGGAGGGAGGATAGGGGCCGGAAGCCAGCATATGGGGGTCGTGATTGGCCTCCAACAACAACGCATCGCAGTTGCCGAAGTGAGCCTCCACATGGGGACTGATGGTCCCCAGATCGGTGAGCACCCCCAGAGTCTTGCCGCCGGCTGAAAAGAGAAACTGGGCTGGCTCCCGGGCATCGTGGGGAACGGCCACCGGTTGCACCTGCAGGTCATCAAATTGCAGCGACTGGTAGCCTTCAATCAATTGCAGACGGGGCAGGTCGCCAAGCGACTTGCTGTGAAAGGTGCCGGGCGTCATATAGACCGGCAGGTTGTACTTGCGCGCCAGCGGCGCCACCCCTTTCAGGTGATCGCCGTGTTCGTGGGTGACCAGTATGGCGGTAATAGCGGCAGGATGGCTCTGCAGGCGCTGCATACGCCGCTCCACATCACGAATGGTGAAGCCGCAATCGATCAGCAACAGCTGCTCCTGCCACTGCACCAGCGTGCCATTGCCACGACTGCCGCTGCCGAGGGAGGCAAATCTCATCCGTTAATCAGATCAGGTTGCCGCGTAGCACAGCCAGCAGCTTTTTCGCCTCCCTGGGCTTGAGGCTGCGGGCATAGCCATCGCGAATGCGTACTTCCAGCTGACCGCCCTGCTCGCGCGTCACAATCAGGTAACCCGGTACGCCCTTGAGGGGCTCACCAGCGGTTGCCGGTGCCTGCGCGAAGAGCGCACGACTGCCCTCATCCAGCTGCAGGTGCTGCAGCACCTCGTCAAGGCTGTATGGGGAGGTTGGCGGCTTGCCGCCGCCACCAAACCAGCGACTGAAGAAGCCTGGCTCTTCGTCATCCGGCTCAATGTACTCGACGTAGAACACACCGGCGGTGTCATCCTGGTCCCAGAGGGTGAAACCCCCCTGGTCGGCAGCGTGACGCAGGGTCGCCCAGGCCCGCTCATGCTCAAGGGCCAGTCGCAGTACCGGCTCGGCACTTTCGGTATCCAGGGTCACCTTGTCGTTCACGGCGATGGTCTGGGCCAGCAACGAGGCGGATTCGGTATCGCCCTGACTGGCAATATTGGCAGCCAGCTCATCCAGCATCCAGGACTCGCGCTCGGCACTGACTGAGAGGGCTGGCCAGTTGACCTGCCCACGGCCGGCCAGGGCGCTGTCGACACTCATGTGCCGCACATGAATTTCCGTGGAATCGGGCTGCACCCCCTGCTCGATTTGCAGACGGTACTTGTCCCGGGTGCCGTCGCTGCCTTTGAACTGCAGCCAGTCGGTCTCGATAATGCCATTGGCCGCATTGGTCGAAGCGACGCTCAGGTTGTACTGGGTCAGGAAAGCCCGCACCTGCGGCCAGATTTCTGCCGGCGCAGCGCTGACCAGGATCCAGCGCTTGTCACCCAGCTTCTGGATTTTGACCCGATCCGTAAAAGCATTATCAGACAAGGCTTGCGGGCGCGGCACCTCGAAGGATTCACCTTCGATCACCACACCGTTGCTGGACGGAATAACAAACAGCTGCTCTACCCGCTGCTGCTGCACACCCGGGGGCAGGCGCATGGGTTCGATAACATCCGCCTTCAGGTAATCGTCACCGCGGTCGCGAAAATACCCCTCCGGGCCAAACAGTGAACTACAGCCTGATACAGCTGCTACAGCAGCCACCAGCGTGGCGCGCGCTATCGTTATTCTGGTCATTATCTGTATCGTCTTATCGGTCGGGTACTACTTACAGCAGGCCGGCAGCGCGCAGCGCCTCGCGTACCTGGGCATGGTATTTCTCGGACAGAGGGGTCAGCGGCAGGCGCAGGCCGTCGGCGGTCAGCCCCATCTCGGCCACAGCCCACTTCACCGGAATCGGGTTGGACTCCACAAACATCGCGTTGTGTACAGGCAACAACTGCTCGTGAATTGCGCGGGCTTCGGCCGCCTGACCCGCAATGGCCAGTTCGCACATCTTGGCTACCGCCGCCGGGGCGACGTTGGCGGTGACACTGATGTCGCCCTTGCCACCCAGGATCATCAGCTCCACCGCGGTGAGATCATCACCGGAGATCAGCAGGAAGTCATCCGGGGTGTTCTGCACGATCCAGCGGGCGCGTTCCATGTCACCGGTGGCTTCCTTGATGCCGATGATGTTGTCCACAACAGCGAGGCGCGCCACGGTTTCCGGCGCCATATCAACACCGGTACGGCCCGGCACGTTATAGAGCAGCTGGGGCAGCGCCACTGCTTTGGCAATGGCCTGGTGATGCAGGAAGAGGCCTTCCTGGGTCGGCTTGTTGTAATAGGGGGTAACAGACAGGCAGGCGTCGGCACCTGCGTCCTTGGCTGCCTGGGTGAGCTCAATGGCTTCACTGGTGGCGTTAGCGCCGGTACCGGCGATCACCGGGATACGCCCATGTACCTGATCCACCACTTTGCGGATCACTTCAAGGTGCTCGTCGACATCCAGGGTTGCCGACTCACCGGTGGTGCCCACGGCGACAATGGCGTGGGTGCCCTGCTCGATATGCCAGTCCACCAGTTTGTGGAGTCCCTTCCAATCCAGAGCACCATCTGCCTGCATTGGGGTAACCAGGGCCACCATACTACCTTGAATCATGAACTGTCTCCGTCAGGGGGGGGGTAAAGCAAAGGCGTAATGGTACTGACGCCCCACCCCCGACACAAGTTCCCGTGCCAATTTCTTTTCTGCGCGCAAAGCCCCGTCAGTGGTGGATTAACGGCGTGCTGACCGCCCGGTCCGGGTGCCGTAAACGGGCATCCAGCTGGTCGACAATTTCGGCCCAGTCGGCATCATCCTGCACCGCCTCCCGCAGGAACAGCGCCTGCGACCGGCTCCAGAACGGGGCGTCCGCCAGGCACTCGCCGGCGGCCAGGTGGTGGCTGTCGATAAAGTGCTCAACCGCCTCATCACTGGCGCCCAGCCCCAATTGGCTGAACAGGTCATTCATGGTGTGGTTCTGTGTATCCAACATACGCGTCTACCTCCTCGACTGTGAGGGCCATCGTCGCATCGACTGCCCTCTGGCACGCCCCGTCAGGGGGCCGGGTTGGGATTCTGCAGGTGAATACGGTTAATGGCAGCGAACAGCTCCTCCGGCAGGCTCAGCTCAACGCTGGCCAGGTTGGCGCGCAGCTGTTCCATGGTAGTGGCACCTATAATATTACTGGCCACAAATGGCTGCGCGGTGACAAACGCCAGCGCCATGGCTGCCGGATCCAGGCCCCACTCCCGCGCCAGCGCCACATAGGCCGCTGCGGCCGCCTCGGTGCGCTCGCCCTTGTAGCGCACAAAACGCTCGAACAGGGTCAGCCGCGCTCCTGCCGGCTTGCCACCATTGAGGTACTTGCCGCTGAGGACGCCAAATGCCAGCGGCGAGTAGGCCAGCAATGGCACCTGCTCACGGATGGCCATCTCCGCCAGTCCGGCTTCAAAGGTGCGGTTGAGCAGGTTGTAGGGGTTCTGGATGGAAACCACCGATGCCAGCCCGTGTTGCTCCGCCAGCTGCCGGTAGCGCATCACCCCCCAGGGGGTTTCGTTGGAGAGGCCGATATGGCGCACCTTGCCGTCACTGACCAGCTGCGACAGGGTCTCCAGCGTCTCGTGAATATCGATACCGTCATCGCTGCCGTGAACATAGTCCAGCTTGCCGAAGTAGTTGGCGTCGCGCTCCGGCCAGTGCACCTGGTAGAGATCCACATAGTCGGTACGCAGGCGAACCAGGGAATCCTCGATGGCCTGGAAGATATGGGCCTTGCTGAGACGGGGGCCGTCGCGCACATGGTCCATTCCGGCGTTATTGTCCCCTCGACCGGTGACCTTGGTGGCCAGCACCACCTTGTCCCGGCAGCCGCGACTGGCCAGCCAGTTGCCGATATAGGCTTCGGTACGCCCCTGGGTTTCCGCCCGCGGCGGCACCGGGTACATCTCGGCGGTATCGATAAAGTTGACCCCGTGATCCAATGCGCAGTCGAGCTGCTCAAAGGCCTCCGCCTCGCTGTTCTGCTGACCCCAGGTCATGGTGCCAAGACAGATTTCACTGACCTGCAAGCCGCTGTTCCCTAACGGGCGATACTGCATATTTCTAATCCCCTGACTGTGCCGGAAGTAGTCTCTCACAGCTGATAATATGGCGGACCGGGTTCACCTTTATTCGGCGACCTCCCAGATCTCCTCCTCCACAATCCAGTGCTTTTTATGGTGACGGGTGGCGACACCATCGTGCACCAGCTTCTGCAGGTGCGCCCCCAGAATAACGTGCGTAGCGCGGATCAGGTCACCCTCCACTTCAGGGTAGACCAGCGGTGCCAGCTGCTCAATGGTGCCGCGCCGCTGCTCCCGCAACACCTCGAGGATTTTATGTTCGCGGGACATGCGGTGATCATAGAGCTCCTGCAGCACCTGATCCGGCTGCGACAGCAGGTGTCCGTGGGCCGGCGCCAGTGTCTGTAATCCCCGGTTCTGCAATTTCTGCAGCGAGTCCAGGTATTCCCACATGGTACCGCCATGCTGCGGCACGATAATGACTGTTGCCCCCTGCATGATGTGATCACCGGCGAACAGCATGCCCTCCTCCTCCAACAGGAAGCAGACATGGTCACGCAGGTGACCCGGCGTATAGATCGCCTCCAGGGTATAGCCATCCCCGGCGATACGCTCCCCCTCGGCCACTGACTGCAACGGCGTGAAGGTGGTGTCGATCCACTCCAGCGCTGTGTCAGGTTGCAGGCCGATCAGGGCAGCTCCGGTCGCCTCCACCAGTGGCCGGCCCGCCGGGGAGTGATCCTCGTGATTGTGGGTCGCCAGCACATAATCAATACGGCCACCGGTGGCATCGAGGATAGCCTGCACATGTTGCGGTTCGTTGGGGCCCGGGTCTACCACGGCAAAACGCTCACGACCGACGATGTAGGTGTTGGTCCCGGGACCGGTAAAGAGGCTGGGGTTGTTGGCGGTGATACGGCGCACCAGGGGGCTGAGCCGCACCGGCTTGCCATAACTCAACTCGGTTTCGATCAGGGTGGTATGAAGATCCGCCATGGGGCATCTCCCGCTTGCGATGATTTAACTGCCAGCCACACCGCTGACGCACGAAGGCCAATTGTACCCCAATAATAAAAACGGCGGCCTCCCGTATGGGAGGCCGCCGCTGTCAGCGTCAATCAGGGATCAGTGATCTCAGAAATCCGCTTCAACCATGGGGTCAGTTTCGGCGTCGTAGTCCACACCGTCCCAACCGAAACCAAACAGGCCCAGGAAGTCATCCTGATAGCCTTTGAAATCGGTGAGTTCGTAGAGATTTTCTTCGGTCACCTGTGGCCACAGCGCTTCGATCTTGGCCTGGGTTTCCGGACGCAGTTCCAGGTTATCCATGCGGAAACGGTTGTGATCATCCAGGCGTGGCGTAGCGGTGTACAGGCCTTCGGTAAACAGGCGATAGAGCTGCTCAATACAACCTTCGTGGGTGCCCTCTTCCTTCATCACCTTGTACACCAGTGACAGGTACAGCGGCATGATAGGGATCGCCGAGCTGGACTGGGTCACCAGTGCTTTCAGTACCGCCACATTGGCGCCACCGTTGAGGCCCGCCAACTGACCATTAATCGCCTTGGCAGCACGGTCCAGGTCTTCCTTCGCCTTGCCAATGGTGGCGTGGCCGTAGATTGGCCAGGTCAGCTTCTCGCCCAGGTAGGTGTAGGCGACGGTCTTGCAACCTTCCGCCAGCACATCAGCGTTTTTCAGCGCATCGATCCACAATTCCCAATCCTCGCCACCCATCACCTTCACGGTGTGCAGGATCTCTTCCTCGCTCGCTGGCTCGATGGTCATATCAGAGATAGTGAGGGTATCGGTATTGAGGTTTTTGGAGGTGTAGGTCTGGTTGATGGGCTTCAGCACGCTGCTGTAAAGCTCACCGGTTTTGGGATCCTGACGACGCGGCGCGCCCAGGCTGTAGACGATCAGATCCACCTTGCCCATGCCCTCTTTCAGCATACTGATGGCCTGCTCTTTACAGGCGTCAGAGAAGGCGTCGCCATTGATGGTTTTGGCGTACAGACCTTCTGCGTGGGCAAATTTTTCAAACGCGGCGGTGTTGTAGTAACCGGCGGATGCGGTGCGCTTGTCGGTTGGCGGTTTTTCGAAGCAGATACCCAGGGTATTGGCGCCGCCACCAAAGGCGGAAGTAATACGGGAGGCCAGGCCATAACCGTTGGAACATCCGATCACCAGCACATTCTTGGGAGCACCGGCAATTGCGCCTTTGTCTTTAATAAAATCGATCTGCGCTTTGACATGGGCTTCACAGCCGACGGGGTGAGCAGTAGTGCAGATAAAACCGCGAACCTTGGGTTTGATGATCATGTAACGGTCCCATTAACAATGGTGGTTTGGCAGCAAGCGTGAACGCCGTGACCGCAGCTGCGGCCAGACTGAGGGCCTTCGCGCCTCGTTTTATTGTAAGTGACGGCTATTATAGTCAGCACATCGGCAGATAACAGTGATTTCCCCGCATTCTGGACAGGCCACTGTCTGATTTTCGGCGGCGGGTGGCTATAATGCCCACCCCTGCTGCGAGACCGGGTTATTTTGCAGCCAACTTGTGTCCTTCTGAACCACACCTCCGGAGCGGAAGCACAGGAGCCAATAAAAAACCGGCAGACGCCGGTTTTTTATGTGAGCAGCGATGCCGGCGTACACTTACAGCAGCAGGCGGCGGATATCGCTGATCACTGACACCAGATAGGTAAAGAAGCGCCCGCAATCACCGCCGTTGATGGCGCGGTGGTCGTAGGAGACCGCCAGTGGCAGCATCTGCCGTGGCTCAAACTCCGAACCATTCCAGATGGGTTTGATCTGCGCCTTGGAGACACCCATG
Organism: Pseudomaricurvus sp. HS19; assembly: GCF_009857815.1. GTDB lineage: Bacteria > Pseudomonadota > Gammaproteobacteria > Pseudomonadales > Cellvibrionaceae > Pseudomaricurvus. The sequence goes on along the minus strand of NZ_WVVW01000017.1, from coordinate 21,511 downwards.
ATGGCCACTTCCGGAGCATTCACAATGGGCGTGAAGCCGGTCCCACCCATGGCGCCAAGACTGGAGATGGTAAAACAACCACCCTGCATATCCCGGGGCATCAGCTTACCGGCTCGAGCTTTTTCGGCCATGGCCGCGGTCTCTGCCGCCAGTTCCCACAGACCTTTCTTGTCCACATCACGGATAACCGGCACCATCAGGCCTGCCGGAGTGTCCACAGCCATACCGATGTGAATGTACTTCTTCTGTACCTTGTGCTCGCCATCGGCATGCAATGACACATTGAACGAAGGCTCCGCCGCAAGGGCTGCAGCGGTGGCTTTCATCAGGAATGGCAGTGGCGTCAGTTTCACACCGCGCTTGTCCGCTTCCGCTTTCATGGATTTGCGGAACGCTTCCAGCTCGGTGATATCCGCTTCATCAAACTGGGTAACGTGGGGCACGTTGAGCCAGGCACGGGACATGTTGGTCACCGTCGCCTTGGCAATCTTGCTCATCTTCACCAGTTCGATGTCACCGAACTGGGCAAAATCCACCTCGGGAATGGGCGGGATACCGGAGCCACCACTGACACTGACCTTGCCGCTGTTGACGTCAGCCACCAGCTGTTTGACGTAAGTGCGCACATCCTCTTTGGTGAAGCGTGCACGGGGACCGGAGGGTTTCAGTCGCGTCAGGTCGACACCCAGTTGCCGCGCCAGTTTGCGCACCGCAGGACCGGCGTAGACACCACCGCCATCGGCACCGGCCACCTGGGCCGCTGCGCGATCATCCGCTGGCGCTGCTACCGGTGGCGGCGCTGCCGCACTGGCCGCTTTGGACGGGCTCTCGGCAACAGCCGGGGCTGGCGCCGCTGCAACTTCCGGCGCTGCTGGCGCTGGCGCCGCGCCAGCCACCAGCATCAGTGCCAGTGGATCACCGACCGATACCTTGTCACCGACCGCCAGCTTTAAACCCACAATCTTGCCGGAGAACGGCGACGGCACTTCCATGGAGGCCTTGTCACTCTCCAGTGCCACCAGGGAATCGCCTTCCTGGATCTCGTCACCTTCGGCCACGCACAGCTCAATCACTTCCACCTGGTCGGCGCCACCGAGATCCGGCACTGTCACCATCTGCTCGGCAGCCGCGGCCGGAGCCGCTGGAGCAGGCGCTGCCGCAACCGGCTCATCCTGTTTCTCTGCCGGGGCCTCCTCCTCTGCGACCTCAGGCTCCGCACCCGCAGCCACTTCCAGCTCCAGAATGGCGTCGCCTTCGGTGATGCTGTCACCCTCTTTAACTTTCAGCGAGACCACCTTGCCCGCCTGCGGACAAGGGACTTCCATAGACGCCTTGTCCGACTCCAGCACCAGCAGGGACTGTTCGGCTTCCACCTGGTCGCCCACTGCCACACATACTTCGATCACTTCTACCTGACCAGCACCACCGAGGTCCGGGACAGGAATAATTTCAATAGCCACAAGCACTCCTTATCCGTTTCCCGATTAACAACTCAGTGGATCCACTTTGTCAGCAGAGATACCAAAGGTTTTCATGGCATCACTCACCACTTTCGCCTCCAGCTTGCCCTCATCCGCCAGCGCCTTCAGCGCCGCCAAAACCACAAAGGAACGATCCACCTCGAAGAAACGACGCAGCCTGGAACGGGTATCGCTGCGACCAAAGCCATCGGTACCCAACACACTGAAGCGGGCGGGAATGAAACCACGCAACTGCTCCAGGTAACTCTTCATGTAATCGGTAGCACCGATCACCGGACCATCGTGTCCCTTCAGCTGCTGGGCCACAAATGGCACCTGCGGAGCCGCTTCCGGATGCAGCAGGTTATGACGCTGTACACGCAGCCCCTCACGGGCCAGCTCGTTAACACTGGTCAGGCTCCAGACATCGGACTCAACCCCGTAATCGTTACGCAAAATTTCGGCGGCCGCTTCCACTTCCCGCAGGATAGTGCCGGCGCCCAGCAGTTGCACACGCGGGTCTGCCTTCTTGGTTTTCTTGCCGGACTTCAGCAGGTACATACCCTTGATGATGTCCTGCTCCACACCCACCGGCATCTCCGGGTGGGTATAGTTTTCGTTCATGGTGGTGATGTAGTAGAAGCAGTTCTCCTGCTTCTCGTACATGCGCTGCAGGCCGTCCTGCACAATCACCGCCAGCTCGTGACCGTACGCCGGGTCATAGCTGCGGCAGTTGGGAATGGTGCTTGCCAGCAAGTGGCTGTGACCATCCTGGTGCTGCAGACCCTCACCGTTCAGGGTGGTGCGCCCGGCAGTAGCGCCGATCAGGAAGCCCCGCGCCTGGCTGTCACCGGCCGCCCAGGCCAGGTCACCGATACGCTGGAAGCCGAACATGGAGTAGAAGATGTAGAACGGCACCATCGGCACGCCGCTGTTGGCGTAGGCTGTGGCGGCGGCAATCCAGGCCGACATGGCCCCGGATTCGTTAATACCCTCTTCCAGGATCTGACCGGTCTTGCTCTCCTTGTAGAACATGATCTGGTCGTGATCGTGCGGGGTGTACTTCTGTCCGGCTGATGAGTAGATACCCAGCTGGCGGAACATACCTTCCATACCGAAGGTACGCGCTTCGTCCGGCACAATCGGCACTACCCGCTCACCAATGTTCTTGTCCTTGGTGAGGGTGGACAGGAGACGCACGAACGCCATGGTGGTGGAAATTTCACGCTCACCACTGCCTTTCAGCTGCGCACTGAACGCATCCAGAGAAGGGGGCTGCAGTTTCGGAAACTCCGGGTTACGCGCCGGCAGGAAACCGTTCAGCTCTTCACGACGCTTGCGCATGTAGACCATCTCCGGGCTGTCGGGCGCGGGGCGGTAGTAAGGCACACTCTTCAGCTCGTCGTCGGAGATGGGGATACCGAAGCGATCCCGGAAACGCTTGAGGCTTTCCAGATCCAGCTTCTTCACGGAGTGGGTTTCGTTCTGGGCTTCGGCCGCTGTACCCATGCCGTAACCTTTTACGGTCTGCGCCAGAATAACGGTGGGCTGCCCCTTGTGCGCCACCGCATCGGCGTAGGCGGCATAGACCTTGAACGGATCGTGACCACCGCGGTTGAGGTACATAATGTCCTCATCGCTCAGGTCCTTGACCAGCTCCAGCAGCTCCGGGTACTTGCCGAAGAAGTGCTCGCGGGTATAAGCGCCGCCGTTGGCCTTGTAGTTCTGCAACTCGCCATCGCACACTTCATCCATGCGCTTCTGCAGCAGGCCGGTCTTGTCTTTCTCCAGCAGGGCATCCCAATGGCGCCCCCAGACCACCTTGATCACGTTCCAGCCGGCACCGCGGAAAACGCCTTCCAGCTCCTGGATAATCTTGCCGTTCCCGCGCACCGGGCCGTCCAGGCGCTGCAGGTTACAGTTGACCACAAAGATCAGGTTTTCCAGCTGCTCGCGCCCGGCCAGGGAGATGGCACCCAGGGTTTCCGGCTCATCACATTCGCCATCACCAAGGAAGGCCCACACCTTGCGATCGCCACGGGCAGCCAGGCTACGCGCCGACATGTAGCGCATCACGTGCGCCTGATAGATAGCCTGGATGGGGCCAAGGCCCATGGAAACGGTGGGGAACTGCCAGTAGTCCGGCATCAGCCAGGGGTGGGGATAGGAGGAGAGGCCATTACCGTCTACTTCGCGACGGAAATTGTCCAGCTCGGTCTCGTCAAAGCGCCCCTCCAGGTAGGAGCGGGCATACATGCCGGGGGAAGCATGCCCCTGGAAATAGATCAGGTCCCCGGGCTGCTCTCCGTCGTTGCCGCGGAAAAAGTAGTTGAAACCCACATCGTAGAGCGTGGCGGAGGAGGCAAATGAAGAGATATGACCGCCAAGACCTTCGTTGTTGTCATTGGCGCGCATCACCATGGCCAGGGCATTCCAGCGGATCAGGGAGCGGATTCGACGCTCCATAAACAGATCACCCGGCATGCGTTTTTCCTGGGTCACAGGAATGGTATTGCGATAAGGGGTAGTGATAGCGGCAGGGAGACGAACACCCGCATTGGTGGCCCGCTCGGCCAGCTGTTTCAGCAGAAAGGCCGCCCGGCCCTTGCCGCCGTATCGGATTACAGAGTGCAGCGCATCCAGCCACTCCCTGGTTTCGGCCGCGTCAACATCCTCCTGAATCCGATTCTCTTCTGTACTCATAATCCTCTTCCTGTCCTGACTCGGCGCGGGTACAGCGCCCTTTTTGCCCCCTTGGAGTATAGGCATCAGACGCGCGATTGCAGCCTGAACGGGGCGTGACCAAATTTGTAGTATTTTTACACTAGAGCATAAGCGATTTCAACAAGGCAGCCCCCGAAACAACATGAAAAAGCCAAATACGCTTAATTTTCATACAGCTATGACTGCAAATTCTTGTAGGTAAACTACAAAATCAAACCAACGGGTCGCAGGCTGCTACGTGGCCATAACGACCAACAACAATTTTCAGGGGTATTTGTAGGACTGCAGGGTGGTTTTGAAGCGATTCAGGTCCGCCACCGGCACTTGCGGCGCGGGCGCATCGGCCCCGGAGTCCGCCGTCAGCCACAGGCGATGCCCGGACTGCTGCAAGCGGCGTGCGTACACCGCCACACCCTCCGGAGTCAGCCCGCGCACTTCCTCAATCAGCTGTTGCCGGCGATCGAACTGCCTGGCGTCCATGACGATTTCGGACCAGTAACGCTCCGCCTGTTCCGCCAGGTTCTGCGGCGTTTCCAGCAGCCCGGTCAGCAGTGCCTGGCGCTGCTTCTCAAACTCACCATCCCGCAAGGGAGGTTGCCCGGCAAAGGCCACCATAGCCTCGACCACGTCCGCCACCGGCGCCGATGGCGACTGCACTACCCAGAGACTGCCGGCCACATCCTTGAAGCCCATGGCCGAGACAAACACGATATACCCCAGCTGCTGCTCCGTGCGCAGCTGGTGAAAGAAGGGCGCGCGCTGCAGCTGCTGCAACATGGACATATTCGCCCGGTCACGAACACTGTCACCCAGCGCCTGCTGGTAGAGCACCACCGCCGTATCGTTGTGATCCACCTGCAGGTGGTAACGCGACGGAGTGTCCGGCAACTTCGCCACCGACGAGTGTTTCACCAGTACCGGCTTGTCCTCTTCGTCCAGCGCAGTGTGCAGCCTGTGCCCCACCAGGGACGCCAACTGTTGCGCCTCCTGCCGGTAGAGATTGCCGTAGAACAGCATCTTGAGCTGACTGCCCTGCCACAGCTTCTCGGAAAACCGGCGCAACTCCAGCGGCGTCACCGACTCCAGCTCGTCCGCCATATCCAGCTGATCCCAATAGGGGCTGTAGGTGAGCACCGGCAGCTTGCGCAACAGCTGATCGTAAGGTGGTGCCGAGGTCTGGTTGCGCCAGCTGCGCACCAGTTCGCGGCGGATACTGTTAAAGCGATCGGAATCAAAGCGGTTGCGATCAACCACGCCCAGGATGCGATTCAACAGCAATCCCTGGCGGTCGTTGTAGCCACTCAGGCTCAGGTCCAGCCCCCGGCCGGTAGCCCGCACACTGAAATAGAGCCCGGCCAGAGAGGCCGGGTAGGCGAACTCATTGAGAGAGTCGTTTACCAGGGCGGCGTAGAGATGGGTCAGGGCGGCTGAGCGGGCACTGCCCCCCACCCGCGGCAGCAGGGCGCGAATACGCACTTCAGCTTTTGGCACGTTGTAGTTCGTATCCTGCTGAAACCACACATCCAGGGCGTCAGTGCGCAGGATGGATTCCGGTAACGCCGAACTGCGACCGATGGCTGGTGGCGACTTCACCTGCAGGCGCTTGGGAATAAACTGATTGGGCTGCGGCAGCTGCAGCTTGTCCAGGTCGGCTTTCGCCATCACCGTGGCTTCGCGCTTGAGCGACTCCACCGCATAGTTGGTCTGGTAATACTGACTGACCTTGTCAGTCTCCACTTCCGGAGCAGTGACTACCCATAAGAGATTGTCCGGGCGCAGGTACTTCAGATAGCGTTTGATCAACCAGGCATCGTACTTGTCGTAGCGGTAAGGGCCGCGGACGATATCCTTCAGCGGGTAATCGTGCATGCTGTTGGCCAGCCGGCTGACCGTGTCGATAGGCTCGGACTTCTCCAGGAAGCGGAACTCCATATCCGCCAGCGACTGCAGCTCGCCGAAGCGCCACTCCTCCACCCCGGACTCGCGGATCTTCTGCAACATACGGAAGGTGGCGGCTACCACCTTGTCCTGCTGCCGATACCCTTCAGGGGTAAGCGAGATAGTGATATTAAAGGTGGTCTGGTCGCGGGACCCATAGCCACCCCCGGCGCTGAGAGCCTCAGCCCAGCCCATCTGTTTCAGCAGTGACAGCAGGCTGCCCTGTCCTTCATGGCCAACGATACTGCCGATGTACTGCAGCGGCTTCTCGCGGTAATAGCGCTGTGTCGGCGGCACCGGGAACGCCAGCGTCAGGCGACGCTCCTCTTTTACCGGCTTAATCTGTACCCGCAGCGGCAGTGTGTTACTGCCGAACAGGGGCACATCCCGCTCGTGACTCCTGACCTTGCGTTTTGGTACCGCCGCAAAATGGGCCTGCACCAGCCCCTGCAACTGCTCCAGCGACTCACGCCCCAGCACCACCAGTGTCATGCGATCGGCGGAGTAGTAATCCTCGTAGAACTGCAGCAGGTCATCCCTTACCAGATCGTCCTCGCGATCAGCGAGCGTCTCCAGACTGCCGACACTGAATTTGGAAGCCGGGTGGCGGGGGTTGACCAGCTCACGCCAGACATCCATCTCGCGCCGGTAGCTGTTCTTGATCTTCGCGGTGTATTCCGAATTGACAGCGTTGCGCTCCCGTTCTACGTACTGTTCGGTAAACAAGGGTGCAATGAAGAACTGCGAGAAGCGATCCAGCGCCGGTTCCAGGTAACGATGGTCGACATAAAAGAAATAGTTGGTGTGTTCGTCGCTGGTGTAAGCGTTGTGACCACCACCATGGGCACTGATAAAGCTCTGGTACTCATCCGCTTCCGGGTACTTGGCGGTACCAAGAAACAGCATGTGCTCAAGAAAGTGTGCGAGGCCCGGGCGATCCTCGGGGTTATCGGCGCTGCCGGCATCCACATCCAGCGCTGCTGCAGCCTTGTCGGCCGAAGGGTCGGAGATCAGCAGCACCCGCAGTCCGTTGTCCAGCTCGGTATAACGGTAGGCACGGTCGTCATTGCGACTGGTAACCGGCGCGGCATAATCGGGGATTGCGGTTGCCGCCTCCGAAGAGAGGGCTCCCTGAGCGAAAACCAGCAGTGGCAGGGTCGCCAACAGCCAGCAACAGAATTGACGCAGCCTTTCCGGAGACATCTGAATGTTACTTGTGAAGCGCAAAGAAATCTCCCGTCAACCTCAGGGGCAAGCCAATCCCGGCGCAGTAACAACCACCCGGGATGAAGCGCCGAGCAGGCAAGATACTACTCGCCCTTGTCGCTTTCAACCACATCGGCCGGGGATCGGTCCGGAGTCGGCGAAGGCCAGGCGTTAAGCACCGCCTTTACCAGAGTCGCCAGCGGGATGGCGAAAAAGACGCCCCAGAACCCCCACAAGCCGCCAAACATCAGCACCGCGAGAATGATGGCCACCGGGTGCAGGTTGACGGTTTCGGAGAACAGCAGCGGTACCAGCACATTGCCGTCCAGCGCCTGAATCACGCAGTAGACAATAAACAGCCAGTAAAACTCCCCACCCCAGCCCCACTGGAACAGCCCCACCACCATCACCGGGATGGTCACTACCGCAGCGCCAATATAAGGGACGATGACCGACAGCCCCACCATCAACCCCAGCAACAGCGCGTACTTGAGCCCCAGCACCAGAAAGGCCACATAGGAGACCACGCCCACCACCACAATCTCGATGGCCTTACCGCGTACATAATTGGCCACCTGGTCATCCATCTCGTGCCAGATCTGGCGCAACATCGGGCGGTGACTGGGGAGAAAGCCGGACAGCCAGCTTTTAATCAGCTCGCTGTCCTTGAGGAAGAAAAACACCAGGATCGGCACCAGGATCAGGTACACCACCAGTCCCGCCAGCATCGGCAGGTTGGAGACCGAGAAGCTCAGGACCACCTGCCCCATGCTGCCCAACTCCTCACCCAGGGCCGCCATGATCTTTTCAATCTGCCCGGTGCTGATCAGTGCCGGGTACTTCTCCGGCAACAATAGCAGCCAGTGCTGTACCGAGGTCAGCATGCGCGGCAACTCGCCCACCAGCTTGGCGGTCTGTTGCCACAGCACCGGAATCAGATAGACAAAACTCACCACCATGGCCGTCATCAGCAACAGGGTTGTTATGGCCACTGCCAGCACACGGGGAAGACCCCAGCGCTGCAGCCTGTCTGCAACCCCCTGCAACAGGAACGCGATAATCAGGGCCGAGATGGCCGGCGCCAGCACCGCTCCCATGGTGATTACCAGGATCAGACTGCCGGCCAGCAGTACCGCCAGCAGAACAGCTTCCTCGTGACCAAAGAAACGATCAACCCACCCGCGCAAAATTCTGAGCACTCAACTACTCCTTACGACAATGATATGGCACCGCGCCGGGCCAGCAGCTTACCACCGCAACCCGTTGATGGGTCATCAGGCTTTCTGCAGCACATAGACAAAGCAACCGTTCTCTTCGGCGTCTTTGAGCAAGCTGTGACCACTGAGCTCGGCAAAGGTGCGGAAATCCCGCTGCGAGCCGGGATCTGTGGCCAGTACCTCCACCTGCTCGCCGGAGCCTAGCCCGTTCAGCGCCTGCTTGGCTTTCAACAGCGGTAGCGGACAACTGAGTCCGCGGGCATCCACTTGCAGCATAATTTCTATCACTCCGAAAGGCTCTGCCCCGCCTCACACACTGAACAATCCTGTCGCAGCGCTGTCTATGCAGTTGCTGGCAGGGCAACAGCAACTGGGTTAGAGTTAGGCCAATTTTTGCAAGGTAATCTACAGCAGTGTTCACGTCAGACACCCACCCCCACCCCTCGCGTCGTCCCGCATTACGGCGTCTTTGCCGCGCCTGGTGGTTGCTGCCCCTGTGTCTGTCACTGCCAATGTCTCCCGCTCGCGCACAGATCAATCTGCCGGAGCTCGGTGACTCCAGCTCCGCCATTGTGTCTCCGCAACAGGAATATGAGCTGGGCCAGAAGTGGCTGCGATTGTATCGCAGTCGGGTGCCTACGTCTGCCGACCCGCTGATGCAGAGCTATCTGGAACAGCTGCTCAGCCGGCTGGCCGCCTCCAGTCAGCTGCGCAATCAGAAGCTGGAACTGATCCTGGTGAAAAACCCCACCATGAACGCCTTTGCCGTGCCCGGCGGGGTGGTGGGTGTACACACGGGGCTGTTCATCTACGCCGAGTCCGAAGGGCAGCTGGCGTCGGTGCTGTCTCACGAACTGGCGCACCTTAGCCAGCGACACTTTGCCCGCGGCGTGGAGAAAGCCCAGCAGAACAGCATTCCCACCATGGCGGCGCTGCTGGCCAGCCTGGTGCTGGCAGCCACTGCCGGCGGCGACGCCGGTATCGCCGCCATGACCGCCACCCAGGCCGCCGCTCTCGACTCGCAGTTGCGCTTCAGCCGCCAGAATGAACAGGAAGCGGATCGCATCGGCATGCTCACCATGGTGGCCGCCGGTGAGGACCCCTACGCCGTACCAGCCATGTTTGAACGCATGCTGCAGGCCACCCGCTACAGCCAGCGGCCGCCGGAATTTCTCCTCACCCACCCGGTAACCGAGAGCCGGGTGGCCGACGCCCTCAACCGGGCCAATCAGTACCCGCAACGGCAGTACCCGCAAAACCTGGAGTTTTACCTGATGCGCGTGCGCGCCCAGATAGTGCATGAAAACACGCCTCAGGACGCGGTGAAACGCTTTACCGGCGAGTACGAAGGCGAGACCCTGTCACGGGAAGCCAGCCGCTACGGCCTGGCGATTGCCCTCACAGACAGCAACCAGCCTGAGCGCGCCCGGGAACACATCACCGCACTGCTGCAAAAACGCCCCGACCAACCCGCTTACATTATCGCCTCCGCCAACGTGGAAGCGGCAGATAACAACCTGCCCGGCGCACTGGAGATCCTGTCTGCCGCCCTGCGCAGCCAGCCCAACCATCACGCCTACAATATGCGCTACGCCGAGATGCTGATGAAAGCCGGTCGTTACGAGGACGCGCAGGCAACCCTTAGCGCCCAGGTAAAACAACGCCCCAAAGACGATAACATCTGGTATTTGCTGGCAGAGGTGAATGGTCTTGCGGGGGATATTGTTGGCGTGCACGAAGCGCGGGCGGAGTACTACCTGCTTAACGGGATTTTTGACAAGGCGCAGCACCAGCTGCAGAACGCCCTGCGCCTGGTGCAGGGCAACTACCACAAAACCGCACTGCTGGAAGAGCGCCTGCGGCAGGTGAAGCAGATGCAGGATAACGGCAAGCTCTAGCCCCAACGGCAACAGCGATCGCCGCCGCCTCAGTAGTGAGGCGGTTTTTCGTCCACAACGTTAGTAGTCGACGGCTCCGACAGGCGCCCCTCCACCGACTTCAGTTTTACCGCCAGCATCTGCAGCTGTTGCTGTTGTTGCTGCAGCTGGCGATCCTGCCGGCTGATAATGTCGTCCAAGCCCTGCAGGGCGTCCTCCTGAAACGCCACCCGCATCTCCAGCTCGTCAATCCGCGCCTGCAACTGCTCCAGCTGCCCGTAATCAGTTTTACCGGACATCACTCAACCTCCCTCAATGACCTGATAAACCGCATGCAGCAACTGCTCGGCACGCTCATCAAACAGCACCGCCTGCCCCATGCCCCGGGTGACATAACCAAATGCCAGGCGGCGGTCCACATCGGCATAGCCCAAGGTACCGCCGGCGCCCGGATGACAGAAATAGCGGCTGCTGCTCACCCCGTCCGGCAACAGCCGCATAAAGCCCAGGCTGATACTGAGGGGGTTGTTGAGCACCAGGTCCAGCCCTTCACTCTGCTGCTCCCACAACCACGGACGGCTGGCAGTGCTCAACAAGCGTTCATCATTCAGGTCTGCCAGCGAGGCGTAGAAGCTGGCCAGATCGCGGGCGCAAGCCTGACCGTTGGCCGCCGGAATCTGCGCCTGCCGCCAGGCGGGCTGGTTGGTGCCCATCAGCAGGGTGGGAGGATTGGAAAAGGCACGGTTGGCGACGCCGCGGGGGTCCGAGCGCATCACCTCAATCAGGCTGCCGCCCTTCACCTGCTGCTTCACCTTGAGTGGCTGCAGGTCAGCCACCTGATCCACCTGCTCCGCCGGCAAACCGAACTGTAGCTGCAGCCCCAGCGGTGCACAGATGTGCTGCTGCACATAGGCGTCAAAACTCTCCATGCCACTGACCCGGCGCACCACCTCGCCCAGTAACCAGCCGTAGATCATGGGAGAATACCCCTGCCGGCTGCCCGGTTCCCACCAGGGTGTTTCAGCGGCGATGGCCGCTGTGATGGCCGGCCAGCTGAAGATATCCTCGTCGCCGACGCGCTCGTGGAAAGCGTTGAGGCCTGAACGGTGGCACAACACCTGCCGCAGGGTAATGGCCGCCTTGTCGTTAGCGGCAAATTCCGGCCAGTAGCCGGCTATCGGTGCGTCCAGCTGCAATTGGCCACGCTCCACCAGCTGCAGCACCGCCACCGCCACCACCGCCTTGCTGGCGGAGAAGAGATTGGAGCGGGTATCACCCTGCCAGGCAATATCCCCCGCCTTGTCGCGGGTCCCGCCCCAGATATCGATAACCGTCTCGCCTTCGTGGATGACACACAGACCAGCCCCGATCTCGCCATACTGATCGAACAATGTCTTGAAAGCCTGCCCGATGGCTTCGTACCCGGGACAGATATCGCCCTCAATGATGGTCATCCAACTACCTCGTCTGCCTGTGAAAATCGGCGGCCATGATACCGCAAAGCGACGCCCATGTGCCCCGCCGGAATCGCGCCCGGGGCAGAACCGATCAGGGAAAGCGCTCATGCCACCTGCGCCGACGTCACAAAAGCGGCACCGAATCTTCATCAGACCGTCACCCGATTGTCACCTGCAGGTCACGTTTGGCGCCAACACTGGCAGCGAACACCTGAGATGGGCCGACAGCATGAATCACCACTACCGAACCCTGTGGATTTCCGATGTTCACCTGGGCACCCGCGACTGCCAGGCAGAACAACTGGACAACCTGCTGCGCCAGGTGCAGTGCGACACCCTCTATCTGGTGGGCGACATTATCGATGGCTGGAAGATGAGCAAGGGCATCTACTGGCGACCGGAGTTCAGCCGCGTGATTCGCCGCCTGCTCAACCTGTCGCGCCAGGGCGTCACCATCCGCTATATCACCGGCAACCACGACGAATGCCTGCGGCGCTTTGCCAACAGCCAGCTGGACAACATCTACCTCTGTAACCGCTTCGAACACCACACCGCCGACGGCCGCCGACTGCTAGTGATCCACGGCGACCAGTTCGACACAGTGACCCGCTGTCACCACCTGCTGAAATTTTTTGGCGATAAAGGCTACGACCTGCTGATGTACAGCAACCGCGTACTCAACGATATCCGCAGTCGCTATGGCTACGGCTACTGGTCGCTGGCGGGTTACCTGAAATCCCGCATCGGCAAGGCCCAGGCCTACATCAACGATTACGAGGAGTCCGTCGCCTACGCCGCCCAGCGCATGGGCTACGACGGTGTGGTCTGCGGCCATATCCACCGCGCCGCCATACGCCGTATCGGTGACGTGGAATACTTCAACACCGGTGACTGGGTGGAGTCCTGCAGCGCACTGGCTGAGGACGCGGATGGCAACATCTGCCTGCTGGATGGCCGCCAATTAACCGCTGCACCGGAAGTTGCCGAGGAAGAGCAGGAGGAGCTGGACAGCATCGGCGCCGACCTGGCCGCCCGCATCGCCCTGCCCCTGGCCGACAACGCCCCGGCCAATGACCCGCTGCGCTACATTCCGCCGCTGATTATTCCCGGCAAACTCTGAGGCCGATCAATCCCGCTCGGCGGGCGCCTTCAGCACGGCACCACAGAAGCGGCAAAAGTGGGCGTCACCCTCATGCCCACCCGCTCCACAACTGTGGCAGCGGCGCTGGTTGCGTTCACGTTGCATCTCGGACGCCAGCTCAGCGGTGAGAATACCGGTGGGGACAGCGATAATGGAGTAACCGGTGAGCATGGCGCCAGCCGCGATAAACTGCCCGATAACAGTTTGCGGCGTAATATCGCCATAGCCGACGGTGGTGATAGTGACGATAGTCCAGTAGATGCTTTTGGGAATACTGGTGAAACCGTGCTCCGGCCCCTCCACCACATACATCAGCGAACCGAACAACACCGACAACACCAGCACTGCCGAGAAAAACACCAGGATCTTGCGCCGCGAGGCAAACATGGCCCGCAACAGTGTGTTGGCCTCTGCCAGGTAGCGCACCAGTTTCAGGATCCGGAATACCCGCAGCACCCGCAATACCCGCAACATCAGCAGGTAGCTCATGCCATCCATGAAAATGCCCAGGTAAGTGGGCAGGATCGACAGCAGGTCCACAACACCGTAAAAGCTGCGCATGTAGCGCCAGGGGTTGGGTGAGCAGTAGATGCGCACCAGATACTCCACGGTGAAAATCAGTGTGAAGCTCCACTCCAGCAGGTGTAACCAGGTACCGAATCGCGCTTCGATCTCTGACACGGAATCGAGCACCATGGCCAGCACACTCAACAGGATGAGATAGATCAGCACCATATCGAAGAGCTTGCCGGCAGGCGTTTCGGTGCCGAAGATGATGGTATGGATCTTCTGCTGTAGGGGTGACTGCGCCATGCTGAACTATCCCAACTGATTCCTGACCGTATCCTGTCTGCCGAGCACTGACTATCGCTCGCCACGGCACTCATTTAAGCAGAGCACCGCCCAATGGGCCAGTACCGGGCTTGGGTCGGCCGGCCCTGCTGCGGTAGACTGGCGGCCCCTGCACAGCCCGGATGGACACACAGTGCCACTCAATATCAAACCCCTGCGCTGCCCCCACTGCCAGCAACAGGTGACCAAGAAGCAACTGCGTGAACAGCAGCAGCTGAAGACTTTTCTCAATCGCCAGCCGTTCCCCTGCCCCCACTGCGGCAAGCAGGTCGTCTGCCCGGAACAGTCCGATACACTAATCAGTGTTGGCTTGCTGATCACCGCCATCCTGACGCCGCTGGTGCACTTCTGGCAGGTCAGCTGGATAACGCCGCAACAACTGTTCGCCCTGGGTGTGGCGATTGTGATCACCGGCGTACTGACCCAAAAACTGATTAAGGCCGAACCTCATGAGTAAAAACAGCAGACTGGTCTATTCCACCGATGGTGGCCGCGTCAAAGAGAGCAAGAGTGAAGCGGTAGTCGATAAGGGCGATGGCATTGTGCGCCTGAAACGGGAAACCAAGGGACGTAAGGGCAAGGGCGTGACTCTGGTTACCGGCCTGGGGCTTGAAGGCGAAGCCCTGAAAAACCTGGCCAAGCAATTGAAGCAGCAGTGCGGCGTGGGCGGCGCGGTAAAGGACGGCGTGATTGAAGTACAGACCGATGACCGGGACAAACTGAAAGCCCTGCTGGAGAAGCAGGGCTTTACGGTAAAACTGGCCGGTGGCTAAGCCACTGCCGATGTTGCAACATCCGCGGCGCCTGAGAACAGGTTAAGCCTGTATCCCACCCGGGTACAGGCACCGGCAGCCTTCAGATATTGCCGTAACTCATCAGACGCTGGTAGCGTTTTTCCAGCAGGTCATCGAGGGGTTCCGCACAGAGACGTTGCACCTGCTCGCTGAGACGCTCCTGCAACCTGGCTGCCATGGCATCCATATCACGGTGCGCACCGCCCAGCGGCTCACCGATGGTCTCATCCACAATGCCCAGCTTTTCCAGAGTCGCGGAAGTGACACCCATGGCTTCAGCCGCCAGCGGCGCCTTCTCCACGGTTTTCCAGATGATATTGGCACAACCCTCAGGGGAAATAACGAAATAGGTGGAATACTGCAGCATGTTCAGGTGGTCGCCCACACCAATGGCAATGGCACCACCGGAGGAGCCTTCACCAATGACCGTGCAGATAATGGGTGTGCGCAGCCGTGACATCACCGCCAGGTTCTGGGCAATGGCTTCACTGATACCGCGCTCTTCACTGTCGATACCGGGATAGGCCCCGGGGGTATCAATCAGGGTGACGATGGGCATTTTGAAACGTTCGGCCATCTCCATCAGGCGCAGAGCCTTGCGATAACCTTCGGGCTTGGGCATACCGAAATTGCGCTGCACCTTCTCGTGCACACTGCGCCCCTTCTCCTGACCGATCACCATCACCGGTGTGCCATTGAGTCGGGCGACACCGCCGATCAGGGCCTTGTCGTCACCGAAATGGCGATCACCGTGGAGCTCATCCCAGTCCGTAAAGATACGCTTGATGTAATCCATGGCGTAGGGGCGCTGCGGATGGCGCGCCACCTGCACTACCTGCCAGGGCGTCAGGCTGGAATAGATGCTCTCCGTGAGCTTGGTACTCTTCTCACGCAGTTTGGCGATTTCATCAGTGATATTGAGCTTATTATCTTTACCAACCAGCTGCAGCTCTTCGATCTTGGCTTCCAGTTCGGCAATGGGCTGTTCAAAATCAAGGTAATTGGGATTCATAACCACCGGTCTTGTCTCGACGTCCTTGGATCAGGGAAAGACCTCGCTGTTACCATCTTGCGAGCCAGCCTGTTTGGCTTGTATACCATAAAGTGTAGTCGGTTGCAGGCAGATTTTGTAAAACTCGCCCCGGCTCCGCAGCAGGCAATAACAGGCCCGATGCAACCGCGTCGGCCTAGCGGCCATACTCCAGCGACACCCGGTCCCGGCCACACACATCGCGCAAGGTCTCCAGCAACTCATCATCGGGCCGAATACGCCAGGCCGCGCCCAGCAACACCCGACCCCGGGCTCCCTGACGCTGGTAATCCAGTGCCACCGGGCAGCGCCCCTGCCGGTAGGGTGTCAGCAGGCTGGCAAGGCGCTGCGGAAAATCCGCCGCCAGCTCGTCCGCTTCCACCGCGATCACCAGGCCCCGCGCCAGCTCCGCGCGCGCCTCGGAGAGACTGCGCACCTTCTCAACCCGCATCTTCAGGCCGCCGCTGTAGTCGTCGTAACTGACCTGCCCTTCCACCACCAGCATGCCGTCTTTCACCAGCTTCTCGCGATGCTCGTTGTACGCATCGGAAAACACTGTGCACTCAATGCGCCCGGAGCGATCATCCAGTGTCAAAATAGCCATATTGTCACCGCGGCGGGTCTTCATCACCCGCAGGCCCACCACCAGTCCGGCCACATTCTGCTGGGACTTTTCCGGTTTCAGGTCGACAATGCGGGCCGACACCAGGTGACGGATTTCATGGCGATACTCTTCAATCGGGTGGCCGGTCAGATAGAGTCCCAGGGTCTCCTTCTCACCATTGAGGCGCTCCTTGATCCCCCAGGGACGCACCTGACGAAACTCGCCATACACATCCCCGCCACTGCTGGCCGACGGCACCACCTCACCAAACAGGTCGGTCATACCGGCATTGGCATTGGCAGCGGTCTGCTCGGCGGCGTGTACCGCTTCGCCCATGGCGGCGTACATCAGTGCGCGGTCGTAATCGCGATCCACTTTGGGCCCGATACAATCGAGAGCACCGGAGCGAATCAGCGCTTCCAGTGCACGCTTGTTCACCTTGCGCGGGTCGATACGGGCGCAGAAGTTGAAAAGGTCCGTGAACGGGCCGTCCTTGCGCGCGGCAATAATATTTTCGATGGGTCCTTCACCCAACCCCTTGATGGCACCCAGACCGTAGATAATGTTGTCCTTATCATCCACGTTGAAGTGGAACTCCCCCTGGTTCACATCCGGTGGCAACAGGGTCAGCCCCATGTTGCGGCACTCTTCGATAAAGGTCACCACCTTATCGGTCTTGTCCATATCCGAGGACATGGTGGCCGCCATGAACTGCGCCGGATAGTGCGCCTTCAGCCACGCGGTGTGGTAGGAGACTACGGCGTAGGCCGCCGAGTGGGATTTGTTAAAACCGTAGCCGGCAAACTTCTCCACCAGGTCGAAGATCTTCATCGCCAGGTCGGGATCAATACCTTGCGATTTTGCACCCTCGGCAAAGGTGGAACGCTGCTTGGCCATCTCCTCGGGCTTCTTCTTACCCATGGCGCGGCGCAACAGGTCAGCGCCACCCAGCGAGTAACCCGCCAGCGTCTGGGCGATCTGCATCACCTGTTCCTGGTAGACGATAACACCGTAGGTGGGCTCCAGGATCGGCTTCAGCCACTCGTGCTGGTACTGGGCATCCGGATAGGCCACCTCGGCGCGGCCGTGCTTACGGTTAACGAAATCGTCCACCATGCCGGAATCCAGCGGGCCGGGACGGAACAGCGCCACCAGAGCGATCATGTCTTCAATATTGTCCGGCTGCAGGCGCTTGATCAGGTCCTTCATGCCGCGGGATTCCAGCTGGAATACCGCGGTGGTTTCGGCGTTCTTGAGCAGCCTGAAAGTCTGGTTGTCGTCCAGCGGAATGGCTTCGATCACCAGCGGCTCTTCGCCTTTCTTGGTACGCTGCTGGTCGATCATGGCCTTGGCCCAATCGATGATGGTGAGGGTTCGCAGGCCGAGGAAGTCGAACTTCACCAGTCCCGCATCTTCCACGTCACCCTTGTCGAACTGGGTTACCAGGCCGCCACCGGTTTCATCACAGTAGAGTGGCGCAAAGTCCGTCAGCTTGGTGGGGGCAATCACCACACCACCGGCGTGCTTGCCAACGTTACGGGTCAGGCCTTCCAGTTTCAGGGCCGTCTCCCAGATCTCCTGCGCCTCCTCGTCGGTCTCGAGGAACTCCCGCAATATCTCTTCCTGCTCGAACGCCACCTGGAGCTTCATCCCCGGATCGGGCGGGATCATTTTCGACAGTTTGTCCGCCAGGCCATAGGACTTGCCCTGCACCCGCGCCACATCGCGCACTACCGCCTTGGCGGCCATGGTACCGAAGGTAATGATCTGGGATACCGCGTCACGACCGTAGCGGTCAGCCACATAACTGATCACCTGGTCGCGGTTTTCCATGCAGAAATCCACGTCGAAGTCGGGCATGGATACCCGCTCCGGGTTGAGGAATCGTTCGAACAGCAGGTCGTATTCCAGTGGATCCAGGTCGGTAATTTTTTGCGCGTATGCCACCAATGAGCCGGCACCGGAGCCCCGCCCGGGCCCCACCGGAATATCGTGATCCTTGGCCCACTGGATAAAGTCCATCACGATGAGGAAGTAACCGGGGAACCCCATCTGCATGATGATGTTGAGCTCGAACTGCAGGCGTTCGATATAGGTCTGTTTGGTTGCCGGAAAGTCGGGACTGTTGACGTCGAAGAGAAACTCCAGCCGCTCATCCAGACCTTCATAGGTAATTTTCTGGAAGAAAACATTGGTCTGCAGCATTTTGGCGTAGTCGTCTTCCTGCTCGCGACCCGCCCACTTCTCGGCCATGGCGGTACTGGCATGCTCCGCCAGCGTGGCATAGGGGATTTTATCCCGGAAAAAAGGGTCGTTTTCGAAATCGTCCGGAATGGGATAGTCCGGCAGGTAGTAGGTACCCAGCTCGATCTCCACATTACAGCGGCGGGCGATCTCCACCGAGTTCTGCAACGCCTCCGGGATATCGGAGAAAAGCTCCTCCATCTCTTCGGCCGAGCGCAGGTATTGCTCCTCGCTGTAGCGGCGCTCGCGGCGTGGATCGTCCAGCGCACGCCCCTCACCAATACAGACACGGGCTTCATGCACTTCAAATTCATCCGCCGCAATAAAGCGTACGTCGTTGGTGGCCACCACCGGGCATTGCAGCTGGTCAGCCAGCGCCACGGCCGCGTGCAGATACTCTTCATCCTGGGCGCGCCCGGTGCGCTGCAGCTCCAGGTAAAAGCGCTGCGGGAAGTCGTCCATCCAGCCCTGCAACAGGGATACGGCTCGCTCGGACTTGCCCGCCAACAGGGACTGACCGATCTCTCCCAGCTTGCCACCCGAGAGAGCGATGACGCCGTCTGCGTAATCACGAATCCAGCTGCGCTGCAGGTAGGGCACGCCCTGATGCTGGCCCTTCTGGTAGGCCAGCGAGATCAGCTCGGTGATGTTTTTGTAGCCACGGGTATTCATGGCAAAGAGGGTCAGCAGGTGCGGCGCACCATCCGCATCATCGGACTGCACCTGAAAGTCGGCACCCACAATCGGCTTGATCCCCGCGCCCATGGCGGCCTTGTAAAACTTCACCAGACCAAAGAAGTTACAGTGGTCGGTGATGGCACAGGCAGGCATCTGCAGTTTCGCCAGCGCCCCCACCAACGGCTTGATGCGAATCAGGCTGTCAGAGAGGGAAAATTCTGTGTGCAGGCGCAGGTGAACAAACGAGGGATCAGACATGTTTATTGTGGTGCCAGAATCGGTGTCAGGGCCCCCATTCTAACCAAAATAAAAGCGCAATTCCGAGGCTCTTTGCCCATCGGCGCCAATGGCAACCGGAGCAGCGTGCGGATCGCAACGGGGAGGGTCGGGGAAAGGAGACCGCGGAAGCAGCGGCGGCCCGGGATTGTGCGAAAAAAGCGGGGGCAGAAAAGTAAAAAGCCGGCCCCAAAGGCCGGCTTCCGCATCACTTTTTCTGGAAGTCGAGCATGCGCTGCAGCGGCTTCATGGCCTTTAGCCGCAGCTCCTCGTCAACGAAGATCTCACGCCCTTCGCCGTTGAGCAGCACACTCTTGAGGTTGTCGAGGGCATTCATGGCCATCCACGGGCAGTTGGCACAACTGCGGCAGGTGGCGCCGTTACCGGCGGTGGGCGCGATAATAAACTCTTTGTCCGGGCACAGCTGCTGCATCTTGTAGAAGATGCCCTGATCGGTGGCAACGATAAAGCGCTGGTTATCCATGGTCTGCGCCGCCTTGATCAACTGCGACGTAGAGCCGGCCACATCCGCCAGCTCTACCACACTCTGCGGGGATTCCGGGTGCACCAGCACCGCCGCATCCGGGTAAAGCGCCTGCAGGTCAGTGACCCCCTTGGCCTTGAACTCCTCGTGCACGATACAGGCACTGTCCCACAACAGCATGTCGGCACCGGTCTGGCGCTGCACATAGGCCCCCAGATGCTTGTCCGGTGCCCACAGGATCTTCTCGCCCCGCGCATCCAGGTAGTCCACCACATCCAGCGCAATACTGGAGGTCACCACCCAATCGGCGCGCGCCTTAACCGCCGCCGAGGTGTTGGCGTAGACAACAACGGTGCGATCGGAGTGCTGGTCACAGAAAGCGGAGAACTCATCCGCCGGACAACCGAGATCCAGGGAACAGGTGGCATCCAGTGTGGGCATCAGCACCCGCTTCTGTGGCGTCAGGATCTTGGCGGTCTCACCCATGAACTTCACGCCTGCGACAATCAGGGTGTCAGCGTCATGATTATTGCCGAAACGCGCCATCTCCAGCGAGTCTGCCACGCAGCCACCGGTATCTTCCGCCAGCGCCTGAATCACAGGATCGGTGTAGTAGTGAGCTACCAATACCGCATTCTGCTCCTGTAACAATCGCTTAATGTCACTGCAGTAGGCTTGCACCTCTGCCTCGCTCATTACCGAGGACGGCACGGTCGCCAGATGTTCGCGCACCACTTCGCGCGCCTCATCCCGAGCTGGAACTTGTTCAATTACTGTCATACCTAAACCCGACATTCATTGGAACCGGCAATAATACCATAATTGCCTGATTCTCGTAGATAAAACGCCACGATTGTTTACTCTTTGACCACACCCTACTGGGTCTTATTCCCGCTCCCCGCGTGCGCAGGTCGCCGCATTCGACATGCTGGCAGACATCGGTGCCAAATGATCCGGATTGCTGCTTTTGCAGGGGCGGCGAATTAAAGCCAACCAACAACTTCTGCAGGGGATGAGGAAGGCGTACCGTACCGGATTGACTCAAATATTTTCGCCCCAGGTGAGCCCACCCTATAAATGCAAAAAGGCCACCCAATGGGAGAGGCTTGCTCCTGCTCCGGGCCCGTCGTACTGGATTGACTCAAATAGCCTGGGGGCTATTTTCGCCCCTGCGGGGCTGCGCCTGCGGCTTGTCTAAATTGCTGCGCAATTTTTCGAACGGTGGTTCGCCCCAGGTGAGCCCACCATATAAACGCAAAAAGGCCACCCGATGGGTGGCCTTTTTGCGTTTATATGGTGGGTCGTACTGGATTCGAACCAGTGACCAATTGGTTAAAAGCCAACTGCTCTACCAACTGAGCTAACGACCCGGTAGAGATTTTTGCCCCCGGCCTGGGCCGGGCTGCTGAAATATGGTGGGTCGTACTGGATTCGAACCAGTGACCAATTGGTTAAAAGCCAACTGCTCTACCAACTGAGCTAACGACCCGGTAGAGATTTTTGCCCCCGGCCTGGGCCGGGCTGCTGAA
>NZ_WVVW01000016.1 GCF_009857815.1 Pseudomaricurvus sp. HS19 | reverse complement strand
TTTTCGAACGGTGGTTCGCCCCAGGTGAGCCCACCATATAAACGCAAAAAGGCCACCCGATGGGTGGCCTTTTTGCGTTTATATGGTGGGTCGTACTGGATTCGAACCAGTGACCAATTGGTTAAAAGCCAACTGCTCTACCAACTGAGCTAACGACCCGGTAGAGATTTTTGCCCCCGGCCTGGGCCGGGCTGCTGAAATATGGTGGGTCGTACTGGATTCGAACCAGTGACCAATTGGTTAAAAGCCAACTGCTCTACCGACTGAGCTAACGACCCAAAGGAGGCGCATATAGTAATGATTTCGCCTTAAAAGACAAGCGATTTTTTCGTGAATTTCCGGCTTTTTATTGGTAATAAACAAGCACTTATCACTGATAGCGGGTCGGGTCCGGTAAATTGGCGTCGACAAAGCCCTGACGTCGCAATCTACAGCTGTCGCAACGACCACAGGCTTTCCCATCCGCATCCGCCTGATAACAGGAGACGGTTGCACTATAGTCCACGCCCAGCTCCGCGCCCTTGCGCACAATATCCGCCTTGGTGAGGTGGATCAGGGGGGCATGGACACTCAAATGCTGCCCCTCTACCCCGGCACGTGTGGCCAGGTTGGCAAGGGTTTCAAAGGCGGCAATATACGCGGGACGGCAATCGGGATAACCGGAGTAGTCCACCGCGTTGACGCCAACGAAGATATCACTGGCATCCAGTACCTCAGCCCACCCCAGGGCAATAGAGAGAAAGACGGTGTTACGGGCCGGCACATAGGTAATGGGGATACCCTCGGTGGCCTCTTCCGGCACATCGATGCTCATGTCGGTCAATGCTGATCCGCCAATGGTACCGAGATCGAGCTGTACCACCTTGTGTTCGGCCGCCCCCATCAAACGGGAGGCGCGCTCCGCGGTTTGCAGCTCTATGCGGTGGCGCTGACCGTAGTCAAAGCTGAGGGTGTAGCACTCAAACCCCTGCTGTTGTGCCATAGCCAATACCGTGGTGGAGTCCAGGCCACCGGAAAACAGCACTACCGCCTTGGGTTTGTTCATGGATTTACCTCGTTGGTCATCAGCAGGAGATCAGGCTCAATGGCCCGGGGCGTCGTTCCACAACAACTTGTGCAGCTGCAGCTGAAAGCGCACGGTGAGCCGATCCGCCAGAATCCACTCCGCCAACGCCTTGGGATCCACCTGACCATAGCTGGGTGAAAACAGGACTTCACCGGCACGTTCACACAGCTGCCACTGATCTAGCTGCAGGCGCGCCCACTCATAGTCTTCGCGACTGCAGATGACAAACTTCACCTGGTCTGTGGGCGTCAGCAGGGCAATGTTGTCATAGAGGTTGCGCGCCACCTCGCCGGATCCGGGGGTCTTGAGGTCAACCACGCGACTGACCCGCTCATCCACCGCCGCAATACTCAATGCACCGCTGGTTTCCAGCGACACCTGCAAGCCCAAATCACAGAGCCGCTCCAGCAGTGGCAGGCAGGCAGGCTGGGCCAGGGGCTCACCACCGGTAACGCAGACGTGGGCGGCGCCAAAACCGGTAACCTGCTCGACAATGTCATCCAGCGCCAGTTTTTCACCACCAAAGAAGGCGTATTCCGAATCGCAGTAGTGGCAGCGCAGCGGACAGCCCGTCAGGCGCACAAACACCGTCGGCAATCCAACAGTGCGCGCCTCTCCCTGTAAAGAGAGAAAGATTTCGGTAATGCGAAGGGTCTGGGCAGACATTGGGGAATCCGGGCCACGTAAAAAGGGGCGAGATTCTAACCAAATTGAACAGATTTGGCGAACCCCCGGAAAGAAAGGACTTCACGGGAGCCGACCTGTCGCCTCAGCGCAGATTGTTATCCAGGTAACTGCGGGCCAGGCGAGCTGCGTTGGAATCCCCTGCCGCTGCTTTCTGCAGCAGCTCCCGCGCCTTTTTGCTGTCACCCAGGCGGTGATAGACCGTCCCCAGCTTATAGGTAGCATCGGGAACCTTGGCGTGGGCCGGGTGCTCGTCCAGCATGCGGGTAAACCACTGGCGCGCCTGCTCGTAATCTTCCTGCAGCAGGGCTATCTCACCCAGCCAGTACTGACTGTTGGCCGCATAGCGCCCCTGGGGAAAATCGCGCAGGTACTGGTTGAACGAGGTTACCGCCGCATCGTAGTCCTTTTTCTGCAGGACCAGATCAATGGCCGTGCGATAACGCTGAATTTCATCGGGAGCCTGGGCTGTGGTGTGGGTCGCCGGTACTGCACGCTCACCGCCGCTCCCTCTCACCGCCGGCGCAACTGCACCACCGCTGGACAATTCAGAGAGTCGCTTGTCGAGATTGACGTAATCATCCAGGCGCTGCTGTTTCAATCGCTGGATTTCGTGGGCCTGCTCTTCAACCATTCCCCGTAATTCCAGCACTTCCTGCTGCAGGGTCTGTATCTGATAGAAAAGGTCGGCCGGCGCTACGCCAATGGAGGGCGCAGGCGGAGGAGAAGTCGGCGTTGACCGGGCAGCGCCGGCCTGGGGACCCAGGAGTCGGTTAGTGGATTCCACCACTTCCACCTGGGCGCAGGCCGGAGCGACAACCAGAACGCAAGCCGCAGCCATTACGGCTGCGGTGTGTTTCAAATAACCCATGGAGCGGATTATTTCATCTCTACGCGACGGTTCATCTCGTAGGCAGCTTCGGTAGCGCCCACAACTGCTGGGTACTCTTCACCGTAGCTGACGGTTTCGATCATGGAAGCGTCTACACCTTGCAGAACCAGGTAGTCACGAACCGCTTTGGCACGACGCTCACCCAGAGCCATGTTGTACTCACGGGTGCCGCGCTCGTCAGCGTGACCTTCCAGACGTACCGCCTTTGGAGCAGCTTTCAGGTTTTCAGCGTGAGCAGTCAGGGCCGCACGGGCTTCCGGCTTCAGCATGGACTTGTCGAAGTCAAAGTAGAAAACGGTATCCAGCGCTTCTACTGCTTCGTCTGCCATGGTGTCAGTAGTATCCACAGCAGAGCTGTCCGCAGCGGAGCTTACCGCGCTGTCAGCATCAGCTGAATCAGTAGTTGTTGAAGTACTGGAACAACCTACCAGTGCCGCCATGATAACTGCCAGAGTAAGGCTTTGTTTGAGTGCAGAAGAGAGCATTGTTGACTCCTAAGTTGATGTGAACTTGCTTGTGTTACCTTTAATGACCCTGCCGGTTCCCTACCGTTTTGTGAAGTAAGGGGACCAGGCCGGCTCACGGACATCTCCCTGTTTCGACGGCAACCGGAATTTAACTCCCGCATCCAGGGATACTGCAGCCAGGATTCCTTTGCTGCGATCTTTGGTAGCGTAGAGCAACATGGCTCCGTTGGGCGCGATACTGGGCGATTCATCCAGATCCGTCTGGGTCAGTACGCGAATCATACCTGACTCCAGATCCTGTGTTGCGATGTGGAACACACCGTTGTAACGATGCACCATCACCAGCGATTTACCGTCCGGAGTAAAGCGTGCCCTTGCGTTGTAATCGCCGTCAAAGGTTAGACGTTCCACACGACCGCTGGCAAGCGTTACTTGGTAAATTTGTGGCTTACCGCCGCGATCTGAGGTGAAAATGAGGCTTTTTCCGTCATTTGACCACGCCGGCTCTGTATCAATGGCAAAGTGATTGGTGTGGCGCGTAAATACTCTTGTCGCCAAATCCAAAGTATAGATTTCGGGATTGCCATCTTTCGACAACACCATGGCCACCTTGCGACCGTCCGGAGAAAATACCGGCGCACCATTCAGGCCGCGGAAGTTGGTCAACTGCTGTCGCTCGCCCGTGGCCAACACCTGGCGGAAAATGGCCGGGCGGGTGGTTTCAAAAGATACGTACACTACCTGCTTGCCGTCCGGTGACCAGCTGGGTGACACAATTGGCTGGCTGGATTTCAGCAACTCTTTTTCCCGTGCGCCATCCACATCGGCCAGCATCAAGCGATAGCGTTTGTTACCAAACGCCTCGACGTATAGCATTTTGGTGGAGAAGGCGCCGCGGATACCGGTGATAGCCTCGTAGATGGCATCAGCCATGGCATGCGCCAGATCCCTGAGCCCCTGCGGGCCCGCCTGTACGTTGCGTTGCAGCACCTTGCGCTGCGACAGCACGTCGTAGAGCTCAAAGTCGAGGGAGTAGCCGCCACCGGGCACAGGATTGAGCCGGCTCAGCACCACATAGTCAGAGCCCAACACCCGCCAGTCGCGATAGAACACCTGATCACCAAACCGTGGCCACTGCAGCATGTCTTCGCGGGCAATGGGACGGAACTGGCCGGAACGGCGCAGGTCTGCCGCCGCGATTGCAGCAACATCTTCCGGCAACGCACCGCCGGTCCAGCCGGTGGGCACCACAGCAATGGCAGTGGGGTTATCCACACCCTGGGTGATCTCAATGGTGAGCTCAGCCTGAGCCTGTGCGGCAACAACCATCAAGGCCACTGCCAGCCACTGTCTCACTGCCCGATAAAATATCATTCGCTTCCTCGCTGCCTGCGTTACAGACGCAGATCCTGTGGGTCAAATACCAGCGTCAGCTGGCGAAAGTACTGATCAAAAATGTAACTGGGGATGTCGTTCAACCCCCGAAACCGTCCCACCCGCTTCACGGCCAGTTCGGCAGAGCGATCAAAGGCGTCGTTGCCACTGCTGCGCACCACGGTCACATTGACCACTTCACCGGTGGGTACCAGTTGCAGACGCAGCTCACACTTCATACCCCGGCGGGCCGACGGCGGACGACTCCAGTTCTGCTCAATCTGTTGTGCGATCAGCGCCACGTAACTCTGGGCGGTAGCCTCGGCCTGCTGTGCCTGAATCAACTCTTCTTCGTCTGCCAAGGCCTGGGCAATGGCCGCCTCGCGCTGCAACTGTTGCTCGCGAGCCACTCGCTCCCGCTCCTTGCGTTCGCGCTCCAGGCGATCCTTCTCGGCCTGCTGCTTCTGTTTTTCGGCCTCTTTGCGCTTCTTCTCTTCCGCCAGTTTTCGCAGTCGCTCGCGCTCGGCCTTCTCTTTTGCCAGCCGCTTTTTCTCCGCCGCTGCCTTTTGCAGCCGTTCCTGTTCGCGACGCCTGGCCGCCACATCCACCACCTTATTGGGTTTCGGCTGGGCCTGCGGCTTTTTCGATTTCGGCTCTATGGTAACCAGCGTCGCTTCCACATAGCGCGGTTTCACCTGCGACCGTGGCGGCTCGGCTGCTTCCCAACCCCAGGCCACGAACACCACCAACAGCAGGTGCGCCAGCACACTGACAACAATCGGCAGCCGATAGCTTCCCAGCCCGGTCCAGAAATCCCGCACCGATCTACAGCTCCGGCGGCTCGGTGACCAGGCCTACGGACGGGGCACCAGCCCCCTGCAGCGCGGTCATCATCGCCACCACCTGCCCATAGGGCACGGCGGTATCGCCCCACACCAGCACTTTGGTCGCCGGCTTGTTGCGCAAAATCTTCGCCACCATATCCTGGATCTCGGCCATTGGGCGGGCCTTCTTCTGCTCCTGGCCAACGTTGATGTAGTAGGCGCCTTTGGCGTCCACGGAAATAATCAGCGGTTCGTCCTGCTGATCATCCAGCGGCGCTGACGGTGCCTCCGGCAGCTCCACCTGCACCCCCTGCATCAACAGCGGTGCCGTCACCATAAACACCACCAGCAGCACCAGCATCACATCGATGTAAGGTACAACGTTGATTTCCGCCAGGGGCTTTTTCTTGATCTTGGGCCGGTACATAGCGCGCCTTTATCAACCTTTGTGGTGCAACTGGCGATGCAGGTAAGCCGTAAACTCCTCGGCAAAGGTGGTGTAGTGGTTTACCAGCCTTTCGGATACAGACGAGAATCGGTTGTAAGCGAGTACCGCCGGAATGGCCGCGAACAGTCCCATGGCTGTCGCCACCAGTGCCTCCGAAATACCGGGAGCAACCGTCGCCAGGGTGGCCTGATGCACATTGGCGAGGCCGCGGAAGGAGTTCATGATCCCCCACACGGTACCGAACAGGCCAACGTAGGGGCTGACAGATGCCACCGTCGCCAGGAACGAGAGATGGGCGTCGAGCTTCTCCTCTTCCCTCGCCAGCGCTACCCGCATGGCGCGTTGGGTGCCCTCCATAACCGTATCAGGATCCAGGCTCTGCTGGCGCAAACGGCTGAACTCTTTGAAGCCTGCACGAAAAACATGCTCTGCCCCTTCCACCACACCGGCCTGGGCACTGGCATTGCCATCGCGGTAGCGCTGGCTCAGTTCGGTACCGGAAGACCAGAACTCACTGTCAAAACGGGCAAACAGGCGCTTGGCTCGCCCCTGGTAGCGACCGTGCTTGACGATCATTACCCAGGAAACCACCGAGGCCATAAACAGGCACAGCATCACCAGTTGCACCAGCAGGCTGGCGTTGGCAATCAGGCTGAATATGGATAAGGATTGTGACTCGGCCATCCGGGATTTCCTTCTGCGACAATATCGTTGTGCGATTCTGTTGTTTTTAGCTGGCGCCGGTAATGCGCCTGTACATTGCGTTTTTGCGTGGCGTACCTGTTACTGCCCACACGGCCATCAGGCCGGCAGCAATTCCCGCCGCACCACACTGGCTACCCGTTCGGGCAACGCACAGGGTTTCATACTCTGCTGGTCCACACAGGCCACTTTGATACTGGCCTGGCAGATGGGTTCCTCACCGCGCATGACAGACTGCTCAAAAATGACATAACTGCGGGCCAGTTTGGAAACCCTGGCGGTTACAGTCAGCTCATTATCCAGCAGCGCCGGCTTTTGGTATTTAATCTCCGCCGAGTGCACAACCAGCAGGCACCCCTCATCCAGGATGGCAGGCTTGTCAAAACCCACACTGCGCAGAAGTTCGGTGCGAGCGCGCTCGAGATACTTGAGGTAATTGACGTAATAGACAATGCCGCCTGCGTCTGTATCTTCGATATAGACCCGGACAGTGATGGAAAAGTGCGACATAAACGGGGCTGGGCCGGAATTTGCTACCAGAAACAGGCAACAGTCTATCGATAGCACCCAGCTGTCGTAAATAAGCCAATGGCCAAAATGCCAACTATTTTTTGCTACTGGCTCACAGCAGAGCGAATATCACTCCGGCAACAGGTGTTTGGGCAGCGGCAAGGCAAAATGCTCATAGGCCAGTGCCGTCACCACCCGCCCCCGGGGCGTGCGCGCCATATAGCCCTGCTGGATGAGAAACGGCTCCAGCACATCCTCAATGGTATCCCGCTCCTCACTGATGGCCGCCGCCAGGCTCTCCACCCCCACCGGACCACCGGCAAACTTTTCGATCATGGCAAGTAAGAGGCGGCGATCCATATGATCAAATCCGCGCTCATCCACATTGAGCATGTTGAGCGCCAGGTCCGCCATCTCTTTGGTCACCAGGCCATCGCCTTTCACCTGGGCGTAATCCCGCACCCTGCGCAACAGGCGGTTGGCGATACGGGGGGTGCCGCGGGAACGCCGCGCCACTTCAAAGGCTCCCTCTTCCGCCATCTCTATCCCCATCAGTCGCGCCGAGCGGGCAACAATGCGGGTCAGGTCCGGCACCGAGTAGAACTCCAGCCGCTGCACAATACCGAAGCGATCCCGCAGCGGTGACGTGAGCAGGCCGGCACGGGTGGTCGCCCCCACCAGCGTAAACGGTGGCAGGTCCAGTTTGATGGAGCGGGCCGCCGGCCCTTCACCAATCATGATATCCAGCTGGAAATCTTCCATGGCCGGATAGAGCACCTCTTCCACATTGGGGCTGAGGCGATGAATCTCGTCAATAAACAGTACATCGCCGGGCTCCAGGTTGGTCATCAGCGCCGCCAGGTCCCCGGCGCGTTCCAGCACCGGGCCCGAGGTGGTCTTCAGGTCCACACCCATCTCGTTGGCAATGATATTGGCCAGGGTGGTCTTGCCCAGGCCGGGTGGGCCGAACACCAGCGTGTGATCCAGAGCTTCGCTGCGCCCCTTGGCGGCAGAGATAAAAATCTCCATCTGTTCCCGCACCGCCGGCTGCCCCACATAATCCGCGAGGGACTTTGGGCGCACAGCGCGATCCTGCACCTCTTCCATGGGCCTGGCCTGGGCGCCGATAAGACGCTCATCCTGCTGAAACACATCCTTCTCAATCATGGGCTGCTCTCACCTCAGGCCGGCGCCAGGCTGCGCAGTGCAAGACGAATCAAATCTTCGCTGCGCTCAACGGTTTTGTCCTTGAGCACACCGGTGACCAGCTTGCTCGCTTCAGTGGGCTTGTAGCCCAGGGCCACCAGCGCGCTTTCCGCCTCCGCCACCATATCGGAGCTGCTGCTTTTATTAGACTGGGGTGCACTGGCGGCTTCCAGCGCCGCCAGCGGCGATGCGGTCAACTCCCACTGGCTGAGCTTGTCCCGCAGCTCAACAATCAGGCGCTCGGCGGTCTTGCGGCCTACGCCAGGCACCTTCACCAACGCACTGACATTATCCTGCATCACGCACTGCACCAGCTGGTCCGCCTCCATGCCGGAGAGGATTGCCAGGGCCATTTTGGGCCCTACCCCGGACACCTTGATGAGAGTACGAAACAGGGTGCGCTCTTTGGCGGCGTAAAATCCGTAGAGAGTTTGCGCAGTTTCGCTGACAGCAAAGTGGGTGTGCAGACTCACTTCTGCGCCAATCCCCGGCAACTGGTAGAGGGTGGTCATGGGGACCAGCAGCTCATAACCGACGCCATTAACATCCACCAGGATTTCCGGCGCCTGCTTCTCTGCCAGCACGCCTCTGATACGACCAATCATGCAGGTTTGATCCTGTTATTTGTGTGTTTTACGGGAAGGCATCAGACCATGCGCCCGCGCCGGAAAGTACGGGCAGTGGCGACACGGATCATATGCTGCTGGGTATTGGCATGACACAGGGCTACCGCCAGGGCGTCCGCAGCATCCTCCTGCGGCAGCGCCGGCAACTTCAGCAGTGTCTTCACCATGTGCTGCACCTGATGCTTGTCCGCCCCGCCATTGCCTACCACCGACTGCTTGACCTTGCGCGCCTCATACTCGGAGACCGGCAGCATCTGGTTCACTGCAGCCACAATAGCGGCACCCCGCGCCTGCCCCAACTTGAGTGCCGAGCCCGCGCTCTTGGCCATGAACACCTGTTCGATGGCCATCTCCTGCGGCGAGTACTCTTCAATAATCTGGGTCAGGGAGTCAAAGATGATCTTGAGGCGCTCCGGCAGACTGATGGCCGGCATGCGGATAACACCACTGGTGACGTATTCGTGGCGGGAGCCCAGCTGATTAATGATCCCGAAGCCGGTTTTCACCGATCCCGGGTCTACGCCAAGAATAAGCGCCATGGATTCTGCCACCCCAACACTGTTTTTCTATCCAGTAGTTAGTGTGGCGACAAAGCCGGGGCAGGTCAAGACCAAAGTAGCTGGCGGCGCCGGATGCCGGCCCGCTTACCGTGACCCGCCACAGGCTCCTCCAGGTGTGTAGCCGTTAGTCAGGTGAATAGCGGGCAGGGATTGCCACGTGCCTGGCAGCTTTATATGCCCGATGATTTTCTCCCCGCCCTGAAACAAAAACGGCGGTGCACTCTCGTGACACCGCCGCTGCAGGACTGGCAGCTGCAATCAGCTGTTGCCCTCTTTCTTCTTGACGCGAATGCTCAGCTCGCGCAACTGATCATTGTCCACCGCACCCGGGGCGTCGGTCATCACACAGGCCGCGGTCTGGGTTTTGGGGAAGGCGATCACATCGCGAATGGAGCTGGCACCGGTCATCAGCATGATCAGGCGATCCAGGCCAAACGCCAGGCCACCGTGGGGAGGCGCACCATACTGCAGGGCATCCAGCAGGAAGCCGAACTTCTCGCGCTGCTCTTCAGCGCTGATACCCAGTACACGGAATACCGCCTGCTGCATCGCGCTGCTGTGGATACGCACAGAACCACCACCCAGCTCGGTACCGTTCAGCACCATATCGTAGGCCACGGAGAGGGCTGCAGACGGGTTAGCTTCCAGTTCTTCTGGCGAGCAGTTAGGTGAAGTGAACGGGTGGTGCAGCGCGGTGAGGCTGCCGTCGTCGTTCTCTTCGAACATGGGGAAGTCCACCACCCACAGGGGCGCCCACTCACAGGTGTAGAGCTCCAGGTCCGCACCCAGTTTGCAGCGCAGGGCACCCAGGGCCTCACTCACCACCTTGGACTTGTCAGCGCCGAAGAAGATGATATCGCCGTCGGCAGCACCCAGGCGCTGCATGATATTCATAGTCACTTCATCGCCGAGGAACTTGATGATGGGGGACTGCAGGCCTTCGATACCGGCCGCCAGGTCATTGACCTTGATCCAGGCCAGACCCTTGGCGCCGTAAATGCTGACAAACCTGGTGTAGTCGTCGATCTGCTTGCGGGAGATGTTGACGCCGCCAGGCACTTTCATGGCGGTCACACGACACTTGGGATCGTTGGCCGGGCCGGCAAACACCTTGAAGTCGATATCCTTGAGCAGGTCCTTGATCTCCACCAGTTCCAGCGGGATACGCAGGTCCGGCTTGTCGGAACCGTACTTCTCCATCGCCTCGGCGAACGGCATGCGCGGGAACTCACCCAGGTCCACGCCCTTGAGGGACTGGAACAGCTCGCGAATCATGCCTTCGGTCACCGACATGATCTGCTCGTCACTCATAAAGGAGGTTTCGATATCGATCTGGGTGAATTCCGGCTGGCGATCAGCACGCAGGTCTTCATCGCGGAAACACTTGGCAATCTGGTAGTAGCGATCGAAACCGGACACCATCAGCAGCTGCTTGAACAGCTGGGGTGACTGCGGCAGGGCAAAGAACTTGCCCTCGTGGGTGCGGGAAGGCACCAGATAGTCACGGGCACCCTCCGGGGTGGCACGGGTCAGGATCGGGGTTTCGATATCGAGGAAGCCCTCACCATCCAGGTAGTTGCGGATCGCCGTGGTCACTTTGGAACGGAAACGCAGGCGGTTCTGCATCTCCTGGCGACGCAGGTCCACATAGCGGTAACGCAGACGTACATCCTCACCCACACTGTTGTCGTGCAATGGGAACGGAGGAGTTTCGGCGTTATTGAGGATGGTTACTTCCAGGCCGTACACCTCTACTTCGCCAGTAGCCATGTTCGGGTTCACCGTCGCCTCGGAGCGCGCACGCACCCGGCCCTTCACCTGCAGCACATACTCACTGCGCACCTTGTCGGCAGTGGTGAAGTGATCAGCGGCATCAGGATCGAACACCACCTGCACAATGCCGTCCCGATCACGCAGATCGATAAAAATCACACCACCATGGTCACGGCGACGGTCTACCCATCCGCAGAGGGTTACTTCCTGATCAATAAATGAGGCATTGAGAGCGCCACAGTACTGGGTACGCATAAGCGTCGGTATCCTGTTCTTTAAATATGAGTCTTGCGTAACTGACCTACAGTGTAACCCCGGTGCTCAATCGCTGCCGGACTTCGCTGCCGGGGCTGGCGAAGAGGAGCTGCCGCCACTATCGCCTGCCAGGTTCTTTTTGTTGCCGGACTTGAAATCGGTCTCGTACCAGCCACCGCCCGAGAGACGGAATCCTGCGGCTGAAATCTTCTTCTGCAGGCTATCCCGGCCACAGGCCGGACAGTCTTTGAGCGCTGGATCGCTCATCTTCTGCAGGGCTTCCATCTGATGGTGACAAGCACCACATTCGTACTCGTAAATCGGCATCGATCCACCCAACCACACATGAATTGCCAATAACCATCCCCCGCCCACGTCGGGAGGCCTGTCAAAAACCGGCGATTATACTCCACCCGGCGGCTTCGATTAAAGCCATATCCCCGCCCATTTGCGTGTCCGGCAGATCCGCGCCAAACAAGCCTCTCGCGCCCTTTCGCCCCCCCACCCCTCTGTGCTGCCCCCCAAAAAATGAACACGGCAGGATTCCACTCAAAAAACCACGCTTTACTGCCGCATTTTTGTTGCGACCATCCTGGGAATCCTATATACATAGGCCCTAACGTTCTTCAAGGGCGTTAGAGCCTATAAAAACAGGCATTTTTGACTACAAGATCACTAAGGAAAGATCCCCGGGCCCAATCAGGGGAGCAAACACCATTCACCATAAAAAAGGAAACGCGATCATGGCCGCTAAGAAAGCACCTGCCAAGAAGAAAGCTGCCCCCAAGAAGGCTCCAGCCAAAGCTGCACCAGCCGCCAAGGCCAAAGCCGTAAAAGCCGTAGCCGAGCGCTACACCAAGACCCAGATGCTCAACCAAATCGCCGACAACACCCAACTGAGCCGCAAGCAGGTTCAGAGCGTGCTGGACGAGCTGACCGATATCATCGAAGGTCACGTTAAAAAGCGCGGTGTGGGTGAATTCGTACTGCCAGGCCTGCTGAAAATCAGCGCTGTGAAAAAGCCAGCCCGCAAGGCTCGCAAGAACGTTCC
Organism: Pseudomaricurvus sp. HS19; assembly: GCF_009857815.1. Lineage (GTDB taxonomy): Bacteria > Pseudomonadota > Gammaproteobacteria > Pseudomonadales > Cellvibrionaceae > Pseudomaricurvus. The sequence goes on along the minus strand of NZ_WVVW01000016.1, from coordinate 84,404 downwards.
CAACCCCTTCAAGCCAGGTGAAACCATGGACGTTGCTGCCAAGCCAGCCAGCGTGCAGGTGAAAATTCGCCCGCTGAAGAAGCTGAAGGACATGGCCAGCAGCTGATTGGCAGGGGCGCCGGAGCGGCCGTACACTCCCGCCTCACCATAAAAAAGCCGCGCATTTGCGCGGCTTTTTTGTATCTGACTGCTGAACCTGAAAACTGGGTGGCCGGTTATTTAGCCGGTTCGTAAGGGTTCCCCCCCAGGGCTTCAGAGATATCAGCAATGGCTTTCTGTGCCCGCACGCTGTTACCGGCGGCGTCCAGCGGTGGAGAAATCACGGCAATACCAAACTTGCCCGGCGACACCGCAATAATGCCACCACCGACACCGCTCTTGGCCGGCAGGCCGGTTTTGTACAGCCATTTACCGGAATCGTCGTAAAGACCGGCGGTAGCCATCACCGCCAGCAGCTCCGGCACGTTCTCCGACTTCATGGCCTGCTTGCCGGTGACCGGGTTTGTACCGGCATTGGCCAGCGTCGCCGCCATCATTGCCAGATCCTTCGCATTGACACCCACCGAGCAGCCACGGGTATAGATATCGGTGGCCCGCAGCGGGTCATTCTTGATATGCCCGTAGGCAAACATCAGGTGGGCGATGGCCTGATTGCGCTGATTAGTGGCCGCTTCGGACTCATACACATCCTGCAACAAGGGCAGCTTGCGACCGGCAAAGTTGTTGTAGGTGCTTTCTATCTTGCCCCACACATCGCCGTACATCTCCCCCTTCACCATACTGGTGGCCGTAATCGCACCGGCATTCACCAGCGGGTTCATCTCCGCGCCTTTATATTGCTCAATTGCCACAATGGAATTGAACACCTGCCCGGTAGCATCCACCCCCATATTCTCTTCCAGGGACCGGGGGCCAGACTCATCCATCACCAGAGCGGCGGTAAACACCTTGGAAATGGACTGAATAGAGACTTCGGACTTGATATCACCGACGCTGTAAACCTTGCCGTCAGTGGTCACCAGCGCAATGCCGTAGATATTGGAATCCACCTTGGCCAGCGCCGGGATGTAGTCGGCGTTGGCCCCTTCCTGCAGCCCCTTGTACTTCTTGTAAGCCGCATCCAGTGCCGCTTCGATATTCTTCTTGCTGAGCTCCACCGCTGCCACCTGACCAGCGACCAGCAAACCCAGCACCAACACCAGACTGCGAACCAAACCCACATACCATCTATCCATAGGGGCCTTCATGCCGTTCTCCTTTAACGTTTGTGAAATTTCGTCACCAGCTCCAACGTAGCGCCCGGTGCCGGGAAGCTTGCGGCTCAGTCTGCAGGCGTAAAGTCCTCCCCGGCGAGGGCATTCTTCAGCTGCTCGACACGCTCTGCCAGCGCTTCTTCAGTGTAGTCCTTTGCTTCCGCCATGCCCCAAACCGGGCTTGGCCAGGCCAGATCACGCCGGAAACGGGCGATATGATGCACATGGAGCTGCGGCACCATGTTGCCAAGGGCGGCCACATTGATCTTGTCCGGCACATAGAGATCGGCCATGACTTCGGCCAGATGACAGGACTCATCGCTCAACTGCAGGCGATCGTCCCGCGACATGTGATGCAGTTCGCGCAAGCCACGACGGCTCGGAACCAGGATACACCAGGGGTAGTTGGCATCTTTGTTCAACAGCACCAGTGACAGCGGAAACTGCCCCAGCACCACACAATCTTCCGCCAGCTGCGGGTGCAACTCGAAACTCTGCTGCACATCAAGTTCAGACATTGAGGTCTCCTCCTTTCCCCAATTTCACAACAGCTTTAGAATACCTCCCCTGATAAAATTCACCTAGCAGAGATTCCAGTCCCCATGCGCGCCAGCCGTATCCTCATTCCCACCCTCAAACAGAACCCCTCCGACGCCGTTGCCGTCAGCCACCAGCTGATGCTGCGTGCCGGCCTTATCCGCCAGCTGGCCTCAGGTCTTTACACCTGGCTGCCGCTGGGATTGCGGGTGCTGCGCAAGGTGGAAGCGATCATTCGCGAGGAGATGGATGCCGCCGACGCCCAGGAAGTGCTGATGCCTGTGGTACAGCCTGCGGAGCTGTGGCAGGAATCCGGCCGCTGGGAGCAGTACGGCCCCGAACTGCTGCGCATCACCGATCGCCACGATAACGGTTTCTGTCTCGGCCCCACCCACGAAGAGGTGATCACCGACCTGATCCGCAACGAGCTGCGCAGCTACAAACAGCTGCCCGCCAACTTCTACCAGATCCAGACCAAGTTCCGCGATGAGGTACGCCCCCGTTTCGGCATCATGCGCGCCCGGGAATTCACCATGAAGGATGCCTACTCCTTCCACCTGGAGCAGAGCTGTCTGCAGCAGACCTACGACCGTATGCACACCGCCTACTGCAATATCTTCAATCGCATAGGCCTGGACTTCCGTCCGGTGCTGGCGGATACCGGCTCCATCGGCGGCTCCAGCTCCCACGAATTCCACGTACTGGCCTCCAGCGGTGAAGACGATATCGCTTTCAGCAGCGCCAGCGATTACGCCGCCAACGTGGAACTGGCCGAAGCCGTAGCCCCCGCCATCGAGCGTCCGGCGCCCGGCGCTGAAAAAGCGGAAGTGGCAACTCCGAAGCAGCACACCATTGAAGAGGTGGCCAGCTTCCTGCAGCAGCCTGCCGCACAAATCCTGAAAACCCTGATTGTGCTGGGTGAAGCCGACGAAGACGGCAACCAGGGCCTGGTGGCGCTGGTACTGCGCGGCGATCATGAACTGAACGATTTGAAGGCAGAAAAGCTGGCCGGCGTTGCCTCACCACTGACCTTTGCCCCGGAAGATCGCATCAAGGCGGCACTGGGCTGCGGCATCGGCTCCATCGGGCCTGCGGGCCTTGAAATTCCCGTCCTGGTAGACCGCAGCGCCGCCGTGGTGGCCGACTTTACCTGTGGCGCCAACAAAGACGGCTACCACCTCACCGGTGTCAACTGGGAGCGCGACCTGCCACTCGCTCGTATCGAAGACCTGCGCAACGTGGTGGTGGGCGACCCCAGCCCCTGTGGCCAGGGCACCCTGGAGATCAAGCGCGGCATCGAAGTGGGCCACATCTTCCAGCTGGGCGAAAAGTACAGCAAGGCCATGGGCGCCAGCGTACTGGACGAAAACGGTAAAGAGCAGATCATGACCATGGGCTGCTACGGTATCGGAGTCAGCCGCGTGGTGGCTGCGGCGATTGAGCAGAACTACGATGACAACGGCATTATCTGGCCTGAGGCTATCGCGCCGTTCCAGGTCGCCCTGATCCCCATCAACATGAACAAGTCGGAAGCGGTGCGTGCCGAGTGCGAGAGGCTCTACGCCGAACTCACCGCCAGCGGCTACGACGTTCTGTTTATGGATGAAGAGAAAGCGCGTCTCGGCGTGATGCTGGCAGATACCGACCTGGTGGGCATCCCCCATCGCATCGTTGTCGGCGATCGTGGCCTCGAGGCGGGTACCGTGGAATACAAAGCGCGCCGCGCGGACGAGAAGCAGGAGATTGCGCTGGCCGGCCTGAGCGATTTTATCGCCCAAAACGTGCGCAAAACCCGCTGACAGCGACCGGCAACCGCAGACCATGATGAAGACACCCCGCACAACAGTCACCCGCTTAATCGGTTCGCTGTTGTTGCTGGGGAGCCTGCAATTGCCAATGCTGGCCTGGGGCAACACCACACCGGACGATATCGATCCGGAACTGCGCGCTGCCCTCAAACACGCCATCGAATCCAGCGACAGCTTCGTTGATCGCTACGATGCCGAAGTGTGGCTGGTGTCGAAACAGGAACCGTTGTCACGCTTTATCAAGGATCACGAAGAGCGCATGGACCTGCTGCGCCGCATTCATCGCGCCGCCCTGCAGGCAGACCTGCAACCGGAGATTGTACTGGCGCTGATTGAGGTGGAGAGCCACTTTAACCGCTTTGCCGTCTCCAGTGTCGGCGCCCAGGGCATGATGCAGGTGATGCCGTTCTGGAAAGACGAGATCGGCCACCCCGAAGACAACCTCACCGACGTCGACACCAACCTGCGCTATGGCTGCGCCATCCTCAAACACTACCTGGAAAGAACGGAAGGCCGCCTCATCGACGCCCTCGCCCGCTACAACGGCAGCTACGGTAAATACTGGTATCCGGAACGGGTAATGACTGCCTGGGAAAAACACTGGCGCTGATTCGCCACCTCCACCAACTCGCTGCCAGGCTTACGCCGGACCCGAACAGTCTTACCAGCTGTAAGTCAGCTCTATATAGGCGCTGCGAGGCTGACCGGTGAAGTAACGGTAACTGCCAAACGCATAATCCCCGCGCTCTGCGTAGCGCTCATCGGCGAGATTCACCAGCCGCAGGCGAGCCTGCAACGGCTCCGCCAGCGACCACTGCACAAACGCATTCCACAGGGTATGGCCCGGATAGCGGTGCCGGTTTTCCGCATCCAGGTAATAGCTGCCCAGATACACCGCCTCCAGCTCCGCCTGCCATCCATCCTGCCGATAACCCAACCGTGCACTGCCCTGCCATTCGGGAGCCGTATCCAGCCGGTTGCCATCCACATCTGTACCCGCCAGCAGGCTGGCGTCAACCACCTCATGCTCCGCCCAGGCTGCCGCCGCCTGCCAGTACCAGGCATCGCCCAGCTGCTGTGCCAGCTCCAGCTCCACACCGGTGTGGCGGGTTTCGGCATCTCCGATGGTGACGTTATTGGAGGCCTTCAGCACCTCATCCTGTTTTTTCATCCGGTAGGCGGAGAGCTGCACTGACAAGCCCTCCGCCTGATAACGCAGCCCTGCCTCCAGGCTGTCAATTTCCTTCTCATCAAACTCGTTCACTGACTGTCCGGCCAGCAGACGATAGCGTTCGTTGATTTGCGGCGCGCGGTAGGCGTGAGCGAGTCTCACATAACTCATCCACTGCGCATTCCAGTTGGCGCGCAATCCCAGCTGGCCGCTGAGGTTATCGAATTCATCAACCCGGTCAGCCACCCGCAGATAGCGGCAGGGGTTGCTGCCACAGAGTGAGCCATCGTCCCGCACCGCGCCATCGGGGAGCCGGTTGTCATAGTCGTAGCGCAGGTACTCATAGCGCAGGCCCGCCTCCACAGTCCACACATCGGTGAGGCGCGTCTCGGTGTTGGCGAACACTCCCAGCTGCTCACTGGCCACGTCGAAATCGTAATGATCACCCTGGTAGCGTGGATTGATGGCATTGATAAAGACCGCGTCCTGACGCTCCTGCACCCACATATCTGCCCACTCCACCTCGGCGCCCAGCCACAGGCGGCTGCGCTCCGTAAGAGCAAAGTCAGTAGCGGCCTGCAGACCGGCGCTGCGCTGGCCATTCTCTTCCACCGGTTGCCCCGGCAAGTAGTGCTGCAGGAAGACCATGTCGCTGTAGCGGAGGTAGGGAGTAAGAGACCAGTTGCGATCCCCGGCGCTGCCGGCAAAGCGTGTCGACAGCCGCAACGCTGAAGCGTCCCGATAGGCCTCCGGGTTGGTATTGTCTTTCCAGCCGTAGTCTTCGTAGGCGTCTTCACCGGTGATGTAACCGGCGGTTTCCTGATTAAGGTTGGTCGCTGACAACAGGGTATGGGCACTCCAGCGTTCGCTGCTGTATCGGTGCTGCAGGTTCAGCTTTTGCTGATCCAGCCCGGCGTTATCCTTAACATCACTACTGTTGGTGCCCTGTCCCGTCAGCTGCCACTGGTGATCACCCTGCGCGACACCGGCAGCCACTTTCAGGCGATAATAATCAAAACTGCCAGCTTCCAGACTCAGGCGCTGCTCCGTCAGAGAGGGCGACAACACATTGACCACCCCAAGCACCGCGTTGGAGCCATAAAAAACCGTACCGGGACCGCGGGAGACTTCCAGCGCGCCCGCCTGCCCGGTATTCACCTCGAACATGCCGTTAACGTTACAGAGTCCTGCCGGACGCACCGGCACCCCATTCTCCGCCAGCAATATCTCGCCACAGGATCCGGGCCCGGTGTTTACCGGCGAGCGAATCGCCATCAACATCTCCTGGCCGTTGCCGCGACTGAACCAGACACCGGGTATGCGCACCGCCACTTCCTGTGGATGCACATGCCCCACCTGCTGCAATACCGACTGGTCGATACGACTGATTCCGCCGATTACCGTATTCAGGCTCTGGTCCTGGCGACGGCCGCTGACCAGCATCTCCTCCTGCCAGGCAGACGCCTGCTGAACCTCCGCGGCCAACACCCCCTGACACAGTACCAACAGTGCCGCCCCCGGCAGAACCGAACCCTTCATACCTCGCCCCCAAGCAAAATCGTCCCCCGGCAGCGTTCTCACCACAGGGGCAAAACCCGGACCTGAACGCCCGGGGAGGCGGCAACATAGCACAGGAGAATGAACAGACACAATTGGAGTCACAATAATGACACCAATATCACAACAGCACAGAAGGGCGTGAAGAAGCGGCGACCGACCCTGCCGGGATCAACGCACCAGCAACTGCTGCACCGCCGATGGTAATACCAGCAGCAGGTCGCAGTTAAAGGGGTGGGCCTCCAGCTGGTAATTGCACTCCACCGTCAGCAGCAACTCCTCCCGACCGATCCCGTGCAGCTGGTAACGCTCCAGCGGCGCATGCAGCGCCAGCAGCCCGGCATCACCCCAGAAACAGTGATGAGCCACATCCAGGCCACGGGCCAGCAGCGGCAGGCTGGATTCGGTGAGGACTTCGCTGAGCCGGAACAGCAGTTCGGCGGTCTCGCCACCGGAACTGCAGGGCATGGACACCAGCTGCGACAGATCCGCAATGGACTCTTCTGTCACCACCGTCATGGCAAACAGCGGCGAAATCTCCAGCTGATAGGCCTGCACTACGCCGGAAAACAGGCGTTCGTTGCCCAGTGCCGCCAGTGCCTGTCCCAGGTCTGCCGCCGGCAGACTGCGCAGGCGACTCTCCCCCCTGATTACCGACGTGCCGGTAAACGCTGCCAACTCGTCGGCAGCAGCCTGCTCTGTGCGACCGCAAAGCGATTGCAGACGCCGCTGCAGGGCATTGAGTTCACGCTCGGATATCGGATCGGTCATGGCAGACGCCACCCCGTTGCAATTCCCAGCCGGCACATAGGCTTCTCCTGCTTTATGTTTTTCCGGAAACAGCTGTGCAAGGGCCTGTTGACACTAATTGAGGGCCTAGATAGCCCGTGGGCGTCGCGGCTCCTGCTCTTCAGCAGACTCCGGATCCTCCGCTTCCACCGCGGGCAACACCTCCTCGATCAGGGGCTCGGGCGTATCATCGTCCGGCTCGCTGTACGCCCGTAACTCTGCCTCCAGCTCCTCCAGGCCCCGGTCTTCATCGTCATAAACCTCGGCCACACTGCAGAACACCTCTTCCAGGGTAATGTCCAGCTCCGCTTCGGTGTGCTGGTCAATGGAGAGCAGCCGCGCCGCCACCACCGGGAACCAGCTGAAGGTCTGCAGGTAATCGCTGACACCGGGCATCTGCGACTGCACCCCCACCATATCCGCCAGGTCACGCAGGGTGAAGGTACTCAGGTCACGACTCAACACATAGGTCTCCTCGCGGGTCACACTGATGATGTGGTGACGCAACAGCGCGCGGCGCAGGCGCTGCCACTGTGGCGCAGGAATACCCACCGACAGCAACTGATGATCCCGTGCGCCGACACCGGTACGCTGACACTGGCGAAAACGCCATAGCACCAGCAGCGCGGCGATCAATTCGGTATAGGTCGCCCCTTTCGCCGGGCCACTGAAGACCGACAGTGTGCGCACAAACACCGCACCGGCCAGCACAATCATCCACAGGACGTAAATCCACAACAGAAACAGCGGCACGATGGCGAAGGCACCGTAGACGGCGGTAAAAGCCGACTTGGAAACAATCCAGCCAAAAAGATCCTTGAACAATTCAAAACAGATCGCCGTCAACACACCGCCCAGCAGGGCATTACGCACCGGTACGCGACAGTTGGGCACGGCCGCAAACAACAGCGTAAAAGCACCGCTGGTGAGCAACCAGGGGGTATACCCCAGCAGCACCGGCATAAAGCCCTGCAGCACGCCGTCATCACTGAAAAAGCGCAGCGACAGCAGATAGGTACTCATCGCCAGCCCGATACCCAGCATCAGCGGTCCAAGACTGAGAATCGCCCAGTACAGGAGGAAGTTTGACAGCCCTTTGCGCGCCTCGCTGACTCCCCAGATGCTGTTAAAGGTGTGCTCAATATTCTTGATCATCAGGTAGGCCGTGGCCGCCAGCATGACCAGACCGGGACCGGTCAGTTGCCGCGCCTGATCCGTAAACTGCTGCACGTAGGTGCGTATCTCCAGTCCGGAGTCCGGCAACAGGTGACGAAAGACAAAGGATTGCAGCTGATCAGAGAGTCCATCGAAGGCAGGAAACAGCGAGAACATGGTGAACACCACGGTCATGGTGGGCACGATGGCAAACAGCGTCATATAGGTCAGCGCGGCTGCCTGCTGGCGACAGCCCTTATCGTTATAGGCGCCAACCAGGCTGGTGACAAATGACCACAAGATGCGCCAGCTGACGGTCCGCTGAGTGTGGTGCGAAGATTCCATGCCTGTGTTCCTGGTCCAGCCCGCTCACTCAGGCGGCTTACGCGTGGAGCTGCGGGCAATGAATGATTACAATAACCTGATTATGGCAGATGAAAATAAAGGAAACCCGCCTCATGGTCACGATTTATCACAATCCCCGCTGCTCCAAATCACGCCAGACCCTCGCGCTGCTGGAGGAGAACGGTATTGCCCCGGAGGTGGTGCAGTATCTGGAAACCCCGCCTGACGCCGACACGCTCAGGGAACTGCTGGGTAAATTGGGCATCGGCGCCCGCGACCTGCTGCGCAAGGGCGAAGACGACTACAAGGAACTCAATCTCAAGGACCCCTCCCTCAGCGAGCAGCAGCTGATCGAGGCCATGGTGTCACACCCGAAACTGATAGAGCGCCCCATTGTGGTCAAGGGTGGCAAGGCGGTACTGGGCCGGCCTCCGGAAAACGTGCTGGAGCTGATCTGAAATGAGTGCGCCCTATGTGCTGATCCTCTATTACTCCCGCCACGGCGCCACCGCTGCCATGGCCATGGAGATCGCCCGCGGCGTCGAACAGGCCGGCGGCATGGAGGCGCGGTTGCGCACCGTGCCACCGGTATCGCCGGTGAGCGAGCAGACGCAGCCCGATATCCCGCAAGAAGGCGCCATCTACTGCACACTGGAGGAGCTGCAGCACTGCAGCGGCCTACTCCTCGGCAGCCCCACCCGCTTTGGCAACATGGCGGCACCACTGAAGTATTTTCTCGACCAGACCTCCAGCCTGTGGCTTAACGGCGCCCTGATCGACAAGCCTGCGGCAGCCTTCACCTCCACCAGCAGCCTGCATGGTGGCCAGGAGGCGACACTGCTGACCATGATGATGCCACTGCTGCATCACGGCATGGTGCTGGCCGGGCTGCCTTACAGCGAGTCCGACCTGGTGACCACCCGCAGCGGCGGCACACCCTACGGCGCCTCACACCATGCCGGTGCCGATGGCATGCCGCTGAGCGATGAAGAGAAACGCCTCTGCCAGGCGCTGGGCAAACGTGTTGCGCGGCTCGCTGCTACACTCACCCACGCCGGCTGAACAGGTCGCTGCCACACACCGGTGGCCAGCACACCCCGTAACGGATAGCAAAACATGAACAACCCCGCCCCACCCCGTCAGCTGCGACTGGCCCAACACCTGAGCCTGGCACTGCTGCTGGCACTGGTACTGCTGTATACCGTCACCAGCATACTCGCCCCCAAATTCTTCTGGACGCTGTTGCTGGTACCCTGTTTCAGCCTGCTGGTCTTCGTGCCCGGTATGCTGTCCCACAAACCCCGCGCCTACGACTGGCTCTGTTTTGTGCTGCTGGTGCACTTCACCATGGGTGTCACCAACGCCATGGCACCGACGGGCGCCTGGAACGACTACCTGCAGACCCTGCTCAGCGTGGCCCTGTTTATCAGTGCCATGATGAGCAGCCGCTGGCAGAAAGCCTGGTTGCGCCAGTCGTCCTAAACCGCTGTAATTCCCCAAGGATTGTCGAAGCAAGGAACTTCCCATGAGCAACACCCGACCCGGCCCCCTGCGCCGCACCATCAGCTGGTTCTGGCGCGCCATCACCTGGATCAGGGTCAGCCTGGCCAACCTGCTGTTTCTCGTCATCATAGCTGTAATCGTGGCAGCACTATGGCCCGGGGAACGCCTCACCGTTCCAGAACAAACAGCTCTGCGCCTGGCGCCGACCGGCTTCCTCGTCGACCAGTACAGCTACGTCGACCCGTTGACCCAGATCCTGGAACGCAGCAGCCGCCAGCAGGCGGAGACCCGTGTGCGGGACCTGGTGGAAGCGATTAACAAGGCCCGCGACGACCAGCGTGTGACCGGGCTGGTACTGGACCTCAGCTACATGCTCGGCGGTGGCCTCAGCAAATTGCAGGAAGTGGGACGGGCGCTGGAGAATTTCAAAACCAGCGGCAAACCTGTCTACGCCATCGGCGATACCTTTACCCAGGAGCAGTATTACCTGGCCAGCTACGCCGACCAGATTCTGCTGCACCCCATGGGCGCGGTGATCCTCACCGGCTACAGCAGCTATCGCAACTATTTCAGGGCGGCGCTGGAGAAGCTGGAAGTGAACATGCACGTGTTCCGTGTCGGTGAGTACAAGGATGCCGTGGAGCCCTACCTGCGTGATGACATGTCCGATGCCTCGCGGGAGCACAACGCCCAGTGGCTGGGTGAGCTCTGGTCCACCTACACCGATCAGGTTGAGAGTCAGCGCAAACTCCCCGGCGGGCGCATCAACGACTATATCAACCAACTGGACAAACACCTGAAAGAACAGCGCGGCGATGCCGCTGCCACCGCCCAGGCCCTGGGGCTGGTGGACGAACTGGCAGACCACCACCAGCAATTGGCAGTATTGCAGCAAACCTTCGGCAGCAACGATGACGAAAGTGACTACCAGGTGCTGGACTATGAACATTACCTGGCGCTGCTGGAACACGAGCAACCACTGGACCAGAGCCCGCAGATTGGCTTGCTGGTGGCGAGCGGCATGATACTGGACGGCGAACAACCCGCCGGCAGCGTTGGCAGCAGCACCATCAGCCAACTACTGGAAAATGTGCGCGAGTCCGGCGACTATTCTGCCCTGGTAGTGCGTGTGGACAGCCCCGGCGGCAGTGCCTTTGCCTCGGAGATTATCCGCAAGGAGCTGGAACTGACCCGCAAGGAGGGCATCCCGGTGTTTATCTCCATGGGCAGCGTCGCCGCTTCCGGTGGCTACTGGATGTCCATGGCCGCTGACGAAGTGTGGGCCACACCCACCACCATTACCGGCTCCATCGGCGTCTTCAGCGCCTTCCCCACCGTGGAAAACACCCTGCAAAAAGTGGGCATCGGCACTGACGGCGTCGGCACCACCGAACTCTCCGGCGCCCTGCGCATCGATCGGCCGCTCAACAGCCTGGCCGCCGAGGTGCTGCAACAGAGCGTCAATCACATCTACGACCGCTTCCTCACCATCGTCGCCGACGCGCGCCAAACCACCACGGCCCGGGTAAATGCTGTTGGCCAGGGTCGCGTCTGGACCGGTCGCGCCGCCCTCGACCTGGGACTGGTGGACCAGCTCGGTGACCTGCAACAGGTGATCAAGGCCGCGGCCGACAAAGCCGGACTGGAGAAGTATCAGGTGGTGGAAGTGCACATGCCGCTGTCACCAACCGAACAGTTGCTGCAGCAGCTGGCAGGCGAGGTGGCCGGTATGCAATTGCTGTCCGGCTGGCACAACAGCGGGGTGATGAGTTTGCTGCAGCGGGTCGAGCGCGAGCTGGCACCACTGGCTGACGTGATGCAGATGGCAGATCCGCGCGCGGTCTACGCCCGCTGCCTGGAGTGCGTCAGCCCCTGAAATACAAACTAAAAGCCCCTGACCGCGAACCAGCGGTCAGTAACCCAGCGTCTGCTTGATAAAGGGAATGGTCAGGCGGCGCTGTTCCGCCAGCGACACCTGATCGAGCCGCTGCAACACACTGAACAGCTCCTGCATGTTACGCGGCGCACGGTGCATGATAAATTGCGCTACCTCTTCACTCAGCTCCAGCCCCCGGGCACGGGCGCGGGCCTGCAGCGCCAGGCGCTTGCCCTCGTCATCCAGTGGCCGCACCTGAAATGCCAGCCCCCAGCAGAGACGCGATTGCAGGTCCGGCAGCTGCACCGGCAACTCCCGCGGCCCGCGGTCAGCCCCCATCACCAGCACATGGCCCAGATCGCGCATCATGTTGTAGAAGCGGAACAGCGCCCGCTCCCACTGCGGCAACCCCATAACGGCCTGCACATTGTCCAGGCACACCAGCTGTACCGCCTCCAGACGCTCCAGCAGAGGCTCCGGAGGCAGGTTGGCGAATTCATCCAACGGCAGGTACTGCACGCTGCGCCCCTGCAACTCAGCGTGATTACAGGTAGCCTGCAACAGGTGAGTGACGCCACTGCCAACCGGTGCCGACAAAAACAGGAAACGCTCGCCCATGGGCGACAGTGATTGCTGCAACGCCGTCACTATCTGCGCATTGGCGTGATTTGCCGGGGCGTAAAAATTGGCAAAGGTGGCATCGTCTTCCAGATGCACCTGCAGGGAAAGCTGTTGGGGAAGGGTCTGGCTCATGAAACACACAGCTGCTCGGGTTACCGATCGGCCCGCCTGACGCGGGCCGTGCAGTTTAACAGATGCGCTGCTGATATTTACAGCAGAGGCTTAACGCGACCAGCGATAACGCAGCCGCGGCAGTGCCGGCTCGCCCGCGGGTACCGTCGCGGCTGCCGGGTCGACAGGCTGGAGCTGTGGCTCTGGCTTGGGGAGCGAGACGGGCAACAGCCGGCGATCCAGGTCCAGCACAGCCGTCAGCTGCGAGGGATCACCCGCCAACTTCAGCTGCACCGTGAGCATACCGTTTTGATAGCGCTCCAGGGTCAGCTGCTGTACCGCCTCCAGCCCCTGCAGGTAGTCCACCACCTGCTGCCAGGCGGCAAAGCCGTTGACTGCATCAACCTCCAGTAGCAGCTCACCGCCGGCCGCACCGTTGCTGACCACGGCGTAGAGCGACGCCAGCTTCTCCGCTGCAGCCGCCAGGCCGGCACGGATCACCTGCTCCTGACTGCTGCCGTCGGCGTCAAACACACTTTTCTCGCCCTTGTGCAGTAGACTCCAGTCCGACAGCCAACGACCACTGGCGGTATGACTGAAGCGCCCCACCAGCACCGCGTCGGAGCTGTAGCGGGCGGAAGCCGCCGTCACGGCCTTCTGATCCATACTCCAGGCCTGTTGCGGCTTGAGTGCCTGCTTGTCCTGCAGGTCCAGCAGCGGCAACACCAGTGGCAGGCCCCGCTCTGCCGCAGCCCGCCGGACGTCACGACCGCTGTCAGAATCACCCTGCAGCTCAACCAGCTGGCGTCCCGCCTTGAGGTCATCACTCACCAGCCACAACAACACCGCTGGACGGTTGGCGGGCCACACCGGCAGATTATTGCGGCGTAACAGCCGCTCAATACCGACCCCGGAAAAGCTCATCACCAGACGGGTGGCCGGCAACTCTTCGTCCCCCTCCACGATCAGCTCGCCGGTGGATTCGTAGCGATAGGCCTCCAGGTAGGAGAGCGGATCAGCAGTGGCGGCGGCCACCGCCGGATCGCCCAATACACTGGCGCGGCCGGAGACCCGCACAATGACTTTGGACAACGCCTCGGAGGCCGCCTTGCGACGCAGGCTGTCGGACTGATTCGCGACCAGTTCATCCTGCTGATAAAGGCCCTTTACCTCTTCCGCGCTGGCCGCCGGCACCACACTGGCCAACAGCAGCCAGACACACACAACCCAGTATTTCACCCAATCACCCTTTAGCGTTTCGTTTGACCCGGCCTCGACAACCCGGCCAACCGTGTAGCAGCCACACCCCTCCGACCCCTGCATTTGCACAGCGGCCCGAATTCCCGGCGCGGCGATGAGGCCGCCATTATGCCCACGCCCCTGTGACAGCTCCAGTAGCCAGTACTCAGTTTGATAAACATTCAGGGGATTAACGCTGCGACAGAAGCTGCCAGCCCGCTGCTTAGCTGCTAGAATAGCCGCCTTTCCCGTGCAGCCCTGACAACCCTGTAACCAAAAAGAGCAAAACATGAGCGACAAACAGTCCCCTTCCCTGAGTTATAAAGATGCCGGCGTGGATATCGATGCCGGCAATGCGCTGGTCGATCGCATCAAGGCTGTGGCCAAGCGTACCCATCGCCCCGGTGTCATGGGCGGACTGGGTGGTTTCGGGGCCCTGTTTGAACTGCCTACCGGCTACCGTGAACCGGTGCTGGTATCCGGCACCGACGGCGTCGGCACCAAGCTGCGCCTGGCCATGGACCTGGGCATGCACGACACCATCGGTATCGACCTGGTGGCCATGTGTGTGAACGACCTGGTGGTGGCCGGTGCCGAGCCCCTGTTTTTCCTCGATTACTACGCCACCGGCAAGCTCAATGTGGAAGTGGCCGCGGACGTGGTCAGTGGCATTGGCGCCGGCTGTGAGCAGGCCGGCTGCGCCCTGGTAGGTGGCGAAACCGCCGAGATGCCCGGCATGTACGAAGGCGAGGACTACGACCTGGCCGGCTTCTGCGTCGGCATCGTCGAGAAATCCCAGCTGATTGACGGCAGCAAGGTACAGGCCGGCGACGTATTGATCGGCCTCGCCTCCAGCGGCCCCCACTCCAATGGCTACTCCCTGATCCGCAAGATCCTGGAAGTCAGCGGTGCCAGCCTGACCGACAAGGTAGGTGAGCAGGAGCTGGGCAAGGCACTGCTGGAACCCACCCGCATCTACGTCAAGTCCATGCTGCGCCTGATCGAAGAGTCCAGCGTCAACGCCATGTCCCACATCACCGGTGGTGGCCTGCAGGAGAACATCCCGCGCGTACTGCCGGACGACTGCAAGGCCGTGGTGGATGTCAGCAGCTGGGAGATGCCACCGGTATTCCGCTGGCTGCAGCAGCAGGGCAATGTCGACGCCTACGAGATGTACCGCACCTTCAACTGCGGCGTAGGCATGATCATCGCTGTCCCGGCCAGCGAAAAAGACGACGCCCTGGCGATTCTCGCCGACGCCGGCGAAAGCGCCTTTGTGGTGGGCCATGTGGCCAAGGCCGGCAGTGACGAACCGCGGGTGGAGCTTGTCAACCTCTGACACCTGTCAGGCAGGGTGGCCTCCCACCCTGCCGCCCCCGGCCGGCCACCGCGCCGCCACACCTGAACACATCCGAACAGCAGCCCATGAAAAATATTGTTGTACTTATCTCCGGCAGCGGCACGAACCTGCAGGCCCTGATCGACGCCCAGCTGCAGGACCGCCTGGGGTGCCGCATCAGCGCGGTTATCAGCAATCGCCCCGGCGTCAAAGGACTGCAGCGTGCCGAGCAGGCGGGCATCCCGGCGCTGGTGCTAGACCACACCGGCTTCGACAGCCGTGAAGCCTTCGACGCGGCGCTGATGACCCTGATTGACGACCACGACCCGGCACTGGTGGTGCTGGCGGGCTTTATGCGCATCCTGACCGCGGATTTCACCCGCCACTACCTGGGCCGCATGCTCAATATCCACCCCTCCCTGCTGCCCAAATACCCGGGGCTGCACACCCATCAGCGGGCGCTGGATGCCGGCGACCGGGAGCATGGCGCCACTATTCACTTCGTCACACCTGAACTGGATGACGGCCCCAATGTCATACAGGCCATAGTGCCGGTAATTGCCGGCGACGATGCCGCCAGCCTGGCGCAGCGGGTGCAGGTGCAGGAGCACATTATCTATCCGCAAGCGGTGGCCTGGTTTACCAGTGGCCGCCTGCAGATGCAGGATAACCACTGCCTGCTGGACGGCGAGCCGCTGCCACCCAGCGGACAGGTCGTCGACGCGCGCTGACCGGCACCGTTATACGCTCTGCAATCCAAGGGAGAGAATAATTGATGCCCCGCGTGCCTTTCTTTTGCCAGCCACAACACATGCGTCCGCGCCGCCCCCTGTGGCTGGCCCTGTTGCTGACAGTGGTTACCAGTGTCGCCACTGCCGCCACCCCCAAGCCTTTTTCCGCCGACTACAAGGCCCGCTATGGCTCCCTCAGCGTGGACGCCAGTCGCTCCCTGACCATGGGCAAAGACCGGCAGATGGAGTTCCGCTTTGCCGCCCGCCACTGGCTGGCGGACATCGACGAGCGCAGCCTGGCGCAGTGGGACGACGAGCACTTCCAGCTGCGTCCCCAGACCTACAGCTACAACCGCACCGGCCTGGGACGCGACCGCACCGCCCTGCTCACCTTTGATCACGACCAGGGCAAGGTCACCAACAACGTACAGAACAAACCCTGGTCGATGGACGTCCCCACGGACGTGCAGGACAAACTCAGCTACCAGCTGCAGCTGCGCGCCGACCTGATCAATGGCAAGGAGCTGATGGAGTATCAGGTAGCGGATGGCGGTCGCCTCAAGACCTATCGCTTTGCCGTCGAGGGCGAAGAGGTCATCGACACCCCGGTAGGCCGACTCAACACCGTGCGGGTCAAACGCCTGCGCAAGGATAACGATCGTGTTACCCTGATCTGGCTGGCCCGCGATTGGGACTACCTGATCGTACGCATCCAGCAGACCGAAGACGACGGCAAGTACTACGAAATCAACCTCACCTCAGCCAAACTCGACGGAGTATCGGTAAACGGACTCTGAGGAGCGGCTGACACCCAGTTTTACCAGTAATGAGAGCGCTTATGACCATCTCTAAAGACAAAGTAGTCACCATCCACTACACCCTGAAAAACGTTGAGGGCGAAGTGCTCGACAGCTCCGTCGGCGAAGAGCCGCTGGCCTACCTGCAGGGCCACAAAAACCTGGTTCCGGGCCTGGAACAGGAACTGGAAGGCAAGCAGGTCGGCGACAAGGTGCAGACCGTGGTCACCCCCGAGCAGGGTTACGGCGAGCTGGATCCCGGCCTCATTCAGGAGCTGCCACGTACCATGTTCACCGGTATCGACGAGATTGAAGTCGGCATGGCCTTTCACGCCGAGACTGCCAACGGCATGCAGGTGGTGGAAGTGATTGAAGTCGAGGGCGACACAGTCACCATTGATGGCAACCACCCCCTGGCAGGCCAGGAACTGCATTTTGATGTGGAAGTACTGGAAATCCGCGACGCCACCGACGAAGAGCTGCAGCACGGTCATGTGCACAGCCCCGGCGGCTGTGGTCACAACCACTGAGACCCGCACGCACTGAGCCGGTAGCAACCGGCAAGTGGGCTGGCCGCCCTGGCCAGCCCGCCGCTCAGTGCGCCTCCACCTTCTGCTGCCCGCAGCGGGCGCAGCGATAGACCGTCACCAGCTTGCCCTGACGCACGTCAAACTGCTTCTCCTTCACCACCTGCCACTTATGAAAGCCGCTGCGACACAGGGTTTTGCCCTTGTGCTTCTCGGCCGCTGTCGGCCTCCTGAACTGCACCACGTCCCCCATTACCCACACTCCTCCAGACACCGGACACACCCGGGATGGCTATAGTAGCGATTCCCGTCATCCACAGACAGCTCCTCCGCTCCGCCATCGTTCACCTTACGGCTGCCCGCCGCGCCCGCGCACCGGGCAAAGGCCTCTTTACGCGCCAAAGGGAGGCAGGCATGGTCCCGGTGGAGTTCAGTGCCAGCACCGAAATGAAACACAACATATTGTGGCCGCACCGCAATCCGGCACTAAATATAAGGGCTTATAAAAATTTATCTATATGCTAAAAAGTTATAGTTTAATTGAAACCGACCGGTCCGGGCTCTGCCCCCCTGCAACACTGCGGTGGCAGATTAGCAGTCACTTACCGAAGAGCTTACTCACACTTTATCCACAAGAAATCGACAACCTTATCGCCTTGCAATCGACCCTGCACCGCATTATCTTGTATCCAAGCTTGTGATTACCCCTATATATAGGGTTTCAGCGCCGGGCAGGCACCATTACACAGTGCGCCAGCAGCAAGCCAGGGGGTTTTGTCAGGGTGGCCCCAGCGGATTCAATCGCCACCCGGCAGTCAAGCAGTCGCCCCATGCCCCGGCAGCCATACAGGTATCGGATCGAGCAGATGGAAAGGCAGTCCGAAAACTACTGCCTTTTGTGGAGTGTCACCCACCCCACCCATCCTGGACGCTCCGCGCCAGTAGAAAAGAACAGTCACAACTCCTAACACACCAAAAACCCGGCACAATACGCGGAGACGTACATGCACACAGATACTGAAGTGTCAGCCACCCCGGCCTCCTCCCAGGCGCCCCAGGCCAAGACTTCCAGCACCACAGTAACAGCGACCACCCCCGGCCAGCTGCGCGTCATCAAGCGCAACGGCACGGTCGTGCCCTACGACCCGGGCAAGATCGCCGTTGCCATGACCAAGGCGTTCCTGGCGGTAGAGGGCGGCACTGCCGCGGCCTCCAGCCGCGTCCACGAAACTGTGGAGTCTCTGACCGAGCAGATCAGCGCCACCTTCAAGCGTCGCATGCCGTCCGGCGGCACCGTGCACATTGAGGACATCCAGGACCAGGTCGAGCTGACCCTGATGCGCTCCGGTGAACACAAGATCGCCCGCGACTACGTCCTCTACCGTGAAAGCCGTGCCCAGCTGCGCAAGCAGAGCGTGCAGGAGGTCCAGGTTGACGCCGAGTACGCCAGTGTCAACGTCGTCATGCCCGATGGCCACACCCAGCCGCTGGACATCGCCCGCGTGCGCACCATCGTGGAAGAAGCCTGTGCCGGTCTCTCCGATGTGCTGCCCAAGGCGATCCTCGATGAAGCCATGCGCAATCTTTACGACGGCGTCACCCTCGACGACGTCAACACCTCGCTGGTGATCACCGCCCGCACCCTGGTGGAGAAAGAGCCCAACTACTCCTTCGCCACCGCCCGCCTGCTGCTGGACAAGTTGCGCGCCGAAGCCCTGAGCTTTATGGGCGTGGCCGAGTCTGCCACCCAGGCCGAGATGCACAACCTCTACGCCCAGGCCCTGCCTGCCTACATCCACAAAGGTGTGGAGCTGCAGCTGCTGGCCCCCAACCTGCTGGACTACGATCTGGAGAAACTGGGTGCCGCTCTGGACGCCGAGCGCGACCTGAAGTTCACCTACCTGGGCCTGCAGACCCTGTACGACCGCTACTTTATTCACTCTGAAGAAGGCGTGCGCTTCGAGCTGCCACAGGTATTTTTCATGCGCGTGGCCATGGGCCTGGCCCACGAAGAGGCCAACCGTGAAGAGCGCGCGATCGAGTTCTATCGCCTGCTGAGCTCCTTCGATTACATGAGTTCCACCCCTACCCTGTTCAATGCCGGTACCCTGCGCCCGCAGCTCTCCTCCTGTTACCTGACCACGGTACCCGATGACCTGCACGGTATTTACGGCGCGGTGCAGGACAATGCCATGCTCTCCAAGTGGGCCGGCGGTCTGGGCAATGACTGGACCCCGGTGCGCTCGCTGGGTGCCTACATCAAGGGCACCAACGGCAAGTCCCAGGGCGTTGTACCCTTCCTGAAAGTGGCCAACGACACCGCTGTGGCAGTAAACCAGGGCGGCAAGCGCAAAGGCGCCGTATGTGCCTACCTGGAAACCTGGCACCTGGACATCGAGGAATTCCTCGACCTGCGCAAGAACACCGGTGACGACCGCCGTCGCACCCACGACATGAACACCGCCAACTGGGTACCGGACCTGTTCATGAAGCGCGTCTTCGATGACAAGGAGTGGACCCTGTTCTCCCCCAACGACGTGCCGGAACTGCACGACCTTT
Source organism: Pseudomaricurvus sp. HS19 (assembly GCF_009857815.1). Classification (GTDB taxonomy): domain Bacteria; phylum Pseudomonadota; class Gammaproteobacteria; order Pseudomonadales; family Cellvibrionaceae; genus Pseudomaricurvus. Next base: position 64,486 of record NZ_WVVW01000016.1, on the reverse strand, counting down.
ATGGTCTGGCGTTCCAGCAGAAGTACGAGGAGTACGAGCAGAAGACCCGTACCGGTGAAATGAAACTGTTCAAGCGCGTCAAGGCGCTGGACCTGTGGCGCAAGATGCTGGGCATGCTGTTTGAAACCGGCCACCCCTGGATCACCTTCAAGGACGCCTGTAACCTGCGCAGCCCGCAGCAACACGCCGGTGTGGTGCACTCCTCCAACCTGTGTACCGAGATCACCCTCAACACCAAGGCCAACGACGAGATCGCCGTCTGTAACCTGGGTTCGGTGAACCTGGCCCAGCACGTGGAGAACGGCCAGCTGGATCACGCCAAGCTGGAAAAAACCGTCCGCACCGCTGTGCGCATGCTCGATAACGTTATCGACATCAACTACTACTCCGTGGAAGCGGCGCGCACCTCCAACATGCGCCACCGCCCTGTCGGCCTGGGCCTGATGGGCTTCCAGGACGCGCTCTACAAAATGGGCTACGCCTACAGCTCGGGAGATGCCGTTGAGTTCGCCGACCGCTCCATGGAAGCGATCAGCTACTTCGCCATCGATGCCTCCAGTGAACTGGCGGCCGAGCGTGGTCGCTACTCCTCCTTCGAGGGCTCCCTGTGGAGCAAAGGCGTCATGCCCATCGACTCCGTTGACCTGCTGGAGCAGCACCGCGGCAGCGACTACATCAAGGTGGACCGCAGCCAGACCCTGGACTGGGAGAGCCTGCGCAGCAAGGTCAAGACCCAGGGTATGCGCAACTCCAACGTGATGGCCATTGCGCCGACGGCGACCATTGCCAACATCACCGGGGTATCGCAGTCCATCGAGCCCACGTACCAGAACCTGTACGTGAAATCGAACCTGTCCGGCGAATTCACCGTGGTTAACCCCTACCTGGTGCACGAGCTGAAAGACGCCGGCCTGTGGGATTCGGTGATGGTCAACGACCTCAAGTACTACGAGGGCTCGGTGCAGAAGATCGACCGCATTCCTGCCGAACTGAAAGATCGCTACGCCACCGCCTTTGAGGTGGAGCCGCGCTGGATTGTGGAAGCCGCCAGCCGTCGCCAGAAGTGGATCGACCAGGCCCAGAGCCTGAACCTCTACATCGCCGGCGCCAACGGCAAGAAACTGGACATCACCTACCGCATGGCGTGGTTCAGTGGCCTCAAGACCACCTACTACCTGCGTGCACTGGCGGCCACCAGTACCGAGAAGTCCACCATCGAGAACAGCTCGCTGAATGCGGTATCGGCCAAGTCTGACGCCCCGGCGACCGTGGCAGCTCCGGAAGCGGCACCGGTACCCAAGGCCTGCTCTCTGGACGACCCGGACTGCGAAGCCTGCCAGTAAGGGAACGGCCCGTTGGCGGGCCAACCCTTTGGAAGGTACCGGACGCACACCTGCCCGTTGGCGGCCGGTACCTTCCCCCCTCCGGGGGGCTGAGGCGACCTGCAGGAATCACTGCAGGAGGAGAGGACGGATAACCGAAAGGTCATCGCCGCTCCATGAGACAAGTACTCACAGATAAAAACAGGAAATCAGGAACCGAAACATGCTGAGCTGGGACGATTACGAAGAGAACACCGCGGCCAAGCCGGTCGCGCCACCGCCTGCGGCCGAACCACAAGCGGCTGTCGCCGAAGCGGCGCCGGACTACAGCGCCCCTGCTGTGGAAGCCGAGCCTGCAGAGCGCCGCAAACCCGCTGCCGCAGCCAGTGATGCTGTGGAGGCTGCCCGTCAGGCAGTTGCCGATCTCGATCCCGCCCCCGGCCTGGAAGAGCTGGAGATGGGCGCTGCCCGCGTCGAGGTGGACGCCAAGCGCATGATTAACTGCCGCGCCGACCTCAACCAGCTGGTACCGTTCAAGTACGACTGGGCCTGGCAGAAGTATCTGGACGGTTGTGCCAACCACTGGATGCCGCAGGAAGTGAACATGAACGCGGACATCGCCTGCTGGAAAAACCCCAACGGCCTGACCGAAGACGAGCGCCGCATCGTCATGCGCTCACTGGGTTACTTCTCCACCGCCGACAGCCTGGTAGCCAACAACCTGGTGCTGGCCATCTACCGCCACATCACCAACCCGGAAGCGCGCCAGTACCTGCTGCGCCAGGCGTTTGAAGAGGCCATCCACACCCACGCCTACCAGTACTGTGTCGAGTCGCTGGGCATGGACGAAGGTGAAGTGTTCAACATGTACCGCGAAGTGCCCTCCGTGGCCAAGAAGGCGGCCTGGAGCATCGCCCACACCCAGGGGATCTCCAACCCCACCTTTACCACCGGTACCCCGGAAGCGGATCAGGAGTTGCTGCGCAACCTGGTGGGCTTCTACTGCGTCACCGAAGGTATCTTCTTCTACTGCGGCTTTACCCAGATCCTCTCCATGGGTCGCCGCAACAAGATGACCGGTGTGGCCGAGCAGTTCCAGTACATCCTGCGCGACGAGTCCATGCACCTGAACTTCGGTATCGACGTTATCAACCAGATCAAACTGGAGAACCCGCACCTGTGGAGCGCCGAGTTCCAGCAGGAAGTGACCCAGATGATCCTGGAAGGCACCGAACTGGAAATCGCCTACGCCCGTGACTCCATGCCACGTGGTGTGCTGGGCATGAACGCGGCCATGATGGAGGAGTACCTGCAATTCATCGCCAACCGTCGCCTGGCGCAGCTGGGTCTGAAAGAGCAATTCCCGGGGGCGAAAAACCCGTTCCCCTGGATGAGTGAAATCATGGATCTGCGTAAAGAGAAGAACTTCTTCGAGACCCGTGTAATCGAGTATCAGACAGGTGGTGCACTGAGCTGGGATTAAATCCTGCCCACACCAGACAAGCCAGCCGGCAATAGCCGGCTGGTGGATGGGCGCCTGGCGCCCATCGTCGGTGTTGCCTATCCGCCACGACAGGCCACACCGCAGAACCATTGAAGGATCCTGGCAATACCGGGATCAAATGGTAGTCCCGTGACTCGCCATTGTTGTTGATCCCTTACTGTACCGTCAGCCGGTTGCCGACGCCCTGCGTCGCCGCTGGTACTGGCCACAACAATACCAATAACAGACACAGGGAGCCCTACCATGACCGACCGACCGGACCTCTCCTTTGAAGAGATGCAGATTGCCGTAGACCAGCTGGATCAGGCACTGGAAGTCATGTCCCAAGTGGTCAAGCGCATCAAGCGCGGGCTGGATGGCCTGGAAGAGAGCCTTCGTGACGCCGTAGAGCCGGTGGATGAGGCGCCTCACAGCCAGAACCAGAACTGGATGGACAGCTCGCTGCACTGAGCCGCGCCACCACAGCGTTCCACTCCCCGGAGGAGAGACCCTTGGCCCGTCACGCACACCCCCTTGCCGGCAGCGGCAGCCCTGGTGACAGAAAGCCCGGAGATAAAAAGCCCGGAGACAGAAGACCTGGCGATAACACGCCCGGCACCACTCCTGCTGCCCCCCAGATCACCACCTACTCCGCCCACCACCGTTACCGGCAACTAACACGCATCTTCCGTCACCTGCGCGACCAACTGCACCTGCAACAACCACAGCTGGCCATGCCCACCAGCCGCATGATCGACCAGCTGGTTTCCAACTGCCCCCTGGGTGCACTGCAGGGTGATGACTGGTCGCAGGCGGTGGCTGACGCTCTGCAGTTTCTGCAGCAACAACTGAACCCCCTGCACTTCGATCCCGCTCTGTTTTACTGCGCGGATTGTGATGCCCCGCTCTTCCCCAACGAAGAGCTGTTCGACCCCTATGATGCCTGGCTGTTTGTCAACGCGTTGCTGGAAGCACAGATTCCTTTCGAGCACTGACCATCATCACCGGGTTTAACATCACCGGGTTTAACATCAACGGGGCAATCATCACTGGGCAATCACAGCACGGCTCTGCTAGCCTGTGCCCATGCAAGAACAGACTCCCGAACAAGCCCTGCTGCAACACCTGACCCAGCAAGCGCCCCGACACTTGTTGCTGGTGGCCGCGGATTGCCCCCCGGCCCTGCAACGCTGGTGTGACGAGCAGGGATGCGCCCTGACCTGTGTTGCCCCGGGGGAGGATCCCGGACCGCAGGCAGGCGGCCAGCGCTTTGAGCTGGCGGTCGCCCTGGTCCCGGACAGCGACACGGCAGCCCGACTGCTGGAGAGCCACCAGCTGGGCGTGATCCGCAACCTCTTCAGCAGTGCCATCTGGTTGCTGGTTCAGGAAACGCAGCAGGCCCCCAGAAGCGAACTGCTGGCACTGGGCTTCAGTCGCCTGCAGCACTTCGACGGCCCGGGACTCAGCTGTTACGGCTACAACCTCAGCAGCTACAACCGCCAGCGCAGCTGGAATACCCCCCGCTACTGGGCCAATCCTGAGAACTGGGGCAAATATCGATGGTGAAGCCATAAATAGAGATTTCCACGCCAGGCCTCTATACTGGTGCTAACTGCGCTCTGCGCCCTGCCGGCCGCGCCGGAGGCTGACCCGGACACCCCGGAAACCAATGACGCTCTGATCCCATGGCCATAATCCTCATCGTCGACGATATCGAAGACAACCTGCAGCTCCTGAGATTCAACCTTGAGGACGATGGCCATACGGTCATCAGTGCCACCGGGGGTGAAGACTGCCTGACCCTCGCCCGTAAACACCGCCCCGACCTGATCTTGCTCGATCTGATGATGCCCGGCATGAGCGGCACCGAAACCCTGACGCAACTGAAGACTGAAACCCTCCTCAGCGACATTCCGGTGATCATGATATCGGCCAACGACAATGACGATGCGGTGGTGCGGGCACTGGATATCGGCGCCAACGAGTACGTCACCAAACCCTTCAACTACCGCGTACTGGCGGCCCGCATTCGCACCGCACTGAGGCTGCGGGAGGCCCAGAAGCAGCTGCAGGAGCTGAACGACAAGCTGGCCCGTCTCGCCTCTACCGACCCTCTTACCGGCGTCTTCAACCGGCGCTACTTCCTGGAGCTGGGCAGTGCCGAGTTTGCCAAGGCCCGCCGTCACCAGCGCCAGATGTCAGTCATTGTTCTGGATGCAGATAATTTCAAGTCCATCAACGACAGCTATGGCCATGCCGGGGGAGATGCTGCTCTGAAACAACTGACCCGTCTGTGCAGGGCCGTGGGACGCCAGGGCGACCTGATTGGCCGCTTTGGCGGAGAGGAGTTCGTGATCTGCTGCCCGGAGACGGACCTTGAAGGGGCACGTCAGCTGGCGGAAAGGCTGCGCCTGCAGGTGGAGAGCAGCGAGCTGCTGTTTGACGGCCAGCCCATCCGTTTTACCGTCAGCCTCGGCGTCACCGCCATGAGCGGTGACGATATTGCCATTGATGACATGTTGCGTCGCGCCGACCGCCTGCTGTACCAGGCCAAGGCCGGCGGCCGCAACCAGTTCTGCAGTTAGCCGGACTTATTCCTGCGCGGCATCCTCTGCGGAGGCGGCCAACTTCAGGTGACTCACCACCGAATTGGCGTAGATGGAGAGCAGTATCTGCTGCTGCTCCGGCAGTAAACCCGCCAGGCGCCGATCCAGTTCACGCTGCTCTTCCGGGTAATCCGCCGCCACAAACTCACACCCCTTTGCCGTAACCGGCAATCCGGAAGGCTTGCTGTAAAGTCGCTCATAGGCGAGATGGTTGCTGGGATGCAGCACATAGTTATTCCAGACCTGGCGGTCAATCTCCCGTGCCACCTGTTCAGTACTTTCGTATTCGCTGCCCAGCACATCACCAAAGGCCAGGTGCACGTGGCCCTTCTCACCGGCAATACCGGCGGCAATACTGGCCACGTCTTCATGTTCGGCTTTCTCGTAGCGGCCATGGGTTTGCACCGCATGCAGCTCCCGCGCCTTGGCTGCATCACAGGGATCCCACTCGTAGGAGATGGAGACCGGCACAATATTCAGTTCGCCGATGTATTCACCGAAGTCCTGTGGCTTGGGTTTACTCAGGGCGATCATGCTGACGATGGCACTGTTGGTGACATCCCGTCCGTCCTTGGCCCGCCCCTCACGCTGGGCAATCCAGACGTTGCTCTTGTCTTCGGCAATGGAGTGGTGGATATAGGCGGACAGATGCTTTGATGCTTTCAGTTTCTCCCGCGGACTGGAGATGTTGCGTTTGACGATAAAGCTCTTGTTCAGGCGAATCAGGTCTGAAACATAGGGCTTGGTGAGCAGGTTGTCGCCGATGGCAATGCGCACGGTATCGAAGCCATAGTGGAACATCGCCCAATTGACGAACGCCGGGTCCATAGCGATATCGCGATGGTTGCTGATAAACAGGTAAGCCTTATCCTTCTGCAGCTTATCAAGCCCGGATACCGTCAGCTCACTGACGCGACGATTGAGCATGTTCTCCAGATAGTGACCAATAATCTCCTGCAGCTGATCGACGGTATTCACACCGCGCAACTGATGCTGCAGATAAGTATGCACCAGCGGCCGCATAAGCCAGGGCAAGACGCCTGACAGGTGCGGGAAGCGCAGACGCGCAACCGCGCGGATCAGCTCCGGTGTGGCCAGCACACGGGCAATGGCCGGTGCCACCTCGCTGTCATTGTAGGGGCGGATATCGTCAAAGTCGGTCATGAAATCGGAACGCACAAAAGAATTGCAGAACGGGTGAGAGTTGGCAGGAGAGTCAAAGACAGCCTGACTGTCATTCGCCGCCCGGCCTTATTAAAATGGCCTGCAAAAATACCCAATTTGGCCGAGGATTACCACTGCCATGAATTCTGGCACCGAGCAACCCTGCCCCTGCTGCAGTGGCAACAGCTACCAGACCTGCTGCCTTCCTGCCCTCAACGGCACCAAACCGCCGTCGACCGCCACCGCCCTGATGCGCTCCCGCTTCTGCGCCTACCGGCTGCAACGCTACGACTACCTGATGGCCACCTGGGATGCGGTATCCGCTCCGGCGTCTGCCGACACCCTGGCCCGCAGCTGCCGGGACACCCAATGGGTAGGGCTGCAAGTACACAACAGTGAACTGGGAGAGGCGGGGGACAGTGAGGGCTGGGTCAGTTTCTCCGCCTGGTTCCGCGATCCCCGGGAGAGCACCAGACTGCAGGTGCTGCACGAGCACTCCCACTTCCTTCATGACCAGCGCGGCTGGCGCTATGTTGAGGGCGAAGCGCTGCGCAATCCACCCCTGCCGGGCCGCAACAGCCCCTGCGTCTGCGGCAGCGGTCGCAAATTCAAGCAGTGCTGCCAGGACTGAGCTCCCGACACCCGGGCCGCCCTGACAGGGGGAGCGACGCCGGCGAAGCCCTGCCATCCACCGCCAAACCCGTTACAATGCCGCCCCCGGACTGACCACCGCCCCGCAGACAAAGAGAAGCGCCACATGATCAGCAGCCTGTTTACCCAGATGGGTCTCGACTACCGCATCTACGATGTGGGGCGTCGTATCCAGCCGCTCGACACCGAGACTTTCCTGCGTGTCGAACAGCAACTCATCCCCTACCCGGCGCCCTACCTGCGCCAGGCGTGGCTGGCCCTGCTGCTGCGCGACAGCGACAGCCCGGCGCTGCCGTTGCTGTGGTTTATCCGCCTGCCGCTGGATGAACAGGGTTTCCTGGACCCGCAGCCGCGGGATCGCCTGGTCAAACAGTTGCTGATCGCCCTGGCCCCACAGGAGAGTGAGGCCGAGCAGGCGCGACAGCTGGCGGCGGTTCTGGAGAATAACCCCTGCCTGTTCCAGCCGGCCCCGGAGCGTCAGGCCAGTATGCACGCCCGCGCCTCCCTGGACCTCGCTCTGGCACCTGGCGAGCACTATGGAGCCGCTCTCGACTATCTCGCCGGCGATCTGGGCCAGTGGCAGCAGCTTCCACTGCAGGGGCTGGCCGACGTCGCGATGCGCTGCGCCGAACACAGTCATTTATTGCAACAGGCGATTGCCACCATGCCGGCGCAACCCCTGCAACAACTGTGTGAATGCCTGGAAAACACCACCCCGGACAAGGCTCTGGCCACCGCATTGTGCCAACGACTGCAGACAGAGGCCCCGACCGGTGACAGCGACTCACTGGTTGCAGCACTGGTACGGGCGCTCTCCCACAGCGACGCCATTGAGCTGCGCCAAACGGCCCTGCAACAGTTGCTGTCCGGGCAACCCGGCATGGAAGTGCTGGCGGCCATCGCCAGTCGCTGCCCCTGGGACCTGACCCAACCCACACTGTTCCGGGCATTCCTGCAGTCGCTGCAGCAACACCCCACGCCCCTCCTCCAGCAACTGCTGAACGAGCTGCTGTACGACCCCCGGCTCAGGCCCCACCTGTTGCCGGTACTGCGCGACCCGCAGCTGGAGCCGGAACTGCAACAGGCCGTAGCCCGCCTGCTGGCCCCGGCCGACAACCCTGTGCGCCACTGAGCCAGTGGCTGGCAGAGGCACGCCCCGGGCTGCGTCCTTTCCCCTATATAAACCGGGGTTATCAATTATCAGAATGCTCTAATAAATCCGTCTGAGTGAGCGCCCGAAGTGTGATTGCAGGCGCAGTTCGGCGCCACAGGGCAAGGCTATGATGGCAGCCAGTCAACGGGATTGCCCCCCGGACTGAGACCCTCCACCCCGGATCGGCTGCCGACATGAAATACCTCTCTATTACCCTGCTATCAATGACCCTTGGCGGCTTTGGCCAAAGCGCCTACAGCGAGCCCGAAAGCTGGCTGCTGGCCAAATACGATCTGGATGGCGACGCCGAGATCAGCGCCGAAGAGATTGCCGAGAAGAAGAGTCGACTGTTTACCCTGCTCGACCACAACGGTGATGGCACGGTGGCCTTTGACGAATACCAGAGCGCCGACCAGAACAAGCGACTGGGCCTACTGCAGGCGCGCTTCAACAAGCTTGATACCGATCAGGACGGCAACGTCAGCGAAGCCGAATACGCCTCATATATGGGCCTGTTCAACCGCTTTGACAACGACGGTGACGGCCGCCTGAGCAGCGAGGAAGTGGAGCAACAGCACCACAGCGCCAGCAACGATACCTACTGTCTGTTGTGGTTCTGTGTGCGCAAGGAACTGCAGTAATCAGCGACCGCCGCGGTACCAGTTGACGTCGCGGGCGTGGGCATCCACCTGGTCCGCCACATCCAGAATCAGCGCAAACAGCGCCATACGTACCAGCACACCATTGTCTGCCTGACGGAAGATCGCCAGGTTGGGATTGTGGTTGAGATCGTTATCCAGCTCGTTGGCGTCCGCCCGTGAGTCCCGCGGCAGCGGATGCATGATCACGGTATTGGGTTCGCAGTACTGGGTGTAGATCGCCTGGTTGAGACGAAAGCGGCCACGGTAGAGGTTGGCCTCATCTTTCGACGCAAAACGCTCTTCCTGGATGCGGGTGGAGTAAGCGATGTCCACATGGCCGATGCCGTGCAGCAGATCGTCGGAAATGGTCACTTCCACCCCCGCCTCACGCATCTGCTCCACCACATACCCGGGCATTGCCAGCTCTTGCGGCGCCACCAATGTCACCTGTACACGATCAAACAGGCACAGCAGCTTGCAGAGGGAGTGCACGGTGCGGCCATATTTCAGATCACCGATCATGGCGATGCGCAGGCCATCCACTGTGCGACCCCGATCCGCCAGCTCCTTGCGAATGGTATAGAGATCCAGCAGCGCTTGACTGGGGTGTTCGTTGGGTCCGTCACCACCATTGATCACCGGCACCCGACTGGCAGCGGCAAACTCTGCCACTGAGCCCGCTTCCGGGTGACGCATGCAGATCACATCGCTGTAGCCGGAGAGCACACGAGCCGTGTCGTAGAGGGATTCACCTTTGGAGATGGCCGAGCTTTTGAAGCCGGTGGTTTCGCGCACTTCACCGCCGAGCAAATTGAATGCCGCACCAAAGCTGACGCGGGTTCGGGTACTGGGTTCAAAGAACATGTTACCGAGGATGGCGCCTTCCAGCACCCGGGTCACGCGCTTGCGTTGCGCGTAGGGCTCCATGTTATCGGCGACGCGGAATATCCGCTCAATATCGGCACGCTCAAACTGCGTAATCGACAAGATATGTGCGCCTGTGAACTCCATACACGCTCCGTTGCCCAGCCAGTTAAAACCGGCGCTATTGTAGCTCTGCCCCTGACAGAGCACCATCGCAATTTTGTGACGGCGGGATAAACCCCGTCAGCGACGGAGGCTCAGAAGAGCTCCATCTGCTCGATAGCCGCCCGTACCGGTCCGAAGGAGGTGCGATGGATCGGCGTCACGCCCAGGCGGGCAATGGCATCCATATGCAGTTTGGTGGGGTAGCCCTTGTGACCGGCGAAGCCATAGCCGGGGTAGACCTTCTCGAAGGCCTCCATCTCCCGGTCACGGGTGACCTTGGCCAGAATGGAGGCGGCACTGATGGCGGGTACGCGACTGTCTCCCTTCACCACCGCCTCGGCACTGTAAGACCAGCGGGGAATCTTGTTGCCATCCACCCACACATGCTCCGGTGCCAACTGCAAGCCTTCAACGGCCCGGGTCATGGCCAACAGGCTGGCCTGCAGAATATTGATACTGTCGATTTCCGCTACCGAGGCCCTGGCAATGGAGTAGCTGAGAGCATGACTGCAGATCTCGTCAAAGAGCAGCTCGCGCTTTTTCTCCGTCAGCTTTTTGGAATCATTCAGCCCCACAATGGGCCTGGCAGGATCGAGAATCACCGCGGCCGCCACCACATCACCCGCCAGCGGCCCGCGACCCACCTCGTCCACCCCGGCCCCCAGGGTGCCACCATAGCTGCTGACAAACGGCTCCATATCAGGCTCCTCCCTGTTCCCGGGATGTCTGCTCCCGGGATGTCTGTTCCTGTGTTCTCTGTTCCAGGCCTCTTTGTTCCAGGCCCTGGGCAATCGCCTCGGCGGCCCTTTCGCTGGCATCGCAGCGGATACTCTGGTGCAGGCGGGTAAACTCCTCACGGATAAACTCGCTGCGATGCGGCTGCTGCAGGAACACCAGCAACTCGTCAGCAATACGCTCCGGTGTCGCCTCGTCCTGTAACAGCTCCGGCACCAGCGGCTTGCCGGCGAGTAAATTGGGCAGGGAGAAAAAGCGGGTTTTGACCAGCCGCGAGAGGATGGCGTAGGAGAGCCAGGCGAAGCGATACACCACCACCATGGGACGCTTCAGCAGCATCGCCTCCAGGGTTGTGGTACCCGAAGCCATGGCCACCACGTCCGCCGCTGTCATCACCTGATGGGACTGCCCATCCACCACGGTCAGAGGCAGTGGTGGCAACTGCTGCAACTGCTCCTCTATCTGCCGACGCCGGGCGGCACTGGCCGCCGGCACCAGAAAATGGACATTGGCAGCCCGGCCCTGCAGGCGCCTGGCGGCCTCCCACAACAGCGGGCCAATCATTTTCACTTCGCCACCACGGCTGCCCGGCATCAACGCCACCACGGTGCCGGCGGAGTCCAGCTGCAGCTCGCGACGAGCAGCGGCCTGATCGCTCTGCAAGGGGATATCGTCAGCCAATGGATGGCCCACAAAGCAGACCGGCACCTTATGCTGGCGATAGAAGTCTGCCTCGAAGGGCAGCAGGGTGAGCATCAGATCCACAGCGCGGGCGATCTTGACGATACGCTTCTGGCGCCAGGCCCATACCGACGGGCTGACGTAGTGGACAGTAAAGATTCCCGCCGCGCGCAATTTCTCTTCGATGGTGAGGTTGAAGTCGGGGGAATCGATGCCGATAAAGACATCCGGAGGATTGTCGGTGAAGTGACGAACGATCTGCTTGCGGATACGCAGCAGCTCCGGCAGGCGCTTGAGGGGCTCCACCAGCCCCATGACCGCCAGCCGCTCCTGCTCAAAAAAGCTGTGAAAACCGGCGGCAATCATACGCTCGCCACCAATACCCTCAAAACGGGCCGTGGGATAACGGCGCTGCAATGCCGCCATCAAACCGGCCCCGAGGATATCCCCCGAGGCCTCCCCCACCACAATACCAATGCGCATGTTCAGGCCTTAACGCACAATTCCGCGAGTGGATTGCTGCAGGGAGTCAATCAGCAGGTTCACCGGCTCACAGGATTCCGCCAGCAACCGCAATTCGCGCACCGCTTCCTCGGTGGTCAAGCCGCGGCGATAGACCAGCTTGAACGCCTTGTTGAGGGTAGCGATATCCTCTTTGCTGAAACCGCGACGACGCAGCCCTTCGCTGTTGATGCTTTTGGCCGCCACCGGATTACCTGCCACCATGACATAGGCCGGCACGTCCTTGCCAATGGCACTGGCCATGCCGGTAAAGCAGTGTGCACCGATGTGGCAGAACTGGTGCACCAGGGTGTAGCCGCTGAGAATCGCCCAGTCGCCCACATGCACGTGGCCCGCCAGCGAGGCGTTATTGACCAGGATACAGTTGTTACCGATCACACTGTCGTGACCGATATGGACATAGGCCATCAACAGGTTGTTGTCACCGATGGTGGTTTCACCGCGATCCTGCACGGTACCACGGTGAATCGTCACCCCTTCACGGATGATGTTGTTGTCACCCATCACCAGGCGGGTGGGCTCACCCTTGTACTTCAGATCCGGGGTGTCTTCACCCACAGAGGAAAACTGGTAAATATGGTTGTTGGCACCGATACGCGTCGGTCCCTTAATTACCACGTGAGACTCAATCCGGCTGCCGGGGCCAATTTCCACATCGGCACCAATAACCGTCCACGGTCCCACACTGACACCTTCCGCCAGGCGCGCCGTCGGATCGATAATCGCTCTCGGGTCAATCAAGTTAGACAAGTCAGCTACCCTTACACTTGGCGGTCAGCACAGAGAATGGTGGCCGAAGCCGCCAGCGCGCCATCCACCGTGGCACGGCACTCGAACTTCCAGATGCCGCGCTTCTCGGAGATCACCCGCGCTTCCAGGTCGAGACGGTCGCCGGGAACCACCTGGCGCTTGAAACGCACATTGTCGGCGCCGGCAAACAGGTAGATGGAGCCATCGCTGGGTCGCTTGTTCAGGGTTTTGAAACCGAGCACACCCGCCGCCTGCGCCATCGCCTCAACAATCATGACACCCGGGAAAATTGGCGCCTGCGGAAAGTGCCCGTTAAAAACATCTTCGTTGATTGAGACATTTTTGTAGGCCCGGATCACATCCCCCTCAATCAGTTCCACCACCCGGTCAACCAGCAGAAACGGGTAGCGGTGGGGCAAATATTCTCGGATCTCTTTCACATCCATCATTGGTAATTCCTGCTTAGGCTATGTCTATCTGATTGTTTCTAGTCGGACAGCTTTTTTTCCAGCGCCGCCAGCCGGCCCGCCATCTGATCCAGTTGACCGAATCTCACTGCATTCCTGCGCCAGCTGCGGGTGGGCGCCATACCGGTGCCGGACGAATAGGATCCGGCCTCTTCAATTGACTTGGTCACCAGCGTGGTGGCGCTGATGTGCACCCCGTCAGCAATGGTGATGTGGCCGGCGATACAGGCAGCGCCGGCTATAGTACAGCGCTTGCCAATGGTGGTGCTGCCGGCGATGCCGGTGCAACCGGCGATGGCCGTATTCTCGCCGATTTTGACGTTGTGGGCGATCTGCACAAGATTGTCGATAATCACGCCGTCGCCAATGACCGTATCGTCGAGCGCCCCCCGGTCCACAGTGGTACAGGCCCCTATTTCCACACGATTACCGATCACTACACCACCCAGCTGGTGAATCTTGACCCAGCCGTCACGCCCCGGAGCGAAGCCGAAACCGTCGGCACCGATGACGCAGCCACTGTGGAGCGTCACCGCCTCGCCAATGGCGACGCCGTGATACACAGTGACATTGGCATGCAGCCGGGTACGGGCGCCGATAACGGTATCGGCACCAACCACACAGCCAGGGCCTATCACCGCTCCGGCACCGATGCGAACCCCCGACGCCAACGTCACATTGGCGCCGATATGGGCATCAGCAGCCACTTCAGCATCGGCATGGACGACCGCCGACGGGTGAATGCCGGGCGCATAGCCGGTATCGGTGTTGAACAGGGCCGTCAGCCTTGCATAGGCCATATAGGGGTTGTCCAACAACAACTTGTTGCCGTCGAACAGGTGTGCGAAATCCGGCCTCAGGATAACGGCACTGGCCCGGGTGTCGGTCAGATAACGCTGGTAGGCCGGATTGGCCAGGAATGACAGATCGCCCTCACCCGCATCCTGCAGGGTATTAAGGGCCACAATGCGGCAAGTCTCATCCCCCACCAGCTGCGCACCCAGGTGCTGCGCCAGCGAGGCCAAAGTCCAAACCTGTGATTCTGTCATGCACTGTCCGCCGCAAATTGCCGGGAGCCACAATAAAAACGCCGCTGGCGGGGCTGAAGCCCGGCAGCGGTCTCCGTAATCCTGGCAGATTACTTCATTTTGTTCAGTTTTGCTGTGAGCTCGGCGGTGATGTTGTAGGGTTCGCTGGCCCATATTACCCCGCGACCGTCCAGTACCATACCGATACCTTCAGCGGCGATAAGCTCTTTCAGGCCTTCCTGGGCCTTGGGGCCCAATTCCTTCATAACCGCGGCAATCACCTCACGCTGCTCGGCAGCCAGCTTTTCCGATACCAGTTTAAGCTCAGCCTTGGCGTACTCAGCCTTTTTGAACTGCTCGGCTTTCTTCTCGGGGCTCCAGGTCATGCCCTTGGTGTCAAACAGCTTGTTCATATTGGTCAGTTCAGCACGCAGGCGCTCTTCCTGCGACTTCATGGTAGCGTAGTCAGCACGGGCTTCCAGCGCCGCCGCCGCCTTTTTGGCGCGGTCGGTCTGCATAATGGCACCCTGCATGTCGCACACCACGACTTTGCTGGCCGCCAGGGTCGCGGTGGAAAACAACAGTGCAGCCAGTGCCAGTGATACGTGCTTAAAAATCTTCACATTAATCTCCCGATATTCTCGTTATAGTCGTCTCTGTACGCGATCAGAAGGCGGTTCCCAGAGAGAACTGGAAGAACTCCCGGTCGTCGTACTCATTTTCGCGAATTGCTTTTGCGATACTGAAGGTCAGCGGCCCAAAGCCGGTAATCCAGGTCAGGCCAAGCCCTGCAGAGACGCTGAGTTGGGACAGGTCGACATCATAGCAGTTTCGCTGACCCGCTCCACAGTCGGTATCAAAGACGTTACCTGCGTCAACAAAAAAGGCCGACTGCAGGGAGCGCTGATCTTTCACGAATGGCAGCGGGAACAGAATCTCCATGCTGCCCTCGATCAGTATATTACCGCCGAACGGATCTTCGTCGTCGTTGTAATCCACAGTTTTCAGCTTGCCATCCGGGCCGATGACATATACCCGCGAATCCAGGTCGCCGTCGCCATCACGGTCAAACAGCACGGTGTCGTAGAGCACGGCTGGCGTCGCCTGGGGGCCCAGGGTATTGCGCTTGAAGCCCCGTACGGAGCCGAAACCACCGGCGTAGAAGTTCTCAAAGAACGGCAGTTCGGTGGTATTGCCGTAGCTGTCGGCATAACCCAGCTTGGTGCGCAGGCGCAGGGTCAGGCTCTCGGTGAGCGGCTGGAAGTACTGCCCGGTATAGGTCAGCTTGTAATATTCAAGGTCGGTACCCGGCAGCGACAGCTCCAGCGACAGCCCCTGGGAGGCACCGCGAGTGGCCAGGCGGCCGCGGTTGAGGGTGGACTGGGACCAACTGATGTTAAAGGTAAAAATATCAAACTCATTGCCGTTGGCATCCACCCAGCCGTCCGGGCTTTCCACCAGCACGTTGGTGTTGTTCGGATCAAAGCTGGTGTAGCTGGGGCTTACAATCGCCGGGTCATAAGGCGTGCCACCATTGATCTCCGTAATAATGGCATCGGCCTGAGCCTCGGTAATATAGCGATCCAGGTAGGCGCTCTCATCGAACGGCCTTGGCGAACTGATAATCTCCTGTGCCGCCACTGCCCCGGTCTCGATACTGATGTTGGTATAGCCAAAGCTGAACCCAAGGCGCTCGATTTCGGAGATGGGGTAGCCAAAGTTCACCGATCCGCCATAGGAGTCGGTGGTATAGCTGGCAACGTTCACCTCTTCAAAATCCCGCGCGCGGTAGAAGACGTTGAAACCGCGGCTGACGCCATCCGGGGTAAAGTAGGGGTCGGTGTAGTTGAAGCTGTAAACCGTCTGGTAAGACGAGGTACTGACGTTAAAGCCCACCGCTTTACCCGTACCGAACCAGTTGCTCTGCTGGATATTGGCCCCCAGCACCAGACCGGTACCCTGGGCGAAGCCGACACTGGCACCGATACTGCCTGACGGCTGCTCCTCGACGGTGTACTCCACATCCACCTGGTCGGAAGTACCCGGCACCTCTTTGGTGTCTACATTCACTTCCTTGAAGAAGCCCAGTCGCTCAAGCCGCACCTTGGAGGTCTCGATGCGGGCGGTGGAGGCTGAACCGCCCTCCATCTGGCGCATTTCGCGGCGCAGCACCTCGTCGCTGGTTTTGGTATTCCCACGGTACTCAATGCGGCGCACGTAGGCGCGCTTGCCGGGGTCCATAAAGAAAGTCACCTTGACCGTCTTGTCATCGTCGTTGCGCTCGGGAATCCCCTGCACGTCAGCAAAGGTATAGCCCTCGTTACCGAGGCGACGGGTCATGTAGTCGGAGGTGGTAGTCATCAGCACCTGGGAGAAGGTCTGGCCCTCTTTCAGCAGGAACAGGTTTTTCAGTTCCTCCTCGGGCACCACCGGATCGCCCGCCAGTTCCACCGAGCTGACGGTGTAGACATCACCCTCGGTGATATTGATGGTGATATAGACGGTCTCTTTATCCGGGCTCAGGGAGACCTGGGTAGAGTCAATATTGAAAGTGAGATAGCCGCGGTCCAGGTACCAGGACTCCAGGCGCTCCAGATCGCCAGTGAGTTTCTCCCGCGAGTAGCGGTCGTTGCTGTTGAGCCAGGAGAGCCAGCCGGTGGTTTTGAGTTCGAACAGGTCGCCCAGCTCTTCATCGCTGAACACCGTGTTGCCCACAATATTGATGTGTTTGATGGCGGCGACCTCGCCCTCGTCCACCTTCACCAGCAGCTTCACCTGGTTCTGGGGCAGATCGATCACCTCGGTCTCGACACTGGCGCTGTAGCGGCCCTGGCCCACGTACTGACGCTCCAGCCCCTGGGTCAAGCCCTCCAGGGTCGCTTGCTTGAAGATTTGCCCTTCCGCCAGACCGTTATCCTGCATGCCTTGCAACAGGTCTTCGGTCTTGATCGCCTTGTTGCCCTCGATTTCGATCTCGCTGATCGCCGGGCGCTCTTTCAGGTGGATAACCAGCACATCACCGTCGCGGCCAATCTGGATGTCGGCGAAATAGCCGGTGCCAAACAGGGAGCGGGTGGCGTTGCGAATCGCCACGGTATCCATAGTTTCACCAATCTGTACCGGCAGCGCCGCAAACACGGTCCCTGCGGAGACCCGCTGCAGCCCTTCCAGGCGAATATCACTGATGCGAAAACTTTCGGCCCAGACCACCAAAGGAAAGACCAGCAAACTCAGGAGCAGAAGACGTAAACGCGTCATAGATTGGTATCAAACTCTTATTTTTCAGTTACCGCCGGCCGCACTTCGGCAACGGGCGTCTGTACTGTCGACAGTACAGCCTACGGCGAGCCGGCAATGGCCGGACCGCCAGGTATCGATATTCCCGGATGGGAGCCTTTACAGCGGGGAGATCCTCAGAGGAAGCACCCTGGTGCCGGGCAGCGATCCTGTCCGTCCGGAGCCCTCGTTAAAGACGCATCACATCGTTATAGAGGGCCAGCAACATCAGGCCCATCACCAGCACCAGGCCAACCTGGTAGCCGGCTACCTGCACCTTTTCCGACACCGGACTGCCCTTGACGGCTTCGATGAGGTAGTAAAGCAGGTGTCCACCGTCCAGCACCGGAATGGGCAACAGGTTGAAAACCCCCAGGCTGACGCTCAACAGCGCCAGAAAACCCACGTAGTAGGCCAGTCCGGCTTTGGCGGAAGCGCCCGCCACTTTAGCAATGGTGATGGGCCCGCTCAAGTTTTTCGTCGAGATTTCCCCGACGATCAATTTCTTCACCGAAAGCAGCACAAACGCCGACGTTTCCCAGGTTTTGTCCACTGCGCGGACAAAGGCCCCGGTGACGCCATACTCCTGGCGACGGATCATCTCCTCCGGCCAACCCGGCGCCACCGGCATCACCCCGACCTGACCGATGGCTTCACCACTATCCGTAATTACCTCCCGCGGGGTAACCGTGGCCACGGCCTCATCGCCATCGCGCTGGTAACGCAGGTCAATGGCCACATTGGGCCTTGCACGCACGTAATCCACCAGCGCATACCAATCCTCGAGCAGTACATCATCAGCCGCCAGCAACAGATCGCCAGCCTTGAGACCCGCCTCGGCGGCCGGACTGCCCTCCATCACCTGCGACAGCTCGGCGCGCACCTCCGGTGTCCACAGGGTAATACCCAGTCCCTTGACCGGATCCGGGTCCTCTTCACCCTTCAGCCAGTCCCGCAACTCCGCCTGGGACTCGTATTGCAGCGACGAGTTGGCGTATTTGACTACAAAAGTGATGGGACCGGTCTCCCCCAGTCGATGCATCAGCACCCGGTTGAGATCCTGCCAGGTATGCACCGGCTCGCCGTCCACGGCCAGCACTTCCTGGCCTGACTCGAGCCCGGCCTGTGCCGCCACAGACTCCGGTGTCACCTTGCCGATCACCGGCGCCACATCAGTGGTGCCCGGCATTAACATTCCCCAGAAGAGCAGTACCGCCAGGATAAAATTGGCCACCGGCCCGGCAGCGACAATGGCGATTCGCTGCCACACATTTTTACGGTTAAATGCCTGCGCCAGCAGTGCCTCGGGCACCTCACCCTCACGCTCGTCCAGCATCTTGACGTAGCCGCCCAGCGGTATCCAGGCGAGGGTGTATTGGGTACCGGTCTTGCCGGTCCAGGTGTAGAGCGGCTTACCGAAACCCACGGAAAAACGCAGCACCTTGACGCCACAACGGCGCGCGACGTAGTAGTGCCCGAACTCATGGAAGGTCACCA
Source organism: Pseudomaricurvus sp. HS19 (assembly GCF_009857815.1). GTDB lineage: Bacteria > Pseudomonadota > Gammaproteobacteria > Pseudomonadales > Cellvibrionaceae > Pseudomaricurvus. The sequence goes on along the minus strand of NZ_WVVW01000016.1, from coordinate 45,481 downwards.
GCACCCCGAGGGCCACCAGAAACCACACAACGGTAATCAGACTGTCCAAACTCTCTACCCCTTGTTCGCTTCTTGCTCTGCGCCCCTGAATACCCGGGACGCCGCTGATCTATCCCGCAACCCCCTGCGGATTACCGGTCCAGCAGGCTGGCAGCCCTCTGTCTGGCATCCAGATCCACCTGTTTGACCCACTCCAGGTCGCGAGGTTCAGTGTTGACGGTCGCCGACAACACCTCCTCGATAATGGCCGGTATACGGGTAAAGCCGATACGACCGGCCAGGAAAGCCTCTACCGCCACCTCATTGGCCGCATTCAGCACCGCCGCCATAATCCCACCGGCGGCCGCAGCCTCCACGGAGAGGCGCAGGCCCGGGAAGCGTTCAAAGGAGGGGGGCTCGAAATCGAGACGCGCCAGGGCGTGAAAATCCAGGCTCGGCACACCGGACTCAATCCTCTGTGGCCACGCCAGGGCGTGGGCGATAGGCGTGCGCATGTCGGGATTGCCCATCTGCGCCAGCACCGAGCCATCCGCGTACTCCACCATGGAGTGAATAACGCTCTGGGGATGCACCACGATTTCAATCTGGTCGGGACGGGCGCCGAACAGCCAGCAGGCTTCGATAAACTCCAGCCCTTTGTTCATCATGGTGGCGGAATCCACCGAAATCTTGCGCCCCATGCTCCAGTTGGGGTGGGCACAGGCCTGGTCCGGTGTCACTGACGCCAGCTCGGACAGCGGCGTCTGACGGAAGGGACCGCCGGAGCCGGTGAGCAGAATCCGGCGAATACCGGCAGCCTCCAGGCTACTGTAGCTCTCCGGCATGCATTGAAAGATGGCATTGTGCTCGCTGTCGATAGGCAGCAGGGTTGCCCCGCTCTCCGCCACCGCCTGCATAAACAGGCCGCCAGCCATTACCAGCGACTCCTTATTGGCCAGCAGTACCTTTTTGCCCGCCCGCACCGCCGCCAGGGTCGGCGCCAGACCGGCCGAGCCGACAATCGCGGCCATCACTACCGGCGCCTGCGGCGCGGCGGCCACCTGCTCTAACCCCTCTTCTCCGGCCAGCACTCGGGTCGCACTGCCCGCCTCGTGCAACCGCTGTTGCAGCTGCTCTGCGCAGGCCTCATCGCGCATCACCGCAAACACGGGCTCCGCAACCAGACACTGCTGTAACAAAAGGTCCACCTGGGTATTGGCGGTCAAGGCATAGACGCCAAAGCGCTGCGGGTGGCGAGCCACCACGTCCAGCGTACTGACACCGATAGAACCGGTGGAACCAAGTACCGTCAGCAACTGCTGCATAGATTCATCTTCCCGCAAAACCTCAACACAGAGCGACTCAGGCGCCCTGCCAGCCGGACAAAAGCAGTGCCAGGGCAAACACCGGTGCCGCCGCGGTAATACTGTCGACACGATCCAGCACGCCACCGTGCCCGGGCAGCAGAGTGCCGCTGTCTTTTACGCCACGCTGGCGCTTGACCATGCTCTCAAGCAGGTCCCCCAGCACGGAGGCCAGGCCGGCAGGTACCACCAGCGCCAACATCATGGCACCGCCGCCCACACCATAGCCAACCACCAGGCCGAGCAGGGCGCAACAAGCCACACCACCCCAGAAGCCCTCCCAGGTCTTGCCCGGGCTCACCTCTGTGGCCAACTTACGCTTGCCGAAGGCCCGGCCACTGAAATAGGCGCCCACGTCCGCGCAGACTACCACCAGCACCAGCAGCACGATTAACCATTCCCCATTGGCCTGTCCTCGCACCAGCGCCAGACCCAGCCAGGTGGGAACCAATACCAGCAACCCCATCAGCGACTTCACCCAGGGGTTGCCCCACAGCACCGCGCTGGAGGGATAACCCTGTACCCACAGGAGAGCCAGTGCCCACCAGGTACAGGCCCCCAGCAACAGGTTGCGAATCATGGCCTTGTCCGGCGCGCCCGGCAGACCGGTTAGCGCGGCCACCAGCAACAGGCTGGCTGCCACCAGCCCCACAAAGGAGAGCCGGGCGGCAACGCCACGGATTGAGGCCAGATCCGACCACTCCCAGGCGGCCAGCAACACCACCAGACCGAGCCCCAGGACAAATACCCCGGGGGCCAGCCCGAACAGGGCCGCCAACAGAACGGCAGCCAGCACCAGCGCCGTAATTACCCGCTGTTTCAGCACGTTATTATTCTCCTGAGGGTTCTGATCACTCATTCACCCTGTTCGATCTGCTCTGAGGTTTTACCGAAACGCCGCTGACGCGAGTGAAAATCCTCCACTGCAGCATCCAGCTCCGCTTCCCCGAAGTCGGGCCAGTAGCAGTCGCAAAAATAGAGTTCACTGTAAGCGGCCTGCCACAGCAGGAAATTGCTGATCCGCTGTTCCCCGCCGGTGCGAATCACCAGGTCCAGTGGTGGCAGGTCGGCCAGGGAGACCTCCGCCGCCAGGGACTCCTCCGTCACCTCTTCCGGCGACAGGCTGCCCTCCGCCACCTTGACTGCCAGGCGCTGGGCCGCATTGGCAATATCCCACTGCCCGCCATAATCCGCTGCAATCACCAGGGTCGAGCTGCCTTCGGAAGCCACAGCTTCAGCCTCGGCAATGGCCTTCTGGATACCGGCGCTGAAGCGATCACGGCGTCCGATCAGGCGCAGGCGCACCCCCTGTTCATTGAGCTTCTTCACCTCACGCTTCAGGTAGGTCAGGAACAGGGACATCAACGCCTCCACCTCCCGGGGCGGGCGACGCCAGTTCTCGGAACTGAAGGCAAACAGCGTCAGTACCTCGATGCCGTGCTTCTGGCACGCCTGCATGACGTCGCGAATGCGTTCCACACCCACCTTGTGGCCATGTGGCCCGGGCTTGCCGCGCTGCTTGGCCCAACGGTTATTACCGTCCATGATGATGGCAACGTGGCGTAACGGGTTACCGCTCATTACAACTCCGGTTATTCTGGTTCTGCACCGGGCAGCCTCCTGCCCCCGGCGTCTGCAACAGTCCCAAAGTCCCGCTGCAGAAGAAGAAAAAAGCCCATGTCGGCCGGGCCAACATGGGCTTTGACGTATCCTGTGGAATCAGATTTCCATCAGATCCTTTTCTTTCGACGCCAGTGCAGTATCCACCTGGGCGACATACTTGTCGGTGATCTTCTGCACATCGTCCTGGGCGCGACGCTCTTCGTCCTCACTGATCTCCTTGTCTTTCAGCAGGGACTTGATATCACCCAGCACATCGCGGCGAATGTTGCGGATGGCCACGCGGGCGCCTTCGGCTTCGCTGCGCGCCTGCTTGATGTAGCCTTTGCGGGTCTCTTCGGTCAGGGGCGGCATGGGGATGCGCATAATGCCACCGGTAGTGACCGGGTTCAGGCCCAGGTCGGACTTCATGATCGCCTTCTCGATCTCCGGGGTCATGTTCTTCTCCCAGGGACTGACACCCAGTGTGCGGGCATCCAGCACGGTGACGTTAGCCACCTGGCTCAGAGGGGTGTCGGAACCGTAGTAGTTGACGGAGACAGTGTCGAGAATGCTGGGATGGGCACGACCGGTGCGGATTTTATTGAAGTTGTTGCCCAGGGCATCAATCGCCTTGGCCATGCGCTCCTGCGCGTCTTTTTTGAAATCTTCGATCATCGGGATCTTTCCTCTGACTTTTCTGATCAGCAGCGGCGCCTGCTCGGCCGCTGCCACCTGTAACAGGCAGTAAGGCGGACGCGATCAGCGCACAACCTCTTCAATCAGGGTGCCTTCATCCTCACCCTTGATAATGTTCAGCAGGGCCCCGGCCTTATCCATCCGGAATACCCGCAGTGGCATATCCTGCTCGCGGCACAGGCAGATGGCGGTGAGGTCCATGACCCCCAGTTTCTTGTCCAGCACCTCGTCGTAGGTGAGACGCTCGTAACGGGTGGCGGTGGGGTCTTTCATGGGATCGGCGCTGTAGACACCGTCTACCTTGGTAGCCTTGAGGACGATATCGGCCTCTACCTCAATCCCGCGCAGGCAGGCGGCGGAGTCGGTGGTAAAGAAGGGGTTACCGGTACCGGCGGCGAAGATGACCACTTCACCCTGCTCCAGGTAGCGGATGGCCTTGCGGCGGTCGTAGTGATCCACAATGCCGCTCATGGGGATGGAGGACATCACCCGGCTGGAGATGTTGCTGCGCTCCAGGGCGTCGCGCATGGCCAGGGCGTTCATCACCGTGGCCAGCATGCCCATGTGGTCGCCGGTTACCCGGTCCAGCCCGGCGGCGCTGAGGGCGGCGCCGCGGAACAGGTTACCGCCGCCAATCACCAATCCCACCTGTACGCCGATACCCACCAGCTGCCCAATTTCCAGCGCCATCTTGTCCAGCACCCTGGGGTCTATCCCGAACCCCTCGGCGCCCATCAGCTCCTCACCACTCAGTTTGAGGAGTATGCGCTTGTATTTCTTGTCACGAGCAGATGCCGCGGCCATCGAATTCAGTCTCCCGTCCGAACCACAAATTTTCGAGAGTTTAACAGCAAAAAGGCGGGGGTAGCGACCCCCGCCTTTCAGAAATCAGCTGCCCGGCATCCCCTTTGCAGGGGCTCCGGGCTGAGGTCGAACAGGCGCTTACTTACGCGATGCTTCAACCTGGGCAGCAACTTCAGCAGCGAAGTCAGCCTCTTCTTTCTCGATACCCTCACCCACTTCCATACGTACGAAAGAGGCAATGGTAGCACCGGCTTTCTTGACCAGCTGACCAACAGTCACTTCAGGATCCTTAACGAAAGCCTGCTCGGTGAGGCTGTTTTCCTTCAGGAACTTGTTGATACGGCCAACCATCATCTTCTCAACGATGTTCTCGGGCTTGCCTTCCATATCAGGCTGGGCCTTGATGATGTCTTTCTCTTTGGCCACTTCCTCTTCCGGCATATCTGCAGGATTTACAACGCGAGGGTTAACGGCAGCAACGTGCATGGCAACGTCCTTGGCCACTTCCTCGGAGCCACCTTCCAGCTTGGCCAGAACAGCGATACGGCTGTTGGAGTGAACGTAAGCACCGATCACACCACCTTCAACCACGGAAACGCGGCGCACGCCGATGTTTTCACCGATTTTCTGTACCAGAGCCTGACGATCATCTTCCAGGCCGGCAGCCATCAGGGCGGCAACGTCTTCGTTTTTGGCGGCAAAGGCGGCAGCAACCACTTTGTCGGCAAACGCCAGGAAGCCGGCGTCGCGGGCAGCGAAGTCGGTTTCGGAGTTCACTTCAACCACTACCGCGTAGCTGTTGTCGTCAGCCACTTTGACCGCAACCACACCTTCAGCAGCAGTACGACCGGCTTTCTTCTCAGCCTTCAGGCCGGACGCCTTGCGCAGGTTCTCGATCGCCAGATCGATGCTGCCATCGGCCTCAGCCAGGGCTTTTTTACACTCCATCATGCCGAGACCGGTACGCTCGCGCAGTTCTTTTACCAGGGAAGCAGAAATAGCTGCCATGACATTATCCTCTCAGAATTCTTGCAGTCGAAATTTAGGTCGGAAAAAGGGGCCTGAAGCCCCTTTTCGTCAGCCCTCCCGTGCCACTGGTGCACAACGGAGGGCCGGTAAGCCCGGGCCGCGCTTACTGAGCGGCAGCGTCGTCTTCGTTAACTTCAACGAACTCGTCAGCTTTAGGGGCAGCAGTCTGTGCATTGGCAGCGCCTTCCAGACAGGCATCGGCAACCGCAGTCACGTACAGCTTAACGGCGCGGATGGCGTCGTCGTTACCTGGAATGACGTAGTCAACGCCAGCAGGATCACTGTTGGTATCAACGATACCGATTACAGGGATACCCAGCTTGTTGGCTTCCTGGATGGCGATGCGCTCGTGCTCAACGTCGATCACGAACATGGCATCCGGCAGGCCGCCCATGTCTTTAATACCACCGATGGAGTTCTCCAGCTTGTCTTTGGTGCGGGAGCGCATCAGGGCTTCTTTCTTGGTCAGCTTCTCGAAAGTACCGTCGGACTGCTGGGTTTCCAGCTCACGGTAGCGACGGATGGAAGCACGGATGGTTTTGTAGTTGGTCAGCATACCACCCAACCAGCGGTGGCTTACGTATGGCTGGCCAGCGCGCTCGGCTTGCTCCTTGATGATCTTGGCGGCGGCACGCTTGGTACCTACGAACATGATCTTCTTCTTCTGGGAAGCCATCTGCTGGATAACCTGCAGAGCTTCGTTGAAGGCAGGAACAGTGTGCTCCAGGTTGATGATATGAATCTTGTTGCGGGCGCCGAAGATGAATTTGCCCATCTTGGGGTTCCAGTAGCGGGTCTGGTGACCGAAGTGCACACCAGCCTGCAGCATATCGCGCATGCTTACATTTGGCATAATCAGATTTCCTTGGGTTAGGCCTCCATATACCCCACCGGTCAACCCCCTGCGGCTTGCCGCCGGAGGCACCCAGACACGATGTGCCGGTATATGTGTGACGTTCATTAAGTGTGTTTCCCGGAACCCGCTGGCGGGGACAAAACCCTGCCACACTCGATTCCGGGCGCGCTTTATACCACAACCAGCCAACCGAGAAAAGCAAAAAGCCGGTATCTGGCGCCTACTACCACCCTATGGCTGACCGCGGGCATGGTTTACAATACCCCCTTTTTGCGCCGGCCCCGATTTGCGTTTTGCGCAGCGCGGGCCTGCCGCAAGTGTCGACCCCGCCGTCCTGCCAACGGCCGAACACCGGATTCCTATGAAAGTCAGTATCAAAACACCAGAGCAAATCGAGAAGATGCGTGTTGCCGGCCGCCTGGCCGCCGATGTGCTGGAGATGATCGCCCCCTACGTGGAACCGGGCATCAGCACCGGCGAGCTGGATCGCATCTGCCACGACTACATGGTCAATGTGCAGAAGGTGGTGCCCGCCCCTCTCAACTACAAGGGCTTCCCCAAATCCATCTGTACCTCGGTCAACCAGGTGGTGTGCCACGGCATCCCCTCGGAGAAGAAAATTCTCAAGAGCGGCGACATCGTCAATCTCGACATCACCGTAATTGCCGATGGCTGGTACGGCGACACCAGCAAGATGTTCTGTGTAGGCAAGGTCGCCCCCCACGCCGAGCGGCTGATCCAGGTGACCCAGGAATGCCTCTATAAAGGCATTGAGATGGTCAAGCCCGGTTGTCGCCTCGGCGATATCGGCCATGTCATCCAGCAGCACGCCGAAAGCAACTACTACTCCGTGGTGCGTGAGTACTGTGGCCACGGTATTGGCGACGTCTTCCACGAAGAACCCCAGGTGCTGCACTACGGCAAACCCAATACGGGCATGGAGCTGAAAGAAGGTATGACCTTCACCATCGAGCCCATGATCAATGCCGGCAAGGCTGGCACCAAACTCCTCAAGGATGGCTGGACGGTAGAAACCCGCGACAAGCGCCTCTCCGCCCAGTGGGAACACACTCTCGTCGTCACCGCCGACGGCGTGGAAGTGCTGACCCGACGCCCGGACGAGACATTCTGACCATTTACCCGGCGCGGCAGCGACCCCGCTGCCGCATGCAGCCTGATCTTTCAGGCAAAAGCGCAAGACCCGCGGTTGTTAAGAGCAAGGCAGCATGAAAATCCCCTACTTTGAAAGGCCCCTGTTCTTCTTTAATCAGGAGCGTTTCCGACTGGCGCTGGAAGGCGCAGGCAACCGCACCATCCCGGTCTTCAAGGACGCCATCAGTGCCGCCAACGGACACCTGGATGGCCGCTTTGACGAAGGCGAAGACATCGCCCACCTGATCTACGACCGCGCGCTGTTTATCGACTGTATGCTGCACTATGCCTGGCACCAGTTCAGCTGGAGCGACCAGGTGGCACTGATTGCGGTTGGCGGCTATGGCCGCGGCGAGCTGCATCCCCGCTCCGACATTGACCTGCTGCTGCTGATGAGGGAGGAAAACCCCCAGGACCTGGAAGCCGCCCAGCAGCTACTGTTGCTGCTGTGGGACATCGGTCTCGATATTGGCCACAGTGTGCGCACCATCGACCAATGCGTACAGATCGCCCGCGAAGATATCACCGTGGCTACCAACCTGATGGAGTGCCGCACCATTGTCGGCAGCAGTGTCATCGGCAGCGAACTGCAACGACTGACCCAGCCCGAGCACATGTGGCCGGCGGATCAGTTCTTCAAAGCCAAGCTGGCAGAGCAGCAGGCGCGCCACCGCAAGTACAACAACACCGAGTACAACCTCGAGCCCAACGTCAAAAACGCCCCCGGTGGCCTGCGGGACATCCAGACCATCGCCTGGGTGGCCAAACGCTACTACGGGGTACGCACCCTCAAGCAGCTGGTCGGCCAGGAGTTTTTCAGCGAAGAGGAGTTCGCACTGCTGCGCGGCGGCGAAGAGTTCCTGTGGAAGGTGCGCTATGGACTGCACCGGCTGGCGGGACGCCCGGAGGAACGACTGCTGTTTGACTACCAGCGCCAGCTGGCCAAGGAGTTCGGTTACCGGGACAGCGACAAGGGGCTGGCAGTGGAGCAATTTATGCACCGCTACTACCGCACCGTGCTGTCGCTGGGCGAGCTCAACGATGTGCTGCTCAGCTACCTGGACCTGGCCTTGCTGCACCACAACAGCAGCGCAGATATCGTCGCTATCAACGAGCGTTTCCAGCTGCGCGATCACTACATCGAAGTCACGCACGATAACGTGTTTGTGGAAGATCCCTCGGCACTGCTGGAGATCTTTGTGCTTATGGGCAACGACGACAGCATCATCGGCGTGCGCCCCGAAACCATCCGCCTGCTGCGCGAACACCGCGACCTGATCGACGATAACTTCCGCACCGATCCCCGCAACACCCAGCTGTTTGTGGATCTGCTGCGCTGCAAATACTCCCTGGTGACCCAGCTGGAGCGTATGAAGCGCTACAACATCCTGGGCCGCTACCTGCCGGAGTTCGGTGAGATTATCGGCCAGATGCAGCACGACCTGTTCCACATCTATACCGTGGATGCCCACACCCTGTCGGTGATCAGGAATATGCGCCTGCTGCGCGAGCCGGAGGCCAAGGACCAGTTCCCGGTGGCCTGGCAGTGCATGCGCCAGCTGCCCAAGCCGGAGCTGCTGTACATGGCCGGCCTCTACCACGACATCGCCAAGGGTCGCGGTGGCGATCACTCCACCCTTGGGGCCACGGATGCCTTCGACTTCTGCCAGCGGCACGGACTCAGTACCTGGGAGTGTCGCCTGGTCGCCTGGCTGGTGGAGAAGCACCTGATCATGTCCGCGGTTTCCCAGAAGCAGGACATCTCCGATCCCGATGTGATTCACAAGTTTGCCGCGGAGGTGGGTGACCGCCTGCACCTGGACTACCTGTTTGCCCTAACTGTGGCCGACATCAACGCCACCAACCCGACGCTGTGGACCACCTGGCGTGCCAGCCTCATGCGCCAGCTCTACAACGAAACCCTGCGCGCCCTGCGCCGCGGGCTGGAAAATCCTATCGACCGCCAGGACCTGATCAACGATACCCAGGAGAGCGCCATGGCCATATTGACCGGCCAGGGTTACTCCCGCGACTCGATCCAGGCGCTGTGGAGCTACCTCGAAGACGACTATTTCCTGCGGGAAAGCGCGGCGGAAATCGCCTGGCAGAGTGGCGCCATCATCCGCCACAACAGCACCAGCGACCTGATCCTGGTACGCGAAACCACCAGCCTCAAGCATGAGGGCGCCACAGAGATTTTTGTCCGCACCCGCGACCGCAGCAACGTTTTCGCCGCGGTGGCAACCGCCATCGACTACCTGAACCTCTCCATTCAGGATGCGCGCATCTACAACACCGAGCGCGGTGGCTACACCATTGATACCTTCTATGTGCTGGACACCAACAAGCAGCCCATCGGCGACAACCCGGCCCTGCACCAGAAGATCCACACCACCCTGGAGAAAGCACTGGAGCAGGTGGACAACGTGGGCGATATCATCTCCCGTCGCACACCGCGACAGCTGAAGAGCTTCCCCATCAAAACCCGCACCAGCATCAGCAACGATATCAAAACCAACACCACCATCCTGGAGGTGATCACACCTGACCGTCCGGGCCTGCTGGCACTGGTTGCACGTATCTTCCTGGAGTTCGGCATCCAGATCAGCAATGCCAAGATCACTACCCTGGGAGAGCGGGTGGAAGATATTTTCTTTATTACCGACACTAACGGCGAACCGCTGAGTGACCCGAATATCTGCCGCCAGCTGCAGGATGCCATCTGTACCCAGCTGGACCAGCAGGTTGAACACAGTCAGCAGGGCTGACACCTGCGACCTGAACCGGCAACGAATTGACGAGCTGACACAGAATTTAACGAGCCGACAGAGAAATTAACGAGAGCAACATGAACCCAGACCTGCAGCGCCTGCAACCCTATCCGTTTGAGAAGCTCAATGCCCTCAAGGCCGGCGTCACCCCACCGGCCAACCTGGCGCACATCGCCCTCTCCATCGGCGAACCCAAACACCTGCCGCCGCAGTTTGTGCTCGACAGCCTGGCCGCTAACCTGCCACGGCTGGCCAACTATCCCAACTCCAAAGGCTTGCCGGAGTTGCGCCAGGCCATCAGCCAGTGGCTGGAGCAACGTTTCAGCCTGCAGGCCGGCAGTGTGGATGCCGAGCGCCATGTGCTGCCGGTAAATGGCACCCGCGAAGCCCTGTTTGCCTTTACCCAGGCAGTGGTGGATCGCACGTCGAATCCGCTGGTAGTGAGCCCCAACCCCTTCTACCAGATTTACGAAGGCGCAGCCTTTCTCGCCGGAGCCGAGCCGTACTTCCTCAACTGCCTGCAGGAGAACCGCTACCTGCCGGACTTTGATGCCGTACCCGCCGATGTGTGGCAGCGCTGCCAGCTGTTGTTCCTCTGCTCTCCCGGCAACCCCACCGGCGCCGTGATCGATACCGATACACTGAAAAAGCTGATTGCCCTGGCGGACGAGCACGACTTTGTAATCGCCAGTGACGAGTGCTACTCGGAGCTCTATTTCGATGAGGCCAACCCGCCGGTGGGACTGCTGCAGGCCTGTGCCGAGCTGGGCCGTCACGACTTCCATCGCTGTGTGGTATTCCACTCCCTCTCCAAACGCTCAAACCTGCCGGGCCTGCGCTCCGGCTTTGTGGCCGGCGATGCGGAGATCATGAGCCGCTTCCTGCTCTACCGCACCTACCACGGCTGCGCCATGGCGATCCCCAACCAGCTGGCCTCCATTGCCGCCTGGCAGGACGAAGGGCACGTATTGGCCAACCGTGACGCCTACCGCGCCAAGTTCGATGCGGTGCTCTCCATCCTGCAGGGTCAACTGGATGTGACCAAGCCCGATGCCAGTTTCTATCTCTGGCCCAAGACCGACATGAGTGACACCGACTTCGCCCAGCGCCTGTTCGCCGAACAGCACATCACCGTACTGCCGGGCCGCTTTATCGCCCGCGACGCGGACGGCATTAACCCGGGCGAGCACCATGTACGCATGGCACTGGTAGCCACCCTGGAAGAGTGTGTGGAAGCCGCAGAGCGGATTAAGGATTTCCTCAGCCGCGGCTGAGCATGGGGTAGTGTCAACCGTGACTGAAGTGAAAAACCTGCCCAAAAACGAGCGGGTGCGTGTAATCCATGAACGCCTCAAGGAACTCTACCCGGAGCCACCGGTACCGCTGGATCACAAGGATCCCTACACCCTGCTGGTGGCGGTACTGCTGTCGGCACAGTGCACCGATGAACGGGTCAACCAGGTCACTCCCGCACTCTGGCAGCTGGCCGACAACCCCTTCGACATGATGCACCGTTCGGTGGAGGAGATTCAGGCGGTGATTCGCCCCTGCGGCCTGTCACCACAGAAAGCCAAAGCCATTGCCGGCCTGTCACAGATCCTGGTGGAAAAATACAACGGCGAAGTGCCGGCAGATATGGAAGCGCTGGAGCAGCTGCCCGGGGTAGGCCACAAGACTGCCGGCGTGGTGATGGCGCAGGCCTTTGGTGTGCCTGCATTCCCGGTGGACACCCATATCCACCGCCTGGCCCAGCGCTGGGGCCTGACCAACGGCAAGAATGTGCAGCAGACCGAGAAGGACCTGAAGCGACTGTTCCCGCAAGAGGACTGGAACAAGCTGCATCTGCAGATCATCTTCTACGGGCGGGAATACTGTACTGCCCGCGGTTGCGATGGCACGGTGTGCGAACTGTGCCGGCGCTGTTACCCGGCGCGCAAGCATCCCAAGAAAGTGCACAAGCCCTAGAATACGGTCAACTCCTGCACAGGCGGCAATCCCCGAGGCGTTCCTTCCGGTAAGGTACACAAATCCACGTCATTCCCGCGCAGGCAGGAATCCATGCGATCTGCGGAATATGGACTCCCGCCTGCGCGGGAGTGACGGAATGTTTGTGGTGCGGACTCAACTCCCGTTCGACCAGGGAGCCGGAGCGCTGCCAGATAAGCCGGGAGAGTTAATGACCTCGCACACAGAACGCCCTGCGGTTACAAGGGCGTGAAAGCGACTTCAACGCACCGCCTGCCCCCGATACAACCGCACATCGCGAAACTCCGCAGACTCGTCCAGGTCCGGCATGGTGCAGCCCTCGCGCCGGGCAATCTGCTCATAGGGCGGAAAATCAAAGTTCTTCACCCGCGAGTCGGCAATCAGTACATCGTCGGCCCGCTCTATAAAGCGCGCCAGCCACGGCAGATTATCGCGGTCGTAGAGTACGTCCGCCACCAGGATCAGGTCCACCGGGCCGGTGATATTGTCGAAGTCATCGCTGAGGGTGAGCGTCACCTCATTGAGGCGCGCATTCTCCTCCGTGGCCAGCAGTGCCAGCGGGTCAATATCGCAGGCGATGACTTCCGCCGCACCGGCCATCGCCGCGGCGATGGCCATCACGCCGCTGCCACACCCAAAATCCACCACCCGCTTGCCAGCCACCAGCTGCGGATTGTCCAGCAGGTAACGGGACAACACCAGGCCTGACGCCCAGCAGAAGGCCCAGTAATAAGGCTGCTCCATCAGCTTAAGCGCAGCCTCCTGCGGCAACCTGTCCTGGGGGTAATCTTCATTCATCAGAAACAGCGAAATACCGGTACCGTTATCGAGACTGAGGGTTTCGATACGGGCAGTGGGCAAAATATCCTGCACGGCAGCGGTCAGGCGTGTGTTGATCAAGCGAAAGGTCCCGTGTGAATGCATTTCTCTGGCTGGTGCTTGTTCCTGCCAGCGTCGTGAGGCTGTATGGTCGTGAGGCTGAAAGACAGGCTCATTATAACCATCCAACAGGTCAATCAACCAACGTCGGCAACAGCCTGCTCAGGTAATCCAACACGAAACAACCCCTCTTATTACCAAACCGGCAGACTTTGTGAGGGCTATCACCTATCGGTCTAAAAAAGCTGCACAATTAACATCTTTTGCTGACAAATTCCGGGAAACTGCAATCAATCCAAAACCTCCTGACGAGACCCTTCGGCGATGACCGCTTCAGCATTGCAAAAACCTGTTCTGGTATGGGCACTGCTTTTAACTGCCTCCCTGGCGGGCGGTGCGCAGGCGGGCGAAGCCAGTGAAGAGGGACGCTGGTTGGACCTGCTGAGCCACGGCGACGCGGCACACAGTGAAAACCTGGCACTGGTGGAGCGGGAAGACGAGGATTATCTGAGCCTCGAGCAAGGCTGGCTGGATCGCCTGCGCGGCGAAGAGAGTAAAGAGGACCTTGACCTGACCCGCATGCGCTACCAGACCGATATCGGCCAGGAATTCATGCAGGTACGCTTCTTCTACAACTTCTGATCAGTGCCTGGTAGCTGCAGGCAGCAGCGCGCTTCACGCACCAACTGACAGCCCAGCCCTACCCCGCTTTTTCGGTCACCACCCCTGAACCCAGCATCTGCCCCAGCCAGCGTGTACCGTCGCTGCTTTCCAGCGCAATCTTCACCGTCATGGTCAGGGGTACCGACAGCAACATACCCACCGGCCCCAGCACCCAGCCCCAGAACACCAATGACAGGAACACCACCAGCGTCGACAGGTTAAGGCCTCGTCCCATAATGCGCGGCTCCAGTACATTGCCCACCAGGGTATTCACCAGCAGGTAGCCAACACCGGTCAGTACTGCGTCGCCAACCCCCAATTGAATCAGGGCCAGCAACACCGCCGGAATCGCCGCCAGGATCGAGCCCAGGTTGGGGACGAAGTTGAGCAGGAACGCCAGCATGCCCCACAGCACCGGGTAGTCCACCCCCAGCCACAGCAGCCACAAATAGACCAGGCCGCCGGTCAGCAGGCTGAGCAGGCTCTTGATCGCCATGTATTGATTAACGCTGTGAGTGAAACGGCTCAGCGCCGCCACCATCTGCTCACCGCGAGGGTGATTGCTGATCAGCTTGTCCCCGAAGCGCACCTCTTCCGCCAGGATAAAAATGACCGTCAGCAGGATAAGGAAAGCGTTGGTCATTACATTGCCCAGTGACGACAGGGTCGTACCGACAAAACCGAGAATCACCGACGGGTTCAACACGTCCTGCATCAGTGACGATGGCAGGCTATAACCACGCTGCTGCAACCAAATCTGTAACTGATCCCGTAACACCAGCAGCCGCGCCTGGTAATCCGGCAGGTCACCGCGGAAGTCATTGATGGACGCACCCACCACCGCCCCCACAGTCACCCCAGCGGCAATAATACCGAGCAGTACGATCAGCAGCGACAGCATCCCCGGCACACCACGGCTCTTCAGCCACACCAGTGGCGGTGAACAGATCACCGCGATAAACAGTGACAGCAGAAACGGCACCAGCATAGCCTCTGCTGTACGCATACCGGCAACCACAATCACAAAGGCGGCAGCGGGCAACAGGAAGCGGGTCACTGGTGCAGGTTGGGATGTCATGCGAAGAAGTCCTTGTGTACGCAAAAAATGGCCACGATGCGAATGCCGTGGAGATGGGTCGTCGCTATGATTTCAGAGACTCGGATGGGGGTAAAGGGCAAAATCCACAATCACGGCTCCGCCTCCTCAAGCGCCTGTAACTCCTGTAGCTGCTGTTCCAGGGCGGCCATGCCATCTTTGTTCAACAGGTGACCATCACGGTTATCCCCCACAAAACAGCGCTCATCAATATCGGCACAGCAGCGCCGGATGGCTTCCAGTGGCGGATCGTGGCGAATGGGGATTTCACAGAAAATGCGCCACTGGTGCTCACTGGCCTGCCCCAACAACATCCACTGCAACAACTGTCGGGCCTGGCGGCGCTGTGCGCGATAGTGAGGCGTGCGCACATTCAGCAGTAACAGGGTCACCAGCACACTGACGACCACCGCAGCCAATACAGAAATCAACAGGGTCATGTAAGCACCACAATCACGGAAACACCAACAGCTTCAGCGCCAGCAGCAAGGTCACCCCGATCAGTACCGGCTGCACCAGCGCCGCACCGCGATCAATCACCAGCTGCGATCCCAGCCGCGCGCCGACCACCTGCGCCGCCGCCATCATCAGGGCCAGCTTCCACCAGACGTGACCGGCCAGGATAAACAGGGTCAGCGAGGTAAAATTCACCGTCAGCACCAGTGGCTTGGTATGAGCCGTAGCGCGGCGCAGGTTGTAGCCCCTCAGGGCCGAGTAGGCCACCGCATAAAAGGAGCCCATGGCCGGCCCCAGGAAGCCACCGTAAAAGCCGACGCCGCCACCGACCAGGCAATCAAAGCGGTTGCGGCTCCAGCGCGGCTCGTGATCGCTGTCAGACATACGCGGCGACAGTGCGATATAGATGGCCAGCAGGATCAGGATAAAGGGCAGGATCTGCTTCAACAGCTCCGGACTGATCTGCTGTACCGTGAGCGTGCCCAGTGCCGCCCCCACCAGGGCATAGATTACCGTACCGCGCACGGACGCCAGGTCCAGGTGTCCCTTGCGCAGAAAATTGATGGTTGAAGTGAGGGTGCCGCAGACGCTCTGGAACTTGTTGGTGGCCAGCGCGTTGAGTGGCGGCACGCCGGCGGTTAACAGCACCGGTAACACGATCAACCCACCGGAACCGGCAATGGCACTGACAAAGCCGGCAATAAAGGCGACCAGCACCAGTGCCACCAGGGTCAGGTCAGACAGCTGTTCAACCCCCACTTATTGCGCTCCGTTAATGATCATTACCCTTCCAGAGTCATGCCCTCGGCACCCGGCCCCAGTGGCTGCCCATAGCTGAACTCTACCTGTTGCCCTTCGGGATCGATGATGCCGCAGTAATAGCCAACCGGGTACGGCTCCTCGCGGGGCTCCCATAACAGGCAACCATCGGCGCGGGCCTGATCCGCCAGCTCATCCACCCGTTCCCGGCTCTCAACCGCAAAACCCAGGTGGCGATAGTCCCCCGACGGCAGGGGCACACGGTGACCACCACTCATCATCACAAACACAAAATCGGTTTCGCGGCCGGGCTCGGCCATCCACACAATGGCGCCGCCGTGGCGGCGGTGGCAGACGCGCATACCGCAGTAGCGCTCATAGAAAGCGATGCAGGCTTCCAGATTGGTGACGTGCATTGCCAGGTGGGTCATACGGGGCCACATAAGGCGCCTCCTCTGACGGGCTGTGTGCTGGGGGTTTCACGAGTATAGGTGGTTTGGGGGCGGATTTTTAGGGACTGGTGGGTTTGAATTTTTTTGGGAGTGGATTTGAACTTTTGGTTTCGCTCTCCTGAGCGAGTCACTTTTCTTTTTTCGCCGAAAAGAAAAGTAATCAAAAGAAAGCGGCGCCCGGTTCGCTGATCAGCTGGTAAGAAGCACCAGCTGACTCCCCTCTCTCCGGGCTGTCTGCGGGGGCCGGCCTGATGGGCCCTCCTGGCCCAACAGGCCTGAAGCGCACGTCCATGTGCGTTTCTCCCCCACAGCCTGCCCTCCGTTCGGCAGCTCGCACGGGGATCGAGTCCGCACTCCGGACCGCGTTTAAACAGACACCAGATAAAGCTGACTGCCACAAAATAATCCGTCACTCCCGCGCAGGCGGGAGTCCAAAGTATTCAGTTGGTTATGGATTCCCGCCTGCGCGGGAATGACGGAAAGTGGGATGAAATGGAAGCCGATCTGGCACGGACTCAGGGGCCCCTGCGCAGCGCCGAGCACCGCAGTGCTGGAGGGGGAAGACGGCCATGGACGGCCGGCTTAGCCTTGTTGCGCCAGGGACGGCGCATCAAGGCTAAGCCGGAAGCGCGAGGAGCACAGGGAACCGGAAAGCGTCTTTTTGCTTTCCGGCGCGGAGGTGGGGCTGGGCTTTCTTTTGGTTACTCACGTGTGCCCGCTGTATCGGTATTTCTTTACCCAAACAAAGAAAAGTGACTCGCTCAGGAGAGCGAAACCAAAAGCTCAAATCCACTACAAAACAAGTAATCCCTGCGCCCTCCAAGGAAAGCGAACCCCACTGTTCAAATTCACGCAAATAAACAGACAAGCCATCCAAAATGGCCTTATTGATTCTGCGGACAAATCCCAATGAACTTGTCGTTCATATACTGGCGAATCTCTTCCGCCTGCTGTTCATGATCACCGTTGGCCCGCACCAGTTTGTCGAGAATGATCACTTTGCGGGTAGCATCCATCCCCACAAGTAACACAGGCACATCAGCTCGCTCGGCGATACGCAGAAAGCCTGTTTTCCAGCGTTGCACACGACTGCGGGTGCCTTCCGGGGTAATGCCCAGCCACACCTTATCGTGGGTGTGCAGCCACTCCACCGCCTGCCCCACCACGTCAGTGGCCTGCTGGCGATCCACCGGAATGGCGCCCAGACCCATAAACAGGTTTTTGCAGGGCCAGAAGAACGCCTCTTTTTTCATCAGGAAGGAGATACGCATATCCAGTGACAAAATGGCCGCCACCCCGACAATAAAATCCCAGTTGGAAGTGTGCGGGGCGAGGATCACCATAATGCGCGGGGCATCCGGCAACTCACCTTCCAGCCGCCAGCCAAGCATGCGCAGCAACCAGCGGCCAAACTTCTGCCAGCCGGAGGTACCCCGGCGCGGCATCTGTGCTGGAATGGTCACCTCGGCAGTCACGGATCAATGTTCCCGGGTAGAGAAGAAGGCAACATCCGGGTGACGCTCCTGGGTAAGCGAGAGATTCACCCGGGTGGGTGCCAGGTAGGTCAGGTGACCGCCACCATCCAGCGCCAGGTTGTCACTGCATTTGCGGCGGAACTCTTCCAGCTTCTTGCTATCGCCACATTCAACCCAGCGCGCGGTAGTGACACTGACCGGTTCGTAGATGGCTTCCACCTTGTACTCATCCTTGAGACGGTAAGCCACCACCTCAAACTGTAGTACACCCACGGCGCCAACGACGATGTCATTGCTGTCCAACGGGAAAAACACCTGGGTGGAACCCTCCTCCGACAGCTGCTGCAAACCCTTCTGCAGCTGTTTGGCCTTGAGCGGATCCTTGAGCCGGATCTTGCGGAACAGCTCCGGCGCAAAGTGTGGAATACCGGTAAATTTCAGCGGCTCGCCCTCGGTAAAGGTATCGCCGATCTGGATGGTACCGTGGTTATGCAGGCCGATAATGTCACCGGCCACCGCCTCTTCCACATGGCTGCGATCGCCAGCCAGGAAGGTCACTGCGTCGGCGATCTTCACATCCTTGCCGATGCGCACATGACGCATCTTCATGCCCTGGGTGTATTTGCCCGAGCAGACCCGCATAAAGGCGATACGGTCGCGGTGCTTGGGATCCATATTGGCCTGGATTTTAAAGACAAAACCGGAGAATTTTTCTTCCGAGGACTCCACCTGGCGGGCGTCGGTGGGACGCGGCTGAGGACCAGGTGCCCACTCCACGAAACCATCCAGCATTTCACGCACACCAAAGTTGCCCATGGCGGTACCGAAGAACACCGGCGTCATGCGTCCGGCCAGGTACTCCTCCAGATCGAACTCGTGGGTGGCGCCACGCACCAGCTCGATCTCCTCGCGGATATCATCGGCGTAAGCCCCCAGCAGTTCGCTGGCCTCAGCGCTGTCCAACCCCTTGATCTGCAGGTCGTCATTGATGGTGTGGCCCATGCCCTGCTGATAGACGTGGATGGTGTCGGTGTAGAGGTTGTAGACACCCTTGAAGCTCTTGCCCATGCCCAGTGGCCAGTTAATAGGGGCCGCAGAGATCTTCAGCACCTCTTCAATCTCGTCCATCACTTCGATGGGGTCACGGATATCCCGGTCCATCTTGTTGACGAAGGCCAGAATTGGCGTGTCCCGCAGGCGGCAGACATCCATCAGTTTGATGGTGCGATCTTCCACACCCTTGGCCCCATCAATGACCATCAGCACCGAGTCCACGGCGGTAAGGGTGCGGTAGGTATCTTCCGAGAAGTCCTCGTGACCGGGGGTGTCCAGCAGGTTGACCATGCGCTCCTTGTAGGGAAACTGCATCACCGAGGAGGTGACCGAGATCCCCCGCTCCTGCTCCATGGTCATCCAGTCGGACTTGGCGTGGGGGCCGCGCTTGCCCTTTACCGAACCCGCCAGCTGGATGGCATTGCCGAACAGCAACAGCTTTTCGGTGATGGTGGTTTTACCGGCATCCGGGTGGGAGATAATCGCAAAGGTGCGACGGCGGTTGATGTCATTGAGGAAGGAGCTGTTGGCCATGTCTGAATCCGCATAACGCCCCGGGCCCGGCGGTCTGCCGGCACGCTGATGGGGGGCTGTTCAATGTGGCGCGCATTATACAGACAACACCCAGCCATGACACGGCACGCCGACAGGCCCGGGCAGCCAGTCCCCGGAGAACTATGCTTAGAGGCGATAAGGCCGGTAGCGGCGAAAATGCACCCAACACCGGGAACGGTTAACCGCTGGCGAGCCTTTACGTAATTTTCCTTATAGGAATTTTAGTTTCACAATGATAGGTTGGCCTCTTTTCCAACCGGGATTACTGAAGTCATGAATCCGCAGTCGCCTCCCAATCCGCCCAGGCAATCCTCTCCATCCGCCGGGCACAGCGACACCCATGCGCCAATCATGGCGGGAGCTGCCATTGAGCTGCCGGCCAGCATCACAGTCAACGGCATCGCCCATGCCGTCATGATGGTGACCCCCACCGCCATGGAGGCCTTTGCCACCGGCTTTGCCTTCAGCGAGGGCATCATTGATAGCATCGACGACCTGAGGGATCTCACTGTCAGCCATCTGCGGCGCCCACTGCTGCCAGAGGCCCCGCAGTCGGCCAACCCGTCGCCGGAGATCGACACCATTACCCTTGAGCTGGAGATCAGCCCACGGCAGTGGCAGCGCTATCGCAATACCCGGCAATTGCGGCAGGGCAGCAGCGGCTGCGGTCTCTGTGGTCACGAAGCACTGGCCACCGCCATGCCCGCACTGGCACCGCTGGCGCCCTCGGCACTGCCGGCGCCCGAACAGCTGCAGGGGCTGCAGGCCCTGCTGGCCCGCGAGCAACTCCAGCAGCCCTCCGGTAACGGGCTGCACGCTGCACTGCTGCGGGCGCCGGACGGAGAAAGCCTCTGCTGCCTGCAGGATATCGGCCGCCACAACGCACTGGATAAAGTCATAGGCCACGCGCTGCTGCAGGGCGTGGCGCTGGAGAACCACAGCGTACTGATGAGCAGCCGCAGCAGCGTGGAGCTGGTGCAGAAAGCGGTACGTGCCCGCCTCTCCACCCTGCTTCACCTGGGCAGCCCCAGCACCCTGGCCATCCAGCTGGCCCGCCACTACCGACTCAATTTGCTGCAGGTCACCCGCCAACAACGTGTGCAGGTACATGCAGGACCGGACTCAGAGACAACACCATGAAAGAGAAATCCAAACCAACCGACGGCGACAAGGCCGCCACCGGGATTCCGCTGCATACAGGCAAAGGGCCCGCCGGCGGCTGGGGCGCCCTGAAAAGCACTACCCACCACCTGTTGCAAAGTCACAACGCGGTCAAGAATATCCGCTCCCTGCTGCACACCAACCAGGACAAGGGCTTTGACTGCCCCGGCTGCGCCTGGGGTGAAGAGGCCAAACCCCACCGTATCCGTTTCTGCGAAAACGGCGCCAAGGCGGTGAACTGGGAAGCCACCTCCAAAGTGGTGGATCGCCACTTTTTCAGCCAGCACCCGGTGAGCTGGCTGAAGCAGCAGTCCGGCTATTTCCTCGAGTACCAGGGTCGCCTGACCGAGCCCATGCGCTACAACCGCAACAGCGACTGCTACGAACCTGTCAGCTGGGAAGATGCCTACGCACTGATTGCACAGCACCTCAAACAGCTGCAGCACCCGGATCAACTGGAGCTCTACACCTCCGGCCGCGCCAGCAACGAAGCGGCGTTTCTCTACCAATTGTTCGGCCGCGCCTTCGGCACCAATAACTTTCCCGACTGCTCCAACATGTGCCACGAAGCCAGTGGCGTGGCGCTCACCGGCAGTATCGGTGTCGGCAAGGGTACGGTGACGCTGGAAGATTTTGCCGAGGCCGACGCCATCTTTGTGTTTGGCCAGAACCCTGGCACCAACCATCCGCGTATGCTGGAGACCCTGCGCAGTGCCATGAAGCGCGGCGCCAAAGTGGTGGTATTCAACACCCTGCGCGAACGGGGACTGGAAAAATTCCAGCACCCCCAGGATCCGGCAGAGATGCTTACCAATTCCGCCACCACCATGAATTCACTCTACCTGACTCCCAAACTGGGTGGTGACATGGCCGCCATCCGCGGCATGTCCAAACTGCTGCTGGAGTCGGGTGAAACACTGGACGAGGAGTTTCTCAATGCCCACACCAGCGGCAGTGAGACCTGGCTGCAGCAGGTGCGCGACAGCAGCTGGCAACAGATTGAAGAGCAGTCGGGACTGAGCCGTGATGAGCTGGCCGCAGCAGCGCGTATTTTCGCCGGTGCCGGCAAAGTGATTGCCACCTGGGCCATGGGGATTACCCAGCACTACCACTCCGTACCCACCATTCACGAGCTGGTGAACTGGATGGCGCTGGGCGGGCATATTGGTCGCCCCGGTGCCGGCCTCTGTCCGGTGCGCGGTCACAGCAATGTGCAGGGCGATCGCACCATGGGCATCAATGAACGGCCCGGCGAAGCGTTTCTTGCCGCACAGGATCAACAGTTCGGCTTTGAATCACCGCGCCGGCACGGCCACAGCACCGTAGAAGCCATCGCTGCCATGCGTGACGGTCACAGCAAGGTGTTTATCGGCCTCGGTGGCAACTTTGCCGCCGCCACACCCGATACACCGCTGACCGAGCAGGCACTGGCCAACTGTCAACTCACCGTGCACATCAGCACCAAGCTCAACCGCTCCCACCTGGCCACCGGCCGCGAGGCGCTGATCCTGCCCTGCCTGGGGCGTACTGACATCGACCTGCAGGCCAGCGGATCACAAAAAGTCACGGTGGAAGACTCCTTCAGTATGGTGCACGCTTCCGAAGGCCTGCTGCAGCCCCTGGCGGACACCATGCGTTCGGAGCCGGCCATTATTGCCGGTATTGCCAAGGCCACCCTGGGGAGTTTTCCACTGGACTGGTCAGAACTGGTGGCAGACTACGATCGCATTCGCGATCTCATTGCCGCCACCATTCCCGGCTTTGAAAACTTTAACCAGCGCCTGCAGCACCCGGGCGGCTTCTACCTGGGCAACGAGGCCCGTGAACGCCACTGGCTGACCAGCAGCGGCAAACTGGAGATGCACTCGCATCCGCTGCCCGACCATGTGGTGCCAGTCAATGCCGCCAGCCAGATGCAACCCACCACACTGATCCTGCAAACCCTGCGTTCCCACGACCAGTACAACACCACCATCTATGGACTGGAGGATCGCTACCGCGGCATCAGCGGCGAACGGCAGGTGCTGTTTATCCATCCGGAAGATATCCGCCGGCTGGGCTTTGACGCAGGAGACAAGGTGGATATCCGCTCGCTGTGGGATGACGGACAAACCCGGGAGATTTACGGCTTTACCCTGGTGCCTTACGACATACCGGCAGGCAACATCGCCGCCTACTATCCGGAGACCAACCCGCTGGTACCACTGGCCAGCCACCCCGGTGACAGTCGTACCCCCACCTCCAAAAGTATTGCGGTGGAGTTGCGCCAGCATCAGTCGCAACGGATTGCCTGATGCCGGGATAACAACGGGGCGCTTCAGCCCCTAGAAGACATGACCGAGGAAAATGTAGAAACTGTTATCCCCTTCATTGCTGTGGCCATAGGCCAGATAAGCCGGGCCGAGCGGACTGTCCCAGCCCACAAACAGGCTGTTACTGACAATCAGATCACCGTAATCGACGTCGTCCTTGTTGGCCCAGGCGTTGCCGGCTTCGGCTGAGAAACCCAGGTAGAGCGGCAGTGTGATGGCCCCGAAATCGTTCTCGACCATCTCATAGGTGTAGACCAAACTGACAAAGCGCACGTGTTGCCCGACCACCGAATTCTTTTCAAGGCCGGAGAGGTTGAGGAAGCCCCCCAGGCTGAAGGAGCCCAGCAGGGAGAGCGGATCGTCGTTGATGGTGCTCTGGTAACGCAACTGGGTACGCACGCTGTGACGGCGCCAGGAACCGACACCATTCAGTTCACTGTCCAGCGCAGTGGTGTAATCCTGCTCACCATCCAGCGTATCCCGGGTACGGGCCAACTGCGCGTTGAGCTTCCAGCCGTCCCGGGGAAAGGTGGCATGATCGAGGGTATCGAAGTTAAAACGCAGCACACCACCACGCTGATCGTAGTCGAGCTCATCCAGGTCCGGATCAAACAGCGTATACAATCCCGGCAACTCCAGCGTACCCTCTCCGTAGGTAACACCCGCCAACAGGTCGACACTGTCCGCCAGGTTCCAGCCGACCCCGCCAACCACCGCATGCTGGGTAACCGTAAAGTCGCCAAAGGATTTGCCCTCCTCCCGATAGCTGCTCACCCGCCGTTCCAGCGACAGGGCCGCGTCCCAGTAAAAATCCGTGTTGCCCATGGGCCAGTAGAGTTCACTGGTAAATACCTTGTCAGTGCCAAACTCCGCGGTGGAATACCACTCGGCACCATAGGGCGACAGGTTGGTCAGGCGATAAGAGGCACCCAGTTGATAACGGCTGAAGGAGTGAAAGTCGTCTTCAAACGACATTTTGAAATCCACATAGCCCGGGCCCCAGTCCTTCTCGCCCACGTAGACATCCAGCACCTCCTCTTCATCGGTACTGCGCACTGAAGTGTTGATGCGGGCAATGGTGCCTTGGCCGTAGAGCCGCTCACTGCCCTTCTGGATTTCATCCAGCGAATAACTGCCCTGCGACTCCAGCCCCATACGCCGCAATAAGTACTCATCTGCGAGGCGGGTCTGGTTGTCCAGTTCCACACGATCAATATAGAGATCCCGCACCTCGGCGGTCTGCGAATGCTCGGCAGCGTAGTCCGGCTGCGCCAGTGCCTGCAGGGCCGGGTCGGCGGCAAATTGCGCCTGCATGGCCTGATAACCCGCTTCGATACCTTGCGGGGACTTTTCGAAACTGAAGGTGGTAATGCCCTCCAGCTCCGGCTCCACCAGTACATCTCGCTCCGTCAGCAGGGATTTCTGGTACTCCACATTCTGCCGGGTCAACAGTCCCACCAGCTGCCGCATGATCGCCAGACCCGACTGCAGCTCATCCTTGTTCATACCCGGCGAACCGATGTTTACCGCGATCACCACCTCTGCCCCCAGGGAGCGGGCCACACTCACCGGCAGGTTGTTGGCAACGCCGCCATCCACCAGCACCCGCCCCTCCTCCTCAATGGGACGCACCACCCCGGGGATGGACATGGAGGTCTGGATCGCTGTGGCCAGGTCGCCGTGACTCAGCACCACCTCCTCGCCGCTCTCGGCATCGGCAGCCACGGCGCGAAACGGAATTGGCAAGCGGTCAAAGGAGTCAAACTCCGGGTAGTAGCCCAACATGTCATCCAGCAGCCCCTTCATCCCCTGCCCCTGCAACACCCCCTTGGGCAACTTGATCTGGCCATCGGAAAAGCCCAGGTCCAGGTGAATGGGAAAATCGTCCAGCTGGCGTTTACGGCGATTGGGAATGCGGCTGCGGCTGAGGTCGTCGCGGTAACCGGCATTCCAGTCCGCCGCCTCAAACAGCTCCTGCAACTCCTGCGGTGATTTTCCGGATGCATAGAGCCCACCCACAAAGGCTCCCATGCTGGTGCCCACCACCATATCCACCGGCACTCCATGCTCCTCCAATGCCCGGATCACGCCGATATGGGCACTGCCGCGGGCACCACCACCACCCAGTACCAGCGCAACGCAGGGGCGCTCCAGGTTCGGCGGGCAGAGGTTGTAGGCTGGCTGCGGTTCAGCGGCGGCCTGGCAAACCATAACGGCCAGTGCCAGGAATACGGCGAGCGATAAACGTAGGCAGAACCGGGCTGAAGGCAGTGTGGCAGGCAGAAGCAGATGCGGGCTAGTGAATCCAGATCCGTTGGTGGTCATGTTCCGGTCTCAATGTTTCCTGTGCGCCTAGTATGGTCACCCGCAAGCGCCATGACAATTGTCGCTGATATCCACCGTAACCCTGACACCCGCTCCTGACGGGCGATACGATTCCCGCGGCAAAAAAAAGCGCCGGCAATTGCCGGCGCGAAGAGAACTTACAAATGGAAATGGGTGTGGTGAAAACTACTTGTAGTCGATGTAGGTGCTGTTTTCGTGTTTCACCGAGTGCAGGATAGTACCGAAGGTGACCGCTACTGCCAGTGACAGGATCAGCACCATGGCCACCGGACTGTCAGCGAAAGTGAAGTAGGCTTCAACGCCTTCCCAGCTGGTAATTGGACTTACGTTCATGCTGTTGTCTCCTTAGGCAGTAGCTGCAGCAGTTGGAATGGAGGACTTGGCTGGCACCGACTCCGGGTAGGCTGCCAGCGGCACTTCAACCAGGTCGAGACCCGCTTCTTCGGCTTTCGGTGGTACGCGCAGGAAGCCCACTTTCGCCATAACCCAGGAGAGACCGAAACCAGGGATAAAGCCCAGCAGGGCCATCACGATGGCGCTCTTCAGCTGACCCATGAAGCTTACCGCAGGGGCACCTTCAACCACGTTGGGCAGACCGGCGAATACACCCAGGCCAACCACACCGATCAGGCCACCAACACCGTGCACCGAGAAGGCACCTACAGCGTCGTCGATCTTGAACTTGTTGGTGAGCAGCTTGTCAGCCAGAGGCGCAATCACCCCACCGAGGATACCCATCAGGAAGGCCAGTGGCGGGTAGTAAACGTCCAGGCCAGGTGCGGCAGAGAAGATACCGGCCAGGGCACCGGACATCATCCAGAAAGGCTGACGGGTGATGATGTAAGCACCGATAATACCGCCGGAGAAGGCCATCAGGGTGTTGAAGCTCACCGCAGACAGGGTCACAGGGGTACCGAAGATGGTGGTCCACTGGGCACCGGTGTTGTAGATGATGCAGCCACCGAGGAAACCGAAGAAACCAACGATGATCAGCATCAGGCCGATGATGCTCATGGGCACACTGTGACCGGTGATGTTCAGCGGCGTGCCGTCCGGTGCAAAGCGACCGATACGGGCACCCAGGTTAATGGTTACACCGAGGGCAAAGAAACCCGCCACCATGTGCACACAACCGGCCGCACCGAAGTCGTGGAAGCCCCACTCGGTGGTGAGCCAGCCGTCCGGATGCCAACCCCAGGCCGCACCCAGAATCCACACCACGGAGCCGAGGATAATCGCCAGGATGATGAACGAGCTCATACGAATACGCTCAATCACCGCACCGGAAAAGATCGATGCTGTGGTTGCCGCGAACAGTACAAACGCCCCCCAGAAGATACCGCTGGCGTTATCCGCCAGGTTGGGACCCATATTGGTAGACCAGGGCAAACCCGCTGCCGCGGCTTCAAAGTCCGGCGTAAAGCCGCTGTACATGGCGAGGTAGATCCACCAACCGAAGAAGAAGAAAGTGGGAATGATAAAAGCAAAAGCGAGGATGTTTTTCACACCCGACGCCAATGCGTTCTTGAGGCGCGAAGCACCCATTTCATACGCCAGGAAGCCGGCGTGAATGATGACCATCAACCCCGTACACCACCAATAAAACACTTCCATATTGATGGTGCCGGACATCTCGATCAGAGTTTGTAACTCCGCGAGTTTCTCTGCAGTTTGTACTTCGTCCATAGTGATCCCCGATGTTGATTAGAACCCGTCTTCATCACTGCAAGTGCCTTTAGCACAGCGGTTGCACGCACTGTAAAAAAGCACTTTCAGTAATAAAAAATTCTTAATAGGAAATGCAATAGCCGTACCCAGATTTAAATTTCTTTACATTTCAACCGGTTACTGCGGTCGCATTTTTCCTCATTCGTTTAACCAAGCACCAAAGTGGGTCTTTGCGAAAATCCTGAGCCACTTTGATACATCCGCTGGCGTCAGCCTTCACCCTCTTTGCGCTGGCCGCAGAAAAATCCGATGCCATAGCTGGGCGACTGAAAGGTAATGACGCTGCCCTTGGGAAAATAGAAAACATCGCCCACGGTGGCGTGCACCTGGTTGCCGGTCTCGTCGGTGATGAGCATCTCCCCCTCCACAATGATTTTCATCTCGTGGTAGTGGTACTCGTACACCAGCGGCTCATCGGATTTCTCCATGCGGTAAAAGCCCGCTGCAATGGTTTTGTCCGGGTCCTCAGAGACAGCGATGTCGCCAAGGAAGGCGTTGATACCCGGCCGGTTCATGCTGGGCAGTTCGGTTTTGATGGCCTGTTTGTAGTAGGTCATTGCTTGCGCCATGGTGTGTCCTCCAGTAGTGACAAATAGGCAGTAGTGACTAAATGGCTATCGATTTGCG
This sequence comes from Pseudomaricurvus sp. HS19, assembly GCF_009857815.1. Taxonomy (GTDB): domain Bacteria; phylum Pseudomonadota; class Gammaproteobacteria; order Pseudomonadales; family Cellvibrionaceae; genus Pseudomaricurvus. The sequence goes on along the minus strand of NZ_WVVW01000016.1, from coordinate 17,680 downwards.
TTTGCTCTGTTTATGAACGCACACGGGTGCGTTCGGGATCGTGAAACGGCAGGCTCACCACTTCGGCATCAAGACGCTTCTGGTGACCATCCAGTTTGCCCACCTGCAGGCGCGTGCCGGGTTCGGCATACTCCGGTGCCAATCGGCAGAGGGCGATCTGTTTGCCCATCAGCGGCGAGGGTGTGGCACTGGTGACCACGCCAACCGGACAGCGATCCACGTAGACCTGGTCGCCGTGGGCGGCCCCATCACCTCCCTCCAGAATCAGGCCCATCAGCCGCTGACGACTCTCCGGTGCCTGACGCGCCATCGCCTCGCGGCCGATAAAGTTTTCCTCTTTGGTTTTCATGGGCACGGTGAAACCGATGCCGGCTTCATAGGGATTGGTCTGTGGGCAGAATTCGTGATCGGCGAAGATCAGGCCGGCCTCAATGCGCAGCATGTCCAGCGCATCAAAACCCATAGGGGCAATATCAAAGGCCTGCCCTCTATCCCAGACCGCATCCCACAACTGTTCGGCGTTATCCGGGTGGCACCAGACTTCAAACCCCAGCTCACCGGTGTAGCCGGTACGCGACACCATCACCGGCATGCCGGTGGAACCGCCCAGCCGCCCAATCAGGAAGTGGAACCAGGCCAGCGTCTCCATGGTGGGTTGCGATTCCGGCGTCCAGATCAATTCACTCAACAGGCGGCGACTCTCGGGCCCTTGCACGGCGATGTTGTGCAGCTGTGATGTGGAGTTGCGGATACTGACCCGGTAGCCCTTCTCTTTGGCCTGCTTGCGCATCCAGATACCGCTGTAGGGGTCGCCGCAGATCCAGCGAAACGCCTGCTCGCCCATGCGGAAGATGGTGCCGTCGTCCATCATGCCGCCGGTCTCGTAACAGAGCGCGGAGTAGGCAATTTCACCAATCGCCAGGCGTCGCACATTGCGTGTCAGCACATACTGCAGAAACGCTTCGGCATCGGGCCCGGTCACTTCAAACTTGCGCAAGGGGGACAGATCGATCATCGCCACCCGCTCGCGACAGGCCAGATACTCGGCTTTAGCACCCCAGCCTTCGTACTCGGTTGCCACCCAGTAGCCCCGGTACTCCGTCAGTTTCTTGGTGAGCGCCGCAACGCGGCTGTGAAAGCCCGTGGTCTCGGTCATACGGGGTAGCTCCTCAGGGGTAATGCGATGGGCGATGGCGCGGGGAAACTGCTGCCCGGCGTCGTAGATGCGCACATGAATGTCGGTGGGCTGCCAGCCATTGGCGGGGTCAATATCATCCGGGCAGGCGGAGGAGGCGCAGAGCAGGTCGCGGTTGGCACGCAGCAGGACATAGTCACCGGGACGCGACCAGGGCTCATCCATCAACACGGCGCCGCAGGGCGAGATTTCAGTGTTAAAAAAGAAGTTGATTGCCGGCCAACCGGGACGTGGGCGGATATCGTACGGCGCCAGCACCCGGTTGAAATTGTCACTGCAGCTGACGTGACCAAAATAGCCACTGTCCTCGTAGTACTTGGGTGTACAGGCCAGCAGGAAACTGTCGTGCCGGCCAACGGTGTCCTGCACCACTTCCACCAACGACGCCATATCACTGCCAAGAAAGCGCGACCATAACCCCGGTGCCGGGTTGCTGTGGCCCAGCACTGTGCGGGTTGCCAATGCATCCAGCCCGACTTCCTGGCCCTGCTCCAGCGCCTGGCGGTCAAAGGCGAGAAAATCCGAACACTGCTTGCCCGCCACATCGATAATCTGGATCCACTCCCCCGCCTTGACCTCGTAGGTGCGGGCCGTGGCACGCTTCACCCGCAGCTCACTCTGTACCGGGGCCAGAGGCTCGGGCAAATACTCCTGCTGTGGACTGGCCGGCGTCAGCGTCAGCTCTACGTCCGTTACTGGTGACTGCTGATCCACTGTCATATCGGCGCCAGCGGCGGCGATGATCAATATCAGCTCCCCCTGGGCTTGCAGCGTGACGGCCTCAGCCGTTGCGATACGCACCACCGCATCCAGCTGTGCGTCGACCACGCCCCACTCCTGCAGCTGGGCATACAGGCGCCGGGCGGCGCTGCCCTCGCCCGCCAGCTGCGCCCGCAGGCCCACCGATGGCTCTGGCCTGCGCCCGCCCAGCAGGTGCGGTACCGTCCTGCCATCGCTGTCCAGCGCCAGCAGTTCACACACCTGCTCACCATCGCCGCCCTGCAGCAACAGCTGGTCTCCCGCTGCCAGCGACAACCGCAGTGCCTGCTGCCCGCCCAGGCGGTAACGACGACCCCCGGCCGCCACCTGCAGATTGAAGTAGCCGCTCTCTGACTGGTCTGTGCTGCTCAATTCCTGCATAGCCCTGATCCGTTTCGTTGGCGGCGCCTGTAGCCCTGGGCCCGCTCTCTGTTGGTGCAACCCTAGCCCGCCTGTCTCATTTAAGTGCCCCGCGCTTGCAAGTGGCGGGGGACCTGTCAGCCGGATTGGCGGCCGGGAAAACTATTCTTGCTGAGCATAAATATTTACCATCAGTATTATTGGGACAATCCTCCACTGTGAGTACTCCGTTGGGGATAAGGCTCACCCGGCAGGGGAAATGGCATGGATAGTGCTCTGTTCCGATGATCGAACGCGCTGGTCAGCGCACCGTGCAGCGGCCGCCGACCAGCACCTCATACACTTTGCTGAACACCTTCACTGCGGAACAACGCTGACCGGAAACAAGCAGACCGGATAAAAGGACGGGGTAAGTGGGCACAAAGCTGAAACAATGGTTACCCGGCTGGCACTGGAGCCCGGGGAGACGCAAGTCCGTAGCGCGGGAATCTGTCGCGGAGGTCGATTACGGTCGGCTGGCGCTGCAACTGGCCACTGCCGAGCGCATCAGCGAAGAGCTGCCGGCTGTCCTGCAACAGCTGCAGCCAGTGCTCAACAGCCGCCTGCCGCACCACCCTGGCAGCATCCAGATCCTGCTCAGCCACCCCAACCACGGCGAATCCATCCTGCATCACGGCCAGCAGAGCAAACCCGCTTCTTCCTATATAGCCGCGTTGCACCGTCAGTTAAGCTCCAACCGGGGCTCCTCATCCCCTCCCCTGCGCATTACAGACGGCGCTCATCAGTGGCAGGTGATCGCCAGGGAGCTGGCACACAGCGAGCAGCAGCGCTTCTGGCTGTTGTTTGCCTTTGAGGGTGAGATCCCCGCGCTGGAACAGCTCAACTGGCGCACCTGCGATCTGGAGCGCTGCCTGCAGCAAGGGATAGAGGCCTGGGTTCAACGGGAGGAGAAGGTGCGGGAGGCGCTGCAAGCCGAACGCGCAATCTACGCGGCAGAACTACACGACTCGCTGGCACAGATCCTGGGCTACCTGCGACTGAAGAGCGCGCGCCTGCACAAGCAGTGTCAGGCGGAGGAGTATGCGGCCCTGCAAGCCATCACCGAAGAGCTGGCCAGCTGCACCCATTGTGCTTACCGCCAGACCCGGGAGCTGATTACCACCGCGCGCCTGACACAGCAGAGCGAAAGCCTGTCCCAGGGGGTGATCAATTCCATCCGTGAATTTGAGCAACAGTCTGCCATCGTCTTCGAACTGGACAACCGTCTGCAGCGCAATCTGCTGAGCCCGCAACAAACCCTGCAGGCGCTCTACATTATCCGCGAGAGCCTCAGTAACGTGGTGCGTCACTCCCATGCCACACACGCACGGGTCACCCTGAGCCTGCAGGGCAAACTGCTGCAGGCCACCATTGAAGACAACGGTACCGGCATCGACCCACAGGCAGCACGACCCGACAGCTTCGGCCTGCAGATTATGCGCGAACGAGCCGAGCGTATCGGCGGCACACTCAACATCACTCCACGGCCAGCGGGAGGCACCAGCGTGTGCCTGCAGCTGGACCTGGATCACTGAATCGGCGAATAGCCGGGAGCGACAGACAATGCACAGCAACCCCCTCTCGGTGGTGGTCGTCGATGACCACCCCCTGTTTCGCCGCGGCGTGGTCGAACTGCTTAATGACAGCGACGAGATGCGGGTGGTGGCGGAGTACGACAACGCCTTTGCCCTGCTGGATAACCTGGAAGACGTCTACCCGGACATCCTCCTGCTGGATCTGCAGATGCCGGAGAAATCAGGGCTGGAGCTGCTGAAGCAGATCCGCGAATGTGACGACCAGCTGAAGATCATCATCATTACCGCCTGTACCGATCAGGACAAACTGCTGGAGGCGCTGCGCTTCGGGGCCAACGGTTACCTGCAAAAGGACACACCGCCGGACGATATCCTCGATCACCTGCTGGCGGTGGCAGAAGGCAAGGTCGCGCTCAATGTGGATGCCATCACTTCGCTGGCTACCCACATACGGGAAAACCACACACAGCAAGCCAGTCATCATCACGCAGCGCTGGATGACATGACCGAGCGTGAGCGCGAAACACTGTCGCTGATTGCCCGCGGGCTGAACAACAAGCTGATCGCCCGCGAACTGGGTATCAGTGACGGTACCGTTAAGGTGTATGTGAAAAACCTGCTGCGCAAGCTCAACATGCACTCACGTCTTGAGCTGGCCGCCTGGGCACACAAGAATCTGTCGGAAGAGTTACTGAGCTGAGAGGAGCCGCAATGGAGATACTCAAGCGGGCCCTGAAACCGGCCCCGGCACAGCCCACCGAGTCACAACTGTGGCAACTGCTGAACAGTCTCAACGATGTGGTGATTGCCATCGACGACCGGCATCGCATTCTCGCCGTCAATCAGTGCTGGGAGAAAACCACCGGCTTTGCCGTGGAGGCCTCGCTGGAGCAGTGTTTCACCGACTTTCTCCACCCGGAAGACCTGGGCAACTGGCAACAGGTACTGGAGCAGCTGGCAGAGGGTGGCAGCCAGCTGATCTGGTTCCGCCTGCTGCACGCCAGCGGCGAAATCCGCTGGTGCGAGATGCGCCTGCAATCCATGCGCGACGACAGTTTCTACCCGCTCTCCGCCACCCTCTGCGACATTACTCCGCAAGTGCGCAACGAACAGGTCCGCACCGCCAGCCACCGCAGCCTGCAGAGCCTGGTGGATCGCCTGCCCGCCATGCTCTACCGCTCCCGCAATAACCACAGCTGGACCATGGAGTACGTCAGCAGTGGCTGTGAACTGCTCACCGGCCACAGCGCCGAGAGCCTGCTCAACCAGTCGCACATCTCATTGGGCTCCATGATCCACCCGGACGACGCAGACAATGTCTGGGAGCAGGTACAGGTTGCCCTGCAAAACCAGGATACCTTCGACCTCCATTACCGCCTCACCAAAGCCTGTGGCGAAGAGATTCGCGTGCGGGACAAAGGGCGCGGGCTCTACTCCTCCAGCGGGATGGTGTTGGGGGTAGAAGGCGTTATCCTGCAGTGTAATTAGGCGAGGACGCTTCGCTACAGGTTCCAGGACGCTATCGCTACAGGACGCGTTGCTACAGGTTCCAGGTTCTACAGCATTATGTTTTTGCCTTTCCTGGTAGCGAAGCGTCCTGTAGCGCAGCGTCCTGAACACTACCCCCCAATTACCCCCTCCTGTTTACCCCTTCATGGGAATTTTTCTGATCGCCCGGGCGTTTTAATTTAGGTCTCATCACAGTCAAACCGCATTGCCAACAGGCTGCGTCACACGCCTGCACGGCACAACTGAAATGGAGAGACCCATGACAACCCGCGTTGCAATCATCGGTGCCGGCCCCAGCGGTCTGGCGCAACTGCGAGCGTTCCAGTCGGCTGAGGCCAAGGGCGCTGACATTCCCGAACTGGTCTGCTTTGAGAAACAACAGGATTGGGGCGGCCAGTGGAACTACACCTGGCGCACCGGACTGGACGAGAATGGCGAGCCGGTCCACAGCAGCATGTACCGCTACCTCTGGTCCAACGGACCTAAAGAGTGTCTGGAGTTCGCCGACTACACCTTCGACGAACACTTTGGCAAGCCCATCGCCTCCTACCCGCCAAGAGAGGTGTTGTGGGATTACATCAAGGGCCGGGTGGAAAAGGCCGGTGTGCGGGATTACATCCGCTTTAATACCGCTGTGCGCAACGTGAGCTTTGACGAGGCCAGCGGCCTCTTCACCGTTACCGTTCAGGATCACTGCACCGACACCATCTACAGCGAAACTTTCGATTACGTGGTCTGTGCCTCCGGCCACTTCTCCACACCCAATGTGCCGGAGTTCGAAGGCTTTGAGCGTTTCGGTGGTCGCATCCTCCACGCCCACGACTTCCGCGATGCGCTGGAGTTCAAGGACAAGGATGTACTGGTGGTAGGCGCCAGTTACTCCGCCGAAGATATTGGCTCACAATGTTACAAGTACGGCGCCCGCAGCCTCATCAGCTGTTACCGCAGCGCCCCCATGGGCTACAAGTGGCCGGCCAACTGGGAAGAGAAACCCTGCCTGGAGCGGGTGGACACCGACACCGCCTACTTCGCCGACGGCAGTTCCCGCAAGGTGGACGCCATCATTCTCTGCACCGGCTACCTGCACCACTTCCCCTTCCTGCCGGACGAACTGCGCCTGAAAACCAACAACCGCCTGTGGCCGCTGGACCTCTACAAGGGCGTGGCGTTTGAGCCCAACCCCAAACTGTTCTACATCGGCATGCAGGACCAGTGGTACAGCTTCAATATGTTTGATGCCCAGGCCTGGTACACCCGGGACATCATCCTCGGTCGTATCCCGTTGCCCTCCAAAGAGGAGATGACCGCCGACAGTCTTGCCTGGCGCGAGCGCGAGCTGCAGCTGGAAACCGCCGAGGAGATGTACACCTACCAGGGCGATTACATCCAGCACCTCATCGACGCCACCGACTATCCCAGCTTCGACATTCCCGCCGTCAACGCCACCTTCCTCAAATGGAAGAAGCACAAGAAGGAGAACATCATGACCTTCCGTGACTACTCCTTCCCCTCACTGATGACCGGCACGCCATCACCACCACACCACACACCGTGGATTGATGCGCTGGACGATTCGCTGGAGGCCTACCTGACGGACAAGAGTGAAATCTCCCGCGCTGGCTGAAGCCGTTACACACCGATTTTATCCATCAACAGCCCCGGCACTTCGCCGGGGCTGCTCCTTAGAGGAATACCACTGTGAATACCTTGACCAAACTGATTGACCAGACTGCTGCTCCCATTGAAACCGACCTGGAAGGCTGGGAAGTGATCGACGGCGCCCCCACCATGAAAACCTGGATCGAATACAAAAGCCCTGACGGCTCCCTGATTACCGGTTGCTGGCAAGCTACACCAGGTACCTACCGGGCCACCTACAACACCTGGGAGTTTATTCACCTTATAGAGGGTGAGGTGGTGATCACACCGGATGGTGGTGAACCACAGACCTTTGGCCCGGGGGATGCGGCAATGCTGGAAGATGGGTTTACGGGGACGTGGGAAATCAGGAAGACCGTTTACAAGCACTTCGTTATTAAGTTGAGTTGAGATTACGTGTGACGGGTTCGCGGTCAATGCAGGGTTTTGGTTGCACTCTGCAGTGAGGTGCAAGAGATCCCCCAGAGGATAAGGTGAATTCCAGCACAGCTGGAAGAGAGGATGGTCTGGGCCACTGGGCTCCTACAAAAATCAGTTTGCACCCTGTAGGAGCGCGGTCCCCCGCGCGATCTTTTACCCAACCACCAAACCTTTGGAAACCAACTTGCTTGATTCAGCCGCCCACTCAAGCAAAATACTTAAGCCCCGCCACACTGGCAATAATCATCAGAATACAAGCCACCCGCACCACATTCACAGGCTCCCCCATAAACGCGATGCCATACACCGCCAGCATCGCCGCACCGATACCTGACCAAACGGCGTAGGCTGTTCCAACCGGAATGGTGCGCATGGCCAGCGACAACAGAGTCAGGCTAAAGACAATCAAAATAATGGTAATTGCCGATGGCCAGAGTTTGGTGAAGCCATCGCTGTACTTAAGGCCAACAGCCCAGCAACACTCCAGCAACCCGGCGATCAACAGATAGATCCAGCCCACAATTTCGCTCCTGTCTGCAATGGCATTAAATAATTCAGCGTTCGAAAAACGTTCGTCTGTGCTGACGGGAAGCACACTTGTTGATAGTGCATTTCCTACAGACAAAAAATACGGGCGCTGCCCCGGAGACAAACGCCCGCGTGAAGGGGATGATCAGTTGGCCCGGTCGAACTGCGACAGGTGTTGCACCAGCATATCGTGGTAGCGACTGAGGCCCTTGTACTCAATCAGAGGCTCCGGCAAGGTCTTCATCACCCGGTGCAGGCGGCGCGCCCATTCCGGGTTGGTGCAGATATCCTCCAGGCTCATCAGGTAGGTGCGAATACTGAACATCAGCGCATTACTGCGCGGCATGCGATCCAGAACCTGCAACTCCACCCGCAGGTAAACTTTCCCGGCAATGTTTTCCGGGGTAACCGTGGTGCGGTCACAGCCCCACTCGTGATAGGTCTCGGGCGATGTGTCCATGCGGGCATTGATGGTGAGGGTCCAGTTAAGGCGACGCACCGGTTTGCCTACCTGAATGGCAGTCAGGTACTTCAGGGCTCGCTCAAACACGCCTTCCTGATGCGCCATGGGCACCGGGCCATGCCACTCGGCAAAACTCATGCCCTGATCAAAGGCGATGGACCAGTCTGCCGGACAGGTGACAATACCGGCATCCATAAACAGGTCGCCGTCGCGCTGGTCGAGAATGGCAAAATCCCCCTGCAGCTGACGGCCAATGTACTCCAGCGGAGGCAGCGGCAGGCTACTGCTGTCACCGAAGACAAAACTGTCCTTCTGGTTGAGCAGGCGGTTGTCCCAGGTCCAGTGATCGCCGTTACGCTCCAGCCTGAAATAGTCCGGATAGTCCTCCGCCAGTGAGACCATGCAGCGCTCAATCATGTCCCAACACGCCAGATCCATGTGCGGCATGGACAGGCAGCGATCGGGCATGGCTTTCAGTACCAGGTCCCGCTCTACCATCTCCGACAGATAGTGCTCGTCGATATCGAGGAATTTTTCATAGGCCGAGCCCTCTCCACCCTTGGGCAGGTGTGGCTCGATATTCACCGAGTAACGGTACTCATCGGTGGGAAATGGAAAGGGAAAACGCTCAATCGCCTGGGGGCTGTTGCTGTAGGTAAAGTCGTCGCGAAATGTCTGAATCTCTTTCGGTGCTACTCGCATCGTTTACTCCTCAATATCGATAACCAGCCGCGGGCCTTTGGCGCGCGAGACACAGGGCATCACCAGCTTGCCCGAGCGCTTTTCACTGGCTGACAGAAAATTGTCCCGGTGCTCCGGCTCGCCGTCCGCTACCGCACAGGCACACTGGCCACAGACACCGCCGCGGCAGAGATTGGGTACCGCCACACCGGCGGCCTCCAGGGCTTCCAGCATGCTCTCTTCCGAGGCCACCGGTACCACGCGGCCACTGGCCTTGAGCTCAACCTCAAACGGTGCCCCCGGTTGCGGCGTCGAAAACTCTTCATAATGAATCAGGCTGTCAGGCACACCCGCCACCAGGGCTTCAGCCTGCACCGCCTCAATCAGGGACAGCGGGCCGCAGACATAGAAGTGGGTTCCGAGGGGGCGACCGTTGACCAGCTGCGCCAGGTCGCATTTGCGCCCGGCCGTGGAGTCGTAGTCGAAGTAGCGCTCGCCCAATTGCTCCGCCAGCTCCGCGCAGTAAGCGCCGTTGTAATCGCCCTTGAACAGGTGGTGCAGTTCGAAGTCGGCATGGCGACGCTGCAGCTCCGGCAGGTAGGAGAGAAACGGCGTGATGCCCACCCCGCCGGCAATCAACACATGCTTGCGGGCCTCCCACAGGGGGGCGAACAGATTGGCAGGCGGGGTGATGGTGAGCTCATCCCCTTCACGCACCTGCTCGTGCATAAAGCGTGAACCGCCACGGGACTGCTTCTGCAACAGCACGGCAATGCGATAGGCACCGCTATCCCGCGGATCGCTTAACAACGAATAGGCATTTTTGAAGCATTTATCCGTCCCCTGCATCGACACCACCACATGGGAACCGGGCGAGAAGGCCGACAGCGCCGTTGTCACCGGTGTGAGGGTGAATTCGCGAATGGCAGGCGCCACCTGGTGGATGCGGGTGACCTTGACGGTAATCGGATCAACACTCATCACTTCAGCTCCATCGGTTCCGGAATGTCCGCCGGGTCTTCGGCGTTAATCTGAATGCCTCGGTAGGCAGCCAACTTGCGGGAAAAATGATCGGTGACCGCCAGCAGTCGCTGGCAGCCTGCACAGGCCGCTGGCGTGTGTGTCACGCCACTGGTGATGTGGTAGCAGTGACAACAGAACACATGGCGGGATCGGTCCGCCGGTGCAAAAGGCTGTATTTGCTCCGGGATCATGCCCGCCGCACCCAGCGCTTCCGCAACGGTCCAGATAAAGGCCTCATCCCCTGCCACGTAGGCGCAGGTGGCCAGGGGCAACTCCGGGGTCACCTGCTGCAGCTGCTGCACCGCAGTCACGGGATCCGACGCCTCAATCAGCCGGTGTCCCACCGCTTCACAGGCCTCCACCACCGAGGCCATGGCTTCAGGCATATCGCCCTGACAGACAAACAGGTGGTATTTGGCGCGGCTGTTTTTCTGCACCGGCGGGTAGACCGGCCGACTTTTCACCTCGTACCCGAGAACGGGCTCCGCATCCTGTTCTGCCTCGGTGTGCATGTAACCTCCTGCAGTTGTCCGGGGAATGTGGTTTCGATAAGTAATTTCCTATAGGGAAATAATATTTCCATCAGCAAATTAACCAATTCTCAGGAAGGGGTACCCACTATGGGGTAAGTGTCACGGCAACAGCTTGCTGCAGGCCCGGGCAGTTCCCCGCCACCTTAACTTCGGGTAAGGTGGCCGGAAAACCGCCCCCCAATTTCCGCCCCCACCCAACAGGAGCCCCGCTTATGTCGCTGGCCGACCAACTGCAACAACTCTATGCCCGCTTCGGCCAACTACCCGGTATTACCATTGAGTTGCAGAAAGAGCTGGTGGCCATCGCCGTGCATAACAAGGGGGGAAAAGCCACTGTCTTCCTGCAGGGCGCGCAAGTGGCTGAATACACACCGGCCGGGGAGCGGCCGGTGCTGTGGCTGGGTGAGGAGAACCGCTATCTGGACGGCACGCCCCTGCGCGGTGGCATCCCTGTGTGCTGGCCCTGGTTCGGCGATCTGCAACGCAACCCGGAGGCGGTGAAGGCCCAGTTCAGCAGCGACAGTCCCCACGGCTTTGTGCGCAAGGCCATGTGGCAACTGGATGAAGTAGAGTGCCTTTCGGATGCAGAGACACGACTGCGCCTGTCCCTGCCACAGACCGCACTGACAGCAAACCAGTGTCCGCCATGCGATCTGCAACTGGAGCTGGTGGTGGGTAGCAGCCTCAGCTGCCAGCTGGTGATGATCAATCGCAGCGACGGTGACATTAACCTCTCTGCCGCCCTGCACACCTACCTGGCAGTGAGTGATGTGCGCGATATCGCTGTCGAGGGACTGGGTGACTGTGCCTATATCGACACACTTAAAGAGTGGTCCACAGAAACCCAGCAAGGCAGTATTGAAGTGGCCGGTGAAACCGATCGTATCTATCTCGACTGCCCGCAGACCATCACCCTCAAAGACCCAACGTGGCAACGCCAGCTCACCCTCACCAGCACCGGTAGCCAGACCACGGTGGTGTGGAACCCCTGGACTGAAAAAGCCAAGCGCCTGTCAGACTTCGCCGATGACGACTACCTGAGCATGATGTGCCTGGAAACCGCCAACGCCCTGGAAGATTGCGTCACCCTGTCGCCGGGCAGCGCCCATACCCTGGGTGTCACCCTGGCGGCAGAAACTATCGCAGAAACTATCAAAGCCCGGTGAATCTGCGGTTCAGGCATTAACTGTCAGCCTGATACAGCCCGGCTATTCCTGCGCGCTCGAACAGCGCCATCAATTCAGCATCAATGTGCCCGCTGGCGCTCATATCGCGCATGATGGCCAATGCCACCTCCGGCGGCTTCGCCCCCTTGTAGGGGCGATCGCTGGCGGTCAGTGCCTCGTAGATGTCCGCCACTGCCAGCATCCGCGCCACCACACTCATGTCACCACCGTGCAGGCTGCGGGGATAACCGCGCCCGTCCATACGCTCGTGATGACCGGCGGCCATCTCCGGCACCTGCTGCAGGTGTTTTGGGAATGGCAACCTGGAGAGCATGATCAGGGTCTGGATGATGTGCTCGTTAATCTTGAAACGTTCTTCCTCGGTGAGGGTGCCACGGGTCACCGACAGGTTCTTCAGCTCGCCGCGATCGTACAGCAGCGCCTGCGGTTGCAGGGTAATACCCAGCTCCGGCGGATAGACAACGGGCTGCAGGTGTTCGATGCGGTGATCGGGCCGGTCCTGCAGCAGCGGCTCCTGCACCGGCAGTCCTGCTTCAGGCACATCCACCAGCCGCCGCGCCTCATCCGGCCCCAACCCCAGGCGATCACTGAGGGTGCGGGTCCAGCGGGTATCAGCAATCTGTTGCAGCCGCTGCAGGCGCTCCTCCGACATGAAGGTATCGCCGCTGTTGCACTCCGCCACAAAGGCAAAGTCGTCATCCAGTTGTTGCCACTCGCTCATCAGACCCGCCAGTGCCTGTTGGCGGTCGGCACCATCAGCAATGGCCTGCCAGCAGGTCACTTCGCGCTCGCGCTTCAGCACTTCGAAACGGGTGCGTATTTCATGAATACGGTCGTGCAGGGTTTCCAGGCGCGTGGCCTTGTCCACCACAAACTCCGGCGTGGTGACCTTGCCGCAGTCGTGCAGCCACGCCGCCAGCTCTACCGCCTCCCACTCATCTTCGGACAGAGAGAAATCGGCAAACGGCCCCTCGGTTTCGGCGCAGGCAGCTTCCGCCAGCAGGCGGGTGATCTGTGGCACCCGCATGCAGTGGCCGCCGGTGTAGGGACTTTTGGTGTCGATCGCATGGGCGATCAGTTTGACAAAGGAATCGAACAGCGCTTTCTGTGCGGCAATCAGTTCGCGGGTCTCCAGGGTGACACTGGCAAAGCCCGACAAATACTCGACAAATCGGCTGCGCGCTTCGTCAAAGGGTCTGTTGCTCAACAGCAGCAACAAACCCAGCTTATCGCCCTGGCGATTGATGAGCGGTACGCCCAGGTGCCAGATCTGTTCCCCCGCCAGCTGCATACCGGTGCTGTGCTGGAGAGCTTTGGTACTGAGGTGACCACTGAGGGGCGTACCCTGTCGCAGCGCGTCCGCAAGGTGTACGGAGCCTGCTTCCGTACCCAGCACCAGCAACCCCTCACGACCCCGCGCCGCGCCCTCCTGACGGGCCACCGCCGGGTGCAGGCGGGCACCGTCGCTTTCAAACATATAAAGAATGCCCGCCTCGGCACGCGACGCCTCCATTGTGCTTTCCAGCAGTTCCGGCAGCAGCTCTTCCAGCTTGCCGGCACTGGCGACATGGGCCGTCACATCCAGGAAACGGGCAATGGTCTGGCGCAACTGCTCAAAGCTTTTTCCGAGTCGGTAGACCTCGGTGATACGGCTTGGAACCGGAGATTTCTCCGAGAAATCAAATTGTCGCACAGCGTTGAAATGATTAGTCAGTTGCACCAGCGCGTTGGAAAGCCTGCTAGAGAACCAGATACCCAGCAATAAGCCCAACACCAGCAAGGCGGCAGTCAGCAGCAGCTGGTCCTGCAGCATCTTCCAGGCATCCTGCAAGACACTGGCCTCCGGCAACATCGTAACCAGGTAAATTTCGCTGCTGTTGGCCAGAGGTGTAATGCTGGCCTGCCAGGATTCATCGTTCACCATCACTTCCGCACCACGCACTGGCTGCACGGCGCCACTGAGCAACACCGCAAAGGGCGCGGCAGCCTGATGGCTATCCGGCTGATCCGACACCAGCACACGGCCTGTCCTGTCCACCAATGCCAGCCGCGCTTCGGGCTGTGGACGCAAATTCCCCAACATGGCACTGAGGTCACTCAGGCGCAAATCCACACCCACTACTGCGCCGCGGTCGGCAAACTGTTGCGCGACGGAGAAGCCGGTTTCACCGCTGGTGAAGAACGTATAGGGTGCTGTACTGATGGCGCCCTGCTGGCGCAGGGCATCCCGATACCAGGGACGCAGTCTGGGGTCGAAATCCAGCGCCTGGGGTCGATCCACCCACAGCACCGGTTGCAAGTCGGCATCCATGTGCAGGAACCAGGCCTCGCCCTTGTCCCGCTCTATGACCTGCAGCGTGTAAACCGCGGCAGCGGGCGCTGCAAATTTGTCGTGATCCCGATGAAGACGCCGCAACAACAGGTAATCACCGTTCTCGTACCCGTTGTAGACGGATACCGCCGATGGCAACTGCTGCAGAACAGCCCGCAGCAGTTTCAGTGACTGCAACTTCATGGCGCTGTCCAGCGATCCCATTTCCGGCGTCTGTGTCAGCAGCGCCAGTGAGATCTCGGAGCGCTGCTGGCGTGCCGTCATCCTGCTTTGCACCTGCACACTGATGGCATCAATCAGCGTATGGGTCGACTCTTTCAGAATCGCCCGTGTGCGCAGTTGTGACTCCCAACCAATTAATCCCCCAACCACCACCACCAACGCGGTGAATGCCACCACAAGATGAACGCGTAACGACACTGGCCTCATGCCATGGATTTCCTTTGTATTAGCCTTTGGTATTTACGGGACACCAACCACAGCAGCAGCGTCACTGCGACTGTGGTAATGCCCTTCCGCTGCTATTCTCTACTGATGATGAGTATGGTCTGGTGTCAATGTCGGGTCATCCAGCAAGGGGTCGAGCCCCGCAGCAACATCGTCCGGTGATATGACCGCGGTGTGGGAGTCGTCCTGCGGATTGGCGGCCTGGTCCTGTTGGTCGAGAAAGTCCGCCAGCGCCGCAGGGTCCATCCCGCCAATCACCGCCGAGTGATCATCCATCACAGCACCGTGGCTGGTGAACACATCCACCAGACTGTCACCGAAGGTTTCATCGGGACCCGTAGAAGCCGCCACAGAGTCGTGCATTTCTGCCCCGGCACCCTTGAACAGATCGAGGTAATCATTGCCCGAGCCCTCCACGTTCTCCGGGGGCGCCGCCGCCAGGGCATCATGATCCGGCGCACTTCCGCTAATGGATGTATCCTGATCTGCAACCAGCGAGTCATCTCCCCCGGCAGTGAGGTCTACGGTCGCTGTATCGTGATCAGTCGCCGGTGTGGCCTCTTCCCCGTTGGCAGCAAGGTCCCCCTGGAGTTGAGCGTGCAACTGTGACGCAGAATCATCGTCTGTCGCTACACCGTGCAAGACCACGAAATCGCCTGCATCATCAATATCAGGCTGATCCGCCGACACAAAGGCATCTGTCGAACTGACATCCACCATTCGCGCTGTGGGCGGCGGTGGAGGTGGTGGTGCCGGACTCACAATTGGAATAATTTCAATCTGCGACGGCGTGTGCGCGTGATTCCAGCTGGTGACATGCACATCAGCCACATGTACGCCGTGCTGATAAATTTCAAATTCACCATAGTGGGCATCATGAGGGTTGCCGGTCATGGTGGGTGAGATCTGCACCATACCTGTGGCAGGATCAATAGCCGCTGTACCACCGGAGTAGGTCATGGTAGCGCCACTGAACTGATCCAGCGCAAAGCCCCCGGAGCTATCTGTCGACTGAATAACAAAGCTGTTGCCCACCACGTGCTGAGCGGTCACCACCGGATTGGAAGCCGCCTCATCAGCGCCATCAATTACGATTGAGATATCCACGTGATCACCACCCGCTGTCACAACACGAATGGTATCTTTCAACGAGTCGCCGGCATTCAGGTTCTGAACCACCGGGTCATTATTGTTAGCCTGGTATTGCCAATTGCCATCCGCATCAATGCTGAACGTCCCGTACTGGGTGGCGACATTGGTTTGCGGAACAATCGCTGATTCACCACTATCGGTGTCACTGACCACCAGATGGCCGCCGGTGCTGATGGCGGTGTCTTCGGTCACCGAACCGCCCACCGCCCCACTGAATACGGGGCGGTCATCGGTCCCGGTAATGCTAATCACCAGATTTTGGGTGTCGGTAGCACCAGCAGCATCCGTTACGGTGACAGGAATCGTAAGTGTCTGTACCTGACCATCTGTTAGCGACTGGTATGTGGCGTGAGAGGGATCAAACTGCCAATTTCCGTCGGCGTTGAAAACCAGTCCATCCACCGGATTGGCAATCGAGTAGGTCAGGTGGTCGCCGGCATCCGCATCCTGCGCGGTAATGGTTCCCAGGGCGCGAATACCATCTTCTTGTACTGAAACACTGCTGATGGGGTTCAGCGTCGGTGCGTCATTGACGTTATTAACTGTCAGATCAAAGGTGGTAGTCGTTTGCGCCCCGTGGCTGTCGGTGGCCGTCACAGTTACTTGTGTGGTGCCCACATCGCCATTGTCCGGTGTACCACTGAAAGTCCCGGTCGCCGCATCAAAACTCAGCCAGGCCGGCAAGGTGCCGGTGGACAGGGTCAGCGTATCGCCGCTGTCGACATCGGCAAACGTATCCGCCGGCATGCCAAAGCTGAAGGCTGCGCCTTCATGCGCTGCCGGCGCCGTAATGACGTGGCTTACCACGGGTGCGTCGTTGGTACCCGTCAGCTCGATGGTAATCGCATTACTGCTGGTAGAACCCACCCCCGTGCTATCGGTTACCGTAACCGGAATAACCAAGGTTTTAGGCTCACCTTCCGCCAGCGATTGATAAGCCGCATCGGAAGGATCGAAAACCCAGCTGCCATCCGCATTGAGGGTAAATCCCGGTACATGCGCGGTCGTCGTATACTCAACGCTGTTTTGCGAATCCGGATCAAAAAAGCTCAACTGACTGGTGTACGCCCGGGCATCTTCCGCCAATGAAACCTGCGTATGTCCGGCAACCTTCGGCGCATCGTCCGTTCCAATTAACTTTATCTGCACCTGACCAACACCCACACCACCATGGCTGTCCATGACCGTGATCGGAATCAGGATATCCTGCTGCTGACCCGCCGCCAGGTGATTATAGGTACCGTTGGACGGATCAAAACTATAGGTTCCGTCGCGATTTAGATTGAACCCCGGCGCGCCAGTATTCGTGCTATAAGTAAACGTCTCACCGGCGTCGGGATCGGTTGCCGTCAGGCTACCAAAGAAGGTGGTACTGCCTTCGTCCGCGGTGTGACTGACCGGCGCCAGCACCGGCGGATCGTTGACGTTGTTGACCGTCAGGTCAAAGGTGGTACTGACTTGCGCACCCGCACTGTCGGTCGCCGTCACAGTGACTTGCGTGGTGCCGAGATCGCCATTACCGGGTGTGCCGGTAAAGGTGCCGGTAGAGGCATCAAAGCTCAGCCAGGCTGGCAAGGTGCCGGTCGATAGTGTCAGTGTGTCGCCGCTATCGATATCGGTGAAGGTGTCCGGTGGCACTGTGCAGCTGAAGGCGCTGTGCTCGTCGATGACCTGATCGGTTACCGCACGGGTTAAAGTCGGCGCGTCATTGACGTTATGAACCGTCAGATCGAAGGTGGTACTGACCTGGGCACCATGCCTGTCGGTGGCAATTACCGTCACTTGCGTGGTGCCCACATCACCATTGGCAGGTGTACCACTGAAGGTCGCAGTCGCCGCATCAAAATGCAGCCAGGCC
>NZ_WVVW01000015.1 GCF_009857815.1 Pseudomaricurvus sp. HS19 | reverse complement strand
AGGAGGCGCGCATTATACGCATCAATTTGCGCTGCGCAACCCCCTTCAAACAATCTTTTCTGAACCTCATCGAGATCCGAGAATGCAGCCCTAACCCGTTGATATTGCTGGGAAGAAGCCGCCTCATCTGAAGGGAGGCGCATTATGCCTATCCGGGGTCGGCTGGTCAATGAGGTTCTGCAAAGAAGATCATTTTTCTGAGGCGCTTGCCGCGAACCTTCTGCAAGGTCGGCGCAAGGTCGGAACCAGACTCTACGGGATAGAACACCCGCCGGAAGCCTTCACTTTTACTATAGGCCAGCAAGCCGTGATTTCAAGGCGCGGCAACGCCATATTCGCGCCCCATTAATTACCAATTAATCAACGGGAACCGTTACCCTGCTCCCGACTGGCCTCCGCCGCCTTTTCCGCAGAGCGGTTATCGAACAGGCGATCAAAGCGGATTTCAGGGTCACTCCATTCGCCAGTGATGCGATAGCTGACACTGGCGACCCGGTCTACCTGCTTGGCGAACAGCTTGCTGATCAGGTACACACCTGCCGCGGCCGGCAATCCGGCGGCCATGGCGGTAAGCAGTGTAGCGTTCCCCCCGACCGGCAGAGTGGCCACCAGTGAAGCATCCAGGGTCTCTTCGCGCAGATTCACCTGGCCGCCCATTTGCAGTCGCGACGAGCTGTTGGTCACCTCTATCGGTGACGACAGGTTCAGCATGCCTCGCTCAAGTTGCAGCTCGCCACTGACGCTATCGAAGGGGGTACCGGACTTATAGACATCGGAGAAGTCCAGCTGCAGGCGACGCACCCAATTGTCGAAGTTAAACAGCCCTACCAGCCTGAGGAAGGCATCACTGGCCTGGCCGGTAGTTTTAAAGAAGCGCCCTTTGCGGATGTTGAAATCCATGCGCCCCTGACTGTCGGGCAGCGAGAATTGCAGTGGGTCGCCCGGCCAGTTCAGGTCGATACCGGCCGCGCCCTCTGCGGCATCAAAGGTAACCGGCATGCGCCACGCTTTGGCTATCTCCGCCAGGTCACTGCCACTCAACAGACCACTGAACGCGGTATTACCACCCACCTGCCAGCCGAGTAACGCCCCGCTGTCGCCCAGGCCACTGACCTGCAAGCCCCGGGCGCTCCCGACAATACCGCTGAGGTAGTAACCACTGGCATCGGTGCGCAAGTCACCCTTCCAGGCACCAAAGTCCTGCCCATCCACACTGATCTCCCGCACAGTAAAGCTGATTGGAGGGACGCTTTCCGGGTTCAGCCCTGCAGTAACCCGGGCCAGCCAACTATCGCGCACCGCAGCACCCTCTTCTACAGGACCGGAGGTTGATGGCGGCTGGGTCCAGCGAACATAATCCAGATCCAGCAGCATAGGTTCACCGCTATCCGCAAGCGTAATACTGCCGCGGAGCGTTTCATCATCCAGATTGATCTTCCAGCGGTCATAATCATGACCACCACTGATGGCAACACCCGATAGCTCTACATCCCCCCAGTGCAAGGTTTGCAGCAGTACATCCAGACTGACTTTGAGATCGCCCGTTGAGCCACCGGACTTCGCCGCCACTCCCGTCCCCACGCTGGAATATTGCTGATAGCGATCCAGCACCGCCGACCACTTCGGGACATCAAACCAATCCACCGTCCCCCTGACCCTCAAGCCGTCAGCCGCAGGCGTGTTTGCACGGCCAAGCAACTGTGCCACTGCCCCATGGCCAAGAGCGATATCCCCGCGGTCTTCGGTGCCGGTATGCTGGTAGTACAGACCGAGAATTTCGTCGTACACCAGGTTTATACGGAAACCATCGCTATCAACCGGCACAGCAACCGTCAGCTCCCGGGAATCCTCTGGCATCTTGCCAAACGGTGCCGGCAGATCCACGGTAGCGCCCTGCAAAGACGAGGAGAAAGCCAGCTGCAGCGGCTCCCCGGCCCTGATGGTAGCGCTGCCCTGCACATCGGTCAGCCCGGACACAAATCCGAGCTCCGGCCGTCGAGACCAGCGCATCAGCCGTTCCGGATCCAGAGTGCCGGAAAAGCCGACACGGGTACTTTGTACATCGCCCTGCCACTGACTGCTGATGGCAGCTCGCACCGGCTGCCCCCAAAAGCGGCCCGTTAATGAGGTGGCGCTCAGGCCGGTGCGATTGTCAAAGCGCAAGTCACCCCGCACCCTGTTGAACTCAAGACCCGGCCCCTCCATTGAGAGGTCCACATCCCGCAGTTGCACCTGCACATCCTGCTTCTGCAGCTGCTGCTCGTCAGCGGAGAGCGGAATCTGCAACGTCACGCTGGCGTCGATTTCCCCGCTCGCCCGCCACGTCTGCATGGCCTCGCCAATACGTTCCCGCAAGGGTGGCACCGCCAGAATATCGAGTCCGGTTTGCGCCGGCCCCGAAAGAGTGCCCCGTATTCCCAGCAAAGTCCCGCCAGTCGCTGCCGTCGAGGGACGGGTGTCTACCTCAACCCTCTGCACAGTCGCACCCAGCAGCTGCCCACCATCAATGGCAGCGTGCACCCAACGGTCATCCACCTGCACCAATCCATGCGCATTGGTGACTGCCGGCCAATCGGGGTGGTAGTGGAGGTCACCGTCGACAACGTTGAGCGCCAGCTGCACCGCCCGACTGTGGCTGGCGCCCTCACCGAACATGGCGTTCATGACAAAACCACCGGACGACACCCTGCCCCCCTGCAGCGCGGCATCGAGCCAGCCCAACAGAGACTCCGGAACCACCTGCGGCACCAGCCGCTTATGGTTGGCAACGTCGCCGTCGCGCAGGCCGATCTGCAGCGTCAGCTCCAGCGGACGGGTATGGGGTTGAAACGGGACATCCAGGTAGAAAAAGCCATGGGCATCCCCCAGTTCACCCTGCATGCTCAGCAGACCGCTGTTAACCAGCACCTGGTTGGCTTCTTTATCCACTTTCCAGGCCACCCGGCCGGACGCGTAGTCGAACTGGAAGGGCTGCTCATAGATGCCCGGGTAATGCATAAGGAAGCCGTCTTCACTGTCGAGCGTTACCGCCCCACTCAGCAGGCCGGTATCGAGATAGCCGGTGACATTGGTCAGCTGTGGCACCCCTTTCCAGGACGCAATGCCCACCTTCTGCAAAGTCGCCTGCAGGCGGAAGTCTGCCGGCCGGGACACCGGCAGCGTTACCAGCAACGACTTCATCACCCCTGCGATGCCCAGCTCCGCCAATAGCCTGTGCGCCACATCCGGCAGCGACTGCACCCTCGCCAGGTGACGGGTTAACCGCCCCAGATCCAGCTCCGGCACGGCCAGTTGCACAGTATCGGCCTGCAGCCCGCCGCTGAGCGACACATCCAGGGGCTGCATATCTCCATCAGCCCAATGGATCTGCAGCTGCCGCAGATCAAACCGCCAATCACCATCCGGGGTCAGGGTGCCGCTCAGCTCCGACGCCAGCTTGCCCGGCAGGCCGGTAGTACCTGCAGGAACTCCGGCTGCAGCATCCGGAACGGTGAACGCCCAGCGACCCGAGAGCCCCATGGCGCGCTCCGGTTCGATGGTGAGCCACACCTCGGCATCCACTGCTCCGCTGCCGAGATAGTCGCGCCCCGGCAGGGCCGGGCCCGCCAGCTCCATCAGGCCTGCGGTACGGAAAGCCTGTAAACGCAAATAGCCGCGGCCGCGGAACTCATCCGCTTGCCGCGGATTGCCATGCCCCTCAAAGATTAACCTGGCGCTCTGTTGCTGTTCGTGGCCGATGGAAGCGACAAAGCGGTGAAAATCGCCGTCATTTTCCAGTGTCACGGCGTTGGCCCTGAAATCCCGCCGGGAGCCATCTGCAAAGGTGAGTGCTATCCTGGCTCCGGTAAGCTCCACGTCCCGACCCACCAGAAACATATCCAGGGGATCGGCAATCTCATTGTTATCCGGCTTGGCCCGCGCAATACCCGGCAGGCCCCAGCGACCCTCCTGATCCTGCTGCAATTCGGCCTGTAAACCACCGAAACGCAGCTCCGCAAAGCGCAGTCGGCGGCTCATGACACTGCTCAGCACATCCAGCCTCAACTCCACCCTCTCGGCTGACAGGACTGCTTGCCCGGCAGGGTTATACAGCCGGAAATCCCGCACCAGCAGCTCGGGCTTCAGCCCCTCCCAGCGGGCGTGCAGGGCCCCCAGCTCAACCCGGGAGGATAAGCGTTCTGAAAAGTAGTCCTGCAGATAATCGCGATGAAGTGTCAGGCTTGGCGCCATCTCCCGGCCCAGCTGCACCAGCACCGCCGCCACAATCAGCAGCAGCGCCAGCGTGCCCCAGAATTTTCGCGCCAGCCAACCGGCCGCTTGCCTCACCATGCACTAAACCAGAATGATGTCGTACTGTTCCTGGGTGTAGATGCTTTCCACCTGAAACTGAATGGTGCAACTGATGAACTCTTCCAGGTCGGCAACGTTTGAAGACTCCTCGTCCAGCAGCCGGTCGATAACCACCTGCGACGCCAGTACCAGGAATTTCTCGTTGTTGTAGGCTCTCGCTTCACGCAGGATTTCGCGAAAGATCTCGTAGCAGACGGTCTCGGCGGACTTGAGCGAGCCGCGGCCCTGACACACCGGGCAGGGCTCACACATCACCTGCCCGAGGGATTCACGGGTGCGCTTGCGGGTCATCTCCACCAGCCCCAGCTCGGAGACGCCGGTGATGGAGGTTTTGGCATGATCCCGCTCCATCATCTTTTCCAGCGTACGCAGCACCTGGCGTTGGTGCTCGGACTCTTTCATGTCGATAAAGTCGAGAATAATAATGCCGCCGATATTGCGCAGGCGCAGCTGGCGGGCAATGGCGGTGGCGGCCTCCAGGTTGGTTTTGAAGATGGTCTCTTCCAGGTTGCGGTGACCGACAAAGGCGCCGGTGTTGACGTCCACAGTGGTCATTGCTTCAGTCTGCTCAATGATCAGGTAACCACCGGACTTGAGCTGCACCTTGTGCACCAGGGCCTTCTGGATCTCTTCCTCGACGCCATAGAGTTCAAACAGCGGCCGCTCACCGGGATAGTGCTCGATTTTTTCCACCACTTCGGGGGCGTACTTGCGGGCAAAGTGAACCATCTTGCCGTGCACCTCGCGGGAGTCCACCCGCACCTTTTCGATGTGGGGCTTGATCAGGTCACGCACCGTGCGCAGGAACAGAGGCAGGTCTTCATGAATAACCGAACCGGCCGGTGCCGTGCGGGAGCGCTCCTCAATGTCGTTCCAGAGGCGGTAAAGGAAAGGGATATCAGCGCACAACTCTTCCCCCGCCACGCCCTCGGCAACCGTACGGATAATAAAGCCGCCATTGGCCTTGCCGGCCTCGGGCTCCTGCTCCAGTTCGGCTACCTGCTCTTCCACCAGGGTTTTCAGGCGCGCGCGCTCCTGCTCATCCTCAATGCGGGTGGAGATGCCAATGTGGCGGGTTTGCGGCATATAGACGAGATAGCGGCCGGACACGGATAAATGAGTGGTCAGGCGCGCGCCCTTGGTGCCAATGGGGTCCTTGACCACCTGCACCACCAGCACCTGCCCCTCGCGCACCGCGCCGCGAATATCCTCCACCGGCGCACTGCGATCCTCCATACCATCCTTGCCCAGCGGGGCAATATCGGCGGCGTGAATAAAACCGGCCCGCTCCAGGCCGATATCCACAAACGCCGCCTGCATGCCCGGCAGTACCCGCACCACCTTGCCTTTATAGATATTGCCTACATGTCCCTTGCGCTGGGTGCGCTCAATGTAGACCTCCTGCAACATACCGTTTTCCACCAGTGCCGTACGGGTTTCGGTGGGCGAGGCGTTGACCAGTAATTCTTCGCTCATAGTCTCTTTTCTGTCCGCAGGATTACCTGACGCTTGTTATTTTGGGACGACTGCAGCAGTCACTGAGGTATTCAGGCCTGCCAATGGGTCAGCCCTGCCAATAGGGTACCCCGAATAGATCCAGCAGTTCACAGGTCTGGGCCAGCGGCAACCCCACTACCCCACTGTAACTGCCGTTGATGTGCTCTACCAGTGCCGCACCCCGGCCCTGTATACCATAGGCACCGGCCTTGTCGGCAGGCTCGCCGGTCGCCCAGTAGCGTCGGGCCACCTCTTCATCAAAAGGGCGGAAACGCACCTCTGTGGTGACCAGGCGGATCTCCTGCTGACCCGGGTTCGACAGGGCCACCGCGGTATGCACCAGGTGATCGCGGCCGGACATCAGCATCAGCATGGCAACCGCGTCCTCTTCATCCACCGGTTTTTCCAGTAAACGCCCTGCGCAAACCCCAATGGTGTCTGCGCCCAGCACCGGCCGCCCGGGGAGCCCCAGCTCACTCAACCGCAGCACACCGGCACGGGATTTCTCCAGCGCCAGACGGCAGACATACTGCTCCGGACTCTCACCGGCAGCAGGCACCTCGGGCACGTTTACAGAGAGGGTTTCAATATGGACACCAATCTGCGCCAGCAATTCACGGCGCCGGGGGGATTGGGAGGCGAGGTAAAGGGAAGTCATGAACACGATCCTTGATCATCAGGACCGCATTGTAGCCAATCTGTGCGCCAACAACAGGACGCTGAGCGCAATTCAGGCGACTCGCCAGTAACGGCGCAGCCGCTCCAGTAACATGTAAAACACCGGCCACAACAGGGCACTGACAAATGCCGGCAACAGGAATACCAGCGAGGGCGCTGCTGAACCCGACAGGCTGTGCACCCAGTTAATGACCAATTGATGAAGGCCGAGCACCACAAATACGGTAAACATCTGCCGCCACACCGTGGTATTTTGCATACGCTGGTAGGAGAGCAACCCCACATAGGCGACCACCATCAGCGCCATGGCATGCTGACCCAGAGCCACGCCCTCCAGCAGGTCCTGCAGGCAGCCCACCACCCAGATTACGATAATGCTGGTCTGCTGGGGCATTACCATCAGCCAGTAAATTACCAGGATGGCCACAAATTCGGGGCGCAACCAGCCATTGGGCGGGCTCAGCGGCAGCGCCATCAGCAGCAGTGCCAACAGGTAGGAACAGGCGATCACCCAACGGTTGTGAGCCTTAACCGGAACCACCTTCAGACTCCTCCGGCTCTTCAGACTCTTCGGGAACAGAAAGCTCCACCGCGTCTACGGCATCCCCGGCGCGATCGCCGCTGAATACCAGCAATACATGGCGACTGCGGTTAAGTTGCGCTTTCGGGCGGGCCACAACGGTAGCGAAGGGCTGGCCCGGATCGTGTACCACGGACTCCACAGTCGCCACCGGATAACCCACCGGGAAACGCTGCCCCAGGCCGGAGCTGACCAGCAGGTCACCGACGCGGATATCAACGGTATTGGAGAGGTAACGCAGCTTCAGCTGGTAGAGGTCACCGGTACCCTCGGCCACCGCCCGCACACCATTGCGATTCACCTGCACTGGCAAGGCGTGGGAGGCATCGGTAATCAGCAGCACCTGTGAGGTGTATTCGCTCACCTCCACCACCTGCCCCATCAGACCGTAGGCATCCAGCAGTGGCTGCCCCAGGTAAACCCCATGGCTGGCGCCCTTGTTAACAATCACCTTGTGAGTCAGGGGGTCCGGCGAGATACCGATCAGTTCAGCCACCAATACCCGATCCTGCACCACCTCGGCGGAATTGAGCAGCTGCCGCAGGCGCACATTCTCGGCGGCCAGGGTGGCCATCTGCTGCAGCTTGCGCTTGTGGATCAGCAGCTCGGCCTTCAGCGCCGAATTCTCCTCCTCCAGGTCGCGGCGGGTGCGCAGGGAATCGGAAACCTCATCCACCGCACGCGCCGGTGCATCGGCAACCATATAAAGAGGGGCGACCAGGGTCGCCAACCGGGCCCGAACCGGATCCAGCAGCGACGTGTAGGTATTCACAAGAATAAGGAACAGGGCCAGCCCCCCAAGTGTAAACACCCGGGAAGCCGTGGAAGGTCCTTTGGAAAATAGAGGTTTCACCGGTCAGCCTTGCGGGGAGGCATCTGCACCCGGATCAACTGGAAAGCAGGTCGATGCTGCGACGATCCATGATGTCCATCGCCTTGCCGCCGCCGCGGGCCACACAGGTGAGGGGGTCTTCCGCCACGATCACCGGCAGGCCGGTCTCTTCGGCGATCAGGCGATCGATGTCGCGCAGCAGGGCACCACCACCGGTGAGCACAATACCACCATCGGCGATATCGGACGCCAGTTCCGGCGGCGACTGCTCAAGCGCACTTTTCACCGCCTGCACAATGCCAGTCAGAGGCTCCTGCAGGGCCTCCAGGATCTCGTCACTGTTGAGGGTAAACTGGCGTGGCACCCCTTCGGCCAGGTTGCGGCCGCGCACGTCGATTTCACGCACTTCACTGCCGGCGTAGGCGCAACCGATCTCGGTCTTGATACGCTCGGCGGTAGCGTCGCCAATGACGCTGCCATAGTTACGACGCACGTAGTTGACGATCGCCTCATCAAATCGGTCGCCACCGATACGGACGGAATCGGAGTAAACAATGCCGTTAAGGGAGATAATAGCAATTTCAGTGGTACCACCACCGATATCCACCACCATGGAACCGCTGGCTTCCTCAACTTTTAGGCCGGCACCGATGGCGGCCGCCATAGGCTCCTCTATCAGACGCACTTCACGGGCGCCGGCACCCAGTGCTGACTCCCGGATGGCCCGCTTCTCCACCTCGGTAGACAGGCAGGGTACGCACACCAGCACCCGGGGACTGGGCTGAAACCAGCTGTTCTCGTGCACTTTCTTTATAAAGTGCTGCAGCATCTTTTCGGTGACCTGGAAATCAGCAATAACCCCGTCTTTGAGGGGGCGAATGGCGGTGATATTACCGGGGGTACGACCGAGCATACGCTTGGCCTCGACGCCGACCGCTTCGACGATTTTCTGGCCGTTATGGTGACGGATAGCCACTACCGAGGGCTCATTGAGGACGATGCCACGGTCGCGAACGTAAATCAGGGTATTGGCGGTGCCGAGATCAATGGACAGGTCGTTGGAGAAGATTCCGCGAAGGCGCTTAAGCATTGATGTATTCAAACCTTTTAATCGTAGTCGTTATCCGCGCGGGAAGCCGGTCAGCACCGGCATCCGGAGTCACCCGCCTGAGCCCATTTGCAGTCCGGGCCCAATCTACAGCCCAACCTGCAGAAAGCCGGATACACCCCTGTTTTCACCTCGGAAAACAGCAGGCAGACAGCGATCGGGAAACGGCCAACCGGGTGGCGGGAAAAGGGGTTGCCACGCGGCTTCCCATAAATGAACGAACTCTATCAACGGCGGGGATTCAGGGCAAGGCGCAAATATGGTACTTTACCGCCTTTACTTCACAAATGCCCAAGGCCGCAAAGCTTACCCCCTGTAAGCGTGAACCAGGCCCGGCCGAACCACCTATCTGGAGACCCGAGTGGACCGTTCCGACATTGCCAAACTGGCGCATCTGGCACGCATCGAAATATCCGATGCCACCGTCGACGATGTGGCCCGCAGCATCACCGATGTACTGAAACTGGTTGATCAGCTGCAGTCCGCCGACACCCAGGGCATTGCCCCCATGGCCCACCCCCTGGATGCCGTGCAACGCCTGCGCGCTGACCAGGTGACCGAGGCGGACGTGCGCGAAGCCTACCAGGCCATCGCCCCCGCCACCGAAGACGGCCTGTACCTGGTACCCAAGGTCATTGATTAACCGGGCTCCTGCCCCGCTCTCTGCGCCGGACAAGTCCGGCGCCTCCCAAGGGAAAACACATGCACAAACTGACCATTGCTGAGCTGATCCAAGGCTTGCGCAACAAGGACTTTTCCAGTGTTGAACTGACCCGGCACTACCTGGATCGTATCAACCGACTCGACGCCAGCTACAACAGCTACGTGACCGTCACCGAAGAGATCGCCCTGCAACAGGCCGCGGCTGCCGATGCCCGTCTCGCCGCCGGCGATGCCCCGGCGCTGTGTGGCGTGCCCATCGCCCACAAGGACATCTTCTGTACCGAAGGCGTGCGCACCAGCTGTGGCTCGAAAATGCTCGACAACTTCGTGCCCCCTTACAACGCCACCATCGTGGAAAACTACTTGCGCGATGGCGCGGTGATGCTGGGCAAGGTCAACATGGACGAGTTCGCCATGGGCTCCTCCAACGAAACCAGTTACTACGGCCCGGTGAAAAACCCCTGGGACACCAACTGCGTACCCGGTGGCTCCTCCGGTGGCTCCGCTGCTGCCGTGGCAGCCCACCTGGCTCCAGGTGCCACCGCCAGTGACACTGGCGGCTCCATTCGCCAGCCCGCCAGCCTCTGCGGCCTGACCGGTATCAAGCCCACCTACGGCCGGGTTTCCCGCTGGGGCATGATCGCCTTCGCCTCCAGCCTGGACCAGGCCGGCGTGCTGACCCGCACCGCGGAAGACGCCGCCATCATGCTCAACTCAATGACCAGCTTCGACGACAAGGACTCCACCTGTGTCGACGAACCCTTGAGCGATTACACCGCCAGCCTCAACGAGCCACTGAAAGGCCTGCGCATCGGTATGCCGGAGCAGTATTTTGGTGAAGGCCTCAACCCCGAGACCTCCGACCGGGTACACGCTGCCATTGCCGAATTCGAAAAGCTGGGTGCTACCGTCAAGAGCATCAGCCTGCCCCACTCGGCGCTGTCAGTACCGGCCTACTACGTGATTGCGCCAGCGGAGTGTTCCGCCAACCTGTCCCGCTTTGATGGCGTGCGCTACGGCCACCGCTGCGACAACCCGAAAGACCTGGAAGACCTCTACAAGCGCTCCCGCGGTGAAGGTTTTGGCGAGGAAGTGAAGCGCCGTATCCTGGTAGGCACCTACGCCCTGTCCGCCGGTTACTACGATGCTTACTATCGCAAGGCACAGCAGGTGCGTCGCCTGATCAAACAGGACTTTGTCGATGCGTTTGCCGAGGTAGACGTGGTAATGGGGCCGACCGCCACCTCCCCGGCCTTTGCCTTTGGCTCCAAGGGTGACGATCCCGTCGCCATGTACCTGGAAGATATCTACACCATCGCCACCAACCTCGCCGGCCTGCCCGGTCTCTCCATTCCCTGCGGACTGGTGGACAACAAGCCGGTGGGACTGCAGATCATTGGTAACTATTTCAGCGAAGCCAAACTGCTGAACGTGGCGCACCAGTTCCAGCAGGTGACCGATTTCCATCAGCTGACCGCACCCGGTATTGAATAAACGGCAATTGAAACAGTAAGCAGCGCGGCCGGTGCGTCCGGCCCGCAAGTCGTCTGATACGAGAATCAAGACTATGCAATGGGAAACCGTTATCGGCCTGGAAGTGCACGTGCAACTGGCCACCAAAACCAAAATCTTTTCCGGCGCCAGCACCGCCTTCGGTGCCGCACCCAACACCCAGGCCTGCGCCATTGACCTGGCCATGCCCGGCACCCTGCCGGTGCCCAACGGCGAAGCCTTCCGCTTCGCGGTGATGTTCGGCCTCGCCATCGACGCCGAGATCGGCACCCGCTCGATGTTTGAGCGCAAGAACTACTTCTACCCGGACCTGCCCAAGGGCTACCAGACCACCCAGCTGGAAGCGCCTATCGTCGGCGCCGGTCATGTGGAGATTCAGCTGGCCGACGGCAGCAGCAAGTCGATCCGCATTCACCACGCCCACCTGGAAGAGGACGCGGGTAAATCCCTGCACGAAGACTTTCATGGGATGTCCGGCATCGACCTCAACCGCGCCGGCACACCGCTGATCGAAATCGTCTCGGAGCCCGACATGCGCAACGCCGAAGAGGCGGTGGCCTTTGCCCGCAAGCTGCACTCCATCGTCACATCGCTGGGCATCTGCGACGGCGACATGTCCCAGGGTTCCATGCGCTTCGATGTGAACATCTCCGTGCGCCCCAAGGGCCAGGAAGAGTTCGGCACCCGCACCGAAACCAAGAACCTCAACTCCTTCAAGTTTATGGAAGACGCCATCAAGCTGGAGGTTGAACGCCAGATCGACCTGATCGAAGACGGCGGCAAGGTGATTCAGGAGACCCGTCTCTACAACGGCGACACCCGCACCGCACGCTCCATGCGCAGCAAGGAAGAAGCCAACGACTATCGCTACTTCCCCTGCCCTGACCTGCTGCCGGTCATCATCGACGAGGATTACATCGAAGCCATCCGCCAGGACCTGCCGGAACTGCCCGACGCCCGTCAGCACCGCTTCGCGAAGGAGTACGGCTTGTCCGAATACGATGCCGGCCTGATTGCCGCTGACGCAGCTACCGCCCACTTCTTTGAAGAGTGCGCCAAGGCCTGTGGCGACGCCAAGCTGTCTGCCAACTGGATCATGGGTGACCTGGCAGCAAAACTGAACGCCGCCGAACTGACCATTCAACAGAGCCCGGTCTCCGGCGCCCTGCTGGCCGGCCTGATCGCCCGCATCAAGGACAACACCATCTCCAACAAGATTGCCAAGCAGGTGTTCGAAGCCATGTTCAATGGCGAGGGTGATGCCGACGCCATCATCGAAGCCAAGGGCCTGAAGCAGATGTCCGATACCGGCGAGCTGGAAAAGATCATCGATGAGGTGATCGCCGCCAACCCGGCCATGGTGGAAGACTGGCTCAGCTCCGAAGAGGACAAGCGCAAGAAGAAGATGGGCGGCTTTATGGGCCCCATCATGAAAGCCACCAAAGGCCAGGCCAACCCAGGCATGGCCAACCAGCTGCTGGAGAAGAAACTGCGGGAAAAACTCTGACACCCCGCAGCAGATTCACTCTACCGGCTTACAGAATTATTTGAGGTATACCAACATGGCACTGAAGAAAGACAAACAGAAAGTTCTCGGCGAAATCTTTGACGACGCCCGTATCAAATCCTTCCTGGAGTACGACGCCTACGGCGACATGAACGCCGACTACCACGTACTGGAGAAGGCCTACCGGGGCATGAAGGCGGAAAACTTCGCCACCTTCGTCGGTTTCTTCAAGGAAGCGGGGCGCGATCTCAACGCCACCAACGGCGATGGTAAAACCATCCTGCAGGTGGTGAGCGAGCATCGCCTGGGTGAAGAGTACGCCGAAATCCTCAAGCAGGCCGGCGCACAGTAATCCCCCCATACACCGTCAGGAACAGCAAGGAGCTGCTCGTGCCCAACCACCTGATCAACGGACTGACCTATCTGACCCGCGGTGCACAGCTGATTGTGCACCCGCAGCTGCGCTGGTTTGTGCTGGTACCGGTACTGATCAATATTGTGCTGTTTGTGATTATCACCAGCATGCTGATCGGTCAGTTCGGTGCCGCACTCGACTGGTTGTTGAGCGGCCTGCCCGGCTGGCTGGACTTTCTGGCCTGGATTCTGTGGGTACTGTTCTCGATCGTGTTGCTGCTGGTGTACGGCTACAGCTTCAGCGTTATCACCAACATTATTGCCGCGCCGTTTTACGGCGTGCTGGCGGAGCGGGCGGAGATCCTGATCAAGGGCTCGGGCCCCAGGCCGGAAACCCTGCTGCACATGATTCCCCGCACCCTCGGGCGCGAAATGGTGAAGCTGTGGTACTTCATCGTCCGCGGTGTGGCGATCCTGATCCTGAGCCTGGTGCTGTCGTGGATTCCGCTGCTGAACTTCCTGATCCCGGTGATCGTGTTTGTCTGGGGCGCTTGGTCCATGGCCATCCAGTACGTGGACTACTCCGCCGACAACCACCAGTTACCCTTCAGCAACATGCGCGACCGCCTCGCGGCCCGCAAATACACCAGCATCGGCTTTGGCGGCCTGGTGATGGTGGGCACCATGCTGCCGCTGGCCAATATCTTTATCCTGCCCATCGCCGTGGTGGGCGGCACGGTGTTCTGGACCGAAGAGCTGGAAGACCTCTGATTTTCCGTCCCCGGACAGCGCCAGCTGGTCAGCCGGCGCTGTAGCCACCGTCCATCACCTGCACACTGCCGGTGACATTGCCGCTGGCCGGACCACACAGAAACACCGCCATGGCAGCAATGTCTGTGGCGTCGGTAAAGCGCCCGGTAGGCTGTGTACCCAACAGCACCTCGTCCATCACCTGCTGCTCCGTAATGCCCCGCGCGCGGGCCGTATCCGCCAGCTGGTTTTGCACCAGCGGTGTCATCACATAGCCGGGGCAGATGGCGTTGCAGGTGACCCCGGATTTCGCCACCTCCAGTGCCACAGTCTTGGTCAACCCCAGCACACCGTGCTTGGCCGCCACGTAGGCACTTTTGTAAGGCGAAGCCACAAAACCGTGAATGGATGCCACATTGATAATGCGCCCCCAGCCCTTCTTCAGCATCCCGGGCAGCGCCCCCTGGATGGTGTGAAACGCGCTGCTGAGGTTAATGGCAATAATCCGGTCCCACTGCGCCTGCGGAAACTCCGTCACCGGCGCCACGTGCTGCACACCGGCGTTATTCACCAGGATATCGATCCCGCCCAGCTGTTCCTGCGCGTCATGCAACATGCCCGCAATCTCATCCGGACTGGAAACATCGGCGGCGGAGTAACAGACCTTGATCGCATAGGTGCTCGCCAGTCGCTGGCGCAGCTTTTCGATATCGTCACTGTCCCCGAAACCATTCAGCATCAGGTGACATCCCGAGGCCGCGAAGGCTTCCGCCACCGCCAGGCCAATACCGCTGGTGGATCCTGTCACCAACGCCACTTTATCTTGCAACATGCACATTACTCCGTGGTCGCTGCCAGGTCGCAGGCAGCGAGGAATTCTTCGATTGCGTCAACCGCATCAGGCTCGTCCAGCATCGGCGCATGCCCGACTCCCGGCACCGTAACCGCCATGGCCGCCGGCACCTCCTCCTGCATGCGCGCAAAACAGGTCTCCGACAGCAGGTCAGACAGCTCGGCCCGCAACAGCAGCAGCGGCACCTCCTGCAGTGTCTGGAAGAGCGGCCAAAGATCCGGCGGCACCGCATTGCCCTGATCGCTGTGAATGGGAGCCGCTATGGCCGGGTCGTAGGCAACGACCGGCACGCCCTGCTCGTTTTCCCGATACAAACGCCGTGCCATAGCCTGCCACTGCTCATCGCCATAGAACGGGAAGCAGACCTGATTCAGCTCACGGGTGTAAGACACCGCGTCATCCCAATTGCGAATGACCTTGTCACGACCCACATAACTCATAAGGCGTGCCAGCCCCGCCGGATCCACTTCAGGGCCCACATCATTGATGACCAGGCCGGCAATGCGCTGTGGCTGCTGAGCCGCCATCAACATGCCCATCAAGCCCCCCATGGAGGTACCGATAACTACCACCCGCTCAATGCCCTGAGCATCCAGCAGCTGCCACATATCCTGTACGTAGGTGAGAGGTTGGTAACGGGAGGAATCGCTGTCCCACTGGGACAAGCCGCGGCCGCGCTGATCCGGCACCAGCACCCGATAGCGATCACAGAGCCGGTCCGCCAGCTCGGCAAAATCGGCGGAGTTACGGGACAGACCGTGCAGGCAGAGTACGGTCAGTGTTGAGTCTTTGGTGTTGCCATTGGCATCGGTATAGTCGCGAGCATAGAGCTGCAGACCATCGCCGACGCGGTAATAAAAATCGCTGTAGTTGTTCATGACTGCCTTACCCCGGATTGTTTCATGCGGAAAAAGGCGGAGTTTCAGTACCCTGAACTGAAACTCCGCAAGCCACATCAACAGGAGCTGTTAATCATCGGATCAGAAGGTATAACCCAGGTTCAGACTAACGGTTCTGGGGTTGCCGTAATAGGCTGTGATGGAATCCTCAAGACCCAGTCCGGGGAAGTTGTAACCACCCACACGATACTCTTCATCGGTGAGGTTTTTGCCGTGCAGGCCCACGGTCCAGTGCTCATCAGATGAGTACCACACCGCGCTGGCATCCCAGAGAGTGTAACTTTTCTCATCCAGCGGCGAGGCTGTGGCAAAGATCTGGGTTTCACTGCGGTAGGAAGCACCGCCGGAGAGCACAATATCACCCAGGCTGCCCAGCGAGCGGTTGTAGTTCAGGCGAATGGCACCGGTCTTTTCCGGGGTGTTGGCGAACTCCCACAGGTCGGCGATATCGGTACCGCCGGACTCAACCTTTTTGTACTCCGCATCCAGGTAACCCAGCATGACGGTGGCAGACAGGTTTTCGGTCAGCTGGGTAATCGCTTCCAGCTCCACACCCTGGATTTCCGATTCACCGGCGTTCAGCACCGAGCTGACGTAGTTACTGCCGCCGCCCACCGCTTCCTGCACAGTCACCTGCATATCGGTGTAGTCGGAATAGAAGATCGCCGCGTTCATACGCACACGACCGTCGGCAAACTCGGCCTTGTAACCCAACTCCCAGGTGTCGACGATTTCCGGATCAAAACCGTTAACGGTATTGGGGTTTACCGAAGCGTCGCCGCGCATGTCGAAACCGCCACTCTTGAAGCCCTGGCTGTAAGAGGCGTAGGCCATCATGTCGTCATTAATGGTGTAGTCGACACTGATACGAGGGGAGAACTGGCTCCAGTCATTGTCATTGGTGTAGTCAGTGAGCACCGCCAGAGACATCAGGTCCTGGCCGCCCAGCGCGGAGGACATACCGTCCACAAACAACTGCTCTTTGTAAACTTCCGCCTCTTTCTCGTCGTAGGTGTAACGTCCACCCAGGGTCAACGCCCAGGAGTCGTTAAAGGCGTAGGTAGCGTGTATATAGGCGGAGTAGCTGGTGGTATCCACGGTACCAGCGGTGACCGCATCAAAGATACCCAGTGAAGGATCGAAGGGGCCTGCCACGTTAAAGGCGCCCAGCAATACATCAAAGGCACCGGAAGCCGAGCCTTCGTAATAGTAGAGACCGGTGACCAGGTTCAGTTTGTCACCTACATAGGTCAGCTGGAACTCCTGGGTGGTCTGGTCATCGTCATACACCGCCGGCACATGCACACTGCCCAGCGGAGTACTGTCAAAATCGATATTGGTAAAGGTTTCACCCTCGCGATAGGCAGTAATGGACTTGAAGGTGAAGGCGTCACTCAAATCCCACTTGACCGTCAGGGATACGCCGGAAGTATCCACCGAGTTATTGGTATCCATATCCGCCCAGGAGTCAAACACGTTTGACGGCGTTGGCAGATCGGGGACCAGCAGGCTGGGGGTCATACGGTGACCGCCCTTGGCGTTGGAGTTATCGTTGGTCTTGTCGGCGTTCAGCATAAACGCCAGGCTTTCGGTGGGCAGGAACTCGAGGCTCACGCGGGCCGTTTCGATATCCTTGTTGTAGTTCTCTTCGCCGTTCAGCAAGAACTCACCGAAGCCATCGCGCTCGAACTTTGCCACGGACGCGCCAAACAGCAACTTGTCCTGGATCAGTGGCAACTGTCCCGACACCTTGAGGTCTCGCTGGTCGTATGAGCCCACAGTGCCGTTGATGCTCAACTCCGGCTCGCCGGTCAGGCGCTTGGTCACATACTTGACCGCACCGCCGATGGTGTTTTTACCGTACAGGGTGCCCTGTGGTCCGCGCAGCACTTCGATGCGCTCTACGTCGTACACATCCAGCACACCACCTTGCGGGCGGGCGATATAGACATCGTCGATGTAAAGGCCAACGCCCGGCTCAAAGCCCCACAGGGGGTCGGCCTGACCAATACCACGCACATAGGCGGTGAGTGTGGTGTTGGTACCACGGCTCACCTGCATGGTGACGTTGGGAGCGCTTTTCTGCAGTTCGGTAACATCCTGCACGCCGGCATTTTCCAGGTCGGCAGCGCTGAACGCGGTTACCGCCACTGGCACGTCCTGCAGGTTCTGCTCGCGTTTCTGCGCGGTCACAACCACTTCTTCAAGGGCAATTTTTTTGGTTTGGGCCAGTGCTGCGTCGGCGCCACAGAGAGCGGCGGCCACGGTGATAGCGCGGGCAAGGGGGTGCTGAACTAGAGAGTAGTTTTTCATTGGTCTGAGCCTGCTCTGATTCGTTTTTATTCTTGGCACCGGCTAAGGGTGCCATGCTTTCAGTACATCGCCAGATTGCGCCGAAGAGTATGGCGCCACCATGAATCGCATTTAAATTCATCACCTGATGAATTGTCAACGACTTTTTTCATCAGATGTTGAATAAATATTTTCAGAGGATACGGGGCGCGGTTTTCCTGCGTCCGTCCAGTGCCATCATGACCGCCGCCACCAGCGCCGAGAGGCCGATTGCCCAGGTCGCCGCCACCGCCGGATTGGCAATGCCCAGCAGCAGAATCCCCACCAGGTGAGCGCACAGCCCCACCGCGGCGGCACTCCAGGCCACCGCCACCGACGGCTGCTGTCGCAACAGAGTGCCCAGTACAATGGGCACCAGTGAGGCACTGGCAAGACCGTATACCCCTTTCTGCGCAAACAGGCCCACCAGTGCCGGCGGGTTCAATGCCACCAGATAGGCCAGCACGCCAACCACAACCAGTACCACCCGGGACAACATCAGGCCCCTGCCCTGCTCAAAACTGTCGCGCCCGCTCAACGGCAGGTAGAGGTCTTTCACCACCATCGCCGACAGCGACACCAGGATACCGTCCAGTGTGCTCATGCCGGCCGCCAACAGGGTGATGGAGATAAACACCAGCGCGTAGGGCCCCCAGTCAAAGGCGCCAAACTCTGACGTGATGTAAGCCACCACCACGCCATCCTGACGCGGGATGTCGAGCCCCTTGAGGCGCGCAAAAAAGCCCACCGCCAGCATCAGCATGAAGCAGCCACCGGCAAGAAAGGTGGACCAGAGAAAACGATTTACGTCGCGATCACTCTTCAGGTAGAGCATTTTGGTGAGAATGTGAGGCTGCATCATCAGCGCAAAAGTGATGACAAAACCGCTGAGAAACACCGAGAAGAAGTCGTAGTAGAGATTGCTTTGCGGATTGAACACACTGACATAGTGCTCCCCCACTGCCCGCAAATTGCCGACAATATCCCCCTGAAAATAGTGAAAACCCTGGATAAAAATAAACAGCGACACCCCCACCATCATCAACCCCTGGAAGGTGTTGGTGTAGGCGTGGGCATAGCTGCCCCCCATCAACACATAGGAGAAGACAAACAGCAGGATCAGTGTCAGCGACCAGGTCTGGGAGATGGGAAACAGCTCGCTCATCAGCAGGCTGCAACCCACCAGGATCAACACCACAAACGCCACCGACAGCAGATTGATCAGGGCAAAGAACACACTCAGGGAACGGCTCTGGTAACGCTGGTAGATCCAGTCGGGGATGGTAATGGCACCACTGTCATCCCCCAATTGGCGGAAGCGACGCGTGAGCAGCAGGAATGCCGTCATAATGCCGGCGGTTCCCGCCACCGCGTAGTGCACAAAAGCCGATACACCGTGGACATAGACAAAGCCGGGATTGATCACAAAGGTGGCGGTGGAGGAGATGGAGGCGGCCATAGTCACGCCTACCACCCAGGGACTCATATCCTTGTTGCCAATGGAAAAACCTTTGATATCCCGTGTCTTGCGCATACCAACCCAGGACAACCACAGGGTCAGCACCACATAAAGTCCGACACAGACCAATTTAAACAACTCGGCAGACATAGGCGCGCTCTCTTTCATTATTGTTAGCAAGCATTATTGGCGGCCCCGGACAGCAGGCACAGAAGTCCGGCACAGGGGCTGCAGTCTGCCTCGCATTAAAATTCATCGCTTGTTGAATTGTCAAGGTTTCCGTAGAATCGATCGACGAGTATTCAGTGAACACAATGACAATGTGCCCCAAAAAAACCACAAAGGTAGGGCGCCCTCGCAGTTCCGATAAAGAGACGTCGGAACGGGGTGAGCGTATTCTTAATGCCGCCGAAGAGCTGTTTGCCCTGCACGGTTATGACGGGGTCACCCTGCGCACACTGGCCAACGCCGCCGGTGTCGATGTGGCCCTGATCAATTACTACTTCGGCCCCAAGCAACAGCTGTTCGACACCGTATTCAAGCGCCGCGCCGAGATTCTTAACCAGGAGCGCCTGACGGCACTGGAGAATGCCCGCCAGGCCTCAGCCCCGGACGTGATCGCTGTGGAGAAGATTATTGAAGCCTTCCTGCGACCACTGGAGGTGGCCCAGGAGAGTGACGACGAGGGCTGGCGCAACTATTGCGCCCTGCTGGCCTACGTCAATAACTCGGCAGTCTGGGGACCGGTGCTGATGAGCAAGCACTATAACGACCTGGTGGATGTGTTTATCGATGCCCTGCGTCAGGCCCTGCCCAAAGCCGACGATGCCGACCTCTACTGGTGCTATCACTACATGTCCGGCGCCATGTCCCTGACCTTTGCCAACACCGGCCGTATCGACAAGATGTCGGGCGGTCTGTGCCGCTCGGATGATTTCCAGGCCGCCTACGACCGCATGATTCCGTTTATTGCCGCCGGCTTCCGCCAGGTGTGCGATCGCTGATACAACGCCTTACCGCCGCAGTGCATCACTGCCGGCAATAGCCATCAGGTAAGAGAAGGGAAACCGGAGATACGGCGGCCATCGACCGATGACCGCCGTGAACTGTCAGGAGCGACGACTGCGCTGACCGGAGGAACCGCCGCGACCGCCGCGGGAGGAATTGCTGCGACGGGGACCACGATCACGGCCACGATCACGATTATCGTCATCGTCCGCAGAACGCAGGCGCGGGCCCATGGGCGGTGTCTCTGTCAGCAGTTCCAGTGGTGGCTGCTCACAGCGCAGGTGGCTGCCCACCAGCTCCTGGATTGGCATCAGGCGGAAGGCGTCATCTTCACAGGCAAAGCTGATGGAAGTACCGGTTTTGCCGGCACGACCGGTACGACCGATACGGTGCACGTAATCTTCCGGCTCTTCCGGCAGGGTGTAGTTCACCACGTGGCTAATGCCGTCAATGTGGATACCACGACCGGCCACGTCGGTGGCTACCAGCACTTTCAATTCACCGGACTTAAAGCCATCCAGGGTTTTCACCCGCTTGTTCTGGGCGATTTCACCGGACAGCAGACCGGCACTGAAGCCGTGGCGCTGCAATTTCTCGTGCAGGCGACGACACTCGTCGCGACGGTTGGCAAACACAATCAGGCTATCCACATCCGGCTGCTGCAGGATGTTGTAGAGCAGCGTGTACTTCTCATCGGTGGAAGCCAGGTAGACGTGCTGGGTTACGCGATCGGTGGCCACACTCTCGGGCTCGATCTCGATCCGGCGCGGCTCATCAGTCCACTGCTCCGCCAGGTGCATTACGTCGTCGGTAAAGGTGGCCGAGAAGAGCAGGGTCTGGCGGTGGGTCTTTTTCGGTGTCTGGCGGATGATGCGTTTGACCTGGGGGATAAAGCCCATGTCCAGCATACGGTCAGCCTCGTCGATCACCATCACTTCAACCTGATCGAGGTAGACATCGCCGTTACCACAGAAGTCCAGCAGACGCCCCGGCGTTGCCACCAGGATATCCACCAGCGACTCCTGCAGGTGCTTCTGCTGCTTGCCGTAGTCCATACCACCCACCAGGGTGTGCACCTTGAGGTCGGTGTACTTGGTCAGCAGCTTGGCATCGTCAGCAATCTGGATAACCAGCTCACGGGTAGGCGCAATAATCAAAGTACGGGCCTCACCGGCGTAGCGCTCGCCCTCAATGGGATGGCGCAGCAGATCGTCGATGATGGAGACCAGGAAGGCCGCCGTCTTGCCGGTACCGGTCTGCGCCTTACCCACCATATCGTGGCCGTTGAGGGTATGGGGCAGTGATTGCGCCTGGATTGGCGAGCAATACTCAAAGCCGAGGTCGGCAATGGCGTGCATCAGCTCCAGCGGCAGGTCGAGATCGTGGAAGCGGGTCTTGTCCTCCACCTCGGGTACCTTGAACTCATCCAGGGACCAGGGGGCGGCCGCTGCCGGCTTGGCCGGACGACGCTTGCGGGTACGTTTTTTGTTGCCTTCACGGGGGTGATGGGCTTTGGCAGCCGCGGCTTCCTGGGCGGGCTTGCCGGATTTGGCGTGACCCGCGGATCTGGCGGAGGCCGGTTTGGAAGAGGCCGACTTGGAAGAGGTGGCTACCGGCGCTTCGGCGCCGGATTTTTTGCGAAACAGGTTACCTATCAAGGTGTGTACTCATTCGGATTGGTCAAATTCGAACCAGTATACCACTTTTCCTGCCGCCACCCCAGCCTCCGGCATGCGGCCACCCCCGGGCATGCTGCTCCGCAGGGGCTGCCGGGGAAGCCGGCGTCAGAAATCCACGCCCTGGCGGGCTTTTACACCGGCCTTGAAAGCGTGTTTCACCTCTTTAACCTCGGAGACGGTATCCATAATCTCCTGCAGCGCCGAGCCGCCACCGCGACCCGTGACCACCACACTCTGCTCCGGCGGACGATTGCGGATGGCATCCAGTACCTTCTCTTCGTCCAGGTACTTGTAGGCCAGCATATAGGTCATCTCATCAAGTACCACCAGGTCAAAGGAGGGATCCTGCAGCATGGGCAGCGCTTTCTCCCAGGTGGCTTCGGCGGCGGCGATGTCGCCACTGCGATCCTGGGTGTTCCAGGTAAACCCGGTACCCATCTGGTAGAAGGCTACCTGTGGGCAGTGATCACGCAGGTAGATCTCCTCACCGGAGAGTTGCTGGCCCTTGATAAACTGCACCACGCCCACCTTCTGGCCATAGCCCAGTGCACGCAGCACCATACCGAAAGCGGAGCTGGACTTGCCTTTGCCGTTGCCGGTCAGCAGGACCGCCACACCGCGTTCCGTGGCCGCCTGCTCAATACGGGCGTCCACCTTGGCCTTCTGCTTCTGCATGGCGGCCTTGTGCTTGTCATTCTTCCTGTCGTCTGCAGACATAATTCAGTCTCCGTCGCAGTTACTCGCCGGTATTACCAGGCGGGATTGGGGAGCGCAGCCAATGTGCGCGTTACAGGGAGGGCATAAGCGGCAGTGCATGGACTGCGGCTATTCAGGGAGTCATTAACTGACGACAATCCCGCCCTCCGCAGGATCGACCCGGTTTCACCGTCTGGTATCGGGCTTGTGAACATACTCTGTCCACACACCGTTGCGGGGGCAGCGCCGGTATCCCACCGGACTTCCCAGACACAAAACTCGGTAAACAAACCGGACCTGCACTTTAGTGATGCACCGCGGCCAAGTCAATTTAGCCGCCGCGGGTTGGGCAATAAGTCAGCGGGTATGCGGAAGATGACGAGGGCACTGCAGGCCCATGAGGAGAAGCGGTGGAACTCAGTAAAACTCGTATTCCAGCAACAGCTTCCAATTGGTATCGGGGGTTTCACCATCCAGCCCCAGCAGCACACCGGTCTCCCAACGCAGGGAGCGGCCGCCACCGAAGCGAACGCGACCGGTCAGCACCGGCCCCAGGGAGCGGGAGTTTTCTGCCAGGTAGAGCTCCAGTGCCGGCTCCAGGGCGCGGCTCCAGCGATAACGCAACTGGGAGGCCAGCTGGGTCTCCCACTCGTTGTTAATGTCGTTGCCCCACTCATAGACCAGTCCGGCGTTGAGCGTACCCACCCAGCGCTGCCACTCGCGCAACACAATCACACTGGTGGAGAACTCCCGGGCGTGCATCTCCCGCTCCACCTCCAGTTCAAACAACAGGCCCCAGTCGAAGGCATACTCACCCTGCTCTGTCAGCTGCCACTTCACTTCGGCTTCGGCAGCACTCCACTCAAAACCCGCGCCCGCTTCACCAGCCTCACCTTCCACGCCCAGTTCTGCGTACCAACGATCGTTCAGTGACATGCCGGCCGACAGCAAATGCATCTGCGCTCCATCCAGCTCATGGTTGTCGTCCACCGGGTAGACACCCAGATACTCAAACTCCTTCTCCATGGGTTGCACATAGGGATCGTAGACCTGGTCCACGTAGAGACCATCGGCGCGGACTACGGCAGCCGGCAGCAGACTGCCCAGCACAGCACCCGCAACCATCCAGCGGGAGATAAAGCCACTCTCAATCATGCAGCAGGTTTCCGGTTCGCCACTTACGCGCGATGGCGTAAGCAACAGGTATCAATAACAGCGCACCCACGTACAGGCCCACCTCTACCGGCGTCGGCGCCGCCTCGTAGCCCAGGGTGGCGTAAGCCAGCTCGCCCAGCAGCGAGGACTCGGGCAGCCAGGCCGACATGTCCCACAGGGGCGCACCTCCCGGCAGCCAGTCCACCTGCAACAGCAGCTGTGTGGCCTGTGCCACCATACCGGCGGCCATAAAGGTCAGCACCACCCGCTGCACGCGACCGGCCCACATCAGTGGCAAATTGATCAGGGTGTAGTAACAGAGTGCCCCCACGCTGAAGCCGATCATCAGCCCCATAAAGCCACTGGTTAGAACCCGCAACAGCACATCACTGCGATGCCAGTAACTGGAATAGAACAGCAGGATCTCGGCCCCTTCGCGTATCACCGCCAGCATCACCACCAACCGCAGCAAACGCTGCAGGGCGAGCCCCGGCAACAGTGGCGCGCGGCCAATGGAGAGGCACACCAGCAGCAGGCAAGCGTAGATCAGGTACTGCATGGCCGCGTTAATCACTTCCTGGCCGGCGTAATCAAACCACTCCGACACGGTTTGCAGATTGACGGCATAGATCATGGCACCGGCCACCCCCAGCAGCAGTCCCTGCACCACCGCCCCGCGCGCCAGCTGCTGGTGCCGGGCCACACTCAGCAGCACACTGATCAGCACACCGGCTTCCAGTGTTTCGCGCAAAACTATGATGATGGCATTCAGTAACATCTTGCTGACAGTCCGCCGTTATTGCGCAATGACCTTGCCCTGCGCGGTATTCATGTTGAACTCACCAAAGAAGGGGTATTCACCGGGTGCCAGCGGGCCGATAAAAATCACCGCCTTGCTGTTACCCATAATCACCTTCTCCCGATTGAGCTCGTAACTTTCAAACTCCTCCGGCGTGGCATCGTGGTTAATAACCAGTAACTTGACCTTGGTATTGGCCGGCACCACCAGCTCCGCCGGATAGAACAGGTGATTGCGTATCTCCAGCTCCACCACAGGCGCCGCCTGCGCCACCGCCGTGCCCGCCAGCCACACTCCCAACACCCATAAAACCTGTTTCGCCATACTCACCAGACTCTACTCCCCGGCCCCGGCGGCCGGTAAAACGGGCAGCCAGACCCGCACCTGTAACCCACCCAGCGCGGCGGAATGCCCCAGTTCGATGGTGCCGTGATGCAGCCTGACAATATGATCGACGATGGAGAGACCCAACCCGCTGCCGATGGTTTTGGAGGCATGGCGATCGCCGCCCAGACGATAAAACCGGTCGAAAACCCGCAACCTGGCGTCCTCCGGAATACCGGGGCCAGAATCCTCCAGCCGCACCTCAACGCCGGCGCTGGATGCTTTTATCTGCAACTGGATCTGTCCGCCCTCTGGGGTGTATTTAATGGCGTTATCCAGCAAATTGCGCAGCAGGGTTTGCAAGGCAAAACGGTCGCCACGCACATTGGCCGTCCGGGCATCCAGCTCCACCTGCTGCTGACGCGCCTCCCACTGCGGGTAGCTGTCGGCCACCACTTCGCGGGCCAGCGCCGCCAGATCCAGCAGCTGCACTGGCAGGCTGCCCTCCCCCGGCGCCAGGCGGTAGAGCGCCAGCAGCTGCTCAATCGCGTGTCCCATGCGCTCGGTACTGTCCATCAATGGCTTGATGTCGTCCCCGGGGATTCGCCCTTCTTGCGCGAGGTTGTGCAGGTTCACTTTCAACGCTGCCAGCGGCGTGCGTAACTCGTGAGCAGCATCGGCAGCGAAGCGCTGTTCGCGTTCAAAAGCCCGCGCCAGTTCCGCCAGCAGGGTGTTGGTGGAACGCACCACTTCATCCAGCTCCTCCGGGCAACCGTGCAGTTGCAAGGGCGTAAAGTCTCCGCCTCGACGTGAGCGCAGCAGGCGCGCCAGCCGGTTGAGCGGACGCAGGCCGAAACCCACGATCATCCAGATCACCAGACCCAGCAGTGGTAGCACCCACACAATGGGCAGGATCGATTCCAGCAGCATGCGCTCCATCAACCCCTGGTAAATATCGGCCCGCTGCGCCACCACAATTACCCGCTGCCCCGCAGTATCGTGGTGTGCCGGATGCACCAGCACCATCCAGCTGTGACCGTTAAAACTGAGGCGATGGAACCCGGCATCCTGCAACGCAAAATCGGGTCCGGGTGCCAGTGGTGAACGCAGCCGCAAGCGCTGCTGCTGCCAGATCTGGAACCAGGCGTGCTCCGAAGTGCTGGCCAGCTCGGTGTTGGCATAATCGGCGGCGCCGTCCAGCAACGTTCCTTCCAGAAGCTGGGCGGTCTCCTGCAACTGCTTGTGCAACAGGGAGTCAGCCTCGCGCAGGCTGCTGCGATAGCCATTAATGGCCGCGGCGAAGTTCACCAGGCAGATGGTGGAGAGAAGGACAATTACGAGAAAACTGCGGATGGATGCCAAGAGTACCTGCCGCT
Organism: Pseudomaricurvus sp. HS19; assembly: GCF_009857815.1. Taxonomy (GTDB): domain Bacteria; phylum Pseudomonadota; class Gammaproteobacteria; order Pseudomonadales; family Cellvibrionaceae; genus Pseudomaricurvus. Next base: position 13,255 of record NZ_WVVW01000015.1, on the reverse strand, counting down.
GTCAGACCGGGGCTTTAGCCACAGTGTATCCCACACCACGGATGGTCTGGATAAATTGTGGTGGCAGTTTCTTGCGCAGGTTACTGATGTGCACTTCGATGGCATTACTGGCCACCTCTTCCCCCCAGCCGTAGAGCTTGTGCTCCAGTGCATCCTTGGTCAGTACACGGCCGCTGTTCTCCATCAGCGCCAGCAGCAACATGTACTCGCGCCGCGACAGGGACAGCAGCTCTCCATCGCTGGTGACCTGATGGCTGGCAGTGTCGAGGCTCACCGGCCCCACCTGCACCTGACTGCTGCTGGCGGTGCCCAGTCGCCGCGCCAACACCCGCAGGCGAGCCAGCAGCTCGGCCATCTCGAACGGTTTGGCGAGGTAATCGTCGGCGCCCAGGTCGAGCGCCGCCACCTTGTCCTCCACGCCGTCACGGGCGGTGAGGATCAACACCGGCAGGCTGGCTTGCCGCTGCCGCAATTGGCGCAACACGCTGACGCCATCCATATCCGGCAGGCCCAGGTCCAGCACCACCAGGTCCGGTGGCGCAGTGGCGACAGCCTCCAGCGCCAGGCGACCGCAATCCACATCGTTCACACTGAAGCCCTCACTGCGCAGCGCCCTCACCAGGGCCGCCGACAGCGTGGCGTCATCCTCAACCAACAGCAAATTCACCCGGCATCCTCACCAACACTTCCATCAAGCTCCCATCTTAATCGAGCTCGGTGCGGATCGCCTCCATAGCGTCCTCTACTTCGCCGCGGCGACCGCTGTCAGCCAGTGGCCGCGCAGGACGGGGTGGTGCCGCCAGAGCTTTCTCGTAATATTGCCAGGCGCCCTGGTAATCCCCCTGGTCACGCAGGAACTCACCGTAGAAATAGTTGCTGTCGATGCCTTTGGGATTGAGCGCCAGGGAACGCTGCAGCTGCTCTTTGGCTTTGTCGCTATCACCAAAACCCACAGGCCAGCCGGGCACCTTGTAATAGAGGGTGCCCAGGGTATTGTGGGCGCCGCCATCCATCACCGCCTCGTTCAGGCCGAGCGCGGTTTCCAGATCACTTTTGGAGCTTTTGGCGTACTTGAGTGCACCCAGCCCGCCCTTGGCACCGGCGTAGGTGGCTTTGATGATACCGCTCCAGGCGAACACATCGGCGCTGTCAGGGTAGGCGGCCTTGTCCTTCTCCGCCTGCGCCATCAGCTGCTCATAGGCCTGTAACTGGGCATCACCCTCCATCTGGTAGCGGGCTTTCTCCCACTGCTGCTGCAGGGTCAGCGCGGCGTCAGCGCCATCAGCCAGCACCGACTGGCCCAGGGCCAGCATCCACACCAGCGCACCGGCCTGTACCACTTTACGAAACTGTCTGTTCATCACAGGTTGCTCCTCTCTGTCTCTCTGCCACAGTCATTCACTGCGGGTCCGGATATTCCGGTCGTTGTTATTGGCCGGCGAACTGTTTAATCACCGGCAATTGTTTGAACAGCGACTTGTCCACCAGCGTCGGCAGCAGGCCGTTAAGTCGGACAAACAGCTTCTCCGGCCACCCCAGGTAATGGTTGTGGGGCCGCTTGCCGGCTATGCAGCGCAGCAACTGTTGCGCAACATAATCGGGTTTGTCCACCGACGTGCCCAGCGACTCGTTCATCTGCACCATGCGATCGGTGTGGATGGGAGTGGCCGTGGCGCGGGGCGCAAAATAGAGCACCCCCACGGTCGTGTCCGCCAGCTCCCGTCGCAGCGCTTCGGAGAAGCCCCGCAGGCCAAACTTGCTGGCACTGTAAGCCACCGAACCGGCAAAGCCGATACTGCCCAGGATCGAGCCGACGTTGATAATCAACGCTTCGGGCTGCGCCTGCAACACCGGCAACAACGCCCGTGTCAGTTGCATGGGCACCAGCAGGTTCATCTCCAGCTGCAGGGCGACATCCTCTTCCGGGGCATCGGCAAACAACTGCAGGTAGTTGATGCCGGCGTTGTTGAGCAGAATATCAATGCCGGTCTCGCTGACCGCATCCACCAGGCGTTGTCGCTGTCCGGCGTTGTGCAGGTCCACCACCACCGTGGTGTGCGGACCACCCGCCAACTGCTGTTTCAGCGCCTGTAATTTCTCCTGGTTGCGACCAGTGAGAATCAGCCGCGCCCCGGCCGCGGCCAACTGCCGCGCCATTGCCTCACCCAGCCCACCGGTGGCGCCGGTAAGCAGAACTCGTTTACCTTCCAGTTTCACGTTTCAGTTTTCCAATTCAGTTAATCACAGCGCCACTTATGCGGCCCAGGAGAGCGCCTGCCCCGCATCCACTTCCATCAGGATATTGCGGTAGAGCTGGTAAAAGCAGCGGGCGCTGTGAATGATCTGCTCCTGGTCGCCAGCATCGGTGATGCGGTTCATGAGGCTCTCAAAAAAGCAGATATGCTCCTGGTCCAGCGCCCCGTGGGAGCGCAGGTAGGTAAAGGCCTGGTCCGGCAAACCCAGCGACTGCTGGATGCGCTCTGCCGCCGAGTCCGCCATCTGGATACTGGTGCCCTCCAGAACCTGTACCGAACCAAAAAAGCCCAGGGGGTTGACCCGGTTAATGGTGTCGTAGGCATAGGCGATCCACAGCTCTGTAGAGAAGTTGGGGCGCGCGTGACGCACCTTCTCCTTGTCGAAGCCACAGGCTGCGATGTCGTTCAGGATCCACTCCTGATGTCCCACCTCTTCCTCAATGTATTCGGCAATGGCGGTACGCAGCCACTCCTGCTCCATGGGCACCCGGGCGCCGGTAGCCATCAGGAACGGCGTGGTGTGTTTGACGTGATGGTACGCCTGCGCCAGATAGGCGACATACTCATCCAGGCTGATATCACCGTTGAAGGCACGGCCGATCAGGGGCGTGTGCTGCCACAGCTGCTTGCGCTCCTGTTCCGTTTCCAACTGCAAACGCTGATAAAAATTCATGTTTCACCACCTTAGTGATTGATGGCCCGGGGCGCTGGCGCCCGCAGACTGCTCAGGTTGTGGTCCGCGCCGTACAGGGCGCAGAGTTGTTGTTCATAGTCAGCCAGCAGCTGCTCACGACGCGGGCGGCCATTGGCGGTCAGGTAGCCCGCCCAGGCGGACTGCGGCAGGCGCAGCCAGCGCTGTACCCGGGCATAATCCGGCAACTCCCGGTTCACCTGCTGTAACCACTGGTCAATCTGTTGATCCGTCACCGACTCTGGTGCCGACAACAGTGCCACCAGCCAGGGGCGCGCTTCACCGGCCACCACACACTGGCTCAGCAGCGGGCGGGCCTGACAGGCGCTCTCCACCCACTCGGGACTGATGTTGCGGCCAAAACTGCTGATGATCAGGTTCTTGCGGCGGCCGTCGATGGTGAGCCAACCGGCCCCATCCCGTTCGCCCAGGTCGCCGGTAGCCACCTGCCGGGGATACCAGCTCGCGGGCTCGCCCCAGTAACCAAGAAAGACACTGCCGGAGACAATTACTTCGCCGTCGCGGACCTGCACCTCGCAGTGAGGCAGCGACTGTCCCACACTGCCGGGGCGATCCGCCGCCGGTGTATTGAGGGCCACCACCGAAGCGCACTCGGAGAGGCCGTAGCCCTCGTAAACCGGCATACCCAGCGAACGGGCCTGCAGCAGCAGTTCTGCCGCTACTTTGCCGCCCCCCACCGCCAGGAAGCGCAGCGATGCGGGCAATTGCCACCCCTGCAGGACCGCCGACACCAGTGCGGCCAGCAACTGCGGCAACAGAATCAGGCTGGTGGGCTGCAGCTGCTGCAGGCACTGCAACAACTGCGGCAACTGCAGGCCGGAACTGCCGCTCATACCCCGCTCCGCCAGTGTTGGCAGCAGCACCGTACCGCCGCACAGCAGCGGCACGTAGATACCGGCAATGTTCTCCAGCAGGGTCGCCAGTGGCAGCAGGCAGAGGTGCCGCGGGCGCTGCAGGCCAATCACCTGTGCCAATGACTGCGCCACCTGCCACTGCTGGGCGCTGCTGAGGCAGACACCCTTGGGCTGTCCGGTGGAGCCGGAGGTAAAGGTCACCTTGCCGGTACCCTGGGGCATGTCCGTATCGGCACTGCTGACCAGGGCCAACCGCCATACCGTCAGGCTGCTGAGGGGGGAATCCACGGTTACAGCACAGATAGCTGCCACGTCGTCCGGCATCCTGCTGTCACAGACCAGCAAGTCCGCCGCCGACAGGCAGTGGCCGCGCTGCTGGGCGGAAAAGAATCCCGGTACCGGCAAACACACCTTGCCCGCCATCTGGCAGGCAAGATCCACCACCACCCACTCGGGGCAGTTGTCACTCAATATGGCCACCACCTGCACCGGCTGCTTTTGCAGCCAGTGACTCAGTTCCGTCACCCGCTGCAGCAGCTGGCCGTAGCTCACCTGCTCCTCACCCTGCTGCAGGGCAATGGCGTCGGCACCCACCCAGGCGATAACGGCTCGCAAACGCTCTGCCAATAGCTGCTGGTTGTGCAGTGTCATCAGGCGTGAGCCTCCTGCCAGCGCACCGGACGCAATTCGCGTCCCAGGCGATCACTGCTGGCGCCGTGTTGCTCCAGAATCCGGCCCAGCAGCTCGTGCTCCCGCACCGCCTGCAGCGCCGAGGTGATATTCACCGCCATCACATTGGGGCGACTGCGGTAGTAACTGCCCCAGTCCTGTAACTGTGCTCCGAGTCGCTCGCCATCCGCGGAGGCGATAAAACAGGGCTCCACCCCCAGCCGCTTCACCAGCTTCTCCACCTGGGGGGTGGCGGTGAATACCAGCCATTGAAAGCCGGCCTTCTCCAGGGACTCCGCCATCAACAGAAACAGCAGCAGGCTGCCGCCGCCCTGGGTGGAGACCAGGTTGCCGATCTCAACGATGGAGTGGCGATTGACCGGACGCCGGCAAACTGCGGCAATGGCCTGCTCCACCGGCATATCCAGGTAGTGCTCCAGGAACAGGGGCGTCTCCGCTCCGGCGCGCAGCCCCACACAGGCCTGCAGTTCGCCATCGCGGCTCATACTCAACAGTTGCGGCAGGAAGGCCTTGAGGCGGGCACCGTAAACCGTGCTGTACTGGCTGGTGATGTAGTGCTCACACTGCTGACGCTGTGGGCTGTCGGCATCGTGCAGCACAAAGTCCGGCAGCGCCTGGGGGGCCGCCGCTGGGCGGCCCTCGGGCATCCGGGCTGTTTGTCCGCTCTCTGTCATCGCAACCATGGTTCAGCTCCTGTGCTGTAAAGGTCGGGGAGATCTCCTTGATGGTCAGAGTAGGCAGGCAAACTTAAGACAAACTTAAGGTAGGCCGGCAGGTGTAAATTTGTGACTCAGGGCGCAATTAAGGCGCCTTTCCAGGGTTTGGAGATTCCGCCCCGCCTGTCACACAATAGGCCCCCTAAGAGAGCCTCAGCAGGGGAAAACAGCAGGTGGAAAAGCATTACATCAGCGCCGAGGCGTTGCTGCAGGACTCGTTCCGATTGGGACTGGAGATCTACAACAGCGGTTTCCGGCCCGATTTTATTGTCGGTGTCTGGCGGGGCGGCACGCCGGTGGGTATCGCGGTGCAGGAGATCCTGGGCTATTGCGGTCACGACTGCGATCACATCGCCATCCGTACCGCCAGCTATACCGGCATTGGCACCCGCGACCGGGAGGTGCAGGTATTTGGCCTCAACTACCTGGTGGAGCGCATGCAGCCCGACAGTGCGCTGTTGCTGGTGGACGACGTCTACGACACCGGTCTCAGCGTCCAGGCCGTGGTGCAGCGGCTGCGGCAGCTGTGCAGTGACAAGCCCGCGGTGGATATCCGCATCGCCACCCCCTGGTTCAAACCCGCTAACAACCAGACCCCGGCGAATCCCGACTACTACCTGCACGAGACCGACCAGTGGCTGGTGTTTCCCCACGAAATGGATGGTTTGGACAGAGCAGAACTGGCCCGGCACAAGCCGGGCCTGGCAGCACTGCTGGAGGAGTACGGCCACTAACCGCCGCTGCGGTTAGTGCCTTGTTCAGCCGATAGCCGCAAACACCTTGTAGAAGTTGGACTGGTCACGGATATCGATACGCAGTTTCAGTTTGCGGGAGATATCACTGGCGGAGAAGATGCCACGTATCTTGTGCGTGGCAGGATCCAGCACCAGGCAGTGCTGCTGATGGTTGTCCTTCAGCATGGCCACAACATCGCCAATACTGACCCGGCTCACCTCATCAATACTCAGGGCCAGCAACTCCTCCTTGGGCGTCATCAGGTCCCTCACCCTGAGGTCCCCGCGATTGGCGCGCATGGCAATGGCACGCTGCAGGATATTCTGCTCGGAGAGGTCATCGGCGCTGATAACGCCGGCAAAATCACCACCGGTGCTGACCACCAGCTTCAGCCTCACATGGGTCTTGATCATCATCTCCCGGGCTTCAACCGCACTGGCGCTGTCGTCGATCACCAGGGGCTCGGAGCGACTGAAATCGGTAAAGAACTCCAGCGCGGGGCTCTCCAGGTTGAGCTGCACAGGCGCCTCGGGCTGGGCCAATTGATCAATACGGGATACGGGATAGAGAGTTAACTTTTTCATTTGCCTTACTCCTCGTGATCCCGCCGCAGTATGGGTCAGGCATCACGCGCTTCGATTTTTTTGGATGGCAGGCCGCACGGCAGCCCGCCATGGCTAACACAAGTTCACAAATCGAAATCAGGCAGCAGGGGGAGCGCGAATAGGGGGAGTAACCGAAGCGATAACAACCGCTGCAATGGCGTCAGTGGCTATCGGTGCAATGGCGGAAAGGGGGAAAGTGGGGAGCGCAGCCGGGGTTAGCCAGGCCTGGCTCTCTTCATCGGTGCCCGGGTCAGTACTATCACCTTCACCATCTAGAGAGTTACTCTCAAGCGCGGTAATCGCAGACCACTGGGAGTCCGTATCGGGCGCATTGAGGCCATTGCCCAGGCAAACGCCTGATGCAACCAGCAAACTCAAATAGACCAGAATACGAAGCATTGTGTCACCTTGGGTTGGGGAGCGGATCGCAGGTGAGCCGGATCAGTCGCCGGCTACCCACTTATGCACCGCTTACCTCTATAGACATTAGATAGCACCTTAGTTCCCCTCCTGTCACGCACCAGCTGAGAACATTTGTTCTGTGCCAGCCGGCATTTCCGAAGAGGCCATAATAATGTCCAATCTACCCCCAGTTGCGGTGCCACATTGACGAGCCCATCCCTGCTATGGCCTAGTTAGTGAAAACTCTGCAGGTAGAGATAATAACGATATCCCCATGGAACAGATTACCGAACAGATCGTTGCCACCCCCCGCGTCTCCGTCCTGGTGCACACCGTTAGCTGGGATGGGGTCGAGGACACCCCCGCCTACCGTGGCTACAACCTCAGCCAAAGGTTATCGGACAACCACTCCCCACTGCGTATTGGCAAGCTATCCACGCCGGAAGTGATGCCTCGGGTACACGCCGTTGGCCTGCTGCCACCCGGGCTGCCGATTCGGCTTTACCCCATGGAGCAGCCGTTGCGGGTACTGAACTGTATCTACGACGAGGACTACTTCGAGGCGACCACCCAAATACCCGCCGAACAGTGGGAGAAATACACCAACGCGCTGGTATTTATGCGCAACCAGCGGCTGGAAACCCTGATGCAGGAGATTCACGCCGAGATTGAACAGCCTGGATTTGGCAGCGAAATCCTTATTGAGTCCGTCTCCAATATGATCCTGGTTGAGCTGGCCCGTTATATGCGCCAACTGCAACGCAAGGGCAACCGGGGGCGTGATGGTGTGGGTCTGGCGCCATGGCAGTTGCGCCGCGTACAGGAACGGATTGAGTCATCGCCACAGGAAGGCTATCCCAGCCTCGCCCAGCTGGCCGCACTCTGCAATATCAGTGAGGGGCACCTGGCGCGCGCCTTCAAGGCCGCCACCGGCTGGCAGATTCATAAATACATTACCGCCGAACGCCTGAAAACCGCCAAAGCGCTGCTGAGCAACGACCACTACAGTTGCGAAGAGGTGGCCTGCCAACTCGGCTTTAAAAGCGCCGCCTACTTCTCTACCGCTTTCCGTCGACTGACCGGCAAAACCCCTACCGAGTTCCGCCGTCAGGCCCGGGATTGCGGTCAGGGCAAGATCAGATAACCGGCTCTTCACCTTCCAGTTTGGTGCGGTGCATCATGCGACCGCTGGCGGGATCGTAATAGGTAGCACGGTGCATGGTGCCGGTGTTATCCCACATCACCATATCGCCGGGTTCCCAGTGGTGGCTGTAGAAGAAGGGTTCGCTGGTGCACCAATCCCGCAGGCCGTGCAGCAGCCGGGCACTGGTAATGGGATCGACATTCAGCACCCGCTCGGCGGTGTTGCCCAGCACCAGTGACTTGCGCCCGGAGCGATGTTCCCACACCAGTGGCAGCACCTTGTTGCCCATATTGATCCACTCTTCCAGCTTCGCAGCCGTCGGTTCCGGATTGTGGTAGAACTGGGACGCGGCAAAGGAGTGGAGTACTTCCAGGCCTTCAATCTCCTGTTTTTTCTCCTCGGGTAAAGCGTCGTATGCAGCGTAAGTGTTGCAGAACTCCGTATTACCCCCCTCTTTCGGCAGTACCTTGGCCGACAGGATGGAAGCCAGGATCGGCACATCCGACATGGTGCCGTCGATGTGCCAGTAGAAAGCCCCTTTCAGGTAATCGGCGCGGGCGTTCTCGTCGGTATCGAGGGTGACCTTGTATATCTCATCGCCAAAAATTTCCGGTGAGAATTCACCAAGGGTCCTGGTAAATGCCACCTGCTCGGGATCGCTCATGTGCACCCCGGGAAAGACCAGCACACCGCGCTGCTCCAGCAGTTCGCGAATCCGGCCCGCGTATTTACCGCTGACCAGCGTCTCTTTACTGGCGAGGACGCGGCAGCCAATTTTGGGATTGATATCAACCACGTCAAATTCAGGTTTCAGTACAGCAGTCATAGTGTTTACTCCACAACGCAACGACCGGCGCCCCGCAAGCACCTGACGGTGTGCGGGTCACGGGCCCCAATCAATCAGTTTTACAACACGCCATCATAATTTTTGAGCATGGCCGGATCCGGCAGTTCCATCTGCAGGTAGATATCGATGTGTTCAATCTTGCCGGCGGCGTTGAATTCGTAAACCGACATGGAGTTCACCGTACTGCTATGGCCTCCCATAACAGTGCGCTCTTCCAGCTCCAGGAATACCGTGTTGCCGGATTCGGTAATGCGCTTGAAAGAGCACTCCCATTCGGACGACATGGCCCAGGGAGTAAGAAAACCGATATAGCTCTCCCAGGTCATCTCCTCCTTGAAGTTACCGATACGGCTGAAATTTTTCGTGTCACACAAGGCCGCCAGCGGCGCCCAGCTGTCTTCGGAAAAGCCGGGTTGTTTGGCCTCTGCCATCATGTCAGTCATGATCTGGCAGTAGTCGAGAATAATGCGGGATTTACCGGTGTAGTTACCAATGACGTCGTTAACGTCCTGCAGGGGTAGAGACATTGTGAACTCCTGTGCGCGCTGGCTGCACGGTTCTGTACAGACGCGCCTTATTATTTTTGTCACGTGGCCGTTCGACCCGCCGCAATCAGGCGGCAGTCGAACAGCCGGCTATCAAACATACCGCGCCGGGGCTCCGGCGGGTAGCGGCATTCGCACAGCTTTACAGTTTTAAATACTTCGCAGCTAAAGTCTGTGCGGCAACCTGGTCAGGCCTCACCGGCCATAAACTTGTCCACCACCGAGTGAAAATGGGCCACGCACACCTCCTCCTGCGCCAGGGTCAGCTCTTTCAGCAGCGCATTGCGCAAGCCATTTTGCTGGCGTGGCATCTGCTCGTAATCCTGCTGCAACGCCAGGAAATAAGGATAGGTGCCAGGTTCGGTGACTTCCACCAACTCCGCGCGAAACTCTTCCAGTCCCGGCGGCAGCCACATGTAGCTGGTGACATGCCAGATACAGCGATTGGGATCGCCATCCGGATGAGGGGTCGGCAGGATAATGTGGCACTCACCGGCGCGCACTGTCATAAAAAAATTGGGGAATAACAGATAGCCATGGTTATCGCTCATCTGGGCGTCGGTGAGGCCGCTCACGTCCAGACCGCTGGCGGTCAGCGTCTCGCGGGTGGCTTGCTGCAACAGTGAGCGACCGGAAACTCCGCCCGGGAAAGTGAACTCGCCCTGCGCATCCTGATAGGCTGCCGCCAGCTCTTCAAACTTCGGCAGGATCGCCGCCACACCGGGAAAGGTTCCGGGCAAGGCACGAATCGCCTCCACCTCCCGGTTGGCGCTGAAGTCGGGATCATTGGCGTGCTTCACATCAAACGGCGCCACCGCCAGGTTGTGATGGCTGGGGAAGTTATAACGGGTACGGGACGGGTCGATCACAATCACCGCCAGTAATTCGGGATGGATACCATCAATGTGGTAACCCTCCTGGAAGGCATCCACCACCACCTTCCAGTTGCAGTCCAGCGCCTCACGCACGTCCATTACCGGTGACAGCTTTTCCAGGTGGTAAGGCTCCAGGAACTGCACCACATCTTCACCCAGATACTCACGCAGTGGCTGCGCGTCGGGATCGGGATTGAGGAAAATAAAACCGCCGAAGGTGTCGACGGAAACCTGCACCAGACCGTGCTGGCTCTTGTCGATAGGGCCCACCAGGTCCGGCCGCCCCACCCCCACCAGCTTGCCATCCAGGGCAAAGGACCAGTGGTGGTAAGGGCAAGTAAAGCGCGCGTTGCTGCCATGCTTTTCCGTGCACAATACATTGCCCCGGTGGGGACAGGCGTTCACAAACCCACGCACCCGCTGGTCGCTGCCACGCACCACCAGGAAGGACTGATCAAAGAGCCGGTACTCTTTCCAGTCGCCGGCATTGGGGATCTGGTCCTCACGTCCCACCGCCTGCCAGGTTTTCATCCAGATCATCTCCCGCTCGCGCTCAGCGTATTCCCGGGAGACATAGCGGTCAGTGGAGACCGACAGGTTGCTGCGGTCAAAGCCCGCCTCCTGCATCCCTACGCTCTTCTCCCTGCGCAGGTCGTCGATCAATCCTTGCGGTTGTGCAGCTTGCATGATTCAGGTCCTCATTATTGTTATTCGTGCCCGCTGGAAGCCGCAGACACAGTCACCGTAAAGAGGACTCTAAAAGTGCACTGTGAGGGTGTAAATGCGATCCGCCCCGACCATGGGATTTAGCATCAGGAAAACGAAAGCATGCGCAGGATTGCGAAACAACAGGCGGGTTTTCACGACTGACTCTCAGCCGCGACGACTGAAATCCACACTCACCACATTGTCGTCAATAGAGACTACTGGTGAGAGGTTTTCCTCCTCCTGCCGCATCTCAATCAGGTTCAGGCAGAGGTTGCCCAGCCCCTCGGCAGCGTTGGAATCACCATTCTGCGCCGCCTGTTTGGAGAGACGGGTATTGATCAGGAAACCGAAATCGAAGGCCGAGCGGCCATCCACCGGCAGGGACAGGTTATCGTGCAGCACACGGCGCTCCAGCTTCTCCATCACGCTGATAATCTTGCCCTCTTCCGGCGGCTCCGGGTCCAGCTGGTAGTGCTGCTCTGCGGCGATGGCCTGCAACGATTCGATCAGCGTCGCCTTGTCATGCAAGCCGGCCTGCTGGCAGATGGAGGCCAGCTCGCGCCAGAAGCGATCCTGCAACAACTGCGGAAAGTGGGCGAACTGATCCGCGTTAAGACCGCACAACAACAGGATGTAGCCGGTCTGCTGCTCCTGCAGCACCACGCAGGCTTCCATCCCGATGATCTTCAGGTCGGCACGCCAGAGCAAATCGGCATCACCGTTACGGGCCGGCCTGACATGTCGACCCAGCGCCTTGGCCAGCTCGCGGGTTACCAGGATGCGCATCATAGGGCTGCCTCCGGCGTGTTTATCACAGCCCGGTGCCCGGCTGCTGCTTTTTGCCCTGCTCAAACTCGGCCATCAGGCGAATGCTCTCTGCCGGTGTTTCAAACTTCGCCACAAGATAGTCGCGCAGCTCCAGCGGGTAACCCAGCTGCTCCAGCGCCGTGGCCATGCAGTGCAGCCACATGGCCTTGCTGTCCCTATCCACGGGCAAGTGTGCGTGAGCCACCGGCAAGCTGATGGAACCGAAGTGCTCGGCAAACAGTTTGGGGCCACCCATCCAGCCGGAGAGGAAGTAGACCAGCTTCTGCCGCGAACCGGTCAAATCCTGTGGGTGCATTTCTCGCAGGGCTTTGGCTTCCGGCAGGCTCTCCATCAGGTCGTAAAAGCGATCCACCAATTGGGTGATGCCCTCCAGCCCGCCCACCGACTGATAGGTGGAGTCGCCGGAGCCGTACAGTGGCAGGTCAGTCATTGGAAGGTCAGTGCTCATGCGGCCTCCTCCAGGCAGACAGAATCGCGTTCGGCCAGCGAGCGTGATCCCACACCCCCTGCATACAGGCTTTCCAGCAAGCGGCGGCGACCCTCTTCGCCGCGCCCGCCAAGCCAGCGCAGCTCCTCCCGGGTTAACAGCGTGGCCACGATCAGGGTTACGTCGCCACCCGCCGTGGGCAGCCTCTTCACACCACCGGGCAGGTCCCGTGGCTGGTGCAACAGCGCACCGGCCAGGCCGCGCCCATCCTTGATGTGCTCAATGTTGAAACGCATGGAGAGCGGCTCACCCGCCAGCAAACGACTGCAAAGGCGCGGGTAGCTGGCCAGGGTGTGACTGATCTCGGCGGTCATGGGGAAGATCCAGCTGTCCGCCAGCGTCAGTAGCTCCCCCTCAACCGGGGCAATTTCCGGGCTGCGCACCATCACTTCCAACCCGAGGCCCGTGGCCAGCCGGTCCTTCTCTACCCAGGGGTCAGAGAGCCCGTCGGAAAGAATGGCGCCGCAGCCGTCCACCTCCAGCGCCAACCACGCCGGGTCTGACGGCCACTCGGGACCGTCCACCGGTCCCATCAGGGAGGTGAGCAGGAAGGGCTCGGATGCGAATGCCTCGCGGATGGCGGCGTGACGGCTGCTGCCGGCCTGCTGCAGGCGCTCGCCCCAGGGCAGGTTGCTGAAGCTGGCGGTGGAACCCGGGGCCGGGCTGCTCTGGTAGATAGTGGACATGTCTGGCTCTTTCGCTGTGCTTACCAGACAAGCGGAGCAAAATTCGCTCCAGCACTTTTCCCGGGATGTAAAAATAAACCTGAAGCAATTCAGTCGGTTAGAAATGGCGCCCCTTCGTTACCCGTGACCAGGGCTGTGCCAATCCCCACAATTGGGGCAAAGGGGA
>NZ_WVVW01000014.1 GCF_009857815.1 Pseudomaricurvus sp. HS19 | reverse complement strand
GGCTGTGCCAATCCCCACAATTGGGGCAAAGGGGACATGGATTCCCGCCTGCGCGGGAATGACCGCAGGGTAATGGCGGTCAGATCCAGATTCCCGACTGCGCGGGAATGACCGCAGGGTAATGACGATCAGATCCAGATTCCCGACTGTGCGGGAATGACCGCAGGGTAATGACGATCAGATCCAGAGTCCCGCCTGCGCGGGAATGACAGATGTGTGTGACTCAAGATCGCAGGATAGGGATTCCCATCACGACTGCGCGGCATGCAGGACGCGATTACGCCCCTGACGCTTGGCCTGATAGAGCGCTACGTCAGCATCCCGCAGCAGCTGTTCCACACCGCCTTGCTGTTGCGGAATGACCGATGCGGCACCGGCACTGATGGTTACCACCTGGCCAACCGATGAGCGCAGGTGAGCAATGGCCAGCCTTTCAATGGCACTGCGAACTTTTTCGCCAATCTGCTTCACGCCTTCCACATCGGTATCCGGCAGGATCAGCATAAATTCCTCCCCCCCGTAACGGGCCACCAGATCCGCCGGGCGATGCAGTTCCTCCACTACAGCCTGTGCAACAACCTTGAGGCAGTCATCACCAGCCTGGTGACCGTAAGTGTCGTTATAGGCTTTGAAGTGATCCACGTCGAGCATGATCACCGACAGCGGTCGCTGCTCGCGACGCAGGCGCACCCACACCTCCTGCAGGTAGGCGTCGCCCTTGCGACGGTTAGCCACACCGGTAAGACCATCGCGATCCACCAGGCTTTGCAGTTCGCGGTTGAGCTGCTCCAGTCGCGCCGTGCGTTCGGCCACTTTTTCTTCCAGCAGGCGGGAGTGATCCTGCACCTGCTCATAGAGCTGTGCATTTTCCATCGCCACCGACGCCTGCGCGGCCAGCAGGCGAATCACCTCCAAACGCTCGCGAGTGAAAATATCGCTGGAGAGATTATTCTCCATATAGAGAACACCCTCGATACTCTCCCGGCGCAGCGGCACACACAGCACCGAACTCGGTTTGGCCTTGAGCATATACGGATCCTGCACAAACTGACCCTCCCTGCTGGCATCGCGCAGTACCAGCGCTTCGCCACTGTGCAACACCTGGCTGATAAGGGTCACAGGTAACGGCAGCTGCCCGCCCTCAAGCATTGGCACCAGCGAGTGAGCCGGCAAGTCCAGCGACTGTGCACCTTCGTCCGGCAGCTTGCTGGCAACCACCCGCAGGCGACCCTCCTCCCGCACCACCAGGCAGCCCCACTGACCACCGGCGTTCTCCAGCAGAATAGCCACCGTGGTTTTGAGCAGTCGATCGAGTACGATCTCACCGGAAATTTCCCGCGAAGCCTTCATCACAGACGCCAGGTCCAGGTCACCGTTTGCCTCATCTGGTGCCAGCATTCGACTGCCCGCAAGGATCTCACGTAATACCGGGAACTCCTCCTCCAGCTGAATCACTTTGCGACGAGCGCCCCAGCGATCATAAACACGATGCGCCGCGCGCAGATAGCCTTCGGCAGAGCGCTGGCGCCCAAGAGCCAGTAAGTGACGTGCAGCGCGTTCGTTAGCGGTGGCCTCGTCACGCAGGAAGCCGCTGTTGCGCGCAGCATCAATGGCGGCATCAAACCTGTCCAGCGCCAGATCGTTATGGCCATCCAGGCGCGCCAGTTCCGCCTCCATCAACCACTGCAAATGCAGAAAATTTTCCGGACAGTTGTCGGCCCAGTGCCGGATGCGGGACAAGTCGTGTTGCAGGCGCCTGCGGGTTAGCTGCTGTCCGGCGGCTGGCATCCCTGCATAACCTTCTGCCAACGTCAGGCAGGCGACCACATAAAAGCGCACCAGTTGTGGCAGTGACATGGCAGACTTGATGAGATTATCCTGCGCGCGCACATGCTCCAGGGCCTGCTCGTAATCACCATAGAGCTGGCAGATCTCCGCACTGTAGATGTGGTAGTTGGCAATACCGGTCATAAAGCCGCGCTGTCGCATTCCCGCCAGGCACTGCTGTACATCGAATGTCTCATCACTCAGCGAGCAGAGCCCATCGGTTCGCCCCATCAGATTGCGCTGCAACTGCAGAAACAGAGTGCCGGAATCAAGCGAATCCTGATAGGCGCACTCACGCACAATTTCCAGGTGCTCGGCGTGCAAACGTTCGGCGCTTTCCAGGTCCAGGGTCGGATCCCAGATCACACAGTCCTGTGCGCTGTAGGCCAGATAGAGCAGGTCACCGGATTGATAACCCGCCTCGATCCCCTTGCGGAACCAGGGCGTCAGACTGGACCAGTGACGACTCCAGTGGTGCACGAACATGGCGTACACATAGATCACCCGCGCGCGCAGGGTGAGATCATCGAGACGCTCGTTAATGGCCAGTCCCACCTTGGCGTATTCAAACCCGAGCGCTGGCTCATCCAGCTCCCCGCAGAGCAGCATGCCATAAGCAGCGTAGGCAAATGCCGACTCAGGGCAGTTGCCGTGTCGCAGCGAAAAGTTGGCGGATTTAAGCACCAGGTAGGGGAAGATGTTGCCACTGCCGGAGAGAAACGCCGCGGCAAAAATTTCCATCAGCAGACGCATGGCAGTGAGCGTGGCCTCATCTTCCACCAGCGGCGCATCCACCAGATCTTCAATGCGACGCTCACCAAGATTCTCCAACACCAACCGCCGCTCTTCGGCAATATCCTCCAGAGTCGGCTGATCTGTAAAGCGCACCCCGAGCAGACGCAAACCTTCGATGGCGGCACGTATGGAGTCGTCCATGCGACCCAGCGTGGCGTACTGACGGGTGCGGGTCGCGAGAATATCGCTGCGCTCCAGATCGGATCCCGCATGTGTGAGCAGAACCTCAATCCACTGCTCGGCTTCTTCTGTGCGGTTGGTGAGATACGCGCACTGCTGAATTTCGGCCGCCAGCTCTGACATAAAGTGTGGCTGTTGCTGCCAGGGATCCTCCGGCAGTAATTCCCGGGCAACGCACAGATAGTTGAACGCCGCTTCAAACGCTGCCGAGTGCCGCGCCCGTATCGCCGCGCTCAGATTCAACTGCGCCAGCAGTTGCCTCTCGCCGGCGTCAACCATCAGTACACGACCTTCGTTGAGGTGCCCGACAATATCGATCAGGCGCTCGTGCAACGCCGCTTCGCCCGCATCGGCATACAGCAGTCGCCCCATGGATAGATGCACTTCTGCCAGCCGCCCGTGATCGATCAGGCCGTAAGCCGCCTGTTGCACCCGGTCGTGCTGAAACCGATAGCTCGGGTTCAGGTTGAGCGAGTCGTGCCCGCTGTCCTGCAAATTGCCACCGACCAGACGGTAGTCACTGTGCAGTGGCAGAATCGTGTGCTGCTTCAGCGCGGGCAGCAATACAGCCGCCGTCTCTTCCGTCGAATGTTCGTAAATTGTGGCCAGCGTGTGCAAATCAAAAGTGCCACCGATGCAGGCGGCCAACTGCAGTGCCTGCTGTGTCTCTGCTGGCAGACGACGCAGGTTCGCCATCATAAATTCGACGACGTCGTTGCTCATGCCCGACCAGTGCGCCGCTGCCGGATCCCAGAGCCAACGACCACTTTCCGGATCCGGCCTGATCGCGCCCTGCTTGTGCAGCTGGCGCAGCAGCTCATTGGTAAAGAAGGGGTTACCCTGCGCCTTGTCGTAGAGCATGTCGCTTAACGGGCGTATCCCGTCCCGGTCACAGCAGAGAGCGTCAGCCACCAGCTGCGTGACTGCAGCACGATCCAGCGGACCGACGGGTAACTGCCGGATATTTTTCTGCGCCTGCAGCTCATCCAGCAACAGTCGCAGCGGGTGCCCGGCACCCACTTCGTTGCTGCGATAGGCGCCGATCAACAACAGGTGGGTCAGCTCGCGGGAGGTGACCAGACGATGCAACAACTCCAGCGTCGGCACATCGCTCCATTGCAGATCGTCGAGAAACAGCACCACCGGATGTCCCTCTGCGGCGAAAACCCGCAGAAACGCGGTGAGCACCAGATGCAGGCGATTGCGTTCTTCTGCCGGCGGCAAGGCTGCCACTGCCGGCTGTGCACCAATGATCAGCTCCAGCTCCGGCACCAGATTGATTACCAGGCGGGCGTTGGGCGCCAGTGCCTCCTGCAGACGCTGGCGCCACCGGGCCAGCGATGCTTCCGGCTCCGCCAGTATCTGCTGCACCAGGCCGCGAAACGTCGCCGCCAGCGCGGTGTAGGCTTCGCCCTGCTGAAACTGGTCAAACTTGCCTTGCACAAAAAAGCCGCGCTCGCGCACCAGAGGGCGATCAACTTCGTTAACCAGTGCCGATTTGCCGACACCGGAATAACCGTGCACCAGACAAAACTCGGTACCACCGGCCACTACCGTCTCAAACAGCCCCAACAGTTCACGAAGCTCGCTATCGCGTCCGTACAGATGCTGCGGCACCAGGAATTTCTGTACTTCGTCATGCCGCCCCGGCACAAACAGCTCCGGCGTACGTCCGGCAGCCACTGCATCAGCGCATTCATTCAGATCATGCAGAAGGCCCCGGGCACTCTGGTAGCGGGCCTCCGGACTTTTCGCCAACAGGCGCAACACCACCGCCGAGAGCGCCTCCGGCACATGGGGAGCCAATTCGTGAGGCGGCGACGGCAGGCGACTGATATGGCTGTGCACCCACTCCAGCAGCGTTTCCGCCTGAAAGGGCGAACGGCCGGTGAGCAACTCAAACAGCAGGACTCCAAGGGAGTAGTAATCGGAGCGGTAATCCAGGTCGCGGTTCATGCGCCCGCTCTGTTCCGGCGAGATGTAAGCCGGGTCGCCCTCAAGACGCCGCGACATCTGTACTGCCTGTCGCTCCTGATCCAGCTCAGAGGCAATGCCAAAACCGGCCAGCGCCAGGCGCCCGGTTAACGGCTCGTAGAGAATGTGTTCCGGCATCAGCGACTTGTGCACCAGATCGTTGCTGTGCACGCCGTCCAGCGCGCGCACCAGGCGCAGAGCGATATCCAGCACAGTGCCCAGCGGCAAGCCTGCACCGCCACTGTACTCCAGCCGGGTGCGCAGGGTGCCTTCGAACAGCTCCCCGACCAACGCCAGGTTGCCACTGCCGTGGGCAACGGTGTCGAAAATTTGCCGCACACCGTCTACACCGGCCAGGCGCCGGGCAATGGCTGCCTCACGCCGGATCGCCGCCACCTGCAGGCGGTTCGGGAATTGGGTATCAAGGGTTTCGATCGCTACTTCTGCGCCATCCACCAGACGACAGGCACGGTAGACCACCCGCCCTTCCAGGCGGTAGAGCAGCTCGTCAATGCAGTAGCCGGGCACCTGCATCCCGGCCAATTCCGTAAAACCCGGGGTGGTCAAATCGGAGGCCATGGTGGCAAGGGCATCAGATACCGAACAGGCGACTGAAGGTGGCCTGGTAATCGGCCTGCGCGCTGTCGCGCAGCGGTTCACCATGACCACACAGCGCGTGACTGAAGGGGATCTCAGCCAAACGCACAAAATCCCCGGCGGCGGGCTCCGCCGCCTGCATCCATACCGGGCCAATATTGGCCGGGGTGAAGAAACCCATCTGCTGCATCAATTCACTCGACGCATCGGAGAAAAATTGATCCGGCGCGAGCCAGTTCTGCAGTGCGTCACAGGCAATCGCAATACCGCCTTCGCGCTTTAGCAGCACAACGGCCTCAGGGATTTTCGTGGTCTCAAAGACAAACAACCCGGCATCGGCGAGCGGCAGCGAGTCTGGCGCCAGTGTGTGTGTCGCCTGCAGACCGCTCTCATGGATCATCTCCGGCAGCGCCCAGTAGTTGGCCTGGTAGCGGTCCACATAGAAGGGGTCATCACGACCGTGCAGGGCACCGAGACGCACCACATCCGTCACCCGACCCAGCGAGTCCAACCCGGCCAAAGCCTCATCCGTCAGACGCACACTGTTGAAGATAATCAGACGCTCACCGTCGCGCACAACGGTCATATTGCGACTGAAAGCCCAATCCATGCCCTGCAGTACAGTTTCCATAGCGCCGGTGACGAAAAAGACGTTGGGGAAGATCTCCTCAACAGGTCCGTGCCCCAGTGCCGGGGGAAATTGTGCCGCGGATAAGCGATCCATAGCTGTAGCTCTCACTGCTCGTTGTAATCGAAGCGGCCCACGTAGCGATACTCCCGCGCGTACTCATTCAGGTAAGCGTTGAGGTAATCCCGCTGGGCCTCATTAAAGCGTCCGTACCGGATGTCATCCATGGATTCACTGCCGTCGCTGCTGTTTAAACGCTTGAGGTGAAACAGCGTCATGTCGCGACGACCAAAAAAACTTTTCAGGTATTCGTGCAGGGGGCGCGCCCGGGACATATCAAACACTGAGCCCCACAACGCGGTATACATTGACTCGGCGGCCAGTGTATCCGCCGTAAACACCGGATAATCACCCGCCGGAGGCGTGTAGAGAGGATACACCTCTGGCTGGTGCAGGGGCTGTGCCATCAGCTCCTGCACGTAGGTCGGATCCAGACCGGCGGCACGTGCGCCACTCACCAGAATATCCAGGTAGCGGCTGCTGGGACGGCAGCTCTCATCGATAAATAAAGGCATACCTACATAGGTGTAGGCGCTGATGCGTTCACCCGACCCGGTCTCCACCTCGACCCGGATGCGGTCATAACCGTGGCCGCAGGCTTCAGTGGCATCCAGTGGTGCCAGCGACTCATCCGGACAGGCGTAGAGCACACCCAGCACCCGATCCTGCGGGTTATCCGATGGCTCGATATTGCCCACGCCGCCTTCGTGACGGAAAAAGTGCTGCACATTGAAGCGCAACCGCCAGCCTTGCAGCACTGCCCGGCGAGCGGACAACGGCTCCACCCCTTTGGCCCGCAGCGAAGTGATGCTCAGATTGGAGCCAAAACCAAAATAGTGAAACATAGCTCGGGCCTGCAGCCCCCCTGGCACACAAGGCATTAACAATACCCGTATTATGCGCAAAATCAACAGGTTGCAGTGAGAGCGAGCCGCAATAGGTGCCGTCTATAGCCCCGCCACCAAAGACTATTAACGCGCCACCGGCAAAGTAAACCGTAAACCGATGAGCACGCATCCAGAGTGCTGAGTGGGCTGCAGCTTTCGGCCTATGCGGGAAGGGGGGCTAACAGATACAACGGGGCAGTGCTGCGATGTGGATTCCCGCCGGTGCGGGAATGACGCATCGGGGATGGCGGATCAGCTGGCAGTCAGATCCGCCGCCACCCGCGCCGCCGCTTGCAACGCCCCTTCCAGGTAGCCACCAAAGCGGTGATCGGTTTCGGAGGCACCGAACCAGAGAGTTTCGTTCCAATGATCCAGCCGCAGCCAGGGGTGGCCGTAGCTGGGGTGTTCGGAGGGCACATCGGCATCGGCCGCCACCGCGGTGGCCGGCTCCTGAAACCAGTCCATTACATGAATCGCCACCGGTTCAGCCGCAGCCGGGCCATACAACTCCTGCAGCTGACTGATCACCGCCTCTTCCAGACGCGCCCGATGTTGCGCCCGGACACCCGCCGGCAAGGCAAAGAAACCACCCAGTGCCGCACGACCGGGCTCAGTGCCGTTACCCACACCGCAGGCATCGAAGATCTCCCCCAAAACCGCACCCGGGTACTGGCCATAACCGTTACCGGAGAGCCCCTGCTCACGCCAGAACGGCCGCTCGTATTCCACAATCACCTTGGCGTGCCCCGCCATCCAGGTGGGTGTGGCGGCAAACATCTGCTGCAGACGCTCATCCAGCGCCGGCTCAAACGCCACCTGCTGTTGCAGCAGACGCGGCGGCAGGCACAACACCACCCGACGGGCCTGCTGCACCACGTTGTTGCCCGGAGCCTCAAAGCTCAGAGCCACCCCCTCACCCTGCTGCCGCACCTGCAACAGGCGATGTTCAAGATACACCTGCTCAGGCGACAGCTGCTCTGCCAACACATCAATCAACCGCTGCGCACCACCGCGAATCCGGTAAGCGCCGCTGTAAGCCTGGGGGTCGGGAATACGCAGTGGCACCTGCCCCACCGCCGACTGGAACAGGGCACGGCCATACTGGAACTGGGGAAACAGCTGCAGGTCGTAGCGACGGATAAACTCCCGCAACAGAGGCTGATCTCCCGGCCACACCCAGGTGGGGCCCAGGTCGAAGCGGGTATCGGGATCAGACTCGGCGGTTGGGGTGCTCAGGATGCGCCCACCAAGCCGCGACCGGGCCTCGAACACACCCACGGAGTGAGTACCCGCTTCCCTCAAACGGGCCGCCAAAGAAAGCCCCGACAGCCCACCACCAATAATCGCTACGTCCAGCATAAGCACTCCTCTGTATTACTGCCCCACTCCGGCAACACCCACCCTTCATGCCCCACCGTGGGCAATATCAGTTTACGGCGGGTGATCGCCCAGCCGCCATCCTGCGGTTCCGCGCGCATGCTCCAGCCCCAACTTACCGGTGCCGCCGCCGGTACCCAGATGGACTCCCCGGGCCTGTCACTCAGGGGGCGTTCGAGAAAATAGCTGGTGAACTGCTCCAGTACTGTCACGCCCTGAACCAGCTGGCCCTCCGCCTCAATGGGCAGGCGCTGGGAGATGCGATAGTCAAAACAGTAGTCCCTACTCTCGCCCTGCGGCTGCCAGGGTGTTTGCTGGCGCAGCACCGTGGCCTCCTCCCCCGGCTCCAGGTAGAGCACCGGCTCATCGCCGGTGTCGAGAATCGCCCGTCGCGAGCCATCCTGCAGGGTGAGAAAACGCTGCGACTCCACCAGCCGGATCTCCCCCAGGCGGGCAGCGAAATCCCTGCTGCGATAGTGCAGCGGGAACTCCGCCTTTACCGTCAGCCAGTGGGTATTACGCACGCTGTAAATCTCCGGCCCAAGCAAAGTGGGATTCTGCAACTGCAGGCTGTTGCTGGCCAGGGCGTTGTCGCGGTCGCCTGCCGGCATGGCGTCCCAGTCCCACAAAAACCCCGGCTCCGTTCCGGCCGCGGGCAACACCCGCCCGGCACCGACGCTGTAGTCGAGCCCCCCAACAAGTCCGGCGGGGCGAGCCTGTGTTAACTGCGAGGCCGGATAGGCCAGCCCCCGCACCAGTGCCGGGGATTTGCTCTTCACTGCCGGACCGGCGTTGTCGGGTACTGCGGTATCGGTGTTTACCAGCCGTAGCTGGTTGGTTTTGGCGGAAATCGGAAACGGGGGGCGTGACATATCTCTGGCTGTGCCTTGTGGTTTTAAACGTGGCTCTTGGGTCAGTTCGTGCTGTCGCTCGACGTATTGATGAGTGCTCTCTCCAAACACCCTCTCACCTGAGTTTCACAAACTGTGCCAGCCGTCCCGGGCACCAGACAGTGCGCCAACCGGCCCCAAACCCCGTGTGTTGCCGTCCCGCTGTCGAACTTGCGACATCCAATGTCGCTCCATTTTGCAGGGGAAACGACAAGCCGGACCAGTGCTGCCCACCTAAGTCACTGATTTATTAAGCCTGTGGGGCGCGGCCGGAATATTGCACCGCTCTATTTCCAAAAGGCGCGCCCATCGAATGACGGGCTTAAAAAAAGATGCCGACATCTGTGATAGCCAAAAGTGATCGCCATGAAATACATCGAAGTTCTGCAGTACTGCCTGTCGCTGCCGGGCACCCGCAAGGAGAGCGAGACCGGACAGGGTCAACGCTTCACCCTGCTGGCCGGTGACGAACCCTTCGCCCAGTTCGAAACCGGCGCCCCCATCCAGTGGCAGTTCCTAGTTCGCGCCACCGAAGCGGACTGCGAGGAGCTCTACGACCCGCCCCATATCCGCACCAGCGACCGCGGCCCCGGCCACTGGCTGGTGATATTGCGGGTGGAAAACTTTGACGATGAGCGGCTGAAGGAATTGATCCTGTGGTCCTACGAGCAGGCTGTGGCTGCGGCCGATGCAGCGTGATCTCAGCGTGCAGGGTTCGCGAACAAAATGCCTGAAGGTCATCGCGAGCGCAGCGTGGTGACGAGGTGAGTGGCTGACGCTCAGCAGCAGGAAGCGGGCGAACCACTCCGGCTTACCACCAAGTAGGCGACAATGTGCCAAATATGGGTTGCTTCGGCGCTGTTCGGCACTGAAAGACGCGCCTCGCAATGACGGGGTGGAGTTTGTGATTGATGACACGCAGCGCAAGTGATGAGCGGTCATTGAAAGGGTTTGACACAGAAAGTCTTTAGCACTTCACAGAAACGAGGAAAGTCACCATGGCCAAGGTGCAAGTTATTGTCGGCAGCGTCTACGGCAACGCCAAGTTCACCGCCGAAGCGGTCAGTGCCCTGCTTGGCAAACTGGGTCACGAGGCGTTCGCCAATGACGAAGCCATAGCCACCGACCTCACCCGCGACGAGGACGAGATTCTGCTGATCTGCTGCTCCACCACCGGCGATGGCGAAATCCCCCGCAACATCCTGCCGGTTTTCTCCGCCCTGGATAACGAGCGTATCGACCTAAGCGGCCGCCGCTACGGTGTGATTGCCCTGGGTGATCGCGGCTACTCCCGCTTTGCCCACGCCGGCCTGCTACTGGAAGACGCCCTCTACCGCTGCGGTGCCCGGCGGGTCGGCGACGTCCTCACCATTGATGCCCGCGCCGATGCCAATGCACCGCTGAAAGCCGCGCTGTGGTCGAAGGATTGGATTGAAGCGTTTGAGGTCTGTGCCTGAGTGTATCCCCCGTCATTCCCGTACAGCCCTTGCCCCTTTGCCCGCAACCTACCCCACGTCATTCCCGTGCAGCCCTGCCTCTTTGCCCGCAACCTACCCCACGTCATTCCCGCGCAGGCGGGAATCCACTGCCGGCAAAAACTTCTGGGTTCCGGCATAAGCTGGAGTGGCTATAACCGGAGGAATGCTCTGGATTCCCGCCTGCGCGGGAATGACGACAGATGAAGTTCGCGGGAATGACAATAGGTGTGTCCGGACCAAGAACAACAACTAATTCTGAGTACGCCATAAAACGGTATTAACGGATCAAAACCAGCCTCAATAATGACTCATCGACGCGGCACACACCCCGCCCAACACCAGATACTCACTCTCCCCCTGCAACACCCCCGGCAACAACCCGGGAAAGTAGATCAGCTTACAGAGAGGAATCGTTGCCTCCAGAATCACATCACCAAAGGCCGAGGCATGATCCCGGTCGCAACTGAAGGAGTTAAGGTTGTTGAGCAGCAACACACACTCATCCGCCGACGGCTGTTCGATCACATAGTGATCCTCCAGCCAGTTAAGCCCACGATAGAGTGTACGGTGAGTTTCGTCCGGCCAGCGTCGCTGCAGCTCGTACTGGCAGTAGCTGTAGAGCAGGTCCAGCTGCGACTCCAGCGCATTGCTGTTGTAGAGGCCGCGCTGAAAGTCCGCCTCGAAGCGCTCGTAGGTCTCGCTGTTGGGATCACTCAACGAACCGCGATGATTGAGCGCCCGCAGGCCAAAGCGCGACTCCACCCAGCGCTTCAGCACCGCCGCTTCCACACCATCGGCGTTAAACATCCAGCCCCGCAGCAATCGCAGGTAATCCGCCTTGTCACGCCGCACACCCTGATTGGCAGGATCGAACCCCGCCTCGTCGCTTTTGCCCAACAGAAACGCCGAACTCATATACTGGCGAAAGTGCAGCGCCCGCACCTCCGCCTCGTCGATATCCTCCAACGCGCGGAACAGCTGGCTGTGCAACTCCTGCACACCATCCAGGCACAGCGGCACGGGGTGTTGCTGAAAGGTACGACTACCCAGGATCACTGCCGG
Organism: Pseudomaricurvus sp. HS19; assembly: GCF_009857815.1. Classification (GTDB taxonomy): domain Bacteria; phylum Pseudomonadota; class Gammaproteobacteria; order Pseudomonadales; family Cellvibrionaceae; genus Pseudomaricurvus. The sequence goes on along the minus strand of NZ_WVVW01000014.1, from coordinate 27,340 downwards.
CTGGTTGCAGCGGTTGATGGAAAGACGGGCAAACAGCGGCAGGCTCACCGGGTGAGTAATTTCAGTTGCACCTGAGTTGCGCTGGGTCATGTGTTTACCGGACATCCGCTTTACTATGAAGGGACTGCTTAAAACGCCTTATCGCATAAGGAAAAGAGTAATGCCAAACCGCCAACAGCGCTACCAGGGATGCCTGCTGGGACTCGCCGCCGGGGATGCCGTGGGTACCACCGTGGAGTTTCGCCAGCGAGACAGCTTCGAACCCCTCACCGATATGGTGGGTGGCGGCCCCTTCGGCCTGCGTGCCGGCCAGTGGACCGACGACACCTCCATGGCGCTGTGCCTGGCCCACTCCCTGCTGGAGAAACAGGGCTTCGACGCCGACGACCAGATGCAGCGCTACAACAACTGGCGCCTGCACGGCTACATGAGCAGCAACGGCCGCTGTTTCGATATCGGTACCACGGTCTCCGAGGCACTGAGCCAATACCTCAGCCACGGCGATCCCTTCGCCGGCTCCACCAATCCTTTCTCCGCCGGCAACGGCTCCCTCATGCGCCTGGCCCCGGTGGTCATGTACTACAGCCCCGACCTGCAACAAGCCATCCTCTACGCCGGCGAAAGCTCCCGCACCACCCACGCCGCCAAAGAGTGCATCGACGCCTGTCGTTACTTTGCCGCCCTGTTGCACAGTGCGCTCAATGGTGCGGATAAAGAGACGCTGCTCAACTGCGACCTCTACCAACCGGAGACCCGCAAGATCGCAGCAATTCAGCAGGGTGACTACCGCAGCAAAACCCTGGAGCAGATCAAAGGCAGCGGCTATGTGGTGGAGAGTTTAGAAGCAGCGCTGTGGTGTTTTGACCAGACCGATAGCTTTGCCGACGCTATCCTGCTGGCCGCGAACCTGGGGGATGATGCTGATACCACCGCCGCCATTTGCGGTCAGATTGCCGGGGCTTTCTATGGAGTGGACGCCATTCCCGCGAGCTGGCGGGAAAAGATTGTGATGGCCGGCGATATTGCCCAACTGGCGGATTCCCTGCTGGCGGGCAGCCCTCAATTGGTTAATGTGTGAACAACTCTGCAGGAGTGCTGTGGCTTTCTGATTCCGCTTCAGCCCGCAATAGCGCTACACTGCTGCGCTAGCGAATAAACATAAACACATGAATACAGAGAAAACCCCATGCGAATCCTGGCCCTGTTAGTCACCCTGTTGATCATCGGTTTTCTGGTGACCAAGCAGTTGAACACACCTGCCACCGTGGGTGGTGATGAGGCGGGTATTCCGCACTCAGCCGTGCCTGACAGCAAAGAGGATCTGGATAATCTGCAGGACAATCTGGATAACCTGCTGGAGCAGAGCACCCAGCAGCGATTGGAAAGTGTGGAGGAGTGAGCAACGAGGCCGTAACACGTCAATAGTGTCAGAGTTTCCACTGATACGAAAAACTCATACCTAAATAAATACCTGCCAGAGCGCTATAGATGCAACCCAAAGCAATACCCATAAGATCAACCATCCTGACCGCCATCAATATGGCAGTAGAAAACAGGACCCAACTACTACGACTGGCGCTGCCGTTACTTGTCGTTGTCGCTTTCAGCCAAATCTACAACCACATTGCCGCAAGCAATCCCGACTATTCGTTCAACTTCATATCCATCCTTTTCAGCTTTGCCTATTTATTAACACTCCTGAACGCCACTGTCGGCGCTCACAGAGTCTTTTTGCTGTCCAGGGAGAATGCTGCACAGACAAGGGCAGTAAGGTGGACTATGAGGGAAACAAGATTCCTGGGATGGTGGATAGTTCTTTCCATCTGCATTACAGCGATAATCTCGCCACTGGCATTTTTTTCGTTCGCCATAGTGCCTGACATTTCAGGAGCGTTTTTATTCGACAACCCTTTTCTGGGCATCCTGACTTCAAGCCTGATATTCCTGCCAGCGGGGTACGTCTTCAGCCGATGGGCCATGGTGCTCCCCGCCACTGCCATAGACCAGACACACAAAAGCCTTGGCTGGGCCTGGGATCTGACCAAAGGACACAGCCTGCGGCTATTTTTCCTGATCTGCGTCATCCCGCTGACAACCGATATCCTTCTGTCGTACATACCCTTTGGCAACCACCTCGCTGGACAGCTCTGCTACCAAGCCATTTGGTTAATTGTCGGCGCTATTGAGATCTGCCTACTGTCGCTGAGCTTCGGCATGCTTAACGCATGGGCGTCCGATGATCCGGAGACCACTGAAGAGCAAGTCAACATCCAGGAATAGGATATTCAGCCAGAGCCTTTGGTGTTTTATTGACCCAGAGGTTCTCCCTACGCCCCGGCTTCTGCACATTTCTTATCACCACGCACTTCCACCCGCACCGCTGACGCCAATCACCACCCCAAAATGCCGGACACCCACTATAGTTATCTGGGGAGCAGAGCAGCCCAGCCACCAAGGTCTGCCAACCAAATCGTAGCCAGCTGAATACAGTTCAACAGGGAGTAGAACCATGAACACCTCCGTTGTTATACAAAACCGCTTCTGCGGCCCACCCGACTCCGGCAATGGCGGCTATGTCTGCGGATTGATTGGTGAAGCCTTGGGCGGCAAAGCCACGGTACGACTGTTTCTGCCCCCACCATTGGGACGGCCACTAACCCTGGACATCCAGGGAGCGGATGCGCAACTGTTGGACGGCGATAAGCTGGTGGCAAAAGGCCAGGCGGAAGCGGTGGATGTGGAATGCCCGGACATACCCTCCTGGGCCGAAACACTGGAAGCCAGCAAAGCCTATGTCGGCTTTAAACAACATCCCTTCCCCGGATGCTTTGTGTGTGGGCCTCAGCGGCTTGAAGGCGATGGACTTCGCATATTCCCCGGCAAACTACCGGGATCGGAGGTGGTGGCCGGCCCCTGGTTACCCGATGGCTCCCTGCTTGGCCAGAATGGCAGCAGCAATCACATAGACCGGGTCTTTATCTGGGCCGCCCTCGATTGCACCAGCGCCTTCCCCATGTTTCCCACACGCGAAGGCAAAGCCTTGGTACTGGGGCAGATGTCAGTCCAGGTTCACAACGATGTTGCAGTGGGTGAACAGTGCATCGCCCTGGGCTGGCCCCTGGGTCAGGATGGCAGGAAGCTGCACTCGGCGTCGGCCATCGTCAAACCGGACGGCAGCCTTGCTGGCACGGCAAAAGCCACCTGGATTGAAGTGGATGCGCATTTGTTTCAGTGAGAGCCTGCTCTGGCAAACGCCTATTTTAGTAAGCGTCAACCCACCAGCCACGGCCAGACCGTGGCGCATAAAACATTGTCCCGACTCCCAAAATATGAAATATTAAAACCCGGCTGCAGACACGGATAGTTCTCACACGGCACTCACTGCCCTGCTCTACCTATCCTCCGGTACTGACAGCAAACCCGCAGCAGGAATATGCCCTGCTGTACCAGCATCCGCACACGACTTGTGTGGGCTAGCGGCTATACAGCCGGCCAAACACCATTCAACAGATCAACAGCATCTGTTGAACTAAGCCAGGGAGCGTCAGGCATCAGCAACACATCTTTACCAGCAAACAACAACCCGGACTACACCTTGCACTCATCTGAAACGCTGCAGTGCGGCAATGGCGGCTTGCGTCCGTCTAAGTTGTTTGGGGGAGCCTGGTGTCCATAAGTGTGCCCAACACGGCTCCCCGGCTATGGCAAGAATTCGCCTTTGCTTAAGGCGTGGCGTTGGAAGGCAGATATACCCCGCTGCACTCCAACTCAAAAACCTGGGGGATTAATAAGGAAAATGTATGGATTGGTACTTTGAGGTTTTGAAGAAATACGCAACTTTCAGCGGTCGTGCACGCCGGAAGGAGTACTGGATGTTCTACCTGTTCAATAACATCATGGCCATCTCCCTGATCGTCATTGAAACCATGCTTGGTGGCCCGGGCGCTATTGGTATGCTTTACATCCTCGGAACCATTATCCCCAGCCTGGCTGTCGCCGTGCGCCGCCTGCACGATACCGATCGCAGCGGCTGGTGGCTGCTGATTTCCATTGTGCCGCTGATCGGCCCCCTGGTGGTCTTTATCTTCACGGTTCTGGACAGCTCTCCCGGCCAGAACAACTACGGCGCCTACCCCAAGGAAGTTGCTGCCTGACGGCTTGACTCCCGCACGAGTTATCGGTGCTGGGCTACCAATACCGATAACTCGTCTGACCCAGCTGCACATCGCGGCCGTAACACTATTCCTCTCCAGACCCTCAACGCTCACCGGTTTGACCCGACTCACCCCCACCCCGTAGAATCAGCCCCCGCTAAAGGTGCCTGTTAGTACGTCCGCCGCCAGGACGTGTTTGAACAGGGTAAACGGGAAGTCAGGTGCACTGTGGCAACACCCTCGGGTGTATGGCCGTCACAATAACCCCTGCGCTGCCCCCGCAACGGTAATGGATAGCATCCAGAGCCCGAAACCGGCCTTTTGCTGAGCTAGAACGATGAAGCGGAGGGCTTCATGACGGCGCTACAGTTCCGCCCACCGGGCCGGCCAGTTGCTGTTTACCTCCCCTCATACGTGATGCAGTCTTGCGGCAATGGAACGGAGGGTTCCGGTGCGCGATCCGGGCACCGGCCAACCGCTACACCACTGGCCACACCTCCTGATCTCGCCTTACCACCTCTGACGTTGCTGCCAACAACAACGTTTGAGGCTACACCCATGCAATACCCTGCCCCACCCAATGCCCTGTGCCGAATGAGCTCATTGGTTCTGGCGCTGTTGCTGACTTTTTTCAGCGCCCTGCTTGGATCGTGTATCGCACACGCCAGCCAGCCGCAACTGCTGGTACTGGCCTCGCAGCGCAACGCCGAAACCATCGCTGAGGCAGCGCGCCTGTTCCATCAGCAGCACCCGCAACTCAAGGTCATCGCCCGCACCGACACCCAACTGTGGGAGATGAACCCGGCTGCCCAGCAACAGCTGATCGACAGCAGCAGCCTGGTGCTGGGCATCGGCCTGTTTGGTGCCAGTGTGGCGGAGCTGGAGTCGCGCTTTCGCCACAGCAAAACCCCGCGCCTGCTCTACAGCAGTGACGACCGCCTGATGCAGATGAGTCAGTTGTACAGTGGCCCCATGTTCAACAGTCAGGAACAGCTGCGCAGCGTCGCCGGCATGCACCACGGCACCGGCTTCGAGGCTCGGCTGGCGGAATTGCAGGCGCGCTACCCGCAGCAAGCCCAGTGGATTGCCGGACGCCGCTACTGGCAGGCCGGTGGTGCGGACAACGCTGCGCAACTATTTGCCTGGGCCTATGCGCAGATGGGGCAAACTCTCGCCGTGGCCGAACCACAGCCACTGCCACGCCTGCGCTGGCAATACCGCGGTGCAACCAGTGCCCAGCTACCAACAATCAGCGCTGAGCAGCCACTGCTGGTAATTCTGGATCACGCCGGTGGTGACCGCCCGGCAGACAGCGCGTTGCTGCAACAGACCTGTGACCGCGCCCGCAGCCAGCACAACCTGGAGTGTCTGGTGGCACTGGCCTACTGGGGTGAAGCCGGGGTGGAAGCCGCGCAGCAGTTACAGAACCTAAAGGCACCCATCGCTGCGGTGGTGATGCTGCAGGATTTTGTGGTGGGTGGCGGCGAGGGCCGCGAGCTGGTCACAGAGCAGTTCACCCAACGCAACGTGCCGGTGATCAAGGCCATCAAGCTGCGGGATCGCACAGCACTGGAGTGGCAACTCTCCAGCGACGGGCTCGCCAATGACAAGGTCTACTATCAGGTGGCCATGCCGGAACTGCAGGGTGCGAGCCAGCCGCTGGTGATGGCCACCGCCGGCGAACAGAGTACCGATGCCTTCACCGGCATTCGCGTACAGCCCATTGCGGCCCACTCCCCCGGCATCGACACCTTGCTGGCCCGAGCAGCCAACTGGCAGAAACTGCGCAGTATGAGCAACGCCGACAAGCGCGTGGCGATCGTCTATTACAACCACCCGCCCGGTCGCCACAACATCGGCGCTGACAACCTGGATGTGCCCGCCTCACTGTTCCAGATCCTTACCCGCCTCAAGGCCGAGGGCTATAACACCGGCCCCCTGCCCGACTCCCCGGCGGCACTGCTGGACCAGATACAGGCCCGCGGCATCAACCTGCCCAACGACCAGCAGGCGCTGCAATCCATGAGCAGGGAGATCACCCGCATCGATACAGACCACTACCGGCAGTGGTTCAACACCCTGCCAGCGGCGGTACAGTCTGAAGTGGTCGATGGCCCGCTGGGACGCCTGCAGGAGCAGTTGCAGCAGACCGTGGATGCCGGCCATGCCGACATGGCGCAAGTCACGCTGGATCACACCATGGAGGAGGTCCGTCACCTGCTGGAAGGGGTGGATCATCCCGGACGGCAGCGGGCACTGGCGCTGGTAGAACAGTTGCAGCGGTGCTATCAAACCACCCTGGAGGGTGGCACTCCCTGCTGGGAACAGGCCCGCAAGATTATCAGCGCCCTGCGCCACACCGGCATCGAAGGTCTGGGCGGTTGGGGCACCGCACCCGGCAAGGTGATGACGGTCGACCGGCAGATGCTGTTGCCGGGCCTGCGCATTGGCAATGTGTTTATCGGCCCACAGCCGCCCCGTGGCTGGGAGGTGAACGAGGAACTGCTGCACGCCAACCTCGCCTTCCCGCCACCGCACCAGTACCTGGCCTTCTACCAGTTCCTGCAGCAGGACTTCAAGGCCGACGCCATCGTGCACCTGGGCCGCCACTCCACCTACGAGTTCCTGCCCCACCGCTCGGTAGGCCTGGCAGAAGATGATTACTCGCGCATCATGGCCAGCAACATTCCCGGTATCTATCCCTACATCGTCGACGGCGTCGGCGAAGGTATCCAGGCCAAGCGGCGTGGACTGGCGGTGATGATCGATCACCTGACACCGCCACTGGAGAGCACACCACTCTACGACGACCTGCTGCAATTGCGTCAGTTGATTGAAAGTTTTGAAGCCAGCCACGGCAACAACAATGCCCTGTCGCAACGACTGGTGCAGCAGATCCGCGCCAAGGTGGACGCCCTGGAACTGAAGGAAGAACTCAGTGAAGCCATGTCCGCCGAGCTGGCAGTAATGGGCATCAGCTTCGACGAGGTGGACGACGATATGCTGGTGCACGAGGTGGGCCACTACCTCACCGACCTGCAGGAGCGCTTTATGCCCTACGGCCTGCATGTGTTCGGCCGCGACTGGGAGCGCCGGGGTATCGACAAGATGCTGGCCTCCATGGCGCCGGACGGCGACGAACAACAGCAGCAGTGGCAGCAGTTGTTGAGCGGTTCACCCGCCGCCGAAATGCGCAGTTTGCTTAACGCCCTCGACGGCGGCTTTGTAGCTCCCGGTCCCGGTAACGACCCCATCCGCAGCCCTGCGGCCCTGCCCACCGGGCGCAACTTTTACGCGCTGGATAACAGCCTGATTCCCAGCCCGGTGGCGTGGGAACTGGGGCAGGAGCTGGCGCAGGAAGCGCGCAAAAATAATCCCCAAAACAGTGACAAGCGTGAAGCACTGGTGCTGTGGGCCTCCGACGTGGTGCGCGACGAAGGCGTCATGATTGCCTTCGGTCTCGACATGCTGGGACTGAAGCCCATATGGAACAGCCGCGGACTGGTGAAGGGGCTGCAACGACAGGAGCTGGCGGATGAGCGTGTGCGCCGCGACGTGGTGTTCACCACCTCGGGGCTGTTCCGCGATCTCTACAGCCGCCAGATGCTGCTGCTGGACCAGGCCACCCTCATCGCCCTGCAAGCCAGTGCCAACACCATTGTGCGTGACCACCCGGCACTGACCCAGGCGCTCTACAGCGCCCTGCAACCACTGCAGGATTCCGGGCTGGCACTGGACAAAGCCGGCAGCGAATCGCTGCAACAGAACCAGGTGGCCGCCCACTGGGTGAAAGAAGCACAGCAACTGCTGGCCGCTGGTACCCCTGCCGAAAAGGCCGGCGCCCTTGCCAGCCTGCGGGTGTTCGGCGACGCCCCCGGCAGCTATGGCGCCGGCGTGAACCGTCTGGTGGAACGCTCCGGCGCCTGGCAACAGCGCAGCGAGCTGGCGGAGGTCTACCTTCGTCGCCTCGGCCACAGCTTCAGTTCCGGCAATGGCAGTGGTTTCGGTGCGCCGGCACAAGCGGTATTCCGCACCCTGCTCAGCGATGTGGAGAACACCTACCTGGGGCGCTCCAGCAATCTCTATGGATTGATCGACAATAACGATGCCTTTGATTACCTGGGCGGCCTGAGCCTGGCCGTGGAGACCCTCACCGGCACCGCGCCCAACAACTTTGTGCTCAACCATGCTGATCCCGACAACATCAAGTCCCAGCCGCTGGCGCTGGCACTGCGGCAGGAGCTGCGCGGTCGCTTCCTCAATCCCGAATGGCTCAAGGGATTGATGGAGCACGACTACGCCGGTGCCCGCACCATGGGCAGCGAGTTCCTGGAATACCTGTGGGGCTGGCAGGTGACCAACCCGGGACTGGTGGGCGACTGGGCCTGGGAAGAGGTGAAGAGCGTCTACGTGGATGACCGCTACGAACTGCAACTGGATGAATTCCTTGAGCAGGGCCACAACGTGCACGTGAAGAGCAATATGCTGGCCATCATGCTGGTGGCGATCCACAAGGAGTTCTGGAATGCGGACCAGCAGACCCGCGAACAACTGGCCGGCGAGTTCGCGCGGCTGGTGCTCGACAACGGCCTGCCCGGCAGCGGCCACACCTCACCGGACAACCCCATGCTGCAGTGGGTGCAACACTACCTGCCGCAGGAGCAGCAACAGGCGCTGCAGACCGTCATCGACAAAGCCAAAGGCCAGCAGGCTGAGGCAGAACCGGAGCTGCACCGCGCCACCGAAATCGAACTACAGGACGCGCAACCATCACAGGCCGACAACAATGCCGCACAGGCGTCGGAGAACAGCGATCCACAAGCGACCAGTAATACACACTACTACTGGTTGCTGCTGGTGATCCTTGCTGTCATCGCCGCCGGCTACTACCGCACCTCCCGTCACTCACTGCTCGCCACTCGCGACTAACCAAAGGAGTTCACATGCTGCACGGATTTACCCTCGGTGCCCTGCACCAACTGGTCAACTGGCTGCTCTACCCCGTAGTGATTGCTCTGGGCCTCGCGCTGCTGGCGACACTGTGGGAGCTGGGCATTGCCCTGGCGGAGCGCCGGCGCCTGCTGTCACGCATCGACAGCGACGGCATAGCCACCGCCGACTTTGAACGCTACGCCCTCAAACGTCTGGAGCGGGCCGACCTGCTGGCGCGCACCGGGCCTATCCTGGGATTGATGGGCACCCTGATCCCGCTGGGACCGGGCCTGATGACGCTGGGCAACGGTGACATCACCCTGCTGGCCACCGCCCTCACCGTCGCTTTCGACACCACGGTGCTGGGGCTGCTGATAGGCCTGTTGGCCTACATCATCAGCCGCGTACGGCGCCGCTGGTACGACACCGTCTGGCAGCGTCTGGAGGCCAGCTCATGAACCGGCCAAACGGCTCCCCGCGCTGGCATCACAACCACTTCTCCGACGCCGATAACGATCCCCTGTCCGGCTTCGCCAACATCATGGATGTGATGCTGGTGTTTGCCCTCGGCCTGCTGATCGCGCTGCTCAGCCAGAGCGAGCAGCTGCGCCAGCACTTCAATCTTGAAAAGGAGGTTGTGGTGCAAGCCGGCGAGGAACTGGTGGAGATGCCGGAGGGTATGGAAAGCGCCATGCAAACGGGCCCGGAAGGGATGGAGTCGCTGGGCAAGGTCTATCGGGACCCGCAAACCGGAAAGTTAATTCTGATAAATCAGTAACACTTCGCAAAAATGAAGACCGGTCAGGCCTCAACCAGCCGGGGAATTTGTTCCTCCTGTCGAAGTGTGGAATATTTACGCGTCATTGGTAGACAGGGAAGTTTTACACTCGGCTAGACTCCCCTGCCTGCCACTAACCGCTGATTTTCAGCAGCCGCAGCGGAGTGTTAGCCGCTGTAATTCCCCCGGACCTGCTCCCTCAGACGTTCTCTACCAATAGCATTAGCCCCGGTATTGCCTGGAGTACCTATGCTTGAAGAGCTGAGCGACATCAAAGAAGAGCACAAAGGCTTCCTGCGACGCCGGATAATCCTGTGGGTAGTCCGCTGGATAATCGGGTTTGCCATTGTGGCGGTCGTGGTTCGCCACTATCCCAACCTGTTCTGGCTCTGGTACGTGGCAGGCGCCATCTTCCTGGTCACCCCGATCACCGCCCTTCTCGCACAACGATTTGTGGCCGGAAAACTGGGTGAGCTGGAGAAGAACATAGAAAACCTCAACCAACAGCTGGCCGCCGATACCGACGAGCAGGCCAATCGCCAGCCCTGAAAATCACCCGCCTAATACCCATATACCTGACACCTGAAAGCCGAGTCCCAAAACCATGAAGTACCTGCAAGCCGCACTCATATCGATAATGACCTTCGCCCTTACCTGGGGAGCCGTATCAGCCATCCACCAACTACGACTGGGAGAGTGTGCGGTCAAGGGAGGCTGCGGCAGCAACGTGGAGCTCACGATCTATCTTGGACTGATACTGTCCGGATTTTTCGTCATCCCCCTGCTTGGCACCATGTTCATTTTTATGAGAAGCCGAATCGCCAGGCACAAACATTCACTGCTGTTGATGTCCCTCACCACCAGCGTCATTGCCGGTGTTTCCACAGCCACGTCGCAAACCCGACTGACCGGCAGCCCTCTGGATATGATCCTGTGGCCGCTACTGTTCGTCCTGCTGTCTGCAGTGGCCATTGCCCTCTTCTACAGAAAACCGGCCTGACCTGCTCGCCCGCGCCCGATCACAAGCCATGCAAAACTATCCATCAATATTGCCGACGCTGGCTCTCCTGTTTTCCATAACGGGCTGGGCCTCAGCCCGGGCAGAGAGCAGCAATAGCTCCCCTGCGTTCACAGAACAGGGCAAGGCTTCGTTCTACGCGGACAAGTTCCAGAACCGCAAGACCGCCAACGGCGAACGCTACAAGCACGAATTAAACACCGCCGCCCACAGGAAATTACCCTTTGGCTCCATGGTGCAGGTGACCAATATCAAAAATGGCAAGAGCGTGATTGTGCGAATCAATGACCGCGGGCCGTTTGTGAGGGGCCGTATTATTGATCTGTCGAAGTCGGCGTTTGAAAGCATTGGCCATACGTCATCGGGTTTACTTCAGGTTAAAGTGGAGCCTGTCCAGTAACTCCTGCCATCACTGATCTTGCAGGCAGGGATGATCTGCATACACTATTACGGCTATACCATAACAACCCAAAGTGCAGGCAATACCGAATCATAAGGATCTTGATGAACTTCAGGGACAGACTTGTACGCGTTATCACCGGAAAGAGATTCAACAGAATACTTTCCCATCTGTGTATATGGATAACCATTTTGCTGCTGATTGTGTTTTTCGGTGCACAACGATTTCCGGTAGGCAGCAACGCCGCCACGGCGCTTGAAAACGGCAACCGCAGTTTCCCGGGAGCGACCTTCCGCGCCAGGCCGACCCGTTTTTAGACTGCCCACCGGTGTTTGCATCACGACATTTTGTATTTATTGTCGCAGCGACAGCCTGGCTACAGCCCCGCAATATCTCCCTGCACCCTGTTAACTCCTTGAGCCATCAGGAGTTTCAGAGCACCACTCCACAGGTGCGATTCTTGCACTAACACCCTGCGGTATTCTGTCTTTTACCCGGGAAGCGCCATGTATAGCCGCCATCAATATATCGAAGAGGAACAGTGGGTCATCTGGAATGGCACATTGGGGATTCTCGATACCGTGGCTATTGGTGAGATCGAGGTCGGCCCCGATGGTCGCAGTGCCTGGCTGGACGAGCCCTATGACATGGTCGGCCCTTTCAGCCTGGATGAGCTGGAGAGCAGCGGCGAGATCGCCTTTGCCGCCTGTGTGGTGATGTCGAGGGAGAAGTGGCGTACTGATCAGGTGCAACTGCGACTTAAGGCCCGCCAGTTGCGGCGTGAAGCTCAGGAGCGGATGTATGAGGAGTTCGCCCGCTACAATGAGCGCAGGCAAAAGGCCCACAACCAAGGCTCACGCAGCCAATTCAGCTTCCAGCAGCGCGGTAATGACCGGCAACACCGCGAAGTCTTGAAACTGCCGGCGGAAGGCTCGCTGAAGGCCACCCAGATCAAGGCTGCCTATCGCAAGCTGGCGCAGAAATTCCATCCGGATGCCGGTGGCAGTCAGGAACAGTTTGTGGAAATTACGGTAGCCCGGGATGCGCTGTTGGAGCGGGCGTCCTGATTCACCATTAAAAGATCGCGCACAGGAGTGCGCTCCTACGGCAGTGTGCCGCCCTCGCAGGAGCCCGGTGGCCCAGACCAGCCTCTCTTCCAGCTGCGCTGGAATTCACCTTCTCCCCCGGGCGATCTTTTATTAACCCTGCATAAAAAACAGCAGCACCAGTAACCCCACAAACCACACCACCAGCCAAGCACTGCGCCGGTACCAGTTGCAACGCGACTCCTCCCGCAGGTAATTCCCGATCACGTGTTCGTAAACATCCAACGGGTGTGGCATCGCCGCCTGTGTCGCGGGGAGCAGCGACAGCAAAAGCGCCACCCCCACCGTCACCACAAACCCCATCACGTTCCACCAGAGCCAGGAGATGTCCGGCAATAACAACCAGCAGGCGCCGTTGCCAGCGATACCCAGCAGTAACCCTGCAATGGCATGGGGGCCACTTACCCGGTGGGTGAGAATACCCAGGGCGAAGACCGCGAGAATGGGCCCATTGGCCAGCGAACCAATCTTGTTGATGGCCTCCAGTACCGTGGGGGCTATATCACCCACGTAAAACGCCATGACCAGGGTGACCACACCCCAGAGTGCGGTAATCAACCGTGACAGCACCAGCTCCTTGCGGGGCGTCCAGCTACCGCGATGAAAGCGACGCACGAAGTCTTCCATGGTGGTGGCACTCAGCGAGTTAAGCACCGAATCCAGCGACGACATGGCGGCGGCAAACAGAGCCACCAGGCTCAGCCCTAGCAGCCCGGCCGGCAGTACCTGGATCATGTAGAGAGGTACGGCGAGGTTGTATTGCGGCCCACCGCCATTATCGGGCAGCGCGTCAATAAACTGCGGGTGCTGCAGGGCGTAGACACCAATCCCCACCCCCACCAGGCAGTAGAGCAATACCAGCGGGAAGCGCAGCAGGCCGTTGATCAGCAGCGCGTTGTTGGTGGCGTCGATATCGCGGGTACTCAGTTGTCGCTGCACCTGGCTCTGGTCGCAGCCGTAATAGGAGACATAGAGAAACAGCCCACCCAGCAACATGGGCCAGAAGGCAAAGGTCTGGCCATCGCCAAAACCGTGATGAGTGAAATCCAGCGTCTGTTTACGCTCGGCAGAGAAGGCTTGCCACATGGCACCAAAGCCGCCACTGGCATCCATCAGGAACAGCAGTACCACCGCCAGCATCACGGCAAGTATCAGCAGCTGTAGGACATCGGAGTAGATAACGCCCCGAATACCGCCCATCACATCGTAGAGCACGGTGAAAGCGCCCAGCAGCAATACAGACGCAGTGAAACCCAGACCGGTGATCAGGTCGATCACCAACGCGATACTGTAAACGGTGACGGCGGTGGCGAACGCCCGCACAAACAGGAACAGTCCACTTAAGATCAGGCGGGTGGATAAATCAAAGCGCCGCTCCAGGTAGGCGTACACCGACACCAGTTGCAGGTGACGAAACAGTGGCATGACAAACAGGATCAACACCACCATGGCCAGCGGTACCGCCAGCTCGTACTGTAACCACAACAGGCCACCTCCGGCGGTAAAGGCAACAAAGGCCGGTGCACCCAGAATACTGTTGGTAGAGCACTGGGTAGCCATGATCGACAGGCCCACAGGCCAGGGGCCCACATTGCGACCGGCAACGTAGTAGTCTTCACGGCTCTCCTGCCGCCGCGCCAGCCACCAGGCCATCAGCAACAGGCCTGCGCAGTAAGCGCCTATAATCCACCAGTCGAGTGGAGTAATGGTGCTGTCCATAGTCGTCCCTGCGGCCGGGAAGGGTCCCGGCTTCTACCAATACCTGATCCATTATTGCGTTTCAGGCGCGGCAGGCCAAGTGAAGTGCGAGAGTTCAGCTGTTCATTGCGGCCAGCGAACGCTATGCTTTCGCGCTCAGCGGGTCATTACGGAGACACCGATTAACGTGGATTCCCGCCTCCGCGGGAATGACGGGTGGGTGACGCGTCTGGTGCTGCGCCAGAGTCATGGTTCCCTGTCTGCACCGGAAGGACACTGATTGAAAATTCTCACAATATAAAAAATCGCGGAGAGCAATTCCATGAGTGACACAACAACTCCTGTGGCCGTCATTACCGGCGCCAGCTCCGGCATTGGTCTGGCAGCGGCAAAAGCACTGGCCGCACAGGGCTACCGGATTATTGCGCTGGGACGCGACGCCGAACGTGCCGCTACCGCCGAGCGTGAATTGAAAGCCGCCGGTTCCGGGGCGGTGGATATGGTGCTGGCAGACCTGGGCCTGATGGCGGATGCTGAGCGAGCAGCCACCGAAATTGCCGCTCTCACCGATCGCATTGATGTGCTGATCAACAATGCCGGTTACATGGCCAGCGAAAAGGTGATGACCAGTGAGGGACTGGAGGCCAGCTTTGCCACCAACCACCTTGGTCCCTTCCTGCTGACACTGCGACTGCTGCCACTGCTGCGCCAAACCGCCAGCATCGCCCCGCCAGGCAATGTGCGCATCATCAACACCTCCTCCGATGGCAGCGAGATGATCCCGACGCTGAATCTCGACGACATGCAGAACCTGGCCAACTACAGCAACGGGCTGGCCTACTGCAGCAGCAAACTGGCCAATGTACTGTTTGCCTGCGCACTGGCGAAGCGTCTGGCGACCGACGGTATCATTACCCACGCCATGCACCCGGGCACAGTGGGCTCCAACTTCTTCTCCCACACCGACCAGTCCGTGCGTGATGCCTATGAGCATGTGGACAAACTGTCACCGGAACAGGGAGCCGATACACTGGTGTGGCTGGCCACCGCAGAGGAGCCAGGCCGCAACAGTGGTGGTTACTTCTACCAGCGGGCGCCGCGCAAGCCCCACCCACTGGCTCACGACGAAGCGTTTATTGAGCGTTTCTGGCTTGCCACTGAAGAACTTCTGGCCAAGACCGGCTTTCCGGTCTGAAGGCAGCACCTCCGCCCCCTCCTCTTTGACCCGCACCCACGCCCTTTGGCCATGGTGCGAAAGAGCACCGAAAATATTCGATGGTAGCGCTGCATCCTGCCCGGCAAGTCGGTCATAATGCAGCGCCCTGTGCACACCATTGGCAATAGAAAGGCGTTACCCATGAAGTCGGAAAAAGCAGATGAAATTAACGGTCGCATGCACTCCCGCGGCGACGCTATTGGCAGTTTGCTGGTAGACGGTTACCACTACATCGGGTTGTTTATTATCGGCGCCTGTATCGCCTGGGCCGGCGTGCACGCTGTCTATGAAATGATCAGCACGGGCCATGTGGCCATCAGCGATATCCTGCTGCTGTTTATCTACCTGGAGCTGGGTGCCATGGTGGGCATCTACTTCAAAACCAACCACATGCCGGTGCGTTTCCTGATCTATGTGGCAATCACGGCCCTCACGCGCCTGCTGATTGACGTGGTACAGGCGCACCACAAGCCGGATATGGGTATTGTCATAGTCTCCGGCGCTATCCTGATGCTGGCGCTGGCCACCCTGGTGATTCGCATCGGTTCCAACAAGTTCCCCTCTACCGGCGACGGTTCCCGCAAGTAAGGGTTAGAGGATTCCGGCTTACGGCCGCGGCCCGGCCAAGGGCGTCAGGTGATAGGCTTTATGGTGACCGCCCGGAAGCTCCTGCACGCCCCGGAGCGGTGATCCGGACGGATCATTTTCCGGTGCAATCACCGGCGGGATGTCATCCAGCAGCTGTAATCCAAACCGCTCGCTGTACAACCGCTGCAGCTCCGGATCAATCGCCGGGACCAGGTCACTGGTGTTGATCTCACCGGGCTCCAGGTCTTCCAGCGTCAGCATCAGCATATCGGCAGCCGCCGACACCAGCTCACCAATCTGGGCCACATAACGGGGACGCAGGTCCGGTGGCAGCGCCGTCAGCGCGGCGCGATCAAACACCCGGTCGATATGCCCCAGCTGGCCGGGCTGCAAGGCAAACAGGTCCCCACACCAGATGGTGATGGCGCCACTGTGCCAGCGCACAAAGTTGCCGATGCGCTGCTTGCGGGCCTTGAGGCCAGCCTCCTTGAAGAACGCCTTGGCAGCTACCGGACTTAACTCCACACCTACCACTTCACAGCCTTGCTGCGCCAGCCAGATCATATCCAGGCTTTTGCCACAAAGCGGCACCAGTACCCGACGACCTTTACGCGCTGGCAACTTTTCCCAGCAGCGCTGCAGCAGCGGGCTCACCTGCAGCTGGTGAAACTCTGTCTGGCTGTCGTTCCACATCTGCAACCAGTTTTGGTTATCCCGCCCCAACTCTTCCGGGGTACTGATTGAACTTGCCATCAGCCCACCGCCTCTGCCGGCTCATCACGCCAGTACCTGAGAATGTGACCCTTGAAAGGAGTGTCCAGGTAGTCAGTGTGCGACGGGCTGTTTTGCTCGCTGTGGTAGCCCAATTGCTCCATGCGCTGGCGCATCTTGTTTTTGCGACCGCGCCCGGGATCCACCACGATCACCTCGCAGGTGGGCTGTGCGTGATTGTCGATAAAGTCCGCCAGCTGGCGGATGTGCTGATCTTCGTAGAGCAGGTCGCTGCCGATAATCAGGTCGAACAGGCCAAGGGAGTCGTCATCGTCACTCCAGTCGGTGCGCTCGTAGGCAATGGGGTCATCACCGTTGAGGCTGGTATTGCGCGCCAGAAAGGTCCCGACCTCGGGGTGATTGTCAGTAGCGGTAATGTCACGCTGCTGTTTATTCAGCATCAGGCTGGAAAGCGCCATGCCGCACCCCACCTCCAGGATACGTTTGCCCTCGGTGGCGTGGTCGAGCATGCAGTTGGCCAGCACCAGGCTGGAGGGCCAGATCACCCCGAAAATGGGCCAGGCGGCAGAGCAAATACCCAGTTTGGCGGCAATGCCATCGGGATCGCTGAACTGGTGGCGGTCGCGTAAGGTGCAGAGGTGGATGTCGGTGTCACCGAATTCGATGGTCTGGTAACGGACCCGGAGGGGGGATTCCATGGCTTATCCTGTGCTGATCAGCTGGGCTCTGTGGGATTAAGCCAGCTATCCAGGATAAGTGACTGCTCGTGGCAATGGGGGGTTCGCCGATGGAGAGATTTCCTTTGATCGCGGCGAAGACCCCATTGTTATAACAGCTTCCGCCCCCCGCAGGAAGCGAAGTTACTGCCGCGGCAACCCCGGAATTAACCCGGCCGGGCATGATTCGGGTATTTACCGGCAGCCATGACCGCTATACTGGCGCTATGAGCACCACTGCCACTTTTGCGCCGGAACAGACCATGAACGACGAGATTAACTACAAGAACAACCCCCTGCATGGGGTCAGCCTGAAGAACATGCTGACCGAGCTTGTCGATCACTACGGCTTTGAAATCCTCTTCGCCTACCTGCGCATCAACTGCTTCAAAACCAATCCCAGCGTCGAATCCAGTGTGAAGTTTCTCAAGCACACCGACTGGGCGCGGGAGAAGGTGGAGAACTTTTACCTGTATCAGTTCAAGAGCCTGCCGCGGGCCAGCGATGATCAGTACGATCTGTCACCGCGAGACCGCATCATTCCCGATGGTGACCAGCCCGGGGAGCCCGCCAAACTGAGTATCGAGGATGCCGAGCAGCTGCAGGCCAAGAGGGAAAAGAAAGCGGCCAGCTTTGGCAAACCGCGTCAGGGTTACGGCCCGGGCAAGCCCCGCCAGGAACGGGCGCCGAGCCGGACCAGCCGTCCCTCTGACGGTAAATCCTCAGCGGGGAATCCCTACACGGCCAAACCTTCTGCAGCAAAACCTGCCGCCTCTAAAGACAGTGGCGATCCCTGGTCGAAATGGCGGAAGTAATGGCCGCTGGCTTCTCGCCGCTGTAGGAGCCCGGTCCCCCGGGCTCCTACGGGTGCGGATTGCCCCTCCCTACCAAACCAGCGGCAGGTGCTCCGGCCCCACTACCCCGCCGGGACGGTATTCAATTTTCGTACCCTCTTTGAGAGCAAACTCGGGGATACGACGGAACCACTCCTGCAGCGCCACCTTCACCTCCAGCCGCGCCAGGTGTGCACCCATGCAGCTGTGAGGCCCGCCGGCAAATGACAGGATCGGTTTACGCGGGCGGGAGAAATCCACTTCGGTAGGATTGGGAAAGACTTCAGGATCGAAATTGCAGGCGGGCAATACCGCCGTTACCCGATCGCCTTTTTTGAACTTCACACCGCGCAGCTCGGTATCCTGGGCCACCACACGGCCAGAGAAGGTCACTGCCCAGACCCGCAGCAGCTCTTCCACCTGGGCGTTGATCGCGTCGGGATTGGCGATCATCTCCTTTACCCGCTGTGGGTTCTGCGCCAGCCACATCCAGATGTTGTTAAGGGTGGCAAACACGGTGTCCAGACCACCGATAAACAGGAACACCACAAAGCCGAAAATCTCCGGTGGCGTCATCGGACGGCCGTCCACCTCGGCGTGCACAATGCGGCTGATCACCTTGTCATCCGGATTGGCCTGCTTCTCGGCAATCATCTCCTTCAGGTAGGCCGTAATTGAAGCCATGGACTGGGCCATGATGGCGCGGTCGTTGGAGTGCAGCAGATCCATGGCCCACTTCACAAAGGTATCGCGCTTCTCCTGCGGCAAGCCCATCAGGTCGAGAAACACTGATACCGGCAACGGTCGACCGAAATCCTCGGTGTATTCACACTCACCCTTGTCGATAAATTCATCGATCAGGTCGTTGGCCAGGTCGCGGATCTTCTGCTCCAGCGCCAGCACCCCTTTGGGTGAGAAGATCGGGTCGAGGATAGCGCGGTACTTGCGATGATCCGGCGGGTCGATTTCGATGGGGATAAAGTAGAAGTAATCGTCCGGGTCACGGGGAAAAGGCGTGGCGCCTTCGTTGGAAAAGATCTCCGGGTGACGCAGCATATGAAAGGCATCTTCGTGCTTGATCAGCTGCCAGGCGTTCATGAATTCGCTGGTGTCGTAATAGATGGGTGGCACGGTACCATGCAGGTTTGCCATGTACTCGTGCGGTGCCGCCAGGAATTCGGGGCCAAAGGTGAGTCCGACAGAGCGCACCAGCTCCCCGGGAACATGGTCGGGGATATTGTCCCTGCCGGCGATACGGGGGAATTGCGGTGGCACCGGGTTGGTTGCGTCGATAGGCATCTGTACTCTCCTCCTGTTATTCAGTACTGGGATTCCGGCAGGCGCACCACCAGACCTTCAAGTTCATCCGAGACCGTGATCTGGCAGCTCAGGCGCGAACCAGGTTCCGTCCCATGGGCGGAGAACTCCAGCATCTCCTTTTCCATCTCCGACGCTTCGCCGGTGCGATCACGCCAATCCGGGTCTACAAAGCAGAGGCAGGTGGCGCAGGCAAGACCGCCACCGCACTCACCCAGAATACCTTCCAGGCCGTTATCGACAGCGCCCTGCATAACGCTGTCGCCATTGGGCACGTCAACTTCGTGGGCGGTGCCGTCATGGTCGATGTAATTTACGATGGTCATGGGTTTCTCCTTTGCGGGGCTGCGATTCGGACACTTCTCCAGACACAGTATGGGTCACGTCTGGCAGAAACACCGGAGCGCTTGCGAACAGGCTTTTTATGCTTATAATTCCATTATTGGAATACTTATCTTTATTTCTGGAATGATTATAGAAAGGGAGACCTCTCTGTCAATCATCACCCGGTCCGCCTGACAAAACTTCACACCCGAGGCCCACTGCCTGTGCCCGATCCCTCCAATCCCACCACCCGGGTCCTGTCGGTCATCAACTTCCTGGCCGCCCACCCCACCGAAGCCTTTACGCTTGCGGAGATCGCCCGTCACCTGGGACTGAGCAACGGCTCCGCCCACCGCATCCTCACCACCATGGTGGAAGCCCGCTACCTCAGTCGCAATGAGCGCCACAAAACCTACTCACTGGGCATTACCCTGGTGGCAGTGGGTGAAGCCGCGGTAGCTAAGCATCGCGGAATTGAAGTGGCGCGGCGCGAAATTACCCGCCTTGCGGTAGAGCTGGACCTGCAATGTTCCATTGCGGCCCACATGGACGACGAGCTGTTGCTGCTGGCCAAGGAGGGATCGCCACAATCCCTGAAAGGCATGAGTCGGGTGGGCGAACGGCAACCCCTGTTGCCGCCCGTGGGTTTATCCCATATTGCCTGGAGTGATGCAGAGACCATCCGTCGCTATATCGGGCAGACCGATGGCTACATGAGCGAGGCCCGGCAACACTACCTGCTGGATGCACTGGCGTTGATAAGACAGCGCGGCTACTCCATCGCCGGTTTTGGCCCTGCCATGCAGCGGTTGCGCAAGGTAATGTTCCTGCCCATCGGCGAAGCGCGCGATGAAACCTACTGGCACAATCTGTTGCAGTGGACAGCAACCCTCTCGGAGCGGGAGCTGCAGCTGATCGATCTGCAGGACGCCGCCATCGATGGCGTCACCTACCTGTCTGCCCCGGTGTTTTCACCCACCGGTGAAGTGATTTTCGAAATTGTGGTCAGCGGTGTGCCCGGCAACCTGGATGCAACGGAAGTTGCGCGTTACGCCGACCGCCTCTGTGCCGCCGCCGAGATTATTACCAGCGAAACCCACGGCCGTATCCCGCCCGTACTGTAGGAGCCCGCTCCCGCGGGAAACAAAAAAACCCGCGCTTGTGCGCGGGTTTCTTTGTGTAACTTCTGGCTTCAGTGAATCAGGACTTGGGCAGCTTGAAGGTCCAGACACTACCGCCCTGGTTGAAGTCCTTCACCAGTTTGGCCACTTCGCCACCCCAGAGAGGAATCGCACCACCCCAGCCGGCGACAATGGTCACGTACTGCTCACCGTCCTGCTCCCAGGTGATGGGCGAGCTGACGATACCAGTACCGGTATTGAACTTGTACAGCACTTCACCGGTTTTGGCGTTCATGGCCATCAGGTAACCTTCCGGATTGCCCATAAAGACCAGGTTGCCAGCAGTCGCCAGTACGCCACCCCACAGAGGAGCGGTGTTCTTGTACTCCCACTCCACCTTGCCGGTAACCGGGTTGATGGCTTTCAGCGAACCGATGTGGTCGTCAAACACTGGCTTGATGGTGAAACCGGAACCCAGATAAGCCGCACCCTTCTTGTAGTTCACAGGCTCGTTCCAGATATCCATGCCCCATTCGTTGGAAGGCACGTAGAACAGGCCGGTGTCCTGACTGTAGGCCATAGGCATCCAGTTCTTGCCACCCAGGAAGGAGGGAATGGAGAACACGGTTTTGCCTTTGGCGCCATCTTTGGCATCGGCAGGATTACCGGGACGGAACGCCTCATCGTAGAGTGGACGGCCTTTTTCGTCCAGGCCCTTGGCCCAGTTGAGTTTCTTCACGAACGGCATACCGCGGATAAAGTCACCATTGGTACGGTCCAGCACATAGAAGAAGCCGTTACGGTCGGCGGTAGCCGCCGCCTTGATGGTTTTACCCTTCTCCTTGTAATCGAAGGAGACCAGTTCGTTCACACCATCGAAATCCCAGCCGTCGTGCGGGGTGGTCTGGAAGTGCCAGACAATCTTGCCGGTGTCCGGGTCGATGGCCAGGCGTGAGGCACTGTAGAGGTTGTCGCCGGGGCGCAGGTGGGAGTTCCAGGGTGCAGGGTTACCGGTACCGAAGAACAGCAGGTCTACGTCGGGATCGTAGGTTCCGCCCAGCCAGGTCGCAGCACCACCGGTTTTCCACATATCACCGGGCCAGGTCTTGCCGGCTTCGCCACCGGTAATGCCGTTCTCCTTGCCGTTAAGATAGCCCATGTGGCCTTCCACGGTAGGACGACTCCAGACCAGCTCACCGGTTTTGGCATCGCGGGCTTCCACTTTACCAACAATACCGAACTCACCTCCGGATACACCGGTAATCACCTTGCCCTTGGCGATCAGGGGTGCCGCGGTAAGGGAGTAGCCAGCCTGATAGTCGCCGACGGTTTTACGCCAGCGAGGCTTACCGGTTTTCGCATCCAGCGCCACCAGCTTGGCGTCCAGGGTGCCGAAAATCACCAGGTCGTCGTAAAGCGCGGCGCCGCGGTTGATCACATCGCAGCAAGGCATAATGCCGTCGGGCAGGCGTGCGTCGTACTGCCATAGCTCCTCACCGGTTTTTACGTCCACCGCAAAAATACGGGAGTAGGACGCGGTCACGTACATGACGCCATCTTTTACCAGCGGCTGTGATTCCTGACCACGCTGCTTTTCACCACCAAAGGAGAAGGACCAGATGGGGGAGAGGGATTTTACGTTTTTGGTGTTTACCTGTTTCAGTGGACTGTAACGCTGTCCCTGTGGCCCGAGGCCGTTGGAAACAACATCTTCAACCGTCTTGGCATCGTTCACAATGTCTTTGTCGGTCACCTTCGCATGCACCTGAGCCGCACACAGAGCAACACTGAAAGCTGCGGTCATGCCAACCGATTTTGCCAGTAATCGCATCTTCATAGGAGGTCTCCTACTCTCTTTTACAGAACCGTTTTTATGTGGTGAGTCGTTTCGTATCGCTCTCTGGGCGGGCAAATTTTTTAGGGAGTAAAAAAACTGCTTCAGCGCTCTACGAGTCCAGTCTCAGTATGTGCAGGGGGCGGTCAATGCACCATTAACCAAGGGGCGCGACTGAGTTGTTCCTTGGTAGTAATTTGGTATGATGTGGGATGTTGAGTTGCGGCTTTTTTTGCAGACGAGATAAAAGGTTTTACAGTCGTTAATGGCCGAATCGAGCGGAGATGAAAAGATCGCCCGGGGGAGCGGGCTCCTACGGTACGCGACAACCACACCCGTAGGAGCCCGGTCCCCCGGGCGATCTTTTTCTTTCGCAACCACCTACTCCGCAGATGCAGTTTCCTGCAACAGGGAGGGCAACTGCCAGGCAACCTGATAGTGGCTGAATAATTCGCGCATCTCACCATCGCGGATCAACTGGTTGACGATACCCTCAATGGCGTAACCCAGTTGCCGATAATCGCTTTTGACCGCAATACCAATGTCCCAGCTGAGTTTGCCGATGGCCTCGAAGCCATCATTGTCGATATCGAGCAATACCGACGGCTGGTGTTTGGCCAGCCACCACTCCAGTTGACTGCCCATACCGGCCACAGCACTCAGCTTGCCACCGGCAAAATCCCCCAGCGCCTCAAACACGGTGGGATAGTGGTGCAGGTTTTTGGTAAGGCGTCCCTGATAGGCACCGGCCAGGTAGAAGTCCGGCAGGCTGTCGATCTCTACACCAATAGGCTGGTACTGGAAAATCGCCAGGTTGCGCACCGCACCGACCTTATCCAGGTTGCGGGCCAGCTGCCAGGATTCGCTGTGGTAGGGAGCGGTCATAAAGACCATGTCGTTGCGCGGCAGCCCGTAACCATCAACGCTGTAACTGAACTTGCGGTCGTAGGGGGCACGCAACATCACGTCGGCTTTGTGGCGGGTGACAATGTGTCCTTTCCACAAGGCATTGCGCATGTCGTCTTCGACGGTTTCACCGGCGGCGATCCACAACCAGCGCGGCTCGACACCCAGGCGGGCCGCTATGGCCTCGCCCAGTTCTATATCTATACCGGTGGGCCGCCCCTTCTCCTGCCAGGAGTAGGGGGGGAAATTCTGGTAGACCGCGAACTCGATGTAGCCGGAGGCCACGATATCGTCATAGGAACGAGCCTGCACCCAGAGGGACAGGCTCATCAGCAGGCCCAACAGGACCTTTGCAGCGACCAGACGCTTCATCACAGTCTCCGGCAATTGGCTCGGGCCTGAACGGTTACTCTTCCAGCTTGCGGGTATCGAGGTAGGAGCGGATAGACCACATGGCCTCCTGGCTCAGGATCCCCTCAAACGGAGGCATGTAGACACGTCCATCTACCACCGCACCGTGACGGATGCGTTCCATGAACCACTGGTCGGACTCCGCCTTGTCGGGAAACTCAAATTCATCATTGAGCTTACGCAGGTCGGGAGTGATACCGCCGGAAATAGCATCCAGCCCGTGACAGCGAGCGCAGTTCTGGGTATAGGCGGAAGTGCCAATACGAATCGCCTCTTCGTTACCACGGAAGGGGTTTTCATCGCGCCACTCCTCTCCCAGGTCCGGCAGGGAATCGGTGTTGACGGCTTGCGGAGTCACGTCGCCATGCCCCATGGCCAGGCCAAATGGCAGGGATAGCAGGATGGCAGCGCCCAGTTGTTTTGCTTTTTTCTGAGAGAGAACACGCATATTCAGCCTCGCCTCGTTATCTAATGAATGTGAGTTCTGTAGCGATGGATTGCGTCAAAAAGGGGACTGCCACCGTCTGTTGAAAATGCTATCAAAACCTCCCCTGCGAACAATTGTGCTTTGGTGTCGTCGACCCGGGACCGGTATAGACCTAAAGTCGCAAAAGCCGTCGGCAGAACCGCGCCTGACGGGACTTCCCGTGGTTGGCCGCGCGAAATTTACTACTTAAGTAGCAATCCGGCGCGACCATTTGCATATACCCCCACCTAAAGTCGCGACTTAGGATAAGGACATCCGAATAACAGAAGAGAGAGCGGTACCGAACGCTGTGTCCACGCCCCCCGGATCACGGCGACCGCCCCATAACAATGACAAAACTGACGCCCTGCCACCTGCTGATGCTGCTGTGCTGGATCTGCCTGCTCCGGCCCGGAACAGTGCTGGCCGCGGAGACCGGGACAGAGGCCGAGGTGATCGGGGTGCTCTACCTGCGACAGCAGATGCCACCCAAGCCAGTGCTCTCCAACGTACGGGCGGCGCCCGATAACCTGGGCGTAGCCGGTGCCCTGCTGGGGCGTGATGACAACAACACGATTGCCCGCTTTATCGGACAGCGCTTTGCCATTGAGACATTCGCCTCTGCCGATGCGGACCAGCTGTTGGCGGCGGCCAGCCAATGGATTGCCGCCGGCAACAGCTTTATCGTTGCCGACCTGCCGACACCGACCCTGTTATCCATGCTGCAGCAACCAGCCTTGCGCGACCGCGCCGTCGTCTTTAACGCCACCAACAAGGACGACCAGCTGCGTCAATTACACTGTCAGGCGCACCTTCTGCACACCATCCCCAGCCGCGCCATGCTGACCGATGCGCTGACCCAGCTCCTGATCAAAAAGCGCTGGCAGAACTGGTTGCTGGTCACCGGCCTGCAACCGGGGGATCAACTTTACGCCACGGCCCTGCAGCGCTCTGCCAAACGCTTTGGCGGCAAGTTTGTGGACAGCCGCCAGTGGCAGACCGAATCAGACCTGCGCCGTTCCGCGCAGCAGGAGATCCCGCGTTTTACCCAGGCGCGGGATTACGATGTGGTGCTGGTGGCGGACGAGCCCGGTGATATCGGCGAGTACCTGCCCTACAACACCTGGCTGCCCAGGCCGGTAGCCGGCACCCAGGGCCTCACCGCCACCGCCTGGCACTGGAGTATTGAGCAGTGGGGAGCGGCGCAGTTGCAGAACCGCTTCCGTGACCTGCACCAGCGGGAGATGGCGGAAACCGATTACGCCGCCTGGCTGGCCCTGCGCGCCCTTGGCGAGGCGGTAACCCGTACCCGCAGCCCTGACCGCACGACCGTCTATGACTACCTGCTCAGCGAGAACTTTCAGCTCAGCGCCTTCAAGGGTCGGGCCCTCAGCTTCCGCCCCTGGAACGGCCAGCTGCGCCAACCCATTCCGCTGGTGCAACCGAACGCAGTGGTGAGCCAGTCGCCACAGGACGGTTACCTGCACCCCTACTCCACCATGGACACCCTCGGTTTCGATCGCAGCGAGGTGAAATGTTCCATGTCTGTCGGTCACACAGAGAGTTGATGCCATGAGCCTGCGCCATTTATTAAACGCTTCTGCCCGGCACTTGCCTCAAGCGTGCCCCCTCTTGCCACAGGCCAGCTCTCTTCTGCCTCTGGCTTTTTGGGGACTGCTGCTGAGTGCCGGTGCCGCGCTGGCAGAACAGGCCTATGTCTCCAATGAGAAAGACAACACCCTCTCCATCATTGACCTGAAAACACTGCAAGTGGTGGACACCCTGGAGGTCGGCATGCGGCCGCGGGGCATTACCTTCAGCAACGATTACAGCAAGCTCTACATCTGCGCCAGCGACTCCGACGCGGTGCAGGTGTTTGATGTGGCCAGCAAGCGAGTCGTGGCCAACCTCCCTTCCGGAGAAGACCCGGAGCAGTTTGCCCTGCACCCGAACAATCGCCTGCTCTATATCTCCAACGAGGACAACGCCATTGTCACGGTAGTGGATACCGAAGCGCGGGATGTAGTGGCACAGATTGAAGTGGGTATCGAACCGGAAGGTATGGCCGTGAGCCCGGATGGTCGCTGGGTGGTGAACACCTCGGAAACCAGCAACATGCTGCACTGGATCGACAGCACCACCAATGAACTGGTGGACAACACACTGGTGGATCAGCGTCCCCGCCATGTGGAGTTCTCACACAAGGGTGACACCCTGTGGGCGTCGTCCGAGATAGGCGGCACGGTCACCATAATCAATGTGGATGACCGCAGCGTGCGCAAGGTTCTGCAATTCAGGATCCCGGGAGTACACCGCGACCGCATCCAGCCGGTGGGCATCCAGCTCACCCGCGACGATCGCTACGCCTTTATCGCCCTAGGCCCCAGCAATCACGTTGCGGTGGTGGATGTAAAAACCCTGGAGGTGATCAAGTACCTGCTGGTGGGCCAGCGGGTCTGGCACCTGGCACTGAACAGCGACGAATCACTGCTGCTGACCACTAACGGAGTCAGTGGCGATGTCTCGGTGGTGGATGTCAAAAAACTGCAGGTGGTCAAGAGTATCAAGGTGGGGCGCTACCCCTGGGGTGTTGCCATTAAACCCTGAGCCACGACTGTGCTGGTTTCGACGACGGCTTATTATTCCGGCTAACGTCATGCGAGCGCAGCGAAGTAATCCATGTACGCAGCCTGGTCTGTATGACGCTGCCAGGCATGGATCGCCACGGCGCAAAAGACGCGCCTCGCGATGACGGGGTCAGGCGCGAGTGGCGAGTAACGAGTAGCGAGC
>NZ_WVVW01000013.1 GCF_009857815.1 Pseudomaricurvus sp. HS19 | reverse complement strand
GCGATGTCTCGGTGGTGGATGTCAAAAAACTGCAGGTGGTCAAGAGTATCAAGGTGGGGCGCTACCCCTGGGGTGTTGCCATTAAACCCTGAGCCACGACTGTGCTGGTTTCGACGACGGCTTATTATTCCGGCTAACGTCATGCGAGCGCAGCGAAGTAATCCATGTACGCAGCCTGGTCTGTATGACGCTGCCAGGCATGGATCGCCACGGCGCAAAAGACGCGCCTCGCGATGACGGGGTCAGGCGCGAGTGGCGAGTAACGAGTAGCGAGCGTGATGACCAGTGACAGCAATGCATACAGCAATCGTCATTGCGAGCGCAGCGAAGCAATCCATGTCCGCACCCCGGCCTGCATACGCGGCCAGGCATGGATCGCCACGGCGCAAAAGACGCGCCTCGCGATGACGGAGTCAGGAGCGAGTGGCGAGTGGCGAGTGTGATGACCAGTGACAGCAATGCAGACAGTAATCGTCATTGCGAGCGTAGCGAAGCAATCCATGTCCGCACTCAGGTTTGTACCATGCTGACAGATATGGTTCGCCACGGCGCAA
>NZ_WVVW01000012.1 GCF_009857815.1 Pseudomaricurvus sp. HS19 | reverse complement strand
GTAACGAGTAGCGAGCGTGATGACCAGTGACAGCAATGCATACAGCAATCGTCATTGCGAGCGCAGCGAAGCAATCCATGTCCGCACCCCGGCCTGCATACGCGGCCAGGCATGGATCGCCACGGCGCAAAAGACGCGCCTCGCGATGACGGAGTCAGGAGCGAGTGGCGAGTGGCGAGTGTGATGACCAGTGACAGCAATGCAGACAGTAATCGTCATTGCGAGCGTAGCGAAGCAATCCATGTCCGCACTCAGGTTTGTACCATGCTGACAGATATGGTTCGCCACGGCGCAAAAAAGACGCGCCTCGCGATGACGGTGTCAGGCACAAGTGGTGAGAATGATGAACAGTGACAGCAATGCATGCAGCACAAGCGGAATAGCGCTGAGGGTAGAGCAGGTATGCTTCAGCTATGAGCGCACCGCGGCACTGGATCACCTCAGCCTGCAACTGGCCGCGGGCGGGTTTCTCGCACTGCTGGGACCCAACGGCGCCGGCAAGAGTACGCTGATGGCCCTGCTCACCGGCTTGCTGCGTCCGGCCAGTGGCAGTCTGGAAATCTTCGGTTACGACCTCAGCCGCCAGCCATCACTGGCCATGCGCCAGCTGGGCGTAGTATTCCAGCAGCCGACTCTCGACCTGGACCTGACGGTGGAACAGAACCTGCGCTACCACTGCGCCCTGCAGGGACTCTCACCCAAAGCTGCCAGGCAAGCCATCGGTGAACAGCTGCAACGCTTTGTATTGGCCGATTGTCGCCAGCGCCGCGTGCGCAGCCTCAACGGCGGCCACCGTCGCCGGGTGGAACTGGCCCGTGCTCTGCTGCACTCCCCACGCCTGCTGTTGCTGGATGAGCCCAGTGTGGGACTGGACATCCAGTCCCGCCGTGAACTGAATGAGCACGTGCGGACACTGTGCCGGGAGAGCGGTGTCGCCGTACTCTGGACCACCCACCTGCTGGACGAGCTGCTACCACAGGACCAGTTGCTGGTGCTGCACAAAGGGTGCGCCCAGGCCCAGGGGCAGGTGGCCGAGCTGCTGCACCAGCACCACAGCGACAGCCTCAATGGCCTGTTCAGCAAACTGACGGAGGCGGCATGACACCGATACAGTACGGCTACTGCTTTCACGGCATCCTTTACCGGGAACTGCTGCGCTTCGTACAGCAGCGCAGTCGCTTCCTGTCGTCACTGGTGCGACCACTGCTTTGGCTGATGGTGTTTGCCGCCGGCTTCCGAGCGGTGCTGGGTGTGGCCATTATCCCGCCCTACGAAACCTACATTACCTACGAGGTCTACATCACTCCCGGACTGCTGGGCATCATCCTGCTGTTCAACGGTATGCAGGGTTCCCTGTCCATGGTCTATGACCGCGAGATGGGCAGTATGCGCGTACTGCTCACCAGCCCCCTGCCCCGAGCCTTTGTACTGGTAAGCAAGCTGCTGGCACTGTCGCTGGTGTCGCTGTTTCAGGTGGCGGCGTTCCTGCTGGTGGCCTGGTTCTTCGAAATACGGCCGCCACTGGCCGGTTATCTGACGCTGATCCCTGCGGCCCTGCTGGCGGCCTTTATGCTAGCGGCCATGGGACTGCTGCTGTCGTCGCTGATCCGCCAGCTGGAGAACTTCGCCGGGGTGATGAACTTTGTGGTGTTCCCGCTCTTCTTTCTCTCCTCCGCGCTGTACCCGCTGTGGAAGTTGCGTGAATCGAGCGAGTGGCTTTACACCATCAGCGCCATCAATCCCTTTACCCACGCGGTGGAGTTGATGCGCTTTGCCCTCTACGGACAGCTGAACCTGACCTCGTTGTGGGTCTGCCTGGGGCTGACGCTGGTGATCACCTTTGCCGCCGTACGGGGCTTTAATCCGCGCCGGGGCCTGCAAAAGGTTAAAGCAGGGGCATGACCGCCAATGTCGTGTATTATCTGTTCTATAGTTTGAGAGTCACAACGCGGCATTGCCACGCAAGCACGCAAGTGACCGGGAGAGAAAAGCCATGATTCACATTCTGATAGCCGATGACCACCCGCTGTTCCGCGAAGCCATCCGCGACGCCACCCAGGCCCAATTCGACGATGCCGTTATACAAGAGGCTGGCTCGCTGGACGAGGCCATTGCTTACATCGAAGAGCACGACGACCTGGACCTGGTACTGCTGGACCTCAACATGCCCGGCATGGATGGCCTCAACGGCATTGTCAGCCTGCGCAGTAACTACCCGGAAATCCCGGTGGTGATTCTCTCCGCCGAGGAGAACAAGAATGTGGTGCTGCAATCCATGACCTACGGAGCCGTGGGCTTTATCACCAAATCCATGCCCCGCGAAAAAATTATCCAGGCGATCCGCCAGGTGCTGGATGGCCAGGCGTTCCTGCCACCGGACATTATCCGCCGCGGTAGTGACAGTGGCCGCAGCCACAGCAACTCCGACCACGAACTCTCATCGGAAGTGATCTCCTCCCTGACCCGCAAACAACTGCTGGTGTTTGAGCGCCTGGCCATGGGGGAGTCCAATAAACAGATTGGCTATGAACTGAACATTGCCGAAACCACCGTCAAGGCCCACGTCTCTGCCATCCTGCGCAAACTGAAAGTGCACAACCGGATGAAAGCGGTGCTGTGTGCCGCGTCCATCGATTTTGACCGCTACCTGCATCGCTCCTGAGTGATGCATTCGTCCGCAAGCGGCTTATAACCTTCACCCTTGTGCCAGGCATGGATCGCCGCGGCGCAAAATACGCGCCTCGCGATGACGGGGTCTGGTGTATCTGTAACTCACCGCTTTACTCACATTTACCGGCACCGATTCTTACCCCGACGTCATTGCGAGCGCAGCGAAGCAATCCATGTCTACTCCTGACCATCAACACCCTGCCAGACATGGATCGCCGCGGCGTAAAATACACGCCTCGCGATGACGGGGTCTGGTGTGTTTTTACTCGCTGACATACTCACATTTACCGGAGCCCGTTTCTTATCCCTACGTCATTGCGAGCGCAGCGAAGCAATCCATACTCACTCCTGACCTTCAACACCCTGCCAGGCATGGATCGCCGCGGCGAAAGATACCCGCCTCGCGATGACGGGGTCTGGTGTGTTTTTACTCACTGACGTACTTACATATACCGGAGCCCGTTTCTTATCCCTACGTCATTGCGAGCGCAGCGAAGCAATCCATGTCTACTCCTGACCATCAACACCCTGCCAGACATGGATCGCCGCGGCGTAAAATACACGCCTCGCGATGACGGGGTCTGGTGTGTTTTTACTCGCTGACATACTCACATTTACCGGAGCCCGTTTCTTATCCCTACGTCATTGCGAGCGCAGCGAAGCAATCCATACTCACTCCTGACCTTCAACACCCTGCCAGGCATGGATCGCCGCGGCGAAAGATACCCGCCTCGCGATGACGGGGTCTGGTGTGTTTTTACTCACTGACGTACTTACATATACCGGAGCCCGTTTCTTATCCCTACGTCATTGCGAGCGCAGCGAAGCAATCCATACTCACTCCTGACCTTCAACACCCTGTCAGGCATGGATCGCCGCGGCGCAAGATACGCGCCTCGCGATGACGGGGTCCGGTAGAGTTACAATTCACCAACTATGGAAACGCTACTGCCCCTGATTGTTCGGCGACAACAGAAAACTCAACACCGACTTCAGCTTGAGTGGCTTGACCGGCTTGTTGATCAGGCGGAAGCCCATCTCTTTCACTTGCTGGCGAAGCTCATTGTTGTAGTTGGCAGTAATAAACAGACTTGGCACCGGTCGCTTCAGTTTACGCCGCACAATGGCTTCTGCCTGCAGGCCGGTATCGTCATCGTCCAGGTGATAGTCCAGGATCAGCACATCCGGCGCCGGCGTCAGCAGGTTCCTGCGGCTACGCAGCTCCTCCAGTGTCTGTGCAGTCACCACTTCACAACCCCAGCTCTCCAGCACCACTGACATGCCCTGGCAGATGGCCTTGTCGTTATCCACCACCAGGATGCGCTTGCCGGTGAAGGGATCGTCAAACTCACTGCCCGGATCGCTCAGTTTACTGTGCTGGTAGTCTGCCGATGCGTAGGGCACACAAACGGAAAACACCGAACCCTTGCCAAGTATGGAGTTGAGTTTTACCTCATGTCCCAGCACCCCGGAGAGTTTGTCGACAATGGCCAACCCTAACCCCAACCCCTTGTCCTCCCGCTGCTTCTGACCGCTGAGGCGTTTGAATTCGACAAAAATCTCCTGCAACTGATCTTCCGCGATGCCAATACCGGTGTCCCACACCTGGATCTCCAGGCAATCCTTGCGCCGGCGACAACCCAGCAACAGCTTGCCCTTATCGGTGTAACGAATGGCGTTGGTGAGGAAGTTGCGCAGGATACGGGCCAGCAACTGGCTGTCGGAGTAGACATTGACGGAAGACGGGACAAAGTCGAATTCGAGTCCCTCGCGGCGGGCGTGCTGGTTGAATTCGTTGGAGAGGTTCTGCAGCAGTTCGTTGACCGGGAAGTTATCGCGGATCGGTTCCACGATACCGGCTTCCAGTTTGGAGATATCCACCAGCGTACCCAGCAGCGTCTCCACATCGTTGAGGGAGAAACTGAGGGACTTCACCAGTTTGGCCACATTGTCCGGCAGGTCGAAATCCTGCAGGGCGGTGGCAAACAGGCGCGCGGCATTGAGCGGCTGCAACAGGTCGTGACTGGCAGCGGTGATAAAGCGGGTCTTGGACTGGTTGGCGGTTTCCGCCTCGCGTTTGGCCAGCAGCAGGCTGCGCTCGGCCTGGGTGCGATCCTCAATTTCCACCAACAGTTGGTGATTGAGCTCCGACAGTTCCAGGGTGCGCTCATGCACCCGCTTCTCCATGTGTTTGTAGGCGTTCTTCAGCGCCTCGGCGGTGCGCCGCTGTTCGGTCACGTCACGGAAGGTGTAAACAAAACCGCCGCCGGGAATCAGGTGGCAGGTGATGGCAATGACACGACCATCGTCGAGCATACACTCGCGCTCGTAGAGGTCCCGCTGACCGCGACTGACCGACTCGGTGACCGACAGGTCGATATTGGCCAGCACCGTGTCACGCAGCAGCTGGTTGAAGTCCGCATGCCGCACCGCGTAGCCGTGCTGCACTCCCAACAGATCGATAACACGACCGTTCCAGGATTCGATCTGGTTGTTGGCGTTGACCATCACCACACCCAACGGCAGGTTGGAGATCATGGATTGCAGCAGCCGGTTCTGGTCCGAAAGCACCTTCTCCTGGCGGGCGATCTCATTCTGCTTGAGGGCGGTGATATCACTGTAGGCCACCACCAGTCCGTCGTCGGCAGTGGCGCGTTCCGAAACCTGCAACCAGCGACCATCGGTGAGGCGGATCACCGCATCGTGATGATCACCCCGCTGCACCATCTTCTCCGACGGTTGCAGCGACTGGTCATAGATGCCGTACTTCACCGCCAGCACGGTCAGGTCGCGATAGGTGGTGAGTCCGGCCTCAATGCGTGCGTCGGTGGTCTTCCAGAATTCGAAAAAGTGGCTGTTGGCCAGCACCAGCTTGCGGTCCCGATCAAACAGCACAATGGCATCGGAGATATTCTCGATGGTATCCAGCAGCCGCTGGCGGGAGTGGGCCGACTCCAGTCGTGTTTGCGACAGGTTCTGGTTGGCCTCTTCCAGCTTGAACAGGGTCTTGCGCAGCTTGAAGGTGCGCTCCTTGACCTTGTCCGCCAGGATCGCCGCATTCTGGAATGAGCGGTAGGCTTCCGCCGAGTTGCCCCAGCCCTGCTCCACCCGCTGGATCAACACCTGGTTGATCTTCTTCAGCTTGTCGTTTTCGTAGCGCAGGGCCTCAATGACACTGTCCTGACCTTCGCTGGATACGGTCTCTTTGATTTGCATGGTACAACCGCCTGTCTGCAGAGCGCTCAGGATTCCACGCCGCCGATGGCGACTCCGGTAAAGGTGTGGTTTACGTGCATGGCATCGATATGCTCGCCGTAGGTGTTAAAACCAATCACCTTATAGCGCTGGTAGAGCTGCGAGAGTTGGCCCGTGAGACGCTTCTGGCTGGCCTCAATACGGCGATGGATACAGTCGTAACCAATCACCAGCTGTGGCTCTCCCATCTCCTCCACCAGCGACTGCATGCGCTGTTCGAACTCACTCACCAGATCCCCCTCTTCCATGCGGGTAAGAACGATGCCGTTGTCGATAGCGCAGAAGAACTTCAGGCTCATATCGTCATTGACCCGCTGGATAGAGCGAATGTAATAGTTGTCGCCTACCTGCACCGCCAGCGGGTGACGGGCAAAACTGGCGGGCTGCAGCTCATCCAGGGAGAGGCCCATCATGCGGCAGTACTCCAGCGCCGCCGGTTCGGCATTGAATTCGTAGGCGATGCGCTTGTTAGGATCGGCCTTGGTGACCACCAGTTTTTCCGCCGAGGCCGGCATATGGTGGCCGCTCATCACCGCAAAGGGATAGATGGTATTGATGAGGATGATACAGGCCGCATTGTTGTAAAACTGGTGACTGAAATAGATGTGGGTATCACGCAGGTGCAGGCTGTCGCCGGCGGAGCCTCCCACCAGCGGAATGCCCTGCAGGGCATCGTTAAGGGCGCTGAGCACCTGCTCTTCGCGCACCGACAGGCCATCCAGCAGGGAGAGGGCAAAACTGTGGTCCAGCACCGGGGCAATGGCGCGGTTGTCCAGAGACTCCAGCATGGGGGTTATGATATCGCCGGCCTGGCGCTCACTGAAGGTGGCCAGGTCTTCCAGCAGCCGGGCTTCCACCACAAAACCCTCGGCGCTGAGGCTGAAGCCGCTGATGGAGCCGGTGGCAAGGCCGGAGGGCATAATTTCACCGGCGGTGGTACAGCCTACCACCAGGGTATCGCCAAACAGCCGGGTCAGTTCCCGGCCCAGCTTTTCACGGTCGTACTCCACACAGCAGAAGAAAAAAACGCAGGCTGTGTTGTCCATGGCCAGGTCACGGTAGAGCTCCTGCGCGGCGATGGCAGGGTCACTGGCACTGGAGCCGCCGCTGCGTACAGCGTTCTCCGGCAGGGTGTAGGTTGGGTTTCCAGCCGCTAGCATGGCTATTACCTCGGGTGTAATCGTTATTGTTATGGTTATTGTGTTCTATTTGTCCCACTAATTTTATCAGCTTTTGGTCTACCAGCTTAGTCGTTTAGCGAATTGAAACGCCGCGGGCAATCATTCTTGCCTATATACCCTGCTGTTCCGGACAGGCTCACGGGCGTCTGTCGACCAGCCCTTACCGATGCCCGCAGTCCTGTGGCGATTCATCCTCGCCACACACCGCCAGGCGGCGGGAGTTATCCGGGTTGCGGAACAGCAGCGGCTGCACCTCCGGATCTGTCTCCTGCGCGGCCGCCACCACATCCGCTACCCGGTGATGATGGGGGGATTTGCTGCAGACCGGGTCCGCCTGGCTGGCATCACCCGTGAGCATATAGGCCTGGCAACGACAGCCGCCGAAATCCTTTTTCTTCTCCGGACAGCTGCGGCAGGGCTCCTGCATCCACTCATCGCCACGGAAGTGGTTGAAGCCCGGTGAGTCGTACCAGATCTCCTGCAGGGGCACGGTTTTAACGTTGGGGAAGTCCAGCGGCAACACACGGGCGCTGTGACAGGGCAGTGCACGACCATCGGGGGCGATGGTAAGGAAGATGGAACCCCAGCCATTCATGCAGGGCTTGGGCCGCTCTTCAAAGTAGTCCGGCACCACAAAGTAGATCTTCATGCGCTCCTGCAGGCGCTCGCGGTAGGCGTTGGTCACTGCTTCCGCGTGCTGTAACTGTTCCCGGGTGGGCAGTAATTGCTGGCGATTGTGGAAAGCCCAGCCGTAATACTGGGTGTTGGCCAACTCCACGTAGTCTGCGCCCAGCTCCACGCACAAATCCAGGATCGACTCGATGTGGTCGATGTTCATGCGGTGCAGCACAAAGTTGACCACCATCGGGTAGTCAAACTCCTTCACCGCGGCAGCCATCTCCAGCTTGTTGGCAAACGCCTTGCGACTGCCGGCCAGGTAGTTGTTGATGTCGGCGTCGCTGTCCTGGAAGCTGAGCTGGATATGATCGAGCCCCGCCTGCTTGAGGCTGGCAATGCGCTCGCGACTGAGGCCCATGCCCGAGGTGATCAGGTTGGTGTAGTAACCCAGCTGGCGCCCCTCGGCAACCAGGATTTCCAGGTCCTGTCGCACCAGCGGCTCACCGCCGGAAAAACCCAGCTGCGCCGCACCCATGGCCCGGCCCTGCTGCAGCACCTGCAACCACTGTTCGGTGCTCAGCTCCTCCTTAATGTGGGCGAAGTCCACCGGATTGGAGCAGTAAGGGCACTGCAGCGGGCATCGATAGGTGAGCTCCGCCAGCAGCCACAGCGGCGGCGCGGGACTAGTCGCGGCACTCACAGCGTGTCCAGCCGTTGCGTGTGGCACCTTCGAAGAACTCGTCGATGTCGTTATCGATATCCTCCACTTCCGGGTAGCGCTGTTGCAACTCTGTGCTGATCTCGGCAATGGTGCGCTCGCCATCGCAGGCGCGCAGGATCTCCGCGGCACTGTGATTGAGCTTTACCATGCCCTCCGGATAGA
Organism: Pseudomaricurvus sp. HS19; assembly: GCF_009857815.1. Taxonomy (GTDB): domain Bacteria; phylum Pseudomonadota; class Gammaproteobacteria; order Pseudomonadales; family Cellvibrionaceae; genus Pseudomaricurvus. The sequence continues at coordinate 125,008 of NZ_WVVW01000012.1, read as the reverse complement.
GCAGCACATAGGCATCCTGTACCGGCTCCCACTGCAGGCGGAAGTGACGGTTGAGGGTGGGTATCAGTTGTGGGTTCATCATGCTGTCTGCACCTCCCGCTGGCGGTCGCGCAGCTGGCGTTGTTCCAGCGCATGGTGATACGGCGGCCGCTCGTAGACATAGGCCATGGTCACCGCGTCCAGCAGGCTCCAGAGTACGTCCAGCTTGAACTGCAGGATCTCCAGTGCCCGCTGCTGCTGGTCGGCAGTGCGGAAGTATTGCAGCGTGACTGTCAGGCCGTGGTCCACATCGCGGCGGGCTTCACCCAGGCGCTTGCGGAAGTAGCGCATGCCGTCGAGGTTGATCCAGGGATAGTGCTCTGGCCAGGTGTCGAGCCGGCGCTGGTGGATCTCGGGGGCAAACATCTCGGTGAGCGATGAACAGACTGCCTCCTGCCAGGTGGCGGTGCGGGCGAAGTTGACGTAGGCATCCACTGCAAAACGTACCGCCGGCAATACATGGCGATGGTCCAGCAACTCTTCGCGACTCAGGCCGCAAGCCTCGCCCAGGTCCAGCCACGCCTCAATGCCACTGTCGTCGTCGCCACGACCGTCGTGATCCAGGATGCGCTGGATCCACTGCCGGCGCACGGAGCGGTCGGGGCAGTTGGCCATGATGGCGGCGTCCTTGAGCGGGATACTGGTCTGGTAGTAGAAGCGGTTGGCGACCCAGCCGCGGATCTGTTCCGGGGTGCACTGGCCGCTGTGCATGGCCACATGAAACGGGTGATGGATATGGTACAGGCGCCCTTTGTCGCGCAGCGCCTGCTCGAAGGATGCGATGTCCATTACGGGAATGTCCATCGCGGTATCTGGCTGGGTGTTCATCCGATGGCCTCCTTTCTGCCGGGAAGGTCGGGACCTCTTCCAGGCAGTTTCTGGCTTCTGTTATTGGTAAGGGTCTGGGGCCGGCGGGCCCCGAGGAAGATATCCATACCGTCACTGGCCACCTCGATCCCTTCAGCCACCAGCTCGGCCCGCTCCGGCGACTCTTCGTCGAGGATCGGGTTGGTATTATTGATATGGATAAGAATCTTGCGCTGCTCCCCGAAGCGCCGCAGCACCTCGATCATGCCGCCCTTGCCGGACTGGGGCAGGTGGCCCATCTCCCGCGCCAGCTTGGTGCCGACCCCGGCGAGGATCATCTCGTCCTCGCGCCAGAAAGTACCGTCCACCAGCAGGCAATCGCTGCGCTCCATGTAACCCGCCAGGTTCTCATCCAGGCCACCCAGTCCGGGGGCGTAGAAGAGGCTCTGGCCGGATTCCAGGTCTTCGAAATAGAGGGCGATATTGTCCCCCGGATGGGGATTGTTACGATGGGGCGAGTAAGGCGGGGCCTTGCCCTGCAGCGGCACCGGAGTGATACGCAGGCCCTCAAAGCCCGGCACCTGCAGTGAAGTGCCGTCGATGGGCAGGCGCTGGTGGCGAATGCCGCCATCCCAGCTCTTGAGGATGTTGAACACCGGGAAGCCGGTGGTCAGGTCCTGGTACACCATCTCGGTGGTGTAGACGTCGAAGGGACAACCTTCACGCAACATCAGCAGGCCGGTGGTGTGGTCGATCTGGCTGTCCACCAGCAGCACCGAGCGGATACCGGTTCCCCGCAGGCCACGCTGCGGCTGGATGTCACGGAAAGACTCCAGCTGGGCGCGAATATCGGGGGAGGCGTTGATCAGCAACCAGTGCTCATCGTCCATGCTCACCGCAATGGAGGACTGGGTGCGCGGTGTGGCCTTGATCTTGCCGTTGCGCACACCGTAACAGTTGCTGCAGTTGCAGTTCCACTGCGGGAAACCGCCACCGGCTGCTGATCCTAAAATATGAATTCTCATGCAGGTTTACTTCGTCAGCGGGCAGGATCCGGGGCTACCAAACGGTAACCCCACTCATTTAGCGAACGCTGAAGTACATAGTGACTTCAAAACCGATTCGCAGATCCTGATAAGCGGGTTTAGTCCACATAACATGCTCCTCGTACTGACCATTAAAATTTGCTCTGCAATGGTGAGCGCCATACTGCTTTCGCCACCATTAACCTCAGTCTAATCAGGGCTATGTCGGGGGAATACTGTACTTTGGGAGCAATTCCGGCTGGCTTTGGTAGCGACAGCAGCTGGGGCAGGCCACGGGATTAAAGGGGCACTGGCGGGTGCCGGCGCAGCGGGAAACATGGGCGGGATAAGTAAAAAAAAACCGCAAGCACCGGTGGGGGGACCGGTGACAACCTTGCGGGGAAGGACGAGATAACAACCAAAACATCCTCCTGGCCCGGACCTGCCCTGTCCAGGGCAGACAGCGTCCGGGGAGGAGGGGTACAACTTCAGAGGCTCAGGGTAACGCTGCTCTGATCCGGCTTACATACAGGAGTGTGTACGTTAGAAGAAGCCGAGTGGATTAGTGCTGTAACTCACCAGCAGGTTCTTGGTCTGCTGATAGTGGTCCAGCATCATCTTGTGGGTCTCGCGACCGATACCGGACTTCTTGTAACCACCGAAAGCGGCGTGGGCCGGATAGGCGTGGTAGCAGTTGGTCCACACACGCCCCGCCTGGATGCCGCGACCCATGCGGTAGGCACGGTTGATGTCACGGGTCCAGACGCCGGAGCCAAGGCCGTAGGCGGTGTCGTTGGCAATGGCCAGCGCTTCCGCCTCATCCTTGAAGGTGGTGATACCCAGCACCGGGCCGAAGATCTCCTCCTGGAACACGCGCATCTTGTTGTGGCCCACCATCAGGGTTGGCTCCACGTAGTAGCCACCGGACAGATGACCAGACAGCATCTTGCGGTTACCACCCAGAATCAGGTCGGCACCTTCGTTACGACCGATATCCATGTAGGAGAGGATCTTGTCCAGCTGCTCCTGGGAGGCCTGGGCACCGATCATGGTTTCGGTATCCAGCGGATCGCCCTGCTTGATGGCACGTGAACGCTCCAGCACCCGCTCCAGGAAGTCGTCGTAGATGCTCTCATGCACCAGCGCACGGGATGGGCAGGTACAGACTTCACCCTGGTTGAAGAAGCCCAGCAGCAGCCCTTCCACCGCCTTGCTGATGAAGTCATCCTCGAAATCCATGACATCGGCGAAGTAGATGTTGGGGGACTTGCCGCCCAGCTCCACAGTGGAGGGGATCAGGCTGTTGGCCGCACACTTGAGGATCTCGGTGCCCACAGCGGTGGAACCGGTAAAGGCCAGCTTGGCAATACGGGAGCTGGTGGCCAGGGGCGCACCGGCTTCGGAACCAAAGCCGTTGACGATATTGATGGTGCCCGGCGGCAGCAGGTCGCCAATCAGCTCCATCATTACCAGGATGCTTACCGGGGTCTGCTCGGCAGGCTTCATGACGATGCAGTTACCGGCGGCCAGAGCTGGCGCCAGTTTCCACGCAGCCATCAGCAGCGGGAAGTTCCAGGGAATAATCTGTCCCACGACGCCGTAGGGCTCATGGAAATGGTAGCTGGCGGTGGTGGCATCAATTTCAGCGGCACTGCCTTCCTGGGCTCGGATACAGCCGGCGAAGTAGCGGAAGTGGTCCACCACCAGCGGGATGTCGGCGTTGAGGGTCTCGCGGATGGCCTTGCCGTTTTCCCAGGTCTCGGCGACCGCCAGCATCTCCAGGTTCTGCTCAATGCGATCAGCGATGCGCAGCAGCATGTTGGAGCGCTCACCCACAGAGGTTGCACCCCAGGCGTCTTTCGCCTTGTGGGCCGCATCCAGGGCCAATTCAATATCGGCAGCGGAGGAACGGGCTACTTCGCAGTAGGGCTCGCCGGTAACGGGGGTGATGTTGGCGAAATAACGACCTTCTACCGGTGGCACCCACTCGCCGCCAATGAAGTTGTCGTAGCGGGGTTTAAACGTGATGACTGAGCCTTCCTGGCCGGGTTGTGCATAGATCATGATTATTAACCTCTTAGTAGGTGTCGGGTGGGGATCTCTCTCGGGGATCCCTTCGCGGCAGAACCGGACACCTTCATACTAGGCCTGACCCTTGGGCGGCATAAGTGTACTTTGGTGTGCATGGTTCTAATCATTTAGTTGTAGATACTGGGTGGGAAAGTGGCACCTGAAGCCGTACTGCTCTCACTCAGGTCGCCCACGATCTCTTCGCAGTCCGGGTAAAAAAGACCGGGCTTCTGGGGAAAGGATCAGAGAGCCCGGCAAACACCCAACCTGTGTGCTGACAATCAGAAGTTGGCGATCAGGCCGAGAGCGACTGTTTTGGTCTCTTCTTCCGCCGAGCCGATTGCCAGTGTGTTGATGTTGTACTCCACCACGGTGCGCAGCACGGAGTTGACGTCGTGGAACCAGGCGATCTGGGAGGTCTCATTGTTCCACTCAGTGGCAGTCTCTACCGTGGTTTCACCGTAGGAGACCACAAAGCGCTCACTGCCGAAGGCGTAGGAGGCCTGCGCCACGTAGCCATCGCTGTCCACTTCCTCACCGTTCTCGGAGATCAGCCCCTGCAGGCCCAGTCCCGCATCGGTACCGGGGCCGAGCAGCAAGCCGAGCCCTTCACCCTGGAAACCGGACGCGTGCAGCGACAGGCCACCCAGCTTCACCTTCACACCGTAAGAGGTGCCCAGGGAATCCACATCGTCTACCGCCGGATCCTGGCTTTCGGAGCTCTGCTGCAGGAAACCCAACCAGGCGGTGACGGCACTGTTGTCACCAATGGCGGTGTGGAAAGTGGCCTCAGCCTCGAAGCGGGGATTCTCCTCTTCACTGGTGCGACCGGCACCGGTATCGGTGGTGGCATTACCCGGATCCACAATACCCACAGCTACCTTGAAGCCACCCATATCCGGTGTGCGGTAGGTGATCTGGGAATGGGGGAACGGATAGAAGTAACCGCTGCCAATGTGGCCGAAGGAGACGCCCTGGCCATCGATCAACCCGAGGGTATCGTTAACGGCGCCGTAACCCATCAGCATCTCATCGAGAAAAATGTTGGAGCGACTGAACAGGGTAAAGTCCTTACCAAACAGGATCTGACCCCAGCTGCCATCCACGGTGCCGTAGAACTGGCGCACATCGATACCGGTACTGGTGATGCCGGTGTCACTGTCGTTGATGGTGACCCAGAAGGAGGAGCGGCCGCCGACGGTGAGATCGTCTATCTTTTTGCTGAAGTTGAAACCAATCCAGTTGGGCAGCAGGCCCATTTTCACCCGCGACTGCGTGCGATCGGTATCCGCGATTTCGTTGTCGGAATCGCTGCGCACGTAGAAGGTATTGAAGGAGGCATCCACAGACACCTTGGTTTCGTCGGTATTGTAAAGCTCTACAGCTGCCTGACCGGGCATGCTCAGCACCATCGCCGCAGCGCCAGAGATCATGCACTGATTTATTGTCGATCTTTTCATGACGTCTCCTGAGTTTCCATTATCTGATTTTTATTCAACGGCTCGTCCTGCGGCGCCAGAGCGACCTTCAGTGTGAGTGACCGTGTCTTGCTTCGACGGATACAGAATGACGCGCGACCAACAGGAAGCACATACGACCAAGCGGCAAAAAAAGTGGTCATTTAGTCAGAGGGAAACTGCTGCCAAGGTGGCAGCACCAAAGGCGCAGAAAAGTATTGGTTGCCGGAAAATTAAAACGGCAACGCGAAGTGGAGTTGCGCTGGCAAATTACCAGCGCAACTGCAGGGAGAGAGAGAGGGAGCGGGGAGCAGCGGGACTGAGAAAACGCGGGTCATCATCAATATTATCGATCACCTCGTCCGGCTCGCCATAGAGACCGAAACGCTCGTACTCGCGATCAAACAGGTTGCTGACTTCAAACTTCAGCGCTACGTCCTGCAACAACTGCCAACTTACCCAGGCGTTGGCAACCCAATAGCTGTCGGTACGCTCGTCGAGATTAGCCTCATCCCCACGCAGGTAGACGCCACTGCTGGCAGTCACATCGAAGCCGGATTGCAAATCGTCGCTCCACTGGTAATCCAGCAACCAGCGGACAGTGTGCTCCGGAATCCCCGGCAGGTGATTACCGGACTCCACCGGCAGCGCGCCGCCATTGGCATCGGGATGGTTTGGTGAGAACGACTGGAACTCATCCCGGTAGGTCGCCTCCACCCAGCTGTACTGCCACTCCATGGAGAGCGCATCCCGGGTCCAGCCATAGCTGGCTTCCACGCCCTGGAATACGGTGTCGCCAATGTTGCGGAAGAAACCCTGGTTGGAAGAGACACCGCCAGTGGTCTGGAAGTGGATGTCGTTACGGTTACGGGTATGGAACAGTCCCAGGTGCCACTGGCTGTGCTCGCCCCGCCCCCGCAAGCCCACTTCCGCACTGCGCGCCACAATGTCTTTCAGGGGTGGATCAGCCAGAAAGGTGTTAGGCAGGTTGCAGGGTGCGTCTTCGTGGGAACAGGCCAGCTCCACCGGTGAAGGCGCCCGGGAGGTTTGGTACAAACCGGCGTAGGCGGTCATGTTTTCTGAAAAGGACCAGGAGAGCCCGGCACCGCCATTGAGGCGATTGTAGTGATGGGTAGCTGTTAATTCCGGTCGCTGCCCACTGCGATCATCGGCAGACACCTTGACCCGGTTGTAACGCAGCCCCAGCAGCAGCTGCCACTGCTCCGATATTTCGATGGTGTCGCTGATCCAGAGCGCAAACATATCCTGGGTGGCATCCAGGCGGTTGCCCTCCTCCGGATTGTACAGACCGGAACGTGTGGTGGATCGCTCCTCCGTCAGCGCCGCGTACTCCACCCCAGAGGTAAATCGGGTACGCCCGGCAAAGTAGTCACCACCAATACCCAGATGATGTAAACCACCCCATGTGTGGGCCGTTTTGTTCCACTGCAGCGACGCGCCCCAGCTCTGCTGGTCGCGGCGACTGATGTTGTTGATGGCATCAAAGCCGGCACTGACCGGCCGGCCAAACTGGTCTTCCAGCTGTTCGAAGACCCCACCCTCTTCCTCACACAGCAGCTGGGTGCCGGGGCACTCTTCATTATCACTGCCATCGCCATTAAAGCTGTCGGTCTGCAGGTCGCGGTAAAAAATCGTTGCCGCCAGCCAGCTGTTGTAGCTGAGATCTTCCCGGCTATTTAGAGTGAACATATTGAGCCGGTTTTCGGTGCGATCGGGATGGGTAAAGACCGCTTCCCGATCCTGTTCCAGCAGTCCCGTGGGGGAAGCGCCATTTCCCTGCATGCGGGTATCGGCCCACAACCAGGAGAGATCCAGGTTGCCACTGTCGTGGCGGTTGCTGAGCACGGAATAGACACTGGCCGCCTCGCTGTCCGAATAATCGCGCCAGCCATCCTCGGCAAAATAATCCGCCGAAACAAAGAGTCCCCAGTGCTCATTGCGAACGCCGTCGGCCAGGGTGACCTGGCGCCCCTGCCAGGAAGAGGCCGCCAGGGACAGCTCGCCATCTTCGGTATTGAACGCGTTCTTACCCTCCATCACCAGTGCGCCGCCCAGGGCATTCTGTCCGTAAATGGGGTTGGAGCCCGCCACCAGCCCCATACGTTTTACCGCCGACGCCGGCAGCAGGTCCCAGTTGACGGTATCGCCAAAGCTTTCATTGATGCGCACACCGCTAAAGTAGACAGCCACACCCTGGGAGACGCCCAGTAGCGGTGAAGCGGAGTAACCGCGAAAGCGGATGTCGGGCTGCAGGACATTGTTCTGGGCATCGTTGACGCTAACCGATGCTGCCTGGCGATCAAGGAAGCGGGATACCGAATAGCCCTCTACCTTTTCCAGATCTTCGGCAGAGAATACCTGCACATGAAAGGGCTCACTGCCATCCACCTGCCCCACCACCATGGGCGTGGTACCCACAATTTCTATCTCTTCCAGATAGGCGAAGGTTGTCTGGCCGTACTCGAATTGCGCCAGCGCCGGCAGGGCTACACAGCCTCCCATTAACGAGGCTAGGGATTGTCTGAAAATTGTCATGGGCAGGTCGCCGCCTTTCTTATTGCTGGCTTATTGCTGGTTCCGGCGGTGCTTACGTGCCTGCGGTTAGTTGTCAGTACACGGCGGATCAGTGCCTTGCCGGAAGCCTTCTCTCTGTGCCTTCATGCTAGCGGAGCGAGGCTCTGCGACAATTGGCAGTAAGGTCTAATGTCCCTGCAGAAATTTACGACTTTGGTAGCGTTTTTTTCGCCCGTTGTCTTCGCGCCTGCCCATAATCTGATGCCAAAAAACGACCAAAGTCGTAAGCAACCCCGCCACTGGTGGTATAGGGGAGGAGGCCGCAAACGCGCACACTGGAGCCATGAGACTCCTCTCAATGTGGCCCTGTTCGCGCGCTCTCCAGCCACCGCTGCTGCGGCGACTGACGGCTGTCTGGTGTGCCGGACTACTGCTGTTGGTGGCGCAGTTCACTGTCGCTGCTTCCGGTGTGCAGGAGGGACGTTACGATGATGCCCTGCGGCAGTTTTTTCCCAGCGCTACCCGCTTTGCCGCCGAGGCCGAAGGCCGCCCGATCCGGGTGGCCTACCAGCTGAACGAAGTCATCGGCTACGCCCTGGTGAGCAACGACCACGTGGACCTGAAGGGCTTTTCCGGCGAACGCATTAACCTGCTGATCGGCATGGACACCAAAGGATCGCTGCAGGGGCTGCAGATACTGCATCACCATGAGCCGATCTTCCTGCACGGGCTGGGACCGGAACCACTGCTGCAGTTTGTTGACCAGTACCGGGGACACCGCCTGTCGGAACGCATCATCATCGACGGCAAGGCGGACAGCAGCGCCAGCGACAGCAACGTCTATTTCGATGGCATCACCAAAGCCACGGTATCGGTGATGGTTATCAACGACACCATTATCTCTGCCGCCCGTGAAGTGGCGCGACAGGTCATTGCTGACTTTGCCCAGGTGGCAGCCGTACGGATACGGCAGGACAACTTCACCCCCATGGGCTGGCCGCAGCTGCTGGAACAGGGGCTGGTGCAACGACTCATCATCAGCCCACGGCAGTTGCAGCAAGCCCTGCCCGGCACCGACCTGGCGTCCGAGTCCAGTACAGCAGGCTCCGATGAAGCCGTACTCACCCTCTACCTGCTCTACCTCAATCCCCCTCTGGTGGGTCGCAACTTCCTCGGCGACAGCGATTACCAGCGACTGCTGCAAAAGCTGGAACCCGGTGAGCACGCCATTGCTCTCTTCTCCACCGGACTCTATGACTACCTGGGGGAGGAGTTCCGTCCCGGCACCGCGCCGGCCCGGGTCAGCCTGTCGCAACAGTCGCTGCCTATCGGCATTCGTGACCTCAACTTTTTTCACATCACCGAGCCTCGGTTAAGCAGTGACGTACCATTTTCGGATAACCTGCGGCTGTTTCGTATCCGCCCCCAGGCGGGCTTTAATCCATCCGCGCCGACGCAACTGACACTGACCATTAACGTTCGCAAAAATCACCTCAGCTCCGTCTCCGCCACCTTCAGTGACACTCACTCCCTACCCGCCACACTGTTCGAAGTGGTTGAGCAGGCCCGGTCCAGCTGGCGGGATAAACCCTGGATCAAACTGTGGATGGGACGACTGCCGGAGATTGCCATCCTGTTGGCCGGACTGGCCCTGCTGACCCTGCTCTTTATCCGCCAGCAAGCCCTGATTACTCCGGCACCGCGCTTCTTCCGCATCCGTCACGGCTTTCTTGCCTTTACCCTGCTGTTTATCGGCTTCCATGCACAGGGCCAGTTGTCGGTGGTGAATATCTATCCCCTGCTGCTGGCTCTGCAGAAAGATTTTGATCTGAGCGTCTACCTGCTGGATCCCGTCATCCTGATTCTCTGGCTCTACGTACTGGTGACACTGCTGTTGTGGGGCCGTGGGCTCTTCTGCGGCTGGCTCTGTCCCTTCGGGGTGATGCAGGAGTGGACCGCCCTGCTGGCGCAACGGCTGCGCATTCGCCAGTGGCGTATTCCGGAGCGCCTGCACCAACGACTGCTGTGGGTGAAATACCTGTTGCTGGCGGGGCTGCTGGGGACAGCACTGGTATCGATTACCGCTGCGGAAAAAGCGGCAGAAGTAGAGCCCTTCAAGACCGCGGTAACCCTGGGGTTTGTGCGCGAGTGGCCGTTTGTGGTTTACGCGTTGCTGTTACTGGGGGCGGGACTGTTCGTGCATAAGTTCTATTGCCGCTACCTCTGCCCTCTGGGCGCCTTTCTGGCTCTGGCGGGCAAGCTGCACCGTTTCGAGTGGCTGCAACGTCGCAGCGAGTGCGGCTCCCCCTGCCAGCTCTGCCGTCGCCGCTGCGGCATTCAGGCCATAGCACCGGGTGGAGATATTGATTACAACGAATGTATTCAGTGTCTCGAGTGTGTGGTTATCCTGGAGGATGCCAACCAATGTGCCCCACAACGCAGTGCAACCAAAAGGGCGCAGTCGGCCAACCAGGTTAAAACTGCAGAATACGTTCAGCCTTGAAGTAGATCTCCCGTGCCGTAAGCCCGCGTTGATCCACATCGGATTGATACTCCTGTTCAAAACGCACACCGCTGAGCAGTTTCCACTTGGGGTCCGGCTGGTAGATGACGGTGTACTCAAAGATGCCATCGGTCTCTTTGCCCAGCTCATTGCCTCGCCAACGATCGATATCACGTTTGGTCAGGTCGTGTGTCCAGAGCATGCGGTGGGTGATCTTCGGGCTCTGGTAGTACATGGCCCGTAAGGTGAAAAACTCCTCTTTGTAGAGCCGCTCCTGATCCACATGGAAACTGCGCCAGGTCAGGGACGCCATCAGGCTGAGGCGACCGGAGAACCACTCCAGTTTTGGAATCATTTCCCGCAGGTCGCCGAGCACCAGGTTTTCCGGATCCGCCGTACGTCCCCAGCGACCGTCAAAATAGAGGGTCCATGAAGCAAAGGGGGATGTCTGGGAGTACCACTGCCAATATTGTTCCCGGAACATCGGTGCGTTGTCGGCAACGGAGAGATCCGCCTGGTCGAGCCGGTTGACCGCCCGGTCGCGCAACCAGCGCCCTACCCGCAGAGTGGTCTGGTAACTGCCGCGAAACTCCAGCCAGCCGGTGTAACTGGTCTCCAGCGCGTCGTCCTCCTCGTGGGAACGCATATGCCCCGCTACCAGGTAGCCCCGCAGCCGCGACTGGCTCTCGTCTTTTTCCGCCGTCCGGAAGTACCACTTGCGGCCGTAGGCAAAATTGATGGCCCGGAAATCCACCCGTTTGATAAAACCCAGGTCGGCGCGAAAGTCCGGCGAGACGTCGTAATAACGCGCCCAGTAAAGGGACTCAGGGCCATCGTGTTTGTAGCGTAACTGCAGATTGTAGCCTTGCAGACTGCTGTCAAACTCTGCCCGTTTTACAAACGGATTCACCGCACAGTAACCCAGCTCACAATCCGCCACCGGCGGTGTGGTAGTACAGCCACTGCTGTTGCACAGGTCCTCGGCAAAGCGTTGCGGGTATTCGGTGTCCGACACCATCAGCTGGCCACGCACCTTGTCATCCACCCCCAGGTTACCGGTACCTGCCACACTCAGCAGCGCGTTGTGGTAGTCCTCTCCGGAACGGAAGGTTCCCAACAGACCCAGGCTGCGCTTGCCGAAGTAGCGCTCCGAGTTAAACGCCAGGGCCGTGCTCTCCTCGGTTACGCTGACGGTATCCGAGCCCAGGTTGTCGGGCATGGTGATCTGGGTCTGCTGGTCCAGCGCCAGCAGCACTCCGGTGGTGTAGTCCTGACCGCTGCCCAGATAGGAGACGGCAATATCGGGTTGGACAATATTGCGGGTGTAGACCGCCTTGTTAAGCGTCTGGAAATACTCCCCTACATCCACAAACATGGTGCGCTGTTCCGGCTGGAACGGATCAAACTGGTTGTTGATGCTGTCGCGGGCGATATCCGATTCGGTTTCCGAGTAGTTGGGGTTAACCGTCATACCCAACCAGCTCTGTTCACTGACCGCGTACTTCATGGAGAAGCCAAGCGCATAGAGTCGCTGGTCATCCACCTGTTCGAAGCTGCCGCCGATATCACGCTCCTCGTTCTTGTCGTAGACAAGGTGTGGTACCAGCGTCAGTTTGGGTACCTTCTCCTGCGGGTTACTGATTCCCTCCCCTTCCGCCGGGTCCATCGCACCTGCATTGCCGGACTGGCGTCCGCCACCACTGGTATTGGTATTGGCTGCTGTTGCGGCACCGTCCTTCGCTGTGGTCGTTTCCGGCTCCCGGTCGGTCGGCGCTGTCGGATCCTCCAGCAGGATCAGCGCAAACACATTGCCCAGCGTCCGGTCGACCCGTCGCGGGTGGTGACGTTTCAGGATAACCAGTGGTGGCAAGGCCCCGGCAGCGGACTCCACGTCACTGGCCATACGGGTTTGCGGCCGGGGAATGGCCATCTCCACACTGTAGCCGTGGGGATGAATACGGGCGGCGGCTTGCCACTGTGCATCCCAGTCGTAGATGTAGCGGTCGCTGGGCGTGTCCTGCAGGACATCGGAGACAGAGCCGTTGGGGTTAACCCGGAACTCGTACTTGCGCAGACCACGACCGGTGGGATCCACCACCACCGAGACGTAGTCATCGTTCTTGATGCCATCCCGGGAGCGCACTCCGCTGCGCAATTGGGACATGTCGTCATCGTCGGCCTCGAAGGCAACATAGACGTGGGTTGAAGAGACACGAACCCAGACCCGGGTGGTCACCTCGGCGGGCGCCAGACGTACGGGGAACATCTCCCAGGGCAGGTCCATTTCCGGGCTGGAGGACCAGAAGGCGCTCTCCACATAGCCGTCGAGAACCGGGGCTCCTTCCGCGGTCTTCAGGGTGATGGTGGGCAGGGTGAGACCTTCGGTCAGGTTGCCCTCGGCGGAGAGACCGGCTTCGGCGTCCGGCGCATTATCCTCGAACTCCTCAATCCCATAGGCCGGCAGGGCCAGAGGGATAAGCAGGGCAATCCTGAACAGGACTGGCAAAAGCGGCAGTAAAACTTCAGAACATCGCCACCGTCTGGTGTGGGTTGCCAAGGTTATTCTTCCCTGATTTGCATAGGCCCGTATCAATCTGTCGTTGCGATCAACTTACTGTTCGCAAGAGTATAGATAATGGGCGCCATCCCGCACGGCGTTCCCGCCCTCAACCGAAAAACCAGTAGCCGACGGCAATCGCCGTTACTATGCCGACCCCGTCGGCAAACAGGCCACAGGCGGCGGCGTGACGGATGCGCTTGATCCCTACCGCGCCGAAGTAGACCGCCAGCACATAGAAAGTGGTTTCGGTGCTGCCCTGCACCGTGGCTGCGATCAACGCCGGGAAGGAATCCACACCGTAGTTATTCATGGTCTCCAGCATCATGGCGCGGGCACCGGATCCACTCAGCGGCTTCATAAAGGCGGTGGGCAGCGCCTCCACAAAGCGGGTATCCATACCCACCACCTCAAAACACCAGCGCACCGCCTGCAGCAGGTAATCGAGCATACCGCTGGCACGGAAGACACCGATGGCCACCAGCATCGCCAACAGGTAAGGGAGGATGGTAATGGCCAGCTGGAATCCCTCTTTGGCGCCTTCAATAAAGCTCTCGTAGACATTAATACGACGGCGGATACCGGCAACCATAAACAGGATCACCACCGAGAAGAGCAGCAGGTTGGCGATCAGCGAGGATACGCTGGTGAGCTCGTCGGGCGTCAGCCGCGTCAGGTAGAGGACCAGGGCCAGCAGCAGCGCCACGGCACTGCCCAGGTACGCCAGCACCACACGATTGAAGATATTGAGTTTCTGCACCATCGCCACCGCCAGCAGGCCGGCAATACTGGAGGCACTGGTAGCCAGCAGTATGGGCAGGAACACGGTGGCCGGTTCCGGCGCCCCCTGCTGCGCCCGGTACATGAGGATGGCAATGGGAAACAGGGTCAGCGACGAGGTGTTGAGCACCAGGAACAGTATCTGGGCGTTGGAGGCGCTGTCGGGCCTGGGGTTGAGGGTCTGCAGGCTCTGCATGGCCTTGATGCCAATAGGTGTGGCGGCATTGTCCAGCCCCATCATGTTGGCGGCAAAGTTCATGGTGATGTGGCCCAGCGCCGGATGGTTGCGGGGCACCCCGGGCATCAGGTGGGCAAACAACGGCGACAGCAGGCGCGCCAGTTTCTCCACCAGGCCGGAGTGTTCGCCAATTTTCAGGATACCCATCCACAGGGTCAGGATGCCCACCAGCCCCAGGGCGATATCGAAGGAGAGCTTCGACATTTCAAACAGCGCGGAGACCAGGGTATTGAAGATTGCCGTATTGCCCTGCAACAGCAGCTGGGCCAGCGCCGAGACAAACGCGGCCAGAAAAAAGAAGAGCCAAATCCAGTTGAGCATCAGCAGTTTCGTCCAGGGTTTTGGCTATTCTAGGGAATAAGGCGTGCCAGGGGAAAGGCGCCCGGCGATACTGAAAACCGGGCCTCAGATTATTTTTCAACCAATCAGAGATATCTGTATACAGGCACCTGCAATGGGGGTATAGTGCTTCCCGGCTAGAAAGAAAGCCTCCAAATGAAAATCTACATTTAACGGTCTCCTGCTCTTGCAACGCCGTCCTGCAGTTTTCCTAGGTATAGTCTTTTCCAAGCTACTCCGCCTCTGACAAAGGCACCCGTTTAATTTATTTGAATATCAGGACGTTATTATGTCTAACAGAGTTAAAGGCACCGTTAAGTGGTTCAACGAATCCAAAGGTTTCGGTTTCATTCAGCAAGAATCCGGTCCAGACGTTTTTGCCCATTTCAGCGCCATTTCCGGTTCAGGCTTCAAAACCCTGGCCGAAGGCCAAGCTGTTGAGTTCACAGTAACTCAAGGCCAGAAAGGTCCTCAGGCTGAGAACATCGTTGCGCTGTAAGGCCAACCGTTCCGCTTGAACAAAAAAAGCAGGCTCCGGCCTGCTTTTTTTTTCGTCTGCGCTTTATGTCGCGGAGCCTGCGACTGCTTACAGCTCCAGCAGCGGCCCCAGGGGCACGATGCCGGTGGGATTAATGGTCTTGTGACTGCCGTAGTAGTGCTGTTTGATGTGGGTGAAGTTGACCGTCTCAGCCACGCCCGGCAGGTGGTAGATGCCCCGCAGGTAGGCTGACAGGTTCGGGTAACTGGCCAGGGTGCGCAGGTTGCACTTGAAGTGCCCCACGTAGACCGGATCAAAACGCACCAGGGTGGTAAATAGGCGGATATCCGCCTCCGTCAGCTGGTTACCCACCAGGTAGTCCTGATTCTCCAGACGCTGCTCCAGCCAATCCAGTGCTGCAAACAACTCTGTCACCGCCGACTCGTAAACCGCCTGGTCGGTGGCAAAACCCGCCTTGTAGACCCCGTTATTCACGCTGTCATACACGCGACTGTTGATAGCATCAATCTCGTTGCGCAGGGACGCCGGGCAGTAGTTACCCTGGTCACCGGTGAGGTGATCAAAGGCACTGTTGAAAATACGGATAATCTCCGCCGACTCGTTGTTGACGATGGTCCGGGTCTGCTTGTCCCACAGCACCGGTACCGTAACCCGCCCTTCGTAACCCGGATCCGCTTTCAGGTAGAGCTGGTAGAGATAGTCCAGGCCATACAGGTCGTCGCCACCTTCGCCAAACTCCCAGCCGTTCTCAAGCATCAGCGGCTCTACCACCGTGACACCGATCAGCCCTTCCAGTTTTTTCAGGCGGCGCATGATCAGGGTGCGGTGTGCCCAGGGACAGGCCAGGGAGACATAGAGGTGGTAGCGTCCTGCTTCAGCCTTGAAGCCACTGCTGCCATCGGCGCTGATCTGGTTGCGGAAGCGGCTCTCCTGGCGCTGGAAGGCGCCGCCGGTGCTTTCGGTGTCGTACCACTGGTCACGCCACTCACCCTGCTGCAATACACCCATGATCTTTGCTCCTCTCTGTCCTGTCTTCAATCCGGTTCCGGCTTTGCATCTGTCCCGGCTTTGATTATGCCTCTGCCAGGCTGCCTACCAGCTCATCAATCTGGGCCTTTGCTTTGGCCCTCACACCGTCGGCATCTGCGCCGGAGCCGCCGGCATCAACAATATGCACCTTGCGCACACCGATAAAGCCAAGCACCTGGCGCAGGTAGCTGCTGACAAAATCCACCGCGGAACCTACCGGCGCGCCACCACTGGCCACCACCACAAAGGCTTCCTCGATACCGCTCAGCCCTTCGGGACCGTTTTCGGTGTAACGGAAGGTTTTGCGGGCGCGACAGATGTGATCAATCCAGGTTTTCAGGTTGGCCGGAATGCCGAAGTTGTACATGGGGGCACCGATCACCAGGTAGCGAGTATTCAGCACCTCCTCCACCAGCTCGTCGGAGAGCGCCTGCTGTATCAGGATGTCCGGGTCTTCGGAGTCGAAGCTGCCATGGATGGCGGTCAGCTGCTCAGCGGTCACCTGCGGGAAGGGGTTCTCCCCCACATCGTGACTGACCAGCTGCAGCTCTTCTTCCCGTGCCAGCAGCTGCTGTGTCAGGTAATCGGTGAGGTGACGGGAGTTGGACGCGGTGCCGCGGGCACTGCTGTCGATACGCACTAACAGGTTGGAATTGCTCATGACTCGCTCCGTTATCTGGGCCCCTGTCCGGTGAACCATTCACCGCGTCAGGCCATTAAGGGGTTGTAATCTTCAGTAATGACAGTCTATCGCCGCGACGGAGCTTGAATAACGGTGGATTTCCGATAGATTTGTTCAAAGTTTTTGAACAGCCTGCGGGGCACCTGCCATGAACCACTCCCCCCTGACCCTGGAAGCCCTGGAAGTCATCGACCAGATTGAGCGTCGCGGCAGTTTTGCCAGCGCCGCCGAGCACCTCAACAAGGTGCCATCCGCCCTCTCCTACATAGTGCAGAAGCTGGAGGAGCAACTGGGGGTAACCCTGTTCCAGCGCCAGGGGCGGCGCTCGGTACTGACCCCGGCTGGCCGTCACCTGCTGGAGGAGGGACGCCAGCTGCTGCAGGCCGCCGAACGCCTGGCCAACCAGACCCGGGAGATCGCCATTGGCTGGGAGCCCCGCATCCGCATCGCCTTCGACACCATTCTCGATTTCGACCAGCTATTGCCGGTTCTGCAGGAGTTTCTGCAGCAACACCCGCAGATCGAGCTGGATATTGGCGAGGAGGTTCTCGGTGGCACCTGGGAGGCGTTGATTGAAGACCGGGTGGACCTGTTGATCGGGGCCGGCGGCCCGGTGCCTCCGCAACAAGGGCTTCGCTCCGAGAAATTTGGCACCCTGGAGATGGTGTTTGCCGTTGCCGCCGGGCACCCGCTTATCAACGCGCCACAGCCACTGCAGAAAGAACTGTTGAAGGCCCACCGCTGGGTGGTGGTGCACGACAGCTCACGCTTCAGCGTGCCCCGGGATACCGGACGTATCAGCAGTGAAGAGCGACTCTACGTGCGCACCATCGCCCAGAAAATAGCTGCCCAACAGGCGGGGCTGGGTATCGGTTATCTACCGAAGAAGCGTATCCGGGAGCAGCTGGAACGGGGGGACTTGGTGGAGCTGTCCATCGAGAACAGTACGCCTCACATTAACGACACCCTGGTGGCGTGGAAGACTGTCAATCGGGGCAAGGGGTTACAGAGCCTGGTCAAGGCGCTGCTGCAAGCCAGTGACCAATAAGGAGGAGAGTCAGGGTAGAGCGCCCTCCTTTCCCCTCATTGGCCTTCCCCAACCGCGGTGCTGAAGAGCTGCGCCAACTCTGCCGACGTGATCTCGTGGCCGCGATCAGAGGCGATGGCAACCAAGCTCACCTGCTGCCCGGCTTCGCCCACCAACCGGCTATAACCACGCCACAGGCGGAAGACCAGTACCGA
The DNA here is from genome assembly GCF_009857815.1 of Pseudomaricurvus sp. HS19. Taxonomy (GTDB): domain Bacteria; phylum Pseudomonadota; class Gammaproteobacteria; order Pseudomonadales; family Cellvibrionaceae; genus Pseudomaricurvus. The sequence continues at coordinate 107,206 of NZ_WVVW01000012.1, read as the reverse complement.
AGCGGTAAAGCGATCATTCATCTGATAGGCGTAGTAGAGCTGGCCCAACTGTCGCCCCCGCTGCGCCATGTAGGTGGCGCGAACATAGGTCCCACGGCAAATCCCCTCGTCACACAGCTCCCGCACTTCCGAATGGTTGTACGGAAACCCCGGCCGGAATAGCCGGACGGCACCGCCACTGACCTTGCTCTCAGGCGTTAACGGTATAACTCGATAGACCAGGATTTGCCGGTCGCCCTGACGATAGGTGGCGGCATCTTCCGCAACCAGACCGGCCCTCACCTCTGGCTGCCACAACGGCTGCCCGGCAGTTTTTTGCCACCCCCCCATCTCCATCGGCAGTAACATCGTACCCGCAGCTACGGCGCCATGCCCCCGTGAATAAACGGTCAGCAACGGAGCGGCAATTAACACCGCTACTGTCATGCCCACCCCCAGCAGACCTGCGGGCCCCTGTGCTGCCAACTTCCGCCCTGCAATGGCAGCGGGTTCCTGATGGGTATTTTCCGGCTGCAGTTTGTAAAAGACAAAAAACAGGAGCGCAAAGCAGGGGATCAATGCCGGCATCTCAAACCAGGCGTGATCCAGCTGGCTGCTCCCCCCCACTAAATAGTCGTAGGTAATAATGCCCGCGATCCGAAAGGCATTGGCCAACAGCGCCAGCACGCCTCCCAGCAGGGAGAGCAGGAAAACCCTCAACAGTGACCGGTAGATCAACAACCCGAACGCCCAACCCGTCAGCAATCCCAGCAGGATAAACTGCAAGCCGGCACAGTAATCGATGACGATATAGCGTTTACCGCCAACGTACAGAGAGTAACCTTCCGACTCGAGAGGCAGCTGGACTATGAAGGCGTAACCCTTAACCAGCAATATGGCCACTGACTTCAGCGTGGGCAGGAAAAGCTCCCACACTGGCAAGGCAAACAGCAGCATCGCCAGATAGGGTAAGGCTCGCAGGAACAGTGACGGTCCCAACACCGACAGAACCAGACTGCTTAAAACACCCAGCAGCGCCAACTGCCTGAGCAGCGAGATATTGGTCCACTCGCCCAGCAACCAGACCGCAGCAGCGAGAGCCGCCAGCGGGATCCCCCAGCCACAGGCCCGAGGGGGCGAGGACAAAAACTGCTGTCGGTTATACCACAGCAGTATCAAGGTAAGCGGAACGACAAAACGCCCGATCTTAAAATGGGACGACTGACTCCAGACCGCAGCAGTCTCCACAAAGGTATCGCTGTACGCAATGACAACACACAGCAGTGTGATTACCAGCGTGGCCAGCGCCCACAGCCACTCCTGGCTTATACGACCTTCGGGATACTCCCTGCTTTGATGCTGGCATGTGTCAGTCACGACACGGGCTCTTATCATCTGATGGTATGGCTGCCGACCCCCTTTCCTCCGCCACTGCCGGAATGGGGCGCAACGGCAGCCATAGCAGGCGCAGGAAACGGCTATCCTCTGGTGCCCGGAAATACTCAAGACCGCACTTCAGCGGCCCGACCTGGCCATCGGGCAGTTTCCGGTAGGTGCTGAAAATCCGGTCCCAAAGCGTGAATACAGTACCAAAATTGCTGTCCGTTTCCGGTCTGCTGGCGGAGTGATGGACCGCGTGAACCGCGGGCGTCACCAACAGCAGCGACAGCACTCTTTCCCACCTTTCCGGGAATCGCAGATTGGCATGAGACAGCAGTGCAACGACAGTTTCCGCCAGCACGTACAACAAAATGGACAGTGCCGGTATCCCTGATACCACCACAAAGCCATAGAGAATGAGTGTGCCCAGGACGACCTCAACAGGGTGATGCCGTACCGTGGTGGTAAAGTCTGTCTCAACGTCGGTATGGTGAATCATATGCAGGCGCCATAAGGGGCGCCACGCGTGAAAGAGTCGATGTTGAAAGTAGGCCAATAAATCGAGCGCCAGAAAGCCTGTGACAACCGCAAGCGGGAACGCCACTGGCCATTGATGCAGCAAACCCAGCTCTCTGGATATCGGCATCTCACTGACAGCCGCTGCCGAAAGCGGTAACAGAAAACGGGACATCGACGCGTTGACCAGATAAAGCCCGAGGTTTGCCCCCCACCGCCGATTAACAGACGCAGAATCCGGCTTGTTTGCCGGCTGAACCATCTCCAATATCGCCAGCAGTACCGCCACGCCGAAGAACAGATAGGCGCTGAATAGGGTAAGTTGCTCAGACATATCAGCCTACAGATGGTGGAGGGGAGACCGGGGATTGTCCGAAGCAGCCCCGGGGAAAGGCAGTCGATGTATCACACAACGCCGGAGAAACTACTTTCCATTACGTCGCATCATCCAGGCGACTGCCATAATACAACCGATTCCCAGAACCAACAGGCTGCCGTCACCAAATGGCAACGGCTCGACGGCGTCCGCGCGCGCCGGTAATGCCAACACGGAGATTATCAAACCCCAGCATCCGCGAGCTGTTAACGCCTTGACCATCACACACATATGACACCACGCCACTGAATTATGCCCTGCCGGTAACAGCTGATACGCCATCGGACGTAAGCCCCCTGCCTTCACCATCGATCAACCCGCCAATTTACTTTTTCTTGCTGCGCAGCAGCCAGACAACACCGACCACGCAAGCCGCACCCACAGCAAACAGCGCACCATCACCAAAGGGAAGGCTGCGGGGAGGAAGAGTGGAGCCAGCGAACGACTGGACAGCAAAGAGAGACAGAACAGCCAGCGTTGACACTTGTGATTGTATGCGTTTCATCATTTTTATCTCCCAGGATTAAATCCGGATCAGAAATATTTTTTTGCCAAACGATCGGGATGGCCCATGCATCAGATCACTTCTTGCTGCGCATCAGCCAGACCACGCCCAGCACACAAGCTGCTACAAAGCCAGCCAGGGAGCCATCGCCCAGCGGCAAAGGCCGCAATGCGTCGCTGGCATAAGACGTGGACGAGAGCATCGCGCCCCACACCAACATTGGCAACCATCGGTTTATCTGCTTCATCAGCCGTGACCCTCCGGCACGTTTTAACAACACAGAACGGCAACAATAAAGAAAGTGGAAAATTTGGAAGTCTATTTTCCCTTTCCCCGAACCAGCCACACCACACCGATTACGCAAGCGGCAGCAAGTGCAACCAGAGCTCCATCTCCGAAGGGTAATGATTGGGGTGGTGTACCCGGGAATCCCGCCAGGGAATGCATGGAAACAAAAGAGATCAGTGCTGCCAGCGACAGCCTGGAAATAACATGATTCAACATTATCGGTTTCTCCTCAGTCTCGCTGAAAAGATCAGACACCCGCACGGCACCGACAGCCTGAGCAGCGAGATATAAACTCCAGGCTGTCGGCAAGTCGGTCTATTTCTTCCTGCTAGCCAGCCACACCAGCGCGACACCACAGGCGGCAGCCGCGGCAACCAAAGCGCCATCGCCAAAAGGCAGCGCCCGCACACCATCCGGCTGCTCCTGTGCAAACGCCTGCGCGGCGGTTATGGCCGAAAAACCTAGAAATAATGCCTGATGTTTAATATGTTTCAGCATATGAGGATCCTCCTTGGATTCCTGTTCAACTTTAAAACTCGAACACAGCTGCCACTATCCGGGTGCAAGCCACCAGGCCCGAAGGCCACCCTGAAAAAAGGGGCTTCAGAGTGAAGGCATAATTGATGCCAGACCGGAAACTCACCTAATAAACAATATGTTACAAAATTGAGACTATTGAACACCGACAGATCTGTATAAAAAATCGACACAAAACAGATAGGCCCGGGCGTGATGATCCAGAACCAGAGTGATCATCAGCCGGGATCGTTGCTCCGACACTACGCTGCTCCCGGGATAATCGCGTGTGATTAGAAAATACGGCCTGAACACTTCTATTCTTGTCTTCATGATGACGCTTATCGGCAGCAGCGCGCTGGCCGACTCCGACCCGGGCACAGCTGGCGGAAAATCCCCGCCGGAGAACTTGCGACAAGCCGGTTACGCTGCCGCACAGCTCCTTCGCAACCAGACGGAAGCCGGCCTGTTTCCTTACGATTTCGATTTCAGTAACGGCCAGTCGACGAGCATGGATGACATCTCCGGCGTAAACCTGGTGCGACAGAGCTGTGCGCTTTTCGCTTTGGCGGTCTATCTGGAGCACACCCGGGATCCCTCTACAGAGAAAGCCATAGTCAGGTTCCTGCAGATGGCCGCCAGTCATTCTGTTCCGATCAGCAAGGGCTATTTACAACGCACTCTCGAAACCATCGGTCTCTACAATCGCTGGCAGCTGTGGCGTCCGCTCAGGGAACCGTTGTACAAATCCGGCCTGCTGTTCTCAACGGAAGGTCCCGGAAAACTTGTCACAGCCCACCAGGATTACGAGCGCGCGTTGCCGGGGGCAACCGCACTCACCCTGGTTGCCGCCCTGAAATACCGGAACATGACCGGGGACGAGCGGTTTGATGCCGACATCCGCCACTGGAAAGATGGACTGCGGGCCTTGATGGTTGATGGCCGTGGAGTCAGGGAGGCGCCTCACTACCTGTCTGAATCACCCTATGTGAATGGACAAACGTGGCTGGCATTCGCCGAATATCAGGCAGCCTTTCCGGGAGACCCCGACATGGACACCACTTTACCGGACCTCGAAGACTACCTGCTCCAAAGCCACCAGGAGCGCCCTGACAAGCTGTTCTACTCCTGGGGAATGATGGGCTTGAAGGTGCGCCTGGACAGCACCAGTGACAAACGTTACTACGACTTTGCCGTGGCCATGTCCGAATGGCTGTTTGCAGAAGAGAGAAATCTTGCGCACTCCGGCACCAACAGCTGCGCCACGATTGAAGGCATCGCCACCTTTGCCAACATCATGACCGACCGCAAACACGAACCACAAACCCTGACACACACCGCCATTGACTATTTGGCCAGGGAAATGGCCTTTAATCGACAGCTGCAAATTGATGAGCAGTTTGCAGAATCAGAGGACGAAATGAACACCTACGCTGATGAGGCAACCAGACATCAGGGTGCGTTTATCCTGTCCAGGGAACAGCCCCTGATGCAGGTAGACCTGACCGCACACTGCCTCAATGCCCTGCTGTTAACGGATCTTTGACATCCCTGCAGGAAGATCGGCACTACCGGAATCTCAACCGGCCCCTGCAATCAGTTTGGCACATCCACAGGGATTACCCAGCCCCAAAGCCGGCACAACAGATTATTGGCGTCAGTTTTCGCGAATTGGATTTAAACGAGAGAGAAAACAGATTTCACGGGGGTATAAAAGAAGGGCAACACGGCGGCAATGAACAACCTTGCTCAGAAATATTGCACCTGAAAGATTTTGCCACACAGTTCCGGCGGCTCCAGGTCTTCCGGCAGGTGGGCCTTCTGTTTCAGCTGACGAATAAACTCCCCCGGTTGCGGCAGGTTGTCCCACACCTGGGGCAGAAACACGGCGCGACGGCCATGGGACTCCAGTATCAAACCGTCCACCCCCGGGCGCAGCAATCCCTCCAATTCCTGGCAGGAGCGAAAGCTCACCGCTTCCGCCTCTCCCAGTACCGACACACTGATCTCCACATCAGCAAACTCTGACGGCAGCAGTTGTGGGAAACGCGGATCGTGTAACGCGGCGCTAACCGCATTACTGCGGATATCCTCTACCAGGGAGCGATGCGGCTCCAGGGTACCGATACAGCCCCGCAGCTTGCCGTGCATTTTCAGGGTGACAAAAGTAGCTGCCGGACGACGCAGGTAGTCGGGCCAGGATTTCTTGTCCACCGCCAACTCTTCGCCGGTTTTCAACACATGAGCGATGGCATCATGCGCCAGTTGCAGCAACCGCATCTGGTCGTCGCTGTTGATCTGCGGATGGCTGCGCCCGTGGGCAGTGACATCTATCATCTGCATACGCACCCCTCAATGCACCACGAAGGCACCGTAACCCACCACCCGGCGTTTATCGCCGGCGGTATCGCCGGAATTACACAGTGCCAGTGTCTGCACCGGCCGCCCCTCTTCACCCGCCAACTGCAACAGGCCATTGAGCGCACGGCAGCCACAAGCCTGCTCGGGACCAATCACCGACCAGCGCCGCTGCTCAATGGCCAGTGCCGTGCTGCCATCGAGCTGCTGGGCTGTAGCGTAATCGTGGTAGTGGCTGAGATCGGTACTGATGGCAATCAATGTATGCGGGTCGTGCCAGTATGGACGCAGCAACTCCGCCACCTCTTCAGGACTGGCATCACCTACCAGCAGAGGCAACAACTGCGCATGGGGGTAGAGAGTCTGGATAAAAGGCACCTGAACTTCCAGGCTGTGCTCCTCCGCGTGGGCCAGGGCCGACTCCACAACGAACGGCAACTCCTGCAACTGGCGTGCACCACGCTGGTCCAGGGCCACAGCCCCCAGAGGCGTCTGCCACGCAGCCGCGGGACTGGTGGCTATGCCCCTCAAGGCCACCCTGTGAGCGGGCCCCAGCAGTAACACACGTTGTATCTGATCTGCCCAGGACGAAGCGCTGGCCCAGGCAACCGCGGCGGTACTGCCGGAGTAAACGTAGCCGGCGTGAGGGGTAACAATCGCAAGGGGACGACCACGTCCTTCCGGGACAGAAGCCTGGCACAGGTATCCCTGCAGGAGCTGCGCTAACTCGCCGCTTTCCCGGGGATAGAAGAGACCGGCGACAGCGGCCGGACGGATACTGCTGTGCATGGATCGTTTTCCTCGCCGCGGTAACTAAAAATGCATCCCTGACCTTGATAGATATAGGTGCTGGCACCATAACTATCAAGTGCACAAAAAACAGACAGGTGACTGGCCGTGAGCGACTCTCCCATCCTGCGCGACAGCAACGTGGTGAACGCGCAACACTGGCACTGGCTGGCGGATGACCGCATCCAGTGCGACCTCTGCCCACGCTACTGCAAACTGCGGGAGGGGCAGCGCGGCCTCTGCTTTGTGCGCGGTCGCCTCGACAACCATATGGTGCTCACCAGCTACGGCCGCTCCAGCGGCTTCTGCATTGACCCTATAGAGAAAAAGCCCCTCAATCACTTTCTTCCCGGAACACCTGTCCTCTCATTCGGTACAGCCGGATGCAATCTCGCCTGTAAATTCTGCCAGAATTGGGACATGAGCAAATCGCGGGAGATGCACACCCTGGCCGACCAGGCCAGCCCCGCCACCCTCGCCCGGCGCGCCGATGAGATGGGCTGTCGCAGCGTGGCCTTTACCTACAACGACCCGGTGATCTTCCTCGAATACGCCGTAGACACCGCCAACGCCTGCCACGAAAGTGATATCCGCTCAGTGGCGGTCACCGCCGGCTATATTTGCCCGGAACCGGCGTCGAAGTTCTTCCCCTATATGGACGCAGCCAATGTTGACCTGAAGGCCTTCAGCGAGCGCTTCTACCACCAGCTCACCGGCAGCGAACTGGGGCCGGTGCTGGAAACCCTGCAATATATCCGCCATGAGACCAATACCTGGCTGGAAATTACCACCCTGCTGATTCCCGGCGAAAACGACTCGCAGGCGGAACTGGAAGCCCTGAGCCAATGGGTGTGCGAGGAGCTGGGACCGGAGGTGCCACTGCACTTCTCCGCCTTCCACCCCGACTACAAGATGACCCACATCGGCCACACCCCGCAGGAAACCCTCAGTCGCGCCCGCCGGATCGCCATGCAGGCGGGCCTGCACTATGTCTACACCGGCAATGTGCATGACAAGGACGGCGACACCACCAACTGTCATCACTGCGGTACACCGCTGATCGTGCGCGACTGGTATCAGTTGCAGGAATGGCACCTGGACGCCAACGGCGCTTGCCCCCATTGCGGCACATCGTGCGCCGGTGTTTTTGAGGCAGAGCCGGGACGCTGGGGCGCCCGCCGGGTACCGGTGCGCATGGTGCCCTAAGACGACCCTGGCACCAGCCTGCACATCAGGGCAAGGTAATTGCATGATTGATCGCACCCGTTACCTGAGCAGCTTTTTGCAACATCGACAGCGTAAAGTTGGCGCACAATGATCTGACGCAACCCTCTCCAGCCCTGTTTTCCATTAGGCTGTGGCTTTGGCTGTCACCACACTGACTGCTGCACACGGAAGATCACCATCCCTGACCTGTCATCATTCACAAAGGAGTGCGTATGAAACGTCTGGCAATTAATGGCTATGGGCGCATTGGTCGCGATATTTTGCGGGCACTGTATGAAAGCAAGCTCTATCCGCACCTGAAAATTGTCGCCATCAACGATCTGGCTCCGGCCGAGGTAAGCCAGCACCTGACCAAGTACGACAGCACCCACGGCATTTTCGCCGCCGACGTGGAACTGGAAGGGGACGAGCTGATTGTGAATGGCGACCGGATCAAGCTGATCTCGGAAGCCGATCCCGCCGCCCTGCCCTGGAAGGAGTTACAGATTGACCTGGTGCTGGAGTGCAGCGGCAAATTCAAGAAGCGCGAGCTACTGCAGCCGCAACTGGACGCAGGCGCGGCAAGAGTGCTGGTGGCCTACCCGGTGGGCGATGCGGATAACATGGTGGTCTATGGCGTGAACCATGACAGCTTGCAGGCGGATCAACGCATTGTTTCCAACGCCTCCTGTACCACCAACTGCCTGGCTCCCATGGCCAAAGTCCTGCACGAGGGAATTGGCATTGAGCAGGGCTATATGACCACCATCCACGCCTACACCAACGACCAGAACCTGATCGACAAACTGCACAAGGATCTCTACCGCTCGCGCTCGGCGCCGCAATCCATGATCCCCACTAAAACCGGGGCGGCGGGTGCGGTAGGCAAGGTGCTGCCGCAGCTGGCGGGCAAACTGGATGGGCTGGCAGTGCGTGTGCCCACCGCCAACGTGTCACTGGTGGACCTGGTGCTTATTCCCGCACGCGCCACCAGCGCCGACGAGGTCAACCAGCTGATGCAGGATGCCGTCACCCGCCTGCCTGCCGGTGTAGTGGCATGGAACGACAAACCGCTGGTCTCCATCGACTTCAACCACAACCCTACCTCGTGCATCTTTGACGCGAGCCAGACACGGGTGGAAGACAAACTGGTGAAAGTGATGGCCTGGTATGACAACGAGTGGGGCTACTCAAACCGCATGCTCGATATTGCCAACCTGATGGTGAAACTCTGACGGGGGTGATGACAGGAAGTTGTCACTGCCGGCCCGGGGTGCGGCCGGCAGTCAAGCCTGATTGCCCTAGCGGGCTTCGGGCAGGACGATATTGAGTTCCAGCACGGAGCAGTCATCGTTCTGCTCCAGTTGAACATCTATCTGGTCCTGTTCGATTTCGACGTATTTGCGGATCACTTCCAGCAGTTCCCGCTGCAGCTTAGGCAGGTAATCGGGCTGATTACGCTGCTTGCGCTCGTGCGCCACGATGATCTGCAGGCGCTCCTTGGCTACGGCCGCCGAATCCTGTTTGTTACTGCGGAAATAGTCAAAGATGCTCATCACTTCCTCCCGAACAATCGCTGAAACAATCCCTTGTGTTCCACTTCAACAAAGCGGTGGTCACGCTCTTCACCCAGCAGTCGGGCAACGGCGTCATCGTAGGCCTGGCCGGCTTTGGATTCCTTATCGTGAATCACCGGCACCCCCTGGTTGGAGGCCTTGAGCACGGATTCGGACTCCGGAATTACCGCCAGCAGTTTGGTGGCCAGAATCTCTTCCACATCGGTGACCCCCAGCATTTCACCTTTCGCCACCCGCTCCGGGTTGTAACGGGTAATCAGCAGGCACTCTTCCACGCGCTCGCCCTTCTCGGCGCGACGGGATTTGCTCTGCAGGATACCCAGGATACGGTCGGAGTCGCGTACGGAAGAGACTTCCGGGTTAGCAACCACGATCGCCATATCCGCGAAGTAGAGTGCCATAAATGCACCGTGTTCAATACCGGCGGGCGAATCACAGATGATGTATTCAAAACCATCGTCAGCCAGCTCATTGAGAACCCGCTCCACACCTTCGCTGCTGAGGGCATCCTTGTCCCGGGTCTGGGAGGCCGGCAGGATAAACAGGTTGTCCACCCGCTTATCCTTGATCAGCGCCTGCTTCAGGGTCGCTTCGTTATTAATGACGTTAACGAAGTCATACACCACGCGCCGCTCGCAGTTCATGATGATATCCAGGTTGCGCAGACCGATATCAAAATCGATAACCGCGGTCTTGTGCCCTCGCAAGGCAAGCCCGCTGCTGATGGCTGCGCTGGTTGTGGTTTTACCGACGCCACCTTTACCCGATGTAACAACAATGATCTTGGCCAAGATTACAGTCCTTTTTCTGTATCAGTGCTGCCCTGTGGCAGTCCTGTGAGGTTGAGTGAACACCACGGCTAAGAGACAGACGCTCAAGCCAGTGGCTCAACGGTAAGTTTTTGGTCACTGAGGCAAATCTGCACCGGCTGCTTCCACAGCTTGCCACGCAGATCATCCGACAGCTGGAAATCTCCGGCAATGGAAATCAGTTCCGCCTCAAGACTCTGGCAAAAAATTCTGGCGCCGGTATCACCGCGAACACCGGCCAATGCGCGACCACGCAGCGGCCCGTAGACATGTATATTGCCGTCAGCCAGCACTTCAGCGCCGGCAGATACCGATGACAACACGATCAGGTCGCCTCCGGCGGCGTATACCTGCTGCCCGGAACGAATGGGCGTGGTAATCACGCGATTGCCGCCACCGCCGGGCACTGGCGCAGAGGGCTCGTCTTCGGCAGCGGGCGCGGCCGGCTCCGGGACATCTTCGGCAGGCGACGGTTCGGGCTCAGCCTTCGCTGCCCGGCTGCGCCCCTCCGGCATCAGTGCCAGGCCCTGCTGCAGCGCCTGCTGTTGCAACTCCTCGCTGCCACCCCGCAGCACCACCGGCACCAGCCCCTGGGTGCGACACAACTCTACCAGTTCCGCCAGGCTCATATCGCCCCGGGCGTCTGCATCAAAACTGAGGATGACCGGTGTCTGCTGGAAAAACGCCGGCGCTTCGGCCACTTTGAGTTGCAGTTCGCGCTCGAAGCTCTGCCTGTCCAGGCCCTGCACTTCCAGCAGGGTGAGGGGGAACAAGCCGGCCTTCAGGCGAAAGCTGGATGGCGGCTGGCTTTCCAGCATGCTGTTTTCGACGGTGCTCATACAATCAGCGGTCACTTTTTCCGGAAACAATTGGCGGAGCTGTATAGCCCTTTCCCCCGCCCAGTGCAAGCAGGCCCGGGCGCCGGCACCAATAGCGACGAATCTTTGTGCGGAGTGTTCAAAAACCGGGCAACCAAAAAAGAGAAACGCGACGATGAGTCAGTGACCGGGAGACAGCAACCCGGTTCCCTGCGAGAGCTGTCTCACTGTCGGCATGGCAGGAAAACGGGAACCATTGCTCAAAAAATCGTCGTTTGCTTTTTCTTTATTACCTACCTAATGTGCTTAGTCCATAGCGCCGGCGTGCTTGCCGGTACTGTCTGGAACAGCTTCACTACCGACAGTACCGGATTAGCCCGGGATACACCACTCACCTGACAGCACAGCAGAGTCCATGGAAGAACAGACAAGCAAAAACCTCTCCGTTATTACCGGTGGCGCCGGGGGCATGGGATTGGCCGCGGCCCGTCTTATGGGCCGTGATCACCATATTCTCATCTGCGACGTAAACCAGGCCCGGCTGGATGCCGCCCGGGAAGAGCTCATCGCCGCCGGCATTACCTGTGACGCCGAGCGCTGCGACATCACCGATCGCAAATCCGTGGAAGCGCTGGTGCAGACGGCGGCATCCTTGGGCAGGGTACGCTCGGTTATACACACTGCCGGCCTCAGCCCGCAGATGGCCGATCCCGGCACCATCTGGAAAGTGAACGCGGTGGGCACCATCAACATTAATGAGGCGTTCTACCGGCTGGCTGACGAAGGCTTCGCCATGGTTAACGTCTCATCCGTGTCGGGCCATATGCTGCCGGGCTTTCTGATCCCCAGCCGTGGTTATCGCCTCGCCCACAGTGATATCGGTCGTTTCCTGAAACGGATGCTGTTTGTCACCAACTTCTTTCCCAAAAAGGCGCGCACCGGTGTCGCCTATGCCCTGAGCAAGAATTTTGTCAGCTGGTACAGCAAGTCAATCGCCGGTCGTTTTGGCAGCAAGGGTGCCCGTGTGGTAGCCGTATCGCCGGGCAGCTTTGATACCGAGATGGGACGCCTTGAAAAAGAGACCGGTTCCGGTGAGCTGGTGAATTACTCCGCCCTGAAACGTTTCGGCAAGCCGGAGGAGGTGGCGGAACTGCTGGCCTTTTGTGCCAGCGATAAAGCGGGTTACCTGACCGGTGTCGACATTCCCTGTGACGGTGGCGTACTGGCCTGCATTACCCCAAGGGACATCCGCAATATGCAGAGCCACTAACACCGGTTTTATATCGCCATACAGGAACAATAAGGAGGGAAGTAAAACCATGAAAGGATCCTGCCTCTGCGGCACTGTGCACTTCGAAATCAGCGATGACTTTGATCACTTCTATCTGTGTCACTGCTCCTGGTGCCGCAAGGACACCGGCTCCGCTCACGCCGCCAACCTCTTTACCAAAGCGTCGAACCTGAGCTGGCTAGCAGGCCGCGAAAGCGTCAGGGATTTCAGGCTGGAGCCCACTCACCATGTGCGCAGTTTCTGCGTCAACTGCGGCTCGGCAGTGCCCAATACCAGCATGGGCGGCGATATCTGTATCGTGCCCGCAGGCAGTCTTGATGAGGACCTGCCCCTCAAGCCGGAGGCGCACCTGTTTACCGGCAGCAGGGCCAACTGGGATAACGAGCTGGAATTGATTCACCGCTTTGAGGGCTTCCCCCCGAGACCCCGGAACAGTTGATCGCTGCTCACGGCTGCTGCGGATAGACGTAGCGAAAAGTCAGGTTCACTCGCGCGTCAGAAACGGCGCTGACCGGAACACTGTGCTGCCAATGGTGCTGAAACGCCGGCTCCATCAACACCAGGCTGCCACCGGTCAGTAACACCTGGCCGCTGCGGTGATGACTATCCTTTCTCCGAAAGGCAAATTCCCGCGCGACGCCCAGCGACAGGGATGCAATCACTGGCGACTCGCCCAGCTCCCGCTCATCATCACTGTGCCAACCAACATGGTCGCCGCCATTGCGGTAGTGATTGACCAACACGGCGTTGAAAGGGTGGCCGCAGGCTTGCTCCACCTGTTGCCGCAGTGTTAACAGGAGTGGAGTCCATGGCGTGGTGGTTAGCAGGTTGTCACTGTAGCGATAGACGATACCCGCGTCCGCATGCCATGTCTGCAGGCGCGGCAACGTAAAACGCCGGCCAAAGACTTCGTAGTGATTGGCAGGCCAGGGATGGCTCGTGACAAAGCTATTGCAGTAACCGCGCTGCAGCTGTTCTTCCAGAAAATCCGGCGCCAGCCACAGGGAGGCGCAACCGGGCACCTGTTGCCAGGTGCATGGTGCAGGCGCCGTCCCGACCCGGGCCGACAGATCAGCACCTCCGGCTGCTGAAACGAAGGTCACCACCCGATGTATCAGGCGCGCAACAGAGCCTTGGCGAGGCGCTCGGAGAGCTGGTCTTCGGTGAACTGTGGCTCATTGGGCGGGTAGAGACTGTCTTCGTCAAAATCAAACCCGTGATCTTTGGCGAGGGCAAACATCTCTTTCAGTTTCTGACAGGCTTTGAGCTCCTCACCCAGCCCGGCATCCGTTTTGGCTTTCGCGGAAAACGCGGCAATTTGTGTAATGGACATAAACACTCTCTAACAATGTCTGACAAAAAAATCCTCAGCATTTCACCCGCGGTGAAACGCTGATCCAATAGTCAGAGAGCAATAGTCAGACCAGCTGCCACCGTTTTATGGCAGCAGAAAAAGCCAATAAAAATCATATGGTTGAGAACTTTTGTCAAGAAACTGACAGCGACAGTAATGACGCACTTGTCGCATCTGTGTCAGTTGTTTTTGCAGCAAACACGACAAAACTTTCTGCGCGGTCGGCAACGAAAAATGACTGACACCACGCTGTCGGCTGTGTTACAAGATGCGCCCGTCACCTTCGCTGCGGAAGAAATATCCGCAACGCCCGGAGGCCAATCAACAGCCAAGCCTGTCAGCGGGGAGCCCTGTCAATGGAAGCCATCAATCACTACCAACGTTACTATCTGAGCTACAGCGGCACCGGACTGCCGCTGCAGATGGTCAGCCCCATCAGCACCGATGAGATCGCCAATCGCAATACCTTCTTTGGTGTCTGCAATGATGATGCCGGCCGTGTAACCCTCATCCACAAACGGGTCTATGGCGAAGTGGAGCTGGAGCATCGCTACGGCTATGACGACCAGGGTCGCCTGCAGTGGGCCGAGATCCGGGCATTGGACGACGAGGCCTGCCGCCTGGTCTTCGGCAGCGAAGGCCAACTGCTGAGCCAGGAAGAGCTGACAGACTAAACCACAGCCCGGGGCAGCATCCCGGCAATCAGGCCGCCTGCTGCAGACGCTTGATCAATCGTGGCGTCACCTGATCAAGCCAGGTGGTGAGCCGCTCGCCACTCTGTGCACCCTGGGCCCGCTGATCCAGTACCAGTCCCACAAAGTGATCGTCCACCACCGCTGCTGAATGATTGAAGTGGTAGCCTGCGGTGGGCCACTCCCCCACCATCTCGGCACCAAAGCCGGCAAATGACTGGTGCAGCGGCATCAGTGAGCTGGCAAAGTTATCCGGGTATCGCTCCTGGGAACCGAGGCCGAACATGGCGATGCGCTTGCCATAGAGATTGGCATTGCCCAACTGCGCCAGAAACTCCTGCCAGTTGCGCTCGAGACAACCGGCACTGTGTCCGGGTATGGCACCCTCCCCATAGCTGGGGGCACCGAGTATGTACGCGTCGTAGCGCAAAAACTCGGCGGGGGTAATGCGATTGACGTTAAGCGGCTTGGCCACAAGGGCGTCACCCAACTGGTGATAGATTTTTCTGGCTATCACCCGGGTGGAGCCTGTCTCCGTACCGTAAAAGAGTCCTATTTTTTCCATCTGGCCTCCTTGACCTGCCTGGGTTGCATCCCTCACCGTGCATGTCACACTTGCACCGGTTTGGAACACAACAGCAACAATTTGGCTGATAAGGCACAGACGCGGATCAGAAAGCCCTGCAAAGGGATTCCGGCGTCTGCTCCTGTACAGGCTCCTGCAAGGCTCGTACCAGACATTTGTGCTATACCGTAGGCGTTGCCGGAAACAGAGGCTCCAGCCCTGTCCATTCAAGAGCTCGCAAGGGAGATGACATTATGGGACTGAACAAACTGATGCTGGCTGCGGCCGCAGCAATAACCTTATTAAGTGCCTGCGGCGGCGACACGGCAGCGCCTGAACCGGAGAAGACAATGCCGGAGAAGACCATTCCGGAGAGGACAGTGACAGACAACATCATGGAAGTGACAGTTGGCCCGGCCAGGGTGGACTGCGTTGGCGTGGGGCCCATGAAATGCCTGGTAGTGGACGGCAAGACGTTCTACCAGAAGATCGACGGCTTCACCTTCGAAGAGGGCTTCGATTACCGCCTCAAAATCCGCCAGGTACAGGTATACACAGCGGAGACAGCACCGGCCGATGCCGGCCTCTATCGCTACCAGCTGGTGGAGCTGATCAGCAAGACACCCGCCGCAGAATAGCTCCGGTCATTCAGAGACCCAGTTCGGACAGGCCGGGATGATCTTCCGGCCGCGGTCCGGCGGGCCAACGGAACAGGCGTTCGCGCTCGGTGATCGGCAGGTCATTGATGCTGGCATGTCGCTCAGCCATCAGGCCGTTTTCATCAAATTCCCAGTTTTCATTGCCGTAGGAGCGGAACCAGTTGCCATACTGGTCGCGCCACTCGTAGGCAAAGCGCACCGCAATACGCTTGTCACTGTGTGCCCATATCTCCTTGATCAGGCGATAGTCCAGCTCCCGTTCCCACTTGCGCGACAGGAACGTTACTATGTCGTCACGGCCACGGATAAACTCCGAGCGATTGCGCCAACGGGAGTCCGGCGTGTAGGCCAGCGACACCTTCAGCGGATCGCGGCCGTTCCAGGCATCTTCCGCCCTGCGCACCTTCAACACGGCATCGTCATAACTGAACGGCGGCAGCGGCGGGCGCGGAATAATCTCTGACATAGGTGCAGCTACTCCCGGCAAGTGACAGCAAAACCCCGCGTATGGTCGCTGCTGGCAACCATACGCGAGCAGCTTTTTTTACCAGCTTTTGTACGGCAGGAATTTACCGTTCAGGGTCAACAGGACACGATCACCTTTGGGGTCTTCGATCTTGTCCACCTCCATGGAAAAGTCGATCGCACTCATAATACCGTCGCCAAACTTCTCCTGGATCACCTCTTTCAGTGTGTCACCGTAAACACCCACCACCTCATAGAGACGGTAGATCAGCGGATCGGTAGGCACGGCCTGGTCCCAGACCTTGGTGGGGAACGCCTTCAACGCCGTCGCCACCTCATCCGGCAGCCCCAGGTAGCCGGCAATGGCTTCCGCTTTTTCCGCCGGGGCGCTGTTCATCCCCAGGCAGGCCGACGCCAGCCATACCGGCGACATTCCCAGGTCCTGCCCCATGGTTTCCCAGGTCAGGCCTTTTTCAACTTTGGTAGAGACGATGATGTCGGTCATCATTTGCTTGTCCATACGCCCTCCTCAGGCATCTGTTGGCATCTGCAGTCGGTAGTCTGCAGACAACCCGGTTAATCAGTGGGATGCCACCAGATCGGGCATCTCCACCATCGAATTATTGGTCTCGCCGGTGTCGGCCAGCTGGGTAGGATCAACTTCCAGCGTTTTAAAGCTGCCGCTCTCTTCCCCGCCCGAGCCAGCCAACTCACCTGATCGCTCAACCAGGAAGTTGACCAGGTAGTTGCGAATTTTGTAGTAGCCCGGGTCCTTCACCACGCTGGCACGCTGGCGCGGCCGCGGCAGGTTGATGGTCACCGACTCCGCCACCCGCGCGTGAGGACCATTGGTCATCAACAGAATGCGATCTGCCAGCAGGATGGCCTCATCCACGTCGTGGGTAATCATGAAGACGGTCTGGTGGGTTTCACCCCATATCTTGATCAGCTCATCCTGGATGACGCCGCGAGTGAGGGCATCCAGGGCACCAAAAGGCTCATCCAGCAGCAGCAACTTGGGGCTGGTGGCGAAAGCGCGGGCGATGCTGACCCGCTGGCGCATACCTCCGGAAAGTTGTGACGGCTTTTTCTCCAGTGAATGGCCGAGCCCGACCATCTCCAGGAATTTTTTGCTGTGATCGTTAACCTGCTGCTTGCTCCACTGCGGGAAGCGCGCCCTTACCCCGAAGGAGACATTCTGCAATGCCGTCAGCCAGGGCAGCAGGCTGTAGTTCTGGAACACAACACCTCGATCCAGGCTGGGGCCGGAGACCTCCCTGCCATCCATGATTACCGCACCGGCAGAAGGCGAGTCGAGCCCCGCCAGCACATTGAGGATGGTGGACTTGCCGCAGCCGGAGTGACCGATGATGCAAACGAACTCACCCTTCTCGATGCCGATATTCACATCTTCGAACACCACCAGCTCACCCTCTTTCTGCGGGTACTTGCGAGCCAGGCCTTCTACGCTGACAAAAGATTTACTCATGGGTTACTCCTCGTATTGCACCAGCTTCGCAACCGCCCCGAGAGCCAGATCAAGCAGCATGCCCACCACGCCGATCATCAGGATCGAAAAAATCACACTGTTAAGGTCGAGGTTGTTCCATTCATTCCAGACGTAGTAGCCGATACCGGTACCGCCCACCAACATTTCCGCTGCCACAATCACCAGCCAGGCGATACCGATGGAGATGCGCATACCGGTAAGGATGGTGGGAGCTGCCGCCGGCAGGATCACCTGAAAGGCTGTTTTCAGCGCACCCAGCTCGTGCGTCTGCGCCACCTTGATCCAGTCCTTGCGCACATTGGCCACACCAAACGCGGTGTTGATCAACATGGGCCAGATGGAACAGATAAAGATGACGAAGATGGCCGACTGCTCTGAATCCTTGATGATAAACAGTGCCAGAGGCATCCACGCCAGTGGTGAGATCGGCCGCAAAACCTGGATAAACGGATTCAACGCCTTGTACATCAGCGGCGACATGCCGATGACAAAGCCCAGCGGGATCGCAATCAGCGCCGCCAGGAAATAGCCGGTCAAGACGCGGTAAAGCGAATAGGCCAACTGGATACCGATGCCCTTGTCGTTGGGGCCTGCGTCATAGAACGGGTTGCTCAGCTCATCCCAGGCGTGACCGAGAACCTGCGAGGGTGGCGGCACCCTCGCCTCCTGGTCGGCACCGCCCATGAGCAGCTCAAACTCCGACAACTCCCCTGAGGCTTCCGGCGGCTGGTTGAAGGCCTCCCACAGGCCCAGCAACACCACCAGGAAAACCAGTGAAGTCAGCGCTGCTCTCAGGTTCAGTGACTGCACGCTTATCCCCTCTTGATGGCGAAGCTGTTGATGTACTCTTCCGGCTTGGTGTAATCGAACACCTTGCCCATGATGGTGTAGTTTTCATAGGTGGTGGCCGGCGGCTCATAGCCCAGCCCCTTCATCACCTCAGCCGTTTCCGACGCCACATAAACCTGCTCGGCAATCGCCTTGTAGTCGATGTCCCCCTGCACGTAACCCCAACGCTTCATCTGGGTGAGGATCCACACCGCCATGGAGTGCCACGGGAATGGGTCGAAGTCGATACGATCCGGCACATCCAGTACTTTCGCTTCAAGACCATCCACATAGCGACCGGTCAGCACCTGGCGCACGACGATTTCAGGCTGGTTGAGGTAATTTTTCGGCGAGATGGCCTTGGCAATCTCGTCGCGATTCTCCGGTTTGGCAGAGAAGTGCGTGGCATCGACGATGGCCTTGAACAGAGCCGCGTAAGTGTTGGGCAACTCGGTGGCAAACTTCTGGCTGCAGGCGAAAGCGCAGCAGGGGTGGCCCTGCCAGATGTCCTTGGTGAGCATATGAATAAAGCCCACCTTCTCGTACACCGCGCGCTGGTTGAACGGGTCGGGGGACAGATAACCATCGAGGTTGCCGGCACGCAGGTTGGCCACCATTTCCGGCGGTGGCACCACGCGGATCTGGATATCCTGGTCCGGATCAATGCCGTGCTCCGCCACGTAATAGCGCAACAGGAAATTGTGCATGGAGTAGTCGAACGGCACACCGAACTTGAAGCCCTTCCACTGTTTGGGGTCGCGCTTATTCTTGTGCTTGTTGTGCAACACAATGGCCTGGCCGTTGATGTTTTCCACCGCGGGCATGATATACGGAGTCGCAGTGGAGCCCGCCCCCATGCTCATGGCCAGCGGCATGGGCGTCAGCATATGGGAAGCGTCGTACTCGCCGTTTAATGACTTGTCCCGCGCTACCGCCCAGCCGGCGGTTTTGATGACATCCACGTCCAGTCCATATTTGGCATAGAAGCCCATGGGCTGCGCCATGATGATAGGCGTGGCACAGGTGATCGGCACAAAGCCCACTTTCAGTTTGGATTTCTCCAGCGGCCCCATGGACTCCTTCACTGCCGCCTTAACCTTATCCATCGGGATCATGGTGCCCAGTACCGACGCCAGGGTGCCGCCCCCCACCAGCTTGATGAAATTGCGGCGGGAGGCATCGTTATGGCCAAAGATGCCCCGCACGATGGCGCTTTCGATAGCACGATCCATCATATCTTCGCTGCTGTCGAACTGCGGCGCGGCGTCTCCGGCAGTATGAGAATGGGAGTGTGCGGAAGCGGCAGCGCTGCTGCTCTCCGCCTGCTGCTCCAGCAACTGGGTCCGCTCTCTGTCGCTGAGCCCGCCCGGGGTCAGTGTCTCGGCTTTACAGACCTTGCAGTCGCAGCCAACGGTGTGGGTGAGTTTCGTGGTGTGATCAAAAGGGTTGCCCAAACTTTTTGAAGCCATGTTCGCCTGTCCTCTGTGAACGGATTTTTCTGGTCCCGGTTAAGCAAAACCTGATTGCGCACCAGCCTGCCTGCTTGTGGTGCAGGCCCGGCCCCGAAAACTCCCCTGGTGCGATCTGTTTCCCGCCAGCATGTCACTGACGGCGCGTTGTCCCAGTACATAGCAACCGCAATGCCAAACCGAAATTGATTTACAACCCATTGATATTGTTGAGATTTTATTAGCCCGCAGATATTCAGCAGGTAACGATATTTCGTAATTAACGATTTTTCGTGTACTGAATTACGAAATTTCGTAAAACCGGCCTGAAACTTGTATCCCCTTAGCCGGGATATTTTCTGACTGCACAGGTTTGCCATGAACTCACACCTCTACTTCCGCCAGGCCGCCACCGCCCAGATCGTGCTGGACCCGTTGACCGATCGGATTATCTGCGCCAACCAGGAGGCCTGCCGCCTGTGGCGGCGGGACATCACCCAGCTGGAAGGCCAGCGCGCCAGCGAATTGTTTGCCCCCAACTTTCCCGGGCTGGTGGTGTTCAGCCAGGAGTTGCTGGAGAAGGGGCGCGGATGGTGCGATCACCTGCTGATTAATACCGGTGACAGCGACCTGCGACTGGAGGTGGCCGGGCGCAGCAACCGCGCCGGTGATGACTGGCACCTGTTCCTGAGCATGCAGGTTGCCGATGAGATGAACGACGAACGTCACCACTCCGCCGCCCAGCGCCACTACCTCTCGGGTATCGGCCACTGGAACCGGGTCAGCCAGGTGTTTCAGGAGTTCGAACGGGAAAACCAGTTGCTGCTGGACGCCGCCGGCGAGGGTATCTACGGCGTGGATGCTGACGGCATCACCACCTTTGTGAATCCCGCCGCGCAGCGCATTCTCGGTTACAGCGCCGAGGAACTGGCAGGGCGCAACATGCACAGCATGGTGCACTACCATCACGCCGACGGCAGTCACTACAGCGCCCACCAGTGCCCGATTTTTGCCGCCTTCAAGGATGGCACCGTGCACGAAGTGGATGACGACGTCTTCTGGCACAAGGACGGCACCCCCATCGATGTGGAGTACACCAGCACCCCCATCCGCGACAACGGCTTCATTGTCGGCGCGGTGGTTATCTTCCGCGACGTCAGCCAGAAAAAAGCGGATCGCCGCAAGCTGCTGGAAACCATGGCCGAAGTGCAGCAACTGAAGCATCGACTGGAACTGGAGAACGCTTACCTGCAAGAGGAGATCAAGGCCGAATACAACTACCGCCACATTGTCGGCCGCAGCGCCGCGGTGCAGCAGATCGTGCAGCAGATACAACTGGTGGCCCCCTCCGATGCCACGGTATTGATCCACGGCGAGTCAGGCACCGGCAAGGAGCTGATTGCCCGCGCTATCCATGACCACAGCCCGCGCTCGCACCGCTCGCTGATTCGCGTCAACTGCGCGGCCATCCCCGCCGAACTGTTTGAAAGTGAGTTTTTCGGTCACAGCAAGGGGGCTTTCACCGGTGCCCACGGCGATCGCACCGGACGCTTTGAGCTGGCCGATGGCGGCACCCTGTTTCTGGACGAGGTGGGAGAGATCCCCCTGCATTTGCAGGGTAAGTTACTGCGGGTATTACAGGAGCAGCAGTTTGAACGTGTGGGCGAGGGGCGCACCCGCCATGTGGATGTGCGTATCCTGGCGGCTACCAACAAGGACCTGAAAAGCATGGTGGAGGCGGGACAGTTTCGCGAGGACCTCTACTATCGTCTTAACGTCTTTCCCGTGGAGTCCGTACCGCTGCGCAAGCGGCTGGAAGATATTCCGCTGCTGACCCAACACTTCCTGCAGAAAGCCTGCACCCGGGCCAACAAGGCGCTGCTTAAAATTCCACTGACAGAGATGGAAAAGCTGCAGCAATACCACTGGCCGGGAAACATCCGCGAGCTGGAGAACGTCATTGAACGGCAGGTGATTCTGACCAAGGGTGGCACACTGCGCTTCGACAACCTCAACCCAGGCCACCTGCCGGTGCTGCCGGAAGCAGCACCACCCAACTGCCCTCACCAGGAGGAGGTACTGACCGAAGCGCAGCTGGTGGAGCTGGATAAAAGCAACATCCGTCGCGCGCTGGCGCTGTGCGGCGGCAAGATTTCAGGCAGCGGCGGAGCTGCAGAGTTGCTGGGCATCAAGCCCACCACACTGGCGTCGCGGGTAAAAAAATACAACCTGCAATCCAACCCGGTACAACACCTGCCGGATCACCGGGCTCACGCCTGAACTCGTCCCTGCTGCCGCGCCAACAGCAGCAGGGACGCTGGCCTCCGTGTCTGCGGGTGCAGGGGTTCCATCAGCTTCTGCAAGCTCAGGCCATGTCGCTGCAACAGCGCCAGCCAGCTCTCCAGGGTACGAAAATACCAGGGCGCCGGTGACACAAAGCCCTCCCCGCACCCCTCCCAGGAGCCCTCCCGCCAACCATCCTCATAGGGGAGATCACCACACACCTGCAGCGGATGCAGTGTCTGTATCAGCAGCCAGCCGCCAGCGGGTAACCAGCGTTGTGCCGCCGCCACGACCTGCCCTGAGGATTCGCAACCCAGCAGGGAAAAGTTGGCCACCATCATCGCGGCCGACTGCGGTGGCCCCTGCTCCAGTAACTCCTGATAGCTGAGCAGCGAGGCCTGCAGGCCGTCCAGTTGCGCCGCCCGTACCAGTGACGGCTGCCCATCGATGCCACTGGCAGCAATGTTGTGCCGCTGCAGGGCCCGCATCAACCAACCTTCGCCACAACCGATATCCAGCACGCTGGCCGGCGCGCAATCGACAATAGCCTGCAGTACCGCACTGTCCGTAACCAGCTGGCGACTGCTGATGGCGCCGGCTCTCACGGCGCCCACCCAGGCTTCGGCGTTCTGCTCCCAGCTGTGCAGGATCTCCTGCTCCAGTTGTCCGTCTGTTTTACTCACAGTTGCCGCGCCCCTCTTCCACACCCTGCAATCCCGACACTCGCCTCACCTGCGACCTCTGCAGACTGCATGAGCACATAGCCACTGCCACCGGATCAGCCCGGAGCCAGAGCAAAGACAGGGTAAATACTAACGCAAAGCAGCCCGCCACAAGCACATCTGTAACTTGTTGCGCCTACTGTCATGCACGGGATTGCCAGGCGGCAACGAGGCGGGAGGAATTGTGCAAATAGCTGGTAACGCGGCAGTTGAAAAGCGGATGGGGGCTGCCGGGCAATCGCACCCGGCAGGTCCGCGAGAGGCGTCAGAAATTGGCAGGGGTGGTGCAGGAGACCAGCTTGCACTCTTCGTCAAAGGGATTGCGAAAGCGGTGTTCCTTGCGCGAATCGAAGTAGTAGCCCTGGCCGGCTTCAACCACATAAATCTGGTCGTCTACCGTCAGCTCCAGCTTGCCGGTGACTACGTAGCCAACCTCTTCACCATCGTGCATGTACATGCCCTCGCCGGTATCGGAACCCGGTGGCATGGTTTCCACCATGAAAGACATGGCGCGATTGGGGAACGCCTGGCCAATCAACTTCCAGTCGATATCACCAACCGTCGCATCCTTGAACTCATCGGCGCTGTAAACCACCGGGGTTTCCAGCTCGGCAGAGTCTTCGGATCCAAAAAATTCCATCAGTGACATGGGGATACCGGACAGCACCTTTTTCAGCGAACTGACGCTGGGACTAACGCTGTTCTTCTCGATCATGGAAATGGTGGAATTGGTAACGCCGGCGCGCTTGGCCAGCTCACGCTGGGACAAACCAGCACTCTTTCTCACTTCTCTTAACCGATAACCGACATCCACTTCGCTTTAATCTCCCCGAAAGCCTGCACGTTGAGTTGACCCGCAACTTCGTGCATTATCCCACACAACCGATTGAAATATCAAACAACCTCGAAACTGCGGTACCCCCATGCTAAATCCCGGAACTCACAGCACGAACTACCCCGAATCTTACTACCACGCCACTCTTAACGATCGCGCCGGCTTTGATCAGTTGCAGGGCGATGTCTCCGCCCAGGTCTGCGTGATTGGTGGTGGCTTCAGTGGCGTCAACACCGCACTGGAACTGGCTGAACGGGGCTTCGACGTGGTGCTGCTTGAGGCTTACAAGATCGGCTGGGGCGCCTCCGGGCGCAATGGCGGACAAATGATTCGCGGCATAGGCCACGGCCTGGAACAGTTCCGTAACAACATCGGCCAGCAGGGCATCGACGCCATTGAACAGATGGGCTTTGAAGCGGTAGACATCGTACTCGACCGAATCAAACAGCACAGCATCGACTGCGACCTGGTTATGGGACACGCCTGCCTGGCCATGAAACCGCGGCACATGCAGGCTTTCCGCGAGGAGAAAGCGCACCTGGACAGCATTGGCTATGCCTATGACGTGCACATCATTGAACAACCGGAAATGCACACCCTGGTGGGATCGGACTGCTACCAGGGAGCACTGCTGGATATGGGCAGTGGTCACCTGCACCCATTGAATCTGGTGGTGGGCGAAGCTCGCGCCGCGCAACAGCAAGGTGTGCGTATTTTTGAAAATGCCCGGGTGGAAGAGATCGACGAGAGCAACGGCTTTACCGTTCGTACCGCCAGCGGCAGTGTGCGCGCCGAGCAACTGGTGGTATGCGCCAATGCCTATGTGCGCGGACTCGACGACGTCCTGGAGGCCACCGTCCTGCCTGCAGGCAGCTACGTCATGGCGACCGAACCACTGCCTGAAGAGGTACAAAAACGGCTTCTGCCCACCAACGCCGCCGTCGCCGATGAACGTATTGCCCTCGACTATTATCGCCTCAGCAGCGATGGCCGCATGATCTTCGGCGGACTCTGTACCTACTCAGGGCGCGATCCCAAATCCATCATCGCCGCCCTCAAGCCGAATATGGACAAGGTGTTTCCGGAGCTGCGCAACACCCGCATTGATTACCAGTGGGGAGGCCTGATCGGCATCGGCGCCAACCGCCTGCCACAGATCGGTCGCCTGCGGGAAAACCTCTATTACGCCCAGGCCTATGCCGGGCACGGACTGGCCGCCAGTCACCTGGCCGGGCGCGTGATTGCCGAGGCGATAAACGGCGACGACAGCCGTCTCTCCATCTACGAAAAAGTGAAGCACATGCGCTTCCCCGGCGGCCCGCGTTTCCGCTCACCACTGCTGGCGCTGGGCATGAGCTACCACCGTTTTATGGATCTATTCTGAAAGCGAACCTGCAACCGAACCAATAAAAAAGGGGCCGTAAGGCCCCTTTTTTACTGTCCACCAATCACCGGTTTACAACTTGAACCAGGTGGCTTTCAGTTCGCTGTACTTGTCAAAGGCGTGCAGGGATTTGTCCCGACCGTTACCGCTCTGCTTGTAGCCACCAAACGGCGCGGTCATGTCGCCGCCATCGTACTGGTTAACCCATACGGAGCCGGCGCGCAGGCCACGGGCAAAGCGGTGGGCGCGACTGAAGTTGCCGGTCCACACAGCAGCCGCCAGGCCGTAGATGCTGTCGTTGGCAATCTGCAGTGCTTCCTGCTCATCGGTAAAGCGAATCACCGACAACACCGGGCCAAAGATCTCTTCCTGGGCAATGGTTTTGTCCCGGGTTACACATTCGAACACGGTGGGTTCGATGTAGGTACCGCCGCTCACCACATCCAGTCGCTGGCCACCCACGGTAAGCTGACAGCCTTCAGCATGCGCGGTATCGATGTAACTCATCACCCGCTGCAACTGCGCTTCGTCCACAATCGCACCTACATTGGTGTTGGGGTCCAGCGGATGACCGGGACGCCACTTGGCCACGGCTTCCCGGACCTTCGCCATAAACTCGTCAGCAATACTCTCCTCCACCAGCAGGCGGGAACCGGCGGTACACACCTCACCCTGATTGAAACAGATGGCGCTGGCGGCGGCCTCTGCTGCCGCATCCAGATCAGGCGCATCGGCAAACACCACGTTGGCAGACTTGCCACCGGCCTCGGACCACACCCGCTTCATATTGCTTTCACCGGCCAGCACCATCAGGCGCTTGGCGGTACCGGTGGACCCGGTGAACACCAGCGTATCGACATCCATGTGACTGGCCAGGGCCGCGCCCACTGTGTGACCAAAACCGGGCAACACATTGAACACGCCATCAGGGATACCGGCTTCGGAAGCGAGTGCTGCCAGGCGAATGGCGGTCAGGGGAGACTTTTCCGAAGGCTTGAGAATCAGTGAGTTGCCCATCGCCAGCGCCGGCGCAAACTTCCAGGTCGCCATCAGCATGGGGAAGTTCCAGGGCACAATGGCAGCTACCACCCCAATGGCTTCGCGGGTCACCAGACCCAGCTCATCGTGAGGCGTCGGCGCCACTTCGTCATAGATTTTGTCGATGGCTTCGGCGGTCCAGCGCAGTGCCCGTAAAGTACCGCCAACATCGACCCCAAGGGCGTCGCCGATGGGCTTGCCCATATCCAGTGTCTCCAGCAGCGCCAGCTCCTCGCGATGCTGTTCGATCAGGTCGGCAAAGCGCAGCAGGATCTTCTTGCGCACCGCCGGCGCCTTATGGGCCCAGATACCGGACTCAAACGCGTCCCGGGCTACCGCCACGGCACGATCCGCGTCTGCCACATCACAGGCCGCCACCTGCGCCAGCTCCCGTCCATCTACCGGACTGAGACAAGTGAAGGTCTGGCCGTCTGCCGCATCGCTATAGCTGCCATTGATAAACGCGCGACCTTCGATTTGCAGCTGCTGGGCTTCCGCCTGCCAGTCTGCGAGAGTCTTTGCCGAACACATAGTGCCCCCGGAAATTAAAGAGTGTGAGTGAATATTGGGCTAAGACTACCTCACACCGCCCTAGTGTATCAATATCTTGAACATCAACCATTTTCCACAAACGACACTATCTAATTGATTTAAAATAACTTTTTAACATAAATACCCCTATAATCAAAAAGTCACTTGATGTTTTATTTTTTTTACATACACTGCGGGGAAGTTGTTCGATATAACACACAGAGGTGTTTTTTATGTCTGCCCCATCCTCGCTTGACGCGTTCTGGATGCCCTTTACGGCTAACCGCCAATTCAAATCCGAGCCGCGCATGCTGGTCGCAGCCAAGGATATGTACTACACCACCGCTGATAACCGTCAGATCCTCGACGGCACTGCCGGTTTGTGGTGTGTGAATGCCGGTCATGGTCGGCAGGCCATCAGTGACGCTGTCAGCCAGCAAATCAATACGCTGGACTACGCCCCCACCTTCCAGATGGGTCACCCGCTGCCATTTGAACTGGCCGAGCGCCTGGTGAAGCACACTCCGGAAGGACTGGATCGCGTCTTCTATACCAACTCCGGCTCCGAATCGGTAGAGACAGCACTGAAGATCGCTCTCGCTTACCACCGCGCTAAAGGCAACCCTTCCAAGACCCGCCTGATCGGCCGCGAGAAGGGCTATCACGGTGTTAACTTCGGCGGCATTTCCGTCGGCGGTCTGGTCAATAACCGTCGCTCCTTCGGCAACGGCCTCACCGGTACCGACCACCTGAAGCACGCCTGGCTGCCAGGCAGTGAATTCACCCGTGGCCAGCCACAGCAAGGCGCCGAACTGGCGGATGAGCTGCTGGATATGATCAACCTGCACGGCGCTGAAAATATCGCGGCCGTGATTGTCGAGCCTGTGGTTGGCTCCGGTGGCGTATGGATTCCACCGGCTGGCTACCTCAAGCGCCTGCGCGAGATTACCGCTGCCCACGACATCGTGCTGATTTTTGACGAAGTGATCACCGGTTACGGCCGTGTAGGCGAGGCCTTCGCCTCCAACCGCATGGGTGTTACTCCGGACATCATGACCACCGCCAAGGGCCTCACCAATGGTGCTATCCCCATGGGTGCCGTATTCGTGCACAACGCCATTCACGATGCCTTTATGCAGGGTCCGGAAGAGCTGATTGAGCTGTTCCACGGCTACACTTACTCCGGTCACCCGGTTGCCGCGGCTGCCGGTCTCGCCACCCTCTCCTGCTACGAAGACGACAAGCTGTTTGACAAGGCTCTGGCACTGGAAGGCTACTGGGAAGAGTCCCTGCACAGCCTGGCAGAGTTCGATGTCATTAAAGACATTCGCAACTTCGGCCTGATGGGTGCCATCGACTTCAAGTCCGGTGACAAGATCGGCCAGCGTGGCTATGACGTCTTCCAGCACTGTTTCTGGAAGAGCAATGCACTGGTGCGCTGCACTGGTGACATTATTGCCCTGTCACCACCGCTGATCCTGGAGCGCGAGCATATTGACGAGCTGATGACTGCGCTGCGCGCGGCGATCAAATCGCTCTACTGATAACTGGCACTTGCCACCAATACGCGGCCTTCGGGCCGCGTATTCGTGTAACCCTCTGCAAATGCCACTGACTTAAGGCACAGGTAGATTCATGCACACACCCCACACCCCTTCATACTACGCCGATACCCGCAACGACAAACGCGACCGGCCGTCCCTTACTGACAATATCCGCGCTGACGTTTGTATTATTGGCGCCGGCTACACCGGCATCTCCAGCGCCCTGCACCTGGCAGAAGCCGGCTTTAAGGTTGTGGTGCTGGAAGCCGCCCGCATGGGCTTTGGCGCCAGTGGCCGTAACGGTGGCCAGCTGGTCAACAGCTACAGTCGCGACGTCGACGTGATTGAAAAAAATTACGGCGGCGAAACCTCACGCGCCCTCAGCAGCATGATTTTTGAAGGCGGCGACATTATTCGCGAACGCATTGCCACCTACAATATCGACTGCGACTACAAACCCGGCGGTATATTTGCGGCGTTCAACAAGCGTCAGATTCATGAACTGGAAGAGCAGGCTGAACGCTGGCGCAAACTGGGCCACGACGGCCTGACGCTGATGGACAGCAACGAGATCCGCGACCAGATCCAGACCGATGTCTATTGTGGCGGCATGCTGGATATGCGCGGCGGCCATATCCATCCGCTCAACCTGCTGCTGGGTGAGGCTGCGGCCATCGAAAGCCTCGGCGGCACCATCTATGAAGACTCCAAAGTCATCCGTGTCGATCGCACCGACACACCGGTGGTACACACAGAGCAGGGCTCGGTAACCGCCAACTACGTGCTGCTGGCCGGCAACGCCTACATGGGTGGCCTGATCCCCGAGTTGGCCGCCAAGTCCATGCCCTGCGGTACCCAGATCATCACCACCGAACCACTGGGCGAAGACGTTGCCCGCTCGCTGATCCCCAACCAGCACTGCGTGGAAGACTGCAACTACAAACTCGATTACTTCCGTATCACCGGCGACAACCGCCTGCTCTACGGCGGCGGCGTCACCTACGGCGGCGGCGACCCAGCCTCCATCGAAAAGTTTTTGCGCAAGCATGTGGAGACCACCTTCCCACAACTGAAAGGCGTGCGCTTTGACTACACCTGGGGCGGTGACTTCCTGCTCACTATGAGCCGCCTGCCACAGTTCGGCCGCCTCACCAACAGCATCTACTATGCACAGGGCTACAGTGGTCACGGTGTCACCACCACCCACCTGGCCGGCCGCCTGATCGCCGAAGCAATCAAAGGCAGCGCCGAGCGTTTTGACGCCTTTGCCAGCCTGCGCCACTTCCCCTTCCCGGGCGGCCAACTGCTGCGGGTACCCTACACCGCCGTTGGTGCGCTCTACTACGGCCTGCGGGACAAGCTGGGTATCTGATCCGGCTGACGGGCAAACAAAAAGAAAGGGGCCAATTGGCCCCTTTCTTTTTGCGCGTTCTCTTTACGCCTCAAATGTTGCCGGTTATACCACCGGCAACAGCAACTCATACTCCATCGGTGTTACCTGCTGCTCAAACAGGTAGATGTTGTGCCACTTCACCGCCGAGTAGATACGCACCAGGTCCTCGCCAAACCAGTCGAGAATGCGGCTATCCGCTTCCATGGCACGCAGTGAGTCACGCTGGTTATCCGGCACCACCGGTACATCTTCTTCATAGGCGTTGCCGTCCAGCGGCTCCGGTGGCGTCATCTTGTTTACCAGGCCTTCGGTAACGCCGGCCAGCATGGCCGTCACCGCCAGGTAGGGGTTGGCATCGGCGCCGCTCATGCGGTGTTCGATACGGGTAGCACTTTTGCTGCCGGAAGGGATACGCATGGCTACGGTGCGGTTATCCCAGCCCCAGGTTTTGCTGGTGGGCGCAAAGGATTTGGGAGCCAGACGGCGGTAGCTGTTTACCGTGGGGCAGCACAGCGCCTGGGAGGAGTCCGCCATATCCAGCAGGCCGGCCACCGCGTTGCGCATATATGGGTTGGTGGTGGGGTCATCGGCGGCAAAAATGTTGTTGCCTTCGCTGTCCATCAAGCTCAGGTGAATGTGCAGGCCGGAACCGCTTTCGGCAATGTAGGGCTTGGCCATAAAGGAAGCGTGCATGCCGTGCTTGTGGGCTACCGCACTGATCACCCGCTTCAACAGAATCGCCTGATCGGCGGCAGCCAGGATATCGTTGCCGTAATCCAGGTTGACCTCGAACTGGCCGGGAGCGTACTCGGCAATCACTGCGTCAGCAGGGATATCCTGCTCCCGCGCCATGGCCAGTACATCGCGAATAAAGAAGTCGTAATCATCCAGGTCCTGCATGGAGTAGACCTGGGTGGAACTCATACGCTTGCCGGTGACCGGGGAGACCGGCGGCTGGATATTACCCTGCACATCCAGCTCCTGGTCAATCAGGTAAAACTCCAGCTCCAGCGCGATGCCGGGGGTGTAGCCCAGCTCACCGAACTTCTCCACCGCCCGCTGCAACACATTGCGCGGGTAGAAGGACAACAGGCTGCCGTCGTCTTCATACATAATACAAAGTGCCTGGGCACGGTCACCGTCCTCATGCCAGGGCACCAGCTTGAGCGTTCCCGGAATGGGGCGGCAGCGACGATCCGAATCGCCGGTGGTCATTCCCAGATCGGTCTGCTCCACTGTGGTGCCGGTTGAGTCCAGCCCCAGCACAGATTGGGGCAGGTGGAAGCCCTTGTTGTAGACATCGTGCAGCAGACTGCGCTCGATGCGCTTGCCACGAATGATTCCATCCAGGTCGGTAACCAGCAATTCAATGGTGGTTACATTGGGATGGTGCTTGAGGAATTCATCAACTTCTCTACTGCGTTCTGACATGATTTATCTCGGGCTCGGGGGCACTGATATTGCTTTCATTTAGTGAAGCCGAAATTTGCTTCATCGCAACCCTTCTGTGCGCTCGGGAGACCAATGCGCAGACGGGAACCGGAAACACCAAATGAATGATATTTCGAACATCATATAAAATATATTTGACATCGGTCAATAAGCTAGTAGGCTTGACCCAAGCTGTTTAGCAGGGAATGCCAAGCCATTCTCACCGCTTACAGCAGGCAGTTTTCATGCCGATGTTCAAAATACAACACAACAGGATTTATATGTCCGCACCCGCGCTTAAACCTCTGGTTGGTGTGATCTGCGATATCCGCCGTTACGACCTGCACGAGTACCACACCGCCGGCGACAAGTACCTGCTGGCCCTGACCCAGGCCGCCGATGTGGTCCCGGTCCTGATCCCGGCCATGGCCGACGAACTTGAAATCGAACAGTGGCTGAGCCGCGTCGACGGCGTCTTCCTCACCGGCGCTTACTCCATGGCCGACCCCGCCCTCTACGGCGAGGAGAAGATTGATCGCCCCTACGAATACGACGCCCGCCGCGACGCCCAGGCGGCGGCACTGATTCACGCCCTGCGCGCCGCCGACAAACCTCTGCTGGGGGTCTGCCGGGGTATGCAGGATATGAACGTCGCCCTTGGCGGCTCCCTCTATCAGGCGGTACACGATGAGGCCGACCTCAGCGACCACCGCGAGGATAAAGAGGGCGATATAGAAATTCAGTACGGACCAGTGCACGATGTAACCCTGGTACCCGGCGGCTTGCTGCATCACATCGTTGACCGTGAAAGCATCCGCGTAAACTCACTGCACTCGCAGGGTATCCGCCGCCTGGCCGATGACCTGCAACCGGAAGCCATAGCCGAAGACAGCCTGATCGAAGCGATCAGCGTCAAGGGCATGACTTTTGGTCTCGGTGTGCAGTGGCACCCTGAATGGCGCGTCAACGAAAACCCTACCCAAAAACTGATATTTGAGGCTTTTGGCCAGGCGTGCAGAGCGTCTGCAACCAAAGTGTAATTATGGAAAACCTGGATAACCTCGCGAAGTGGTTAAAAGAGAACAACATTACGGAAGTGGAGTGTATTACTCCTGACCAGACCGGTATTGCCCGCGGCAAGATCATGCCGACGGAGAAGTTTATCGCCGAGGGCGGCATTCGCCTGCCCGAAAGTGTGATGCTGCAAACCGCCACTGGTGACTACCCCGACGAAGAGCTCTACTACAGCCTTCTCGACCCGGCCGACATCGACATGCTGCTGCGGCCCGATGACTGCGCCAAGTTCCTGGTGCCCTGGGCACTGGAACCCTCCGCACAGATCATTCACGACTGCTACGACAGCATGGGCAACCCCATCACCCTGTCCCCGCGCGCCACCCTCAAGCGTGTGCTGGCACTCTACGAAGAGAAAGGCCTGCAGCCCATTGTGGCACCCGAGGTGGAGTTCTACCTGACCAAGCGCTGCATCGATCCCGACCTGCCGCTGGAACCGCCGATGGGCCGCTCCGGACGCCAGGAGAGCGGCCGCCAGTCCTTCAGCATCGACGCCGCCAACGAGTTCGACCACATCATGGAAGACGTCTATGACTGGTGTGAGCTGATGCAGCTGGACATTGACACCCTGATCCACGAGGAAGGCCCGGCACAGATGGAGTTCAACTTCCGTCACGGTGAAGCGCTGAAGCTGGCTGACCAGGTGTTTGTATTCAAGCGCGCCGTGCGCGAGGCAGCCCTGAAGCACAACATCGACGCCACCTTTATGGCCAAGCCCATTGCGGACGAGCCCGGCAGCGCCATGCACATTCACCAGTCATTGCTGGATGTGAAGACCGGTCGCAATATCTTCTCCAACGAAGACGGCTCACCCTCGAAGCAGTTCTTCAGCTACCTGGCCGGCCTGCAAACCTACATCCCGCAGATCATGCCGATCTTCGCACCCAACGTGAACAGCTATCGACGCTATCTGCCCGGGGCCACTGGCAACGCACCGGTGAATATTGAATGGGGAGAGGAGAACCGCACCGTAGGCCTGCGCGTGCCGCAATCCAACTCCAAGAACCGCCGCATTGAGAACCGCCTTCCCGGTGCCGACACCAACCCCTACCTGGTAATGGCCGGCAACCTGATCTGCGGCTATTTGGGTATGACCCAGAAATTGACACCGCGTAAACCGGTGACCGGTCGCCTGGGTGCAGTCAGCGACCCCGATATTCCGTTCAACCTGGAAGCGGCACTGGAGGCCATGGCCAACTGTGACGAGATCCGCGACGTGCTGGGCAGCAGCTTTGTCGACGGCTTTATCGGAACCCGCTGGGCCGAGTACGAAGGCTTCAAGCGTGTAATCAGCTCCTGGGAGCGTGAGTTCCTGCTCTCTACTGTATAAGCACCATCCCGCAGGCGCCGGGTTACCGGCGCCCTGCACTCCCCTCCCCGTTATCCTGCAACAACCACTCAGAACGACAACAGCGTCGACTCCTTGACCTCTTCCATCACCACAAAACTGGTGGACTCCTGCACGTGGGGCAGGGACAACAGCGTCTCCCCCAGAAAGCGCCGGTACTCATGCATGTCCGCCACCCGCGCCTTGATCAGGTAGTCAAAGCTGCCTGAAATAAGGAAGCACTCCTGCACCTCCTGCAGGGCGGCCGCCGCTGTCGCAAACTCGGCAAAAATATCCTGCGACATACGCACCAGGCGGATCTGCACAAACACCACCAGTCCGGAACCCAGCTTGTCCGGATCCAGCACAGTGGTATACCCCTTTATATAGCCATCACTTTCCAGCCGCCTTACCCGCTCAATACAAGGGCTGGTGGTCAGTCCCACCCGGCGTGCGAGCTCTGCGTAACTGATACGGGCGTTACTTTGCAGCTCCTTGAGAATACGCCGATCTATACGGGTCAAAGCCCGCTCGGCACCCTCTTTTTTTGTAACCATAAAATCTACCGAAAAATATCGTTAAATATTAATAATCAACTGTATATAACAAATTATAAAAAAGATTTACCGGAAAACAGGCGTATTTCCATAACATTTGCCGAGCATATTTTAACTCCAGTGTTCTAGTATTAACACACTAACGTTTTATAAAATGAACACTTGAGGTGATAACCATGTTGATTGGCGTTCCAAAGGAAATCAAAGTACACGAATACCGCGTAGGCCTGACCCCGGCCGGCGTCCGCGAGCTGGTGGCCAATGGCCATACAGTTATGGTGGAGACCGACTGTGGCGCAGCCATCGGCCTGGATAACGACGCTTACGTCGCTGCCGGTGCCGAGATTGTAGCCACCGCGGAAGAGATCTTTGCCCGCGCCGAAATGATCGTGAAGGTCAAGGAGCCACAGCCCCACGAGTGCCGCCAGATGCGCGCCGGCCAGCTGCTCTTTACCTACCTGCACCTGGCGGCAGATCCGGAGCAGGCAGAACTGCTGCTGCAATCCGGCGTTACCGCAGTGGCCTACGAGACGGTCACCGACCGCATCGGCGCCCTGCCCCTGCTGGCCCCCATGAGCGAAGTGGCCGGACGCCTGTCGATTCAGGCCGGTGCCCACTGCCTGGAGAAAACCCAGGGCGGTAACGGCCTGCTGCTCGGCGGTGTACCCGGCGTAGAGCCAGCCAATGTGGTAGTTATCGGTGGCGGCGTAGTGGGACTCAATGCGGCCCGCATGGCTGCCGGCCTGGGTGCTGACGTTACCCTGCTGGATCGCAGCCTGCCGCGCCTGAAAGACATCGATGAAACCCAGGGTGGTCGCATCAAAACCCTCTACAGCACCATTGATGCCGTGGAGCGCTGTCTGGCCACGGCCGACCTGGTGATTGGTGCCGTGCTGATCCCCGGTGCCGCAGCACCCAAGCTGGTAACCCGCGATATGTTGTCGCTGATGAAACCCGGCAGCGTGCTGGTGGACGTGGCCATTGACCAGGGCGGCTGCTTTGAAACCTCCCGCGCCACTACACACGCGGAACCCACCTATGAAGTGGACGGCATTATCCACTACTGCGTTGCCAATATGCCCGGCGCCGTAGCCCGCACCTCCACCTTTGCCCTCACCAACGCCACCATGCCTTACGTGGTGCAGCTGGCCAATGGCGGCATTGATGCACTGCTGGCCAACGACGGCTTCCTGGCCGGCCTCAACCTGCACCGCGGTCAGCTGACCAATGCCGCAGTCTGTGAAGCCCTCGGCTATCGTTTTGTGGAACCGCGGGCCGCGTTGACCGAAAATTCACACATCACCAGCGCCGCCTGATATCACCACCGCCTGAAGGAGACACCATGCCACAACCCCGCCCGGAACCACGCGTTAAGGCGTATTACACAGACAGCATCAACCAGGAGAGCAGCTATCCGGAATTGATTGGCGACCACAGTGTGGATATCGCCATCGTCGGCGGCGGCTTTACCGGTATCAATACCGCCCTGGAGCTGGCTGAACGCGGGTATCGGGTTGGCGTGGTGGAAGCCAGCAAGATTGCCTGGGGCGCCTCTGGCCGCAATGGCGGCCAGGTCACCGGCAGTCTCTCCGGCGATGAAGCCATGCGCCGCCAGATGCGTCACAGCCTCGGCAACGAGGTTGACGACTTTATCTGGCAACTGCGCTGGCGCGGCCATGACATCATTCGCCAGCGGGTGGAAAAGTACGGCATCCAGTGTGACCTGAAACAGGGTCACCTGCACGCCGCCTACAAACCAGGCCACATGCGCGAACTGGAAGCCAGTTTCGCCGAAGCCGAACGTCGTGGCATGGGCGACCAGGTCACCCTGCTCAGTCGCGCTGACATTCCCGACTATCTCGAAACCGATATCTATCACGGTGCGCTCTACAACCGTAAGAACATGCACCTGCACCCCTTGAACCTGTGTCTGGGTGAGGCCGCCGCCGCGGCGTCCCTGGGTGTGCAGATCTTCGAACAGAGTCCGGTACTGCGTATCCGTCACGGTGCCAAACCTGTTATACAAACTGCCAAGGGACAGCTGACAGCCAACACCGTCATGCTGGCGGGCAACGCCTACCACCGGCTGGAGCGTGCCAAGATGAGCGGCAAGATTTTCCCCGCCGCCGGCGGCATTGTCGCCACCGCGCCACTGCCCGACGACGTGGCGGAGGCCATCAACCCCAAAGACCTCGCCGTCTACGACTGTCGTTTTGTGCTCGATTACTATCGCCTGACCGCCGACAAGCGCCTGCTGTTTGGTGGCGGCGCCAACTACAGCGGCAAACCCTCACGGGATATTGCCGCCGAGCTGCGCCCTGCCATTGAGCGTACCTTCCCGCGCCTGCGCGGCGTGGCTATCGACTACCAGTGGAGCGGCATGATGGGCATTGTCATGAACCGCATCCCGCAACTGGGGCGCATCAGCGATAACGTCTACTACGCCCAGGGCTACTCCGGTCACGGCATTGCCACCACTCACATCGTCAGTGAAATTATGGCCAACGCCATTGACGGGCAGCTGCGTGAGTTTGATGTCTTTGCCGCCTGCAAACACGTGCGCATCCCCGGCAGCGAATGGGTGGGCAACCAACTGCTGGTGCTGGGTATGTGGTACTACCAGATGCTGGAAAAACTGCGCTAAGCAGAGTCCACAACAAAGCAGAAGCCCGCCCTACCGGCGGGCTTTTTTGAAACGCCGCTGCGGACACCGAACCCGCGGTAAAGGGATCGCGCACGGGACAAGGTGAATTGCAGCTCTGCTGCAAGAGGGGGTGGTCTGGGCCAGTGCGCTCCTACCTCGGGGCAACCATGGAGCCAACCTTAAAACCCATCCTGACGACCAAATATCAGGCATAAAAAAACGCCTCCCTGGGGAGGCGTTTCTTCGCGGCAACCTGGGTTGCCACAATTTACCCTAATTACTTACCAGCTTTCAGCGCGGTCCACATACGGGTACCGGCACGGTCAAACTTGGGCTCGTAGACAGGGAAGGTAAACAGCTTGGCTTCCACTTCCGGAGTCGGGTAGATCGCCGGGTCAGAGGTAATCTCTTCGTCGATCATTGGCTTGGACGCAGGCACGGCATTCGGGTACCACACGTAGTTGGACACACCAGCCATAACCTTCGGATCCATCAGGTAGTTCAGGAACTTGTGGGCCTCGTCCACGCTACCCGCATCCTTTGGAATCGCCAGCATGTCAAACCACAGGCCAGCGCCCTCTTTCGGGATGATGTAAGCCACTTCTACACCGTTATCAGCTTCGGCTGCACGATCCACCGCCTGCAGGATGTCGCCGGACCAGCCGATGGACACACACACGTCACCGTTGGCCAGGTCATTGATGTACTGGGAAGAGTGGAAGTAACGCACGTAGGGACGAATCGCATCCAGTACCGGCGCCACTTTTTTCTTCAGTACCTTCTGGTCCTGGGACTTGGGATCTTCACCGATGTAGTTCAGTACGGTCGGAACCACTTCGTCGTAGGCGTCCAGCACAGTGATGCCACAGTCTGCCAGCTTGGCAGCCAGCTCAGGCTTGAAGACGATGTCCCAGGTATCCACCGGGAAGTCCTCACCCAGGCGCTCTTTTACTTTGGCAACGTTGATACCGATACCGGTAGTACCCCACAGGTAAGGCACCGCATAGGCGTTGCCCGGATCCAGCTCAGCCAGTTTGGCCATCATCGCCGGATCGAGGTTTTTGTGGTTGGGGAGTTTGCTCATGTCCAGCTTCTGGAACACGCCGGCCTTGATCTGACGGGCGAGGAAGGTGGATGAAGGAACCACCACATCGTAGCCGGTCTTGCCGGACAGCAGCTTGGCTTCCAGCACATCGTTACTGTCGAACACATCGTAGGTCACCTTGACGCCAGTCTCTTTTTCAAAAGTTGGCAGGGTGTCCTCGGCAATGTAGTCAGACCAGTTGTAGACATTCAGAGTCTTGTCAGCAGCCAGGGTCATGGTAGACGCCAGTGAGACAGACGCGGCAAGTGCCAGTTTGGTTAAGGTTTTCACGGATTACTCCTCGTAGTGTCGTCGGGCAAAAAAGTTGTTCTGCTGTACTTGTTGGTTTTAGTTCTATGAAGCGTAGGCAGCACGCATCTCTTTCTGGCGCTGCAACTCCTTACGTCGCATCAGCCACCACCCCAGCAGCGAGACCGCCGCCACGGACAGCACCAGTATAGTTGCCAGTGCGTTGATCTTGGGGCTTACGCCAAGGCGCACGCTGGAGAAGACCACCATTGGCAAGGTCGTGGAACCCGGTCCGGAAACGAAGCTGGCAATCACCAGGTCGTCCAGCGACAGGGTAAACGCCAGCAGCCAGCCGGAAAACAGCGCCGGGGCCACAATGGGCAGGGTTACTTTAAAGAATACCGCCAGCCTGTTGGCGCCAAGGTCCATGGCCGCCTCTTCCAGCGATTTGTCCAGTTCCCGCAAGCGCGCCGACACAACCACCGCCACATACGCCATGTTGAACGTGGTGTGGGCAATCCAGATGGTGAGCATGCCGCGCTCGGCGGGCCAGCCGATCATTTGCGCCAGGGTGACAAACAACAGCAGCAGTGACAGACCGGTAATGACCTCGGGCATAACCAGTGGCGCCGTCATCATGGCAGTAAACACGGTTTTGCCACGGAAGCGACCGAAGCGCACCAGCGCCACTGACGCCATGGTGCCCAGTGCCACAGCCATGGTGGCACTGAGGAAGGCGATCTTCAGGCTCATCCACACAGCGCCCATCATCTGGTCGTCCCGGAACAGCTCTCCATACCACTTGGTGGAGAAACCGGCCCATACGGTCACCAGTCGCGACTCGTTGAACGAGTAGAACATGAGCACGAAGATCGGCAGGTAAAGGAACAGGAAACCCAGTCCCAGGATCAGCCATGAAGGCCAGCCAGCTTTGGTTTGGGTATTAGCCACGCTCAGCCTCCTCTGCTTCTTTCGCCTGGTAGCGCTGGAAGATGGTGATCGGGATGATCAACAGTACCAGCATCACCACCGCGACCGCGGAAGCTCCCGGCCAGTTGCGGGCATTGAAGAATTCGTTCCACAGCATCTTGCCTATCATCAGGGTATCGGGACCGCCCAGCAGTTCCGGAATCACAAACTCACCCACCGCCGGGATAAACACCAGCATGGCGCCGGCAATAATGCCGCCCATTGACAGAGGCAGGGTAATTTTGAAAAAGCTCTCCACCGGGGAAGCGCCAAGATCCGCCGCAGCCTCCAGCAGACGTCCGTCGTGTTTCACCAGGTTGGTATAGATAGGCAGCACCATAAAGGGCAGGTAGGCGTAAACAATACCTATGTACACTGCGAACGGGGTGTGCAGCATGATCAACGGCTCATCAATAATTCCCAGCCACATGAGGAAGTTATTGATAAGGCCATTGTTCTTCAGCAAACCGATCCACGCATAGATACGGATCAGGAATGAGGTCCAGGACGGCAGTATCACCAGCATCAGCGCCAGGTTGCGGGAGTGCTCCGGCAAGCGGGCAATGGCATAGGCAATAGGGTAGCCAATCAGAAACGCGATAAAGGTGGCCGCTGCGGCAATTTTTACCGAGCTGATATAGCCGGTGAGATAGAGATCGTACTCGTAGAGGTCGATGTAGTTGAAGAGGTTGAGACTCAGCGTCAGAACGTCGTCGGTGAACTCCACCAGATCAGTGAATGGCGGCAGAGCAATCTGCGCTTCCGCGAAGCTGATCTTGAGCACGATGA
Source organism: Pseudomaricurvus sp. HS19 (assembly GCF_009857815.1). Classification (GTDB taxonomy): domain Bacteria; phylum Pseudomonadota; class Gammaproteobacteria; order Pseudomonadales; family Cellvibrionaceae; genus Pseudomaricurvus. The sequence continues at coordinate 67,423 of NZ_WVVW01000012.1, read as the reverse complement.
TAAACGGCACCAGGAAGAACAGCAGTAACCACACATAGGGTACCGCCATCACCAGCCGCTTGCCTGCGCCCATCAGCAGTGACAGATTGAGGCCCTTCATGACGTCAGCACCACCCCGCTGCGCTCGCCCCAGCTGATGTAAACCTCGTCGTTCCAGGTGATGCGATCTTCGTCATCACCCACCACCTTGCGGTCGCTGTTGGCCACCGAAGCCTGAAACTTCTTACCACTGGGCAGCTCGATGTGCAGGATAGAGTGGCTGCCAAGGTATGCGATATCCATTACCTTGCCCCGCGCCACATTGTGGGGCTGATCCGGCTCATGGCGGGAGACCATCACTTTTTCCGGGCGAATGGCATAGCCAATATCCATACCCAGGGAACCGGAGATGCCGTGGGCCATACGCAGCGGCTTGTCGCAATCCGGCGTGGTGATCTCCACGTGGTCGGCTTCATCCACCGTCAGCTTGCCATCAAAAATATTTACGGAACCGATAAATTCAGCGGTCATACGGCAGTTGGGTTGCTCATACACTTCGTAGGGAGCACCCACCTGGCGGATAACACCGGCATCCATGATGCCCACCCGCGAGGCCATGGTCATCGCCTCTTCCTGGTCGTGGGTTACCATCACACAGGTAACACCCACCGCTTCGATAATATCGACAATCTCCAGCTGCATCTGTGTACGCAGCTTTTTGTCCAGCGCCCCCATAGGCTCGTCCAGCAGCAACAGCTTCGGCTCCTTGGCCAGGCTGCGAGCCAGTGCCACCCGCTGCTGCTGACCACCGGACAACTGATGCGGCTTGCGCTTGGCATAGGCGCTCATTTGCACCAGGCTCAGCGCTTCTTCAATTTTGGCTTGCATGGCTGGCTTGGACAGCTTGTTGTACTTGAGGCCAAAGGCGATGTTCTGCTCTACCGTCATGTGCGGGAACAGTGCGTAAGACTGGAACATCATGTTGATGGGGCGCTCGTAGGCGGGCACACCATTGAGGGAGACACCATCCAGCAGGATTTCACCACTGGTGGGTGACTCGAATCCGGCCAGCATCCGCAGCAAGGTAGACTTACCGCAGCCTGAGGCGCCGAGCAGAGCAAAGATTTCACCCTGGTAGATGTCCAATGAGACATCGTTAACTGCTTTGAATCCGTCGAACTCTTTGCTGACCTGACGGATCTCTAATTTGACACGTTTATTTTTTTCCGGCTTCTGGCCGGACTGTTCCTGTGGCATTGGGTGAGTCTCTCCTGCCGCACGGTTGGTGGTAATTCGGCTCTGTCCACAAGGTCGCTTGAGCGGGTGCAGACAGAGAGTTCTTACCTAGCAAGATAGCGGCCAAAACTTTCGCTATTTAGAACACTGTGTTCGTTTTATTGTACAGCGCCATTAAATACTGACTTTTGAGGATGAATCAACCCCAAATTGGCATCAGAGGATTAAGATGCCAAACGGGTCGAATCTACCGCGCACCATCAGAAGACGGAAAAGCGCACCAAAATAAAACATTGGGGCTTTTTATGCGCCAGAACAGCGCAAAAAGAGAGGGTTCCTAGAGTCGTAAACTCATAAACACCGCCCCCTCACCATAGCTGGCAGGGAGGCTGCGCTCATCGGCAACAAAGCCGAAACGGCTCCAGAATGGGGCAGAATTTTGTACCGCCACCAGGGTAAAGCTGCGGAAATTGGCCGCACGAGCCTGGGCCAGGATGTCGTCCAGCAGCAGGCGGGCATAGCCGAGGCCTCGACAGGAGGGTTGCAAAGCGAGATCGTGCAGGAAGATATTGTCGCTGTCGCAGTGCTGGTGACTGGTGGCGTGCAGGCTCGGGGCGGAGTCCGCGCTCCAGGCGTGGGCCAGGCAGTAGGCGCGAATCCCCTCCCCATCTTCCAGCACCGAGCAGAGGTTGGGGCGCATCTGTCCCTTGGCGCGCAGCGCCTCTTCAGACTCAAGCAGTTCGGGGGCATAGGCCTGCGCCTGGATAGCCACAATGGCCGGCCAGTCGGCGTCCTGAACTGCTCTTACCTGCGCCATGACAATCTCCTCAGGCTGCTGTGTTTGCACTGCTGCGCACTCTACTGCAACACGCTGAAAAAACAACTGCTGAAGAGCCCGGACCTTAAAACAAAACCGGCCTGCAGTGCAGGCCGGTGGGAAAGCGGGACAGGGGCTCAGCCTTCAGGTTGTTCTGTCGGCGCCACCGCTGGCGACGCCGAATAATCCCTGCCGATCATCAGATAGACCGCCGGTAGCACATAGAGCGTAAAGGCCGTGCCAATGGTCATCCCGGCGGCAATCACCACACCCATGGAGAAGCGCGCCACAGCACCAGGCCCGGTGGCAATCAGCATGGGCACCATGGCCAGCACCAGAGCTGCCGTGGTCATCAAGACCGGGCGCAAACGAATGGCGGCGGCCTGTTCGATGGCTTCACGCTTGGAGACGCCCTCCTGCTGCAGCTTGTTGGCAAACTCCACAATCAGGATACCGTGCTTGGAGATCACCCCGATCAGCGTAAGCAGTCCGATCTGTGTGTAGATGTTGAGTGTCGCCCCCGGCACCCGGAAAAAGCCCAACATGTTCAGTACAAACAAGGCGCCACAAATGGACATAGGTACGGTCACCAGCATGATGAGCGGGTCCCGAAAAGACTCGAACTGCGCCGCCAGCACCAGATAAATAATGATCAAGGCAAAGAAGAAGGTCACCACCAGTGCCGAACCTTCACTCTTGAACTGGCGTGACTGACCGGCGTAATCCACCGTGTAGCCTCGCGGCAGGATTTCTGCCGCCGCGTTTTCCAGCTCCGCCAATGCATCACCGTAGGCAACTCCCGGACGGGGTACCGCACCGATGTTCACCGCATTGAGCTGCTGGAAGCGGCTCAGTACCTGTGGCTGCACGGAATCCCTCAATGCGACAATGGTGGAGAGCGGCACCAGGTCACCACTTTGTGTGCGGGTGTAGTAACTCTCCAGCTGCTCCGCCGTAAGGCGCTCTGCTCGCTCTACCTGGGGTATCACCTTGTAGGAACGGTTTTCCAGCGAGAAGCGGTTAACGTACCCCCCCGACAACATGGACGACAGGTCCCCCGACAACTGCGCCATATCGATACCCAGCTGCGACGCCTTGTCACGATCGATAAGAATATCGGTGCGGGGCTTGTTGATCTTTACGTCGGTGTTGAGAAAGATAAATTTGCGACTGTCACGCGCTTTCTCCAGCACCTGATCCGCAAGCTCCTTCACTGTCTCCGGCGCCGCGGTGCTCAGCACCACAAACTCGATGGGCATACCAGTGCCGCCAGTGGGCAACGCCGGCGGGATCATGGCCGCCACCTGCAAACCGGCAACCCTGGAGAACTCCGGTGTAATGTGGTTATTCAGCACATCGATGAGAGACTCGTCGCGCTCGCTCCACGGCGCCATAATCATGCCGCCAAAAGCACCGTTGGTAGCGCCCGGGGCGGTCAGGCTGACACCGTTGAACTGGAAGTTACCAGCGATGGCATCGCTGCCCTGATCGATTTCCCAAGCCTTGTCGGAGAAACGCTCCACGTACTCCAGCGATACCCCGGGATCACTCTCGCCCATATAGAAGGCCAGGCCCGTATCTTCCTGGGGGGCCAGCTCATTGGGCGCCATCTGGAAAAAGAAATAGCAGGATGTCAGCACGATCAGGCCAAACAGGATAATACCCGGCACCTGCGTGAGGGTAGAGTGCAGATCCCGTTGATAGGCGTGCTGCAGCCGCTCAAAGCGATTGTCCAGCCACGCTTCCAGGCCACCCTTTTCGCCTCCCTTATGGGGCTTGAGCAGCTTGGCACACATCATGGGCGACAGCGTCAACGCCACAACGCCAGAGATAAGCACCGCGCCGGCAAGAGTGAAGGCGAACTCTACAAACAGAACACCGGTGATTCCGCTGAGGAAGCCGATAGGCAGGTACACCGCCACCAGGGTGGTGGTCATGGCGACCACCGGCCACGCCAGTTCGCGGGCGCCGCGCAAGGCGGCCGCCTGTGGCGTCATCCCCTCTTCGATATGCCGGTGAATGTTCTCCAGCACGATAATCGCGTCGTCCACCACGATACCGATGGCCAGCACCATCGCCAACAGCGTCAACAAATTGAGGGAGAAGCCAAGCAGCAACATCAGGAACATCGCTCCCACCAGTGACAGCGGCACGGCTACCGCCGGCACAATCACCGAGCGCATGGAACCGAGAAAGGCAAAGATCACCACGATCACAATCAGGACGGCCTCCACAATGGTGGACTGCACTTCGTCCAGGGCATCGCGGATATAGGTGGAGCTGTCATAGCTGAAATCCGCCTCCAGCCCTTCCGGCAACTGCGGCACAATCTCCTCATCCCACACCTTGCGCAAATCAGCCAGCACTTCGATGGTGTTGGCATCCGGAGTGGTAAAAACAGCAATAAACGTCGCCTGCTTGCCATTAAAGCGCGCCGAGCCAGCGTAACTCTCGGCGCCCAGCTGCACATCCGCAACATCTTCCAGGCGAATGATAGAGCCATTCTCCGCACGCACGATCATGCGCCGGAACTGATTGATATCCCGCAGGTCAGTATCCGCCTTCAGATCGATGGCCAGCATGGAGCCTTTGGTAGACCCCACCGCCGACAGCACATTGTTGGAACGCAGCGCCTCGTTGATATCCGACGCGGTCAGGTTGAACGCGCGCATACGCTCCGGCTTCAGCCACGCGCGCACCGCGAAAGTCCGCGCGCCCATAATTTCGGCGCGCTGGATACCCGGTACCGTCGAGATCCGCGGCTCTACTTCACGCACCAGATAATCGGTTATCTGGTTGATCTCCATGGAGTCGCTGAAAAACGCCAGGTAGCCATGGGCAGCCGGGTCGCCGATACGCAGCTCAATCACCGAGTTCTCGGCCGACGGAGGCATGGTACTTTTCAGTTTGTTGACCTTGGCAATCACCTTGGTCAGCACCACATCCGGATTGGCATCCAGCCGCACAACAGCACTGACTGTGGAAACGCCGGCCACACTGGAGGATTTGATGTAGTTGATACCATCCACGGTGGCCACCTCACGCTCGATAGGCGTGGTGATAAAGCCCTGCACCAGATCGGCATCGGCACCCACATAGGCCGTGGAGATATTGACGTTGGCATTCTGCAGCTCCGGGTATTCCCGCACGGTCAGCTCACTTCCCGCACGCAATCCCAGCAACAGGATAACCAGGCTGACAACTGTCGCCAGTACCGGTTTGTTGACAAAGATATCGGTAAATTTCACAACCGGCTCCTCACATGTTTTCCGGAGTCGGCGCTATTTCAGCGTCCGGTACCACGCTGTTATTCACGATCACCGTGCCGCCACTGCGAATTTTCAGCAGGCCGCTGGTAGCCACCTCTTCACCCTCCTGCAATCCCTGCTCCACTTCAATCAGGTCGCCACGGGTCTCGCCAGTGGTGATCAAACGCTGGCTCGCCTTCTTCAGGGGTTGACCATCTTCACCGCTCTCATCTGCAGGCGTCAGTACATAGACCGAATTACCATAGGGCTTGAAACTGATTGAGCTCTTGGGCACCACGACCACCTGACGTGCATCGCCAAGATTCAATGCGACCCGTGCGAACATACCCGGACGCAACTGATGGTCGGCGTTATCGAAGACCGCGCGTACCATAAAGTTGCGGGTGCCCTCGTCAATGACCGGCTCGATCGCCGATACCTTGCCAGTGAATTCCGCATCCGCCAAGGCATCCATACGGGCAGTCACCGGCAGGCCAACATGAATATCGCTGAAACGCTGCTCCGGCAGGGTGAAGTCGACAAACACCTGCTCCAGGGACTGCAGGCCGATCATCGGGTCACCGGCGTTGACGTACTGGCCGATGTTGATACGACGAATCCCCAGCCGACCGGCGTAGGGGGCGCGCAGGCGCTTCTGCTCAATACGGGCCTGCTGCGCCGCTACCCGTGCCTCTGCCTGTTCCAGCTCACTCTGGCGACGGTCAAATTCCGACTTGGAAATACTCTTGCGCTGCCACAGCTCCCGCACCCGGTCACGCTCCAGCACCGCCAGTCGCTCAGCGGACTGCAGGGTTTTCAGGTCGGCCTGATCGGTGGCACTGTCGAGACTGACAATCACGTCCCCGGCCTTCACCGCACTGCCACTGTCGAAGTGAATCTTCTCGATGATACCGCTCACCTCGGTGGTCAGGTCGGCACCCTGCACGGCCACTACAGTGCCCACGGAAGTGATCTCGCGCACCCAGGTATCAGCGGCCGCGCCGGCCGACGAGACAGTGGCCGCCGGAACCGGCATGTTGTCGAAAAACTCGTTCATGAAGCGGTTCATCATCGCCTTGGCGGCGATCAGGCCACCAAACACCAGAACGGTGATGCCCAACAACACTTTCATGCGCCTATTCATAGATCACTTCCCAATTACATTATTCTTGCGGTTGTGCATCACAGGCGGCCTGCGCCAGCTCGGGAAACACTTCCAACACTATTCGTTCCGCCAGCGCCTTCTGCGCCGCCTCATCATCCAGGGCTATCAGGGGCTGCCAACCCAGACCGTTGAGCAACGCGTGTGCGTTGACCAGCAACAGTTGGTAGGGCCGCGGGACGGAGTGGGCATCCAGCAATCCCGCTGCCCCCACCAGTACGTGCATACCCTCGGTCATGGCCCAGAGACCGCTGGTGAGCTCATGGGGCTGCAGGGCAGAACAACTCACGTCGCCGTCAGCAACCGCGGCGGCCGCCACCCCCAACACCAGCGATCCCAAAGGCTTGGATGCCTCCAGCGCTGCCTCGCGCCGGGCCGCAGACGCTGCCATCCATACTGCCGGCGTGGAAGCGTACTGCACCAGACGGAAATTTTCCGGTGCACTTTGGGCGTAGAGCACTTCAGCAACAAGGATGGCGAGCAGACGGTGGCGGTGAGGAGCAGACCAGAGGGCAGCCCGCTCGTAGAGCTCCATGCGCTGACCCACCGTTCGGGTGGCCAGGGCCACCAGCAGGTCTTCCTTACAGCTGAAATGCAGATAGAGGGTGCCAACTGCGTATTCACACTCGGCAGCGAGACGGGCCATTTGCAGGTTGAGCAGGCCATCGCGTTCGATCATGGCCCAGGCGCGATCGAGGAACAGCGCCTCGCGCTCAGCGAACTGTCGCTTTTTCCTGTCCTGGACTCCCACGTTGCGCACCCCTGCCTGAAATTAGCAGGGCATTATGAATATGATTCATAAAATATTAAATATTCACAGTGTTAAATTTTGTTGTCTGCCAAACACCGCCGAACGGCGCCGCACCGCAACTGAGCAAATGGCGCCGGAGACTCCCCCCGCCTGCGCCGAAAGTGATCGGGGCCCCTGTCCCACGATTCTGCTCAAGCTCGCCAAAACACCAGCAAGCCGTTGATTTTCATGATCTAAACAGCCATGGCACAAAAATTTCATTGGCGCTGGGAAAGCAACAATAACGAGCCGATGTTTCGCAGGAGGACCCCGGTGAAGCTTGTAACCGCCATTATCAAACCCAACGCGCTGGATGCGGTGAGGGAAGTGCTGGCCAGCATGGATGTCGCAGGCATGAGCGTCAGCGAAGTGAAAGGCTTTGGCCACCCACTGGAGGACTCGCTCATCGTGCGGGGCACTCCATTTATACAAACCTTTTTGCCCCACCTGAAAGTGGAACTGGTACTGCCGGAGGACCAGGCAGACCTGGTCGCCGACGCCATCCAGCTGATCAGCAGCGGTTGCGACCAGGGCAGCGGCCGGGTTCTGGTGAGCGGCATGCAGCAGGCGCTGCGTATCCGTACCGGGGAGATCGGCGCACTGGCAATCTGACCCTGTGGATTGCCAGTACCGGAGGATCAGTCCTCTTTTTCGTAGATCACGATAGACAGGAAGCGGATCGGCACCTCGGACAACACCTCCGGTCCGTGGGGTACCTCGGCATCAAAGCTGAGCGAGTCCCCGGGCTCCATGTCATACACCTGATTGCCGTGGCGGTAGCTCACCCGCCCCTCCAGCAGATACATAAACACCTCGCCGGGGTGTGAAAAGGAAGGAAACACCTCCGAGGCATCATCCAGGCTAATAAGGAAGGGCTCAAAAGAGCGGCTGGCGCCGCGCTGGTAATTCAGCAGGTGGTAGGTATGGCCTTTATCCGTGCCCCGGCGCACCACCTCAATACCGGTACCGGCTTTGACAAACTGGGCGCGGCTGTCGGGACGATCGTAATCGCCAAACAGCTGCGAGATTGGCAGCCCCAGCACTGAACAGATACGACTCAGGGTTTCCAGGCTGGTGGAGACCTGCGCATTTTCAATCTTGCTCACCATCCCCTGACTGATGCCGGACATCTTGGCCACATCAATCAGCTTCAATCCCTGCTTCATGCGGGCTTTCTTCACCTTCAAACCAATGTACTGGTCGAGGCCCATCTTCTGCCCTGCTTCGTCCTGCATTCACCTGCTCCGTTTTAGTGCTGCCGCACCGGGATTGCCCACAAACCCGACTCTCGAGCCTGTCACCTACGCGCGAAATTATATTCCCACAATGAAAAAAAGTTTTCTACTTAAAGCGAAATCAGGCACTTACGACCAATGAAATAAATATTCCTGACACGAAAACCATTGGCACAACCTTTGCTTTCTCATTAAGAAAGTTTATTTACTGAAAAGAAATGCACCACTTTTTAGCCCTATGAACGCAACCGCGGGAGCAGAAAAATGAGCAACGATATCGATACCTTCATCAGCGAGAACGGCATCAAATACATTCTCGCCCAGTTTGTGGATATCCACGGTGTGGCGAAAACCAAGTCGGTGCCAGCCCACTGCCTGATGGATGTGGTGGAACAGGGCGCAGGCTTTGCCGGTTTCGCTGTCTGGGGCCTGGGTATGGAGCCCCACGGCCCGGACTTCATGGCCCGCGGTGATCTCGACACCCTCTCCATCGTGCCCTGGCAACCGGGCTACGCCCGTATCGTCTGTGATGGTTACGTCAACGGCAAACCCTACCCCTACGACAGCCGCGTGGTATTGAAGAAGCAGCTGCAGCAGCTGGAAGACCGCGGCTGGACTCTCAACTCCGGCCTGGAACCCGAGTTCTCCCTCTTCCAGCGCACCGCCGACGGCGGCCTGGCACCGGTGGATGACAGCGATGTGCTGGCCAAGCCCTGCTACGACTACAAGGGACTGTCCCGCTCCCGCGAGTTCCTGGAACAGCTGGTGGAATCCCTGCAGGCGGTGGACTTCGACGTGTACCAGATCGACCACGAAGACGCCAACGGCCAGTTCGAGATCAACTACACCTACGGCAATGCGCTGGAATCCGCTGACCGCTTTACCTTCGTGCGCATGGCCGCCGGTGAGATCGCCAACAGCCTCGGCATGGTCTGCTCCTTTATGCCCAAGCCCATGTCCAACCGCACCGGTAACGGCATGCACTTCCATCTTTCCATCACCGACGACGATGGCAAAAACCTGTTCCACGACGCCAGCGACAAGAGCGGTATGGGCCTGTCGAAGATGGCCTACCACTTTATCGGCGGCCTGCTGACCCATGCCAAGGCCCTCTGCGCCATCGCCGCGCCTACCGTGAACTCCTACAAGCGCCTGGTGGTGGGTGGCTCCGCCTCCGGCGCCACCTGGGCACCGGCCTACATCGCCTACGGCGACAACAACCGCTCGGCCATGGTGCGTGTTCCCTACGGCCGCATTGAGTTCCGCCTGCCCGACTCCGGCTGCAACCCTTATCTGGTACACGCCGCCCTGTTGGCCGCCGGTATGGACGGCATCGAACGCGAACTGGATCCGGGCGCCGCGCAAAACATCAATCTCTACTCATTGACCGCCGCCGAGCGCGAAACCATGGGTATCGACATCCTGCCGCAGAACCTCAATGAAGCACTGGACGCGCTGGAAGCCGACACCCTCTTCACCGAGCGCCTGGGTAAGGAAGTAGTGGGCGAATTCATCAAGGTGAAACGCGCCGAGTGGATCGAGTACAGCCGCCACGTTTCCGACTGGGAACTGAAGCAGTACGCCGAGTTTTTCTGATCCCGTCGCTGACCCGTTTTTTGAGAGTAGAAAATTATGTGTGGAATTGTTGGTCTCTACCTGAAAAACAAGGCGCTGGAGAGCGAGCTCGGCGCCCTGTTTACCCCCATGCTGATCGCCATGACCGATCGTGGTCCCGACAGCGCCGGCTTTGCCATCTACGGCGATGAAGTAGCCGCTGACTGGGTCAAGCTGACCCTGCGTCACCCCGACATCAACTACGATTGGGAGATTCTGGCCGGTCGTATCAAGGAAGCCTTTGCCGCACCAGTGGAGTGGTTCAGCAACAACAAGGTGGCCGTGTTCAAGGTGCAGACCAGTGCCGAGCAGCTGGAGCCATTCATTGCCGAACAGGCGCCGGAGGTACTGGTACTGAGTGCCGGCCGCTCCATCGAAATCCTGAAAGAGGTGGGGCTGCCTGCCGACATCGCCAAAACCTTCAACCTGCCGGGCATGCAAGGCAGCCACATCATCGGTCACACCCGCATGGCCACCGAGTCCGCTGTGACCATGGAGGGCAGCCACCCCTTCTCCACCGGGGAAGACCTCTGCCTGGTGCACAACGGCTCCCTCTCCAACCACAACCGCCTGCGGCTGGAACTGCAACGTGAAGGCATCCGTTTTGAAACCGAAAACGACTCCGAAGTGGCTGCCGGCTACCTCACCTGGCGCCTGAAGCAGGGCGACACCCTGGGGGAAGCGCTGGAGCACGCGCTCAAGGACCTGGACGGCTTCTTCACCTTCGCCATCGGCACCCGCAACGGCTTTGCCGTGATGCGCGACCCCATCGCCTGTAAGCCCGCGGTGCTGGCCGAGACCGACGACTACGTCGCCATGGCCTCGGAGTATCAGGCACTGACCACCCTGCCCGGCATTGAAAACGCCAAGGTCTGGGAACCGGAACCCGCCACCCTCTATGTGTGGGAACGCGATCAGTAATTCAGCCAGGAAAAGATTATGAAAACCGTTGATCTGCAAAAACAAAGCGTGCGCGAACTGAACCAGGCCCTGCACGACCAGGTGGCTGAATGCACCGAGCGTGAATGGGTAGTCACCGATCCCAAAGGCGCCCACAACATCGCCTGCGGCCTCGACCAGAACCTGACCGTGGATATCCAGGGCCACGCCGGCTACTACTGCGCTGGCATGAACAAGAAAGCCCACATCACCGTGCACGGCAACGTCGGTCAAGGTGTGGCGGAAAACATGATGTCCGGCGTGGTACGCATCAAGGGCGATGCCTCCCAGGCCGCCGGTGCCACCGCCCACGGCGGCCTGCTGGTGATCGAAGGCAATGCCGGTGCCCGCTGCGGCATCTCCATGAAAGGCGTGGACATTGTGGTGAAAGGCAACGTCGGCCACATGAGCTGCTTTATGGGACAGGCGGGCAACCTGGTGGTGTGCGGCGATGCCGGTGATGCTCTGGGCGACTCCCTCTACGAAGTGCACATCTATGTGAAGGGCAGCGTCAAATCCCTCGGTGCCGACTGTGTGGAAAAAGAGATGCGCCCCGAGCACATCAGTGAGCTGAGCGAACTGCTGAACCGCGCTGGAGTGGAGGAAGACCCCGCCGCCTTCAAACGCTACGGCTCCGCGCGCCAGCTCTACAACTTCAAAGTCGACAACGCGTCGGCCTACTGATCCCGCACTGAATTTCTGAGGATAGCAACATGAGCAAAGATATCGACGTAAACGCCGGCCTGCGGGAATCAGCCACATTTGACCGCACCACCATGGCCGAAATCCGTCGCGCTGCCGACACTGGCATCTACGACATTCGCGGCTTCGGCGCCAAGCGCAAGCTGCCCCACTTCGACGACCTGCTGTTCCTGGGCGCGAGCATGTCCCGCTACCCGCTGGAAGGTTACCGCGAGAAGTGCAACACCAAAGTCACCCTCGGCACCCGCTTCGCCAAGAAGCCCATTGAGCTGGATATTCCGGTGACCATCGCCGGCATGAGCTTCGGCGCCCTGTCGGCCAACGCCAAGGAAGCCCTGGGTCGCGGCGCCTCCCTGATGGGCACCTCCACCACCACCGGTGACGGCGGCATGACCCCGGAAGAGCGCGGCCAGTCCAGCAAGCTGGTGTACCAGTACCTGCCGTCGCGCTACGGCATGAACCCGGACGACCTGCGCAAGGCCGACGCCATCGAAGTGGTACTGGGCCAGGGCGCCAAACCCGGCGGCGGTGGCATGCTGCTGGGGCAGAAGATTACCGATCGCGTGGCGAAGATGCGCACCCTGCCCATGGGCGTGGACCAGCGCTCCGCCTGTCGCCACCCCGACTGGACCGGCCCTGACGATCTCGCCATCAAGATTCTGGAGCTGCGCGAGATCACCGACTGGCAGGTACCGATCTACATCAAGGTAGGCGCTACCCGCACCTACTACGACGTCAAGCTGGCGGTGAAAGCCGGTGCCGATGTGATCGTGGTGGACGGCATGCAGGGCGGTACCGCCGCCACCCAGGATGTGTTTATCGAACACGTGGGCATCCCCACCCTGGCGGCCATTCCGCAGGCGGTGCAGGCGCTGCAGGAGATGGGCATGCACCGCAAGGTGCAGCTGATTGTCTCCGGCGGCATCCGCAACGGCGCCGACGTGGCCAAGTGCATGGCACTGGGTGCCGACGCGGTGGCCATCGGTACCGCAGCACTGATCGCGCTGGGCTGTAACGATCCCAAATACGACGAGGAATTCCGCAAGATCGGTTCCGCCGCCGGCTACTACGACGACTACCACGAGGGCAAGGACCCCACCGGTATCTCCACCCAGAACCCGGACCTGATGCAGCGTCTCGATCCGGTAGTGGCCGGCCGTAAACTGGCCAACTACCTGAACGTGCTGACCCTGGAAGCGCAGACTCTGGCCCGCGCCTGCGGCAAGAACGACCTGCGCAACCTGGAACCGGAAGACCTGGTGGCCCTGACTGTGGAGTCCGCCGCCATGGCGCGGGTGCCACTGGCGGGTACCAGCTGGATTCCGGGGCAATCTTTTTAAGAGACAGCTGCGAGCCCGTACCAGGCAGTAATTACTGCCCCCGTCATTGCGAGGCGCGCCTTTCAGCGCCGAAGCAACCCATGTTTGGCACCGTGTTGAGCACCCGGTGGCAGACATGGATCGCCGCGCTACGCTCGCGATGACGGAATTTGGATTGGGCAGCAACACGCATAGATCGCCGCGCTGCGCTCGCGATGACGGAGTTCAGGTTGATTAGCAAGACCAATGGCGAGCCGCTTCCAGCCAGGGAGTAACAACCCAACCGGGGCGAACCAGCGCCAGGCATTTTCAGAACGGCAACCAATTTCATTCAACGACACGATTGAAGAAAGATTACGAGGTTTTAGTGATGGCCAGTGATAACACAATCAAGCAGGAGTTTATTCTCAAAGCCAGCTGCCCCGCCGGCGTCGGCATTGTTGCCGCCATAACCACCTTCCTGGCGCAACGCAGCTGCTTTATCAGCGAGATGAGTCAGTACGACGATCCCGACAGTGAGCAGTTTTTTACCCGCTGCCGCTTTCACGCCGTAGACGGCGCCTACACCGTGGAAGATTTCCAGGGCGAGTTCAGCGAGGTTGCCGCGGGTTTTGACATGCAGTGGGAGATGATGCCCGCCAGTGCGCCCACCAAAACCCTGATCATGGTGAGCAAGTTTGACCACTGTCTGGTGGACCTGCTCTATCGCCTGCACAAGGGCGAACTGAACATGGAGATCACCGCCATTGTCTCCAACCACAAGGACCTGCGTCCGCTGGCGGAGCGCGAAGGCATCCGCTTCATCTACCTGCCGGTGACCAAGGAGAACAAGCCGGAGCAGGAGAAAGCGCTGCTGGATATCGTTAACGACACCGGCACCGAGCTGGTGGTACTGGCGCGCTACATGCAGATTCTCTCCGACTCGCTGTGCAAGGAGCTGAGCGGCCGCGCCATCAATATTCACCACTCTTTCCTTCCCGGTTTCAAGGGCGCCAAGCCCTACCACCAAGCCCATGAGCGCGGCGTCAAACTGATTGGAGCCACGGCCCACTACGTCACTTCCGACCTGGACGAGGGTCCGATCATCGAGCAGTCAGTGCAGCCGGTGGATCACACCTACAGCGCCGATGCGCTGGTGGCCGTGGGTCGCGATACCGAAACCGTGGCGCTGGCAAAAGCCGTGAAGATGCACGTTGAGCACCGTGTGTTCCTCAACGGCGCCCGCACTGTGGTCTTCAAATAGGAGTACCGTCATGGCGACGCGAATAGACGGAAAAGTCATCTCACAGCAAGTCATTGACGACGTAGCCGCCGGTGTCGATCAGTTTATGACGCAACACGGTTTTGCGCCGGCGCTGGCGGTGGTACTGGTGGGCGACGACCCCGCCAGCCACGTCTACGTGCGCAACAAGGTGAAGCGTGCCGGCGAGGTGGGTATCCACTCCATCGAACGGCGCCTGCCCGCCGACACCACCCAGGCGGAATTGGACGCTGTCATCGACGAGCTCAACAGTGACGACAGTGTGCACGGCATACTGGTGCAGCTGCCGCTGCCGCCACAACTGGATGAGAGTTCAGTGATTGCCCGTATCCGTGCCGACAAGGACGTGGATGGCTTCCATCCGCTCAACGTCGGCGCGCTGGCCTCCGGCCAACCGCAACTGGTGCCCTGCACACCGCTGGGCTGCATGATCATGCTCAGGCAAACCCTGGGCGACCTGAGCGGCAAGCGCGCGGTGGTGATCGGACGCTCCAATATTGTGGGCAAACCCATGGCCGCGCTGCTGCTGCAGGCCAACTGCACGGTCACCATCGTGCATTCGAAAACCGTCGACGCACCTGCACTCTGTGCAGAAGCGGATATTGTGGTGGCTGCCATCGGTGTGCCGGAGTTCGTCAACCGCAGCTGGATCAAACCCGGTGCCACGGTGATCGACGTGGGCATCAACGCCATTGAGCTGGGCGGCCAGCGCAAACTGGTGGGCGATGTGCACTATGCGGATGTGGAAGCCAAAGCCGGCGCCATTACCCCGGTCCCCGGTGGCGTGGGCCCCATGACTATCGCCTGCCTGATGCAGAACACCCTGACAGCGGCCATTGCCCAAACAGCACAGCGGAGTTGATATGCCCTTTTCACTGCTGAAATACGGTTTGCGCGACGACTACCCGTTCGAAAAGGACGCGGACCTGCCCAAGCCCACAGACCTCAAGCGTCATTACGATGTGGTGATCGTGGGCGGCGGAGGCCATGGTGTCGCCACGGCCTACTACCTGGCCAAGTACCACGGCATCACCAACGTGGCCATTCTGGAAAAAGGTTACCTGGGGGGCGGCAACACCGCGCGCAACACCGCAGTCATCCGCTCCAACTACCTGACGCCGGAAGGGGTGAAGTTCTACACCGAGTCGGTGAAACTGTTCAAGGGACTCTCCAACGAGTTTGACTTCAACATCATGTACTCGCGCCGCGGTCAGCTGACCCTGGCGCACACTGACTCGGCCATTCGCGCCTTCCGCCAGCGCGCCGAGATCAATCGCCACTTCGGCGGCGATACCGAACTGATCGACCCGCAACAGATTCGCGAGCTGGTACCCACACTCAACATGAACCCCGGTGACCTTCCGGTGCTGGCCGGTCTCTGGCACAAAGACGGCGCCACCGCCCGTCACGATGCCGTGGCCTGGGGCTACGCCAAGGGCGCCACCCAGCGCGGCGTGGAGCTGCACCAGCTCACCGAAGTCACCGGCTTCGAAGTGGAGAACAACACCGTACGCGCCGTGAAGACCAATCGCGGCACCGTGCAGTGCGGTTGCGTGGTACAGGCGGTTGCAGGTCACAGTTCGTTGCTGGCGGCCAAGGCGGGCTTCCGCATGCCGATCCTCACCTACCCACTGCAGGCGATGGTGACCCAGCCGGTAAAACCGTTTCTCAACCCGCTGGTGAGCTCCCCGGCACTGCACTGCTACGTGCAGCAAACCGGTCGCGGCGAGCTGGTGTTTGGCGGCGGCTCCGATCCCTACCCGCTCTACAACACGCGATCCACACTGGACCTGAAAGAGAGTTTGCTGGCGCATGCGGTGGAGCTGTTTCCGTTTATGGCCAACCTGCGGCTGATGCGGCAGTGGACCGGTCTCACCGACATGACCTCCGACTACAGTCCCATCATGGGACTGAGCCCGGTGGACAACTACTACCTCGACGCCGGCTGGGGTACATGGGGCTTCAAGGCCACTCCCATCTGCGGCTGGACCATGGCGCAACTGGTGGCCAGCGGCGGCAAGGTGCCGGAGCTGATTGAGCCCTTTGCCATGGAGCGCTTCCGCAGTTTCCGTCAGGTCAACGAAATGGGTGCAACCGCGGCCAGCCACTAACAGTGCCCGCTGCGAGGAGACGATTATGAAAATTATGCAGTGTCCGTTAAACGGTCCACGCAACATCAGCGAATTTGTCTACGGTGGTGAAGTGCGTCAGATGCCCGAGCCTAATCTGTGCAGTGATGAAGAGTGGGCAGAATACGTTTTCTTTCACGACAACCAGATCGGCCTGGTGCAGGAGTGGTGGTTGCACGCCCCTTCCGGCTACTGGTTTATCGCCGAACGCCATACCGCCACAGACGATATTGTACGCACCTTTGATCCCTCCGAACTCTTTAAGGAGCGTGTCGAATTCGCCCCCAACCCGGAGGTGTCCGCCGCATGACCAGCACACGTTTACCCGCCCCGATGGGGCTGCTGATCGACCGCGACCAACCGCTCGGGTTTGAATTTGCCGGGCAGCGTTATCAAGGCCTGGCCGGCGACTCGGTTGCCAGTGCCCTGCTCGCCAACCAGCGCTGGCTGCTGTCGCGCTCGTTCAAATACCATCGCCCCCGCGGCCCGTTGACCATGGCAGGTCAGGACGCCAACACCCTGGTGCAGCTGCCGGACGAGCCCAACGCGCTGGCGGATCGTTTCCCGCTCACCGCAGGCCTGCGGGTGGAGGGACAGAACTACTCCGGTTCGCTCGACAACGACCGCGGTGCCGCGCTGGGCCTGCTGGGGCGCTTCCTGCCAGTGGGCTTTTACTACCGCACCTTTTTCCGCCCGCTGGGCGTTTGGGACCAGTGGGAAAAGTTTATCCGTAAAACCGCCGGCCTCGGTCACGCCGATCTCAATTTCAAACCGCAATACCACGACAAGGAGTATCGCTTCTACGATGTTGTGGTTGTGGGCGCCGGCCCTGCGGGTATGCAGGCCGCATTGACCGCTGCCGCGGCCGGGGTATCGGTACTGCTGGTGGAAGAACAATCCCTGCTGGGCGGCGCCCTCTCCTATCACCAGTTTGAGGCCGATGGTGAGAGCACTCGCGCGCAGAGGGAAGCCCTGATCACCCAGGTGGAAAACGCGCCCAATATTGACGTTATGCTCAACGCCACCTGCAACGGCTGGTTTACTGACAACTACCTGCCGGTGATCCAGGGCAACCGCATGCACAAGGTGCGCGCCCGCGAGTGCATCGTCGCCAGCGGTGCCTATGAGCAGCACGTGGTGTTCCGCAACAACGACCTGCCCGGCATCCTGCTGTGCAGCGCCGCCGAGCGCCTGATGAGCTGGCACGCGGTAAAACCGGGCCAGCGTGCCGTGGTACTTACCGGCAACGACGAAGGCTACAGCACCGCCCTGATGCTGCACGCCCAGGGTGTGGACGTGGCCGCCGTAGTAGACCTGCGTCCCGAGTTGCACAATCCGGTGTTGGCACAGGCACTGGCCGGGCAGCAGATTCCGCTTATGCAGCATTCGACCGTTTTCGAAGCACTGGCCACAAAAGGCAACAAACACATCCGCGGCGTCGACATCCGGCGCATCAGCGGTCGTGGCCAGGTGGACAGCCACAGCACCCTGATCGACTGCGACCTGCTGTGCATGTCCGGCGGTTATATGCCTGCCTATCAGCTGCTGTGTCAGGCCGGTGCGCAACTGAGTTACAGCGACGAGCGCTGCGCCTTCTCGCTGTCGAAGCTGCCGGATCACCTGCACATCGCCGGCTCGGTCAACGGCATGCACAGCCTCGACAAGGTACTGGCCGATGGCGTGCGCGCGGCGACGCAGGCGCTGGTCAATCTGGGCCTCAGTGACAGCGTTGCTGAACCCGTGACTTGCGACCGCGTGGTCAACCCCGAGTGGCCCATCTTCCCCCACCCGAAAGGCAAGGAGTTTGTCGACTTCGACGAGGACCTGCAGGCCAAAGATATCGTCAATGCCACCAAACTGGGCTACCGCGATATCCAGCTGGTAAAACGTTTTTCTACCGTCGGTATGGGTCCCTCACAGGGCCGCCACTCGGCACTGCCCACCGCGCGCCTGGTGGCCGACGCCACCGACCGCACGGTGACCGAAACCGGTGTCACCACTGCACGACCACCGTTTCATGCAGAAAAACTCGCCCACGTGGCGGGCCGTATTTTCAGCCCCTACCGCCAGACCGCCATGCATCACCGGCACCTGGAGATGGGCGCGCAGATGATGCCCGCCGGCAGCTGGCAGCGTCCCGCCTACTATGGCCCCGCCGTTGAGCGAGACCGCAGGGTACAGGAAGAGGCGCAGCACGTACGCAGCAAGGTGGGCGTCATTGATGTCAGCACCCTCGGCGGCATCGAGGTGCGCGGCCCGGATGCGGCGGAGTTTATGAACCGCATCTACACCTTTGCCTTTCTCAAGCAGCCGGTGGGTCGTACCAGATACGCAGTGTTCACCAATGAACAGGGCGTGGTGGTGGACGACGGTGTCGCCAGCCGCCTGGCCGAAGATCACTTCTACGTCTCCACCACCACCAGTGGCGCCGACGCGGTCTATCGCGAGATGACCCGCTGGAACGCCCAGTGGCGTCTGGACGTGGACATCTACAACGTCACCTCCGCCTATGCGGCTGTTAACGTCGCCGGTCCCGATGCCCGCAAGGTGATGGAACAGCTGGTAGAGGATGTGGACCTGAGTCCCGAGGGCTTCCCCTACCTGGCCTACCGCGAAGGCACCATCAGTGGCATCCCGG
The DNA here is from genome assembly GCF_009857815.1 of Pseudomaricurvus sp. HS19. Taxonomy (GTDB): domain Bacteria; phylum Pseudomonadota; class Gammaproteobacteria; order Pseudomonadales; family Cellvibrionaceae; genus Pseudomaricurvus. The sequence continues at coordinate 48,354 of NZ_WVVW01000012.1, read as the reverse complement.
CGCGCATGATGCGGGTCGGTTTTGTGGGTGAGCTGGGTTATGAAATTCACGTCCCCAGCAGTTACGGCGAAGCCCTGTGGGACCTGTTGCTGGAAGCGGGCAAGCCCTGGCAGATCCGTCCCTTCGGCGTGGAGAGCCAGCGCCTGCTGCGACTGGAAAAAGGTCACATCATTGTCAGCCAGGATACTGATGGCATGAGCCACCCGGGAGAAGTGGGACTGGAGTGGGCAGTAAACCGCAAGAAACCTTTCTTTGTTGGCTGCCGCTCGGTGGACATCATGATGTCGCTGCCGCAGAAGCGTCAGCTGGTGGGCTTCCGCCTGCCCGCTGACAGCCCACGGCCGAAGGAGGGGCACCTGGTGCTGCGCGGCGATGACGTCACCGGCAACGTCACCTCCTGTGAATACTCCAGCACCATGGGCGGCATTATCGGCATGGCCTACGCCGCCGTGCAGGATGCCACCCCCGGCAGTCACATTCATATCCGCGTTGATGGCGGCAAGAGTGTTACCGCCGAAGTGGTAAGCCTGCCCTTCTACGACGCCGATAACGCCAGACAGGAGCTCTGAGTCATGAGCCAGTTGAAAATCGATACCCCAAGCCCGGTCGTGTTCAGCAAACGCAGCCCCATCTACCGGCAACAGGCGGGTGCACTGTTTGCCGAGCGGGACGGCGCTGCCATTGCCCTGCAGGTGACAGACACGGAAAGCAGGGCGCAACTGCAACAGAGCGCGCTGCTGGACCTCTCTGCCACTTTCCGTAGCGGCGTGCGGGGACGCACCGCCAGCCAGTGGCTGGGGCAGCAGCAGCTGCCGCTGCCAGCACAGGCCAACCAATCTGTGACCACCCGCGACGGCGAACTGGTCCTGCGCCTGGGCAACAGCGAGCTCTGGATTCTGGGCAACCCGCTGCGGGACAACAGTACACTGGCAAAACAGTTGCAAAGCGCCCCCGCCAGTGCCGGCTGTTACCCCCTCAGCTGTCAGCACAGCCACAGCTGGTTTGTGCTCAGCGGAGAATGCCGCAGTGCGGTGATGGCCAAGCTCTGCGGTGTGGATATGCGCGAATCGGTGTTTGGCCCCGGCGCCCTGGCCATGACTTCCGTGGCCCGGGTCAGCGCCATTGTAGTGAGTCACGAACTGCAGGGCGTACCCGTGTTTTCCATTCTCAGCGACTGCACCTCTGCTACCTATATGTGGCAGGCACTGCTGGACGCACTGCAGGAGTTTGGTGGCAGCGACGCCGGTATTGCGTCGCTGTTACCTGCAAATTGAAAGCGCTGTTACTCCCAACCCGTCATCGCCCGGCGCATCTTTTGACGCCGTGGTGATCCATGTGTGGCACAGTTTCCAGACCTGTTCCGGACATGGGTCGCCGCGCTGCGCTCTCGACGACAGGGGATTCGTATTGTCCCGCCCCCTGAACCAACGGCTCTTTGCAGACTTGCTGTTAGATCCCCCACTTATATTGATGTCATAACATTGACACCAATGCAGGTTTGGCAGGATGATTAGCTCATTGCGATCATAACCATAACGAGATCCCTGATGACTGAATCCACCTGCCCCGTGCACCGCCCGGATGGCGATGGCCACCAAAATGTGGACCGCCGCAAATCAGCTGCCCTGGCAACCCGCAATACCGAACCGGATGCCGGTGCCCATTGGGTAAAATCGGCGTCCATTGCCCGCAAAGTGCTGCGCAGCAAGTACGCTCTGCAGGCTGGCGCCGGAGCAGACCAGCTGCACTTTGACGATCCCCAGCACGCGCCGGTGTTTTTTCTCGACGGTAAAGAGCATTTCAACAAACGCCAGAAGACCGGTCGTTTTCTCTCTCCCAAGGCGGTCGCGGAACAGCACACGGAAATCATGCAGCGTATCGCCACAGAGCTGCTGCAGGGATTTCAGAAGGAGGGACAGGCCAAGCTGGAGAACATCAGTTTTCAACTGGCGATAGAAGTCGTAGGAGAGATCCTGGGGCTCACCAACAGTGACCAGGCGGCTCGAGCCAAGCGCATCCAGCGGGTGCTGCACAGCTCCCTGGCGCAATCCAAACCCGGCTTGCCGCGCTTGCTGCTGCGGGCAAAACAGACCTTCCATACCATGAACTTCTTCTGGCGTGATGTGAAACCCGCCATCGAGGCTCGCAAGACGCATCCACGCAACGACGCGATCTCCTTCTACCTCGAAGAGGGCTACCCCACCAAAGCCATTATCGTTGAGTGCCTGACCTACGGCACTGCCGGCATGCTCACTACCAGGGAGTTCATCACCATGTGTTCCTGGTACCTGTTTGAAGATGAAGAGCTGCGCCAGCGCTACCTCGCAAGCGACAACAAGGGCCAGCTGGATATTCTGCTGGAGATACTGCGTCTGGAACCCGTCGCCGCCATGATTCACCGCAAGGTGGATGAGGAGGTCACGGGGCTGGAAGAAGGAGCGCAACCCGCCGGTGAAACCTACGGTATCGATATACGCCGCATTAACGTCAGCGAAGAGATGGCCGGCGAATGCCCCTTCTCCGTAGACCCGGATCGCGCTCAGCGGCTGCAGGCCACCGGCCGCTACATGAGCTTCGGTGATGGCCCCCACAGCTGCCCGGGCTGGCAGGTGGCGCTGCACGAAACCCGCATCTTTCTCGATCTGCTGTTCCGCATCCCCGGGCTCAAGCTGGAACACGAGCCCGACATGAGCTGGAACCCGCAGCTGAAAAGCTACGAACTGCGCAACGCCGATATCAGTTGCACCGTAAGTCGCTGACCCCGGGGCTGACGGTCCTGTCGGTAGCGGTCCGCACAAATCGTGCGGTCCCTGGAGCGGGCGTGCTATGCTTGCCCGCGCGACATCCCCACGCTGGCGCTGTCGCCCAAGGACCCAGGACAGCCACACAGGATGCGATGCAATGCGTTCAATCTATACCTACCTTCTGCTGGCGGTAACCACCAGCCTGCCCTTCTCACTGGCACAGGCCAAAAACCCGGACGATATTGCCAAACAGCTGGCCAACCCGGTGGCCGCCCTCATCAGCGTACCGTTTCAGAATAACTTTGATTTTGGTGGTGGCGTCGACGACGACGGCTTCCGCTACACCCTCAATGTCCAGCCGGTGATCCCTTTCGACCTCAGCGAAGACTGGAACCTGATTTCACGCACCATTCTGCCGCTGGTCTACCAGGATGATTTTGTTAATGACGGGGGAATGTCCCAGACGGGTACCGGCGACACGGTACAGAGCTTTTTCTTCTCTCCCAAGGCTCCCACGTCCAGCGGCATGATCTGGGGCGTAGGCCCGGCATTCCTGTTGCCGACAGGCTCCAACGACAGCCTCAGCGCGGAGAAGTGGGGAGCCGGCGCCACCGCAGTCGCCCTGATGCAGGCCGGCCCATGGACCTATGGCGCACTGGCGAACCATATCCGTGATGTCGCCGGTGAAGACAATCGCGCTGATGTCCGCTCTACCTTCCTGCAACCTTTCCTGGTCTATGGCGCGGGCGGCGGCTGGACCTATGCGCTTAACACCGAATCCACCTACGATCACGAAGCCGATCAATGGACCGTGCCGATCAATTTCCAGGTCAATAAAGTGACCACCATCGGCAGCCAGATGGTGCAGCTCGGTGGGGGGCTGAGGTACTACGCAGAGGCGCCATCCAATGCGCCTGACTGGGGATTGCGGTTCAACGTGATCCTGCTGTTCCCGCGTTAAGCTTACCCGGCGCCGTCGCCAACTAGTGCGACGGCCGCCAGTGTCTCCACAGGTAATGACCAGCGAACCAGAAAAGACCCGCCAACATAGTCAGCTCCGCCACCAGTGCGTGGGTACCTGGCGTCGCATCGATATAGAACAGAAAGCCCATCACCATGACAAACAGTGACAAGGCGTAGTGCAGGTCCAGCTGTTCGCCATTTTTGAAGTCAGGGTGCAACATAACCACCTCCCCGTTTTCGCAACCAGGACTGTTAACCCCAGTATAGTGGCGCCGCAATCCCACAGTTAAACCTGTTGGGCTTAATAGAGGCAGCGGATAGCACCCCTGGTTTTATCCGCTGTCACCCCACTCCAGCAGCCATCTACTCCAGAACCGAGGCCCGCATCGCTTTCATACCGAGGAACAACAGTACCGCAGCCACAGGACAGAACAACAGCATCATGGAGGCCATACCGAGACCGATGGCATTCCCGCCGAAGACATAATCGGAAATCGCCGCCACCAGAAAGGGGCCCAGGCTCAGCGCCACCAGGCCCACCGTCGTGGAATAAAACGCAACACCGGCACCCCGCAGTTTATTGGGTGTCACCAGGTTGAGCGACGAAATATACACGGCCGCCAGTGGCGACAGGAGCATCAGGAACAGCGTCATCCCGGCAAAAAACACCCAGGGGTTGTTGCTGCTGGTGGCCAGGGCACCGGCCGGCATGGCTACCAACAGGCAACCGGCATACCAGCGGAACTGTGCATCGCGGTAGCCGCGCCGATAGAGCCAGTCCACACAAAAACCGCACAGTAACTTGCCGATGATACCCGCCCCCACCAGCATAACGCCCAGCGCCAGCCCGATCTGCGCCGCATCCCAGCCAAAGGTTCTGCCGATATGGGCCGGGTACCAGGCACCGCAGCCCGAGAATACAATGGAAGCCAGGCCAAAGCCCAGGTAATGGGTAATGAAAAATGCCCGCTTGCTTTTCATAAAGCGAATCAGCTCACCATAACCGCTGAGGATATTGAGTTTCTCTCCGGCCTTCACGGCGCGGACCTCACCGGTGCGCACGGGCTCAGGCACCGTAAAACTCAACAGCGCAATCAATACGCCGGGCAATCCAATAATGAAAAACACCATCTGCCAGGGTTTCACTTCACCGATCAGGGGTAACGCCACAGACTCCGCGGCGGCCACACTGGTAATCAGCAAGCCACCAAACAGATAGGCGCAACCACTGCCCACCGATGCCCCCAGCGAGTAGACCGCCATGGCACTGGTCAGCCGCTCTTTGGGAAACAGGTCCGTGATCATGGAGGTGGCCGCCGGGTTCAGGCCCGCTTCACCAGCGCCCACCCCCACTCGCGCCAGCATCAACTGCCAGAAACTGTGGGCTGCCCCGCACAACGCCGTACTCAGGGACCAGACAGTAACGCTGCACCAGATAATGACCCGCCGCGAATAGCGATCCGCCAGAATACCCGCCAACAAACCGAAGATTGAAAAGGTCACCGCAAACGCCAGCCCGTGCAACATCCCGAACTGCACATCACTGATACCGAGGTCCTGTTTGATAGGGTCCACCAACAGGGAGATGATGAAGCGGTCAAGAATGGACAGCCAATACAACACGGCCATGAGGATGGTGGTGTACCAGGCGACACCATAGGAATGACTAATGGAGGCAGCGGCTCCCGAAGAATTTACTTCAGCGCGCATGAGATGAGTCCCCACTCAAAGGCAAAGGCCATTCAGGGCAGTCCACAGCCTGCCACAGCAAGCGACTGGGGCGCCGAAAGCCGCGTCAGGATGACAGAGCTGATTCTGGCCCGGCACTTCGGACTACACCTTATGCGCCACTGACCCTGAAGAGCTTGCAAATTATTATCGTTATATCCGCATCACAACAGAGACAGAGCGGAAACAGGAACGAGAAAAGCGCTCAGTTACCGAAGCACTTTTACACTATACCTCTATAAAATCCAAAATCTTCAGCAGGCACAACCAGCTTTACCAATCTTTGAGAGAGACTGCCTCCTCAGTCCATCAGTATGGACACGGTACCGCTTGCGGGCGGCGAGACTGTTTCAATCAGGGTTTCAGGTACCAGCCCCAGGGCTCATCACTGACATACTCGGTAATCTGTTTCACTTCCCGATAGCTCTCCAACCCCCAGCGACCCAACTCCCGGCCGATACCGGACTGCTTGAAGCCGCCCCAAGGTGCCTGGGTAAAGGTGGGCTGGGAACAGTTGACCCAGACGATACCCGCCCGCAGTCTGCGCGACACCCGCTGGCAGCGGGCCTTGTCGTTCGACATCACCGCCGCCGCCAGGCCAAAGCGGGAATCGTTGGCGAGGCGCACGGCTTCCGCCTCATCGAAAAAGGATTTGATGCATACCACCGGGCCAAAAATCTCTTCCTTCCAGATCCAGCTGGATTCATCCACATCCGCAAAGATGGTCGGCTCCAGGTAATAGCCTTTGGCAAAGGCCGCCGGACGCTTGCCACCACAGAGCAGAGTCGCCCCCTCCTCCACGCCCCGCCCAATGGCGGCCAGTACCTTCTCGTACTGGGTGCGATTGACCAGCGGCCCGAGCAAGACCCCCGGCTCCAGTCCGGGACCAATAGTGATCTTCGCCGTCTCTTCCAACAGCCGGGCCAACAAGCGCTCATAGAGGTTTTCATGCACCAGCACCCGCGACGTAGCAGAACAGACTTCGCCCTGATTCCAGAAAATACCAAACAGAATCCACTCAACGGCGGCATCCACTGAGGCATCGTCAAAGATAATAAAGGGCGACTTGCCGCCCAGCTCCAGGCTGACCGCCTTGATGTTTTTCGCCGCTGCCTGCATCACCGCAGAGCCGGTGGCTACAGAACCGGTAAAGGCCAGCTTATCCACATCGGGATGATCCGATAGTGGCGCCCCCGCCTCCGGCCCTGTGCCCGTAATCACATTCAGCACGCCAGCGGGCAGCTGCACCTCATCGGCAATCTCCGCGAGGATCAGCGCCGTCAGTGGCGTCACCTCTGACGGCTTCAGAACCACCGTACAGCCCGCCGCCAGCGCCGGCGCCACCTTCCAGGACGCCATCAGCATGGGGAAGTTCCAGGGAATAATCGCCCCCACCACACCCACCGGCTCCTTCTCCACCCGGGAGGTGAAGCGATCGTCCGGAAGCTCAACCACCTCTTCCTCTGCCTGATCCATCGCTTCAGCCAGATCGGCATAGAAATCAAACGTGCCGGCGGTGTCTTCGATATCCCACTCGGCTTCCGGCAGCGGCTTACCATTGTCCGCCACCTCCAACCGCGCTATCTCCGGCAGGCGCTGCCGGATGACATTGGCGATTCCACGCAAATAGTGCGCGCGCTCAGCACCACTTAACTGTGGCCACGGCCCCTCATCAAACGCCTGTCGTGCAGCCGCCACTGCAGCACTGACATCTTCCGGCTGCGCTGCAGCGACGGTGGCGATAACCGACTCATCGGCGGGATTGATAACGTCAAAGGTGTGGCCAGACTGAGCATTACGCCACTCACCGTTGATATAAAGCTGCTTAACCATAATCTATGTAAACCCTGTCTTTGCTGTTGCGGGAGGAAAACCACCCGATCCGTCTCAGGGTTTCAGGGAGCAGGTTTTGTGCCATACAACAGGGATCAGGCACCGATTGATGCCAGTGGCTATGGCCATTGGAGCACTGACCACACCTGCCTGAAATCAGGGCAAAAAGACACCGGCAGCACCATCAGAGAACGCCGCGGACACATCCGCAGCGGGCAAAAAAAACGGGCCTAATGGCCCGTTCTTTTCTGTGTGCGCAACACCAGTTGGTCAGCCCCACGGGATACCATCCACCGAGGGGCAGGCATTGCGAGCCTATGTCCTGTGGCACTAAAGCGGCGATACTAAACTTTAACTCCCAGGAGGGCCATCAAGCGCTCATGTAGTGACGTTAAAATACCCAGCGTACCCGGGCAGACAGCGAGCCATAAACATAGTCGTCGCGCATCGCGCCCTCGACCGTGACACTAAAATCGGTGGCATCCGATACCTGGTGCAGTAACTGCACACTGGCACGCCCCAGCCACGGGTCCGGATCCAGACCGTGGCTGACAAACGAACTGCCACCCCCGGCATAACGCACCCGGATCGACTGCTGCTCGGCGAGCGTGTCGTAACCCGCCTCCAGCCCCATGCTGAACTGCGTGGAATTATTGAGCTGATAGTTATGAGTGGCACCCAGCCACAGCACCAACTCTTCGCTGTCTTGACCGGAGGCCACCAGATTCAGCGCCCCGGCACCGCTTTCGGTATAGCTGTCACTGTCGACCAGCAGATACTCGGCGCGCAGCGATGCGCTCAGCACATTATTGGTATTGAGAGTGAACAGCTGCGCGGCGCCAACACTGAAGTGGTAGGACAAACTATCGTAATCAGCATGCGCCTCGCGACTGAAGGTAGGCATACTGCGCAGACCATCCAGATTGTGATGGCCGATATCCAGCTGCACATTCAGTTCGGTGGCAACGCCCAGCGCGTGATTACCATAGGCATACAGCTGCCAGGATTCGATATCCAGTCGATGCGGCGCCATAGTGGAATCGCTATCGACATCGGTTTCGGCGTAGGAAACCGCCACCCCCAGACGGGTGCTCGCCGAGAGGGCGCCATCCGCACCGATAATCACCCCCTGCGAGTCGGACTCAAACCCTGCAACGTGGCCACTGCCATCCTGATCGCCCCAGCCACCAAAGGGCCGCGCCCACAGATAGCGATCCACCATCAGCTCATCACCGATCTGGCGATCACTGTAAGACGCCATGCGCTGCTGGACAATCTGGTTGGTGGCCGCCAGGGCATAGCGTGTTGCCATGCCCGCGTCACCATTAAGCAACGGCAATGTTTCTGTCACCGCCTGCGATACCGCCTGCAGGCTGGGCTGCATGGCCAGTGTAGTGATCACTGCCGCCATATCGGCAGAACCGCCACCGGCGTCCATCAGATCATCGAGAACCGCGGCGGCGGCATAGGCTGGAGAATTACTCTGGGCAGTCACGGCCTGAGTGGCCGACAGAACAACCTCGCTGACCAGGTCGACAGTATTGCCATCCAGTACAGCGGTAAAACCCAGCATGGCCGAGTTATCGGTCACCACAAAACTGCCGTCCGAGATCAGGCTGGTGGCCGACAGCACATCTGCCAGTGTTTCGTTGCCAGCCAGGGTATTCACCGATGCCACATCGACGAAGATTTTGGCATCGCTGGGTAAGGTGGCCGTACCGTCGATCGTCAACTGGCCGTACTCGCTGCTGCTCACGGCACCAATCTGCAAGATACCACTGGCCAATTGACTGAAATTACCGGTAATCGTTGGCGCCTGGTCGGCATTAACAATCAGCGTGCCGGCGTTAACGAAAGTCGTGGGGCTGCTGGCACTGATGCTGTGGCGCATATCCAGCGAAGCGCCGTCGGCGATTTCGAAATGCCCGATATTAAAGGTATTTTCTGTGGTGAAATCCCCGTTGAGCATCACGGTGGAATTGACCGAACCGGTGACCGCACCGGTTATGCGGCCACTGCTGCCGGTCAGGGTCAGCGTGGCATCGGCCAGCTCCACCGCGCCATCCAACAGCCCGCTGTTACTGATACCACCGGTCACGCTGCTCGCTGCATCAAGCTGTATGGCATAGTTGGAACCGGTGATAGTGCCGCTGTTGCTGATACTGCCATTGACGGTGCCCGCGGCCAGATAAATTCCTTCGCTGCCACTCAAGCTGCCGCTGTTGCTGATATTGCCGGTCACGCTGCTGTTGCTGAGATCGATGGCGCGGTCGCTGGCGGTGATACTGCCCAGATTATCGAGATCACCGGTCATGGTCGCCGACGTCAATACCACGCCACTGCTGGCAGTGAGGCTACCGCTGTTGGTGAAATCTCCGGTCAGACTGCTGGCGATGATATACAGCCCGTAATCGGCGGCAGTGATGATGCCGCCCTCGGCGTTAACGATATCGCCGGTCATGCCATCGTTCCGTATCACAAAAGCGCTGCCGCTGTCGGTACCGCTCGCAACAGTGCCGCTGTTATTGAGACCAAAACCCACATTGCCCTCGGCCCCATCGACGACAATCGCATCGCCATCCGCGTCGCCAAGATTGATCAGACCGCTGTTTTGCAGAGCAACCACTGTGGGGGCCACGAAGTCGGCGGTCGTCACCCGTATCGCCTGGTCATTCCCCTGGATCGTGCCGCTGTTGCTGAACGCATCAGTAACAGTAGCGCCTCCGGTGATATGTACACCACTGATGGCGCCATCGATACGGCCCTGGTTGTCGATAGTGCCCACGGTGCCGCGTAGATACATGGCCGAACCAAAGTCTGAGGTGATGTCACCGGTGCTTAAGTTGACGACAGTTTCAACGTCAGCAGCAGATGATAGCACCAGCCCTCCCGCATCGACACCGGTACCAGCAAGAGTGCCGCTGTTGATGATCTCATCGACGCTACCGCTACCGTTGATACGGAGCGCACCGAGACCTGTCATAGTTCCGACATTGCTGATGCCACCAGTCACCACCCCCCAGACACTCACAGCGGCCCCACCGGCAGCGGTAATAGTGCCGGTATTGCTGATACCACCATCGACCTGTCCATCCACTAAGATGCCAGCTGGGGTATTCGACCCAATGACAGTGATCGTGCCGCTGTTAAGGATCGCACCGGTGGCGTTGGCGGTGCGGTATATGCCGATCCCGATAGCACTACTGGAGGCATTGGCGATATCAATGGTGCCGCGATTTTCTATGTCCACTGCGGTATTACCCGCATCAACAAGTACACCAACTGCCGCGTAAGGGCTATCCAGCTCAAACTCAATGGCGCCTGCGTTCTCAACGATCAGGGCATCGCCACCGGAGAGCTCGCAGCCCGCCAGTCCCGTCTCGGTAACCGTCACTCCGTCGGCCACCAGCACCTGGCCGCCAGACGGCGCAGGACAGGCCACCGCTTGCGCCTGGGGCACCAGACCATCGGTCGCACTGAGTGCCGCCAGAATAGCGAGGCTCAGAGGCGTGCGACGCAGGCGCAGGGAGTTACGGGAAATGCCGGACAATGCCGGAGGACGAGCACGAAGTTGCATGAAGCCAGAATCCTGAGTAGCTGGGCAGGTGACCACGCCAAGTGAATGAGGGATAGCGCGGAAGGGACAGGCTCCGCTAAAACATCTGCGCGTGGGGAAATGATCCCGATCAGGATATCAGTTCAAAAGGTAATAAATAAGAAATTGATTAGATGGAAAAACACTAAATGCGAGCTGTGTCACACGTAGAAATACGCGCCACGACACAGGCCTCGCAGCCCACCATCAGAACAACCGCACAAACTCCTCATACTTGCCGCCGCTGGCTGGTATGGGTTGGTCAAAATAGCGAAAGCCAATCGCAAACGGGTAGCCCATGGCCGAGCGGATGACCTCGGCAATAGCACCCTCTTCGGCGCTGTTTAAGGGGCGCTCTGAATACAGCCGGCATTCCAGCGTGTCCACCGACAACTGAGCCACTTGAAACTGCAGGATCGGTGCGATGTCGCGAAAACGGTAAAAGCCCAGCCGCGGCCAGTAGTGGTGCCCATCGGGGTAGATGGCCATGTTTCTCTGCCGCCCCAGAATGCGCTTGAGCGTGGGCAGCTGACGACCGCAGCCACAGGGCGGGCCAACCTCGGCGTAATCGCCGATCTCGTATCGCACCAGCGGGGTGGCAAAGTTGTGCAGGTCGGTAATCACCACCCTGCCCACTTCACCTTCGGCACAGGGTTGCAGCTGATCATTCACCACTTCGACCAACAGACTCTCTGCCATGATGTGATAGAGGCCGCTGTGCGGGCACTGGATCGCGATAACGCCCGCCTCCTGCGAGCTGTAGACATCGCACAAAGGCAGGGAAAAATCTTCCGCAACGGTTGCACGCAATTCCGGCGTCACCACCTCGCTCATACAGCGGATCTGTTTCAGCCTGGCCGGGCGCCTGCCCTGCTCGCGATAACACTGCTGGATCGCCTGCAGCTGACTGGGAAAGACCAGCAGATAATCCGGATCGATATCGATCAGGGCATCGGCGAGTGCCTCTGAGCCCATGGACATACTCAGTGCCACCGCCGGTCCGGTGCTGGCAAACAGACTGGCCGGAGCCCCCCAACTCGGGGTATCTACCCGCGGCTGGTTAAAACTGGCCTTGATCGCGGCCAGCCTGCCACTGAGGTCGCGCTGCCACCACTGGTGCTCGCGCATGGTCAGGGCCTGCCAGAACAGCTGCGACACGGCGCTGCGATGCAGTGTAACCGGCTCGCCGGTAGAGCCGGAGGTAAAGGTCTCGGCCACCGGCAGGTGGGAAGCCGGCGGCTGGCAGTACAGTGCCTGTGCCTGCTGTTGCAGATCGCGACGTGTTAACAGGGGGAGTTTGACCAGCGTATCGAGGCTCAGCGCATCGCCCCCGTGAAATCCAGCCCTCTGCAGACGCTCACGATAAACAGCCGAGTGCTGCCAACACCACTCATTCAAAGCAGCAAACTGCTGCGCTTGCCCGGCGCGTATTGCGGCAGGATCAGCCCTCTCGCTGACCGCCAGAAAATCCAGCAAATGCCGTAACGGCTGACCTCGCGGATCCTCTATTGGTGGCCAGAGAATACCCTCGACCTCTATAATGCTGCCCACAAAACGCGCCTTCTCACTCTATGAATTTGGTTTTCGCCTTGTCACACCGCCTGTCGCCAAGCAACAACACGATCAATCAGATGATCTGCAACGCATGAACACCGACTACGACTGTATTGTGATTGGCGCCGGCCCGGCAGGGATTGTAGCCGTTAAGGAATGCACTGAGAACCAGCTCGGCAAGGTGCTGGCCATAGACGCCAGCGCCGCTATCGGCGGTAACTTTGCCAAGGCCTACGACAGCCTGCTACTCACCTCCTCCTGCACCGTCAGCATGTTCTCCGACTTCTGGATCGGCGACGGTTTTGAAAAATCCTTCTGGACCAAGGCGCAGGTACTGGATTACTGGCAGCGCTATATCGCGCACTACCAGATCGGCGATAAGTTTTTACTCAATGAAACCGTCACCAACGTATCTGAAGACGCCCGGCAACACTGGCAAGTCCAATTGCAATCCGGGCGTCAGTTCAGTGCAAAACGCCTGATAGTGGCAACGGGGGCCAGCCGTATTCCCGCACTGCCCGACTGGCATAGTGCACTGAGCGGTATCAGCTATCAGCACTCCTCCAGCTACAAGAGCGCCGAGGCACTGGCAGGCAAGCGCGTATTGGTTGTCGGCGGTGGCGAATCCGCCGCCGATATCGCGCTGGAAGTGGCCAGGGTGGCCAGTAAAACCTGGATCAGCCTGCGCCATTCCCCCGGCTGGATCACACCGCGCCGACGCGGCGAAGAGCCCGCCGACCTATCCACTCACCGCGGTTTCTGGGGACTACCCAGAGCCTTTGGTCGCACAGCAGCCTCGCGCATTGTCGCCTTCGATCGCAGCCTGAAACATCCGGTATTCGATGTCATTGCCGATCTGAACAGCAGCCTTATCGACAGCAAGGGGCCGTTTGGCAACTTTGGCACCAAGACTACCGCGCTGGCCGAAGCCATCGCTGAATACGACGCAGAACTGGTCGGCGATATTGTTCAGGTATCAAATGGCGGCAGGCAGCTTATCGACCATTGTGGTCAGGCATTAGAGGATGTCGATTACGTGCTCTTCTGCACAGGTTATCGCAACGAAGCCGGCTTTCTGCCACCGGCACTGCAGGCGGCCGGCAGCAACCCGAGAGATTTGTATAAACAGATGTTTCACCCGGCCTATGGCGACCGGCTCAGTTTTGTCGGTACGGCCAGACCCTGCTTTGGCAGCCAGTTTCCGTTAATGGAGATGCAAGCCCGGTATACCGCACTGGTGTTTGCCAAACGCCTGAGTCTGCCCGAGCTGGCACCTATGCAGCAAAGCATTCACGCGGATCGGGAACGCTATACTGCACAACTGGGCCACAGCGCCGAACGGGTGCGCGCACTGGTGGATTTCCATCACTACCTGGACGATCTGGCCGGACTGATGGGCTGCCTGCCACCGCTATGGCGCTATTTGTGGCGCCACCCCCGCCTGTGGCTGCGCATGGTCTACGGGCCAACCCAGAGCACGCAATTTCGTCTCACCGGACCCAATGCCAAACCCCAACTCGCCAGGGAAATACTGGCAAAAATGCCGGTCAGCCGCTTTAACCACCTGGTCAAAATCGGCCTTGAGGGGCGTCTCCGCCACCTGCTCAAAGGTGACATTCCAGGCCTCACCAAGCCAGAGAAAATCAGCTAGAAAACGATCAGCCGGCCTGTTTTTCAAAAAGCAGGGTCGGACAGAATTCGCCATAGCGATAATCCGGGTAACGGGTGACACTGTGCTCAAGCCCAAATCCATCCTTCTGCTGTGAAAAGACGTCAATGACCTCAGCCTCACTGAGAAAATGGTAGACCGCGCTGTTGCCCCGATACGCATCAAGCATCGCCACCTCGCGCGCATCCATAGCCAATAACCCAGCCAACTGCCCCCAATCACTGAAACGCTGCTGGAGTGAATGCCAGATAGCGTCCAATACCACGCCCTGCTCCGTCGTCTCCTGCAAACCCATACCGGCCAGAATTTTTAACGCGTGGAGATTGTTCAGGCGACCATCGACCACCTGATCCAACACAGACCTTATGGAGAGAGGCTCTGCGGGACGCGCAAACAACCTCACGCAAAAGCGACCGCCGGGCCGCAGGCAGCGCAGCAGTTCTTGCTGTAACTGGCCCAGGCCCTTAGGGAAAGGCAATAGCTGCAGGCCGCCATCACAGAGGATCAGGTCGAAGCTATTGTCTGCATAGGGCATGGCCAACCAGCTCCCCTCCACCGCATCCTCCCGGCTGCCCGGCCATACGCTGGCAATCATCTGCGGGGATTTATCCAGAGCCCTGACGCGATCACCTTGCGCAGAAAAGAAATGGTAGTACTCCGGCGTCACACCCAAAACCAGTATGTCTGCAGGTGACGACCGGGGCACGGCGGTACCTTTCAGCAACTGCTCTTTCAGCAACTGATCTATCAGCTGGATATCGGTATCTACCGGGCGCAGAGGCGGCCCCAGACTGCTCCAATGCGAAGCAAAGGTCTGCCAATGCACAGCACCGGCAGAGGCCTGTGGCTGCGTTTCGTGTTGATCTGTCATAAGGCCTTCCGAAACGGGACTGCCCCGCAAAACCTGAAAAAATTAAACCAGTGCATTATCCGACGCCCGGTAAAAACAAAACATATTTATCCTGCCAGATATTAAAAGCAAACGCCCTGAAGACAGTGGGCTTTCCAGGCAATGGTAAGGGCATTCCAACGAAAAAACGGGCCCAGGGGCCCGTTTTTTCTGTGCGCGCAATGCCAGCTGAGCAACTTACTCCATGTAGCTCTCAATCGGCGCACAGGAACACGCCAGGTTGCGATCGCCGTAGACGTTGTCGATGCGACCCACCGGTGGCCAGTACTTGTTTTTGCGCAGGGACTCCAGCGGGAAGCCGCCCTGGGAACGGGGGTATGCCTTGTCCCAGCTGTCGGCGGAAACCATCTCCACGGTGTGCGGCGCATTCACCAGCGGGCTGGCTTCCAGCGGCATGGAACCGTTGCGCACCGCTTCGATCTCCTCACCGATTTTCAGCATGGCGTCGCAGAAGCGATCCAGCTCATACAGGCTTTCCGATTCGGTAGGCTCGATCATCAGCGTACCCGCCACCGGGAAGGACATGGTGGGCGCGTGGAAACCGTAGTCGATCAGGCGCTTGGCCACGTCCTCGACATCCACGCCGGTTTCTTCCTTTATAGGACGCAGGTCGACGATGCACTCGTGGGCCACCAGGCCGCGGCTGCCGGTGTAGAGAATCGGGAAAGCCACCGACAGGCGTTTGGCAATGTAGTTGGCGTTGAGGATCGCCACCTCAGTCGCGCGCTGCAGGCCAGCCGCACCCATCATGGTGATGTACATCCAGGTAATCGGCAGAATGCTGGCGCTGCCCAGTTGTGCCGCAGACACAGCAGACGTTTTATTTTCCATTACGCGGTGACCCGGCAGGAAAGGCGCCAGGTGTGACTTCACCGCCACAGGACCTACACCGGGGCCACCGCCGCCGTGAGGAATACAGAACGTCTTGTGCAGGTTTAGGTGCGACACGTCGCCACCAAACTCGCCCGGTTTGCACAGGCCCACCATCGCATTGAAGTTGGCGCCATCCACATAGACCTGACCGCCGTGACCGTGGATCAGCTCACAGATCTCACGCACGTTCTCTTCGAACACGCCGTGGGTGGAGGGGTAGGTGATCATGATGGCCGCGAGGTTATCACTGTGCTGCTCTGCCTTCGCGCGCAGGTCTTCCATATCCACTTCGCCGTTGGCGTTACAGGCAGTCACCACCACCTTCATGCCACACATCTGCGCCGACGCCGGGTTGGTGCCGTGGGCAGAGCTGGGGATCAGGCAGATGTTGCGGTGGCTGTCGCCGCGGGAGTGGTGGTAACCGCGGATCGCCAGCAGACCGGCGTACTCACCCTGGGAGCCGGCGTTGGGCTGGAATGAGATATTGTCGTAACCGGTGGCCTCACACAGTGCCACCTGTAGCTGCTTGTCCAGCTCGGCGTAACCCTGTGCCTGCGCGGCCGGAATAAACGGATGCAGGGCACCAAACTCCGGCCAGGTCACCGGAATCATTTCGGCGGTGGCATTGAGCTTCATGGTGCAGGAACCGAGGGGGATCATGGCACGATCCAGCGCCAGGTCCTTGTCCGCCAGGCCACGCAGGTAGCGCAGCATTTCGGTTTCGGAGTGGTAGCTGTTGAACACCGGATGGATCATAAACTCGCTGCTGCGACGCAGGGCTTCCGGAATCAGCAGCTCCGCCTCGCCGGCGGCAAGGGAGTCGATGCCGAACGCCGCGAGGATGGTGTGCAGGTCTTCCGCCTCCACGGTTTCGTCCAGCGACACACCCAGTTTGCTGTCGTCGATTTCACGCAGGTTGATACCCAGCGCGCGGGCAGCGGTGTGAATGTCTGCGGTCTTGTCACCGGTGGCAATGGTAAGCGTGTCGAACCAGCTGCTGTTCTCAACAGTAAATCCGGCACCCTTCAGCTCGGCGGCCAGCACTGAGGTTTTGGCGTGAATGGTATTGGCGATAGCGCGCAAGCCGTGCGGGCCATGGTAGACACCGTACATGCTCGCCATCACCGCCAGCAGCACCTGGGCGGTACAGATGTTGGAAGTCGCCTTCTCGCGGCGGATATGTTGCTCGCGAGTCTGCAGTGCCAGGCGCAGGGCGTCGTTGCCCTGGGAGTCTTTGGAGCGCCCCACCAGACGACCGGGCAGTGAACGCTTGTACTGTTCACGAGTGGCCATATAAGCCGCGTGTGGACCCCCGAAGCCCAGCGGCACACCAAAGCGCTGGGCAGAGCCGATAGCCACATCTGCACCCAGCTCACCGGGCGAGGTCAGCAGGGTCAGCGCCAGAAGATCAGCCGCCATAGCCACCAGCGCCTTGCCGGCGTGAATTCTTTCAATCAGGGCGCGGTAGTCGTTGATCTGGCCGCTGGCGCCGGGGTACTGCAGCAGCACACCGAACACATCATCCACATCCAGGTCGGTGGCCGGGTTGCCGATGATGACATTGATATCCAGCGGCTCGGCGCGGGTCATCACCACGTCGATGGTCTGTGGCAGGCAGTCGGCGTCGACAAAGAAGTTCAGCGATTTGGATTTGGACATGCGCTGACACAGGGTCATGGCTTCCGCCGCAGCGGTGGCCTCGTCCAGCATGGAGGCATTGGCCAGCTCCATACCGGTGAGGTCGCAGATCATGGTCTGGTAGTTCAGCAGTGCTTCCAGGCGCCCCTGGGAGATCTCTGGCTGGTACGGCGTGTAGGCGGTGTACCAGGCGGGGTTTTCCATCACGTTACGCAGGATCACCAGCGGGGTATGGGTGTTGTAATACCCCTGGCCGATAAAGGAGCGCAGCACCTGATTCTTGTCGGCCAGCTCGCGCATCAGTTTCAGCGCCTGGGTTTCACTGCTGGCCTCCGCCAGGTCCAGCGCTGCCGGCAGGCGGATATTGCCGGGGATTACGGCACTGATAAATTCGGCCAGGCTGCTGTAGCCCAGCGACTCCACCATCTGCTGTTGCTCGCTGGCGTCGGGACCGATGTGACGGGACTGAAAATCTGCGTGAATCATGATGGGTTCCGGGTTGAAAAATATGTTGTAGGAGCGCACTCCTGTGCGCGATCTGTTCATACCCATCGCGCACAGGAGTGCGCTCCTGCGGCGTGGGACCTGCGCCAGTGTGAACCGGCGCCGGCGGCTGCATCAGCCTCTGCTCTTAACCTCTATTCTTAACCGCGAGTGCCGGATGGGTACTTATCCCCGGTAATAGCGCTGCGGCACAAACGGCATCTTGCTCACCGTCATAGGACGCGGCTTGTCGCGCACCATGGCCGCCACTGGCGTACCGAGAATGGCATAACCCGCCTTGACGTAGCCCATGGCGATGGGGGCATTCAGGCTCGGTGAGAAACCGCCGCTGGTGACGCGACCAATCACTTCACCATCTTCATCAACGATGTCGGCGTCTTCCCGCACCGGCGCCTTGCCGTCGATCAGGAAACCGACGCGCATCTCTGCCACACCGTTTTTCTGCACCGCAAAGATCTTCTCGGCACCGATAAAGCCACCCTCTTTGCTGCCGCCTACACGACGGCTCTTTGCCACCGCCCACATAAGGCTGGCCGCCACCGGTGAAGTGTCGTCGTTCATGTCGTGGCTGTACAGGCAGAGGCCCGCCTCAAGGCGCAGGGAATCACGGGCACCGAGGCCAATCCACTTCACCAGCGGCGACTGCATCAGCGCCTCGGCCAGCTGCCCGGCAGCGGTAGCCGGTACGGAGATTTCGAAGCCATCTTCACCGGTATAACCGGAACGGGTGACAAAGCACTCAGCGCCAACCAGTGAGACATGCTTGCCGGTCATAAACACCAGCTGCTGCACCTCGGGAGCCAACGCCGCCAGTACTTCCACCGCTTTGGGCCCCTGCAGGGCCAGCAGCGCGCGATCGTCCAGCAGCTCCAGCGTGGTGTCGGCGGAGAGGTGAGCGCGGAAGTGCGCCTCGTCCTTGGCTTTACAGCCCGCATTGAAGACCACGAAATAGGTCGCGTCGTCCCAGCAAGTGACAATCAGGTCGTCAACGATGCCGCCATCGGCGTTGGGCAGGAAAGTATAGACCTGCTGGCCCGGCTGCAGCAGATCCAGGTCCAGCGGCAACAGTTTTTCCAGGTCGGCACGCACCTGTGGGCCGCTGAGCACAGCCTGCCCCATGTGCGAGACGTCGAACAGGCCCGCGGCGTCGCGGGTGTGCAGGTGTTCTGTCTTGATGCCGTCCGGGTACTGGACGGGCATATCGTAACCGGCGAAAGGCACCATCTTGGCACCCGCTGCCAGATGCATGGCGTGCAGGGGAGTTTGCAGAAGTTCAGTCATGACGTTTCCCGACGTTAATTGGCTGATGACGCTGCTGGAGGAATGTTCTGCCAGACCCGGGCGTTTGCAACAGCAACAGAAGACCCGCCCGTGTACTACAGAATAAGCGGGCATGATAAGGCTCGCTAATGGATTAGTTAAATTAATAGTTATTATTTTTGGATTAGAAAACGTTATAGCCCTGAATCACCGGGGTCGCCCCTCCAGAGAAACCCGCTGCCCCTCAAAACTCACAAAAACTATAAACAAAAACCGTGCTTTTCGAGGCTTCCAGACCATTTGGCTATAAAAACTCGTAATTTTGATCGCATAATTGCCTAATAATGTGACGTCGTTTACATTCTCTGACTTGTGTCAAAAACTCGTATGGATAGCCTCCGGCTGGATTGGAATGTCAGAGCAGCAGCAGAATCACCTCGCCCTCCCCCAAGGTACAGAAATCGGCAGCTACCGCATCGAAGCGGTGCTGGGGATGGGCGGCTTTGGCATCGTCTACAAGGCGCGTCACACCCTCTTCGAAGACAGGCTGGTGGCCATCAAGGAGTTCCTGCCCCGGGATATGGCCGGGCGCCACGGCAGCACCGTGGTACCCCACACCACTTCGGACCAGACACTCTATGACGACAACCTGGAGCGCTTTGTTAAAGAAGGCCAGACCCTGGTCAAGCTCCAGCATCCCAACGTTGTGCACTGCATCGACCTGTTCAAGGCCAACGGCACCGCCTACCTGTTCATGGATTATGAAGATGGCGCGCCGCTGGACGTGCTGATCAAAGCCCATGAAAGCCAGGGCTCCCGCTACACCGAAGAACAGCTGCTCGCCATCCTGATCCCTCTGGCCGAAGGACTGGAGTTTATCCACTCCCGGGAGGTCATCCACCGGGACATCAAACCGGATAATATCTTCCTGCGCCGTGCCGACGAGAGCCCGGTCATCATCGACTTTGGTGCCGCGCGCCAGAACTACCTCAGCGTCACCCAGACCCAGGCCCCCTTTACCCCGTTTTACGCCCCTGCGGAGCAGATGGACACCGACCGCAGCCCGCGACCAACGCTGGACATACACGCCTTTGGCGGCCTGATGTACCGCATGGTCTGTGGGGCTGTGGGGCCGGACGCGCAGAAGCGCATGATGGAGATCACCTTTGGCAAGGATGACCCGCTGGAGTGGTCCAGGGTGCGCATGGCCGGTGACTACAGCGATCAGTTCCTGGCGTTGATCGACCAGTGCCTGGCCCTGCGGCCGGAGAAGCGCCCGCAAACCATGACGGAAGTGCGTGAACGCCTGGAGCAACTGGCATCCGCTGAACCACCGCGCAAAAAGCGCCGGGCCGGTGCCGGCAAGGGCGCGCAAGCTTCAGCGAGCGAGCCAAAGCGTACGCCATCCGTGCCCTTCGCGGACGGCACCCTGAACAACGCCTATGCCGACTGCCGGCTGCAGTTGATCGGGCGCGACGACCAGGTCCCCGGGCGCTCCGGCTGGCGCCTCTACTTTGGCGAGCCGGAGGATACGGAGGAGCTTCCACAGCTGCTGTTTCAGTGGTTCCCGAACCCCAACGAGGTCGATACTGCCACCTTTATAGGGCAGTTCCGCGAGCACGACGACGACTGGACAGATTACCGGCTCGAATACACCCCGTGCTGCAACTTTCCCAATGACACCTTCAGCCATTGCATCTCGATTGAAGACGCCTGCAGCGAAAGCCTGCAGGAGCACCTGCAATACCTTGAGCAACAGGGCTATCGCTACAGTGAAGCCGGCTTACTGCGTCTGATGGAAAACATCCTGGATGCCGCGCCGGGGATACGCTCCTTTGAGCCGGGCCATCTGGTACACCCGGAACTGATCCTGCTGGAGGGTGCCAACAGCGTCCGCTGGATGTACTTCGGCAACGTCCGCCAACCAGGCTGGTTCAGGGAACCCGGCAGGCAACAGGCCGGCTTTACCCCCTACGACTTCCCCCAGACCGAGCAGTTCTTTAGCAACCCGGAGCACAAAGCCCTGGCCGACCTGGAGCTGCAACGCGGTGATGTCTACGCCTTTGGCGCCATTATGTTCCGCATGGTATGCGGTTATGAGCCCCCAAATTTTGTCGACCGCGCACGCCCGGAGAATATCCGTTTCTCCGCCAGCCAACTGAAACGCGCCGGCTACAGCAGCGCCCTGGGGCAACTGATTGACCAGTGTATCTCCCTCAATGCCGCAGATCGCCCGGACAACCTGATGACCCTCGAGTCCAGAGTCAAGGCGCTGGCTAAAGAGGCGAGCACCAGTGAACCGGTACTGGTAAAGGCCACCCCCAACCGCTCTCCTTTTGTCGGGGTACACAATGGCCCGGGCATGAGCTTCGGCATGGTGGAGGCCTATAAGCGCTGTCGCCGTCATGGCACAGACAACATTGCCGGGGAAGCGCTGCGGCTGGATCACCCCTACTCCAGCTGGCTGCTGGATAAAATCGGCGAACAGGGCAGCAACAACACCGCCAGTGGTTCTGACGGCAGCCGCCGGGAACAGCCGCGCCAGAAGAGCACTGCCGAAACATCCGCGGAGCACGCGCAACCCTCCTCTGCCGCACATTCGCGAGCAGAACAGCCCCGGTCGCAACAATCCGCCAACCCCACAAACAACAAGCCTGCGGCCGAACCTGATCCGGACCCTGCTGCCGCCAGCAGTGCCAGCACCGGCAAACGCCAGCAGAAACTGGCGGTTCTGGGGGTTGTGGTGATCTTTATGGCGATCCCGTTCTTCGTCTGGCTCAACGAATCCAAAAGCTATCACCGCAGCGGGTCCAGCTCGTCATTGAGCTTCCCCCCCGAGGTCACAGCTGCCCCCGCGCCTGCAAGCGCCACAACCGATGCTCCCCTGTACGTGAAGACCACACCCGCCAACGCCCGGGTTTACGTCCTCAATATCAAGCCCAAATTTAAACAGGGCATGCGGCTGGAACCCGGCGACTACAACCTGCAGGTCACCGCGGACGGCTATCGCGACCACTTTCAGACAGTAACCCTCGACAACACCAGCGGTTATACAGCCAATATCGTCCTGCAGAAAATACCGGGGCTCGATAACTGCGACGGGGATTGCTGGAACGGCAATGGCGTCAGCACATACTCCGACGGGGTCTATCGCGGCCAGTGGATGAACGGTAAAAGACACGGCGAGGGCCGGTTCGACTGGAACAACGGCCAGTCCTACGACGGCGACTGGCGAGCGGATGTGCGTACCGGGCAAGGTTTCTATCAATGGACCAATGGTGATTCCTACATCGGCGGCTTCGACAACGGCAACAGGCAGGGCCGCGGTATCTACACCTGGGGCGATGGCAGTTCCTACACCGGAGGCTGGAAGCAGAGCAAACGGCACGGTTCCGGTGTGTACACCCGTACCAATGGCAGCAAGGTTGAGCAACAGTGGCAGAACGGCGAGCAGATCAACCGCTAACCCGATTCCCCCAGGCCAACGGCAGCGCGCCAAACCAACGGGTTGTCCGTCTCATAAGGACACCCATATGAACCAATGGATTCCGGAAATCCACGACAGACTGGCCACCAAGACACACTATGACCGATAGAGAAACACACAACCTGGCCCTGCCCATCGGCAGCAGCATCAGCCAGTACCGGATTGAGTCGGTACTGGGCATGGGCGGCTTCGGCATTGTGTACAAGGCCAGGCACCAGTTTCTCTACGACCGGGTAGTGGCCATCAAGGAGTTCCTGCCGCGGGATCTGGCGGGACGTCGTGGCACTACCGTAGTGCCTCACAGCACTTCGGATCAGGATCTCTACAACAACAGCCTGCAACGTTTCAGAAACGAAGGCCGCACACTGTCAGCCCTCAGCCACCCCAATGTGGTCTACTGCCAGGACCTGTTTGACGCTAACGACACCGCCTACCTGATCATGCACTTTGAAGACGGTGCCCCGCTGGATGAGTTGATCAGGAAACACGAAGCCCAGGGCACCCGCTACACCGAGCAGCAGTTGCTGGCCATCCTGATCCCTGTGGCCAAAGGGCTCGAATATGTTCATGCACAGGGTGTACTGCACCGGGATATCAAGCCGGACAATATTTTCCTGCGCCGTGCCGATGAAAGTCCGGTCATCATCGATTTTGGTGCAGCCCGGCAAAACTACCTCAGCGCCACCCGGACCCAGTCGCCCTTCACCCCCTTTTACGCGCCCATTGAGCAGATGGACGCCAACGCCAAACCCCTGCCCACGCTGGACATACACGCCTTTGGCGGCCTGATGTACCGCATGGTGTGCGGCGCCGCAGGACCCGATGCCCAGAAGCGGCTGATGGACTTCTCCTTCGGCCAGAAGGATCCACTGGAGCCAGCACAGGTACGCATGGCCGGTGTTTACAGTGACGACTTCCTGGCCATGATCGACCAGTGCCTGGCGCTGAAAGCCGGGCAGCGTCCACAAACCATGACCGAGGTGCGGGAGAAGCTGGAACAGCTCGCAGCGAATAAAGCCGAACAATATTCAGCGCCGGATTCACAGCAAACCAATTCCGTGCCGCAAGGCTCGGAAGCTACAGCTCCATCATCGGCCGGCTCCAAAAGCACTATTCGCAAACTGGCCACGCTGGTCATCTTCGGAATTTTTGTGGCGGCACCACTCACTGTATGGCTCAAGGTGTCCAATAGCCCGCAACCAGCCCCACCACAGATCACTGCACCGCCGACGCCACCAGCGGCAGTCAAAACCATTCCCCTTTATGTGACGACTCAGCCTGAGCAGGCGGTTGCCCGGATCCAGCTCCTCAATTACGGCACCGATTTTTATCAGGGCATTGAGCTGCCTCCCGGAACTTACCAACTCAAGCTATCAGCCGATGGGTACAAGGATCGTCTGAAGACTATCACCATTGACGATTTCCGAACGAAGTACGAGCTCGATGTGTACATGCCGCCGGATCTTGGCTGCGACGGCAATTGCACCAACGGCTATGGCACCTGGAAATATACCAACGGCAAATACAGCGGCCTTTGGCAAAACAGCGAACGACACGGCAAAGGCAAGTACTTCTGGAAGGATGGCAGCTCCTATAGCGGAGAGTGGCAAGGGAATAAGCGCCACGGCGAAGGTGATTTCATTGCGGCCAACGGACGCACGGAAAGGCAGTACTGGTGGTATGGCAAGCAAGTTAACCTCGAAGAGTTATTCAAGCTGGAATTGGACGTCACTATCGACGAAATATTGGCAGAAGAAGAGCAGAAGATTCAGTAAAACCCTGAACAGGATACTGTCCCGGGACAGTGACAGCTGAGTGGAAAACACACTGTTCCGGACTGACAACCGGTACCAAATGTCAGCCGGCGCTCTTAACGGGGCAGGGTATGAACCAGTCAGAACATGGACATTCGCAGGACACGGACACGCAAGACACACCATGACCGATAGAGAAGAGAACAATCTGGCCCTGCCCATTGGCAGCAATATCAGCCACTACAGGATCGAGTCTGTCCTCGGCATGGGCGGCTTTGGCATTGTCTACAAGGCCCGGCACGAATTCCTCGACGACCGGGTGGTGGCGATCAAGGAGTTCCTGCCGCGGGAGATGGCCGGCCGCCAGGGCAGCACCGTGGTGCCGCACACCAGCTCCGACCAGCCCCTCTACAGTGACAACCTGCAACGCTTCAGGAATGAGGGGCGCACACTGGCGGCGTTGCAGCACAACAACGTCGTCCACTGCCAGGATCTGTTTGACGGCAATAACACCTCCTACCTGATCATGGACTTCGAGGACGGCCTGCCGCTGAACCAGCTGATCGAAATCCACGAGTCCCGGGGCACCCGTTACAGCGAGCAGCAACTGCTGGCGATCCTGGTACCGCTGGCCGGAGGTCTGGCCTACGTGCACTCGCGGGACGTCCTGCACCGGGACATCAAACCCGATAACATCTTTATGCGTCGCAGTGATGAGAGTCCGGTGATTATCGACTTCGGCGCCGCCCGCCAGAACTACCTCAGTGTTACCCAGACCCACGCCCCCTTCACGCCGTTTTACGCCCCCATTGAACAGATGGACACCCAGGCTAAACCCCTGCCGACGCTGGACATCCACGCTTTTGGTGGCCTGATGTACCGCATGGCTTGTGGCACCACCGGTCCCGATGCCCAGAAGCGCCTGATGGAAGTGTCATTTGGCAAGGAAGACCCGCTGCAACCCGCCTCTGCCCGGGCGCAAGGACACTACAGCAACACCCTGCTGCAACTGATCGACCAGTGTCTGGCCCTGAAGGCCACAGACCGGCCACAAACCATGGAAGAAGTACTGCAGCGACTGGTCGCCCTGCAACAACAGACCGGGGATAGTGCGGCAGCGGAAAAGCCTTCAAGCAACAAGACCAGCGCCGCCAAAAAATCCCCCAGGGCCAGGAAGAGCAGCCAGAAAGTCGCGCCCCTCAAACCATTACAATTTCCCTACGGCGCAGAGATCCAACACCACGGCGACACTTACTACCTGAAGCCCATCTCCAAAAACGATTCCGGAGAGCAGCGTTCCGGCTGGCGTCTCTATTTTGCCCGTCCCGCAGCCAACGCCATGCAAGCGCCGCAACTGCTGCTGCAGTGGTACCCGGCACTGAAGGATGAGGCCCTGCGGGAATTCGTCGAAGAAGAGACCGAATATTATTGGGATGAATACGCCCATGACATTGAGCAGCATCAGGTTGAAATTGGGCAGTTTGATCCGGGCAGTATGACCTTTACCGCAGCCATTGGCGGCGAAGAGACACTGCTGGAGCACATGGAGTATCTGGAAGCCGAAGGCTTTCGCTACAGCGAGCACGCCCTGCTGAAAATGGTGAAGGGCTTTCTCGACAAGTTGCCTTGCCAGAGCGGGCCACGGGTCAACAACAGTATCCACCCGGAGCTGATGCTGATGCCGGATCGCTGGCTGCACTTTGGCCAGCTGCGTCAGCCCGGATGGCTGGAGGAGCCCGGCCGCAGCCGTTCCGGCTTTACCGCTTACGATTTTCCCGAGTCCGGCACCGATACCGACCAGCAGACACGCAACCTCGAGTTTGAGCGCGGCGGTATCTACTCCATGGGCGCCATTCTCTACCGTCTGGCCTGTGGTTTCGAAGCCCCCAACTTCAGTGCCCGCCAGCGGGACAACATTCCCGCCGACAGCGTCCTCCGGCAGCTGCGCCCCGGTTACAGTGAGGTTCTGGCTAAATTAATCGCCGCCTGCTGGGAGCTGGACGCAGGCAAGCGCATTGGCAGCTGGGCAGAACTCGCCACCGTGGTTGAGCAAGCCCTGTACCTTACGCCGGCCAGTGAGCCGGTATTGATCAAGGCCGGCACACCAAAATCACCTTATGACGGCATCGCCAACCGTCGCGGAATGCGCCTGGATATTGCCGATGCCATGCAGGAGTGCCGGCGCCACCTGCAAAAAGCCGCAGGTCCGAAGAGTGTGGTACCGGGCAAGAACGACTATTCGGGCAAGTTGCTGGGCGGCCTCTATGCAGCGGAAGAACAACACAAGCCGGCAGGTTCGGCAGCCCGGGAGATTGCACGGGAGACGGCCACCCCGGAGCCCACCCGCCATCAAATGCGGCCGCAATCGGCGCCCAAACCAGAAGCCAAGCCGGCACCAACACCCGCGGCCGCAGAGACAAGCGGCGCCGCGCGCCTGAAATCCGGCCTCAAGACCCTGGTCAAGGTCTACCTGGGGCTCAGCACCGCAGCCCTTGCTGTGTTCCTGTTTATCGCGCTGCTGGAAGCGGCAGGCTAAACCCGGGAGACGATGAGCAGTGAAGTTTTACGTCGGCCGCAGTGCGCAACAGTGTGACGTTATCGTCAATGACGACAGCGTCTCCCGCGTGCACCTGCAGGTTGAGGCATACAGCTCGCAGGCCATTACGCTGCAGGACCAGAACAGCAGTTACGGGTCTTTTTACTGGCATGAGCAGCAACAGGCCTGGCTGCCGTTCCAAAGCATCGATCTGTCCGTCAACAGTTACATCATGATCGGCAATGCCAAATTGCGGGTCATGGAGCTGCTTATCGCCTATCAGGTGCAGCGGCGTAACCAACGGGTTTAATCGACGACGGAGCGATGGCAGGCAAAGAACAACCAACCGTTACAGGTATGAGATAAAGGTATGAACAACAAGGATCAAGAAGATCTCTATTTTCGCTTGCTGGTAGCCCTGGGGGCGGCATTTATCGGCTTCTTATGGGTGGTGATTGCCTCGTTTGTCACCTCCCCCCAGGAGGCCACCAGTACCGAGTTGCGCCTGAGCGATGTGCTCTATGATCGCAGCTCGCCCATCTACCCGTTCACCATCCAGAACGCCATGTGGGTCTTCTTCTTTGTCTGCGCCGGCGAGCTCTGGTGTCGCTGGCACCGCGCCACCGAAGAGAAGCAGCAGCTGCGCCGCGGCCTGCTAAGCGACGACGACGGCATGCTCTATCGCACCAAGGAAGTGGGCAAGATCTACCAGACGCTGACGGCCGACAAAAGCAGCCGTCACTTCTTCCTGCAGCGGCTGGTGGGTCGTGTGTCATTGCAATTCCAGCTCACCAACAGTACCGACCAGGCCAACAGCCTGATGAATTCGTCGCTGGAGCTGATGCAGCATGAGGTGGACCTGAAGTACAACATGATCCGCTACATGGTGTGGCTGATCCCGACCCTGGGCTTTATCGGCACCGTGGTCGGTATTGCGCTGGCGCTCTCTGCCGCTGGCGACATGCCGGATCTCACCAATAGCGCCGCCATCAAGGAGTGGGTTGCGGTGCTGACCACCAAGCTGGGGGTCGCCTTTAACACCACCCTGCTGTCGCTGATCCTGTCGGCGATTCTGGTATTTATGATGCACCTGGCCCAGGGCCGGGAAGAAGCCACCCTGAACATGGTGGGCCAGTACTGTCTCGACCGGCTGGTCAACCGACTGATTGAAGAACCCTGATCTGCACAACCTGTGAGGAATTGAACATGGCTTATCGTTTAGGCCCCGACGGCAAACCGCAAGAAGTCAAAAGCAGCTACAACAAGGATGATGTTGGCACCCAGCCACCGCGCCCGCGCAATGAGGAGGCCACCATCCCGCCACCTCGTAACAAGCAGGCTTCCCAGGAGCCGGATACACAGCCGCCCAATCGCAGCGGCGGTGCCGGGCTGTTTGCCCATGTCGACGACGGCACCAATCACAAGACCGCCCCCAGGAAGGCTACTGCGGATGTACGCCCTAAAAACATCTCGGGCGGCGAGGAACCCGAGACCAGACCGGCAAGGAAGAGTGGCTTGTTCGACCATGTGCAGGGTAATCCGCCCCCTGCTCCAGCCCCCTTGCCGGGAGAGCCCCGCACCCAGATCGCCATGGGCAGCCGCATGCAATCAGCAGGCAACACCGCAGAGCTGGTGTGTGGCTGGCTGGTCATTATTGATGGCCCCGGCAAGGGGAGCTCACTGGTGGTAGGTCCGGGCCAAAGTATTGTGTCCCGCTCACCAGAGCAGCGTATTTGCCTCAACTTTGGTGATGACACCATCACCAGCAAGGAGCAGTTACGCATCATTTTTGACGATGAAGAGCGGGAGTTCTTTATCAGTCCGGGCAACGGTTCCAGCCTCAACCGTCTCAACGGCCAGGTAGTGGGTAGCCAGATGCTTCTGAATTCCGGCGACACCCTGAAAGTGGGCAAGACCACCCTGCGTTTTGTCGCCTTCTGTGACAAGAGCTTCTGCTGGGAGTAACCATGCTGGATATCGGAGTAGCCCAAACCCAGGGCAAGCGCGGTTATCAGGAAGACGCCGTCAATAACCTGATCTACAGCAGCGGCCTGACCCTGAGTGTGCTGTCGGATGGCATGGGTGGCGCGGTGCACGGCGAGATTGCCAGCCGCGAAATCCTCGCCGCGTTTCTCGACAGCTTTCGCAACAGTGATAACGACGACCTGGCGGCGCGCCTCTACACCGGGGTAGACCATGCCAACCGTCATCTCAACGCCTACATCGGCCAGTACCCGGAGTGCGACGGCATGGGCGGCACCCTGCTGGCCACACTCTACACCGGCGACCGCCTCGAGTGGGTCAGTGTGGGGGACAGCCCTCTCTGGCTGGTGCGCAACGGAGAGATCATGCGCATCAACGAAGACCACTCCCGCAAGGCGCAGATCCAGGCACTGGTGCAGCAGGGCCAGATGACTGCCGAGGAGGCGGCCAACCATCCGGAGCGCAATCAGGTGACCTCAGCGGTCATGGGCTACGAAGTGGCCCTGCTGGACATGAACAGCATCGAGGCCCGCCCCGGTGATCTGTTCCTGCTGGCTTCAGACGGCATCGAGTCTGTTTCCGAGACCGAACTGCTGCAGATTTGCCAGCAATGCGCTGACGCCGAGGCCCAGGCTCTGGCGGAGCAGGTGATTCAGTACGTCGACCAACTGGATCGTCCCTATCAGGACAACGCCACACTGGCGGTGCTGAAAGTGGGTCAGTTTGACGGCGACACAGAAGAAAGCAACGAGGCCGAGGTCACCAAATAGCGGCACGAAATAGCGACACGACCTCGTCGCAGGTATACAGAACGGACGCCACAACGGCGTCCCGACAAACGCATAACAGGAAAGAACTGAAGGGGATTGGGGTGATTAAGTTTTTGTCAAAGACCGCACTGGTAGCGGCATCTTTTACCGGCCTGCTGCTGTCGGCACAGGCCATGGCCAGCAGCGCTTACAAGGTGGAAGTGACCGACCGCGACGGCAAGCAGAAATCCGGCCTGGCCACCAAGGTGAACGACACCGATTTTGTGGTGGACCACAAGCTGCTCTCCTCCGCCGCCCAGGTGGTTCTTCTGGACGCCAGCCGCACTCCCGCCACCCGGGTGATTGCCGACATCAAGGTCAATGACGACGACACTCCGGTTGCCGTGATCTCCGCTACCGGTATCAGTGGCGATGCCATGCAGCTGGCCAGGGAGCCGCTGCAGGCAGGTCGGGAAGTGTTTCTCGCCACCACCACAGAATCACGCCCCGGTGTGGTACTGCGGCTGGAGCCGGTCAAGTCCGTGGGCGACAACACGGTTTATGTGCATCACGCCCTCTACAGCAAAGGCGAATGGGGCGCTCCCCTGCTCAACAACTGCCAGGCACTGGCCGGGATCAGCCTGGCGGAAGGTTCCTTCCTGAACTCCATGAAAGCCCCCGAACAGCTGGCTTACGCCCTGGGTACCGATGAACTGAAAGCGCTGCTGGACAAGCACTCGGTGGCTTACACCACCGAGGCCGACGTCTGTCTCAGCAAGGAGGATCAGGCCGCGCTGGATCTGCAGAAAGCCGAAGAGGAGAAAGCCAAAGCCGAGGCTGCCGTTAAAGCCGCCGCCAGCCAGGCCGCCAGTGATGCCGCTGCCGCAGAACAACGGCTGAAGGACAAGGAGAAGGCCCTGGCCGATGCCAAAGCCGCCATGGAGAAAGAGCAGCAGCGCCTGAAGGAGCTGCAGGAACAGGCAGAGCAGACCCGCATTGAGGCCGAACAGAACCGTCTTGAGAAAGAGAAAGCCGAAGCCCTGGCGAAAAAGGTCAAGGAAGAGAGCGACAAGAAAGCCGAGCAGGAACAGCAACAGAAATTGATTCTGGTAGCTGTCGCCGCGGCCGTCATTGTGCTGTTGTTGCTGATTTTCCTGTTCGTACTCGCCCGTCGCAAGAAAGCTATCGCCGCCAAGGAACTGGAAGTGGCCCAGCAGCGTTCACAGGCGGAAATGCTCTCCAATGCCAACCAGCAACTCAACCAGGAGCTGGAATCCGCCAAGGTCGCGTCCGCCAAAACCTTCAGTGACATTCTGCTCAACGGCGTCGATGGCGACGGCAATCCGGTCAAGCTCAAGGTGAGTGGCAAGGCACTGGCCATGAACGGCGAACAGTCCATCGGTCGCGAAGCCAAACAGGTGGATTGTGTACTCACCTCCGAGGAGATCTCCCGCCAGCACCTGAAACTGATCCTCAGGGACGACACCCTCTACGTGCGCGACCTGGGCAGCTTTAACGGCACCTACCTCAATCGCAATCGTCTGGAGCCCAACCAGGATGTGGCCCTGCCCAGCGGCAGCAAGCTGGCCCTGAGCACCATTGAACTGGATGTCTCCTACAACTGAGGGAGCGGTAACGGAACACGGCCATGAAACTGAAAAACCGCGAAATCAATATCTTCAGCATGTCGGCACTCGACCTGTTCGCCTCAGGCATGGGTGCTTTCATTCTGCTGGCGGTGATTGCGCTGCCCTTTTTCACCAACATCTCCAAGGTGCCGGCGGCAGGCCCCCAGGTCTGTCCCGAGCCCATTGTGTGTCCAAAGCCTGTGGTGTGCATGACCTGCCCGCCACCGGAGCCCGGCTTTAAAAAATTGCCGGATCTCGACTTTGTGGTGGTTCTCGATATCTCCGGCAGTATGGACGATGAGCTGAACGGATTGAGGGCTGAGATCGGCGGTGTGGCAGCGCTGCTGGATAAACTGGCGGAGAGCTCCTACATCCGCATTGTGCCATTTGGAGACGCGGGATTTGATGTGCCGGTATCCAATCAGTTTCCCCTCACCCCCACCAAAGACTTGGCAGCCGTGCAGAAGGTACTTAATCAGGTGAAGATCGATATGGGTATGGGCAGCGGCCGCAATATTTCCGGCAACGGTGAGTCGGTCTACCCGGGCTTTGCCGAAGCTCTTGATACCGGCTGGCGCAGCGGTTCCAAAAACAAGGTTATTGTCATCATGACTGACGACAAGCCTCACCCGGGAGACAACCAACGCCTGCTGAGCGCGGTCGACACGTTTGCCGCCCGGAATAAGGGCAATAAAGTCTCGGTGATTTATACCGGCACAGATGCAGACCAGGAGACGTTTTACAAGACGGTTAGCCAGCGGGGTAACGGCGACCTGATAGTTCAGTCCAAGGGCATGACGACACTGACGTCCTCCCTGATCCTGTCGTTGTTCCCCAAGTAACAGCGTCCATGTCTGTATCGTCCAACGCCCTCAACCCCGGCGACCGCATCCAGCGCTACATCGTCAAATCCGTCCTCGGCGAGGGCGGCTTTGGCATCGTCTACCTGGCCGAGCATCGCTGGCTGGGCTACGAGGTGGTGATCAAGGAGTATTTCCCGAATAAAGCGGTGTGTCGCCAAAATGGCGAAGTCCTGCCACTGTTCTCCGAGGAGATCGAGTTCTACCAGAACGCCCTGCATCGCTTCGAGCTGGAGTGCCAGACCCTGCTCAACCTGGATCACCCCAACGTGGTCTATGTGTACGACAGTTTCTACGCCAACAACACCGCCTACATGGTGATGCACTATGAACAGGGCACGACACTGGATCACTACTTTTCCCGCTTCATAAATCAACACCAGCGGGGCTGTTACTGGGACGAGATTCAGGAGCCGATGTTTTGCATTATGGATGCGCTGGCGTTTATCCATGAGCGCAGCATCTTCCACCGCGACGTTAAACCGCAAAATATTTTTATTCGCCAACCCTCCCAGCAACCGCTGTTGCTGGACTTCGGCGCCGTCAAGCTCAGCAGCGGCAGACTCAGCCGCTATGCCCCCCGCACCGAAGGCTACGCAGCGCCGGAACAGATGGGAGGTGACGATTACATCGGCCCCTGGACTGACGTACACGGCATCGCGGCCACCATCGTGCGATTGCTAAGTGCGCACATGCTGCCCTACACAGAAGAGAGGCCCGCGACGGACGGCCCTGCAGAACAGGACCCCATGTCACAGCTGATCGACGTAGTGGCCATGAACGAAAACGTCGCACTGGCGGAAGTGCTCTGGTCGGCCCTGAAGCCATCGGTGAAATCCCGCATACAGACCATCCCGGAATTGCAGCAACGACTACGGCAGGTTAGCCGGTATCGCTGATGCCGCCGCCCGAGCCCAAGGAACCATTATGCCCAGCACCCCCTACTCTCTCACTTTCGAACTGAACGACATTGGCGGCCGTAAAAGCAACCAGGACCGGGTGGCTCACTTCGCCAACGCCGCCGGTGACCAATGGTTGCTTGTGGTAGCCGACGGCGTCGGAGGCTCCGACCGGGGCGAGCTGGCAGCGCAGGCAATTGTTGATGTGGCGGCGGAGGTGTGGGCAGAGGGGGCACCGACAGCCAACACTGAAGCCTGGCTGCAAGCCTTTGCCCAACGCTGCAACGATCGTGTTGGCGAGGTGCAGTCCTCCAGCGGCCACCGCAGCCAATCCACCCTCGCTGCCCTCTACCTGAGCGACGGCCAGGCCTGGTCCGTACACGCCGGGGACAGCCGTATCTATCAACTGCGCAGCGACACTGCAGAACACAGTCGCGACCACTCCTGGGTCTACGCGCAGTTCCTGTTGGGTGCACTGAAGCAGGAAGAGCTGGCCACCCACCCGGCCCGCAACCAGTTACTGAACTGCATTGATGGCCGCGCCGAGAGTATGTTCGACGTTCATCACTGGGACGCTGACAGCGACGCTGGCTACCTGGTTTGCAGCGATGGTTTCTGGGACATTTTTACCGATGCCGAACTGCCTGCTTTGGTGCGCGAGCGCAATTGCGAAGCGCAGATTCTTAATCGCGTTGATGACTATATTGCCGCCCATCCCGGCCACGACAACACCAGTGCCCTGCTGTTGATGCCCGCCGTCGCAGAACCAGTCGCCACAGAGCCGGTCACCACAGAGCCTGCCGCCATCTCCGCTACCGACACCGGGACCCGGAATCAGGTGGTGGTCGTGCGCAAGACTCCCCCAAAACACCGCGCCTTGCTGGCGGGAGTGTTGATCATGACCGCCCTCCTACTGGGCTACAGCGCCTGGCGCAGCCTCTCCCCGGACAATAGTGGAAACGCAGCCACTGCGCCCTCCACCGCCAGCACTGCAGCCGGGGAAGAAAACGGCGGCGATGACAATCAAGGCAACAGCGAACAGGCAGGCGAAGGCAGCCCTGCCACCCAGCCCGGCAACGACAGTAATAGCGAAGACAGCCCTGCAACCGCCCCGGGCTTCGAAGGCGAAGAGGGTCTCAACCAGGGACTGCTGTATGTGGAGGGTATTCGTATTCCGGTTCCCGCCGGCGAACCGGATGTGGTGGATGCCATCAAGGATTACCTGGTCAGCCATGGCTATATGCGCCAGCAGGACAAGTTGTGGCTGGGCAAAGGCTCCCCGTCTGAGCTCACCGGCGAGTGGATCGCCACGGTTAAATTTTTATACAAACTGGCGCCGGTACTGGGCGGTGAACTCAAGGTACGCCTGCTGGTGGACGGCACTACCGTAACCGAGGTGGAAGTGTTATCCGGTCAGATCCCGCAACTGCAGCAGCTGCCCGAAGCGCCGGCCCACTCCTTTGCCGACTGTCTGCAACAACACAATGCCGTGCCGGCTGGCCAGCGCCAGACACCGGAGCCCACCCTGCTTGTGAGCGCCGCCCACCAGGATTTTCTGTGGGTGGATGAGCTGGTCATTAACAATGAGCCGGCCCGCTACTACCTGCTGGCCGCCGATTGCTCCGTGGAGTTGACCGAACCTCTCACAATCTCAGGCGGAGAGACTCCATGAAACCCTGGCTGTACCCACTGCTCGGACTGGGCTTGCTGGCCAGCGGCAGCCTCTACGCCGCAGACGATGGCGAAGGCCAGTCCACTGCGCTAAAGGCTCCCCTGACTCTGAACGATCTGCCAGCGGCTTCCACGCCACTGCATGACAAGCAGGCCGTAGCGCGCTGGTTACAGGACAATAAACAGGAGTACGGTTTTCACCCGGATTCGGAGCTGGTGGTTACCCCGGCCAACAGCAGTGGTCAAACAGACGCCGGCGGTTACCGCAGCTTCCGCATCCAGCAAACGCTGCAGGGCATTCCCGTCTACCTGCAGCAATCGGTGCTGGTGACCCGACAGGGGCAACCGGACAGTTTTTACCTGAATGCCAGTGATGCCGATTTTGAAAGTTACAGCGACAGTATCGATTACCATTCCATAGCGGGACGTTTCCTGCAACAACACGATATCAACAGTAACGGCCAGTGGCAGGCGGAAAAGATCTATTGGCGTCAGGGTGAAAAGCTTCTCGCAGCCATTCGCGTCAGCGGCGAATTAAAATCACCGCAGTCCGGGTTGATTACGGAATATGTCATCGACACCAACGGCGAGCAGCTGGACGAATTTACCCGCGAGTACAGCGACCAATACCATATTGTCGACGTGGATAAACTCTGCCAGCAATACAACCGTACCGGTGGCCTGATCCTGTTCGAGGAACTGGCATTCCTGGTGGAGAAACAGATCCTCGGTAAACGCGCGATCACCTCCACCAGCGGCACGACCAATCCCAAGCCCCGCAAACTTGCCGACCTGTTTGAAAAGATCGATGCTTTCCTGAATACGAAGTTTCATCAGGGCTTGTCTGCCGGAGGTCCGGTTCCCTTCGCCGTGGCATCGGGCAGTTGGTGGAGCAGCCACCCTGAGGCAACCGGCGTCAATTGCTCGGGCAACGGCTTTAATGCCATGTGGACCAACATCAAGATCAATGGCCGCGCCTATGGCTACATGCACATCCCCCACGCACAGCTTGATCACCCTGACACCATCATGCACGAGTATTCCCATGGGGTAGTGGATTACTCTTCCGGGCTGATCTACCGCAAGGAATCCGGAGCCCTGAACGAGGCCTTTTCCGATGCGGTGGGAGTGTCGTTCAAAATCTGGCTGAACGGTCGTGAAAGCAGCCCGGCTCGCGGGGATTGGCGCAAGGGGACCTCCCGGGATTTCAAGGAGCCCGCCAGACTGACCTACCGCCTGCCCGACCTCCGCTCTCCCAGACCTTACCCGGATCACTACCGGGAGCGTTATCAGGGGCGGGAGGATCATGGCGGCGTGCACATCAATTCCTCCATTATTAACCACGCCTACTACCTGCTGGCCGAAGGGGGCCCACACAGGCGCCTGGGCGGCAAGGCCGTCACCGGTATCGGTGTAGAGAAAGCCCTCAACATCTGGTTTCTGGCGGTTACTGAACACTTCACCCCCACCACCAACTTTGCCAATGCCCGCATGATGTTTGCCAAGGCCGCCGAGCGCCTCTATGGCAAGCACGGCACCGAGTGGCAAGCCGTGCATGAAGCCATGGATGCCGTCGGTGTGCCCGGCAACTGGAGCCTGCCGCCTAAACCACCCGTGGCCAAACCGCCGGTTAAACCGGCCCCTGAAGTGAAACCTGCTCCGGAAGTGAAGCCTGAGCCGGAGGTCAAGCCACCCGCGCCCAAGCCGCCGGTGAAGGAACCCAAGCCGGAGCCGGAGCCTACCGGCCCCTCCCCGACGCTGGCGCTGGCCGCCGCCATTGCCGCCGGTCTGATGATCCTGGGGATTGTTACCATCATCCGCCGGGCACGCCCCGAAGCAGCCACCAACACGGCTTATGATCATTCCCAACCAGCATCGGCAGCGCCTTTCCATCAACCAGCCACTCCCGCCGCCGACAAGCGTCCGGCGGGCATCGCGCTGCTACTGGAAGAGTCCGGCCGCACACACAAGCTCGACGCGGCCAAACTGTCCGGCAAGGGCGTGGTGATCGGTCGCTCAGATCGCTGCGATATCGTTATCGACAACCCGTCGGTCTCCAGCATGCACGCGCGCCTGACCACCAATGGCTCCAGCTGCTACCTGGAGGATCTCGGTTCCAGCTACGGCACCTCCATTAACGGCAGTAAGATCCCCAGCGGCCAACCGCTGTCTATCGCCCTCCCCTGTGAATTCAGCCTGTCTGATCACCGGTTCAAGGTCTCCGGCCCACAGCAGGGCGATGCCAGCCACTCCAGCGATGCTCCCAGCCGTCAGAAACCCACCGGCGACACCCGCAAGATTCTGTTAACCGGAGAAGGCCTGCGGGCCAAACTCAGCTCCGCCAACGTGGGCGGTGGCTACACCCTGGGACGCGGCGCCAACGCCGACCTGGTGGTGCAACACCCGTCGGTATCCTCAACCCACGGCAAGATCACCTTCCGGCTGGGTCACTGGTACTACGAGGACCTGGGCTCCTCCTACGGCTCCAGCGCCCAGACTGGCGGTGAATCCTCCACCCAGGTCCCGGTCGTCGAGGGCAAGCCGATTCGTATCGCTCCGGGCACCAGGCTGCACCTGTCGGATTACCTGATCACGGTTGAGGAGGTGGGGTGAGGGGCGGAGACCGGCGCTGGGCATCCGGGTCTGGAGATTACCGAATCTAATGGGTATGCTTCCGGGATTAGGAATTTTAATAGGACGCTGCGCTACAGGACGCGTTGCTACAGGATTCAGGACGCT
This sequence comes from Pseudomaricurvus sp. HS19, assembly GCF_009857815.1. GTDB lineage: Bacteria > Pseudomonadota > Gammaproteobacteria > Pseudomonadales > Cellvibrionaceae > Pseudomaricurvus. Next base: position 10,777 of record NZ_WVVW01000012.1, on the reverse strand, counting down.
TCGCTACAGGGGAAAACCAAAACCTTTAACGAAGCGCCGCCCTTGTAGGAGCCCCCCCTGTAGCGCCAGCGTCCTCGACCCTGTAGCGAAGCGTCCTAGCTCCTAGAAGCGAAGCGTCCTGTAGCGCCAGCGTCCTCAACCCTGTAGCGAAGCGTCCTTACTCACCCCTACCATGAAAAACCTATCCATCGACGCCCTGCGCGCCTTTATCACCGTCAGCGAACTGGGCGGCTTTACCCAGGCCGGCGAAGTGCTGGGTCGCACCCAGCCCGCCATCAGCCAGCAGATCAAAAAACTGGAACAGTTGCTGGGGCAGACCCTGCTGGTGCGCCGCGGCAGTTCCGTCACCCTGACCAAGGCAGGGCAGTCGTTCAAACCCTACGCGCGACAGATCCTCAACCTCAACGATGAGGCCATCGACCTGTTTAACGAGGAGTTGCTGGCGGGCAAGGTGCGGCTGGGCATTCCCAGCGAGTTCGCCTCCACCCTGCTGCCCAAGATCGTCGGCCTGTTTTCCCACTCCTACCCTAACGTCACCCTGGAGGTGACCAGCGACCTGAGCAAAAACCTGCTGCACGAGCGGCGACGACTGGATTTCGACCTGATCCTCGGACTGCACCGCGACCCGGAACAAATTGCCGCAGAAGACCGGGTCAAGCTGGACGAGCTGGTATGGGTCACCAGCGCCAGCCACGACACCTACCTGCAGACCCCCACCCCGTTGATCGTCGCCCCGGACGGCTGCATCTACCGGGCGCGAGCCATCGACACCCTGCGCCACAGCCACATCCCCTGGCGACTGGTCTACACCAACCCCGACCTGGCCGGCATCCGCTCCGCCATCGAAGAGGGGCTGGGAGTAACCGTGCTGGCCAAGAGCACCGTACCTGCCAACCTCCGCGTACTGCCCGTCAGCGACCGCTACCCCAAGCTGGGACAGATGGCCATCAGCCTGGTGAAACCGCAGCCAGCCTCCAGCCAGGCAGTGGATCGGTTGGCGGAGTATTTGTCGGCTTCTTTGAATTGATAGGGGAAAGGACGCTGCGCTACAGGATTCAGGACGCTTCGCTACAGGACGCGTTGCTACAGGATTCAGGACGCTTCGCTACAGTGGGGGAGGACGCTGACGCTACAGGACGCTTCGCTACAGGAAAAAAATGGAACCTTTAACGAAGCGCCGCCCTTGTAGGCCCCCCCTGTAGCGAAGCGTCCTGAATCCTGTAGCAACGCGTCCTGTAGCGAAGCGTCCTAAAGCCTGTAGCGCCAGCGTCCTGTAGCGAAGCGTCCTGCCCCTACTCCCCCTCCCCCAACCTTTCCACAATCACCGCCAGCTTCTCCAGCCGCAGTAACGGGTCACTGAGCGAGAGCAGGTTGACCCGCTCGGGCATGCTCATGGGCAGCAGCATGGCCAGTTGCCAGCCGAGGGTGCGGGAATCGGTGAGTGACGGCAGGTTCATGGCCTGTACAACCGGGTGTTGGGTCAGTTGTTGCTGCAGCTCCACCAGACCGTCGAAGTGTGGGGGAATGGGCAGCTCCGGCTCATCGGGCAACCACTCCACTTCCGCCAGGGTGAGGTTGCGCTCACCGATGCGGGTGCCGGTGACGGAGAACTTGCGCTCGCCGCGGATCTGGATACCCAGCAGGCCGTTGGGCATCTGGCTCCAGTCGACGATACGGGCCTCCACCCCCACCTGGAAGATCAGCGGCACGTTGCCCACCTCTTTGCCCTCGCGGATCTGCACCACACCGAAGGTACTGTCTTCCTTCAAACAGCGGCTGATGAGGTCCAGGTAGCGCGGCTCAAAGATCTTCAGCGGGATGACCTGCTGCGGGAACAGCGGCTGTGACAGGGGAAACAATGGGTAGTCGGTGGTGGCAGACATGAGTTTTCCGGCTTCGGTGGTTTGCTTCAGACAAGGTTCAGTTTAACGGGCTTAAGCTGTCACCAACAGTCAGAGAACAGCACCGCAAGGAGCCCTGTTATGAAAAGCCAACTGAAATCCCGCATTGCAACCGCCGTCAGCGCCTCACTGCTGAGCCTGGCAATGGCGACCCCGGCACTGGCAACTCCTCCCGGACACGCCTATGGCCACTACAAGGACAAGGGTTACAGCAATCATCGCGAAGACTTCGCCCGCGTGACTCACGTCGAGCCCATTTACGAAACCATCGCCCACCGTATTCCGGAGCAGAGCTGCTACATCGAGACCCGCTACGTGCCAGTCGAGCAGTCCCGCTCCCACACCCCCATGATCCTCGGCGCCATCATCGGCGGCGCCCTGGGTAATGAACTGGGCCACAACAGCAGCAACAAAAAAGTGGGCGCCGCGGTAGGCGGTATCCTCGGCGGCAGCATTGGTCGTGATATAGGCAACTCACGCAATCGCGACAGCGGTCACACCCGGGTTGTGGAAGAGGAAGTGTGTGAAACCCAATACCGTACCGAGCACGAGCAGCGTATTGTTGGTTACAATGTCGACTACCGCTACCAGGGTCATGACTACCGCACACAGACGGACTACGATCCCGGCAAGAGAATCAAGGTGGCGGTAAACGTGAGACCGATGCGCTGAATCAGCACCGCTCACCCGAATTCAATACCCCACAAGCAATACCCGTAACGGAGTGAGCCATGACGGCAGTCGATAAATTGTTCAGCAGCTTCAGCGCCATCCGCCGCCACAGCGGTCGTGTTTTGGCGCTTTTACTTCTGCTGACATTGTGTGCCGGCAGTGTTCAGGCTCAGTCCAACAAGGGTGCCGAGATCAGCCCCTCACAGGCAGCGGCCATTGCCCAGCAACGCTACCCCGGCAAGGTGGTGAGCGTGAAGCGCAACAATGGCAGCTACAAGGTCAAGCTGCTGCACGAAGGCCAGGTGCGCGTCGTCACCATCAGTGCCCGCAAGTAAGCCGACCGCCACCCCGAATAACAGGAACCGCCATGCACCTGCTGATTGTTGAAGACGAAACCCAGTTGCAACTGCAGATCCGCCGCCAGATGGAGGCGCTGGGCTTTACCGTAGACAGCGCCAGCGACGGCCGCGAAGGCCTCTACTTTGGCGAAGAGTACCGCTACGACCTGGCCATCATTGACCTGGGTCTGCCACACATAAACGGCATCGAGCTGATTCGCCAGCTGCGCGAGAGCGGCAAGGAGATGCCCATCCTCATTCTCACCGCCCGCGGTGACTGGCAGGACAAGGTGGAGGGTCTGGAGGCCGGTGCCGACGACTACCTCACCAAGCCCTTTCACCAGGAGGAGCTGCGCGCACGGGTGCAGGCGCTGGTACGCCGCTCCGCCGGCCAGGCCAGCAACAGCTGGCAGTTCGGCCCGCTGACCATCAATTACGACAAGAAACTGGTGCAACTGCAGGGGCAGACCGTCGACCTCACCAGCTACGAATTCAATGTGCTGGAGTACCTGGCCCGCAACCAGGGCAAGGTGATCTCCAAATCGGAACTTACCGAGTACATCTACGCCCAGGATTTCGAGCGCGACAGCAACACCATTGAGGTCTTTATCGGCCGCCTGCGCAAGAAACTGGAGAACGGCGAAGGCATGGGCTTTATCCACACCATTCGCGGTCAGGGCTACCGTTTTGAGCCGCAGGCCTGATTCGCCTTTCGGCTTTCTCAACTCGCTGCGCGGCCGCCTGATTGCCGCCAGCCTGCTGACCCTGCCACTGTTTACCGGTGCCAGCGGCCTGCTGCTGGAGCGGGCCTTCAAGGACAGCCTGATTGCCGGCGAGCTGGAACAGCTGCAGAGCCAGTTTTATGTGCTGCTGGGGGCCGCCGAGCTGCAGGACGGCGAGCTCTATATGCCCGAGCAATTGCCGGATCCCCGCTACAGCAATATCAACTCCGGACTCTACGGACAGATCGCCATAGCCACCGGCGGCGAGCCGGTCTGGCAAGTGCAGTGGCAATCCGGCTCTGCCCGCCTGCTGGACCAGCCCCTGCCAGTGAGCAAGGCCCCCTACCGGCTCAATTACAAACGCCTGAGCTCCGACAAGAAGCTGTTCCGCTTTACCCGCGACCTGCAGTGGCTGGACGCTGATGATCGCCCCATCTCATTGCGGGTGGAGATATTCCACAGCCGCGACAGCTACAAGCAGCAACTGAAAACCTACCGCCAGCAACTCTGGTACGGACTGGCACTGCTCTCCATGGGGTTGTTGCTGATCCAGCTGGCGATCCTCGCCTGGGGCCTGCGCCCATTGCGGCGCCTGACCCGGCAGATACGGCGCCTGCCCGGCACCCCCCGGCAACGCCTCAGCGGCCGCTACCCGGATGAGATCCGCCCCCTCACCGACAGTCTCAACGACCTGCTCGGCAGTGAACAGCAGCAGCGCGAGCGCTACAAGAACACCCTGGGCGACCTGGCCCACAGCCTCAAGACCCCTCTGGCCATCCTCCAGGGCGAGGTACAGCAGCAACAGCAAAACCTGCCCCTGATGCGTGAGCAGCTGGAACGGATGGGCGCCATCATCCGCCACCAACTGCAGCGCGCGGTGCTGCAGACCGACCAGAAGCGCCACAGCGACATCGACATCGCCCCGATAGCGGAGCGCCTGTGTGCCGCCATGAGCAAGGTCTACCGGGACAAGAACATCCACTTCGACATCGACATACTGGCCAACACCCGTTACCCCATCGAAAGCCAGGACCTGTTCGAAATGCTCGGCAACCTCATCGAGAACGCCTGCAAGTACGGTCAGGACCAGGTCACCATCCGTGCCGCCACCCTGGCGGAGAGCCTGCTGATCACCGTGGCGGACAACGGTCCCGGGGTGGCCAGCGAGCAGCGTCACACCATCCTCCAGCGCGGCGCCCGCGCCGACACCGCCCAACCCGGCCAGGGCATTGGCCTGGCGGTGGCCACCGACATCATCAGCGCCTATCGCGGCAGCCTTGATATCACCCGCAGTAAAAGCCTTGGCGGGGCCGAATTTCAGGTGCGCCTGCCTCTCACCAACCACCAGTAATGTAAAGTGCCACCAGCGTGAACTGATTCTCCTTTTCTTAACTACGACGAAAGTTTAGGATTAACGTCACTAACGGGACACGAATAGCCAGCAGGGCCGCTGCACAAAGAGCCGCTCCCCACAACGGGGACATAAGAGCCGAGCACACCCAATGAAGTTTCGACAAATACACGCCCCTGTGCGGGTGGTGGCCTTCGCTGTGCCACTGATTTTTGCACAGGCGGCACACCCGGCTGCCCTGCTGGAAGAGATCACCGTCAGCGCCCAGAAGCGCGACGAGAACCTGCAGCAGGTGCCCATTGCCATCTCGGCGTTCAGCACCAGTACCATCCGCGACCTCGGTGCCCGCAGCCTAACTGACCTGGGCAAGTTCACCCCCGGGGCGGAGATGCACAACGACTCCTCCACCCAGCCCGAATACAGCATCCGTGGTATTCACACCACCGACTTCACCGTTGGCTCCGAACCGGCGGTAGCGGTCTATGTGGACGGCATCTACTCCGCCCGCGGTGCCGGTGCCGAGCTGATCTTCAACGACCTGGAACGGGTGGAAATCCTCAAGGGACCGCAGGGCACCCTGTTTGGCCGCAACGCCACCGGCGGCGCCATCCACCTGATCACCAACAAACCGGTGCAGGAGACCAGCGGCAGCGCCACCCTGTCTATCGGCAACTACCAGCAGCGCAATGTCGACTTCGTCTACAACACGCCCCTGACAGACACCATCGCCATGCGGGTCAGCGGTGCCATCAACCGTCGCAATGGCTACCTCAACAACCTCACCGGCGCCGACATGAACAGCGTCGACGACCAGAACCTGCGCCTGTCACTGCGCTGGCAGCCCAACGACCGCACCGATGTCACCTGGCGGGCGGACTACAGCCACATGGACCAGAACTCCGGCGCCGTCTACACCACCACCGGGAGTGTGTATGACGCCGGCGGCGTGAATGAACCGTTCGATCCCTTCGGTGATATCGCCGTCGACCTGGACTCGGTGGAGCAGCGCGAACTGTTCGGCACCTCGCTGGAAATCCAGCACGACTTTGAACACTTCCGCCTCACCTCCCTCACCGGCTATCGCACCATGAACGCCGGTTTTATCAACGACGAGGATGGCTCTGCCGATATCCAGCACCGCTTCCACTCCAACAACACCGACGACCAGGACCAGCTGTCGCAGGAGTTTCGTTTCAGCGGCGAGACCGAGCGTCTGAAGTGGACACTGGGTGCGGTCTACAACCGTGAGCATGTGGATCACACCACCCTTACCGAATACAACTACACCACCTTTGAAACCTTCGCCCTCTACCAGGGTGCACTGGCGAACCCGGCGCTGGTGGGACTGGGGCCGGACGCAGAGCCCTTCGACATTGCCGAGCGCACCAACCTGATCCGCTCCCTCAACCAGGCCGGTGCCAACCCCGGCTTCAACGGCACACTGTTTCCAAACGGCTACAACATCGACGGCCTGTTTATCAGCAGCTTCCTGGTGGGCAGCAGCTACTACGGCAATCCGCAGAACTTCCAGCTGAACAACATCCTGGTACCCGCAGCGGTGGCCAGTGGTTGCGGCCTGCCCGCCAGCGACACCAACCTGCTGGCCGTGATGGGAGCCACCAGCCCCAGCACCGCAGTCGGCTGTGCGGTGCTGCCCATGATCCAGGCGCGCCTGACGGAAGATCCCTGGCAGGAGACGGTTCGCAACACCGGCACCTTTGAGAGCAGTGCCCTCTACGGCGACTTCACTTACGCGCTGACGAAGAAACTCAACCTCAGCGCCGGTGCCCGCTATACCTACGATCGCAAAGAGTTCACCATCGCCACCGGCTACAACCCCAACAACTACTTCTTCAACGACATCAATGGCGATCCGCTGCTGGTGGGCTTCTCCTTCTACGCCGACGGCATCAACCACAACTTTGTGCCGGTGAAGTACAAGGACAACTGGGATGCGGTCTCCGGCCGACTGGTGCTGGATTACGCGCTGTCCGATGACGCTATGGTCTACGGTTCGGTGGCCAGCGGCTTCAAGTCCGGCGGTTTTAACAGCCTCAACATCGGCAGCGGTATCGACCCCTCCTTCGATGAAGAGACCGTTATCAGCTACGAACTGGGCGTGAAGAGTGACTGGCTGGATGGCCAGCTGCGCCTCAACGCCGCCACCTACTTCTACGAGTACGACAACAAACAGGACCTGATCCTGGCCGGCGAGCCGGTAGCCACTTATTACGTAGCACTGGTGGACGCCAGGGGCAGCGGCGCCGAACTGGAGCTGATGTGGAGCGCCACCGACCGCTGGCTGTTGGGTGCCAACTACAGCTACCTGGACACCGAGATCACCAACGACCACAGCGCCGCCATCACCGCCCAGGACCGCAGCGGCCAGCCGTTGGCGGACACCCCGCAACACAAGATCAACCTGGTGGCGCAGTACACCCTGCCGCTCAGCGACCTGGGCGAGCTGGTGACACGGGTGGATGGCAACTGGACCGACGAGCGCCTTTCGCAGGTGAGCTACCAGGCGGTGGATGACTACCAACTGTGGAACGCCCGCGCCACCTTCACCCCCACCGGCAACCGCTGGGCCCTGTCCGCCTGGGTCAACAACCTCACCGATGAAGAGATCATCGGCGGTTATATCGGCCCCGCCAGCGCCATTGGTTCGCATACCGTGTGGCGTATGCCTCCAAGGATGTATGGGGTGGATTTGAGCGTGCGGTTCTGACGCCAGTTGCACGACGCTAAAGCTCCTGTCGTCCCCAAGCAGTACGGGATTCCGCTGATCCATACCTTGTCATCCCCGCGCACAAGGTGAATTGCAGTGTGGCTGCAAGAGAGGGCACTCTGGGGTGGGCGGGGATCCATTGACCTCCCCCCCGTCACCCCCGCGAAGGCGGGGATCCATTGGGTCGAGCGGGAATAATATACAGCCAACTGGGTTCCCGCCTGCGCGGGAATGACATAACAAGAGGGATGGTATCCCTACCTACGCGGGAATGACAATGCAAGAGAGACTGGATTCCCGCCTGCGCGGGAATGACAGAGCGCTAAGAATGGACTCCCACAGACAACCACCGCGTTCCGCCAATAAAAAACCGGCCAATGGCCGGTTTTTTATTGGCGGATAACAACCTTCTGATCACCCGCTCTTTTTATTCCGCAGCGACCAGCCCCACATCACCAGCCCGGACGCCGCATACAGACCAAACAGTGCCAGCAGGATACGCGGTGGGTCAATCGACACCACGCCGAACACCAGTACCACCACCAGCATCATCACAAACGGTACCCGGCCACGCAGGTCCAGCTTCTTGAAACTGCTGTATTTGACGTTGGAGACCATCAGCAGCCCCATCAGCGCGGTGATAACACCCGCCACAATGGAAGGCCGGCCGGACATGCCCACGTCGTACCCGGCCCAAACCATACCCGCCACCACTGCAGCCGCAGCCGGGCTGGCCAGGCCAACGAAGTAACGGCTGTCCACCGTACCCACCTGGGTGTTAAAACGAGCCAGCCGCAGGGCCGCGCCAGCCACATAAACAAACGCCGCACCGATACCGAACTTGCCCAGATCCACCAGCGCCCACTGGTACATCACCAATGCAGGCGCCACACCAAAGGAGACCATGTCCGAGAGGCTGTCATACTGCACACCAAATTCACTGGTAGTGTTGGTCAGACGCGCCACACGGCCATCGAGACCGTCAAAAATCATCGCCGCAAAGATCGCCAGCGCCGCAAATTCAAAATGGCCCTGCATGGCAGACATAATGGCGTAGAAACCACTGAACAGCGCCGCCGTGGTAAACAGGTTTGGCAGCAGGTAAATGCCCTTGCGGCGTACCTTCTCACCGTTCTCCTGCACCTCTTCCACATGCTCATCCACCGGCAACAGCGTCTCATCCAGCAGACTGCTGCTGCGTGGCTTGCCCTCCGGCGTGGATTTATCGTTTTCCTGCTTGTGATCGCTCATACAACCTCTGGGTCAGAACTGGCATATCAGGGGCAGCATCATACTTGTTCTCACCGGGGGAGCCCAGCCCGCTATGGAGATTAGGACGCTTACGCTACAGGGGCCAGGACGCTTCGCTACAGGATTGCGAACGCTGGTGCGTGATTTATCGTAGGAGCCCGGTCCTCCGGGCGATCATTGACCGCGTTAAAAGATCGCGCAGGGGATAAGGTGAATTCCGGTGCAACCGGAAGATGAGATGGTCTGGGCCACTGCACGCCTACGAAAAAGGATCGCGCGGGGGACTGCGCTCCTACAGGGCGGGGCGCAGTGTCCTGTAGCGAAGCGTCCTCAAGCCCTGTAGCAATGCGTCCTGTAGCGAAGCGTCCTGCCCTCCATAAACAAAAAACGCGGCCCGGAGGCCGCGTTTCGCATCGTTTTAAACCGAATTTAAGAAAAACTTAGTTCTTGGTTTTGTCGATGATTTTGTTCGCTTCGATCCATGGCATCATGCCACGCAGCTTCTCACCCACTTGCTCGATTGGGTGCGCAGCGTTGTTGCGACGACGAGCGGTCATGGATGGGTAGTTGGTCTGACCTTCAGCGATGAACATCTTGGCGTACTCACCGTCCTGAATACGCTTCAGGGCGTTGCGCATAGCCTGCTTGGACTGCTCGTTGATTACCTCTGGACCAGTCACGTACTCACCGTACTCCGCGTTGTTGGAGATGGAGTAGTTCATGTTGGCGATACCGCCTTCGTACATCAGGTCAACGATCAGCTTCAGCTCGTGCAGACACTCGAAGTAGGCCATTTCAGGGGCGTAACCGGCTTCAGTCAGGGTTTCGAAGCCCGCTTTAACCAGCTCAACACAGCCGCCACACAGAACCGCTTGCTCACCAAACAGGTCAGTTTCGGTTTCGTCTTTGAAAGTGGTTTCGATGATACCGGAGCGGCCGCCGCCCACGCCCATGGCGTAAGACAGGGCAACTTCTTTAGCCTTGCCGGAAACGTCCTGCCAGATAGCGATCAGGTCAGGGATACCGCCGCCGTTAACGAACTCGTTACGTACGGTGTGGCCTGGGGCTTTAGGAGCGATCATGATCACGTCCAGGTCAGCGCGTGGCACAACCTGGTTGTAGAAAATGGAGAAACCGTGAGCGAAAGCCAGGGTAGCGCCCTGCTTGATGTTTGGCTCGATCTCTTCGCGGTACAGCTGGCCCTGGAACTCGTCAGGAGTCAGGATCATAACCAGGTCAGCCTGGGCAACAGCGGTAGGTACATCAGCAACTTTCAGACCGTGAGCTTCAGCCTTGCGCACAGAGCTGGAAGAAGGACGCAGACCAACGGTCACGTCAACACCGGAATCTTTCAGGTTACAGGCGTGGGCGTGGCCCTGGGAGCCGTAGCCGATAACGGCAACTTTCTTGCCCTGGATAATGGACAGGTTACAGTCCTTATCGTAATAAACTTGCATGATGCACCTCTCGGAGTAAACGCGGGCCGCCCGTGCAGCCCGCTCTATAAGCCTGATACTGTCGCCGGGAATGGCTCAGGAGCCACCAGGGGACAGTTTGACGGCGCGCAGTGTACGCCATCCTTCATGTTGCGTAAAATGAACTATTTGCAATACTACGTTTACAATTTTGCAACACAGAAGCGGTAAGCGGCATAATTACGAGCGCTAACACCCCCTGAACCGTCATTGCGAGGGGCGGGGTTTGCCCCGAAGCAACAAGGTGAATTGCCCAACGGGCAAGAGAGGGTGATGTGGATCATCCATGTACAGCACGATGTAGCCAAGCTGTGCCAGACATGGGTCGCCACGCTGCGC
>NZ_WVVW01000011.1 GCF_009857815.1 Pseudomaricurvus sp. HS19 | reverse complement strand
TTGTGCACCACCCTCATCCACGTTCTGAGTCGACACTGGAGACAGTACCGGTGGGTCGTTGACGTTATTGACCGTCAGATTAAAGGTCGTGGAAATCTGTGCGCCAAAGGAGTCCGTATCTTTGACTGTGATCTGGATCGAACCTACATCCGCGTTGGTAGGCGTGCCCGAAAACTGGCCAGTAGCGGCATCAAAATGCAGCCAGGCCGGCAACCCGGAAACTGACAACGCAGTAGTATCGTGTATATCGGTATCCGCAAAAGTATCGGCCGGCAAAGCGAAGGTGAAAGCGACATCTTCGGTAGCCGTCTGGGCTGACGCGGCGTGATCAATACGGGGCTTATCATTGGTGCCGTTAATCTGAATCCGAATATCCTGAGGCGTACCATCAAACGACTGTACCGTCACAAAATCGATCAGTTTCTCACCCGGCATCAACTGCTGTACAGCATCCAGACTATTGTCCAGACCATAGGTCCATGCACCATTGGCATCCAACGTCAGCTCGCCGTACTGTCCTTGCAGCGTGCCCGCCTGGAACACGGACTCACCTGCATCCGCGTCGGTAATACTGAGCCTGCCACTAACGGACAGTTTATTGTCTTCTACGACCACACCGGATGTATGGCCTGTAATCACCGGAATATCATTCGTACCCGTCAGATGGATCACCAGATCCTGGGTGTCGGTGGCACCGCTTTGATCGGTGCCGGTGATAGTGACAGTGATGTCTTTGACCTGACCATCCGGCAGTGACTGATAAGCGGCGTGGGACGGATCGAAGCTCCAGCTGCCGTCGGTATTCACTGTTAAGCCATCCACCGGACTGGCGATGCTGTAGGTGATGGTATCGCCCGTATCGACGTCGGTACCGGTGATCTGCCCGCTGATCGCTGCGGCGTCTTCATGCACCGGCTGCGCGGCGATGCTGTTCACCACCGGCGCGTCGTTGCTACCGGTGAGGTTAATAATGAGATTCTGGGTATCGGTGGCACCGGCCGCATCAGTGACGGTGACCGCTATGGTCAGGGTTTTAGGATCACCTTCGGCCAGGGATTGATACGCGGCGTTAGAGGGATCAAAGGTATAACTGCCATCACTATTGAGGGTAAAGCCCGGCACCGAGGCGGTGGTGCTGAAGCTGAGCACATCGCCAGTATCGATATCGGTAGCTGTAATTTGGCCGGTGACCAGCGCACCATCTTCCACCGTCGTCACCTGACTGATGGGATCCAGCACCGGTGCATCATTGATGTTGTTGACCACCAGGTCGAAGGTGGAGGTGACACTGGCACCGTGACTGTCGGTGGCGGTTACGGTGATGCTGGTGGTGCCCACATCGCTGTTCTGAGGTGTACCGGTAAAAGTACCGGTGATGGCATCGAAGCTGAGCCAAGCGGGTAATGACCCGGTAGATAATGTCAGTGTATCGCCGCTATCAATATCGGCGAAGGTCCCCGCCGGCACACCGAAACTGAAGGCTGAGCCCTGATCGGTGGCCTGATCGGTCAGTGCGGCGCTGACCGTGGGCACATCGTTGGTGCCTGTGACGGATAAATGCAGAACCTTGGTAACGCTGGCGCCTTGCAGGTCCGTCACGGTGATGGGGATGTCGAGATCCAGTTGCTGTCCATCCGGCAGCGATTGGTAAGCCACGTGACCCGGATCAAAGCTGTAGCTACCGTCCGTCAATAGCAGAAACCCATCGACCGCTTTTGCAGTGCTGAACACCAGCTTGTCACCTGCATCCGGATCATTTGCACTGAAGTGGCCACTGACAACAGCATCGTCTTCGTGCACCCCTACGGCAGCAATGTTACTTAAGGTCGGAATGTCATTGGTACCGGTCAACTGGATGACAAGGTTCTGGGTATCCGTGGCACCCGCCGCGTCGGTCACGGTGATCGCTATGGTCAAGGTTTTGGGATCACCTTCGGCCAGGGATTGATACGCGGCGTTAGAGGGATCGAAGGTATAACTACCGTCAGCGTTAAGGGTAAAGCCCGGTACAGTAGCCGTGGTGCTGTAGGTGGCGGTATCCCCCACATCGATATCCGTCGAGGTGATCTGGCCGATTATCTGCGCACCATCTTCCACCGTGGTGACCTGGCTGATCGGGTCCAGAACCGGTGCATCGTTGATGTTGTTCACCACCAGGTCGAAGGTGGACGTCACCGTTGCACCATGGCTATCCGTGGCGGTCACCGTGATCTGGGTGGTACCCACATCGCTGTTGGCCGGCGTGCCGGTAAAGGTGCCGGTGGTGGCATCGAAGCTCAGCCAGGCGGGCAAGTTACTGGTGGTTAAAGTCAGCGTATCTCCGCTGTCAATATCGGCAAAGGTACCCGCCGGCACACCAAAGCTGAAGGCACTGCCCTGGTCGGTGGCTTGGTCGGTCAGGGCGGTGGTAACGGTCGGCACATCGTTGGTGCCGGTGACCGTAATGGTCAGGGTCTGTACGCTGCTGGCACCCTGCTGATCGGTGCCGGTGACGTCTACGTTGATAACCTGTTGCTGACCGTCCGGCAGTGACTGATACGTCGCGTGGGACGGATCGAAGCTCCAGCTGCCGTCGGTGTTCAGCGTTAACCCATCCACCTGACTCGCAATGCTGTAGGTAAGGGTATCGCCAGCATCCACATCCGAACCGGTGACCTGCCCGCTGATCGCGGCGGCGTCTTCGTGCGCCGACTGCGCGGCAATGGCGTTCACCACCGGGACGTCGTTGGTGCCGGTGACCGTGATGGTCAGGGTCTGGGTAGCGGCCGCCTGATGCTCATCGGTGACGGTAACGGGAATATTGAGCACTGCCTTCTGGCCTACAGCCAGCTGGTCAAAGGCGCCATCCGCAGGATTGAAGCTGTAGCTGCCGTCGGCATGCAATACAAAACCGGGTACGGAGGATGTCGTGGTGAACGTCAGGATTGCACCCTGATCCACATCTGTGGCCGCCAGTTGGCCCTGCATCAGGGCCGCGCCTTCTGCCACCGTCTGCGCGGCAACATTGGTAATCACCGGCTGGTCGTTGGTGCCATGTACCGACACACGGATTTCATGCACCGAACCATCGCTGGCGACCAAACTAAAAACGTCTTCTGTCTGATCGGTAGCACCCAGCTGTTGGGTGGCTGTTGCGCCATTGTCCAGCTGATACACCCAGTGGCCTTGGGCATCCACGGTCAGGGAGCCATAGGTTCCCTGTTGGGTTCCGGCACTGCTCCAGCGAAAGCCCGGACGCAACAGGTTGCCACTGTCGGTCTGGCGCGCCAGATCGTCCTCTACCACCTGCCCCTGGTGAGGGCCCGGCAGAAACGGATTGGGCAATGTGCCGCTGCTGGCAACACCTGATTGATGCAACACCGGCGCAAACAGTGGTGCCGTTGAAGGCTGGCTGGCACCGCCGGTGGCCACCTGCGGTACAAACAAGCCGCCGTCCGCGTCAGGTGCCGATGGTTCATACAGTGTTGAGCCACTGGCATCGAAGGTGAACATTTGCGAGCCCTCGCGGCTGCCGCCAGCGAGACCTCGTAAATCATCATCGTCCGCCTCACCAGCGGCAAGTCCCGCTGTGGACAAGGGATCCGTTGCCACAGCCGGATCGGTCTGTTCGCTGCCTGCATCAGCGGGCTGCGCGACACCGGAGCCACCCCCACCACTACGATCTTCCGGCTGAATGGAATCAAGACCAAAATCATTTTCCGCCGCAACACCGATCACGGCTTCGCTGTGGGCCGCGCCCGCCGCGCCAAGCGCCGCTCCCAGCTGGGCACCAGGCTTCTTTTTCTTCTCTTTTTTGTTGTTGCGCTTGGGGTCGCTCCGACCCTGGTCATCGGATCTGTCCGACGGGCCTTTTGCGCCGGCATCCCCGGCAGGCTCGGCCTTGGCGGCGCTCTCCGCCACCGGGGCAGTGCCGTCAGCCGGTGAACGGGGGCTATCACCCCGACCGGAAGTGTTTGTGCTGGAGGGAGAGCCTTCTGGCTTGTCGTGATCGCCGTTGCTCATGGTTGTCTCCCGGTCAAAAGCTTTGAGTTAATCTGGGTTTAGCGTTCAGTGAGCGCCGTATCTACGGTGGTATACACCGGCTTCAGCAGATATTGCAGGATAGTTTTATGACCGGTGGTTATGTCAGCCTCCACAGTCATGCCTACTTTAATTCTGCGGTCGCGGGCTTCGTCACCCACATATTCACTCACCGGCTGAATATGGGCCTTGAAGTAAGGCTCACCGGTACGCTCATCCTTAAATGTAGCCGGGGAAACCCGTTCCACCTCGCCCTGAATGGCACCGAACCGGGAGTAATCATAGGCATCTATCTTGATTAACACCTGCTGCCCAACAGCAATAAAGCCGATATCCCGTGGGGATACCCGAACCTCTACATTAAGAGGCTGATTGCTGGGCACCAGTTCCGCCACAACACCTCCTGGCTGAATGACGGCACCCACCTTGGCATTGGGCAGCGACTTGATAATACCGTCTTCCGGGGCCTGCAGCGCGTTCTGCCCCAGGGCACTGTGTGCCTGGGCCAGCTCTTCTTCCACCTCCCGCAACTGCTCCACCAGCTCGGCGCGATTGGTGCGGTATTCGGTACGCAGGTCCTGCTCCATGGAACGGCGCTGGGTCTGCAGGGTGAGCATCTCCTTCTGCAGGGTCTCTTGTCTGCCGACTACCTCTTCCCGCTCTTTTTTCAGGGCGGATACCGCTTCCTGTTTTTCCAGCAGCTGACGCTTGGGGATCAACCCTTTGTCCACCGCTGTTTCCAGCATCTGCTCTTCCCGATAGATGATCTGCACCTGCTCATCGATAAAACCAAGCTGCTTGCCGGCGCTGTCCAGTTCTGCCTGCTTGCTCACTGCCTCGTCGTCAATCTCTTTCAACTTCGCGCTCTTCAACTCGGACTGACTTTCAAACAGCTCCAGCTGCACTTTGGCAATACCCGGGAAGCTTTTACCCTCGGCACCAAAGTCCGGCGTACGCTCCTGCTCCAGTGCCCGCAGGCGCTCCATCTGCATCAGGATATCGTTGTACTTCACGTCCAGCTTGCGAATGTCGGCTTCACTGACGGACTGATCCAGCCGGGCAATGTCCTGGCCTTTCACCACCACGTCACCTTCCGTCACATAGACCTGCAGGATCTTGCCTCCGCTAAGGCTCTGGATCACATGAATATCGCCGCCCTGTGGCAACACTTCACCCCGGGTTTTGGATACCTCCGGCACCTTGGCAAAGGTAGCCCAGATCCCCAGCAAGCCAACAAATGCAGCTACCCCGATCAAGGTGCGACTGATCGCCTTATCCTGACTGCTGTCGGGAAAGGCACGTAAAATAAGTTGTTTTTTCATACGCTGCTTTCCCCACTTACCAACGTTTCGCCCGAATCTTCGTTCTTGTCCTGATTTAATGCCGCCATCTGGGCGACGGTGCCTTTATCCATAATGATGGCGACATCCGCTTTCAACATCAGCTCCTTGTGATGAGTGGCGTAAACAATGGTTTTGCCTTCAGGAGGCGTTTCGATCAGCTGCCTGAGCGCCAGCATCACCGGGTGATCGCTGCCGTCGTACAGATCGTCAATCAGTACCAGATCCGGATCCCGCAAATGCATACGGGCGAGCTTGATACCCAGTGCCTGGGTACGTTCAAGTTGCACCTCACCAGCCTCCATCAGCAACGTATCCAGACCATCGTGAAAATTACGCAGGCAATCGGCCATGGCAAAGGCGTCCAGCGCGGCCCACATCTCCGCCTCTGTAGCCAACGGCGCTGCAGCCCGCAGGTTGTCAGCCACCGAGCCTTCGATAAAGTCCATGCGCAAATTGAGATAAGCCACCCGGTTGCGATAGTCCACATTCCTGAACTGGCGGATGTCGTGGTCATCAAGTCTGATTGAGCCGGCCTGAGGGCGCAGCAGCCCTGCCATACAGGCCAATAAAGTGGACTTGCCACAGCCATTGGGACCCACTACCGCCATCAGCTGCCCCCGTTCCAGAGGGAAACTGACACCGTTAAGGGCTGCATCCCGATCCGCCGAGTAGCGGTACACCAGGCGCTCTACAGCCATTTTGGCTTTCTGGCCAGTGAGCGGCGCGAAGTACTTCTCCGGTGGCTGCTCATAGGGGGCATCCATAATGGCGTTGATCTGGTTAATGGACTGACGCAACTGACGGATCCGGGCGGCAGAGAAAAACGCCATCTGCAGCGGTCCGGTTACCCGCCAGATCAACATCATGGCGGCGATCAGGCCACCGGCGGACATCACCCCGCTGAGCACCATATAGATACCGGTCATCAGGGTTGCCAACCCGATAAGCATGTTGGCGGCCTTGCCTACCACCTGTTGAGAGCTGGCCACCATCCGGTAACTGAAGTTGGCCCGCGCCGAACGAATGGATTCATTGGCGAAGTTGTTCAGCCAGTCGGTGTGATCTGTCGACTCCCGCAACACCATCAGGCCATCAATCGCCTGACGCTTTTGTTCCTGCATGCGCTGGCTGACCTTGCCCGCATAGCTGGCGGCGTGCAGTTGTCTGGCATCGAAGTAGTAACTCAGCAGGAAATAGAACACGGCGCCGAACAGGGGTACCAATACCAGCCAGCCGGACAGATAGGCAATCGCGATAATGGCGACAATCACAAAAGGGGCGTCGAGCAAACTCACTGCCAGGCTGCCGCCCACAAAGTCCCGGATTCTATCCACATCCCGGATGCGGGCTTCGTTCTGAAAAGGGGTCGACTGCATCAGGAACTCCGCCGGCGATGCCATCAGCTTGCCAAACAGGGCGCGCCCCAGCTGGTAATTGAGATTGGCTGCGAGGTCACTGAGCAAGCGGGCCTTGAGGCGGTTGTCCGCCACCATCCACACCAGCGCAATGATGGCCCCGCCACCGATTGCCATTAGCCCGGTGAGGGAGCCGGAAGGAATCAGGAAGTCATAAACCGACATGGTAAACAGCGGCAACGCCAGACCCAGCACGGCATTGGCCAGGCTCAGGATCAGCACCGCAATAAAAGCGCCGTGATAGTTTCTGGCCAACTCCGCAAACCAGGTTCCTCTGGGCAGCGGCTTTTTCGACTTGGGCTGAATTTCCAGCCACTGCAATGACTGTCCCTGCTCCAGCTCCAGCGGCTCGCCACCGGAACTGAACTCCAGCTGGTCAAAGCCCCTCGCCTGCACCACCACATAGCGCTCTTGCCCCAAAATCCCCAGGGTGGGCAGATCGCAGGCAGGAATCAGACCTGCTTCCCCGCGACGCAGCCTTGTCATAAAACCCAGCCTGCCCAGCACATCCCGCAGCTCATCCAAGCTTAAGGTCGCCTGCTCCGTCGGCAGGACAGTCAGCAGTTCGTAGATGGAACCCTGCCATTGCAGCGCTTTAAGCAGGGTCAGCAGGTCTCGCTGGTGGATACTGAACGCTTCCGGCAGCTCAATATTGTCCCCGTAGGCCATCGCCATTGTATTCATTGATCCACCTCCGCCAGGATCTTCGCCGGCGCCAGTACCGCCTGCAGCTCGGGAGACTGGGTGGTAGCGATCACGGTCATCTTGCCCTGCAAGCCGCTGATTGCACCGGCCAGCGCCTTCTGGGCGGCAAGATCAAGACTGCGGTCAGCGTGATCCAGGATCAGCAGGTTGGGCTGCTTGGCCAACGCCCGAACGATGCCCAGCAGCTGTTCCGTGCCACGCCCAAGACCGGTGAGAAAATGCTCCGCCAGCTGGGTTTGATAGCCCTGCGGCAGCTGGATAATGCGCTGATGCAAACCCAGTTTCACCGACCACGCCATGGCGCTTGTCTCCCTGGATGCGGTAAAGGTGGTCAGGTTTTCCATCACCGTTCCCTGGAAAATCCAGATCCCGTCAGGGACATAGGCAAGATCCGCCTCCAGATCCGGAGCGGTAATAAAGCGGGTGGCTCCCGCCAGCGGTTGCGCCCGCTTCGCCAGCGCCCTGAGCCAGGGCGACCAGCGCAACCAACCACTCTCCTGCAGCCACACCAGACTGCCCGCTTTGACAGTCACCGACAGCGCCCCGGCAACACCGGGCAGCCGCAGGTTACGCCCCTCCACCCCCACAGGATTGGGATCAAAGGCACGCACTGGCGGGGTATCACTGCCGACACTCAGTAACTCCTGGGCCCTGGCCTGCGCCTGCTCCGAACGCTGCACCTGACTCCAGAAAGAAAACAACGCCCCCACCGGTGCCATAATGCGACCGGCCAGCAAGGTACAGGCTGCCAGGGCACCGCTGGACATATCACCGGAAATCACCAGGTGTGCGCTGAAGATAACCACCATTACCGTGGTTGCCTGGGAGAAAAACGCAGTCACCAGCTGGATTCGCATCAGGTACTCATCCAGCCCTGCCTGCTCGGCAGCGACCCGTCTGTGCCCCCGGTCAAACGCCTTCAGCATGGCACTGTCCAGTGCGCCAGCCTTCAGCGACAGCACCCGGGCAAAGGATTCCTGAATAATCGGCGCCCGCAGAGCGGTAGCGTCATCCACCCCCTGGGCAAACTCGCTGGCGCGATTGCTTAGCAAATAGACTGTGACAAACGCCACCGCCAGTACCAACAGAGGGATGACCACTACCCAGCCGCCGATATAGGCAATCAACAGCAGGAAAATCAGGATAAACGGCGCATCGTAGAGCGCCAGTAAGGCCTGACCGGAGACATAGTCCTGTGTGCGCCGCAGCGCCTGAAACCCTTCTTCAACACCGTGCCGCCCCAACGTCATCAACTCCGCAGGATCAGCGGCCAACAGTCGTTGCACTGCCTCCACATTGGACCAGGCCTCATACTTCATGCCCGCGCGGTTTAACCACCAGGCCCGCCCGTAACGCAGCACCGATTCCAGCACGATGGCTGAGAATACCCCCAGGGTGATCACCCAGGCGGTACCCACCCCATGATTGGGCAGGATGCGGTCGTAGATTTGCAACATGGCAATAGGCAGTGCCAGTGACAACAGCATTATCGCCAGAGATATAAGCAGCAGGCGGGGCTTGAGACCGCGCTTGAGATCAGACAGGGTCATCGAGTAATACAAGTCCTTGTATTAAGTGCGGATTTTCACAACGTAGTCGTCAAACAAAGCATAAACCAGCTTGCGAAAAGGGTATAGCACGCCGGACAACCGCAGACCTTGCCCGAAGAGCATGCCATGTCGGCGTAGGAGCAGCTGCCCGTGCAGTATAAGCAGAAGCAAATCAGCCAACAGTGTACTTTAGTAGATTACAGAAGGCATTGTTCCTTATTACAGAAATACCGGTTTCCGGGTTTCCTCGTTTCCGGCATTAGGCCGGCATTAATAGCCCCAATTGGTCACCCGCTGCCGATCTGCTAGGCTTGGCCGCTTGTGATCACGGGCCCGGGAGTAAAGCATTGGAAAGGTTTGATTGGGCGGTCATTGGCGGGGGTATCGTCGGTCTCTCCACGGCCTGGCAACTGCAGCTGGCCTATCCCGATCAGCGGGTCCTGCTACTGGAAAAGGAAGCCTCCCTCGCCCGCCACCAGACCGGCCACAACAGCGGTGTGATCCACGCCGGTGTCTACTACACCCCAGGCAGTCTCAAGGCCCGCTTCTGCCGCGAGGGGGCTGCCGCCACCAAGACGTTCTGCAACAAACACCAGATCCCCTATGAAGAATGCGGCAAGCTGCTGGTGGCTACCACGCCACTGGAGCTGGAACGTATGCAGGCCCTGTATACGCGCTGCGGCGACAATCAGATCGCAGCCGAGCTATTGGACAAGGCGCAATTGCAGCAGCGGGAGCCCCATGTCAGCGGCCTTGGGGCCATCTTTGTGAAGGCCACCGGCATCGTGGATTACACCCGGGTGTGTGAAGCCATGGCGCAGGAGCTGTGTACTGCCGGCGGCGAGGTACGACTAAGCACCACCGTCACAGCCATTACAGAGCGCCCCGATGGCATCACCCTGGGCACCAGCCAGGGCGCAGTGCAGGCCGGGTTTCTGGTCTGCTGCGCCGGCCTGCAGGCCGACCGCATGGTGGAGCTGCAGGGGCTGCCGGTGGATTTCCAGATCATTCCGTTTCGCGGCGAGTACTATCAGCTGCCGGCGGAGAAAAACCAGTTGGTCCGACACCTGATCTACCCCATCCCCGATCCGGAGTTACCCTTCCTCGGGGTGCACCTGACCCGCATGATCGACGGCAGCATTACCATTGGCCCCAATGCGGTGCTGGGCTGGAAGCGGGAAGGCTATGGCCGTTTTAATCTCAGCGCTGCCGATACCGCGCGCATGCTGGGCTTTGCCGGTTTCTGGAAATTGATGGCCCGCTATTGGCGTTCTGGGCTGACAGAGCTGCGCAATTCATTGAGCAAGCGCGGTTACCTGCAACTGGCCCGCAAGTACTGCCCATCGCTGACCGTCGGCGACCTGCAACCCTATCCGGCCGGCATCCGCGCGCAGGCCGTGTTGCAGGACGGCACTATGGTGCAGGATTTTCTCTTCAAACAGACACCGCGCAGCCTGCATGTCTGTAATGCACCGTCACCGGCCGCCACCTCCGCCATACCCATTGGCCGCCACATTGTGGAAACTGTGCAGCAACAAGCGACCAACGCTTTTCGCAGTACTTAACCAAACCATACACTCAAAGCCCCCAAACCCATGACCGTCACGCTAAAATGCCGTCCCATGATGCTGCTCACAGCACTGTTAACCGTTTCAGGAGTTACCGCCATGGCCGATCAGCCCTCACACACAGAATTCCAACCCATCACGGGCGATGTCACCGCCCGAGAGGCCTATATCACCGGTCAGCCACCCCGCATCGCCCCCCTGCCCGCCGAAGAGCGCTCGGCCGAGCAGCAGCAAATCCTCAGCGATATCAGCATGGTGGTGGTCGATGGCGTGCGCAAACCCCGCGAAGACGTGGTGTCGCTGGAGATCCTGATTCGTCACGCTAATCTCTATCTGGCGCACATGGGTTTCGGCGGCAAGTTTTTATCCGACGGCGAAATCTCCATCCGCGATCGCGAGCTGGCAGTGCTGCGTATCGGCTGGCTGTCACAGGCGCCGTTTGAGTGGGGTGCCCACGTGAAGATTGCCAAGCGTAATGGCGTGACTTCGGAAGAGGTAGCACGGGTAAAAGAAGGTTCTGATGCAGAAGGCTGGAGTGATCACGAGCGCGCCTTGATCCGCGCCATGGAAGAGCTTCATTTCAACTCCATGATCAGCGACGAGACCTGGTCCGTGCTGGCAAAAACCTATAACGAGAAGCAGCTGATCGAGATGGTGCTGATGGCCGGCCAGTACAAGACCGTCGCCTACCTGCAGAACAGCCTGCGCTTGCCGATTCCTCCCGGCAAAGAGGGATTGGGAGCGGAATAACACCCGACACCAACAAAAAAATCGCCACTCATGTGGCGATTTTTTTTGCTTGTTCTGACGGAATTACTTTGTTCACTATACCTCGCCAAACCTCATGTGGCTCCTCGATCAACTTTCACCCAAAGTAAGCATCACAGTGTTCACTTTGCTAAGAACACGCCTAACCGGCTGAAACTAAAGGGGTTTTAGTAAAATCCGCCTTACATTCGCTAATAACCCCAGATTCAAGCAAACGACACTTGAGAAGCAGGCTGCCTAAGCTGCTCGGCCTTCGATTTAGTTAAACCAAGACCAGCCCCGACAGTAACCGCCGCACAGATTTGCTTACCATTTCCGCCCAGCAAATACGCAGAAATACCAAACAACAGTGCACCAGCTACAGTCGATTTCACTTGAGGACTACTAGCCACACCATACACAACAAGACTCACTGCCTGCTCACAATTAAAGCTCGCCGGACAGTAGCTTTTATTCTCTCTCAGTACTTCTCTTAACCTAAAAGAAATGTCATTCAAACCAGACCAATGCTCTGCTTTGACAGTTACATCCTGCCCTTCAGCGAAATCACTATAGCTACAGATTTCAGGCCCACTCTCGGGTGAATTATGAAAAACCGCCTTATCACCATTCCAATAATTCAACTCAAGCCCATTATGGGCAACAAGACCTGAGGCCTTCTCCCTATATAGCTCTCTAACACAAACCAAAGTCATACAAACCTCACAACGAATACTATTCGTATTTAGAATATTCGCATTCAGAATAATATTCAAGTAAAATCTACACTAAGCTACCCAAAGGCGGAGTAAGCACAATGACTCAGATTGTTACCTACAATGGGATCGTGGGGTATATCCTTGAAACAAGGAGAAACGAACTAGGCTTCGATCAAGCCACCGTTGCCAGAGCAGCAGGTCTTTCGCAGCCCGTACTTTCGCGCCTCGAAAAGGGAAGTGCCTCCATAACTATGGACCAGCTGTTTCTATTAGCTGACGCTCTGAAAACAACCCCAAGTGAAATTATTAAAGTCGCAGAAACCAACGCTCAAGTATTCAATAAAGATAACTCGATCGACCTGATGACAACGAAACAAAGCAACTCCAACACTAACGCCCTTCTCACTGGGGCAGCAATTGGAGCAGTATTAGCGCTTCTACTGAAGTAATCGTCCCACACAGGAAGTAATTAGTCCCAATAGCTTCTATCTAGGTATTGGGCCCCGGAGCATAGGCACTGCTGCAATAGCTGCATTGGTAATTGCAAAGAGACAAGCCCCTGTGACCTTTTAAAATAAGTATCTTTTGAGTTTCATGGATGAGTATTGTTCTTTTCAGTGGCTCATTCTTCCTAAGGTAAATATAGAAGTATGAAAGCTGAGTTCTTAGGTGCCAGAGCCTCCAATACTGGTGATGATTTTCATGAGTGGTGGGCTCTTCGTTTAGCCTTACGATTGCTAGCCCCAGATACATCCTTAACGGCTGTAACAGTTGAAGGTGTAAATCTTGATGATAAAAAGGGGCAAGAGTTAACGGAATGGGATTCCGTTGATTGCGGTTTATTTTATGGTGGCCACACAGTAGAGCAAGCCGAAAAAATTGTTATTGAGCAGTTAAAGTATTCCTCATCAACGCCTGAAAAGAACTGGACTGTTTCAGAATTGACAAGCTCCAAGTCGAAGTCTTCAAATAACAGCATTATCAAAGGGCTTGCTGATTCATTCAGTGCCGTACTAAAAACCAGGCCAGATCTGATCAGTACTGATGCGCTAACAATCAAACTAGTCAGTAATCGACCTATTGGCGCAGACCTTGAGAAATCACTTTCCGATGTCAGCAACAAGAAACATGAAGCGTTGAGAGCCTCCAGTGGCCTTAGTAAAAGAGATTTCAAGAAATTTATTAGGCTTTTTGATTTCTCTGACTGTGGTGCGGGTTCTCGGTTTGAGCAAGAAGAAAACGCGATTAATGAAATCTTAAATTTAACGCAAAGTGCTGATCGCGGGTTTGTACTGGATTTGAAAGATCGTGTTCATAAGTTGATGCTGCCAGAGGCTACAGGAAGTTATATCACTAAAGAAACAGTGCTGACTTGGATGAATGTATCTGACCCTCGTGCGCTGTTCCCATGTCCCCCAAGGCTCAAGCTAGTTGAAAACCCAGTTAACAGAAGTGCAGCTACAGCGATACAAGCTGCCATGATTAATGGTGATCAATTTATCTGCCTACATGGAGAAGGTGGTAGTGGTAAGACAACCGTACTAAAACAGATTGAAAATCTATTGCCCATCGGCTCAGTCATGATTACCTATGACTGTTATGGTGCGGGTACTTACATGGATAGTGAGGCCTATCGACATAGAGACAAAGATGCCTACTTGCAAATAATCAATGAAACATCAGCTCGGTTGCGTTTACCGCTCCTGATTAGTCCAGACTCTTCCATTGACTTTGTTAAAGCTTTTTCTTTAAGAATTGAAACTGCAAGTGATGTTTTAAAGGCGCAATCAGGCGATGCACTGTTGGTCATTGTTATTGATGCAGCGGACAATACAGTAACCGGTGCAAAACAGTGTAAACCAGAAGAAACCAGTTTTATTCATGAGCTAGTCAAGGTTGGCAATCTACCTAGTAATGTAAGGCTGATGATTTCTGCGAGAACTGGACGCTTAGATTCGTTATCTATCCCAGCCAAGTACAATTCAGTAGAAATTTCTAACTTCTCACTTGAGGAAACTGCACTCAATGTGTCTCACCAATATTCCAATGCAACGGAAGCATGGGTAGAGGATTTCCATAACTTGTCTAATAAGAATCCACGGGTGCAAAGCTACGCATTCGACTATGCGGGTTCTGATCCTGAGAAAGCCATCGCTTTTTTAAGGCCAAATGGTAAGGGTTTAGATCAGATCTTTGAAGCCAGGTTTGAAGAGGCGATACTGAAAGAAGGTGATTCTGATACCTTGTCCCTTGTTTGTTCGTCCTTAGTTGCCTTGCCTGCACCAGTTCCAAAGGATCATTTGGCTAGCGTTGTAGGAATATCGAAGGAGAGAGTTAATGATATTGTCTCTGATCTTCCCGGTATGCGTGTTCTTGACGACAAAGTTGGGTTTCTTGATGAAGATGTTGAGTTCTTTGTCCGAAAAAAAGCGGAACCAAAGCTGCAAGAGGCTTATCAGCGTTCAGCAGCGCATTTCTTTGCTCATCATAAGAGCGATGAATATTCTGCAATGCATCTGGCTTCAGCACTATTTTCGTCAGGTCAGGGGCGAAAGATCATAGAAATCATTCAGGAAAATGAAGCACCATTAGCTATAAAAGACCAAATAATTCGTCGAGAAGTACAGCGCCAGCGCTTACAGCTTGCGATGAAAGTATGCCGTTCGGCAGGCGATCCAGCAGATGCGATATTTACCTTGTTGGTTGGGGTTGAAGCTATAAAAACGGATGACGCGGTAGATAAGATTATTGATGAAAATCCAGATTTAGCTATCCATTTTGCGTCCGATACGGTAGGTAGAAATATACTTTTTTCATCAAAGACATATGAAAGTCATGGCCGGTTCTTGTCGCATATAGTTGCTCGTGAAGCTGCTGACAAAGACTTTATTGCTGCCCGGGAAAAGAAACGTATTCTTCGTGAATGGATGAATCGTCGACGTGAGGATATTGAGCGACAAGAAGCAGAACAGAGTGATTATCGGTTCCCGCATATCAAGGGGTGGTCAATAAAGCTTGAGGATATTACCGCTGTTGCTCATTCAGTATTGGATATGGAAGGTTGGCAGGCTGCATATGAATTTATTTGTGGTTGGAAGCCAAGAAGTATTCATTACAAGGTTGCGCTCAGACTTATAGATCGCCTATTGCTTTCAGGAAAGTCGGGAACAATTCAAGAGTTTCTGGATAGCGGCTGTATCCCTGAGCCGTGGCAAGCACTATTTAGCATCCCTTTAGCACTTTCCGGTCAAGAAATTGATTGTGTGGCTCTTGAGAAGTCATTATGCAACAAAAGAATACTGAAATACTGTGATCTAAAAGAGTTAGAGCGGCACACCGCTGAAGTTTCAGGCCGTTCTAACTACGCGGAAATGCTACTCAATGGCTGTGAAATTCTGGCGGCCAATGGAAAGGATTTGTCTCCTGTTGAGGCAATCCTTGAATATCTTTGCCCAGATAAATGGCGCTTAGTTGATAATATCTACATACACGACATTCTTAAAAACGATGTTGCTTTTAGGGCTTACTCTTTGTTGATGCGTCATCGTGGCCTCGACGTCAAAATAGAATCATATTGGATTGATTTAGCAATACCTGAAGGTCTTGAAGAGGCTGAAAAAAATAGAAAAGAACAAAAAAAATCGGAAAAACATAGGGAAATAAGAGAGAGTCTGTCAAATTTGATGTCTGTCTATGCTGTCCGCGCAGACATATTGCTATCCAATATTTTGCCGAAATATGCGGAGGAAAAATTTAAGTCAGCACTAGGATCTTTGTTCACAAATTCCTGGAGAATGTCTAGAGAACATTACTTTGAGTTTATATGTAGCCGACTTTCGTTGTCTGTGGCAAATCTATCTGTTATCCCTGATATTGATATGAATGCAGTATTCACTTTGTCAAAGGCATGTTTTAAAGACTGGCCATCTATATATTCTTCTGGTCAACGTAAGGTTATTTCAAAGCTGATAAAAATACCTGAGTTGAGATTATTGGTTGTTAAAGATATTTACCAACGATCAGTTGAGGTCAAAGATATAAAGGCGGCGGCAAGTGAGAAAATCAGTATTCTTCTAGATTTGTCCAGAATATTGCTCTTTGTAGATAAGGATGAGGCTAGAGAAATATTCAAAATAGCAGTCAATATCGCCAATGACGTTGATGTCGATGCTATGCATGACGTCTCTCTATTTTCAACGTTATCAAAGAACGCCAAAAACCACTTTTCGGCAGAAATTTCGCAAAAAACAGCGAATCAGATGGCGGAGATAATAACGGAGTACGGTACTCTTCTTGAGGGGTACGATCATTTCCCTTGGGGGGATGCGATTTCTGCTGTTGCTATATTGGATATGGCTAAAGCCATAAGCCTAATCGGGTATTGGGAAGATTGCGATTTAGTTTTAGCTAATAAAACCCTTCCAGCATTGATGTCAACGGGTTTATCAGAAGCAACTATAAGCTCTTCGCAGGCAGCATCGCTGCTTAATTTTTGTGATGATATGAGTGGTGAGTTTCTTAACAAGCTGGCATCGGCTGCAAACTCTAAAAGTTCTAGGCAGCTAATAGAAGAAGTCGCTAGAGCTGAGCTATTACGGTTCAACAAGAATGGTAGTTCCAAAGTATGTCAGGCGCTAAATCAGATAATCCCGTATAACGATGATAGTGGATATTGGCATTCGGCGCTGAATCAACTCATTCAGTTTAAGGAACAAAAAAGAGAAGTCATTAAGGCCGATGTTGATAGCGATAAGCTTGACCCTAGAGCTAGGGAGGAAACAGAAGAGGAGTTTCTTGACGGTATAAGTCTTGTAGAAATTTCCTTTGAATCACCTGCCGATTTTGTGGATTCGATAAAAGCTAAGAAAGAGGAGGCTAGAAGTAAGGAGCTTTATATCGGAGCGGATGAAATCCTGATTTCAGTCAGCAGGAGTTTTGAATCAAAGGATCGTATTACTTTTCTGAATCTTCTTGCTGATGATCGAGTAATTGATGATGTCGGTTATACATGGGCTAAAACGTTAACTGATTGCATTAACCTTTGGGTAGGATCGTCTCATGCCATATCTTCCTGGAGGGAGGAAAACTTACCAAGTCTGATTGCTAATCACTTGGGCGAATTTTCATACAATGAAGATTATGGCTACGACAGGGGGATGCTCAAAGACGCAATTGATAGCCTACATTTAAATAGAGAAGAAGCGGTTAGTTTGCTGCTAGATGGCTTGGAAAAAAATTCTGATTCCTTGCCGCTAACCAAGATATATTCGGTGATCAGACTGCTGGCTGATTATTGCAGCGATGAACAAATAGCAGATGTTACCACTCGATACATCAATCGGTTGAGCACGCGCCTAAAAATTCCAACAAAAGCAACTGATTCTGATTTCTTGGTTGAATCAGCGCTGGCATGTCAACTCTATTCATTTTTGGGTGATGTAGATACTAGGGTGAGATGGAGAGCAGCTCATAGTATTAGAGCATCTGCCAGGGTGGGTGATTTTAATACAATAGTCGCGTTGACAGCTTTATATGACCGTAAATCTATGCCGGGCTACCGTGAAGATAATGTGCCTTTTTATTGGCTATCAGCACGTCTTTGGCTCATCGTTACATTTGATCGAATTGCATCCGAAACGCCAGAGGCCGTTGTACGTATTGCGAGTTGGCTGTTGGATATTGCAACCGACCAAGAGTTTCCGCACGTATTGATGCGTCATTTCGCTAAATCTTGTCTAATGAAACTCATTTCGGGTAATTTCGTGGATTTCAGTGAACAAGAAATTGCAGCTGCACATAGGATTAATACCTCTGACCTAGTTTCAGAAAAACCGAAGCGTAGAGTTTCTCGTGGAGGATTTCGCGAAGGGGGCAAAGAGAGAAGATTTAGTTTTGATTCATTAGATACCCTCAGGTATGTGTATCCTGGCGCAATAGAATGCTTTGCTGGCGTAGATGAAGAAATGTTTCTTGATGAGGCGGAAGCCTGGATTATTGAGCGATGGGAGAATAGCTCGGATTTAACAGCATGGCAAAATGAACCAAGGAAACATAAGTTAGAAAGAGCTAATTACACCTTATATAGCCATAGTCATGGCTCCACGCCGACAATAGAGCGCCATAGTTATTATCTGGAATGGCATGCTATGTGGTGTAGCCTCGGCTCTCTAATGACAGAAAAAGCATTAGCAGAGCCTAAATATGATGACGACGACTATGGAACGTTAAGCGGATTTTTAAGACTAGAGGGGCTAACTCAACCACCGCACTGGTCGAGTGATCTTCGTTGTCCGACGCCGCTTGAATTACGCTTTCACAAACCACCTACTGTCGAGGCAGAGGATTGGGTGGCAACAATTGGTGTTGATGATTTTGACCTGGAGCTTGGTCTGTCCTCCGATGACGGCAATCTGGTTGTGGACTCTTATCATGATATTCGAACGAGCAAGCATCGCTGTAGTGTAAGAATATCTTCCTCTCTTGTTAGCCCTGATACAGGGCTATCATTGATTAGAGCGCTTCAAACGTCCGATGATTCCCATGATTACCGTTTGCCACCGGCTGGTCATGAGTTTGAGATAGGTGATGGCCCATTTGTACTACGTGGTTGGCTCAGTGAACACTCCGGTGATGCGCGTTTAGATCAAAATGATGTGTTTAATTATGGTGTTCGTTTGATTGAAACTACGCCGTCTGAAAATGTTGTTGAAGTGCTGGACTTATGCCGGTCCGATAGCTATCCGGTAAGTTGGGTTAATTCATCTAATGGAGACAACGTATTTCATTATGAAGCATGGGGTGATGTCAGAGACGATTCCAGACAGAGGGAATACATACATGGTGATGATGTTGTTTCCGGCGGGCACCGCCTGAAGATATCCTCACATTACTTAGAAAAGTATCTGAGTGAAGTTGATTTAGATCTGATTCTTGAAGTTGAAATAACACGAAGAGCAAGTAAAGATGGAATTACAGAGTATGACGAAGAGTCCAAAAAAGAAGCGAGGTACGCAAGACTCTATCTTTTCAGAAGAACTGGAGAAATCGTTACCACTGAAGGATGTGTTGGTACTTGGTCACCATCTGGCGACTGAGCTGGGCTTTTCAGATAGCTGCGACACTCTCGGAAAATGGATGTCTCATCATTTAGCAGAAGTGATGGATCGAGCTGAAAATGAGAGCGACCTTCAAAAGAAAGAAGAGTATCAGAAGGAAGTGGTCGAATTAATTCTGAAAGTGTGGAAACACAGAACCTCTTTACAACCGGATGCTTATCCATTGGCCAGATTCAGAGGTATTATCGACTCGTTGAGCATACTCTCTCCCGAAGCAAATGTATGGGAGAGAAATAGGCTTGGTAAATATGAATCGCTTGCAGCAGACAGTTTTTCAATGCTCGTCGACTTATATAGGGCATTGCATTTTATTGAATTTATTTCACTAAAATCGTTTAAAGATAAAAAGGTACCTCCCTCTGTATTGTCCGATGAAGAGCAGGAACTATATGACTTTTTAACCTCCTGGGCTGAAGAAGAGTTGAAGTTCAGGTCTGAATCCGATTCTTTTACAGATGAAACAGAAGTTGAGCAAGCGACAGATAGTGTGTGTGAATTTATAGATGGGTTATGTGAAAAGTTGAATACTCTAAAAAATGAACTTAAACCGCTGAACAAATAAGCCGATATGATTCTTCATGTTGGTTGAGAGTTTTGAGGGTAATTGGTCAAATGCCAGGTGCCTTAACATATAATGATCATCACATATGGGTAGCGGTAAAGATCCTCTCCGATCCGAATGCCTCAAAACAGATTGGACACATCAGTTTTAGCTAGAATGGTAATAAAATTCATACTGGGGCTGGATTGGAAGGGTAATCCCCCCATTTTTAACCGTGCGTTTAGAGCCTGCCTTTAGTCGCTGAGCTGGGGGAAGGTTTCTACTCTGCCTATGACCGAGCTCGGTCGCTTGTTATTGTATTTACCGAACTGTTACGTTTCACACCCTCCTCTACATGATATGTGTCCGCACTATCTAGCAGGCTGTTGAAAAACCCCAAAAATGAGACAATACCAGCATCTTATCTCGGGTGATGATCCATGCGCGGCGACTCAGTAAATCAGGGTGCACTTTTCAGTTATGTCAGTCTGGAATCCCGTATTCCAGACAATCACCCCATTCGCAAAGCACGCAAGATCGTCGATGCGGCTCTGGCAGAGATCGAGCCGGCTTTTGATGAGATGTACTCTTCAGTTGGCAGGCCATCCATTCCGCCAGAACAACTGATTCGATCCATGCTGCTCCAAATCTTCTTCACCATTCGATCAGAGCGGCAGCTGGTGGAACGACTGGACTACGATCTGATGTTTCGCTGGTTTGTGGGCTTGGGGATGGATGATCGCGTCTGGAATCACTCGGTATTTTCCAAGAACCGGGATCGCTTGATGCGGGGTAATATTGATGAGCTGTTTTTCGACGCCATCAAAAAGCAGGCATATGCCAAAAAACTGATGTCCCGTGATCACTTTTCTGTAGACGGCACCTTGCTGGAAGCTTGTGCATCGATGAAGTCCTTTAAGCCCAAGGATAGTTCAGACGATGACGACGGCGAGAACTTCCACGGACAAAAGCGCAGTAATAAAACCCATGCTTCTACAACCGATGGTGACGCCAAGCTGTATAGAAAGAGCGCAGGCAAGGAATCCCGTCTGTGCCACATGGGGCATTTATTGACCGAGAATCGCAACGGTCTGATTGTTGAGGCTGAAGTTACAGAAGCCGGTACACGGCAGGAGTGGGATGCCGGTACGACCATGCTGGCCGCTCAGGGTTCGCGCCCGGGAATGACCGTAGGTGCAGACAAAGGTTACGATACCGGTGAATTTGTCGATGGCTGCGTGGCCTGTCCATTACTCCACACGTTGCCCAGAAGTCGGTTGGCAGTGTGATTGATGGCAGGACGACCAAAACCTGGGGTTATCGAATCAGCCAGCTAAAACGAAAGCGCATCGAAGAATGCTTTGGTTGGATGAAGGAATTTGGCCTGATGCGCAAATTACGCCATGTAGGTCGGGCAAAGACCGCCTGGATATTCCGATTTACGGCAGCCGCGTACAACGTAACCCGGCTAAAGGGGCTATTGGCCTGAATCTGGGTCTGAAAGATTCAGTTTTAGCCAGACAAAACCGCCAACATGTTCAACATATAAAATTGAACACAGCCCATGGTTTGAAGCAGTCAGAAAAAAGATATCTTCATCTCAAGGTGGATTGTATTTACCGTTAAGAATTTACAGGCAGACTGTGTTTTTTCAACAGCCTGCTAGCATGTATGGCTGACGGGATTGCCTCAAATGACAAAAAACTTATCGAAACTTATATGCTGATAAACCCTAAAGGAAGAGTTTTCAGCTGTTAATCAGTAGATGGTTTTTGATATTTTGAATTGCTTGAAAGAGGCTCTGCTAATAACTTCATAGGGTGCTACACCGTCATCACGGGCACAGCCATAAAGCGGTATACAATATCCATAAGGAGTTGACCTTTCCCCTGCATTAGCATCCCTCGCTGGCTGGAACTTTCATTCATACCCAGCCAGACACAAAGAACCAGCTTAAAACTGTTCACTTTTCCTAAAAAATAGATTTTTTGTTGATTTATCTGTCAAAAGTGAACAAACAATTCCGATAGTGAACAAACTAATTCCTTCGGAACATGCTACACCACTTCCCCGGCAGCATAACCACAGGCCCAGGCCCACTGGAAGTTGAAACCGCCGAGCCAGCCGGTCACATCCACCACCTCGCCAATAAAGTAGAGACCTGGTTGCTTCTTCGCTTCCATGCTTTTGGAAGAGAGCTCGTTGGTATCAACACCACCCAGTGTCACCTCAGCCGTGCGATAGCCTTCCGTACCGGCGGGCATGATCTCCCAGCGATGCAAGCGGTCGGCAATAGCGGCAATGTCGGCGTCACTGTATTGATTCATTGGTTTGCTGCCCAGCCAATGATCACAGAACACCTGCGCCCAGGCTTTGGTGTGCAGCCCCGCCAATACGGTTTTCAACTCCGCTTTGGAACGTTCCGCTTTGGCTTGCTGCAACAGCTCTTGCAGATTTTGTGTCGGGCTCCAGTCAATAGCGATAGTCTGCCCCGGCAACCAGTAAGAGGAGATCTGCAACACTGCCGGACCGCTTAAACCCCGGTGGGTAAACAGCAGGTTTTCAAAAAAGCTGGTATTGCCGCAGTGGATGCGCACCTCTGCCGAGTTGCCCACCAAGGGTTTGAACGGCTCCAGTTGCTCTTTCGATAGCGTAAATGGCACCAACCCGGCGCGGCGCGGCAGTACCTTGAGGCCAAATTGCTCCGCCAGTTCGTAACCCAAACCAGTGGCCCCCATGGTGGGGATAGAGAGGCCGCCGGTAGCCACCACCAGCGACTGCGCCTGAACAGTTCCCATGGACGTCTCAACCGTGAAATCTGGATTCAGCGCGCTGACCGAGCTGACTTCGCAGTGGGTTTGAATGCGCACACCGGCGCTGTCACACTCACTCAACAGCATCTCCAGAATGTCACTGGATTTATTGTCGCAGAACAGCTGGCCCAGTTTTTTCTCGTGGTAAGGCACCTGATGGCCGGCCACCAGCCCGATAAAATCCCACGGGGTATAGCGGGCCAGGGCCGACTTGCAGAAGTGTTTGTTATCGCTGAGGTAGTTGGACGGTTCCACATACATATTGGTGAAGTTGCAGCGACCGCCGCCGGACATGAGGATCTTCTTGCCCACCTTGTTGGCGTGATCCACCACCAGCACATTGCGCCCCCGCTGCCCGGCGGTAATGGCACACATCAGGCCGGCGGCGCCAGCGCCAATAATCAATACATCAACATCTGTGGATCGGGACATACGCAACAGGACTCAGCAGCAAGGAGCATCAGAAGGCTAACAGCCGCGCATTGTAAACCAGCCGCCCTGCTCCCTGCACCGACGCAATCAGGGCGACAGCGAAAATTGCCGGAAGACCGGGTGCGACTCCATCCGCCGGGACAACGCCTCCAGCCCCGGGCATTGCAAGGGCTGCAACAGCTCGCCGGCGTACTCCCAAACAAACTGCCAGACTACCGCCGCGGTGACGCTCAACTGACACTCGTCGCTGGCAACTGCCTGCGGGTTTTGTTGCAGCTGACGCTCCAGCTCGGTAAACGCCCCTTGACTCTGCTGCACCACCCGCTCGCGCCAGCTGTCCAGTTGAGCGGATTCGGGCCGGCGATAGACCTCGTAGATGTACTGCACCGCCTTGTCACAGGCGGCCATAGCCATACTCACCAGTGCGAAGTCGCGCTGCAACCCTGCAGGGTTATCAGGCCACAGGGAGCGGAGACTGAGCGCCGCCTCGGCATACTGCAGGATCAGTGACGAGTCCAGCATCACCGTGCCGTCGTCGCACACCAGGGTTGGCGCCTTCAGGGCGGGATTTATCGCACGGTACTCGTCCTCGTTGTCGAACGTAGAGAGTGAGCGATGCTCAAACGCCACCCCCAGCATCTGCAGCGAGATGGCGGTACGACGCACATAGGGGGATTTGAGGACACCGATCAGCTGCATGATGACGGCCCTCCCCAGACAGCCTGATCTTCAGGCATTGTGGGCAAGCTCCGGTGAAGAGACTTCGTCCACAATCAGGATGGTTACCGAGTCGCGATCAAACAGGTTGGCCTCGTCAGCGGCGATAACATCACCCACCTCCGGATTGGAGAGCGTGTGCATCAT
Source organism: Pseudomaricurvus sp. HS19 (assembly GCF_009857815.1). Taxonomy (GTDB): domain Bacteria; phylum Pseudomonadota; class Gammaproteobacteria; order Pseudomonadales; family Cellvibrionaceae; genus Pseudomaricurvus. The sequence continues at coordinate 256,135 of NZ_WVVW01000011.1, read as the reverse complement.
CTTGTCCAGCATATCCCGGCTGGAGAAGGTGAGCTCGGTCATCACATCAAATTCGTCAGAGTCGTCGGTGTTATTGGTGATATGGGCCGGCTTGTAGTCCTGCACATCTTCCACAAAATTGCGCTTGTAGGAGATGTAGAAGGGGATCATCTTCTCGATCAGCGGGGCGTGATTGGCTTCGTAGTAAGCGCGGAATTCAGCGCGGGTCATGCCGGGGCGGCGTTTAAAAAAGCAGAGGATCTTTAGCATTATTGTTCTCTCCCTGAGTGAATGCGTACATCGGAATCAAAGAGAGTAGCCCCCGGGCCCAACTGTTGCCAGCAGAGTTGATGCGTGAAAACCGCCAGCCGACAGGCCAGAAATGAACCCATGCCCCCCGGGGCAACAGCGCCATAAATAAAAAGGGCCGGTATTCACCGGCCCTTTGGAACTGGTCTGTGTAATCAGGTCTTGGGCAGGGTCACACCGCGCTGGCCCTGATACTTACCGCCGCGATCCTTGTAGGAGGTCTCGCAGATCTCGTCGGATTCGTAGAACAGCATCTGCGCCACGCCCTCGTTGGCGTAGATTTTCGCCGGCAGCGGCGTGGTGTTGGAGAATTCCAGGGTTACGTGCCCTTCCCACTCCGGCTCCAGCGGCGTCACGTTGACGATAATGCCGCAGCGGGCGTAGGTGGATTTGCCCAAACACACGGTCAGGACACTGCGGGGAATACGGAAGTACTCCACGGTACGGGCCAGGGCGAAAGAGTTGGGCGGGATAATGCACACGTCTTCCTGGATATCCACAAAGCTGTTTTCGTCAAAATGCTTGGGGTCGACGATGGTGGAGTGGACGTTGGTAAAGATCTTGAATTCGTTGGCACAGCGCACGTCGTAGCCGTAGCTTGAAGTCCCATAGGAGACCAGCTTCTCGCCCGCGGCGTTGTAACGGATCTGGCCAGCCTCGAAGGGCTCGATCATGCCTTCGTTCTCGGCCATGCGGCGGATCCACTTGTCGGACTTGATGCTCATAGATGGCTAACCTGTGCTGAAGAAGTAAGTATCGGGAATTCAATCGGACGAAAGGGCGAAATCATACTGGCTTTGCCCTGCGCAGGCAAAGCCAGTGGCGACCGCTGGCCACCACTGTGCGACGGCCTGAATCAGTCGCTGATTTCGATCACCGGCGCCTGGGTCTGGCTGACACTCACTGCCAGCGCGGCCGCCACCTGCAGGGCGATCTGGCGATAGGTCTGTGCCTCGGCGGACTCCGCATCCGCAGCCACGGTGGGACAGCCACCATCAGCCTGCTGGCGGATTGACAGGCTCAGGGGCAGGGAGCCCAGCAGACGGGTACCATACTGGCTTGCCAGCTGCTCACCGCCGCCCTCGCCGAAGATATGCTCCTCGTGGCCGCAGTTGCTGCAGATATGGGTAGCCATGTTCTCCACCACCCCCAGTACCGGCACGTGCACCTTGTGGAACATCTCCACCCCTTTTTTGGCATCCAGCAGGGCGATGTCCTGCGGGGTGGTGACGATCACGGCACCGGTCACCGGGACTTTTTGTGACAGGGTCAGCTGGATATCGCCGGTGCCGGGGGGCATGTCGATAATCAGGTAGTCCAGTTCGGGCCACAGGGTCTGCTGCAGCATCTGCAGCAGCGCGCCGCTGGCCATGGGGCCGCGCCACGCCAGAGGTGTCTGCTCGGTCACCAGGTACCCCATGGACATGGAGGCGATGCCATGACCGATATTGGGCCTCATGGCCTTCTGCTCCACCACTTCCGGACGCTGCTCACCCACTCCCAGCATGGCGGGAATGCTGGGACCATAGATATCCGCATCCAGGATACCCACCTTCGCCCCTTCGGCCTGCAGCGCCAGCGCCAGGTTCACCGCGGTGGTGGACTTGCCCACGCCGCCCTTGCCCGAGGCCACCGCAATAATATTGCGCACATTGGGGATACGCTGGGACTCGTCCGCCACCGCGCCTTCGGGGGACTGCCAGCCGATGTCAACGCTGACGCTCTCCACGCCGGGCAGTCCGCGCAGGGCTTCCCATACCGCGTCGCTCAGGGACTGCTCCAGGCTATCGGCCGGCACCGCCAGCTCCAGCGCCACGGAGACCTTGCCGGTCTCCACTGCAACGGACTCAATACGACCAATCTGTCCCAGCAACCAACCGCTGTCGGCAACCGGCAGTGACTCCAGCCGGGCTTCAATCTGGTTGGGCAATAAGGGGCTCAAGGGGGATGACATGACGACTCCTGAATGGTCCTGATAACGGCCTGAAACGGGGCAACCCCCCTGATTTCAGGCCGAAACAATGCTATAGTTCGGCGCTTTTTGTGGGGCCTGCTCTCAAGCTCCGGCGCCTGCCGGGGATTCTGGAGCGGCATTATACGCGAAACACTCGTGAATACCGCCCTGCCCCACCCACGTACATCGTCAGTGAGATAGCCAACGCCATGACCGAACGTCGCAAAATCCTGGTAACCAGCGCCCTGCCCTACGCCAACGGCTCCATCCACCTGGGCCACCTGGTGGAGTACATTCAGACCGATATCTGGGTGCGCTTTCAGAAGATGCGCGGTCACGAGTGCACTTACGTCTGCGCCGACGATGCCCACGGCACCGCCATCATGCTCAAGGCCGAGCAGCTGGGGCTGACGCCAGAGCAACAGATTGCCAATGTGAAAGCCGAGCACGAGCAAGACTTCGCCGACTTCCACATTGCCTTCGACAACTACCACTCCACCCACTCGGAGGAGAACCGGGAGCTGTCCGCCTACATCTATGAAAAGCTGAAGGCCAACGGCCATATCGCCAGCCGCAAGATCACCCAGGCCTACGACCCGGAGAAAGAGCTGTTCCTGGCGGACCGCTACATCAAGGGCACCTGCCCCAAGTGCAAGACCGACGACCAGTACGGCGACAACTGCGAAGCCTGTGGCGCCACCTACTCCCCCACCGAGCTGATCAACCCCAAGTCGGTGATCTCCGGAGCCACCCCGGTGGAGAAGGAGTCCGAGCACTTCTTCTTCAAACTGCCCGAATTTGAAAGCTTCCTGAAAGAGTGGACCCGTGCCGGTCACCTGCAGGACGAAGTGGCCAACAAACTGGCGGAGTGGCTGGACAGCGGCCTGCAGGAGTGGGACATCTCCCGCGATGCCCCCTACTTCGGCTTCGAGATCCCCGGCGCACCCGGCAAGTTCTTCTACGTCTGGCTGGACGCGCCCATCGGCTACCTGGCCTCGTTCAAGAACTACCTGTCCAAGCAGGAAGGTGTGGACGTCGCCGCCACCTTCCACGACTACTGGAAACCGGACTCCAGCGCCGAGGTGTACCACTTTATCGGCAAGGACATCGTCAACTTCCACGCCCTGTTCTGGCCCGCCATGCTCAGCTCCGCCCAGTTCCGCACCCCCACCAAGGTATGCGTGCACGGTTTCCTGACGGTCAATGGCAAGAAGATGTCCAAGTCCCGCGGCACCTTTATCAACGCCCGCAGCTACCTGGATCACCTCAACCCCGAGTACCTGCGCTATTACTTCGCCGCCAAGCTGTCGGCCAGCGTCGACGACCTGGACCTGAACCTGGAAGACTTTATCCAGCGGGTGAACAGCGACCTGGTGGGCAAGGTGGTGAACATCGCCAGCCGCACCGCCAAGTTTGTACAGAAGAGCGGTGGCAACCTCTCCACCACCATCGCCGACGAAGCGCTGTGGCAGCAGTTCGTGGAAGCCGACCAGGTGATTGCCAACTGCTTCGAGAACCGCGAATTCGGCAAGGCTATGCGTGAAGTGATGGCACTGGCGGACGCCGCCAACGAATACATTGCCGCGCAGGCACCATGGGCACTGGCCAAGCAGGAAGGCACCGAACAGCAGGTGCTGGATGTCTGCACCCTGGGCCTGAACATGTTCCGCGCCCTGATGACCTGGCTGAAGCCGGTACTGCCACAGGTGGCAGCCGACGCCGAGGCCTTCCTGCAGGAGAGCCTGAGCTGGACCGCCCCTATCGCCTTCCGCGGCGGTGAGGCCATCGGTCAGTTCAAGCCACTGCTGAGCCGCGTCGAGAAAGAGAAGGTGGACGCCATGATTGAAGCCGGTAAAGAAGCGCTCGCAGCCCAGCAGCCCGCTGCCGCCCCAGCCGCCGACAGCGAACTGGCCAAGGAACCACTGGCCGCGGAGATCAGCTTTGACGACTTCGCCAAGGTGGACCTGCGCATCGCACTGATCAAGGACGCCCAGCACGTGGAAGGCGCAGACAAACTGCTGCAGCTAACCCTGGACCTGGGTGGCGAGACCCGCAACGTATTCTCTGGCATCAAGTCTGCTTATCAACCGGAAGAGCTGATCGGCAAGCTCACGGTGATGGTGGCCAACCTGGCACCGCGCAAGATGAAGTTCGGCACGTCAGAAGGCATGGTGCTGGCCGCCGGCCCCGGCAAGAAAGAGATCTACCTGCTGGAGCCACACGAAGGCGCCAAGCCGGGTCAGAGGGTGATGTAAGGCAGGGCGGCAAAAACACGCCTCTGTAGCCACCCGACATTAGCTGTTACCCGCAGCGGGTGGAGCCAGCGCATTTGCCGTTATGTCGCCATCCCCGTTATGTCGTCATCCCCGTTATGTCGTCATCCCCGTTATGTCGTCATCCCCGCGCAGGCGGGGATCCAAGCAGCCGCAAGAGCCAGGGCCATGGTTTCCCGCCTGCGCGGGAATGACGAGAGTGCGCGGGAATGACGTAGAGCGCGAACGAGATAGGCCGCAATGTTTGTACTTGGCGCCACGGAATAACCTTGTCGATTTTGTTTATTTGAAAAACCGTTAATAGCCCCACCCGTTACCCATTAAAATGGTAAGGCTATAACCTCATCGTTTCTGGAGTCCCTATGACGGATTTTGTGGTGATTCTGATCAGCACAATCCTGGTCAACAATTTCGTGTTGGTCCAGTTCCTTGGACTGTGCCCGTTTATGGGCGTCTCCAACAAGCTGGAAACCGCCATCGGTATGGGCGGCGCCACCACCTTTGTGCTGACACTGGCCTCCATCTGCAGCTACCTGGTGCACAACTACATCCTGCAGCCGCTGGGGCTGGAGTACCTGAAAACCATCGCCTTTATCCTGGTGATCGCCGTGGTGGTGCAGTTCGCCAAGATGTTTATCGAGAAGACCAGCCCCCTGCTCTACCGGGTACTGGGCGTGTTCCTGCCGCTGATTACCACCAACTGCGCCGTACTGGGCGTGGCGCTGCAGAACACCGCCAAGGCCCATAACTTCACCCACTCCGCCCTTTACGGATTCGGCGCGGCGCTGGGTTTCTCCCTGGTACTGATCCTCTTCTCGGCCATGCGTGAGCGCCTGGCAGTCGCGGATGTACCGGTTCCATTCAAGGGCGCTGCCATCGGCATGATTACGGCAGGCCTGATGTCACTGGCCTTTATGGGCTTCAGTGGCCTGGTGTAAACAAGGTTGAGTGACACCACATGTACGAATTACTGATTACGCACCCGTTTGCCAGTGCCCTCACCGCCCTTGTGGCGCTGGCACTGGTGTTCGGCGGCATCCTCGGCTTTGCTGCGGTCAAGTTCAAGGTCGAGGGTGACCCCATCGTCGACCAGGTGGACACGCTGCTGCCCCAAACCCAGTGTGGCCAGTGTGGCTACCCCGGCTGCCGCCCCTACGCCCAGGCCATCGCCAACGGCGACGCCATCAACAAGTGCCCCCCCGGTGGCCAGAGCACCATTAACGCCATCGCCGACCTGCTGGATGTGGAAGCCCCCACCCTGGACGAAGAGCACGGCGAAGAGACCGACGTAAAGAAAGTGGCCTATATCCGTGAGGATGAGTGTATCGGCTGCACCAAGTGCATCCAGGCCTGTCCCATGGACGCCATCCTCGGCGCCGCCAAGCAGATGCACACCGTGATTGCCGATGAATGTACCGGCTGCGACCTCTGCGTAGAGCCCTGCCCGGTGGACTGCATCGATATGCTGCCAGTAGAGAAGACCTTGGCGGACTGGCACTGGGATAACCCTTCCCACAAGCGCCAGGTTCAGCACCACGACATCATTGCTACCGACAAGCAACCCAGTAACGATCAGGATCAGGATGGAGCGGCCGCGTGACGAAAATCTGGTCAATCCCCGGTGGTATCCATCCGCCCGAAAACAAAGCCCAATCCCTTCAATTGCCACTGGGTGAAGTCTCCCTGCCGGAAGAGATGATCTTCCCCCTCAACCAGCACATCGGCGCACCTGCCGAGGCAGTGGTAGCCGAGGGCGACCAGGTGCTTGGCGGTCAGCTGATCGCCAAAGCCAAGGGCCCGGTGAGTGCCAATATTCACGCCTCCACCTCCGGTACCGTGGTGGCGGTGGAAGACCGTACCCTGCCCCACCCCTCGGGCCTGAGCGGCCCCTGTGTGGTGATCCGCCCCGATGGAGAAGACCGCAGGGTGGAGTTCACCCCCTGTGAGGACTATACGGCGCTCTCCCACGAACAGCTGCTGGAGAAGATCCGCGCCGCCGGCATCACTGGCATGGGCGGTGCCGGCTTCCCGTCGGCGGTGAAGCTCAACCCCCGCGGCAACCAGAAGATCGATACCCTGATCATCAACGGCACCGAGTGTGAGCCCTACATCACCGCTGACGATATCCTGATGCAGACCCGCCCCGCAGATCTGGTGAGCGGCACCCAACTGCTGGCCCACCTGCTGGGCAACCCGGCCCGGGTGGTGATCGGCATCGAAGACAACAAGCCCGCCGCCATCGCCGCGGTGCGCAAGGCCGCCGAAGGCACCAATGTGGAAGTGGCCAGCTTCCCCACCAAATACCCCTCCGGTGGCGAGAAACAACTGATCCAGATTCTCACCGGCAAGGAAGTGCCCGCCGGCCAGATCCCCGCCACCATCGGCATTGTGCTGCAGAACGTGGGCACCACCGTGGCGGCCTGGGAAGCGGTGCGCTATGGCAAGCCGCTGATTGAGCGCATCACCACCGTGGTGGGCGAGGCGCTGGAGACCCAACGCAATGTGGTAGTGCGTCTCGGCACTCCCATCCGCCACGTGCTGGCAGAGCACGGTTTTATCGGCAAGAAAGCCAGCCGCCTGATTGTCGGCGGCCCGATGATGGGTTACGCCCTGGAGCAGGACGATGCACCGGTGGTGAAGACCACCAACTGCCTGCTGGCCCCCAGCAAGAAAGAGCTGCCGCCGCCAGCGCCGGCCCAGGCCTGTATCCGCTGCGGCATGTGTGCCGAAGCTTGCCCGGTAAGCCTGCTGCCACAGCAGATGTACTGGTACGCCCGCTCTGAAGATTACGAACGCCTCGAAGCTCACAACATCAAGGACTGCATCGAGTGCGGCGCCTGCTCTTACGTCTGCCCCAGCAACATTCCGCTGGTGCAGTACTACCGCGCCGCCAAGGGCACCATACGCCAGCTGGCGATCGAGAAAGAGAAGTCCGACCGCTCCCGCAAGCGCTTTGAGTACCGTCAGGAGCGCATCGCCAAGGCCGAAGCCGAGAAAGAGGCCAAGCGCCTTGCTCGCCAGAAAGCGGCGGAAGAGGCCAAGAAAAAGCTGGCAGAGCAGAAAGCCAATGGCAATGAAGCAGTGCCAACCGCGCCTAAAGCGGACATTGTGGCCGCCGCCGTAGCCCGCGCCCAGGCGACTCAAAAATCACCCGAGGAAGAGAAGGCCCGTCTCGAGCGTTCCGCCCTCAGCGCCAAAGGTCGCGTCGAAAAGCTGCAGGAGAAGATCAGCGCTGCCGAAGGCGAGATGAAGGAGAAGCTGTCTGCACAATTGAAGCAGGCGGAGCTGAAACTGAACGAAGCCGAGAGCAAACTGGCCGCCTTCGATGGCAGTAGCGCTGCTGCTCCGGCAGCACCGGCGGCGGATGACCCGGTGGCTGCAGCCATTGCCCGCGCCCAGGCCAAGATGACCATGGCCCCGGACGAGCAGCTGCGAGCCAACCTGGAGTCATTACGCGAGCGTCTGGCCAAGGCCGAAGAGAAACTCGCCGCGGCCAAAGCCGAAGGCAGTGACAAGGTGGAGGCCCTGCAAACCGGCGCCGACAAGCTGAAAGAGAAGATCGCCGCCAGCGAGAAAGAACTGGCGGAGCTGGGCCCGGTGGAACCGGTGGCCCAGGCACCTGCAGAGCAGGACGCCGCTGCCGCCGCCATTGAGCGCGCGAAAGCCAAAGCCGCCGCCCGCTCCAGCATGAGCGACGAGGACAAACTGCGCGATCAGCTGCAGAGCCTTGAGGGCCGCCTGCAGAAAGCTGGCGATAAGCTGGCGCAGGCCAAAGCCGAAGGTGCCGACACCGTCGACGCCCTGCAAACCGGCTTTGACAAACTGCAGGGCAAACAGCAGGAGCTGCGCGAACAGCTGCGGGCTATCAACCCTGCCGCGCCGGAATTGCAGGGCCAGCCTGCGGCAGAGGAAACACCTGCCGAAGCTGCCGCCGAACCCGACGCTGCAGCCCAGGCTATCGAACGCGCCAAGGCCAAGGCCGCAGCACAGGCCAGCATGAGCGACGAAGAGAAGCTGCGCGACCAGATCGAGTCAGCGGAGAAGCGCCTGCAGAAAGCCCGCGAGCGCCTGGCCAAGGCAGAAGCGGAAGACGACCCCAATATCGACGCCTTCCGCGGGGCCGTGGAAAAGAGTGAAGCCAAGCTGGAGAAGCTGCAGGGCGAGCTACAGGCGTAATGCCCTGATGGATTCCCGCCTGCGCGGGAATGACTCCGGTTTTTGGAATATGCATGTAAGCGTAACAACGGAAGACAAGATTAATGCGCTGCCTGTGTAACACCCGGGCCGACTGAGACGGGGTCTGGCAGCGTGATAGGTGTTCACTGCGAACACGAGGACCCAACCTTGTCATTCCCGCGCATAAGGTGAATTGCAGCTTGGCTGCAAGAGAGGGCACTCTGGGGTGGGCGGGAATCCAGTGTACCGCGCCAGCCCAGATCATCGGCTGATGATTGCAAGAATTACCGCCGGCAAATCCCCGGCAACTGAAAGGAACACAAAATGGCGTTTTTGAAAGTCAGCTCACCCCACGCCACCCGTCGTGGTGATACCGGTGGTGTGATGCGTCAGGTGATGCTGGCCTGTATTCCCGGGCTGGCGGCACTGACCTGGTTTTTTGGCCCCGGCAGCATTCTCAATGTGCTGGCCGCCAGCGCCTTTGCCCTGCTGTTTGAGTGCGGCATCCTGCTGCTGCGCAAACGCCCGGTGGGCTTTTACCTGCGCGACTGCAGCGCCCTGGTCACGGCCCTGCTGCTGGGTATGGCGCTGCCCCCCTATTGCCCCTGGTGGGTAGTGGCCGTGGGCATGTTCTTCGCCATCGTAATCGCCAAACACCTCTACGGCGGCATGGGCTACAACCCCTTTAACCCGGCCATGGTGGGCTATGTGGTGCTGCTGATCTCCTTCCCGGTGGAGATGACCCAGTGGGCCACCCCCACGCCGGCACTTGCTGACGGCCAGAACACCGTAGGCATTACCGCAGCGCTTGCCCATATCTGGGCCAACGCACCGCTGGACGGCTGGTCCGGCGCCACACCGCTGGATGCCTTCAAGCAGACCAGTGGCCTGATGGTGGACCAGGTCTACGCCGCCAACCCGATCTTCAGCACCGCTGACTTTGCCGGCGCTGGCTGGGAGTGGGTCAATATCGGCTTCCTGCTGGGCGGTCTCTATCTGCTGGCGCGCCGCATTTTTACCTGGCATGCGCCAGTGGCCATGCTCGCCACCCTGACCCTGATGTCAGTGATTTTCTACGACGGCGGCAGCTCCAGCAGTGGCGGCTCGCCACTGTTCCATCTGTTCTCCGGCGCCACCATGCTGGGTGCCTTCTTTATCGTTACCGACCCGGTCACCTCCGCGGTCAGCAACAAAGGGCGGCTCATCTACGGCGCCGGTGTGGGCCTGCTGGTCTACCTGATCCGCGTCTGGGGCAACTACCCCGATGCCATGGCCTTTGCGGTGCTGCTGATGAACTTCGCCGCCCCCTTTATCGATTACTACACCCTGCCGCGCACCTATGGCCACGAGAAATCCCGCCGCGCTACAGAAAAAAGTGAATAAGGATTGAAACACCATGCTGGGTAAATCCATCAGCACCAACAGCTTCCTGCTGGGCGCCTTTGCCCTGGTAACCGCCGCGATCCTGGCCGGTACCGAGCTGGGCACCGCCGACCGCATTGCCGCCGCCGAGCGTGAAGCGGCGCAGAAAGCACTGCTGCAGATCGTGCCGCTGGAGCGTCACGATAACGACCTGCTGCTGGACACAGTTGCGGTGGAGCCACGCTTCTGGCAACTGCTGGGGCTGAAAAATGGTGGCAACATCCATATCGCCCGCGAGCAGGGTAAGCCGGTGGCCGCCATTATTCCGGCGGTGGCACCGGACGGTTACAGCGGTGATATCAAGCTGATTATCGGCATCAATAAAGACGGCAGCGTTGCCGGTGTGCGGGTGCTGGCCCACAATGAAACCCCGGGCCTCGGCGACAAGGTGGACCTGAAGAAAAGCGACTGGCTGCTGGGCTTTGACGACAAATCCCTGAACTCCCCCTCCCCCGCTGAATGGGCGGTAAAAAAGGATGGCGGTGTCTTTGACCAGTTTACCGGCGCCACCATCACCCCGCGCGCGGTGGTGAAGCAGGTGAAGAAGGCACTGGAGTTTTTCCAGCTGAGCCATCCCCTGAGTGAAAAGCCCCTGAACGAAACTCCGCTGGATGAAAAGCCCCAGGATGAACAGCCGCTGGCCGCAGCCAACTCCCAAGAGACTGAGTGATCACTATGGCAACCTATAAAGAGATTACCCATAACGGACTCTGGAAAAACAACCCGGCGCTGGTACAGCTGCTGGGCCTGTGTCCGCTGCTGGCGGTGAGCGGCAGTGTGGTTAACGCCCTCGGCCTGGGCCTGGCCACCACCCTCGTACTGGTGGGCTCCAACGTGGCTGTGTCCCTGATCCGCAAAACCGTCAGCGACGCGGTGCGCCTGCCGGCCTTCGTGATGATCATCGCCTCCTTCACCACCTGCACCGAACTGCTGATGAAGGCCTTTACCTACGAGCTCTACCAGATCCTCGGTATTTTTATTCCGTTGATCGTGACCAACTGTGTGATCCTCGGCCGCGCCGACGCCTTTGCCAGCAAAAACACGGTGGGCGCCTCGGCGCTGGACGGCTTTATGATGGGTACCGGCTTTATGCTGGTGCTGCTCGCCATCGGCGCCATTCGCGAGATTCTCGGCCACGGCACCCTGTTTGCTGAAATGGACCTGCTGCTGGGCCCCATGGCGGCCGGTTGGACCATTACTCTGTTCCAGAACTACAGCGGCCTGCTGGTGGCGGTGCTGCCACCCGGCGCCTTTGTTGTGGCGGGGATGCTGATTGCGCTGAAGAACGTGATTGATGCTGAAGTGGAAAAGCGCGAGAAAGCCCGTCGCGAGGCGCCTGCAGCCAAGGGCAGCAAGCGGGTGCGGACTACGGGGACTATTAGCTGAGTGTTCGAGATGGATCCCCGCCCACCCCAGAGTGCCCTCTCTTGCCGCTGAGCGGCAATTCACCTTGTGCGCGGGGATGACGAACCTGGCGAGTGGCGAGTGGCGAGTGGCGAGTGGCGAGTGGCGAGTGGCGAGTGGCGAGTGGCATGATGACTTGTCCTGTGACTAAGACAAGCTTGTACTCGCAACTCGAGCGAAGCGTTCACGCTCCTCGCTACTCAAAGCAATGCGTCCTCGCTACTCGCAGCTACTTCCCATGCAGATAATCGGTCTTCGCCGCCATAATAAAATCGTTACGATGCAGGCCACCGATGGTATGTGTCCACCAGCGGACCGTGGTTTTGCCCCACTCCACCAGAATAGCGGGATGGTGATTGGCCCCTTCCGCCAGCTCTCCTACCGCATTGGCAAAATCCAGCGCGCCATTGAAATCCTTGAAGCTGTAGACCTTTTCCAGCTGCGGCACACCGTCGCGCCCCACTACCTGCCAGCCAGGTAGCTGCAGCAGCAGTTCCGCCTGTTCATCGGCCTCCACCGCTATAGCATTGCGGTCACAGGCGGCGCAGCTCTCATTTACCAGTCTGGTCATCGTTCTGCTCCTGACAGCAAGGCTTACCCGCCAGTGTAGTACACCCCGGCAACCCGCTGACACCCCTGCCTGACCGGCAGGCACAAAAAAGGCAGACCGAAGTCTGCCTTTTTGACGAGAGGTGTAACCGGGGCTTACTGCACCTCGATCACGCCCTCTTCGATCTTGGCCTGCCAGATCTGCGGGCCGGTGGTGTGTACGGACTCACCGTTCACGTCCACAGCCACAGTCACAGGCATGTCCTTCACTTCGAACTCGTAAATGGCTTCCATACCCAGGTCGGCAAAGCCCAGCACCTTGGAGGCCTTGATGGCTTTGGAGACCAGGTAGGCAGAGCCGCCCACGGCCATCAGGTAAACCGCCTTGTTGTCCTTGATGGCAGTAATCGCCTCAGGGCCACGCTCGGATTTACCCACCATGCCGATGAGGCCGGTTTTTTCCAGCATGGTGCGAGTGAACTTGTCCATACGGGTAGCGGTGGTTGGACCAGCAGGACCGACAACCTCGTCGCCCACAGGATCAACCGGGCCTACGTAGTAGATCATACGGTTGGTGAAGTCCACTGGCAGCTCTTCGCCCTTGGCAATCATATCCACCAGGCGCTTGTGAGCGGCGTCGCGGCCGGTAAGCAACTTACCGGACAGGAGTACGGTTTCACCGGTTTTCCACTCGGCCAGGTCTTCCTTGGTCAGCTCATCCAGGTTGACGCGACGGGCATTGCCCACTTCCCAGGTAATTTCCGGCCAGTCACTCAGGTCTGGCGGGGTCTGCAGGGAGGGGCCGGAACCGTCCAGGGTGAACTTGCACAGGCGGGTGGCAGCACAGTTGGGGATCACGGCGATAGGCTTGTTGGCCGCGTGCGTGGGGCAATCTTTTACCTTCACATCCAGAACGGTGGTCAGACCACCCAGGCCCTGGGCACCGATACCCAGCTTGTTGACCTTGTCCATGATCTCCAGACGCAGCTCTTCGGAGCGGTTGGAGGCACCGCGCTCGCGCAGGTCCTGGATATCGATCGGGTCCAGCAGCGCTTCCTTGGCCATAGCCATGGCCTTGTCAGCGGTACCGCCGATACCAATACCGAGGATACCGGGCGGACACCAGCCAGCGCCCATCTGTGGCACCATCTTCAGGATCCACTCCACCACGTTGTCGGAGGGGTTGAGCATGGCGAACTTGGTCTTGGCTTCAGAACCGCCACCCTTGGCCACCACGTGCACTTCCACCTTGTCACCGGGAACGATCTTGGTGGTGATCATGGCGGGGGTGTTGTCGCCGGTATTTTTGCGGGCACCGTCCGGATCTGCCAGCACAGAGGCGCGCAGCTTGTTGTCCGGGTGGTTGTAGGCGCGACGCACGCCTTCGTTGATCATCTCTTCCAGGCTGCAATCGGTATCCCACTGCACGTTCATACCGATTTTCATGATAACGCTGACGATACCGGTGTCCTGACAGATGGGGCGATGGCCCTCCGCACACATGCGGGAGTTGATCAGGATCTGCGCCATGGCGTCCTTGGCGGCGGGGTTGGCTTCGCGCTGATAGGCCTCGTAAACCGCTTTGATGAAGTCTTTGGGGTGGTAGTAGGAAATAAACTGCAGCGCATCGGCGATGCTGTCGATCAGGTCGTCTTTGCGGATTACCGTAGTCATCAGCGACATCTCTCACTCTGGGTTATCACGGTACAGAAGACTGGCTTCTGCAATCACGGGTATTCACGGAATAAAACAGGCGCAAATTCTACACCAGCCGGCTGCGTTTGTCCGTTGGCAGTCCCGCCATTCGCACTACACCCTTGGTCGGGGTTGCATTGGCCGGTAATCAGCCTACACTCCAGAGAACTGACGTAGATAACCAGGAGGTATCTACCGAATGATTCTGGATATCCGCCGTCTCCGGATACCCTTCCTGTCCCGGGTCTTCCCGACCTGGTTTGGCCCCGACTCCCCTCAGAAAAGACCAATTACCGTCACCAGCCGTTCACAGCCCTCACGGGTTATAGCAACACCGTCCATAACAATAGCGATAGCCCCCAGTTACCGGCCCGGCCGCGCCGCTGTTTTCGCTGCGACCGCATTGCCTGGCTGTTCAGACCCGAATGGAGTACCCCATGGCATCAAACCTGGAGCCCTGCCCCTTCTGTGGCAGCTGCAACATGCACATCAGCCATCATCTGCTATCCCGCGCCGTATGCTGCCAGCACTGCAAGGCGACGGGCCCGCACCGGCGCACCACGGAAGAGGCGGTGTTGAACTGGAACCGGGTCTCGAAGTGTTCGCGGCAACAGGTGCAGTCGCCGAATCCGCAGATTCACGGCCACCTGCATAATCTGGAAGACGCCGTACGCAGCCTGGCCAGTATTCTCAGGCATGGGCCGCGACAGGGTTTGGGAGGGGGAGTGGAACCGGACCGGGAGCACTGACGGCTCCCCGGATCAATTCAGCACGACAGGCAGAACTACTGCACCAGACCCAGCTTGCGCTTGATCTCCAGCAGTTCCCGATTGGTGGTGAGGCGATAGGCGTCGATGGCCTTGATGGCCTCATCGTGATTGTTCATTTTGGACTGCAGCTTGCTGAGACTGGTGTCCAGGCGAGTGAGACGATCCAGCGCATCGCGCAGCTGTTTCTGCTGGGCATCACTGCTATCCCCCACCAGTGCCACCTTCTCCGCCTGCAGCGCCACGTCCGAGCTTACCGCTTTCAGCTTGTCCGCCTGGGATTTGGCCAGGGATTGGGCCTCTGAAGCCTGCTTGCTGGTCTTGCTGAGGGTGCTTTTCAGGGTATTGAGCGCCTTTTCGTTATCGGCAACGTCCTGTTTGGTAGCCTTGCGGGCATCCCACAGTTTGCGAATCTCGATCTCTGCAGTCTTCAGACTCTCCCGACTCTCCTTCAGGTTGGCCTGCAGGGCTGCAACTGACTGGGTGGATTCGTCATCCGACAGTGCCAGCCGCTGCTCCAACTCGCCAATACGTTTTTCCGCCTGCGCGGCCTGCTGTTGGGTTAGCAGCAGCTGCCAGTAGGCAAAACCCGCCAATCCCAGACCGGTGAGCGCCAGCAGCAGTGCCAGGGGAACCAGGGGTGATGACTTGGCAGTGGCCGGTGCCGCGGCCCGCGGACGCTGGGGGGCCGCCGCCTTTTGGGCCGGTTTCTGGGCCTGTGGCCGGGCCTTGGGCTGGCCTATGCGCTCGTTGAAGTCATCGCGGCTCGGCACCATGGTGCCCAGTGAAGGTTCCTTACGGTCCTGCATTGCATCGGGTCTCAATTATATGAATTACAACAGGAGCAGAGTTATAACAAAGCTCGCCTTAAATAGACACCAGCCACCCACAAAAAAGCCGGGCTGGGCCCGGCTTTTACGACACAGTTACCGCTTGGCGGTCAGTGCCTCATGGCGTGTGACAAGGCTTACAAATACACCAGCAGTGCCGCCAGAACCACGGTCAGGGCGATGCTGCAGTGAATCACCCCTTTTACGGTGGTCATTGGGCCTTGCTTACCGGCAATAGCATTGACCTCCAGCGCCGCGATAAGTGCCAGCACAATCCACAGACCCAGGCCCATGCCTTTGCCGTAACCACCACCGTTGACGAAGTGTGGACCGGCCAGCATGAAGAACACCATGGGACCGGAGAAGAGGGTGTTGGTACGGGAAGCCAGCAGTGCCTTGCCTGCGGCGGCACCGGCATCACCACCCTGCACCAGGCCCAGGGCAATCTTCTGGTTTGGCCAGATGATCAGCCAGACATTGAGGAACATCAGGGTACCCATGGTGGCACCGGCGATGATGTACGCATTCATCAGGCCCTGCTTCATCAGGCCAACCAACAGGATCAGGCCGGTGATAAAGGTAAACATGGCACCCCAACGGAACCACCACAGGGCTTCGGGAGCCAGCTTGGCCTTGGCGTCTTTCAGGGCTTCCGGCGTTGCCTGTTTGAAGTAACCACCCTGGATAAAGTTGAAGTAGTAGAGCAACCCGATCCAGGTAATGCCGAACAGCACATGCCCCCATCGAGCCAGGAAGTTAATAAAGTTCATGATTTCCATACTGAGATCCTTGTTCAGGCCCTGCACGGCGGTGCGGGCTGTCTGTTGTTGTTATGTCGCTCCGGACTTCTACCTTGATATACCCTGGCAAAAGGCCACCGAAGTACCATCAACTATACCCATTCTGGCAGCTAAAAATAAAGGGAGCTGTTGCTCCCTTTATTGGTCTCGTGCGCGGCGTCACCGCCCGCCGGGGCTTAATCAGCCACCGTAATTGCTCGCCACGAAGTCCCAGTTCACCAGCGCCCAGAAAGCACCGAGATAGTTGGGACGTGAGTTACGGTAGTCGATGTAGTAGGCGTGCTCCCACAGGTCGACGGTCAGGATGGGAGTAACACTGTCATCGGTCAGCGGAGTTGCGGCATTGCTGGTATTGACGATGGCCACAGAGCCGTCCGCTTTTTTCACCAGCCAAGTCCAGGAAGAGCCGAAGTTGTTGGCAGCGGAGGTGTTGAACTCGTCCTGAAATTTTTCGAAGGAACCAAAGGCTGCATTGATGGCATCAGCCACGGCACCAGTGGGTGCCCCGCCACCCGTTGGGCTCAGGCAGTTCCAGTAAAAGGTGTGATTCCAGATCTGGGCGGCGTTGTTGAACATGCCACCGGACGAGCCCTTGACGATTTCTTCCAGGCTCTTGCCTTCAAACTCACTGCCGGGGAGCAGGCCGTTGAGTTTATCGACGTAGGTTTTGTGGTGCTTGCCGTAGTGATACTCCAGCGTTTCGGCGGAGATATGCGGGGCCAGGGCGTCCTGGGCATAAGGCAGTGGAGGTAGTTCAATAGTCATAAATCTCTTCCTTAATTCGACAGGTATTGGGGTCACTGCCAGGGCAGCAACCGAGTGAAGCGATATTTGAATATTGGCACAGCCCTGTTACCGGCCGGTGAAGCAAAGCCCGGCAGTAATAGGCATAAACTATAAAGCAGATAAATTTTTATTAGATGCGGTTTCCGCTATCCGGCGAGGACACCTCCGGTGCAGGTGTGAATCCTGCCTGGTCAACCGCAACCTGCGATTGTTACGCAGGCGCTGACAATAACTATACCCACAGGAGTCTCAGGCTGCCACCGCTGCAGACACCGGGCGGCGACCAAAAACTGCACTCCTCAGGGCTCCCCGGCCTGCGGGTGTTCTGACCACCGCTTTCGCTCAAAGTTTATACATTAGTCGAAGTATTTGTGCAGAAAGGTAGCACTTTTATTGATTGTTACCGGACAGCCGGTAAACTGTCGGCGCCTGTATTTACCCGGCCCGGTTTCACGCCGGGCCCCGAACGAGAGAAGTACCCATGCCAAAGATCAACATCTACACCGATATCAACGCCGTAGAAGCGGAAGCCCGCAAAGACTACATCGACCGTCACTCCCCCTTCATCCACTGCGAGCCTTCCGCCAAGGCCGGTGAGACCTTTGAAGTGACTGTTCAGGTAGGCGCCGAATACCAGCATCCCGATGATATGGACCACTACATCTCCTCTGTGGCCCTGTTCAACCGCGAAACCAAAATCGCCGAAGCCACTTTCTTCGCTGGCTCCCAGGGCGGTCAGGACAAGAAAGGCAACACCCGCGTTACTTTCGGCGTGGTTCTGGACAAGAATGCCAAGCTGGTAGCCCAGTCCTACTGCACCAAGCACGGCATCTGGGAAAGCATCCCTGTTGACGTAGCTGTTGCTTAATCGCGAACAGCAGCATCAGAAAACCGGGCCTGGCCCGGTTTTTTTTCGTCTGTGAGCTACCTCCGATACCACAGGCCGGCCTCCCGGCCACGCAGACACGTCATCGCGAGCGCAGCGTGGCGATCCATGTACAGCACGGTCTATACAGCTGTGTGCCAAACATGGATTACTTCGGCGCTGAAAACGCTCCTCGCAATGACGGGGCTGGAGTTGTTATCCCGCTTGCAAACAAACCCAAATCGTCATCGCGAGCGCAGCGTGGCAATCCATCTACAGCACGGTCTACACAGCTGTGTGCTAACTCCTCAGCGAGGCAAGCGCACCCGGGCTATCAGGCCGGCACCCGTGCCTTGCGCAGTGTCAGCGTTGTGCAGGGTGAGGGAACCACCGTGACTGGTGACAATCTGCCGCGCAATAGAGAGCCCCAGACCGGTACCGCCGGTGCCCCGGTTGCGCGACTGCTCTATCCGCCTGAAGGGCTCGAACACAGCCTCCAGCTGCTCCTCCGGAATGCCCGGCCCCTGGTCGCAAATCTCAATGGTCAGCCAACCCGCAGTGGCCGTCATGGACGCCTTTGCCGAGGAGCCGTACTTCACCGCGTTCTCCAGCAAGTTACGCAACGCGCGCTTGAGGCTGACCGGCCGCACCTCCAGCACCACAGGCTCGCCCTCCTGCCACTCAACGGCCATGCCCATCTCCTGCAAGTCATCACACAGGCTGCCGAGCAACGCATTGATATCCACCGGACGGGTTGCCTCGCCGTCACCGGACTGACGCACAAACGCCAGCGTAGCCTCCGACATCTGCTGCATCTCCTCCAGGCTGCGCAGCAGTTTGTCCTTCTCCTCGCTGTCGGCCATCAGTTCCAGGCGCAGGCGCATCGCTGTAATGGGTGTGCGCAGGTCATGGGACAGCGCGGCCAGCATCTGCGTGCGTTCAGAGACGAACCGTTCGATCCGGTGATTCATACTGTTAAACGCCGACACCGTGTGACTGATGTCTTCCGGCCCCTCCTCCAGCAACGGCGGAATTTTCTTGCCGCGGCCGAGATCCTCCGCCGCCCGGGCGAGGCGCTGCAGCGGTCTGGTAATGCGGCGCATCTGCCAGAACACCACGGCGATCACCATCAGCAATGCCAGGGAAAGAAAGATGAAGGTAGACGCGGCCAGCATTGGCGTTCCATCCGGCGCGCGCTGCCGGGTTACCAGCCAATCCCCGCCATTGAGCTGTACCGCCAGCCTTACTTCCCGCAGGGGCGGGCGGGGACGGTAACGGAACCAGGTATCAGGCGGTCGGTGTTCCGAACGATGATGGGCATCGCGCTCGGGGAAACGGACTTCATCAATAGAGACTTTCGTGCGCGCCGCGTACTCACCCCCCAGACGCTCCAGCAGCTGTTCACGTAATTCACGGGCGTAACTGCTGCGATCCTCCGGCAACTCCGGCTCTGTACCCGTCAGCTGGTAACGCCCTCCCGGACGCTGCCAGGCTCGTAACACGGAGCGGTGCAACGAGGACGGGGTCTGCTCTATGACGGCCACCGCGCTGGCAAACTGCCGCACAATAAAGCGCTCACTGTTATAACGCAGCGCGCGCTCGTGGGCTTCGGACAGCAACCACAGATTGATACCCTGGGCCAGCAGCAGGGCCAGCACCACCAGCAGGATCATTTGTCCCAGCAATTTACGGGGCCACAAACGGGCTAGCATGCGCACAGGTTTATTCTCCGGTAACGGCGGCGGCAAACAGGTAGCCACCACCCCAGACAGTTTTGATCAGCGCGGGATTCTGGGCATCAGCCTCAATCTTGCGCCGCAGCCGGCTGACCTGGTTGTCGACACTGCGATCGAAGGGTTCGGCATCCCGCCCCTTGGTCAAATTCAGAAGCTCATCGCGACTCAAAACCCGCTGCGGATTCTGCAGGAAGACATCCAGCAGTTTGAACTCGGCCGTACTCAATGGCACCAGCAAGCCGTCATCACGTACCAGTTGTCGCTGCAGGTTATCCAGGCACCAGCGATCAAAGCAGCGTTTGGCAAGCGCCGAAGGCTGCACCTCTTCCACCCTGCTTTCGGCTCGCCTCAATACTGCCTTGATCCGCGCCAGCAACACCCTGGGCACAAAAGGCTTGGTGACGTAATCATCCGCCCCCATCTCCAGGCCCACAACCGTATCGGCGTCCTCGCTCATGGCGGTGAGCATGATGACCGGCGGCCCCTGCCGCTCCCGCACATGGCGACAGAGGGAGAGACCGTCCTCACCGGGCATCATCAGGTCCAGCACAATGAGGTCAAATTCCCGCTCCGCCAACAGCTTGCGCATGGCTTCACCACCATCGGCGGTGGTCACTTCATAGCCGTGCTGGGTGAGGTAACTGGCCAGCAATTCGCGAATCTCCAGGTGATCGTCGACAACCAGGATGTGATTGGGGGTCATAGGTAAAGCTCCTTCCACTGGCCTCATTATACAAAGCCACCGTCGGCCGAGTTGTATCAAACTGTCACAGGAGGTGCAGAGACACTTTGATACATTTTTACAGGCATCTGGCAAAGGTTTGGTCAGTCTCTCTGCTTTAATGGACTCACCAAGGGGGCAGCCCCTTCGTCAAACCGGCCCTCCTGACCCAACATAATCCGGGAGCGCCAGACAGACATCGACAGGAGATGCACATGATGAAACGTAAACTGCTGCTTTCAACCCTGCTGGCCGCCACCGTTGCCAGTGCCGGCGCCCTGGCTTTCGACGGTGACACCAAAGGCCGTGGCGATTGTGACGGCAAAGGCCCCAAACACGAGATGCGCGAGCACGGTGGTTTCAAGGGCGGCAAGCACATGGATCGACGAGCCATGATGGAGCGCAAGTTCAACGCCGATCAAATCAATACACTCGTCTCCGCCCGCTTACTGATGCAGGGCAACGAGAATATCAAGGTGGGGAAAGTCACTCCCACAGACAGTGGCTTTAACGTTACTGTCGTCACTCAGGACAATTCGCTGGTCGAAGAGCTGCAGTTGGCACCCAACGGTATGCCACTGGAGAAGTTCGAGCGCATGCAGCAACGCATGCAGGAGCGGGCTGAAGCCAAAGCGAGCTGAATACCGGACATGATGGCAGTCCTGCCCGGGGCTGCTTCCCATTGCCAACCTCTGCGAACGTCGTCAAATGTTCGCCTTTATGGCCACCGCCTTTCAGGTGGCCTTTTTTGTGGCCAACCACCAGACATAGTGCCAATGCAAAAGATCGCCCCGGGACAAGGCAAACAAAAAAGGCCCACCGAAGTGAGCCTTTTCCGAATTTTACCATCAGGACAGGTCACCCCGCCCCGCTGTAAAAATTACATCATGCCAGGCATACCGCCCATGCCACCCATGTCAGGCATACCGCCGCCGGCACCCTTCTCGTCAGGTGCATCGGCAACCATGGCTTCGGTGGTGATCATCAGACCAGCAACGGAACCAGCAGCCTGCAGTGCAGTACGGGTAACTTTGGCTGGATCCAGGATACCCATTTCCAGCATGTCGCCGTAAACACCGGTACCGGCGTTGTAACCGAAGTTACCGTCAGAGTTGCGAACACGCTCAGCAACCACAGAGGCTTCGTCACCGGCGTTGGCTACGATCTGGCGCAGAGGCGCTTCCATGGCGCGACGGGCGATGGCGATACCAGCGTTCTGGTCTTCGTTGTCACCGGTCAGGTCAGCGATGGCCGCAACGGCACGCAGCAGGGCAGTACCGCCGCCAGGAACAACGCCCTCTTCTACCGCAGCACGGGTAGCGTGCAGGGCGTCTTCAACGCGGGCTTTCTTCTCTTTCATTTCCACTTCGGTGATGGCGCCAACCTTGATTACGGCAACACCGCCAGCCAGCTTGGCTACGCGCTCCTGCAGCTTCTCGCGGTCGTAGTCAGAAGTGGACTCTTCGATCTGGGCACGGATCTGGGCAACGCGAGCCTGGATGTCAGCGGCATCACCGGCACCATCCACGATCACAGTGGTCTCTTTGTTCATGGTAACGCGCTTGGCAGTACCCAGATGCTCCAGGGTGGCGCCTTCCAGGTCCAGACCGATCTCTTCGGAGATAACGGTACCACCGGTCAGGATAGCGATATCCTGCAGCATGGCCTTGCGACGGTCGCCAAAACCAGGCGCTTTACAGGCAGCAACCTTGACGATGCCGCGCATGTTGTTCACAACCAGGGTAGCCAGGGCTTCGCCTTCGATGTCTTCAGCGATGATTACCAGAGGCTTGCCGGATTTGGCTACGGCTTCCAGAACAGGCAGCAGCTCGCGAATGTTGGAGATCTTCTTGTCTACCAGCAGGATGAACGGAGACTCCTGCTCAACGCTCATGCTCTCCTGGTTGTTGACGAAGTAAGGGGAGAGGTAACCACGGTCGAACTGCATACCTTCAACCACGTCCAGCTCGTTTTCCAGACCGCTGCCTTCTTCAACAGTGATCACGCCTTCTTTGCCCACTTTTTCCATGGCTTCGGCGATGATGTCACCGATGTTGGAGTCGGAGTTGGCAGAGATGGTACCTACCTGGGCAATGGACTTGGTATCAGTACAAGGCTGGGCGATGGACTGGATGTGCTTAACCGCAGCGATAACGGCTTTGTCGATACCGCGCTTCAGGTCCATGGGGTTCATGCCAGCGGCAACAGACTTCAGGCCTTCGTTCACAATGGCCTGGGCCAGCACGGTAGCAGTGGTGGTACCGTCACCGGCGTCGTCAGAGGCCTTGGAAGCCACTTCTTTCACCATCTGCGCGCCCATGTTCTCGAACTTGTCTTTCAGTTCGATCTCTTTGGCCACGGAAACACCGTCTTTGGTTACGGTTGGGGCACCGAAGGACTTGTCCAGAACCACGTTACGGCCCTTGGGACCCAGGGTGGTTTTTACCGCATCAGCCAGGATGTTTACACCGGCCAGCATGCCCTGACGAGCTTCGTCGCCAAACTTAACAATCTTAGCAGCCATTCTTTAGCTCCTTGGAAATTCGTTTTGAATCAATACGTTATTAGGTGTCTGAGACAGAGGGTCAGCCCTTAGCCTTCGATAACGGCCTTGATGTCGCTCTCGGCCAGGATCACCAGCTCTTCGCCGTCCACCTCAATGGTGTCGCTGCCGGCGTACTTGCCGAAAACCACGATGTCACCAATTTTTACGTCTACAGGACGGCTCTCGCCGTTATCCAGCACGCGACCGCTACCAACAGCGACTACTTCACCCTGATTTGGCTTCTCTTTAGCGGAGCCGGGCAGAACGATACCGCCAGCGGTAGTTTTTTCTTCTTCCTTGCGGCGAACCACAACACGATCGTGTAAAGGACGAATTTTCATGCGTTTCTTCTCCAAAACGTCAATTTCTGGACTGATTTCAAGCACTTAGCTTGGCTGTTTAGATAAAAGCACCGCTCGGGCAAGGCCGGCGGAGGCGTGATCCCAACCGGGGGTCGGGGCCACAAAAACCAAGTGGGTACCTAGATGGGGCTCAAAAAAGGGATTTCAACACCCGCCAATGAAAATTTTTCAATTTGCCGGCAATCCCCTGGCATAAGGCCGCAAAGACGGCCGCTGCGGGCTCAGCGCAGGCGCTTGTCAGCGGGATCCGACGGGTCCCGGTGCTGGTAGAACTCACCCTCGATAATGTCTTCGGAGCCGTCAGGACGCCGCTGGTAGTGGTAAAACGTGCCCGCCCGCGAGGCGGTTTGCATGATCACCGGGCGTAACAGGCGGCCGATCAACAGCTGGCGCAAGCCGGGAATCAGGCAGGCAAAGCCCAGGGCGTCGGTGAAAAAGCCGGGGGTCAGTAGCAGCGCGCCACCCACGGCGAGGAAGATCCCCTCTACCATCTCCTGTATCGGGATCTCCCCCTGATTCATGCGCTTATTGGCACGCACCAGCGCCCGGGCTCCCTGTCGCCGCAACAGCGCCAGGCCAATCATGGCAGTGAGCAGCACCAGACCGATGGTAGGCAGGGCGCCAATGCGCGAGCCGACGGCAATCAGCAGCCACATCTCCAGAATGGGCAGGATGACGAAAATAATAAGCAGGGGCATGTTCTCTCCGGCAGATTGGGGGGTGTGCAATGGACCGCGAACAGGCGGCGGTGTTCCCGGACCTTCCGGGGACAGCCAACTGGGGAGCCAGCCAGAGGTGGCGGTTAGGCCCTGGTTGCGGGCAGCATCACTGTCAGGAGAGATGGGGACAATCGGCGGGAAATCAACCCCGGGCGCCGACGCCCGGGGTTGATGCAGGTGTTACCACTGATAGTTAACACCGATGGTGAACTTTCTGTCTTCCCGGCCGGCACCAATCGCAGGCTGGTTATCGTAGTCGTACTCGTACTTCCATTCCGTGAACAGGCCCGGACCAAGTGGCATGGTAACCCCCAGGTCGGCACTGACCTCCCAGTCATCCTGGTCTTCCAGCGACTGCAGGAATTCGTTCACGTTGAACAGCTCGATCTTGTAGGGCAGCTTGTGACGGAAGTCCGAGGCCAGACGCCAGCCCATGTGCTCATCCTTGGCATTCCAGAGGGGATCGAGCCGGTCAGCTTCGGTACCGTCCAGGTACTCCTTGATGTAATCAACACCGCTTTCCAGTGCGAACGCCGAGCGGGCGTTTTCCCACAGCTGCACACCCAAACCGGTACCCAGTGTGTAACGGTCGCTGATGTTGTCCGGCTCGCTGGCCTCCCAGCGGGCCTGGTTGTACCAGTACCAGAATTCGTCAAAGAAGTAGTCGAAGCGATAGCGCACGTCGTACTCTTCATCCAGCGGCGCTTCGTCAGAAGACTCACCGCTGTAGGACATATCCAGACGATGACGAATATCCTGCTTGCGGAAGCTGATCCCGGCAGCAGCGTCTATATCGTCTTCGACGGTATTACCGCGCTCGAAGGAGGCGGCGACCGACAGCTTGCCCTTGTAGACGTAGCCGGAATCTGCGGCGTAATCGGTGAAAGCCACCATGTCGTGCAGCGCCAGCAGGTCACCCGCCTCTACTGGACCATCGCCACATTTGTAGTTCAGGCGATTGTCGCTCATGCCCAGCAGGTCACAGGGCTCCTTGTTGCCCAGCACCTTGAACTGGGTGCCGGTGGTCATGTTGACCACTTTCTCTTTGGGTACGGTCACCTCACCAAAACTGGGGGATTTCCAGGTAATGGTGCCGTTATCCATACTGACCAGCTCACCCTCAATCCGGTCCCCATTGGCAAGTACCAGTTCACCACTGTAGGCAGCCTGCGCTACCGCAACGGATAGAGCCGCAGCCGCTACCACTCGAATCATAACTGTTCCCCGTTTTTTGTCAGGCGTATCACATTGCGCGATAGTGTAAACAATGAAGCTGGCAATGCCTACGCTACAAAGGTGTAAATGGTTTAGCCGGTCAGTTCACAGAGGCATTCGCCGGCGGCGGCAAACGCTATTCACTGCGCGACCAATCCGCTATGGTAAGCCCTGCCTTTCAGACCGACGTAACCATGACAGCCAGCGAATCCCGTAGCTCCCTGCAACAAGCGATATTCAACCGCCGCACCCTGATCTGTATCTTCACCGGCTTCAGTTCCGGCCTGCCGCTCTACATCCTGGCGCAATTGGTGCCGGCGTGGATGCGCACCGAGGGCATCGGCCTGAAAGAGATCGGGCTGTTTACCCTGATTAACCTGCCCTACACCTGGAAGTTTCTGTGGGCACCGCTGATGGATCGTTTCAGCCTGCCATTTCTGGGGTTGCGCCGCGGCTGGATGCTGCTGACCCAGATTATGCTGCTGCTGAGCATCGCCGCCCTGCCCTGGCTGGATCTCAACAACAATTTATTGATCATTACCTGGCTGGCAGCGGCAGTGGCCTTCTTCAGCGCCAGCCAGGATGTTGTTTTAGACGCCTACCGCCGTGAGATTCTGCCGGACACAGAACTCGGCTTCGGCAACTCCATACACATCAACGCCTACCGTATTGCCGGTCTGATTCCCGGATCGCTGTCCCTGATCCTGGCCGACCACTTTGACTGGCAGACCGTTTTTGCGGTTACCGCTGCATTTATGCTGCTGGGTATCGCCCTCACCCTTTGCATCGATGAGCCCGAACACCGCTATACACCGCACACCTTGCGCAGCGCCGTCACCGAGCCCTTCCAGGAGTTTTTCAACCGCAATGGCGTACGCCAGGCAACCCTGATACTGGCGTTTATCTTTCTCTACAAGCTGGGCGATAACATGGCTACCGCCCTCTCCACGCCCTTCTATATTGATCTCGGTTTCAGCCTCAGCGAGATCGGCATCATCGCCAAGAACGCCGCACTCTGGCCCATGGTATTCGGCAGCATTGCCGGCGGTATCATCATGATCCGGCTGGGCATCAATCGCTCCCTGTGGGTCTTTGGTGTGGTGCAGATGCTGTCGATCCTGGGCTTTGCCCTGCTGGCGCACGTGGGGGCCAACCTGTGGCTGCTGGGCCTGGTGATCGGCTTTGAATACCTGGGGGTTGGACTGGGCACCGCAGCCATGGTGGCCTTTATCGCCCGCACCACCGACCATCGTTACACCGCCACCCAATTCGCCCTGTTTACAGCAGTGGCAGCCCTGCCCCGCTCGCTGGCCAACGCCGCCACCGGCTATATTGTCGAAGCCACCGGATGGGAGACCTTCTTCTACCTGTGTACACTGCTGGCGGTGCCGGGCATGCTGCTGCTGGTAGTGATGGCCCCCTGGCAGGAGGCACCCCAGGCAGAGGAGGCCCGGGCATGACAGCAATTATGGAAGTGCGACAGCTGGTCAAGCATTTCAAGCGGGTGCAGGCCGTCAACGGCCTCAGCTTTGCCATTCCCCGTGGCATCTGCTTTGGCCTGCTGGGCCCCAACGGCGCCGGCAAGACCACCACCATCGAAATGATGGAGGGAATCACCCGCCCCAGCAGCGGCCAGATTCTCTACAAGGGCAAGCAGAACAACCCAGCCTTCAAACAGGAAGCGGGCATCCAGTTCCAGTCCACCGCCCTGATGGATTTCCTCTCGGTACGGGAGGTTCTGCAACTGTTTGCCAGCTTTTACCAGCACAGCCAGCCCCTCCCTCACCTGATCGAACAGTGCCAACTGGGTGATTTTATCGACCAGCCCGCCACCAAACTTTCCGGTGGCCAGAAGCAGCGACTGCTACTGGCACTGGCGCTGGTGAACGACCCGGACATACTGTTTCTGGACGAGCCCACCACCGGCCTCGACCCCCAGTCGCGGCGCAACTTCTGGCGCCTGATCGAGGAGATCAAGCAACAGGGCAAAACCGTGGTGCTCACCACCCACTACATGGATGAGGCAGAGCAGCTGTGCGACCAGCTGGTGATCGTCGACAAGGGGCAGATTATTGCCGAAGGCTCCCCCCGGGACCTGCTGCGCAGCCATTTCCAGGATGTCTTTGTCTGCCTCGATTCCGAGGACCTGCCGCCCGACTGGCAGCAGATGGAGAGTGTCACACGTCAGGGACGCCAGTCGGTGATCGCCAGCCGCTCAATCGAGGGCACGCTGCAGGCGCTGATGCAGTCCGGCGCCAAGCTGCACTCGCTACAGGTGCGTAATGCCACCCTGGACGACCTGTTCCTGAAACTCACCGGACACAGTTTGCGGGAGTGACACCCCGGCTTGCGCCGGGCCGGAACCACCCGCCACGACAACCAGCGAGAGCGATAACGTGAAGCAGCTCCTCAACTTATTTCTGGCCCGCACCAAGGAGTACTACCGTGACCGCGGTTCGCTCTCCTGGTCATTTATCATGCCGCCGCTCATTATTGCGGCCGTGGCACTGGCCTTTTCCCGCGAAGACCCCACCCTGTTCAAGGTGGGCTACTACCCTGCAGAAACCCCGCCAGCCGTGCTGGCCGACAAGGGGTATCTGCAACTGCTGCCCTACAGCGACGAATTGAAAGCCCGCCAGAGAATCGAGCACCACCAACTGGATCTGCTCCTCTACACCGATGGCAGCAACCACTACCTGTACAACCCCACCTCCGTGCGGGCACAGCCGCTACGGGACCTGATCGCCAGCGACACCAGCGGAGCCAACTGGAGCGCAGAGACCCTGGCCGGTCGCAAGGTTCGCTATGTGGACTGGGTCATACCGGGGATCCTGGCCATGAACCTGATGTTCAGCGGCCTCTTTGGCGTCGGCTATGTGATTGTGCGCTACCGTAAAAATGGTGTCCTCAAGCGATTACAGGCCGCCCCGGTCTCCCCCCTGACCTTCCTCTCCGCACAGCTGCTGTCCCGGCTGCTGATCATGCTGATGGTCAGCGTTATGGTGTATCTGGTGTCAGACTGGTTCCTCAATTTCCTGATGCTGGGCAGTTACTGGCTACTGTTACTGATTGCGGTATTGGGTAACATCTGCATCCTCTCCCTGGGCCTGATTATCGCCAGCCGCCTGGCCAATGAGGAACTGGCCAACGGCCTGCTGAACTTTCTCACCTTTCCCATGCTGCTGCTCTCGGAGGTCTGGTTCTCCCTGGATGGAGCCCCTCACTGGATGTCGGTGGTGGCCGAAGTCCTGCCCCTGACCCACATAGTGCAGGCGGCCCGCTCCGTCATGCTGGACGGCGCCGGTATCAACGAGGTGGGCTATCACCTGCTGGTCCTGGCGGCCATGACAGCGGTTTTCCTGCTTTTGGCAGCAAAATTATTTCGCTGGCGGGCGGATTAATAATGTTCAACAGGGTTGTTGTGTACCTTCCACACAAAAAACACTCCTTTACACATCTAATCATCACTGAACTGTGTATTTTTTTCACAAACTGTCTATAATGGCGCCCCGATATCGACACCATCCCTAAAAGCCCTTTATGCAGTAGGGCTTAGCAAAAGTTATTGAGGCACCATTACTATGAAACGTGTACTGACCGCAGCCCTGCTGACCTTCTCCGCCGCCGCCCTGGCTGGCCCTACTTCCATGAAAGACGCAGGCACCGAGCAGGGCGCCGACGGCCGCACCTTCTCCAAGCTGGAAATCAGCTGCTCCAACACCAGCGAGCCACGCACTGTTGTGCAGTTCGAAGGCAGCAAAGAGTGGTGTCTGACCGACAACTCTTACTGCAGCAAGAAGAAGATCAAGGCTGCCAAGAAAGCCTGTAAGCAGAAGTAAGACTCTGCCGCTGTCCTGCTGACAGCGTTGCGAGCACTTCTCGCAAATACAAAAAAGCCCGGCCACAGTGCCGGGCTTTTTTGTGCCTGGAGTCCGCTGAGGAGACGCACTATATTTCGGAGGGCGAACCTTGCAGCATCTGCAAACGGCGCATTATCGAGTCTGGATTCCCGCCTTCGCGGGAATGACCGGGGTCTCGGGCGGCTTCAGCGCCTCCAGCAAGTGGATTCCCGCCCCGAAGCGCGTCATCCCCGCGCAGGCGGGGATCCAACCATCCGGACTTGTCCTGACAAGACTGAGAGCAAAATTAAAAACCAGAATTAACCTACTACCGGATGTGCTCTCAGTACGGAATCGACCAATCAGAAAAAGAGGGTAAAACGCACCTTGGTTCACCTGCCATCAAGGGGTGGGATCATCCCGGACTGGCGCTGAAAAGGATTGGAAAGAAGGGCTTACCGGCAGAGCCATGCGCAGTTCAAGTGCTGTGTTAGTGGCGCATCCTTGCTGTCGAGAAGAACTGTATGTTTGTACAGCTCTGCCGGCAAGAAGTTCATAGTATTCGCAGCTCCGGACCGGGTCAAGGGCTTTGGCTAGCTTAGATTAATTTATTCTCGATAGCTGGACCCCTTATGACACTGGCCCCGCAGGTACGTAAACACTAACGTACCGGTTGGCGCAGGCCAGCTGTGGACAACATATTTCCTGCCGCCCGCCTGAACAACCGCCTACCACCCCATCAGGCTCAGGACAGCCAGCGCACAAATCCAAAGCAGTAAACTGCGGCGCAGCAGGGGAATCAGGGCTTCCAGCTCCTGCTCGTTGATGTGCTCCCGGGTCAGCTCACTGCTGTTAATATTCAGGGCTCCCAGTACCGCAAACGACATGGCCTCGGCGGAGGATTTTTCCACATCCCACAGCCACTGGCGCCAGTTGCCCAGGGCTCCCGAGAAATTGCCACTCAGGGCAAAGGTCAACCCGAGCAAACGCACCACCGGCCACTCCAGCAGCCAGCACAGGCGGTGGCTCAGCTGCTGCCACTCGTTGCCGGGGTCCTCCACTGCACCGCAGGTCTCCCCCTCCTCCTCGCCGCTGGCCGCAGGCTCTGCACCAGACAAGGCCGCCACCCGGTAGAGCACCGCGCCGGCTGGCCCCAACACCAGGAACCAGAAGATGACCACAAACCAGCGTTCCAGCCCCATATAGGCCGTGCGCAACAGAACCTCGTGGTTGAGCGCAGCCCAGTCCTCCACCCGCCCGACATTGGCTCCGAGGCGGCAGGCATAGATAGCGCCGGATTCGTTATCCTGGCGACGACTGGCATCGCAATACTGCAGCAGGCTGGCCTTGAGTTCGCCCCGCCCCAGGCTCCACAGTATTACCGGTACCGAAGCCAACAGCACCAGCCAGGCAGAAACCCGGCTGAGCAGGAACATCACCAGCCAGAGCAACACCACCGGCAGCAGAACCTGCACCACCCAACCCGGTACGCCAGCCCCAAGCCGCACCCTGGCGGTGGCAAACCATTCGTTCAGCCAGCCATCGCGCTGCACACTGGCAGCAGAACCCAGGTACTGCACCACCGCAAAGACAATAACCACCGTGAGAAATGTCATCAGGACTCCTGAACGAGGGGATCGGGTATGCCGGTCATTCCGGCACCGGCAAACAGCCGCTGCCAGTCAAAGGCTGGCCCCGGATCGGTCTTGCGACCCGGGGCGATGTGGGAGTGGCCGGTAATGCGTGCTGGGGTGATGGCCGGATGCCGGGCCATCAGCGCCCGGGTCAAACGGGCCAGCTGTGCATACTGCTGATCGGTATAGGCCTCGGTATCGGTGCCTTCCACTTCAATGCCCACCGCAAAGTCGTTGCAGACCCCGCGCCCCAGAAAGCGGGACTTGCCTGCGTGCCACGCCCGGCCGCGGGTCGGCACAAACTGGGTGATGCTGCCATCGCGCTCCAGCAGAAAATGGGCAGATACCCGCAGATCCGCAATCTCAGCGAAGAACGGGTGGGCTGCAGTGTCCAGGCGGTTGCAGAAAAAATCCTGCACACAGCCGGTGCCAAATTGGCCTGGCGGCAGGCTGATGTTGTGAATCACCAGCAGGGAAACATCTTCGGGGTCGGGGCGGTCGTCGTAATTGGGCGATGGCTGCCGGCTGCCATTCACCAACCAGCCATCGCCGTCGATTGTGAGCGCGGCCACCGTGTCAGCGACAGGATCTGGGACTGATGGCATGAAGTTATCCGGATCTTTGAAGTTATCGGCCAAGGTTACACAAGGGCCGCCATCGGCGCCAGCTGGCGACGGGCCGACCAATCGGACTCAGCTGCGCCCGCGGCCCCGCCGTACATCACCAATCACCGAAGAGAGGGCGCGATCAAACAGCATGCCATCATCCAGGACGACAAACTCGCCGCTCTGCAGCGCCCGGGCAAACTCCCGCCGCGATTTCTCCGACACCTTGACCCCGGAGCGGTCGACGAAGATGTACTTATCCACGCTGCTGATCACCGCCGCAAGACGGCAGCGACACGGGTCTGCGCCCTCTGCCCGCACCTCGAACCAGGATCCCTTGGCAACCCGATCCACCCGCGCCAGATGCCCGGCACTGACGGAATCGCCCTCGTCACGACTCTCCTTCCCGGCAACCGGAGCCGAGTCGGCTAGTACCGGGGAGCCAGCAACCGCTGTCCCGCTCCCCTCGTCCCCGGAAAGCCGCTGCAGGTGGGTCTGCTGCAGCTGATCCAGCAACCGGCTGCGGGGTCCGGCGTCCATGGCAATCAGGTCCAGTCCCTGCCGCAGCCGGGTCAACAGATCCGGCAGGGTTTGCAGCAATTTTGCGCGCCCCTCACCATCCATCGGTGCCGTAACCGACCACACCAACAGTTCAACCGTTTGCCGGCATGCGTACCAATCATCACTGGTGGCCCCCTGTTTCAACAGGGTAACCAACATCACCTTGTGCCAGGCCTCCTGCAGCAACTCCGCCACACACGTTGGCAGTTGCCCACTGGCCAGGTAGGGGTGCAACTCGGCGTCTACCAGGCGGCGGGCCCGCTCACCCGCTGCCTTGCCATCCTCGGCGTCAATGGTGCGACGCTCCAGCAGGGACGCCCTGCGCGACTCCTGCTCACGGCTGCCGTGAAACTGATCCAGCGCCTGCTGTATCACGGCCACCTCTTCGGTAAAGTTCAGCAGCAGGTAGACCACGCAATTCTGCACCTGGGTAAACAGACCATGGGGACCGCTATCCTCCCCTTCCTGCCACCCCAGAGCCGCGTTCGCCAGTTCGTTCAGCAGGCGCCGCGCACAATGGCCCGCCTCGCTGAACACCGCATCATCCAGCACGGCGACTTTTAACAGCGGGATATGAAGGCCCCGCAGCAGAGCCTGCATGGGAGGCGGCAGGCTCTGGTCCCGGACAATAAACTCAAACATCTTCTGCATCAGCTCAATGGCCTGCCAGTCACTGGCTGCCACCTCAACCGCTTGCCCCGACAGTTGCTGAATTTGCCTCTGCAGATGCTCCAGGGTCTGCGACTCCAGCGGACTGCCGGCGACCAGGCGCTGCGCGTCACTGCGCTGCAGCTCGGTCAACACCTGCAGCAGCTGCTCCCGGGTAACCGCCCCAGCTATTGCCGACTCAACGGTATGCGGATCTTTTGCCAGCGCAGATGCATCCATTTCAATAGCGGCCGCAGCCAGTTCGGAGGAACGCAACACCTCCTGTAGGCGCTGGTAAATCCTCTCCAGCTGCTGCACCACCGCCTTATCAAAGAGTTTTCCCAGAATCTGGCGCCCGCGCCCATCCATCTGCAGTGATTCGGCCACCATCCGGAAACTGTCACACAGCACCCGCGGCCCGAGTGGAAAGTTGCGTACCGACACGGGAACCGGCAGCCATTGATTGGTTACCGCGATCAAGGCTTGCAGGGTCGCAGAACTCTGCTTCTGCACCGCGCTAACGGAGGTTTCCAGGGCGAGGGCCAGCTCGATACTCTCGAAAGTGGGCACATCCACCTGCGTGGCAGACACTGCGGCCAGCTCCTGCGGGGCGACCGCCAGACCGCAAACCCTGGCGAAGGCCTGATCCAGGGTGCGCATATAACGATCCACCAGCGTAGTTCGCTGCAGGCGTATTTCGCGCAGGTATTCAAAATAGGCGTTCTGCTCCTCACTGCTGCCGGCCTCGGCGGCCAGCCGGAACAGCACATCATCACTGCCCAGAAAGAGGTTATTGAAGGCGCGCGTCAGCAACCGAACCGCGTTGTCACGCAGTCTCAAGACCGGTGCAGGCAGATGCTGCATCGCTTCAAAGGCAGGAACTTCAGTAAGAATTTGCGGAGACGGATCAGACAAGGGGGCACTCCACCGGTCAACGGTATACCGCCATGGCGGTGGCCGCAGGTTACATGCAGGTGACGGCAAATGTATACATGACTTAAGCTGTGGGAGTATAGATCAGCCGGCGGTGTCACAGAGTGATACAGTCGCAATTCGCGAAACGGGTCACAGAGCACGCCAGACCCGCCACTGGATAAAGTGAACGCCCACCAACTGCACTGCCCTTACTACAACGGCTGGCGACAGGTACACCACGAAGCATGAGCGACTACAACCCGGACACCTCGAAACGCCTTGGCAGGCATATGCTCTGGATCTTCTGGCTGCTGGCCCTGGGCGTTATGACCTGGATCTTCGGCAACTGGGAAGAATCCCGCATCAATCCCAACACCGACCTGTCAGCGGTAGCAGGCACCGAGTCCGGGTCGCCCACGGGCGTGATCGAAATCACCCTGGAAGCCAACCACCAGCATCATTTCGTGGCCAGCGGCAAGATCAATGGCAAGCCGGTCACCTTTATTCTCGATACCGGCGCCACCGAAGTCATTGTCCCCAAATCACTCTCCTCACTGCTGGGACTGACCCCGGGTTCAGCCAAGCAGGCCATGACCGCCAATGGCACCGTCACCGTCTACGCCACCCGGATCAACAGTCTGGAGCTGGGCCCCATACACCTTGAGGATGTACCCGCCAGCATCAACCAGGGCATGAAGGGCGGTCAGATACTGCTGGGAATGAGCGCCCTGCGGCAGCTGGAGCTGAGCCTGCAGGATGGGCAGATGGTGCTGCGGCAGTATCGGTAAAAGGCAGGTTACAGGACGCTGGCGCTAAAGGGTTCAGGACGCTTACGCTACAGGGTATAGGACGCTTCGCTACAGGTTATAGGAGGGCGATCTTGTGAGAATGGAAGGTCACGACCAAAGACCATAATCCTGTAGCCCCTGTCCCCTGAAAGCGAAGAGTCCTGTAGCGCCAGCGTCCTGTAGCGAAGCGTCCTCTCTAATAGCCACTCCCACGCCATATTCTGCTATCATCAGCGCCTGAATTTACCCCCAGCAACACCAGTAACAACCCGGCGGCAGAGAGTTATGATCAACACCATCCCAGGCCTGGAGCAGGACCGACAAAACAGCGTACGCGCGGCCCTGCAGGAAGACATCCGCGACGGCGACATTACCGCCATGCTGATTCCGGCGGACCGTCAGGGCAAAGCCACGATTATTACCCGGGATGACTGCGTGATTGCCGGACAGGAATGGGTGAATGAGGTGTTCCGCCAGCTGGATGCCAGTGTTGAAGTCCGCTGGGAAGTCGCCGATGGCGACCATGTTGCGGCCAACAGCCCACTCTTTCACCTCAGCGGCCCGGCCCGCTCACTGCTCACCGGTGAGCGCAGCGCCCTCAACTTCCTGCAACTGCTCTCCGCCACAGCCACAGTCGCCAGCCGCTACGCCAAACTGGTGGAAGGCACCGGGGTACGCCTGCTGGATACCCGCAAGACCATCCCCGGTCTGCGTACCGCCCAGAAATACGCGGTAACCTGCGGCAACTGTTTCAACCACCGTATTGGCCTGTACGACGCCTTCCTGATCAAGGAAAACCACATCGCTGCCTGCGGTGGTATCACCGAAGCCGTACAAACGGCCCAGCAGCAAGCCCCCGGCAAGCCAGTGGAAATCGAAGTGGAAAGCCTGGCCGAACTGCGCCTGGCCCTTGCCGCTAATGCCGATATTGTGATGCTCGACAACTTCAGCCTCGACGATATGCGTGAAGGTGTGAGACTGAACAAGGAAGAATTTGGTGGCCGCACTAAACTGGAAGCCTCCGGTGGCATTACCGACGCGACCTTGCGGCCGATTGCCGAGACCGGGGTGGATTATATTTCTATTGGTGCATTGACCAAGGACTGCAAGGCGGTGGATTTGTCGATGCGGTTTCAGATGTAATGAATTCACCAGCGACCATCCCCGCCTCCTGCGTATAGAAACATAAAATGATTCACATATTTCTCGGAACCAAAGCTCAACTGATTAAAATGGCTCCGATTATGAAAGAGCTGCAGGACCGGGGAGTTGACTACAACTTTGTTTTTAGCGGCCAACATCGCTCGACAATACAAGACATACGAAAAAACTTTGGGATAAAAGAGCCCGATTATATTCTGTATTCTGGAAATGACATTACCAGCATACCCAAGATGGCCCTCTGGTCTTTGCGACTGCTCCTTCAAATGCTGTTTTTTAGACGCAAAATCTGGAAGTCTGACAAAACCGGGATCGTATTAAACCACGGCGACACGTTATCCACATTACTGGGAAGTCTCGGTGCCCGGATGGCCGGACTGAAGTCTGCCCATGTAGAGTCCGGCTTGCGTTCGTTTAACTTTTTCAATCCATTCCCCGAAGAACTCACCCGCGTCTGCGTTTTCTCACTTTCAAACGTCTACTTCGCTCCCGGCCAGTGGGCCCTGGACAATCTAAACGCGCATCACGGAAAAAAAATAAACACATTCGAAAATACGTTAAGGGATTCTCTTGCGCTCGCGGACCACCACATTGAAAGCCGAAAAATTGACATCCCCAGCTCTACTTATGGTATAGCCTCGATACACCGCTTCGAAAACCTATCAAATGAAATGAATCTGAATTTCATTGTCGAAATGATTGAGCTTGCAGCTCTCAACTCTAAAATTCTTTTCATACTTCACAGCCCAACAGAGAAAACCCTGAAGAAGAAAGGCTTGCTTGATCGAATAGAGAAAAATCCCAATATTGAGCTGCGCCCAAGATATGACTATTTTGACTTCAATCGATTGCTGAGAGAGAGCTCGTTCGTCCTGACAGACGGAGGCAGCAATCAAGAAGAGTGCTACTACCTTGGGAAGCCCTGCCTGATCATGAGAAAAGCGACCGAGAGACAGGAGGGCATTGGAAAAAACGCCGTACTTTCCAACTACAGCAAAAACATTTGCCTGGAGTTTCTGGAAAACATTACTAAATATAAGATTCACCCCTCTACCAGCAGGGAATCAGCGACAAAAATAATAATCGAACAGCTGACAGAATATAACTGATAACATCCATACAGCCGTATGAAAATAGACAAAAAAAACCCAACTCACTGGCTTCAGTTAATTCGATTTAGCCTTACCACCCTGCTTGCGCTATTCAGGCGAAGCCTCCCAAACACGAAAACTGCCCCCCCCATCCCCCAAATTCTTCTTTACGGACATAAATTCAATGGCAACCTGAAAGCCTTGTACCTTGAGCTGATCAAGCATCCAGATGAATTTAGGGTTTTCTTCCTAAGTATGGACTCGGCTTATATCGACCAGCTCCAAAAACAGGGTATTAAAGCCATCGATGGATGCCATCCTCACAACAGCAAAATCCTGGCGACCGCCAGCGCCATAGTTAGCGATCACGGCCTTCATTGCCTGGAACTGTTGCTCCGTTTTTCGGACATTAAGTTTATTGATGTTTGGCACGGGATTCCATTTAAAGGGTTTGACAAAAAGGACTTTCGAATTCAACACAGATACGAGGAGATCTGGGTTAGCTCTAAACTTATAAAGAGCCTCTACGTAGACAAGTTCGGATTCCCGGAGCACAAGGTTGTAATTACGGGTTATGGACGAACGGACAAGCTGGTACACAACCACCAGAATATTGGCTCCCTGAAAAGAAGCCTGAAGATTACAGACACGGACAAACCGGTTATTTTATTCGCACCAACATGGAAGCAGGATTTAGAGGGAAGAAACATTTACCCCTTCAACATGGACGAGACCAATTTTCTGGAGCTGGCACAAAGTATTTGCGACAACTGCAATGCCTACTTTGTGATCCGGCACCACCTAAACACCACGAAAAAATCAGAAGACAAAAGTAGCATTATCTATTTACCTGCAGATCAATACACAGACACAGAAGATATACTATTGATTAGTGATCTATTAATTTGCGATTGGTCTTCTATAGCCTTTGACTATTTAGCGCTTAGTCGCCCTACATTATTCCTGGACGTCGCCCCCCCCTTTACAAAAGGGTTTAGCCTCACGCCCGAGTTTCGATATGGCCAGATTGTGACAAACAGAAGGGAACTTGCGCGAGACAGCGAGCTAACATTGAGCAGACCCGAAGAATACTGGTCCGCGCATATGCCCACTCATCGAAGAACAATTGAAGCAGTATATGACCATACATTAGACGGCAAATCCGCATCTCGATATTTGGATCGCATCAGGTCCGAGCTTCAACAGGTCTGAATTCTTTCAATCACCTCTGTGGTGGAAATCGAAGGCGTCCTGGACAAATATACAACCTCACAAAGGTCAGAGTAGTGATCAAACTTTCCTTTCCAATCGTCTCCCATAACCAATATATTTGCCTCGTATCTCTTAATGTAGTCCGCCTTTAACTCCAAAGACTCTTCAAGAAACACCCCATCGACACACTTTAAGCCTGCCAATATTTCGAGCCGCTCTTCCTCTGAGTAGATTGGAGCCCGCCCTTTCTTTGCCATATTCAATGCATCACTTGAAACCCCTACCCAAAGACAATCCCCCATACTTCTCGCCCTGGATAAAATCCTGAGGTGCCCCAAGTGAAAGACATCAAAAGTCCCAAAGGTTATAACTATCTTTTTACACTTACTGTTCAAACTTGAAGCCTCCATGGATCCTGAGCTCGAAGCCAGGAAAACAGCCTGTCAAACTCATACCGATGAGAAAGGGCATAATCTATTGCCTCAGCCACATCGCTCCAATGACGACAAATCGGTATATCTACTCCCGCGGCCTCGAACAACCCCTCCATCTTATGCGTATTGCCAGGGAAAATAACGAAGGGCACCTCTGCCTTACAGGCCGCGTACATTGCATGATGGCGACCTGTCACCAAGATCCTGGCAGTCTTCAGACTCGCGACCAATGAAGACCAACTGTAATCACGCATATCAAGGTAGCGAGCCCTCTTCAGATACGTCCCATTGAACCGCACAAAACTACCAAGATCCTGGGAAAATACGTCAGTTAAGACCACTTCGTTATTGAAGTTGTCGATGCTTGCATCAGCAGACAATTTTGCAAAGTATGAGAAATCAGGCAAGACGGTCGAGTTCACACCATGCTTGCTAAGCAGCTCAGACTGACTTTTACTTTCCCGAACCACAATACCATCTAAGCTTTTCAAAATATCGTCATATTCGTTTGAGTTATTCTGCCAAACAGAATTCACCAAATAAACGGCTTTATTCTTTGTCTTGGCATCCGTTATGGCTTTCATTTTATAGAGAAAGTCATCCTGATTGTCATGCATACTTCCTTCGCCATTAACAATCAAAACATCATAGCTATCATCTTTGACCACTACCCCACGAACATTCATTTCTCTTTTTATAAACGACACCACTGCAGCGGATCCGCAGTGATACCTGGAATGGTCCCCCACAAGCTTCAACCTTAGAGGTCGAAATTCGTCTCTTGTTATACACTGCGAATTACGCAGCTTCTCCAACTGCATTTTTTTGAAACTGTCGAAATCGAAAGAATCTTCAGTTGAAACCAGCTCTTGAAGGAGTCTCATTTCCCCCGGCCAGTTGTGGCGAAAGCTAGGCCTGGACTTTCGGAAATAATTGGCAGCTCCGGGCTGATCCGACACTTGATCAGTCAATGAAATCCCAAAAAGGTTAACCCCCTGAAAGCTCCCCCTCATACGAAATATAAAATATACCAACAACATTCCCGAACTGGGAGCCGCCCCCAACAGCTCCGCCAATTCGACAAAATAGCTCTTAGGCAAAATAGCAGGAGCAACCCCCTGAGCTACTGCCTGCTTAAGGACTCCAATATTTGACGGAAAATCCAGAAAGTCCGGCCCCGCCAATATCAATCCAGGCGGAAAAGCACTCGAAACCAACCGAGACAAATTGCTGACATTACACACCAGGTAATTTGTATTACGCCCATAATCTTGAGCGTAGTCATATGCGACCGAAAAATTGAACCTGAATATTAAATCGTGAGAATCGATCGCCTCTCCCTTCCCCTGTCCAATCTCACACGGCGAGTTACCAACAACCCCAATGGTCATAGCGGGATCACTTATTACTGAGGCCAGCTCCGACAGGTTTTTCTCCAGAAAAAAATGCAAACTTGTATCTTCATCAGCATACAAAGAGGAATTATTGTCCCCCATACCATCCATAAACCTGTGCTTAACTGCGAAAGATAGCCCCCCCTCTAACTCACGAAAACGTCTATCATCCAGCCAATCAGGCCGTCCTAATCCCATTCCAGGCCGCACATTTAATAGGGCCGAAAGCATTCGCTGGCTATATGGATTTTTCCGGGAAAATTGTAAAGCCCTTGATTCGAGCTCCTCAAAGACACCCTTCTGTAGTGCTCCGAGCATGTGAAGATAACGAATCGCATAATAGACCTGCTTCGGCGAAGATGTAGATCTCAATGCTTGCCTGATGTAACGCTGGTATTGTTCACCATACAAAGCAAATTTGAAGGCAAACTTTGTAATTTCAACTTTCGCAAACTTCGACCATGCCCCGCCATCACCATCAAGCTCGGAGTAGTAACCTAATGCCTCCTCCAGAAACCCAAATTCTGCTAACCACCGACACATGCTTGCTATCAGAACCCTCCCCTCCACCGCTGTACTGGCAGAAAGATAAGCTGAAAACCTGCACAGCCTAAACGTGGTTTTTACATCCCCCCGCTCAAGAGCAGCCCTTGCCACAGCAATGATTCCTGATCGCCGAAAAAGCAACCGCTCGATAGCAAACCAAGAGAGAAACGGGAGAAAGTACTTTTGCCTTTCTACACACTTAAAAAGAAACTTGTCCAACCTTTGAGAAAGCTTCATAACTACACGCTGAGCAAAAGACAGGCATCAAAAGCACATACCGAACGTTCAGATTGACTAAACACTACCATCCAACTTTTTTATCGTTGCTATTAGATGCGCTCCACCACGAATTTTCCCCAGTGTGGAAGCCATCAGCCAGGAATGCGCAGTCTTTTTCACGCCGCCAGAAGCGAGCCAGGGAGAATAAACAGCGTCATTGAGAGGGGCAGTAAAAACTTCATATTGAATTCCATCAATACCTGCGAGAAACGCGTTTAAACCCTCTTCCGTAATAGACCACAAGTGATTAATAGGATTAATTCCGTAGGGAATTTTTTTGCCAAGCATCAAGGCCCAAGCAGATAAACCGGAAAAGTTCGGATTTCCCTTCCTCAAGGCCTTCACTCGCTTCCTGGCATAGCTGTAATACCCCAGCCTTTCCAGTGAAATCCCGTTTGGGCACTGCAGGTGAAACACCCCTCTATCGGCCATGGCATCAATTGCCTGCAGTATCAATTCGTCTGGCCTTGTCAGATGTTCTATTACATGACGACAAAAAACAAAGTCGAACTTATTGTTGGGGAGACTGGAGATATCCTCAACTTTGGTGTTATACACTCGATCCAAAGAAAGCTCGTTACGCGCAAACTCACAAGCTTTAGCATCCAGATCAACATAGAACGCCCTTCCTAGTCCAAACGATTCAAACGCATGAGAGAAAAAACCTCCACCACCTCCGATGTCAAGCATCGCAGCATTAGCTGGCAGGCCCATATTTTTGAGCCAACCCTCTATTTTCGAATTAAATATAAATTTTTTTCTGGACGGCCTGGCATTAAACATAAATCCGTCGTAATACTTTTCGATCTCATCTTCTGACGGCGGGACCGATACCGTCGACGAGCAGCACCCAACACACTGAATGATGTCAAATGAATTCAGTGTGTAGATGTACTTCATATCACCATTACAAAAACGACAGTTCATAGACACCCCAATAATTAGTATTCAATTTATGCCTTTTAGTTATCATTATTTTCATGAAAATCTAAACCAAGAGCCCGCCCCCAAAATAACTTGATTTTATTTACGTCATCGTACCTATATAGGTGATACCTAAGGAAATAATGCAGGAAACGCTTAATATCATCAGGATCGATCGCCTTAAAATTAAGCAACCGTTTCTCCAAACCTGAAACATCATTTACGGCATAAGTAGCTGCTCTATAGTCGCAACCACCAGTCGTTATAACCGTTTTCAAATGCAACAGCGCTTCCATACCCACTCCCGAGTTCACTGTTATCACTGCCTTCGCGTACGGGATTATCTTGTGGACGGAATCAGAAGATAAAATAACATTGGGACATGTGCTGACCTTCTCCAGGAGGTCACGAACGAGAGCTGAGCGACACTTTGGATGCTTTTTGACGACAATGGTCAGATCATGCTTTCTCGCCAGATTGACCATTTCACAAAGCAGTTGATAAGTGTCAATTTCCGCAAGGCCTGCAACAACATCATTTGTAACCTGCATGGGCAAGAAATAGAACTCGCCCAGAGCGGAAAAGTCCGTTACGTTCGCAGAAAACTGAAAGTACTTGGACTCACTCTTTTCTACAAACTCGGAAAACAAACCCCTAAAAGTTCCTTCAATTGAGTCGCTCCCCTCAAGAGCCACAATATCCCTTATTTCATCCAAAGAGATATTGCTTGCACTATGCCACCCGGAATAGCCACCCGCATCAATGGTGAAATACCCTGACAAAGCAGATTCCTTAACGTTTAAGTAAACTCCATTATTAACTTTTGTATGATAGGAAATTGCTTGAGAGAACCCTGAAATTACCCCGGCGTTACGCCAGTCAAACTGTAAGAAAGGTACAATTTTCAACCGCTCGCCACCTGGAAACGAGGAGTAAAGATTCTTATAAAGCTCGACAACCTGAACATAAAATGAGGATGTACAGACAGGGCATATAGAAAGCTTTTTCAACACCGGAGGAATATAAAAAGCTACCCCTCCCTCCCGTAAAGCCCCCTTGAAATCTACAAAGGTATTTACCCAAGCTTCGTCGACCACATCCTGAAACCAACCCACATAAAGATCTCTTTGCTTCGCATAGGATGTAAAGGCCTGCTTATCTTCATTCGAAAGCCAATGCTGATATTCAGAAAATGACCGCATGGCACCTGAATGATTAAAACAACGAATTTGAGCCGCTATCTTCGAGTAGACCTCTTTAGCCGTCTTTGGCCTATATTCATCCAACATTTTCTTCTGACCCAAAACATCAGCTAACAAACAGCTATCAGCGTACATTTCAGGTCGAAATGCATTCAAAATAACAGGCAACTTTGATGCAACTTTGAAACTTCTTTTCTTCAAAAGTCGAGAAATATAGGCATACGCATGCTGCG
The DNA here is from genome assembly GCF_009857815.1 of Pseudomaricurvus sp. HS19. Classification (GTDB taxonomy): domain Bacteria; phylum Pseudomonadota; class Gammaproteobacteria; order Pseudomonadales; family Cellvibrionaceae; genus Pseudomaricurvus. The sequence continues at coordinate 213,562 of NZ_WVVW01000011.1, read as the reverse complement.
ACATTCCCCGCCGGTCAAAATAGCGGATCTTTTCTGCTATCAATATGGTATCCGGAACAATAGGCACAACCAGAAGCCAGGAAATAAACCTGTCGTAACCCAGATAACGCTCGACATAGCCAGCCATCAATTCCAAAAATTTCTTCATCTGACTACCTGAGGAATACCAAAAAAATTGTCTGCTATTTGCTCACAAGCATTACCATGCTCAAACTTGGAGTACACTTCCACGAAGTCTTCATATTTATTCTTGTTCTTATTGAAGTCCGTCTGCGCGTTAAGTAATGCACCCGACAACTCACTCTCACGGAGCACCACCTTTCCCGGCAAGACTGCCAATGGATCAAAATAAAGACCCCGCTCCAGGTCTCTGTATTCATCCAAATCATACATGAAGTACACCATTGGCTTACGCAGCAAAGAGTAGTCAAAAATGACACTTGAATAATCCGACAACAAAACATCTGCTACCAACAGAAGCTCCTGAATATCAATTAGCCCCGAAGACACATCATGCAAGCCTTGTATTTTTTCGATTCCAGCAATGCTTTTGTCCACCAAGTGATGCAACCTAAGTAAAATTGCATAATCATCGCCCAGCTTATCCAGCAAAGCTTTCATATCGATATCAATGCCGCTACCCTCTCTCCATGTAGGGGCATACAAAACCAGATGCTTATCCACTGGCAGGCCCAGCTTTTTCTTGATACCAACCGCATCCGTCTCTGGATTCAACAGCACATCATTTCGCGGGGTTCCCGACTCCAGAACCAAACCGCCATACATATACGCTTCGGAAAATATTTTTGACACATAAGGAGAAGCAGAGACTAACGCGTCCCACCGCCCGGTTTTTGGAACACGCTCCGGAAAATCAACCAACTTATGCTTACCCATTTTTTTAAAAGGCGTGCCATGCTGAGTATTTAAATATTTCTGACCTGCTCGCTTTGGTAACCCCTGGGCAAACTCTGCGTTATTCACCCAGTATTTGGCACGCGCCATATACCAATAGTACCTAATCGAAAATCGACGAACTTTTACAACATCAGCTTCAATAGGAACATTAACATCCACTAGTGACCAAACAAATTTCAGGTTTCCGCAATTCGAAGAAAGATACTTATGCAAATATTTAGGATTACAGGAATAGGAAAGCCCCTTATGGCTTTCAAAAAAAACTACGTTTTCCTTGATCGGAAAAACTCGAAAAATGTAATAGAGCCCTCTTTTCAGGTGCTTTGATTTCAAAAGCTTTCTGACAAAATCTACTGTCATGCCTCCCCCTCGACTCTACCATCTCCACCAGCCTCAATCAGGCAACCATCTTTCAAGCAATAGAAACGATCCAGGTTATCCAACATATCTACTCTATGGCTTATCACAACAACACTTAAGTGCGGCCATTTTTTACGGATATTGGATAGAATTTCCTGCTGAGTTTGAAAGTCCAAGGCATTAGTCGCCTCATCAAGAAGTAAGACTCGGGGATTACCGTACAATGCTCTAGCAAAACCAACGCGCTGCCGTTGCCCAGAACTTAGCCGCCCCCCCTTGGAGCCCAAGTCCCCTTCCAGACCACCAGCAACCCCCGACACCACCTGATCCAAACATGTCGCTTGAAGAAGCTCTTCCAGTAACTCACCATCCATGTCCCGGCCTAGCAAAATATTGCTTTTTAGCGTCCCTTCAAATAGATAAACGTCAGCATCCACATAGCCGACCATCTTCTTCCATACTCGTTTATTATCCCGCCCTATGGTCACTCCACCATAACTTAACTGACCGGATTCTGGCTCCAGAAGACCGGACATCAGAGCCATAAGAGTACTTTTTCCTGCCCCAGAGGCCCCCGTTATACCGACAAACTCTCCTGGACTTATATGGAAATTGACACCCTGAAATACAACTTGAGAACCCTCATAAGTAAAACCAAGCTCCGCCAGTTTAAACTCACCTTCCACATCCGGTCCCAAGCTCCCCTTAGCGGTCAATTGCGCCGGTTCAGGGTCTTCTTTGGACAGATCTTTATAGAGCTGTTTCAACGCATGTTGATTCGTCTTAATAGATGCAATCGACCGATAAACTTGTTGGAATTTTGGAATTAACCTGTATCCCGCAAGGCAAATGATTGCCAACTGTGCTATTGCGGCTTCCGAGCGACCAGACTCAGTGAAAACGAAAAGCGTCATCACCACGATCATAGAGAATGCAACTGACTCAATCGCAAAGTAGGGAAGGTCCTTTAACAGCTTGTCTGATATATTGATTCGAACCCTTTCTTTCGAGGTCTCATTCAACCTTTCCGAAAACCCCGACTCCAACTCATAGCTTTGCAGAGTCTTTATGCCTTCAAAGGTTTCTTGCAATAACCGGCTTCGCGCTCGGTCATTAACTGTCCGCTCCAATCCATTTGTTTTAAGCCGATGATTGGACATGAAATACACAAGACCGTAAGCACCAACTACGGCGCCTCCGATAGATAAGGCGGCCACCCAATTCACGACGAATAACAGTGCAATTAGAATAATGATAGAAAACAGTCGCGCATTAATTTGCAGTATCGCCAAGATAAGCCCATTACACAGGCGGCTTGTGTCGCTGTTTATCTTACTTATCAACGTTCCCGGCCTGTGCCTGACATGATAAAGATAGTTCTGGCGCAAAAAATACCGGTAAATGCGGCTCACCAATTCTGCCTGAAGCTTATTTGAGGTCCCTACCAAGTACACCTGTGTCGCCAACAACACTGCATTGCTACCAATAAACAAAATGCCAAATAGTAAGCCCACCCAAGCGAGAAACTGAGCCTCCGATTCGGCTCCCATCCATTGATAAGCTACTAGTAAGTGCTGATTCTCATGCACATGCGATGGATTCATTGCCAAAGCAATAAATGGCCCCACGGAAACGACACCCAACAGCTCCAGGCAAGCGGACAGCAACAGTATAAACTGCAGAAAAATCAACCTGCCCCTGAACTGCCCAGGCACAAGTTTTATAGACTGTAGAATAAGCTGTAGCATTGGAGACAACCTGGTTTATATAAATAAAAGTATTAGATTTACACCGGCAGCAATTTTCAGCAGCCAGCCAAATCCAGGTACCTATTACGGAAGCTGCGGAGCTTTAATTCCAAAAATCTGGACACCTGACGATTAATCCCACCCAGAACAATCTTTAACCACCCTACAACCCCTACCCTTTCAGCCTTGAACTCGCCAAGCTTTAATCAAGACTAGGTTTCATGCTTATATATCAACGACGTAATTTGCTCGGATATCAACCCCATCATGAACACTATGAGCGACGTGGTGAACATCAATGCACTCATATTGGTAAACCGGCCCTGGGTTATATAGGTAAAGAGGTAATAACTTAACCCCACCAAGCCAACCAAAACGCTGGTTGGAAAGAATATTTTCAAGGGGGAATACAAAGTTCCAATCTTAAAAATAATCAGCAGAAAACGAATTCCATCCCGACTAAGGGAGATATGGCTTTTCCCTAACCTTTTTTCTACATTAATAGCTTTATATCCAACGTTATAACCTGCCCGAAAGAACGCCATAGTGATAGTGGTTGGATAGGAGAATCCATTAGGTAAAAGATGCAAAAATTCTCTAAACTTGTTCGCATTTACCACCCTGAATCCGGACGTAAGATCCTCTACCTTCCTACCCACCATCCATGACGCCAGCCTGTTGTATAAAGAGTTTGCCGCCCAACGCCCCATACTTGCCTGAGAACTCCCGGACCTCGCACCAACCAACATGTCGTAACCCGACTCATACTCCGCCAATAGCGCACCTATATCTTTCGGATCATGCTGTCCGTCGGCGTCCATAAATATGATAACTTCACCAACCGCAGCCCTCGCGCCGGCCTTAATTGACGCCCCGTTACCCTTGGAGTAAGGGCTGCTAATCACTTTTGCCCCATAGCTAAGGGCAACCTCAGCTGTAGCATCCTCTGACCCATCGTCAACCACCAACACTTCGCCAATGCAGGACAACGCCATCAGTTCGGGTAGTATTTTTGACAGGCCTGCCGCTTCGTTTTTCGCAGGTATAACCACGGATACATTCTTCATTTATTCTTTCTCGTTTATAGGTCTTCTTTCATCTGATTGAGCATATCCATCGCCTGCATAACCAAATAGTCGCTGGCCTCATACCGCTCACTTATGCCATTTTCCAGGTTTTGTACCGCCACAGGCAGCCCACCATAGCGTGCCAATAACAACGATTGCTTCATTATCAGGCTTAAAGGCACTTTGGCGTAATACTGACGGAGGAAGTAACGCCCGCCACGTCTCTTGTCCCCGAAGACAAATTCGGCGCTGGCAGACAGACTACCTGCTGCCATATACAGTCGTGTCTTACGATATCTGCGATTGCTGCGAACAGCGCTGGTCAGCTTTTGGTAAGACGCCAGTGTCATCTCACAGTGGCCTGCCAGCATCTGATCAAGCAGAAGCTCAAGCATGTTTCCAACTCGCCAATCCCGGGCCCCATGAGATAACTTCAATGCAACATCATCAACAGGCAATATGGCCTCGGGACTTGCGACACACATGTACATCAGGTTCTGCAAATGGGTTCCAGCCGTGGCCTTCGGATGGCTTACTGCTCGCTGCATCAGTATAGGCATGAACTTGTCAGCCTCCGGGGTTCCTTGCACGACCAACATGGCACTTTCCAGGGCCCGCACAGAGCGCGGATTTTCTTTCATCCACACCGGAAAGGCCTGATCCTGATTCCCCCACAGGGATGCCCTGGCAGTCAGCGTAGCGGCCAGGACAACAACAACAGCAGAAGCTATCACCACCCTAAGCTGAGATGACACTCTCAGATGGACCATGGCAGCTGACATCAACAGGGTAAGCGCAATGCCTGGCCAGTACGCCCGATGCTCAAATTTCAGTTCGAGCATTACTGTAGTGGACTCAAGCAACAGCCCGCCATAAAACCATAACACTGCGAATAACAACAAAGGAAACCTGCGGCGCACGATCCAGGCTCCTACGAAAGCCGCAACATGTACCAACAACCAAGCAAATGTGGATAAGGGGCTTATCAGGCTGGTTGACTTAGCGTACCCATCCCAAAAGACACCGGCAGTCTGAACTCGAGGGACTATCCAACCCAACAAATAATCGCCCACGATACGCTGCTGGGTCAGCAGGCGCTCGATCAGATTAAATTCCCTGCTGGTTGGCAACCACCGCTGATGCTCCTGATAATAAATGAGGCTTTTCAGCAATGGCCACGCCAGGTAGGCCAGAAAAACAGCCAGAGGCACAGCTAGCCCGAACAGAGTAACCCACCGCCCCAGAGGCAGCCCCAGAACGCGAAGTCCTGGAGCCGCAGCCCACAGAGGTGCACGTCCTGCAGACATAATGGTTAATTCAATAATCAGAAACTGCAGGGGAATCCAGATTGCACTCTCTTTGCTGAATACCGCCAAAACCGCCAATATCGCAGCCACTGCAAATCGCAGCACCGCTCCCTGCAGATCATCTCGCACCAAGCGCACACGGGCTGATAAGTACGTAATTAGTGCAGCCAGATTAAATAAAACCGACAGCAACACCATGCGCTGTACAACATACAGCACCGTTGAGACCTGATACGGATGAAGAATCCACAACACGGCCGCAATGGCCGCAACCCACTCACCATGGGCTGACTGCAAGGCCGCCAGCAGCCCGCGCAAAAATAGAAATAACAAGGCACCGTTCAGAAGATGCAAGGCCAGATTAAAAACAAGAAACGGCGCTGGATCTGCCGGCCAATCAGCGCCGTGCAGCAAAAAGGTCAGCAACGCTATCGGCCGACCGGTAGGGCCGGTAAAACCGCTGGTGGCGTACTCCCAAAACTCGGCGAAGGACTCAACCCCTCCCCACTGCCCCAGGAATGGCAGCGTGGCGTAGTCATCCAGTAGGAATCCACCACTCAAGCCCGGCAAGTATGCCAGCAGGCAAGCCACAGCCCCAAGAAGCACATGCACCCAAGGCTGTCTTAACTTAGCCACCCCAAACCCCTTGATCGCGACAAAACCGTTATTATGCCTTCAACACGCGAAAAAAAAGCCGCCCGAAGGCGGCTTTTTTCACTTTTGTCGACTCAGGCTTAGCGACAAGAGCTAGGTACGTAACGTGTACCCAGAGGATCAGCGCCGCCAACCTTACATACCCACAAGATTGGGCCATTGCCAGTTACAGGGCTGAGCAACAGGGTTTTACCAGCAATGGTGTTAGCCACACCAGAAGTCTTCATTTGGGCCTCAACCAGACCATCCTGCACATCAACTTGAGCAACGTACTTACCGCTGGTTTCGGTGGCAGCAGGCAGGCCAAAAGGACTACCACTGCTAACACCAGTCAGATCACCACGGTCAGCCCAGATTTCAGAGATAGTAGCCTTCATACCGGAAGACAGGGTTACAGCTTCTGACACCTGCGCACGCGCAGTGTAGTCCTGGTAGGCTGGCAGGGCGACAGCTGCCAGAATACCGATGATCGCTACCACGATCATCAGTTCGATCAGGGTAAAACCTTGTTGTTTTTTCATTGTGTTGACTCCTAATTAGTATGGCCTTGGCCTTGGTCTTTAGCAGCAATCCTGCAGCTGTGGTTCCTTTTAGCAAATGGTGTGCCAAACACCGGGAGCGTTGATTATTCCTCACTTACAGCAAATCACGAGACCGAAAAGCCACCCGCACCACGACCATTCCTGTCAGGCAGTGACACTTTTCGTCACCCCTTGCAACAAATAGCGGCCCAGTCCTGAAGCGGGGGATGACACCCCGGAAGGATTAATGGTAGATTTTGAGCATTCATATCTATAACAACCACTTATGGAATACTCTTTGCCTTTGGCATTAAAAGCCTGGAAGGCCATGAATTACCGAGGCGGCTTCAGTACCGTCGAATTGGGGACAGATCCGGACACCTTATGAATGCACCCGCAATAACCCTGAGCGGCCTGGCCAGGAGACTGGTAGCAGAAGGCATCGTCGACGAAGAGACGGCTCTGAGCGCCCAGCAATCGGCTAAATCCAACAGAAGCACCCTGGTCTCAGAGCTGATCAAAGGTCACGGCGTTTCCGCCACCGCTATTGCCGCATTTGCGTCCCAGGAGTTCGGCACTCCATTATTTGATCTTGATACGATCAATCCGCACAGCCTCCCCAAAAGTATTGTCGACCTCAAACTACTGCAAAAACACAACACTCTGCCGCTCTACAAACGCGGCAACCGCCTGTTCCTGGGGCTTGCTGACCCTACCAACCTGCACGCACTGGATGAGATCAAGTTCAATACCGGCCTGAATACCGACGCGGTACTGGTGGAGCTGGACAAGCTGCAGATCAAGCTTGAGCAGTACCTGGCCTCCCATGAGGAGAGCATTGAAGAAGCTTTCGGCGGGCTGGACGACGACACACTGGAAAGCCTGGATATTGAAGCCGGCACCAACGCCGACGATAAAGATGACGGGACCACCTCCGAGGCAGATGAAGCCCCGATTGTTAAGTTCGTCAACAAAATCCTGCTGGACGCCATCAAAACCGGGGCGTCGGATATCCACTTTGAACCTTACGAAAAGAGCTACCGTATTCGCTTCCGCACCGATGGCGTGCTGGAGGAAAAGGCCAGACCGCCGGCAGCCCTTGCCACACGGCTGTCTGCCCGCCTCAAGGTGATGTCACAAATGGATATCTCCGAGCGCCGGGTTCCTCAGGACGGTCGTATCAAGCTGAAACTGACCAAAACCCGGGCCATCGACTTCCGGGTGAACTCGCTCCCCACGCTGTTTGGCGAAAAGATTGTGCTGCGGATTCTCGACCCCAGCAGTGCCAAGCTGGGCATTGACGCACTGGGCTACGAAGACGGCCAGAAAAAGATGTACCTGGATGCGCTGAATCAACCACAGGGCATGATTCTGGTAACAGGGCCTACAGGCTCCGGTAAGACCGTATCCCTCTATACCGGCCTGAACATCCTCAACACCATTGAGCGCAATATCTCCACCGCTGAAGACCCGGTTGAGATCAACCTGGAAGGTATTAACCAGGTAAACGTGAACACCAAAGTGGGCCTCACCTTTGCCGAAGCGCTGCGCTCCTTCCTGCGTCAGGACCCGGATATCGTCATGGTGGGTGAGATTCGGGACCTGGAGACCGCCGAGATTGCCATTAAGGCGGCACAAACCGGTCACCTGGTGCTCTCGACCCTCCACACCAACAGCGCACCTGAAACCCTGACCCGCCTGCTCAACATGGGCGTGCCCGCATTTAACGTCGCCACCACAGTGAGCCTGATTATCGCCCAGCGACTGGCCCGGCGCCTGTGTAACAACTGCAAAAAGCCCGCGACCGACATCCCTGACGAGATATTGAGCGAAGAGGGCTTTGACAATATCGGCATCCACCGCGACGAGTTCCAGATATTCCACCCGGTAGGGTGTAATCAATGCTCCAGCGGTTACAAGGGGCGCGTCGGGGTCTATGAAGTGGTTCGCATCACCGACGAGATTTCACGAATTATAATGGAGGGCGGCAATTCCATTCAGATTGCCGACGCCGCACGCAAGGCCGGTTTCAACAACCTGCGGGTATCCGCCCTGCGCAAGACCGCGATGGGATTAATCAGCCTGGAAGAGGCAAACCGGGTCACTAAGGACTAGATAAATTATGGCGACCGCTGCAGCAACCAATCAGACCTTTGTTTATAAAGGCGTTGATCGCAAGGGCTCCAAAGTTGAGGGAGAGATCAGTGGTTCCAGTGTCCAGCTGGTGAAAGCCCAGCTGATCAAGCAGGGCATTAACGCCAGAACCGTGCGCAAGAAGCCCAAGCCTCTGTTCGGGGGCCGCGGCAAGCCCATCAAGCCACAGGACATCGCCGTCTTCACCCGACAGATGGCCACCATGATGAAAGCCGGTGTGCCGCTGGTGCAAAGCTTCGAGATCGTGGCCGAAGGTGTTGATAACGCCAATATGCGGGATCTGATCCTGGCCATCCGCGAGGATGTTGCCGCCGGTACCAGTTTTGCCGCCGCGCTGACCAAGCACCCCCGTTATTTTGATGATCTGTTCTGCAACTTGGTGGAGTCCGGCGAACAATCCGGTGCTCTTGAAACCATGCTGGATCGTATCGCCACCTACAAGGAAAAGACCGAAGCCATCAAGGCCAAGATCAAGAAAGCACTAACCTACCCTGCTGCGGTTGTGGTGGTGGCCGTTGTCGTAACGGGCATTCTGCTGGTAAAGGTAGTACCCCAGTTTGCCGATACGTTCAGTAGCTTTGGGGCCGAGCTGCCGGCATTCACACAGCTGGTGGTCTCCCTGTCTGAAACCATGCAGGAGTGGTGGTTTATTGTACTTTTCGGTGCCGTTTTGGCTTTCGTGGCCTTCAAGGAAATGATGGTACGCAGCAAAAAGTTCGCTGAGCTTATCGACAAGGTAATGCTCAAGCTGCCCATTGTCGGGGATATCGTTTATAACTCCATTATCGCCCGCTTCTCTCGCACCCTTTCCACCACCTTTGCGGCTGGTGTACCCCTGATTGATGCCCTGGAGTCGGTAGCTGGTGCCACTGGTAACTCTGTTTACGAATACGCGGTACTTAAAGTTCGCGACGAAGTATCCACCGGTGTACAGCTCAACGCTTCCCTGCGCAAAGCCGGGATCTTCCCGTCGATGCTGCTGCAGATGGCAGCCATTGGTGAAGAGTCCGGCGCGCTGGATGAGATGCTCGATAAAGTGGCCTCCTATTACGAGGAGATGGTCGACAACATGGTGGACAGCCTCACCTCACTGCTTGAGCCTATGATCATGGCAGTTCTGGGTATTCTGGTGGGTGGCTTGATGGTTGCCATGTACCTCCCCATCTTCCAGATGGGCCAGATCGTTTAACCGGAAAAGCACATGCAAACTGAATTATTGGCCGGCGATAGCGCCGGCCTTTTTATTGGCCTTATTACAATTCTGGGCCTGGCCGTCGGCAGTTTTCTGAACGTGGTTATCTACCGGCTGCCGCTGATGATGCAGAACCGCTGGAAAGCCGAGTGCTGTGAGCTGCTGGAGCAGCCGCAATCCCCCCCTGTCACCTTCAACCTACTCAAGCCTGACTCACACTGCCCCCACTGCCAAACGCCCATCAAGCCATGGCACAACATTCCGCTGCTCTCCTGGGCCATACTCGGTGGCAAGTGCGCCAAGTGTCGCCAACCTATCAGCATCCGCTATCCCTCAATCGAGCTCGTCAGCGGTATTCTCAGCGGCATTATCGCCCTGACCTTTGGCCCCACCCTGCTGACCGCCGGGTTGCTGCTGCTAACCTGGGCGCTGATCAGCCTGACCATGATTGATATCGACCACCAGCTGCTGCCTGATAACATCACGTTGCCACTGATGTGGCTGGGCCTGCTGGTCAATGCGCAAAGCTTTGGCCTCACGGATCTGCACTCTGGGGTAATTGGGGCGGCTGCCGGCTATCTGGTGCTTTGGGGTGTCTATTGGCTGTTCAAGATTGTGACTGGCAAGGAAGGTATGGGCTACGGGGACTTTAAACTCCTGGCCGCACTGGGCGCCTGGATGGGCTGGCAGCAGCTGCCGCTGATCATCATCCTCTCCTCCTTTGTCGGCGCGGCAATAGGTATCGCCGGCATATTGATCCAGGGACGTGACAAGAATATCCCTATCCCCTTTGGCCCCTATCTGGCGATTGCCGGTTGGATAGCTCTGATCTGGGGCGATACAATCACAGGTTCTTATTTGCAGTTCGCCAAACTGTAGGAGCGCGGTAGCTCAGACCACCCTCACTTCCTGCAATGCGGCCGGAAAAGATCGCCCGGGGGATAAGGTGAATTCCGGTGCAGCCGGAAGATGAGATGGTCTGGGCCACCGGGCTCCTACGGGGTTGCCAAAGAAGAACATTCTCCAAAACTACTTTAGAAGCCGATTTCACATGACCTATGTAGTAGGCCTCACCGGAGGCATTGGCTCCGGTAAAACGGCGGTATCCGACAGATTCAAAGCGCTGGGCATAACGGTGGTGGATGCCGACGTGGCCTCCCGCGTGGTGGTTGAGCCTGGGCGCCCGGCCCTGCAGCTCATTGCTGAGCATTTTGGCGCCGATATTCTGCTTGCTGATGGCCAGCTAAACCGGGCGGAACTGCGGAAGCGAATCTTCCAGGATGAGAGCGAGCGCCTGTGGCTGGAAGGCCTCCTGCACCCGCTGATCCGACAGGAGATTATGGATGGACTCAACAATGCCTCATCCCCCTACGCCCTGCTGGTATCACCACTGCTGATTGAAAGCGGTCAGAGCAAGTTCACCAAACGGGTGCTGGTGGTAGACGTCCCGGAGGAGCTGCAGTTGTCCAGGACAGTTGCGCGGGACAACAACTCAGCCGAGCAGGTAAAAGCCATCATGTCAGCCCAGGCCAGCCGCGAGCAAAGGCTGCAACACGCCGATGATGTGATTGTTAACGATGGCTCCCTGGAACAGCTGCATCAAAAAGTTCAGGAGCAGCATGAGAAGTATCTGTCGTTGGCGGCAGAAGCCAACGATGCCTGAATCCGGCAACAGTAACCCCGCTGGATTTCCGCCTGCACGGGAATGACAGCGGTGGCGGAACTTGCCTGTGGGTGGATTCCCGCCTGCGCGGGAATGACATGTGGTGGTGGACCTGGCTTGGAGTGGATTCCCGCCTGCGCGGGAATGACATGTGGTGGTGGACCTGGCTTGGAGTGGATTCCCGCCTTCGCGGGAATGACGAAAGATTGTGAGCCTTGCTAACACCCGCATGCGCTTGATCCCCGTCTCCATGGGAATGACCAAGCGCTATTTGCGGATTTACGCTACTATTCCACCATCGCTGTAGTGACAGCTTTAGAACCACCAACAGATCCAACGACCCACATGACCTCAAAAAAACCTCTCGAGATCCAATGCCCCTGTTGTCGCAAGCCGATTGAGTACAGCGAGGCTTACCCACAACGTCCCTTCTGCAGCGAGCGCTGCAAGCTGATTGACCTTGGCGAGTGGGCAGAGGAGAAACACAAGATTGCAGGCAGTTCGGTATATGATGACCTGTTATCGGGCGATGATCCCAGCGGCAACGGCTTTCACCACTAGCGTCTGAATACGGACAGGCCCAGGAAAGACAGACCCAGGAAAATATCTTGGCCCTCCAGCCCCGAATTGCTATTACCGGCCAATCAACTAATCAGCGAACAGGCTGATTCCGGCAACGCCCTGGGCGCCCGAGTTAATCGCTGACAGCAGCGCGCCCGGATCCATCCCCCCTAATGCGTAGACCGGGATCTTCGCACTTCCGACCCACTGCGCAAACACGTCCCACCCCAGTGCTTCAGCCTGCGGGTGAGTACTGGTGGGCATAACCGGGGAAAGGGTAATAAAGTCGGCTCCCAACTGTTCCGCCTGACGAATCTCTTCCGGGTTGTGGCAGGAGTAACTCAACCAGCCAGGTTGTATCTTTCGCCAGTCTTTACCATCATTCTGCAAATGAACGGCAGACAGGTGGATACCCGCGATGACGTCAGCACATCGCTCGAGCACAACTGAAGGTGGGCTATTCAGCACCAATCTCGCCTGTCGCTGCCGGCAAATGTTTGCCGCAGCCTCCAGCCCCTCAAGCCATTGCTCAACCCCCCACCCCGGTTGACGCACCTGAATCAGCGCAGCGCCTTTATCGATGGCGGAATGAATATTACGGCAGAAGCTTGTCTGGTCTTCGGTGGGAGCGGAAATGGCGAGCAATTTGGGCAGCCGGGCAGCAGTTACAATGGGCACGTTGGCAGCCGGAAAGTCATAGTTGCCGAGATCGCTGGCGGCGACCCAGCGCACAGGCTGGCCTTCACGACCGTGAGGCTCGCCGGCAAAAGCATCGACAGTCCACACGTCCAGCAGGACAGATTTATCCGGATAGTCGTGGCGAATCTGAATCAGGGGCTCACAGTGCTCGACATGGATACCCAGCTCTTCGTGGAGCTCACGCGCCAGGGCCTGGGGTGCAGACTCCCCCGCTTCCAGCTTGCCACCGGGAAACTCCCACAGGCCGCCTTGGTGAGCTGTATCTGGACGACGGGCGATGAGGATTTGGCCTGCGGCGTCTTTAATAACACCCGCGGCAACGTGGATAACCTTGCTCAAGAAGTGATCCTCTGGTCACTGTGATTTTCGGGCCAGCTCGGCACAAGGGGATAGAAAGGATCGCCCGGGGGACCGGGCTCCTACAGAATGAGCCGACTTCAGGTGCGGTACTCGGCGTTGATGGTCACATACTCGTGGGACAGGTCGGTGGTCCAGACAGTTTCGCGGATGTCGCCACGTCCCAGGTCGATACGGATCAGGATCTCTTCACCATCCATAACCGCCTGGCCCTGCTCCTCGGTATAGCTGGCGGCACGACCGCCCCCTTCAACGATCAGCACATCATTGAGCCAGACTTTTACCGCAGTGGCATCCAGCCCTTTTACGCCCGCATAACCAATCGCCGCGACGATACGCCCCCAGTTCGGGTCGCAGGCAAACAGGGCTGTTTTGATCAGCGGCGACTGGGCAACGGCGTAGGCCACACGCAATGCTTCGGCCTGGCATTCGGCACCCTCGACCTGCACAGTCACAAACTTGGTCGCGCCTTCACCGTCAGCAACGATAGCGTGCGCGAGGTAACGGTACACCTGCATCAGCGCATCGTGGAATTTCCGGTACAGCTCACCGTCCCGGGTGTTGATCTCCGGCAGGCTTGTCTGGCCAGTAGCCATTAACATGCAGGCGTCATTGGTGGAGGTATCACCATCGACGGTAATGCGGTTAAAGGATTGATCAGCAGCTTCGCGGGACAGTTCGTTGAGCAGCGCCTGGTCAACCCGGGCGTTGGTAGCCACATAACCCAGCATGGTCGCCATGTTGGGCTTGATCATGCCCGCGCCCTTGGAGATACCATTGATGACAATGGTCTCTCCGTCGTGCTCGATCTGTACGCTGGCTCCCTTGGGACGGGTATCGGTGGTCATGATGGCCCGACCGGCCGCTTCCCAATTGTCAGGCTGCAAACCCGCCAGCGCCGCCGGAACAGCTCCCAGCAGTTTTGCCATGGGCAGCCGCTCACCAATCACACCGGTGGAATAAGGCAACACCTGCTGTGCGGTGACACCGGCCTGCGCCGCCAGCTCGCTGCAGGTTTGCAACGCGTCCGCCAGGCCCGGTTCGCCGGTACAGGCATTGGCGTTACCGGAGTTGATAATCAGAAAACGGATGTTGCCCTGGGCGAGGTGCTGTTTGGCCAGGGTCACAGGGGCGGCGCAGAAGGCATTTTTGGTAAACACCCCGGCCACACGACTGCCTTCCGCGAGGCGGAACACCACCACATCCTGTCGACCGGGTTTCTTGATACCGGCACTGGCAGTCGCCAGCTCAACACCAGGGACGACAGCCATCTGCGGAAAAGGAAATTGCCCCACAGCCATAGTTTTCTGAACCTCGATACGGTCAGGCCAGACGGCCGTGACACTGCTTGAATTTTTTACCCGAGCCACAGGGGCAGGGATCGTTGCGGCCTACTTTGGATCCTTCGCGCACGAAGGGACGCTGATCGTCCTGCTCTTCGCTGCCTGCATCCTCTTCTCCAAAGGCGCCGGCCTGGGCGTGTTCCAGCTGCATGCGCTGCTGTTCCTGCTGCTGGCGGCGGCGCTCTTCCATGGCATCCATCTGCTCACGGGTCACCGGCTCAACGCGGGCCAGCATGCGCACCACTTCGCTCTTAAGACTCTCCAGCATCTGCTGGAACAGCTCGAAGGACTCGCGCTTGTACTCCTGCTTGGGGTTCTTCTGGGCAAACGCGCGCAGGCCAATGCCCTGACGCAGGTGATCCATATTGGCCAGGTGCTCTTTCCAGAGCATATCGAGAACACTCAACATCACCTGCCGCTCGACTTCGCGCATGATGGGACCAAAGTGTTCACACTTGGCGTCGTAAGCAGACTGCACTTCCTGCAGGATCTTCTCCCGCAGAGTCTCTTCATGCAGCTTTTTATCTTCTGCCAACCACTGGGCTACCGGCAGTTCAAGGCCAAACTCGGCATGCAGGTACTGCTCCAGCCCGGGAATATCCCACTGTTCTTCAAGGCTTTGTGGCGGAATAAAATCACTGACCAGATCAAACACCACGTCTGTGCGAATGGCGGTAATGGTGTCAGCGATGTCATCTGACTCCAGCAGTTCGTTGCGCTGCTGATACACCACCTGGCGCTGATCGTTGGCAACATCGTCAAATTCCAGCAGCTGTTTGCGGATGTCGAAGTTACGACCCTCAACCTTGCGCTGTGCCTTTTCAATGGCATTGGTCACCATGCGGTGCTCAATGGCTTCGCCCTTCTCCATGCCCAGCGCCTGCATAAAGCCGCGGATACGATCCGAGGCGAAGATGCGCATGAGGTTATCTTCCATGGAGAGGTAAAAACGCGATACACCCGGGTCACCCTGACGGCCGGCACGACCACGGAGCTGGTTGTCGATGCGGCGGGATTCGTGGCGTTCTGTACCAACAATGTGCAAGCCGCCCTTCTCGATCACCAGGTCGTGGCGCTGCTGCCATTCGGCCTTGTGTTTGACGATCTGCTCTTCGGTAGGATTTTCCAGCTCAGCCAGTTCTGCATCCAGGTTGCCACCCAGCACAATATCGGTACCACGACCGGCCATGTTAGTGGCAATGGTGACAGCCCCCGGACGACCTGCCTGGGCAATAATGGAGGCTTCTTTCTCGTGAAACTTGGCGTTCAGAACCTGATGCTTGATGCCACCCTTCTTCAGCCGGGCGGACATCTCCTCCGAGGCTTCGATGGACGCTGTACCCACCAGCACCGGCACCTGCTGCTCCTGCAGCTCTTTAACCGTTTTGGTAATCGCCTCGTACTTTTCCTCTTTGGTGAGGTAAATCAGGTCGTTGAGATCCTGACGGGCAATAGCCTTGTTGGTGGGGATCACCACCACATCCAGACCGTAGATCTGCTGGAATTCGTAGGCCTCGGTGTCCGCTGTACCGGTCATACCGGACAGCTTGGGAAAGATCCGGAAATAGTTCTGGAAGGTGGTGGATGCCAGTGTCTGGCTCTCTTTCTGGATCGAGACTCCCTCTTTCGCTTCCAGGGCCTGATGCAGACCTTCTGACAGGCGACGACCGTGCATGGTGCGACCGGTGTGCTCGTCAATCAGCACCACCTGGTTTTCCTGCACGATGTAGTCGATATCGCGATGGAACAGGTTGTGTGCTTTCAATGCCGCATGCACGTGGTGCAGCAATCCCAGGTTGCCAGCTGAGTAAAGGCTGTCGTTTTCCTCCAGCAAACCCGCGCCGGTGAGCATCTCTTCAACCTTCTGATGCCCCGCTTCGGTCAGCTCCACCGTGCGGCTCTTTTCATCGATCACATAGTCGCCGCTTTGGGTAACGGTCTCGCCCTCGCTCTTCTGCTCCACCAAACGCGGAATCAGCAGATTCATCTGCTGATACAGGCGGGAACTGTCTTCCGCCGCACCGGAAATAATCAACGGCGTGCGGGCTTCATCAATGAGGATGGAGTCCACCTCATCGACAATGGCAAAGTTGAGCGGGCGCTGCATACGATCGTCCTTGCGCAGCGCCATATTGTCGCGCAGGTAATCGAAACCGAATTCGTTGTTGGTGCCGTAGGTAATGTCGGCCTGATAGGCCTCATGCTTTTCGTGCGGATCCTGCATGGAGTGGATAATGCCCACGGTCATGCCCAGTGCTTCGTAGAGAGGACGCATCCACTCCGCATCGCGGCGGGCCAGGTAGTCATTCACCGTTACCACATGCACCCCGCGTCCCGAGAGGCCATTGAGGTAGGCCGCCAGTGTCGACATCAGGGTTTTACCTTCACCGGTACGCATCTCGGCGATCTTGCCTTCATGCAGGGTCATACCGCCAATCAGCTGCACGTCGAAATGGCGCATACCCAACGCCCGGCGGCTGGCCTCGCGACAGGTGGCAAAGGCTTCCGGCAGCAGGCTGTCCAGACTCTCCCCGTTCTGGAAGCGCTGACGGTAATCGTCAGACTTCTGCCGCAGTTGATCGTCAGAGAGCGCCTCCAGCTCCGCTTCCAGTTCATTGACGCGCTTGACGAGTTTGCGCATGCGCTTGAGTTCGCGTTCGTTCTTGGAACCGAATACGGCCTTTGCCAGTTTACCTATCATGAAATTACCAGAATCTTGTTATGTTCGGATGCCCCTGAGCCCTTTAAACATCAGCGTTTGGGGGGAGTCAGGGTGTCGCTGACCAGCCTCGGCTGGCCCCGGCCACAAAGGGCACAAGTAAACAGAATGCCGCCTGCATTGGCAAGCGAAAGATGGGATCAGCGGATGGTGCGATGAATGTAGGAAGCGGGATCGACGGCGCGACCGTTTTTGTAGACTTCAAAGTGGACGTGAGGTCCGGTAGAGCGACCACTGCTGCCCATCAGGGCAACTACCTGGCCTTTTTTAATCACATCCCCGACGCTTACCAGATTCTCGGAGTTGTGGGCGTAACGGGTACTGAAGCCGTTACCATGGTTAACTTCGACCATCTGGCCGTAACCGCTGCGCTCGCCGGACCAGATAACAACACCGGCCGCAACAGACACTACATCGGAGCCCATCTTGCCGGCAAAATCCACACCGTTATGCCAGGCGATGTGCCCCTTGAAGGGGTCAGTACGGCGACCGAAGCGGGAGGACATCCAGCCCTTGGTCACCGGCCGGCCTGCGATAAACACGTCGCGCTGAATCTTGCGCTTGGCCAGCAGGGCTTCCAGTGTTTCCAGCTGATGTTCCCGATCTTCGATCTGGTCCGTCAGCTGGTCGATAACATCGATAAATTCGGGCGGATTGTAGACATCCCCCATAGCCGAACCTTCAGGCCCCCCCAACGCGGGCACCTGACTGAAATCAAACTCGCCGCTGTCCAGCTTGGCAATGGTGGTCAGTCGCTCCCCCAACGCATCCAGCCGCAACAGGCGCGCCTGCAGCTCGGCCATACGCAGGGTGAGGGCAGCCAATTGCTCTTCGGCCTGGCGTTTGGCCTCTGCCAACTGCTCCCCCTGCTGATCGAGGGCATCGTTCCAGGCCTGCGCCGAACCGCCGGTAAACAGATCCGCGCTGTCGTCGCCCTTGAGCTCCTGACCAATCCAGACTCCCATACCCATTGGCAGCCCCAGCAGGCACACAGACAGTACTGCACGAGTCCAGCCCCCCAGGGAGAAGCTGCGGGTGCGACCGTGATGCTTGCTGACGACAATAACCTTCATGGGCAGTTTGTGATCAAGTCCAGATTTTTCTCAATTCAGTATTTGGCCGGACGGAAGGACACCGGAGCGACAGTATCAACCCCACACTCCTCTGGTGAAGCGGCTCACAAACCCTGCGAGATCCCTCTTCAATTTGCCATGTTTCCGGGCCAAAAAGCGCAAAAAACCGGCTAAAAACCGGTTTTGAGGGCCAAATATGGCATACAAATCAATCGATTACCAACAATAATTGATGCTGCTTTGCAGCATCAACCTATCGTCCGGGAATAACAGAAGTGTTTCAGACAGCCAGTACCGGCTTGATGTAAGAGATGGGAGCGGCGCTCTCATCTTCAAAGGTGACCACTTCCCAGGCATCTTCCTGGGCAATCAACTGGCGCAGGGAACGGTTGTTGAGCGCATGGCCGGACTTGTGGGCCTTGAACTCGCCGATCAGGCTGTTACCCAGCAGGTACAGGTCACCAATGGCGTCGAGAATCTTGTGCTTCACGAATTCATCGTCGTAGCGCAGGCCGTCTTCGTTGAGGATACGGTACTCATCCACGACGATGGCATTGTCCACACTACCGCCCTTGGCCAGGCCCTTGGAGCGCAGGTACTCAATCTCGTGCATGAAGCCGAACGTACGGGCACGACTCACCTCTTTCACAAAAGAGGTGCTGGAGAAGTCCACAGAGGCGTCCAGGCGACGACCTTTGAAGACCGGATGATCAAAATCAATGGAAAACGACACTTTAAAGCCGTTAAAAGGCAGGAACTCAGCCTTTTTATCCCCATCTTCCACCACCATCGGGCGCTTGATACGGATAAATTTCTTCGCTGCTGTCTGCTCTTCGATACCCGCTGACTGGATCAGGAAGACAAACGGACCGGCACTGCCGTCCATGATCGGCACTTCCGGCGCGCTCACCTCAACGATGGCGTTATCGATACCCATACCGGCCATGGCCGACAGCAGGTGCTCGACGGTGGAGACGCGAACGTCGCCTTTTACCAGCGTGGTTGAAAGCGTGGTATCACCCACATTCTCCGCCTTGGCCTGAATTTCAACCACAGGGTCGAGATCCACCCGCCGGAAGACAATACCCGTATCTACCGGCGCTGGCAGCAGCGTCAGATAGACTTTTTCACCGGTGTGGAGACCTACGCCGGTTGCGCGGATAGCGTTTTTCAGTGTGCGTTGTCTGATCATTGTATTGTCTTTTACCCAGCAGGATCAGTTAATCGGCGAATACTACCAAAGTTGGCAACTCTAAACCAACTGAAATGGCGCGTTTTCTATGGTTTCCCGACCTGATACGGGAATAGCGCGTCACTCAAGGCAATCCAGCTGCCATAGCAGCCTGTACTCGTTTCCAGGAGGTCACTGCATTGAACAATGACTGAACTTAACCATAACTGAATAGGCGAAATTACCGCGGGCGCCCGCCCCGCTCACCCAGTCCACCCGGAAGGCCAGCCATCTGACACTGGTACCGGGTTTCAGTTCCGCAAGCCGATCTGCGCACCGCGGGAGAGGACGGTGGCAGATCATAAGTCGACAGCAGCACCAACCGGCCCGCAGCCAGAGGCTACAGGGCCAGGTCCGTGCAGATCAGTCGGCCTGGCGACGCAGGAACGCCGGAATATCCAGATATTCCATGTCGGCGTCGGCCAGCGGCTTCTTGGCGGTATTACCCTGGGCCGCAGGCTGGTTGCGCATCACGGTTGGCTTATCCAGCGCCGAATAGTCCAGCTGGCCATTGGGGCGACGGGTATTGTCCACCACAACCTTGGTTGCCGTAGGCTTGGCCATCTCGATCGCACCACCCAGACCGGTGGCCACCACGGTCACCCGCAGCTCGTCACTCATCTCCGGATCAATCACGGTTCCCACCACAACAGTGGCATCGGAAGAGGCAAACTCTTCCACAGTGTCACCCACTTCGGAGAACTCACCGAGGGAGAGATCCAGGCCCGCAGTGATGTTCACCAGGATACCGCGAGCGCCCTGCAGATTGACGTCTTCCAGCAGCGGGCTGCGGATGGCGGCTTCGGCCGCTTCGCGGGCGCGATTCTCGCCGCGGGCAACGCCGGTTCCCATCATCGCCATACCCATTTCGGACATCACGGTACGCACGTCTGCAAAGTCCACGTTAATCATACCGGGGCGCATAATCAGATCCGCAATACCCTGCACGGCACCCAGCAGTACATCGTTGGCGGCCTTGAAGGCGTCCAGCAGACTGGTGGATTTACCCAGTACCGCCAGCAGCTTTTCGTTAGGGATGGTGATCAGGGAGTCAACACGCTCCTGCAACTCACGGATACCCGCGTCGGCAATGGCCAGGCGCTTCTTGCCTTCAAACGGGAATGGCTTGGTCACCACAGCCACGGTCAGGATGCCCAGTTCCTTGGCAACTTCCGCCACCACTGGTGCACCGCCGGTACCAGTACCACCGCCCATACCGGCGGTGATGAACACCATGTCGGCACCTTCCAGGACTTCGGCAATGCGCTCGCGATCTTCCATGGCGGCTTCACGGCCCACATCCGGATTGGCACCAGCACCGAGGCCTTTGGTAATACCGTTACCCAGCTGCAGCACAGTGCGGGCATCAATATCCTTCAGCGCCTGAGCATCTGTGTTGGCACAGACGAACTCTACACCCTCTACCTGATTGGCAATCATGTGCTTGACGGCATTGCCGCCGCCACCACCGACACCAACAACCTTGATTACTGCGTTTTGTGGCACGCTATCGACGAGTTCAAACATAATATTCCCCTTATTTCTCCCTTGTGTGACTCTGCTTTTCCACTTGCACTAACACGTTTTAAAAACTGCCCTGGAACCAGTTTTTCACCCGGCCCCACAAACTGCTTCCGTTTTCCACCTTGGCCGCATACTGCGGCTGCGCCTGTCCGCTCATGTACTGCTTGCGCGCATACTGCAGCAGGCCGACGCCGGTGGCGTAAATCGGGTTGTTGACTATGTCGGACAAACCACTCACATCCTGTGGCGTACCCAGACGTACCGGCATATGGAAAATCTCCTCCGCCAGCTCAATTACCCCTTCCATCTTTGATGTGCCGCCGGTCAACACGATGCCGGCAGCACACAGGTCCTCAAAGCCGCTGCGGCGTAACTCTGCCTGCACCAGCGTGAAGAGTTCGTCGTAACGCGGTTCCACCACTTCCGCCAGCGCCTGCCGTGACAGGTCACGTGGCTGGCGATCACCCACACTGGGGACCTTGATGGTCTCGTCCGGCCCAGCCAGTTTGGCAAGCGCACAGGCGTACTTGATTTTTATCTCTTCGGCGTGCGGCGTCGGAGTGCGCAGCGCCATGGCAATATCGTTGGTCACCTGGTCACCGGCGATGGGAATCACACCGGTATGGCGGATCGCACCTTCGGTAAATACGGCGATATCGGTAGTGCCGCCACCGATGTCCACCATGCAGACGCCCAGCTCTTTCTCGTCTTCTGTCAGCACGGAGTAACTGGAAGCCAGTTGCTCCAGAATCACATCCTCCACTTCCAGTCCGCAGCGACGAATACACTTCTCGACGTTCTGTGCCGCATTCACCGCACAGGTCACCAGATGCACCTTCGCTTCCAGTCGCACACCCGACATACCGAGGGGCTCTTTTACCCCTTCCTGGTCGTCGATAATGAACTCCTGCGGCAGGATATGGAGAATCTTCTGGTCCGCAGGGATAGCAACTGCCTGTGCGGCATCTATCACCCGCTCCAGATCCTGGCTGAACACTTCGCGATCCTTGATCGCCACTATGCCGTGGGAATTGAGGCTGCGAATGTGGCTGCCCGCAATACCCGCGTAGACGGAATGGATCTGGCAACCCGCCATCAACTCCGCCTCTTCCACCGCGCGCTGGATGGACTGCACGGTTGACTCGATATTCACCACCACACCCTTTTTCAGACCGGTGGAGCGGTGCGAGCCAATTCCAACAATCTCCAGTTCACCTTCCGGTGACAACTCCCCCACAATGGCGACCACCTTGGATGTACCGATATCCAGGCCGACCACCATGCGACTTTCATGTGACTGCGCCATTCCGCACCCTCGCTGTCAGGCCGTTAGCATAGCCTTTTGTGTTGTTCATCCTTTTTATCCCCGTACGCCGACCGCAGCACCAGACTGCCAACCGACGGCCACTCCATTGGTATAACGCAAATCAATACTGGCGACGTCCGCCCAGCGTACCCGCAACTGCGAGTTGTAGATCTTCAGCAGGCGCTTGACGCGGTCGAGCATCTGATCGCGACCGATGCGCACCGGCACCTGATCGTTAATTTCCATGGCCCAGCTGCCGGTGGCATCCCGACGCAGGGCACCCAATTGCAACCCGGCTTCGCCAAGAATCTTTGCCAGTGTGTAGTAGCTGGCCATCACTTCCTGCTCGCTGCCGGCGACACCACTGAGCCGCGGCAAGCCGGTCAGCAAATTCTCGGGCACAGTTCCATCCTGCAGCCGAATCAGTTCACCGCGCTGGTTAAGTGCATCGCTCTCACCCCAGCGGGCGATAGGACGGTGCTCGGTTACGGTGATCGCCAGCTGATCGGGCCAGCGACGGGTAACCTGCACCTGATCCACCCACGGGTCCTGCTCAAGCCCTTCGCGAATGGCATTCAGGTCCAGCTTCATAAAGCTGTTACCCATGGCCTGATACACCCGCTCGGCCAGTTCTTCACGGGAAACCCGCAGGAATTCACCGTTGATCTGTACGCTTTGCACCGGCCGTTGCAGTTGCTGCTGAAACCAGAGCGATACGCCGTAACCAACAGCGCACAGCAGTACCACTGATCCAGTCCAGCGCAACAACCGCAGCAACCAACCGGCGCGCGTCAACAGGCCCGGCTTTTGCTGCTGCCGGGTGGCGCCACGAATGGCTTTGTTGACACGCTCCTGAGCTGCCATAAAGTCAGTGATTCTCCGCAATCGTCTGCTGCAGGATGTTCAGCACCAACTGTTCAAACGATAGGCCATGGGCCCGCGCCGCCATGGGCACCAGACTGTGGTCGGTCATACCCGGCACTGTGTTAACTTCCAGCGTGTAGAAGTTGCCGTCGGCATCTGCCATCACATCCACCCGTCCCCAGCCGACACAACCCAAAGCTTCAAACGCATCCACCGCCAGCGCCTTCAGGCGCGCCTCATCATCCGCGTTCAGGCCACAGGGGCACAGGTAGCGGGTGTCGTTGGCCAGGTACTTGGCGTTGTAGTCATAAAATTGATGATCTGTTTCAAGGCGAATGGGCGGCATGGCCACTCCGTTGAGTACGGCCACGGTGTACTCCGCCCCTTCAATAACCTGCTCGGCAAACACCGAGCGGTCATACTGGATGGCGTTGGCGTAGGCACTGTCCAGCTGCTCGCGACTGGCCACCTTGGACATGCCGATGCTGGAACCTTCATGGGCCGGTTTTACCATCAACTGGCTGCCGATCTCCGCCACCACCTGATCCAGGTTGTCGGCGGTCAGCATGCGATACTCCGGCGTGCTGATACCGGCCGCGGAAAAGATCTGCTTGCTGCGCCATTTATCCATAGCAATGGAAGAAGCCTGCACACCGCTGCCGGTATAGGGCAGGCCAAGGAACTCCAGCAGCGCCTGCATACGACCATCTTCGCCACCAGGTCCGTGCAGGGCGATGAAAACGCGATCAATCTTTTCCTGTTGCAAGCGGGAAACAATGTCAGCACCCACATCAATCAGGAATGCGTCCACACCCTCGGCTTGCAGCGCGGCGCAAACCGCAGCACCGCTTTTCAGCGAGACTTCACGCTCGGCCGACTGGCCGCCGTAGAGTACGGCGACGCGACCAAATGCTTGTGTGTCTATATCAGTCATCGTCTTAACTGCTCTCACCTTGCTCCGGCATCAATTGCCGGTGCTTACTTCAATTTGCGTTTTGCCAGCTCTACCGCCAGCATGCCCACGTTACCCGCACCCTGGGTGACCACGATATCGCCCGGCTCTACCAGGTCGGCAATAATTTCCGGCACGCCGTCGATCCCTTCAACAAAGATCGGATCCAGCTGTCCGCGAGTGCGAATGGTGCGGCACAGGTGGCGACTGTCGGCGCCGGCAATCGGTTCTTCGCCGGCGCTGTAGACTTCCAGCAACACCAGCGCATCCACCGACGAGAGAACCTCGACAAAATCCTCGTACAGGTCGCGGGTACGGGTGTAACGGTGCGGCTGATAAACCATCAACAGGCGGCGTTCAGGCCAGCCGTCACGAATCGCGGCAATGGTGGCTGCTACTTCGCGGGGGTGATGACCATAGTCATCCACCAGCATGGCACTGCCGTCTTTAACATCGAAGTTGCCGTACACCTGGAAGCGTCGACCCACACCCTGGAACTGCTGCAGGCCTTGCTGGATTGCCGCATCATCAATGCCTTCGTCGGTCGCTACCGCAATGGTCGCCAGTGCGTTAAGCACATTGTGTCGACCGGGCATATTCACGGTGACGGCCAGGTCCGGCAATCCATCAGGGCGACGCGCCACAAAGCTGGTACTGAGAGTGCTCTGCTTGACATCCACCGCGCGGTAATCGTTCCCTTCTTCAAAACCGTAGGTCAGGATCGGACGGGAAACCTCCGGCATAATCTCCTGTACCACCGGGTCATCGCCGCACAGTACCGCCAACCCGTAAAACGGCAGGTTGTGCAGAAACTCAATGAAGGTTTTCTTCACGTTGGCGAAGTCGCCGCCATAGGTATCCATATGGTCGGTGTCAATATTGGTTACCACCGCCACCATGGGCTGCAGGTGCAGGAAGGAGGCATCGCTCTCATCCGCTTCCGCTACCAGATAGCGACTGGCACCCAGCTGGGCATTGGCGCCGGCGCTGTTGAGCAGACCGCCGATCACAAATGTGGGATCCCGGTCGCCGGCTGCCAGCACGGACGCCAGCAAGCTGGTGGTGGTGGTCTTACCGTGGGTACCAGCCACCGCAATACCGTGGCGGTAGCGCATCAGTTCGCCCAGCATCTCGGCGCGACGCACCACCGGAATGCGGCGTTCACGGGCACCCAGCATTTCCGGGTTGCGCTCATCCACCGCCGAAGAGTTCACCACCACATCCACGTCTTCCACATTGCTTTCGTGGTGACCGATAAAGATGGTGGCGCCCTTGTCCTGCAAGCGCTGGGTCACAGTCGACTCACGCAGATCGGAGCCGGAAATTTTGTAACCCTGGTTCAGCAGCACTTCGGCGATACCGCTCATGCCGGCGCCACCGATACCGATAAAGTGGATACGCTTAATCCGGCGCATCTCGGGAATGGTAATAATGTGCTTATTCACCATGGTTCTTCTCCTGCTTGCGACTCACCACCTGCTGGCAGTAGTCGGCGACATCACTGGCAGCGTTTGGCATTGCCAGTGCTTTGGCGTTGCGGCCCATGGTCAGCAACTGTTGACGATCTTTACTAACGCTGACGATAAACTCCGCCAGCTTCTCTTTGTTCATTTCACTTTGTGGCATCAGCACACCGGCGCTGTTGTTCACCAGCCACTCGGCGTTACGGGTCTGGTGATCATCAATGGCAAACGGGAATGGCACCAGCAGCGCACCGCGTCCAGCCAGGGTCAACTCCGAAACAGTCAGGGCTCCGGAGCGGCAAATCACCACATCGGCCCACTCGTAGGCCACAGCCATATCCGCAATAAACGCTTCTACCTGAGCCTCGACACCGGCCTGCTGGTAAGCCTCTTCGGTAACCGCAATGTGACGCTTACCGGTCTGGTGACGCACCATGGGGCGCTCTTCAACCGGCAGCTGAGCCAGAGCCGCCGGCAGTGTCTGGTTCAGCGCCAGGGCACCGAGGCTACCGCCCAACACCAGCAGGTGCATGGGCCGATCAGTCCCACACTCCAGCTCACGGACATCGGCAATCTCCGGACGCACAGGATTACCAACATGTACCGCTTCCGGCAGGCTGCCGGGAAATGCCTCCAGCACCACATTGGCCACTTTCGAGAGCCAGCGGTTGGTGGTGCCGGCCACTGCATTCTGCTCGTGGATCACCAGCGGCTTACCCAACAGGCGGGCGGCGATACCACCGGGGCCGGAAGCAAAGCCGCCCAAACCCAACACGGCATCAGCGCCGCTGCTGCGAATCACCTGCATCGCCTGCCAGACCGCGCCCAGCAACAGGAAAGGCGCCTTCACCAGGGTCAATAAACCCTTGCCGCGCACACCCTCAATCGAGAGACAGTGCAACGGGATATCGGCCGCCGGTACCAGCTCGGCCTCAATACCCCGGGCAGTGCCCAGCCACTCCACAGCGGCACCGCGTTTTTGCAGTTCCGCAGCAACCGACAACGCCGGGAATACATGGCCGCCAGTGCCGCCGGCCATGACGATAATCTTGCGGTGCAGGAGTTCCATCAGGCAGCCTCCACCACGTCAGTAAGTAATGGTGTGCGACTGCTGCCGCGGGCGCTGCGCGCCGCCTTGTCGGCACGGGCCAGGGTCTGCTGCTGCGCCTTGGCCATACGTGTGTGCAGGTCATAGTCTGCCCGCATGACCAGGCCAACCAGCATCATGGTGACCAGCAGACTGCTGCCGCCATAGCTGATAAAGGGCATGGTCAGCCCCTTGGTGGGCAACAGGCCGGAAGCAACGCCCAGGTTAATAAAGGCTTGCGCTGCAAACATCACCGCCACACCGAAAGTGGCGAAGCTGATGTAGTTTGCCCCCTGCTTCATGGCTCGCTGTGAAATATTGAGTACACAGATCACCATGCCAATAAAGACCGCCAAGATGCAGGCCACTCCCAGCAGGCCGAACTCTTCAGCAACGATGGCGAAAATAAAATCGGTATGGGCTTCGGGCAGGTAAAACAGCTTCTGCAAACTGTTGCCCAGCCCCTGCCCCAGCCACTCGCCGCGACCAAACGCGATCAGCGACTGGGTCAACTGATAGCCGCTGTTGTACTGATCGGCCCAAGGGTCGAGAAAGGTGATCAGGCGCTGCATGCGATAGGGCGACAGGGTCGCGATCAAACCTAGCCCGCCGACAGCTGCAACAAACAGAAGCAGGAATTGCCACATTCTCACGCCGGCAACAAACAACATGGCCATGACCGTGCCAGCCAACACCACCGACGCTCCGAAATCCGGCTCCAGCAACAGCAGGAAGACCAGCAGTGCCAGTGTCAGCAGCGGCTTCAATACACCGCGCCAATCTGCCAGCATCTCGGCCCCGCGACGCGCGAGGAAACTGGCGTAAAAGATAATGGCGCAGAACTTGACCACTTCGGAGGCTTGCAGCGCCAGGGGACCCAACTGCAACCAGCGCTGGCTGCCGTTGACCTTGCGGCCGATGCCCGGAATCAGTACCAGTGTCAGCAGCACCAGTGCAGCAATCAGGAACAAGCCTCCGTGCTTCTCCCACACACTCACAGGCACCATAGCGATCAGCAAGGCCGCACTCAGTCCCATGGTCCAGTAAGTGGCGTAGCGTTTGGCAAAGAACCAGCTGTCACCGTAGTAGGTTTCAGCGGTGGCCATGGAGGCGGAAGTCACCATGACCAGGCCAAAAGAGGACAGCACCATGACCCACAGCAGCAGGTGCCAGTTCACCGCTTCGTGGTTCAACACAGGTCTGGCAAAGGAAAGGCGCTTCATCCCAGCACCTCCTTTACCGCCGCCACAAACTGGCGACCGCGGTCATCATATCCGCTGAACATATCGAAACTGGCGCAGGCGGGAGAGAGCAATACGCAATCACCCGGCTGCGCCAGCTGCGCCGCCTGTTGCACCGCAGTCATCATGGAATCCGCGTGCTCGATAGGAGTGATGCCTTCAAATACCGCCGCAATTTTGTCCGCATCCTCACCGATCAGCACCAGCGCCCGCAGCTGTGCGGCAGCCTGCGCCAACGGCGCAAAGTCTGCGCCCTTGCCAACGCCACCGGCGATGAGAACGATACGACCCTGCTCCGACGCCAGCCCCTGCAGTGCCGCCAGGGTGGCACCGACGTTGGTGCCTTTGGAATCGTTGTACCAGGTAATGCCATCCTGCCCGGCCACCCACTCACAACGGTGCGGCAGACCGGCAAAGTGACGCAAGGTCTCCAGCATCGGCTCCATGCTGAGACCGGCAGCCTTACCCAGCGCCAAAGACGCCAGCGCGTTGGCCAGATTGTGGCGACCGGGCAGGCGCACGTCGCTGGCCGGCATCAGGTCAATAAACTCGTAGGCCAGCATCTCTATGCCGTTCACGGTCCGCAAACCGAAGCCGTGACGATCGGGCGCATTGAGACCGAAGCTGAACAGCTGCACACCTTCCGCCAGCGGCGGTGCAGTGAGGGGATCCTGGCGATTGATTACCACAGCGCGGGCGCCGAAATAGACCCGCTGCTTGGCCTGGTGGTAGTGAGCCAGTGAGTCGTAGCGATCCATGTGGTCTTCGCTGACGTTGAGCACCGTAGCTACTTCCGCACCGAGTCGGGCAATGGTCTCCAGCTGGAAACTGGAGAGTTCCAGCACATAGAGTTCCGCCTGCGGCTCCAGCAACAGGTCCAGCACCGGCACACCGATATTGCCGCCCACCAGCGCCCGCTTGCCACAGGCTTTGGCCATCTCACCCACCAGCGTGGTCACCGTGCTCTTGGCGTTGGAGCCGGTAATGGCGATCACCGGAGCAGAGATCTCGCGCATGAACAATTCAATATCGCCCAGCACCGGAATGCCCGCCGCGGCAGCCGCGCGAATCGCCGGATGGGCAATGGCTACACCGGGACTGACAATAATCTCGCTGGCCGCCAGCAGGGTACTTTCCTTCAGTTCGCCCAACTCCCTGGCAACCGAGGGGAATTCCACCTCGATCTCGGCCAGGGTCGGCGGCAGCTCACGGGTATCCAGCCAGACAAAAGTTCGCCCCTCGCGGGTCAAATAACGGGCAGCAGAACGACCGGTCACTCCCATACCGATCAGTACTGCCACGTTACTTTTTGCGATCAACTCTGCCACTGGCGGAATCCCTTAATCCAGGTTCTTATGCTTAACGCAGTTTCAGTGTCGCCAGGCCAAACAGCACCAGCATCACGGTGATAATCCAGAAGCGCACGATCACGCGCGGTTCCGGCCAGCCTTTCAACTCAAAATGGTGGTGCAGTGGCGCCATGCGGAAGATGCGGCGACCGGTGAGCTTGAATGAACCCACCTGCAGAATCACCGACACGGTCTCCATCACAAACACACCACCCATAATGAAGAACACAATTTCGTGGCGCACGATAACGGCGATCACGCCGAGAGCTGCCCCAAGAGCCAGCGCACCCACATCACCCATGAAGACCTGGGCGGGATAGGTGTTAAACCACAAAAAGCCCAGTCCGGCGCCACCCAAAGCGGCACAGAACACCACCAGCTCACCGGCGCCCTGTACGTAGGGGATATGCAGGTATTGGGCAAATTCCGAGTGTCCGGCCAGGTAGGCGATAACGCCCAGCGCACCGCCCACCATCACTGACGGCATGATGGCCAGGCCGTCCAGGCCATCGGTGAGGTTCACCGCGTTGCTGGAGCCGACAATGACGAAGTAGGTCAACACTATGTAGAAGATGCCCAGGTCCAGAGCCACACTCTTGAAGAAGGGCACAATCAGTTGGGTCTCGGACGGACTGGCGGCGGTGTAAAACAGGAACAGCGCCGCTCCCAGGCCGGCTACCGATTGCCAGAAGTATTTCCAGCGCGCCGGCAAACCGCGGCTGTTGGACTCCACCACCTTGCGGTAGTCATCCACCCAACCCACCAGACCGAAAATGGAGGTCACAATCAGCACCACCCACACGTAGCGGTTGCTGAGGTCCGACCAGAGCAAGGCGCTGACGAAAATAGCCGCCAGGATCAGGGTGCCACCCATGGTGGGAGTACCGGACTTGCTCAGGTGCGACTGGGGACCATCGTCGCGCACCGATTGACCGATCTGCAGGTAGTTGAGGCGGCGGATCATCCATGGTCCCAATAGCAGGGAAATACCCAGCGCGGTGAGCACACCCAGAATGGCGCGCAGCGTCAGGTACTGGAATACCGCAAAGTGGGATGAATACTGTTGCAAGTGTTCTGCAAGCCACAAAAGCATTGTTATTGTTCTCCGCCTGATGTGATTGCCTGCACGACAGATTCCATGCGCGCGCTCCGGGATCCTTTCACCAATACAACCGTATTTTCAGCAAGCTGTTGCGTTAAAAAAGCGACCAGCGACTGCTGATCCATAAAATGTTGCGAGTCCTGCCCCTGTCCGCAGACAGCGTCAAAACCCTCACTGATCCAGCGGCTGTTGTTGCCGCAGGTAAGCAGGTGGGCAATACCCTGACGGGCCAGGTCTTCACCCAGTGTCTGCAGCAACGGCTGCTGGCCATCGCCCAGCTCGCCCAGATCCCCCAGCGCCAGCCAGACATTGCGACCGGCACTTTGCAGGTCCGCCAATACCGCAGCCGCGGCACGTACCGAGCCGGGGTTGGCGTTGTAGGTGTCATCAATAACCAGCGCGTTTTGCAGACCGGCTTTTGGCACCAGGCGGCCCGCCACCGGTTGCAGCCTGGCCAGACCAGCAGCGGCCTGCACCAGGCTGACACCCACTGCCAGGGCACAGGCCGTCGCCGCCAGCGCGTTGGCTATGTTCTGCTTACCCAGCAGTGGCAGCTCTAAGCTCACCCGATCTTCAGCGGTGCAGATATCGAAGCGGTAGCGACCTGAGGCAGTCAGTTCAACGTTACTCGCGTACA
The DNA here is from genome assembly GCF_009857815.1 of Pseudomaricurvus sp. HS19. Classification (GTDB taxonomy): domain Bacteria; phylum Pseudomonadota; class Gammaproteobacteria; order Pseudomonadales; family Cellvibrionaceae; genus Pseudomaricurvus. The sequence goes on along the minus strand of NZ_WVVW01000011.1, from coordinate 182,470 downwards.
CCGATGCCTCATCGCGAGTGACAGAGAAGGTCACCTGATGGATATCGGCGCGGGTCTGCACCAGCTCCGCTTGCCATTCGGCGCAGTAGCTATCGTCCAGGTTCATCACCGCGGTGCCTCCCTGACGCAGGCGGCGATAGATATTGGATTTCTCCTGCGCCACGCCGCGCTCTGAACCAAAACCTTCCAGATGGGCCGCCATCACGTTATTCACCAGCGATACGGTTGGCTCTGCCAGCCCCGCCAGATAATCGATCTCGCCCATGCCACTGGCGCCCATCTCAATCACCGCGCAGGCACTGCCTGCGGGCATGGCCAACAGGGTCATGGGTACGCCAATATGGTTGTTGAGATTACCACGGGTGGCGTGCACATCACCGAGACAGGCGGTGATCGCCACCAGCATCTCCTTGACGGTGGTTTTGCCGCAACTGCCGGTGAGACCGATCAGCGGCCCGCCATACTGTTGACGACTTAACTGTGCCAGCTGTCCCAATGCCTTGGTGGTATCCGCCACCTGCAACTGCGGCCACCCCAGCGTCGGGTCAACCGTTTCGACAATGGCAGCAACCGCGCCGGCATCCCGGGCAGTGGCGAGAAAATCGTGAGCGTCAAAGCGCTCTCCCTTCAGGGCCACAAAACAGTCACCGGCAGTCACGGAACGGGTATCGGTACTGACACGGGCGAAGCTGACATCAGCGCCGTGCAGGGTAGCCTGCAGCGGCGTAATCAGGGCGGATAGCGGCATGGCATCAATCACTGCACACCTCCCGCACGTCGTTCCAGCAACACTTTCCCGGCCACAGCCAGGTCGCTGAAGGGCAATTTTTCCGTACCGATCTGCTGATAATCTTCATGACCCTTGCCGGCAATCAGTACACAGTCGCCAGCTTCGGCCTGCGCCACCGCCAGTCGGATGGCCTGCTCCCTGTCCACTTCCACCAGCACACCGCTGCGATCGCTGATGCCTTGCACAATATCGTCAATAATCGCCTGTGGTTCTTCTGTACGCGGGTTGTCACTGGTGATCACCACACGGTCAGCCAACTGCTCTGCCACTTGCGCCATCAATGGACGCTTGCCCTTGTCACGGTCGCCGCCGCAGCCAAACACACACCAGATTTTCTGTTTGGTGTGGGCACGCAGCGCCTGCAGGACAGACTCCAGCGCGTCGGCGGTATGGGCGAAATCCACCAGCACGTTGATATCCGAATCCACCTCTACCGCCTGCAGTCGTCCAGCCACCGGATGCAGCTGTGACAACACTGAGAGAATGCTCGCCACACTGAACCCCTGGGCGTAGGCCGCAGCGATCACCACCAGCAAATTGCTGAGGTTAAATTCTCCCCAGATGGCTAGCTGCAGGTCGAACTCGCCCTCGGGGGTGACCAGTTCGGCATCGATACCACCGGCGTGGTAGCGCACCTGACTGACCATGAAGTCAGCCTTGCCCTGCAGGCTGCAGGTCAACACACGGCAGTGCCCGGCGGCACGTGCAATAAACTCGGCAGCCACAGGATCATCAGCATTCACTACCGCTGACTGCAGCGACGGGAAATCCATCAACTTCAGCTTGGCAGCCACGTAGCTGTTCATATCACCGTGGTAATCCAGGTGATCGCGGCCGATGTTGGTAAACACCGCCACATCCACACTCACACCAGCCAGACGACGCTGGTCGAGACTGTGGGAGGAAGCTTCCATCACCACAGCGGCCGTACCCTGATCCAGCATTTGCCGCAGGATGCGCTGCAGGGAAACAGCGTCCGGCGTGGTCAGACCGGTGGCAACCACCTCTTCACCGACCCGGCCAAAACCCAGGGTACCGACACTGGCAGCCGGCGTTCCCAGCAGTTGCAGCAGTTGCGCCAGCCACTGGGTGGTGGTGGTCTTGCCGTTAGTGCCCGTTATAGCGGTCACCGTCATATCCTGCGATGGTTCGCCGTAGTAACGCCCGGCCAATTCGCTGATGCGCTCACCCAGCTGCGGAACCCTGACGCGCAACACCTGCTGCGCATCGGTCATCGCGTGGTAATTGTCACCGCTTTCAAAAATCACCCTGGCACCACGGTCCCGGGCGTCCGCTATAAATTTCTCACCATGGGTCAGGGTACCGCTCACAGCCAGGAAACTGTCGCCCGGCTGCACCTGGCGGCTGTCGAGCTGCAGTGCGCCAACCAGCGTCGCCGCACACTCTGAAAACGACAAAGCGGGCAGCAGCTGCCCGAGCGAAATTTGTCTGTCGACGGCGGCCATCATGTCAGCGGCCCTCGCTCAGTGACGCCCTTTGCCTCTGCCTGCTGCAACCTGGGCGGGACGTGCAATAACCGCAGAGCGCCCTCCGCCACCTTGGCGAATACCGGCGCGGCCACTTCACCACCGAAATACTTACCGGAGGCAGGCTCTTCAATCACCACCACAGCCACTACCCGCGGGTCGGCCGCTGGCGCCAGTCCGGCAAAGACTGAGCGGTAACGATCTTCGGCATAGCCGTGGGTACCGATTTTATGCACGGTGCCGGTCTTACCGGCCGCAGGATAGGATTCAATCTGCGCCTGCTTGCCAGTACCTTCGTTACCCAGAACGGTCTCCAGCATGGTGATCACCTGGCGGGTGTAGCGCGGCTCAACCACGGGCGTTCCCTGCACCTTGGCAGGTTGATCCACACGCATCATGCTGAGGGGATAGCGCACGCCATCGTTGGCCACCACGGCGTAGGCTTGCGCCAGCTGTAGGGCAGTGACGGTCATACCGTATCCAAACGCGAAGTTGGCGCGCTCGATGGGGGTCCAGCGGCTGCGATTGGGCAACAGGCCCACGCCCTCACCGGGAAAGCCGACACCGGTGCCCTGTCCCAGCCCGAGCCGGTAGAACATGTCACGCACGGTTTGCGGCTCCAGATCCAGCGCCACCTTGCTGATACCTACCTGGCTGGATTTGGTGATGACTTTGGTGAGATCGATCATGCCGTAGTTTTTCGGATCCACCAGGGTCTTCTTGCCAACACGGATATAGCCGGGGTTGGTATCGATCAGGGTGTGCGGCTTGTAGCGGCCGGTCTCCAGCGCCGCCATCGCGGTCAGCGGCTTCATGGGAGAGCCGGGCTCGAACTGATCAGTAATAGCACGATTGCGCAGCGCAGCCATCTGCATACCGGTACGGTCATTGGGGTTGTAGGAGGGCTGGTTCACCATCGCCAGTACTTCGCCGGTTTTAACGTCCAGCAATACCAGCGAGCCGGACTTGGCGCGGTGACGGGCCACGGCGGCTTTCAGTTCACGGTAGGCGAGATACTGCATGCGCATGTCGATACTGAGGTGCACATCGGCACCGGTGCGGGGCGCTACCAGCTCACCGTCGTCACGCACAACGCGACCCTTCAGATCCTTCACCACACGCTTGGAGCCGGGCACACCGGTGAGGGCGCGATCAAACGCCAGCTCGATACCTTCCTGGCCCATACCATCAATATTGGTAAAGCCCACAATATGGGCAGCAACTTCACCGGCGGGGTAAAAGCGTTGATATTCCGTGGTGCCATGCACACCCGGCCAGCGGTTGGCGAGAATGGCCTCCGCATCCTGTGGTGGCATATGGCGCTTCAGGTAGACAAACTCCTTGCCGCTGTAGCGCTTGAGTTTCTCCCGCAGGTCTCGCTCTTTCTCTCCCAGGGCGCGAGCCAATGGTGCCAGCGCTGGACTGTCCTGTGGCAATTCCTGCGGGTTGAGCCACAGAGAAACCACCGGCGTGCTCACCGCCAGCGGCTCGCCATTGCGATCGGCAATAACGCCACGGTGCGCAGGAATCACCTCGGTACGGACGGTACGGGCATCGCCCTGGCCCTGCAGGAACTCGAAGCCTTTATCTTCACCGGGGATTACCTGCAGGCGCGCCACGTGCCACAGCAGCAAGCTCATCAGAGTCGCGAGCAGCACCACCGCCAGCGCAAAGCGCCAGCGGGCTACAGCCAGCTTTTCTGACGGCAACGCACTTGTCAGCACGGATTTCGCGTTCACTCAGACACCATCACCAGTTGTTCCCCCCGGGGGACGACCATCTGCAACTTCTCAGTTGCTTCTTTTTCTATTCGACCGTAAGCCGACCAGGCACTCTGCTCCAGCAGATACTGCCCCCACTGCACATGCAGCTGGTTGGCTTCACGACGCAAAACTTCCAGTTGATTGACTTTCTGCCGGGTGAGATGGGCAGTGCGCACCACGGCCAGCGCGCTCACCAGCACCGCCGACCACAGCAGCACCAGCATCAACCACCATCTCCAGCTGTAGCGTTCCGCCACACCAATCACCCGCTTCGTTATTGTATTTTTTCTGCCACCCGCATCACCGCACTGCGGGAACGAACATTGGCATTAACCTCTTCTGCCGAGGCTTTTACTGCCTTACCAACGGAGCGCAAACGTTTATTGAGTTGCGCCTCGGTCACCGGCAAGCCCTTGGGCAGCTGTAATCCCTTTTCGTGGTGACGAATAAAACGCTTAACAATGCGATCTTCCAGGGAGTGAAAACTGATCACCACCAGGCGCCCGCCGGGTTTGAGGATTTCCAGCGCCTGATCCAGAAGCCCTTCCAGATCCGACAGCTCGTCGTTCACCCGGATACGGATTGCCTGGAACGCACGGGTAGCGGGGTTTTTGCCTTTTTCCCAGGCGGGATTGGCCTCCGCTACCACATTAGCCAGCTGCAGGGTGCGGGTAAAAGGATCCTGCACGCGTCGCTGCACAATGGCCCGGGCTATCCGCTTCGCAAATCGCTCTTCGCCGTAATCTTTCAGAACCTGCGCAATTTCCGCTTCGGGTGCGCTGTTTACCCAGTCCGCAGCACTCATGCCACGGCTGTCGTCCATCCGCATATCCAGCGGACCGTCCTGCAAGAAGCTGAAGCCACGATCCGCCTCATCCAGTTGCGGGGAGGAAACACCCAGATCCACCAGTACGCCGTCCACTTTGCCGACCGCGTCCCGCTCCCGAGCGAACTCCTGCAACTGCGCAAACGAACCGTGCTGAATAGTGAAACGAGCATCCAGCTCCTGCAGCGCCTTGCCGGTGGCGATCGCCCGGGGGTCCTTATCCACCCCCAACAAACGCCCGCCGGACTGCAATCTTTCCAGGATCAGGCGACTGTGACCGCCACGCCCGAAGGTTCCATCCACATAAAAACCGTTGCCATCAACGATCAGGGCATCGACTGCCTCGTGCAGCAGTACGGTTACATGGTTATCCGTCATGCCCGGCCCTTTACAGTGACAAGTTCAGCAGTTCGTCCGGCAACTCGCCGTCATCCTGCGCATCCAGCTGGGCATTCCAGCCCTCTTCGCTCCACAGCTCGGCCTTATCACTCAGACCCACAAACACCAGCTTCTTATCCAGGCTGGCGTAATCCCGCAGGATTTGTGGCAACAGGATCCGCCCGTTGCTGTCCAGCTCCACCTCGGTGGCGTTACCCAACACCAGGCGCTGCAGGCGGCGGGTCGCGGGATGGGAGTTGTTCAGGCCGGCAATCTTCTTGCTAAGAACCTGCCACTGGGGCTCCGGATAGATCATGAGACAACGCTCATAGGGGCTGGCAGTCACGATCAGGCGTCCCTCACAGGCAGCCGCCAGCGGATCGCGATACTTGCTCGGTATCGCCATTCGGCCTTTGGCATCCATGTTGATGGGCAGACTGCCTTGAAACACGCTTATCCCCGGAGTTATTTGATGCCTGATTACCACTCACCGCCACTCAGACACCACTAATAAACACTTTTATCCACTTTTCACCACCGCCAGTGTAATTCTGCGGGGTTCAAAGTCAAGGAAGCAAATGGGCGAAAACGCACGAAACGGCGCGGAACTTCGGGGAATATGTAAGGATTGTGAAAGCATCACGAAGGCCGGAAAAAACAAACATCAGGATTTTCAGGACAATAGAAGCCGAACTTAAAGTAATACTTTAAGTGTAAGAATTATTCTTTCTTTGAGGTTTGCGCCTATAGAAGCAACAGGCATATATAGGAAGAGGCACTTCTTTTACATCGGAGCGGCTTTCGCCCGCCGTCCGGGATCGACCTGCAGCCGCCCCGAAAGACCTGTACATAGATACAGGCAAATCAACAGTGCGTCAACCCATGCCTGACGCATTCAACGACCAGCCTGCCGGACACACCGACCAAACTTTCCACTTCGCCGATCAGGTGCCACGGGAGGCATGATACAAGCTCGCCGAACAAGGGTCTACGATTGCGGCCAGTCAGCAGCTCTCCCGTCTTATATATGGCAATGGCAAGACGGTGGTGAGGCGCTTGAGACGGGAGCGCCCGAGCCGTGGCACGCAGATATAAAGCCTCTACGCCCCACGGCCTGGCAAGGAAAATTGAAGCCGGTCGATAAGCCGGGTTCTGTCATGGACAGTCATTCATCTAGGCCCTGCGTCACCACAGGGCTCAAGCAACCTACCCGCCCTCAGTGCGGGTCACACCATCGAGGGCCTATTTGGTCTTGCTCCGAACGGGGTTTACCGTGCCACGAACTGTTACCAGTCGCGCGGTGGGCTCTTACCCCACCCTTTCACCCTTACCTGTGCCTCAAGGAGGCCATCGGCGGTCTGCTCTCTGCTGCACTTTCCGTAGGCTTGCGCCCCCCAGGCGTTACCTGGCGTTCCACCCTATGGAGCCCGGACTTTCCTCCCCCTGCACGCAGGCGGCGACTGTCTGACCAGCTTCGGGCGCAAGACTAGCGGCGCCCCCTGCAAACATCAAGCACAATCTGTAGCGGCAGGCCCGACCGGTGCCCACGTCATCAGCTCACAACAATCGGGGTATACTGCGCCCCACCGTACCGATCTGCAGTGAAACGGAGTACTGCCCATGAGTGAAGCCCCGCTGGGTATCAACCTGCACGTGGAAGGCGCCATTGCCACCATCACCCTCAACCAGCCCCAGCGCCACAACTCGCTGGACGGGGATGACATCGCGCAACTGCAACAGCATCTGCAAACCATCGCCGCCGACAAGGCCGTACGGGTACTGATCATCACCGGCAGTGGCGATCGCAGCTTCTGTTCCGGCGCTGCCCTGGACCAGCTCGGCTCCGGCTCCATCAGCGGTGAATTGTTTGCAGAGATGAACGACCGCATTGCGGATGTTGCCGTGCCCACCATCTGCGCCCTCAATGGCAGCGCCTACGGTGGTGGCTCGGAGATTGGACTGGCATGCGACTTCCGCATAGGCGTTGAAGGGATGCGGGTGTTTGTGCCGCCGGCGCGCATCGGGCTCTGCTACCCGGTGAATGGTATCAGGCGCTTTGTCAGCGTGCTGGGCATTCACACCGCCAAACGATTGCTGTTGGCCAGTGAGGAGTTCAATGCAGAACAGCTGCTCGGCATCGGCTACCTGACCCAGCTGGTCAAACCGGATCAGCTGCAGGCTGCCACGCAGCAACTGGCACAGCGCCTCGCCGGTTACGCACCGCTGGCGCTACAGGCCATGAAAGCCATCAGCGATCGCGCCGCCGGTGAAACACTGGACCTGGAGACTGCCAACCAGCTGGCCGCAGCCTGCAACCGCTCCGCCGATCTGCAGGAGGGATTTTTGGCCCGGCAGGAAAAACGCCCGCCGGTCTTCAGGGGGGAGTAGCTCGCTGCCACCGGCGTGCTATTAAGGCTGCTGCTCCAGCGCCCACTGGTAGAGCAGCTTTTTGCGCACTCCGGTAATCTCCGCCGCCAGCTGACTGGCCTGTTTGACCGACAGTTCTGCCAGCAGGATGGTCATAATGCGGCGGGCATCTTCATCCAGACCCTCGCCGGCATCCGCCTCCCGTCCGCGCACCATCAGCACCATCTCACCGCGCCGCTGGTTGGGATCTGCAGCCACAAACTCGCACAGTGACTGCAGCGAACCACCCACAATGGTCTCAAAGGTTTTGGTCAGCTCCCGCGCCAGCACCGCCTCCCGTTCAGCGCCGAACGCCAGCGCCATATCAGCCAGGCACTCTTCAATCCGATGCGGCGCCTCGTAGAAAATCAGGGTGCGGGTCTCGGCCACCAGCGTTTGCAGCCGGTTCTGTCGCTGCCCGCTTTTGGGCGGCAGAAAGCCCTCAAAACTGAAGCGGTCCGAAGGCAGCCCGGAGGCACTGAGAGCCGCCACCAGCGCACAGGCACCCGGTACCGGTACAACGCGAACCCCGGCTTCCCGCGCCCGCCGCACCAGCCGGTACCCCGGGTCGGACACCAGTGGCGTGCCGGCATCAGAGATCAACGCCACCGACTCGCCGCTCAATAAACGAGCAACCAGTGCCTGCACCTGACGGCCATCACTGTGATCGTGATAGGCCAGCAGCGGCGTCTGAATACCAAAGTGCGACAGAAGTCGCGCACTGTGCCGGGTATCTTCCGCGGCGATGACATCCACCGTTTGAAGTGTCTCAATCGCTCGCGGTACCATATCGCCCAAATTACCAATGGGTGTCGCCACCACATAAAGTGCAGACTGGTTCGGTGCGGATACGGTCTCCGTCATGGTAGATTCTCTTTACAGTCAATAAATGTTGCTTTGAGCTTCGGATTCCCGGGAGTGAAACCCTATGACCCTTCTTCGCAAGTCAGGCCGCCTCGCTGCAGCCGGCCTGATTGGACTCGTGCTGTATGGGTGCAGCTCTCCCCAACCGACGGACAACAGCAGCGGGCAGGCACAGCACTTTACACAAGCGGAAATCCGCCAGATGCTCACCCAGGCGCAGAGCGCTGCTTCCCCCCAGCGGGAGCACTTCCTGTTGCAAGCCGCAGCCGCCATGCACGCCAACGGCGAATTGCACAAGGCGCACAACCTGCTCACTCCGCTCGACCCCGACCAGCTGAGCAACGACGATTTCGTCCTCTATACACTGATCTACAGTGACACAGCCCTCGCTGAGCAGTCCTATTTTCTGGCCCAGCGCATTCTAACCAACCCCCGCCTCAATCAACAGTGGCAGCGGTTGCCGGCCGAGCAGGAGATACCTCTGCGGGAGCGACGGGCGACGTTGTTCAGCACCCTGGGCGAGACCGCCGCCAGCATCCAGGAACGACTGTTACTGCAATCGCTGCTGCAGGATCCGGAGATGCTCCGCGCCAACCAGGAAGCGCTGTGGCAGTCGCTGATGACCATGGATGAAGCGGAGATTGACCTGCGCCGGAAGCAGGCCAAACAAACCGCCAAAAATGAGCTGCAGGGCTGGTATGAACTGGCCGCCATCAGCAAGCACAATCCCAGTGACCTGCAACAGCAATTGCAACAGGTAAACCGCTGGATTGCACGCTGGCCGGAACACCCCGCCAGCTTTAACCTGCCCGCCGACCTGCAACTGCTGCAACAACTGGTTAACGAGCAACCCAGGCAGGTGGCCCTGTTGCTTCCTCAACAAGGGAGCCTGGCAAGGGCCGGACGCGCTGTGCGCGACGGCTTTATGGCCGCTTATTTCAACGCCCGCCAGAACGGCGCCAGAGTGCCCGACGTACGCTTCTACGACAGCGCCAAGGGTGACATCTACAGCCAGTACAATCGCGCCGTTGCCGATGGCGCCGAGCTGATCATTGGCCCACTGGACAAGCAGATGGTCAACCTGCTGAGCCAGCAGAAAGATCTGCCGGTACCGACCCTGGCCGTGAACTACAGCGACCAGAGCGCCGAGACTACCGACAACCTGTTCCAGTTCGGGCTCTCTACCGAAGACGAAGCCAGCCAGACCGCGCAGCGTGCGTGGATTGAAGGCCACCGCTACGCCCTGATCCTGACCAACGACAGCAGCTGGTCCACCCGCAGCGCCGACGCCTTCCGCAACGCCTGGGAAGCCCTCGGCGGCAAAGTGCTGAACCGCAGCAGCTTTGCCGGCAGCGGCGACTACTCCAACGTCATCCGCAGCGCCCTGCAGATCGATAACAGCCAGAAACGCGCCCGGGACCTGCGAGCACAGATCGGACGCAGTTTCGAATTTGAGCCCCGCCGCCGCCAGGACGCCGACTTTCTCTATCTGGTAGCCACGCCGGACCAGGCGCGCCAGGTAAAGCCAACCCTGGCCTTCCACTACGCCAGTGACCTGCCGGTGTATGCCAGCAGCCACATTTATACCGGCAGCAACGACCCCAAACTGGATCGCGACATGGACGGCATCCGCTTCTCTACCTTGCCGTGGTTTTTTGACAGCGAAGATGCCGTGCGCAAAAGCATTCTGCGGGAAGCCGGCTCCTCCGGCTCATTCGAGAAACTCTACGCCCTGGGCGCCGACAGTTTTCAGATCTACCCCAGGCTGAAACAGCTGCAGGTCACTCCCTATCTGCGACTGCACGGACTTACCGGCGCACTCAGCATGAACGACAAGGGGCTGATTGAACGTGAGCAGGTGTGGGCCACCATGAAAGGTGGCAGTGCCCGCTCGCTACCCCGGGTTGTCAGCGACAGCCAGCCCGGCAGCTGACACCGCTACCACCTCAACCGGACAGCAGCGCAAGGAGGCACCCATGTTCGGCAAACCGGGATCCGGGAGTAAACTGCGCAGTCCGCGACAGCGCACCGGTGCAGAGCATGAACAGGCAGCGGAACAATTTCTGCTGCAGCAGGGACTAACCCTGTTGCAGCGCAACTTCTGGTGCAAGTTGGGTGAGATTGATCTCATCATGCGCGACGGCGAGCAACTGGTCTTTATCGAAGTCCGCTATCGCAAGCACGCCGGCTATGGCCTGGCACAGGAGACAGTGACAGCCGCCAAGCAGCGCAAATTGGTGCGGGCAGCTCAGTATTACCTGCTGCACAATGGCAGCGACGATCCGCCCTGTCGTTTTGACGTGGTGGCAGTACACCAACAACAGCCGCTGGAGTGGATCCGGAACGCCTTCGGCGCAGAGTAAGACAGCCACAAACCACGGCTTGAACGGGACACTATGGAACAACGCATAATTACGCTTTTTCACGAGAGCATTGAGGCCAAGATGCAGGCCGGCGAGTACCTGGCGCCACTGCTGTGTGAAGCCAGTGAAATGCTGGTGCACTGCCTGGTCAACGAAGGCCGTATACTGGTGGCCGGCAACGGTATCAGCGCCGCCAATGCGCAGATTCTCAGCGCCAGCCTCTGCAACCGCTTTGAGCGTGAACGCCCTGGCCTTCCTGCCATGACCCTGGGCATGGACGTTACCACCCAGACCGCCATCGCCTGTGACATCAGCTTCAATGAAATTTACGCCCGCCAGGTTCGCGCCCTGGGCCATCCCGGTGATGTACTGGTACTGATCTCCACCACCGGCAACCCCAACAACCTGGTGCAGGCCGTCGCCGCCGCACACGAACGCGACATGAACGTGATCGCCCTGGCCGGTCCGGACGGCGGCAACATGGCATCGGTACTGGACGCCCATGATCTGGAACTGCGGGTGCCGGTTTACGACACTGTGCGCCTGCACGAAATACACCTGTTGAGTATTTTCTGTCTCTGCGATCTTGTCGATCAGCAGTTATTCGGAGGAGAAGAATGCTGAAAACCCTGCAATACGGCACACTGATAAGCCTGATCACCGCTGTGATTGGCTGCACGTCAGTGGTCGACGCCACCACCGAGCGTCCGGTGCAGTTCAACCCCGGCAAACGCACACTCGGTGCCCTGATTGATGATCAGCAGCTGGAAATTGCCGCGGCGGTAAATATCCGCAAAGCGGATGAGGTGCTGGACAACTCCCACATCAACGTCGTGGCCTTTAACGGTATTCTCCTGCTCACCGGCCAGGTACCGCGCCACGACTTGCGCACACTGGCCGGCGACACCGCCAAGCGCATCCACGGTGTGCGCCAGGTCTTCAATGAGATTCAGGTTCAGGGCACCACCTCCCTTCTCGCCCGCGCCAACGACAGCTGGCTGACCACCAAGGTCAAAAGCACGCTGATCGGCCACAAGGACATCGACAGCGGCCGCATCAAGGTGGTGTCGGAAGATGGCGTGGTCTACCTGATGGGCCTCCTGTCACAGACTGAAGCCGCCAAGGCGGCCAGTGTGGTCAGCAATATCGGTGGCGTACAGAAAGTGGTCAAGGCGTTCGAATACATCAACTGATCCCACTGCTACGCAGTCGCAGCGGTTTGTGCATATACTTGAAGTGCAAGGCTGCCCGGTGGAGCGCAAACCGCAGAGGACAGCTACAGGTTTACTGCCGCCACCTCCGGTGCTGAACACCAGCCGCGCATAGGCAAGACGATGCACGGCCAGTTGCTGACGAACGTCTCGGGAGGTCGGTTATGGGCGTAGCGTTAACCCTGGAGCAATACCTCAAGACCTGTAACATCGCATTCGACCTGACGCCCCACCACTACAGTGAAGGGGCTTTCAATACCGCACTCTGCGCCGCCATTCCCAGCCACTGCCTGGCCAAGGCCGTGGTCTTTCGCGATGAAGACCTGCACTACACCATGGCGGTGGTACCAGCCAACCACCGGGTACTGAGGCACACCCTCAACGAAATCCTTGATCGCCACCTGGAGTTGGCGGATGAGGACGAGCTGGACTCCATCTTCTTTGATTGCCGGCAGGGCGCCATACCCTCCTGCGGCCAGGCCTACGGCTTGAACGTCATCTGGGATGACCGCCTCAGCGATCCGGCAGAGTTATGGCTGGAGGCCGGCGACCACCAGCATCTGGTGCACCTCTCCGGCACGGACTTCCAGCGACTGATGGCCAGCAGCCTGCACGACACCATCAGCTGCGCCAAAAGCAGCCGCCGACTGCGCCGTAACTGAGCCATAAATCGCGGACACAAAAAAACCACCCGCAGGTGGTTTTTTTGTGTCCGCTGTCGGCAGGGAATTTACTTCTCTTCCGGCGGGATCAGCGATACGTCATAGACCTTGGCCTCACGGGCGGCATCGGCGATCGCCACAAACATTTTTGCACTGGCAGCGCCATCGGCCTTAACCACTACCGGCGCCTTGGGACGCTCGGCGTGAATGCGCTCGATGTTGGCACGCACGGCGCGCACATCAATGCGGCGCTCTTCCATCCAGATCTCATCGCTGGCATTCACCATGACCACAATTGCACTGTTGTCATTGCTCTGCGCCTGCTGCTTCTCCTGATTTTCCGGCAAGTTGACGTCGATGGTGCTCTCCTTGACAAAGGATGCCGTCACAATGAAGAAAATCAGCATGATGAACACAACGTCGAGCATAGGAGTCAGATCGATTTCGCTGTTGTCCTCTTCAACCAGATGACCTTTCTTACGTCTCACTGTAGAACCTCTTCCGCTTTGCCGGCCTGCAGGCCGATCGTGTCTTTTATCATCAGGGCTGCCCCCGGATTCCGGCTGGCAGTTTCACTCAGGCGGGCAATCTTATCAGCTCTCTCAGCCAGTGACTAACACTCGCAAGGCCTTCGTGGTGTTTGTTAAGCTTGCGTCCCATTTTTGTCTGTACGGGTATCATTTTTACCCATAACGCTGTCACTCAAGGTAACACCAAATGAAAATTGATGATTTTTTGAACAAGCTGCAACAGAGCCCGGAGAGCGTCCAGTTTGCCGACACCATGGCCACCGTCGACGCCAACTACAACATCCAGCCCACCGCCTTCCGCAACGGCTCACTGCACAACAGCGCCGACCAGAACCAGGGATCCTGCAAGCTGCTGGCATTCGCCGGGCTGCAGGGGCTGACACCGGCCGAGACCCTGCACTGCTTTGGTGATTACTACCGGGTAGACGTGCTGCAGAATCCCGACGGCAGCGATCACCAGAACATCCGCAATTTCATGCACAGCGGCTGGGACGGTGTGAGCTTTGAAGGTACCCCGCTGACCGCCAAGTAATCCCGGGCGCCAGGGCACTGCAGAGCCGCCTTTACAGGCGGCGCTTGTACTTCTCAGCCGCCTTGCTGCGCTCATCCAGCCGACCGAGGATTTCGGCCATCTCATCGGCTTCGGCGGCGCGGCGCTGGCTGTGGCGCATCTCACGCGCCGCCTTCTCCTCCGCAATCGCCTCGCGAATACGCTTCTCCCGCGCCGCCGAACCGCCTTTGACCGCACGCCTGGCGGTCGCCGGAGATTCCGCCCCGGGTGCTGCAGGTGTCGTTGGCTCTGCAGGCACAGGGGCAGCCGCAACCTGCTTACCCCGGGACTGAATGTCCCTTGCTATGGCGCGGGCCCTGTCAGCGGCACTGCCCTGCACCTCCGGGATTTCGGTCTCTGCGGCCGGACTGGACGCCTCCAGGACTTTCTGTCTCAACTCCTGCTGACGCTCTTTCTCCGCCTGCTGCTGGCGGCGATCAGCCTGCACCTGGCGCGAACGGGCCACCTTGGCCTTTTCTGTATTCTCCCGCCGGGTCTGAATACGACGCAGCTCGATCCGGGCCAGCACATCACGCATCTCGGCGTACTGCTCCTGGGTGCGGCGCTGATTCTGGTTGTCGCGACGCTCACGCTCTTCGGCAATGGCCTCGCGGATACGCTTTTCTTTGCTGGAGGAACTGGCGCGCCCGTCCGGCAGGCGCTCCGGTGTCGACCGCGGCGCTGGCGCCGCAGGGCTGTTACCACCACCGCGCCTGGCCTCCCGCTCCTGCAGCAATCTGGCCTGGGCCTCTTTCATCATGCTGATGCGCTGCTGCAAGCGAGCCTCTTCGTCATCCCCCTCCGCTTCTGCGGTGGCAGTCCCGGCTGCCAAAGCCACCGATGACTGGGAAGACGTAGCGGCAGGGGTGGCCGAAACCGGCGACGCAGTGGCCTGCCCTGCGTCGGCAGCAACATCCCCTGACGCACTGCTGCGCCAGTCTGCGGCTTCAAATAACGCATCTTCATCAACCGGGCCATCGTCATCCGCCAGTGAGGCCAGCAGGGCCTTCACCGCGTCGGCTGAAGATTTGCTTTTGGTTTTGGGGACGGCAGGGGCTGCTGCACTGCGCGAGGACCGGATGGCCTCGGCACCTAACTCGTCGCGGGCTTCACGCATCGACTCGCGGGCCTCGCCCGGGCTGTCGGCAAATGCCCACACTTCTACTGTAAAACCGGCAACCCCATGGTTGCGCAGTAAATGAAAAAACTCTCCGCTGGCGCCGGCCTCTGCCTGGGAGGTCAGGCTGGCCCACTCCTCCTCTACGCTCTCCCTTGCTGTGCCTACATACACCTGCTCACTGTGCACACTGGTGGCGGTAAAAACGATCAAAGCTGAACTACCTCTGCTGAACTACGGCATCGATTGGGGCGGGGGATTATAGTGAGCCGAAAAAAAATAGACAGCATTGACAGACAAGGTCAGTTGTGGGGGCTGCAGACGGGCATCCAATCAGGTGGGCAACTGCTCTCCGAAAAGCGGTAACTGGCCGGCAACACCCTCTTCGCCTTCACGATCCAGCAAGCGCACCCCCAACCCCAGTAAACGTACCGGCCGAGCGCCCCGCTGCCAGGCCTCAGCCAGCATTTCCTGATAATCCGTCAGCACCGCCCGGGTACCGACCCGCTCAAGAGTAGTAGAGGTAAAGTCGTCAAACTTGAGCTTGATAAACGCCTTGATTACCCGCTCATCCCCCAGACGCTGCAAGCGCTGGCGCAACTGCAAAAAAAGCTCCGGCAGGGCCTTGAGACAGCTGTCGACGCCGGACAAGTCACGGGCAAAGGTGTGCTCCACACTGAGAGACTTGCGCGTGCGGGACGGCTTTACCGGCCGGCTGTCTTCGCCGCGGCTGAGGGCGTGGAGGCGGGCCCCAAAACTCCCCAGCAACCGGGTAAGTTCGAACAGGCTGTAGTCGCGCAAATCGGCACAGGTTTCCAGCCCCATGCGCTGCAGACGTTCGGCAGTGACCTTGCCCACCCCGGGTATGCGTCGCAGCGGCAACGCCCGTACAAACCCGTCAACCTCGGCCGGCACCACCACGGTCATGCCATCGGGCTTGTTCCAGTCACTGGCCACCTTGGCGATAAATTTGTTGGGCGCCACCCCCGCCGACACTGTGATCCCCAGCTGGCTGGCAATGCGCTGGCGAATTTCGGCAGCCATGCGCGTCGCACTGCCCTGGCAACGGACGCTGCCGGAGACATCGAGAAAAGCTTCATCCAGGGAGAGTGGCTCCACCAGGTCGGTGTAGTCGTAGAAGATATCGCGCATGGCCGCTGACGCCTCCCGGTAGCGCGCCATGTTGTGCGGCACAATCAACAGATCCGGGCACAGGCGTTTGGCATGGGCAGACGCCATGGCAGAGCGGACGCCAAACTGACGCGCTTCGTAGTTACAGGTGGAGATCACGCCCCGTCGGGAGGGATCCCCACCCACCGCCAGCGGGCGGTCGCGCAAGCGCGGATCATCGCGCATCTCAATGGCGGCAAAGAAACAGTCAGCATCGATATGGATGACCTTGCGACAGGACGCCTCAGCCATCGCGGTCGACGACAGGTATCGCCCACCCTCAACAACCCCAGGTATCGCACCACCTGACACCCCCGGCATGACCCACCTCGCGCACTGCCCAAATCCGAATACTGTATATTAAACCAGTGTCGGACTGGTACAGCAACAGCAGCCAGCCACGGATTTGGGTATACTGCGCTGCCTCCGGCTCCGGCCCGTAAACCCGGGCAGGCCACCAGCACCAGACAAGCACCGAGAGAGAAGCCCCTATGACAGTGGGATCCTGGACACCCGATTCCGATCAATCCGCCCCGCGCCCTGTTGACCAGGACGTGCTGCAGCACTTTGTGACCCTTAGCCGCAACGAGCAGCTGCAGGATCTCGGTGCAGCACTGGAGCCGGCCACCATTGACCAGCAGGCGTACCTGATGAGCCTCGACGCCGGCAGCTGGAACTCAGCGGCGAGCGGCCTGGACGACGAAGAGATCTGGCACCTGATGCGGTTCTTCACCCTCGCGGAAGAGCAGCTGGCCGGCTGGCAGGCGGGCGCCCAATCACCGGTCATATGGCTGAACAAGGTGCTGAAGCAGCGCGGAGCAGCACTGCAACGGGAACGCCTGCAGTGGATACGCAGTCACAGCAGCAACCGCTTTTTGCCCAACGGTGCACTGTAACCCCTGACCCGGGCAGTCGCCCCGCCGGGCTTTCACTCCCAGGGCATCAATCCCGAGCCACCAATCCCGAGTATCAATCCCGAGGCTGTCAGTCCCGGGCCAGCCACTTCTGCAGCCGCCCGCGGCAATCCTGCAGGGACGGTGGCACACGGTAATTACCCGCCACCTGCCAGAAACGCAGCTCGCCGCCGCTGACTATCGCCAGTGCCGGTCGCTGCGCCAGGGTCCCGCCCGGGCCGGACGCCCCCCGCAGCCATAACCCCAGTGCCTGACTGCTGACCGCCCCGGGATCACCCCAGCACTCAAACCGCCCTGCTCCCATTATCTGCGCCCACTGCGGAACCGCACCGGCGAATACCACCAGGGGCGGCTGCGCCAGTGACAGCTGTGGCAGTTGCTCCAGCAGCTGCCGCAACTGCATACGACTGTAGACACTCCAGCCCGCAAACGGGAACAGCACCAGCCGATCCCCCGCCCCGGCCAGACGCCGCACCGCCCCACCGGCATCCTCAAAGTCCAGCTGCAACAGCTCCCCGGCCGCCCCCTGCACCTCCCGAACACCCCGGGGAACAGCGGTCAGCACCCGGTTGTGCAGCAGCAGCGCAAACAGCCCTGCCAGAGTCAGCCACAACGGCGCCCCCCGCTCGCCGAGAACCAGTGCACCGCCGGTGGCCAGCAGCACCGGCAACAGCGCTGGCGTCTCGCGGGGGTCGGCAAAGGCGATATTGCCCACGAAACGACGCCACAACTGCAGCAGCGGCAGCGGTAACCACGCCAGCACGGGGGCCAGCCACAGCAACTCCCCTGCGCTCAGGTGCCACAGACTCAGGAGGGTGATAAAAGGTGCGGCCAGCGCCAGAATGCGCAGCAGCTGATGTTGAAGCAGGAACATAGCAGCTAATTCATCCCAATCAGGGTCTAACGTCCCTGCCGAGCGGCAGCCGGCAGGGGTAAAGGCGCCAAGGATACGGGCCCCGGGCAACCACGTGCAAGCCGGCCACAACCCCCGCCACAGCGGCAAGCAGCGGCAATATGGCGCTTGAAGTCGAATGGATTTTCTGTAGAGTAGGGAGCTACAACGAGAACGCGACAGTGTCGCCCCAGAGCCCCTCAGGCCCGCCTGACTCCCCAGCGGTTTGAGCAGGGCCAACAACAATAATAATGAGTGGTAAGCTTATGATGACGTCCGCACGGTGGCCAACGGGTCTGGTTACCCTTGGGCTCTGCCTTCTATCCTTTACCAGTGCCGCAGATTCCCTGCTGAACGGTCTCTCCGTTCACAAGGAGCTCAATCAGGAGCAATTCATCGGCGCTGTCTACACCAACCAGCTTACCAACGACGCCGCAACCCTGCTGGACAGCTCGCCCCTGCGTATGGAACTCAGGGTGGTTGCCGATCGCCTCTCCTCCCGGCGCCTGAACAGCCAGTGGATTGAGGGCATGGCCATCAACAACCCCCACAGTGACCTGGCCGCCGAAGCGGAAAACATGGTGCAGTTCGCGGACCTGATCAAGCGCTCGCTGCGCCACGGTGACGTACTGGCCATCCGCGGTGACGACAACGCCACCACGGTCAGTCTCAATGGTGTCCAACTGGGCCGCATCCCCTCCGCCAAGCTGTTCAAGATGGTGCTGCGCACCTGGGTGGGGCCCATCCCCCTCTCCTCCGACTTCCGTACCGGCCTGCTGACCAACGGCAAAATCGATGGCAACCTGCAAGCCCAGTTTGACGGCCTGAAACCGGCTCCCGGCCGCGCCAGCGCGGTTGCCCAGTGGGCGGATGAAGACAAGGCCGAGCGCGAGGCCAAGGCCGAACTGGCCAGCGAGGCACCCCCGGCAGCCGCCGATACCAAGCCGGAAGTGCCGGCCATTGCCGCCCCGGTCGCCATTGCCATCGCCAAACCCCAGCTGACAGCGGCCGCCCCACCTCCGGCAGCCAGCAAGCCCGCGGCCGCCAAACCCGCCCCGGCCCCGGCCGCACCTGCCAAGGCCGCCGTGGCCAAGACTGCCAAGCCCCAGCGCGCGGATGATGATGAACGGGAAGACCGCTCAGCCCCGGCCCTCACCGCCGAGTCGCTGCTCAGCCGCCAGGTGTACCAGTCGCAACTGCTGCGCTGGACCTATGGCTATATCAGCTACCCTCGCAGCGCCGAACGTCGCAGCCAGGAGGGTTCCATTCGCCTGTCGGTCACCATTGACCGCAGCGGCAAGGTGCTGAATGTCAGCACCCTGGAAGAATCCGAGTTTGAAGCCCTCAACAAGGCCGCCATCAAGGCCGTGGAGAAGGCCAGCCCCTTCCCCGCCATACCCGCGGCCATTGCCGGCAACCAGTTCCAGTTCAGCCTGCCGATCATTTTCCGCCTGACCGACTGAGCAGAGCGTCCCCGGCAAAAACCAAAAAGGGCTGTCAAAGACAGCCCTTTTTTGTCAAACCTCACCTGTCAGCGGTGTTAGTTATCACCCTTGCCGCCGGGCGGCATACTGCCACCGAGGGGGAAATGCGCGATCTTGTCACTGCTCTTGATATCGGTGACCTTCACAGCCCCCTCTTTTTCCACCTCGTCGATGCGGATAATCGCCTGCATGGGGATATAGGAGCGGGTGACACTGGCGAACTCGGTTTTCAGCTTCTCCTCGCCCGGGTCCACGATCACCTGGGTGCGCTCGCCGAACAGGAACTCTTCCACCTCGATAAAACCGTACATCTCGCTCTGGTAGATATTGCGGGCGTACAGTTCATACACTTGGCTCTGGTTGTAAAAAATAACCTTGTAAATGGGGCTGGCTGGCATAACTCGATTCACCACTTCTGAAACCTCAACCGGCCATGCGCCGGGGCGCGCAAGGATAGCACACTCCAGCCGCCCGATTACCAATCAATTATGGGAATCACAGGCCGCCGGCGCTATAATGCCGCCCCTTTTAAATTGATCGCTTTTTATTCAGGTTCCTCCATGGCGAACACCGCAGACAAGCCCATCAAGAAGTTGTTCATCCAGACCCACGGCTGTCAGATGAACGAATACGACTCCAATCGTATGCGCGACCTGCTGGGCGAATCCCACCAGATGGTGCCCACCGACGACCCGGCCGAAGCTGATGTGCTGCTGGTGAACACCTGCTCCATTCGCGAGAAGGCGCAGGAGAAGTTGTTCCACCAGCTGGGACGCTGGAAAAGCCTGAAAGAACAAAAGCCCGATCTGGTGATCGGCGTCGGCGGCTGCGTGGCCAGCCAGGAGGGCGACGCCATTGCCAAGCGCGCCCCCTACGTGGACCTGATTTTCGGCCCCCAGACCCTGCACCGCCTGCCGGAGATGATGGAGACCCCGCGCGATAACGGCGCCGTGATCGTGGACATCAGCTTCCCCGAGATCGAGAAGTTCGACAACCTGCCCCAGCCGGAGGCCGATGGCGTCAGTGCCTTTGTCTCCATCATGGAAGGCTGCTCCAAATACTGCACCTTCTGTGTGGTGCCCTACACCCGCGGTGAAGAGGTGAGCCGCCCGGTGGCCGATGTGCTGCAGGAAGTGGCCCACCTGGCCCGCCAGGGCGTGCGCGAGGTCAACCTGCTGGGCCAGAACGTCAACGCCTACCGCGCCGAAGGCCCGGACGGAGGCCTGGTGGACCTGGCGGAGCTGATCACCTTTGTCGCCGCCATCGACGGTATCGACCGCATCCGTTTCACCACCTCGCACCCGGTGGAGTTCTCCGACAGCCTGATCAATGTCTACGCCGAGGTGCCGGAGCTGGTCAGCCACCTGCACCTCCCGGTACAGAGCGGTTCCGACCGTATCCTGGCGGCCATGAAGCGCGGCCACACGGTGCTGGAGTACAAGTCCAAGCTGCGCCGCCTGCGGGCCATCCGCCCCGACATCTGCTTCAGTTCGGACTTTATCGTCGGTTTCCCCGGCGAAACCGAAGCCGACTTTGAAGGCACCATGAAGCTGATTGGCGACATGGGCTTCGACACCTCCTTCAGCTTCATCTACAGCCGCCGCCCGGGCACCCCGGCCGCCGACCTGCCGGACGACACCCCGGAAGCGCTGAAGAAGCAGCGCCTGGCGCTGCTGCAGCAACGCATCAACCAGCAGGCCCAGGATATCTCCCGCAAGATGGTGGGCAACGTGGAGCGGGTGCTGGTGAGCGGCTACTCGAAAAAGGATCCGGGCCAGCTCTCCGGCCGTACCGAAAACAACCGTGTGGTCAACTTCCGCTGCGACACCCCGGAACTGATCGGGCGCTTTGCCGACATCCTTATCGAGGAGGCTCTGCCCAACTCCCTGCGCGGCACCCTGATCAGCTCGGAACTGGACAATTTATAAACAACCTGCGCCTTAGAACCGATTGGCAGAAGCAGCCCCTTCCGCGCAAGTTCGCGTTTGGGGTAGGCTTGCAGTCAGGCTGGCGCAACTAGAGATGGTACTGAAAACACTTGGATACATCCTCCCTGCAACAAGCCACCACCCGGGTGGTACTGGAACCGGATGACAGTCGTCGCCTGGCGTCACTGTGTGGCCAGTTTGACGAACACCTGCGCCAGATCGAGCGCCGCCTCAATATCGAAATCCGCAATCGTGGCAACCAGTTCTCCCTGCTGGGGGAGCCGGACTCCACCGCCGCCGCCGGCGCTGTGCTGAAAGCCCTCTATCGCGATACCGAAGGTGGCGCCACTCTCAGCGCCGACGAAGTGCACCTGGCACTGCAGCAGAGCCAGATGGACGCCCTCTCCACCCTCACCCACCGAGACCCTATGACCGAGGCTTCCCGCAGTGATCAGGAATTCCAGCCTATCACCCTGATCCGCACCAAAAAGTGCACAGTCAAACCCCGTGGACTGCACCAACAGCAGTATGTGCGTGCTATCCAGACCCACGACATCAACTTCGGCATTGGCCCCGCCGGTACGGGCAAGACCTACCTGGCCGTGGCCTGTGCCGTGGAATCACTGCTGAAGGACGAAGTGGAGCGCATCCTGCTGGTACGCCCGGCGGTGGAAGCCGGCGAGAAACTGGGCTTCCTGCCCGGTGACCTGGCACAGAAGGTGGATCCCTACCTGCGCCCGCTCTACGACGCCCTCTACGAAATGCTCGGCTTCGAGACGGTGGGCAAGCTGATCGAACGCAACGTGATTGAGGTGGCTCCTCTGGCCTACATGCGCGGCCGTACCCTCAACAACTCCTTTATCATCCTCGACGAGAGCCAGAACACCACCCGCGAGCAGATGAAGATGTTCCTCACCCGTATCGGGTTCGGCTCCACCGCCGTGATTACCGGCGACCCCTCGCAGGTGGACCTGCCCAAGGGTCACGCCAGTGGCCTGCGCCACGCGGTAGGCATTCTGGACGGCGTTGAAGGCATCAGCTTTACCCATTTCAATGCCCGTGACGTGGTGCGCCACCCGCTGGTACAGCGCATTGTCGAAGCCTACGATGCCCGGGAGAACGACGACCAGGATTCACGCGCTTGAGCCGTGAGCTGATCCTGGACCTGCAGATCGCCAGTGATTGCAGTGACCTGCCTGCTGAAGAGCAGCTGCAGCGCTGGGCCGCTGCCGCCCTGCAGAAGGATGAGGGCGAAATCACCGTTCGCATTGTGGACAACGCCGAGAGCCAGCAGCTCAACAGCGCCTACCGGGGCAAGGACTATCCCACCAACGTACTCTCCTTTCCGGCGGATTTGCCCGCGGAGCTGGAGCTGCCACTGCTGGGCGACCTGGTCATCTGCGCACCGGTGGTAGCCGCCGAAGCGCGGGAACAGGGCAAAACCGCGGAGGCCCACTGGGCCCATATGGTGGTGCACGGCACCCTGCACCTGCAGGGTTACGACCATATCGACGACCGTGACGCGGATATCATGGAGGCACTGGAAACACAGATTCTCGTTGATCTGGGTTACCCGCCACCCTATGATGCGCTTTTTTAAGCTGCAGGTGATGACACCTCTGGCGCCGGCCATGAACGAGCAAGGAGTTCTCGCCCCCAATGAACGACGACCCGTCGAGTAGTCAGACGGCCAGCGGCCGATCGCAGGATCGCAGCTGGCTGGACCGACTGTTCCATGCTTTTTCTTCCGAACCCAAATCCCGCGAAGACCTGCTGGCCATCATCAAGGAGGCCGCCGAAAACAAGGTGGTCGATGCGGAAGAGCTGGACATCATCACCGGCGCACTGGATGTGGCCGATCAGCAAGTCAGGGAAATCCAGATCCCACGCTCACAGATGGTGGTGGTCAGTATCAACGCCAGCCCCCAGGAATTTCTCAAAACCGTCATTGAGTCCGGCCACTCCCGCTTCCCCGTCATCGGCGAGTCCACCGACGACATCCGCGGCATCCTCATTGCCAAGGACCTGCTGCCACTGATCCTCAACGGCACCGAAGACTTCAACCTGGAAAACATCCTGCGCCCGGCCACCATCGTGCCGGAGAGCAAGCGCCTCAATGTGCTGCTGCGGGAATTCCGTGAAGACCGCTACCACATGGCGATGGTGATCGACGAGTACGGCGGTATCTCCGGCCTGGTGACCATCGAGGATATCCTGGAAGAGATCGTCGGCGAGATTGAAGACGAGACCGATGACGATGTGGATGATGCCTTTATCCGCAAGGTCTCCGACAACGAGTACATCATCAAGGCCCTGACCCCGGTGGAAGACTTTAACGAGTTTTTCAAAAGCGGCTTTGACGAAGATGACCACGACACCATCGGCGGCATCCTCATGCGCGCCTTCGGCCATCTGCCCACCCGCAACGAAGTGGTGGAGATAGATGGCTACACCTTCCGCGTACTCTACGCCGACAACCGCCGGATACACCTGCTGCGACTGACCACCCCCTGACGCCATGCTGCCATCCATACCCGCCCGGCTGAGAGCCCTGAGCCTGCGCAGTGCCGTATTGCTGGCGCTGCTGCCCGGCGCCCTTGCCCCGCTTGCCCTGGCACCGCTGAACCTCTGGCCGCTGGCCCTGCTGTGCCCGCCACTGCTGGCGCTGCTCACCTGGCAACGCACCGCGCGCGAGGCTTTCCTGATCAACCTGGCCTTCGGGGTCGCCTTTTTTACCTGCGGCGCCTCCTGGGTATTTGTCAGCATTTACACCTATGGCAACGCGCCACTGCCGCTGGCGCTGCTGCTCACCGGCCTGTTTACCGGGTTTCTCGGGCTGGTGTTCGCCCTCTGGCAGACACCGGCCAACCTGCGCTGCCTCGGCAGCCACGCCCGCAGCAGCCTGGCAGCCCACCTGCTCTGTTTCAGCGCCATCTGGGTTGTGGGTGAGTGGCTGCGGGGCTGGGTACTGACCGGGTTTCCCTGGCTCTACCTGGGCTACAGCCAGCTGCAGACCCCGCTGCTGGGTTTCGCGCCGGCTGGCGGCGTACTCAGCGTCAGCCTGGCCACTCTGCTCAGCGGCAGCGCGCTGCTGCTGATGCTGCTTGGCTCCAGCCGTGTGCGACTGGCCAGCGCCGCCAGCCTGGCGCTGCTGTGGAGCGGCGGCTGGCTGTTGCAGAACCAGAGCTGGAGCGCCCCCAGCGGTGACAGCGTCACGGTGGCCCTGGTACAGGGCAACATTCCACAGGAAAAAAAGTGGTCGCCTGACTTCCTGATACCGACCCTGGATCGCTACCAGCAGCTGTCCGCCCTGGCCCCACAGGCGGACTGGGTCATCTGGCCGGAGGCCGCCATCCCCCTGCTCTACCACGAGGCCGGCGATATCCTGATGCATCAGCATCAACAATCCCTCGCCAACGAGCAGGCGTTTATAACCGGCATCCTGTACGACGACCGGGCACGGCAGCAGTACTTCAACAGCATTACCGGCCTGGGACTGGCCACAGGGATTTATCACAAGACGCGGCTGGTGCCCTTCGGCGAGTATGTGCCGCTGGAAAACTGGCTGCGGGGATTGATTGATTTTTTTAACCTGCCGCGCTCCATGATCACCGCGGGACGGGAAGAGCAGGCGGGCCTGCAGATAGGCCGCCTGCGACTGGCTTCGGCCATCTGCTACGAGATCGTCTATCCGGGACTGGTGGCGCGTATGAGCCGCGACCGGGACATGATCCTGACCATCAGCAACGACGCCTGGTTTGGCAGCTCGTGGGGGCCACTGCAACACCTGCAGATGGCACAGATGCGGGCTGTAGAGACCGGCCGCTACGTACTCAGGGCCACCAACAACGGCGTCAGCGCGGTGATCGCTCCGGATGGCACCCTGCTGCAACAAAGCGGGCAGTTTGTCGCCACCGTCTTGCAGGGCGAAGCCCGCCCCATGCTGGGCAACACACCGTATATGCGCTTTCAGGATTACCCGCTGCTGCTGTTGCTGGTCATTGTGCTGGCAGGACTGGCCATTCGCCCCCGCCACTGATGCCAGCGGCTACCACAGGGCGGCATGGCCGGAGGCGATCAACAGCAGGTAGCTATCAACAGCAGGAACTATCAACAGCAGGGAAACGAATCAGGCGACAGCTGACTCTTCGCCCCGCAGCAGGGAAAAGCCGAGACCCTGCATCTGCAGCGGACGCAGGTAACTGTCAAACAGCCCCGCACTCACCGCCTCACAGCGCCCCTTCAGGGGTGACATGCCCACCCACTGGAAGCCCCAGCGCAGCCACTCCGGGTGATCGCCCGGCTGCCACTGAAAGAAGTCTACCTGCTCCGGTGCGACGCCCAGGCGTACTACTATCTGGTGCGCCAGGTGTTCGGCACTGTTGCTGAGCTGGCGGGAGGGAAATTCACGACTGGCGCGCAGAATGACGCAATAGCGGTCGCGAAAGACAAAACAGTTGAGAGAGACCGGCGTCAGGCGGCCGAGTCGGTTCTGGAGGTGCACCACGTCCGGTGCAATGGTCAAATTCATACTCATGGATACTAAACTACAGCGTTATTTTTATTATCGTTTGCGATTGTTTCGTTATTATTATCGCGCCACCAGCAAGGCACCGGTGAGCGCCGGGCGATTCTAGCACAGGCGCAACTTTCAACGCCAGAGCCTTCTCCAGAGTTTGCAACCACTCACAAGCCAAGCGCCACCACTGCATAGGTCAGAGTTGAGTGAGCCAGGATTCCAGCTCATCCTCCAGTCGCACATGCAGCAGGGTAATACCACCATCCACTGCCTCTACATAGGCCTCAATAATCTCCGAGCCCAGGGTAAACAGCTGGCGTGCGTCGGCCTTGCGGCAGTCGCCATGCAGAATGTCCTTCTTGATGGTATTGAGGAAAAACGCCAGCTTCAGCTCATAGTTCCTGAGTTCGGTCAGGGTGCGCCAGTTGCTTTTCAGGTTGCCCTCGAGGGTGTCGATCTGCTGCATCAGTTCGCGATTCTGGCGTTCGGCACACTGCAGCCAGTACTGCAGCTTCTTGTCATGCTCGCCATCACACTCGTTCACCACCGCCGCGTGGGTGGCCAGACCCCGGATGCGGGCCAGCTGTTCGATCTGCTCCGGCATACGACGACAGACCAGCGGCAGGATGTCATCCTCCTTATACAGCTCCTGCTGCAGCAGACCGGCAGCCACCTGCAGGGGCTCCTCCAGACGACGCCCCAGGGCCACATCCAGTTGCAACAACTGATCAATGAGGAAGGAGTGGTATTCAAAGTTTTCCAGCAGCGCGTCCCCTTCCCAGTCGTGGGTGACGGTATTCCAGCCGTGCTGGATGTTCTGCTGCTCCCGGGTGGATACCAGGGCTTCGAAGTCGTCGACACTGCTGCGCAGCACCAACAGGCGCTTGGCCACCTGAGCCTGCACCTGGTGCACATCTTCCATAAACAGGCCGTCACCGGCCAGGTGAGCAAGACTCACGCCCCGGTGTCGCTGAATAGCACTGATCAGGCGATTGAGCTGTCGCATCAGCACCAGTACCGAACGCCGCTCCCGATAGGTTCGGGTCATGGCCTCCAGCTGTAATTTTTCGTGATTTTCGACCACAGCCTTTGCTTCCATCAACGCTTTGCTACCTCTGTTGTCACTCTCCCAGAAGCCCCTCAGCAAAGCCCGTGCCAGCAACCCCAAACTCCGGCCCTGCCCTCCGATATGGCAGTGGCGAGCCTGCGTCACAGGCCCGACACCATTAGCTTACCGGCAAACCGGACAAAGGTTGGGCACCAAACACCTTTCGCGCACCAATAGAGGGCAGTCTAACCATGCTGCCAACGGTAGGTGAGCAATCCCAGCCACTCATGGCACGCATAATAACTGTTGGTCAACGCGGAGGCGCTGGGCAGCCACTCCAGCCACGGGTTGAGAGAAGCGCTGTCCACGCCGGGATAACCCACTCCCGCCGGGATCACCTCCAGCCCCTGCTGGCGAAAGGACCACGCCGCCCGCGGCATATGCCAGCTATGGGTCACCAGCAGGATGTGGCTGATACCCCTTGCCCGCAGCAAGGTTGCCGCGTTAGCAGCATTTTCCCAGGTGGTGCGGCTGCCATCTTCCTGCCACACCTCACCACCGCCCCACTCCTGCTGCACAATGGCCGCCATCATCTGCGCTTCGCTCTCGGCCATGGCGCTGTAAACCCGACCGCCGGTCACCAGCAGCGGCAACCCGCTGCGGCGCTGCAACCACGCCCCGTAACGCAGGCGCTCCAGCGAGATCGCCTTGATGGTGGGGGCTCCGCCAAACTCCCCGGCGCTGTTTCTCTGCCCGCCCCCCAGTACCACAATCGCCCGGGCGCCACCCGCTTCATCCACACCGGCCTGCGCCAGTGGCGGGTACTGATCCCACAGCTGGCGCAGCAAAAAACCGGAAAACTGCGGTGTGGCCAGCAGCCACAGGCCCAGCAACGAACCTGCCAGCAGGGTTACCCCCAGGCGGCGCCAGCGCCACAACAGCAGCAGGCCAGCGAGCGCCAGCAGAAACAGGGATGCCGGCGGCAGAATCAGGGTTTTAAGGAGATAGTGTAGCTGCACGTTGACTGGCTTCCTGGCACGTAAATAAGTCATCCCGAATGCCCCACATAGTGCCACCGGCGACACCGTCCCGGCAAACGTCGCGACCGGTGGGCGCATCGCTTTCTCGCGGCGCAACCCCTATAATGTGCGGCTTTGCGGGCCCCGGGCCCGGCAGCCAGATTAGCCCCCGCGCGGCGCCTTTGTGCGCTGTGCCCCTGACAGGTCCACGGAGACTATGGAAGAGCAATACCAGCCATCGGTCATTGAAGCCCAGGCGCAACAGCACTGGGACCAGAACAACACATTTGCCGTCAGCGAAGATGCACAGCGGGAGAAGTTTTACTGCCTCGCCATGTTCCCCTACCCCAGCGGCAAGCTGCACATGGGGCACGTACGCAACTACACCATCACCGATGTGATCGCCCGCTACCAGCGCATGCAGGGCAAGAACGTGCTGCATCCCATGGGCTGGGACGCCTTCGGCCTGCCGGCGGAGAACGCCGCCATCCAGCACAAGACCGCGCCGGCCAACTGGACCTACAGCAACGTCGAGTATATGAAGGGCCAGCTGAAGAGCCTCGGCTTCGGCTTTGACTGGAGCCGTGAACTGGCCACCTGCCAGCCCGACTACTACAAGTGGGAGCAGTGGTTCTTTACCCGCCTGTACGAGAAAGGCCTGGTCTACAAGAAGATGGCTACCGTCAACTGGGATCCGGTTGACCAGACCGTACTGGCCAACGAGCAGGTCATCGACGGCCGTGGCTGGCGCTCCGGTGCGCTGGTAGAGCGCAAGGAGATCCCGCAGTGGTTTATCAAGATCACCGACTACGCCAATGAGCTGCTGGTGAGTCTGGATCAGCTGCCCGACTGGCCGGAGCAGGTCAAAACCATGCAGAAGAACTGGATTGGCAAATCCAGGGGCGTGGAGATGACCTTCGACCTTACCACCGAAGTGGCCGGTCACAACACGTTTGATGTCTACACTACCCGCCCCGACACCCTCATGGGTGTGACCTATGTGAGTCTGGCGGCCGAGCATCCTATCTCCCTGGCACTGGCAGCGGACAACACCGGGCTGGCCGCCTTTATCCAGGAGTGCAAAACCAACTCCGTGGCCGAGGCCGACATGGCCACCATGGAAAAGAAGGGCATGGACACCGGCTTGCGCGCCAAACACCCGTTGACCGGCGAAGAGGTCCCGGTGTGGGTGGCCAACTACGTGCTGATGGATTACGGCTCCGGCGCGGTAATGGCAGTGCCGGCCCACGACGAGCGCGACTTCGCCTTCGCCAGCAAATACCAGCTGCCCATCAAGCAGGTCATCGCCAGCACCGACAAGCAAGACGATGCCTTTGACACCGGCGCCTGGCAGGAGTGGTACGCCCGCAAGACCGATATCCAGCTGGTCAACTCCGGCGCATTCGACGGCCTCAATTTCAAGAAAGCCTTCGACGCCATCGCCAAGGCCCTGCAGGAAGCCGGCAAAGGCTCCGTAAAAACCAACTTCCGCCTGCGCGATTGGGGCGTTTCCCGCCAGCGTTACTGGGGCGCCCCCATCCCCATGCTCAACCTGCCCGAGGGCGGCGAGATTCCGGTACCGGCCGAGCGCCTGCCGGTACTGCTGCCGGAAGATGTGGTGATGGACGGCACCAGCAGCCCCATCAAGTCCGACCCCGAGTGGCGCAAGGCCGACTGGTACGCCGCCGGTGCCGAGCACGAGACCGACACCTTCGACACCTTTATGGAGTCCAGCTGGTACTACGCCCGCTACACCTGTCCCGACTTTGAGCAGGGCATGCTGGACCCGGAGCGCGCCAACTACTGGCTGCCGGTGGATCAGTATGTGGGCGGTATTGAACACGCCATCCTGCACCTGCTCTACGCCCGCTTCTTCCATAAGCTGATGCGCGACGAAGGCCTGGTCGCCAGCGATGAACCCTTCAAGCGCCTGCTGTGCCAGGGCATGGTACTGGCCGACTCTTTCTACAAGCAGAATGACGACGGCAGCAAGACGTGGTTCAACCCCGCCGACGTGCAGCTGGAGAAGGACGACAAGGGCAAGGTGATCAAGGCGGTTCACCCGCAAGCCGGTGAACTGGAGATGGGCGGCATGACCAAGATGTCCAAATCCAAGAACAACGGTATCGATCCGCAGACCGCGGTGGACCAGTACGGCGCCGACACCGTGCGTCTGTTCACCATGTTTGCCGCACCGCCGGAGCAGACCCTGGAGTGGAGCGACTCCGGCGTGGAAGGCGCCAGCCGCTTCCTGCGCCGCCTGTGGAAGACCGTGCAGGGCCACCTGCTGGCCGGCCAACCGGGCGCGCTGGATGCAGATGCACTGAACGATGCCCAACGCGACCTGCGCCGCAAGGCTCACGAGACCATCGCCAAGGTAAGCGACGATTACGGTCGTCGCCAGACTTTCAACACCGCCGTGGCCGCCGTGATGGAACTGCTTAACGACATCACCCGCGGTGCCGACCGCGAATCAGCCCAGGGATTGGCGGTGGAACGTGAAGCGCTGCAGGCAGCCATCCTGCTGCTGGCACCAATCGTTCCCCACATTGCCCACAGCCTGTGGCTGGAGCTGGGCAATGGCGACAACGTGGTGGATGCCGGCTGGCCACAGGTTGACGAAGCCGCTCTGGTGAAAACCTCCATTGAGATGGTGGTACAGATCAATGGTAAGGTAAGGGCCAAACTCGAAGTGGCAGCCAACGCCGACGAGGAGAGCATCATCGCCATCGCCAAAGCCAACGAGAATGTGCAGAAGTTCATCGAGGGCAAGGAGATCAAGATGTGCAAGGTGGTCCCTGGCAAGCTGGTCACCTTTGCGGTGAAATAACGGCCAACCCACTCTACCCAGCGGAATTTAGGGACACTCTATGAAACAGCTGATCGCCGCCACCTGCCTGCTGCTGGTCACCAGCCTGCTGAGCGCCTGTGGCTGGCACCTGCGCGGCAGCACCACCGCAGAACTGGCCATCGACAGCGTTTACGTCAAGGCTGACAACCAGCACGGCGAACTCGCCTCGGAACTACGCCGGGCACTGACAGCCAGCGACGTCAGCGTCAGTCAGGACGCCGGCAGCGCCCAGTACCAGATTCGCCTGAGCAAGGAACGGCGTGATCGTCGCGTGGTGTCAGTGGGCAACGAGGCACTGGCTTCGGAGTATGAGCTGACACTGAGTGTGAACTACCTGCTCACCGACCGCGCCGGCACGGTGCTGGCCCCCACCTCTGAAGCCATGGCGCTGCGCTCCTACAACTTCGATCGCAACGCCGTGGTGGCCATCGCCGAAGAGGAGAAACTGATTGAGCGCGAGCTGCGCGCCAACCTGATCCAGCAGATTATCCGCCGGCTGCAATTTGTCAGCCAGGCCACTGCAGCAGCAGGCGACGATGGCCAAGCTGCGCCCTGACCAGCTGGCCGCCGCGCTGAAGCGCCAACTGGCACCAGTCTACCTGGTGTGTGGCGACGAGCCGCTGCTGGCCCAGGAAACCTGTGACCAGATCCGGCAGCAGGCCCGCGCCAACGGTTTCAGCGAACGCGAGCTCTATCACGCTGACGCCGGTTTTGACTGGGAAGGCCTGCTCACCGCTGCCAACAGCCTGTCCCTGTTTGCGGAACGCAAAATCCTGGAACTGCGCATCGACAACGGCAAGCCCGGTGACAAGGGCAGCAAGGCGCTGCTGGAATACTGCAGCAACCCCTCGGAAGACAACCTGCTGCTGGTGGTGACCCCCAAACTGGACGGCAGTGCCCAGCGCAGCAAGTGGTTCAAGGCCATCGAGAGTTGCGGTGACGTGGTGCAGATATGGCCCATCGCCGGCCCCCAACTGCCGCGCTGGATAGAGCAGCGTATCCAACAGGCCGGCCTGCGCGCCGACCGCCACGCCGTAGAACTGCTGGCTGCGCGTACCGAAGGTAACCTGCTGGCCGCGGTGCAGGAGATTGAAAAGCTCAAGCTGTTGGCCACGGACAATTTCATCACCGCCGAAACCGTTGCCGGCAGCGTCGCCGACAGCGCCCGTTACGACGTTTTCTCCCTGATTGATCGCGCCCTGCACGGCGACGCACGCGGCGCCGTGCGCACCTTGCAGGGGCTGCGCGGCGAAGGCACCGACGCCACCGTGATCCTGTGGGCACTGGCGCGGGAGATCCGCACCCTCAACCAGATCCTGCTGCAGCAACAGCAGGGCCAGCCCTTTGATCGCGCCGCCCAGTCACAGGGCGTCTGGGACAAGCGCAAGCCACTGGTGCGCGGCGCCCTGCAACGGCTGCGACTGCCCCAGCTCAACACCCTGCTGCGCAAGGCCAACGCCATCGACAAATCCATCAAAGGACTGCGCGATGCCGACCCTTGGGACGAACTGATGGACCTCACCCTCAACCTGAGCGGCACTTTCAGTCTCGCACCCGCCTCCCAGAAGCTGGCCCTCTCCCTGCAGTAGACTGCCCTCTTCGGGGGCATAAGCACACAAGGTTTCACCCGCGTCTGCTTCAGGCGCTACAATTACCGGGTTGCGCACCATTAACCCCGCAAGGAGCCCCCATGTCACACGTATTTGAGGACAATGCCGAGAGCATCGGCAACACGCCACTGGTCCGGGTTCGCCACCTGACCGACAAGAACGTCTACGCCAAGCTGGAATCCCGCAATCCCGCCTTCTCCGTCAAGTGCCGTATCGGCGCCAACATGATCTGGGACGCCGAGCAGCGCGGCCTGCTGAAGCCCGGCATGAAAGTGGTGGAACCCACCAGCGGTAATACCGGTATCGCCCTGGCTTTCGTCTGTGCCGCCCGCGGCTACAAGCTGACCCTGACCATGCCCAGCACCATGAGCCTGGAGCGTCGCCAGCTGATCAAGGCGCTGGGTGCCAACCTCGAACTGACCCCCGGTGAACTGGGCATCAAGGCGGCCATTGCCAAAGCGGAAGAGCTGGTGGCGGCCGACCCGGACAACACCTTCATGCCACGCCAGTTTGAAAACCCCGCCAACCCGGCCATCCATGAAAAGACCACCGGCCCGGAGATCTACAAGGACCTGGACGGCAAGGTGGATGTGCTGGTGGCAGGCGTCGGTACCGGCGGTACCATCTCCGGCACCGGTCGCTACCTGAAGCAGAGCGCCGGGCTGAATGTGAAGGTGGTAGCGGTTGAACCCGAGTCTTCACCGCTGATTCGCCAGACCCTGGCCGGTGAGGAACTGACCCACAGCCCCCACAAGATTCAGGGTATCGGTGCCGGCTTTGTGCCCAAAAATCTGGACCTCTCCATCATCGATGGCACCGAACAGATTGGCAATGAAGAGGCCATGGCCATGGCGCACCGACTGATGCGGGAAGAAGGTATTCTGGCCGGCATCTCCAGCGGTGCCGCCATGTGCGCCGCACTGCGCCAGGCTGAACTGCCGGAAAACGCCGGTAAGAATATTGTGGTGATCCTGCCAGACTCCGGCGAACGCTATCTCTCCAGCCCGCTGTTTGCCGGGGAGTTTGGCGAGAAGGAGTTGCAGCAGTAAAAGGAGCTAGGAGCTAGGAGCTAGGAGCTAGGAGCTAGGAGCTAGGAGCTAGGAGCTAGGAGCTAGGAGCTAGGAGCTGCAGGATTGTACCCCCCTGCTTTTCCTAGTGCCTAGTAGCGAAGCGACCTGGAAGCGCAGCGTCCTGCTTTTTACTTAACGACTTTCAGACTCGGGCGCTTGGCGCCCGATTTTGATTCTGGCTCAGAACCGTCGGTTTCCGGGTCGGTTGGATCCGGATCCGGGTGTGGTTCCGGCTCGAAAATCATACCCTGGCCGTTCTCCCGGGCGTAGATTCCGAGCACACCACTGCAGGGCACAAAGATATCGGTGGGAATACCGCCAAAGCGGGCATTAAAAGCCACTGAGCCATTTTCGATAACCAGCCCCATTACCGCACTGGGGGCGATATTAAGAACGATCTGGCCATCTTTATTCACGTACTGCAGTGGCACTTTCACGCCGGGAGCGTGAGCGTCAACCAACAGGTAGGGCGTGCAGTTGTTGTCGATGATCCACTCATACAACGCGCGGATCATGTAGGGGCGACTGGACGTCATACCCATGGGCGGTACTCCCTGATTCGGCTCATAACAGCGATGCGCCCTTAGAGGCGCATCTCTTTTTCCATCTCAGTGAGACTTTCCTGGAAAGATTCACGGGCAAACAGACGGTCCATGTAATCCTGCAGCG
The DNA here is from genome assembly GCF_009857815.1 of Pseudomaricurvus sp. HS19. Classification (GTDB taxonomy): domain Bacteria; phylum Pseudomonadota; class Gammaproteobacteria; order Pseudomonadales; family Cellvibrionaceae; genus Pseudomaricurvus. Next base: position 148,349 of record NZ_WVVW01000011.1, on the reverse strand, counting down.
GCTTGGCCTGCTTGGTTTTCGGCAGTTCAATCTCCATCACCTGCAGACGCCACAGGATCGGCGCCAGACAGCAGTCAACGATGGTGAACTCTTCACTCATAAAGAAAGGCAGCTCGGAGAAGATCGGGGCGATGGTCAGCAGGCTGTCCTTCAGCTCCTTGCGCGCTTTCGCGGCCGCTTCCTTGTTCTTGCCACCAAGAATGATATCCACCAGCGGACTCCAGTCCTTCTCGATGCGATGCATCCACAGACGACTCTGGGCGCGGGCAACTGGGTAGACAGGCAGCAGGGGCGGGTGCGGGAAGCGCTCGTCCAGGTACTCCATCATCACCTTGGTTTCGTAGAGCGACAGATCACGATCCACCAGAGTCGGCAGCGCATTGTAGGGATTCAGTTCAGCCAGCTCTTCAGGCTTGTTTTTGGGGTCCACATCAATGATGTCGACAGATACACCCTTCTCTGCCAATACGATGCGCACGCGGTGGCTGTAGTGATCCGCAGCATCGGAAAAGTAGGTCATGGAAGAACGCTTGGCCACAACGCCCATTAGGCTCACCTCAATCTCTGGAAAATTAAAACACAAACGGGCGGGGTGCCCTTACAAGCAGCCCGCCCGGAAAAACTGTTGTACCGCGTCTTAGTGGATATCTCTCCAATACTCGCGGTTCAGCAGATAAACAAACACGAAGAATACCGCGATAAACAGCAGTACCCACATGCCCAGGCGCTCACGCTCAAGGGCCATTGGCTCAGCCACGTACTCGAGGAAGTTCACCAGGTCATAGACGGCCTCGTCGAACTCTTCAGTGCTCATGCTGCCCTTCTCGGCGCCAACCTTCAGGCTGCCACAAGGTGCATCGGCGATCGGGGCACCGGTAACAGTGTCACGCTTGATGTGCCCGTGGTGATCCAGCACAGGACCCGGGGCACACTCAGGCAGACCCTGCAGCTCCAGCATCACGTGCGGCATGGCCACCTTGTCGAACACCTTGTTGTTCACCCCGGTAGGACGGCTGTCATCCTTGTAGAAGTTACGCAGGTAGGTGTAGAGCCACTCGGGCGAACGGGAGCGGGCCACCAGGGTCAGGTCCGGCGGGGTAGCACCGAACCAGGCCTTGGATTCAGCCGGCTGCATCGGGATCTTCATCAGGTCACCGATTTTCTGATCGCCAAATACCATGTTCGCCATCATCACGTCATGGGGGATACCCAGGTCGTCCGCTACGCGCTCGTAGCGGGAGAACTTGGCCGAGTGACAACCCATGCAGTAGTTGGCAAACCACTTGGCACCGCGCTGCAGGGACTCTTTGTCCTTCAGGTCCGGCTCCATGTGATCACAGGGGATAGCGCCACACTCAAAGGCACCACCTGCAGCTACCGCCTTGATAGGCGCAATGGTCAACACCAGGAACAACAGGAAACCACCCCATACCAGCATCGCTGGCAGACCCTTGGCCTGGGTACGGGTTGGCTCTTGCTGAACACTGTCTTTGGCAGTCAGCCATGGAGTGGCGGCAACAAACAGCGCCAGCAGCACACCGAAACCAGTCAGTACTATTGAGTGGTACTCCACCGCGGTGAAGAAGGTGATGTAGAACAACCAGAAGCCCAGCAACAGCGAGATCACAATGCTCACAGGACCTTTGCTGTTACCCTGCGGATTAGTGAAGATCGGCATCTGCAGGAAGTAGGCAAAGTAATAGACGGTTGCCAGCTGAGACAGGATGGTACGCTCAGGAGTTGGCGACTTAACACCCAGGTAACCCAGCACCACGAACATGGCTGCAAACACCATCAGCGATATGCGTGGCATAAAGCCCTTGTAACGCATGGACTTAACCGGGCTCTTGTCCAGCCAGGGCAGGACAAACAGGATCGCAATCGCACCACCCATGCCCACCAGGCCAAGGAACTTGGAGCTCAATGGACCCAGGTCGAAAGTCACCGCACGCAGCACAGCGTAGAACGGGGTGAAGTACCAGACCGGCGCAATGTGCGGCGGAGTCTTCAGGCCGTTAGCCTCTTCAAAGTTGGCGTACTCAAGGAAGAAGCCACCCATTTCCGGCAGGAAGAAGATGACAAAACAGAATACGAACAGGAAGACGCAGATACCCACCAGGTCGTGCACGGTGTAGAACGGGTGGAAAGGTACGCCGTCTTTAGGAATACCGTTTTCGTCCTTGTTCTTCTTGATCTCAACACCATCGGGGTTGTTGGAACCCACTTCGTGCAGGGCCAGGATGTGCAGCACAACCAGCGCCAGGATCACGATAGGCAGGGCCACCACGTGCAGGGAGAAGAAGCGGTTCAGGGTGGCACCGGAAATCAGGAAGTCACCACGGATCCACTCAACCAGCGCATCGCCCACAACCGGGATAGCACCGAACAGGGATACGATCACCTGTGCGCCCCAGTAGGACATCTGACCCCAGGGCAGTACGTAGCCCATGAAGGCTTCTGCCATCAGCGCCAGGTAGATGGTCATACCGAAGATCCACACCAGCTCGCGGGGCGCCTTGTAGGAGCCGTACAGCAGGCCGCGGAACATGTGCAGGTAGACAACCACGAAGAAGGCCGAAGCCCCGGTGGAGTGCATGTAACGCAGCAGCCAGCCGTAATCCACGTCGCGCATGATGTACTCAACAGACGCAAACGCTTCTTCAGCGCTGGGGGTAAAGTTCATGGTCAGCCAGATGCCGGTCAGCAGCTGGTTTACCAGAACCAGGATGGAGAGCACACCAAAGAAGTACCAGAAGTTAAAGTTCTTCGGCGCGTAGTACTTGCTCATGTGGGTTTCCCACGTGCGCACGATCGGCAGGCGAGCGTCTACCCAATTGACCAGGTTAGTCATCCAATTCATGCTCAAGCCTCCTGATCCACACCGATGGTAACCACGGTGTCGGTTTCGTACTTATGCGGGGGAACCTCAAGGTTCAACGGAGCGGGAACGCCTTTCAGCACGCGACCGGCAAGGTCGAACTTGGAACCGTGACAAGGACAGAAGAAGCCTCCCAGCCACTCGGCACCACCGAGATCCGCGGCACCCACTTCGGGGCGGAACATCGGCGCACAACCCAGGTGCGTACACAGACCCAGCAGGATCAGGAACTCTTCATGACCGGGAATACTGCGGGCAATACCCTTGACGTACTCCGGCTGCTGTAGCTCCAGAGCCTCGGGATCGCGCAGCTTGTCGTTCATTTTTGGCAGGTTAGCCAGGATCTCCGGCGTGCGGCGCACCACGTAGACCGGCTTGCCTCGCCACTCGACGACCACCATCTGGCCCGGCTCGATCTTGGCAAGGTTAGCTTTTACAGGGGCGCCTGCGGCTTTCGCCTTGGCACTTGGATTCCAAGAAGCCACAAAAGGAACGGCCACACCCACAGCACCTGCAGCACCTACCACGGAGGTAGCTGCCGTCAGGAAACGGCGCCGTCCTTTATTCACTCCGTCATTGCTCATGACGTCTTTCTCCCATTACAGCGCTACTGTTGCCCAACGCGGTAAGACCGCTGAAAACATCCAGTAACTTACTGAATTCCAAAGGTTTACGGTTGAGTCGGACAGTTTTTAAAAAATCGCCACATATTAAAGAAGTTACCCCCGACTGACAAGGCAAAACCACTTGTCATATAAGGGTATTTGATCTGGAACAGGCAAAAAAAAGCCCAGACTGAAACCAGTCCGGGCAAAACTTTTATGTGCGCTGCAGGATGAACATGAATGCCCACACAGCAGCCACAAATCCAATTAACGCTTGGAGAACTGAGGCTTCTTACGGGCTTTACGCAGGCCCACTTTCTTACGCTCAACCTCACGGGCGTCACGGGTAACGTAACCAGCGGCACGCAGAGACTTACGCAGGGTCTCATCATACTCCATCAGGGCACGGGTCAGGCCGTGACGGATAGCACCCGCCTGACCGAAGCTACCACCGCCTTTAACGGTTACTTTTACATCAAACTTTTCAGTCATATCCACCAACTCCAGAGGCTGACGCACGATCATGCGGGCCACTTCACGACCGAAGTAGTCGTCCAGAGACTTGTCGTTAACAACGATATTGCCAGTGCCCTGAGTAATGAATACGCGAGCGGTGGAAGTCTTACGGCGACCGGTGCCGTAGTATTGTGTTGCTGCCATGTTGTATCCGCTCCTGATTAGACGTTCAGTTCTTTAGGCTGCTGAGCCGCATGTGGATGCTCGGCGCCTGGGTAAACTTTCAGCTTCTTGAACATGGCGCGACCCAGAGGACCACGGGGCAGCATGCCCTTCACAGCGCTCTGAATGGTGCGCTCAGGGGCCTTCTGGATCAGCTTTTCGAAGCTGATGGACTTCAGGCCACCGGGGAAGCCGGTGTGAGCGTGATACATTTTATCTTTGGCCTTGTTGCCGGTCACAGCCACTTTAGCGGCGTTGATAACAACAATGTAATCACCGGTATCCACGTGTGGGGTGTATTCCGGCTTGTGCTTACCGCGCAGACGGGTCGCAATCTCGGCAGCCATGCGGCCCAGAGTCTTGCCTTCTGCGTCGATTACGTACCAGTCGCGCTGGACTGATTCCGATTTGGCAGTATATGTCTTCATGTTGTAGTGCCTTCGACGTGTTAAAAATCTTCGACAAGTCAATAAGATGACGAGCTAAATATTGCCCAACAAATTGGGAGCGCGGATTATACGGATACTGGGCAGGCTTTGCAAGCTGGCGCCAGAGCCACTTAGGGCCTTCTCCCGGACAGGGCCCAGCGTTCCCGGTCAGGAATGCCCCACCCTTCTGGCCGCCACCCGAACTAACGCCTCAGGGGCGGTGAGGGGCAGCCAGATACTCTTTGCTCTGCATCTCCAGCAGGCGGCTGGTGGTGCGCTCAAATTCGAAATTGAGCTTGCCGCCGGCGTAGATCTCCGCCAGTGGCATCTCGGCGGAGACAATCAATTTGACGTTGCGGTCGTAGAACTCGTCCACCAGGTTGATGAAGCGGCGCGCCTGATCGTCGGTATCACGCCCCAGGCAAGGCACATTGGCCACCAGCACCGCGTGATACTCTTTCGCCAGTTCGATGTAATCGTTCTGCGAACGCGGTCCGTCACACAAGGCCTTAAAGTCAAACCAGGCTACATCTTCAGCCTCAAAGCGGGCCAGGATCGGACGCCCCTCCACCTCGATTTCCACGTCGGCACGAATCTCCTGCTTATCCGGCACCAGGCTTTCAAAGCTGGCCAGCAGGCTGGCATCGGCCGCCGCATCCAGCGGATAGTGGTAGAGCTCGGCCTGCTCCAGTGCCCGCAGGCGGTAATCCACCCCGCCATCCACATTCACCACCAGCGTGTGCTCATTGAGCATGGCGATGGCGGGCAGGAAACGGGCCCGCTGCAAGCCGTCCTTATACAGGCCATCCGGCACAATATTGGAGGTGGCCACCAGCGAGACGCCGCGATCAAACAGGGCCTGGATGAGATTGCCGAGAATCATGGCATCGGTAATGTCCGACACAAAGAACTCGTCAAAACAGATCACCCGCGCCTCTGCCGCCAGCCGGTCGGCCACAATCTCCAGCGGGTTCTTTTTACCACCCAGGGTTTTCAGCTCCTGGTGCACACGGCGCATAAAGCGGTGGAAGTGGGCACGCATCTTCTGCGGAAAGGGCAGGCTCTCGAAGAAATTGTCCATCAGGTAGGTCTTGCCGCGCCCTACCCCGCCCCAGAAATAGAGCCCGCGCTGCAGCGGACGGGACTTGTTGCCCCCCAGCCCTTTCAGCTTCGCCAGCAGTCCTTTCTGGTTTTGCTCCGCCCGCCAATCGGCCACCAGCCGCTCATACAGATCCTGCAGGTGGCGCACCGCCATCTCTTGCGCCGGGTCGTGACGAAATCCTTCCCGCTGCAGATCATTGTGATAGCGTTCCAGGGGGGTAGCAGAGGCTTGTTGAGGCATAGCGATAACTCTTACAGACAGCATTCCGGCGCGGCGCACACTCTAGCGGCGCACTGCCGGACAGACAAGGTTAATACGGTAAATCGACTGTTTTCACCCGTTAGTCAGGGCAGTGCTGCGCCACGGCCTGCATCAGGTCCTGCCGCAGCGGACCCAGGCCACCATGGAAAAAGTGGGTCATCTCCGGGTAGCGCAACAGTGTCACTTCACTCTGCAACTCCTCCACCCAGCGATAGACACCAGCCGCATCCACCAGCTCATCCTGATCTCCCATGACCACTGTCAGCGGCGCACAGAAGCGACCAGCCTGATCGTAGGGATAGCGCTCCACCGGCGGCGCCACCAGCACCAGGTGTTGCAACAACCCGTCAAGCTGATGACTGGCGCGGGCGGCCACCGCCGAACCAAAGGAGAAGCCCGCCAGCAGTAGCCGCGCCTGCGGATAGCACTGGCGCACCCACGCCACCACCTGCAACAGATCCTCACTCTCACCGGCGCCGTTATCGAACTGGCCGGCACTGGCACCCACACCGCGGAAATTGAAGCGCAACACCGGCACCCCCAGGTCGCGATAACCGCGCGCCAGCGTGGTGACCACCTTATTGTCCATGCTGCCACCGTGCAGCGAATGGGGATGACACACCACGGCCACCAGCGCCTGCCCCGCCAACGCACCGGCCGTCGCCGGCTCACTGATACGGGCCTCAATTATTCCGGCACCGCCGGGCAGCCAAACAGGCGCATCGCGCCCGGCAAAGGGGGCTGGGAGCGTAGTGGAGGGTTCCTGATTACTCATGTCCTTTTCCCGACCGACAACAATGCAACCCGACCTTGGTCGGACTCATCCGCCAAACAGGAGCAAAGTAACTAAGAAGCTGTTTATAATACCAAAACACCATCTTGAGGTGGGAGCCGTCTGCAACTGGCCCCGACTTACCTCCGGCCGCCGACTCAGGAGCGCAACGTGTTCAGTCTCACTACTCTTATCATTATCGCTGTGATCACCCTGCTGGTTGGCTGTGCCATAGGCGCACTGGCGGTCAAAGGCATGAATCCGCAACAACAGCAGCAGAGCAAAGAGCTGGAACAGCGCCTGCAAAACACCGAAGAAAAGCTGCGCAACTACCAGCAGGAAGTGACCGAGCATTTCATGGAGACCTCACAGCTGGTGAACCGCCTCACCCACAGCTATAAGGAGGTCCACGAACACCTGGCCAGCAGCGCCCTGAAGCTGACTAACCCGGACATCAGCCGCCAGCTGATCGACGCCGCCGATGGCAAATTGCTGTCCCACAACACCCAGGCCAACGATGACGGTGACAACAGCATTGAGGCGCCCCGAGACTGGGCGCCACGGGAGCCCGGTGCCAAAGGCCAGCTGAGCGAGGACTTCGACCTGCGCCAGGACGATTCCAACCAGGATCCGGAACCACCGCGCAGCTGATTCCCGCCCCGGCCGCCAGGAAACACGCCCCTAACCACCCCCAGACAAGGCTCTTCATGTCACCCCGAAAATCCCACAGCTATTGGGCCTGGCCCCTGGCGACCGGCACGCTGCTGGGCCTGTGCATTATCCTTTGGCTGCGCCTGCCTGACAGTGGCAGCAACAACGAACAACCGGCGCTCGCCACACCGGCAACACAATCCGGCCAGGCCATTACCGAGCCCCGCTCCTACGCCGACGCAGTCCACAATGCCGCCCCCTCGGTGGTCAACATCTATACCCGCAAAACCCTGAAAAGACGCCGTCACCCCATGCTGGACGACCCGCTGTTCCGGCACTTTTTCAACAATTCGGATCTGCCCCAACAAGAGCGTATGCAGTCGGCCCTGGGCTCGGGGGTGATCATCAGCAATGACGGCTACCTGCTCACCAACAACCATGTCATTGACGCCGCCGACGAAATTCTGGTGCTGCTGCAGGATGGCCGCGAAGCCCAGGCCAAACTGGTGGGAACCGACCCGGAGAGCGATCTGGCGGTACTCAAGATAGAACTGAAAAAGCTGCAGGCAATCCAGGTGGGTGACCCCGCCAACGCCCGCATCGGCGATGTGGTGCTGGCCATCGGCAACCCGTTCGGAGTTGGCCAGACCGTCACCCAGGGCATTATCAGTGCCACCGGCCGCTATGGGCTCGGCATCAACACTTACGAGAACTACCTGCAGACCGACGCCGCCATCAACCCCGGCAACTCCGGCGGCGCACTGATCGATGCCGACGGCAAGCTGCTGGGCATCAACACCGCCATCCTCGACAGAACCGGCTTTTCGGTGGGAATTGGCTTTGCCATCCCGGCCGATACCGCCATCAAGGTGATGCACGATCTGGTCAGTTACGGCAAGGTTGTCAGGGGCTGGCTGGGAATTGAAGCACAACAGATGTCACCGGAGCTGGCGCAATCCTTTGGTCTCAGCGAAAGCAACGGCGTCATCATAACCGCCATCTACAATCAGGGGCCCGCCCATCAGGCAGGGCTGCGCCCGGGGGATATCATCCTGCGTATCAACGACACCCTGGTTATCGATGGTCGCCTGAGCATGCACCAGGTGGCCCAGGGGCATCCCGGCGACCCGGTGGAGCTGGGGATTATCCGCAACGGAAAACAACAGGTTGTGAATGCCGTACTGGGCACCAAGCCGACCCCGCAATAGGGGCCCGTGGCCGGCTACAAGGCCGGCCCCTCATGATGGCCAGCCCCTCTGCAGCAGCCTTAATCCTTGATGCGGTATTCAGCCGAGCGGGCGTGAGCTTCCAGCGACTCGCTGCGGGCCAGCACCGAAGCCACCCGTGCGAGGACGGACGCGCCTTCCGGGGAACAGTTGATAATGGAGCTGCGCTTCTGGAAGTCATACACCCCCAGCGGCGAGGAGAAACGGGCGGTACCCGAGGTGGGCAACACGTGGTTAGGCCCGGCACAGTAGTCGCCCAGGGCCTCCGGTGTGTGACGCCCCAGGAAGATAGCGCCGGCGTGGCGAATCTGCGGCAGGTACTGCTCCGGCGCACCCACTGACAGCTCCAGGTGCTCCGGCGCAATACGATTGGCCACTTCAATGGCCTGCTCCATATCCCTCACCAGAACAAACGCCCCGCGGTCGCTCAGGGACTGACGGGCGATGGCCTCACGGGCCAGGGTCGGCAGCAGCCGATCGATACTCTCCTGCACCCGCTGCAGGAATTCCGCATCGGGAGATACCAGGATGGACTGTGCCTGCTCGTCATGCTCCGCCTGGGAGAAGAGATCCATGGCAATCCAGTCGGGATCGGTCTTGCCGTCACAGACCACCAGGATTTCCGACGGCCCGGCAATCATGTCGATAGCCACCTCACCGAACACAGCGCGCTTGGCTGTGGCCACATAGATATTGCCGGGACCGACAATCTTGTCCACCTTGGGCACGGCCTCCGTGCCATAGGCCAGTGCCGCCACCGCCTGGGCGCCACCGATGGTAATCACCTTGTCCACACCGGCAATGGCCGCCGCCGCAAACACCACATCGTTCACTTCGCCCCGCGGCGTGGGTACCACCATAATAATCTCACCCACACCCGCCACCTTGGCCGGCAGGGCGTTCATCAGCACAGACGAGGGATAGGAGGCCTTGCCGCCAGGCACATACAACCCCACCCGGTCCATGGCCACCACCTGCTGCCCCAGCACCGTGCCGTCCGCCTCGGTGTACTGCCAGGACTCCTGGCGCTGGTGTTCATGGTAGCGACGCACCCGCTCCGCCGCCTGCTCCAGCGCCTGGCGCTGCTCGGTACTGATACTCTCCAGCGCCTGCTGCAGTCGCGCCTGCGGCACCACCAACTCATTCATATCCCCGACCTGCAGGCCGTCAAAGCGGTTGGTGAACTCCAGCACTGCGGCATCGCCCCGCTGGCGCACGGCGGCGAGGATATCGGCCACTGACTGGGCCACTGACTGGTCAGACACCGCCTCCCAAGCCAGCAACTGCTGCAATTGCTGTTCAAAGTTGTCGGCACTGGCGTCCAGGCGGGCAATGGGCGTGGTAGCAGTCATAACGTCTCTCTACTTCAAATCCGCGGGTACCGCGGCATCACACGGCGGTGGCAATGGCGTCGATGACCGCCTGAATCTTTTCGTGCTTCATTTTCATGGAAGCCTTGTTCACCACCAGGCGGGAGCTGATGTCGGCAATGTGCTCGCGGGGTTCCAGGCCATTGGCCTTGAGGGTGTTGCCGGTATCCACGATATCCACAATCTCGTCCGCCAACTCCATGATGGGAGCCAGCTCCATGGCACCGTAGAGCTTGATAATGTCCGCCTGACGCCCAAGGGCCGCATAGTAACGCTTGGCCACATTGACGTACTTGGTGGCGACACGAATACGCCCTTCCGGGGTCTTGCTGCCTTTCACTGCGGCGGTCATCAGGCGGCAGCGGGCAATACCCAGGTCCAGCGGCTCGTACAGTTCGTCGCTGCCACTCTCCATCAGGGTGTCCTTGCCGGCAATCCCCATATCAGCCGACCCAAAGGTGACGTAGGTGGGCACATCGCTGCCGCGCAACACCAGCAGGCGCACATCGTCCTGGGTGGTGGGGAAGATCAGCTTGCGACTGCTGCTGATGTCTTCCAGCGGCTCAATGCCGGCCTTGGCCAGCAACGGCAGAGTCTCTTTCAGAATGCGCCCTTTGGTCAGCGCAATGGTCAACAGGGATTGAGGCATGATCTTCAGTCTTTCAGTTCAGTTAATAACCGGCCCCGTCAGGCCAGTGTCAGGAGGGCACCCGGCGAATGTTGGCACCCAGCAGCTGCAGTTTCTCTTCGATACATTCGTAGCCGCGGTCGATGTGGTAGATGCGGTCCACCACCGTCTCGCCATCTGCGACCAGCCCGGCAATCACCAGACTGGCAGACGCGCGCAGGTCGGAGGCCATTACCGGCGCCCCTTTCAGCCGCTCCACACCGGTGACAATCGCGGTATTGCCCTCCAGCTTGATGCTGGCGCCCATGCGATTGAGCTCGTGAATCTGGATGAGACGGTTTTCAAAGATGGTCTCGATCACCGTACCCGTGCCTTCAGCCACCGCATTCATGGCGGTGAACTGCGACTGCATGTCCGTGGGGAAAGCCGGATAGGGAGCGGTTTTCAGGTTCACCGCTTTGGGGCGATTGCCCTTCATATCAAGCTCAATCCAGTCCTTACCGGTATTGATAAAGGCGCCCGCCTCTTCCAGCTTCAGCAACACCGCCTCCAGCATGTGCTGGTCAGTGTCTTTCAGCAGTACGCGACCGCGGGCGGCAGCGGCAGCCGTGAGGAAGGTGCCGGTTTCAATACGATCCGGCATAACCGGATAGGTACAACCGGTGAGACGCTCTACCCCGTGAATGGTGAGGGTATCGGAGCCAATACCTTCAATCTGTGCCCCCATGGCCACCAGGAAGTTGGCCAGGTCCACCACCTCCGGTTCACGGGCCGCATTTTCAAGAATAGTCGTGCCCTGTGCCAGCGCCGCCGCCATCAGCAGGTTTTCGGTACCACCTACGGTGACGGTATCCATAAAGATATGGGCGCCCTTCAGGCGGCCGTTGCTGCGGGCACGGATATAGCCACCATCAACCTCGATCTCGGCCCCCATGGCCTCCAGGCCACGCAGGTGAATATCCACCGGCCGGCTACCGATAGCACAACCACCCGGGAAGGAGACATTGGCCACCCCGAAGCGGGAGAGCATCGGCCCCAGCACCAGAATGGAGGCACGCATGGTCTTCACCAGCTCATAGGGAGCGGTGAAATCATTGATCAGGGAGGCATCAACTTCGACGCACATACGCTCATCAATGGTGACTCCAACGCCCATACAGCGCAGCAGTGTCAGCATGGTGGTAATGTCGTTCAGGTGCGGCAGGTTGCAGATGTGCACCGGCTCATCCGCCAGCAGCGTGGCCGCCAGAATGGGCAGCCCCGAGTTCTTGGAGCCGGAAATACGGATTTCGCCGGACAGCGCGCGACCACCAGTGATGATTAATTTATCCATTGAGAGGATCTGACCTTCTTATGTTGAGTGCCGCTGGGTACCCGACGGCAATGGAATTACTGTGCTGCAGCCCACTGCGCGGGGGTATAGGTTTTCATGTGCACGGCGTGAATGACGCCACTGGCGATCTGCTCGGACAACACAGCATAAACCAGCTGCTGCTTTTTAACCGGAGTCAGCCCCTCAAATGCCGGGCTGACCACCACCACATTGACGTGGCTGCCATCGATGCTGACCTGCACCTGGCTGTCCGCGATCTGTGCCTGCAGCAGCGCCTGAATCTGTTCGGGTTGCATACGCCTCTCCTGGATAATAGCCCCCGGCTGCGGGGCCGGCAGGGTGAATTCTGAAAAAGGGCGCTAGTGTAATGAAAAAGGCCGGCGGGCGCACCCTCAACCGGCCTTCCAGGCAGCACGGGTGCCGGCGGCTCAGCCGTTGCGGCCCCAGCCCTCGATAACACTGTCCAGGTCACCGCTCTTCTGCATCGCCTGGGCAAACTGGGAGCGGAAGGTATTGCCCAGATTCACCCCGTTGATCACCACATTCAGCAGCTTCCAGCGGTTGTCATTGCGATCCAGACCCATGGTGTAAGCCAGCACGTGCTCACCGGCGTCGGTTTTCACCCGCTGGATCACACTCACCCGGCGCTGCCCCTGCTGCGCATCGGAGCCCGGATCCACGGTAATGGGATTGGCACTGTAGATGGCCAGTCCACGGGCATAAGTGCTGACCAGATCCTGCTGGAACACTTCACTGAAACGCTTGCGCTGCTCCTCTGACGCCTCTTTCGCATAGTTACCCATCACCCCGCGGGCAATAAAGTCAAACGCCACCACCGGCGCCAACACCTCTTCAATCGCGGCGAAAAAGGCCTCTGGCTCACTGTCCAGCTTCGCACCCTGTTCCCGCACTACCGCCAACACCTGCTCGGTGACTTCCGCCACCACCTGTTGCGGCGCCCCGAGCTCCTCTGCCCGGGCCTGCACCGACAGCGCCAGCAGTGCCAGCACCAGCGCCAATCCCCGCACCGCAGCCCCGGGCCGCACCATGCCAGACACCACACTCAATCTCTTAAAAACCTGCATTCACTCTCTCCACAACGGCAGCAGCTGCCGCTGCCCCGTTTATCAACACTGCCCTGTTATAACTATAATCGTCGGCGTGGGCGCTATTTGCCCCCACCAACCAGAGAAGCGGCTACTATACCATCAGCCTAGGGTGAACGCCTGCTGAACAAGCAGACCGGCGACTGTTGTTGCCTGCCAACATCAGCTACTATTCCGCCTCCTGCGGCCACCCGTCGCCACGCACAGAACAACAGAAGCAGCGGAACAGATCATGCAAAAGCCCCTCAATCCTGAACAACTGATCCAGTCCGGCCAGCGCACCCTGCGCCTGGAAGCTGAGGCTGTGCAGGCGCTGACGCCGCGCATTGATGCCCAGTTCATCAAAGCCTGCGAATTGATCCTCAACTGCCGTGGCCGCACCATCGTCACCGGCATGGGTAAATCCGGCCACATTGGCAACAAGATCGCAGCCACGCTGGCCAGCACCGGCACTCCTTCCTTCTTTGTGCACCCCGGGGAAGCCAGCCATGGTGACCTGGGCATGATCACCCGTGACGACGTGGTCATCGGCATCTCCAACTCCGGCTCCTCCGCCGAGGTGGTCACCCTGCTGCCGCTGCTCAAGCGCATGGGCATACCCCTGATCAGCATGACCGGCAAAGCGGACTCGCCGCTGGCACTGGCCGCCAGTGCGCAGCTGGACATCAGTATCGAGACCGAAGCCTGCCCGCTCAACCTGGCCCCCACCACCAGCACCACCGTTACCCTGGCCATGGGCGACGCCCTGGCGGTGGCCCTGCTGGAAGCTCGCGGCTTCACCGCCGAGGACTTCGCCTTTTCCCACCCCGGCGGGGCACTGGGCCGCAAACTGCTGCTGAAAGTGGAAGACATTATGCACAAGGACAGCGAAGTGCCGCGGGTAGCCGCAACCACACCGCTGTCACAGGCGCTGGTGGAGATGACCACCAAAGGCTTTGGTATGACCACCATTATCGATACCGACAACCAGCTGCTGGGTGTCTTCACTGATGGCGACCTGCGCCGCTCCGTGGATCATGGCCTCGACCTGAGCACCGCCCTGATTACTGACGTCATGTCCGCCAACCCCAGAACCGTCAACGGCAACACACTGGCAGCCGAAGCACTGGGCATTATGGAAGAGCGCAAGATCACGGCACTGGTGGTAGAAGATAACGACAAACACGTTATCGGGCTCATTCACATGCACGACATTCTGCGCGCCGGCGTGATCTGAGCCCGCAACCCCTATGCTGAAGAACTGGCTCACCCCCCTGATTGTTGGCGGCCTGGTACTGGCGGCCATTCTGCTGTGGGACACCCCGCCGCAGAACCTGCTGGGCGAAGACCCCGCAGATGCCGCCCCCAGCAGCTATCCCGCCAACATCGCCTATAACCTCAGCGACCGCCACTTCGACGAGGCCGGGGCCCTGCACTCGGAATTCAGCGCCAGCGAATCGCGCTACTTCCAGATGCACCCGAAACGGCGCACACCCGATGACTACGCGGAGCTCACGGAGCCACGCCTGACCCTCTACTCTGACAACAAGCCACCCTGGCACCTCTCCGCCAAAGAGGGAACCGCGCGGGAGAATGGCCAGTGGATTGAGCTGCGCGGTGACGTGCGCATCTGGCAGGTCACCGCCACCGGCGAACGCTCGGAACTCACCACTACCCGACTGGTCGTAAAACCCGGGCAGCAATACGCCGAGACCGACAAAGCTGTTAAGCTAAGCGCCCCCGGCAATACCACCGAAGCCGTCGGCATGCAGGCGATGTTGCAACAGGATCTGATCAAACTTTTATCGCGAGTCCGAGGCAGACATGAAATTCAGTAAAATGCTGTGCGGTGTACTTTTGTGCGCATTGGGCGCCACTGCCAGCAATTCCCTGTGGGCGTTAGCCAGCGATCGGGAGCAACCTATTTACATCAGCTCGGACCGGGCAGAGCGCAACGAGAAAGCCGGCACCACCATCTACAGTGGCGCCGTGCAGATGGATCAGGGCAGCATGCGCATACTGGCTGACAAGGTGGTGATCCACTCGGTCAACAACGAGGTGGACCGCATCATCGCCACCGGCACTCCCGCCCACTACCAGCAGCAACCGGCACCGGATAAGCAGGTAGTCACCGCCAGGGGTGAACGCATTGAATACCTGATCAGCAACGATATGCTGCACCTGACCACCAACGCCTCGCTGACACAGGCGGACGGCACATCCATGTCCGGGCAGCGCATCGACTACAACATCAAAGAGTCTGTCGCTACCGCCGAAGGTAACAACACTACTGAAGGCGAGCGCGTACACATTGTTATTCAGCCCAAACGCAACTGAACCGACACCCCAGGGATCCGCTGACCACATGCCAACTTTACGCGCCAAACACCTGGCCAAAAGCTACAAGAAACGCCGCGTTGTCATCGACGTATCCCTGTCGGTCAGCAGCGGCCAGATCGTTGGCCTGTTGGGCCCCAATGGCGCCGGTAAAACCACCTGCTTTTACATGATCGCCGGGCTGATCGAGGCCGACAAAGGCCAGATCGAGATTGATGACCGCTCCATCACGCACCTGGCAATGCACGGCCGGGCCCGCGCCGGCATTGGCTACCTGCCCCAGGAGGCCTCGGTCTTCCGCAAGCTCACGGTTTCGGAAAACATCCTCTCCATCCTCGAGACCCGCAAGGATCTCAATCGCCGCGAGCGCCTGCAGAAGCTGGACCAGCTGCTGCGGGAATTCCACATCACCCACCTCACCAACAGCCTCGGCATGGCGCTCTCCGGCGGCGAGCGGCGACGGGTGGAGATTGCCCGTGCCCTGGCCACCGACCCCGACTTCATTTTGCTGGACGAACCCTTCGCCGGCGTCGATCCCATCTCGGTCAGCGATATCAAACAGATTATCCAGCACCTCAAGGATCGCGGCATCGGGGTACTGATTACCGACCACAATGTGCGCGAGACCCTCGACATCTGCGAGAAGGCGTACATTGTCAGCGAAGGCCACATTATCGCCGAGGGAGACCCGCAGACCGTTCTCAACAACGACCAGGTGCGGGAGGTTTACCTCGGGCACCAATTCAGCTTATAGTGTCCGCCTCCCCCGCAAAAAACCCGCAAGCAAGCCAACTCGGCACAATATTTGCTTGTCAATTCAGCCTGCGTCCGCTAACCTGAATCTGACACTGCCACCGCGCCTCAGCGAACCCGTCAGTGATACTCCCGCTCTGCGACCCCGCCGCCTTGGCAACCGCCGGCAGAGCGCCCAGAAATTCCGGTAAACGAACGCGCTGCACCCTATGAAACAGTCCTTACAACTGAAGCTGGGTCAACAACTCACCATGACCCCACAACTGCAGCAGGCCATCCGGCTCCTGCAGCTGTCGACCCTCGATCTTCAGGCGGAAATCCAGGAAGCCCTGGACTCCAATCCCATGCTCGAACTGGTAGACGAAGACCAGGGAGCCGACGAGCAGCGCAGCAATAACGACCGCAACGAACAGACACCAGACAGCGATACCCGCACCAACTCCGAAAGCGCTTCCGCTGACAGCGACGCCGACATGGATGGCGACAGCGCCGGCAGCAGTGACGACAACTGGGCCGACGCCATCCCGGAAGACCTGCCGGTAGACACCAGCTGGGACGACATCTACCAATCCGGCCCCACAGGTACCGGCCTGTCGGCACCGGACACGGAAGAGAACGATTACGACAACCGCAACAGCTCCGAGGAGTCCCTGCAACAACACCTCATGTGGCAGCTGAACCTCACCCCCATGTCAGATCGCGACCAGCTCATCGCCATGGCCATCATCGACGCCGTTGAGCCTTCCGGCCTGCTGAGCTCCAGCGCCGAGGAGATCTTCTCCGGGCTGGAACAGGAGCTGGAGGAGCTGGAACTGGATGAAGTGGAAGCCGTCCTCCACCGTGTGCAGCAGTTTGACCCGCCCGGCGTGGCCGGCCAGAACCTCAGCGAGTGCCTGCTGATACAGCTCAACCAGATGCCGCCGGCCACGCCCGCGCTGGCAGATGCTAAACTGATCGTAAAAGATCATCTCGGCCTGCTGGGCAGTCGCGATTACAAACAGCTGATGCGCAAAACCCGCCTCAAGGAAGAACAATTGCGGGATGCCATCCTGCTGATCCAGACCCTCAACCCCCGCCCGGGCGACCTGATCAACACCGGGGAGACCGAGTATGTGGTGCCCGATGTCTTTGTCACCAAACAGGATGGCCGCTGGATTGTGAACCTGAACCCGGATATCGCCCCCAGACTGCGGATCAACGACTCCTACGCCGCACTGGTGAAGCGCGCCGACAGCAGCACCGACAACGCCTTCCTGCGGGACAACCTGCAGGAGGCCCGCTGGTTCCTGAAGAGCCTGCAGAGCCGCAATGAAACCCTGCTCAAGGTGGCCACCTGTATTGTGGAAAAACAGCGCGGCTTCCTCGACCACGGCGCAGAAGCCATGCGCCCGCTGGTGCTGCACGATGTCGCCGAAGTGGTGGGCATGCACGAATCCACCATCTCCCGGGTGACCACACAGAAGTACATGCACACCCCGCAGGGAATTTTCGAACTCAAGTATTTCTTCTCCAGCCACGTCAGCACTGACAGCGGCGGAGAGTGCTCCTCGACGGCCATCCGCGCCATCATCAAGAAACTGGTGGCCGCCGAGAACCCGAAAAAGCCGCTCAGCGACAGCAAAATCACCTCCCTGCTGAGTGAACAGGGCATCCAGGTGGCGCGCCGCACCATCGCCAAGTACCGGGAATCCCTCGGCATACCCGCATCCAACGAGCGCAAGCGTCTGGTCTGATCCACGTCAAGGGGTCTACGGATGAGTCGCCCTAGGATAAACAGGCGGGGTTGTCACCCCGCCGCCGGAGGCACCGACTTCCGGTCCACTCATGACAATAGGAGCTACGCATGCAAATCAACATCAGCGGACATCATGTTGACCTGACCCCAGCCCTGAAAGACTACGTCAGTAACAAGTTCGAAAAGCTGGAGCGGCATCACGATCGAATTACCAGTACCAACGTGATACTAACTGTTGATAAACTACGCCAGATAGCAGAAGCCTCTATTCACGTCAGCGGAAAAGACTTCCACGCCGACTGCGAATCGGAAGACATGTACGCCGCGATTGATCTGCTGACCGACAAGCTGGATCGCCAGCTGATCAAACACAAAGAGAAAATGCGAAACCACCGCTGAATTTATGGATGTAAAATCATTTCTGTCCCAACACCGCACCCGCTGCGGTGTTGAGGCCAACAGCAAGAAGCGGGCCCTGGAAGTCCTTTCCCTGATCATCTCGGAAGACCAGCCCGCCCTCAATGCCGACGAAATCTTTATCAATCTGACCGCCCGCGAACGGCTGGGATCCACCGGGCTGGGCCTGGGTATCGCCATACCCCACTGCCGGCTGAGCAACTGCTCCAGCACCATCGGCGCCCTGGTCACCCTGCCTTCACCCATCGACTACGAGTCCATTGATGGTCAACCGGTGGACATACTGTTTGCCCTGATTGTCCCGGAAGAGGCTCACGATGCGCACCTGCAGACCCTGGCCGCCATCGCCGAGCGCCTCCACAATCCGGACTTTCTCAAGACCCTGAGGCACGCCGCAGACGACGAATCCCTGTTTGCCGCCGCCATCAGCCTGGACCAGCGCGACTGATCCTCCGGACACTGGTGCTCGGGGATAAACTGCGCTAACGTCTTTGTCCTGAACCACTTACCCGCTGCAGGAGCCATAAAGCCGTATGCGTTTAGTTGTCATCAGTGGCCGCTCGGGCTCAGGCAAGAGTACTGCACTGCACGTCCTCGAAGATGTGGGCTTTACCTGCATCGACAACCTGCCTGCCTCACTGCTACCGGCACTGGTGCAGCAGCTGCACGTGCACCCCGCCAGCCAGAAGTTTGCCGTCAGCATTGATGCCCGCAACACCTGGCAGGAGCTGCAGCGCTTTCCCGAACTACTCAACCAGATCAAGCAACCCGAGCTGAGCGTGGAGATTCTGTTCCTGGATGCACGCTCCAACGTCCTCATCCAGCGTTTCAGCGAAACCCGTCGCCGCCACCCGCTGAGCGGCCAGGCCACCGACCTGTCTGCCGCCATCGCCCTGGAGCGCCGCTATCTGGAGCCCATCGCCAACGCCGCCGACCTCACCATCGACACCACCAGCCTGACGCTGCACGAGCTGCGTGACATGATCAAGCAGCGGGTGGTGGGCCGGGATCACGGCAGCATGGCCCTGCAATTCCAGTCCTTCGGCTTCAAGCGCGGCATCCCCGCCGATGTGGATGTGGTATTCGACGTGCGCTGCCTCCCCAACCCCTACTGGAAACCGCACCTGCGCACCCTCACCGGCCGCGACCAGGCGGTGATCGAGTTCCTCGAAGGGCACGAGGATGTGGAGGCCATGTACAGCGATATCGCCAACTACCTGGCCCGCTGGCTACCCAAATTCGTTGCCACCAACCGCAGCTACTTCACCGTGGCCATCGGTTGCACCGGTGGGCAACATCGCTCGGTTTATCTCTGCGAAAGACTGTACAATAGCTTCCGCGAACACTACGGCAACACCCAGCGCCGCCACCGGGAACTGGACAAGTAACGACGACATCCATGCTCAGCGAAAACACCACCATCATCAACAAACTTGGCCTGCACGCCCGCGCGGCAGCACTGTTTGCCAGCACCGCCGCGCGCTTTTCCAGCCAGGTACTGGTGGCCGTCAAGGGCAAACAGGTCGACGGCAAGAGTGTTATGTCACTGATGCTGCTGGGCGCCAGCCAGGGCACCGACATTACCCTGCTGGCCGAAGGTGATGACCAGCAGGAAGCCATGCAAACCCTGCTGCAACTGATCGCCAACCGCTTTAACGAAGAGGAATAGAAGCCCTGCCCCGGTGCCACCCCCGCGGCACTGGTATCGGCGGTCCCGGCCACTTAGAATAGCGCCGCAAGCCCCCCTCCCCTCCAGCTGAGAGTTTCCATGGCACAAGCCGACGAACATCGCGATTCGATTCAGACCCAGCTGGGAGAGATCCGCAACGCCCTCGACAGCGGTACCTTTCAACAGGTACGGCGCATGCTCAACGGCCTGCGCCCGGTGGAAATCGGCCACCTCATTGAGTCCTCACCCGCCCCCAGCCGCAAAATCCTCTGGCAACTGATCGACAAGGAGCTGGAAGGCGAGGTACTGCAGGAACTGCCGGAAGACCTGCAGGCCCAGATCCTCAAGCGCATGGACACCGCCGCGGTTGTGGAACTGACCGAAGGCATGGACACCGACGACCTGGCGGACATACTGCAGCGCCTGCCGGACCAGGTGATCCAGGAAGTACTGGCGGCCATGAGCGCCCAGGACCGCGCCCGGGTCGAGCAGGTGCTCTCCTACGACGAGGACACCGCTGGCGGCCTGATGGATACCGATACCATCACTATCCGTCCACGCCTGACCCTGGATGTAGTGCTGCGCTACCTGCGCCGCCACGACGAGCTGCCCGCCTCTACCGACAACCTGATCGTGGTAAACACCAAGGGACAGTTTGTCGGCCTGCTGCCGCTGACCAAGTTGCTCACCTCCTCCCCCGCCATGACCGTGCGCGAAATCATGCTCACCGACGTCGAGGCGATTCCGGCACAGATGCCGGACACGGAGGTGGCCAAACTGTTTGAGCGTCACGACTGGATTTCCGCGCCGGTGATCGACAGCGACGGCGTGGTACTGGGCCGGATTACCATCGATGACGTGGTGGACGTAATCCGCGAGGACGCCGACCACTCCTTTATGAGCATGGCCGGTCTCGACGAGGAGGAGGACACCTTCGCCAGCGTCATGAGCACCACGCCAAGGCGCGCCATCTGGCTGGGCATCAACCTGCTCACCGCACTGATCGCCTCGTCGGTCATCAATATCTTTCAGGACACCATCGACAAGGTGGTGGCACTGGCGGTATTGATGCCCATCGTTGCCAGCATGGGCGGGGTAGCCGGCAGCCAGACCCTGACGGTTGTGATCCGCGGTATGGCGCTGGGCCAGATCGGCCAGAACAACATCAGCTGGCTGCTGTCGCGGGAGTTTCAGGTCGCCACCATCAACGGCCTGCTGTGGGCATTACTGATGGCCGCGGTCGCCGGTGCCTGGTTTAACGACCCGGTTATTGCCTTTATTATTGCCGTCGCCATGGTGATCAACCTGCTGACCGCCGCGACCGCAGGTGCACTGCTGCCCATTACCCTGCGCAAAATGAATATTGACCCCGCCTTAGCCGGCAGCGTCGCCCTCACCACGGTTACCGATGTGGTGGGATTCTTTGCGTTTCTGGGCCTGGCCACCTATTTTTACGCCTGACCCCCCCATGAGCCTGGCACACCAGGCCACGGCACACCAACCACGGATATCCCATGTCTGATTTTGACGACCTGAACTACGACAACCACGACGACCAGCCCAAATCCAGAACGGCCATCAAGAAAGAGATGCAGGCCCTGCAGGACCTGGGTACACAGATCGTCGAGCTGAGCGATAAACACATCGCCATGATTCCTCTCCATGGGCGCCTGGGCGAGGCCATCCACGAAGCCCGCGGTATGAAGCACCGCGAGGCCCGGCGGCGCATGCTGCAGTACATTGGCAAACAGATGCGACTGGCGGAAAATCTGGAGGAGATTCAGCAGGCGTTTGAGCGGATACAGAAGCTGGGGCAGGAGCACACCCACATCCAGCACCTGGCCGAGCAGTGGCGCGACCGCCTGCTCAGCGAGGGTAATGATGCGGTGCAGGAGTTTGTCAGCCAGTACAGCGATGCCGACGTGCAGCACCTGCGCCAGCTACTGCGCAACGCCCAGAAAGAACAGAAAGAGCAGAAACCGCCAGCCACGGCCCGCAAGCTGTTCCGCTATGTGCGCGACCTGATTATGGCCAACTACTGAGGCCGGCAGGGAAAAACCAAAGCGCAGGCGCAGATTGATCCGGCAAGTACCGGAAACCGTCCGGGGCCACAAGGCCCCGGATGACTGATCAGCTCACACCCATCAGTGCCAGCAGTTCATCCCGCTTCGCTTCCATCAGGGCGTAGTCGCCACGACTCTCCACATTCAAGCGTACCACCGGTTCGGTGTTGGACAGGCGCAGGTTGAAGCGCCAGTTGCCGAAGCTCATGCTGATACCGTCCGTGCGATCCACCGCCTCGGCCAGCTCGCCGTAATGGGCCTCCACCGCCGCCAACACCGCTTTGGGATCCTCAATGCGGTTATTGATTTCGCCACTGCAGGGAAATTCGGCGATGCAGTCATCCACCAGCTGGGCCAGGGATTTGCCGGTGCGGCTCATCAATTCGGTCACCAGCAGCCAGGGAATCATGCCGCTGTCGCAGTAGGCGAAGTCGCGGAAGTAATGGTGGGCACTCATCTCGCCACCGTAGATGGCATCCTCGGCGCGCATACGCTCCTTGATAAAGGCGTGGCCGGTTTTGCTTTGCACGGCAATGCCACCCATGCGCTCGCAGATGGCTTCCGTGTTCCAGGTCAGGCGCGGATCGTGTACCACCTTGGCGCCGGGACTTTTCAGCAGGAAGGTTTCCGCCAGCAGTCCCACCAGGTAATAGCCTTCGATAAAGCGACCGGAGGCATCAAAAAAGAAACAGCGATCAAAGTCCCCATCCCAGGCAATACCCAGGTCGGCAGCGCTGGCCATCACCGCACTGGCGGTAGAGTGACGATTCTCCTCCAGCAGAGGATTGGGCACTCCGTGCGGGAAGTTGCCATCCGGCTGGTGATGCACCTTGATAAACTCAAACGGCAGGTGTGGCTCCAGCGCGTCCACTGCCAGACCGGCGCCGCCATTGCCGGCGTTGCAGACGATCTTCAGGGGCTGCAACTGCCCGCGATCCACATACTGCAGCAGATGCTCCACATAGGCCGGCCGGGTATCCAGCTGCTTCAGCTCGCCGCGCTTGTCCGCCACGGCAAAGTCGTTGGCCTCGGCCAGCTTTTTGATATCCAGCAAGCCGGTATCGCCACTGATGGGGCGTGAACCCTGGCGCACCAGCTTCATGCCGTTGTAGTCCCTGGGGTTGTGGCTGGCGGTCACGCAGATACCGCCATCAACACCGAGATGGAAGGTGGCGAAGTAGACCTCCTCGGTGCCGCACTGACCGATGTGGATCACATCACTGCCGCCATCCATCAGCCCCCGCGCCAGCGCGTCGGTCAGCTCGGCACTGGTGAGACGGATATCATGCCCCACCACCACAGACTGCGGCTGCAGGTATTGCGCGTAGGCACGACCGATGCGGTAGGCAACGTCTTCATTCAGCTCATCGGGGAGTCGCCCACGGATATCGTAGGCTTTAAAACAGGTTAACTCTGCCATCCAGGGCCTCAACTCTTTGTAACTATTCAAAAAAGGGAATCGGGTCAATCAGGGGCGCACTCTAGCGGATAGAGCGCGGGGGCGGCAACTGCGCCGGACGGAGGACTGGTAAAGCCCCCATCCGGCAGTCGGCAATCAGCTGAGTACCGTATCCACCAGGGCCCGGGCATCCGCTTCCAGCAGGGCCAGGTGCTCCTCAGAGACAAAGCTCTCCAGGTAAATCTTGTAGATGTCTTCCGTACCGGACGGCCGCGCCGCAAACCAGCCATTGGCCGTTGCCACCTTCAGGCCACCGATCGCAGCGCCATTGCCCGGCGCTGCGGTCAAGACCGCGGTAATGGGATCTCCCGCCAGGCTGTCACTGGTCACGGCACCGGCATCGAGCCTGGACAACAGGGCTTTTTGTTCGGCAGTGCAGGGCGCATCCAGGCGGCGATAGTAGGGACGTCCAAACCGCGCCACCTGGGATTCGTAGTGCTGCTGTGGATCCTGACCGGTGACCGCCAGCATCTCCGCCGCCAACAGACCGAGAATAATGCCGTCCTTATCCGTGCTCCAGACGCTGCCATTGCGACGCAGGAACGATGCTCCGGCGCTCTCCTCACCACCAAACGCCAGCTTGCCCTCGTACAGCCCGTCCACATACCACTTGAACCCCACCGGAACTTCGCACAGGTTCTTGCCCAGCGATGCCACCACCCGGTCAATCATGGCGCTCGACACCAGGGTTTTGCCGAACTGGAGCTCTGCCGGCCACTGTGGGCGGTGTGTGGCGAGGTATTCAATCGCCACCGCCAGATAGGCATTGGGGTTCATCAGCCCGGAACCGCGGCAGACGATACCGTGACGGTCATAATCCGGGTCATTGCCAATGGCAACATCGAAGCGATCCTGCAGGGACAACAGATTCTGCATGGCATAGGGCGACGAACAATCCATACGGATCTTGCCGTCCTTATCCAGCGGCATGAAGCCGAAGGTGAAATCCACCCTGTCATTCACCACCTCAATATCGAGACCGTATTTGTCGGCAATGGGCTTCCAGAAGTGAATACCGGAGCCCCCCATGGGATCCACGCCGATACGGATACCCTTGCGCGCAATGGCCTCCATATCAATCACCGAGCCCAGGTCGTCAACGTAGTGACTGATGTAGTCAAAAGCCTCCACCCGTTCGCTGTTGGCGAGCTGCTCGGCGGACAGGCGTTTGACGCCGGCCAGCCCTGCCCCCAGCAACTGATTGGCGCGATCGGCAATCCAGCCGGTGATATCGGTATCGGCCGGCCCACCCTTGGGAGGGTTGTACTTGATACCGCCGTCACCCGGCGGATTGTGGGACGGCGTAATCACGATGCCATCGGCCACATCCGTCGAGCCGGCATTGTGGGTGAGGATGGCATGAGAGATAACCGGGGTGGGCGTGTAACCATTGTCCTGCGCCACCCGCACCCGCACACCGTTGGCCGCCAGCACCTCCAGTGCCGTGGTGTGAGCCGGCTCGGAGAGCGCGTGGGTGTCCTTGCCAAGATAGAGCGGCCCGTCAATGCCCTGTGCCAGTCGATACTCGGCAATCGCCTGGCAGATGGCCTGGATATGCCACTCATTGAACGTGGTATTCGCTGCCGACCCGCGATGGCCCGAGGTGCCAAAGCTGACCTGCTGCTCCGGGTAGGTATCAATGTCCGGCTGCTGCCGGTAATAGGCCGCTACCAGTGCCGGGATATTGATCAACGTACTGTGATGGGGTTGTTTGCCTGCTTCAGGATGCGCCATAGACCTCTGTCCGGTTCAATTCCAGGTTCTGAGCCCAAAAGATGGGAAAGATAAAAGAAGTAGCGCGGGGGATCCGCCTGCTGCACGAGCGGCGTCACTCCCCGGCGGTATCACACCGCTGGCCACGCCCGGCTATCACAACCGGCCGGGTGTGGCCCGCCGGCTTTCAGCCTTTGTAGATATTCTCATAGACGAAGTTGGTGGCTTCCACAAAGCCCTCCACACTGCCGCAGTCGAAGCGGCGGCCCTTGAACTTATAGGCCAGCACACAGCCATTTTTGGCCTGGGTCAGCAGGGCATCGGTCAGCTGCACCTCGCCGTTCTTGCCGGGAGGGGTATTTTCGATAATATCGAAGATGTCCGGCGTGAGGATGTAGCGACCGATAATGGCCAGATTACTGGGGGCGTCTTCGAGCTTGGGCTTCTCCACCATATCGGTCACTTGGTAGAGCCCGTCCTTGATCTGCTCACCCTGGATAACGCCAAACTTGTGGATCAGCTCATCGGGCACTTCCTGGATGGCCACAATGCTGCAGCGGAACTGCTTGAACAGCTTGACCATCTGCGCCATAACGCCCTCGCCCTCTTCACCGGGCAGACACAGGTCATCGGACAACACCACGCCAAAGGGTTCATCACCTACCAGCCGCTTGCCATTGAGGATCGCATCCCCAAGACCGCGCATTTCCACCTGGCGGGTGATGGAAAAGGACGCCTTCTGCATCACATTGCGGATGGACGCCAGTGACTCCTCTTTGCTGGTGCCGGAGATCTGGTGCTCCAGCTCATAATTGACGTCGAAATGATCAACGATAGCCCGCTTGCCACGACCGGTGATCAGGCCGATATCCACCAATCCGGCCTCGATGGCCTCCTCCACCCCGTACTGAACCAGGGGCTTGTTAACGATGGGCAGCATCTCTTTGGGCATGGCCTTGGTGGCAGGCAGAAAACGGGTGCCGTAGCCGGCAACGGGGAACAAACACTTTTTAATCATGAATCCAGATCCTTGCTTTATTTTGGTGCGTGATCCTGCGCAACAATCGAGCGGCGGTAGCGCTCACCCTAATCCTAGCGCAAGATTACTACAACTCTGGTGCAATTTATCGGCCAACAGGGAAACTTTGCCTCGCCCAATCCGGAGGCAAACCCGCCATTACGTTGCACCAACTTCATTCAGGCCCAGGAATGGCGATCAATCGACGTTGGTCAGGCTGGACATGGTGCCCGCAGGCGGTAGAATGGTGCCCTTTTTGCAAGTGGCCAGTGGCCGGCTTGCCCATCAGTGTTTTAAGGTCGAAATCTATGGATTTATCCACCCGCAAGAATGCCTATAGCCGCGATGAACTGCTGGAGTGTGGCCACGGCCGCATGTTCGGCGAGGGCAACGCCCAGCTCCCTATTCCCAATATGCTGATGCTGGACCGCATTACCCACATCAGTGCCGAGGGCGGCGAATTCGGTAAAGGCGAGATCGTTGCCGAGCTGGATATCTCTCCGGACCTGTGGTTTTTCGACTGCCACTTCCCCGGCGACCCGGTAATGCCGGGTTGTCTCGGCCTGGATGCCATGTGGCAGCTGGTGGGCTTTTTCCTCGCATGGAAAGGCAATGAGGGCAAGGGCCGGGCACTGGGCTCCGGCGAGGTGAAATTCACCGGCCAGATACTTCCAACTGCCAAGAAAGTAACCTACCGTATAAACCTGAAGCGAGTGATTGAGCGCAAGCTGATTATGGGTATTGCCGATGGTACTGTGAGCGTCGACGGACGCGAGATCTACCTCGCCCGCGACCTGCGTGTAGGGCTTTTCCAAAGCACCGACAACTTCTGAGCGTCGTACTGACGGCTGCAACTACAACATATACAGCAACAGAGGACTACTATGAAACGAGTCGTGGTGACTGGAATGGGCATTGTCTCCTGCCTCGGTAACAACAAGGGCGCGGTACTGGACGCCCTCAAAACCGGGCGTTCAGGTATTAAATACAAAGAGGAGTACAAGGAGATGGGCTTCCGCAGCCAGGTAGCTGGCAGCGTCGACCTGGATCCGGCGGAATTCATCGACCGCAAGACCCTCCGTTTCATGGGCGAGGCCGCGGCCTACGCCTATATCGCCATGGGCGAAGCCATTACCGATTCCGGCCTCAGCGAGGAGCAGGTCTCCAACGAGCGCACCGGCATTATCATGGGCTCCGGCGGCGCCTCCTCCAAGAATTTGGTGGAATCAGCCGACATCCTGCGGGAAAAGGGCATCAAACGAGTGGGCCCCTACCGGGTTACCCAGACCATGGGCAGCACCACCTCCGCCTGTCTGGCAACCCCTTACAAGATCAAGGGCGTCAACTACACCATCTCCTCCGCCTGCGCCTCCAGCGCCCACTGTGTGGGCAACGCCATGGAGCTGATCCAGCTGGGCAAGCAGGACGTGGTTTTTGCCGGCGGCGGCGAAGAGGAGCACTGGACCCTGACCGCCCTGTTTGATGCCATGGGCGCGCTCTCCACCAAGTACAACGACACTCCGGACAAGGCCTCACGCGCCTATGACGCCGATCGTGACGGCTTTGTGATCGCCGGCGGCGGCGGTTGCCTGGTACTGGAAGAGCTGGAGCACGCCAAGGCACGCGGCGCCAAGATCTACGCTGAAGTGGTTGGCTACGGCGCCACCTCCGACGGCTACGACATGGTTGCCCCGTCCGGTGAAGGCGCGGCCCGCTGCATGCGCCAGGCTATGCAGAGCCTGGATGGCAGCCTCGACTACATCAATGCCCACGGCACCAGCACCCCGGTCGGCGACATGGCCGAGCTGAAAGCGATCGCTGAAGTGTTCGGCGACAAGACGCCGCCCATCAGCTCAACCAAATCCCTCACCGGCCACTCCCTTGGCGCCACCGGCGTACAGGAAGCCATCTACAGCCTGATCATGATGGAGCACAACTTCATCGCCGCCTCCGCCAACATCGACAACCTCGATGAAAAAGCGGCAGGTATGCACATCGTGCAGCAGACTCAGGAAAACGTGGAACTGAACCGCGTCATGTCCAACAGCTTCGGCTTCGGCGGCACCAACGCCAGCCTGGTGTTTGAGCGCTTCAAGGGCTGATCGCCTGAACTGCCGGCGGCCCTCTCCGCCGGCAGCCTCCTCCTACCAAAGCATTAAAATCCGGGTTTAACCCCTCCCATTTTGACGAGTCCGTCACAAGGCTGGCACCGTGAGCCGTTGCGCCTGTTGAACACGCTTTTTATATTGATAACGGGCAGGAAGCCCACACACAACAATAAAAGCCTCAGGCTCGATACTGACAAGCAAAGGATGCTGAGCAATGACGCACTTAACATACCCCTCTGCACTACCGTCCACCCAACCGGAAAAAGAACCACTACTCCACCTGCCCATACTGCTGTTCAGCCCCGCACGCAGTATCGACAACATCTTGCTGAGCCGCGAGATCCAGGCGCGACTGGAGTGCGGCAGCGACATTACCGCCGCCCTGCCCCTCACTGACAGTGCGCTGGTACTGATCGACTGCCGGGAAGTCTCCGCAGCCAATATCCAGTTCTGGTTCAACCAGCTGAGCGCAGACGGACACAAGGCACCGCCCTGTGCACTGATTAACTGCAGTAGAAATAGCGACCATGAACGCCTGATCGAATGGCCCCAGCTGCGCGGCATCTTCTCCCGCAACACCGCCGGCACCCTGTTTTACCAGGGGTTACAGCATATTCGCGAGGGAGATCTGTGGTTTTGCCGGCGACTCTGTCAGGACTTTCTGCGGCGGCGGCGCTACGCCCCCTCACACAATGTACTGCACAACCCCGGGCTGCACTTCACCCAGCGGGAGCAACAGATGCTACACGGCATTTACGCCGGGCTGACCAACGGGGCAATAGCAATACAGATGGGATTGAGCGAACACACGGTAAAGAGCCATATGTACAATCTCTTCCGCAAGATCGGTGTCAAATCGAGGCTGGAGGTGAGTAACTGGCTCAGGGACTGCTACCCCTTCATTACCCGCAGGCAGAGCTGCAGCGATGGCTAGGCTTCGGCCTGCAGCCTTTTTTGCAACTGCAGCCAGGAGCGCACCTGTGCGGTCAGTCCCTGCCGCCAGCTGCGCGCCTGATAACCGAAATTGTCACGACAGCGTCGCACCGTAAGGACGGAGCTGTCCGGCTCCTGCTGCGTCTCCAGCTGCGCCGTTGACAGCTGCTGCAGCTGCCACTGGCGGCGCAACTCACCTTCCCGCTCCAGTACATCCGCCAGTGCCTCCACAAACTCGGCAGAGGTGCAGGTGTCACTGGAGGCCAGGTGGAAGACCCCCCAGTTGTCAGCCCCGCACAGCAACTGATTCACCATGCCCAGCAACACCCAGCCAACTTCCATGGTGCTTACCGGTGCCCCGCGGCGCTGGTGAGTGACCTGCAATTCCGGCCCGGTGGTACTCAGCTGCCCCAACAACGAGGAAAAGATGGAGTCTCCCAGGGTGTCAATAACCCAGCTCAGGCGCAGGCAAACCAGACGCTGCAACTGATCCGACAACAGGGATTCTGCCTGCAGGAAAGCCTCACCGGCAGTGCTCAGGGGCGAGGGCACATCCTCTTCGTCATAGCTGGACTTGTTCTCGCCGCCGAATACCCGGTAGCTGGAGATGTGCATGACAATGCAACCGGTCTCGCTGGCCGCCTTCGCCACCACCCCGGCAACCGTCACCAGGGCGCGTTGATCCTCCACCGTAGGTTCTTCGCTCCAACCGAAGGTATTGATGATCACTGCCACATCGTGACGGCGGATGTAATCCACCAGCGCAGCAGCATCCGCTGCCTGCAGGTCGAGCTTGCTGCGGGTCGGTGTCAGCACCGAGTAGGGAGAGTGTTCAAAGGCACTGTAGATGGCCTGCCCAAGGGAGGAGAAGGCATCGGTTATAAGAATTTTACTGGCCACTCAACATTAACCGCGCGAGGAACACCGGAATTGTGGCGACCCGCAGAACGCCGGTCGCCGGTTTTGATGAAACAGCTTCCGTCAGAACGGAATATCGTCGTCGAAATTATCAAAGCCTTGCGGACCCTGAGGCGCTGGAGCCTGCTGGGGAGCCTGGCGCTGCGGCTGGGCATAAGACTGCTGGGGCGCGGGCGCCTGAGCGCCGCCCATCGGCGCGCGGGCGGGCGCCTGGTTCATACCTGGGTTACCCATGGCAGCAGGCTGCTGGGGGGCGTACTGCTGTCCGGCTGGCGCGTAACCACCGCCCTGACCCATACCGGCGTCACCACGACTGTCGAGCATCTGCATATCGCCGGCCACAATCTCGGTGGTGTAACGGTCCTGGCCACTCTGGTCCTGCCACTTGCGGGTACGCAGGGAACCCTCGATATAGACCTTGGAGCCCTTGCGCAGGTATTCGCCGGCGATCTCCGCCAGGCGATTGAAGAACACGACACGGTGCCACTCGGTACGCTCCTGTGGCTGGCCGGTCTGCTTGTCTTTCCACTGCTCGGAGGTGGCAATACTGACATTGGTCACAGCACCGCCACTGGGCATGTACTTCATTTCCGGGTCCTGCCCCACGTTACCAACCAATATCACTTTATTAACGCCACGCGCCATATCCTGCCTCTCCTGGTATATGCAAAACGGGTTGGCCGGCCAACCACCTGCCACCCGCTAAAAGTACTGAAATCTGTATGCCTGACTGCCGTTGGCGTCACGCCAGATATAAAGGTCGATGCTACACCAGCAACCGGATGACAACCACCCCCGAAAAAGGTTGGAGCACGGAAGTGGTGTGTATCAGACGGCCTCGGCGGCCCAGTCGATGCTGGCCGCACTTTCCGGATGGAAGTGGCGGGGATCCACCTTCAGGTAGGCGGCACACTCCTCGCGGATCAGCACTACCTCTACGACCCCGGGCAGTGCCGCCAGCCGCGCCGATGCAAACGGCATGGCGGCTGCGGTCAGCGGCACCTGCACACTGGCAAGGTGACGTGGCGGCGGCATAAAACTGGCCAGCAACCACCAGCAGGCGATCAAACCGGCACCCACCAGCCACACGGTACTACCGCCATAATGCTGCTGCAGCCAGCCGCCACAGGCACCTCCGGCAAAGGCCCCCAGAAACTGCCAGGTGGCGTAAATCCCGGAGGCGGTACCCTTGCCGCCGGCTGGCGCCATTTTGCTCATCAGCGATGGCAGGGTGGCTTCCAACAGGTTAAATCCAATAAAGAATGTAAAGAGCAACAGGAGGAACAGTACCGGCTGCTGCCAGTGGGACATGCCTGCCAGGCTCAAGCCCAACAGGGCTATGGCGCCCAGGAACACCGGCTTCATCTTCTGGCGCTTCTCGGCAATGATGATGAACGGCACCATGGCTATAAACGCCAGCAACAGCAGCGGCAGGTAGACCATCCAGTGATCGGTACGGGCGATGCCAATCGAACTCTCCAGAATCCCGGGCAACACCAGAAAGCAGGCCATCAGCACAAAATGCAGCGTGAATATGCCCACATTCAGGCGCAGCAGTTCACGATTCAGCAGCGTGGAAACAAACAGCTGCGGCACCGCACCCGCCTCCCGGTGGCCACCGGCGGCACCCACCGGGCTCGGCACCAGGCGCAGGAGGATCCAGAGACCGGCCAGCGCCAGTCCGGCGGTTGCCCAGAACAGCAGCGGCAAACCACCGAAGCCGGCCAGCAGCGGGCCCAGTACCAGCGCCACCGAAAAGGAGATACCAATGGAAGCCCCGATGCTGGCCATGGCCTTGGTACGGCTGGCGTCATTGGTGAGATCCGCCACCAGCGCCATGATGGCACTGGCAATGGCACCGCCACCCTGCAGGCAGCGACCAAGAATCAACCCGTAGACACTGTCAGCGGTAGCCGCCACCACCGATCCGGCGGCGAAGATCAGCAACCCCAGCGCGATAATGGGCTTGCGCCCCAGACGGTCGGAAAGCATGCCGAAGGGGATCTGCAGCAGTGCTTGGCTGAACCCGTAGGCTCCCAGCGCCAGCCCCAACAGCGCCGGCGTGGCACCTTCGTAATCCCCGCCATAGAGGACCAGTACCGGCAGCACCATGAACAGGCCCAACATGCGAAACGCATAAAGACTGGCCAGCGACACCACGGCACGCCGCTCAAAGGATGGGGAAAAACCGCTCACAGATACTTCCAAAGCCTGAAGAAAGGGCGACATTCTACCGGATTTTTACCGCAGATGCGTTTTCCGCGGCCACCAAACCACAGCCGGATTGCGAGCCCGCGGACAAAATAGTAATATATGTTACTTTAATTATTGTTACGGAATATTCAGGCATGCCATCACAGCCACCCCCGGCAGGCTTTCCCACACTGGTAGCCAATATTCACCGCTTTTTCAGTGCCACCCTGTTCCGCAACCTGCGCGCTGACGGTATCAGCCTCACCCCCTCCCAGTGGCGGGTTATCGCTCACCTGAACCACGGCAATGGCCCCACCCAGTCGGAGTTGGCGGAGCGCCTGCTGATGGAGAAAGCCCCCCTCGGCACACTGCTGGACAAGCTGGAGCAGAACGGCCTGGTTGAGCGCCGGGCAGACGAGCGGGATCGCCGGGTACGGCGGGTCTATATGACACCGGCAGCCGCGCCGCTGTTGCCTATTATTGAGCAGCAGGCCCTGCAGTTGCGGCAGCAGTGTGTCGATGGGCTGACGCCCGGGGAAGTGGAAACACTGACCAACCTGCTGGACCGGGTACAAAACAACCTGCTGGGTATTCGCCAGCAGCTGTCGGCACCCGCCTCCGACAGCAGCGATTGAGCACAGCCGGCGCGCCCGGCACCCACACCTGACACCCATGCTAATTGGCCGAGGTACTCCATTGGCACTTTTTGACACTGCGTCTCACTGGCTCGCCAAAGGCAACCAGGAGTCCATTGAATCCCTGTTTCAGCGCTACGGCGAGCGCTACCGCCTGCTGGCCATTGCCGCGGTCGGCGCCGGCACCATCGCGGTGATGCTGCTCTCCACCATCGTCAATGTGGCCATCCCGCCCATCATGACGGCGTTTGGCATATCCCAGAGTGAAGCCCAATGGCTGGCCACCGGTTATCTCGCCAGCGCCACCGTAAGCATGCTGATGTCCGGCTGGTGCCTGCGCCGTTTCGGCACCCGCGACACCTTTATCATGTCCAGCCTGGTGGTATTGGTCAGCTCCGCCGTGTGCGGTGCCAGCCCCAATGCCGGCATCCTGATTGCTGCCCGTATCGTCCAGGGGCTGGCCTACGGCTTTTTCCTGCCGGTGGCCATGTATGTGATGACACGGGTTTTCCCGGCCGAGCGACAGGGTTTCGCCATGGGCATCTTCGGTATCCTGGCGGTATTCGGCCCGGCCGTAGGCCCCTACTTTGGCGGCATTGCCGTGGAGCACCTGGGCTGGCGCTCGGTGTTTTTCCTGCCCCTGCCGCTGTCGCTGATCAGCCTGCCGCTGGCGCTGCTCTACCTGCCGGGCCCGGACAAGAACGAAAAGGTGGGCCGCCTGGACTGGACCGGCCTGATCTGGCTGAGCCTGGCGGTCTCCCTGCTGCTGCTCATGTTTAACAGCGGCTCACGCCAGGGCTGGCAGCACTGGTCAACGCTGACCTGCCTGGCCGGCTCGCTGGTTACCGCCACCCTGTTCTACCTGCGGCAACGCCATACCGACAGCCCGTTGATGGACCTGGGGCTGTTCCAGAACCGCAACTTCTGTGTCGCCGGCGGCATTACCTTCCTCTACGGCGGCGCGCTGTTTGGCGGCATGTACCTGATCCCCCTGTTCCTGCAGACCGCCATGGGCATGAGCCCCATCGACGCAGGCCTGGCGCTGCTGCCGGCAGGCATCATCCTGGGACTGGCATTTCCGGTGTGCGGCAACCTGAGTGACAAACTGCCGCCACACTGGATGATCCTCAGTGGCATGCTGCTGCTGGGCATCTCGTTCTACATCATGAAGTGGGCCGACAGTACCACGGCGCTGGTGACTATCTGCTGGTGGCTGGTATTGGGACGCATTGGTATGGCAGTGGCCATGCCCGCCCTGAGCATGTCTGCCTTTACCACACTGGAGCAACAGCAGCTCACCCACGGCTCCGCCACCATCAACTTTACCCGCCAGGTGGGGGGCGCCTTCGGGGTCAACCTCACCAGTGTATTCCTGGATTACCGGCTGGACCTGCACACAGCCACAGGGGTGGCGCAACCGCTGACCGAGGCCTTCCACGATACCTTTATCGCCAGCGGTGTACTGATATTGGCCACCATGCTCCCCAGCCTGCTGCTGAAACCCCGCAAACGGCAAAGGAAAACCGCCGCCCGATAGTCGCCTCAGCGCTCCGCCAGCAGCATCAGGTTGCGGGGCGTCAGCTCCCGGGGACAGAACTCCAGCAGGGACACCCGGGCACCGCTCTCCTGCAGGTAGAGCGCCCGGTCCAGCAGCAGCCACAACTCCAGCGGCCGCCGGAACAGCTGCTGCACCAGCTCCCAGCGCTGCAATTTGCGATAGCGTTCCGCACCGCGCTGCAGCCACAGTTCAGCATCCACCCCGCCCGTGACCGGTACGTGCCGGCGGGCCGCCATCAGTCGCAGGTAATCCGTAAACTCGCCCTTTAACAGGCTGTAGGGAACACTGGGCACCGGCAGATAGACATCCCAACCGCGCTGCTCCCGCTGCCACTCGTCAAATGCCATACGCCACACCATCTCCGTGTGACGGCGCTGACGCTGCCCCTCACCGGCCGTCACGGTCTCCCGCTGCGGCAGGCTCAGATCCACCCGTCGCAACCGCACCTGCGCCTGCCGCGCCGCCGCCGACAACCCGACATAAAGACTGTCCGCCGTCAGGTGGTAGCAACAGGGCACCAGCCCCAAACGCAGGCTGTCACTGCTGCACCAGTGCTGTAACAGGGCCCGGTGCAGGTCACCGCAGGCGTGCAACGCCACCGCCTGGGGATGCAGGGCCAACAACTCACCGCTGGCCGCCTGCAGGGCATCGCCACAGACAAACTGCTGCTGCAGCCCGTGGCGCTGCGCCAGCTGTTGCCCCTCCCCACAGAGGGCTTCCTGCCACTCCAGGCTGGTGACCGCACAGCCACACTGCTGCGCCAACAGGCGCCCCAGGTGCCCCTTGCCGGCACACCACTCCAGCAGTGGCTCGCTGCCGCCCTGCCAGGCGGCGGCAAAATGCTGCAGCTGCTGCCACTTGCGCCCGGGCACCCCCACCTCCAACCGGGCTGACGGGGATGGCAGGGAATGATTGCAGGCCGGGACCCGCTCCAGCTCTGACAGCAGGGCCAGCTCCGGCAACCAGGGGTGCAACCAGGCCTGCAGCTCCCCGGGCTGCGCCTGCAGGTTCGACAGTTCTTCATCCGACAACCGCTCCAGCGCCTCAGCCAGGTCCGGCGCAGCCTGTCGCCAGGGGCAGTGCCGGGAATGGAACAGCTGCGGCTGCCACCAGCGCGCAGTCTGTGCCAGCACCCGGTCCAACTGCCGGAATCGGTCATCAAGATCGGACAACACCCGCTCTCCCCTGCTCTGGGCCCCGGGCCTGTCGCCAGACAGACCCCACAAAAAAGCCCGGTGATTACCGGGCTTTTGCACTGCTCAGGCGCCTGACGGCGCCATCTGTCACAGCCTCAAAGGCGCAAGACCTTATCGCCGCGGGCGATGCCGGAAACACCGGTGCGTACCACCTCCAGAATCACCGCATCACCGACTGCCTGCACAAAGGCATCCAGCTTGTCGCTGGTGCCGGTTACCTGCACAGTGTAGACCGAGCTGGTGACATCGATGATCTGGGCGCGGAAGATATCCACACAACGCTTGATCTCGGCGCGCTGGGAGCCCACCGCCTTCAGCTTGATCAGCATCAGCTCACGCTCGATGTGCTGGCCCTCGGTCAGGTCCACCAGTTTCACCACATCAATCAGCTTGTTGAGGTTCTTGGTGATCTGCTCGATCTTGTGATCGTCGCCGATGGTGGTCAGCGTCAGGCGCGACAGGGTCGCGTCTTCGGTGGGCGCCACGGTGAGTGACTCAATGTTGTAGCCGCGCTGGGAGAACAGACCCACAACCCGCGACAAAGCTCCGGCCTCATTCTCCATGAGTACAGAAATAATATGTCTCATTGTCAGGTGCGCTCCGTCTTGCTTAACCACATATCCCGCATGGAACCGTCCGGCGCAACCTGCATGGGGTAAACGTGCTCGGATGGGTCAACATGAATGTTGATAAAGACTGTCTTGTCTTTCTTCGCCATGGCTTCCGCCAGCTTCGGCTTCAGCTCATCCTTGGTGTAGATCTCCACACCCTCGTGACCGTAGGCTTCCATCAGCTTGCAGAAATCCGGCAGCGAATCTTCGTAGTGGATCTGCGAGTAGCGGCTGTCGTACACCATGTCCTGCCACTGCTTCACCATGCCCAGGGCCTGGTTATTAAGACAGACGATCTTCACCGGCAGGCCGTACTGGCGCAGGGTGGAGAGCTCCTGGATACACATCTGGATGGAACCCTCACCGGTAACAACCACGATATCCTTGTCACGGATGGCGCAGGCCACACCCATGGCCGCCGGCAGGCCAAAGCCCATGGTGCCGAGACCACCAGAGTTAACCCACTGACGCGGACGGTTGAAGAGGTAGTACTGGGCCGCAAACATCTGGTGCTGGCCTACGTCGGAACAGACCACCGCATCACCATTGGTGACTTCGTACAGCGCCTTGATGGCGTCCTGCGGCATGATCATGTCGCCTTCGGTGTTGTAACGCGAAGCCGTGTAGATACCGTGACGCTCACGCCACTCGTTGATCTGCTTCCACCAGGAGGCCAGGGCTTTCTCGTCCGGCTTCTGTTTGGACTCTTTCAGCAGCTCCAGCATCTCTGCCAGTACGCTGTCCACGGCGCCCACGATAGGCACATCGGCAGCGATGGTCTTGGAGATGGAGGCCGGATCAATATCGATATGAATGATCTTGGCGTTGGGGCAGAACTTGCCCGGGGTGTTAGTCACCCGGTCATCAAAACGCGCACCAATGGCCAGGATCAGGTCACTGTGGTGCATCGCCGTGTTGGCCTCAAAGGTGCCATGCATACCCAGCATGCCAATAAACTGCTTGTCGTTACCGGGAAACGCGCCCAACCCCATCAGGGTGTTGGTCACCGGGAAGTTCAGTTTGTGGGCCAGTTCAGTGAGCTGTTCGCTGGCATTGCCCAGCACCACACCGCCACCGGAGTAGATCACCGGGCGCTTGGCCTTCAGCAGCATCTCTACGGCCTTTTTGATCTGGCCGGTGTGACCCTTGCTGATGGGCGTATAGGAGCGCAGCTTGACCTTCTTCGGCGGGTCGTAAGGAAACTTCTCCGCCGGATTCACGGTACTCTTGGGCACGTCAACCACCACCGGGCCGGGACGGCCGGTATTGGCGATGTAGTAGGCCTTTTTGATAATGGCCGGAATCTCGGAGGCGTGCTTGACCATAAAGCTGTGCTTTACGATCGGACGCGAGATACCCACCATGTCGGTCTCCTGGAAGGCATCCTCACCGATTTTCTCGGCAGGCACCTGGCCGGAGATCACCACCATGGGGATGGAATCCGTAAACGCCGTGGCGATACCGGTAATGGCATTGGTGGCACCGGGACCGGAGGTCACCAGTACCGTGCCTACCTTGCCGGTAGCGCGGGTATAGCCGTCTGCCGCGTGGGCGGCACACTGCTCGTGTCGAACCAGAATGTGCGTAATCTTGTCCTGCTGGAACAGCGCATCGTAAATATGCAGCGCCGCACCGCCGGGATAACCGAAGATCAGATCAACACCTTCTTCCTGGAGGGAGCGAATTAACATTTCGCCGCCGGAAAGCATTTCCACCTGTGTTCCCCTTAACTCAATAATGTGACTGCCAAACCCCAAAAGGGGGAGGACCGATCCACGTCAGACCGTGGCCGGGCTCAATGACAAAATGGCTAAAGTTTGCCCGAATACACCGCCTGTGGGATAACTCTGCGGCGCAGCGGGCTGGCCGCGTTGGTGGACGCGCCCAGGCTAACGGGATGGTTCTGCAAGCGGATAGCTTGCGGAGGTAGATGCCTGCACCACGTAATTTGTTCATGGGTGCAGACCAATAACCGAGGGTACGGTAGCAATCTACGGGCCATCTAGTGAAGAGCGGCATTGTCGCAATCCAACCCCCGTCAAGTCAAGGCACTGCGCGGGTTTTACACCGTTTGCAGCCTTTTACTGCTCCGGCCGCAGCCCGCTGGTGATGGCGATGAGAACAAGTCGTTGGAAGCCACCGGTTTCTCCGGCAATAATAGCGACACAAAGCCTCGTGAGGATGATAACAATCATGGAACAGAAACGTCCCTTCGCCGCCCTCCCCCTGCTGGTCGCAGCCACCTGTCTGGTGCTCGGCTTCAGTGCCCAGGCGGGGCAGGAATTTTACAAGTGGAAAGACAAGAACGGGGTCACACACTACAGCGCCACCCCTCCCAAATCGGAAACCGAAGATACGGAAACCGTACGCACCACTAACCTGAACCCGGGTGGTGACGAGGACGACAACGAGGAAGACGGGCAGAGCGAGGAGAGCACTGCCAGCAACAGTGCTGACAGCAAAGCCGATGGTGACCAGCCACCCAAGGATGCAGCGGCCTGCGAATCCGCCCGCAAAAACCTGGACACCCTGGGATCATCCCCCCGTATCCGTATACCGGACGGCGACAGCTATCGCTACCTGACTCCCAACGAGATTCAGGAGCAGAAAACGGCCAACCAGCAGATCGTCGACCTCAACTGCTGATTTTCGGCAACGGGAGTTACAGCAGGTCCCCCAGACGCACATCCCCCCCTTTATGAGCCACCTGCGCCAGCAACAGCTGGGCGGTGGCCAGGGCATCGCTCAAGGCGTTGTGCACGGTTCCCGGCGGCAGTCCATAACGGGAACAGCAAGTGCTGAGGCGCAAGGTATTGCGCACCAACGGCACATGCTTGTGCTCCAGGGTGCGCTTCTCAATGGCCATGGTGTCCACCACCGGCATCAACAGCGGCAGGCGGAAACTGCGCCAGCAGGCGCGATTCAGAAAGGCCATATCCAGCGGCGCATGGTGAAACACCAGTACCCGCCCGCAGGCGGCCTGCAGCAGCTCCAGCAGTGCCTCGGCCTCGGTCATTCCCTCTTCCAGCTCACAATCGCGCAACTGATGCACCGTGGCACTCTCACCCACTCCCTTTTCCGGGCGGATGAGGATATGGCGGGCTGACTGCAGCGGCACCCGTCCGTCGCGGATCACCACCCACCCCAGGCTCAGCAACTCCGAATCTTTTACCTGCAGGCCCGAGGTCTCCGCATCCACCACCAGAAACTCCTGCTCCCGCCAGGGGGTACGGCTTTTCAGGGGTGACTTGCGCCAGATGTCATGCAGCAACTCCGCCCGCTGCTCCTGCGGACGGTTGCGGCTCTTGCGCAGCAACTCCCAGTAGGCCCTGCGCACCTCCAGTGAAAATCCCCGCGGCATGGAATCAGAGCCCCGGGCGGTAACGCAGTCGCACTGTCTGCTGGGCGTCCTTGACCACGCCAAAGGCATCGCGCAACTGCTTGCGCACCAGTTTCGACAGTTCGTCAGGGTTGAGATAGTTGCTGGTTCGCTGTCCCGCCACCAGCTGCTGGGCCTGGGCCTCCAGCCGGGTCTGCATGATCACCTGCAGCGCATCCTGCAGGTTGCGGCTGTCACTAATGCTCATACTGCGGGACTCCGCCAGCGCCTTGAGGCGGGCGAAGGTATTCACCTGTGGCAAGCCGTTGGCCAGGGCGTGAATACGCACGATATCGACAATGGGAATCACCGCCCGCTTCTTCAGGTTCAGCTGGTCGCGGTGCTCACCATCGTGCTCCACCACAAAGCGCCGGAAGATACCCAGCGGCGGCGGCGAATCGAGCACGTTTTCCGCCAGCGCGGCGAGGAAGATGGAGTTGCCTCTGGTGCGCTGCAACATATGCTGCTGCAACTGCAAGCCCAGCTGTTCATCGCCATACACAGGTCGGATATCAAAAAAGATGGAAACCCGCATCAAGGCGTCGGCCGTGGGACTGCGAGACCAGCGATCCACGGTTTCACGCCAGTTGCGCAGCGGCTGACGCCATTCGTCCGTAGTGGCCATAATGCCGCCTGGGCAATAGATGTAACCGCACTCGTCGAGGCCGTCGCACACCCGCTTCGACAACTGTCGATACCACTCCAGGTCCTGCTCGCGGACACTGTCGGCAATCACCAGGGCGTTGTCCTGATCACCACCCAGCAACTGCTCCTCCCGCCCCTGGGAACCAAAGCCCAGCCAGCAGTAGGGGGCTGGCGGCGGCCCCAGCTCCTCTTCCGCCAGGCGGATAAGGCGAATGGTCACTGCATCGCTGATGGCGGTCAGCATATGGCTCACCTGGTGCACCCGTGTACCGGCCTCGGCCCACTGGATCAGCAGGTCGGGAATCGCCGACAGAATGCCCTTGATCTCGGCCGCACTGCGTTTGCGCCCCAGGTGCTGCACCATGTGCACAGGATCGTTACGACGCGCCAGCATCAGGTCTGAAGAGGTGAGAATCCCCAGCACCTTGCCCGTGCAGCAATCTGACTCCCCGGCCGCATCGGGATTGCGGTCCGCCACCGGAATGTGGTGATAGCCCTTCTGCGTCATAAACAGGGTGGCGTCGAACAGGGTAGCGTCGCTGCAGAGGGTTTCCGGCGCAGCCGTCATGATGTCGGCAATGGGGCGCGACATATCGATGGCTTCTGCCACCGCACGGGAACGCAGGTCGCGGTCGGTAACAATTCCCCTTAGCGCCTCCCCCTCCATTACCAGCACCGATGACACCCGGTGCTCGGTCATGCGCTGGGCTGTGAACTGGATGGATTGGTTGGGGCTCACCGTAATCAAACGCTGGCTCATGATGTCGCGAATACCGCGCGTCATCTCAGAGGAAGCATCTTCCCGTCTTGCCGCCCGTCGTACCCGGCGGCTGCGCTGGCTGTGGAAGAAGCGATCAAACTCGCGATGCTCCTTGCGCAGCTCCTGATAGCGGGCCTCGGGCACCAGATAGATCAGCGAGTCCTCGATAAGGGTGGCGCGGATGTCGGGCTGCTCCTGCGCCAGCCCGCGCAGGTTAAACGACACCGCCTCACCGAAACGATCCACCAGCTGACCACTCTCGGTACGCAGTTCGGCAGCGCCACTGCGTACGATACGCAGGCCACCATCGTCATCCGGTTTGAACACATGGCCGCGGCGGAAGTAAGTCACTTCCAGCGAGGGCAGGATAGCATCCAGCTCCCTGTCGCTCAGTTGGTCGAACGGAATGCACTGTGTCAGGAACTCGCGAATCGCATTCAGTTCGGGATTGTGCCTGGTCTCTTCGTTCACCCGCTTCACTCCAGCCAGAGAAAGTCCACGCGTGGCGTGTCAGTGTTCCGCCTCCCGGCGAAAATCCTTACCAAAGACAGTGGCATACTCGGTAAACAGCAGTGGCGCCTCGCCGTAATACCAGGCCTGGTTCACAGCAACGGCCACGCGCACTTCTGCACCGCTGGCCTGTGGGGGTAATTGCAACTGCCACACCAGACCCTCGGGATCATCTGCACGCATGGGCTGTGGCGGATTGCTGCCGTCACTGCTCACTTGTGAAATCAGCGCGGCGTCCAGCGGGAAGACAGATTCCAGACGTAACTGCAGGTTGCCACCGGCGGCACCGGAAGCCGTCAGAGTTAGTTTAAAGTCGCCATTTTTCATCACGCACTGGCCACTCTGGTAACGGCAATTGGGTAGTGCCACCAGCTCATAGTGCCCACCCGCCTTGGCGGCGTGTGGTTTCTCCGACACCATGGAATCCACCATGAAGTAGCCGAGTACGGCGAGGATGGGAGTTACGATCAGGGCGACCACGACATGTTTGTTTGTCAGGATGCTCAACAGACACCTCTCATTATTCTGACAAGGAAGATAAGCGTTTAACGACTGGCTTATCACGGATTAACAATGATCACTATGCTGGCAGTGCAGCAACGCGGTCAACTCACAACGGTTCATTTTTAACAGGCAGACACACAAAAGGCCCCCGCAGGGGCCTCTGTGTGGAGTCAGGGTAAATCAGTGCCCGTGGGCATCTGCCACACCGGTTGGAACACGAATATGTTCAACCAGTTCCTGAACTTCCTGTGGCGGCTGCTGGGTGGCCAGGGACACACCGTAGGCTACCGCAAAGTTCACGATCGCACCGATGGTACCAAAGGCGTTAGGCTCGATACCCAGGAACCAGTTGGGGCTCATGCTGCCGAGGTACTCCGTACCGGGGATAAACATGATGCCTTTGTGCTGGAACACGTACAGCAGGGTTACGGCAATACCCGCCACCATACCGGCGATAGCACCCTCTTTGTTCACACGCTTACTGAAGATACCCATCATCAGTACCGGGAAGATAGAGGAAGCAGCCAGGCCGAAGGCCAGCGCCACCGTACCTGCGGCAAAGTCAGGCGGGTTGTATCCCAGATAGCCCGCTCCACAAATGGCCAGCGCCATGGCAATCCGGGATGCGGTCAACTCCGTTTTCTCGCTGATCTGCGGTGCAAATACCCCTTTCAGCAAGTCGTGGGAGATGGCCGAGGAGATCGCCAGCAGCAGACCTGCAGCGGTAGAGAGTGCAGCAGCCAGACCACCGGCGGCCACCAGCGCAATTACCCAGTTTGGCAGGCGGGCAATTTCGGGGTTGGCCAGCACCATGATGTCGTTATCCACTTTCACCATCTCGTTGGTAGCGGCATCGGCGGTGTACTGGATACGACCGTCACCGTTCTTGTCTTCGTACTGCAACAGACCGGTTTTCTCCCAGTTTTTGAACCACTGTGGACGCTCATCGTAGGTGATGTGCTTGCCGGAAGCCGGCTCAATGGTGTTGATCAGGTTCAGGCGAGCCATACCAGCCACCGCAGGTGCAGTGGTGTAGAGGATGGCAATAAACACCAGCGCCCAACCGGCGGAAGAACGGGCATCCTTCACTTTAGGCACAGTGAAGAAGCGAATAATCACGTGCGGCAGACCGGCAGTACCAATCATCAGCGACAGGGTGTAGACGAACATGTTGGTCATGCTCAGTCGCGGCGTTGTGGTGTACTCGGCCCAGCCCAGCTCCGTCACCACCTGATCGAGTCTATCCAGCAGATAGGTGTCGGTGCCCGTCAACGTACTACCCAGGCCCAGCTGCGGCAGTGGATTGCCGGTCAGGTTGAGGGAGATAAAGATTGCCGGGATGGTGTAGGCAAAGATCAATACACAGTACTGGGCGATCTGGGTGTAGGTAATCCCCTTCATACCACCGAGTACGGCGTAGAAGAACACGATCACCATAC
Source organism: Pseudomaricurvus sp. HS19 (assembly GCF_009857815.1). Taxonomy (GTDB): domain Bacteria; phylum Pseudomonadota; class Gammaproteobacteria; order Pseudomonadales; family Cellvibrionaceae; genus Pseudomaricurvus. Next base: position 104,779 of record NZ_WVVW01000011.1, on the reverse strand, counting down.
CCACCAGCAGGCCGGTTTCGTAGCTCACTTCCAGGAAGCGGGAGAAGGCCACGCCCACACCTTTCATCTGGCCGATAACGTAGGTTACAGAACAGATGATCAGGCAGATTACAGCCACGATACGCGCCGTACGGGAGTAGAAGCGGTCACCGATAAACTCCGGCACGGTAAACTTGCCGTACTTGCGCAGGTAAGGTGCCAGCAGCATGGCCAGGATAACGTAACCACCTGTCCAGCCCATCAGGAACACGGAACCGCCGTAGCCCATAAAGGCGATCAGGCCGGCCATGGAGATGAAGGAAGCTGCAGACATCCAGTCAGCCGCCGTCGCCATACCGTTGGAGATGGGGTGTACACCGCCGCCCGCGACGTAGAAGTCCTTGGTGGAACCGGCACGCGCCCAGAAGGCGATACCGAGATAGAGTGCGAATGAGAGACCTACAACGATGTAGGTCATTGTTTTCAGATCCATGATCTCACCTCTTATTATTCGTCGTGGACGCCGTATTTACGGTCAAGGGCGCCCATCTTTCTGGCGTAGTAATAGATCAGTACTACAAAGGTGTAGATTGCGCCTTGCTGGGCAAACCAGAAGCCCAGTTTGTATCCACCGATCTGAATATTATTGAGAACATCCACCAACAGGATGCCGCAACCGAAAGAGACTACAAACCAGATGATCATCAACTTGACCATGAGGCTCAGGTTCTCTTTCCAGTAAGCCTTGGCATCGTCTTCTGACTTAAAAGCCATGAGAGCTTCCTCCAACTTATTGTTATTTGACCGTACCAGTGTCGCCGAACACCTTGCCAGCAACCATTGGACATTGGTCTAGGAGCACGGCGCCGTGTCCGGCACCGTGCCGTTTATTACACTGCGGAAATTACAGGTTGTACTTCCAGGACATCTGGAAATAATTGGAATCGGCATCGGTACCATTGTCGTCGTTGACGGCGAAGTTACCGACTTCCACACCCACAGAAAGATCCGGGGTCAACTGACGAATCAGGTTGACGCCGGCATGTGCCCGCTCCAGCTCGGTCACATCGGTTTGGGCAATGCCGTAGTAGACCGTGCTGCGCCAATCGGCATTCCAGAAGTGACGATAGGAAACATTGGCAGCCACGGTCTCTTCAACCTCAAGGTCACCAGTATCGGGATCAACCACAATATCGCCCACCATACCGGCACCGACGTAACGACCTGACTCACCGACGTTAACCTGGAAACGCAGATCATCTTTGGAGCCAATCTTGATCAGGCCACCAATGTTGGCAGCAACCGTGGTCTCGCTGAGCTCATCATCGGCGGCGCCGCCGGCATTGGTATCGCTGTCAATCTGGCGAACCAGCGCACCGACCTGAATGGAACCCCAATCGCCACCGAACTTATAGGTAGCCACTACATCGGGGAAAGCCTCATCGGCATCAACACCACTGGCACCACCACCTGCCGAGTTCCCATCCACCTGCCCATCGCCCCAGGTTTCCGGATTTTCCAGCGCAATGCTGAAGCCACCAATGGTGTAGCGAATCTGCGGCTGACGCACAAACACTTCCGCCACAATCGGACCACCAAAGTCCAGCGCATCAGGGAAGGTCATGGCCGGGGTAAAGGTCGACCAGTACTGCCCTACCATCCAGTTCTTGTACTGAATAAAGGCATGGCGCAGGCGCGGGTTGGTGGAGTTGGTGGCAACCTCGTTGCCATCACCACCATAAAAATCCATCTCTACAAAGGCTTTGACATCGCCATTGGTATAGGTCGAGTTGAGACGAGTTTCTTTAACATTGAAACCAGTGTGATTGGTATCTTTTTCACCGGGGTTGTTACCGCGCCAGTAATCCTGGTATGCCAGGTCACCGGACACATTGCGGTAATCCGCTTTCAGGTAACCACCAAAAGTCAGGCTACTACTTTTCGCTGCCTTCACCGGCGCCCCTGCGGAACTTCCGCCCTGAGACACCTGACTCTTTAGGGATTGAATCTCTTGCTCCAGCGACTGAATACGCTGCTCGACGTCGCCGTCAGCAGCCATGGCCGGCGCCACAGACATCAACAGGCACGCACCGATGGCGCACGCCAGTGGGGATTTTTTCAACAGATGTGTCATGTCCATATCCTCTCCGCTTTTCTTGTTGTTGGATTGGTTATTCTTATCGAGCGTCAAGTATTAGCAGGAGAGATCAACAGAAACATTAACCATTAGTCTATGCCTCGACCAAAGTCTAAGAGGGTGAAGGGAACTCAATCCGGAAGCCGGACTACAAACCGACCAAAGTCTAATGGCAGCAGAAGCGGAGCCATTGAATACTGTCGCTGTGATCGGGACAGGACTGCGACCCGGTCTGCTGTACCAGAGGTGGCGTCCTGCCAGCAGGAAGCGATCTCGAACCCTCAGGTTCACTCTATACTCAACTGAGAGTCTTACTCTGCACAGTCTCCTTCGGGAGACTGTTTTTTTATCGGCGCTTTTTACTGCCAGACAAGATACCCGCCTCCTCTCTCAACGCCTGGCACGAAAACCCCTGGCATCTGCCTACCTGCGTCCCGCGTTGCAACACTGGCACCTGTCACATCAGTCGTAGCAATTTCGAAGACCATCCCGCATACTGAGGCCCATTCCGATAGCACAATAAAAAGCAAGATATCCGCGCATGGCAATGAATCCCTCAACCTGCATTATTATTGCTGACGACCACCCCCTGTTCCGCTCGGCCCTGAGTGCTACGCTGACGCGCGGCCTCGACAGCCCCTCCGTTCTGGAAACCGAAGACTTTCCCGGTCTGCAACAAATGGTGGAACAGACGCCACAAGCCAACCTGATACTGCTGGACCTGCACATGCCGGGCGCCGAGGGATTCAGTGCGCTGGTGTACCTGACGGCGCATCATCCCAATGTGCCGGTGATGGTGGTCTCGGCTCATGAGGAACCAGAGATCATGCGCCGCGCCATCGACCACGGTGCCGCGGGGTTCCTGCCCAAGAGTGCCGGCATCGATACCATGATGGAAGCCCTGCAAGCGGTGCTCAGTGGCGCCACCTGGCTGCCGGCGGGGGTAGACCAGACACCGATTGCCGGTGACGAGGAACTCTCCATTGCCGACGCCCTTGCCAGCCTGACCCCACAGCAGTTCCGGGTTGCCTCCATGGTGAGCCAGGGCTTACTGAACAAGCAGATCGCCTATGAGCTCAATGTCACCGAAGCCACCATCAAGGCGCACATGACCGAGATCTTCCGCAAGCTGGGAGTCCACTCCCGCACCCAGGCCGCGGTGGCCATCGGCCAGCTGGCGGTGCACCCGGTGCAATCGCTGGATGAGTTTCGTAAAAGCCCGCAATAACAGCCTTCCCTCAACTATTCACCGCTCTTCTCGGGAACAGTGAATCCATCCTGTGCTGTGCACCTGAACGGCTTTCGGAGTGAGCATGGGTTGCTTCGCTGCGCTCGCAACGACGGGGTTTGGAGGTTACGACCCCGGCCGCGGCGAAGTAAGAACATGTGCCACACACTCCCCGACCGTCATTGCGAGACGCGGTTTTCAGCGGCGAAGCAAACCATGCCTGGCACCTGGAGACCGGCCGAAGTGAACATGGGTTGCCGCGCTGCGCTCGCAACGACGGGGTTTGGAGGTTGCGGCCCGGCCGCGGCGCAGCAAGAACCTGCCACACACTCCCCGACCGTCATTGCGAGGAACGCAGAGACGAAGCAAGCCATGTCTGGCAGCGGCCCGAGATCCAGAGTGAACATGGGTTGCCGCGCTGCGCTCGCAACGACGGGGTTTGGAGGTTGCGGCCCGGCCGCTGCGAAGTAAGAACCTGTGCCACACACTCCCCGACCGTCATTGCGAGGAACGCAGAGACGAAGCAAGCCATGTCTGGCAGCGGCCCGAGATCCAGAGTGAACATGGGTTGCCGCGCTGCGCTCGCAACGACGGGGTTTGGAGGTTGCGGCCCGGCCGCTGCGAAGTAAGAACCTGTGCCACACACTCCCCGACCGTCATTGCGAGGAACGCAGAGACGAAGCAATCCATGTCTGGCAGCGGCCCGAGATCCAGAGTGAACATGGGTTGCCGCGCTGCGCTCGCAACGACGGGGTTCCGGATTGAAGGATTACGGGAACCAACAACGACGCGACGCTCACAAGGACGATTAGCCGAGACGTACCTAACCCACCAGCAAGCGCTGACGCCGCAGAGCGCGACGCATCATGTTGCGCAGCGCCACCGGCTGTACCGGCTTGGCGAGAAACAGGCAGTCGGCCTCCTGCACCTGGTGACGAACCTCATCGCTGTTATCGGCACTGATGACGATGGCCGGAATCGGCTCCTGCCAGTGATAACGCAGCGCTTCCAGTACATCCAGGCCGGTCTCTTCGTCGAGATGGAAATCCGCCAGCACCAGCTGCGGCGCACTGTCATCGCTCCAGCGCGACAATGCCTCACGCAGGTCAGTCGCCAGCACCACACGACACCCCCACTGTTCCAGCAGGGATTTCATGCCCGCCAGGATCACCGGCTCGTTATCGATACAGAGAATCGACAGCTCGCCCAGAAAGCCCTCCGCCACCGGTTTGGTGCGCACCTGCTGCTGCGGTTCGCCGAGGCTGACGGAGATGCGGAATACCGAGCCCTTGCCCGGCACCGAGTCGACGCTGATGGGATGTCCCAGCAGCAGGGAAATGCGCTTGGCGATAGAGAGCCCCAACCCCAATCCCTGATTGCCACCACCACTGGAGGGCAAGCGCTCGAACTCCTCAAAGATTCGCTGCCGGTCCTGCTCGGCAATACCCGGGCCTGTATCCCACACCTCCACCACCACATGATCGCGGTGGCGCCGGCAGCCCAGCAGCACCTTGCCCTGCCGCGTATAGCGGAGGGCATTGGAGACAAAATTCTGCAGCACCCGGCGCAGCAGCACCGCGTCACTGTTGACCCACACAGAGGACGGCACCCAGCGAAACGCCAGCGACTCGCGGGTGGAGGCCAGTGCCTGCGCCTCACTGGCCAGCTGCCGCAGCAGGGTATCGAGGGCGAAGTGCTCGCGCTTGGGCTGCTCCTTGCCCGACTCCAGCCGCGAGATTTCTCGCAGGGAGCTGATCAGCTGTTCAGCCTGCGCCAGGGCATCGTCCAGGTAGTCCACATCCCCCCGCAGGCCGGAGGGCTGCTCGCCCACCTTGGCACTGAGGGAGGAGACAAACAGCCGCGCCGCATTGATCGGTTGCAGCAGGTCGTGGCTGGCAGCAGCGAGGAAGCGGCTCTTGCTGGCGTGCACCGCTTTCAGCTCCTGCTCCACCCGCGCCCGCAGGTCGTTCTCCCGCTGCAGCATGGTGTTGGCCTCCTGCAACTCGGCGGTGCGCGCCTCGACCCGGTCCTCCAGGGTCTCCTTCGCCACCTCCAGCTGGTCCAGCATCAGGTGGTAATCACTGACATCGGTGTAGGTGGTCACGTAGCCGCCGTTGGCCAGTGGCGTGCCGCGAATCTCGATCACCCGCCCATTGGGCAATACCCTTTCAATGCGGTGGCTGCTGCCGGATCGCAACTGCTCCAGGCGCCGCTGCACGGTGGACTCTACCGGATCGTTACCACTGCCGATGTAACCGCGCATGGCGTTGTAGTGGTAGATCTTTTCAATATCACAACCCACGTAGAGCAGTCGTTTGGGGTAGTCGAACATCTGCTGGTACTGCTGGTTCCAGGCCACCAGCTTGAGGTCCTTGTCCACCACGCTGATGCCCTGGGGAATAGTCTCCAGGGTGGTCTGCAGCAAGGTCTGGCTGAATTGCAGCTGGCGGGAACTGCCGCCCACCAGCGACACAAAGTCCTGCAGCTGCAGTGGCTGCTGGCTAACCAGCAGCTGCATCGCCTTGTGGGCAGAGACCGCGCCGATAATCGCCGCCAGGTCACTCTCGATGGCGGTCACCGCAAAGCGTGGCGCCTGATCGTGTGGCAGCAGACGATGCCCCACCTCCTGCTCGAACTCACGCCACATATCCAGGGTGCGCTCGACACCGAACAGCGGCTCCATCAGCGCGTGCAGCTGCTGCACCTCGATGCCGGAGGGCTCCATATCCAGCGATTGACGGCGCATGCGCCAGCGCAGGCGGGTAAAGGCATCGGCCTGCCGGACATCCAGCAGGCGGAAGGTGGAGCGTTTCGACACCAGCAGGAACACCAAGGTGTTGAGCAACAGGCTCCAGAACACGCCGTGGCTCACCGGATCGAGACCGGTGAGACCAAACAAGGCATTGGGCCGCAACCAGCTCAGGCCTCCCAGCCCCGCAATCATCAACGGATGATCCGCCGGCAGCAGGGCCGGCAGCAGCAGGCAATAGAACCACAGCAGCATGCCCACCAGCAGGCCGACAGCCACGCCATTGGCGTGGCCTCGCGGCCAGTAGAGCGCCGCCACCACCGCCGGCATCAACTGCGCACAGGCGGCAAAGGAGATGATGCCCATACTGGCCAGACCCTTGGAGTTGGCCAGCACCCGCTCCAGCGCCCAGGCCAGCACCAGCACGGCGATAATGGAGATACGGCGGATCAGGCGCAGTGACGCACCGAGGTCGGCCGCGCTCTTGCCGCGCTGGGAACTGGAGCGCAGCCACAGCGGCACAATCAGTTCGTTGGAGATCATGATGGAGAGGGCGATGGTGGCCACCACCACCATACCGGTGGCTGCCGACAGCGCACCGATAAAGGTGGTAGCCAGGGTGGTCTCGGCACCGGCCCAGCGCGGCAGGGTGAGTACATAGCTGTCCGGCGCTATGGCCAGGCCACTGAACAGCTGTGCGCCCACTTGTGCCATGGGAAACACCAGAACCGCAAACAGCGCCAGATAGAGTGGCAGCAGCCAGCGCGTGTAACGCAGGTCGGTACGGTGCTGGTACTCCACCACCATGACGTGAAATTGCCGTGGCAGACAGACAATGGCACAAGCCGCCAGCAGCACCTGGGTGATAAACAGCGGACTGGTCAGCTGCTCGGTGCGGAAGTTGGGCACCATATCGGAGACTTCCAGCCCCGGCGCCTGTAACAGGCGTATCGCCAACCACGCCACCATCACAAAGGCGATGATTTTCACCACCGATTCCAGGGCCACTGCCGTTATCATGCCGCGGTAGCGATCCGGCCCGTCGATAATGCGAGTACCAAACAGGATACTGAACCAGGCCATGGCGAGGGCGGCGATCAGGCTCGACCAGCCGTCAAAACGGGTCTCCACAATTTCGGTCCAGTGAATCCCCTGCCAGGCGATACCCACCGCCCGCAGCTGCAGCGCGATATAGGGCAAGGTACCGATAACCAATACCAGTGTAACGGTGGCCGCCAGGCGCTGGCTCTTGCCATAACGGGAGCCGATAAAGTCGGCAATGGAGGTGACCTTGTTACGGGAGCTGACCACCAGCAGGCGACGCAAAAAGGGCCAGCCAAATGTGATCAGCAGGATGGGACCAAGATAGATGGACGAGAAGATCCAGCCGTCCTGAACCGCTTGCCCCACAGCCCCCAGGAACGTCCAGGAGCTGCAATAAACGCCGATCGACAGGGTGTAGATCAGCGGCCGCAGCCAGGTCTTGTGCAGACCGTGGCCAAAGCGCTCCGCAACCCAGGCGATGGCAAACAGCAGGCCGCTGTAGAGGCATACCAGAATAATGAGTAACTGACTGTCCATGCCGTGCCCTGGAGTGAAAAAACGGTTCACGCCACCCCGTACAGCGGAGCAAACGTCCGCCCAGTCTAACCAAAAACCGCCAGCTGTCCCATTCGACCTAGGTCGGGCGCTTCGGCGGACAGTAATTCACCTGATCCTCTGACGAACTTGTTTGGCGTTACGCCCTTCCGGAACACAGGCTCGGCAGAAATCCCCGATTCCCGTCGTTGCGAGCGTAGCGCGGCAACCCATGTTCACTCCGAACCCTGGGCCGCTGCCATACATGGATTGCTTCGTCCCTGCGCTCCTCGCAATGACGGCTGAAGAGTGTGGTGGCTCTTGCGGTGTAGGTTGGTGCCCCCCCACACCCGTCGTTGCGAGCGTAGCGCGGCAACCCATGTTCACTCCGAACCCGGGGCCGCTGCCATACATGGATTGCTTCGTCTCTGCGCTCCTCGCAATGACGGCTGAAGAATGTGGTGGCTCTTGTGGTGTAGGTTGGTGCCCCCCTCCATACCCCACACCCGTCGTTGCGAGCGCAGCGCGGCAACCCATGTTCACTCCGCGCCCAGGGCCGCGGCCATACATGGATTGCTTCGTCCCTGCGCTCCTCGCAATGACAGCCGGGAAGTATGGCTGATCTCAAAGCAACAAAGTGGCCGGGCAATAAAAAACGCGGCCGAAGCCGCGTTTTTTATTGCCAGCGTTACCCGCAGTCAGTGACTCATGACAATCCGGTCACCCTCCAGCTTCGCATGAATGGTATCGCCCGGCGCAAACTTGCCGGCCAGTACATCCTGCGCCAGCGGGTTTTCGATGTATTGCTGGATAGCCCGTTTCAGGGGACGGGCGCCATACACCGGATCGTAGCCCACTTCCGCCAGCTTGCTCATGGCGGACTCGTCCACCTCGAAGCCTAGCTCGCGCTCCGCCAGTCGCTTGCGCAGCAGGTCCAGCTGGATGGTGGCAATGCCGTGAATCTGGCTCTTGCCCAGCGGATGGAACACCACCACTTCATCAATACGGTTGATAAACTCGGGGCGGAAGTGTCCCCCCACCACATCCATGACCGCTGACTTCATGGCTTCATAGCGCACCTCGTTCTCGCCACTGCCCTCGCTGGAAATTCCCTCAAAGGCCTTGTTGCGGGCGATCTCCTGGATGGCGTCGGAACCGAGGTTGGAGGTCATGACCACTACCGTGTTGCGGAAATCCACGGTACGCCCCTGACCATCCGTGAGGCGACCATCGTCCAGCACCTGCAACAGGATGTTGAACACATCCGGATGGGCCTTCTCCACCTCATCCAGCAGCAGCACGGAGTATGGTTTGCGGCGCACCGCTTCAGTTAGGTAACCACCCTCTTCGTAACCCACATAGCCGGGCGGCGCACCGATCAGGCGAGCCACCGAGTGCTTCTCCATAAACTCGGACATGTCGATCCGCACCATCGCTTCCTGGGTATCAAACAGAAACTCAGCTAACGCTTTGCACAATTCGGTTTTACCCACACCGGTGGGACCGAGGAACAGGAAGGAACCGTTGGGGCGGTTGGGATCCGACAGTCCCGCCCGTGAGCGGCGCACGGCATTGGAGACCGCCACCACCGCCTCGCCCTGACCGATGACCCGCTGGTGCAGGAACTCTTCCATGCGCAGCAGTTTTTCGCGCTCGCCTTCCAGCATTTTGCTCACCGGAATGCCGGTCCACTTGGAGACCACTTCGGCAATTTCTTCATCGGTAACGCGGTTGCGCAGCAGTTTCATCTCGATATTTTCCGCCTGGCTGGCGGCTTCCAGCTGCTTTTCCAGCTCCGGAATAACACCGTACTGCAGCTCGGACATGCGCCCCAGGTCACCGGCGCGGCGCGCGGCTTCCAGATCCATCCGCGCCTGCTCCAGGTTGGCTTTAATACCAGCCGAACCGTGCAGGGCGGCCTTTTCCGCACGCCACACTTCATCCAGGTCGGCAAAGGCACGCTCGGCCTTTTCAATCTCGCCGCTAAGAATCTCCAGCTGTTTGCGCGCCGAATCGGTGTCTTCTTTCTTTACCGCCTCGCGCTCAATCTTGAGCTGGATCAGGCGCCGCTCAAGACGGTCCATCTCCTCGGGTTTGGAATCGATTTCCATACGGATGCGACTGGCGGCCTCGTCGATCAGGTCGATGGCCTTGTCCGGCAGCTGGCGGTCGGTGATATAGCGCTGCGACAGTTTAGCCGCGGCAATAATCGCCGAGTCGGTAATATCCACACCGTGGTGAACTTCGTAACGCTCTTTCAAACCGCGCAGGATGGCGATGGTGTCCTCTTCACTGGGTTCGTCAACCAGTACTTTCTGGAAGCGGCGTTCCAGTGCGGCGTCCTTCTCGATGTACTGACGGTACTCATCCAGGGTGGTGGCACCCACACAGTGCAGTTCACCGCGGGCCAGTGCCGGCTTGAGCATGTTGCCGGCGTCCATCGCGCCTTCGGCTTTACCGGCTCCCACCATGGTGTGCAGCTCGTCGACGAAGAGGATGATGCGCCCCTCCTGCTTGGCCAGTTCGTTGAGCACCGACTTCAGGCGCTCCTCGAACTCGCCGCGGAACTTGGCACCCGCCAGCAACGCGCCCAGATCCAGTGACAACAGACGCTTGTTTTTCAGACCTTCCGGCACTTCGCCGTTGACGATGCGCTGGGCCAGACCTTCCACGATGGCGGTCTTACCCACACCGGGCTCGCCGATCAGCACCGGGTTGTTTTTGGTGCGACGCTGCAACACCTGGATGGTCCGGCGGATCTCGTCGTCACGACCGATCACCGGGTCCAGCTTGCCGGCTTCGGCACGGGCGGTGAGATCGATGGTGTATTTATCCAGCGCCTGACGGTTGCCTTCGGCGTCGGGATTGTTGACCGCTTCGCCACCGCGCACCTTGGTGATGGCCTCATTGAGTTTGCCTGCCTCGCCGCAGGATTTGAGAATCTTGCCCAGTGCACTGGCCCCGTCATCCATGGCCGCCTGCAGCACACACTCGCTGGAGATGTAGGCATCGCCGTTCTGCTGGGCCTTTTTGTCCGCCAGGTTGAGCAGGCGCGCCAACTCCTGGGACATATTCACGTCACCGGTAGGGCTCTGTACCCGCGCCAGACCGTCCAGCGCCTTGGCCAAGCCATTGCGCAAAGCAGTGATGTCAAAGCCCGCCTGGACCAGCAGCGGACGCACCGCACCACCCTGCTGGTCCAGCAAGGCCTGCAGCAGGTGCACGGGTTCAATCTGGTTGTGATCGCGGCCTACGGCCAGGGACTGGGCGTCGGAAAGCGCCAGTTGCAGCTGATTGGTCAAACGGTCGATGCGCATGAGGTCTCCCACCTGATAAACGTCGTTGCCGGCACCCTTGGGCCGGGATTACACGCTAGATGGGGTCAGCATGGCAGAAATCAACCACTAAAAGCGTAATTCGTGCGCCATTTTTGCCAGTTGATTGATATACAGCAAATGCGGGCAGCTCACCGGATCAGGCCAGCCAGATCAGGCTGGCCATACGGCCGGTATCCCCATCCCGGCGATAAGAATAGAAGAGATCGGCTTCTGCGAAAGTGCAGTGGGTACCGCCGTACACCTGCGTCACTCCGAGCTCGGTTAACTCGGCGCGGGCCAGGGCGTAAAGGTCGGCGTGAAACTTCATGGGATGGCGTGCGCTGGGGCGGATGGCAGCGGAGATGGATTCGCAGTGGGAGGGACTGATGGCGCCTTCGTAAAAGCCTTCCAGCACGTCGATTCCCACCTCGAAATGGGCCTGGCTGATGGCCGGGGCGAGATAGACCAGGCATTGCGCAGGATCGGCAAAGGTGGCGATGGTCTCGCGGATAATGCCATCGGCCAGGCTGCGCCAGCCGGCGTGAATCGCCGCCACCCGGGTGCCCTGCTGATCACACACCAGCAACGGCAGGCAGTCGGCGGTCAGTACACTGCAGACCACGCCACTTTGGTGGCTGTAGCACGCATCTGCCGTTCGCACCTGCCCGTCAGTCTCTGCCTCCACCACCTTGATACCATGCACCTGATTGAGCCACTGCGGCTCGGCCGGCAGCTGCAGCTGTTGTTGCAGCTGCACCCGATTGGCCTGCACATCCTCGCTCTGATCACCCACGTGGGCCGCCAGGTTGTTGCTGTCATAGGGGGCCTTGCTGCAACCGCCACGGCGGGTGGTAATGGCCGCGTGCACCGTGGAGGGCGCGGGCCAGTCGGGAATAATGCAGTCTTCCATGGTCATCAATGCACTCCTCGCCTGCCCCGCATTGGTAGCGCCGGGGCAACACAATTAATTCCAGCGTTCCGCCTGCTCTTTGGCATCCGCTTTCAGCAGCGCCAGCAGCTGTTGCATATCCTCGGGCAGAGGTACCTGCCACTCCATATAATCACCGGTTACAGGGTGAATAAGGCCCAGCTGGGCGGCGTGCAGTGCCTGGCGACCAAAGCCACGCAGGAACTCCAGCAACTCCGGAGTCGCCCCCTTGGGCACTTTCATCCGCCCGGCGTAGGTGGAATCCCCCACCAGCGGGTAGCCGATGTGCGCCATGTGCACACGGATCTGGTGGGTACGGCCGGTCTCCAGCTTCAGCCGCACATGGCTGTGGTTGGCAAAGCGCTTCAGTAAACGGTAGTGGGTAATGGCCTCTTTACCACCAAAATTGACCACCGCCATCTTCTGCCGCTGGCGCGGGTGACGGCCCATGGGCTCATCCACACTGCCGCCTCCGGTCATCACCCCCACCACCACGGCTTCGTATTCCCGGCTGACGCTGCGCTCCTGCAACTGGGCTACCAGGTCGGCGTGGGCCTCCAGGGTCTTGGCCACCACCATCAGGCCGGTGGTGTCTTTATCCAGTCGGTGCACAATGCCCGCCCGCGGCACGTGAATCAGCTCCGGGCAGTGGTGCAGCAACCCATTGAGCAGGGTGCCGCTGCGGTTGCCGGCCGCCGGGTGCACCACCAGGCCCTTGGGCTTGTTGATCACCAGGATCTGGTCATCCTCATAGATGATATCCAGGGCGATGGCCTCGGCCTGCCAGTCCCCCTGCTCCTCGTGCTCGGCGTCCAGCTGCAGCTGCTCGCCCCCCATCACCTTGTCCTTGGGCTTGGCCACCCGGCCATCGACGGTGAGGGCCCCGGATTTGATCCAGCTCTGGATGCGGGAACGGGAGAAACCGGGGAACAATTCGCCAGCGGCAAAATCCAACCTGCTGCCCATCATCTCGCGGGGAACAATTGCGGTCTGCTGAATTCTGTCTGCCATGTTGGGATTACCTGAAATAAGAGAAATCATGCTCGCTTTGGTCTGGCCGTGCTCTGTGTTTAAATACGCCCTTCCCAGCGAGCTGGGTAGTTTAATCAAGCGGCCGGCAATAATCATGTACAAAAGCCCTCCGCCACGACGAAGTAGAGCGAAATTATGCGCGCCCGAGTTGCCATCCTGCTGTTAAGCGCCCTGTTCCTGGTCGCCTGTTCCTCAAATGATGAGAAAGGCCCCAAGTACGCCACCGAAAAAGAGTTCTATGACGCCGCCCAGCGTCAGCTGAAGAGCAGCCAGTGGGATCTGGCCATTGAGAACCTGCAGTCCCTGGAGTCCAACTACCCCTTCGGCACCTACGCCGAACAGGCCCAGCTGGAGCTGATCTACGCCTACTACCGCAATTTTGAGCCGGAAGCGGCCTCGGCGGCAGCGGATCGCTTTATCCGCCTGCACCCCCAACACCGCAATGTGGATTACGCCTACTACATGAAGGGGCTGGCCTCCTTCACGGAAGGTAACGGCATGTTTGAACGCTTCCTGCCCACCGACCTGACCCAGCGTGATCCGGGGGCTGCACGGCAGTCTTTTGCCCACTTTTCCCAGCTGCTGGCCCGCTTCCCCAACAGCCAGTACGCCCCGGATGCCCGCAAGCGCATGATCTACCTGCGTAACCTGCTGGCCCGCTACGAGATCCACGCCGCCAACTACTACATGAAGCGCGGTGCCTTTATTGCCGCCGCCAACCGCGGCCGCTACGTGGTGGAGAATTTCCAGCAGACCCCGGCGGTACCGGACGGCTTGGCAGTGATGATCCAGAGCTACCACGTGCTGGGACTGGACGACCTGGCGCAGCAGGCGCTGGCCACGCTGAAGCTCAACTACCCGGAGCACCCGGCACTGGTGGACGGCGAGTTCAACTACCAGCACACCAACCGCCTCGGTGACCGCTCCTGGATCAGCTACCTCACCTTCGGCCTGTTCGACAAAAAAGATCCACCCGGATTCGACAGTCGCGCCATCTACAATCCGGAATTCCGGGACGAGGATTTTGACGATGAAGCTGCCAACCCGGCCTGATCGTTAAACAACTCCTCCCAACAAAAAAGCCCTGTGGTTTGCGCCACAGGGCTTTTTTGTTTTTAGGGACCAGGGCCTAGCCTGTAGCGCCAGCGTCCTGTAGCGCCAGCGTCCTGTAGCGCCAGCGTCCTGTAGCGAAGCGTCCTAGCTCCTGGAAGCGTAGCGCCCCTGCCCTTATTCCCCCAACTTCCACCCATTGGTAATGGGGTAGCGGCGATCGCGACCGAAGCCACGCTGGGTAATGCGCGGTCCCACCGGGGCCTGGCGGCGCTTGTACTCGTTGAGATCCACCAGACGCAGAACCCGGTTCACCACATCCGCCTCGAAGCCCTCTTCGATAATGGCGGCAGCACTGCAGTCCCGCTCTACATAGAGTTCCAGTATACGATCCAGCACCTCATAGGGGGGCAAGCTATCCTCATCTTTCTGGTCCGGGGCCAGTTCCGCTGACGGCGGACGCTCGATGACGCTCACCGGAATCACTTCACCCAGGCTGTTGCGGTAGCGGGAGAGCTCAAACACCATCACCTTGGGCACATCCTTGAGCACATCAAAACCACCGGCCATGTCGCCGTAGAGGGTGGAGTAGCCCACCGCCATCTCGCTCTTGTTGCCGGTGGTCAGCACCAGATAGCCCTTCTTGTTGGAAAGTGCCATCAACAGGGTACCGCGACAGCGTGCCTGCAGGTTCTCCTCGGTGGTGTCGCGACTGGTACCGGCAAACTCATCCGCCAGGGCCGCCATGTAAGCCTCGAACATGGGCTCAATGGAGATGGACTGATAGCGCACACCCAGCCGTGTGGCTTCATCGGCGGCGTCATTTTTACTCAGGTCAGAGGTATAGCGGAACGGCATCATCACCGCCTCCACCCGATCCTTACCCAGGGCATCCACAGCGATGGCCAAGGTCAGGGCCGAATCAATGCCGCCGGAGAGTCCCAGTACCACGCCCTTGAAACGGTTCTTGTTGACGTAATCCCGCACCCCCAGCACCAGCGCCTGGTAAACGCTGGCCAACAGCTCGGGCTCGGGCGCAATGTTGGTCTGCTGGATCTTGCAGTGGCCGTTGGTTACCTCCAGCTCCACCGCCAGCAGGGACTCCTCAAAAGCCGGTGCCTGCACCCGCAGCTCGCCGTCACCGTCCACCACCATGGAGGCGCCATCGAACACCAGCTCATCCTGTCCGCCCACCTGATTCACATAGACGATGGGCATCTGTCCCTCGCGGGCACGGTCGTGCAGCAGGGTGCGGCGTTCATCCACCTTGCCGATGTGGAACGGCGAGGCGTTGAGGTTGAGCATAATCTGGGCACCGGCCTCTTTGGCCTGCAGCATAGGCTCCATCTGCCAGATATCCTCACAGACAGAGATGGCGGCCTTGATACCCCGCAGCCGCACCACACAGGGTGTGTCACCGGGCACGAAGTAGCGCTTTTCATCGAACACGCGGTAGTTGGGCAGGTGCTGCTTGGCGTACTCGGCGGTAATTTCACCACCGTCAATCACACCCGCCATATTGAAGACGCGACCCGCCACCACCCGCGGATAACCCAGCACCACGGCAGCCTGTAAAGACGCCTCACAGATGGTCTGCAGGGCGCGATTGATGCGCAGCTCCAGGCTGGCCCGCAACAGCAGGTCTTCCGGTGGATAGCCGGTCAGGGTCAGTTCCGGAAACACCACCACATCCGCACCATGCTCGGACTGCGCCTGGCGCACGGTATCCAGCACCAGCTCGGTGTTGCCCTGGATATCCCCCACCAGAGGGTTTACCTGGGCCAGGACTATCTTTAGGGTTGGCATATTTTTTACTCCGGTTAGATACTGACTCCGGCTCCGGCAATGGCAGCGTCGGAGCGGGCGCTATTTTCGGCCAAACGCAAGGATTAAGCAAAACCCATGACCACCCAAGCCGTAGACCTGAACTATCCCCTGCTACGTATCTACGCCTATTACCGGTTGGGGCTTGGCGGCCTGCTGCTGACAATGTTTGTCGCCGGGGTAACTCCAGCGACCCTGGGCGTGCAGGATCCATCGCTGTTCTTCTACACCGCCCTGATCTACTCCGCCGCCTGCCTGCTGACGCTGGTGATACTCTGGCGAAGGGAGTTTTCCCCCCGTGAAGAACAACTGTTCCTGGTACTGTTTGTCGATGTACTGGCGCTGATCCTGATGATCCATGCCAGTGGAGGGCTTGGCAGCGGTCTCGGCTTTCTACAGCTGGTGGTGGTGGCCGCCGGAGGCATTTTTCTCAGCCGGCAGGTGAGTACAGCCCTCACCGCCCTTGCCAGTCTGGCCGTGCTGACCCAGACCCTCTACCTGGACCGCCTCAGCCTGGAATCCAGCCGGCAGATCTTTGTGGCCGGCATCCTGGGGGCCATGCTGTTCGCCTGCTCGCTCTCGTTTGGTTACCTCAGTCGCCGCCTGCGCCAGAGTGCGGAGGAGCTTTCCCGTCAGGCGGCCCACGCGCAGCGCATACAGCAGATGGCACAATCCATCATCGAACGTATGCAGACCGGTATCGTCGTCGCCAAACCCGATGGCCGTATTGAGCTGATCAATCAATCTGCCGAGCGCCTGCTCCACTGGCCGCAGTCCCCGCAACGCCACCTCGGCGACATTGAGGAGGTGGCCGAACTGGCATCCAGCTGGCGGCTTCACCCCGATACCCGCGCCCCGGATTTAAAGGTGGGCCCGACCCAGACAGAGGTACGCCTGCGCTTTGCCGAACTGAGTACCGACCACGACCAGGACACACTGATCTTTGTGGAGGACACCCGCGGCCTGAACCGCGAGGCGCAGAATATCAAGCTGGCCTCCCTGGGCCGCCTCACTGCCAGTATCGCCCACGAGATCCGCAACCCCCTGGGCGCTATCAGCCACGCCGGGCAGCTGCTGGCCGAATCCCCGGACCTGAACCGCGCCGACCAGCGGCTGGTGGAGATTGTGGGCACCAATGCCCGCCGGGTGAACCAGATTATCGAAAATGTGATGCAGCTGTCGCGGCGACGCCCCACCCAGACCGAGCTGCTGCAGCTGCCGGCCTGGCTCGAACAGTTCCGGCAGGATTATCAGCAACAGAGCGATGTTGAAATTCCCATTCACAACCACAGTAGTGACCCGGAACTGAAAGTGCGGGTGGACACCAGTCACCTGCGGCAGGTCCTCACCAATCTGACGGATAACGGCGTGCGCCACAGCCAGCAGGCCTGTGGCAATGCCAATGTCAGTTATGAAACCGGTATCGACAGCGATTCACGCCTGCCCTACCTGCTGGTGATCGACGCTGGCAACGGCATCCCGGAGGAGAGCCTGGCGCACATCTTCGAGCCGTTTTTCACCACTGAAGCCAGTGGCTCGGGACTGGGGCTGTACCTGTCGAGGGAGTTGTGTGAGGCCAATCACGCCACGCTCAGTTACGAGCGCCGTCCCGACAATCGCAGCTGTTTTCGTATAGACTTCGCCCATCCCGATCGTATTTTCTGACCACAGCCATGACCAATGCCACACACGCCCTGATTATTGATGACGAACCGGATATCCGTGAACTGCTGGAGATCACCCTGCTGCGTATGGGTGTGGAAGTCAGCTGCGCCGCCACCGTCACGGAAGGGCTGCGCCACCTCAACAGCGATACGGAATACCAGCTCTGCCTGACGGACTTGCGCCTGCCGGACGGTGATGGACTGGAGATAGTGCAGTGGATTCAGAAATACCGCCCCACACTGCCGGTAGCGGTCTTCACCGCCCACGGCAACATGGACACCGCCATCAGCGCCATGAAAACCGGCGCCTTCGACTTTCTCTCCAAGCCGGTAGAACTGGAACAACTGCGCACCCTGATCCAGACCGCTCTCCGACTCAACCAGGAAGCCAGTGCCCCCGGCATGGACCTGCCAGAGTCCTCCCTGCTGGGGAATGCACCCGGCATGGTGCGGTTGCGACAGCAGATTGCCAAGGTCTCCCGCAGCCAGGCACCGGTCTATATCAGTGGCGAATCCGGTACCGGTAAAGAGCTGGTGGCCCGCGCCATCCACTACCATGGTGGCCGCGCCGAGGGGCCGTTTATCCCGGTGAACTGCGGCGCAATCCCCCGGGAGCTGATGGAGAGCGAATTCTTCGGCCACAAAAAAGGCAGCTTTACCGGCGCCAGCAGTGACAAGCAGGGACTGTTTCAGGCGGCCAACGGCGGCACCCTGTTTCTCGACGAAGTCGCTGACCTGCCGCTGGACATGCAGGTCAAACTGCTGCGCGCCATCCAGGAGAAAGCGGTGCGCCCCATTGGCGCCGAACAGGAGATCCGGGTGGATATCCGCCTCCTCAGCGCCACCCACAAGGACCTGGCCCGCGAGGTGGAGCGGGAGAAGTTTCGCAGCGACCTGTTTTACCGCATCAATGTGATTCAGCTGGACATCCCTCCCCTGCGTGAGCGCAAGGAAGATATTGAACTGCTGAGCCGACACTTCCTGCAGCAGTTCTCCTCCGAGGCTGACCTGCCTGCGGCGGAGTTGACCGCGCCGGCACTGCAATCCCTGAGCGGCTACAGTTTTCCGGGCAACGTCCGGGAGCTGGAAAACATCCTGGAGCGGGCCTTCACCCTCTGCGAAAACGATCGCATCCGCCCTGAAGACCTGCAACTGCCGCAGATCAGCCAGCCCTCAGGCATCCCCCTGGGGGGCTCTTCCCGTGAGTACGACAGCGTCAGCAACCTTGATGAGTATCTGGAAGAGATCGAAAAAGAGGTCATTCTGGCAGCGCTGGAGAGCACCCGCTGGAACCGCACTGCGGCCGCGCAGAAACTGGGCATCAGTTTTCGCTCCTTCCGCTACCGGCTGAAGAAACTGGATCTCGATTCAGAAGAGAACTGATCCCGCCACACTCCTACTTTGGGACGAAGACAGTTGCGCTCGTCCCGTTCAAAATGCCCCATCGTTGATTTCAGGGAGGAGACAACGATGGCACTACACCCCGATTCCTGTTGCCGGCAGAGACCGCAACGGGGTTTGACACTGATCGAACTGATTATCGTGCTGGCCCTGTCCGCTCTGCTGCTGGGTATCGCCATGCCGTCCCTGCAGCCACTGCTGAACAGGCAGACCCGCAGCGCCAGTGTGAATCAGGTCATCGCTATTCTCAGGTACACGCAACAGAAGGCGGTGTTCAGCGGCCGTCCGGCGACGCTCTGCCCCAGCTCGTCAGGTGACAGCTGTGACGCGGCGTGGGGTAGCGGCCAGCTCATGGTCTTCGCCGATCCCGAAGGAGATGGATTGTTTGATAAAGATGGAGCGGATCAGTTACTGAAGCTGGTTATGTTGCCCAATGACTGGTCCATTAATTGGCGGGCGTTCGGCAACCGCAACCACATCGCCTACGATCCCCGTGGCTACGTTTTCAACCAGAATGGCACCATGGAGATCTGTCCGGCACAAGCCACTGACGTTATAGCGGTGCTGGTGATCAACCGGATTGGGCGATTGCGGCGGGAGGAGCGCCGTTACAGTGCTTCGAAATGCTAAAAAAATGGCGCCGCAGGGGCGCCATTACGTTCGTACTTTGGAAGGGAAGGGTTAGCACTCTTCTGCCCAGCACAGCTCATCCGCATCGTAAGCGCCATTGGCGTTACGATCCCAGGCCCTGTTTCCAAAGTTATCCAGCCGCAAGCGCCCGTCCTCAACCTGCGAGGTGCCGGCGATTGGAATCGCCTGCAGGGTATAGGTGGTCGCGGTAGACGCAGTCACCCGCAAATCGTAGTACTTGGTTGGACTATCGATCGGTGCCTGGGTTGCAAAAATGGTGGGCACGGTGGCAGCCGAACCCGTGGCATAGGTCACATTGGAGGTGAAGTGCCTCTCCATCGCCTGGGCCAACCCCGTCAACGCGCCCTGCGCATCAGCGCGGCGTGTTTTACGCACGTGATCCTGATACCCGGGAAGGGCTACCGAGGTCAAAATCCCCAATATCACTATAACGATCAACAGTTCGATCAAAGTAAATCCACTACTACGCTTTATCATAAGTTGTTTTTATCCTGTTATTCCTGGTACCAGAAGGTTCGCACAGCACGATCCAGCGGCAAATCAAGGTCACTCTTCTGGGTACCCAGATACAACTGCGACCCCTCCTCTGTCATGATCAACACCGGATCGTCCACAATACCCGGCAGGTAAACATCCGCCGAGCGATCGGCCTTGGTGAGATCATCATCCAGATCACCCCGATTGACCACTGCGGTGGCATCCAGCACGCTGACAATGTACTCGCGGTTAAGGCCTACCACTGCCACACACTTCTTCACGGAAGCCTTAGGCTCATAGGTCGAGAACAACACCTTGCCATTAAAGACGGCGGGGCGGGACAACACTTTTTCGCCCTCGTTCTCCATGGTGATATACCAGCCCTTGGCCTGCGCCAGCTCGGTAGTAGCCGCAGCCTTCTCATCATCGCTGCCGTCCTGAATCAGGTTCTCTGTCGCGTCATAGAGATCACTCTCGGTAACGCTGTAGGCCGAGTCTGCACTGATAGGCTGCTTGAGTGAATAGAAACGATCGCTGACGGCTTTTTCCAGCGGGTGCGCCCGGTAACCGGAACCCAAAAGAATTGTCAGGTATTTTTCAGATCCCACCCGTGTCAATGCCACATCAGCGCCGTGATAGAAGCGGCGGGCGTTGGCCGCGTCATTGCCTGCCAGCGTGGCAATGCGGGTAACTGTTGAGAACTGCGCGCGACTCTTGGTGCCGTTGTTATCAAAGTCGACGCGCCACACCTGGCCCCCGGTATCCCCGAAATAGAGCATATCCAGAATGGTGTCGTTATTGATATCCACACCGGTTAACTGGGCCGGAACCGGGTATTTCATGTCGGCCACGTTTTCGGCGTTGCCTGAGAAGCCGGGGCCTGCGCTCCAGAGCAGGTCACCGGTTTCTGCATCCACCATGTAGACACCACGCCCCATACTGCTCACGGTGACGACATCGACTTCATCCTGGTTGGTGTCATAACCGGCACCAAACACCAGCACATTTTTGGTAATGATGTCGTTACCCGAGCTGGCTTTATAGCGAATCTTGGTCAACAGCGGCTTGGACCAGGTCTGCCCCAGCTCACCAAAGTCGCCCGTGCCGCCTTCAATCTTCCACATAAATTTGGGCGAATTGATGTTGGTGAGGTCATAGGCGTAGTAGTTACGACCGCCACGACGCATACCGATATAGAGGTAGACATGGTCACCATCGGCGGCCTCGATCTTGCCATCGCTGTCCACATCCTTGATCCAAACCGTAGGCGATCCGTCCAGTCCATAGGGTCGGGTAGCACCAGCCTGATTGGCCTTGTAGTCCTTAAAGTTAGCCATCAACTCTTCGGGCACAATGGCAAACTTTTCCACCCCTGACTGGGCGCCTGTCCCGGCACTTATGGCGTGCAACAAGCCGCCGTTGGTACCAAAGAACAGGTAGTATTCCGCATCCGACTCGTTGCCATCCCCATTAGGGTCAGAGTCGTAGGTGACAATGGTCGGACGCGAGTGCAGCGGGTCTGCCATGATGTGGCGGCTGGTGGTGGTGGGATCACCATCCTCATCATCCACATCATTACCGCGAATCCACTGGATCAGCTCCGTACGCTCAGCGTCCGTTGCGGCATCAATTCCCAGCATCGCCTTGGTGATCAGGGTGTTGCCATCCACCAGCAGGTTATCCGTGTCTGTCAGCGTCGTCACCGACGAGTTAGCGTGGTAGACATACAGCTTGCGATTGTCCGGATCGGGCATTTTCGAGTTGGCACCACCCAGTCTGACGCTGTTGCCGTCTGTGACACTGGACCACAGGCTCTTGGCGGTGTCCTTGAAGTATCCGGTATCCTCATCGACGGCCAGGCTATTGTTGGCATCAACAATATCCACGGACGCACCTTTCAAACCGTACTTCTTCACGTTACCCGGCCAGTTGGGCTCCTCCAACGGTTTGAACACCGCGTAGTAAATCTCGTTGCGGTGGGTCAGGCGGTTAAACTGGTTTACGGAGACCGATGGTGCCGCAAAACTGGTATCAATATCCATTACTCCACCGAGAATGGACTTAAAGACCGTTACCAGCGTGTCCGCCACCTCGGAAACCGAACTTCCCGTTACCGAATAGGAACTGCCATTACCTTTTTCGGCGATACTGGCCAGCCAGGGGGTGGCACCACCAACCAGCGCAATGGTATGAGTGTTGATCAACTGATCCCCCGCCAACCCGGGAGCCTGATCCTTGGTGCCCAGAAATTCCGCGATCTCCTCACCACATTTGCCAAATGGCCTGTAGTAATCATCAGTTATGAGGTCTGCATCAGCACACGAGCCGCCGGTCATCGCGGTAATCAGGCTCTCATCCTCCGGACCGCCATGAGGCTGGCCGTCAGTGAGATAAACAATGTGGTTCTCCTGGCAACTGTACTCCATGGGCGAGGTATAGACGGCATCGCCACTGATGTACTCACCGGCACAATCACTGGAACCCAGATTGGCATCCGTACAACCGGCCGGACGTACCAGACTGCCACCGGTCCAGGAAAGCGAGGTTGAGACCCGGCTAGAAGCCTTATCCCATCTGCTGCTGCTGCGCTGTTTGCCGTAGACCACGCCTTCGCCACGCATATAACGGGCAGCTTCGTAGTAGGTATCCACAATCGGCGTTGAACCCTGGGCGACCAGCTCGTTGTTGACGATCTCCTTGAGCCGGTCCCGCACCAGCACCTGGTCGGTCGAGAAGCCGTCGGTGGTGTAGGAAACGATCAGCTGTGCTGCACTCAGTGCTGCGGCGTCGCGGGTGTATGCGGCTTTAGCAGTGCCGCTACTGTGCCGCAGGATCAAGGCCATGGCGTTCCCGGCGGACCAGCCAGCGCGGTTCACAATGGCCTGCAAGACCGTTTTGATATCCGCTGTCTCGTAATACTGCTCATCGATCCAGTCACTGGTAGTCCAGTTGACCGCGGTAGTCAGGCTTCGATCAGAGATATCCTTTTTATCGGTGGTAAAACCGGGCGCATTATCGACATCTTCTCCCGCAATGGCGATGGTGGTGGAGCCGCTGCCGTTACTGGTCGCCCGCAAACGCAGGTGGGCACTGATAATGGTTGCGCCCTGCGGAATCGATACGCCGCTATAACGCAGCCCCACCAGCAGGTTGCTGCTATCCAGGTTCAGTTGCGTACCTGCCAGGCTGGGCACAACATCGCTGCCGGTTGTTTTCGCCTGTTCGGCATCATCCGCATCGTTGATAAGCTGGTAACTGCTGGAAACGCGGGCACAACTGCCAGTCGCCGGCAGCGAGTCGACATCGTACTCAATCACCAGCTTTGGCGCCGTTGCTGCGGAGCTCTCGAACGCAGCCGCCACCCGGCGTCCGCCACCCACACTGCCATTCACCATAAACGCCATGGTGTTACCACCACACCAGTCGCTGAGACCGACGATTTCCTGCACCACATCGGTAAGGTCGCTGGTGCTGTAGGTGTTTCCGGCCTCCCAGGCATCAGCACTCCACAGGGTGCTGGCAGTAGTGCTGGTACGGCCGCTGATGTCACCACTGACAGCCTGGAATTGTGCGGCGTTGCCGCTGGCTTCCCCAACCACGGTGTAGTCAGCCGTATCATCGCTACTGGTGGCCGCAGTAAATTCGATATAGGCGCGGGTAATGGTGGCGCCCTTGGGTACATCTACCTCGGTAAAACGCAAGCCAACCGCCTGCAACTCACCACTGGCGGCTGTGGTGTAGGTCATATTGAGCTGCGGGGTTTCTGTGCCGTTGGTCTTGGCCATCTCCCGCCGACCGCCGGCACTGCCTGCATTCTCTGCCAGGATGAAAGTCATGGCATCGTCGCTGGTGGTGCGCGCAGCCAGTATTTCCTGCACCACCGGACTGATATCCACACTCTGCAGCAGTGCGCTGGCACTGCCCGGAGTATTGATATTCCAGACAACACTTTTACCTGTGGTAGCACGATTGGTGATATTGAACGGGTCGGCGGTAAAAGAACCCGAATCGTTAAGTTCACCGAAGATATCAACGCTTAAGTCATCCTGTGAGCCTGAGGAAGCCAAACGATTGGTCTGTCGCATCTGCAACTCGGCCGACAAGACCGTACTGCCCAATGGCAAGCCCGTTCCGACTACCGGCGCAAAACGCAGACCTACCTTTTGACTGTGACGGGCGTCGGTGTCGTACATCAATTCCAGATCAACACTGACGGTTCCCGTGCCGGCGGTTTTAATCATATCCCCGGGAGTTGCCGCTCCCGATGATTCCAGCACCTCTTCCGCCAGGTCATTCACCGGATCGATCACACTGAAACTGGCCTTCTGAGCACTGGCAGAGTAGTTCTCTACCAGTTCCAGATCAGCATCTGACAAGGTAACCGTACCGCTGGAGAGAATCTCTACAGCGTCATCTTCGGCCGCGGCAACACGGCTGGACACTGTTGCCGTCGGCTCACCCGCCAGATCGTCAACATTACGTACCGGATAGAGCACTGCACCACCAGGCGCGGTAAACCGCATGATCCCCACATTGACGTTACTGATACTGTCCAGCGTGGCGTTCATGGCCTGCTTCAGCGCTGCGAGACGTTCGCCATTGCCGGAGTCAGCGTCCGGATCAAGAGTAAAAGTCATGGATCCGGAGGTATCCAGCACAAACAGCACGTTGGGGCGCACTTCTTCACCGGATGCCCCGATAGCAGCACCGCCAAA
Organism: Pseudomaricurvus sp. HS19; assembly: GCF_009857815.1. Classification (GTDB taxonomy): domain Bacteria; phylum Pseudomonadota; class Gammaproteobacteria; order Pseudomonadales; family Cellvibrionaceae; genus Pseudomaricurvus. Next base: position 80,049 of record NZ_WVVW01000011.1, on the reverse strand, counting down.
GTAGATCTCGGTGTCATCCGCGTAGGCAGGCACCAGCCCCAATGAAGCGTAGAGAAAGCCGGCGGCCAGGTGGGTCAATCGATTCTTCAGCATAATATTTTCCTTACCTGGCCTTATGGTCGATCTGCGATACGCCCGTACTTGGTCGGGTCTTCAGGACCGGGGCCCATAACATAAGCGCCCTGCACATTGGTGTTGGTGGTGCCGGAATTGGGGACTGTGGCTGTGCCGTGAACTTCGTAGTTGTAAAAGGCGTAGCTGGCACCGTCGATACTGACGCTGGAGGCGCTGTTGTTCTCCACCACGTTTTTGGTCAACTCGACAAACTCCGCTGTTGCCAGCGCAGAGATCTGGGCCCCCGGGGTTGTGATAGTTTTGGTGGGCCAGGCAGTACCCTGATCCCCCGCCACATAGGCGTCATCGAGATAGGCCAGATCATCCAGGGCCTCTTCAATAGCGGTGTCGCTGGCCTGGAATGCCATACTGTTAAACTGCGAGTTGGCTGCCATCTGCTCCTCCAGACCAGTGGTCTGGAAACTGGCCACCCCGATCAGGGTAATCACCAGCAACAGAATAAGAGCGACTGCCAACACCACGCCCCGTTCGCGGGACGGCAGGGATTGCTGCCTCGGCATAATCAATTCCTCCTGTTGCGCAATTTGACGGTGGTAGAAAACGCCTTGCGCATGTACTTACCACCACTATGGGCTGCAGCGGAAACATTGATACCGGCCACTTCATAGCTGGTGGTATCCGCTTGCGGCAGGGTGTTGTCAAAATCCTGAATCAACATCCCCAACTTGACCGAAGACACACTGAGCATATTGAGCGTCGCGTCACTGGCAGTGACTGTGCGCAGGTTGCCGGAGTCCAATCGCTCTGCATACTGGAGCTTCATGAACTCAACCCCTTCAAGTAACTCTTCAGTGGCTCCACCATTGACGATGCGATAAAGCGCATAGATAGGGTCACCGGCCGTTGTATTGCGACCGGTGTCGCCGACGAAGTAGGTGATATCACGATAACTGAGCAGGCTCGCCCCCGGGCCGTAGCCGGGCTCAATCTTGTTGGTGTTATTACCGCCATAAGGGCCGCCGCCGGAGATGGCATGGGCGAAGGTTACACTGCCGCTGTTGTTAACGTTCGGCGTACCGTCATCGTTACAGGTATTATTGGTGTTGCGGAAAATATGGGCGGAGCTGCAGTCAGAGATGACCACCAGGTCATCCTTGTCGATACAGGTCGGGTTGCCGTTAAAGACCACGTTGGCGTTATTGGGATCAGTGTTACCCACCAGGCTGGCGGTGGTCAGCTCGGCGTATTTGATTCGCACCACATCGCTGCCAGGCCGTGCCGTAATCGCACCGGTGGTTGCGGTACCGCTCTGGATACCCGCCAGGGTGTCGCCAACAGCCACAGCCGGAGCAAACACTCCGGAGGAGCTGACCTCAAAGCCCTCCAGTGAACTGGTGGCAAAATCACCCGCCCCCTGCTCAGCCATAATGGTGACGTCGAGGTTGTTGGGATCGGCACAGCCGTAGTAACCCACCATGCGGATGTCGGAAGCGATCAGGTCCATCGCATAGCGCCCCACCTCCTGCACACGGGAGAGGCCAGTCTCGGTGCGGGACAGGTTGTTGGAACTCTGGAAAATCTGCACCAGGCCCATTAACAGCAGGACTCCCAAGGTCAGCGCAATCATCAGTTCAACCACGGTAAAACCGCGGCTGTGCTTGTGCTCCGTTACGGTCATATTCTTACCACCAACTGGTATTGGGCGGTGCCGGCCTGACGCACTCCACCGGTCCAGGTCTCCTGTCCCCAGCTCACGGTCACCGTTACGTTATTGGTCAGCACATCGCGGACGACCTGCACACGGCCACCCGGTAACAGGGGCCTGAAACTGTTGCCGACACCGGCCAGATCATTGAAGTAGGCGGCCCACTCACGGATATCCTGGGATGCCTGCGCGGCGTCCGTGCAACCTGCGGCGTCGGTCACACAGGCCTGGGCACCAGGCACGATACCGCTGGTATCTGCACCATCGTAGGCCCCCCCGAGGTAGGCGTCGCGATTGGCACGCAGACGATCCAGTACTTCGCTGGCGACCATAACCGCCTGCGATCGGTAATAGGCACCCTGGTTAACCTTGAGACTGGACAGTTGCATCGCGGACACACCGAGCAGGCCGATGGCCAGCACCAGGATGGCAATGAGAACCTCCAGCATGGAGAAGCCGGATTGGCGTTTGGCCGGGATGCTTATGGACATACCAGGTTGTCTCCGTTGAGGTCATCGATCACACCATCAGCCGGGCTGTCTGTATCGACGGCCTTCTGTGGCTGCCCCAGTATCGAAAGATTGATCCCCCGGGAAATACCTTTACCACAGATCCGGAAGGACCCCCGGTGGCTGGGCCGACCGTCAGGCCCGTAGACAATCGTATTATTGAAGGCGGTTGAGGCCCCGCCAGTGAAGCCCAGGGCACGGGTAAAGGTAAAGCTCGTGCCGCGAATGGTGATGCCCTGCTCTGCACCGCGCATCTGCTTCAATACCGTTTCACCGTCACTGGCCGTCATGACCCCGTCAATCACCGTATCGATATAAACAATACGGCCCTCTTCCCAGTTGGCGGTATTGCAGGTAGCCCCATCACTGGAGGCGCAGATGGCCACAGGGGCGCTGCGCTTGACCGCCTCGGAACGCACCACATTGAGGTCGCCAAGGAAGTTATTGTGGGACATGGTTAGCCGGCTTTTATTGATAAGCAGGGACATCTGCGGCACGCCATAGGAGAGCAGTACCCCCGCCACCACCAGCGCGAGCATGAGTTCGATCAAGGTAAAACCGGAAGATAATTTTTTCATAGCTATAGATACTACAAAGCCCCCTGTCACCAGTCTGCGGAATACAGACCAGTGACCACTTTAGCCGACAAACGGCAGGAGCAGACGGGAACTTTACAGAGAGGTCACGCCCGGAGTGTGATAGAGGTCACTCCGGGAGTCGCCGGCCAGTTTCGCCAGGGGGAAGTTAACGCAACTCTTTGGGAAGGGAAAAACGCACGTTTTCAGGCTTGCCGGCGACCTCCAGGGCAGCCTCTGCCCCCAGCTCCCGCAGGCGACGCACCACACTCTGCACCAGCACTTCCGGCGCTGAAGCACCTGCGGTAATGCCAATAGCGGTCTTACCGTCCAGCCAGGCCGGATCGATATCCCCGGCGCCATCGATCAGGTAGGCACTGCTGCCGCAGCGTTCTGCCAGCTCCCGCAGGCGGTTGGAGTTGGAGCTGTTAGGGGAGCCCACCACCAGCACCAGGTCATTCTCCAGTGCCAGCTGTTTGACTGCGTCCTGGCGGTTCTGGGTGGCGTAGCAGATGTCGTCCTTGCGTGGGCCACGAATATCGGGAAAGCGGCTGCGCAGGGCGTCAATGACCCGGGCAGTATCGTCCATGGACAAGGTAGTCTGGGTGACGTAGCTCAGCTGTTGAGGATCACGCACCTGCAGCTTCTGCACATCCTCCTCATCTTCCACCAGGTAGATGGCACCGCCATTACTATTGTCATACTGCCCCATGGTGCCTTCGACCTCGGGATGCCCTTCGTGGCCAATCAAAATGCACTCGGAGCCGTCCCGGGAGTAGCGCATCACTTCCATATGCACTTTGGTCACCAGCGGACAGGTAGCATCGAACACTTTCAGCCCGCGCTCATCCGCCTCTTTCCGCACCGCCTGGGAGACACCGTGGGCGCTGAAGATGACGATGACGTTATCCGGCACCTCGTGCAGTTCATCCACAAACACCGCGCCACGCTCGCGCAGGGTGTCGACCACAAACTTGTTGTGCACCACTTCGTGACGCACATAGATGGGCGCACCAAACACATCCAGTGCGCGATTGACGATATCAATGGCGCGATCCACACCGGCACAGAAACCGCGCGGGTTGGCGAGATGGATTTGCGGTACAGATGTGGTCATGGGGTTTGCCAACGGTATCAGGATCAGTGAGTCACAGCGGGCTGCACATCAACGATGGCAACCTCAAACAGGATGTTACGCCCGGCCAACGGGTGATTAAAGTCGACGGTTACCGTCTTGTCATCAAACGCCACTACCAGTCCTGGCAGCTCGGCATTCTGGGCATCGGCAAAGGAGAGCATCAGCCCCTCTACCAGCTCCAGCTCGTCGGAGAACTGGTTACGGGGCATCTCCTGGATATTGTTGTCGTTGCGCTGGCCAAAGCCATCTTCCGGCTTGATCACAAAGGTGTCATTGGTACCGGCCTTCAGACCCTGCAGGGCCTTCTCGAAACCCGGCAGCAAATTGCCATCCCCAACCACAAACGTGGCCGGCTCCTGTCCCAGGTTGGAATCAATGACATCGCCATTTTCCAGCTTGAGCGCAAAATTGAGGGTCACCTGAGTGCCTTCGCCTACGGTTAAATCGGTCATAACTTTCTACTTCAACATCAATTGTCCGCGGCGGCCCGGGAGCCACGCAGGGAGTCGTAAATCATCAGTGCCGCACCCACGCAGATAGCGCTGTCGGCAATATTGAAAGCGGGCCAGTAGTAGTGGCGATAGTGCACCACCAGAAAATCCACCACATAGCCCAGCACCGCACGGTCCACCAGGTTGCCAACGGCACCGCCCAGCACCAGCGCCAGCGCCAGCGCCTCCAGGGTTTTGCCGGCCTGCAACCGCGCCAGCCAGATCACCAGACCTACGCTGACGGCAATGGCCACCACACCAAAGAACCAGCGCTGCCAACCTCCGGCATCACTGAGGAAACTGAAGGCAGCGCCGGTGTTGTGCAGCAGGGTGAGGTTAAAGAATCCGGTAATCACCCACGGGTCACCATAGGTCAGTCCGGCACTGGCCCACCATTTGGTGAGCTGGTCGATCACCAGCACCACCACCGCCAATACATACCAGCGCGTGGCACCTTTAAAGTTAACACTACCCATCAGGCAAACTGACGCTGCTCGCCGGCACCGGCGACGTTGTCAACACAGCGGCCACAGAGCTCCGGATGATCGTCGCTCTGGCCCACGTCCTCACGGTAGTGCCAGCAGCGTACGCACTTCACGCCGGAAGCCTTCTCCACCAATACGGAGAGACCTTCCACTTCGGTCTCTTCTGCCTCAGCGGATGGGCCTGCAACCCTGGCCGCAGAGGTGATCAATACAAAACGCAGTTCATCGGCCAGCGCATTCAACTGCTCAGCCAGTTCACCACTGCAGCAGAGAGTTACCGCCGCCTCCAGTGAACCGCCAATGGCACCGGCGTTGCGCTTGGCCTCAATCACCTTGTTGACCGCATCCTTGACGTCGGAGATCAGCTCCCAGTAGTCAGCGGACATGGCCACACCAACAGGCAAGCGAGGCAGGTCATACCACTCAGCCACAAATACGTTACCACTGCGCTCACCAGGGATCTGCTCCCACAGTTCATCAGCGGTAAAGCTGAGAATCGGCGCTATCCAGCGGCTGAACGCCTCGATGATGTGATACAGGGCCGTTTGCGCGGAGCGACGGGCCACACTGTCGGTTTTGGTGGTGTACTGGCGATCCTTGATGATATCCAGGTAGAAACCACCCAGGTCCACCACACAGTAGTTGTGCAGTTTCTGGTAAATACTGTGGAAGTTGTAGCTGTCGTAGGCTGCCACAATCTCTTCCTGCAGGCGTGCCGCACGCTCCATGGCGTAGCGATCCAGTGCCAGCATCTCTTCCGGCTGCAATGCATCAGTGGCCGGGTTAAAGCCGGCCAGGTTGGAAAGCAGGAAGCGCGCGGTGTTGCGGATACGGCGATAGGAGTCAGCGGTACGCTTGAGGATCTCGTCGGACACACGCATCTCGCCACTGAAATCAGTGGCGGAGACCCACAGGCGCAGTACATCCGCACCCAGCTCGTTCACCACCTTCTGCGGCGACATGACGTTGCCCAGTGACTTGGACATCTTGTGGCCTTTCTCATCCACGGTAAAACCGTGGGTCAGTACCTGCCGGTAAGGCGGCACACCGTTCATGGCCATGGAGGTCTTCAGGGAGGACTGGAACCAGCCGCGATGCTGGTCGGAGCCTTCCAGATAGAGATCCGCCGGGAAACGCAGGTTGTCGCGTTTCTGCAGTACCGAGTAGTGGGTAACACCGGAGTCAAACCACACATCCAGGGTATCGGTAACCTTGTCGTACTGATCGGCGTCGGCGCCCAGCAGTTCGGCGGCATCCAGGTCAAACCAGGCATCCATCCCGGCCGCTTCCACCTTCTTCGCCACCGCCTCGATCAGCGCACTGGTTTCCGGGTGCAGCTCCTGGGTCTCTTTATGGATGAACAGGGTAATGGGCACACCCCAGGTGCGCTGGCGGGAGATACACCAGTCGGGGCTGGAGTCCAGCATACTGTCGATACGGGCGCGGCCCCAGTCGGGGATCCACTGCACATCGTTGCACGCCTGCTTCACATCGTTGAGCAGGTTTTTCTGGGTCATGCTGACAAACCACTGCGGCGTAGCACGGAAGATCAGTGGCGTCTTGGTACGCCAGCAGTGGGGGTAGCTGTGGGTAAACTTGCTGGCGTGAAGCAGTACACCGCGCTCGGTCAGCACCTCCAGTACCTTTTCGTCCACTTTATAGACGTGCTCGCCGGCAAACAGCTCCACGCTGTTGCGATAGATGCCGTGGTCGTCCACATAGTTGAGCGTACCGATGCCGTATTTGCGGCCAACGTTAAAGTCGTCCACACCGTGATCGGGTGCCGTGTGCACACAGCCGGTACCGGCGTCGGTAGTGACGTGGTCGCCGAGGATCACCGGCAACTGTTTGTCATAGAACGGGTGACAGACTTGCAGGCTTTCCAGCTGCTCGCCTTTGACACGCCCAACCACAGCGGCACCTTCAAAACCGGCCTTGGCCAGCACAGACTCCTGCAACGCTTCCGCCACCAGCAGGCGACGGTCGCCGGCCTGCACCACCACGTAGTCCAGCTCGGGATTCACACTCACCGCCTGACTGGCGGGCAGGGTCCAGGGTGTGGTGGTCCAGATCACAACAGAGACATCGCCACTGCCGTCAAGCCCATCCACCAACCCGGCAAATGCCGCCTGATCGGCCACCGGGTAGCAGACATAGATGGAGGAGGAAACCTTGTCCTGATACTCCACTTCCGCTTCCGCCAGCGCCGAGCCGCCCACCACACTCCAGTAGACCGGCTTGAAGCCGCGGTGCAGGTGACCGTTATCAACAATCTTGCCCAGCGCACGAATGATGTCCGCCTCGACACCGTAGTCCATGGTGAGGTAAGGGTTGTCCCAGTCACCCAGCACACCCAGGCGGATAAAGTCGGCCTTCTGGCCCTCTACCTGCTTGCGGGCGTAGTCGCGACACTTCTGGCGGAAGGTTTTGAAATCCACCTTCACGCCGGCCTTGCCCACCTTCTTCTCTACATTGTGCTCAATGGGCAGGCCATGACAGTCCCAGCCGGGCACGTAGGGCGCGTCGAAACCACTCAGGGTTTTCGACTTGATGATGATGTCCTTGAGGATCTTGTTGACCGAGTGTCCGATGTGAATATCGCCGTTGGCGTAGGGAGGGCCATCGTGCAGGATGAACTGGTCACGACCGGCACGGGCCTGGCGGATGCTCTGGTAGAGCCCCTCCTTGTGCCACTTTTTCAGGGTTTGCGGCTCGCGTTGTGCCAGGTTTGCCTTCATGGCAAATCCGGTCTGCGGAAGATTCAACGTGGCTTTGTAATCGGTCATAGGTCTGTCTAATCAGGTGTTATCAAATCGGGTTTACGGCAGCGGCAACCGGCAGGCTCAATGCGCTTGCGCCTGGCCGGCGAAATAGTGCCTGGCCGCTTCCACGTCCCTGAGGATCTGCTGCCGCAGCATCTCCAGGGATTCAAATTTCTGTTCCTCCCGCAACTTGTGCAGGAACTCTACGGTAATCATCTGGCCGTACAGGTTGCCGCTGAACTCCAGCAGGTGCACCTCAAGGATCGGCCGGATCTGGTCACCGATGGTGGGACGCACGCCCACATTGGCCACACCCTGCTGCACCCGGCCATCGGGCAAGGTCACCGACACCGCAAACACCCCATTGAGCGGCGAGCGATAGCGGCGCAATTGCACATTGGCAGTGGGCACCTGCCACTGCCGTGCCAGCTGCTGGCCATAACCCACGTGCCCCGCCACGGTGTAAGGCTTACCCAACAGCTGCGCGGCCGTAGCAAAGTGGGACTGCTCCAGCTCCTGGCGAATGCGGGTACTGCTGACCCGTTCGTCGCCGATCTCAAACGTCTCGGTATCCGAGACACCGAAATCATACTGACGACCAGCCTCCATCAGGAACTCGTAGTCACCGCTGCGACCACTGCCAAAGCGGAAGTCGTCACCAATGATGAGGTGCTTCACACCCAGCTTCGCCACCAGCACCTGCTCGACGAACTCTGCCGCCGACAGGGAGCGCATGCGCTGGTTGAAATGCAGGCAGCAGACCCGGTCGGCACCGCCCTGCAGCAAGGCCAGCACCTTCTCGCGCAGACGCATCAGTCGCGCCGGGGCCTGCTCGGCAGAGAAGAATTCGTGGGGTTGCGGCTCGAAAATAACCACCGTGGCCGGCACCTGAAACTCGCGCGCCTTGTCTGCCAGCTGCCGCAGTATGGTCTGATGCCCCAGATGCACACCATCAAAGGAGCCGATGGTCACTACATTGCCGTAATGTTCGGGGCGCAGGTTGTGCAGGCCACGAATAAATTGCTGTAACAACTGGGTCACTGATCGGCTCAACAGGTTGATTCAATTCCGTCCGGCGGGCGCCCTGCCCGGCCTTCCACCGCCCCGTTCAGCCGGCACAGTGGGGCGAGAGTATACCCCACTTGGGAAGCCCAGAGCCAGACGAGAGCCGGGGCCCCAGGCCATAGCCGGGCCCCGGCTGCAGCGGGCTCAGGTCACAGCCGGCCGCAGGTGGCGGGGGCGCAGACCCAGCAGCAACAGGGCTGCACCATAGGCAGCCAGACCCGCCAGACAGACCAGCGCCAACTGCCCTACCCGCTGCTGCCACGCCCAGCCAGCCCACTCGCCAGCCGCAGGCATCAGCCACCACAGCGCCAGCACCATCAGCACCGACGCTCCCACCAGTGGCAATAGCAGGGGCCGCCAGGGTGTCACCCTTTGATAGACACCTTCGCGCCGCAGGCCACGCCACAGGAGTCCGGCATTCAGCAGCGCGGAAGCAGAGGTGGCCAGGGCCAGCCCGGCGTGACCAATGTTCCAGTAGAAATAGAGCGGCACCACAAAGGCGATATTGCAGCCCATATTGACCACCATGGCGATAATGCCAATCCGCACCGGGGTCTTCATGTCCTGGCGGGCGTAGAAACCCGGCGCCAGCACCTTGATCAACATAAAGGCGGTCAAACCGATAGCGTAAGCCCGCAGACTCCAGGCCGACATAGCCACATCGTGGATGGAGGTTTTGCCATACTGGAACAGGGTCATCAGGATGGGCTCGGCCAGCACAATCAGCGCCAGCGCCGCCGGCACCGCCACCAGCAGCACCATGCGGATGGCCCACTCCAGCGTGGCACTGAACTGCGCCGGATTATTGCCCGCATGCTGGCGCGACAACCCCGGCAGAATCACGGTGGCGATGGCGATGGCAAACACACCCAGCGGCAGCTCTGCCAGCCGGTCCGAGTAATAGAGCCAGGAGACACTGCCGGCCGGCAACAGGGACGCCAGTACCGTATCCAGCAGCAGGTTAATCTGGCTCACGGAAACCCCGAACAGCGCCGGCACCATGAGGGTCAACACCTGCTTTACTCCGGGATCCGACCACTCCACCTTCGGCCGCGGCATCAACTCCAGCTGCATCAGGAAAGGCATCTGGAACAGCAGCTGCACCACCCCCGCTGCCAGAACCCCCCAGGCCAACGCCAGTACCGGCGGGTCAAAATAAGGCGACGCCAGCACCGCAGCGCCAATCAGTACCACATTGAGCAGCACCGGCGTAATCGCCGGCACCACAAAGCGGTCGTAGCTGTTGAGGATGGCCCCCGCCAGGCCGGTGAGGGAGATCAGCAACAGATAGGGGAAGGTGATGCGAATCATGTCGGAGGCGAGGCCGAAACGCAGCTCATCACCGCGAAACCCCGGAGCGAACAGCGTGGTCAACAGCGGCGCACCCACTACCGCCAGTACCGTCAGCAGCACCAGGCTTAACCCCAGGCAACCCGCCACCCGGTTGACCAGCCCCTGCACCGCCGCCAGTGAACCGCGGGTGCGATACTCCGACAGCACCGGCACAAACGCCTGCGCAAAGGCACCCTCGGCAAACAGGCGGCGGAGGAAATTGGGAATCTTGAAAGCCACAAAGAAGGCATCGGCCGCCCCTTCGGCACCGATAAAGCGCGCAAACACCACATCGCGGACCAGGCCCAGCACCCGCGACGACATGGTCATGGCTCCCACGGCCGCACTGGAGCGCAGCAGCCGGGGGGCTGGCGGCTGCTCATCCTGAGCAACGGTTGCACCATCGGTTACGGTTTTGGCGCCCACCTCTTCTTCATTATGCCGCTCTTCCTGTTTCACTCATCCCTCACAGCCAACACCGGATCACACTCAGCGCCAAAACTCAGGGGCGCACAAAGAGCCGCAGTTTACTCAAAGCCCCCTGCGGCAGCCAGCGTTGCACCAGACGCCAGCGCACAAAACAACCCGCCCCCGCTGCCGACCCACTTGCCGGAAAAGCCCGCACCGCGGTTGACAGAGCTCTCGAAATAGGCATAATGTCGCGTCCTTGATTTGTACCCGAATTTCAACAGGAGCAATACGGTGGCCAATTCACCCCAAGCCAAAAAACGTGCGCGCCAGAACGACAACGCTCGCAAGCATAACGCCAGCCTGCGCTCCATGGCGCGCACCTACATCAAGAAAGTAGTTGCCGCTATCAATGCAGGCGACGCTGAAGCAGCCAAAGCTGCCTACGCCGCGGCCGTACCAGTAATCGACCGCATCGCTGACAAGGGCATTATTCACAAGAATAAAGCCGCTCGTCACAAGAGCCGTCTGAACGCCCAAGTTAAGGCGCTGGCTGCTTAAGCCAGGGCAACTTCGGGTTCAGACACAAAAAAGCCGGCTTTACGCCGGCTTTTTTATTGCCCGGATTTCAGGGGCAGGGCTTTTAACACATGTAGCACATGCACCTGCCACCCCGGACTGAACCACCAGCAGCGATCCAGCCCGCCATCACAGATCGTCAGCCTCCCAGCACACCCTCAAGCACCTCAATCAATGCCCGCGTCTGTGCCTCGGTACCCAGGGTAATCCGCAACCCCATACGGCCTGCAGCATCCGCCTTGGGACGCACCAGGATATGGGCTGCCACCAACGCACCATTCAACAGCTCCGGCTGCTCCGGAAAGGTCCAAAGGTAATTCGCCGCACTGGGCCAGAAGTCCACCCCCCTCTCCTGCAGATAGGTCTCCAGCATCGGCTTGGAAACCCCCATCACCTCATCCACATACGCCAGAGAGGTCGCCTTGTCCTCCAGCGCCGCCAACACCGCCACTACCGCAAACTGGTTGACGTCGTACGGGCCACGCACATTGAGCAGCGCGCGAATATTGTCATTGTGGCTGAGAATGTAACCCAGGCGAATGGAAGGCAAGCCCCAGGTCTTGGAGAAGGTGCGGGTAATCAGCAGATTGCGGCACTCATCCAGATGATCCTTGACGCTGGTCTTGCTGTACTCAAAGTAGCATTCGTCCACCAGAATGGCCGCCTGCGGCGCCGCTTTGGCTATGCGCACCACATCTTCCGGCGCCACCAGGGTACCGCAGGGATTGTTGGGATTGGAAACCACAATCACCCGGGTTTTGTCGGTCACCGCCTCCAGCACCTGCTGCAGCGGATAACCGCCCTGACGGGTGTACTGGGGCTCAATAATGGTGAGCGCTTCCGCCTTTGCCACCTGGCTGTACATGGCAAAGCTGGGGCCCGGAATAATGATCTCGTCACCGGCATTGCACGCCGCGCGAATGATCAGCTCGATACCCTGGTCCGAACCATTGGTAATCATTACCTTGTCATCAGCCACGCCACAGTATTCGGCGATGCGACGGGTCAGGTCACCGTAGGAGGGGTACATCTGCAGACGGCCGCTGTCGATAAACCGGTGCAGCGCCTGACGCACGGACTCTGTCACCTCGACGGTGCGCTCATTGAAATCCAGCAAGGTGTACGCCTTCGGATCCCGCCCTTCCAGCGGCGGCGTATAGGCGGACATGGCATCGATGTGCTTCTTGAAGATACTCATAGGGTAAAACCTGCCGATTCAAAGTGACGGCTGCGCCGCCCGCAAAACAGTTACAGCACCACCAGGTTATCCCGGTGAATCAGTTCACGCTCGTCCACATAACCCAACAGCGACTCGATCTCCTCACTGGGGCGACCGATGATGCGGCGCGACTCCTGCACACTGTAATTCACCAGCCCGCGAGCCACTTCGACGCCGTCGGCATCGACACAGGAGACCATATCGCCGCGATTGAATTCACCATCCACCCGCCGCACACCCACCGGCAACAGACTTTTGCCCTGCTGCTTCAGGACACGTACCGCGCCCTCATCCAGCGTCAGGCGACCACGCACCTGCAACTGACCTGCGAGCCAGCGCTTGCGCGCCGCCTGCGGCGGCTGGTCAGCCGTCAGCAGCGTTCCCAGCGCCTCACCCTGGCGCAGGCGCGTCACCACACCGGCGATACGACCGCCAACAATGACAGTGTGGGCACCGGAACGGGCAGCCAGGCGCGCCGCGCGCACCTTGGTCGCCATTCCGCCACGCCCCAGCTTGCCGCCGCCACCGGCCTTGGCATCGAGGGTCGGCTCACTGGCCGCCACTTCACTGATCAGGGGAGCATCGGGATTAGTGCGGGGGTCGGCCTCAAACATGCCATCCTGATCAGTGAGAATGATCAGCACATCCGCTTCCACAAGATTGGCCACCAGCGCCGCCAGGGTGTCGTTATCCCCAAAACGGATCTCATCGGTGACCACCGTGTCGTTTTCATTGACCACCGGCACCACACCGAGCCCGGTCAGGGCCTTGAGGGTGGAGCGGGCATTGAGATAGCGCTCGCGATTGGAGAGGTCGTCGTGATCCAGCAGCACCTGGGCCGTGTTCAGGCCGTAGCGCTGGAACTCCTGCTCATAGGCCTGCACCAGGCCTGTCTGCCCCACCGCGGCCGCCGCCTGCAGCTCATGAATGGCCTCGGGGCGCTCGGTCCAGCCGAGGCGGGTCATGCCGGCAGCCACAGCGCCGGAGGAGACCAGCACCAGCTCGACGCCGCTTTTCTGCAATTGCGCGAGCTGTTCAACCCAGCCGGCTATGGCATTCACATCCAGCCCGCGACCATTGGCGGTCAGCAGGGCACTACCGATTTTTACCACCCAGCGCCGCGCACCGGGCAACTTGTCTCGCACACTCATGCTGTAATCTGGTCACATTCCGTTGGCAGGATTATTCAGGGGTAGCACTGCAAGGACAGCACTGCAGGGACAGCCCGACAGAGCCGCCGCACTCAGGGCGCGTACTCCCACTCCACATCGTAATCATCATCATTCCAGTCATCATCGTCATCATCGCCGCCCTTGCGGGCCTTGCGCTGGGCACGATGGCGCTCGCGCAGCTCTTCAATGCGCTCACGAGCCTCTTCCTGCATGGCCTCCTGCATGGCAGTCTCGGCCTCTGCGGCTTCCGGATTCTGTTCTTCCTCCTCCCAGCAACCCTCCAGGTGAGCCATTAACTGCCCGCACAGGGCATCGGTGCCTTGCCGGTTAATGGCAGATACCTGAAACACCGGTCCTTCCCAGCCCAGCTCATCCACCACCGCCTGACAGGCAGCCTCGGCCTCATCTTCCGGCAACAGATCCACCTTGTTGAGCACCAGCCAGCGCTCACGCTGCGCCAGCGTGGGGGAGAAGGCCTCCAGCTCGTCGATGATCACCTGGGCATTTTGCGCTGGGGTACTGCCGTCGTAGGGGCACATATCCACCAGGTGCAGCAGCACCCGGCAGCGGGTCAGGTGCTTGAGGAAACGGATACCGAGACCAGCCCCCTCAGCCGCCCCTTCGATCACACCGGGAATATCGGCGATCACAAAACTGCGGTGCGCCTGCACCTTCACGACACCCAGGTTCGGCACCAGCGTGGTAAACGGATAGTCCGCCACCTTGGGCTTGGCAGAGGATACCGAACGGATAAAGGTACTCTTGCCGGCATTGGGCAGCCCCAGCAGCCCCACATCCGCCAGCACTTTCAGCTCCAGCTTGAGGTTGCGCTCCTCACCAGGCTGGCCAGGCTTGGTCTGGCGCGGGGCCCGGTTGACGGAGGATTTGTAGCGGGCGTTACCGATGCCGTGGAAACCACCACGAGCCACCATCAGGCGCTCACCCGGATGGGTCAGGTCGCCGAGGCGCTCCTCGGTATCCACATCAAATACCGTAGTGCCGACCGGCACCTTCAACACCAGGTCCGAGCCCTTGGCTCCGGTACAGTTGGCACCACGACCGGACTGACCATTTTCAGCACGGAATTTGGTCTGGTAGCGATAGTCCACCAGCGTATTGAGCTCGTCATCTGCTTCCAGATAGACGCTGCCACCGTCACCGCCATCACCACCGTCGGGGCCACCCTTGGCGACAAACTTTTCCCGCCAAAAGCTCATGCAGCCGTTGCCGCCATTACCGGCTGCGACAAAAATGGGCGCTTCATCAACAAACTTCATGAGATTTTCCTCCAACGGCACACTGACCGGAACACTTCGACCGGAACAGACTTGCCGGCAGCGACCACCCGGAACGACTCCGGAAAACTTGCATTATAAACGCAAAAGCCCCATCGGTTCGGACGGGGCTTTTGCATAGGCCGGGACAACTCCCGAACCGCTACCGATCACCCAAACAGAGCAACCGGTATGTTGTCAGACTGCAATTAAGCAGAAACGATGCTGACGAACTTGCGGTTGTTGGCACCTTTCACTTCAAACTTCACAACGCCATCGGCTTTTGCGAACAGAGTGTGGTCTTTACCAATGCCTACGTTTTCACCAGCGTGGAACTTGGTGCCGCGCTGACGAACCAGGATGTTGCCAGCCAGAACCGCCTGACCACCGAAACGCTTAACACCCAGGCGCTTACTTTCTGAATCGCGCCCGTTGCGCGTACTACCACCAGCTTTCTTGTGAGCCATGACTTAAACTCCTTAATTAACCTTGGATACCAGTGATTTTCACTTCGGTGAACCACTGACGGTGACCCTGACGCTTCAGGGAGTGCTTACGGCGACGGAACTTGACGATCTTCACCTTGTCACCACGGCCGTGGCTAACCACCTCGGCAGTCACTTTGGCACCAGCCACAACCGGCGCACCGATCTTGACGTCGTCGCCAGAGGCAACCATCAGCACCTGGTCAAACTCTACGGTTTCACCGGTGGCAACTTCGATTTTTTCCAGCTTCAGGGTTTCGCCTTCCACTACGCGGTGTTGCTTACCGCCACTTTTGATAACAGCGTACATTTACATGCTCCAATAAATAGATCATTGACCAGATATTGGACGACACGAAGCAGCGCCGGAACCTACCGGACACATTTTGCAGAGCTTGCGTCGTATACCTAACTCAATTCTGTGACCTCACCAGCAGGGCACCCGGAGGCGGACCTGTGGCAGGGGCGCAGATTCTACGTCAAAGACAGGGGCAGCGCAAGCGCGGAACAGCTTCACAAAAGTGCACCGTCATTCCACACCGGGGAACTCCAACTTGTTGATTGTTAAGCCAAATCAGGATCCCGGCCACAGCCACCACGCTTGACAGCCTGAGCCCCCGTGCCCAGAATGCGAACGAGCAACAGAATTCCGGATCTGCCTACCCCCTATGCTACCCTTTCACAAGGCCGTTGAGGCCGACTTTGCAGCTGTTAATCAGCTGATTATCGAGCAGCTGCACTCCAACGTCGGACTGGTTGAGAATATCGGCCATTACCTGGTGGAAGCCGGCGGCAAGCGCCTGCGCCCGCTGCTGGTGCTGCTGACTGCCAATGCGCTCAATTACCCGGCCAGGGGCAAGCAGCACCTGGACCTGGCAGCCATTATCGAATTCATTCACACCGCGACCCTGCTGCACGACGACGTGGTGGACATCTCCAACATGCGCCGTGGCCGCCCCACCGCCAATGCCAAGTGGGGCAATGCACCGAGTGTGCTGGTAGGGGACTTCCTCTACTCCCGGGCCTTCCAGATGATGGTGGCGATCGGCTCCATGGAGATCATGCAGATCCTTTCGGACACCACCAACACCATCTCTGAAGGTGAGGTGCAGCAGCTGGTGAACGCCAAAGACCCGACGGTCAGCGAAGCCAACTACCTGGAAGTGATTTACAAGAAGACCGGCGCCCTGTTTGAAGCCGCCTGTGACACCGCCGCCGTGCTGGCCGACGCCACCGCCGAGCAGCGCCAGGCCCTGAAACGCTATGGCTACCACCTGGGACTGGCCTTTCAGTTGATCGACGACGCCCTCGATTACGAAGGTGACGCCGAAACCCTGGGCAAGAACGTCGGTGACGACCTGGCCGAAGGCAAACCCACCCTGCCGCTGATCCAGGCCATGGCACAAGGCACCGCAGAAGAGTCAGCACTCATTGCCGATGCCATCCGCGAAGGCGCGCTGGACCAACTGCAGGCAGTGGTGGCCATTGTGCAGCGCACCGGCGCCCTGCAATACACTACTGACAGCGCCAAGGAGCAGGCCGACCTGGCCATCGCCCAACTGGAGCACCTGCCGGACAGCCCTTACCGCCAGGCCATGACGGAACTGGCACACTTTGCCGTAGGGCGCGATCACTAACTGACATCACCAACTCACCACAGGGCCGCCACAGACAAAGGATTATGGACATGGAAGCAAGCTGCACCCCCACCCACTGGCAGGCCCTGACGCACCACCGCCAACAGTGGCAGAAACAACTGCGGCAGCTTTTCCATGATGACAGCGAACGCGCAGGGCGCTACTCCCTGCAGGCCGGCCCGCTGTTTCTCGATTACTCCAAGAGCCACCTCGACGACACCACCCTGCAACTGCTGCTCAATCTCTGTGAACACCAGCAGCTGGACTCGGCCATTACCCGCCTGCTGCACGGCGCCGAGGTGAACAACACCGAGCAGCGCCCCGCCTGGCACACCGCACTGCGCTATCGCGCCAACAGCGTGATCCCGGAGCCCTCCGTTCACGCTGAAGTCAAAGCCACCCAGGCCAAAATGCGTGCTTTTGTGGAGCAACTGCACAACCAGCAGTGGAATGGTTTCGACGGCGATACCATCACCGATGTGGTCAATATTGGAATTGGTGGCTCGGACCTCGGTCCCCGCATGGTGTGCCGCGCACTGAGCGATTATCACCGGCCCGGATTAAAGGTGCATTTTGTCGCCAACATTGACGGCGCCGAGATCCATCAGGTGCTGCAGGGGCTCAACCCGGCAACCACCCTGTTTATCGTCGCCTCCAAATCGTTCACTACCCTGGAAACGCTGGAGAATTCCACCACGGCCCGCAACTGGATACTCACCGCCGGCTGCCCGGAAAACCAACTGCGCCAGCACTTTGTCGCCATCAGCACCAACATTGCCAAGGCCACCTCCTTCGGTATCGACCCGGACAACATCTTCCCCATGTGGGACTGGGTGGGAGGGCGCTACTCCCTCTGGTCCGCCATCGGCCTGCCCATCGCCCTGGCCATCGGCTGGCAGGGCTTTGAAGAACTGCTCAATGGCGCCGCCACCATGGACGAGCACTTTGCCAGCGCACCCGCCGCTGACAACATGCCCGTCATCCTGGCCCTGATCACCTTCTGGTACAGCCAGTTCTGGCAGGCCCGCAGCCAGGCGGTGTTGCCCTACTGCCACCAGCTGCAACGCTTCCCCGACTTCCTGCAACAGCTGGACATGGAGAGCCTGGGCAAAGGTGTGGACCGCCACGGCCAACCACTGGCTTACCACACCGGCGTCACCATCTGGGGTACAGAGGAGAGCAACGGCCAGCACTCCTTCCACCAGCTGCTGCACCAGGGCACGCAGATGGTGCCGGTGGACTTTATTGCCAGCCTGATGCCCAACCACCCACACACTCACCAGCACCGTGAACTGCTCGCCTGCTGCCTGAGCCAGAGCCAGGCGCTGCTGGATGGTAAATCCCTGCAAGTCGCCACGCAGGAGCTGCTGGACGGCGGCAAAACCGCAGACGAAGCCGCAAGCCTCGCGCCGCACAAGGTGATTCCCGGCAATCGCCCCAGCAACACCCTGCTGATGGAGCGCCTCACCCCGGAAGCCCTCGGCGCCCTCATCGCCCTCTACGAACACAAGGTGTATGTGCTGAGCGTGCTGCTGGACATCAACGCCTTCGACCAATGGGGTGTGGAGCTGGGCAAGCAGCTGGGCACACGCATTGACCAGGCCCTGCAATGCGGAACCCTGCCCGAAGAGTGGGACGGCTCCACCCGGCAGCTGGCGGAAAAAATCCTCAGCGCCCGCGATTGACCCGCTGCCGATCATTACCCACTTTTTGGTGATGCTGTACCCCGGCCAAACGGGGTACACTTGCCCCTTTGCCAGCGACACAGAAGACCTCTCCTTTCATGCTCTCCGACGATCTCAAGCAAACCATCCAGGGCGCCTATCGCGAGTTTCTCAACAACAAGAGTCTCAAGCCGCGCCTGGGCCAGAAGCTGATGATCGCCAATATCGCCCGCACCCTGGGCTCCATTGAACTGGACGACGAAGGCGTGCGCGAGACCAGCGGCCACGTGGCCGTGGTGGAAGCCGGCACCGGCACCGGCAAGACCGTCGCCTATCTGCTGGCCACCCTGCCGGTGGCCAAGGCGCTGGGCAAGAAAGTGGTCATCTCCACCGCCACCGTTGCCCTGCAGGAGCAGATCGTCAACAAGGATATTCCCGAAGTGCTGCGCCACAGTGGCCTGCATTTCAAGGTGTCACTGGCCAAGGGCCGCGGTCGCTACCTGTGCCTGTCAAAGCTGGACCGCATCCTCAGCGAAGTGGACTTCGCCACCAATCCCACCCAGGCCCTCTACGAAGACGAATACCCGCAGGTGACCGCCGAGTCTGTGAAGATCTACCAGACCATGGTGGAAGCCATGGCGGCCAACAAGTGGGACGGCGATCGCGACAACTGGGCGGAGGGCGTGGAAGACGAGGACTGGCAGCGGGTCACTACCGATCACCGCCAGTGCACCGGCCGCCGCTGCGCCAACGTCTCCAGCTGCAGTTTTATGAAGGCGCGGGAGAACCTCGGCAGTGTCGACTGCATCGTCACCAATCACGACCTGGTGCTGGCGGACCTGGCCCTCGGTGGTGGCGCCATCCTGCCGGCCCCCGAAGACACCATCTACATTTTCGACGAAGGTCATCACCTGCCGGACAAGGCCCTCAACCACTTTGCGCACCACTCGCGCCTGCTCTCCACCGGCAAGTGGCTGGAACAGAGCCAGAAGCCGGCTGCCAACCTGGTGGCAGAGGTGAGCGGCGCCGGCCAGATCGACCGCTTTGGCGAGCAGCTGCCGGCAGCCCTGCTGGACGCCCGCCAGGAGCTGGACAAGGTGATCCCCATGTTCCAGGCGCTGGCGGAGGGTATCGACACTACCGCCCACACACCGCGCTACCGTTTTGAAAACGGCGTGGTGCCGGAGACCATCCGCGCTCACAGCCTCGACATCTTCCGCGCCTTCCAGCGGCTGTCTGAGCTGCTGGGCAAGATGACCAAGGAGCTGGAAGAGTCCATGGAGGACAGCCACTGCCCGGTGCCAAAAGTGGATCTGGAAAACGCCTACCCCCTGATCGGCACCTGGCAGTCCCGCGCCGAAGCCAACGCCGAACTGTGGCACAGCTACGCCAACCCTGACCCCGAAGGCGCCGTGCCACGGGCGCGCTGGTTTACGCTGGTGGAACAGGGGGGCAACCTGGATTTTGAAGTCTGCTCCAGCCCGATCCTCGCCGCCCGCACGTTGGAATATGGTCTCTGGAACCAGTGCTGCGGCGCCGTGGTCACCTCCGCCACCCTCACCGCACTGGGGCGCTTTGACCGCTTCCAAATGCGCGCCGGCACCCCTTCCGACAGCAGCTACGAAGCGGTACCCAGCCCCTTCCAGTTTGGCGAAGCCGGTGTGCTCAGCGTGCCACCGCAGGCCATCGATGCCGGCAACCCCACCGACCACACCAACTCGGTAATCGACGCCCTGCCACAACTGCTGGACATCAACGCCGGCAGCCTGGTGCTGTTCTCTTCAAGACGACAGATGCTGGAGGTCTACGACGGCCTGCCACGGGACTGGCAGCAACTGGTGCTGGTACAGGGGGATCGCTCCAAGCAGGCGTTGCTGGACGAGCACAAAAAACGCATTGACGACGGCGAGGGCAGCATTATTTTCGGCCTCGCCAGTTTTGCCGAGGGTGTGGACCTGCCCGGCGACTACTGCACCCACGTGGTGATCGCCAAGCTGCCCTTTGCGGTACCCGATGATCCCGTGGAAGCCTCTCTGTCGGAGTGGATCGAAGCCCGTGGCGGCAACGCCTTTATGGAGATCACCGTGCCGGACGCCTCGGTGCGACTGGTGCAGGCCTGCGGCCGGCTGCTGCGCACTGAGAGCGACACCGGCACCGTCACCCTGCTGGACCGTCGCATCGTCACCAAGCGCTATGGCAAGGCCATTCTCAACTCACTGCCGCCTTTCGCCCTGCAGATCAGCAACTGAGAACTCACTGAGATACACCGACGTTATACCCGCTGATAAAAAGCGCCGGAGTTTCGCTCGCGCATGCATCCACCTACAATGGCAGCATGACCAAGGTAACAACCATGCGTTTTGACCTGATTGCCGGCCAGCATCCACTGTCCCGGTGGCGACAACCATCGCCCACCGGGCTGCAGACCAATCACACCGGTGACGGGCTGCGCCAACACCCGCCAGCCTCTCCTGGCTCCTGTGGCTGACACACTATGACTCAGGGAAGCGTCAGCACATCTGCCAACCAACCGGCACCAGCAGGCAACCCGCTCGCCTGTCCCTCCTGTGACCTGGTCATGACCCTGCCACAACTACAGCACGGCGCCCGCGCCATCTGCCCCCGTTGCAGCCACCCCCTGAGCCAGCACTACGACAACGCCAACGAGCAGGTACTGGCCTACGCGATTACCTCGCTGGTGCTGCTGCTACTGGCACTGAGCCTGCCATTCCTGAACCTCAGCGCTGCCGGCGCCAGCAACCAGATCAGCCTGCCCTACACCGCCTGGTCCTACAGCCAGCAAAATATGCCCCTGATGGGACTGCTGGTCAGCGCCACCATCGTCGGCATTCCCCTGTTGATGCTGGGACTGAGCCTGGCCACTTACCTGCCCCTGTGGCGGCAGCGCCCCAGCCCCTGGCTCACCGACGCTGCCCACTGGCTGTTCCTGCTGCAAGGCTGGTATATGGCCGATGTGTTCCTGCTGGGACTGGTGGTCAGCCTGGTTAAACTTCATTCCATGGCCGACCTGCAACTGGGGCTCGCCTTCTGGGCCTATATGGGATTCACCCTCTGCTTTACCCTCATGCAGAGTCGGGTTGATCGCCTGCAGTGCTGGCGGCAGATCGCTGCCCTGCGGGGACTGACCGTGCCGAGGGAAATCAACACCCTGCAACACTGCCGACACTGCGGCTTTCTGTACCTGAAAAAGTCCAGCCACTGCCCCTGTTGCCACAGTCGCAGCCATCGCACCGACCGCCGTCGCTGCCTCAACCACACACTGGCGTTGCTGGTCACCGCCAGCCTGCTCTACATTCCTGCCAACCTCTACCCCATCATGATTACCAGCGAGTTCGGACAGGAGACCAGCAGCACCATTCTTGGCGGTATCTGGCTGCTGGTGGAACTGCACTCCTACCCGGTTGCCATTATTATCTTCTGTGCCAGCGTGGTGGTGCCGCTGGCTAAGCTGTTGGCCCTGTTCTATCTCTGCTGGATGGCGAAAAAACCCCGACGGCAGGATCGCCGCCAGCAGACCCAGCTCTACCGGGTGGCCGAGTTCATGGGCAAATGGTCCATGGTGGATATCTATGTGGTGGCCATCCTGATTGCGCTGGTGCAACTGCAGGGGCTGATGCGGGTCGAAGCGGGAGTCGGCGCACTGGCCTTCGCCAGTGTAGTCATTGTCACCATGCTGGCCGCCGAGCGCTTTGACCCTCGCCTGCTGTGGCGTAACAGGACGTTTACATGACTGAACATCAGGCCACTATCCGGCCACCGCGACGCTTCTCGCGCATCTGGTTTATCCCCCTGCTGGCCCTGGGACTGGGAATCTGGCTGCTGCTGCAACAGCAATTGCGCCAGGGACCGGCCTTTACCATCGAGTTTGCCAATGCCGACGACCTGGTGGCCGGCAAAACCCGCATCAAATTGCTGAGCGTGGACGTGGGCCTGGTGGACAGCCTCTCCCTGCGCGACGACCTTGCCGGTGTAGTAGTACACGCCCGCCTCGACCGGCAGTATGCACACCTGCTACGGGAGGACACCCGCTTCTGGGTGGAGCGCGCACGCATCGGCACCAGTGGTGTCAGCGGCCTGGATACCCTGCTTTCCGGCGCCTTTATCAAGGTTGCTCCCGGCAAGGACAAGAGCTCACGCAAACGCTTTGAGGGACTGGACAACCCGCCGCCCACCGACCTGAACGCGCCCGGTTTGCGCCTTACCATCAACAGCAACACCAACAGCCGCCTGCGCAGTGGCGACCCGGTACTGTTCAACGGCTTTGAAGTCGGCAGCGTGGAAAACCAGTCCCTCAACCCGGCCAATCTTTCGGTGCATTACGACGTTTTTATCCGTGCCCCCTACCACCAGCTGGTCACTGAAAACGTGCGATTCTGGGACGTGAGCGGCCTCAGCGTGCGCGCCTCGGCCCGCGGACTGGACATGGATGTGGGCTCACTCAATACCCTGCTGTCCGGAGGCATATCCTTTGCCGTGCCGCCCGGCATGGACAAGGGTGAAGTGGTCAGCAATGGCGAGGAGTTCAAACTCTACAGTTCACTGGAAGACACGCTGCGGCGCGATTACCACGAGCACGTCCGCTACGTGGTGACCTTCGACGAATCGGTCAGCGGGCTGGCTCCCGGCGCCCCGGTCCTCTACCGCGGTATACCCGTGGGCAGGGTGGAGAAGATCCTGCTGCAGGAGCTGGTGGCCAAGGGTGTCTATGACGACAAAATCACCATCCCGGTACTCATCTCCATCGCCCCCGGCAGCCTCTCCATGGAAGACACCCCTGCCGGTGCCGAGCGCCTGAAAACATCCCTCGCTACGGCCATACAACGCGGCCTGCACGCCTCCCTGCAAACCGGCAACCTGATTACCGGCAACCAGCTGGTGAGCCTTGACTACCACCCGGACGCTCCCGCCCAGTCGCTGCCCCCCATTCAGCAATACCCGCAAATCCCGGCCATAGCCGGTGGCTTCAACCAATTGCAGGCCTCCGCCAGCCAATTGCTGAACAAACTCAATAAACTGCCGCTGGAAAACACCCTCAGCGAAGCCGACCGCGCCCTGCAGCGTCTGGACAGCACCCTGGCCAGCCTCGAACTGATGCTGCAAAACCCGCAACTGCAACAGCTCCCCGGGCAGCTGCAACAGAGCCTGGGAGAACTGAACAGCACCATGACCTCCATCCGCCAGCTCAGCGACACCCTGGACAACAGCGCCCACCTGCTGCCTGCCGCGGAAGTGGAAGACCGCCTGCCGGAGGCCCGCCAATGATTCGCCACCTGCTCACCGCCGCTCTCTGCCTGTTACTGAGCGGCTGCCTCAATGGCCCGTCAGCGCCCGCCACCCGCTACTACCTGCTGCGCGCCGACACCACCACCGCGGCGCAGCCCCGGGACCTGGCGCTGGCAGAGGTGCGACTGGCAGCCTACCTGCAGCAGCCGGGGCTGGTGATGGTCACCGACGGCAACGAAATCCTCATCGCCAGGCATCACCAATGGGCCGAACCGCTGTCGCAGAGCCTGCCCCTGTTCCTCAGCCGCCAACTGGGCGCCGATGATAGATTGGGCACGGACGCCCCACCCCGCTACCAGCTGCGGATCCGGATCGACCAACTGCACCCCACCACCGGCGGCGACGTCATACTGGTGGCCAGCTGGGAACTGCTGGACCGCCAGAACGGCCGCCGCCAACAACAACATGTGCAGCTGCAGGAAGCCCTGACCGGGGACGGTTTCGACGCCGCAATTGAGAGCCAAAAGCAGCTGCTAAAGCGCCTGAGCGACACCATCCTCAGCCAACTGGAAGCGACGCCCACGTAATGCGGGCAGCGTTGCCACCTGCCCTCGTCAGGGGCCTGGTCACAGTGCCCCTGCCACCCAACTCCGTACGCGCAACAGAAGCTGACTGCGTCCCGCGATAGCGCCGAACCCCGGCAACAGACCGGACTGGCGGTAGTCCGTACCCCTCAAAAGCACGTATACTGGGCGTTTGCTCTTACCCTGATGGCTGGAACCTGTGGACACGATTTACGTACGCGGTGCGCGCACCCACAACCTGAAAAACCTTGATATCGACCTCCCGCGGGACAAACTGATTGTCATTACCGGCCTCTCCGGTTCCGGCAAATCCTCCCTCGCATTCGATACCCTCTACGCCGAAGGCCAGCGCCGCTATGTGGAGTCGCTCTCCACCTACGCCCGTCAGTTCCTGTCGATGATGGAGAAGCCCGATGTGGACCACGTGGAGGGACTGAGCCCTGCCATCTCCATTGAGCAGAAATCCACATCCCACAACCCGCGCTCCACCGTCGGTACCATCACCGAGATCTACGACTACCTGCGCCTGCTGTTTGCCCGCGTCGGCGAACCGCGCTGCCCGCTGCACGGTGAACCCCTGTCAGCCCAGACCATCAGCGAGATGGTGGATCAGGTGCTGGCCCTGCCGGAAGGCAGCAAAGTCATGCTGCTGGCACCCATCGTGCGCGAGCGCAAAGGTGAGCACTTGCACACCTTCGAGCAACTGCGACGCGACGGTTTTATCCGCGTCCGTATCGACGGCGTGGTTGTGGACCTGGACGATGTCCCCGCCCTCGACAAAAAGAAAAAACACACCATCGAAGTGGTGGTGGACCGTTTCAAGGTGCGCGACGACCTGCAGATCCGGCTGGCGGAATCCTTCGAAACCGCACTGACACTGGCGGACGGCCTGGCCGGCATCAGCTTTATGGATGGCGACCAGGAGGACCGCATGTTCTCCGCCAAGCACGCCTGCCCGGTGTGTGACTACTCGCTGTCGGAGCTGGAGCCGCGGCTCTTCTCCTTCAACAACCCCGCTGGTGCCTGCCCCAGCTGTGACGGCCTGGGTGTGAGCCAGTTTTTCGATATCGACAAGGTGATCCAGTTTCCGGACGCCTCACTGGCCGAAGGCGCCATCCGTGGCTGGGATCGTCGCAACTTCTACTACTACCACCTGCTCACCTCGCTGGCGGATCACTACGGCTTTTCCATTGATACGCCGTGGCAGAAGCTGCCGAAAAAATACCAGCAAGTGATCCTCTACGGCTCCGGCGACGAGGTGATCAACTTCAGCTACGCCAACGACAAGGGCGACCTCTACCAGCGCAATCACACCTTCGAAGGCGTGATCAATAATATGAACCGGCGCTACAAGGAGACCGACTCCCAGAGCGTGCGCGAGGAGCTGGCCAAGTACGTTTCCACCCAGGATTGTCCCGAGTGCGAAGGCACCCGCCTGCGCCGCGACGCCCGCAACGTGTTTGTGGACGAGCGCACCCTGCCGCAGATCACCAACCTGCCGGTGGGTGAAGCCCACGACTACTTTACCCAGCTCAAGTTCGAGGGTGCCAAAGGCAAGATCGCCGACAAGATCCTGAAAGAGCTGCGTGATCGCTTCCGCTTCCTGGTGGATGTAGGGCTCAACTACCTGACCCTGAGCCGCAGCGCCGAAACCCTCTCCGGTGGTGAGGCACAGCGTATCCGCCTGGCCAGCCAGATCGGCGCCGGCCTGGTGGGTGTGATGTACATCCTCGACGAACCCTCCATCGGCCTGCACCAGCGCGACAATGACCGCCTGCTGCGCACCCTCACCCACCTGCGGGACCTGGGCAACACCGTGATTGTGGTAGAGCACGATGAAGACGCCATCCGCCTCGCCGATTACGTGGTGGACATCGGCCCCGGTGCCGGCGTCCACGGCGGCGAGATTGTGGCCCAGGGCACGGTTGGCGAGGTGATGGCCAATCCCAAATCCCTCACCGGTAAATACCTCTCCGGCGAGGTAAAGATTGAAGTACCGAAGAAGCGTACTCCCTACCCCAAGGACAAGGAGTTGATCCTGGAGGGCGCCACCGGTAACAACCTGCAGGATGTGACACTGAAAATCCCGGCCGGCCTGATGACCTGCGTCACCGGCGTCTCCGGCTCCGGCAAGTCCACCCTGATCAACGCCACCCTCTATCCGCTGGCGGCAACCGCCCTCAACGGTGCCACAACCCTGAAGCCGGCGCCGTACAAGGCGCTGCACAACATGGAACTGTTCGACAAGTGCGTGGACATCGACCAGAGCCCCATCGGCCGTACACCGCGCTCCAACCCGGCCACCTACACCGGTATCTTCACTCCCATCCGTGAACTGTTTGCCGGCACCCAGGAGTCCCGCTCCCGCGGCTACAAGCCCGGTCGTTTCAGTTTCAACGTCAAGGGCGGTCGCTGTGAAGCCTGCCAGGGTGACGGCGTGGTGAAAGTGGAGATGCACTTCCTGCCGGACATCTACGTGCCCTGTGATGTGTGCAAGGGCAAGCGCTACAACCGCGAGACGCTGGAGATCAAGTACAAGGGCAAGAGCATCCACGAAGCGCTGGACCTGACGGTGGAAGACGCCCGCGAATTCTTCGACGCCATCCCCGCCATTGCCAAAAAGCTGCAGACCCTGATTGACGTGGGCCTCTCCTATATTCGTCTGGGTCAGGCGGCAACGACCTTGTCCGGCGGTGAGGCGCAGCGGGTCAAGCTGGCCAAGGAGCTCTCCAAGCGCGATACCGGCAAGACCCTGTACATCCTTGACGAGCCCACCACCGGCCTGCACTTCCACGACATCCAGCAGCTGCTCAACGTGCTGCACCGCCTGCGCGACCACGGCAACACCGTGGTGGTGATTGAGCACAACCTCGATGTCATCAAAACGGCGGACTGGATTGTGGACCTGGGGCCGGAAGGTGGCAGTGGTGGCGGTCAGATTATTGGCGAGGGGACACCGGAGCAGGTGGCGAAGTTGAAGAAGTCCCATACGGGGCGGTTTCTTAAGCCGTTGCTGGGGTAGTGGCTACGCCTGGTTGCAGGCTGGATTTTTCGAGTGCATTTGAGCTGCCTGTTTCGCCCTGCTGGGCGAGTGACTTTTCTTTAGGCAAAGAAAAGTAACCAAAAGAAGCCTTTTCCCCACCTCCGCGCCGGAAAGCAAAAACACGCTTTCCGGTTCCCTGTGCTCCTCGCGCTTCCGGGGTCGCCTTGATGCGCTGTCCCTGGCACAACAAGGCTAAGCCGGCCGTCCATGGCCGGCTTCCCCCCCGCGCTACGCCAAGGGCCCCAATCCGTGCCACATCCCGGCTCAACAAAAACACCCACTACACTGGCTGCAAAAATACCGTCACTCCCGCGCAGACGGGAGTCCAGAAAGCCCAGCATATATTGGATTCCCGCCTGCGCGGGAATGACGGAGATTTAGCAATGTTTTTAACCGGACTTCGATTTGGCACGGACTCGAAACCCGTGCGAGCTGCCGAACGGAGGGCTGGCTGTGGGGGAGAAGCGCACATGGACGTGCGCTTCAGGTCTGTTGGGCCAGGAGGGCCCATCAGGCCGGCCCTCGCAGACAGCCCGGAGAGAGGGAAGTCAGCTGGTGCTTTTTACCAGCTGACCAGCGAACCGGGCACCGTTTTCTTTTGGTTACTCACGTGTGCCCGCTGTATCGGTATTTCTTTTGGGTGTACAAAAGAAAAGTGACTCGCTCAGAAGAGCGAAAACCAAAACCCAAATTCACTCAAACACCAGAAATGAAAACGGGCCCTATATGGCCCGCTCTCAAAATAGTACGTAAGAAGTACAACACCTACCGGGGATTCGAAGGCGACCGCGTAATCGGCATGTGCTGCGACGCCAGCGCATGCCGTGCCTCATCCCCTCCCTGAATCTCCACCGCCAGCGACACATGGGCCAGACTCAACAGCAGACTCATCAGACACTGCTCTTTGTCATCCAGCTGATCCAACGGCTTCTGGTCCAGTAACTGCAACGCATCGGCGGCAATCACCTTGCCAGCATTGAAAAACGCTTCACGCTCTTCCGGCGTGCTGTTACGACGCGCCGTGGTGCGCTCATTGGACGTAGCCAGACACCACTGATCAACAAACGGTTCCAGCTCGGCAAAGGCTGCCGGTAAACGATTGGCTGCGTTCATTGTGCACCTCCTGTCTGCCGCTCAGCGCGGTAGGCCTGCACACGCTCATCCACCATATTAAACAGGTGACGGCAGAGCACCTCCTGCGCCTGGAAATGAATATGGGTCAGGGCGCCGCTGTTCAAACCACGCTGACCCGCCTCGATCACCGCGCGGTCTTCACTGTGGATATCCCGTGCCAGTCCCATGGCGTACTCGCGGGCAAAGCGGCGGCTGGCGCAATCGTCTTCACCCACCCAGTAGATGCGGATCACCCCGCGGGATTTGGTGGCACTGATGGGGTAGACCGTGTGCGAGAAAGGCTGCATTGGAGAACCCAGGATAAACAGGTTGGGGAATACCGCGTAGTACTCCTTGCTCTGCTCACTGCCAACCAGGCCGTCCTGCATGGCGAACTGCATGCCCTTGCCAAAGGCCAGCATCTGGAACGGCTGGATCTGCGGCTGCGGGTTGGACCAGATGGTCTGGGTACGGTGTGGATCGTGAAAACCGTAGCGCAGCGGGTAGCCGAAGGGATTGTCCTTACCGGACGTGGCAGCACCGGTTTTGGGATGAATAAAACGCAGGTGGTAGTTCTCCTGGAAGTTGTCGTAGGTGAGCTTCCAGTTAGCGTCGATCTCGTAGACGTATTCCGAGAAGGTGGTGGCCCTGGCCGACGGCAGGGTCTCCAGCTGATCTGCCAGCGGGCCCAGGTAATCCCGCAAGCTCTGCGCCGGATTTGGATTCAGGTTGATGAACAGCATACCGCCACAGGAATCCACCGCCACCGGCTTGAGGTTCAGCTCGGCCTTGTCGACGTAGAACTGGTCGAAGTCCGGCGCGTTGCGCAGCTCGCCATCGCTGTTGAAGGTCCACATGTGGTAGGGGCAGGAAAAGACCTGGCGGCGGCCGCAGGGCTCGGATACCAGCTGCGTGCCACGGTGGGTACAGGCATTGTGGAAAGCCTTGAGCAAACCATCGCGGTTACGGGTAATCAGCAGTGACGCATTCGCCACCTCCAGCTCGCGCACAATATAGTCGCCTGGCTCAGGCAATTCACAGGTATGGCCCACATTCAGCCAGCTGCGGCGAAATACCGCTTCGCACTCGGCGTCGAAGTAGTCTGATTGGTAGTAGGGCCCCGCAGGCACCGGCGCAGTACCGATGCGGGAGGCCTCTTCTTTGGTGACCGGCTCAAATACCGGAAGCTCTGCAGTCATGATCTCACTCTCCTGAGCAAATCCACGGATAGGCTAAAATTACAGCGGCAATGCTGTAATTTCAACACATATGTCGAAACTTTACATTGCCCGGTATCAGCCCTGTATCAGCCCGGGAGCCCCGGAGCGCAGTCACTCCCCCCTGATACCTGCCCCGCCCCGTAACCGGGCTGCCCGGTTCATAACATGAAAGACCGCATGCTGCTCCATCACGCCGTTAATCAGGGGGGCACCAGGCCCCGTGGCATAGATGGCCACATCCTCGGCGCCGTGGGTCTCGGCTGACGTCGGCACCAGGGTTTCCGGGTGAAACCCTTCGGCTTCCGTGTCCACCTTACTGAGATCTACGCGCCCCGCCTGTACCGGCCTGGCGTAGATCCCCTCGCCGCTGACATCAGTGGCAAAACCACGACCGTTCATATAACCCACGGTGGTGTAGGGGCGACCGTCTTCCGCCAGGGAGTGTTCATGTTCCGGCTCACCGGCGCGGTCGTTACCCACCACCTTGCCGAGAATCGGGTTACCACGGGTCGGGTAGCCAGCCAGGGTAAAGACGTGACTGTGGTCAGCGGTGACAATGATCAGGGTTTCGGACGGATCGGTATTTTCATAGACCGTGCGCACCGCATTGGCAAACTCCGCCGCGTCGCTGAGAGCACGAATAGGGTTGGTGGCGTGGTGAGCGTGATCAATACGCCCCGACTCCACCTGCAGGAAGAAGCCCCGGGGATTTTTCTGCAGCAACCGCAGTGCGGTCAGGCTCATCTCACTCAGGGAGGGTTCACCGGCCTTATCGTTACCCCGATCCATCTCAAACTGCATGTGGGAGGGCTGGAACAGCCCGAGCAGGTGATCCACCTGCGCAACATCGAGAGCGTCGAACTGCTGCTGATTCCAGACATACGCGGCGTTGGGGTAGTTGTCCTGCCACTCGCGGGTGAGATCGCGGCCATCAGCGCGCTTGCCAGGCTTGCCACTTTCGGCGTCGATGGCCGAGCGCGGCAGGAAACCGGCCCGCCCCCCACCGAGGGCTACCTCCAGCCCATCCACCCTGGCCTGCCCGCCAGCCAGCGCTTGCAACCGTTGCGGCAGGGACAGCAGCTGGCTGGCGATATCCTCACAGTGGCCGGCATTGGCGAGACGAGTGCCATCGGCATCACTCTCGAAGTCCCGGTCCATGGCATGGGCATACGCCGCCGCCGGGGTGGCGTGAGTGATCCGCGCGGTGGAAACCACGCCGGTGGACTTGCCGGCCAGTTCCGCCAGCATCAGGGCACTGAGCAGCTCGTTGCCCGCCACCGTCGAACAATCCCCGCGTACCACGTTCTGGTTCACCCCGATAAGACCCGCCTTGGTTTTCACCCCGGACATCAGCGCCGTGGCTGTGCCGGCGGAGTCCGGCGTCTGCTGGTTGGTGTTGTAGGTTTTGGACAGGGCCAGGTGGGGGAAGGTCTCGAAGAACAACCGGTTCTCCTCACCACTGCGCCCCGCTTGCTGGCCGGCAAAAATGCGCGCAGCTGTCACCGTGGAGATACCCATGCCGTCCCCGATCATCAGCACCACATTTTTGGCCCGCTGCTTTGCGTCACCTTTCGCCTGTCGGGCAATGGCTGCATTGGAATCCACCAGCTGCTCTCCCTGCCGATACCAGTCGGCCGGTGTCGCCGGTTGCATAACCGTGGTTTCTGCAGCCGTAACGGCATGGCCCGCCAGCAGCGCCAGCACCCCCAGGCCAAGAGAAGCGATGGCACAGCGGGTCGCTGCCGGTTTGCAGGTAAGTGATTGAAGACGGGCAGCAGTGCTCATGCAGACTCCTGGGCTTTAGTAATTATCCGGAGTGCCGCAGCATAGCGCGTCAGAGGCTACCGGCAAACGGCAACCCGTAGAAAGCGAGGTGAGGTGACAGGGGGAAAAGGGGTAGGGCAAGGCGACTTCCCCGGCGGGAAAGTCGCCAAACACGGCTCAGAGCGAGCCGGCCTGCAAAAAGACGTCGGTGGAGATATCACGCACCGCGGCACCGGCAAAGAAGCACTGTTTGCGCAGTTTGTTGACGAACGTTTTGGCACCACAGAGATAGATTTTGTAGCCGTTCAGCTCGGGGAAGCGCTCTTTGCAGTACTGATAGATGTCCGCCACCTCGACCTGAACAGCGGCTTCACCTTCCTGCAGCACCCAGGTTACTGTCACGTTATCGTGAGCCGCCGCCAGCGCCAGCAACTCCTCGCGATAGTAACAATCGTCCAGCGAACGACCGGATATCACGAGTGTAATCGGTGCCGTATGCCCCTGTGCCAACGCCTCACGGGCGATGCCCCACAGCGGCGCCAGACCGGTACCGGTGCCCAGCAGCAGCAGCGGCTGATTGGCTTCGGCGGCGTAGATGCAGTGACCCAGAGGCCCCTGCAATTCCAGGGTATCGCCTGCGTTGAGCTCATTGGCAATCCAGGAGGAGAAGGCCCCGTCCGGGTAATGACGAATATGGAACTCGAGCCAGGGATCAGTCGGCAGGCTCGCCAGTGAATAGCTGCGGCTCAATTTCGCATCGCGACTCAGGTTCACGTACTGCCCTGGGCGATAGCTGAGCCCCGGCGCCAGTCGCAGACGATAGACAGTGTCACTGAGGGCAGTTTTTTCCAGCACTTCCACCAGCTTCTTCTCACCCACCGCGTTGACCACCTTGACCTCCAGCGGGGAGGCAGGCTGACACTGGCAGCTGAGAAAATAGTTGAGGGCTTTCTGGGTATCGGACAAGCCCGCCTGGGCCTGCCGCACAGGGGCTGCGTCATCGGCGCTCATCATACAGGAGTGACAAACGCCGGCACGGCAGCCATAGGGAACCACCTGCCCGGCGCGCAACAGCGCGTCCAGCACAGTTTCCCCGTCAGCGACGGGAAACTGGGCCCCCTCGTAGGTTACAACAGTCATAGAACGATCTTAATTCCAACAAATTACTTGTTGAGCACATCGTCCTTTACGCTGAGACAGATCCCTACGATTTCGTCGATGTACTCCTGTGGCACACTCAACTCCTGCAGGGTAGCTATCAGGTTTTCAGCTACGGCGTTGAAGTGTTCTTCGGTCAGGTTCAGGTGTTTATGACCCTCCCGCATATCCTTGCCAGTGTAATTGTTCGGCCCGCCAAAAGCCATGGTAAGAAAGGCCTTCTGCTTGGCCCGCTGGCGGTCCATATCAACGGTATCGAAGAAGTCGCTGATCCGGTCATCCATCAAGACCTTGCGGTAAAAGATATCCACTGCTGCCTCGACAGCACCATCACCACCAATTTTTTCGTAAACAGACATTTGCAGTTCCTCATATTGCGCAAAGCGCCAATTGTTTGAAATTTCTTATCGGATGATTCGCCAGCAGCGAGGGTTTATTGCAGCTGGCTCAAGTAGTACTCCACTACTTTGCGAATCTCTTCGTCAGTGAGTGCGGAACCACCACGGGGCGGCATCAGGCCAAAACCGTTTACCGCGTGTTCAACCAGTACGTCGACACCCTGCGCAGCCCGTGGCCCCCACATTTTCTGGTTACCCACAATAGGGGCACCGTTAATACCCTGGGCATGACACACCTTGCAGTTTTTGCGGTAAAGCTCTTCTGCCTGCGACAAAGATTGCTGTTGTGCTGCTGCAGCCGGCTCTCCGGAATCACTGCACCCCCAAAGTAGCAGCAAAGAGAAAGCACCCCCAATCACTCCTGCAAGTCTTGCTCTATTCATAGCCCCGCTCCATCCCCGACAGCATAAAGACCTGCCGTTTCCTCTGCGGCACCCCCATCCCTGGGTCGCCATGACCAGCCTGGCCAGCAGAGAGGGCAAGCCCCGTTTGTTTTGCCGTACTACTTGTAGCAACGCGTGATTACAGCGGTACCCGGATTACCACACCGCCCATAACTTCACCCAGTTTGAAATCTGTTTTAGGTGAGTCCTTATGATCGTTGTGGCAGCTGGTACAGGCGTCAGAAACGGCTACGTCCGGGTAAACTGCGGTAAAGTAGGTGACGTCACCAAGCTTCTCTTCGCCGTAGTAATTCTCACCGGGGTTAGCAGCAATGTATTCCAGCCCCTCCTTTTCCATCGCAGTCTTGGGTGCGTTCTGGCTGTTAATCGGCCAGATGGATTGCAGGGAATAGGTGAAATCGTCGGTCATCTCCTGAACCGCTTCGGCGCCGGCGCGGAACATCTGCGCAGGCAACAGAGTGCCGTTGGGAATATCCTTCCAGTGCTCGTCCGGCTGAATTACATTGGTACCGGCCGGGCCAAGGCGTTTAACAACCAGCTTGGTATAGTTGGTACGATCGGCTTTCATTACCGCAAACAGGGAATCGGTATACACCTTGGGATCAATGCCCTTGCTCTCGGGCTCGCCGCAACCGGAAAGTACCAGCGCAGAAACACCCAGGGCTGCGGCTATCACAGCTTTTTTCATGGTCTCGTCCTCGAAGAAATGTTTAACGTTGCTCTCGTTTAACAGCCCAGTCGATTGATTCAATATGTTGGTGGGGCTTGCCCTTGAAGTTATTCTGAATCAACGACTCATCCGCCAGGGCGTCAATGGAAAACTCCAGGCTGTGACAACTCATGCACACAGGCCGGATCATTTTCTCATTGGGCCGCAAGGTCAGATTTTGATTGTGAGTCACACTCACGATCGCGCTTTCTCCCAAGGCGCTGACACTTTCTTTATCAACTTTTATGCCAGTGTCACCGTTTACCAGCCGCGGCATGTGACAAGTGGCACAAGTGACGGCTTCCGACCACGGACGCTGATTGTTCAGGGCCTGCTGCGCAAGCAAACCGTGGGGGGAATCGTTAAATGCAAGGCTGTGCTGGTCAGCGTGACACTCCAGGCAGCCTCCTACAGCGGCTGTTTTTGCATCAAACTTGTGCGCCCCATGGCAGCTTGTACAGCCTTGGTGCCTGTCCCCGGCATGCGCCTGAAACGCGAGCCGCCCCATAGAGGGGCTCATTGCACTCAAGTCTTGCGCTAACCGCATTCCATGCTTGCCCTGCAACCAGGTTTCCACTTCTCCGGCATGGCAGGTTTTGCACTGATTCAGTTCAGGCTTCTGCAACCACTGATCGTTGTTGCCGGTGTGACAACCCGCGCAGCCAACGCCTGCCGCCGCATGGGAGGAAGCGAGAAAATCGGCGGCCACTTGCGGGTGCTTGCCCATCAACGCAGTATCATCAAAGGCAGGCGCAGGCAAATCAGGCAGGGGGGCACGACTGGCGGCATTGCGCTCAGCCAGCTGCGCCACACTTTTCACCCACGGCCCACCGGAATTTGCCACCAGAAAATCTTCATAGAGCGCCCTGTTGTCGTGAAAGTTGTGACATCCGGCTGATGCGCAGGAATCAAACGGCAACTCAACGTGACTGGGGCGGCGCTCACCAATATCCTCATGGCAATGGAAGCAGTAATCTTCCGGCACAGTCACCCCCATGGGATGAGTGCGCTCGTTCTGATGCTCCGTATGACAACTGATGCACTGACGGGCATCGAGAACCTTGAGCAGGTCGGCATTGCGGGGATCGGTAAATTTTTTGCGCGGGTGGGAGTCGTGCGCCATGGCCAGATCGTCACCATGACAGCTGACACAGGCATCCTGCAAAACCTCACCACCACCAAACGCCTGGGTGTGGCAGGACGAGCAGGCCAGTTCGATCTGAAAATGACCGTGCGTCGCTTCTCCAATCAGCAGTTCACTTTTGTCATCCGCCTGCAGCAGCAGCCAGCCGTAGTATCCCGCCAACACCAGCGTGGCCAGCAACCAGATTCCCCAAACAATTTTTTTCACCAACTACACTCCCCGGGCCTGACAAACTGGCATGCCTGCCTGTCAGGAGTAATAAACAGTTCAGAAGTAATAAACGGTAATGATGTGCACAATGAGAAGCACGGGCAGGGGCCAGCTCACCAGCAGGTGCAACCAGTTCCAGGTCTTTTGCACCGCGGCAGCACTGGCAGGCGGCAAGCGATGAGCGAGACTTACCACTGCCCCCGCCCCCGCTCCCAACAACAGCACCGCCAGGAAGGTCAGCATCAGCAAGCGGTTAAGATTTTCCCCAAGGTGAAAGCCGGTGTGAAATATCAGCAACAACGCACAGCTCATACCGAGCACCCCGTGCAGCAGCCGCCAACCAAAGAACGCCCCCATCCACTCCCACTGCAAGCGCTTGCGCAGGGACATCAACAAGCCGACAGTTACCATCCCCAACAGACTGAAACCGGTTACCTGTTTCCAGCCCTTATCACTCCAGACGGATTCAAACCAACCCTGTGTTTGCACGCTGACCGCAATCGGCGCCTCCGGCAATCCGATCACTGCAATCACCGCCAGCAGGGCGGCGAGGCTGGCACCCAGCAAGGCCCACGCTCCCTTCGCCTTCTCCACCGCCCCACCGATCAATTGCGCCAGCAGTGGTTTGCAGGAGCCACACACCGTACCAGCGCGAGTCGCCTTCCCCAGCGCAGCAACCGTGTTGCAACCCTCATCAGTGGCCCGCCGCAAGGCACCTACGCTTACCTGATTACACTGGCACACCACCGCTGTCAGCGGCCAACGCGCCACACTCTCACTGCCCTGCCCCAACCACAGTCGCCCAGTGATCCAGAACAGCAGCCATTGCCAGGGCCAGATTCGACGCGCGGACTTGCAGGCCTCTTGTACACGGTTGAACTGCGGCCAGCTACCAAACCCCACCGCACCAATCAGGCGTCCGCGATGCACGACCAGCTTGCGGTAACCATGCTTAGCCGCCGCGAAGCGGTAGCGGATTTCATGCTGGTGCGGGCGCTGCGGCAAGTCCGCCACTTCACCGACACTGACGACCTCCTCCCCCAGCACCTTCAGCCGGCTGACACTACTGGAGCCCTGATAGCAGGCACTGCCACCGGCAAGGTTCTCTGCCAGCACCGCCGCCTGCTCGAGGCCGGGCGCTACCAGCCCATATGTGAGGCCGCGATGCTCACAACATTCACCAATGGCGTAGACCCCATCGGCTGAAGTCTGCAACCGGTCATCCACAACTATGCCGCCAGCCACCCGGATTCGTGCCTCGCGGGCCAGCTCGAGATTGGGGCGAATCCCGGCGCAGAGCAGCACCGTGTCGCAGTCAATCGTCTCTCCATCGCGGGTGCGGATAGCGGTAACGCGGCCGTCACCCAGAATTTCGCGCACGCCTGAGTCGGTAATCACATGAATACCCCGGCTCATGACACCATGCTGTAACAAGGCCGCGGCACCCTCGTCCAGCTGCCGGTTCATCAAACGCGGCCCCTGTTGAATCAGCGTGACGCGGGTATTGAGCCGGGAAAGCCCCTTGGCCGCTTCAATCCCCAGTAATCCACCACCCACCACCACCACACTGCGAGCGCGGGCGACCCTTGAATAGAGAGCTTGTGCGTCTTTCATATTACGGAAGGTATACACCCCACTCTGTTGTGTACCTTCTATATTGGGAACATGTGCTCGTGCGCCAGTGGCGATTACCAACTGGTCGAAGGGGTGTACCTGACCAAGGGCATCCGTAACCTGCTTGTTATCGGTGTCGATCGCGCGAATGGCGCATGAGGTAAACCGAAACCCGGGGTTACGCTGTACATCCGGCAAAGGAATGTCGAGAGATAGCGGATCGGCCTCACCCGCCAGCAGGCTGGAGAGCTGCACCCGGTTATAGGGGTTATAGGGTTCGTTACCGAACACTTCCACCAAGGCATGGGGGCGGCGACGCAAAAGTTCATCGACAAAACGCATTCCCACCGGACCGCTGCCTATCACCAGAACCCGGCCACCATCCGCTACAGGCTGCCACTGTTGCTCCCCCGCCAGCGCTCCAGAGCCACTCTCCGGCTGATACGCCAATGACATCCCGTATACCCTCTTCTCAGATAAGGAAACCGGGTCGCTGACCTCGCGGTAAAGAAGCACCCCGCAGATTGCGACACAGGGACGAACAAAGCAGGTTACATGCCAGCACTTAAAAAACGCGCCAAAACACGGCAGCCCTCACTCACAGGCCAGCCCTGACGGCACTCTCAGGCCTTATGCCCCGCACAAACAGGACGCAAGAAGCCCCGTCAGCGCCTTCATGCAGTGCAGGAAACTCGATACACCGCCAGCGCCAACTGCTCTCGCCACCGCGCCACCCCCGCATAGCGCACCGCCTTGATGCAGAACGCATCAACGGGTGAGCACAACATACGAGAGGCAAAAAAGGAAAACGCCGGCGCTTGGGTGCTTGCCGGTAAAAATAGGCGAAGCCCGGACACAGGACAAAAGGCAGGATCAGGACCAGGGAAGCCCTGGCCAGACACAGCGACCCCACGGAGGCGCAGTAACTATCAGCGATAGACGAAGGGAGGATTGCCGCCAAGGTTCGGCGGCCACGCTGGATCAGAAATGCCTGGCGGCAAACACAGTGGGGCTCAGGCGCGCACTACCTGGCCGCGATAGATTTTTTGGGTTGCGGCCGATTCGGCGGGAGGCATCGGCACCTCCACCAGTTGGGTTTGCCCGCGGTAGACTTTGGTGACGTAACGCTTGCCATCTTTCTCGATGGTGCCACCGGCGGCCGGGGCGGCCTCCGCTGCTGGCTTGCTCTCCTGCAACTGCTCCAGCCAATCGTCACCGGCAAGAGTGTAGAGTTCTTTCAGCAGTGCTTTGGCCACACTGTCGTTGGAGGAGCGGTACCAGGGGATCATTTCAGTGAGCAGGTCGGGATTCGCCAGTTTGATTCCTGGCTTGGCGTCTGCGGGGGCCCGACGACGTATTTCGCGTACCAGATCTATCATAGCTTTGTTGAAGTTGACCATGAAAAACCTCTCTGGTCTGAATTACCGGAAGTCCCTCTGAAGTTGAAACCAATCACGAATTCCATTCGCAACGCAGATATTGCATAGATAGTGCCACTCAAGTGATGGCACATAAAAAAATAACCCAAATGTATATTAATTAACCACTTGCATCCGCGCTGAGGCGATTATACGGGATGGACGTTCTAAATTGGCACATAAAAACGCACCTTTGCCATGCACAAACCCGGGTGTTGCACCAGAACTTGCCCAAGAGTAATCCGTGAGACCACCGGGCATAGACGCCCGCCCCACCCTCAACGTACAGATTTCCGGCAATCTGCTTCGGCAGCGACCGCCAAAGCTCCACAGAAAAACTGGGCAACTGCTGTTACAAGCTGTGGATAACATTGGTACAGCCACGGCTGGCAAGCCCTCCCGGACAGCGTTCAAAAACCGCACAGCACGGATTGCCCTGCAACCATACCCGGCACAACGTACTCTTCTGCAGTGATACGGGGTTGGGGCTATAATGGCGGCTTTTACATCAGGCGCCTGCATGAACAGCAACGACGACAACCTCCTGCAGAGCCCCTTCGGATCCCGGCACCTGTTGCGCTACCCGCTGCCAGCCAGAGCCCAACAATCCCTGCGTGCCTGGGATGCCGCCGACGAATACCTGCTGCGCTGGTTGCATGAGCAAGACCTGCAAGCCTGCACCCCCACGCTGGTGCTGAACGACCAGTTCGGCGCCCTCACCTGTTCCCTGCCCTGTCGTCCCCTCTGGTCGCAGAGCGACTCGTGGTTGGCGCAACACGCCTGCCAGCGCAACCTGCAACAACTGCCGGACAATGGGCTCGAACAACCGCAGCTGCTGGACAGCCTGCAATGGCCCACCTCACCACTGCAGCTGGTGGTAATTCGCCTGCCCAAACAGCTGGCCCTGCTGGAGCACCAGCTGTACTGCCTGCGCCCATTGCTCGCGGCCACCACCCGGGTAGTGGCGGCCGGCATGGTGAAACACTGGCCCGCCAGTGCCCAGCAACTGTTTGAACAGATACTCGGGCCCAGCCACACATCACTGGCCTGGAAAAAGGCCCGCCTGTTGCACTGCACGCCGCAAGTTTCTGGCTCGCAGGGTCAGGGCTGGCCGGGTCAGAGCCCCTACCCCGATCACTATCAATTGCCGCAACCGCCCCTGCGACTGGGCAATCACGCCAACCTGTTTTCCCGCAGCGGGCCCGATATCGGCAGCCGTTTTTTCCTGCAGCACCTGCCCCGGCCGGACGCCGGGGCGGAGGTCATCGATCTCGGCTGTGGCAACGGCATACTGGGGCTGGCCATGTTGCAAGCCAATCCCCAGCTGCACATGCACTTTGTCGACGAATCCCATATGGCGGTGGCCAGTGCCCGTGACAACCTGGCGCACAACCTGCCGGCTGTCACCGACGCCCACTGGCACGTGGACGACGGCCTGCGCAGCTTTGCCGATAACAGCGCGGACCTGGTGGTCAACAACCCGCCCTTTCATCAACAGGCCGTGGTAGGGGATCACCTGGCGCGGCAGATGTTCCGCGATGCCCATCGGGTACTGCGTCCGGGTGGTGAGTTATGGGTGGTTGCCAACCGCCATCTCGGCTACCACCTGCGCCTGCAGACGTTGTTTGGCAACTGCACGACAGTGGCCGGCAACAGCAAGTTTGTGATCCTGCGGGCCGCCAAGGCGTAAGACGCCAGTTGTCCGCCACTGGCCCGATCTGGCAAGATCAGGTAGCTCGACAGCATCACAGCCAGACGGTAGCGGCAACACAAAAGCAACACATGGCCCGAACCGGGACAGGAGCAGCACTGGAGTAATGGATTGACTGAAGCTAAGACGACCAGAACCAGTCGCTGGCTGTCCGGCAACTTTGAGGCCTTGCAGAAGCAGTGCGAGCAGGACGCGGAAGGGACGCTGCACTTTGACCTGGTAATCGTGGGTAGCGGCTATGGCGGTGCCACCGCCGCTGCCGCCCTGGCCGGCAGCCACAGCCGTGGGCGACCGGTGCGCATCGCACTGCTGGAGCGCGGCGTCGAATACCTGCCCGGTATGTTTCCCTCCTCAGCGGTAGAGCTACCGGGTCACACCCGGGTACTGACCCCCGGCCGCAGCAAGCCCTCCGGAAACAGCGAAGGCCTGTTCGATATCCGCGTGGGTGAAGCCATTACCACCCTCACCGCCAATGGCCTCGGTGGCAGCTCCCTGATTGACTCGGGCGTGATGCTGGAACCCACGGCCTCAATCTTCGATGACCGCTGGCCCCGAAGCCTGCGCTACAGCGAAAGCGCCGAGCTGTTGCAGGAGTACTTTCCCGCCGCCCGCCGCCTGCTGGGCGCCAGCGACGATCAGGGTGACAACACCATCCTGCGCCACCCCGAACAACAGGAACAGCCACTGCGCAAGCAGAGCAACCTGCAAAAGCTGGCCGACAGTGAACTCTGCAGCGGTGACAACTTCGCCGTCGCGCCACTGCTGATCGCCATGCAGGACAACCCCGACAGCGCCGCAGTAGCCCTCAACGCCTGCACCCTCTGCGGCGACTGCACCACCGGCTGTAACTACAACGCCAAGCAATCCCTGGACACCACCCTGCTGGTCAATGCACGACAGGCGGGCGTGGAGATCTATACCGGCACCGCGGTGGAAAAACTGCAGCCGCTGCCGACAGAAGAGGGGCCACCCAACTGGCAACTGGAGGTGGTACACACGTCCAGCGAGCGACGCCAGCAGCAGTCCGCCCCCCTGCGCATCCGCTGCGGCAAGGTCATACTCGCCGCCGGCGCCCTTGGCAGCACAGAAATTTTACTGCGCTCCCAGAGCGATCAGCTGCGCCTGTCACCCCAGCTGGGGCAACGCTTTTCCGCCAACGGCTACCAGCAGGCATCGCTCTACAACCAACACGAAGAGGTCAACGCCGTCGCCGGGGAAGAGACCGCCGCCCACGAGCGCAGGGTAGGACCGACCTCTACCGGTATTATTGACCTGCGCCACCAGAAAGAGGGGTTACTGCTGCGGGACCAGACTATCACCTCGCCCCTGCGACGCTTCTACGAGGAGGTGACCACGACCCTCGACTGCCTGGAGCGGCTCACCACTGCCGACACCAGCCAGCACCTGGACGGGCAACCGGAGGCCGACCCCTGGGTGGTGGACGAGCAGAAGATTCAGCGCACCGGTATTTATGCGCTGCAGGGGGACGACGGCAGTGAGGGCTGCCTGGAGCTCACCTGCGCCCCCGCCACGATGGTGCCCCTCAGCGGTGAGGGCCTGCTGCGGGCACGCTGGCCGGGGCTGGCAGACCACCCCTTGTTCCAGCACCAGATCGACACACTGACCCGGCTGAAGAACGCCGCCGATTGTGGCGGCTCGGTACAGCTGCAACCCTTCTGGCAGCCGCGCAACCGCCGGCAGTCAGAGATCACCCTGATGCCCGGCCACGGCACACTGGTATCGCCGGAGCCACTGGGCGGCTGCCCCATGGGTGACGACTCCAGCCATGGTGTTGTCGACCATTGTGGCCGGGTCTATGACCTGTCCGACCCACTAAGCCGCAACCGGGTATTTGATTCCCTGGTGATCATGGACAGCTCGGTGCTGCCCAGTGCACTGGGTGCCCCCCCCGGATTGACCGTTGCGGCCCTGGCATTGCGCAGCTGCGACTACCTGCGTACCCACTGGCGTTGGCGCGCAACCGCAACACCGCCCGACACCACGCAGGACAAGCCAGCCCGACCTGTCTACCGGCAACCGGACTCCGCACCGGCAGAACGGGAGACGGAGGTGGTTCTCACCGAACGCTTCACCGGCCCCATTACCCTCAGCGGCGCCAACAACCGGCCACTGGAATGTATGGTCGATATCACCTTGCGCCTGCAACCCAAATCGCTGCGGGCACTGACCCGCCGTCAGGAGCGCACATTACAGGTGAATCAGGGCGAGAGCCGGATTCGCATACTGCAGCTCCAGCACTGGCAGGAGCTGGCCAACGCCGGTGCCGATGACGACGAATTTACCCTGCAGGCCATCCTCGTTGCGCCCCTGAGCGGCAGCATGGAGATGATGAGCCGCGAGAACTCCACCTATTGGGAGCGGGTGCTGCGCGCCGGTGGCGGCTGGCTGCTCAACCACGGACTGCGGGAGGGCCAGCACGCCCTGCTGCGCTGGTTGCGGCGCGAGTTCAGCCCGGTAGCCGGCAAAAACTATCGCCAGCGACAGGCGCGGCCGGAATGGCGGCAGAGCCTGCAGCAACTGCAGCAGCGCTGGCAGCAATTTCTGTCGCTGGCCTCCCACTGCGGTGAAGTTCGCCTCACCCACTACCGTCTCAATATTCTGCGACCGGCCGAAGGCTGGCCCACCCAACTGGGAGCCTTCAGCTCACAACCGTCCTCCCTGCCGTTGCTGGCGCACAAGCGCTTTGGCTACAGCAGTGGCAGCAACCCCATCCGGCAACTGGAAACCCTGCTGATCGATCTGCTGCCCGGCCTGCAACCCCGCCATCGCCAGCCGCGACGGCAACCGGCCAGCCTGCACAGCGAGCCGGGCTTTATGCTCCACCAGCAGAGTCCGCTGATGGGCATCAGCCGGCAACAGGACCAGACTACGGCCCTGATCGATACCCTGCTTTGCTGCAGCTTCTTCGCCCGTGCCATGCTGCACCTGCACTTCTGGAGTTTCCGCACACCGGAGGAGAAAGGGCTGACGGTACGCCCCCAGTTTCCCGGCCGTATATACGGCGGCCCGGCACCGGAAATTGCCGAGATCGACCTGGTGCAGGAGCAACCGCAGGAGAAAAACCCGCAGCTGCGCATTCGCCTCTCCCGCTACCGGCAAAAACGGTCGGCGAGCAAACCGCCACTGGTGCTGATTCACGGCTTCAGCACCAGTGGCGCCATCTTCACCCACGCCAGCATCAAGCCCAGCCTGGCAGAGTACTTCTGGCAGCAGGGCCGCGAGGTATGGGTGGTGGACCTGCGTATCAGTGCCGCCATGAACTCGGCGCTGCGCCCCTGGAAGTTTGAGGATATCGCCTTTGCCGATATCCCTGTGGCTATCGACCACATCTGTCGTGTCAGCGGCCACAGCCAGCTGGATATCTATGCCCACTGCATGGGCGCGGCACTGGTGAGCATGGCGATTCTGGCGGAACCCCACAGTGGCGACCGCTACTACCGGGAGCGCCAGCTACTGCCGCAACGTATCCACCGCCTGGTACTGTCGCAGGGAGGGCCGCGGATGGTGTTCAGCCCCACCAACCAGGCCAAGGCCCGCCTGCTGGCGCCGCTGATGCCGGTAATCCCCAAATCCTTCTACCAGTTGCAGCGCACCAACCCGCCCTCCATGGCAGAGCAGTTCTGGGACCAGGTGATCGAGGTGATCCCCTACCCGGCGCGGGAGTTCCGCCGCGAACACCCGCTGTGGCCATGGCAATCACGCAGCTTTGCCGTCACCCGTCACCGGTTGGATGCCCTCTATGGGCAGACCTTCAACCTCAACAACGTCAGCAGTGAAACCCTCGGGCAACTGGGGGTTTTCATCGGCCCCCTGCACCTGGCCACCGTGGCCCGGGGCGCCCTGCACGCCCTGCGGGAGCGCATCACCAATGCCGCTGAAGAGAACGAGTATGTCACCATCCGTCGG
Organism: Pseudomaricurvus sp. HS19; assembly: GCF_009857815.1. Taxonomy (GTDB): domain Bacteria; phylum Pseudomonadota; class Gammaproteobacteria; order Pseudomonadales; family Cellvibrionaceae; genus Pseudomaricurvus. The sequence continues at coordinate 35,813 of NZ_WVVW01000011.1, read as the reverse complement.
TTGCGGGAGCGCTGGGACTTCCCCAGCCTGAGCGTCCACAGCGATGAGAACCGGGTACTGGATATTGCCACTCTGGGCCGCATGCAGGAGCTGATGAGCGCAGCGGATCGCGACTTCCGTACCCAGGTACTGCAAGGCTTCGGCCACCTGGATGCGCTTATTGGCCGCCAGGCCCAGCGCCACTTTGACAGAGTACGGGAATTTCTGGACTACCCCAGCCGCCTGCCAGCCAAACTGCCTCACGCCCTGCGCTACCGCTTGTTCAAACCGGGAGCGGGCCCGGTCATCGCCCCGGTGAACAAAAACCAGCTGCCCCTGGGACTGGGATTCAATCGCGAAATGCACAAGCCGGAGTTTGTCCTGTTCCTGCCGGTCACCCTGCAGGGAGAGCAGACCTGCCTGTTTGGCGGCGCCCCCGACCAGACTCCCACCGCCGCGCAGCTGATGCGCCACGGGCACCTGAAGCTGGCCCGCCCCCAGAGCGGCGGGTGGTTCAAAACCCGACTGCCCCTGAACCCGTCGATGTGGGCGGCGGACGGTATCCTGGTGCTGGTCATTGACGACCTCGGCCTGCCCTGTGAGCAGATGCCACAACACCTGCTGCCCGATAACCTGTTTGAATTGATCGGTACCAGCGGTCTGCCGGGCCATAGCCAGCAGTGCGCCGATTACATCCGCGAATGGCTGCTGAGCAATGACTTCCTGCAACGCCTGCAGGCCTATCTGTCCTTGCCGCCAAGCAAGCTCACCGACTCCATCATGCAGATTCCCCTCGCCGAGAGCCGCGAGCAGTTACAGCTGGTACTGGCCTCCTGCCAGTATCCCGGCGGCATGCTGAATCGCGGACCTGCCTACGCCAGTTACCGCCGCCTCGCCAACCACCTGGATGAACAACAGCGACGCTCCCTGGCCCAGCTGCAACCCTCGCTGCTGGTGCTGACCGGCGACCAGGTTTACGTCACCGGTCAGGCAGAAGCCGGGGCGCAACGGGGACTGTTCGACGCCAAGCGCCAGGCCTACCAGCAGTGGCTGGGTCAGAAGGAGGTGCGCTCCGTCACCCGCCGCCTGCCGACCCTGACTATGATGGATCAACACGAGAACGGTCCGCCCCGGAATCCGGCGCAGAGAGCATCACTGCAACAAAAGTTGTCGGGCAAGGCGCATTACATCAACTACCAGCGACCGGACCTGCCGCTGGTGGATGCCGGCACGGCCCCCGGTCAGCCGCTCTGGTATCAGGGGCGCTACCAGGGCTTTGACTACTTTGTCGCCGATACCTTTTGCGAGCGGGATGCCAGTGCCAGCGACAGCCGCCAACTGATGTCGGAGGAGCAATTCCACGCACTGGAACAGTGGTTGATCCGCACCCACGCCAATGACCTGCGGCCGCGTTTTATCGTCTCGCCGTCGGCGCTGCTGCCGCGGCGCCTGCCAGCCTCGTCCCCCAATATGGACCTGCACAGCTGGAGCGCCTTCCCCGCGGCACTCAACCGGCTGCTGCAGTTTGTGGCCGCGCACCGCTGTCGCAACCTGGTGTTCCTGTCCGGGGATGAGCACCTCTCCAGCGTCGCCCGCGCTGAGCTGCACAGCCCGCACCTGCAGCGACCTATTCGCCTCTACTCCATTCACAGCTCGGCGCTCTATGCTCCTTTCCCGCATCGCAATGCCCGCACCGAGGACTTTATCCCGCGCGAGACCTTTAACGTTGCAGGTGAGCTGAGTGAGTTGGCCTGTACACTGGAGACGCGCTTTTTCCCCGGCGACGGATTTGCGCTGGTGAGCGCCTACCGGCAGGAAAATCACTGGGCACTGGAGTGTGAATTCAGCCGCGAGAGCGGTAATCGACCACCGGAACGGTTGCCGCTGGATCGGCCGCAGGGGCACTGATTGCCCCCGCAGCCTGCGAGACGCGGATCAAGCCGCGGCCGGCAAGGCGCGCATTTCGTAGAGGGCATCAAAGAAAGCCTGCTTGCGCGCACGCATGGCGCGGCGGGCCACTTCCATCTCTGCTTTGAGGGTATCGAGTTTTTGCTGCAGCTCCAGCTTCGGCAGCGACATGGTCTTCAGCCGCATACGTTTGAGGCGGAACGCCTCCCACTGCTGGGTCGCCTCCAGCCACTCAGCCTTGAGGCTCTCCAGCTTGCTCTCCCAACGTGACCAGCAACTGGGCTGTGATTTCACCTGCGCCCGGAGCAGCGCGCGACGGGCGATAATGGCCGCCTCCTCGCGCTTGCTGGCGCGCTGCAGACCACGCACCAGTCCCAGCCCGCGCAGGGTCAGGATCACGTAACGGGTGGGATCCAGCAGCCAGCCACTCCAGCCAAAACCGTTGCGGTAGTCACGACCGTAATCGTGGTGGTCGGCGTGGTGGTTGCCCTCACCCAGCGGCCCCATCCACACGTAATTGTTCTTCGCCGAACTGAACGCCCCTTTGGTGAAACCCCACATATGGGTGACGCTGTTCACCGTCCAGGTGTTGTGCTGGGCCAGGATAAACCCGCCCATGGAGGCCACCATCAGGCACAGGGCTCCCACCACCGAAGCGGTGAGCCAGTAACCCAGCGCCAGCGGCACCAGGAAGTTCCAAAATACCAACAGCGGGATATAGAGTTTCTCCTGCCACACCAGCGGGCTATCGCTCTTGGCGGCGTAGGCGCGATCCACCTCGGTGGTATCGGGGTGGCGGAAACAGTAGGTGAGCATGTGGGACCAGAGGAAGTTGCGCCAGCCACTGCTGAACCAGGTGGCGCTGTAGGGATCCAGGTGGTGCTTGCCACTGCGGTCGACACCGTGATGAATCACATGCATGGCGGCCCAGCGACGCACACTGCCCTGCATCGCCATCACCTGGCCGAAGAAGCCAAACAGCAGGTGTACCGGCCAGCTTACCCAGCGCGCCGCCCCATGGGCGATCAGGCGATGGGAATAAACCGTGGTGGAGAGACAGCCAATCAGGGCGTGGAGCAGGGTCCAGCCCAGCATGATTTTCCAGAATCCCTCGGGCGCGAACCAATAGGCCAGCGGGGTTGTCACCAGGCACAGTACATGGGTAATGGATATAAACGACGCCGTCACCCAGTCGATACGGAAGCCGTGCTGAAACAGCTCGCGGACGCGGCCGTACAGAGGGGCGGGGTTGTTGCTGGTCACTTTCATCGGACACCTGTGGGCAGTTCGTTGTGGCGCTGGCTCACCCACTGATGTGAGGGCATGCTGCGCCTGAAACAAGTGGGCCGGCGATTATACCTAAGCTGCGGGCCCCACTGAATGCTTTTTGAGCAGCGCTCTCCGGCGACAGGCAAAAGGCGCTGTTTTTGCTAAACTGCGCCCCTCTCCGGCCCAGATAATCCCAGATCCCGACCATGACCGACACCCTCACCCCATCCTGGCTCCAGCGCTTCGGCGGTATCGCCCGCCTCTATGGCCAGCCTGCCCTGACGACTTTCCGCCACGCCCATGTGGCGGTGGTGGGTATCGGTGGTGTCGGCACCTGGGTGGCAGAAGCCCTGGCCCGCAGTGGCATAGGCACCATCACCCTGATCGATATGGATGACATCTGCGTGACCAATACCAACCGCCAGCTGCACGCGCTGGCCAGCACCATTGGCCAGCAGAAAATTGACGTCATGGCCGCACGGCTAAAGGACATCAATCCCGAGCTGGAGGTGCACTGTATCGATGATTTTCTTGACCTCGATAACATCCCCGAACTGATCAATGCCGACTGCGACCTGGTGGTTGATGCCATCGACGCGGCCCATGTCAAAGCCGCCCTGATCGCCAGCTGCAAGCGCCGCAAGCAGCTGCTGGTCACCGTCGGCTCCGCCGGCGGCAAACTGGACCCCCGCCAGATCACCAGCGGCGACCTGGCCCGCACCGTCAACGACCCGCTGCTGGCCAAGGTGCGTAACACCCTGCGCCGCCAGTACAATTTTTCCCGCAACCCGAAACGGGTCTTTTCCGTGGAAGCTGTCTACTCCACCGAGCAGATGACCTACCCCTCTGCTGACGGCACTACCTGCCAGAGCAAGGAGGGGTTGAGCGACGGGGTAAAGCTGGACTGCAGCGGCGGCTTTGGCAGTGCCACCATGGTCACGGCCAGTTTCGGTTTTGTGGCGGTGTCCCGCGGCCTTGAAAAGATGCTGGCACGGGCAGAGAGAAAAGCGGCAGCTGACGAGAACTAGGAAGCCCGCGCGCGCATAAAGTCCACCAGCGCACGGAAGCCGTTGTTACGGGATTCACTGAGGTACTTCTCCAATCCCAGTTCGGCAAACTGCGCCTCCACATCCACTGTTGCCAGTTCTGCACCGGTGCGGTCATTGAGCAGCAACAGCAGCAACACGGCCAGTCCCTGCAATACGCGGGAATCGGTATCAATCAGGTACTGGTGACGCCCTTCCACACAGCGGTGCACAATCCACACCGGCGACTCGCAGCCGGGCACCCGGTTGGCATCCAGGCGCAGTGCCGGTTTCGGTTGCAGCAGCCCGGCCCAGCGGGTCAGCTGCCGGTAGCGTTTCTGCCAGCTGCCCTGGTCGCGCAAGTCACTTAACGACAGTGACGAGAAATCCTCTGCCGGCCACACCGCGTCCTCCCGCTCCACATCGGCAGCGGTGGCTGACACCTCGTCCCAGGGGTAACTGGCAAGCGCCGCCACCAACGCATCCACATCGGCGCGATTGTTGTAGCCGGCCAGCGATACCCGCAGGGTGGCCCCCACCCCCAGCTCAACACTGAGCGGCTCGGCACAGTGATGGCCGACCCGCACGGCAATATCGTGCTCATCCAGCCAGTGGCCCAGGTCCGCCATGGCGACACCACAGCCCGGCATCGGTGCCAGTGCGGCGATCCCCACGTTGTCGCGCCCCTCGCTGTAACGCCCCTCGTTGTAACGAAAAGCGGTCAACAGGCGCAGCGGCCGCTGCAGGCAGAGCTGTTGCAGTTCCGTGTGCAGGTAACGGCAAAGATGGGATTCATAACGCTGCATGGCGGCGCGGTCCTGCCCCTGCAGAAATTCGAGGCAAGCGCCAAGGCCGGCAATGGCCGCCAGCGACGAGGTGCCCGCTTCAAAGCGATGGGGAGCCTCAGCGTAATCGCTGCTTTCCAGCGTCACCCGGGTGATCATCTCGCCCCCTCCCTGCCAGGGTGGCAGCGACTGCAGCTGCCGGCGGCGGCCATAGAGCAGGCCAATGCCGGTGGGGCCGTAGAACTTGTGGGCGGAACCCAGCAGGAAGTCGATACCCAGCGCCTGCACGTCCAGCGTCTCGTGCGCCAGCCGCTGGGAGGCATCCACGATCAGCACCACGTCGTTACCCACGGCTGCACGCAGCCCGGCAAGGGGGGTAGCAAACCCGAGCGCATTGGAGGCGGCGGTAAGGCTGACAATGCGGGTGCGCTCCGACACGCACTCCGGCAACCGCTCCCAGGCGGGAGCCCCGTTAGCCAGCGGCACAAAACGCAGCTTGAGCTGATAGCGCTCAGCCGCCATCTGCCAGGGCACCAGGTTAGCGTGATGTTCAGCGGCGGACAGCAATATCTCGTCGCCGGGCTGCAAATTCGCACACAACCCCGCCGCCAGCAGGTTGAGGGCCTCGGTAGCGCCGCGGGTAAAGATAATCTCGTCGCTACCGGCGGCATTCACAAACGCGGCTGCCTGCCCCCGCACCCGTTCCACCATGGCGGTGGCCTGACGGGCGAGACGGTGGCTGGAGCGGTGGGTGTTGGCATTGAAGCGGCTGTAGAAGTCCACCATGGCGTCAATCACGCACTGGGGCCGCTGGGTGGTGGCGGCGTTATCCAGATACACCAGGGCAGCATTCTCGGGATGCTGGAACAGGGGAAACTGCTGTTTAAACGCGGCGTTGTCGAAACTCATGCGGGTCTTGCTTGCTCCGCCAGGCGCAACAGGCGCCGGCAATTGTCTGTAGTGGTGGCCATGATCTCCGACAGCGGCTGCCGGCGCAAATCCGCCAGCGCTTGCGCCACCAGCGGCAGGCGCGCCGGGGTATTGACCTGCCCCTGATAGCCCATCAACGGCATATCCGGCGCGTCGGTTTCCAGCAGCAGGCTCTGCAGTGGCGCGGCGGCCAGCGCGCGGCGGGTCTTCTGTGCCCGTGGATAGGTGATGGTGCCCCCTACCCCCAGGTAAAAGCCCAGTCGCCAATACTGCTGCGCCAGTTCGGGACTGCCAGCGAAACCGTGGATCACACCGCCGGCTGATGGCCGATAGTGACTCAATAGCTGCATGACCGGATTGTGGGCGCGGTGGGCGTGGATCAACAGCGGCAGGTTGAGGTCACAGGCCAGCTGCAGGTGCCACTCGAACAACTGCCGTTGCTGCGCCTCCGACCACTCAATACTGCCATCCATACCACATTCGCCGATGGCGACGGCGCCGGTCTGCAACTGCTGCACAAGCGCCGTTTTGAAGGCATTTTCTGTCAGTTGCAGCGGCTCACCCCAGCAGGGGTGGACACCGTAGGCCAGCAGCGGCTGGCAGGGAGCGCTTCGATGACCTGACCCCAGCGCCTGCAACCGCGGCCACTGCGCCGGCTCCACACCCGGGATCAACAGGTGTGACACACCAGCCGCCGCCAGCGACTGCAGCTGGCCGCTGCGATCGCTATCGAATTCGGGGAAGTCCCAGTGGCAGTGGCTGTCGATCATGCTGTTTTCCTCTGGCACGCGATATCAGCTTCGGAGACTCGATGGCGATCAGACAGGGAGTTTATCTGTTTTGCGGAGTGAATTCGGACTTCCGGTTTCGCCCTCCTGGGCGAGTCACTTTTCTTCAGGCGAAGAAAAGTAACCAAAAGAAGCCTCTTCCCCACCTCCGCGCCGGAAAGCAAAAAGCGCTTTCCGGTTCCCTGCGCTCCACGCGCTTCCGGGGTCGCCTTGACGGGCCGTCCTGGCCCGACAAGGCTAAGCCGGCCGTCCATGGCCGGCTTCCCCCTCCAACACTGCGGTGCTCGGCGCTCCGCAAGGGGCCCGAAGTCTGTGCCATATTCCAGCAACAAATTTGAAGGTCAAAAGACCCTATACCAGCTGCTGTAATAGCCTGGCCAGTCAGGAGCGAACCACGCTCCCCCACAAATCATATTCATCGGCGTGCTCAATCAGCACCGCCACCCGGTCGCCCACCTGCACATCAAACTCCTCGTTCAGGTAGACCACGCCGTCGATCTCCGGCGCATCCGCCCAGGTGCGGCCAATGGCACCCTCTTCGTCCACTTCGTCAATCAGCACCTCAACAGTCTGGCCGATGCGGCGCTGCAGGCGTGCTTCGCTGATGCGCTGCTGGGTGGCCATAAAGCGCTCCCAGCGCTCCTGCTGGATATCCTCGGGTACGTGATCCGGCAGCTCGTTGGCGCGGGCGCCTTCCACCGGGGAGTACTTGAAGCAGCCGACGCGATCCAGCTGCGCCTCTTCGAGGAAATCCAGCAGCATCTGGAAGTCCTCTTCCGTCTCGCCGGGGAAGCCCACGATAAAGGTTGAGCGGATGGTGAGGTCCGGGCAGATCTCGCGCCATTTTTTAATGCGGCCCAGCACCTTCTCGCTGTGGGCCGGGCGCTTCATCAGGCCCAGCACTCTGGGGCTGGCGTGCTGGAAGGGGATATCCAGGTAGGGCAGGATCTTGCCCTCCGCCATCAGCGGGATCACCTTGTCCACATGGGGATAGGGGTAGACGTAGTGCAGGCGCACCCACACGCCCATCTCACCCAGGGCCACGGCCAGGTCCTGCATGCGGGTCTCCAGACCCTCCTGCAGGTCCAGCTTGAATTTGGTGTCGATGCCATAGGCACTGGTGTCCTGGGAGATCACCAGCAGCTCCTGCACGCCACTGTCGACCAGCTGACGGGCTTCGGTCAGCACATCGTGCAGGGGACGGCTTACCAGGTCGCCACGCATATCCGGAATAATGCAGAAGGTGCAGCGGTGGTTACAGCCCTCGGAGATCTTCAGGTAGGCGTAGTGGCCGGGGGTGAGCTTGACCCCCTCCGGTGGCACCAGCTCATGGCGATGGGGATTCTGGGCTTCCGGCGGGATAAAGCTGTGCACCGCGTTCATGACGCTGTCGTAGTCCGCCGGACCGCTGACGCTCAGCACGCCCGGGTTGGCGGCCTTGATGGCCTCGGCATCGGTGCCCTTGCCCATACAGCCGGTGACAATCACCTTGCCGTTTTCGCGCATAGCCTCCTCAATGGCGTCCATGGATTCCTGCTTGGCGCTGTCGATAAAGCCACAGGTGTTGACCACCACCACGTCGGCGTCGTCGTAGCTGGGCACCACTTCATAACCGTCCAGCTTCAGTTTGGTGAGGATGCGCTCCGAATCCACCAGCGCCTTGGGGCAACCGAGGCTGACAAAGCCCACCTTGCGGGTGGAGGTGGAGCTGTTTTCGGGGAGATCGGATTGGGACATAACTCGGACACGACGCAGGGAAAAGGGCCGGCATTGTACAGAAATCGAACGCCGGGCACCATGCGATGACACCACCACCACGCTGGCGGGCCGGCCCTGGCTGTGGGAATAACCCACGGAGGCAGGAAAGGCAGGCACCGCAATGAACAGCCCCTGCCCCTGAAAACTCAACTTTATGCGCCACAAGGGCAGCTTACATCAGGATTTGCACCACACAGACCACAATGCACCATAATGGACGCACTAAATCACCATATTGGCGCACGAGGAGATGCTTTTTCAGGCAGAGTGCTCATAATTTAGCCTCACCCTGCTCGCTGCCGCTACGGCTGCAGCCACTCCCCCGGCGCCAGTGTGAGGGAGGCAACTGCCCCTCCGCCAGCACCCAACTAATTATCCACAGGGGCAGGCGCGGTTTCCGGAGCGCTTTAGCTGTCGCTGTAGCCGTTGGGGTTACCGGACTGCCAGCGCCAGGTGTCGGCCATCATACGCGACAGGTCGAACGCCGCCTGCCATTGCAGCTCCGTGGCAGCCTTCCCGGGGGCGGCGTAACAGGCGGCGATGTCTCCCGCCCGGCGCGGCTTGACCACAAACGGGATGCTGCGCCCGCTGGCCGCTTCAAAGGCCCTGACGATCTCCAGCACGCTGTAGCCCTGGCCGGTGCCCAGATTGTGGGTGTAGCAACCGGGAGCGGCGGCCTGCAGGTATTGCAGGGCACTGACGTGCCCGCGAGCCAGGTCCACCACGTGGATGTAGTCCCTGACCCCGGTGCCATCCGGTGTCGGGTAGTCATCGCCAAACACATTCAGGCTGGGCAGTTTGCCCACCGCCACCTGTGCCACATAAGGCAGCAGGTTGTTGGGAATCCCCTGCGGGTCCTCGCCAATGAGACCGCTTTCATGGGCACCTACCGGGTTGAAATAGCGCAACAGGCTGACCCGCCAGGGCGCGGCCGGAGCGCGACAGACGTCGCGCAGGATCTCTTCCACCATCAGTTTGCTGCGACCGTAAGGGTTGGTGGCAGAGGTGGGAAAGTCCTCGCTGATAGGCACACTGGCAGGGTCGCCATAGACTGTGGCGGAAGAGCTGAAAATCAGGTCGGTGACGCCTGCTGCGGCCATCACCTCACACAACGCCACCGTGCCACTGACATTGTTGTGATAGTAAGTCAGCGGAATTTCACAGGATTCCCCTACCGCCTTGAGTCCGGCGAAATGCAGCACCGCTTTGATCGGGTATTCGGCAAACACCTTGCGCATCGCTTCACGGTCACTGATGTCAGCCTCAACCAGGGTGATTTTGCGCCCGGTAATGGTCTCCACCCGCGCCAGTGCCTGGGGCTTGCTGTTGCAGAAGTTATCCACAACGATGGGTTCAAAGCCGGCGTTGATCAATTCCACACAGGTGTGGCTGCCGATGTATCCGGCGCCGCCGGTTACTAAAACTGGGCCCGCATCTTGCTTAGTCATTTTATGTCCGTGACGATAAGTTTCAGTTGGTGTTTACTGGACGTGAAGCGCGCCCACTGCAGGATCATCCTGATCCGTTTGAGGAGCGTACTTTAACTCAGAACACAGGCGTGACTCCAACCGCGGAACACAGAATTTTTGTTTCATAGACGTACTGCTTTTTAGGACTATGCTTTAGGAAGAGGGGAAAAAAACGGGTTTCTTAACTGACGGGTGAAACGTTGTTGTGGCTGCCCCTGCAACTGGTGGAACAGGCATCTTCCCACCAGGGTCTAACGCTCAAGGGACAGCCCTTTACCGAGGAGATTGAGCCATGACTATCTTTAACCACTATCGTGACCGCTACGCCGCCACGCAACAGGAGGAGATGAGTATCCAGGAGTACCTGGAGTTGTGCAAAACCGATCCCAGTGTCTACGCTTCTGCCGCGGAACGCATGTTGATGGCCATCGGCGAGCCGGAACTGGTGGACACCTCGCGGGACTCCCGCATGAGCCGCATCTTCTCCAACAAGGTCATCAAGCGCTACAAGGCGTTTGAAGAATTTTACGGCATGGAGGAGTGCATCGAACAAATCGTGTCGTTCTTCAAACACGCCGCCCAGGGATTGGAAGAAAAGAAACAGATTCTCTACCTGCTGGGCCCCGTCGGTGGCGGTAAATCCTCCCTTGCGGAGCGCCTGAAATCGCTGATGGAAAAACAACCCATCTACTGCATCAAAGGCTCGCCGGTTTTTGAATCTCCCCTCGGCCTGTTTGATATCGACGAGGATGGCCAGATCCTGGAAGAGGATTACGGCATCCCGCGTCGCTACACCAAAACCATCATGTCCCCCTGGGCGGCCAAACGCCTGCACGAACACAAGGGCGACATCAGCCAGTTCCGGGTGGTGAAGATGTACCCCTCCATCCTCGACCAGATCGCTATCTCCAAGACCGAGCCCGGCGACGAGAACAACCAGGACATCTCCTCCCTGGTGGGTAAGGTGGACATCCGCAAACTGGAGGACTTCCCCCAGAACGACCCTGACGCCTACGCCTACTCCGGCGGTCTCTGTCACTCCAACCAGGGCCTGATGGAGTTCGTGGAGATGTTCAAGGCACCGATCAAGGTACTGCACCCGCTGCTCACCGCCACCCAGGAAGGCAACTACAACAGCACCGAGGGCATGGGCGCGATTCCCTTTGACGGCATCATCCTCGCTCACTCCAACGAATCCGAGTGGCAGACGTTCAAGAACAACAAAAACAATGAGGCCTTTATTGACCGTGTCTACATCGTCAAGGTGCCTTATTGCCTGCGTGTCTCCGAAGAGGTGCGCATCTATCAGAAGCTGCTGGAAAACAGCTCCCTGGCCTTCTCCCCCTGTGCGCCCGACACCCTCAAGATGCTGGCCCAGTTCTCCATCCTGTCGCGCATCAAGGAGCCGGAAAACTCCAACCCCTACTCCAAGATGCGGGTCTACGACGGCGAGAACCTGAAAGACACGGATCCAAAAGCCAAATCCATGCAGGAGTACAAGGACGCGGCCGGGGTGGACGAAGGTATGTCGGGCCTGTCTACCCGCTTTGCCTTCAAGATTTTGTCCAAGGTGTTCAACTTCGATCCCACCGAGATCGCTGCCAACCCGGTACACCTGCTCTATGTACTGGAACAGCAGATCGAACAGGAGCAGTACCAGCCCGAGATCCAGGAGCGCTACCTCACCTACATCAAGGAGTACCTGGCACCGCGTTACGTCGAGTTTATCGGCAAGGAGATCCAGACCGCTTACCTCGAGTCCTATGCCGAGTACGGCCAGAACATCTTCGACCGCTACGTCACCTACGCCGACTTCTGGATTCAGGATCAGGAGTTCCGCGATCCGGAGACCGGCGAGATCCTCGATCGCAGCGCACTCAACGAAGAGCTGGAGAAAATTGAAAAACCGGCTGGCATCAGCAACCCGAAAGATTTCCGCAACGAGATCGTCAACTTCGTACTGCGGGCGCGGGCCAACAACAATGGCAACAATCCGGTGTGGAACAGCTATGAGAAGCTGCGCACTGTGATCGAGAAGAAAATGTTCTCCAACACGGAAGACCTGCTGCCGGTGATTTCATTCAACGCCAAGGCATCGGAAAGTGACCGCAAGAAGCATCAGGACTTTGTGGCACGCATGGTTGAACGCGGCTACACAGAGAAACAGGTGCGACTGCTGTCAGAGTGGTATCTGCGCGTACGTAAGTCCCAGTAAGCAGTGGCAATTGCAGCACGGGACTGTTCCTCCTCTCCGGCACTAAGAGGACGCTATGAGCTACATCATCGACCGACGCCTGAACAGCAAGAACAAGAGCACCGTTAACCGGCAACGGTTCCTGCGGCGCTACCGTAAACACATCAAGAAGGCCGTAGCGGAGGCGGTCAACCAGCGGTCTATCCGCGACATCGACAAGGGTGAGCAGATCAGTATCCCCAGCAAGGATATCAGCGAGCCCGCCTTCCACCATGGCCAGGGAGGCCACAACACCCGAGTCTTGCCCGGCAACAAGGAGTTTGTCAGTGGCGACCGCATTCCCCGCCCCTCCGGGGGTGGCGGAGGCGGCGGTTCCGGATCCGGCGCCAGCGATCAGGGCGAAGGCATGGACGAATTTGTGTTCCAGATCACCCAGGACGAATTTCTCGACTTTATGTTTGAGGACCTGGAGCTGCCCAACCTGGTCAAACGCCAGCTCTCCGGCAGCGAAGAGTTCAAGATGCGCCGCGCCGGTATCGCCAATGAAGGCAACCCCGGCCGTCTCAACATTGTCCGTTCACTGCGCTCCGCCAACGCCCGCCGTATTGCCCTCACCAGCGGCAAGCGCAAGAAACTGAAAGAACTGGAAGCGGAACTGGAAAAAGAGGAGAACCTGGATCCGGCACTGCGCAATCACCTGCGGATCGAATCCCTGCTGGAGGAGATCACCACCCTGCGGGCGCGCATCAATCGCGTGCCCTGGCTGGACGACTTCGACCTCAAGTACAACCTGCATGTAAAGGATCCACAGCCGCGCTCCAAGGCGGTGATGTTCTGCATCATGGACGTCTCCGGCTCCATGACCCAGGCCACCAAGGACATGGCCAAGCGTTTCTTTATCCTTCTCTACCTCTTCCTGCAGCGCAATTACGAGCGCACTGAAGTGGTCTTTATCCGTCACCACACCAGCGCCAAGGAGGTGGACGAGCAGGAGTTCTTCTACTCGCGGGAAACCGGCGGCACCATCGTCTCCAGCGCCCTGCGGCTGATGAAAGAGATCCTCGAAGAACGCTACCCGGTATCGGAGTGGAACATTTACGGCGCCCAGGCCTCCGATGGCGACAATTGGAACGACGACTCCTCGGTCTGCTCCAAATTGCTGGTGGATGACCTGCTGCCCAAGCTGCAGTACTACTCCTACATTGAAATCACACCGCGCGAGCATCAGGCGCTATGGGAGGAATATTCCGATGTGGCCCTGAGCCACAGTGATGTATTTGCCATGCAGCAGATTGTGGACGCCGGCGATATCTATCCCGTCTTCCGCGAGCTGTTCCAGAAAAAATCCGTCGTGTGAGCAATCCCCATGAGTGAACAGGAATACACCTACCTCAAGCGCAACCCCATCTCCGAATCCTCGGAGTGGTCGTTTGACCTGGTCGAAGAGTACGACCGGGCCATTGGCAAAATTGCTGCCGAGTACAAACTGGACACCTACCCCAACCAGATTGAAATCATCAGCTCCGAGCAGATGATGGACGCCTACGCCTCGGTGGGCATGCCGCTGGGCTACAGCCACTGGTCCTACGGCAAGCAGTTTCTCAATATCCAGCAATCCTACAAGCGCGGCCAGATGGGACTGGCCTACGAGATCGTCATCAACTCCAACCCCTGCATCGCTTACCTGATGGAGGAGAACACCATGACCATGCAGGCGCTGGTTATTGCCCACGCCTGTTACGGTCACAACTCATTCTTCAAGGGCAACTACCTGTTCCGCACCTGGACCGATGCCGATTCCATTATTGACTACCTGCTGTTTGCCAAGAACTACATCGCCAAATGCGAATCGCGCTATGGCATTGACGAGGTGGAAGCGGTGCTGGACTCCTGCCACGCGCTGATGAATTACGGCGTCGACCGCTACAAGCGCCCCTACCCGATCTCCGCCGAAGAGGAGCGCCACCGCCAGCAGGAGCGGGAAGAGTACCTGCAGAAACAGGTCAACGACCTGTGGCGTACCATCCCCACCCAGCCGGGGCATGCAGACGATGCCAGGGGTTTCCGCTTCCCCGTCGAGCCGCAGGAGAACCTGCTCTACTTTATCGAGAAGAACGCGCCGCTGCTGGAGCCGTGGCAGCGTGAGGTGGTGAGGATCGTGCGCAAGATAGCGCAATACTTCTACCCGCAACGGCAGACGCAGGTGATGAACGAGGGCTGGGCCACCTTCTGGCACTACACCCTGCTCAACACCATGTTTGATCGCGGCCTGGTGACCGAGGGCTTTATGATGGAGTTCCTGCAGTCCCACTCCAGCGTGGTTTTCCAGCCCGCCTACGACAGCCCCTACTACAGCGGCATCAACCCCTACACCCTGGGTTTCAAGATGATGAGCGATATCCGCCGCATCTGTGAGAAGCCCACCGAAGAAGATCGCCGCTGGTTCCCGGACATCGCCGGCAGCGACTGGGTGGAGACACTGCAGTTCGCCATGCGCAACTTCAAGGACGAAAGTTTTATCCTGCAGTACCTGTCACCGACGGTGATGCGCGATATGAAGCTCTTCTGCATCGTCGATGACGACCGCGAAGACACCATCAACGTTAACGCCATCCATGATGACAGCGGTTACCTGAAGGTCAGGGAGGCATTGGCGGGACAATACAATCTTGGCAACCGCGAACCCAACATCCAGGTGCAAAAAGTGGATATTCGCGGCGACCGATCCCTCACCCTGCACCACGTGCAGTACAACCGCAAACCGCTGGATGCAGAGTCCACCGATGAGGTACTCAAGCACCTGCACCGGCTGTGGGGATTCGATGTGCACCTGCACTCGGTACTGGGTAACCAGGTCACTGCCAGCTACCACTGTCCTCCACGGGGCGATGGTGGCAGCAATCCGGACCTGCAACTGATGCCGATGATGCGCAACTGACGCTGGCCGTCAGCCGCCCAGCAAGCGGCTGACGCAGGCGATCAGTGATTCATTATCAAAAGGTTTGGGCAGCACCGCAGAGGCGCCGAGGCCGAGGGCCCGCTCCAGGCCAGCGTTGGTTTCCGCAGAAACCACCAATACCGCCGTGGCAGCGAACGCTTCCTGGCTGCGGATGTACTCCAGCACCTGATACCCATCCATGCCCGGCATCTTCAGGTCCAGGGTCACCAGGGCCGGTTGCAGGCGGGTGAGCATGGCACCGGCGCTGAAACCATCGTTCGCCACTTCCACCTCGTAGCCCTGGCGTATCAGCACCCGGCGAATGGCACTGGCCATCTCCGGCTGGTCCTCAATCACCAGGATTTTACGACTGCCCCCCTCCAGCTCCGCCGGCACCGGCATGTTGTTGTGGCGCAGGAAGGCGACGAAATCCTCTTCGGTAATACGGTGATCGCCACGACCGGGCAGCTTGTAGGCGTTGAGTCGCCCGCGCTCAATCCAGCGGATCACCGTGCGGAAATTGACCCCGCAGTACTTCGCGGCTTCACCGGTTGTCAGTACCCGCTTCTCTGTCATGCCTCTCTCACCAGCTCGCTATCGACTAAAACGTGAGCAGCATACTACCTGACAATCCTGACATTTGTGAACTTCCTGTGCGGACAGCATGGAAATTAATCAACATGTCACGTTTGACAGGTTAGTCATATTAGTCATAAACTAACCATCATTGTGAAGTTGTAACCAGTCAGTTTTACGGGCCGGGCGCTTTTCGCCCGCCCCTGAACACCCTAAGACCCTTGTGCCCCCAGCTGTATCGGGGGCTTTTTTTTGCCCGTCTGATACAGCCTGCCCCGTCCGCTTGCGCACCCGGCGCTTTGCCGCTAGCGTGTTGCGCTTCGCCCCTGATAGCGGCCGCCGCAGCCTATGACCTCCGAATCCGCCCTGTTGATCGTCGACGATAACGACGTCAATCGTCAGATATTGACCTTCATCCTGCAGGACCACTACAGCAACCTGCACACGGCCGACAACGGCGTCGCCTGCCTGCAGCAGCTGCACCAGCGCCCGTTTGACCTGCT
Source organism: Pseudomaricurvus sp. HS19 (assembly GCF_009857815.1). Taxonomy (GTDB): domain Bacteria; phylum Pseudomonadota; class Gammaproteobacteria; order Pseudomonadales; family Cellvibrionaceae; genus Pseudomaricurvus. The sequence continues at coordinate 19,691 of NZ_WVVW01000011.1, read as the reverse complement.
GTTGCTGGATCTCAATATGCCCTGCAAATCGGGTTTTGACGTATTGAGCGAGCTGCAGCAGCAACCTCCGGCCAACCGCCCGGCCATTATCGTGGTCTCCGCCGACAACCAACCCGCCACCATCAGCCGGGCACTGCAGCTGGGGGCCGCGGATTACGTCACCACCCCCTTTAACCGCGACGAGCTGCTGGCCCGGGTTTCCACCCACCTGACCCTGCGCCTGCGGGAACAGGACCTGGAATTGCGGGTGCAGCAGCGTACCGCCGAACTGGAGGCCGCCAACCGCCGCCTGCTGGAGACCCAGCAACAGCTGATGCTGACCGACAAGATGGCCTCCCTTGGACTGCTGTCGGCGGGTATCGCCCACGAGATCAACAACCCCATTGGCTACATGCTCTCCAACATGGAGACCCTGTCGGAATACTGCCACCAGCTGTTTGACCTGCTGGCGCTGTACGAAGCCTCGGAAACCGCCATCGCCGATGACAGTATCCGCCAGCAACTGACCGAAGTAAGACGCCACATAAACCTCGCCTTCCTGCGGGAGGACATCCCGCCACTGATCCGGGATTCCGTCACCGGCGCCCGCCGGGTGAAACAGATCGTCGGTGATCTCAAGGTCTTCTCCCACCCGGCCCAGCAGGGCTGGGAGACACTGGACCTCACCAGTTGCCTCAGCGGTGTCCTCAACATCATCAACAGCGAGATCAAGTACAAGGCTGAGGTGCACCAGCAGGTTGCGGACGACCTGCCCGCCATTGAGTGCATCACCCCGCAGATTTACCAGGTCTTCACCAACCTGCTGGTCAACGCCGCCCAGGCCATTGAGGGCTTTGGTCGTATCGACATCCGCATGCGCGCCCTGGCGGAAGCGGAAGCTGTAGAGATCTGCATCGCCGACAACGGCCAGGGCATGGATGACACCACCCGCGGCCGCATCTTCGACCCGTTTTTTACCACCAAGGGGGTGGGCGTCGGGACCGGCCTGGGCCTCTCCGTTATCTACGGCATTATCCAGAATCACCACGGCACCATTGAGGTGGCCAGCACCCCCGGTGAAGGCACCCGCTTTACCGTCACCCTGCCACAACACCAGCCCCGCTGAAGGCCGCGGGCGAGCTACCGTCCGCCGTGTATAATGCCGCCATGAACTACTATCTGGTTGGCGGCGCGGTCCGCGACAAACTGCTGGGCTACCCCTTCACCGAGCGTGACTGGGTGGTGGTGGGTGCTTCCCCGGAGCAAATGCTGGAAGCGGGCTTTCGCCCGGTCGGCAAGGACTTTCCCGTATTCCTGCACCCTCAGACCGGGGAGGAGTACGCCCTCGCCCGCACGGAGCGCAAAACAGCGCCCGGCTACGGCGGCTTTGTCTTCCACACCGACAGCGACATCACCCTGGAAGAGGACCTGCGCCGTCGCGACCTCACCATCAATGCCATGGCGGAAGAGCCCGATGGCACCCTGATCGATCCCTACGGTGGACGCGACGACCTGCAGCAAAAACTGCTGCGTCACGTCAGCGACGCCTTCAGCGAGGATCCTGTGAGGGTGCTGCGGGTGGCCCGCTTCGCTGCCCGTTACCACCACCTGGGGTTTCGGGTCGCCCCAGAGACCATGGCGCTGATGCGCAGCATGGTGGCCGCCGGCGAGGTGGCCCACCTGGTGGCGGAACGGGTGTGGAAAGAGATGGAACGGGCTCTGCGGGAGGCGTCGCCGGACGTGTTTTTCCTCACCCTGCGGGAGTGCGGCGCGCTGGCGGTGATACTACCGGAACTGGAAGCCCTGTTTGGCGTACCACAGCCACCACAACACCACCCGGAGATCGACTGCGGCCTGCATGCCCTGCTCTCCCTCACCGCCGCCCGCCGCCTCAGCGACGACAGTGAGGTATTGCTGGCGGCACTGTTGCACGACCTGGGCAAGGCCCTGACCCCGGCGGACGAACTGCCACGCCATATCGCCCATGAAGCGCGCTCCCTGCCGCTGGTAGAGCAGGTATGCGAACGGCTGGCGATCCCCAAACGGCATCGCGAGCTGGCCATCGCCGTGGCCCGCGACCACACCAATTGCCACCGCGCTTTTGAACTCAAACCCGCCACCGTGCTGCAGCTGCTGCAACGACTGGATGTTCTGCGCCGGCCGCAAAAGCTGCAACAGTTCCTGCTCGCCTGCACCGCCGATGCCCGCGGCCGCACCGGACTGGAAGAGACGCCCTACCCGCAGGCGGCTTACCTGCAGGCCGCCTGTGACTGCGTGGCACAGGTACAACCGCAGGCACTGATGGCACAAGGCTATGAGGGCGCCGCGCTGGGCAAGGCGTTGCAGCAGCAACGCCTGCAACAGCTGCAGGAACTGAAACTTCGCTACAAGGATTCCACCCCATGAGTTACCAGGCACCCGTTGCCCTGATCACTGGTGCGGCACGCCGTATTGGCGCCGCCATTGCCGAACGCCTGCACGGCAGTGGCTACGGCATTGTCATTCACTGCCATCACTCCACCGCCGACGCCAATCAGCTGGCAGCGCAATTGAACAGCTTGCGCCCACAGAGCGCTGCCGTGGTGCAGGCCGACCTGTGCGACGACGATGCCGTACAAGTCCTGGCCAGCGATGCACTGGCCTGCTTTGGCCGCATTGATGCCCTGATCAACAATGCCTCGGCCTACTACCCCACCCCGATCGGCACCGCCACCGGCAACGACTGGGACACCCTGATGGCGAGCAACGCCCGGGCGCCGTTTTTCCTCAGTCAGGCGCTGGCCACCGAGCTGCGCCAGCGCCGCGGTGTCATCATCAATATCACCGACATCCAGGCAGAGATCCCGCGCCCGCAGCACACGGTCTACTGCATGGCCAAGGCCGCCAATGTGATGCTGGTGAAATCCCTGGCGCTGGAGCTGGCACCGGAGGTACGGGTTAACGGCGTGGCGCCGGGAGCGATTATCTGGCCGGAAGCGGCCGCAGAGCTGGATGACGAGGGCAAGGCGCTCACCCTGTCACGGGTACCGCTGGGAGAGCTGGGCAGCGCTGAAAACATTGCCCAGGCCGTAGAGATGCTGATGCAGAACGACTACATCAGCGGGCAGATTGTGGCGGTGGATGGTGGCCGCAGTGTGACCTGAGGTCCTGGCTGTGACGCCAGCCGTACCTCACCGGTACGGCAGCGGCGCACACTGATGCAAGGTGCGGCAAACTGCTACTTGCCGGTCACCTGTTTGAGCATTGCGCGCAGGATATGGCGGCGCGATACCACCCCCACCACTTTGGCGCCTTCAACGACTGGAAACAGTTTGCGCTTCATTTTTTTCATATCTTCCGCCACGTCCATGGCGTTGCGATCCGGGTCCACGGTGCTCAGTTCACGACTCATCACATCGTCTACCGTGGCGACGCGGTCAGAGTAGTACATCACCTGGCTCACCACACTGATGCAATCCTGCTCGGAAATCCAGCCCACCAGCTTGCCGGCGCTGTCGATCACCGGCCCGCCCAGCAATTCATTCTTGAGTAACTCCATCGCCGCTTCCACCACAGGGGTACTGGGCGAAAAAGAGACGTACTGACGACTCATACAATCGGCAACTTTAATGGAATCCATAGACATTTCCCCAATTGGCCCGGACACCGCCGGGACTGTTCCCTGACAAGTTACCGACCGCAACCTGCCTGTGCTCCGATGTTGATTGCGGCGCAATCGACGACTTTAGTCTACGCTTAATAACAGACGGCTGCCATGCAGTGTCGGCCGTTGTGCAGGAGATTCTGGTCATGCTGGATTTTGAAATTCTGGGCGAGGAAGCCATTCTGCAGCTACACCCCCACGCCCCCCTGAGGGTGAGGGATTTTGCAGAAATCAACCAGGCGGTCGACCGCTACCTCAATCACTACCCGAGCCTATCCGGACTGCTGGTGTACTCACCGGAACTGCCCGGCTGGGAGGATTTTGCCGATCTGGTGCACCACCTGGAGTTTATCGACAACCACCACAAATCGATTCGCAAGGTGGCCACCGTCACCGACCACTCACTGGCGCGGCTGATGTCCCCGATCGGCGACCATTTCAGTGGCGCCGACCTGCGCCACTTCGCGCAAGCGGAACTGGAAATGGCGCGTCTGTGGCTGCACCAGCCCCCCTTTACGCCGCCACGCCACCTGTGGCCGGACCATAGTCACGGCCGCCAGCTCTGATCCCTTAACGCGTCAGAAAGAGCGCTGCCACTCCTCCCGCAAGGGCACCAGGTCGGGGCGGTGCAGCGCCAGCTCCACCTGTTGCAACAGGGCTGCCTTGTCCCGTCCCAGGATACCTTTCAGCACCAGGTAATTGGAGGCGTGATCACTGCGAAATATGGTTTTGTCCAGCTGCAGCTGCTGCAGCAGCAATTGTAACTCCTGCACAGACTGGTGTTGGCTGAGAGGCCGGAAGCGCCCCTCAAAGCCGCTGGCGTGCCGCTCCATACCGGTGGGGAATGTCACCACCAGCACCGACAGGAAGTGGGGCTGGGTGGCGTTCATCAGCCGTGCCGACTCCATGGCGTGCTGCTCTGACAACTCTGTGCCGCCGAGACCATTGAGGATCATCACCGAACTCTGCATACCGGCGGCGTGAATCTTCTCCAGGGCCTGCCGTGAAGACTCAAAAGTCTCGCCCTTTTCGACCCTGGCCAACACTTCGTCGTCGCCACTTTCGCAACCCACATAGAGCAGCGACAAGCCGAGTTCGCGCAGCTGCTGCAGATCCTCAGCCGATTTGTTTTTCAGGTTGCGCGGCAGGCAGTAGGCCGATACGCGCTGCACATCCGGGTAGTAGCGACGGATCATTTGCAGAATTTCCGTCAACCGTCGCACCGACAGGGTCATGGCATCACCGTCGGCGAGGAATACCCGCCGTACCGGATAACCGGCCCGGACCAGCGCGGCCACCTGCTGTTCCAGCTGCTCCAGGGATTGTGGGCTGAAACGCTTTTGCGGCTCGGTGTACATTTCGCAGAAGGTGCAGCGGTTCCAGGAGCAGCCGTTGGTGACCTGCAGAATCAGGGAGCGGGCTTCACTGGGGGGACGAAAAACAGGATCAATGTAGTCGAGTGGGTACATAACAGCAGGCCTGGGCTAACGGGTGTTGGGGCCATTATAACCCGCGCCTGCAAAATCGGCTTTTGCCTCTCCTGCCACAGGCCGTACACTTGGCCTGTCTGCACACCAGCGGCCGCTCCTGCGCCCTGTCCCAGCCGCCAGCACAAGGAATCCCATACATGACCACCGCCGCGCCCGAATCCGCGGAGCTCACCGCCCTCTGGGACCAGCAGTTTACCGTCGACAATGACAACAGCCTGGCCATCGAGATCGGCGATCTCAGTCTCTGCGCCCGGTCCCAGCCCATGGAGTGGCAGCTTTTCTACCACTGGGAAAAACGCGGCATCCAGGGGAATTTTCTCTGCCGCCCACAGCCGCTGCCCGGCAGTAACGAGCTACCCAATGACCGTATCGCCATGGACCACATCACGCCGCAGCTGCGCCTGCTGCCGCGCCTGGCAGACCGGCCGGTGGTGGTACGCCCTTACGCACCACTGACACTGGCCGCCAACTGCCACCTCACCCTCTACGTCAGCACACCGGTGTGGCTGCAGCTGGAACTCTCCGGGCGGGTACTGCGGGAGCTGCCGGTGCAACAATTATCGGACACCTGGATGGGCAACCTCACCGGTGAAGGCCAGCTCTGTTACGGCTCCCATACCCATGCCCGGCTCGACCGCAGCCAGCTGCTCAGCCTCCCCTACCGGGTACTGACGCCGGTGCGTATCCACAACAAGAGCCATCAGGAACGCAAGCTGGAGCGCCTGAGCCTGCCCACACCTTATCTGTCGGTGTTTGCCAGCAGCCAGAGCCTGACCACCGAAGCGCTGAAAATCACCATGGATGCCGAGAAGGGACAGGGGGTGGTGAAAATCGGCAGGCCACCGGATAACGCCCGGCTGCTGTCCGCGCCACGCCTGAGTGCCGACAAAGGTATTCTGGTGAGCGCCTGGTCCAACCTCTTTGCCTGATGTCCGGAGCTAACATGAACGAGACCGTTGCCGAATCCACCCTGCACACCTTCTCCCTGGCCACCGGGATCAAGGCCGCACTGCTGATGCTGGCAGGTCTGCTGCTGGCCAACCTGGCGCGCAGGCTGTTTCTCCGTGCCAGCAGTAACCGCTTCAGCGCCCACACCCAGGCCATGTACAGCCGGGTGATCTATTACGCCCTGCTGATTCTGTTCGCCATCACCACCATCGACCAGCTGGGCTTTGACGTCAGCGTACTGCTGGGTGCCGCCGGCATCCTCACCGTCGCCATCGGCTTCGCCTCCCAGACCTCGGCCTCCAACCTGATCAGCGGCCTGTTTTTGCTGGGGGAAAAACCCTTTCAGATTGGCGATATCCTGCGGGTGGGCAGTGACACCGGCGAGGTGATCAGTATCGATCTGCTGTCGGTGAAGCTGCGCACCTTCGACAACCTGTTTGTGCGTATCCCCAACGAGGCCCTGATCAAAACCACGGTGGTCAACCTCACCCGTTTCCCCATCCGCCGTATCGACCTGGCCATTGGTGTTGCCTACAAGGAGGACCTGAAGCGGGTTCGGCAACTGTTGCTGGATATGGCCAGTGACGAACTGCGGGTATTGGAGGAGCCCCAGCCCTATTGCATTGTTACCAACTTCGGTCCCTCGTCGGTGGACCTGCAGCTGTCGGTCTGGACCCGCCGTGAACTCTACCGCGATGTAAAAAGCGATCTGATGATGCAGGTGAAGTCGCTGTTCGACAGCCACGGTGTGGAAATTCCCTTCCCCCATCTCACGCTCTATAGCGGCTCACAGACGGCGCCCTTTCCGCTGGCAATGGCCGGCAGCCACTCACCGTCAAGCAATGGGGATGGGGAAGCGCCCCGGAGCTGACAGGGCTCAGGCTCGCGGCACCACCTGCGCACCCAGCTCCTGCCAGGCTTCCAGATCATAGTGGCCCAATTCGTTCACACTGATCATGGCGCGGATCTCCTGAATGTAGGCGCGACCACGTTCGGAGTAGGATTGCAGCCCCTGGGCCAGCTGCAGGCCGCTGGGCACGTCACCGGCAGCACGGGCGGCGGCACGCAGGCGACGAAACTCCTCGTAGGCCGGCGACGAGTTGAGGTTGTGTATATAGGACCGCACTGACGCCAGCGGCGAGGCGAAACGGCGCACTTCGTGGCGGGCACGGGAGTGGCGGTTGGTGGGCACCAGGCCACAGCCCTTCACAAAGCACCACTGACCAAAGTAGTTATTGCCATTGCGGGCAAAGCGCGACGTACCCCAGGCGGATTCGTTGGCCGCCTGTCCCAGGGCCAGAGACGGCGGCACCATACCGATACGCTCACTCAGCGCCAGCGCCCGTTCTTTCAAGCTCTCCTCGCTGCAGTCGTAGCGATACTTCTCGCACATCTGCGCCACAAACTCCCGATCCCGCTTACCCGGTGTCAGGGTACTGAAGGCCAGCGCCCGCAGGCGGTTGCGCTCCAGTAACACCTCGCGGTTTACCTTGTCCACCAGCGGCATCAGAAATCCGAAGAACGCGCTCTTCTTATCCGCGACAACCTCAAAGGCTGTAAAATCCGGCACCCGCAACTGCGCTGACGACAATGACGACTGCCGCGGCAACTCCACTTCACAATTGAGACAGATCTCCTCACAAAAGCAGCCCGCCAGTAGTACGGTGAGCAACAGAAACCACAGCTTTTTGAGGGACAAAACGGGGGATACAGGCAGCATTACAGACTCGGAAGTTCTCTCTTAGTGTTATGGTTAACCACTGCATATACTAGTACACAGACCGATGCGTTAGGGTACGCTGGCAATCACCGCGCGGTTCATATACTGTCCCGCCCGCCAGCCAAAGGCCCCGGATTCTAACAGCAAACAGAGGAAATGCCGCCCTTGATCGCCACCGCCACTGCCACCACCGATCCCCTGGAGCTGGTTGACGAGCTCCTGCAGCCGCTGCTGCAACTGGACGCAGAGGAGGGGCTGGAGTCACTGCAGGAGCAACTGCAGGAGTTCAGCCATCAGCAATGGTCACACCTGCTGGAGTGTGTTCCCAACAATTTGCGCCTGCGGCTGTGGTCACTGATTGCGCCGCAGGACCAGTGGCGGGTGATCGCCGAGCTGCAGTGGGAAACCGCCCGCAACCTGATCCACACCCTCAACGATGACGATCGCCGCACCATCCAGGCCAATGCCGACCCGCAGGACTTGATCGCCTTTGCCGACCTGCTGCCACGGGACATGGTGGATGCCATCCTGCTGGATCTGGACGAGGATACCTCGGAAGAGCTGCAGCAGGCACTGAGCTACAGCGATGAGCAGGTGGGACGCTACATGCAGCGCAATATCCTGCGGGTGCGCTCCGGTATCTCCGTGGACGCCGTACTCAAGCGGCTGCAGAAGCGCGAGTTTGTCACCGCCGTGTTTCTGGTGGACGACGAGCGCCAGCTACTGGGCCATATCCCGGTAGCCTCCCTGTTCTGCAATTCGCCGGAGGCACAGGTGGATGAGCTGGCGGAAAGCATCAGCGAACTCGACCACGAAGAGGATCTGTTTGAAGCCACCAACCACATCTCGCTGGAAGGTGAAATCGCTTACCTGCCGGTCACCCGCCAGCAGAAGGTGATCGGGGCCCTGTCGGTGGCCACCCTGTTTAACGAAGTGCGGGACGATCTCGCCATCGCCACCCTCAGCGAATCCCCCAGTCACGAGGAGGACCTCTTCAGCCCGGTCAAATCCGCCGCCAAACTGCGGGCCCTGTGGCTCTCCATCAATCTCGTCACCGCCTTTCTCGCCTCCTGGGTCATCGGCCTGTTTGAAGCCGCCCTGCAACAGGTGGTGGCGCTGGCCATTCTCATGCCGGTGGTCGCCAGCATGGGCGGCATCGCCGGCAGCCAGACGCTGGCAGTAACCCTGCGCGGCCTGGCCCTGAAACACATTCACAGCGCCAACATCCGCCTGCTGCTCAACAAGGAGAGCCTGGTGGCGGCCATTAACGGTGTATTGATCGGCATGCTGATTGCGCTGGTGGTGGGCTGGTGGTTCGACTCTCCCGCGCTCGGCATCATTATCTGGCTGGCGGTGGTCATCAACAATCTGGCGGCTGCAGTCTCCGGCACCTACATTCCGTTTATCCTCGAAAAGCTCCACATAGACCCGGCCGTAGCATCGGCCGTAATATTGACCACCGTTACCGATGTGGTTGGCTTCAGTATTTTTCTCGGCCTCGGCTCACTGGTGTTCCTGTAGCCTACAAGCGCAACGCCGCCATAAAAATACAAACGCGGAAAGGGAGAAAAGCGTGATCAAATCCTATTTGTTACTCGATGGAGAGATCAGCACCAGCCGTAAGCAGGATTTGCTGCAGCGCTGGCGTGAAGCGACAGACTCTATACTGTGGCTCGACATCCAGTTCCAGCACCCCATCAGCGAAGATATTCGCCAGCTGCTGGAGTCGCTCGGCTGTCACCTGCTGGCGATCAAGGATGTCACCCGCAAACGCCACCCCCCCAAACTGGAGGTGTTTGATGACCAGATGTTCGTGCTGTATCGCGGCATTCACCAGATCAACGACACCCTCGATTTCGATCACCAGCAAATCGGCTTTTTTATCGGCGCGCGCCTGCTGATAACCATTCACCCGCAAGTATCGCTGGGCATTAACACCGTTGCAGAGGCGGGCCTGACCAAGGAGCTGCTCGCCTCTCCTTTACAACTGGCACTGAAGATCATGCACACCTCCGCCGGCATCTACCTCGACCAGGTACTGCTGTTCGAGGATGAGCTGAGCATACTGGAAGACCAGCTCTACAGCGGCAAGGGTGAGGTCGCACTCGGCAAACTGGCCGCCTGCAAAGCGCAACTGATCAAGCTGAAACGCACCTTTGGCTACCACCGTAGCGTCTCTCATCAGTTACGCATGGAGCAGTGCAGCTTTCTGCCCACCAGCGACAGCGTCCATCACCACCAGATCATTGACCTGGACGATCGCTTTGAACGACTGCTGAGCCTCACGCAGATGCATTACGACATGTGCGGCGACATGATCGACAGCTACATCTCCATTACCTCCCACCAGCTCAACATCACCATGCGGGTGTTGACGGTGATCACCGCCATCTTTGTGCCACTCAGCTTTCTCGCCGGGGTCTACGGCATGAACTTCGAGTACATCCCCGAGCTGCGCTTTCATAATGGCTACTTTATGCTGCTCGGCACCATGGCCCTGATTGCCACCAGCCTGGCGCTGTGGTTCAAACACAAACAGTGGTTTTAGGAAGGGGCCAGACTCATGGAACAAGCGGAAATCTGGAACTCGATCCTGTTTACCGTCGGTGATTATCACCTGCGCCTGAGCCAGCTGGTCACCGCGCTGGTGGCGATGGCTCTCACCCTGCTGGTGGCCAAGATGGCGCGGCGGGCGTTTGTGCGCATCGGCCAGCGCAGCACCACCATGCTCAATGCGCCGCAAGCCTATGTGATGGCGAGGATTTCCAACTACGCCATCCTGCTGGTCGGCTTCCTGATTGCCATCTCCATGCTGGGCATCGATGTTTCCAAACTGGCGCTGGTGGCCAGTGCCCTGGGTATCGGCATTGGCCTGGGGCTGCAGAGCATCGTCAATAACTTTGTCTCGGGCCTGGCCATCCTGCTGGAGCACAGTCTCAAGGTGGGAGATTTTGTGGAGCTGGATTCCGGCGTCACCGGCGAGGTGATGGCGATTCACATGCGCGCCACCCTGATTCGAACCAATGACAATGTCGATATTCTGATCCCCAACTCCGAGCTCACCAACCAGAAGCTGATCAACTGGACGCTGGAAGAGAGCGTACGGCGTTTCCGCGTTCCGTTTGGCGTCGCCTATGGCAGCGACAAGGAGCTGGTACGCAAGGCCGTACTGGAAGCAGCCGCCGCCGTACCCTACACCCTGGACCTGCCCGGCAGGGCGCCCATCGTGTGGATGAACAGCTTCGGCGACAGCAGCCTTAACTTTGTGCTGGGTGTGTGGGTGGAAGCGGATCAGGTGAAGCGGCCCACCGCCCTGATGTCCGACTACCTGTGGGCCATCGACGATGCCCTGCGGCGCTACAACATCGAGATCCCCTTCCCGCAGCGGGACCTCCATATCCGCAGCAACAAAGCTACATTCGATATTCACCACAGCGGACAGGACAGCCACACCGACTGACAAACCTTCACCAGGAACCGCCATGACCGATAATAATAAACCCCTGCGCTTTGCCACCTTCCGCCACGCCGACGCCGATCCCGCTGCCGGTATACCCATTATGGAGATGACGCCACTGAGCGATGTGGCCATGGAAGGTGCGATGCAACTGACCGCTGCCGGTGTCGAAAGCGGCCATGAGAACCGCCTGTTGTTCAGCGGTGGCGGTTTCAGCCTGTTATATGCCTGGTTCAAGAGCGGCTACCCGCTGCCGCGCCACACCCACAACTGCGACTGTCTCTACTACATCACCGGGGGGTCGGTACTTATGGGTAACGACGAGCTGCACGCCGGCGATGGTTTTTTTGTCGGCGAGGATGTCCCCTACACCTACGTTGCCGGTGCCAGAGGGGTGGAGATTCTGGAGTTCCGCGCCAGTGAGCGCTTTGATATCAAGGTGCTGGCAGACAACCCGCAATTCTGGGCACGGGCGCTGCAGACAGTGGCGGACAAACAGACTACCTGGGCGGACGAACCCCGCCCCGGCGCCAACAACCAGGAGTAGCTCCCGGCGTTGTTAGCGGCTTATTGTGGCGGATAGCGGTCGAGGATCTCGGCCACCGCCTTATTGACTATCTCGGTGATTTTTTCCGGTGCTTCTCCCTGCAGTTTGAAGCGGTTGGTACCACGCCACTTCACCTTCCGGTCCTGCGGGTTGATAAAGTCGATCACTACTTCAACCTCCTGTACCGTGCGCTCGCCTCCCAGCGGAATACTGAGTGAAACACCGAAGGCGGTTCCACCGCCGCCGCTGCCCACACCAATGCCACCCCGGCTTTTGGGCTCCTGGGTCTGCACCGAGTTTTTGACGGTATATCGCACCAGCATATCCGCCTGCTGAGAGTCGGCAACCGGTGCGATCAGGTAGGTGGCAAGGCGGTTGGCAATGGCACTCTTGACCCGCTCCACCAGCAGGGGATCCACTTCATCACCGGCCTCCCCGTCTTCCTGCCAGCTGTAGCTGCGGAATTCCCCGAAATCCGTGTCGGTGTCATAATCCACAACCACTTTGCTGCTTTGGCAAGCGGTCACCAATATCAGTACGGACAGTAGTGCAATCAGGCGCATAGTGTTGTTTCCAGCGATTCCTTGTGTTCATTCCACTATAAAAGATGGCACCCGGTGTAACAAACCGGTTGCCATTACAGGCGCGGTATTTCTGCCGCCATTTACCCAATCTGCGAGCGACAGCACACCCCCATGGAGTACCTGACCGAACTCGGCTACAGCGGCCTGTTCCTGGCCGCCTTCCTGGCCGCCACCATCCTGCCTCTCAGTTCGGAGATTGTGCTGGCCAGCCTGCTGGTCGGCGGCGCCCCTGCCTCCACGGTGGTAGCTGTTGCCACCTGTGGCAACGTACTGGGCTCACTCACCAATTACATTCTTGGTTACTGGGCCAGTAAGGCACTGCTGCAAAAGTGGCTGCGCATGTCAGACCGTGAGTTTGAGCAGGCTGAGCAGCGCTTTCGCCGTTTCGGTACAGCCTCGCTGCTGTTTGCCTGGGTACCGGTGATCGGCGATCCACTGACCGTGGTCGCCGGCGTACTGCGCATACGGCTGCTCTGGTTCCTGCTGCTGGTCACCGCCGGCAAGTTGCTGCGCTATGCCGTCATCGCCCACCTGACCCTGCAGGCGCTGTAAGCCGCCCGTTCAGGCGTCAATCCCAGGCCCAATCCCGATAAGGCCCAATCACTCGCTGAGCAGAAATGCCCGCGAAGGGTCTACCAGCAGATCGCTCATGCCTTCGCGCCCCAGCAACATCAGGTAGCTCATATCGGAGCGATCCGTGAGGGTAATTTCAATGGGCCAGGAGCGGCCGCCCATCACAATAGGCGTGCGAATGACGTAGCGCTGTTCCGCAGCGCCGTTGGAGGATTTGATCCGGCGAATATCCATCAACAGGGCTTCGCACTCCACCACGGTATCCACATTGTGAATATGGGGATGCAGGTCAAAACGTACCGCCGGCTTGCGGCCAATTTTGAAAGTGCGGATATTGTCCACGTGCAGTGAGGAGGTTTTGGCTCCCGTATCCACACGCACCTTGAGATCACTGATCCCCAGCTCTGGCAGGTCACACAACTCCAGATTGCCAATTATCAGTTTGTCCGTCATGACGTCGCTCCGTAATGCCATGCTGCCGGCACGGGGTATCAGCCCCGGCCGCGGGTTTTGGTCTTGTGGGGTTTGGCTTCGCGCTCGATAAACTCGAAGATCAGTCCAGCCACATCCTTACCGGTGGCTCGCTCAATACCTTCCAGACCCGGGGAAGAGTTTACCTCCATCACCACCGGACCATTGTGAGACTGCAGGATATCCACACCGCAGACGTTCAGCCCCATAATCTTGGCAGCATTGGCCGCGGTGGCCCGCTCTTCCTTGCTCAGCCGCACCAGGGTAGCACTGCCGCCACGGTGCAGGTTGGAGCGAAACTCGCCTTCAGCGCCCTGGCGCTTCATGGCCGCCACTACCTTGCCGCCCACCACGAAACAGCGGATATCGGCGCCGCCGGCCTCTTTAATGAACTCCTGCACCAGGATGTTGGCCTTCAGTCCCATAAACGCCTCGATAATGCTTTCGGCATTTTTATTGGTGTCCGCCAGTACCACGCCGATACCCTGGGTGCCTTCCAGCAACTTGATCACCAGCGGCGCACCACCCACATTGCGAATAAGGTCCTTGATGTTATCGGGTTTGTTGGCGAAACCGGTACGCGGCAGGCCGACACCACGGCGGGACAGCAACTGCAGTGAGCGCAACTTGTCCCGTGAGCGGCTGATGGCTACCGATTCGTTGACGCAGAAGGTCCCCATCATCTCGAACTGGCGCACCACCGCCGTGCCGTAGAAAGTAATGGAAGCCCCGATACGCGGAATAACCGCATCGTAAAACGGCAACTCTTCACCGTGGTAACGCACCGCCGGCCGGCTCTTGGTGATATCCATGTAACAGTGCAGGGTATCGATAATATCCACTTCGTGGCCCCGTGCCTCACCGGCCTCCTGCAGGCGGCGGGTAGAGTAGAGGCTCTCGTTGCGGGAGAGTACTGCAATTCGCATGATCTGAAATCCTTGCTGGTATCCGTTGTCACCGCCGGGCCAATGGGCTCGCAGCGGGTTCTGTCATTCTGTTGTTCAGCCCTGCTTCGCGGCCACTGAACTTCGTTGTAAACTTCCTGCGGGAAGTAGCAGCCATGCTACCTCCCCTGCCGTTATGCCTGCCCCTGTCTGCAGCTCTGTGTCATCACTGCCAATCCGGCAGCTGGCCACCCGCGCCCGGGCAATGACTTTCCGAACCTGTGTTCCATCCCTTTTCGTACTGCTGAGGTTACCCCGTGCTCGTCGAGCTGATTACCGACATCGCCCCGCTGGAGTGGTCCAGCATCGCCACCGCGCTCTTCAGCGGCGGTATCATTGGTCTCGAACGGCAGCTGCGGGGCAAGCCGGTGGGTATCCGTACCGCCTCACTTATAGTGTTAGGCACCTATCTGTTTCTCGCCACCGCCTTTGAGCTGAAAGGTGACGTTGTTGACCCCTCACGGGTGGTAGGACAGGTAATTACCGGGATTGGTTTTCTCGGTGCTGGTGTCATGCTGGCCAAGGATGGCGCCGTGGTGGGGGTCACTTCCGCTGCAGCCATCTGGGTACTGGCCGCCATAGGTGTAATGATCGCCTGCGACTACCGCCTGCAAGCCATCAAACTGAGCCTGATTGTAGTGGCAATTTTGTGGGGAATCGATGTTCTTGAAGAAAATACCAAGGTGCTGAGCCGCGGCGTACACGCCAGTATACGCCGCTACTCCAAACGCGACAGAAAATCCTCCAGGCAGGCCCCTTGACGGGGCCCCGCGATCAGTCGCTGTAAGAGTAGGAGTCGCTGCTGAAGTCCGTCGCACCACCGGTCAGGATCATGGACGGAACATAACCGGTGGGATGGGTCTTGAGCCAGTATTTGCGGTAAACCCGCTCCAGCTCGGTGGTCACTTCCCGGGTTCCCGCAGCGGCTTCCAGCAGTTGCTGGTCATCTGCGGTGGGATTACTGACCCTGGCATCCACCAGTGCTTTGAACAACCCGCCTGCAGACTGCAGCAGGCGCACTTCTTTCACCGAAAAATCCCCGGATTTCTCGATGCCGTAGGGGTAATGAACAGGGTCGGCAAATTTGCGCCCCAGAAAATATTCTCTAGTGTTCATAGTCTTGCTTCACTCCCTATCCAGCATTCACCTGACGATGAATTAAGGTCCCAGATGGCTAAGCCCCAGATGACGCTCTCAACCGAGAGCAGAGTGAAATGGGCCACAGGCTCATTTCCGCGTCATTATGGTTTTATCCGGGTGGTTGAACATCAAATTATTATTGATACGAAATCAAAAAATATTTATTGAAGGTGCCACACATCAAAAACCTGTTATGCGGAATACCCTATTGCTGTGACAGCTGTGTGAACCCCGCCGGCAACCCCGGCGCCACAGGGGCCACCCCCTCGCCCCTTGGCAGCTTCGACAGCCGGTGGTAAGGTCGCCACAACTTGCTATACCCAACATTGCGCGCCACTGCCACGCTGCAGAGCCACTGCGACAGCCCGGCAGCGTGACGGCTACGCTCTTCCCACAACCGAGACCAGGGTGCCCCGGCAGAAGCACGGGCGTTACGGCATTATGGATATCGAACTGTTCAGAACCTTTCTCGAAGTGAACAAGACCCGCCATTTCGGCAAGGCTTCGGAGAACCTCTACCTGACCCAGGCGGCGGTCAGCGCCCGGGTCAAGCTGCTGGAAGAGAGCCTGGGAGTAACCCTGTTTCTGCGTGCGCGCAACAATATCCAGCTCACCCCCGAGGGGGAGCGGCTGGTACCTCACGCCGAGACCATGCTGCTGGCCTGGTCACGCGCCCGGCAGGAAGTAGCCCTGAAGCAGGAGCAGCAGCTGCAACTGAGCCTGGGCACCACCGCCGGCCTCTGGCGCTTTACCCTGCAGGACAAACTGCCACGGCTGCACGACAGCTTTCCCGAGCTGGCCCTGCGGGCTGACGCCCACTCGGCAGAAGAACTGGTACGTTTGTTACAGGAGGGGTTGATTGACCTGGCCTTTCTTTACGAGCCCGCCAGCCTGCCCAATATCGTCGCGACGCCCATTGGCAAGCTGAAGCTGGTTATGGCCAGTACCCGGGAGGGGCTCAAGGCGAAGGAAGCGGTGAAAAACGGCTACGTCTACGTGGACTGGGGTACCGCCTTCGGGATCTTTCACGGCAAGCGCTTTCCGGATACCCAACCACCGGTGCTGCACACCAATATGGCCAGCATCGCCGAGGCCTACCTGGCAGAGCACGGCGGCAGCGCCTACCTGCCCGAGACGGTTATCGAACAGTGGCAAGCCGGGGACATTTACCGGGTAGCCGACGCCCCCGGTTTCTCGCGGGATATCTTTGCCGTCTATCGCAGCAATTTCAGCCGCCCGGATCTGTTGCCGGAAATTATCGAGCTGCTGAAGCGCCAGCCCTGGCGCTAGCGCTCTCAGTAGTGGCCGGATTCCCGCGCCCACTCGTCGGGAATATTCATCCCCAACTCTTCCGCCAGACGACGGCGCTCACGGCGATCCTCCATCATGCGGCGCTGCTCGGTCTTGCGGCGCGCCTTGTCCCGACGGTCTTTCGGCTGGCCCGGAAATTCATAGTCGAACTCCTCGCTGTCGTTTTCGAGAAAGAGTTCGTCGTCTGTGTCCTGTTCAATAAGAGACATGGTTCACCCCCGTTTACTGCGATTTCACGCGCAATATGAGGCTGACCAAAATTGCTGTACAGCAAAAGAATCTTATGATTTTGCTTAAGAGTGTTTATGGAAAGCGGTAGGCCGCCTGCCCCTTAACGCAGCTCCATATCAAACTCTTCGGCCAGGTCCAGGGGCTCGATCTCCAGTCCGTCCAGCTCCTCGCTCCAGTTGATACCCACCAGTAGTACGTCGGCGTGCATGCCATCGATCCACTCGTCGAGGAACTCCTCCAGTGCTACCGGTACCGGCTTGTAGACCGACCACTCGTCGATACAGACCGCCTGCGCAAACTCCGGCTGTGACCAGAAAGGCATTACATCGATATCATCACTACCCTCCGACGGGCAGAGGGCAAAACCATCCGGCCCTTCCAGTGCCCACACACACCCGGTGGCTATGGCTTCGACAATAAAGCGATCCAGATTTTCTTCCGGATTGTTGGAGAGTGGTTCCATGGCGGCGGCTCGCTGAGGCTGACAGTGGTAGGACGCCGAAGATCCGGCGCCACGCTGCTGGCTACACACGTAGCCAGCGTTAAAGCAGCCTAGTATACGGTAATCCGTTTACGCAACCGAGCCTCGGATCCGTGATTCTCCAATCCCGCTCAGTTCATCACCACCACACCGTCGTCTGCGGATGATGACCTGACTTCCACATCCACCCGGCGCTCGCTGCTGTAGGCCTCGAGATCCCCCCTGGCAGCGGTGGAACGGTCGGCACCGTGACTGAACACCTGCAGTCGCTGTTCGGGAATCCCCGCCGCCAGCAGTGCATCGCGTACCGCCAGCGCCCGGTGCTCCGACAACACATTATTGTACTCATCGGTGCCGCGTGGGTCGGCATAGCCATCCAGCCGCACCTGCAACCGGGGGAAATCCTTGAGCATAAGGGCCAATTTGGTGACCTGCTCGCGACCACTCTCCGTCAGCTGGTCCGAGCCGGTTTCGAACAGCACCCGCTGATCCAGCGAGCGCAGCGCCAACTGCTGCCACTGGCCCTGCAGGCTATCGCTGGATTGCAGCTGCTGCTCCAGCTGCCCGATACGCACATCTGCCACCACCACTGCTTCGTTCATGGTATCCACCTTGTCTGCCTGCTCAATCTGCTCGCTCATCCAGGCACCACCGAGGGCGCCAATAAACATCCCCAGCGGCCCGCCCAGCACCGCCCCGGCCACCGTGGCCGTGGTAAAGGTCGCGCTCTGCTTCAATTCCGTATGACGGCTGTTATCCGCCGCCTGGGCAGCTCCGGTGGTCAGGGCTGCGGCCAGGGCGGTCATGATCATCAGTTGTTTCATTGCTTATCTCCTGCGGTTTATTGATGGTTCTATTCAACACGCAGAAGCTGGCTATCCCGGGGCGCAGCACTGGCAAAGCAGCGACCAAAAGTGATCAATTGTGGCAGCAGGGACAGTTCTCCCCCAGCCTGCTACCATAGCGCCCTGAATTTTTTACCCTTTAGTAAGCGATACACCATGAGCAAACGACTGGTACTCACCCTCAGCTGCCCCGACCGCCCCGGCATCGTTGCCGAAGTCACCGGCTTCCTGGCCCGCCACCACTACAACATCGAGGAGGCGGCCCAGTTTGAGGACCGCCAGGAAAAGCGCTTTTTCATGCGTACCGAGCTGGTGCCCGTGAGCGGCGCCACCTCACAGGCGGAACTGCGCAGCCTGTTTGGTGAGCTGGCGGAAAAGGACAATATGGAGTGGCAACTGCGGGACCTGGCCCAGCGCCCCAAGGTGGTTCTGGCGGTATCGCGCTGGGGACACTGCCTCAATGCCATGCTGCACAAGTGGAAAGAGGGCACCCTGCCCATCGATATCGTGGCGGTGGTCTCCAACCACGAGGACATGCGCAGCCTGGTGGAGTGGTACAACGTGCCCTTCCACTACCTGCCCATTACCGCGGACACCAAACCGCAGCAGGAAGCTCAGATCCTGCAGGTGATGAGCGACTGCCAGGCCGACCTGCTGGTGCTGGCGCGTTACATGCAGATCCTCTCCGACGAGATGTGCCGTCAGCTGTCCGGCCGCGCCATCAATATCCACCACTCCTTCCTGCCAGGCTTCAAGGGCGCCCGCCCCTACCACCAGGCCTACGACCGCGGCGTGAAGTTGATTGGCGCCACCGCCCACTTCGTCACCAGTGATCTGGACGAGGGTCCGATCATTGAGCAGGAAGTGGAGCGGGTCTCCCACAGCAACTCACCGGCGGAGCTGGTGGAGATCGGTCACGATATTGAGAGTGTGGTGCTCTATCGAGCGGTTCGCTGGTATGCGGAGCAGCGGGTGCTGTTGAATGGGCGTCGCACGGTGGTGTTCAGGCGTTAAGTTAGTCTGCTTTGTCAGGCAGCTGATCTGAGAGCTTACGACTCACAAGCTGAGTGAATTTGAGCTTTGGGTTTCGCCCTACGGGCGAGTCACTTTTCTTTGTCGCCCAAAGAAAAGTAACCAATGGCCGCTCCTGCGCATCCATGCGCCCACAGAATTTGGACATCCATGTCCTTCAAAGGGTGCCCCTGGTTCGCGGGTCAGCTGGTAAAAAACACCAGCTGACTCCCCTCTCTCCGGCCTGTCTGCGGCGCGTGCCATAGGAACTGAAAACAAAGTTTGTAAAGCACGTTTGAGACTGCGACTAAGTCCA